>CAVSPB010000008.1:0-1381656 GCA_963729745.1 uncultured Gammaproteobacteria bacterium
ACCAGGCGATTGTTGGCTGGCATCGCGTGGTCTGCGATCAGGTCCAGCCCCTGCGCGGCGGCGAGCTCATCCACCTTGCCGCGATCGCGCAGCCCGCTCTCCGGATCGCGCTCGCGTAGCTGCGCATCGAAGGCCGCGTTGCTTTCCGACGTGCAGGCGCCGTCGTAGTTGAACGGCCCGTAGACCGCCAGCAGGCCACGTTCGACGAGCACGCAATTCAGACCACGAAAAAACGCCTGCACCTGCGCCCACGACATGATGTGAAAAGTGTTCGCGGTGAAGACGGCGTCGAAGCGGCCCGGCACCCAACTCTTGCTCGCCACGTCGAGCTCGAGCGGGGTGAGCAGATTCTCCGTCCCTTCCACGGCCACGCGCGCGCGCAGGCCGGCGAGCCACTCGGGGCGATCGGTGGGCTGCCAGGTGACATGCGGCAGGCGGCGGGCGAAGTGCACGGCGTGTTGTCCCGTGCCGCTGCCGACCTCCAGCACCCCGGTCACGCCGGCAAAGGCGGTGCACAATACGCTCAGGATCGGATCCTTGTTGCGCTCGCACGCCGCGGAGAAAGGCAGGGATTGGCTGGTCATGTGAGAGACTCCCGCCCTCTGCTACCGGTAACTTTTTCCGGCCGGGACTGGAAGGCGTCTCTTCATTGTACTTGCCGGCCTGCTGTTCGCAGGCCGGCCCCGCTTCGATGGACTCGGCACGCCACCGGGTCGTACCCTAGACCCACACAATCGATGTGCACGCCGGCCCGCGGCTTGCCGCTGCTCCCGGCCAAGGGGTGTTTTGCTCTATTTCCGAACAAGATAGGAGCAACTGCTATGGCGATTTCAATACATCCGTCGGTGGATAACGGGGTCACGCCGGGCTCCGACAAGTTCGAGGGCGGGACGCTCAGCTGCAAGTGTTCGCAGAATCCCGTCACCGTGAGCATCCAGGGGAATGTGGCGTTCAACCATGCCTGCGGCTGCACCAAGTGCTGGAAGCCACAGGGCGCGCTGTTCTCGGTGGTCGCGGTCGTGGGTCGCGACAAGCTCAGTGTCACGAACAATGCGCACAAGCTCAGGGTGGTGGACGAGTCGGCCGCGATCCAGCGGCATGCCTGCGTCGGCTGCGGCGTGCACATGTACGGCCGCATCGAGAACAAGTCGCACCCGTTCTACGGGTTCGACTTCGTGCACGTCGAGTTGTCGAAGGACAAGGGCTGGGCGGCGCCGGAATTCGCGGCGTTCGTTTCTTCGATCATCGAGTCGGGGGCCAAGCCCGACCAGATGGGCGCGATACGCGCGCGGCTGCGCGAGCTCAAGCTCGAGCCGTACGACTGCCTCTCGCCGCCGCTGATGGACCTCATCGCGACGCACGTCGCGAAGTCGAAGGCCGTCGTGGCCGCGTAACTCCAAAAAGGGGACAGTCCCCTTTTTTATGGGGACTGTTCCCTTTTGCTTTCTCCGGTCAGCCGGCGCGGGCGAGTGCATCCTTGCGCACCAGCGCGAACTGCACCGAGTTGAAATTCCACTCGCCAACGTCCTTGAACAGCCGGCGCGCTTCCTCACGCTGCTTCGCTCCCTCGAGCGCCAGCGCCAGGTGGTACTTCACGTAGATGTTGTTCACCACGTCGGCCTGCCGATACTGCTCGACCGCCTGCGGGTACTTGCGCTGCAGGAGGCTGATGAGCCCCATGAGGTCGTGGTAGTTCTCCATCTTGCGCGGATTTCCCTGCGGCTCGACCAGCTCGGCGTTCTTCTTCGCCAGGCGCAGCGCTTCGGCATGGTTCCCGCGCCGTGCTGCGAGCTGACCCTCCAGGTAGGCGATGTTCGCTTCCTGGATCCGAGAGAATTCCTCGGTCCCCACGGCGCGAGCATTGGCGCGCAGCACTTCGGCCAGCTGATTCAGCTCACGCGCCGCGTCCTCGTGCAGGTTGTGATGCAGGGCGATGGTGACCGCATTCGTCAACGTGAACGCCTTCGCACCCGAGCGCTGGTCCGCAGGCAAGCCCATGCTGTCGATCTGACCGGCCAGTGCTTCGAGCTCCCGCACGGCCTTCTGCGGCTCGCCGGCGTGCACCCACGAAAAGATCCTGAAGTTTGCGTTGAAGGGCCTGTTGGCGAGCGGCGCATTGGCGAGACCGCGATCGTAGTCGGCGCGCGCCTCGTCGTAATGCCCGAGGAATGAATTCACGTGCCCGAGCTTCAGCGGCGAGGTCGCGTCGTTGGGATCGAGGAGCGTCGCGCGCCGATAGTAGTCGCGCGCCTCCTGCAGGCGGTTGCTGGCGCGATACACATCGCCCAGCAGCCAGTAGTAGTTGTCCTCGCCCGGCGCGAGCGCGATCGTCTGCCGGAAGTATTTTTCGGCCTGGGCCATGTCCCGGGGCTCGTTGAACATGTACGAAGTCGCCAGAGCCAGGGGCGCGGGCACGAAGGACGGATCGAGCTGCATGGCGCGACGCAGGGAGTCGCGCGCCTCGGCGAACTGATTCTGCCCGATCTGCGCGCCGGCGAGGTTCACCAGGGCGCGCGGACTACGCGGGTACTTCTCGGCGAGTTGCCGCGCGGTGGCGAGCTGCGAGGTGAAGTTGCCGTCGAGAAAACGCTGGTTGACTTGGATCAGCAGTTTCTCCCCTTCGCTGGCGCGCTCCGCGGCCGCGGCGGCGTGCTTGATGCTGTCGGCGAATTCCTCCGGCGAGAACGATGCCACGCCGAGGTTGAGCCAGGCGTAGGCAAAGTCAGGATCCTTCGCGACCGCCTCGCGCAGCAGCGCGTTCGCGGGCGCCGCATCGCCGCGATCCAGGGCGGCCTGCGCGGCGACGAAGTCTGCGCGCGCCTCGCTGGACCTGGTGGAAATCGGGATCTCTTCGACTGCGGCCAGCAGCGTGGCGGGCAGCGCGGACGCGCCGAGCAGAACCGTCAGAATCATCTGGAGCCTGGGTGTCTTGACACGCATGGTCGCTCCCTTGAGTTCTTTGGGAGGCCGGACTCTACGCGCGGCCCGGGGGCGTGTCGCCAAGGCAAATTTCGGCCCGCCGGCGCAGCAGGTCGCTCGTCAGGTGGGGCAGTTCGTCCTCACCTCGGCAGGGGAGTATGCGGTGATCGGCACTCCGGCAACAGCGCGCGCACGCGATGCATTCTCGCGGCGCGCGCCGACGCTCGGCGTCAGTTCAGCCCGGCACTGCCTGCGATTTGCGCCAGGCCGGCAATTCCGACAGATTGGCATGCCAGCGGCGGATCTCAGGGTACTTGTCGAGCGGGATCCCGGCGGGCTCCGCGACGTTCAAGGAAGCGCCGATCGAGAAATCCGCAACGGTCAGCGCGTCGACAGCGACGTATTTTCGCCCCTTCAAGTGGCCGTTGAGCACCTCGGCGCAGCGGTGGAATTTCTCCTCACCCTTGGCGATCTCGCTGGGATCCTCCGGGCCAAGCGCCAGCAGCTTCTTCACCAATCGCTCGAAGATCAACGTCGCGCAGGCCGGATCCCAGTGCGCGAGATCCCAGCATTGCCAGCGCGTCACGTCTGCGCGCCGGCGCTCGTCGGTCGGCAACAAGCCGCTCGCGGGTTTCTTCGTGGCCAGGTACTGCATGATCGCGTTGGCCTCCCACAATACGAAACCGTCGTCATCCATCACCGGCACGCGCCCGTTGGGATTCAGCGCGACGAACTCAGGCCGCTCCTGATCGCCTTTGGTGAGGTCGACTAAGCAGATCTTGTAGTCCAGGCCCAGGTGCTCAGCCACCGCCATGACCTTGAAGGAACGCGGCGACGCCGGAAAAACGTGCAGGTTGATCATGTGAGCGCTCCCAAGAAGATTCGCGTCGATTTCACTCGGCGCATGCCGTGAACACTTCAAAAGCGCGCTCGGGGGGCGCGTTTACGCCCACGCTTTTGCGAACCGGCGCGACCTTGACGGTGCGATTCATCTTGTTGCCCCTTGACCTTCGGACCGGGGTTGCTCGCGGGGGGCGCCGGCCCGCCCGAATTCTCGGCTTCCGCCTGGAATGCGCTCAGGGCCTCGTCCCAGAACTGGTCGAGCCACTTGCGCAGCGCACCGAGGCCGTGCGGATCGATGTAGTACACGCGGCGCGCCCCTTCGGCGCGATCGGCGACGAGGCCCGCCTCCTTCAGTACCTTGAGGTGCTGCGATACCGCCGGCCGGCTCACCGGCATGTCCACGGCGATCTCACCGACGGCGCGCGGACCGGAGCGCAAGCGCTCGAACACGTCCCGCCGGGTTGGATCGGCCAGTGCGGCCAGTGCAGTATCGTAAGTAATTACTTACGGTAAACTATTGCTTACGGGAAGGCAAGCGCGGCGAAGCAGGGGCGACTGTACACTCTATATATATACCGATATCTGCCTTCGCCAGCGCGCCGGCCACGCGCAGCCGCCGGTACGAATGGACCGGCCCACGATCCTCGCGCGTATACTTCCGCGCATCCGACGCCACCCGCGTGATGAGGGAGGACTGCATGTTGAAGCTCAACGTCAACGGCAAGGACCTGGAAACCGACGCGGACCCGCAAACGCCACTCCTGTGGGTGCTGCGCGATTCGCTCGGACTCACCGGCACCAAGTACGGCTGCGGCATGGCGTTATGCGGCGCATGCACCGTGCATCTGGACGGTCAGCCAACCCGCTCGTGCGTCACTCCCGTGAGCGCCGTCGGCGCGCAGAAAGTCACTACCATCGAAGGTCTGTCCGCGGATCGCAGCCATCCGGTGCAGAAGGCGTGGATCGAGCTCGACGTGCCCCAGTGCGGCTACTGCCAGTCCGGCCAGATCATGTCGGCGGTCGCCCTCCTCGCGCAGAATCCCAAGCCCACCGACGAGGACATCAACGCGGCGATGTCCGGGAACATCTGCCGCTGCGGCACCTACCAGCGCATCCGCGCGGCAATCCATCGGGCGGCGCAGATCAAATCAGACGGCTGACGCGGCGTCGTTGTCTTCTTCGGGCGAGGAACGACACATGAAACACGAACTCTCCGCCACCGAACTGTCGCGGCGCACCTTCCTCAAGTCGGCGGCGCTCGGAGCCGGTGGACTCGTCATCGCGATCCACCTGCCGGCCTGCTCGAAGAAGCCCGGCGCGGCGGCGCAACCCTTCGCACCGAATGCGTTCCTGAAGATCGCATCGGACGACACGATCACCTTCTACTGCGACAAGTCGGAGATGGGCCAGGGGGTATACACCGCCCTGCCGATGATCCTGGCGGAAGAGCTCGGCGCCGATGTCGAGCGCATCAAGATCGAATTCGCGCCGCCCGGCGATGCGTACATCAACAAGCTCCTCGGCGGGCAGGTGACGGGAGGCAGCACGAGCGTGCGCGATGCGTGGCCGAAGCTGCGCACCGCCGGCGCGCAAGCACGCACCATGCTGGTCGCCGCAGCGGCCAAGGAATGGGACGCGGATGCGAAGAACCTGCGTGTCGAGGACGGTGCGGTCGTTTCCGCGGACGGCAAGAAGCGGCTGACGTTCGGTGCGCTCGCGGAGGAAGCGGCCAAGCTCCCCGTGCCACAGGATGTGAAGCTCAAGGAGCCGGGTCAATACCAGCTCATCGGCAAGTCGCGGATACGCCTGGACACGCCGGCGAAGACCGATGGCTCGACGCAGTTTGGCATCGACGTGAGGCTCCCGGGGATGCTCTACGCGTCACTCGCGCAGTCACCGGTGCTCGGCGGCAAGGTCAAGAGTTTCGATGCCGAGAAGGCCAAGGCGATGCCTGGTGTGCGCGATGTGGTGCAAACCTCATCGGGCGTCTCGGTGGTCGCCGATACGTGGTGGCAGGCGCACCAGGCGCGCGATGCGCTCAGCGTCGAATGGGACCCGGGTCCAAATGCCGCACTCAACGACGCGATGATCCTGCGCGGACTGAAGCAGGCCTCGGCGCAGAAGGGCATCGTCGCACGCAGCGAAGGCGATGCCGAAGCGGCACTGAAGTCCTCCCGGCGAGTGTTCACGGCGGCTTACGAATTGCCGCTGCTCGCGCACGCCACACTCGAACCGCAGACGTGCACGGCGGACGTGAAGGCGGACGGCTGCGATGTCTACGCGCCGACCCAGGTGCAGGGATTCGCGCTCAACGCCGCCACCAAGGCGTCCGGCCTGCCGCCCGAGAAAGTCAGGATTCACACGACGTTTCTCGGCGGCGGCTTCGGGCGACGCCTCGACGTGGATTTCATACCTGCTGCCGTAGAGAGCTCCAAGGCCGTCGGCAAGCCGGTGAAACTCCTGTGGACGCGCGAGGACGACACCACCCACGACGTTTACCGCCCCCCTGCGTACAACGTGTGCACCGGAGCGTTCGACAAGGACGGCAAGCTCACGGCGTGGAAACATCACCTGACCGCACCGTCGATCACGTTGCGCTGGCTCCCCGCTGCCGTGCCCGAAGGCACGCCCGACCCGTTCTCGGTCGAAGCGGCGGCAAACTATCCCTACGACGTGCCGAACGTGCTGGTCGACTGGGTGCGCCATGAAATCGGTATCAACGTCGGCTACATGCGCTCGGTCAGCCATGCACTCAATTGCTTCTCCGGAGAGAGCTTCATGGACGAACTGGCGGCCGCGGCGCGCAAGGATCCTGTCCAATTCCGCATGGCACTGCTGGAGAAACAGCCGCGCTACCGCACCGTGCTCGAGCGCGCGACGCAGGAAGCGGCTTACGGCAATGCGCCGAAAGGCCATTACCAGGGTGTGGCGCTGATGGAGGGTTACGGTTCGTACATGGCGCAGGTTGCCGAGATCTCGCTCGAAGGCGGCAAGCTGCAGGTGCATCGCATCGTCTGCGCAGTCGACTGCGGCCAGACGATCAACCCGTCGATCGTCACCGCGCAGGTGGAGAGCTCGGTGATCTTCGCGCTGTCATCGGCCCTGTGGGGCGAGATCAACGTGTACGGCGGGCGCGTACAGCAGACGAACTTCGACAGCTACCGGCTGATGCGTGCGAACGAGGTGCCGCGCATCGACACGTACATCATCGAGAGCACCGAACCACCCGGCGGCATGGGTGAGCCCGCGGTGGCGCTGGTCGCGCCGGCGATCGCCAACGCGATCTTCAAGGCGAACGGCCGGCGCGTGCGGTCACTGCCCTTCTCGCGGCACAAGCTGGCCTGAGCGGCGTCGTTGGCTCTAACTAGCGGCGCTACGCTGCCCAATGGCGGCGCGCGGCTCGATAACGAGGAGTCGCTGACGATCCTCGCGGCGGATCGTTTTCCTCTCGCCGCCGCGATGAAGCGCCCGCCGGCACGGGCGCGTGCCGTCCTAGTGATCAATTCCGCGATGGGCGTGCCACACAGGATCTACGCGCCATTCGCGCGCTTCATGGCGCAACAGGGGATCGCGTCCCTGCGCTACGACTATCGCGGCATCTCGGGTTCGGCCCCCGCTTCGCTGGGTGGATTCGAGGGGAGCCTGCTCGACTGGGCGCAGCTGGACTACCCCGCCGCGGTTGCCGCCGCGCGCCGTGAGTATCCCGAATTGCCGCTGGTGCTGCTGGGGCACAGCGTCGGCGGCCAGATCTTCGGCCTCGATCGGGTAAGTCGCGAAGCCGCGGCGCTGATCGGTGTTGCCGCGCAGAGCGGCTACTGGCGGCATTGGGATGGCGCCGGCCGAGCGGGCCTGTGGTCGCTCTGGCACATCTTCATCCCGTCGCTGACACCGACGCTCGGGTTCTTTCCGGCGAGCATGTTCGGAATGGGAGAAAACCTGCCACGTAACGTCGCACTGCAGTGGGCCGCGTGCGGGCGGCATCCGGAGTACGTACGCAATCTGGAGTGGGGCGCGAAGGAACAACACTACGAGTCGATCCGCGCGCCCCTGCTCAGCATCGGCATGGCCGACGATACTTTCGCGCCGCCGCGATCGGTCGACGCATTCCGGGGTTGGTTCCGCCGGTCAGCCGTCACTGCGGTAACGGTGCCCGCCGCGGAGCGCCTGGGTCACTTCGGATGGTTTCGTGAGAGTCAAGGCGCCCCGCACTGGCGGGCGATGCTGGATTGGCTCGATCCAATCCTCGCACACCCGAAATAGCCGCCGGCCGTGTTGCCTTCTAGGAACGCAGCGTCTTCGAGACACGCTGTATGCCGCTGAGAATCGGTGTAGCAACCCGGTCGGGAAAGTCCGCGGGAATTGCCGCACTCACCTGCTTTGCAACCTCCGGTGTCTGCTCAATCAGTTCCGCGATGAGTGCGGGAAATTCTTTGGCGAGGCCACACCGGCGAGCCGTCTCTTCCCAATGCCTGCGCTGCATCAGTTGCCAGCCGTAGTGTCTTCGGCGACCCTCGACTGCCATGGCCATCTTCACTTTGTCCGGTGACAGTTTGCCGCGAGCCTTGCCGAGCACCGGGTAAGCCGACAGTACGTCATAGAGTGGAGTCAACCGGTACGCCCCACCGGCGTCCAGATATAGGCTGAAGTTCTTCGCGTGCCCATCGATGGCGCACAGCAACCAGAAAACAAGTTGGGCGCGGAAGAAATTCCGCCGATCCACATCAGGCTGCGTGGATCCCAGCAGGAGCCGCATGATCGCCAGAATCCCCGGCCCACCGTCCGCCTGATATTTGTTCACCGCCGGTGTGCCTGTTGCCTGGCACATATCCTCCTGTGGAAGGCGAACGATCCACGACCTGTCGGACGCCAGGCGTCGATCGAAGCGCTCTACGACCAACACTCGGTAGTCACCAAATTTGTCCATTGCGCTGGAGGCGACCTCAATGCCGTAGGCGCGCAGAATTCTCGCGCACAACCACTCGTTCTCCACGGACGTACTCAGATCGATGCCCTGAGGCACCCTTCCTATTGGAAGTTTGAGAATGTGGGTGCTTGGCGTGGCGCCCGAGGGGCGCCACCACTTGTTTCGGTGGCGCAGCAGCGCGGTCTTTTCTTGCATGCCGGCCAGGGAGACGCGGAAGTCGCCGTCCTCACCACCTCCAAACGTGGGTTTGGCACTAAGCGATGCGACCAACAATCGTTCCACCCCCGCATCGGTAAGGCGAGTACCCGCAATCTTCTTCACTGTCCCCGGCGGCTCGCCGTCCGGCAGCAGCTGGACTGCGCCGACGCAGTCTCGCCCGATCTCCGCCAACAAATCGAATGGACGAGCAGAGCGCGCACCAAATCGGGTTTGAATGCGCGTACGGACCTGGCTGCTCTCAGGCAGCAAATTGTCGAAGAACGAGGTGACAACAGGACCGCGGAAGCTCGTTCCGCGCGGGCCGAGGGGCAATGACAGGGAAATCGGTCGGGCGCTATCGGAATTGAGCCAGTCGGAGGAATAGGTGAACGTCTCGGGGCCGTTCGCAGGCAGCGCCCATGTTCCCACGCGCTCTCCATTCATCCATACGGCGAGCGCCCTCCTCAGCGCGGGGCGAGCCACGTCTCACCACTCCCTGGCTGATGTGCGCCGGGAAGCCATGGCGCTTCCACGTTCGCGGATGCTCAGCTCGAGCCCCAGCGCGGAGAGGAGTTTGTATAGGGTTTCGACTCTAGCGCGCGAGGCATCGGCCTCAATCACTGAAACGGTGCTCTGTTTGATCCCCACTCTGGAGGCCACGTCGCGCTGGGTCATTTTGCGCTGTGTGCGGGTACTTTTCAGGATGCGGGCAAGCTGTTCAGGCGTTCGAGCGACGTAGTCCAAGGCCGTATCTCCCATGCGGGATAGGCACACTATATCCCCTGAAGGGGATAGTCAATAAGTGAGCAGACGTGGTTCATAGCGAAAAACAAGGAACCACAAGACGAGGCTGATCGCGAGGGCAGATGCTCGGCACCGTCTGGGCTCGAGCGGTCGGTGCGAAGAGGACTATCGCCAGCAGGCAGGTCCAAGGCGAAATCGAAAGCAAAAGCGCTTAGACCAAGATAGCGGCAGCGACGCATGAATTATCTCCCCGTTCCAATTCGACATTGGTGGCGAGGTCATCCCTGGCGCGATGTGCTCTGGCAAGAAATCCGCTCGCCTTAAGAGGAAAAGCGAAAAAGGTGGGGCGCGATTCTCACGCGATTGAAAATATTCTTTGCTTGACTTTCGGGCGTTGCCACGACTCATTCCGGGACGAATGGAGTCAGTGCCGACGCTGCAATGCCGCGAGCCCCGGTGGCGTCCGTCCGCCCGGGGCCCGCACGTGGCGAGGCTACTGCCCTACCAGATCCGCACGCGCTCTTCAGGCGCCAGATACAGCGCATCGCCGGCCTTCACGTCGAACGCCGTGTACCAGGCATCCATATTGCGCACCACGCCGTTCACGCGGAACGGCGCCGGGCTGTGCGGATCGCTCATCACCTGGTTGCGCAGGCGGGCATCGCGCATCATCGTGCGCCAGCCCTGCGCCCAGGACAGGAAGAAGCGCTGATCGCCGCTGAGGCCATCGAGCACCGGCGCCTGGCGGCCGTCGAGCGAGAGTTTGTACGCCTCGTAGGCGACGGTCAGGCCGCCGACATCGCCGATGTTCTCGCCGAGGGTCAGCCGGCCGTTGAGTTTCAAACCCGGCAGCGCCTCGTAGCCGTCGTACTGCGCCGCCAGCTTGTCGGTGAGCTTCTTGAAGGCCGCTTCGTCGGACGCGACCCACCAGGTTCGCAGCACGCCACGCGCATCGGACTTCGCGCCCTGATCGTCGAAACCGTGGCCCATCTCATGGCCGATCACACCGCCGATCGCGCCGTAGTTCACCGCCGGATCCGCGTTCGGATCGAAGTACGGCGGCTGCAGGATGGCGGCCGGAAACACGATCTCGTTGAAGGTCGGGTTGTAGTAGGCGTTCACCGTCTGCGGCGTCATCTCCCATTCGTCGCGATCGGTGGGCTTGCCGAGCCGGTTCACCTGGCGCTGCCATTCGAAGGCGCGCGCGCGCGTGGCGTTGCCGAAGGCATCGCCTGCGCGAACGTCGAGCGCGGAATAGTCACGCCACTTGTCGGGATAGCCGATCTTCGGACGAAACGTCTGCAGTTTCTCGAGCGCGACCTTCTTGGTGTCCTCCGACATCCAGGGCAGCCCGCGAATGCGTTGCGCGTAGGCGCGCCGCAGGTTCTCCACCAGCTCCAGCATCTGCGCCTTGGATTCGGGCGGGAAATGCCGCTCGACATACAACTGGCCTACGGCCTCGCCGAGCGAATCGTCCACGGCCGCCACGGCGCGCTTCCACCGATCGCGCTGCTGGGGCTGGCCGTTGAGCGTGCGGCCGTAGAAATCGAAGCGCTCGTCGTCGACGGCCTTCGGGAGGTTGGCGCCGACACCGACGAGGTAGTTATAGGCCATGTAGCTGCGCCAGGTGCTGACCGGCGTCTGGGTGAAGGCATCGCCGAGCGCATCGATGGCATCGAGCTCGGAAACCACGAACTCGCGCTCGTTCTGCAGCCCGGCGGCAGTGAGCATTGCCGTCCAGGGGAAATCCTTCGACATGTCCTGCAGCTGATCGCGCGTGCGCAGGTTGTAGGTGAGATCCCGTTCCCGGCGTTTCTCGATGGGCCAGTGCAGCTTGGCGATGGCGGTTTCCGCCGCCAGTACGGCCTTCGCCTGCTTCGCCGAGCCCTGCTGCCCCGCCAGCGCCAGCAGCCGCCCGATGTGAGTGACGTATTTGGCGCGGATCTCCTTGTACGGCTCTTCATCCTTCAGGTAGTACTCGCGGTCCGGAAGGCCCAGTCCGCCTTGCGTGACGACGACGATGTAGCGGTCCGGGTTCTTCTCGTCGATCGAAACATAGGGGTTGATCGGAGAGTTGAGCCCGAGATCGGGCCGACCCAGGAGGCGCGCGACATCCTCGTGCGTGCGCGCCGCAGCGATCGCATCGAGCCCCGCGCGCGCCGGCGCAAGGCCCGCACGCTCGATGGCCTCGACGTCGAGGTAGGCACGGTAGAAGTCACCGACCTTCTGCGCGGCGCTGCCGCTCGGCGCATCCGGTTTCAGGGACTCGATGATCGCGCGCACATCGCGCTCGGCCTCGGCACCGAGGACCCACGCCGTGCCCCACGCGGTACGGTCCGCGGGAATGGAGGTGGTCGCCATCCATTGCCCGTTCGCGTGCTTGTAGAAATCGGCTCCCGGCTTGACCGCCCCGTCGGCACCGGCCAGATCGATGCCCCACGCCCCGATCCTGGCGCCGGAAGGGCCCGATGCGCCGGTAGAATCGGCGGCCTTCTGCGGCTCCGCGGAGCCGGCGATCAGGGGAATGAAGAGGAGTGAACCGATGAAGGCACAGGTTTGTCGCAGCACGAGAACCTCGTCCGAATTGGGAACGCGTAGGCCGCGAATATCTTCCGGTGCGCGGCGTCCGTCAAATCGGATTTCGCACGAATCCGTGCCGCGCCGCTACGGCCGCGGGACGAGCGGCGTGTGTTTGACGACGACCGACGATGGCTGGGAGGCTAGCGGCGGACTCCGAACAGTTCTCCGGGCGTCAATTTCTTCACGGCGATGACGCTGCGCTGCTCCGTCGGCTTGCTCGCGGCCGTCCAGTTTCCATTGACTGCCCAGTAGGCGTAGCCGATCCAGACGTCAGCGCCTGAGCGCACAGCGGCGAGACTCTCGATCAGGGAGTACCCGTTTTCGCGCACGAGCGGGACTGGCAGCTGCCTGACCGATTGCGGCGGCCCTCCGCGCCTGGAGAACCGGCCAGTCCATGCATTGCGCCAGTCTTCGGTTGCCGACAGTACGCCGACCGAGCGGCGATCCAGTGGCAGCAGCGGTAGTCCCTTGATGAGCATCCCGACGTGGTGCGGAACGCTTTGGAGCCGTACCGCCTTGCAGCCCGCCGGGTCGCTGAACTGGCAGGTCGAGAGCACCCATGTTCGCGCCTGTGTTGCATCGGGCGCTGCGAGCAGGATCCGTTGCGGATCTACGGAATCGAGCGCGAGCGAAAAGAGCTGACCGCGTTCGACGCCGTCGACACCTTTGATGGTGTCTTTCAGCTTGAAGCCTTCGAGGTCCACGCAGCGTTGCTGAATGCTCCACTGTGCAGACTCGTAGTCGACGAACACGGATATGAGGCCGCATTCGACATCTTCGGTCAGCAACGCCGCCGCGATGAAAGCAGACCTCGGTACGTCTTCGCGTGCCTGTACGGTTCCGTCGGGTTGAACGAGAACGTAACCCCGATTGCTCACCAGGATGAACCCTTGCGCAACGGGGAACAGGGCGATGGGCGCATGATCCGGCAACGGCTCAGCCAGTTCTGCAACCAGTCGCGCGTCGTGGTCATACAGCTTCAGTTGCAGGCCGCCCGCCGTACTGAACGCGATCGCATACAGGTGATCGGTGGCCGCGAACGCAGTCAACGGGCCCATCCTCGGCACTTCGATCAGGTCTTTCATTTCAGCAGCCGAGGCATCAGGCCGCGAGCGCATGACCTGGAGAAGCCTGGGCCCACTGCTGAAGCGCTCAGCACCGGTCGAAACCAGCAGATGAGGTCGGCCGTCTCCGGGCGAGAGAGCTATCGCGTGCAGTTGCAGGTGGCCATTCGAGGTGGCGTGCTCGAATGCCGGCCGATCCAGACTTTGCGCCGCTGCGTCGGCGCAGACGCCTGCAACGACCAGGACAGCCGCCAGTCGCGCCGCCGCTCGAAGACTATTGAACATTGCAACAATCACAGTGTCGGTCCTGATTCGACCAGAAGGCCGGTGCACCCGCCAGCGCCACAGAACCCTCCATGAGGATCGCTGTGCCGGCGCACTTGGCCGCCTCCAGGGCGTACGTCGCGCACCGCAGCGGATCGTTCAGCGGCGGCATGAAGTTCGGGCAGTCCATCACGTTCGGATAGGCGCGTGCGCAGACGCCGTCCAGACCTGCCCGAAGGCCCTGGTCGCAGATCGATTGTGTCATTCCGCAGGTCTTGTAACACCGGTCGTGTTGATTGCACGGCAGCAGGGAGATCCTCGCCACCAAATATGCAGGGATCGTTCCTTGATCGATCCCAAAGGCCGTACTGCCGAAGTTCACGGTGCCGCGTACCGGGTTGTTGCGATTTCCATCGGCAACGGCGTTGGCGATCTGCTGCGGAATGCTGCAACCATCGACGATGTAAGCCGCTCCGTTTTGCCGGCAGGCCGATGGATTCGAGACCTGGCTTGCGGTTCGGCAGGCCGGCGGTGGTGGGGGCGGTGGCGGCAGCGACGGCGGTGGGACGCACGTCCAGCAGTACTGTTGGGCGATGATCAGTTCCTTGATCATGACTTTCTCCTCCGTGCGTCGCGTCGGTAAGAATGATCTACTGCAGATAGCATGTATAAGTCGGGTCCGGGCAGAAACACATGCAACAGTTCACCGACCAGTACTCCGCGGGTACGAACAGCCGGTTCGACGGCATCACGAATGTGGGAATGCCGCGCGGATCCTCGCCCATGAGCGCTTCGATCTTGAGTGCCGAGATCGATCGCGTGAGGAAGGCGGTCGGACGCCAGGTCGTGGGGTCGGCGGCTATCGTGAGCTCATTGGCCGCTTCGTCGAAAGTAAGAAGGCCGAGTGCGGCCGGACGCACGCGCGTCAGCACGATGTCGAAACGCGGTCCGAAATCGCTGATCTCCTTCTGCTGGTTGAACACGGGCAAGGCGCGCACCGTGAGCTGGCTGACGATGTCCGGTTCGCCCTGCGCGTATTCGTACTGGAGCGGCGCTTCGTCTTCGTATTGGACACGCTTCAGCCGCGACAGCTCGTCGTACTCGAACTTCAGCTCGCTCGCCTGCTGAGCGCGCACTTCCTCGAGCCCGCCCTTCTCGTCATACCTGAATTCCGTCCGCGTCCCATCCGAACCGGCTACGGCATCGACGCGCTGGTCGGCGCCCAGCACGTACGTGTAGGCCGGATTCGCAACGGCATGGTCGCTGACCTGCGAATGAAACAGGCTCCCCGATGCATCGTACTGGTAGCGCACCAGGGTTCCGTAGGAAGCTCGTGTCGTTTCGCGCAGCCCGAGGTCGTTGTAGCCGAACTCGAGCGTGCGGCCGTCCGGTGTCCTGGCACTTGCGATCCGGCCAAACGCGTTGAACCGCAGCTCGATCTTCCGATCCGCCTCGTTCTGGATGCGCCAGATCCTGCCGCTGCGCTCGAACGTCAGTGCACCGCCGTCGCGGTTGCCGAGGCGACGCAGTTCGCCACGCGCATCGAACTGGGCAGTCTCCTCGCTCTGGTCCGCGTAGACGACACGTTCGGCAATCAAGCCGGGCCCGTACTGGATCACCTCGTAAAGAAGCCCGTCCGTCTCCGAGGACACCGAGACCACACGGCCGAGCGCGTCGTAGCGAATTCGATATGCATTCGCGCCGCCTGGATTCGAGAAGCTGGCCTGGTACGCGGGCTGACCGTCCGCGGAACCGGCGGCAAACTCTGCCACCAGGGTGCCGTTGCGCAACAGTGCACGCGGCCGTCCCGAAGCGTCGAGCGCCGTCGAGGTAGTCGTCCCCAGAGAATTGGCAACGGCGACGGTGAGACCTGACGGTGCTGCCGAGAATGTCGTCGCCAGGCCTCGCGAATCCGTGACGACCGTTCTCGAACCTTCGTAGCTGAAGCCGTGCCGGGCGCCGTTGGCGCGCGACGCGCGGACGCGCCCGGCCTCGTCGAATTCGAATTCGGTATCGGTAACTCCATTCGGCGTCGCCGTCGTTACCAGGCGATGCGCGGCGTCATAGCCGTACACCCATTCGAACTTGCCCGGATCGGTGACGACACTCAGCCGCCCTGCGGCGTCGTACGCGTAACCGACGCTTCGGCCATTGGAATCCACCGCTCTGCGGATGCGGCCCAGGTCATCACGCCGCAGATCGACCCACGCCCCGGACGAGGCGGAGATATGCGACAGGGCGCCGTTCGGCGCATAGCTCAGCGCGAGCGCGTTGCCGTACGTATCGGCGACACCGATCAGTCGATACCGGTCGCTCGCCCGGCGAAATCGCTTCAGCAGACCGGTGCGCGTGCGTACCTCGATGGTCGTGCCGTTCAGCGGATGAACTTCGGCGACATCCGAAAGATACGCCTGCAGCGGCGAGCGCATGCGCCCACGCGGGTCGAGTGCCAGGGTCGTGCCATTGCCGTACGTGTAGTCGAGACTGCCGTCCGCGCGCCGATCGATCCGCTCGGCGATGGTCAGATGCCAACCTCCCACCCCGAAATCGCCGGAGCGAGTACGCGCAGAGTGGTACGCCCTGCGAATGACGATCGGCAGGCTCGCGTCCACGACGAGGTCCGTGCGCGACAGCACCGAAGTGCCGTCGCTGACGTGCACGAAACCGCGTACGAGCCCCTCCTGGGCCGAGACCGGGTACGGGGTATAGATGACGCGCCGTGGACGATCGGCCACATCGGCCAGAAACTCGGCGTAGGGCTTGAGCTTGTGCCGCAGTTCATATCCGCCACCCGCGTAAACGTGGGCGCCGGAGGCAGCGACGCTCCCAGCCATCGAGACGATGAGCGCCGCGAAAAGAACGATCGAGAGCTGCCGCGTATGCATCGGGGACCCCTCCTTGGTCCCGACACGTTACGCTCGCGGCCGGTCAAATGAAGTACGCGAATCTGCGCGCTTTGCCCAGTTATCGCCCTCAGTGCCCAGTTATCGCCCTCAGTGCCCAGTTATCGCCCTCAGGATGTATGCGGGCCGGAAACGGGACCTCCGGAAAGAGTGCGCATCAGCCCGCCACACGCAAAAGTCCATGCCGAGGATTGTGCCGCGCGCGATCCCGGGATCAGAATGGTGCGCTCGACCGACTGCCGATTGCCCTCCTCCACGGTGACGAGGTGCGACATGGAAAGCCCTGATAGACCCGATCTCGGCAATGGAGTCCCGGTCAACCGTCTTCCTGATGGCGGGATGCAGCAGGGAAAAGTTGGTGGGGACAATGTAATCCTTGCACGCCGCGGTGATGACTTCTTTGCGGTAGGAGCCAAGTGCACTCACTACGGCGGGCCTCTGGTCAAGGGGCTCCTGGTTGGCGATGAATTGCGCTGCCCGCTGCACCATGCTTGCTTCAGCCTTCGGACCGGAGAGGCGCTGCGCGCACCGGCGTTCGACGCAATTCCCTGCTGGCGCGTGGAGCGCGTCGGCGAAAATCTATTCGTCCGCGAAAGATTGCCAGCGCCCGCTCGAAGACAGGTGCCCGTTTCGACGAATGCGCAGAAGCTTCCAGCTTCGGTAGTGATCGTCGGAGGAGGCGCAGCCGGTTTCAGCGCAGCAGACGCACTGCGCCGGGAAGGCTACGACGGCCCCGTGACGATCATCAGCGCAGATGCCTCGGCCCCGTACGACCGGCCCAATCTGTCCAAGGACTATCTCGCAGGCACCGCATCGGACGACTGGATTCCGCTGCGATCGCCGGATTACTACCGCGACCAGCGCATCGAGCTCGCCCTGAATTCGCGCGTTTCGTCACTCGACGCACGGCGCAAGGTGATCCAGGTCGACGGCGGCAAGACGTACGACTTCGACCGACTCCTGCTGGCAACCGGGGCGGACCCCGTCAAGCTGCCCGTCGAAGGCGCGCCGGATTCTCAGCTCCACTACCTTCGCACCTACGCAGACAGCCGCGCGCTCGCCGAGAGAGCCTCGTCCGCGAAACAGGTGGTGGTCGTGGGCTCGAGTTTCATCGGCCTGGAAGTCGCCGCCTCACTGCGCGCACGGGGCCTTGGCGTGCACGTCGTGTCGCGTGAACGACAACCGCTCGAGCGGGTGCTGGGGCCTGACGTCGGACAGTTCCTGCGGCGCCTTCACGAAGCCCACGATGTGGTCTTCCACCTGGAGGACAGTGTGGCTCGCCTCGATGGGCGCAAAGCAGTGCTCACGAGCGGGGCAACGCTCGACGTCGATTTCCTGGTGCTGGGAGTGGGCGTCCGGCCGTCGCTCGCGCTCGCCGAGCAGGCCGGGCTGAAAATGGATCGCGGCATCGTGGTCGACGAGTATCTCGAAACGAGTGCGCCGGGAATCTTTGCCGCGGGCGATATCGCTCGCTGGCCCGATCCACATTCCGGCGGGCCGGTTCGCATCGAGCACTGGGTGGTCGCGGAGCGCCAGGGCCAGGTCGCGGCGCGCAACATCCTCGGCCGCCGTGAACGATTCGATGCCGTGCCCTTCTTCTGGACGCGGCAGTACGGCGTCTCCATCAAGTATGTGGGTCACGCGGAAGAATGGGACGCCGTCGACATCGACGGAAGTCTGGAGGCGAAGGACTGCACGGTCACCTACAAGCTCGCGGGACGCACCCTGGCGGCCGCGACGCTGTCGCGAGATCTCCAGAGCCTTCAAAGTGAAGCGGCCATGGAAGGTTCGATCTGAACACCATGGATCGCGCATCCGCACGGCTGCATTCTTGCAGAGGCAACGAGGATTCACAGAGGAGTACACGACCATGGCTGAGAGCGTCTACAAAGTCATCGAGCTCGTCGGGACCAGCACGGAATCCTGGGAGAAGGCAGCCGCTGCGGCGATCAGCCGCGCCGGCAAGACAGTACGCGATCTGAGGGTCGCCGAGGTCTCCCAACTGGATGTGCAGCTCAACGACGGCAAGGTGGAAACCTATCGCGCAAAGCTGAAGGTCTCTTTCAAGTACGAGGGATGATCGTGGTCACGGAGGGCAACGGCGCTGCCTCTGCCCTGCCGTGATCTCGTCACAGCTGTCGACATGCCAGCCGCCGTGCAAACGCCGACGATGGCGCGGCGAGCGCTGCGGCGCCCCAGCTCGAGCAGCGCGGATCCGAGGCTCCGTGGCATCCGCTGCCTGCTGTAAGACCACGCCGGGTGGCGAGAGTGCTTCACACCAGCGCAATCCGGATGCGCCGGTTTCGCCGCCCCTTGTTTTCCACCTTGGTGATGTGAATCGGTGCCGATTGCGCGGTGTTGGTCAGGTGCGTGCCACCGCAGGCCTGCCGATCCAGACCTTCGATGTCGATGATGCGCATCCTCCCATCCGGCGTCGGCGGCGGTGTGACGGACAAGCTGCGCAGGAGCCCCGGCGTAGCCTGCGCCTCGGCAGCGGGAATGTAGATCGAACGCACCGCCAATCCCTGGCGGATGGCATCGTTTACAGCGGGCTCGAGCGCGCGCAGCCGATCGTTGTCGACTTCGGGCAAGTCGAAATCCATGCGCGCCGTGCCGTCGGCATTGATCTGCGCGCCGGTCACCAGGGCGCCGGCAAACTGCTGGAACACGAACGCATTGAGTATGTGCGTATCGGTGTGCAGCTGCGCAACACGCGAGCGATGCGCGGCATCGATGCTCACCTGCACCGCGCCACCCAGCTCCAGCGGCTGGTCGAGCACGTGCCAGTATTCTCCGTGCTCCTGCACGACATCGACGATCTGCATGCTGCCGTGAGCGTGCGTCAGCGTGGCACGATCGGCCACCTGGCCACCGCCGCCAGGGTGCAGCGCTGAGCGCGCGAGGAGCACCGCGCCGGGGCGCGAGTTGATGATCTCAGTCTCGAAGACGAGCAGGTCGGGCTGCTCGTGGCACAGATAGATGGACACGTCCGTTTCTCACGAGGGCGGGGTAGCGACACTATGTCACGCGCGGCATTTGGCGTACACGCTGTCGCGTCCGGGACAAGCCCTCCCCTTGCTAGTTCCGCCGGAATGGCGACAATGGCCGATGTCCGTTTTTGACCGCTTCCGGTCCCGCGCGGCTCTCGCCGCGACCCGTAGTGCAGCTCAGACTGGCGGCCACCCTGATAAACCACGGCCGCACATTGGAGATGCTTCGATGAATACCGCCCTTATCGTGATCGACGTCCAGGAATCCTTCCGTCACCGCCCCTACTGGCAGGACGGCGAGTTCCCCGCGTTCATCGCGCAGACGCAGAGTCTGATCGACCGCTGCCGCGCCTCTGGCATTCCCGTGCTGCAGGTGTTCCACGTCGAGCCCGGCGATGCCTCCCAGCCCTTCTCGCCCGCCTCGGGGCACGTGCGCACGATGCGCGAGCTGTCGATTCAGCCCGATGCCGTGTTCCGCAAGAGCGTGCACTCCGCGATGTTCGGGAAGGACGAGACGGGCAAGACCCTGGAGAGCTGGCTGCGCGATCACGGCACCAAACGGGTCCTCGTTACCGGGATCCGCACCGAGCAGTGCTGCGAGACCACGACGCGCCACGCCTCCGACCTCGGCTTCAACGTCCGCTACGTGATGGACGCGACGCTGACCTTTCCGATGCGTGGGGCGAACGGCCGTGAGTATTCCGCCGCGGACATTCGCGAGCGCACGGCGCTGGTGCTGGCTGACCGCTTCGCCAAGATCGTCTCTGCCGACACCGCGCTCGCGTGAGAGACGTCCTTTTCGTCCTGCTGCCCGACGTGGTCCTGCTCGACGTGGCGGGACCCGCCGAGGCCTTTCGCATCGCGGAGCAAAAAGTCCCGGGCAGCTATCGCCTGCGTTTCGTCGCTCCGCGCCGCCAGGTGGCCTCGGCAGTCGGGCTCGCGCTCGGTTGCCTCGAACCCCTGCCGAAACGATCGCCCTCCGGGTCGATGGTGGTGGTGACCGGGATTGCGGGCGGGAAGCTGCACTTCGAGGACCCCGATACGATGAGCGTCGTGCGCTGGCTCGGTGACATCGACCTGGCCGACATGACCCTGCTGACCGTCTGCGCGGGCAGCGTGATTGCGGCGAAGGCGGGCCTCTTCGCGGGCCGGCAGTGCACGACACATCATTCGCACCTGGATGAGCTGCGCGCGATCGAGCCGGCCGCGCGCGTGCTCGACAACCGCATTTTCGTCGAGGACGGGCCTGTCTTCAGCAGCGCGGGCGTGACCGCGGGGCTCGATCTCGCGCTGCACGTCATCGGCGTGCAGCTCGGCGCACGCGTCGCATCGGACGTTGCGCGCGAGCTGGTCGTGTATCTGCGGCGTTCGGGCTCCGATCCTGCTTTGTCGCCCTGGGTCCTGCATCGCAATCATCTGCACCCCGCTGTGCATCGCGTGCAGGATGCCGTGGCGCGCAAACCCGCGGCGCGCTGGAGCGCGCGCGACATGTCCGAAGTTGCGTGCACTACGCCGCGCCACCTGGCACGCCTGTTCGCCGAGCACGCCCGTTGCTCGCCGCTCGACTATGTCCAGTTGATCCGCGTGGCGCTGGCCCGCGAGCTGGTGAGGCAGAGCGACATGGACCTGGAGCGGGTCGCCGAGAAGGCGGGATTCGCCTCCGCGCACCAGCTGCGCAGGGTTTGGCGGCGCTGGGAAGGCGCGCCGCCCAGCAGCTTGCGCGCGCCGGCCTGAGGCGGGAACCTTTCGCAAGCTGCGATCATTTATCCGATACAGTGGGCCCGGTACAGTGGACATGGGCCCGCGATTGCATTGCCGTGGAGCACGCATCTTGACGGAGATGACCTCATCGACTTCCGCTACGGCGGCCTCGACGTTGGCGCAGGTTCCCGCGCCCCCGCAGCCATCGACAGCGCGCCGATCGACCCTGGCCTCGCTCGCTGATCTTCCGGATCATCGCCTCGTGGAGCTGGCCCGAAAGAGGGACGACAGCGCGTTCGAAACGCTCATGCGCCGTTACAACCGGCGCCTCTATCGCGTCGCGCGCAGCGTGCTGCGCGATGACGCAGCCGCGGAAGACACCGTGCAGGAAGCGTATATCCGTGCCTTCACGCACCTCGCGCGCTACAAGCCGACCGGCAGTTTCGCCGCCTGGCTGACACGGATCGCCGTCAACGAAGCGCTGATGAACCGGCGGCGCTTGCGCAAGGAAGTGTCGCTGCACGATGTCGACGAGGGTGCGCTCCACGACGAGCGCATCGACGGCGCCGAGGTCGCTTCCGCGGCGGACGGATTCGACGCCGGGCACGCGCGGCGGCTGCTCGAGCATGCCGTCGACACGCTGCCGGAGCACTTCCGCACCGTGTTCATTCTGCGAGAGGTCGAGCAGCTCAGCATCAGCGACACGGCCGCCTCCCTTGGGCTCAATGCCGCGACCGTGAAGACCCGCCTGCATCGCGCCCAGCGGCGGCTGCGCGTCGAGCTCACGCGCCAGCTCAAGCGCGAGCGCATCAGCATCTTCGATTTCGATGGCGCGCGTTGCGATCGCATCGTCGTCGCGGTGCGGGCGCGGCTCGCACGCATCGCCGCGCTGCTGTTGCCCGCACCGTAACCGCCGGTGTCTTTGCCGGCAGCGTGACCGCTGGTGTCGTTGCCGGCACCGCCTTGACCGCCAGACTGCCCGGCGCGGGTTACCGTCTCGTGCCGCGCAGGTAGCTGTCGAACACTGCCAGCGCGGGCTCGGGGTCGCGACGGCCGATGCCGATGCGGAAGCGATCCTGCGGCACGTCCGCGAGCGACGAGCTGAAGATGCTGGCAGGCAGCAGAACGATACCCGCTTCCTCGACCAGTCCGCGGCAGAAGGTTTCGACGCCGTCGGACCCCAGGTAACGGGCGAAGGAAACGCAGCCGCCCGCCGGCGGTTGCCACTCGAAGAGATCCGGCCAGCGGTCGAAGAATTCCCGGAAACGCGGCACGTTTGCGGCGATGATCGAACGGATCCGCGCCTGGACCTCCGCGGCATGCTCGAGCGCCACGGCCGCGAGAAACTCGCTCGCTGCAGCGTTGCAGATCGTCGTGTAGTGCTTGCGCCGCTCCAGGCGCTCGAGAAGCGCGCGGTTCTGCGACGCGAGCCAGCCGATGCGCAGGCCCGGGAGCCCATAGGCCTTGGACATGACGTTGAGCGAAACGGCCGTGGCCGACAGGTCTGCCGCCTGCGGCAGCGTGCGCAGCGGATCGCGCTCGATTCCGCGGTACACCTCGTCGCTCAGCAGCGTGATGCCGCGGCTCTCGCAGATTCGTGTGAGGTCCCGGAACTCCTCCTGCGCCATGACGATCCCGGTGGGATTGTTGGGAAAGTTCACCGCCACCAGCCGGGTATTGGGCCGCAGCAGCCGCACGAGCTCCTGAAGATCGAGGCCGCCCTCGTCTATGCGGAGCAGGACGCCTTCAACCTCAGCACCCGCGGCGATGGCGAGCGATTCCATCGACTGGTAGTTCGGCACGGTGACGATGGCGTGCTCGCCAACGCTCACGAGCTCCTGTACGGCCCAGAACATCGCCTCTTGCGCACCGGCGAATGTCAGTACGTGCTCGGGGCGTATCGTCTGGTAAGTGGCGGCGATCGCAGCGAGCAATCGCTCTGTGCCCCAGGTTGGCGTGTAACCCAGCGGCAGCTCTGCGAACGCTTCGCGGTCTTGCGCTGATCCGAGCGCCAGGAGCTCCCGGATCGTGAGCGTCTGCGGGTCGGAGGCGGTCAGGTGATAGCGAGCCTCGAATTCCCAGTGGCCGAGGTACACCTCCAGCCGAAAATCCGGCAGCGCATGAGGCAGCATGGCGGTCTCCGTGATCGGTGCAACGTGAGCGTCGTTGTCTACGCCGCACTCTGCTGAAGAAAGGGTTGACTGGCTAGCCGCTTTCGGACGGGTAGTGGCGATCGCGCAGATCGGCTCCGATGGCCGGTCACGCCTCGACAGGTATCACGCGTCGGTCGGCCATTCCTCGAGCGTTCTGACCAGGGCGGTGAGAAAGGCATTGGCCTGAAATGCATCGAGTGCGCGGTGATCGATCGTGAGCGTCACGTAGCACATCGGCCGGACGCGGATCACGTCCTCACCGTCGACCTGGTGTGCCACCACGCGCCGCTGCACCTTGCCCACGCCGAGGATTGCGACCTGCGGCTGGTTGATCACGATGGGCGCGGCCAGGATGCTGCCGCTGACGCCGTGATTGGAAATCGTGAACGTGCCGCCACGCACGGCTTCGGGTGCGAGCTTGCCCGCACGTGCCGCCGCGACCAGTTCGCCGAGGCGCTTCGAGATGCCGAACAGGTCGAGTCCCTGTGCCTTGTGCACGACGGGAACGATCAGGCCCTCGTTGCCGAGCGCAGTTCCGACACCGACGTTGCAGTCGCCGTGGATCTCCAGGTGATCGGCATGGAACGTGCTGTTCACCTCGGGAACGGCTAGCAGGCCGCGCACCGAGGCGGCAACGAAATACGAAGTCAGCGTGAGCTTCGCGCCCCGTTGCGCGAACTCATCGCCATGGCGCGCCTTGTGCGCCAAGACGCGTGTGAGATCGGCTTCGAACAACGTCGTGACGTGGGGCGCCGTCGCTACGCTCTGCACCATGTGCCCGGCGATGCGGCGGCGGATGGCGCTGTGGGGAATCTTGCGACCGAGCGCCGCCGGCGGTCGCAGCTGCGTCGGTGCTCGCGGTTTGTCTTCGCGCCGGCCCGCGCGGCCTTGCTCGACGTGACGCAGGATATCTTGCGCCGTGATGCGCCCGTCGCGCCCACTGCCGACAATCGCCGCGGCATCGACGCCGTGTTCCGACAACAGCCGGCGCACCGCAGGGCTCAGGGGCATGTCGTTGCCGCGCGCCGCGCTCACCGCCGGCTCGCTGCGTGCTTCATTCTTCACCGCGCTCGCCGCCGTCGCCGCGCCACCCAGGCGGACGCGCGCCAGCAGGGTCAATGGTTCGACGGCATCGTTCGGAGCCTTGAGGATTTCGATCAGCTCGCCCGTGGCGGGCGAGGGAACCTCGACCGTGACCTTGTCCGTTTCGAGCTCCAGCAGCGGTTCGTTCTCCACGACGCGCTCGCCGACCTTGCGGCACCAGCGCAGCACCGTCGCCTTCGTGCCCTCGTGCTGCTCCGGCACCACCACATCTACGACCTGCGACACGCTCAGACCTCCACCACAGCCTGCAACGCTGCGGCGATCGAATCGACACTCGGCAACACGGCATCGAGCAGCACCGGGCTGTGCGGGCTCGGTACGTCGGGCATCGTGAGGCGCTCGATCGGCGCGTCCAGGTCGAAGAACGCTTCCTTGGCCAGCGTAGCTGCAATCTCTGCGCCGAACCCGGCCGTGACATTGTCTTCGTGAACGATGAGCGCCCGCCGCGTCTTGTGCACCGAGGCGAGCACTGCTTCCTTGTCCCAGGGCGAAAGCGTGCGCAGGTCGATGAGCTCCACCGACAGGCCGGAGCGCTCGACCGCCGCTTCGCAGCGCTCGACCATCGCGCCCCACGTGACGAGTGTCGCCGCATCGCCGGTACGCAGGACCCGCGCCTTGCCGAACGGCAGAACATAATCGTCGCCCGGATACGGGCGGCGCGCCCAGGCGCCATCCAATAGCGAGCGGTGCTCGAAGAAGATTGTCGGATCGTTGCCGCGCAGAGCGGCGCGCAGCAGACCCGCTGCGTCGGCGGCGTTCGACGGCATTGCGAGCCGCCAGCCGACGCCGTGCACCCACTGCACCTCGTTCGTCTGGCTGTGCCACGGATCGCCGCACTTGAAGAAACCGCCGGGAACGCGCACCACCATCGGTGCGGCGAAGCGGTTCGCGGTGCGCCAGCGCATCGTGCCGCAATCGTTGAGCTGCTCCGCGGCCGGCTCGGCGTATTTGCGGAACTGGATCTCCGGCACGGGCATCAGCCCCGCGGCCGCCATGCCCACCGCGCGGCCGATGATGCCCTCTTCGGACAGGCTCGTGTCGAACACGCGCGCTTCTCCGAAGCGCTCCTGCAACCCGAGCGTTGCGCCATGCACGCCGCCCTTGCGGCCGACGTCCTCGCCGAAGATGACCACGCGCGGGTTGATGCTGAGCTCGTGTTCGAGCACGCGCCGGATCGCAGTCATCATGTTGATGCGCGGGCCATCGGTGGACGCCGTCTCGCTGCTCGCTGGCGCTACGTAGCCCTCGGGATACATGCCGCCCTGGCTCTGCAATTCGAATGCGCCGTCGGCCGTTCGCTCGCTGAAAACATGTCGCAGAACGCGTGTGCGGTCCGGCGGATCGCGCTGCTCCACTCGCTGCAGAGCCTTTGCGACCGCAGTGCGCGCACCCTGCTCCAGCCGTTGCCAGACATCCGCGCTGATGACGGAGGGCACGAGCTGCTCGCGCAGGTGAACCAGCGGATCGCGCCCCTTCTCGGCGACGACCAATTCAGGCGGCTTGTAGGCCTGCGTGTCCTGCCCCGAATGACCCGAGAGCCGCGGCACCGTGAGCCGCAGCAACGCCGGCCCCGCACCCGAACGCACGTGCGAGACCGCCTCGTCGATCAGCAGATCGGCATCGTGCGGATCGCTGCCATCGCCGTCGAGCACGCGAAGTTCGCCGAACGACGCCAGGTTGCGCGCGATGTTGCCGCCCGGAGTCTGCAGGTCGGACTTGACGGAAATGCCGTAGCCGTTGTCTTCGATGTAGAACAGGATCGGCAGGCGCTGCGTCGTGGCGATGTTGATCGCGGACCAGAATCCGTTGGTGGCCGTAGATGCTTCGCCGCCATGCGCCACTGCGATACTGCCCTTGTAGCGTGCGCCGCCGTTCAACACCTCGGTGTGATAGCGCAGCGATTGCGCCCAGCCGACGGCCGGCGTGTATTGCGTGCCCACGCCACCGCACGCCGGGAGGACGCACGGTCCGTCGCGCCGCGGCAGGTTGAACACTACGCCGATGTCGCGTCCCTCGCTGAGACCGCCCGAGCGCATCATCGTCGAGGCGAGCGCGTCGTCGAGCGAGAGTCCGAGTGCAAGCATGAGCGGGCGCGAACGGTAGTAGAGGCCGATACCGTCGCGCGCTCCGGTGAGCCGTTGCGCCAGCAATACCTGCGTGACGTCGTGGCCGCGCGCGCAGAACTGATAGAGGACCTTGCGCGCGGGCAGGAGCTGCAATTCCTCGAGATCGTCGAGTGCGCGCGAAACCAGGATCTGGTGAACGACCTTCTGCCAGTCGAGAGGATTGCGAGTGGGCGGGGGGCGAAACGACGGCTGCACTGCGGGCATGCGCAATCTCTGGCCGCGCGTGGCGGGCCGGTGTGTGGGCGCGAGCTTACGCGCGAAATCGAGGCGTAAATCACTAAAACGTGCTGTTCACAGGCATCGCGGTAGTGATATTCTCTACCGGTATGATATTTCTGAGTGTTTAACGCCATGACGCTCGATCGCCTCGATGCCCGATTGCTCACAGAGCTGCAGAAGGACGGCCGGCGCTCGGTCGTGGAGCTTGCCGAGGCCATCGGCCTGTCTACTACCCCCTGCGCCCGCCGCATCAAGCAGCTCGAGGCGAATGGTGTGATCACGAGCTACGCGGCCGTGATCGATCCCGCGCAGCTCGGACTCAAGGTTCAGGCGTTCATCCAGGTCAAGCTCGCGCAGCACGGCGATGAGACCGTGGCGCACTTCGAGCGCGAGCTCGACAAGCTCGAGGAAGTCATCGGCTGCTTTGCGACCACGGGCGAGCACGACTTTCTGCTCCACGTCGTCGCGCCCGATCTGGAAGCTCTCGGCAACATCGTGCTGAAGAAGTTGGTGAAGATTCCCGGCGTGCGCGACGTGCATTCGAGCATCGTGCTCGACACGATCAAGCGGTCGCTGAAGATGCCGCTGGGGCATCTTCAGGAAGCCCAGGATCACAAACGCTCCCGCGCTTGAATACCGTGGCGCTCGTTGCGGCATCAGCATCCTGTTTGACATAGCCCGGCTCGAAGGAACGCTCCGTCGACGAGGCACCTGAGTTTCGCGCGAACGGAACGTCGGCTTACAATGCGCTTCGAGCGAGACAGGTCAGAAAAGCAAGAGTCGCGCACAGGGAGAGGCTCAATGAGGAAGAGGCGGGCGAGCCGGACCGCGAACGTCACGGTACAGGTTTGCATCGCGCTCGCGCTCAGTGCGTGCGGCGGTGGAGGCGGTGGCAGCGGCAGTCCGCCGCCCCCACCTCCACCCATTCCCCCGCCCACCGTCACTATCGCCGCGACGCCGCGAATCGTCCGTTCCGGTGCCACTACCCAGGTGACGTGGACGACCACGGATGCGACGAGCTGCACGGCATCGAACGGCTGGACCGGCGCTCGATCGACCGCGGGTTCGGAGACGGTCGGGCCGTTCACGCAGAACACGACCCTCACGTTGACGTGTACGGGTGGCGGTGGCAGCGCCGCCGCTGGAACGTCCGTAACCTTTCGACCGGGTGTCAATATTGCGCCTACTGCGGTTGCTGGCCCGGATCAAACGGTGTTCTCGACAGTGCAGGTGGGGCTCACCGGCAGCAACAGCTTCGACGACGCGGGCATTGCCTCGATGAGCTGAGCTCAGACGAGTGGTCCCGCCGTTACACTCAATGACCTGGGAGGCGGGTTCGCGAACTTCGTGGCACCCACGGTAGTCACCGACACTGTCCTCGGCTTTGCGCTGACGGCCACCGACGACGAGGGTGCGGTCGGCCCTCCCGACACGATGAATGTGACGGTGCAGCCCATACCGCCAGCTGTGACTCTCAGCGGGCAGATCACTTACGAGCGTGTTTTTTTCGGCGCACTGGGGCAGGGCCTCAACTATCCCGGCATCGGTTTCACTGCGCTGAACGCCGAAGTGCTCATCGAAGCTATCGACGCGACAACTCTGAATGTCGTGGCCAGCGGCCGATTCGCGACCACCTACCAGCTCACCGTACCGAGTCAGATGAACATCGCGCTGCGCGTCACCGGCGAGATGTCGCGTCAGGCGCCGGCGGTGTGCAGGAGATTCGCATCCCATCCGGATGGAACAACTCTGGTCAACAGGTGGGCCCCCGTTTTGCCGCGCCGTTCGCGATACTGGATTCAGTGCAGCAGGCACTTTTGAGGGTGCTGAGCGTCGCGCCAAGCGCCGACTTTCCGCCCTTGACGGTAGACTGGGGCCCGAACAATGAGGGTGGCATCGCGTTCTATGCGCGCGATGCATCCGGTGCACGCTGGCTGGCGCTGGCAGGCGAGGTCAACGTCGATACCGACGAATATGACCCGTCCGTCATCCTGCATGAATTCGGACACTACATCGACGACGCCTTTTCGCGTTCGGACAACCTCGGCGGTCCGCACAGCTTCGGCGAACGGCTCGACATGCGCGTGGCGTTCGGCGAAGGACTGGCTACCGCGTTCTCGGCAATTGTCAACGGCAACCCGTTCTACCGTGACAGCTTCGGACAGGCTCAGCGCAGTGACGGGTTTGTCAGCATCGAGAACGATGCCGCACTCAACGAAGGCTGGTACAGCGAAGCCCCCACACAGGAGGTCATCTGGGATCTGTACGACAACGACAACGACGGTGACGGCGATACGCTCACGCTCGGATTTGACCCACTCTGGAACATCTGGCAGGGACCGCAGCGGCAGACGGACGCGCTGACCAGCATCTTCCCCTTCATCACGGCGCTGAAACAGGCGCGGCCGGTTGATGCCGCGGAGATCGACTCGAAGCTGTCCAACGAACAGATCTCCGCTCCGGCGATGGACATCTACGGCAGTACCGAGACCAACGATGCCACTTCCGGCGACGTTCTGCCGATCTACACCCCGATCGCCCTCGGCGGGTCCGTGCAGCTGCGCAGCACCAACGCGTTGGGCACGCCAAACAAGCTCTCGGTCCACCGCTTGCTGCGCTTGAACCTGCCTGCCCTCACGAACGTGCGCTTCGATGTGACCGCGGGCGCGGGACGGGACCCCGACATCGCCATCTTCCGTCGAGGCATATCGCTTGGACCCGCGATGGGACCGGCCAACGAGAGCTTTACGCTCAGTCTCGACGCGGGAGACTATGTGCTCGATGTGTACGACTGCGGCAACGCCGAGTGCAACCCCGCCGTCACGGCTGCACCGACCGACATTACGGTCAGCGTGACGCCGAACTGAGTGGCGGCATCCGCCGAGGAATGACCATGAAACGACATTCTCCATCGGCGCTCGGGATGCTCGCGTCCCTGGCTCTTGCCGCCTGCGGCGGTACGCAACCGCATGCGCCGGATACCGGTACAGACGCAACGGTGACTGACGCGGCGGATGCAGCGCCACCAGAACAGATGTCGATTGCGCGCGCTGCCGGCAAGACGAGCGTTCCGGTGGACGTGCGCTACCAACTCGACGGCACACCGGTTCGGGATCAGCCGCTGACGCTGCAACTGGCGTTGATCCCGCGTGTGACGGGCCAGAACCTGCGCGTCGAGTTTCCGCCTTCCCAGTCAGTCGTCATCGAATCGGGCGGAACGTCATTCACCCGGCAGAAGGCGGATGCCGCGGGCGTATACCGCCATACCCTGCTGGTTACGCCGCGCGACGCAGCAGGCAGCGAGGTGCGCGTGCTCGTTTCGATGGATGTGGAGGGTGGCCGCTACTTCGGCATTTTCTCGATCCCGCTCAACCAGGCGCGCGCAACAGCGAAGCCGGCGGAAAAGCGACGGTAGGTCAGCACGCGCGAGAATGTTGGTCATGTCGATAGCTGTCGAGTGACCAGGCTCGCGGCGGCCAGATCGCTCAGGGCGGTTCCAACCGATTTGAACAGGGTGATCTCACCCTCGTGCTCCCGGCCGGGAACGCGCCTTGAGCACAGATCGGCGAGCTCGCCGACGATGTGATCTTCACGGATTCGTCCCTCGTCGATCGGAATCAGGATCTCGCCAGCTTCGTTCAGTGTGTTGGCCCTGCCATCGACATAGACGCGAGCGTTCGCGACCAGCTCTGTGTCGCACTCGCGGTGCCTGCGATTGTGATTGCCGAAGAAGTCGGTGTGCGTGCCGGGCCGTACCCATGCGCCGAGGATGAGGGGCTCCTGAGCACCAGTCGCGCAACTGATGACGTCCGCTTCGCGCGCTGCCACCTTCAGATCGCTGACCGCAAGACAATTGAGTTGCGGGCTCTTCGCCCGCACCGTTGCAATCGTTCGCGCGACCTTGTCCGGATTGCGCCCCCAGACACCTATGGCGCTGTAGGCGCGTACCGTGGCGTGCGCGAGAATCATATACGGCGCGAGATTTCCGGTGCCGCAGAAGAGCAGCCGTTGAGCATCCCGCCGAGCCAGATAGTCGGCGGCGAGCGCCGCCACCGCCGCCGTGCGCCAGTACGTGACGGTGGTGCCATCGACCAGCGCGGTCGGGACCCCGGTCCGGCGATCGAACAGCAGGATTTTTGAATGCAGGACCTGCCGGCCGTGAGGAGCATTGCTCGGCAGGTAGGTGAACGCCTTGACTGCGATGATCTCCTCATTCCAAGCCGGCAGCACGGCCAGTGCATCATGGAAGGGATAGTTCTCCGACAGCTCGTAAACGTTCCGGCGTGGCGTGCCCGCCGGTTTGGCGAAAGTCGCACGCAGCGCCTCTACGAGATCGGGGAAATTCAGAACGCGGTGAACGTCGTGGGCCGCGATGATCTTCATGAGGTCGCGAGCGCGCGGGACAACGGGCTGTCACTTGGCATCGTCGAAGCGAGCGTCGCGCTTGGCCCGAACGGCGCGCAGACCTTCCTTCACGTCCCCGAGCCTGAATCCGAGAAATTCCAATGCCAGCGATGCATCGAACGACGGCCCGGCGAGCCGCAACCAGTTGTTGAGCGCATGCTTCGTCCAGCGGATCGCAGTGCTGCTGCTCGCCGCGAGCTGACGTGCGACGTTCGAGCGCGGTCGAGTACACATCTGCGTCGTCGACGCATTGCGCGACCAGGCCGATGCGCTCCGCCTCCTCTCCCGACAGCGGCTTGTTGGTGAGCAGGTAATAGCGCGCCTTGGCGAGCCCGCACAGCAGCGGCCAGATGATGATCGAGTGATCGCCCGCCGCCACGCCGAGGCGCGTGTGGCCGTCGAGAATCTTCGCGCTGCGGCCCGCGATGGCAATGTCGGCGAGCAGCGCGACCGCAAGCCCGGCACCGACGGCAGTGCCGCGGATCGCCGAAACCACCGGCTTGGAGCAGTTGATGAGGTTGTAGACGAGATCGCTCGCCTCCTTCCACACGCGCACCAGCGTCGCCTCGTCGGCGATCATGTGCTCGATCATTGCGAATTCGCCGCCCGAGGAGAAATGCTCGCCGGCGCCGCGCACCAGCGCAACGCGCACCTGTTCGTCCAGATCGATCGTGCGCCAGACCAGCGCGAGGTCCCGGTGCATCGCCTCGTCGGCGGCATTGAGCCGGTCCGCCTTGGCAATCACGATCTCCAGCACGCCGGGCGACGGCTCAGAGTATCGAAGGCTGCCATGTTCCCTCGCGTAGCACTCGAGATCGATCGCCATTGCCCACCTGCCTTAGAGGACCTTCAAGCTGGTCTTCACTGCATCCAATCTTTCCTGCTGTCTGCCCTCGAGACCGGCGATGACTCCTCGCTGCACGTAGAAGTCCAGCGCCGCGAGAAAGAACAGGCCGCCTCCCACGCCAAGCAGAACCGCTTGCAACGCGCCGGAGAACATGGACGACAAACCAACGATCACCACCGCAATCAGCAGCGAGATGAAGAGCGTGCGCCATGAAGTGATTCGCCAGTATTCGAGCAAGAGAGGGGCCATGCCGAACAGGAGCAGTGTCACTGCGATCTCGACATACACCGATTGCGAAAAGGATTCGGCCGTAGTGAGTGCGAAATAGAAAGCGACGATCGTGATGAGCAACCATGCGACCGCCGCGAATACGAGCAGGAACAGGGTGAGCACGGCGCCGGCAATCGCGGACCCGACGGCCAGATGGAAAGGCATCTGGTTGACCGTATCGTCGTCGTGCTTGTTCTGCATCGGATGCTCCTGCGAGCGCGATTGACTGTTCCGGGGGTCGGAATCCGCCGGTAGCTGCGGTGTTGGTACAGCCGGCGCCTCTAACCCTGCTTCGCTGCCGATTCCGGAACGGCCAGCTCGCTGACCATCGTCAGCACGTCGTAGCTCGCTACCATCTCGCCGTTCTGATTGCTGATCTCCGTGTCCCAGCGCACCTCGCCATAACCCTTGCCGATACGCAGCGACTTTTCCTTGCAGGTGAGCCGCACCTTGATGCGATCGCCAGGCTTCACGGGCTTGGCGAAGCGCAGGTTGTCCAGACCGTAGTTGGCGAGTACCGGCCCATACGGCGCATCGACGAACAATCCGGCCGCCGCGGAGACCAGAAAATAGCCGTGCGCCACGCGCCCGCCGAACAGCGGATTACGAGCGGCCTGCGCTTCGTCCATGTGTGCGTAGAACTTGTCGCCGGAAAGCTCCGCAAAGGCCTCGATGTCGGCGATCGTGACTTCCCGTTCTCCCGACTGCAGCGTGTCGCCCACGCGCAGCTCATGCAGGGGCTTGCGAAACGGATGCACGCCTGGATCGAGCTGGGGAGCACCGCGCATCCAGCGTCCGGTGACCGCGACGATCGTCGCGGGCGTTCCCTGCACCGCGGTGCGCTGCATGTAGTGCAGCACGCCGCGCACGCCACCCATTTCTTCACCACCACCCGCTCGGCCAGGCCCGCCGTGAATCAGCATCGGAAGCGGTGAGCCATGACCGGTGGAATCCTTGGCGCAGTGCCGGTTCACGACCAGGACACGGCCGTGGTACGGCGCGAGGCCGAGTACGAATTGCGCCGCGAGCGCATCGTCCGCCGAGAACACGGAGCCGACCAGGCTGCCTTCCCCGCGTCGCGCGAGCTCGATGGCCTCATCGACCGAATCGTAAGCTACGACAGTGCATACGGGCCCGAACGCTTCGACCGTATGAATCGCGCGCGAGCGTTTCGGATCGCGCGCCAGAAGCAACAGCGGCGGAACGAACGCGCCCTTGTCGCGATCGGCGTTCACCAGGTCGAACTTCTGGGTATCGCCGCGCACGACGTCCGCCTCCGCGCGCAGCGCATCGAGCTGCGTCAACACTTCGCGACGCTGGCCGAGGCTGGCAAGCGGGCCCATGCGCACGCCCTCAGCGCGCGGATCGCCCACGACGACTTTCGCGAGGGCGGCCTGCAGCGCTTCGATGACGGCGCGCCTCTGCGCCGCGGGCACGAGCGCCTTGCGGATCGCCGTGCATTTCTGGCCGGCCTTCACGGTCATCTCGCGCACGACTTCCTTCACGAACAGGTCGAACTCGGGCGATCCGGCGGCTGCGTCGGGCGCGAGGATCGAGGAGTTGAGAGAGTCGGTCTCGGCGATGAAGCGCACCGAGTTGCGAATCACGGTCGGGTGCTGGCGCAGTTTCTCTGCGGTCGACGCCGATCCCGTGAAAGAGACTGCATCCTGGCAGGTGAGATGCTCGAAGAGATCGCCCACGCCGCCGCAGATGAGTTGCAGCGAGCCCTCGGGCAGGATGCCGCTCTCGACGATGCGGCGGACGACGAGCTCGGTGAGGTAGAACGTCGCGGTCGCCGGCTTGACGATCGCGGGCACCCCGGCGAGCAGTGTTGGAGCGAGCTTCTCCAGCATTCCCCACACCGGGAAGTTGAAGGCGTTGATGTGCACGGCCGCGCCTTCGAGCGGCACGCAGATGTGCTGGCCGACGAAGGTCCCGCTCTTGGCGAGAACTTCCGGCGCGCCCTCGACATAGACGCGGCTGTTGGGGAATTCGCGATTGCCCTTGCTCGCGTACGAGAACAGCGTGCCCGCTCCGCCCTCGATATCGATCCACGAATCGATGCGGGTTGCGCCCGTCGCGTAGGAGAGCGTGTAGAACTCCTCTTTTCTCTCCATCAGATACTTGGCCAGCGCGCTGAGCTTGGCCGCGCGCTCATGGAACGTGAGGCGGCGCAACGCCGGTCCGCCCACGCGGCGGGCGTGGTCGAGCACGCCACGAAAGTCGATGCCCTCGCTCGAGGCATTGGCGATGACCGCGCCGGTGGTGGCATCGCGCAGCGCCGTGGCATTTTGCTCGCTGCCGTGCCAGCGGCCATGGACGTAACTCTGCAGAATCATTTCAATACCTCGTTACCGCGCTCACGCCGGCCATGTCGCTTCGCCCGCCTGCACACGCTGCATCAGCAGCCGCGCGGGCGCCCAGTATTCCGAGCCCATCGATGCCTGGAATTGCCTCACGGTGTGCAGCACGCGGTCCAGCCCGATCTGCGTGGCATGGAACATCGGGCCGCCGCGATGGCGCGGGAAACCGTAGCCGTTACACCAGATCACGTCGATGTCGGCGGCGCTCGCGGCAATGCCTTCGCCCAGAATTTTCGCGCCCTCGTTGATCAGGGCGTACAGGCAACGGTTGACGATCTCCTCGACGCCGATGTCGCGCTGGCGGATACCGAGACGCTCCGCTTCGGCGCGGATCATGCGGTGCACTTCCGGATCGTCGGACCGTGCGCGCGTCTTGGGATCGTACAGGTACGCGCCCTTGCCGGTCTTCTGCCCCAGCCGGCCGCTCTCGACCAGCAGGTCGGCTGCGCGGTAGAAGCGTGGATCGGCGGGAAGGTCGGTGCGTGCGCGCCGTATCTGGTAGCCGATATCGAGACCGGCGAGGTCGCCGACCGCGTTGGGTCCCATCGCCATGCCGAAGCGCTGCAGAGCGTCGTCGATCTGTCCGGGAGTCGCGCCCTCGAGCAGCATCAGCTGATTCTCGCGGCCGTAGGCATACAGCATGCGATTGCCGACGAAGCCGAAACAGTTCCGCACCACGACCCCGATCTTCGACAGGCGCCGGGCCAGCGCCTGCGCGGTGGAGACGACTTCGGGCGCCGTGGCATTGCCGCGCACGATCTCCAGGAGCCGCATGATGTTCGCCGGGCTGAAGAAATGCATGCCGATCACATCCTGCGGCCGGCGCACCGCGGAGGCGATGCGATCGATTTCGAGGGTCGAAGTGTTGGTGGCGAGGATCGCGCCCGGACGGCACAGGCCGTCGAGCTGGCCGAAGATCTCGCGCTTGATGTTCATGTCCTCGAACACCGCCTCGATCACCAGGTCGGCGTCAGCGATGGCGTCGAGATTCCCGGCCGTGCGTAGCCGCGCCTTCGCCTGTTCGGCAGCCTGCGCGTCGATTCGGCCCTTCTGGAGGCTCTGTGCAATCGTGCTCTTGATGCGCTCGACGCCCTTCGCGAGTCCCGGTGCTGAGGAATCGATCAGCATCACGCGATAACCGGCGACCATCAGGCTGATGGCGATGCCGCTGCCCATCGTGCCCGCACCAATGACCGCGACATTCTCGACCGGCCGCGGCGTGGCCTCGGCGCCGCGTTTCGCAGCGTCGCGCTCCGCAAAAAACATGTGGCGCAAGGCGACCGACTGCGGCGACACGCGCAGCTCTTCGAAGAACTGCCTCGATATCGCCAGCCCCTCGTCGAAGGGCCGCTCGAACGCTGCCTGAACGCTCTCGACGATTCGGCCGACGGCATCGAGAGGCCGATGCTTCGCAGGCACCTGCGTAGTGGCCACGCGGCTCACTTCCGCGTAGTCGAGGGGTGTCACAGGCAGATCGCGGACGCGTCGCGCCTGCGCGCCGGATTCGACCAGCTGCCGCGCATAGTTCATCGCGCCCTCGACGTAATCCTCATCGAGCAGTCCCTCGTCGATGATGCCGAGCTCGCGCGCGCTGCCGAAACCGATCGATTCGCCCGACAGCATCATCTCCAGCGCCCGCTGTACGCCGATGAGTCGCGGCATGCGCTGCGTGCCGCCCGAACCGGGCAGCAGGCCCAGATTGATCTCCGGGAACCCCAATCGCGTATCGCGCGTGGCGCAGCGATAGTGGCTTGCGAGCGCCAGCTCGAGCCCACCACCGAGCACCTGGCCATGCAGCGCCGCCACCACGGGCTTGCGGCAGGACTCCAGGCGCATGAGCACATCGTTCAACAACGGCGGCTTCGGTGGCGCATCGAATTCGCGGATGTCGGCGCCGGCCACGAAATGCTTGCCCGCGCCCAGGATCAGAATCGCGCGCACTTCATCGTCCGCATCCGCGGCTTCGATCGCCGCGAGCAATGCCGTGCGCACCGGATGCGCGAGCGCATTCACCGGTGGATTGTCGATGGTGATCGTCGCAATGCCCTCGCGACGCGCAGTGACGATCTCGCTCATACCGCCCACTCGATGATCCGTGCAATCCGGCTCATGTCACCCGCTCGATGACCAGCGCAATGCCCTGCCCCACGCCGATGCACATCGTGCACAGCGCATAGCGACCGGAGTTGCGCGCGAGCTGATACGTGGCGGTGGTTGCAAGCCGCGCGCCGCTCGCACCGAGCGGATGCCCGAGCGCTATCGCCCCGCCATTCGGGTTGACGTGCGCAGCATCGTCGGGAAGCCCGAGCTGGCGCGTGACGGCGAGGGCCTGCGCCGCGAACGCCTCGTTGAGCTCGATGACATCCATCTGCTCCAGGGACAGCTCGAGCCTGCCGAGCAGCTTGCGGGTCGCCGGCACTGGACCGATGCCCATGATGCGCGGCTCGACGCCGGCAACGGCCGCGCCCAGGATGCGCGCCCGCGGTTTGAGTCCGTACCGGGCAACGGCCTGCTCGCTCGCGATCAACAACGCGCACGATCCATCGTTGACGCCGGAGGCGTTGCCTGCAGTGATCGAACCGCCGGCGCGAAACGCAGTGGCGAGCCTGGCCAGCGCTTCCATGGTGGTCTGGCGAGGATGCTCGTCCTTCGCCACGACGACCGGATCGCCCTTCCTTGCCGGCAAGGTCACGGGCACGATCTCCTGCGCGAGCGTTCCGTCCTCCTGGGCTCGCAGGGCACGCTGCTGGCTGCGCAGCGCGAAGGCATCCTGGTCGGCGCGCGCCACCTCGAATTGAGCCGCGACGTTCTCCGCGGTCTCGGGCATCGAATCGATGCCGTACTGCTTCTTCATCAGCGGGTTGACGAAGCGCCAGCCGATCGTGGTGTCGAACATCTGCACGTCGCGCGAGTACGCCGTCTCGGACTTGGCAACGACGAACGGTGCCCGGCTCATGCTCTCCGCGCCGCCGGCGACGATGATCTGCGCCTCGCCGGTGCGGATCGCGCGCGCGGCCATTGCAACGGCATCCAGGCCCGAACCGCACAGCCTGTTGACGGTCACGCCCGGTACTTCGACCGGCAGACCCGCCAGAAGCGCCGCCATGCGCGCAACGTTGCGATTATCTTCCCCCGCCTGGTTGGCGCAACCGTAGACGACGTCGTCGATCGCCTTCCAATCCACGCCGGGGTTGCGCTCGATCAGCGCCTTGATCGGAATGGCGGCGAGATCGTCGGTGCGCACGCCCGCGAGAGCGCCGCCATAACGACCGATCGGGGTACGCACGGCATCGCAGATAAAAGCTTCCGGCACTGACCGCTCCTGGGGTTCACTCTATATATATGCCAGTCCCGGGGCTGGTGGGACTATTTTGGGCCCGCGCCTGGTCCATCCGTGCTCGGGCGGGCGACGGCTGGCCGTTCCGCGGCTGGGCGGACCACGGCCGAGCGGCCGCGAAACAGCGCCACGCGCTCGCCTTTCTGATTCGTGACGGTCACTTCGGTCAAGCCGCTGCGGCCGCCACGCCAGACCTCCACGGCGCTCGCCGTCAGCGTGTCGCCGGCGCCAGCCGACAGCAGGAAGTCGATCGAGCCCGCCGCGGCCAGCGCGCTCTCACCACGCGAGTTGCAGGCGAAAGCGAACGCGCTGTCGGCGAGCGCGAAAACCATGCCGCCGTGACAGACCCGATGACCGTTCAGCATGTCTTCGCGCACCGCCATTCGCACGGTGGCGCGGCCCATGCCGCTTTCGAGAATCTGCATGCCGAGGGCCTTGGAGGCCGCGTCATCGCGATACAGCGCCGCGATCGCAGTGGCTGCCGCCTGGTCCTCCGGCGCTCCGGAGCTTCGTTGCGTTCCTGACATGCTTAGTTGCCCGTGAATTTCGCTGTACGCTTTTCCATGAACGCGGCCACACCCTCGGCATAGTCCTTCGACCAGCCCAGCTCGCGCTGGAAATCGCGCTCGACGTCGAGTTGATCGGCGAGCGATCGCTGCCCGCTGCCGTAGATCGCTTCCTTGGTGCGGGCCAGCCCGCGCGTCGGCGCTTGTGCCAGTTGCCTGGCCAGTGTGTCGACGGCCGCTGCAAAGTCCGCGTCCTCGACACATTTCCAGATCATGCCCCAGGCCGCGGCCTGTTCCGCGGAAAGCTTGTCACCCAGCAGTGCAAGCCCCAGCGCGCGCGCATTGCCGACGAGCCGCGGCAACGTCCAAGTCCCGCCCGAATCGGGCACCAGGCCCAGCTTGCCGAAGGACTGGATGAAGTTCGCCGAGCGCGTTGCAATCACGATGTCGCAAGCGAGCGCGATGTTGGCACCCGCGCCCGCGGCGACGCCGTTGACGGCAGCGACGACGGGCATCGGCAGCGAACGCAAGCCGAGAATCAGCGGCTTGTAGTTGCGCTCGATCGATTCACCCAGATCGACGCCTGTGCCGCCCGGAGCCACCGCGCGATCGCCGAGATCCTGACCGGCACAGAATCCGCGCCCCGCCCCGGTCAGCACCAGCACGCGTGCGCCCTCGCGTGCGACCCGCCCGAGCGCATCGCGCACTTCGGCGTGCATGGCGGTGTTGAAGCTGTTGAGCTTGTCCGGCCGGTTGAGCGTCAGCCGCGCCAGGCCCGCATCGATGTCCAACAGGATGGTCTCGTAAGCCATTTGCCCTACTCCCTGCCCCGCTCAGCGGTCGTCATAGTCGAGCTCGACATCGGCGGTCAGAGGCTTGGAACTGCAGGCGAGCACGTATCCCGCCTCCAGCTCCCAATCCTCGAGGGCGTACTGCTCGCTCATTTCGACCTTGCCGCGCGTCACCTTGGTACGGCACGTCGAGCAGACGCCGGCACGGCAGGAGAACGGCAGATCGAAGCCGGCCGCGTTCGCCGCGTCCAGAATCGTCTCTGCGCCCATCGGCATAGAGAACTGGCGGCGGCGGCCGTCCATGACCAGCGTGATGGTCGCAGTCTGCGCCTTTCCCGGTCGCGGCGCCTGCGGCGCCGGTTCCACCCTTGCGCGCGCCGCATGGAAATGTTCGGAATGGATGCGCTTCGCATCGACACCGAGCGATGTCAGAGCTTCCTTGATCTCGTCGACAGCAGGTGCGCAGATCAGGAAGGCGTCCGCCATCGCGGGATCGAACACTCGCCCCGCCATTTCACGCACTTTCGCGCCGTCGAGCCGCCCGTTCCAGAGCGCGACGTCCTGCGGCTCTGCGCTCATGACGAAATGAAGCGACAACCGGCCCATGTGGCGATTCTTGAGCGCCATCAGGTCCTCGAGCAGCATGGCGCGCGCGCTGCTGCGGTTGCCATAGAAGAGAATGCAACGGCTGCCGGGCTCGTCCGCCAGCACCTGCGCCAGGATCGAATAGATGGGCGTGATGCCGCAGCCGGCCGCGAACGCGACGTAGGTGCGCCGCGCGGCAGGGTCGATGTCGACATGGAAGCCGCCGCTGGGCGCGAGCACCTCGAGCGTCTGCCCCAGCTTGACGCTCTTCGCCAGGTATCGCGACATGCGCCCGTCGGGCAGAACGCGCGGCGCGATTTCGAGCGTCGCCGATTCGGGAGGGCTGACGATCGAATAAGTCCGCCGCAGCTCCTCCCCGTCCACGACGGCTCGCAACGCGACGTGCTGACCTGGCGTGAAACGCAGCAGCTCGCGCAGCTCCGGCGGAATGGCCAGAGCGATGCGCAAGGCATCCTCAGCCTCGGGCTGATAGCGGGTTACTCGCAGCGGGTGAAAGGTGGCCATTGCGGTCAGCGCGACAGCAGGCTCAGATGCACTTGAACTGCTCGAACGGTTCCAGGCAGGTGCGGCAGCGGCGCAGTGACTTGCACGGCGTGGAGCCGAACTCGCTCACCAACTCTGTGTGCTCGCTCTTGCATCGTGGGCAGGCGATGTGCAGGGCCGAGATGAGGTGACGCGGCTTCGACACGGAATTTTCAGGCGGTGCGATTCCATACGCGAGGAGCTTCTCGCGCCCGGCTGCGGTGATCCAGTCGCTGCTCCATGGCGGTGACAACACGTCGCGCACGCGATACCCAGTGATTCCGCTTTGCTCCAGCGCTTGCGCAATGTGCGCACGGATCACCTCGGTCGCCGGACAACCCGAGTACGTCGGCGACACGCCGATCTCGACCGCCCCGTCGTCGGCTACCTGCACCGAGCGCACAATACCGAGATCCACGATACTCAACACGGGGATCTCCGGATCCAGCACGGTATCCAGTACTTCCCACACGCGAAGTTCGAAAACGCGGCGTTCGAGGGAATGGGGAGGAGACTTATCCACATTTCCCCGTTCCTCTTGGATACCGATAACGTTCGCTGAGGCGTTCCGCGAACTGCCGCGCCAGATAGCGCGATGCGGGTCGTTGCGTTTCGGGAAATGTGGGTAAGTCTCCTCCCCATTCCCTCGAACGTCGGCGTCGCGCGGAGCTACCATGTGGCCCCCGGAAAGGCCCGCTGCAGAAACTGCATGTCCGCGAGCACGTACCCGAGATGCTCGCCGTGCTCGCCGCGTTTGCCGAACCAGCGATACGGTTGTTCGGGCGGACGGCGCAGCGTCGCCGCGGCGAGGACTTCGTTCACGTGCGCCGACCACGCACTTCGAACCTCCTCGAGGTCGGGAGCGATACCGGCGGCCTGCATCTGGAGGTCCAGATCGTCCGCCGAGCACAGCTCGTGGGTGAGGGGCCAGAGCTGATTCAGTGCGCGCTGCATGCGCTCGTTGCTTTCGGCCGTGCCGTCGCCCAGGCGCACGACCCACCCGGCGCTGTAACGTACATGGTAGTGGATCTCCTTGACCGCCTTGGCGGCAATCTCCGCGATCCTCGGATCGGTGGAGCGCGCGAGGCCTTCGAACAGCTCGCCCTGCCACGCGTCGAACAGGAACTGACGCACGATCGTATCGGCGAAGTCGCCGTTGGGCTGTGCGACGAGCTGCACACAACGAAAATCCGCGGGTTCGCGCAGGAACGCGAGATCGTCCTCGGTGCGGCCGCGTCCCTCCAGCTCCGCCGCATAGTTCAGCAGCAGGCGCGCCTGGCCGATGAGATCGAGCGAGATGTTGGCGAGGCCGAGATCCTCTTCGAGCGCCGGCGCGTGCCCGATCCAGCCCGTGAGTTGCTGACCGAGGATGAGACTGGTGTCGGCGAGACGCATGACGTAGCCAAGACGCGCCTGCGGTGCGACCAGCGCCGTGGCACTTTCGCGTCCTGCGGGAGCCGCACTCACAGCGTCTTCACCTCGTCGGGAATGTCATAGAAGGTCGGATGACGGTAGATCTTGTCCCGGGCGGGCTCGAACAGCGCATCGGAGTCGGCCGGATCGGAAGCGACGATGTCACCGGAGCGCACTGCCCAGATGCTCACGCCTTCCAGGCGCCGCGTATACAGATCACGCGCGTGCTCGATCGCCATGCGCGCGTCGGTCGCGTGCACGCTGCCGACGTGCTTATGCTCGAGGCCCGAGCGCGCACGGATGAAGATTTCGTACAAGGGCCACTGATCGGGTTGCATGTGTTTCTACCTCGATGGCTCAGGCTGCCCGGGCTGCTGCGCGGCGCTGCTGCTTCTGCGCATGGGCCACCGCAGCCTCGCGCACCCAGCGGCCATCTTCGTGCGCCTTGCGCCGCGCCGCCAGCCGCTCGCGGTTGCAAGGACCGTTGCCACGCAGGACTTCATTGAACTCCGCCCAGTCGATGGTCCCGAAGCGGTAGTGCTGCGCCGCCTCGTCCCACGCGAGCGCGGGGTCCGGCACTTTCAACCCGATGAACTCGGCCTGAGGAACCGTCACGTCGACGAATTTCTGGCGCAGCTCGTCGTTGGTGAATCGCTTGATCTTCCAGCGCACCGCCTGCGCCGTGTGCCTGGACTGGGCATCCGTCGGACCGAACATCATGAGCGATGGCCACCACCAGCGGTCGAGCGCTGCCTGCGCGAGACGCTGCTGCTGCGGCGTCCCGCGCGCGAGGCGTATCATGATTTCGTAACCCTGGCGCTGGTGGAAACTCTCCTCCTTGCAGATGCGCACCATGGCGCGCGCATACGGACCGTACGAGCAGCGGCACAGCGGGATCTGGTTCATGATGGCCGCGCCGTCGACCAGCCAGCCGATCGCGCCCACGTCGGCCCAGGTCGGCGTGGGATAGTTGAAGATGCTCGAATACTTCGCCTTGCCGGAAAGCAGATCCTCGAACATCTGTTCGCGCGATTGCCCGAGTGTCTCGGCGGCGCTGTAGAGATACGCGCCGTGGCCGCCTTCGTCCTGCACCTTCGCGACCAGGATCACCTTGCGACGCAGTGACGGGGCACGCGACAGCCAATTGCCCTCCGGCAGCATGCCGACGATCTCCGAGTGCGCATGCTGGGACATCTGCCGCAGCAGCGTCTGGCGATAGCCTTCCGGCATCCAGTCCTTGGGCTCGATCTTCTCCTCGGCATCGATCTTCGCCAGGAAACGCGCTTCGAGCTCGGGAGTCGCGAGAGCCGCGCTCTCGGCCGGTTTGCCGTGCTGGTCCAGACCCTGGGTATACATCGCGTTTGACCTCGCGCCGCTGGTCGCGCATGGGCGAAGGCTCGGGAGGTTCCCCGAGTCACCGCCAATATGACACAGACTCTTGACCCTCTCAATCAGCTCTTGTGTCAGATTTGCGCCGGCTCCGCTAAGATGCCGCAAGTCTCCGTTTGCACGGGAATTCGCACTTGGCCGCCGCGCTCCGCCGCTCCGCGTTCGATCGCTCCGCGCGCCTGCTGCTGCGCAATCTGCGGCGCCGCGGCGCCATCCGCGCCGGTTCCCTGATCGTCACGCTGTTCGGCGACGCTATCGCGCCGCGCGGCGGCGTCGTCGCTCTCGCCAGCCTGATTCGCGCCGGCGCACTGTTTGACGTCACCGAACGTCACGTTCGCACTTCCGTCGGCCGGCTCGCGCAGGATGGCTGGATCGAAGCCCAACGGCAGGGACGGGTGAGCTTCTATCGGCTGTCCGAGACCGGGCGCCGGCGCTTCGCCGAAGCCACGCAGCGCATCTACTTCTCCGGGGACTGGGCTGATGCGCCCGCCCAATGGGACGGGCGCTGGACGCTCATCGCCCTCCTCCCCGGCATGAGCGCGGACCGCGAGCGGATTCGCGAGGAGATGACGCTGCTCGGGTTCGGCCAGCTGCAGCCGGGTCTGCTAGCAAGTCCGACGCGTGCCGCCGATGACACGATCGCAACGCTGCGCGAGCTCGGCGTGATCGACGAAGTCCTCGTGGCTCGCGCCAGCACCATAGGCGGAATCGCCGACGAAAAGATCGTGCGGGCCGCGTGGAATCTCGACGAGCTGGAACGCCGCTACGAGGATTTCATCCGCCTGTTCACGGCGGTCACCGACGCGGCGGCCCGCGAGCGCGCGCTGCCGCCCGATGCCGCCTTCGTCGTGCGCACGCTCCTCATCCACGAGTACCGCAAGATCCATCTGCGCGACCCGCTGCTCCCGTCGAAGATGCTGCCCGAAGGCTGGACCGGACAGCAGGCGGGTGAGCTGTGCCGCAAGCTGTATGCCTCTGTGTTTCAGCACGCCGAGAGCTATCTGTCCGCCATGTACAGCGCCGATGGCCAGTTGCCTGCTCCGGCCGCCGCAACCTTGCGGCGTTTCGGAGGCTTGCACCCAGACACTTTATGAGGGCCGTCTGCGCCGACGGCGAGCAGCCAGAACCAGCGCGCCGTATGCGGTCAGCCTGTCAGTGTTCTGCGACACTTGCGCCCGCGCTCAATGATCTGGAATCTGTGTCACTCCAACACCCGCGCAGTGAGCCCAAGTTCCACTGATCATGGCCTCGATCGACATACTGCAGGCAGCGCCGAGCGGCGAGGCAGTTGCGCCGGGTAACGGAGCAATTGCGCCCGTTGCCGACAGCGCGCTATCGGCATTCGATCAGGCCGTGCGTCCGCACCTCGAGCGGCTGTACCGGCTCGCGTTCCGTCTCACCGGCCAGCGCGCGGACGCCGAAGACCTCCTCCAGGACGTGCTCACCTCGCTCTTCGAGCGCCACGCCGAGCTCACGAGCATCAAGGATCTCGCACCGTGGCTGGGGCGCGTGCTCTACAACCGCTTCGTCGATAGCGCGCGCCGTCTGCGCAAACGGCGCTGGGGTGATCCCGGCCGCGAACGCGTCGTGCTGCTCGATGACGCCATGCTCGACCGTCTTGCCACCGACGAACCCGGACCGGAAACCCGCGCCGCAATACAGGCCGAGATGAGCCGACTTCAGAGCGCCCTCGATGCTCTGGGCGTGGAACACCGCGTCGTGGTCCTCCTGCACGACGCCGAGGGCTATTCGATCGAAGAGATACAGGCAGTTACGGGTGTCGCGGCAGGAACTGTCAAATCGCGGCTGCACCGTGCCCGGGCACGGCTGCGCGAGCTCCTGGCCGGGTAATGGAACCGGATTGGCGGTTTGTGCGTGTAGAGGGCGGTAGAGGTGAGTGGCATGGGCTGCAATCGACTCAAAGACTGCCTCGACACCTACGTCGATGGTGAGTTGCCGGAACGCGAACGTGCAGGGCTCGACGAGCACCTGCGCGGTTGCGCCGCCTGCAGCGAATTGCTTGCCCGTGAGCGCCGCCTCCGACAGATGCTCAACGCCCTGCCGGTGTCGGAACCGTCACCGGGATTCATGCAGGAGGTCACGATGCGGGCAAGCGCGCAGACCAGCAGCCGGCGCCGTCAATGGATGGCGGCACTGGGTGGCGCGCTAGCCGCGAGCCTGGCAATCACGTGGGTCGCCTTGGCGCCGCTCGGTGGCGAGCGCGAAGGGGCCGCCTCACCGGTCGCCACGGTGACGATGACGCTGCACGAAACGCGCACGGTCCGCCTGGTGTTCGGCTCAGCCGAGGAAATCCGCGACGCGCGGCTCCTCGTGACGCTGCCGCCGGGAGTGACGCTCGCGGGTCATGGAGCGCGCCAGAGCATCCGCTGGAGGACGAGCCTGCGGCCGGGAAACAACGTGCTGCCACTCGAACTGGTCGTGAACGAGGGAACGGGTGGCGAGTTGGTCGCCCGCCTCGAGCACGGTGACAAGCACAGGACGTTTCGCGTGCGCGTTGCGGTGGCATCCGATGCGACACCCAGGCGCGGCAGCGTCCCATCAATCGAGAGGAGTACGCCAGCATGAAGAAACGATCACTGCTCGCCGCCGCGATCGCCGCGACGCTGTTCGCCGTCGCAGGCCCGGGCCTCGCCGAGGACAACGAGCTCGAAGTCACGATGGACGTCGCCGGTCCGGACGAGGACGCCGACGGCACCAATATGGTCCTCGAGGAAGACGAGGGAGACGCCAACGACGCGCAGGATGACGTCGACGACAACGACGACGAGGATCAGGACGACGTCGACGCCGAGGACCAGAACGAGCACGACGACGCGGACGATAACGACGTCGATGACGAGGACGTGAACGATCACGACGACGAAGACCAGAACGAGCAGGATGACGAAGACGAGGGCGACGAGGACGACGGCGACGTGGACGATGGCGATCATGAGGAGCCCGAGCAGCCGCCAGGCGAAACGGGTTGAGTCGCCGATGCAGCGCCCGCTCGTGAGCAGGCGCATACCGATCCTCCCGCGGCGGCTCGCTGCGGGAGGATTCGTTTTTCTGGCCGCGCTGCTCATCGCCCTGGCCGCCGATGCCGCCGGCGCCACCGCCCCGCATCCCGATCTCCTGGCCAGCGGCAATCGCGCGTTCCGGGCAGGCGACTATCGCACGGCAATCGCGACCTATGCCGAGGCCAAGCGACGCGGCCGAACGGATGCGGCGCTCGATTTCAACATCGGTGTTGCGAACTATCACCTCGGTCAGTACGTCGAGGCTGAGCGCGCCTTGCAGCGTGCGGCCAGGAGTCCCAACTTCGCCGCTCGTTCCTGGTACAACCTGGGGCTCACGACCTGGGCGCGCGGCGACACGCGCTCGGCACAAGCGTGGTTCGAGCGCGTTGCGCAGGGCTCGTCGGACAAGCGCCTGCAACACCTGGCCTCGCAGGCGCTCGACGAGCTTTACGTGGGCACGGTATCGCCGGCACTGCGCCGCGCGAAAGCGCCCGGCGTGGCGCCGGGCTACTCGCTGGTGCTCGCCGCGCGCTGGGGTCACGACGACAACGTGTTCCGGACTCCCGATGCGCCGTATGTCGACTTGTCCGATCCCTCGCAGCCGACGATCACGCCGGCGCCGCAATCAGCGGCGTTCGCCGAAGGGGATATGACTGCCGTCAACACGCGCATCGGCCGGCAGGGCGCGGTGCTGCGTGCCGCCTACGAGTTTCACGGCCGTTACTATCCGGATCGCGCATTCGCCAATGCCGACGAGACGCAGCACCGCCTGACGTTGTCCGGTCACGGTGTCTATGGCCGGCGGCTCAACCGTTCCTTCGACCTGCGCACCTTCGTCGGCGCGCACCAGGAGACGAACTTCGATCCCGACGATGGTGTGGAGCGCATCAGCACGACGGAGGATCTGGCGCAGCGCTTCTCGTATTGGAACGTCGCCCTGGCCAGTGACTACGAGCATGAGATCGGCCCATTTTCCTTCGGCCTGCGCGCCAGAGCCGAGAAACGCGACTACGAGGCACTGCAGAGCGTCAGCGAGTATGACAGTGCCATCTATCTCGCCGGCGCCGACGTTCAGTTCCCGCTGTTCGCCGGGGCGCGCCTGCGCGTCTCCTACGACCACGAGCGGCGCGACTACATGGACCGGTGCGCACTCGATGCCACAGGAAACGTGCTGGCGGGCAATCCGACGCTCGAGTACTGGTATGAGGCAGCTTCTGTGCTCGCTTTGTTCGACCTGGGTCGCAAGGCGTCGTTGCACGTCGGGGTGGGTGTCACCGAGCGGCAGGACCGCTTCGTCGGCTACAACGACTACACGCGCACTTCGCTGCTGCTCGGCGGCGTATGGCGCCCGGTGCGCGCTTTGCGCCTGGAGCTTCGTTCGGCCTACGACGACTACGATTATCCGAATGCGTTTGCCTTCGACGAACCGCAGGGCGGCGCGAGGCAATCGCAGTACTTGAGCGCCACCCTGTCGGCCGAATGGCGCATCGCGCGGCACCTGGCGCTTTGGGGCGAACTGCGCCGGTTCGATGTCGATTCCACCGACCCGCGCTTCGCCTATACGCGCCTGCAGACGCCCGTAGGGCTGAAATGGGACCAGCGTTTCTGAACAACGGTGAATTCGCACGCCGCCGTGCTGTCCATTCCCCTCAACGCAGCCTAGAGTGGCTTCGCGTTGAGGGGGGTGTCGACCATGAAGAGCGGCGCGACGTTGGCGCTGGCTATCGGTGTGGGAGCCGCCGGCGTAATCGCCTATCTGTTGCTGTCCCGCCATCCCGAGTCAGTGGTCGCGGCCGGTGTCGTTGAGACCGACGAGACGCCCGCGAGCAATACGGCGCCCGAACGTGGCGCAACAGCTCGGGAGATTGGAGCGCCTGCGCCACGACCTGAACAGGGTGCCCAGCCCCCAGTGTCGACTGAGCTGAGCGCCGCGCTGACGCAGCGTTCCCAGTTTGCCCGCGCCCGCGCGCTGGTGGCTGTTGCCGCCGATGCCGACGTCGACACGTTGCGCCGCCTGGTCGCGGAGGCAGGTACTCTGACGGTTCCCGCTGACCGGCGTGATGCGCTCGACGTATTCCTCATGCGCTGGTTCGAGCTCGATTCGAGCTCCGCTCCGCGCGACTTGCTCGATGAGGCGCTCGCGCAGCCTCTCGGCGTCGCTCGCAGCGATCGCGTGAGCAGCATTGCTCACGCGTGGGCACAGGTGGATGCCGAGGAGGCGTGGCAATACGCGGCGCGCATCGCCGATTCCAACACGCGGATGGCCTATGAGAATGCCGTGCTCGCGGCCTGGGGCGAGCGCGATCCCGAGCGCACTCTGGCGGTGGTCATAGCCATGCCGGGCGGATGGCGCAAGGATCAGCTGTTGCGGCAGGCATCCGTCGAGATGGCACGCAAGGATCCGCGTCGCGCACTGGAAATGGCCGCGACGGCCAAGCGCGGCGACGGTCGGCAGCTGGTCGCGAACATCCTGAACGAGTGGGCCGTTCACGACGTGCGTGCCGCTGCCCAGTGGTTTGCGGCGAATCCGGGGCGACTCAATCGCGCCTTTGCCGGACAGATCGCTACGCGCTACGGCGCCGTGGACCCCATCGAGGCCATCGCGTGGGCGCAGCGCATCGATCGCAGCGGGATGCGCGGCATCGCCGGCATGGCGCTCGGCAGCTATGCCGAAGTGGATGGACCGGATGCCCTGCGGTTGGCGCTCGCGCTCGAATCCGACGGGCAGCGCATCCAGGCGATCGCCTGGGTGCTGGGGGCGATCGCGCGGCGCGACCCTGGCTATGCGATGGCGAATCTCGACAAGGTCCCGGGCGGCAGAGCCCGCACCGAGGCCACCGAAGCAATCGCTTCGCAGCTGATGCGCTCCGACCCGCGCGCAGCCGTGGAATGGCTCAGGCAGCTGGACGATGCGGAAGCACGCCGCAACGGCCTGATGAACGTCGGCCACATGCTGGCCGACAGCGATCCGGACACGGCCGCGAGCCTGATCGAACAGATTCCCGCCGATTCGCGCACGATGTGGATCTCCTCCGTCGCCAACGCGTACGCCCAGCAGGATCCGGACATGGCAATTCGCTGGGTGCGCAACTATCAGAACGAGCCCGGCTACCAGCAGATTCTCTCGCAGTTCACTTCCCGCCTGGCCTTCACGGATGCAGCGGCGGCATTCGAGCTCGCCGCCGGCATCAGCGACACCCGTCAGCGCGACCAGATGCTGACCCAGCTGATGACACAGGGGTACCCGATGCGCTCGCCGGAAATCGCCGCGCGCTGGCTCGAGCGGGTCAGCGACGAACGCATGCGCGTGCAGGCGGTGGGCAGCATCGCGACGGGATGGGCGCAGCAGGATGCCGCCGCAGCCCGCAAGTGGGTCAGCTCCCTGGCGTCCGGCGCGATGCGCGACCAGGGGCTCGGCGCGCTGGTCGGCCACTCCTCGTTCTCGCTCGAAGACACGGCCTCGCTGATCGGCCAGATCCAGTCCCCCGAGCGGCGCATGGACGCGACGTGGCAGAGCGCGATGCGACTGGCGCAATCGGACATCGAGGCCGCACGCACCCTGGTCCGGCGCCACCCGCTCGACCCCTCGCGGCGAGAGACACTGGCCACGCATTTGCGCGAGCAGTATGGCGCTACTCTCTAGGCTGGTCCCCACGATCATCTGCGCCCTCCTCGTCCAGCCGCCGCCCGGCGTGGCCGCGAGCAGGGATGCCAGGGATGCGGTCAACGAATTGCGGGCACGCGGCTGTGACGGGCGCGCCGGCGTCGTCCGCCCTCTGCGGCCGGATCGAGGTCTGGACGGGGTCGCCGCGCGGCTCGCGCAGGGAGTGCGTTTGGGTGACGCCGTCGATGGCAAGGGGTATCGAGCCGCACACTCGGCGTCGATTCACATCTCGAACGTCTCCGACGACGCGGCGATCGAACGCATGCTCCGTGCGCAATTCTGCGAGGAGTCGACGAACCCGGAGTTCGAAAACATCGGCGTGGCGCAGGAGGGTCGTGACACATGGATCGTCATCGCGCGGCGTTTCAATCCGCCCGCGGAGAACGACGCACGCCGGGTGAGCGAGCGGATACTGGAGCTCACCAACCATGCGCGCGCGGCTGCGCGGCTCTGCGGCAGCAAACGAGTGCCCGCAGCCCCGCGCCTCAGATTGCAGCGCGGCCTGGAGCGTGCCGCAAACGTGCACGCCCGTGACCTGGCAAAGCGCGGCACCCTGTCCCATCGCGGAGCCGACGGCAGCAGCCCATCGCTACGGGCAGCTCGCGCCAACTACGTGTGGCATGAGATCGGCGAGAATGTGGCGGCCGGGCAGACGACGCCCGAGGCAGCCGTCCAGGGCTGGCTGGATAGTCCCCTGCATTGCGCCAATCTCATGAACCCGAGCTTCACCGAGATGGGTCTGGGATACGCGGTCAATCTCGATAGCCCGGACGGGATCTATTGGGTGCAGCTGTTCGGCGCGCCTCGCTGACCGATCAACTTCGGGCGCGGACCGATCAATCTCGGGCGCGTCCCTTGGCGTTCAACCCGGCCGCGCCCGGTCGCTGCTCACGCGAACGTCGAGTCCCACCACGCCTCCATGCGCCTGCGCATCGCTGCATCCGGCAGGCGACCGCGCTCTGCGGACTGGTTGTCCTCGAGATGCTGCACCTTGGTCGTGCCCGGAATCGCGACGGTGACGGCGGGATGCGCGATGACGTACTTGAGCAGCAGCTGCGCCCAGCTGCTCGCGTCGATATCGCCCGCCCAGGGCGGCAGATCCTTGCCGGACAGCCGCCGCAGCAGATTGCCGTCGCGCCGGCCGCCGAGCGGCAAGTTCACCAGCACGCCCAGGCCCCGCTCCTGCGCAAGCGGCAGAACCTTCTCGGCCGCGGCGCGATTGTCGATCGAATAGTCCACCTGGATGAAATCGAGCGGCAGGCGGCGCAGGTATTCCGCCATGCGCGCGTGCGCGTCGTTGCTGGAGGTCGTGATCCCGACGTAGCGGAATCGGCCCGCGGCCTTGCCCTCGCGCAACGCCGGCATCAGCGCCTCGACGCCGTCGAGATTGTGGACCTGCATGAGGTCGACGTGGTCCGTGCGCAGCCGCCGCAACGACTCGGCGATCATTTCGGCGCCCCGCTGTGCATCGCCACCCGGTGCCGTCACCTTGGTGGCGAGGAAGAAGCGGCGACGATTGTCGAGCTCAGCCATGAGCTCGCCCAGCACCGTTTCGGACTGGCGATAGGCGGGAGCGGTGTCAACGACGCTTCCGCCGAGTTCCGGCATCCGTTGCAGCACGGCGCGGCGCGCCGCGCGTTCCTCGGGCGTGGCAGGGCTGTAGTTGTTGGTGCCGAGCCCGACGACCGGGAGGTTTTCTCCCGTCGATGGGATCGGCCGGGTGATCAGCGCCGAGGCCTGCGGGCCGGACGCCGCGGAGAACGCCGTGCGCCCCGCGAGGCTGGCGGCGCCCGCGATGACACCGAGCTTGATGAGCTCACGTCGCGAAACAGGTTGGCGGGAGCGATGTGGCATGGCCGTTCCTTTGGCATCATGTCGAGGTGGCGCGAATGATAAACCATGAGTGAGCGCACCGCGCTGGTGCTCGGCGGCTATGGCAGTTTCGGCCGGCTGGTCGCCGAGTCGCTCGCCCGACAGCCGCAGATCCGGGTCGTGGTCGCGGGCCGCGACCCGCGGGCCGCCGCCGCGCTGTGCGGGGTCCTGGGCGCCCGCGCCAGTCCGGCGCAGATCGACCTCGACGCGCCGGGTCTCGGACGCCGAATCGCCGCCCTCGACCCGTCGGTGGTCATCAATACCGCCGGCCCGTTTCAATCGCGCGACTACCGTGTACCCCGCGCATGCATCGCCGCCGGCGCTCACTACCTCGATCTCGCCGATGCGCGCCAGTACGTCTGCGATATCCATTCGCTCGACGCCGCCGCCGTGCGGCAAGAGGTGCTGGTGGCGAGCGGCGCCTCGACCTGCCCGGCGCTCTCCACGGCGATAGTCGATGAGATCGCACGCGAGCTGACCATCGAGCGCATTTCCTTCGGAGTCGCACCGGGACACCGACAGGCGCGCGGCCTGGCGACGACTCGCGCCGTACTGAGCTACTGCGGCAAGCCGATTCCGACGCTGCGCGAAGGAGAGGCGGGACACGCTGCGGGCTGGAGCGGGCTCACCCGCCATACCTTTCCGCGGCCCGTCGGCGCGCGCTGGCTCTCGCGCGTGGACCTGCCGGAGCTCGGCCTGTGGCCGTCGCGCTACCCCGCACTGCAGTCGTTGGAGTCGCGCGCCGGTCTGGAGCCTGCGGCACTGCACCTCGGCCTGACTGCGCTCTCATGGCTGGTTCGCGCCCGGCTGCTCGAGTCGCTTGCACCGCATGCGGAGTCGTTGCTGCGCATGTCGGCACGGTTCGAGCCGTTCGGCACGCCGGTCGGTGCGATGCACATTACGGTCGCCGGGCGCGACCGCGCCGGTGCGATGCGTGAAAAGACCTGGTCGATCGTGGCGCAGCGCAGTGACGGTCCGCGCATCCCGGTGGCACCGGCCGTTGCACTCGCCAAGCGGTTGCTGGACCTTCCGGGGTACGCGCCGCTCGCGGCGCGCGGCGCAATGGCATGCATGGGCCTGTTGTCGTCCGCGGAGATCCTGGCCGAGCTGGCCGGCTATTCGATCCACACGCAGTCAGAGGAGAAAGCGCTGGCGCTCACGCTCCCGTGATAACCGATCACATGCCCGATCAAGGGCAGAGCCACCTGCACGTCGAAGGAGTAGCGCCCCGCGCTTTCCGCGCTGCGCGCCTTTACCATCGTGAGCCAGCGGCGGGGCGCCGGAATGCCCAGCACCGAGAGCGCCTGCAACTGCCAATCCACTGCGCCACCGCTCTCGCGCAAGCGAAAACGCAACCGCAACGGCCCCAGCCGTTCGACGAGAAGCGCATCGCGCGCCTGCAGGTGCGAGCGCATGGGGCGGCTGGCGCCGAAATGGCGCGTCCAGGTCTCACCGTGCGCGGCGACGTCGAGATCGATTCGCACCGGGCCATCGCGTTGCGGCGCCGGCAGACCGGCGGTGCGGCAGATCAGCCGTGCGACAACTGCATCGCCGCGCGTCACCGTCGCAGTCCCGCGCAACCGCTGCGAGGCGCCATCGTGGACTTCGCGTACTCGCGGGGCGAGCCGCTCGTACTGCGCGCCGAGGAGCCGCTGAAAAAGACCGGCCGCGTTCATGAGCCACGTCCTGTCGAGGTTGGCGCTCGTGCAACGCTCAGCGGCTGCGGATCGGAGAAGAAGGCGGCCTGGCGGATGATCTCGCCGAACAGCGGGTGCCGGACGCTCAGCGTGAAGCTGAATCGCCCGTCGCGCTCCTCGCGATGGGCGACCTCGATGCGGCCGGGCATGAGAAGTCCGGGCAGTGGAACGCGCCACCGGCCGAGCCGTAAGAAGTAGCCGGCGCTGCGAAACACCAGCGCACGCTGCACGATATGCAGCGTCAGGTGCATGCCGACTGCGCCACCCACGCATTCCTCGAGCCCGGTCGGACCGGCGAAACGCTTGGCGGAATGGATCACCTGCGGAAACGCGCCGGGGCGGCTGTAAGCACGAGTCCAGAGCTGCCCGCCGATGGTCTCGTCCTCGGTGACCATCACCACCGCCGCCGTGCGGCCACCGGGCGCCAGCGGCAGCGGCGCGCCGATCAAACGGCCGAGGAAACCGAAGACGCGGCCCGCGGCCGTCATCCGCGTTTCCGCCACCTCACCCACGAACACCAGCGGTTGCGCGTGCGCCAGTCTCACGGAGAAGCGGCGCCGGACCGGCCCCGGCAGCCGCGCCCAATCGTCCGGACCGAGCAGGGCCCGGAAGCGAGGTTCGTCCGCGGGTTGCGGACGGGGTTGTTGCGCGAGCGGTTGCAGAGCGCTCATCTCGTTCGCTCCATGGTCATGGTTTCACCCGGTCGATGCGCGCTTGCTCCTGCTGCGTTCGAGCAGGCGCACCACGCCCGATCCCAGTTTCATCAGGGCCATGACCTGGTTTTTCGGCAACGCGAGCATCTGGTCATACCAGCTGCCCGCGCGTTCGACGAACTCGAGCATTTCCTCCAGGCGGCGGCGCACCTGCGGATCGACGTCCTCGTCCGCCTGCGCCTCGGCGAGGCATTCGCGCAGCGCGCTCGCCGCCGGATCCAGCTCGCGCTGCTTTCGCCCGGCGGCGATCCGCTGGATCAGGGTCCACAAGTCGGTTTCCGCCTCGAAGTAGTCCCGCCGGTCGCCCAGCAGCGGCACGCGCCGGATCAGCCGCCAGCCGGCCAGCTCGCGCAACGAGGTGGAAACATTGGAGCGCGCCATGCCCAGCTGCTCGGCGATCTCGTCCGCGGTCAGCGCGCGCTCGGATGCATAGAGCAATGCGTGGACCTGGCTCACTGAGCGGGTCACGCCCCAGCGGTCGGCGAGATTGCCCCAGTGCAGGACGAAGCGCCGCACGGCCTCGGGCAATTTGTCATATCCGGCTGTAATTTCTGTCATGACAGAAATTACAGCCCTTGCCATCCGGCCTGTCAACCCCTGGGCGACGGACGGCATGATTCGCAGGATGCAGCGCACGGATGCGCGGAGCCCCGGCCTGTTCCGCGAGCGCATTGCCGCGATCGTCGGCCTGCAGAGGACCAAGACCAGCCGCGATGCCTTCGCGCTAGCCATCATGAGCGGCCTGATCCTCAGGATGGCTGTCCTGAGCAACCTCGTTTCGAATACCGCCGGGGCTGTCGCCTCTCGAGCTCGCGTTGCTGTTCGGCGTGAACATGGGTTTCACCACGCCAGCGGCGGACAATTGCAACCTCCCGGTCCATGGCGCCGGCGTGCCACTCCCCGTCATCTGGTTGAAACGCCGCAAGCCGCGCGCCGGTTGCAGTTTCCATGCCATGAAACTTTCGGAGCCGTTTCGTGGTCAGTTGTCGGACAAACACCGACTAACATTGACACGCGAGTTCGCTAGAGTTCGCGACCGGAGGTTCACATGGCCAGTACAAAACGTATGCGTCGACGCGGTTGGTCGTCTCGAGATGAGCAACAGTTCCGGCAATTGGTGAGACAGAGCACGCCGACGCGGTCGATCGCGTCGAAGCTCAAGCGCACACCGCAGGCGATACGCTCCAAGGCGCACCAGCTGCGCTTGTCGCTGCGTTCGGGCATGCGGCGCGCGCGCCGCAAGACTTCCGGCAGGCGCTGAGCAACCACCGTCGACGAATTGCAGTCCGCTGAGGGAATTGCAGCAGCCGCCGGCTGTAATTATTGCAACTCGCCCGTCGACGACGGGGCGCGGCTCAGAGCTGACGGGCGTGATGGCGCAGATGATCGTCCACGAAAGTGGCGATGAAGTAGTAGCCGTGGTCGTAGCCCGGTTGCATGCGTAGCTCGAGCGGCGTGCCGGATTGACGGCACGCCGCCGCGAAGAGCTCGGGGTCGAGCTGTTCCGTCAGATACCTGTCGCTCATGCCCTGATCGACCAGGATCGGACGGCCGTACCGGCGCGTTGCAACCAGCGCGCTCGCATCGTACTCCTGCCATGCGCCGCGATCCTCGCCCAGGTATCCAGTGAACGCCTTCTGGCCCCAGGGGCACTGGCTGGGCGCCGCAATCGGTGCGAAGGCCGACGCCGAGCGGTACAGATCCGGGTTGCGCAGCGCGCAGACCAGCGCGCCGTGTCCGCCCATCGAATGCCCGAAGATGCCCTGCCGCACCGCGTCGGCGGGAAATTCGCCGGCGACGATCTCGGGCAACTCCTTGGTGACGTACGAATACATCTGGTAGTGGGCCGACCAGGGCGGCTGCGTGGCGTCGACGTAAAACCCCGCGCCCAGGCCGAAATCCCAGCTTGCATCATCCCCCGGCAGCCGCGGCTGGCGCGGGCTCGTGTCGGGCGACACCAGCATCAGGCCGAGCTCGGAGGCGAGCCGCTGGGCGCCCGCCTTGATCATGAACGTCTCTTCGGTGCAGGTCAGTCCCGCCAGGTAGTACAGGACCGGCACACGGCCCGCGCGGGCCTGCGGCGGCAGGTACACCGCGAAACGCATTTCCGTGCGGCACGCGCGCGAATCGTGCGCATAGCAGCGCTGCGAGCCGCCCCAGCAGGCGTGCTCGGAGACCATGCGCAGCGCCATCAGAAGGTCACGACACTGCGGATCGAATCGCCGGAGTGCATCAGGTCAAAGGCACGATTGATCTCGGCCAGCGGCATCTGGTGCGTGATCAGGTCGTCGATGTTGATGCGCCCGTCCATGTACCAGTCGACGATCTTCGGCACGTCGGTGCGCCCGCGCGCGCCGCCGAACGCCGTCCCCTTCCACACGCGGCCCGTCACCAGCTGGAACGGCCGCGTCCGGATCTCCTGGCCGGCACCGGCCACCCCGATGATGACCGACACGCCCCATCCCCGATGGCAGCACTCGAGCGCCTGGCGCATCAGGTCCACGTTGCCGACGCACTCGAAGCTGTAGTCGGCGCCGCCGTCGGTGAGCGCCACGAGGTGCTGGACCAGGTCGCCCTCGACCTCCTTCGGATTGACGAAGTGCGTCATGCCGAACGTTTCAGCCAGCGGCTTGCGCCGCGGGTTGATGTCCACGCCGATGATCTTGTCGGCGCCCACCAGGCGCGCGCCCTGGATGACATTCAGGCCGATGCCGCCCAGCCCGAAGACCACCACGTTCGCGCCGGCTTCCACCTTCGCGGTGTTGATGACCGCACCGATGCCCGTGGTCACGCCGCAGCCGATGTAGCACACCTTGTCGAACGGCGCGTCCGGGCGGATCTTCGCCAGCGCGATCTCCGGCAACACCGTGAAGTTCGAGAACGTCGAGCAGCCCATGTAGTGATGGATCTTCTGCCCGCCGCTGGAGAAGCGGCTGGTGCCGTCCGGCATCACACCCTTGCCCTGGGTGGCGCGGATCGCGGTGCACAAGTTGGTCTTGCGCGACAGACAGGACTTGCACTGGCGGCATTCGGGCGTGTAGAGCGGAATGACGTGATCGCCCTTGTTCACCGAAGTGACACCGTGCCCGACGTCGACCACGACACCCGCACCCTCGTGACCAAAGATCACCGGAAACAGCCCTTCCGGATCCGCGCCCGAGCGCGTGAACTCATCGGTGTGACAGACGCCGCTGGCCTTGATCTCGACCAGCACCTCGCCATCGCGCGGTCCCTCGAGATCCACAGTGGTGACTTCCAGCGGCTTGCCGGCGGCGTAGGCGAGTGCGGCGCGAGTCTTCATGCCGAATCTCCTGGTAGAAGGGGACCAGAGGGGTCGAGCGCCAGCGGCTGCCGCGCGGCCGAGTGGTTCAGGGTCTGGCGAGCGAAGCCGGCGTGCTCTTCTGCAGCTCTTTCGCCACCGCCTCGGCGCGCTCCAGCGCGCGCAACAGGTTACCACCTGCGATCGCTTCGAGATCCGCATCGTTCCAACCGCGGCGAATGAGCTCGGCGAACAGGTTCGGGTACATGGACACGTCCGAGAGCCCCACCGGCCAGTAGTCGTTGCCGTCGAAGTCCCCGCCGATGCCGATGCTCTGTAGGCCGGCGATCCGGCGAATGTGATCGACGTGATCGGCCACCTTGGCGACGCTCGTCTGCGGCAGCGCGAGGTTGCCGAAGATCTCCTGTTGCAGCCGCTCGCGCGCCTGCTCGTTCTCCGCCTGGCGCGAGCGCAGATTGAACTCCATCAACTTCGGCAGCAGCACCTTCGCCACGTCCGCATCGACGAAGCCTGCGACGAAGGTCACCATGATCACCCCGCCGTTCGCCGGCAGCTTCGCGAGGATTTCGTCGGAGACGTTGCGCGGAACGTCGCACAGGGCGCGCGCCGCCGAATGCGAGAAGATCACCGGCGCGCGCGACACGCGCAGCGCGTCGGCCATCGTCTCCTCGGACGTGTGCGACAGGTCGACCAGCATTCCGAGCCGGTTCATCTCCTGCACCACTGCTTCGCCGAACGCGTTGAGCCCGTGGTGCCGCGCCGGCACCTGGCTGGCCGAATCCGCCCAGTCGGTGTGCGTGTTGTGCGTCAAGGTCATGTAGCGCACGCCGAGGTCGTAGTACGTGCGCAGCGCCCCGAGGGAATTCTCGATCGCGTGGCCGCCTTCGACGCCCAGCATCGAACCGATGCGCCCGGCCGCGTGCGCGCTGCGAATCTCTGCGGCGGTGCCCGCCATCTGCAGGGCGTCCGGGTAGCGGGCGACCACGCGCCGCGCGAGGTCGATCTGCTCGAGCTGCGTGCGTGCGAAGCCGTTCGGCAGCTCACCGGGAATGTACACGGACCAGAACTGGGCACCGACGCCGCCCGCACGCAGGCGCGGCAGATCGGTCTGACCGGCCGTGCGCGAGCGCAGGTCGTAGGCAACCACGTCGCCCGGTGATTTCTTGTCGCTGCGAATCGCCCACGGCAGGTCGTTGTGGCCGTCGACGAGGATGGTGCGGGCGAGCAGCTCGCGCGCATGAAGGAGCGCCGTATCCTCCGCGGCGCGGGCGGGCGGCGCCAGGCCGGCGAGGCTCGCAAGGAGAACGGCTGCAACGATGCTCCGATATACAGCGACCATGCTCACCCCCCACGTGGAGAAGGCGCGATGCTACCGGAGTGCCGGAGCGTCGTCTGCGGCAGGAGGAGATTTCGCTACGGTGCGTTTGCGACGCTGGACGGTGCGTTTGCGACGCTGGACGGCGCGTCCGCGGCGTTGGCGGTCGGGTGCAGGCTGGGTGAGTACAGGACGACGAGGCGCACCGCGTGCGCGCGCTCGCTGTTCCAGTGGGCAACGTTGGCGCAGATCGCCTTGGCCTGCGCGTCACGCGGCACCTCGAAGGGCGCATCGGTGAAACGCACGCCGCCCGCATCCTGACCGAAAGCCACGCGGCTTTGCTCCCACGTCGCCTCGATACCCACGGCGCGGGCGAACAGCTGCACTTCCTGGACGGCAACCTGCGCGGGCACCACGGCGCAGAGGGCCACGCGCTGCGCGTCTCGTTCCGCACAGGCCACCGGGCTGTTTCCGAAGGCCGGCGGCTGTGACTCGCAGGCCGCGAGGTTTGCCATCGACTCTGCGCTGCCGGGCGCGAGCGGAGCACGGGCCGCGGCCAGCGTCAGCATTCCCTCAAAGTCGCGCGGCAAGGTGCGCAGCTGTTCGAGCTGAGCTGTGTACAAGCCGAGCGCCTGCCGCTGCTGAGCGAGCTCCTCGCGCAGACTGCGAGTGTCCTCGCGCGCGCGTTCCGCGCGCAGTTCCGAATAGCCGAAGCCGGCGACCGCCGAAGCCAGGATGATGGCGACCACGGAGACCAACGAACGCACGCCGCTGCTGCGCTTGGGCCTGGTTTCCGCCTTGCTGCGCGAACGGAACGCGAGAAACAGCTGGAAAACCGCCGTCAGGCAGGTAGCGGTCGCGCCGATCATGGCGGCGAGGATGGTTTCGGACAGTCCCATGCGGTGCTGTGCCCTTCAGCTTTACAAAATGTGGCGGGCGTCGGCGGACTGTACTCAGTGAGGCCCCCTTCCTTTCGGTACGCGGTTGGCAGTTTGCGGCGATTCAGTGGGAAGCCGATCGCGCCGGGCCGGCGGCGTGCTGGGGATGCAACAGGACTGTCGGCATCTGGCGACAGGCGGGCCGAGGCCGCAGCGCCGCCGCACAATATATTCACAACCATGTGTGCACGCTTCGTCTCTCGCATCATGGCCGCGATGGAGCGCGTCGTGGAAATCCGCTGGCACGACCCGTTCGAGCTGATCTACAACGCGGCACCGACCATGAGCCTCAGCGTCGTCACGTCGCATGCCGCGGGCATGAGCGTCAGCACGATGAAGTGGGGTCTGATCCCTGGATGGTGGACACAGGCGAAGCCGCCAAAGCTCACGATCAACGCCCGTCTCGAGGAAGCCCACGAAAAGCCGATGTGGCGCGGAGCGTTTCGCGGAGCGCGCTGCCTGATACCCGCGGTCGGATGGTACGAGTGGAGCAGTGAATCCCGCGTGGACGCCGAAACCGGTGAGATCACCGAGGCGCGCCGACCGCATTTCATCCACCTGGATGGACTGGCTCCGCTTTGTTTCGCCGGATTGTGGTCGCGCTGGTCACCCGATCCCGGCGCCGAGCCGCTGCTGACATTCGCCATTCTCACGCGGGCAGCAACTCCGGCGCTGGCGCGGCTGCACGATCGAATGCCGGTCGTCATGCCGGCGCGCGCGTACTCCGAATGGCTCGACCCGGCCAACGACGATCCCGCAGCCATCCGCCAGCTGGTGGAAACGCGGGCGCTGGCCGAGTTCAAGTCCTACCCGGTGACGACCTACGTCAACAGCCCGAAAAATCAGGGCGAGCGGTGTATCGAGCCCCTGCCGGCGGTCGAAGACGAGTCCCCGGCTTGACGGCGCGCTGGCCTATCTCCCCTCCCAGAGCCCCGAATTCCAGGTCCCGGAACGGGATTTCACGCCCGCTTGACATGTCCCCAGGGTCCGTCTATTGTGCGCTGCGTCAATTGCTGCGACGCAGCACCTTTTGGAGAAGCCAATGACCATCGTCAATCAGATCCAGGCCGCTCGTGAGCAGCTTCAGGCCCGTGCCCGCAACTACCGCCATGCCGCCGTTTCGGCCGCACGCGGTTCAGTGCTCGGCGCGGCCGAGCGGGTCGCCACGGCCAAACAGCCGGTCCGCACGCTTGCCGCTGCGGGTCAGAAACTCAGCAATGTGTCGAACCGCTACTTCGAGCAGCTCCTCGGCCAGCAGGCCCACACACTGGAAGGCGTCATCGAAGCCGGCGTGGAACGCCTGAAGAGGGCCGCCAAGGCCGAAAACCTCGGCGAATTCATCGCGCAACAGCGCGACCTCGGCACGGCCAGCCGTGAGCGGCTGAGCCAGGACCTCAAGGCCACGTGGAAGATCGCGACCGACACCGGTAACGAGCTTCGCGAGCTGGCATCCGAGACCTACGCCGAGCTGATCCATGGCGTGAAGACCCGCCGCGCGCCGGCGGCTCGCGCCAAGCGCACGACCCGGAAGACCACGCGCGCGCGCAAAGCCCGCTGAAATTTCCTCTCGTGCCGACCTCGAGCGCCCCTTACCGGGGCGCTTTTTTTTTCACTTCCGCCCGGGCGCGTCCGAGGTTAGGGTAAGTTCGGGGCCGCACCAGCCTCCTCGGTATAATCCCGGCTCCGTTCCACCGGTCACGCACGCCCGGTCCGCGCGCCTCACCGGCCGAAGCCCGTCACGGAAGACCCGAAAGAGAAACGAACACATGGTCACAGCCGCGCAACACGTAGAGACCTTGAGCGAACTGAGCACCCCGGTCCGTACATGGGTGGAAGACATCGCTCGCCGCACCCGCCCCCATCGCATCCATTGGTGCGACGGCTCCGACGCTGAATACCGCGCGCTGATTCAGCAGCTGGTATCCGCCGGCGAGCTGCAGGCGCTCAACCCGAATACGCATCCCGGGTGCCACCTGGCGCGCTCGCATCCTTCCGACGTGGCGCGCGTCGAGCATCTCACCTTCGTTTGCACTCAGAACGCGGCGGACGCGGGGCCCAACAACAACTGGATGAGTCCGGCGGATGCCCACCGCAAGATGGACGCACTGTTCGATGGGTGCATGCGCGGACGTACGCTGTATGTCGTGCCGTACTGCATGGGACCCATCGATTCGCCCTACGCGCGTTGCGGCGTGGAGATCACCGACAGCGCCTACGTCGTGATCAACATGAAGCTCATGACGCGTATGGGCCGCGCCGCGCTCGAGCGCATCGCGCGCGAGGGCAGCTTCGTCAAGGGTCTGCACTCTACCGGCGAGCTCGATCCCGAACGCCGCTTCATCATGCATTTCCCCGAGGAGCTCGGCATCGAGAGCTTCGGCTCGGGTTACGGCGGCAATGCGCTGCTCGGCAAGAAGTGTCACGCGCTGCGCATCGCGAGCTGGCAGGCCCGCACGGAGGGATGGCTCGCCGAGCACATGATGCTCGTCGGTATCGAGAATCCCCAGGGTGAGACGCATTATCTGGCCTGCGCCTTCCCTTCCGCCTGCGGCAAGACCAACCTCGCCATGCTGGTTCCGCCCGAGAGCTACCAGGGCTGGAAGATCTGGACGCTGGGCGACGACATTGCCTGGCTGCATCCCGGCGCCGATGGACGCCTGTACGCCATCAATCCGGAGTCCGGCTACTTCGGCGTCGTCCCGGGAACCAATGCGAAGACCAATCGCAATGCCTACGAGATGATCCGCCGCGACACGCTGTTCACCAACGTCGCACTGACGGCGGACATGCAGCCTTGGTGGGAAGGCCTCGGAAGCGGCACGCCAGTTACCGACTGGCAGGGCCGGCCGTACGACCCGAAGAACGGCCCCGCGGCGCATCCGAATTCGCGCTTCACCGTGGCCGCGACACAGAACCCCAGCTACTCCTCCCTTGCCGATGCGCCGGGGGGCGTACCCATTTCCGCGCTGGTCTTCGGCGGGCGGCGGCGCGAGCTCGCACCGCTCGTGTTCGAGGCGCGCGACTGGGAGCACGGCGTCCTCGTGGGTGCATCGGTCGCTTCCGAGACCACCGCGGCCGCCGTGGGTCAAGTCGGCGTCGTGCGCCGCGATCCGATGGCCATGAAACCCTTTGCCGGCTACAACTTCGGCGACTATTGGGCCCACTGGTTGTCGATGGGCTCGCGCGCCGCGCAGCTGCCGCGGATCTTCCAGGTCAACTGGTTCCGCCGGGACAAGGACGGCAAGTTCCTCTGGCCGGGATACGGCGACAACCTGCGGGTGTTGCGCTGGATCATCGATCGCTGCGCGGGCCGCGTGCCGGCCGACGAAACGCCGATCGGCTTTCTGCCGCGTGCCAACGACATCGACACTTCGGGTCTCGACATCACGGCGCAGACGATGCGCGAGCTGCTCGCGGTCGAGCCTGCGCTGTGGCGGCGCGAGCTCAAGGACATCGGGGACTACCTGAAGGAATTCGGCGCGCGGCTCCCGCCAAGGCTCGCCGAAGAGCATCGCGCGGCGCTGGCCAGACTCGATTGACCGGGCCGCCTGCTTTCGAGCGAAGCGTTGTCGCAACAGCGGGAACTGGAATGGCAGATGACCGCGGGGGACTTGCCTGCGGTGCGCCGCTGGCTGGCTGACAACGCCACGCTGGCCGACCTGCAGATCGAGCCGCGCGATTCGGTTCATCTGCACGACACCTATCTCGACACCGACGATTGGCGCTTCCACCGCGCCGGGTTCGCGCTGCGGGCCCGCGCCAGTGCGGCCGGGCGCGAAGCCACGCTGAAGAGCCTGGCACCGGTGCACCGCGGTGCCGGTGCCCTGGACCGGATCGAGGTCAGCGAACCCCTGTCCTCGGGTGGCCCGGACAGCGTGTCCGAAATTGCCGGAGACGTGGGCCGACGAGTACGCGCCGTAACCGGGAGCCAGCCCCTGCGGCGCCTGTTCGAGATCTACACCGCCCGCGAACGCTTTGCGGTGAAGCGCAACGGCTCGGATATCGGAGAAATATCGCTCGACGACACGGTCATCGGTGATGTCGATGGCAAGCCGCAGGCGCGCGTACGGCGCGTGGAAGTCGAATCGCACTCCGCAGCCGTGGACGCGCTCGAGAATCTGGTAGCGGCGCTGCGCGGCGGCTGCGCCCTGGAACTGGCCACGGACAGCAAGTACGACATGGGCCTGGGCGTCGCGGGACTGACACTGCCGCGCGTTCCGGAAACGGTCGCGCCGCCCATCGACCCCGCAATGCGCATGGACGATCTGGCACGCACGGAACTGCACCGCCGCCTCGATCAATGGGCCGCGCACGAACCCGGCGCGCGCCTGGGAGACGACCCCGAGCATCTGCACGACTTGCGCGTCGCCGGCCGGCGCATCGATGCCACGTTGCGACTGTTCCAGGATTTCCTGCCGCGCCGCATGGCTCGCATGCGGCTAAGGGTGAAGAGGCTGCTGCGCGTGCTGGGCGTGGCGCGCGACCTCGATGTGCAGCTGGCTGCCCTCGACGCAATCGCCGCGGACTTGGCCGACACCGAACGTGAAGCGCTGGACCCGGTGCGCACGCGCCTCACCCTCGAACGCGAGCGCGCGCGCAGCAAGATGCTGAAGGAGCTGGATTCAGCGCGCGCACAACGTTCGCTGCAGGGGCTCAGTGAATTCCTGGCAGATGAAGCTCCTCGCGGCCGTGCGGGACGCGTGCCTGCTGGGATCGCGCTGCCTCGTCTCATACGCCGGCGCTACAGGAAGCTGCGTCGCGCCGCCGATGGGCTTGGCGAGAAATCGCCCATGGGCAACTATCATCGTGCGCGCGGGCAGACCAAGAAACTGCGCTATGCCGTGGAGTGTTGCGCCGGCCTGTACGGCAGCAAGGCGGACGATTTCATGACTGCCACGCGGCGTTTGCAGAATCGGCTCGGCGAGCTGCAGGACTCGCACGTCGCGACACTGCGCCTGACCGAGTTGGCGCATGCACGCAGGGCGCGGCTGCCGCCATCGACTGTTTTTCTGCTGGGCCGACTGGCGGAGCGCCACCAGCTCCGCGCCGTCCAGTCGCGTGAGCGATTCCTCAAGGCGTATCGGAAAGTGCGCGGCCGGAGCTGGAAGCGGCTACGCAACGCCATGAAGTCCACGGCGAAGGTGATAGCACCTGTCGCCGCAGACGTTATCGCAACTTCGGACCGCGCCCCGGCCGCGGACAGCTAGTGGACGTCCTCATCGTCCGGCACGCTATCGCATACAGGAGAAACGCGCGTCGCTGGCGCAACGACGATCTGCGCCCGCTGACTGCCGTAGGAATCCGCAAGTTCGCCAAGGCGGCGCGGGGACTCAAAGCCCTCGACTTGCGACCGACGCGTGTGCTGGCCTGGCGGCCTCGGCATCACTCGCCGGCCAGGCGACGTACTATACCAAGCGAACCAAGTACTACGATAATCAAGGGACGTGTCGAGCGGGACGTCGCCCATAGTCTAATGACGGACAGTCAGGTATCGGTTCGCGTAAGGATTCAGCGACCCGCCCCTGGCGGGCATTGGTAACGTTGTATGCCACCAATCAGAACCATAGCCAAGTGGGGTCTAGGCGCCGTCGCTTTCGGGCTGGTGCTATACGTCGGATTGTACGTTTACGCGTCGCACAGCGATGCATTTCGTTTCGCCTCGGCCTGGATTCGGCAATCGACGGAAGTGCAAACACGAATCGGGCGCATAGATGAAACGCAACTGGATCCTGTGCACGGCTACAGCGAAAAGATAGTGGGTTCCGATCGAAGCGCTCGACTTTCCGTGAACGTTAGCGGTGAGCGCGGTCACCTACGATTGGATCTGGCACTGCGAAAAAAGAGCGGTACGTGGATCGTCACGAAATGGTCCATAACGTCCGAGCACCTGAATCAGCCCTGAGCCTCGCTGACAGCTGGGGCGGCTATAACGATGACGCGTCGAGCGTGAGATAGCTTCCCATCGCCAGCCCTTGAGGGGGCATGGGCAACGGGGACGCCGCCCAGATTGCGCTTGCTAGACGCTGCTGCGCGTGAGGCTCCCGCTCACACTCGTCCGTATCCACGTCTACGACATCCCCGCTCTCGTTCTGAATCACGTGAACGACACACGCGGTCTCGGGCTCCAGGCGCTGATTACCCGACATTTCCAGCACGCGTGCCACACGGTCGCTGATCTGCTTCACGTAGATCCCCTGCAGACGCTTGATCTCCTGCACGTCAGCCAGGCTCTCGACCTGCCGGCCTTCCTCAAAGGAATCGGCGGCGACTGCTTCGAACTCAGGAGGCGACGGCGGAGCCGCAATATCGATGCTTCCCGCAGGCTCCAGGGCTGGCTCGACCCATAGACTCCGGCTCCCGGCCTGGGTCCTGGCCACGTCATCGAACAGGAAAGCCGTCGCGATGAGCGGTGTCTGGTCAACCGGCGTCAGAGACGGTTCGATACGCTCTACTTGCACCGTATGACCAGCAAGGAACGCCAGAACCGCCACATGCAAGACGACCGAGACGACCGCAGCAGCTATGCAAGCGCCCTTGGGTGGCTTCATCTCGTTGCGCATGGCGTCGGCTCCCTCCGGTACCCAAGTCTGCACGAGTAATGAAGGCGGTGGAGACCCTTATTCCTCGCAGATGAACCGGATCGACAGCGGCGAGCTCGACTCGGGCACCTTGCCCAGCCCGATCATCCCTTCGCCCTTGATCTGCATGCTGTCCCGGCGCACGAACGCTTCCTCGCCGTCCTTGGACTGCACGAACGTGCCGTTGGTGCTCTGATCGATCAGCACGAACTTGTTGCGGTTGATCTCGATGCGCGCGTGCAGCCGCGAGATGAGATTGCCCTTGACCACGAAGTCGTTGTCCTCGGCGCGGCCGATGGTGATGTTGGTGCGCTGCTCGTCGACCACGACTTCCTGGCCCTGAAAGCGCAGCCGCAGGCGTTGCTGCTTGCGGCCGTCGCGCTGATTCATCGCGATCGCCGGCAGCATGCTGGTGACGTCCTCGGGCTGCCACATCACTTCGAACAACGCCACCTCGATGCTGCGTCCCTTGAGCGTGGCCACGTCGATCTGCCGCACCGAGGCGCGCCATTCCGGCGAGAGCCGGTCCACCATCGTGGCGGTGGTGATGATCTGCCCCGCCTTGGCCTGGCTGGTCATGCGATTGGCGGTGTGCACGGCGGCGCCGAAGATGTCGCGGTTCTCGAGCACCACCGGTCCGAAGTGGCAGCCGATGCGGATCGCCACCGGCGTACCCTCGACCTTGAGCTCCGGGTGCACCGAGATCGCCTGTTGCATCTGGCTGGCCGCGTTGAGCGCGTCGTCCGCCGACGGAAACGTCGACATGACTTCGTCGCCCATGGTCTTGATGACGGTGCCGCTGTTCTTTTCGGTGGCCGTGCGCATCACGTCGATGCAGATCGCCACCATGTCGCGCGCCTTGAGATCGCCCATCAGCTCGTAGAGCTTGGTGCTGCCGACCACGTCGGCAAACAGAATGGCGAGCTCTATGTCCTTACCCATGGAAACGAATATAGGTGCAAGTTATTGATGTTTCGGAAGGTTCCGGCGCTCGATCCGGCAGCGCGGATTATACGGGAAGCTCCGACGCCGCGGATACCGGGGTAGTGACGTCAATGGCACTTAGATAAGCCCCAGCGAGATTGATGCGTGAGGCCAAGAGATTGAAGGAGAAGAGGAAGGCTGACCGGGATTGGTAGGATGTTGTTGCAACACACGCACCCGACCAACCCCGGAGGCCAGCCTTGGTCGATCGTAATGTCGATTTTCAATCGCGGCAACATCGAGCGTGCATCCGCCGGCAGCTTCGCCAGGCGGGCGCGGTGGATTTCTTCAACATTCTCACCGGACCGGAGCTGCTTACGATGACGGATGCTCATCTGCCTGAGCATCGCGAGCGGCTGTATCCGCCGACGGTGACCTTGTCGATGTTCATGAAGCAGGTGCTGGAAGCGGATCGCTCCTGCCAGAGAGCGGTCAATGCCTGGGCGGGGCAACGCGCGGCCGAAGGCTTGAGCGTGCAGAGCATCCGCACGGGGGGCTACTGTCAGGCGCGCCAGCGTTTGCCGCTGGAGATGGTCACGGCGCTCGCGCGTGAGAGCGGCCGTCTGCTGTCGACTCAGGCGCAGCGTTGTTGGCGCTGGCGCGGTCGAACCGTGAAGCTGGCCGACGGCACCGGCATCTCGATGCCGGACACCGCCGAGAACCAAGGGCGTTATCCGCAGCCGAGTAGCCAAGCCGAGGGCGTGGGCTTTCCTCTGGCGCGGCTGGTGGGGATCGTTTGTTTGTCGACCGGAGCCGTGCTGGAGGCGGCGCTCGGGCCGCACGCGGGCAAGGGCCAGAGCGAGCTGGACCTGTTTCGCAGCCTTCTTGGAGCATTGTCTGCTCAAGATGTGCTGCTGGCCGACGCCCTCTACTGCAACTACTTTCTGATCGCCACCCTGCAAGCGGCCGGTGTTGACGTGCTGTTCGAACAAAACGGCTCGCGCATCACCGACTTTCGTCGCGGGCAACCGCTGGGCCAGCGCGATCACCTGGTGCGCTGGCCGAAGCCGAAAAATCGGCCCGAGTGGATGACTCTGGCACAGTACGAGGCTTTTCCCGAGGAACTGACCGTACGGGAAGTGCAGGTCGATGGCCAAGTGCTGGTGACCACGATGCTCGATGCGCGCAAGGTGCGCAAAAGCGAACTCTCCGAGCTCTATGCCCGCCGCTGGCACGTGGAGCTGGACATCCGCAACATCAAGACCACCTTGGGAATGGAAGTGCTGCGCTGCCTGACTCCGCAGATGGTTGAGAAGGAATTGTGGGTGTACTTGCTGGCCTACAACCTGATCCGCTTGTTGATGGCGCAAGCGGCGCGCGACGCCGGCGTGCATCCGCGTGAGCTGAGCTTCAAACACACGGTACAGATGTGGACAGAGTGGGCCTCGCAAACTCTGCAAGCACATCCTATCCAGAAGGCTGAGTTCTTTCGGCTCATCGCCCAGCTCAACGTGGGTAACAGGCCGGGACGAATCGAGCCACGGGCTCGCAAGCGACGCCCCAAATCCTACCCGTGGCTGAAAGTACCTCGGGCCGAAGCGCGCCAACAGATACAGACTCATGGTCATCTGCTATGCGCTTAACTAAGCGCCATTCGGTAGTGACGTGGCGCGGCGACACTTCTGCGGCAGCGCTCCCGCTTTGAGCGCCCCCGCATCAGCCGTCACGCTCGAATAGCCCCGGGCAGCGCTGCCGTCTAGAATCCGGCGTTTTCGCGCCCACGTTCCGGAGTCCAGCCGATGCTTCGTGCCGTCCCGCTCGCCCTCACCCTGCTCGTCTGCCTCGCTGCGCCGCTCGAGTCCGCAACGCTCGCCCCAGCCGATCTCAAGACCGCCGCGGCGCTGCGCGAGCGTGCATTGAAAGGCACCGAAGCCTGGGAAACGGTCGCTTCGCTGTCGACGGAAGTCGGTCCGCGACTGGCAGGATCGGAGGGCGACCGTGCCGCCGTCGCCTGGGCGCTCGACCGGATGAAAGCCGCCGGCCTTGCCAACGTGCGCACCCAGGACGTCATGGTGCCGCAGTGGGTCCGCGGCTCGATCGCGGTTTCGATCGTCGAGCCCTGGCCGCAGCATCTCGTGGCGACGGCGCTGGGCGGCAGCGTCGGCACACCGGAGGAAGGAATCGAGGCCGACGTGGTGCAGGTGCCGGATATCGAGGCGCTGCGCGCGCTCACGCGCAGCGAGGTCGAAGGAAAGATCGTATTCATCAACCGGCGCATGGAGCGCACGCGCGACGGGACGGGTTACGGCCAGGCGGTCGTGGGCCGCACCCAGGGGGCAAATGCAGCGGCGCCACTCGGCGCGCGCGCCGTGGTGATCCGCTCGATTGCCACGGGAAGCGAGCGCTTCGCCCACACCGGCACCGTCACGTACCGCACCGACATTCCGCGCATCCCTGCGGTCGCGCTCGCGGCCGCCGATGCCGACGTGCTGGAACGACAGGTCGCCACCGGCAAGCCGGTGCGGCTGTCCCTCAAGCTCGGCTCGCGCGATCTGCCGCAGGTGCGCTCGGCCAACGTGATCGGCGAAATCCCCGGCTCGGATGCGGCTGGAGAGATCGTGCTGCTGGGAGCCCACCTCGATTCCTGGGACCTCGGTACCGGCGCCCTCGACGATGGCGCGGGAGTGGCGATCGTCATGGAGGCGGCGCGGCTGGTGCGCGAGATGAAACTCAACCCGCGGCGCACCCTGCGTGTGGTGTTGTACGCGAACGAGGAGTTCGGTCTGAGCGGCGCCAACGTGTATGCCGACCTCGAGCCCGAAGACCTCGCTCGCCACGTGCTGGCGATGGAGGCCGATCTGGGCGCCGGCCCGGTGTGGCGCCTGGATTCACGCGTCGCCGACGACGCGCTACCCATGGTTCATGCGATTGCCGGCGCGCTCGAGCCGATCGGTGTCGAAGTGGGCAAGAACACGATGGAGGGTGGGTCCGACATCGGGCCGCTGCGCCGCCAGGGCGTGCCTGTGCTGAGCCTGCAGCACGATGCGGCACGCTATTTCGACTATCACCACACGCTCAACGACACGCTCGACAAGGTCGATCGCAAGGCGCTCGATCAAAGTGTGGCAGCGTATGCGGTGGCAGCCTATCTCGCCGCCAACGCGCCGGCAGATTTCGGTCGGCTGCCACCACAGCCGCAGCAGGCACCGGCACCGGCACCAGCGCCAGGAGCACCGGCGGCTCGGCGATAGTCGGCCGCTACGCCGCGCGCTGCTCGCGCATCAGCCGAGCTACGCGCTCGAGGGTATCTACGCCGGCGTCGGGACGCCGGGCTGCCTCGGAGAGAAAGCGACGCCAGCTGCGTGCGCCCGGCTGGCCCGCGAACAGGCCGAACACGTGGCGCGTGATCGCGTGCAGCGTGTGGCCGTTGCGCAATTGTTCCGCGGCATACGGGACGAGTCGCTCGATCACCTCGATCCGCGTCGGCGGCCGCCAGTCCGCCGTCGGATGCAGATGACATTCCAGTCGTGAGAGCAGAAACGGGTTGTGATACGCCTCGCGGCCGATCATGACGCCGTCCAGTCCCTGCAAGAGCTCGTTCGCTTCCGCAACGCTGCGTACGCCGCCGTTGGCAATCACGCTGAGCTGCGGGAAGTCCCGTTTCAGGCGCCGCACGATGTCGTAGCGCAGCGGCGGGATCTCGCGATTGTCCTTCGGGGAGAGTCCCTTCAGCACCGCCTTGCGCGCGTGGATCATGAAAGTCGTGCAGCCCGCATCAGCAACGGTACGCACGAAGGTGTGCAGCAACTCATAGTCGCCCGCGTCGTATTCCAGAGCGCGCGAAGCGCCGCCCTCGCCCGCCTCGATGCCGATGCGGGTCTTTACCGTCACGGGAATCCGCACCCGCGCTCGCATCGCAGCCACACACTCGGCAACGAGTTCCGGTTCGCGCATCAGGCAGGCGCCGAAAGCGCCGGATTGCACGCGCTCGCTGGGGCAACCGACGTTGATGTTGACCTCGTCGTAACCCGCCTCCTCTCCCCACGCGGCTGATTGCGCCAGCGCGTCGGGCTCGCTGCCCCCGACTTGCAGCGCGACGGGGTGCTCGACCGGATCGAAGGCGAGCAGGCGCTCGCGCCGGCCGTGGATCAGCGCGGCCGCGGTGATCATCTCCGTGTACAGGCGCGTATGCGGTGAGAACTGGCGCAGGAAGAACCGGCAGTGCCGATCGGTCCAGTCCATCATGGGTGCGACTGAGATGCGCCGGTCGATGGATTTGCTGCTTTTCTCGACGGAAATGCCTATTTCTGTAGCGTTTTCCACTTGTGGTGTTTCTGCGGTATCCCTGCGGATTTTGGGGAGTTTATCGTTTGTCGGGGAGACGTAAAGGAGACATGATGCTTTTCAGCCTTCATGTCTCCCAGGATTTTCGATCATGCCAACGATCAAAATACGCAAGCAGGCCAACGGTGCCAAGCGTTACACGGCGTCAGGGCGCGCAAGTGCGCCCGGAGCAAGTTGGAGGCGTAGGTCGCCGGTGCCAGGCAGCGAGCAGCAGAACGCGCCTGCAGCAGTTGGCGGTCACCCACCGTGAGCCGGACATAAAGGCGCGCCTGTCGTGCCGGACGGTCGGCGTTAATGAAGTCACCCGCCTCTGCCGCACCGGCGGTATGCAGAACAAGTTCGAGCATGCGCTTGAGCAGCGCGGACTCCGTGAGCTGCTGCCGTTCGGCTGCCACGCGAAGCGCCGCCTTCGTCGCCTGCGGCACGCGACACTGAATGAATGCTTCGGCTGCCATGAGGAACATCGTGTGACAGCAGCGGCTGAAAGCCTATCCTGCGTTTCGCTCAAAATTACGTCGAAACCTCACGGCCACTGGCGCGCCATTAACCTGTAGTACATTGCAAACGTGAGCACCATAACGCTTCACCTGCCGGATGACCTGGATCTGGAGCTGCAACGCCAGAGCACCGCTCTTGGAATTTCCAAAAGCGATCTCGCACTGGAAGCCCTGAAGCGCTATCTGCGGCTTACGGAATTTCGCTCACTCCGGACCAAGCTGATGGCTCGCGCGAAGGCCAGCGGTATTAATACCGACGAAGATGCGACGGAGATGAAGGATGGCGACTGAAGCCAAACCTATTCGGAGCGCTGCGGAACATCGCGCCGCAATGGCAAAGGTGAAGCGTCTGTGGATCGTCCGCCAGAGGTACCCATGAATCATTCACGCAGGCTCGGTACGGAGAGATGATATGGATCGAGCTTGATCTGGCGGCCCACGAAGTTGAGGAAGAACAAACTGCATCTCTCTACGCGGCATTGCCGGCGCGGTTCGCGATCGGCATCATCAGCCGATGATTCTTCTGCGGCGTCATTAGGCGGCATGGGCGCGAATGCGTATGCTTGATCCGAAACAGTTTGTGGTCAACGAAGCGTGGATAGCGTTCCGACTCAATAACGCGCCTATCCGGACCGAAGCGGACGGCGACTTCAACTGCATCGCGCTCATGGACGCGGCGAGTTGCTTCATACTCGCCTCCGACCTCTTTCCCCTGAATATGGCGGACGCAGATCACTTGCCAATTCAACGTCTGCTGATTCAAGGAAAGCGCCACAAGCAGCAACTTCCCAAAACCCTGTTCGTCCCGAAGGGGGACGCCGCGGAAATCCTGGTTAGTGAAGCGCTCCGACAGGAAATCCACGTCGAGAGCATCCCGGAAAGCGAAGTGCTCATCTTCATTGGAGAAGCGCGCCAGGGATTTGCGGAGCGATTCGAAGACGGCGTCGATGACGCCTAACAACGACATGCAGTGGTCGGGCTGGGATAAGCCCAGAGTCGTGCGCTAGTCCGGTGGGCCGCATCTCGATCGAGCACGTCGCCACTGCGCTACGCAAAGCGCAGTCCCTGGACCTGCCCCAGAAGGTGACGTTGATGGACGAGATACACCTCAAGCAGCCGAATCTGCTTGCCTCGTGCGTTGTGCAAGCCAGGCTCGGCGCGGACGAGCAAACCGTCGAGTTGCTGCTCAACATTCTGCTCGTGTGCTATTTGGCGATGCGCGAGTGCGAGTATGAGTGGCCGACAATCTCCGAATCTGAACAGGAACGTCAGCTCGGGCGCACGGTCGGCGCGGTTCAGTTTTCCGAACAACTCACGGATGCAGCAGCTGCCGACGCGACTCGGGCCCAATACATCGCCCATCACCCGGAACAGCCATTGCTCGCGCTGGTTGCTGGTCAATGCACGCAATGGCTGCGCGACGTTCAGAGCAGAAAAGCGGAAAAAGAATCAGACAAGTTCGTGATGATGGCAGCCATCAACCTGGTCGACTGCATAGCGCACGCGCCGGCGCAACGCCGACGGGCTGTATAGCGCCAATCAGAATTCGTTCCTTAAGTTCGATGTCGCGGATTTCCGTTTGCAACCCTGTCCGAAAAATCAGAAGCACCTCTCTCGGCACAAAATGAAAACTCCACCCCGAAAAGCGCGGTTGATGGCCCTGATAGCCGAAGCCACCGTCGACGCGTACAACGAGTCGGAACAGCGCATGGGCTCCTACACGATGTTTGATGAACATCTCGGCACGCCGTTCGAAGCGACGATTCTCGGAGCAAGTGTCATTGTTGATCGAGTCGATTTAGCCGACGACGGCCAGATTGTCGCGATCTGCCGGCGCGGTCGTTCGAAGCAAGCGGTATCCATCCTGGAACTGCCCCTGCCGACGCCACGACCTGCAGGCGCCGAATGGATCGACGCTTACCGCCTCTGGTCGAAACCACGATGAGCGAATTCCAGTACTACGAGTTCGTCGCAATCGACAGCCCGCTGAGTCTCGCTGTCCAAAAAAAGCTTCGCGCCATCACGAGCCGCGCGACCATCACCGCCACCCGACTCGTCAACACCTATGAGTGGGGCGATTTCAAGGGCGACCCGCATGCACTGGTCACCCGGCATTTCGATGCGTTTCTCTACTACGCAAATTGGGGCGCCCGGCACCTCATCCTGTGGGTTCCGGCTGCGAAACTGGATATGAAGCTCGTCCTCCAATACTGTGCGCCCCGACCCGTCAAATCGCGTGGCGGTTCGAGCGTTGCCACGGTCTCCAAGAACGAGACCCATCTCATGCTCAGCTGGTGGTCTGAGGACGACTCTGCGGTAGACCAGGACGAATTCGAAAGCAGCGCGCTCGCGGCATCGACACCGATCCGCAATGAACTCATGTCCGGCGACTATCGCGCACTCTATCTGTCGTGGCTGCTGCGGCAGCAGGCTGGAGAAATCCGCCGTACCGACAAGGAACCGGCTCGCCCGCCCGACATGAAACGCATGACCGGTTCGCAGATGGCGCTCGCCGAATTCCTGCGGCTCGATCTTTCAGGCTTATGACTGCGTGATGCCTTGCACCGCAATTGCAGAAGTGAATCTGCCTGGTCGTTATTTCTGGCGACCAAACACGCCCAGCTTCAAGTCAGCGTCAAGCTGTTCAAGCCACGTTGAACCGTGGCCAGCGGCATAGGTTCTGGAGGTCTTATTGCTTCTGCGCAGCACGACAACCGTACCGGTGACTGCACTCGGCAACGGTGGCGACGGGTCTGCTCTTTGAAGAATTTCGAAGTCATCGCTGCGAAAGCCTTGCTCTCGCATCAGCGTGTGCGCCTCGTCAATTTCATCTTGCCCGAGGACCTTAAGCGCTGCCTTCAAGTCCTGCTGCAACAACTCGATCTCGGATGGTGTGAGCATCCGGGGTTTTCTCGAGGTAACGAGCCTCTGACCGGGTAAGACGTTCGAAATCGAACCCGAAACTTTGGTTCCACCAGTCTTCAAGTTCTCGGCCATGTTTATCTCGCGCCGAAGGCGCCGCGATTAGTCCGCCAAACCCATGACGAATGCCAGGGCAATGTTGAGGCGGCCGATGTCTTTGTCGTCAAGATGTCCGACCAGAACGTCCGATACGTTCACGCCGAATCGTCACGGGCTTATCGGCCATCACCTGCGATTTCACTCGTAAGCCATTCTTCGCGGTCGGGTCGATCGTCACCCGAAAATCCGCTGCGTCGCTGCATTCGGAGGTCATCTGACAAACCACGACCGAAGCATGCGCGACGGGCAGAGCATCTGTCTGCACGATAACCGCGGGTCGCGGCTTGCCGTAGTCGCCGGTTGCCGCAACCGTCACCACGTCGCCGCGCTTCATCGGTCGTCAAATACCGAGACCGCCTCAATCCAGCGAAGCGCCTCCAACTCGCGCGATCGGTCCAAGCCTGCGACCTCCTTCGCGACGCGCCTGCGGACCGCCTTTGAGCGTGCGTCGGGTACGATCAAGCGCAATTCGCGTAAGCCGCGCACACTGCGCCGCTCACGCATGGCCTTCATTCGCTCGGCGGGTAATGCCATGGCGTCCTCCAAATGTAACGCGTTACAGGGTAACGCGTTACGATCCATGAAGCAAGCTCGCGCGGCCGACAAGCCACAGTCGAGGCGCACCACGAGACTCCCGTCCGAATTGAACTGGAATGTGTACTTCGAACGATCGTCCGGCGTCAGGATCTGGCCGTCGCCTCCCTTGAACTGCACGAGGCGCCACGACGTTCCGGCGAGACTCGCCGCCTGACTCTGCGGGGATGTTTGTTCGCTCGTGACGCAAGCGGCCGCCAACAGGAGCGCGCCGGCGAAAACGCTGAGCGCGCGCGCAATGTTCATGCTCGTCATTTCGGCCTTTCCATCGCCTCCGACGCGAGAGGCTTGTACTTGAACTTCTGACCCGCGACGGCAGCCTCGTACATCGCACCGCCTTTCACGATCGTGAACACCGCAAGGCCCTTGTGGTACTTGCCCGCCGTGGTTGCATCCTTCTTTCCACCACTCGCGCCCACAGTGGCGCCCGTAGTGCCGGCCTGCGCGGATGCTGCGGCTGTGATGGCAACTGCGCCCACATCGGCGCCGAACTCAAAGTTGCCGTTGGTGAATTCCTGGAACGCCCGCTCGTCCTCGAAGAAGACGATCTGGCTGTAGGCCTGCCCGCCGGCCTGAAACCCGACACTCAATTGGGTCATCGTTGTGTCGCCGACGTACTTGCCGCGTTCGTACACCCGACCGTCGCCGTGCGCTCCGCCGACGACGAATCCTCCCTTTCCGATCGTGGGAAAGACTACATAGCCATGACTGTTGGCAAAGAACGAGGCGCGGTTGTGGCGGCAGTTCGGCCGTCGGGGCTGAGAGCCATCGTCGACAGCCCGCTGTATTCCTTCTCTCGCTGCAAAGGTCGCCCAACGCGTTTCCTCGTGTTCATGTCCCAGATGATCAAGGTTCCGTCGCTGTCGTAGGAGCCGAGCCGAGCGCCATCAGCGGTGAAGTCCAGGCTGGTGACGGTCGTGGTATGCGCCTCGAGAGGCGGCCCCGAAGGCTCGCCCGTCGCCATGTCCCACAGGGCAATGCGCCGATCATTCCCGCCGGAGGCCAGCACCTGTCCATTCGGATTGAAGGCGAGAGCAAAGATGCGATCCGTGTGCCCCGCCTGTACCGGTTGCCGACGATCACCCGTCGAGAGGGAAAGAAACCAGATCTCGCCGCCGTTTCCTCCCAGCGCCACGGTCTGCAGATCCCGGCTGATGGCCGCTTCAGAGTGTTCAGGCAGAGCGACCGGCGTCCCGATCACCTCGCGAGTCTCAACATTCCATCGAACCACTTCCGATCCGCAGGAAACCACTTCCCGGCCGTCCTCACTGAATCGGATCGCAGTCACGCCCGTCCCCCGACGCGCAAAACGCCCCAAGGGTCGACCGTTCTCGACGTCCCACGTAACGACGGTGGATTTGTAGTCACCGCCCGCAACGACCCTGTCGTCCGAACTGAAGACCACGCTGTTCGCAGAGATCTCCAGGCCCGGCAGAGGCTGGGCGAACGCGGGGGTCTCCGAGACTCGCCAGAGGGCGATGGTGCCGCTCGTGCTTCCGGACGCCAGTAGTCCGTTCGGTGCGAAGGCCAGGGCTGTGACGTGGCCGCTCTGAGCGGACCGTGTTGACCCGATCTGTTCGCCGTCGGAGATCCTCCAGAGTTTGATCTCGGTACTGGCCATCCCCGTCGTGGCCAGCACCTTCGCATCCGCACTGACGGCCGAGGCGCGGATCAGCGCGTCGGCATCGAGGCGCGCTAGCAGGCGCCCGGCATCGTCGCGGCTGCCCTCTCCGGGGCTCGGATGCGTCACGAATGCAAATTCCTCCATCTCCTTCGGAGTTGCAGAGCGTGGGGACGGAAGTCCGGCCGTAAGGTCCCACACCGTGGCCTCTTGCTCGGCGAACACAGCAGCCAGGAAGCGGCTATCGCTGCTGAAGGCGAGGCGGCCGGGCTTGCGCTCGCCCGTAGCAGGCGGTGCTCCCGGACCCGGCGACTCGCGATGTCCCACAGCAGGACTTCGCCTGCAGAATTCGCAGAGGCAAGAATGCTGCTATCCGGCGAGAACGCCACGTGCCGCACCTGGCCGGCGTCGTGGAGCAGCGCGACAAGGCTTGGGCGGCTCTCCAGCGCACCGAGCAGGGCGTCTCTCGCCTCGGCAGTTTCGTGCAGGCTGGCAGCTTTCGCGGCCAGCAACAGCGCCAGGTCGGGGCCACGGAAAGCTCGAGGTTCACATAGTGGGCCTGCAGGACGCTCTCGGTCCCGACCAGTACCAGCACTCGGCTGCGGCGGATCGCCCTGAGGAGGGTTGGGGTGAGCAGGCCGCCGCCGAGCATTTCCTTCCTGTCGAGAAAGCAGGAAAAGTCGCGGGTGCCGAGCCCATCTTCCAGCGCTTCGGCGTACTGCCTGCGTCGGCATACGAATAGGAGATGAAGATGTCGTAACCGAACAGGAACTTCGAGAGCCTTTGCAGCATCCGGCCCTCCGTCAATTCTTCGCTGTCAACGCGCCGTCAGCTCCGCCGCCAGCGAGCGTGCCAGCTGCGCTCGATCCGCGTCGCCGGCGTAAGCGAAAAGAACTGCGAGGTTGTGCAGAACGTCCGCGTTGCGCGGGTCGACGAGCGAGGCCTCCGCCAGTTCAAAGGCTATGGCGCGGACCTGCGCGGGGTCGGGCGCAAGATCGTCATAGATGGCTTCGATATTGCGAGCACCTGCCTCTCGGGCCCGCCCGCGAGCCTCCAACTGGAGCAGGATGGCGAGTTTGCCGACTGCCCGCACGTTTGCCAGCGCCGCGCCGCCGGGTGGAACCGTTCCGTTGCTCGCTGTGTCACGCAGCCTTCGTTCGATGGGGGCAATACTCACTTCCAGTTGCGCGGGCGATCCCCGGTTGAGGGGTTCGAGCGCCGCCAGCTGATCGCGCACTGCCTCGGCATCCGGCAAGAGACCGTCAGGGATGCGCTTGGCGCCGGGCGAGGCCATGAAGGCAATGAGCGCGGCGCCAAAGTTGGCGGCGTCGAGCAGCGGTGCACAGGCGCCAGTGCAATGGCCCCCGCCTCGCACCCAGCCGCGCATTTCCCTGGCGTTGGCCAATATCCAGTCGCCCCGTTCCTCTTCGATCCAGTAGACGGAGCCGCGCGGCAGCGTGCCGACGACCGGCGCTGAATCGCTGGGCTCGGCACGCAACTCATCCAGCTTGCGCGCAGCGGCACGCAACTCGCCCGCGGCGCCGGCCTGCAGCTCGAGTCTCTGCACGAAGATCCGATCCGGCTGCAGATGCGCGACGAGCTCCCCTTCCATGCGACGCGGCAGCCGCACGCGCCAGACAAAAGTGTCCGCGACGATTCGGGGCGGAATTTGTACGTACGTATCGACCGTCAGCTTCCCTCCGTTCCTGCGCACCATTCCCCAGACCGACAGCGTCACTTCCTGCGCATTCGCCACTCTATCCACCTTGTCGAAGTAGCTGAGCGCGTCCGACGCGGACGGTGCCAGTCCGCCCTGGTATCTCAGCACGCCTATCGAGCCGCCGGCGGACCGCAGCAGGACTTGCCGGCCCACGAGCGCGGCCAGCGCGTCGCCGAGCTCGGTGCCGTCGGGATCCTCGTAGGTGAAGACGGCGATGCGATATTTCGCGCCCGGAATGTGCAGCTGCAATTTCTCGCCGTGCTGCAAGAGCCGCAGCTCCTGTTCGAGATTGGGCTGAATCTCTGCAAGCGCGAGCGCGGGGAGCAGGCACAGGACCGCTGCCAACCACGCGCTGCGCATGCGAGTCACCGGGAACCTCCGGGCAGCAGACCACTGTTCGGAAGTCTCTTCTGGCAACGCTTGCGTGCGTCGGCCAGCGTCGCGGGCAGCGCTCCGATGGCCCGTTCTGCGGCGATCGTGGCCTCGACGCACTCGGTGGCCTGCCCCGTCTTTTCGTAACCCGCGATCAGTGCGGTAAAGATCGCGGCATGCGCATCGGCATGCAGCCGCGCCGCCGCGGGGTCGTCCAGATCCACGTTCGGGGTCGACGCATGCGCCAACGGCACGAGCAGGCCGAATCGGTCGCCGATCGACATCTCCACCTTGACCTTCTGGCTTCCGGCGACGCCCGTGGGAGCAACGTAACCGGAAAGGAATGCATCCGCCTGGAGGGCCTTGGCATAGCTCGCGTAGTCGGCCAGTGCCTGTGGCTTCACCTTCTCGCATGCGATTACGAGCGGCTGTGAATCCGGGCGAATGCGCAGCTGCTGGAACCGCGTGAGCAGGTCATAGTCGAGCGTGTCCTTGATGCGCGCGGCGAGCTCGAGCCCTGCGGGCGCGCCGGAGGGCGGCCGGAAGTAGCCCACCACGACCGTGTGGTCGCGCAGTCGGCGGCAGTCCGCAACCGCAACGGGCAGCAGCACGATTCGATACGAGCCGCGATCGGTACGACCGGAAGTCACCGTCACGTCGTCGGTGGTCTCGATGTAGTTGGCGCGCCGCACGGCGAGCTTGAGGTTCTGCGCCTCCGGCCGGTTGGCGAGCTCGAATACGAGCCGGAACTGTCCGGTCGCATCGCTGGCACCTCTGCCCAGCAGCACGCCCCCGTTCGCAATGCTCAGCTCCGCACCGGATACCGGTGTCGCCGTGACCGCATCGACGACTGAACCGACGACGACGATCGCGGCGCGTGCGCTCGACCACACGCAACACAGCAGGATGACGAGCGCCCCCAGCGCGACGCTGCGTCTATTGGCGAGGACTGACGATGAGCTCAAAGCTGTCACCGATGCGGATTTGTCGCGGGGCCACGCTGCAGCCTTCGAGGTTCTCGCTTCCGACCACGCTGCCATCCGGGCCGAGCAGCGCGATCGTCCACCGCTCTTCGCCCGTCTTCAATGGGCCGACGTGGATCGCCGCGGACGCGTCCGGCGCAACCAGGAAAGTATCGGTTGCACCGCCGTAGGTCACGGCGATCATCATCTTCTCGGCAATGCTGCCCGGATCGGAGCTGCGCAGCTCGGCCTTCAGGTAGCAGGCGGCAGCGTGCGGACGCGGCAACAACGCGAAACCGATGGCCGCAGCCGCGACCGCGAGCCCGCCGACACCGGCGAACATCCAGCGCAGCGGCCTGCGCCGCCGCGCGGCGATCTTCGCCACTTCGGCGAGCACACCGGCGTTGAGATTGCCGTGCGGCTGCAACAACGTCACCGCGCTCAGGTAGGCGGGAATTTTCGCCATCGGCGTTGGCTTGACCATCACCGGCAACACGCGCCCCGAGGGGTCCGGCCAGCGCTCGCGCGCGAGATTGAGCTCCGTCAGTGCATACGAATCCGCCTCGACCGACTCGGGACTCACCAGGAATACGAACAGGTCGGCATCGGCAATCGCACGGCGAATCTGCGCATGGTAGCCGTCGCCGGCCGGCAGGCTGGTGCGGTCGAAAAACGTCTCGTGCTTGTCCTGGATGAGCCCCACGGAGATCGACTCCGCGACGGGGCGTTGTTCGCTCGCGTAAGACAGGAAGACCTTCATGGCGAAGGTGATACCTCATGCCGCACCGGTCCGTGACGCTTGTCCCTGGCCCCCTCGTCTTCGCGAGGTGTACGCACAAGCATATGCCCCGGGTCGAACGGCCACAACGTCCCGATCGCAGGGCGTGCATTGCACCTGGTGCATCCGATCCGGTGCTTGCGCTCGCGCGGCTGCTTCCCAACAGGGCACGTCAGGTATAGATTGAAACGAAAGACAAGGAGGACGCTACGTGCCTATCGAAGGACTCGCGCAATCGCTGCGCCACGGTGGGCAAACCCTTCCCCTGCTGCACGACCATCGCGGCGCTCGCCCGTGAGGTTCCGCCGCCTCGCGCGCACTGGGGAATGTCGATTGCATTTTACCGGACCGCGTGCCGGCAATTCGCCCGCGCGGAGTTGACGCGTCGGCGAGCGACCCTGGCTGACGCAAGCGAATCGGGAGGCGACGACGATGGCTGCGAAGAAGAAATCGGGAAAAAACAGGCCGGCCGCGGGATCGCGGCGCTCGTCCGGAGACACGGCGGCGAGCCGCAGGCCGCCACCGGCCGCTGTGGCCGAGATGCCCGAGAGCGATCCGCAGAAGAAACCGTTCACTCCCGAAGTGCTCGACCGTACGGCCATCGCAATACCGCTCCTGAAGGATCTGATGGCCGAGGACAAGGCGATCGAGCGCGGCGAGAAGATCGAACGCAAGCTGTATCACGTCATCATCGACATTCATCTCGAGTATCCCGGAGGGCGCAACGAAGCGCGCAAGCGGGTGCAGGAGCTCGTCAAGGAGATCTTCGCCGAGAAGCAGGCCGAGTGGGGCATCGACACCGACAAGCAGGGAATCAACACCGAGAAGAGCAAGCTCTCGCACCAATACCTGTTCGGTGTCTTCGACGGGCGCGTGATCGAGGAGCTGATCCGGCGCGATCGCGTGGTGGAAGGCGGACGTCCGCAGCGGACTCCAGGCCGCAAGCGCTCCATCTACCGCATCTGGCCCGATTTCAAGGTAAAGGCCCTGCTGATGAAGTCGATCAGCACGGTAAAGGCCGATGCCGCGCTCAACTCGTTCGCGACCACGGGCGACAACATTGTGTGGGCGATCATGGACTCCGGCATCGACGGCACCCATCCCCATTTCGAGAAGCACGACAATCTGAATCTGGCCCGCATTCCGCCGCTCGCGCACCGCGACTTCACCACGCTGAGCGGCGATGCCCTCGGCGCACTGACCGACAAATTCGGTCACGGCACGCACGTCGCCGGAATCGTCGCGGGCGAGATGACGCCGGCGGAAGGGCGCATCGACGCGGAAACGCGCTACCGGGACGAGAAGGGAGAGGTTCGCGAGCTGACCGACCACCCCAAGGTGATGTCCGGGATGGCGCCGCGGTGCAAGCTGCTCAGTCTGAAGGTGCTGGACGAAGCCGGCGAAGGCGACGTCAGCAATCTCATCGCCGCGATCGAGGCGATCCAGGAGATCAACGGCAACGGCCGTTACATCCGGATTCACGGCGTCAACATGAGCGTCGGCTACGACTTCGAGCCGGAATGGTTCGCCTGCGGTCAGAGCCCGCTGTGCGTCGAAGTCGACCGGCTCGTGAAATCCGGGGTGGTCGTGGTCGCGGCGGCGGGCAACACCGGCTACGGCTGGGCGCAGACGACCTTTCGCGGCCCGGTCTCGGCGGGCCTCGGCCTGACGATCAACGACCCGGGCAATGCCGAGCTCGCCGTGACAGTCGGTTCCACGCACCGCGACATGCCGCACGTCTACGGCGTCTCGTACTTCTCCTCCAAGGGGCCGACCGGCGACGGCCGCCCCAAGCCGGATCTGGTCGCGCCCGGGGAGAAGATCGTCTCGTGCGCATCGGGTTGGCGAAAGGAAGATCCCGCGGACCCCGACCTTGCCAGGGCGGTGGCTGCCAACAAGGCGAGAGCGGCCGCGTTGGGCAAGATCCAGAAAGAGCGCGGCAGCCCGAAATCAGGCCCGAAATCAGGCAAGAAGGCCAGCGGCGCCGCGGCGCCCGGCGGGAAGGCCGACGCGATCGGAAAGTACAAGGAAGACAGCGGCACGAGCATGGCGGCGCCGCACGTTTCCGGGGTGATTGCGGCATTCCTGTCCGTGCGCCGTGAATTCATCGGCCGCCCCGAAAAGGTCAAGGAGGTCTTTCTGGCGACCGCCACGGACCTGAAGCGGGACAGCTATTTCCAGGGCCGCGGGCTCGTCGACCTCATGCGAGCGATCCAGTCTGTCTGAGGGCCAATCTGTCTGAGGGCCATAGCAATGAAGAACCTGTCCGGTTTCCCCTGTGTGGAAGTCGAGTTCGACAAGCAGGGCAAGATATTCGACGCGAGCGCGCTGCAGGAGGCCGTCGCGCTGGTGAGCGACAACGCGATCAGCGATCTGTTCGTGATCTCCCACGGCTGGAACAACGACATGAGCGAGGCGCGCAGGCTCTACAAGGACTTTTTCAGCCGCGTGCGCCAGGTGCTGGACGGCGATGCGAGCCTGGCAGGAGCGCGCAAGTTCGCCATCCTGGCGGTGCTGTGGCCGTCGAAGAAATTCGCGGACAAGCAGCTCATCGCGAGCGGCGCCGCGAGCGGCAGCTCGCCGGTGACCGATGCGGTGCTGCGCAAGCAGCTCGACGACCTCAAGGGCGTGTTCGACAACCCGAAGGCCAACACCATCCTCGCGGCAGCCAAGAAACTCGTGCCGCAGCTCGAGAAGAGCACGGCGGCGCAAGCCAGGTTCGCGGATCTGGTGCGCTCCCTGCCCAAGAACCGCAAAGGCGGCAGCGAAGATGCATCCGACGGTTTCTTCAAGCTCAAGGGCGGCGACGTGATGAAACGCCTGTCGAGACCGGTGCCGGGGCCCCGGCCGAAACTCTCCGCGAAGGGCGGCGCGGCCGGCGGCGCCGCGGGCATCGGCGCGCCCGGCGGCGCGGCCTCGATCGGCAGCATCTTCAGCGGCATCCGCTCCGCGGCGCGCAACGTTCTGAACTTTACAACCTACTACCAGATGAAGGAGCGCGCCGGCATCGTCGGCAGCTCGGGCGTTGCGGATGCGATTCGCAAGATTCGCGCGAAGTCCCCGGGCGTGAAGATTCACCTCATCGGTCACAGCTTCGGAGGGCGCCTGGTGACGGCGGCGGCGCTCGGACAGGCAGGCAAGCCGCCGCAGACCATGGCGTCGATGACACTGCTGCAGGCGGCGTTCTCGCACAACGGCTTCGCTGGAAACTTTCAGGGCAAGCCGGGATTCTTCCGCGGCGTCGTCGACGGCAGGAAGGTCACCGGACCGGTGCTGATCACCTGCACTTCCAATGACGAGGCCGTGGGGGTGGCTTATCCGCTCGCATCTCTCATTGCCGGCCAGAACGCCGCGAAACTGGGCGACGCCAACGACCCGTTCGGCGGAATCGGCGCAAACGGTGCGCAGAACACCGTCGAGGCAGTCCCGGGAGTGCTCGGTGCGGTAGGCACGACCTATTCCTTCACAAGCGGGAAGCTATACAACCTGACCGCCGACAAGTTCATCAACGACCACTCGGACATCTGCAAGCCCGAGGTTGCGTACGCGCTGCTCAAGGCAGTAGCCAGGACTTGAGCGGCGGGATCACTGCGAGCCACCGCCGCCTCGAGCGGCGCAGGAACGCGAGGCGCCCGTAGTCGTTCATCAGCCGATCTGGCGCTTCGTCCCGACAATCCTGCGCAGCGCCGGCGCAAGATCGCCGGCGCGACGGATCTTCACGTCCTCGAGGCCGAGCCAGGCCGCCATGCGGCCCAGCTCGTCGACCAGTGCCGCGGCCGTTGCGCGGTCCGCGCCAGGCTCTGCGTGGGCGGAGAGAACCCTCAGCGCACCGGCCTGCCGATCCGCCTTGAGGTCTACACGCGCGACCAGGCGATCCCCGAGCAGGAAAGGCAACACGTAGTAACCGTGCACGCGCTTGTGCGCGGGAGTGTAGATCTCGATGCGATAGCGGAATCCGAACAGGCGCTCGGTCCGCGAACGTTCCCAGACGAGCGGATCGAACGGCGCGACGAGTGCTTGCGCTTCGGTGCGGCGTGGCCACCGCGCCTCTTTGTGCAGGTACGCCTGTTGCGTCCAGCCCTCGACCCGAACCGGGATCAGTTCGCCGGCCTCGACCAGCTCGGGCAGTCTCGCTTTCAGATCCGCCAGCGGCAGGCGGAAGTAGTCGCGCAGGTCGCCGGCAGTAGCGATACCAAGGGCGCGCGCCGCCATGCGCAGCAGGGTGCGCTGCGCTTCCGCGGGTTCGGGCGTCGGCACGGCGAGCACCGACGCCGGCAGTACACGCTCGGGCAGATCGTAGAGGCGTTCGAAGCCACGGCGCGACGCCGTCGTGACGCGGCCGGCCCAGAACAGCCATTCGAGCGCTATCTTCGCATCGCTCCGGCCCCACCAGCCGCCATTGCCACGCGGCCCGCCGAGGTCCGAAGCCGCGGTCGGACCTCGCGCGGCCACTGCCTCGAAGATCGTTTCGATGTAGCGGCGCCGTTTGCGCCGGAAGGCGGCAAAGCTGCCGTAAATGCCTTCCAGCCGCTCCGCCCGCGCCATCCGCCAGCGCAACAACGGCTGAGTTTCGACCGGCAGGAGCGATGCTTCGTGGGCCCAGTATTCGAACAGGATCCCGGGCCGCGACCACGCCGCGCGGTCGACGAGCTCGCGAGCGTACACGCCGAGCCGTGAGAACAGCGGCAGGTAATGGGCCCTGACCAGGACGTTGACCGAATCGATCTGCAACAGGCCGATGTCATCGAGCACGCGGCGCAGATGCCTTCGATCCACCCTGCCCGACGGTCTGGGATCGGCAAAGCCCTGCGCAGCCAGCGCGATGCGGCGCGCCGCCGCGAGGGAAACGGTTTCTTTCATCGGTGAATGCGTGGCAAGCAAGCGCGCGACGAGCGGTGTGCCCGGTAGCCCGATTATGCCTTCAGCCGCGAGCGCAAACATGGCGGGAACTCGCCACCCGTCGCGCCCGGTGGCGAGCGACGCAGGAAGCACGGCGGGCACCAGGCGCGCCGTGTCGATTAACGCCCCCGACTGCGCATTCGTCACAGCTCATCCACCGGCCGTACCTGTCATTGGTGCAGTCATGGAATCACTGGCGCTTGCGGCGAAGTGAAAGTTAGGATGTGCCTTTCACCACGAGGAACTTCCGCATGTCGATTCTGCGCCGTGTCGTCCCCTGCACGACTCTGACGATGCTCCTGCTGACGCTCCACGGCGCAAACGCCCTCGCGGACCGGCCGAAAACCGCCGGCGGGGACGACATACCCAAGAGCTTCGTGCCGAAGACCGACGCGTATGACTACGTCAAGCGCGAAGAGATGATCCCGATGCGGGACGGCGTGAAGCTGAAGACCTTCATACTCATTCCCAAAGGCGCTGCCGGCGCTCCGATGCTGCTCACCCGGACGCCATACAATGCATCCGAGCGCGTGCTGCGCTTCAACAGTCCGCACCTGGCCGCCGTCGTCCCGCAGATGGACGATACGGCCGTCGCAGCTGGCTACATCATCGTGTTCCAGGACGTGCGCGGAAAATACGGCTCCGAGGGCGGGTACGTCATGACGCTGCCACTCAAGGGCCCGCTCAATCGGGGCGACGTCGACCATGCCACCGACACGTACGACACGATCGACTGGCTGGTGAAGCACGTGCCCGAAAGCAACGGCCGGGTCGGTACGACCGGCGGTTCGTACGAAGGCTACACGACCGTACTTTCGACGGTACGCCCCCACCCGGCGCTCAAGGTCGCAGTGCCGTTCGCACCGATGGTCGACGGCTGGATCGGCGACGATTGGTTCCACAACGGCGCGTTCAGGCAGGACGGCACGCTCGACTACATCTACAACCAGGAGGCCACGCACAAGAACGAAAAGGAGTGGTGGTCCGGCGTCCGCGATTCCTACGACGACTACCTGCGCGCCGGTTCCGCCGGCGCCATGGCGGCCTCGCGCGGATTGGAGCAGCTCGGTTTCTGGCGCGCCCTCGCCGAGCACACGGCCTACGATTCGTTCTGGCAGGAGCAAGCGCTCGACAAGGTGCTCGCGAGAGAGCCGGTATCGGTTCCCATGATGATCGTCTCCGGCCTTTTCGATCAGGAGGACATCTACGGCGGGCCGGCGCTGTACAAGGCGCTGGCGGCGCAGGATCCGCGCGGCGAGCGGGTCCACCTGGTGCTCGGTCCGTGGAACCATGGGCAGGGCAGACGCGAAGGTCGCGGCATCGGCGCGATCCCCTTCGAGGGCGACACCGCGACGTGGTTCCGCCGCACGGTGATGCAGCCGTTTCTCGATCACTATCTCAGGGACGCGCCCAAGCCGGACACGCCTCGTGTCCTTGCCTACGAAACCGGCGCCGATGCGTGGCGTCGCTACGATCACTGGCCGCGCGCCTGTGCCGATGGCTGTCCCGAACCAGCGCGCAATCTGTTTCTTCTGCCCGGCGGTCGCCTCGGCTTCGAAGCGCCATCGGCGGCCGGCGAGCAATACGACGAATATGTCTCCGACCCCTCCAAACCGGTTCCGTACCGGCAGCGCCCGACGCTCTCCTCGTCTGCGCCGGATGCCACGTGGGGCGAATGGCTCGTCGACGACCAGCGTCACGCGGCCTCGCGTCCCGACGTACTGGTCTATCAGAGCGAACCGCTCCAGGCCCCGGTGCGCGTCGCCGGCCAGCCGATCGCACGCCTCTTCGCCTCGACCAGCGGCAGCGACTCCGATTGGGTGGTGAAGATCATCGACGTCTGGCCCGATGAAGTGCCCAATCAGCCCAGGCTCGGCGGGTATCAACAGATGCTCTCGGCCGACATCCTGCGCGGCCGATATCGAGAGGATCCGTCCAAGCCGCACGCGGTTGCGGCCAACGAGGTCCTGAACTATCGGATCGCGCTACCCAACGTGAGCCACACCTTCCTGCCGGGCCATCGCATCATGGTGCAGATCCAGTCGACCTGGTTCCCGCTCTACGATCGCAACCCGCAGACCTTCGTGCCGAACATCATGTTCGCCAGGCCCGAGGATTTTGCGAAGGCTACGCAACGAATCTGGCACTCCGGCGAGTCTGCGAGCGCGATCGAGCTGCCGGTGATAGCGCCGCCGCAGCGCTAGAGCGCTGCCGGCCGCTGCTCACCTGCCGGTGGCGTTCGTCATGTCGATCCAGCGCACCAGGGCGTCGAGCAATGCCGCGAGACTCGTGCGCGTGCGCTCGTCGACGAGCCGGCCGGAGTCATCGTAGATCCGTGCCGCCTCGCGCACGAACAGCATGGGAGCGGGCATGACGAGCGCCTCTGTCGACGTGAGAGTCTGGCGCAACGCGGCCTGAGACAGACGCGTGCCCCATTGACCGCTGGATGCGCCCATGAGGGCAATCGGCTTGCCGATGAGCGGTTCGCCGACGCTGCTCCGGGACAGCCAGTCGATCGCGTTCTTCAGCACGCCGGGAATCGAGTGATTGTATTCGGGAGTGGCGATCAGCAACGCGTCGGCGCGCGTCGTGGCGTCCACCAGGCGGCGCACCCCGTCGGGGGACTCCTGCAGCGGGCGCTCGAGGTCCTGGTTGAACAGGGGCACCGCAGACAGGTCGTCGAAAATCTCGATCGCCAGGCCTGGGTGCTGACTCGCTATTGCCGCCTCGAGCAGCAAGCGATTGTACGAGCCGCGCCGCAGGCTGCCGGCCAACCCCAGTATCTTCTTCACAGTGCCAAACCTCCGTCGAGCGCGGACCCGCTGGCGGACCATGCATTTACCAGCATCGCGAGCGCGGAGGCAATGAGCGCGCCGCCCATCGCGCGATCAAACCACAGGCGGAACATCGGCCGACGCAACTGCGAGCTCAACAGCGCGCCCGACACGGACCACAGTGCGAGGCACGCGCCGGGAACGATCACGAAGATTGCCGCCAGGTAAGCGACGATGGTCGCCGAGCCCCCGCTGGCCTGCGCGGCGCTCACGGCGGTGAGCACCATGGCCCAACCCTTCGGGTTCAGAAACTGGAACACGAAGAGACCCAGCATGTCCGACGGTGCACCGGCAGGTGCAACGCGCGGATTAGCGCCGCCCGTCGCCCTTGCCGTCGTCATGCGTCCGCCCAAATAGCACAGATACAGGCAGCCGGCGATCGACATGAGCAGGCCCAATGCCGGCACTGCGGCCAACGCGGCACCCACGCCCGCAACTGCTACCAGCAGCATGATCAAGGTGCCGAGGACGACGCCCGCAATCGCAGGGAGCGCTCCCGCGAAACCCCGGTGCGCCGCCGCACCCATCACCGCTACGTTGTTGGGTCCCGGCGTGATTGCCGATACGCCGACCAGCGCGGCGATCCCGAGTACCATGCTCATTGACATTGCCTTGGTCTGATTGGTAGACCGTCGATGCCCCTCTGGCATCCCGTGACGCGCATTCTTCACGAATCGCGCGTTCTCATCGACGCGTCTTTTGGTCTACTATTCAGACCATGGACGATCTGCCGCTGAACGCGTTGCGCGCCTTCGCCCTGGTCTATGCCCAGGGCGGCGTGCGAGCGGCGGCGCGGCGGCTCGGCGTGGCGCACTCCTCTGTCAGCCGGCACCTTTCCGAGCTGGACGCCTGGCTCGGGCGATCGCTGATTCAGGAGAACACCGGACGGCGCGGACTGGTGTTTACGCCGCAGGGCGAGACCCTGGGACGGGCACTGGTGCTGGGATTGGGCGAGATCGAGCGCGCGGCGCAGGCGCTGCGCGATACGCGACCCGCCAATGCGGTGACGATTTCCACCTCGACTTCGGTCGCGACGCGCTGGCTGCTGCCGCGCCTCGCCGCATTCGAGGCTGCTCACCCGCGCATCGAGCTCTCGGTGCTCGTCGATCAGCGCCTGGACGACCTGCGATCGGGCGAGACCGATCTGGCCATCCGCATGGGGCGCGGCGACTGGCCGGAGGTCCGCTGCGAACCGTTGATGGACGACGAGCTGTACCCCGTAATGAGTCCGGCGTACTGGGCCAGGGCCGGGCGTCCGCACAAGCCGGAGCATCTTGCCGGTGTGAAGCTCCTGCACGATCGCGATCCGAACGCGTCGTGGGAGATCTGGCGCGAGTCGCACGGACCCGATTCGCTGGCAGTGCGTCGCGGCCCGAGCTTTGCCTCCTCGGATCTGGTGCTGCGCGCGGCCGTCCTGGGACAGGGAGTCGCCCTCGCCCGGCATCGCCTGGCGAGCAGCGACGTCGACTCCGGCGCTCTGCTTCGCCCCCTGAAAGGCATCAACGTCAAACTCGACACCGCGTACTGGGTCGTGCTGCCGAAACACTCACGCGTGCGACCCGCGGCGCTGACGGTGGTCGCCTGGCTGAAGAAACGAGCGCAAGAACGCGCCTGACACCATCTCCTCGCTACCAAAGACTGCTGCAGCGGAGCTGTCTCCCCGGGTGACCACTTTTCCCAGCGGTACCACCATTTCCGCGGGGCTGTCTCCTCGGGACTTATCCACATTTCCCCGTCACTCTTGATTACACATGACACCAGGTGCCGTATCCCGCGAACTGCTCCGTGCGACATTCCGCTGCGGGGTAGTTGCGTTTCGGTGGAGTCGAGATGTGGCGCGGTGGCGGTAGGACCATCTCGACCGTTGCCGCCCCTTTCGTCTGGCGGTGCCTCAATCGATGGGCCATGACTCCGTCTCCACATCCCGCTCATCGAACCGAACGGGCGCAGCTAGCGCATTCGGCTCTCGGACAAGGCATCAGGTGCTCGCCCACGGAAAGTCGCGCGTGCGCCGATAAAGCCAGACGAGGCCCAGCACATCGTGCAGGTACTCGCTGGGGTAGCATGTCTTACCCGTGTTGCTCAGCTTATGCTTCACGCACAACCACCGGCGCAGCCGATGCGTCGTGTACTGATCGATCACGTGGTAAGCCTTGCTGACGGGTCCCAACGAGAAGTAGTTGGCCCAGCCCACCATGAGGCGATTGAGTTGTGACACGACTTCATCGGCCTCCTGCCACGTCTTCCCGCGAGCGGTGCGTTCGCGGATCGTTCGGATGATCCGCGTGAGACTCTTCTTCGACGGTCGCGTGCCAAGGTAGGCACGGCCCGTTTGCATCGAGTAGCACCGACCGAAGGTGTAGCCCAGAAAGTCGAACCGTTCTTGCGGCAGATGGCGCACGTGCGTCTTCGCCTCGTTGATCGTGAGCTTCAGCCGTTGCATCATCCAGCGCATCTCGCGCAGCGCCTCCTCGGCACCGCCTTGGCAGCAGATGACGTAATCGTCTGCGTAGGACACGATCCTCGCCCGGAGCTTGCGCTCCAGGCCGCGCTGCTTCCACCCCAGCACAAACCGGCGCATGTACAGATTTGAGAGCAACGGTGAAATCGGAGCCCCTTGCGGGACCCCGCGTCCGCTGTCTTTGTTCGGCGTCGTTCGCTTCGTGCCACCTTTGCCGTCATCTTCTTCCACCGGCGCATCCAGCCACATCTTGATCAGATGCAGCATGTGCCGGTCAGAGACTCGGCGCGCCACCGATTTGAGAAGCTCGGCGTGCGGAATCGAATCGAAGTAGCCGGACAAGTCCCCTTCAATGACCTGCGTATGACCGGTGTTGATCAGGCTGTGCACCGAGCGCACCGCCGTATGAGCACTGAGATGGGCGCGGTAGGCATGCTGTTCGGCGGGCATGTCAGCTTCGAAGATGGGCTCGAGCACCACCACCGCTGCCGCCATGACCACTCGATCCGCGACACACGCAATCCCGAGCGGGCGCAGCGTCTTGCCATCCGCCTTCGGTATCCACACACGCCGCACTGCCTTGGCCCGATACGTCTTCCTGCGGAGTGTGTCCGCCAGTTCGCCCAACCACTGTTCCTCCCCGTACGCCTCGATGGCCGCAAAGTCCTCTCGATCCACCCCCGGCGCGCCATCGTTGGCTTTACAACACCGGTACGCGTGCTCGAGCACGTCTCTGCGATACAGCTTGTCGTACAGCAAATAGAACCGATAGCCGGGCGCTTCCTTCGCTTTGGCCTGCAACGCCGCCTGTAGCTTCTGAACACTGGCTGGAGGTTCCAGGATCATCGATCCAATCTCCGGGTCCTTCACCACGTCTTGCGTTCGCCTTGAACTCGGGCTCCTTTCCTCCGCCGGCATTACCCGGCTTCACAGGTCTTACGAGCCCGTCCGCCATCCCCAGCAGCCCGGCCCAGCCCTCGCGGGCCACCGGTTGGGCGGACACACCCGCCCACCACTGAGGACTTCCCGTGTTGCGTCGATCTCTCTGCACACGCGTGCCGCCGTCACTACCCCGGCGGAATTGTCCGGCTGCACCTATCGCTCGCTTCACCGGCCATGACAGCCTTCCCCTGCTTTCCGGACAGGGTCGGCTTCCGCATCACCCTTTTCGGGGCCTGCTCAACGTTCACTGCTCGTTGCAGCCCGCGTGTTCGCCAAGTCACCCAAGGTGACCCTTTACACCGAAGGCTTCGGCCGCTTCGTCACCTCCACGACCGCTCCGATTGCTACCGGCTGGAGCGACAGTTGCCGGGTGGGTCTATCTCCCACTGCGAGATCGCGCCTTCTCACGGCGCACGGAAATGTGGGTAAGTCCCGAGGAGACAGCCCCGCGGAAATGGCTGGGGCCCGAGGCGCCAGCTCCGCTGCAGCAGATCTTTAGTGCGTAACGCCGTTCGCAGTCTCGCGAACCAGCCAGTCGACCACGGCGTTCAGCGCCTCGCGCTCGCTCGCGCCGCGCTTGCGCGCCTCGTCGTAAACCTTCACCTGCCGATGCGCACTGGTTCCGCGCCGCATGATCTCGCGCGTGTGCTCGACCTCTTGCTTGCAGCCCATCGCTTCGGCGTCCTCGCGCACCAGCTCGAGCATTTCCTCGAGCAGCTCCGCGAACGGCACCACCTCGCCCTTGGCCAGATCGAGCAGGCCCTCGTCGAAGCTGTAGCGCATGGCGCGCCAGCGATTCTCGCTCACCAGCATGTCGGCGTAGAGCCGCCACTGCTGGTTGTTGCGCCGCGCGCGATACAGCATGCGCAGGATGCAGACGTTGAGCGCGGCCAGGGCAACCGAGTCGTCCAGGCTGGTGCAGCAATCCATGATGCGCGTCTCGAGCGTCGGATAGCGCCAGCTCGGACGCAGGTCCCACCAGATCTTCGAGGTGTCCTGGATCAGGTTGTTCTGGATGAGCGTGTTGATGTGACGCTGGTACTCGGCATAGCTCGCGAAACGCTCCGGCAGGCCGGTGCGCGGCAGCGCGTTGAATACCGTGAGCCGGAACGACTTCAGGCCGGTGTTCTCGCCCTCCCAGAACGGCGAGCTGCAGGACAAGGCCAGCAGGTGCGGCAGGAAATAGGAGAGCTGGTTCATCAGGTCGATGCGCAGCTCGTCGTCCTCGATGCCGACGTGCACGTGCATGCCGCAGATCACCATGCGACGCGCGGCCGCCTGCATCTCGCGGGCGAGCGCGAAGTAACGGTCCTTCTCGGTGTGCTTCTGCTGGATGGCGCGCGCGAACGGATGGGTCGACGCCGCGATCGGTGCGAGGCCGAAGCGGCGGGCGACCTGCACGATGATGCCGCGCAGGCGCGCGAGCTCGGCGCGCGCGTCCTGCATGTTCGTGCACACACGCGTGCCGATCTCGATCTGCGAGCGCAGGAACTCCGGCGTCACCTGTCCGCCGCCGAGCTCGGTGCATTCCTTGAGCATGGATGCGGGCGGATCGTTGTCGAGATCGCGCGTCTCGAGGTTGACCAGCAGGTATTCTTCTTCGATGCCCACCGTGAACGGTGGCTGCTTGACCGCCATGGCGTCTCCCCTGGCTATGCGCCGTTCACCCGTTCTTCCCCGTCAGGATCCTGGTTACGCCAGCCCTTGTGAAGATGGGGGTCGGCCAGAATCGGTGTCAATGCCTCGGCCAGTATTGTGCTCCAGCGGGCGACGCCCGCCGGCGCGTCGATGAGATCCTGGCGCACCTCGATGCAGACGTGCGGCAGCCCGGCGCGCTCGGCGTGGCGCGCCACGGTGTAGTCCGCCGGGTGCCGTCCCGAATACGGCAGGTTGTCGCCGACCGAGACCTCGCCCGAGGCTTGCAGGCGCGCGAGCAGCGGTACGGCGATGCGCGGATCGCGGTCCCAGAGCACGCCAACCTGCCAGGGACGCGGCCTGTCGTTCATCACCGGCGTGAAGCTGTGGATCGAAAGGAAGGCCGGCACGAGCGCGCGGCGGCGGAAGTCCTCGAGCCGCTCGTGTACTGCCGCATGGTACGGCTCGAAGAAAGAGCGCACGCGGCGCTCGCGATCGCTCGCGCCCAGATCGCGGTTGGCCGGGATGACGACGCCGTCGCTGCGGGTCACGATCGAGGTCGGATCCTGGAGCGAGCGGTTGTTGTCGATCAGCAGGCGCGAATAGCCCGCAATCACCGCCGGGGCGTCGAAACGCTTGGCCAGCGAGCGCGTGAGCTCCTCGGCGCCGATGTCCCACGCGATATGGCGGACCAGTGCGGATTCATCCAGGCCCAGCGCCTGCATCGCGCGTGGCACGGCGCGGCTGGCATGGTCGCAGACGAGGAGCAACGAAGCGCGGCCAGCGACATTGGCAAGGCTGAAGGGCGGCGGATCGCCGGGGCCGATCAGAGGCCAGTTTGAAGTTCCTGAAGCAAGCTCGGCGGCGGGGTTCATCAAGCAATATGGTACCGGACTTTAGTTGTTTGTCTCCTCGGGACTTATCCACATTTCCCCGTCACTCTTGATTACACACGACACTAGGTGCCGTACCCCGCGAACTGCTCCGTTCGACATTCCGCTGCGGGGTGGTTGCGTTTCGGGAAATGTGGATAAGTCCCGAGGAGACGAACAGCTAAAGTCCCATGCTCAGACGAGCTTGCGGAGCGGCGTGGCGGTGCGGCGCTCGTGCGGGAAGTGGGCTACCGACTGCGGGGCGGCAACGTGGAAGCCCTGGGCGTAGCCGACACCCAGACGGGCGAGTTCGGCCAGCACCTCGCCGGTTTCCACCCGCTCGGCGATGGTCTGGATGTGCATCGCCTTGCCGATCTGGCTGATGGCCTCGACCATGCTGCGATCGATGGCATCGCGCGCCACGTTCTCCACGAACTGGCCGTCGATCTTGAGATAGTCGACCGGCAGGGTCTTGAGGTACATGAACGAGGACAGCCCGCTGCCGAAGTCGTCGAGCGAGAAGCGGCAGCCGCGGCCCTTGAGCTCGCGCATGAAGTAGACGACGTTCGCGAGGTTGGCCATCGCCGCGGTCTCGGTGATCTCGAAGCAGATGGCGCCGTCGCTCAGCGGGTGCGCCGCCAGCTCGTTGATCAGGAATTCGAGGAAGTGGTCGTCGTTGAGCGAGGTGCCGGAGAGGTTGACCGACAGGGTATAGGCGGCGCTCACATCCCTCGCCAGGTGCGCGAGCGAGGCGAGCGCCTGGTGCACCACCCAGCGGTCGATGCCCGGCATGACGTTATAGCGCTCCGCCGCCGGAATGAACTCGATGGGCTGCACCAGGGTGCCGCCCTCATCGCGCATGCGCAGCATCAGCTCGTAGTGGCGGCGCACATCTTGGTTCGCGCCGATCGGCACGATGGGCTGGAAATACAGCTCCAGCCGATCCTCCTCGCACGCGCGCGTCAGGCGCGAGACCCATTGCATCTCGCGATGGCGCTCCGGCACATTGTCCTGCTGATACACGTGCACGCGGTTGCGCCCCTGGTCCTTCGCCGCATAACACGCCACGTCGGCGGCGCTCATCAGCGCCGCCATGCTCTCCGTCTCCGGGTTGATCTCGACGATGCCGATGCTGACGCCGACGTTGAGCGCGCCGTCGTGCCACACGAAGCGGTAGTCGCGGATCGCCTGGCGCAGCGTATCGGCGATCTTCATCGCCTGGTCCGGGCTGCAATCCGACAGCAGGATGCCGAATTCGTCGCCGCCGAGGCGCGCCAGCGTGTCGCTGGAGCGGATGCGGGTCTGCAGCAGTCCGGTGACCTGCTTGAGCAGCCGGTCGCCGGCCGGGTGGCCGCAGGTGTCGTTGACCAGCTTGAACTGGTCGAGATCGAGGTAAAGCAACACGTTGCGCACGCTGTCCTTGCGCCGCGTGCTCGTGAGCGCCGCGTTCAGACGCGATTCGAATTCGCGCCGGTTGATCAATCCGGTGAGCGCATCGTGGCTCGCCTGGTAGGAGAGCGCGCGGCGCAGGCGCCGTTCGCGGCTGACGTCGTGGAACACCATGACGGCGCCGATCACGCTGCCGTTGCGGTCGCGGATCGGCGCAGCCGAGTTCTGGATGGCGATTTCCTGGCCGCGGCGGTTCAACAGCACGGTGTGGTCGGCGAGACCGATGACGCGGCCGTCGCGCAGGCAGCGCACCACGGGATTCTCGACGCTCTCGCGATCGGTCTCGTTGACGAGCGTGAAGATCGAAGTCACCGGCAGGCCGCGCGCCTCGGCGTTCTCCCACCCGGTGACGCTCTCGGCCACCGGGTTCAGGTAGTCGACGTGGCCGTGCGCATCGGTGGTGATCACCGCATCGCCGATCGACTGCAGGGTGACCTGCGCCCGCTCCTTCTCCTCGAAGACGGCGGTCTCGGCCTTCTTGCGTTCGGTGATGTCGGCGAACGTGCCCTCGTAGCCGACGATGGCGCCGTGCTCGTCGCACATCACGCGGCCGCTCTCCAGGACCACGATCGAGCTGCCGTCCTTGCGCCGGAGCATGAACTCCGCGTTGTGCAGCTCGCCGCTCGCTTCCATGCGCCGTGCGCACTCGACGCGATCGGCCGGGTTCCAGTACAGGTCGGTGGTGGCGGACAGTGCCAGCAACTCCTCGGGGCTGTCGTAGCCGAGCATGGTGACCAGCGCCGGATTGACCGAGAGGAACTTCCCGTCGCGGCTCGTCTGGTAGACGCCCTCCATGACGTTCTCGAACAGGCCGCGGAACTTCGCTTCGCTCGCCCGCAGTGCGCTTTCCGCGCGCCGGCGCTCGATGGCGATACCCGCGAGCTGCGTCATGCGCGACATCAGCTCGAACTCGCGCCGGCCCGGCGTGCCGGTCACCTTGCGATAGATGGCGAACGTGCCCAGCGCGCCGCCATCTACGCCGACGATGGGCGTGGACCAGCAGGAACGCAGCCCGAACCTGAGCGCGACGTCGCGCCGCTGATCCCACAGCGCGTCCTTGCCGATGTCGGCGACGATCACCTGGCGCCCCAGGTACACCGCTGCCGCGCACGAGCCGAAGCGCGGACCGACGGGCGTGCCCTCCATCGCCGCGCGGAACTCGGCCGGCAGGCGGATGGCGATGCTCTGGTGGAAGGCCTGCGACTGCGGATTGAGCAGGCTGATGCAGCAGTAGGCGTCCGTGCACACCTTCTCGATGACTTCGGCGATGGCTTCCAGCGCCACCGACAGGTGCGCGTGCGAGGCGAGCTTCTCGAACACGCGCCGCTCGCCGGCGCTGATCATCTCGAGCCGCTTGCGTTCCGTGATGTCGGTGATGCTGCCGCGGATCAGCTGTCTGGTGGAGCTCGGCAGGCGCACCAGGCGTACTTCGCACGGCATGTCCACGCCCAGGGCATCGCGGTGCAGCCACTCGAACACCGGTGTTTCTCCGGCGAGGGCGCGGTCCAGATAGCCGCGCGCCACGCCGAAGGATGCCGTGCCGTCCGCCTGCGTCGGCGGACTGACCTGTTCCGGGCCGAGCGCCAGCAGGGTCGGGCGGTCCATCTTGAAGAATCGAACCGCATTGTCGTTGACGTCGACGAACTTGCCCTGATCGACGTCGAGCACCACGATCGCCTCGGGCGCGTTCTCGACGAGCGTGCGGTAGCGCGCCTCGCTGTCGCGCAGCGCCTGCTCGGAATGGCGCCGGTCGGTGATGTCGCGCAGACACACGACATAGACGCGGCGCCGCTGCACGCGCGCCTCGCTGACCGCGATTTCGGCGGCGAACTTCACACCCTCCTTGTTGCGGCCGAAGGTTTCGTGCGCCGCCAGGTCGACGTGGGTGTCGTCCAGGCGCGCCGCGAGCCGTTCCAGGTACTCGCGCACCGTGCCCTGCTCGGCGGCTTCGGGAATGAGGTGATCGAGCGTGAGGCCGAGAACCTCGGCCTGGCTGTAGCCGAAGATGCGTTCGCCCGTCGGGTTGAACATCTCGACGTGGCCGCTTTCGTCGACCGTGATGATCGCGTCCTTGATGTGGTCGAGGATCGCCTGCAGCTGGCTGGAGGTCTGCTCGCGGATTTCGCGCGTCAACGCCTGCGCCTCGTCGGACATCATCTGCATCGAGCGCACGACGCCGCGGCGTTCTTCGTCGATCGCGTCGTAACGGCGGCTGACCAGGTCGAGGAGCCTGGTGAGGTCCGGCTGACCGGTGCTGGATTCCGCGGACGCTACGCGTACGTGCTCGACGAGCAGCCGGTTGAGCGAGCTGGCAATGGCGGGTGCGCCATTGACTGATGGCGTGAGCACACGGTTCGGCTGGGTGAAGCACTCCGACACCGGCAGCATTTCGTCAGCAGCCGGATCGGTCTCATCCCAGGCGTTGGCGGCAGCGTTGTTCCCGCCGTGGTTTGACATAAGGCGCCCACCGGAAGTACCGCGCCTGCTCCCATGGCGCGTGCGCCGATCTTAAGTAGCATCGCCGTCGCCTCAGTGTGACTGGGCTCAAGTTTCCGCGACATATGCTTAATTTTGCGGGCGAAATTGGCCGCGGGCGTCGCCTCGCTGCGAGTGCGCGTGAGTCGACGGGCCGATGCGCGTCGGCAGGCGGTCGTGTGTCTCCTCCCGACCCGCTTTCAGGAACGCCGTGAATCCATCCCTGGAGGCTCCGACGCGGACATCCTGTCCGCGACGGTCCTGAAAGCGGGTCGGGAGGAGACACGCGACCGCTCGCGGTCAGCGGTCGAGACAACGCGCACTCGCAGCGGGGCGGCGCCCGCGGCCTATTCGCCCGCTTCGCGGCCGGCGCGTTTGCGCTCGTTTTCCTTGAGGGCGCGCTTGCGCAGGCGGATCGAGCTCGGCGTCACCTCGACCAGCTCGTCGTCGGCGATGAATTCCATCGCCTGTTCCAGCGAGAAGCGCACCGGCGGGGTCAGGATCAGCTTCTCGTCCGCGCCGGCCGAGCGGATGTTGGTGAGCTTCTTGGCCTTGAGCGGGTTGACGGTGAGGTCGTTGTCGCGGCTGTGGATGCCGACGATCTGTCCTTCGTAGACCTCTTCGCCGGGCCCGATGCACAGGCGCCCCCGCTCCTGCAGGTTGAACAATGCGTAAGCCAGTGACTTGCCCTGCGCGTTCGACACCAGGACACCCTGCACGCGATTGCCGAGCTCGCCCTGGGCCTGCGCGCCGTAGTGATCGAAGACGTGATGCAGCAGGCCGGTGCCCGAGGTCTGGGTGCGAAACTCGGTCTGGAAGCCGATCAGCCCGCGCGACGGCATGACGTAGTCGAGGCGCACGCGCCCCTTGCCGTCCGGCTGCATCGCGCGCAACTCCGCGCCGCGCTCGCCGAGTGCCTGCATGATCGCGCCCTGCGCCGAATCCTCGATGTCCACCGTGAGCAGCTCGTACGGCTCGTGCGGCACGCCGCCGATCTCCTTGATCACGACGCGCGGCTTGGACACCGCGATCTCGTAGCCTTCGCGGCGCATGTTCTCGAGCAGCACGCCCAGATGCAGCTCGCCCCGGCCGTAGACGATGAACTTGTCCGGGTCGTCGGTTTCCTCGACGCGCAGCGCCACGTTGTGCGTCACTTCGCGCAGCAGGCGCTCGCGGATCTGCCGGCTGGTGACGAACTTGCCGTCGCGGCCGAAGAAGGGCGAGGTGTTCACTTCGAAGGTCATGCTGATGGTGGGCTCGTCGACCGTGAGCGCCGGCAGGGCTTCGACCCTGTTGGGGTCGCACAGGGTCTCGGAGATCTTCGGCTCGGGCAGCCCGGCGAACGCGACGATGTCGCCCGCTTGTGCGCTATCCACTTCCACGCGCGTCAGGCCGATGAAGCCGAGAATCTGGCCGACGCGTTCCTGCCGAACGTGGCCCTGCGCGTCCACGACGGCGACGGGCGCGTTGCGCCGCAACGTGCCGCGCTTGATGCGGCCGATACCGATGGCGCCCACGTAGCTCGAGTAATCCAGCTGGCTGACCTGGAGCTGCAGCGGCCCGTCCAGGTCGACGTCGGGCGCCGGACAGAACTTCACGATGGTCTCGAACAGGGCGGTCATGTCCGTGCCGCTGGTCCTGGGATCGAGGGCAGCGAAGCCGCGCAGCGCCGACGCGTAGACGACCGGAAAATCGAGCTGCTCTTCCGTGGCGCCGAGGCGATCGAACAGGTCGAACGTCTGATCGAGCACCCAGCCGGGGCGCGCCTCGTCGCGGTCGATCTTGTTGATCACGACGATCGGCTTCAGGCCGTGCTTGAAGGCCTTCTGGGTGACGAAACGCGTCTGCGGCATCGGGCCGTCGACCGCGTCGACCAGCAGCAGCACGGAGTCGACCATCGACAGCACGCGCTCCACCTCGCCGCCGAAGTCCGCGTGTCCGGGCGTATCCACGATGTTGATCCGGTAGTCGCTCCAGCGGATCGCGGTGTTCTTGGCCAGGATGGTGATGCCCCGCTCGCGCTCCAGCGCATTCGAATCCATCACGCGATCCTGGGTGTCCTTGCGCGCATCGAGCGTGCCCGACTGCCTGAGCAGCTGGTCGACGAGGGTGGTCTTGCCATGGTCGACGTGCGCGATGATGGCGATGTTGCGGAGCTTTTCGATCACGGGAGCACGGGAGCCGGAGGCTGCAAAAATGGCCGCGCATTATAGCGGCGCATCGCGAGCTTTGCCGAAAAAGAGCAGTCGACCGGAGAGGGACAGGGTGGCCGCTCTGCCTGCCGGATGCGCCGCGCAACGAACTCGGATTGTCCTCGAACAGCACCGCGATGTCTGGAGCACCAGCAATCCAGAGGCCGTGGGCAGGGTTTAAAGAAGGTGCGGGATGATCATCTGGGTTCGCTGTCGGTAGACGGTGTAGCGCTCGCCAAATGTGCGGCTGAGCAGTTTCTCCTCCGCGCGGGCGCGCCATGCGAACGTCGGGACAATCCCGGACAGCACGATCAAGAGGGCAGGCCAGCTGCCGAAGGCGAGCGCTTCGCCCATGGCGAGCAGCGCGAGGCCCAGGTAGAGGGGGTGGCGCACGAGGCGATAGGGGCCGGTTGTGACGAGGCCCGCACCCTGATCTGCCTTGGGCACAAAGCTCCACGCTGGACCAAGCTCGGCCCGGGACCTGAGGACGAGGGCGGCGCCCGCCAGCGCGAGAAGGCACCCTGAGAGCGCGAGCAGCAGCGCCGTGGAACCGGCGGGGCTGCCAGAAAACACCAGGAGCGAAGGGAAGAACAAGCCGAAGGCTGCGAGGTTGGCCACCAGCGGTGGTCGGTCGCCACTCTGACGTGCTCGCGTCTTGGATCCTGCGCGATGCCCGGTGACTAGCAACATGGGTCCCGCAAAGGCGAGCAGCGAGACGATACGCAGAACGAGGGCCAGTGTAGACATCACCTATTTCGCTCGCCGCTGCATGAGATAGAGCACGATCGGTAGCAAGATGATGGGGAGGACGTAGCTCACCACGAGGGCCAGGTTCGGTTGGTCTGACCAGCCGGCGCCGATGGCCGCGAAGACGAATGCCGTCGGCACGCTACCGATGATCAGCGCGGTGGTGAATCTTCCAATCGGCATGCCGGCAAGTCCGGCGAGAAAGACGATGGCCTCCGGGACGCTGTAAGGAAGGCTGCGGCTGAGGACGATCGCCCAAGCGCCATCCCGGTCGAACAAACTTTCCATCTTGTGCAGGGACTGGCGCCCAACGAAGCGGTGCACAAACCGCCGTGCCGAGGTGAGCATCATCACGTAGCCGAGAAGGCCGCCGGTAACCAAACCGAGGCTGCCCAGCAATCCGCCGAGCAGTGTTCCGTAGATAATGCCGAGCGCTGCGATCACCGCAGTCTGCGGGACCGGCAACACTAGATCGGCCCAGATGAGCGCGATCCCCAGGGCCCCTGCCCAACCTTCGTACTTTCGGAGCATCAGCACGGCATCGTTGGCCTCCTGGGGTGTCGGGATCGTCGCGCAGGAGGCGAGCGCGAGCGACAGAACGCCGATCACGATCACGCCTGATCTCATTCGGCCTCCAAACGCCCAGGGTCGGCACTCTTGCCCGATGACACACCAGCGGCGCACGCGGGCTTTGTAATCGCGGTAGGTGTCGCCAAAGCGCCGTTCCAGATACGCCTCCTCGCGTGCGACGACGCCGTAGCGGATGGCGATTGCAAGGGGCAGCGTAAGAATGAGGATCCACGGGCTGCGCGCGCCTATGCCGATGCCGCCGTAGATGAGAAACATTCCGAGATAGATGGGATTGCGGGTCCAGCCGTGAATGCCGGTCGTCACCAGCGCGCGGGCAGGCCTGTTCGTAGGTACTGGCGTCCTTGCCCGTGAGAAGTTGCGAATGCCCGCGGCTGCGAGCGCCAGACCGACGAGGATCAGCGAGCCGGCGATGATCCAGTGGACCAGGGCGATCCTGGGAACCGTGAACGGCAAAGGCAGCAGGCGATCCGAGAGGAAGCCGAGCAGAAGAGCGCTGAGAAAGAGCAGGGGCGGTCGCGCGATGACGCCCGCGGTTCCAGTGTCGGTCGCTTGTTGCGCGGCTGGATCCCATGCTCCCAATGCCTGCCGAATCATAAACGACAACCATGGTGTCATTCTGCAAATTGACAACTGCGGTGTCAACCGGAGAAACTGGCACAAGGGTAACGGAGGCTATGGCGTCTGCACGACACAGGACCGAGGTGCGCCGAAGGGGCGAGCGCGATCGTCGACAGCAAGGTCGAGGCGGTCGCGGAGCTGCTGCTCGAAGTGGCCCAGTGCTTCTTCAGGATACGGGCGCTCGGCCAGAAGACAGGGCTGATCACCAGCTGGGGCGGCGGTGCCTTCGGCTTCATGCGGAGCCTCGCGCTGCTGGGTCCGCTCACCGTGCCGCAGATCGCCCAGATGCGGCCCACCAGCCGTCAGCGCATGCAGCGGCTGGCGGATGAGCTTGCGGCCGATGGGCTCGTGGAACTCATCGACAATCCGAAGCACCGGCGCTCGAAGCTCGTGCGGCTGACGCGCAAAGGCGTCGCGCGCTACCGCGAGCTCAACGCCCGGTTCCTTTCGGTCGCATCGACTATGGGCGTCGCTCTCAGCGAAGCGGATATCCGCAAGATGATCGAGATCGTGCGGCATCTGAGCGATGATGCGAAAGCGCGTTCGGAGCGGCTGTCGTAGTGTGTGACGCCTGCGCGTCCAGCGAGCTACAAGGAAAGAATGAATATCAATAAGGCAGGTCTTGGTGTCAGGGTCGCAAGCTTGGCGGCGTTGATCGCCGGCTGCACGCAGGGCGATCAGTCGTCCGCGCCGCCGCCGCCCGAGGTCGGCGTGATCGAGGCACGCGCCGAACCGGTGCCGATCACGCGTGACCTGGTCGGCCGTCTGTCCGCCACGCGCGCGGCGGACGTGCGTGCCCGCGTAGCGGGCGTGCTGCTCAGACGCACGTACACCGAGGGCACCGATGTCAGGGCAGGCCAGGTGCTGTTCCGCATCGATCCGGCCGAACTGGACGCAGCGCTGCAGGGCGCGCTCGCGACGCTGGCTCAGGCAGAAGCCAATGCCACGAACGCACGCATAGCGGCCCAGCGCAACCGGGAGCTCGTCGGCACGGGCGCGGTATCGAAGGCGCAACTGGATACCGCGGAGGCCGAGGAACGCTCCACCGCCGCACTCGTGCAACAGGCCAAAGCCGGCGTGGCGGTCGCCCGCATCAACCTGGGTTACGCCACCGTGCGCGCGCCGATCTCCGGGCGCGCCGGTCAGCAACAGGTCACCGAAGGCGCGCTCGTGGGCCAGAGCGATGCCACGCTGCTCGCGACCGTCGAGCAGATCGATCCGATCTACGTCAATTTCGATCAGCCGGTGGCCGAGATCGAGCAGCTGCGCCGCGCGCAAGCCGCGGGCGAGGTCACTCTCGAACAGCCAGGCAAGGCGCAGGTGCGGCTGATTCTCGCCGATGGCACGCCGTACGGTGCGCCCGGCACGCTCGAGTTTTCCGATGTACGCGTCGATCCTGCCACCGGCGCGCTCGCCTGTCGCGGCGTGATTCCCAATCCCGACCGCCAGCTCCTGCCGGGCATGTTCGTCAACGTGCGCGTGACGATGGGGCAACTCAACCGGGGATTCCTGGTGCCGCAGGTCGCGCTGTTGCGCGATGGCAGCGGGCCGTACGTCAAGGTCGTGAATGCGCAGAACAAGATCGAGCATAAGCGCGTGCGCACGGCGACCACGCGCGGCAGCGACTGGATCGTCACCTCGGGCCTGGCGCCGGGCGACCGCATCGTGATCAGCGGCATTCAGCAGGCACAGCTGGGCGCCACGGTGAAGGCCGTGCCGCGTCGGTCCACGCCCGCCGATGCGCAGCCCGCCGGCGCCGCAGCCGCCGAGCAGCGCTAGCGGTTCGCGACCATGGCGCAGTTCTTCATCGATCATCCGGTTTTCGCATGGGTGCTCGCGATTCTGATCACCCTGGGCGGCGGAATCGCGATCTTCAACCTGCCGATCGAGTCCTATCCGCCGATCGCGCCGCCTCAGGTCATCGTCTCGACGGTCTACCGCGGCGCCGATGCCGGCACGGTGGAACGGACGGTAACGCAGGTCATCGAGCAGCAGCTCACCGGCCTGGATGGGCTGCTCTACTTCACCTCCACGTCCAATTCGGACGGCAGCGCGCAGATCACGATCACCTTCGAGACCGGCACCGATGCGGACATCGCCGCGGTGCAGACCCAGAACCGGGTCGCGCTGGCCGAGCCGCGCCTGCCGGTCGAGGTCATCCAGCAGGGCGTGACGGTCGCGAAAGCGACGGCGGGATTCCTGATGGCCGTCGCGATCCGCTCCGAGGACCGCGCGCTCGATTCCGGCGAGCTCAACAACCTCATCGGCGGCCGCGTCCTCGACCAGATCCAGCGCATTCCCGGCGTCGGCTCCGCCAACCAGTTCGGCGCCGAGTACGCGATGCGCATCTGGCTCAGTCCGGACCGCTTGCACGCCTATGCTCTCTCCCCGACGCACGTGCTCGACGTGGTGCGCGACCAGAACGTGCAGTTCGCCTCGGGAGCGCTGGGTGCAGCCCCGGCGGTGCCCGGCCAGCAGTTCGCGGCGCCGGTGATCGCGGAGGGCCGCTTTAACTCGACGCAGCAGTTCGAAAACGTGATCCTGCGGGCCGAGCCGGGCGGCTCGACGGTGCGGCTGAAGGACGTCGCGCGCGTCGCGTTGGGACCGGCGCAATACGGATTCGACCTGCGGCTCGAGGACGAGCCGGTCGCGGGCTTCGGCGTGCAGCTCCTGCCGGGCGCCAACGCGCTCAACGTCGCCCGCAGCGTCAAGGCCAAGATGGCGGAGCTGCAGCGTACCTTTCCTGCGGGCGTTTCCTGGTTCGTGCCTTTCGACGCCACCGATTTCATCACCATCTCGATCAGGGAGGTGCTGATCACGCTGGTGGCGGCCGTGGTGCTCGTGTTCATCGTGATGCTGGTGTTTCTGCAGAGCCTGCGCGCCACCCTCATTCCGATGCTGGTGGTGCCCGCGGCGCTGATGGGCGCGTTCATCGGCATGTACGCAGCCGGCTTCTCGATCAACCAGCTGAGCCTGTTCGGCATGGTGCTGGCGATCGGCATCGTGGTGGACGACGCCATCGTGGTGATCGAGGCGGTCGAGCGCATCATGCGCGAAGAAAACCTCGGGCCGCGCGAGGCGACGCGCAAGGCGATGGGTCAGATCACCGGCGCCATCGTGACGATCACGGTCGTACTCGCGGCGGTCTTCATCCCCAGTGCGCTGCTCGGCGGGGCGACCGGCGCGATCTACCGCCAGTTCGCTCTCACCATCGCCGTCTCGATGCTGTTCTCGGCCTTCCTGGCGTTGAGCTTCACACCGGCGCTGTGTGCGACGCTGCTGAAGCCGACGCACCTGGAACCGAACATCGTTTTCCGCTGGTTCAACCGCGCCTATGACCGCTCGCAGCGCGCCTACCTGGACGTGGTCGCGGGCTCGGTGCGCCGCGTGCCGCGCTGGATGGCTGCCTTCGCGGTGCTGGTCGCGGTCGGCGGCCTGCTGTTCGCGCGGCTGCCGAGCAGTTTCGTACCCGAAGAAGACCAGGGCTTCGTCATCGGCATCGTGCAACTGCCGCCGGGTTCCGCGCTCAGCCGCACGATGGACGTGATGTCGCGAATGAGCAAGGTGCTCAAGAGAAACGAGGCCGTGCACAGCGTGTTCCAGGTCGGCGGGTTCGGCTTCTTCGGCCAGGGCGAGAACGTCGGGCTCATGTTCGTGCGCCTCAAGCCCTGGGAGGATCGCGACGTCAGCTCGAGCGAGCTCAACCAGTGGGCGAATGGAGCGCTGTTCGGCGAGATCAAGGACGCTACCGTATTCCTCGTCAATCTGCCCACCATCAGCGGTCTGGGCGCGTTCGGCGGTTTCGATTTCTTCCTCGAGGACCGCACCGGCCAGGGGCACGAGGAGCTCATGGCTGCACAGAGCGCGCTGCTCGCCAAGGCGGCGCAAAGCCAGGTTCTGGCCAACGTGAGCTCGAGCACACTCCCCGATGCGCCGCGCCTGAGCATGACGGTCGACCGCGTGCAGGCCCACGCCATGGGCCTCAAGGTGAGCGACGTCTACTCGGCGATCCAGATCATGCTCGCGCCGGTATACGCCAATGACTTCTTCTACCAGGGCCGTGTCCTGCGCGTGATGCTCCAGGCCGATGCGCCTTACCGGATGGGCGCGGACGCGCTCGACCGCATCTACGTGCCGGCGGGCGCCAGCGGCTCCGACGCCGCCGCCGCTGAAGCGAATGCGTCGTCCGGCACGGCGCGCATGATCCCGCTGGCGAGTGTCGTGCGCGCCGAGTGGGGCGTCGGCCCGCCGAGCGTGACTCGCTACAACGGTTTCCCGGCGGTCGAGATCACCGGACAGACCGGCCCGGGGCGCAGCTCGGGCGAGGCCATGGCGGAAATGGAGCGCATCGTCAGGCAGGAATTGCCCGCGGGCTTCGGCTTCGACTGGGCGGGTCAATCGCTGCAGGAAATCCTGGCGGGTGCGCAAGCGCCGATGCTGTTCCTGCTGTCGATCCTGGTGGTCTACCTGTGCCTGGCAGCGCTCTACGAGAGCTGGGCGACACCGGTGGCGGTGATGCTCGTGGTGCCGCTCGGCGTGCTGGGCGCGATCCTGGCAGTCACGCTGCGTGGCCTGCCGGACGACATCTTCTTCAAGATCGGACTGATCACGATCATCGGCCTGTCCGCCAAGAATGCGATCCTGATCGTGGAGTTCGCGGTCAGCGAGCAGCGGGCGGGCAAGGGTCTTCGCGAGAGCGTGCTGGAGGCCGCGCGGCTGCGCCTGCGCCCCATCCTCATGACCTCGTTTGCTTTCATCCTCGGCGTCATGCCGCTGGCGATCTCCACGGGCGCCGGCGCGAATGCGCGGCGCGCCATCGGCACCGGCGTGGTCGGCGGCATGCTGAGCGCGGTGGTGCTTGGCGTGCTCCTGGTGCCGGTGTTTTACGTCACCGTGCGCCGGCTGCTCCGCGATCCACTGGAAGCTGACGGTGGCGCGAGCGCCCGGAGCGTGTCCGGTTAGTCATGCATCGTTTGCCCGGACAGGCCCTGGGAACTCATCGGTGGAAATTCCGTGAGCCTCCAATGCGGTCAGGCTGCCTCTTGGCTGCCCTTGGCCAGGCGGCTGGTGCGCATGCTGTAGAGGAGATACACGGCCAGCCCGATGCCGTTCCAGATGAAGAAGCGGGTCCGGGTGATCGGAGGCAGGCTGACGAACAGATAGATGCAGCCCAGGATCGCGACCACGCCCACGATCCAGGGGAGCGGTGTCCGGAACGGCCGCGGCCGATTCGGATCGCGCACGCGCAGGACCAGCATGCAGGCGGCGACGGCGACGAATGCGCACAGCGTTCCCGCATTCGCCAGCTCGGCGATCTCCGCGAGCGGAAAGAGCGCCGCGATGATCGAGACGATCGCCGCGGTGAGCACCGTGATGGCGACGGGCGTGCCGGTCTTCTGGTTGACTCGCGCCAGGCGCTCCGGCAGCAGGCCGTCGCGGGACATGACGAAGAAGATGCGGCTCTGGCCGTAGAGGAACGCGAGGATGACCGTCGGCAGCGCGACCACCGCCGCGGCGCCGATCAACTTGGCGGCGATCGGGTGGCCGAGGCCGCGCAGCACGTGCGCCAGCGGCTCCGGGCTCCCGGCGAACTCGGTGAAGGGCATTGCGCCGAGAGCCGCGGTCGCCACCGCCATGTAGAGCAGCGTGCAGACGATCATCGAGCCGATGATGCCGATGACCAGGTTGCGGGAAGGGTTACGGGTTTCCTCGGCGGCGGTCGAGACCGCATCGAATCCGTAGAACGCAAAGAAGATGATGCCCGCCGCGGCCATGACCCCGCGCATGACGCCGCCCTCCAGGTGCGCGCTGAAGCCATGGGGCATGAACGGCGTGAAGTGTTGCGCATCGAACGCCATCGCGGCGAGCGCGATGAAGACGACGAGCGCCACGAGCTTGACCACGACCAGCACCGCGTTGACGGTCGCGCTCTCGCGCGTGCCGAGCAGCAGCAGGCCCGCGACCGCGAAAATGATGACGACCGCCGGCAGGTTCATCACGCCACCGGCGTGCGGCCCGCCGGCGAGCGCATGGGGCAATGCCACTCCCATGGATTGCAGGAAGCCGACGGCGTAGCCGGACCAGCCGACCGCCACGGCGCTGCAGACGACCGAGTATTCGAGAATGAGGCTCCAGCCGACGATCCAGGCGAGCAGCTCGCCGCCGACGGCGTAGGTGTAGGTGTACGCGCTGCCGGCGACGGGCATGAGCGTCGCCATTTCCGCATAGGCGAGTGCCGCGCAGGCACAAACCAGGCCCGCTATCGCGAATGAGAGGATCACGGCGGGCCCGGCGCGGTCCGCACCGACGCCGGTGAGGGTATAGATACCCGTCCCGACGATGGCGCCGACGCCGAGGGCCACGAGGTGCGGCCAGCCGAGCGTTCCCTTGAGTCGTCGATGAGTGTCGGTGGCGCCGAGGGCGTCGATCGATTTGCGTCGGTTCCAGAAAGACATGGGTTGCGCTGGCCTCGCTGTGGGTGGTGACGATGCCGCAGTTGGCTGCAGCGGACGCAACGCTACAGTGCGATGTGGCATTTCATCAAGCGCCGGCGCATATCGGAGTTGGAACGCCATCCTCGGCCCAGCCCGCGGGAGTTTCTCCCTAGTGGAAATTCCGTGCACGAGTCCTGAGCGCACCCAGCCAGCGCGTCTTGTCGATGAGCCGCTCGGCTATCACGTGCATGACCTCGCCTTCGCGCTGCAGCTGGCCGTGCACCTCGAGCAGCTGCGCTTCGAGGAACGGCCGGCGCTGCGCCTCGGCGACGGCCGCCCAGACGACCAGGTTCACGTGGCCGGTCTCGTCCTCCAGCGTCACGAACGTCACGCCGCTCGCGCTCGACGGGCGCTGGCGCGTGATCACGATGCCGGCGGCGCGCACGCGCTTGCCGTGCGCGATGTCCTTGAGCTCGCTCGCGCTGCTGATCCGCTCGGCGCGCAGGCGTTCGCGCAACAAGGCCAGCGGATGCCGGCCGAGCGTGAGGCCGAGGCTGCGGTAATCGGCGACGATGCTCTCGCCTTCGCTGGGCGGCGCGAGCATCGGAATACCCTCGCTGGGCGCGGTGTCCGCGCCGAGCAAAGGCAACGGCGCTTCGATCCCGGCCACCTGCCACGCGGCCCGATGCCGATTGCCCGACAGGCGCGCGAGCACACCGGCGGCGGCCAGCGCATCCAGATCGCGCTGGCCGAGCGCGGCGCGTTCGGCGAGTTCCTGGACGCCGGTGAACGGCCCTGCGACGCGCGCCGCCACGAGCCGATCCGCGCCGGCGCGCGACAGGTTCTTCGTCAGGCGCAATCCCAGCCGCAGCGCCGGTTCGCCATCCTCGCGCCGCTCGAGCGTGCAGTCCCGGGTGCTGGTGTGCACGTCGACGGGCCGCACTTCCACCCCGTGCGAGCGCGCATCGCGCACGAGTTGCGCGGGCGCGTAGAACCCCATCGGCAGGCTGTTGAGCAGAGCGCAAGTAAATGCCGCGGGCTCGTGGCGCTTGATCCAGGCGGAGGCGTAGACCAGCAGCGCGAAACTCGCGGCGTGACTTTCCGGAAAGCCATACTCGCCGAACCCCTGGATCTGGCGGAAGATGCGGCTCGCGAAGTCGTCGCTGTAGCCCCTGGCGCGCATGCCCGAGCGCAGGCGCTGCTCCAGGTACTCGAGCCCGCCGCGCCGTTTCCAGGCGGCCATCGAGCGGCGCAGATCGTCCGCTTCGCCGGGCGAGAAGCCCGCGGCGACGATCGCGAGCTGCATCACCTGCTCCTGGAAGATCGGCACGCCGAGCGTGCGCTCCAGCACCGCGCGCACCGCCTCGCTCGGATAGTCCACCGGCTCCTCGTGATTCCGGCGCCGCAGGTAAGGATGCACCATGTCGCCCTGGATCGGGCCGGGGCGCACGATCGCCACTTCGATCACGATGTCGTAGAAATTCGCAGGCTTGAGGCGCGGCAGCATCGCCATCTGCGCGCGCGACTCGATCTGGAACACGCCGACCGTGTCGGCGTGCTGGATCATCGCGTAGACCTCGGGGTCTTCGGCCGGAATGCTCGCCAGCGTGTAGCGCCGGCCGCGAAAGCCCTCGATGAGATCGAGCGCGCGGCGGATCGCCGTCAGCATCCCCAGGCCGAGCACGTCCACCTTGAGGAGCCCGAGATCGTCGAGATCGTCCTTGTCCCATTCGATCACGGTGCGCCCGGGCATCGCCGCGTTCTCGATCGGCACCAGCTCCTCGAGCGGCCCCTGCGAGATGACGAACCCGCCGACGTGCTGCGAGAGATGGCGCGGGAAGCCGAGGATCTCGTGCACGCGCTCCAGCAGGCGCGCGATCATCGGGTTGGCCGGATCGAAACCGGCGCTGCGAATGCGCTCCTCAGCCACCTGCGCGCCGTCCCACCAGTGCATGGTGCGTGCGAGACGCTCGACCTGCAGCAGATCGAAACCCATGGCCTTGCCAACGTCGCGCAGCGCGCTGCGCGGCTGGTAGGTGATGACGGTGGCGGCGAGCGCCGCCCGGTGGCGGCCGTACTTCGCGTAGACGTACTGGATCACCTCCTCGCGCCGCTCGTGCTCGAAATCCACGTCGATGTCCGGCGGCTCGTTGCGCTCCTTGGAGATGAAGCGCTCGAACAGCACGGACTGGCGCGCGGGGTCGACCGAGGTGACGCCGAGCGCGTAGCAGATGACTGAATTGGCCGCGGAGCCGCGTCCCTGGCAGAGGATCCCGCGGCTGCGCGCGAAGTGCACGAGGTCGCGCACGGTGAGGAAGAACGGCTCGTAGCGCAGCTCCGTCACCAGCGCAAGCTCGTGCTCGAGGAGATCGCGCACTTTGCGCGGCGCACCCTCCGGCCAGCGCTCGCGGATCCCCTCTTCGGTGAGCTTGCGCAGCCAGCTCGCCGCGCTCTCGCCCTCCGGCACGAGCTCCTGGGGATACTCGTAACGCAACTCGGCGAGCGAGAAACGGCAGCGCGCTGCGATATCGAGCGTGGCCGCCAGCAATTCGGGCGGGTACAGCCGCCGCAGCCGCTGCAGCGTGCGCAGGTGCCGCTCGCCGCTCGGCGCGAGCCCCCGCCCCGCCTCGATGATCGGAACGCCGAGACGAATGGCGGTGAGCACATCGTGCAACGCACGCCGGTCGCGGATGTGCATGTGCGCCCCGCCGGCTGCAACCAGCGGCACGCGCAACCGCGCGCCGAGCGCGGTGAGGCGCGCGAGCCGCGCGCGGTCGTTGCCGCCGAGCACCAGCTCCACCGCGATCCACAGCCGCTCTGGAAACAACGACGCCAGCCACTCGCCGTCGCGGTCGTCAGCGTCATGACCCTGCGCGTTGCCGATTTCTTTTCGTGGGTTCTCGTGTGGTTTCGCGGCCAACCTCTCTTCCGGCAGCCACAGCACCAGGCAATCGGCCAGGCAATCGGCAACAGCGGCTTGCGCCAGCATCTGCCGCGTCAGCCGATAACTGCCCTTCTCTGCCGCGAGCCGCGCCCGCGTGATCAGGCGGCAGAGATTGCCGTAGCCGCGGCGCGTGGTCGCGAGCACGACGATCCCGGGACCCGTTTCGAGGCGAAATTCGCTGCCGACGATGAATTGCAGCGCCTGTTTCTTCGCGGCGGTGTGCGCGCGCACCACGCCGGCGACCGAGCATTCGTCCGTCAGCGCGAGCGCCGAGTAGCCCAGCTCCACGGCGCGCTCGACGAGCTCCGGCGGATGCGAGGCGCCGCGCAGGAAGGAGAAATTGCTGATGCAATGGAGCTCGGCGTACACGGGTGCTCAACCGAACAAGCCATGCAGGAACCAGCGGCGCGGAGCGCGGCACTCCCGATATACCCAGCAGCGCGCGCCGTGCGGATCGCGGGCGATGAAGTAATCGCGCGCCACGTCGCAGCCATCCCACCAGCCCGACTCGATGCGCTCCGGACCGCTTTCGATGCACCATCGCGAAACCTCCGCTGGCTGCGGTTCGGCCAGCAGCCACACGGGACGGTGCCCATGAGCGGGATGCCCGCTCGCCTGGTCGGCGGCCGACATCTCCACAGCGCGCCACGCGAGCTCCGGCCGGTGCTCGGCGAAGGTACTCACGCCGAATACCGCTTCACGTCCCAGCCGCGCCTGCAGGCGCTCGATGAGCTGTGGCAGCGCATCCGGCAGCACTGCGGACGCAGATGAGAGCGCATACGGCAACCGCGCCGAAACGGCTGGCACCGCCCGCAACGCACCAGAACGCAGACGCACGGCGATCACGGGCGCGCGCAATGCGAGTGAAGCGAGCCGCTCCTGGAGCAGGCCGTGCAGATGATTCACGTCCCCGGTCGGCGCGGCGAGCCCGAGGCGCTCGCGAGTCTGCGGCCCGGTGCGATGCTCGAGCTCGAGCACCAGCGTCCCGAGCGCGGCCTCGCGCACACGCAGGAATCGTTGCAGGCGCGCCAGCAAAGGCTCGAGCGCAGCCTTCAGGCCGGCGACGGTTTCGATCTCGCAATCGAGCGCCTGGGCATCGAGGTAGCGTTCGCGCGGCTCGAACCGCCGCCGCACCTCGGCACGCCGGCCGAACGCGCGGTCGAGCTCATCCAGCCACTGCGGACCGATACGACGCGCCAGTCCCGCGCGCGGCAGCCGCACGAGATCACCGATGCCGCGCACCCCCATGTTCACGAGCCGCTCGATGACTTCCGTGGGCCAGCGCAGGCAGGCGAGCGGTACCCGCGCAAGTTGCGCGGCAAGATCCTCCGGGCGCTGAACGCAGGGCCACTCGCCGCGCCGGCTTCTCGCCAGCCACAGCGCACTTTGCGGCGTGGGGGTGAGGGCGGGACCGACTTCGACATCCTGCGCTCGCAGCTCGCCCGTCAGGCGATCCACCAGGGCGCGCGCGCCGCCGAACAGGCGCAGGCTGCCTTTCACTTCGAGCAGCAGCTCGTCGGCGCCCGCCAGGCTGACGAGCGGGGTGAAGCGATGACAATGCGCGGCAATGCGCTCCAGGAACTGCCGTTCGCGAAACGCATCGCGCGGCAGGGTGATGAGTGCGGAGTCGAACGCGAGCGCGGCGTTAAGCGGCTGACCCGCACGCACTCCGCGCGCGCGCGCCAGGTCGTTGCAGGCGAGAACGCTCTGCACGCGATCCTCGGGATCGAGAATGGCGATCGATTGCTCGCGGCCGTGGACGGCAAGCGCGCGGCCGTGCAGGGCATCTTTCAGGGCATCGAGCGCCAGGCGCGGGAAATGCAGTGCGAGCCAGAGTTGCGCGACATTCGGGCGCGATCGCGGTTCGGGTCCCGGTGGCCGGCGCGCCGGCGCGGGCCGCACGATTGGAGCGTCGCGGTCCGGCACGGACAGCGAAGGAAACAGCGGCAAGGTGCGCGAAGTGACCACCGCGGCACCGTCACGAGAATGTCCGCAGTGCCAGCTTTGCCGGCCGGCCCCGCTGCACTTTCAGCAATTCGATCTGCAGCTGCGCCGCTGCGCGGCTGAGCAGCACCCGCACGTTCGCGGGCGATGCCTGCGCACGCCGGCGCGGCGAGCGAAACAGCACGCCCAGACAACCGCCCTCGCCCGCCGCGAGTTTCAAACGGCGCAGCGCCTGCATGCCCGCCTTGTCCGCCCACGCGAGCACCACCGCGCAAGCGCCCGAACGCAGAGCCTGCTCCATTGCCCACAAGGTCTGCGCCGGCGTGAGCGGGCCGGTAATCAGCTGCTGCCGCAACTCGAGCCCGCGCTCCGCGAGCGCCGGCGCATAAGGAATGAAAGGCGGGTTGAGCCAGGCCAGCGCCCGCGGCGTGGCTTGCGGGCCCCAGCCGGCTTGCAACTCCCGCAGCGCCGGGATCAGCAAATCGATCTCACCCAGGCCGCACTGCTCCAGCAACAACTCGATCAGCGCGGGGCAGGGCCAGCCGCCGCCGGGCAGATGCGCGTCGAGTTGAGCAAAACCGGTCGACACCGCGGGCGCGGCAACCGCCTGCCCACTCGCCCGCCAGAGCGATGGATGCTGCAGTAACCTCTCGAGCGGGTCGGACATGAGTGAAAAACGGATGAGAATGCGTTCGTAAGCTTTTGATCAAGCTTGTAGCTCTGCCGCGCGGGGGATGAAGTCGTACTGTGATTATATACAGGTTTGCCCACTTCTCAACCTTTGCGCAAGAAACGGATGGCGCGCAGCACCGCGCCCGGTGCAAGCTCGCGCGCTGTAATTTCAACACCGCCAGAGGAACGCTCGCCGCGTAACGCGGACCAAGGTCGCCGCGTCCCCACGAGCACAGCGAATGCCCAATCCGAACGCCCTATCGCAACCCGCCGTAGTCATCGAGACCTATAGAGATGAGCACCAGCCCATCTTTGCCGCGCTCAACCTCGCCTGGATCGAGAAGTATTTCGCCGTCGAGCCGCCGGATCGCCAGCAGCTGAGCGACCCGCGTCGTCACATCGTCGCGCCCGGCGGCGAAATCTTCACGCTGTTCGAGGACGGCACGCCGAAGGCGACCGTGGCCATGCTCAAGGACGGCGCGCGCAGCTTCGAGCTCGCCAAAATGGCGGTCGCGCCTTCGGCGCAGGGGCGCGGCTACGGCAAGCGGCTCGTGCAGCGCGCGATCGAATTCGCGCGCGAGCGCGGCGCGCAACGCATTCTGATCCGCTCCAACACGACGCTGCGCAGCGCAATCGCCTTGTATCGCAAGCTCGGGTTCGCGATCACGCGCCTGGGCACCGACGACAAGTTCCAGCGCGGCGACATTCAGCTCGAGCTCGACTTGCGGCAGCCGGCCAGGGTCGTCGACGCCGCGGCGGAGACGACACTCGACCCGCAGGACTGGAGCGACTTTCGCGCGCTCGCGCACCGCATGGTCGACGACACCGTCGACTATCTGGCGAGCGTTCGCCAGCGCCCGACCTGGGTGGCGCCCACCGCCGAAGCGCGCAAGCACCTGCAGGCGCCGGCGCCGTGGCAGGGCCAGGGCGCGCAGCAGGCCTACGAGGAATTCCTGGGCTTCGTACGCCCTTACACCACCGGCAACATCAGTCCGCGCTTCTGGGGCTGGGTGCAGGGCTCGGGCGCGCCGGTCGGCGTGCTCGCGGATTTTCTCGCCGCGGCCATGAATCCCAACGCAGCCGATTTCGATCACGCACCAGCGCTGGTCGAGCTGCAGGTGGTGGACTGGTTCCGCGGGATCATGGGTTTTCCGCGCGGCTCGAGCGGCCTGCTGGTCAGCGGCGGCTCGGCCGCGAACCTCACGGCGCTCACCGTAGCGCGCAATACCCAGATCGAAGGAATGCGCGAGCGCGGCGTCGACAACGAACGCGGCCGGCTCACGGTCTACGCCTCGCAGGAAGGTCACAGCTCCCTGCGCAAAGCGGTGGAGGTTCTTGGCCTGGGCGAGGCCAGCCTGCGGCTGATTCGCACCACCGATGACTACACCATCGATCTGGAGGCGCTGCGGCGCACGCTCGCCCACGATCGCGCCCACGGCATGCGGCCATTCTGCATCGTCGCCACGGCCGGCACAGTCAACACCGGCGCCATCGACCCACTCGCGGCGCTCGCCGATGTCTGCGAGCGCGAGCGATTGTGGCTGCACGTGGACGGGGCGTTCGGCGCGCTCGGCATGCTCGCTCCCTCGCTGCGTCCGGAGCTGCGCGGCCTGGAGCGTGCGCATTCCGTGATCTTCGATTTCCACAAGTGGCTCTACGCGCCCTACGAGGCGGCCTGCGTGCTGGTCCGCTCCGGCGAGGCTCATCGCAACGCGTTCTCCGTCACGCCCGCCTACCTGCAGCAACTCGCGGCCGGCGTCGCCAACGCGCCGCTGCGCTTCTCCGAATACGGCGTGCAGCTGTCGCGCGGCTTCCGCGCGCTCAAGATCTGGATGGCGCTCAAAGCAGACGGCCTGGAGAAGTACGCGCAGCTCATCGAGCAGAACGTCGCACAGGCGCGCCATCTCGCCGCCCGCGTGGAACGCACCGCGCAACTCGAGCTGCTGGCGCCCGTGCCGCTCAACGTCGTGAATTTCCGCTACCGGCGCGAGGGCGTGAGCGACGCGCAGCTCGACGAGATCAACCGCCAGATCCTGGTGCAGCTGCAGGAGTCGGGGTTCGCGGTGCCCTCATCGACCGTGCTCAAGGGGCGCTTCAGCATCCGCTGCGCGATCGTCAATCATCGCAGCACGCGCGCGGACTTCGATGCGCTCACGGACGAAGTGGTGAGGCTCGGCGAGCGGCTGGCCGCTGCCTAGCGGCCGCCCGTGACAGCCGACTGCCTGTCCGGGAAGTTCGTGAAGATCTCCGCGACCACCGCGTCGATCGCCGGGCCGGGATTGCGACGCGCCTTCTCGCTCACGCGGCCTTCCGCGACACCCTGCCACACCAGCGCATTCTTCTTCGCATCGACCACATCGATGTTCAAGGTGCCCTGCCGGTAGGTGACGGTGTCGATGTCGTAAGGATAACCGCTCCAGGCGCCGTACAGTCCGCGCCGATAGCCGTAGAATCCGATCCGCGGCGTCGAGCGCGTTTCCCGGCGGTCCTCGACGTTGAGGAAGAAGTTCACGCGCAGATCCGGGCTTTCCTCCGTGTACCGGTAGCCCTTGCGCTCCAGCTGGTCGCGCGTCGCCTGCTTGAGACGGCTCGTCGTGATCGTGGTGTATTGAGCGCGGTCGGTCGCGAGCTGGTCGAAGAAACCGAATGTCCGGTACGCCGCCAGGTCGGCTGCGGGATCCTGGTCCACCCGGACCTGCGGGCCGGTCGCGCAGCCGGCGAGCAGCGCCAGCGCCGTCATCAAACCGCTGAGAATTCCACCTGCTGCGCGCATGACTGGCTCCGTGACGCAAACCGCCGCTGTTGCGTCTCGTGTGACTCTGCCGGAATGCGGGAAGTTCCGGATTCGCCAACGTCGCCGCACACGTGCACGTGCCCGGCATCACGCTCGCCCGTGCGGGCGAGCCGCGCCAGTGCCAGGGAGCAATGCGGGTGGACTGGATCGCGGCCCGGGCCGACGGACAGGCGGCCGCCCGGGGCACGAACTATGTTGCGTTCTCCCCCGCGGCCGGATCAGCGAAGTGGTTGGATTCAGGAGCGCGTGACGCCGAGTGGCGGACGAACGGCTGTCAAATTCAAACCAGCGGCTGGCTGCCGGACTCCAATGTCCGGCCGGCGACACCACCCGACCATGCGGGTAGAGTGCGCGCGCCATGCAACAGCTCACGCCGTTTGAACTTTTGCCGGCGCGCCAGGGTCTTGTGGGCGCAACCAGACGGACCGCCCGAGGGAGGCACTCGTGAAGCTCACCGATGGTTCATTGCGCAATCCGGCGGCCGTGGTCGTCGTGGTCGCTCTCGTCATTGCGCTGGGCATCTTCAGTCTGCTGAAGCTCCCGATCCAGCTCTTCCCCGACATCGAGGAGCCGCAGATCAGTGTTTTTACGAGCTGGCGCGCGGCGGCGCCGGCCGAAGTCGAATCCGAGCTCATCGAGCCGCAGGAAGCGGCGCTGCAGGGAATCCCGGGCCTCAAGCAGCTGAATGCATTCGCCAACGCGGGCGGCAGCTGGATCAACCTGCGTTTCAACGTCGGCACCGACATGCAGCGCACGCTGGTGGACGTCATCAGCCGCATGAACCAGCTGCCGCCGCTGCCGCGCGATGCCAGCCCGCCGGTCATCTCGCTGGGCGAGGGCTTCGGCGGCGGCAATGCGAACGAGACCCTGTCGTGGTTCTTCATCCAGTTGCTGCCCGGCACGCCGGGGCCGGTCGAGAACTACCAGAAGTTCATCGAGGACGTGATCAAGCCGCGCATCGAGTCTGTGCCGGGCGTCGCCGTGGTCAACGTCAACGCGGGCGCGCCGGAAGAGCTGCAGATCCGCTTCGATCCGTATCGCGCGGCGCAGCTCGGCATCGAGATCCCGGGGGTAGCCGCGGTCGCCGGCAGCGCGAACGACACCTCCGGCGGCTACGTCGAGGTGGGGCGCCGCCAGTACGCGCTGCGCTTCGCCGGGCGCTACACGCCGGAGCAACTGGGTGAGCAGATACTGGCGTGGCGCGACGGCAGCGCCGTGCGGCTGCGCGACATCGCCGAGATCGAAGTGCGCCGCGGCGACCGCGAGACTCTGGCGATGCAGAACGGCAATCCGGCGATGGGCATCCAGATCCTCAAGGAAAGCGGCGCCAACGTGCTGGAGACTCTCAATGCCGTGAAGGCGGAGATCGGCGCGTTGCGCGACGGCCAGCTCAGGGAAATGGGTCTCACGGTCCAGCAGTCCTTCGATCCCTCGCTGTTCATCAACCAGGCGATCAACCTGGTGTCGAGCAACCTGTTCGCGGGCGTGCTGCTCGCTCTGGGCGTGCTGTGGCTCTTCATGCGTCACACGCGCGCCGTGCTGCTCGTGGGCCTGACGGTGCCGATCTGTCTGCTGGCGACGTTCATCACGTTGCAACTGACCGGGCGCACGCTCAACGTGATCTCGCTCGCCGGTCTCGCCTTCGGCGTGGGCATGGTGCTGGATGCCGCGATCATCGTGCTCGAGAACGTGCTGCGCTTGCAGGAGCGCGGCGAGCTGCCGCAGCAGGCCGCCAGCATCGGCACCGAGCAGGTCTGGCCGGCCATCGTGGCGTCCACGGTGACCACGGTGGCGATCTTCGTACCGGTGCTGTTCCTCAAGGATGCCGAGGGGCAGCTGTTCGCCGATCTCGCCCTCACGATCTCGATCGCCAACGTGATTTCGATGTTCGTGGCGGTGACCGTGGTTCCGGTCGCCGTGGCGCGCTGGATCAAGGCGCCGCCGCTGAAACCCGAGAAGCTGGAACAGACCGCGACGCTGGCGCGCCGCCTGGTGGCGCTGAGCGACGGCCGCATGCGCCGCCGCCTGCTGATCGCGGGCCTCATCGCGGCCCCGGTGTTCCTGAGCTGGGCGTTGCTGCCGCGCCTGGACTACCTGCCGCCGGTGAAACGCGCAGCCATCGACGGGTTCTTCCAGTTCCCCCCGGGCGCGAGCGTCGACACCATCGATCGCGAGATCGTGCAGCCGATCGCGGCGCGCATGAAGCCGTACATGGACGGCGTCAAGGAACCGGCGCTGCTCAACTACTACGTGCTGGTGTGGCCGGGCGGCGGCGGCACGATCGGCGCGCGCGTCAAGGACCAGGCGCAGCTGCCCGAGCTCGAGCGGCTGCTGCGCGAGGAAGTGCTCACCGGCTTCCCGGATTTCCGCGCCTTCGTCTCGGAAGGCAATCTGTTCGGCGGCTTCGGCGATGGCCGCAACATCGACCTGATGCTGCAATCCGCAGACCTGCAGGCGCTGTTCCCCGTGGCGCGCGCCGCGATGCAGGAGATCGAGAAGAGAATGCCCGGCGCGCAGGTTCAGCCCTGGCAGGGCCTGGAAGCCGCCGAACCGGAGTTGCGCGTCACGCCCGACGACCGGCGCCTGACGGAGGCCGGCTGGACCCGCGCAACGGCGGGTAACGTGATTCGCGCCATGGGCGATGGCCTGTGGATCGGCGAGCATTTCGACGGCAACAAGCGCATGGACGTGATCCTGCGTGCGCAAGGGTGGATGACGCCCGAGGAGCTGGAGAGTGTGCCGCTCGCCACGCCTTCGGGCGCGGTGCTGCCGCTCGGCGACCTGATGTCCATCGAAACCAAGGTCGGCCCCGGCGGCATGCGGCGCGTGGATCGCAAGCGCACCGTCTCCCTGGGCGTCTCCCCACCGCGCAAGATGTCGCTCGAGGAGGCTGTCGAGATCCTCAAGCACGACGTTGAGCCGGTGCTCAAGAAGATGCTGCCGGAGGACGGCACCATCCGCTACGGCGGCAGCGCCGACAACCTGCGCGACGCCGTGGGCAACATGGGACAGAATTTCGCGCTCGCGATCCTGATCCTGTTCCTCATCATGGCGGCGATGTTCCGCTCCGTGAAGGACGCGCTGCTGGTGGTGCTCACGATCCCCCTGGCCACCGTCGGCGGCGTGCTGGCGCTGCGCGCGCTGAACCTGGTGAGCTTCCAGCCGCTCGACCTGCTCACCATGATCGGATTCGTGATCATGATGGGGCTGGTGGTCAACAACGCCATCCTGCTCGTCGACCAGACGCGCACGGCAGAGCGCGCGGGGCGTACGCGGCGCGATGCGGTGATCGAGGCGATCCAGCTGCGTATCCGCCCGATTTTCTCCACGACCGCCGTGTCGCTGGTCGGCATGCTGCCCCTGGCAGTCGTACCCGGCCCCGGCAGCACGCTGTACCGCGGCCTGGGCGCGGTGATCGTCGGCGGCATGCTGGTGAGCACGCTGTTCACGCTCATCCTGCTGCCGGCGCTGCTGCGCCTCGGCGAGAGCGAACCGGGCGATGTCGTCGTCGACCAGGCGCCACCACGCGTCAAGCCGCAACTGGAGCGTGCGGCATGAGCCATCCGTTACTCAGGAATCCGAACATGCACACTCGCGCAGTCCGTTCCTTCACGTTGCTGGCACTGCTCTGCGTGAGCAGTGCGTTCGCCCAGGAGCAGGGACCGCCGCCCGCACCGGTCAAGGTCGGCAAGGCAAGCAGGCAGTCGATTGCTCCGACCATGTCCGCGACCGGTACGGTGGTGAGCCGCAACGATGCGCGCATCGCCGCGGAGACTCCCGGCCGACTGGTGTGGGTCGCCGAACCGGGCACCTACATCGAGCGCGGCGGCGTCATCGCCCGCGTCGACGACGCGGCGCTCAAGCTGCGACTGCGCGACAACGACGCGACCGTGCTGCGGCTCGAGGCCAATCTCAAGTACCTCGACTCCCAGGTGACGCGTTTTCAGCGCCTCATGGAGCAGAGGATCGCCTCGCAGTCGCAGCTCGACGAGGCGACAGCGCAACGCGACATGACGGCGCAGGAGATCAACCAGGCGCGCGTGGCGCGCGACCAGACGCTGCACGACCTGGAGCGCGCCAGGGTGACCGCGCCGTTCGCCGGACAGGTGGTGGAGCGGCTGCGCCAGCCCGGCGAGTTCGTCGCCACGGGCGGCGAGCTCGCGCGACTCGTGGACACGCGGCACATCGAGGTGCGCGCCCAGGCGCCGATGCAGGTTGCCGCTTTCGTAGCCAAGGGCCGCGAGGTGAAGATCGTCGATCGCTCCAACCGCGCGATCCGCAGCCCGATCCGCGCGGTGATCCCGGTGGGCGACGAGCGCTCGCGGCAGATGGAAGTGCGCGTCGCGCTGCCGGACGGGCTCTGGCCGATCGGCTCGCCGGTCAGCGTGGAGCTGCCAACGAGCCAGCCGGTCACCGTCATGGCGGTGCCGCGTGATGCGGTCATCCTGCGCCAGAACGAGGCCTACATCCTGCGCGTGACGTCCGGCGGCAAGGTGGAGCGGGTACCGGTCAGCATGGGTGTCGGCAGCGGTGGCCTGGTCGAAGTGAAGGGGCCGCTGGCTCCCGGAGACCGGGTGATCATCCGCGGCGGGGAGCGGTTGCAGCCTGGAGAGACTGTTTCAGTCGTGGCGGAATCGTGACGTGCCGGAGGGGATGAGACGCCCGCATGTTCGCGACCTTCGGCGGCTCGCGCCCATGCGAACGTCTCGGGAGACGTGCTACTTGCGCTTGACTGGCGCCGCGATCAGCCGGCCGAACCAGGAGCGCTTCACCTGCGTCGAGCTGCCGTCGTAATCGGCGCTGCGATTGTGGCCGCTGGCCCATTCGCGCCAGCGTTCGCTGACCCGGTCGGCGCCGAAGAAGCTCTGCTCGCCTTTCCGTGGCCGAATTCGCGATCCGCCGTTACCCATCTGGTTGCCCTCCGCGGGCCACTGGACCTCGAGCGGTCCGGTGTAACGCTAAACGCCCTGCTGTCGTGTCAATGGCGAGTCATCCTGTATGACAGCCTAGTCGGCAATGGCTGAACGGTTCTTGAACGCACACCTCGCGGCAGATGCCCGCGACGTGATGACTCGCACAGGTCGGACACGACTTTCGCGCGGCGGCGGATGCGGGGCGATGAGACCGCGCGCCAAGGGGGTCTACGCGGATCCCTGAATGATGCGCAAACCGTGAACCGGCGCACGTTCGAGGCGCGCATGGCGCATTTTCAGTCTCATTTCAGCCGGTGCTCTGCAGGCCCTGCGCTATTCCGGAGATCGATGCGAGCAGCGCATCGAACAACTCGCCGTCCTTGCGCCCGGAGCGGCGCCAGCGCTTGAGCAAGTCGATCTGCATGAGGTGCATGGGGTCGACATACGGATTGCGCAGCATGATGGAGCGCTGCAGCGTCGCGTCCCGGTCCAGGATCTGCCGCTGCTCCTTGATCGCGAGCACCAGCTCGACGGCCAGCGCGAACTCGCGGCGCACCGGCTCGAAAAAGCGGCGCAGCGACGCATCGGCCAGCTCGTCGTATTGCGCGGCGATGTCCAGGTCGGCGCGCGCCAGCATCGCCTCGACGTCGTCGAGCAGCGCGCCGAAGAAGAACCAGCGACCGCGCATGTCGCGCAGCTGCTCCAGGCCGAATTCGGCCGCGGCGGCGCGCAGTCCGCTGCCGACACCGTACCAGCCGGGCAGCATCGCCCGGGTCTGCGTCCACGCAAACACCCACGGGATGGCGCGCAGGTGCTCGAGCCCTTCGCGCTCACCGCGCGATACCGGCCGGCTGCCTATCTGCATGCGCTCGATGGCGTCGATCGGCGTGGATTCGCGGAAATAGCGATAGAAATCCGCCTCGTCGTACACCAGGGCGCGATACGCCTGGCGACTGACACGCGCGATGACGGACGCGGCGTCGAGATGGCGCGCATCCTGCCCGCCCGTCGCAGCGCCACCGCGCCTGGCCAGGGCCAGCGCGTTGAATGTGCGCTCCAGGGTGCGCATCGCAATCGGCCGCAACCCGTAGCTCTGATTGACGACCTCGCCCTGCTCGGTGACCCGCAGTCGGCCGGTCACCGCGCCGGGCGGTGCGCTCTTCACCAGCGCATCGATGCGCCCGCCGCCGCGACTGATCGTTCCACCGCGACCGTGAAAGATCGTGAGCCGCACGTGGGCATCTTGCGCAGCGTGCACCAGCTCGGCCCGGGCGCGGTGCGTCGCCCAGCGCGAGGCGGCGAGACCGCTCTCCTTGTTGCTGTCCGAGTAGCCGAGCAGCACCACCTGATGAGCGCCGCGCGCCGCGAGATGCCGCCGGTAGCCCTCCTCCTCCAGCAGGGCGCGCAGCACCGCGCCGCTCTGCTCCAGCGAATCCACGGATTCGAACAGCGGCGCGATGTCGAGCGGCACTTCACCGGTGCGCCGGTCCACGATCTCCGCCCACCGCGCCAGTACCAGTACCGCCAGTATGTCGTCGATGCCGGTGGCGCCGCTGATGATGTAGTTGCCGATGGCGTCGGCGCCGTACCTGTGCCGGCATTGCTGTATCGCCTCGAAGACCCACAAGGTGCGCTTGCCCACCGCGTCCAGCGAGGCGAGCGGTCCCTGATCCTTGGACAGCACCTCGCGCAATCGCGCGACACGGTCCGCCGCCGGGCGCTGCAGCCACTGCTCGTCGGCCAGGCCCTGCGCCAGCACTTCGTGATGCACCTCGGTGTGCTGGCGCACGTCGAGAGCCGCGAGATGGAAACCGAACGTCGCGATGCGCCGCAGGAGCCGGCGCACGGAATGCAGCCCCGCGTTGCGTCCCTCGTTGGCGGCGAGGCTGTCCGCCACCAGATCGATGTCGCCGGTGAATTGTCCCGCCGCGTCGTAGTGATTGGGCTTGCCGTCGTAGGTATTGCGCAGGCGCTCGGCAACCTGGCCGAGGAACACGCGGTACGGCATGCGATCGTGTCGCGCCGGCGTCGTCAGCTGCGCGCCGGGCAGCAGCGCGCTGTACTCCTCGATGCGTTTCTGCAGAGCGGCGGAAATCGTGACCCGGCTGGCGCTCTGGCTGAGCTTCGCCGCGAGCTTCCGAACTTCGCTGAAATAGGTCGAGACGATGAGCTGATGGTGGCGCGCCAGCGTCTCGCGGATCGTCTTGGCGTGCACGTCGGGATTGCCGTCCATGTCCCCGCCGACCCAGCTGCCGAAGTCGAGAATCGTCGGGATGCCCGCGCTCCCCGGCGCGGCGCCGAACACTTTCTCCAGAGCACCCTCGATTTCCTCGTAGAAGGCTGGGACGATGCGGTACAGGATCTCGATGAGGTGAAAGAGCACGTGCTCGCGCTCGTCGGCGACCGTGAGTCGCTGGCGCGGGTGTTGCTCGGTCTGCCAGCCGATGGTGATTTCCTCGCGGATACGGGCCCACACGCCCCTCTGCTCCTGCGGCGTGAGCGAGGGATCCATGCGGGCCAGGAGCAGCTGCGCGATGCGCTGCTGCTTGCGCAGGATCGTGCGCCGCGTGGACTCGGTCGGGTGCGCGGTGAACACCGGCTCGATGCGCAGGCTGGCCATGAGGTCGAGGACCTCATCGAGTCCCGCCTGCTGCTCCTTCAGCTTGACCAGCGCATCCTCGACGCCGGAAGGCTGCGGTGCGCTGGCGCCGAGGAAGTACTGGCGGCGGCGCCGGATGCGATGCACCTTCTCGGCCAGGTTGACGACCTGGAACCACGTCGAGAAGGCGCGCGCCAGATCGCGTGCCACGGCCGGGGGCCGGTCCCTGGTGCGGGCTATCAGCGCCAGCGCCCCTTCCGGATCGCCTTCACGCCGCCGGATGGCGGCGATGCGATCGCCCTCCACCAGCCTGAACAGCTCTGCGCCGCCCTGCTCGCGCAGGACTTCGCCGACGAGTGCGCCGAGCTCGTGCACGTCTTCGCGCAGGGCCGCGTCCTTCGCCGGAAACTGGATGTCGTGTCGCTGCATGATCGAAGCGGCGAATTCTACCCGCGCGCCGCTGGACGCGCTCGGGTCCGATGCTATTCTGACCTGCGCATCGCGGCGCAAACGTGCATGGGCGCGCCCGAAACCAAAGCTGCGAACGGCAGCGGCGCCTGGCACGATGCGCTGCGTACGCTAGTGTTACGGCTCTCACGTCGATCGAGGTAGCTGCATGCGCCGCACATCCGCGATGTTTCCCGCAAGGACAGCTCTGCCCTGCTGCGCGTTCGCCGGCGCCGTTCTCGTTGGCGCTGCGGCCGCAGCTGCCGGGCCCGCGTCGCTGGTGCTTACCAACGCCAACGTTCACACCCTGGATCCCACGCGACCGCATGCCGAGACGATCTGCATCGCGGCCGAGCGCATCGTACGGGTGGGGTCGATCGAGGAGACGCGCAGCTGCGTCGGTGAGCGCACGCGCACCATCGACCTGCACGGCGCCACCGTGGTGCCGGGCTGGACGGACGCGCACTACCACCTCTCCGGCGTCGGCTGGCGCGAGATGCGCCTCAACCTGGCAGGGACGCCGAACGCCGCCGCGCTGGCCCGGTCGCTGGCGGAGCGGGTCGCGAAGGCGTCCCCGAACGAATGGATCGTGGGCCGCGGCTGGATCGAAACGCACTGGCAACCCCCACAATTTCCCTCGCGTGCGCTGATCGATCCCGTATCCCCGCGCAACCCGGTCTGGCTGGAGCGTGCCGACGGTCACGCGGCGCTGGTGAACAGCGTGGCGCTGCGCCTGGCGGGCATCGATGCCGCCTTCGCCGATCCGCCGGGCGGACGGGTGCTGCGCGACGCGAACGGCGAGCCCACGGGCATGCTCATCGACAAGGCCGCGGAACTGGTCAGCGCCCTGATTCCGGCTGCGGACGACGCCCAGGAGCGTGCCGCGCTGGTTCTGGCCGGCGAACGCAGCACGCGTCTGGGCCTCACCATGATTCACGACGCCGGACGCACCGGCGAGGGCGAGCGCGCGGATTGGGACGACGTGGCGCAGCTGCGGCGCCTCTATGCCGACGGACGCTACAAGCTGCGCGTCTACAAGGCGATCGTCGGACCGGGCGCGGGCGCCGCCCGGCTCCTGCGCGACGGGCCGATCATCGGCGACGCCGGCGGGCGGCTCACGGTTCGCACTATCAAGCTACAGATGGACGGGGCACTGGGATCGCGCGGCGCGGCGCTCCTCGAGCCCTATTCCGACGAGCCCGGCACGCGCGGCCTGTTCCGGCTCACCGATGCAGTGGTGCGTCCGTTGCTCGCCGCAGCATTGACGCGTGGCATCCAGGTCGAAACCCACGCGATCGGCGACCACGCCAACCGTCATACGCTCGACCTGTACGAGGAGGCGTTCACGCATGTGCCGCGCAACGGCCGCGCGGTGCAGGAGCCGCGCTGGCGCATCGAGCACGCGCAGATCGTGCACCCCGGCGATCGTCCGCGCTTTGCGGCGCTCGGCGTGATTCCCTCGATGCAGCCCTCGCATGCCATCGGCGACCTGTACTTCGCGCCAAGCCGGCTCAGCCCGGAGCGCCTGGCGCACGCCTACTCCTGGCGCAGTTTCATCGACCTCGGGTTGCCGGTCCCCGGCGGGTCGGATGCCCCGGTCGAGCGTGGCGAACCGATGATCGAGTTCTATGCCGCGGTGGCGCGCAAAGACCTGGAAGGGAAATCCGGCGAGGGCTGGCATCCGGAGCAGGCCGTCGAGCGGCTCGACGCCCTGCGCATGTTCACAACCTGGCCGGCATATGCGGCGTTCATGGAGCGCGACCTGGGCAGCATCGAACCGGGCAAGCTCGCGGATCTCACCGTGCTGTCCGCCGACATTCTCGAGATTCCGGCGCCGCAGATCCTCCAGACCACGGCGGTGATGACCGTCATCAACGGTGAAGTCGTCTACGTCGCGGACTGAAATGCGGGGCGGACTGTAACCCGCGGCTGACTGGGACCCGCCGGCTCACTGAAAAGACTGACTGCGATCCCGGGCCGTCGCCGCGTGTTTGCATTCAGCCACCTACATATGTACCATGGTACATAGATACCATGATTGAGGACAGCCCATGAGCGAGCCCGCGAGCCCCTACCCCGCCATGGAACGGGTACAAACCGGCATTCGCCTGGAGAAACGCCTCCTCAAGGTGCTCAAGGCCCTCGCCGAGTACAAGGACATGACTCTCGGCGATCTCATCGAAGGCATCGCCCTGCACGCCCTGGAAGGCAAGCCGCCTTTTTCGCCCGAGACGCTCACCCATGTGCGCGATCTCAGGCGCATCTACGAGCTCGACCTGCGTGCCAGGGACAGCCACCGCATGCCCGAAGCTCCCGTCACCCGCAAGGCCAAGCCGGGCTCGAGGAGGCGCCCATGACCGATACGCAATTTCTCCAGGCATTGGAGAGCTGTGTTCTGCCCCCCGCAGACTTCAGTCATCGCAACCACGTGCGCGCTGCCTACCTGTATCTGTCGCGCCTGTCATTCGGCGCGGCGATCGACGCCATGTGCGCCACCCTCAAGCGCTACGTCGCGCACCTGGGCCGCGCCGACCGCTATCACGAGACGGTCACGATCGCATTCATGACGCTGGTGAACGCGCATCGGCGCGGAGGCGCCGAACCGTGGGAGGAATTCATCGCGCGTAACCCGCAGCTGCTCGATTCGCAACTGCTCGGGTGTTACTACAGCAGGGCAACGCTCGCCGCGGAAGCGGCGCGGCACCGCTTCGTCCTCGAGCGGCGCCCAGGCGGCAGTGCGGCGGCCTAGCTGGAGATTCCCGCGCCGAACTCTGCTCGGTTCGCTCTACTGATTCATCAGCACGGTGGTGTCGTGCCGCTCGAACCCCTGCAGGGTGCGGCGGTAGGCACTGGCGATGAAGCGCTCCGCGGTCTTGTCGGCGCGCGGCGAGAGCAGCATGCGAATCATCACGTCGTCGCCCGGACGCGTGCTGTCCTCGCCGAGGATCTGGTAGGCGACGCGGCTGATGCGGTGCTGGATCTCGTTGATGAAGCGCAGGTGCGCGGCATCGGACACCTGTTCGGCGCCCGGCCCGTAGGTGCCCTTGGCTTCTTCGGCGAGCTCGTGGATCAGCAGCGCGAGGAAACGCGCCTTGTCGATCATGGTCAGCTCGCTGAAGTACTGGATCTCGGACTGCACGTTCATGGGTCGAGTATAGCCTTCAGACCATGGCGGCGGCGCCCGCTCCCGCCGGACAATCCATCTCCCGCAGCGGCGACCCGATCGGCGGCACCGCCGCGCCGACGGGCGGCGGCGTCCCTGGATGGAACCGCAGACGGCCCGCGGACGGGAGCCTCAGGCGGGGAAGAAATCGATGGGCTTGGTGGTCGTCACCGCTTCCACGTCTTTCTCGTCGAACCTGAAGAGCTTCACCCGCGCCACCAGCTTGCGCTCCAGCTCGGGATCGTTGAGCTCGCTGGAAATCACCCGGCAGCTGGTGACCTCGCCCCACGGCGCGATGGTCAGCTCCAGCACGACCTTGCCCTGCAACGCCGGGCTGTCGCGCAACGCACGGTTATAGAGCGCATAGATCGCGCCCTTGTTGCGGTCGAAGACCAGCTCGATTTCCTCGCGGCTGCGCGAAGCCTTCTGGCCGCTGCCGCTGCGCACCGCCTTGGGATCATTGCCGCCGATGCCGCCGGTGACCTGCGTGGTCGAGCGCCCGGCCAGACCCCCGCCGCCGCCGCCGAAGCCGCGGCTCAGCGACGCGGTATTGATACCGCCGCTGCCCTGACCGACCTTGGAGGTGATCAGCGAGCGCTGCGGCATGTCGCCGGCGCGTGCCGCATCGGTGAGCGGGCGGTTCGCCGTCGCGATGTCGACCATGCGGTTGTCGCGCAGGTCGGCGAGCTCGTCCTTGAAGGGCAACAGGCCCGCGACCTGCGCCTTCTTGCGCGCTTCCTGCTGGCGGTCCACCGGCTTGGGCTCGGGTTTCGGTTCCTTCTTGACCTCGGGCTTGGGCTCCTCCTTCGGCGGAGGCGGTGGCGGAGGAACCTTCTTCTGCTCCAGCATCAGCTTGGCGAGGCGCGGCGGCACATCCTCGACGTCCGCCGCCTTGCGCTCGGGCACCGGCAGCAGGGGGATGATGACCATCATCAGCCCGAGCGTGATCAGGGTCGCGAGCAGGATCTTGCGAAAGCGCTGTGCGTCCTCTTCCGGGGACGCCCACGGCAGATCGTATTCGCGGTAATACGGGGTGTAGGGAGTCACGTCCTGCTGCTCCTGGCGCTACCGGCCCGTCGCCTGAGCGACGCTCACCGGTTTTTCTTTCTGCAGCACCGCGAGCGAGATACGGCCGAAGTTCGCATCCGTGCACGTGGCCATGATCTTCTTGAGCACTTCGTAGGGCACGACCTTGTCGCCCATGATGGTGAGCTCGCGCGACTCGATGTCGCGCTCCATCACGGCGCGCGGCATGGTGACCGTGGGCTTTTCCAGCGCCGACTTGAGCGGCTGGATAATAGTGCCCTTGATGGCCCGCACCTCGGCGATGCTCATCACCAGTTGCCCCTGCACCAGCAGTTCCGTGGGCGTCACCATCACCACCACGGTCTCGCGCGGCTTGACCTCCGCGACCGATTCGGGAATCTCGATGCCCTTGGTGTTCTGCAGCACCTCGACCTCGGTCGAGTACACCAGCAGGAACGCCACCATGACGCTCAGGATGTCGATCATCGGAATGAGATTCAGCGACACCCCGGCGCGGTTGCGCTCCTGGTGCACGATCATGCGCTTGGCGCGGTTCGACAGCCTCATGTCGGGGCGTCTCCAATCGAGATCTCGGGGAACAGCTCGGCCTGCACGAAGCGCCCGTCCTGCTCCTGCTGCACGACGCGCACGGTGTCCATCACCTGCACCAGCGTGTCGTAGGCAACGTCGGGCTCGAGCAGAATGGTCGCATCCAGCTTGTCAGGGTATTTCTCCTTCACGCGCTGCAGGTACGCGGAGAGCTTGGCCAGCTCGTAGCCCGCGGCGCCGTTCGGAAACTCGGTGAGGAGACCCGAGCCCCGGTCGGCTACTTCGAGCTTCGACTTGCGCACCAGGATTTCCAGCTGCAGCGTCGGCGGCGGCGGCGTGCTCTCGGTCTGGGCCACCGGCAGGTTCAGCTCCAGCACGACGGTGCGGTAGAACACCGCGGTCATGAGCAGGAACGTCACGAGCACGGTGAAGATGTCGATCATCGGCACGAGATTCATCTCCTCGCCCCGGCCGCGACGCAGCCGGCGGATGAGACGGGCACGTGCCTGTCGTGTGGAGAACATGCGCGAGGCCCCTAGACGTTCATCATCCGGCCGCGACGTCGCTGCGACGCTCGGTGATGCTGTTGAGGAACTTCACCGACGCCATTTCCAGGCTGTCGACCAGCTCCGTGGTCTTGGTCTGCAGCACCGCGTGGATGATGACCAGCGGCACCGCCACCATCAGGCCGAACGCGGTGCAGTTCATCGCCACCGAGATCGACGCCGACAGCAGGTTGGCTTTCTCGGCCGGGTTGACCGTGGCCACCGCGCCGAACGCCGCGATCAGGCCGATGACGGTGCCGAGCAGCCCGAGGAGCGTTGCCATGTTGGCGAAGGTGCCCAGGTAGTGCGTGCGCTTCTCGAGGCGCGGCACGATCTCCATCAGGCTCTCTTCCATCGCCTTCTCGATGTCGTCGCGGCGCCGCGCCGACTGGATGCGCGCCAGCCCGTAGTTGAGGATCGTGCCGATGGCCGCGTCCGACTTGGAGGTGAGCGCCACGGCGCGCTTGAAGTCGCCCTGCGCGAGGAGCGGCGTCAGGTCGCTCCACAGGCTGCGGTTCTTGAGCCCCACGATGGTGAGATACACGTAGCGCTCGATCGCGATCGCCAGGCCGATCGCGCCGACGATCGCGATCGGAAACATGAATTCGCCGCCTCCCTGGAAGAAGCGGACGACCGTTGAATAGAACTCCATGACTCTCTCTCCTCCTCGATGAACCAAGACTGCGGTGTGGATGGATGTGTTCGATACATGGTCGATGAAACGGGGGCCGCTCAGCGCGGCGCCGGCGCGGGCTTCTGCTCCGGCTCGGCGGCGCTCCCGGCAGGCGCTGCGTCGAGCTTGGAAAAGTATTCGGTCTGGCGACGGAACACGTCGCGGTCCACGGGCGTGAGCACTTCATCGAGCAGGCTGTTGGCCGGCCGCCCGACCAGATCCCCCAGATCGGCCTTCTTCCAGGGCACGATGTACAGCACCTTGGGCAGCTCACGGTTGCCCGTGATCGCCGTGCTGTCGAGCTCGATCCGGTCCATGGTACGGAATTTCGTCCCGGCGGCTGCCGGGTTTCGCTGTGGCGCCAGCTGCTCGGCTGCAGCGCCCTCGGCCGGCGGGCTGGCGCTACGCGGCTCGGCGGCGGGTTCGGTCGCCGTGGTCTCGGTCACGGCGGGCTCGGTCATGGCGGGCTCGGTCACGGCAGGCTCAGCGGCCTCACGTTCTTGCTTTTGCGTTCGAGCGCCCGCAGGCGCGGGTTGCGCGGGCGACGCCGCAGCGGGCGGCTCCTGCGCTTGCACGGGCCAATACGAGTCGATCGCGAGCAACAGCATCGCGCCGGACAGCACTGTCAGCGAGCGAGCGATCATTGGGGATTTTCCGCGGTCTGCGGCTGCGGATTGGAGCCGAGGCGACCCTTCAGTTCCGCGATCCAGTTCGCAACGCGCTTGTCGCTGTTTCCCGACAGAGCCTGGTATTCCTCGAAGGCCTGCAATGCCCGCTGCGGTTCCTGAAGGAACAGATCGCACAGCACGCCGAGGTTCAGATGCGCGGGCGCGTAACTCGGATCGGCTTGCAAAGCATGCATGTAGGCTGCCTCCGCTTCCTTGAATCGACCGAGACGCCGATAGACCAAACCGAGCTCGGTGTGGGCGAGCGCGCTGGAGGAATCGCGCCTGACCGCCTCCTCGAGCGCTTCGGCCGCTTCCGGCAGGCGCCCGGCGCGCTGGTACATCAGACCGAGGTTGATGCTGGGCGCGGCGGACTGCGGATACGCGAGCGCCAGTTGCTTGAACTCCAGTTCCGCATCGGTGAGGCGCCCGGATTCGAGCAGCGCCACCGCTTGAGCGAACTGCTGCATCGCGCGCTCGGGCAGTACCGGTGCCGGCGGCGCAATCGCGGCCGCGGCTGCCGCCGTGCTCTCAGCCACGGGCACGGGCGCAGGCGCGGGCGGCGGCGCGCTCGCGCAACCCGCCAGGAGCATTGCCACCAGCATGGCCAGCGCGGCGAGCTCAGCGCATGTCTTTGACGAATTCCGCACCGATCTCCGCCTTGGCGTAACGCGCCGGCTTCAGTTTCGCCAGCACTTCGTAACTCTTCTTCACCCAGTCGTCGTACACACCATCGCGCGCGCGCGCGGCGTTGGCCTCGTGAATCTCGATCGCCTTCTCCTCGAAGGGGAAGGCTTCCTCCTCGAGCAGCACGTCGTACTGCTCGAGCTCGTCCGGCTCGAGGTTCTTCGGCCGCTCCGAATCCATCAGGTCCCTGGCGAGCGTGCGGTACAGCTCGGCCATCGAGTAGGTCGCCGCCGTGGTCACCTCGGCCACGCCGTACTGCGCTGCCCTGCCATAGGCGTCCAGCGCGCGCTGCATGGCCTGCGTCTTCGCCGCAAGGCTCTTCTTCAGCGGCGCCTTCAATTGCACGGCCGTGAACATCGCCCCCGCCGGTTCGGCGAACAGCAGCGTGGCCTTCGCCGCCAGGAACTTGCTGCGCTCGGTGCGGCCGGCGCCGGCGGCGCGGTCCGCATCGACGATGTCGGTCAGCCAGCGATCGCGCGTCTTGAAATCCTGCGTGGCGCCCGCCATGTCCGCGAGCCGCTGGCGCGCCTCGATGGCCGGATCGAGCGGCGCGGGGAAGCGCGCCACGAACTTTTCGTAGCCGCGCTGCGCGGCGGCCGCGTCTTTTGCCTTCTGATACAGCTCGGCGGAGCGCCACAACGCCTCGCGCCGGAATTCGGGCGTCTCTGCGGTGCCGTCGGCCATCCGTTCGAGCTCGACGGCCGCACGCCCCGACCGGCCCGTCTCCACGTAGGCGACCGCCAGGTTGCGGGTGGCATCCGCCACCAGGGGATCGCCCGGATGATTGCGGCGGAACCCCTCCAGCACCTCGATGGCGCGCGGCCAGGCCTTGATCGATACCAGCGCCGCCGCCGCATCGAACTCGGCGTTCTTGCGGATGCTCGAGCTCGGCGCCAGGGCTGCGACGCGCAGGAAATCGTCGACCGCGCCGGACGTATTGCCCGCGGCCTGCTTCTGCTCGGCCTGCTTGTAGACCGCCGCGGCCAGCTTCTCGTTGATCTCGGCGTGTTCCTTGTCTCCGGCCGGCACGACGCCGCGCAACTTCAGGTACGCCGCCTCGGCCTCGGCATAGCGCTGCTGGTCGAAGCGGCCGTGCGCGATGACGGTGTAGGCCGTGCGCCGCTTGAGATCGTCGACGGCGGGCCGCAGCGTCAGCACCTGCTCCGCGGTGGCGATGGCGCGATCGTAGTCTTTCAGCTCGAACAGCTCCTTGGCGCTGCGCGTGAGCACGCTGGGCGCTTCCTTGTGCGCCGGATAGGCGTTCGCGAACTTCAGGCCGCTTTCCACGCCCTGCACGTGCCAGGTGGCCTTGTCGATGCCGCTGAGGAGCTTCTCCTGCTGGTCGTACGAGAGCAGCGCGGCGTAGGCGGCCTCCGCCGAACGCGGATGACTCGGGTACTGGTACGCGGTGCGCTCGTATTCGAGCGTCGCATCGCGAAACTGACGGCTCTCGAACAGCGCCTCCGCGAGCAGGAAATTCGTGTCCGCGGATTCGGGCTCGTTCGGGAACCAGTTCAGGTAGCTGCGATACCAGCGCGCCGCCATCCCGTAGTCGCCTTCCTTCTTGCTCTTCTGCGCGGTGGAGTGATAGTGCTTGGCGAGCTCCTTCACGCTGGTCTTGAGCTCGGTCACGACCGCCGGAAACTGCTTGGGGTCGCGGCCCGCCCAGAACGGCGTGCCGAAACCGTAGCGCTCGACGAAGTCCTGCTTGCCGGTCAGCACCAGGGAAGCGAAGCCGCCCTTGCGGTACGCCTCGATGGCGCGCACCTGCAGGAGCGGCGCGTTCGGATCGATCGGATCGCGCTTGACGAACGCCTCGTAGGTCTGCGCCGCGTCCTGGTAGCGTTCCTTGGTGATGTACAGGTCGCCGAGATTCGAATACAGGAGGTACGAATACGGCGGCGTGCCGCGCGCCGCGACGTAGGCGTCGACCGACTGCGGGCCGTCCTGGTAGGAGAAGGTGATGCTGGTGACGCGGAAGGTGTCGTCGAGCAGCTCGCGCTCCGGGCGCGTGAGGGTCTGAGGGTCGATTACCTGCCCGGCCTCCTGCCCGTTGCTGCGATCGATCAGCTTGCGATCGAGCAGCTTGCCGAAGGCGTCCAGGCTGTCCGCGTTGCGCGCGAGCTTGAACAGCGCCCAGCCGCGCTTGTAGAGACTTTGCTCGTAGAAAGTCGAGCTGTCGCCGCGACGCGCAACGTCCGCGTAGGCACGCTCCGCATCCGCGTAGCGCTTCTCGCTGAACAGGATTTCGCCACGGCGGAACTGTGCCTCGTCGATCAGGCGGCTGCTCGGAAAGCGGCCCGCCATCTGGTCGAGCGTGGCGAGCGCCTTGAGCGGCTGGCCGTTCGCTTCGTGGGCGCGCGCGAGCTGGTACAGGACGGCGTCGGCGCGCTCGTATTCCGGGTAGGCGGAGAGCAGCATCGTGTAGAGCTGCACGGCTTCCGCGGTGCCGAGGCCCATCGTCACCTCGCTCTCCCCGCGCTCCAGCTCGCCCGCCTCGAGGTTCAGATCGCCGAGCCGGCGCATCGCCTCGGCGCGCAACGCCGGGTCGCCCTTCTTGAGAGCGAGAAACTCGCGATAGTTGGCCATCGCCTTGGCCTGCCCCGGGTCGACGGGCCGGTTGGTCTTGACCTCGACTTTGCGGCCTTCGAGGTCCTTGAGCGTCGGCGCGGGTTTCTTCTTCTCCGCCGCGTCGAGGGTCGGCACCAGCGCGAGCGCCACCAGCAACGCGGCGGCCAGCCTGAATCCGCTGCGCTTCACGGTGTGCCTCCCGTAGCGGGCGCACTCGCAGCGCGGTCATAGATCGTGGCCAGCGCAAAGCGCGCCTGCAGCTGGTAGCTCGCCAGCCGTTCTTTCTGCGACTCGAGCTCGCTCACCGCGATGTCGGCGAGATACTGGCCCTGGGCTTGCGAGGCCTGCGCGAGGCGGATCCCGAGCGTATCGATGCGCGGTCTCAATGCCGCCACGCGGGCCGCGAAAGCTTCGGTATCGGTCGGCATGTTGTCGCGTCCCTGCTCCACCTTGAGCCAGCGCTTCTCGGTCTCCTTGAGCGCGGCATCGAGCTCCTTGAGGCTCTTGCGCGTGCCCCAGACGCGCGCCTTGTACGCGTCGTTGAGCTGCCAGTAGAGCACGCCCTTCAGCAACCGCACCTTGTCGCGCACTTCATCGAGCGACGCGTCGTCGGGCTGCGCCGCCAGCGCATCCTCGGTGGTGCGGATCGTGGCCCACATTTCCTGCTCGCGCGGCGTACCGAGGGCGACGATATCGCCGCTGCGCTCGGCCGCCGCGAGGTGCGATTCCAGCTCGAAGCGTTTGCGCGCCAGCACCTCGGGCGCCTCCTGCGCCAGCACCGCCGCGACTTTCGGCATGCGCTGGGTGTAGGCGACGCGGCGCGTATCGAGCATGTCGCCGAAGGCCTCCAGGCTGCGAGCCCACTCCTCGAGGTTGCGCTGCATGAAACCCAGGGTGCGGAAGTTCTTCAGGCCTTCCTGGAACTCGTTGCCGGCCAGCAGGTGATACAGATACCGAGACTCGGGCGCGTCGGGAAGGTTCTCCAGCTGCCAGAACCAGCCGTAGCGGCCGTCCGTGTCGTTCGCCACGATGGTGTCGAGGAGCCTGCCGGAACGGATTGCAGCAATCGATTCGTCGATGCGATGCGATTCGGCAGCATAGGAGTCGATGGCGGTGGTGTAGTACTCGGCGGCCTGCGCGCTCGCGTTGAGCTTGCCGAAGGCGTACGGCACGGCGAGATACGATTCCTGCACCGCCGCGTCGAGCAGATTGCGGCCGTGCAGCTCGGTCCACGGCACCAGCGCTTCGTTGTAGCGCCCCTCGGCCGAATCGGCCCAGCCGACGGCAAGCAAGGCCTTGTTGGACTGCGGGCCCTGCAGGCGTACGCGTTGCAGGGCCGGTTTCGCCAGACCGGGCTGCCCCGCCTGCAGATAGGCATAACCGAGCGCGAGGTTGGCTTTATCGCGCAACGCCAGCAGCTCTTCGCTCGAAGTTTCGATCTGACCGACGGCGTCCAGCATCGTGGCCGCCTCCGCCATGCGGCCCTTGCGCACCAGCGCGACGCCCAGGTTGAACTGCGCGTAGGCTGTCCAGTCGGGCGGACCGCGCCAGCCGTTGAGAATGTTGACGGCGTCGTCGAAGCGGCCCTGCTGAATCAATACTTGCGCCAGCAGATTCTGTTTCTCGGCGTCGAGCGCGGGCGTGAGGCGACCCTCGATGCGCCGCAGTGCGCGCTCGGCCTCGTCCCAGTAGCCGCGCTGGTACCAGACCTTGCCGAGGTAGAACCAGGCGCGATTGCGCACCATCGGCGCGACGTTCTGTTTCAGCAGACGCTCGAAGATCGCGCCGGCCTCCAGGTGCTGGCCATAGGATAGGTACAGGCCGCCGAGCAGCAGATCGGCTTCATCGCGGTGGTGGGCCACCCGGTCCTTGCTTTGCGCGGCCCGCAGCCGCGTCAACGCGCCGAAGTAGTCGTCCTGGAAGAAATGAAACAGCACGTCGCCGTAGTGCAGGTCCTTGACCGTGGTGGGCTTGAGCGTGCCGGAGCGTTCATCGGCGTGGACGGCCGCGAGCGGCGCGCACAGCGTCGCGCCCAGTACCAGCGGTGCGAGCACGCGCCGGCTCACTCTCACTCCCACTCCTTGATGACGAATTCGGGCTGCTGCTTGCGCGCACGGTCGCTGATCTGCAGCTCGAGGTACTTGGCGCCGATGCCCTTGTCGAAATTCAGCGTGGCGCCGCGCTTGTAATCGCGCTCGTGGGTGCCCTTGCCGGTGAAGAAGGCCACCAGCTCGTGCTTGCCGACCTTGAGATTGCCCACGTACATGCGCTGCACGCCGCCGCGCATCAGCGCCTCGGCCTCGCGCGCGGTGTACAGGTAGTTCGCGACCTCCTTGTCGTCGACCTTGAGCGTCACCGAGTCGACCGCGAAGAACTCGCCGACATCCAGCGAGACGAATACGGCGACCTGCGTATTGGCGGGGAACAGCAGCTCTTCCTCCAGCACGAAAAGGTCCTTGTTGAGCTCGACCACGTCCTTCTTGAGGGCCTGGACGTCCTGGTCGATGCTCTTGAACTCCTGTGACGGCGCGGCGGGCTGGTCAGCCACGGCAGCGGCGGCGGCATCCGCCGGCGGAGCGGTCGGCGCATTCGCGCCGGCCGGCGCTGATTCAGCCGGCTGCCCTTGTGCCAGCGCCACGCCGATCGGGCCCACTATCGCTAACCAAGCGGCTAACCAGACGGCTAACCAGGCGGCGAACCAGCTGGCGCGCGCCACGCGCGAGCGCGTTGCGGAGAGGGCGTCAGGTCGCACTGCGTTCATCACTCTCGTCACCTCGTTGCGTCATTCATCGAGCAGCTGGCGCAGCTCGGCCACGTATAGCTTCTCGATCGCCGGGTCGTAGTCGTAGTGCACGAAGCGCACCACGCCGGCCCGGTCGATGAGCACCGTCATCGGCACGGCATCCAGGTCGTAGAGCGGCGCCACCGCCTTGCGCGGATCGAGCAGCACCGGGTAGCTGACACCGATCGTGCGCGCGAATTCGACAGCGTCGGCGGCATCGTCGTCGACGTTCATGCCGAGCAGCACCAGACCGGCGCTCCCGTAGGTCGCATGCAACTGTTCCAGCCGCGGCATCTGCAGGCGGCACGGCCCACACCAGGTGGCCCAGAAATTCAGCAGCACCACCTCGCCGAGGTGTTCCGAGAGCCGCACGTTCTGCCCGGAGACGGCCTTGAGCGCGAAATCGGCCGCGAGCTTGCCGCGGATCGAGGGTTCGGCGGCGAGCACCGGCCGCGGTGCGCCGGCGAGCAGCGCGGCCAGCGTCAGCGCGATTGCAACAGCGGCGGGCCATCCCGGACGCACATCAGCCTTCACCGAACAGTCTCCGTTCGTGCGGTCGTTTACGTATCTCGCGGGTCGTGCGCGGCGCGCGGCGCCGCGACCAATCGGGGCCCAGAGCTTACACGCCAACATTACAGAATGCGCGACCCGTCGCACGATTTGTGGCGTCGCAAGCTGGCGACAAGTGCTTGTTGCCGCTCGCGTTTGTGAGGCGCATGCATCGCCCGGACGCCCTTCACCTGATGCGTGAGGCCTGGCTGTCCTCGTACATGCGGATCAGGAACGTTCTGACCGCCGCCGGGGCGTCCTCGGGGGTCATCAGTTTCTGCGCGACCAGCAGGTCGGCCATGTCCTTCAGACTGCGCTTGCCGTCGATCAGGCCCATGACGAACGCGTAGATGCGCGTCGCCATGGCGGTCATCTGGAAGTCCTGCAGCAGCGGGACCGGGCGATCGCCGGCGACGATCCAGTCCGGCAACGAGGAGAGCTCCGCGGGCGCCGGCACGGCCCGCGTCCTCGTCGCCGCGAATGCCACCACGCTCTCGACGCGGCCATGGCGGCTGGCGGGCGAGCGCATGTACGGCAGCGCCGCTTCGCGCGGCTCGGCGGATTCGAAGCCCGCACGTGCGATGACCTCCAGTGTCTCTTCGAGAGAGTAACAACGCGCGGCTTCGCGGTGCGCGAAGGCTACGGAACCGAAGTTGATCCAGCGGCCGCCCGGCTTGAGCAGACGGTTGATGCGCGGCGCCAGCTCGGCAAGATCCGCGGCAATGATGTCGATGAACCAGGGCGTCACGACGGTATCGAAGCTCTCCGCGGCGAACGGGGCGCGCAAAGCGTCGGCGAATACCAGGTAAAAGCCGGCGCCCACCGGTTGCGGCGCCTTCAGCTCCCGCAGGATGGCGTGGTCGTCGATGCCGCGCGGGGCGATCGGGAATTCGTAGAGCGACACGGACTTGCCCGCGACGATGCGCGCCGCGGCGAGCAGCATCAGCGGATTGATGTCGGCAGCGATCGTCAGCGCCGGCGCACGGGCAATGTGCAGGTCGTACGCGAGCCGACACGCGCCTGCACCCAGCACCAGCGTCGTGCCGAGCGGCGCAGCGCCGCTCACGGATTCAACCAGTTCGAGCGAACCGCGATTCTCTTCCTCGCCCCACACCCAGTCGCGATGCAGGTTGGAGTAGTAGGAAGCGAGGTCCTGGCTCGGCGGCAGACGCGTTCGCAGGCCAAGGTGGGTCTCGAGGCTGGTCTGCTTGCGGTCCAGCGCCAGCGGCGCGAGCAACGACTGCAAACGGCGTGCGTGGTCGGCGTAAGCCTGCGCCAGCAGCTTCAACCGCGATCGCGTGGAGGTCAGGAGGTCGGCGGCGTCGAGCTCGCCGCGAACGCTCTGCGCCTGGCGTTGCAACTCCAGCACCAGCCGGTGCAACCGGTCGCGCCACTCGCCGAGGCTGGCGGCCGGATCGGCGAACAGCCAGGGAATGCCCTCGAGCGCGGGGAAGCGCGCCTGGCACCCGGAGCAGCACCATTCCTCAGCGTCACGGCGCAACGACGCCGAGCAGCGCGGACAGGCAAGAAGTTCGGCAGGAAAATCAGCCACGATCAGCCGCAACGACGAGCCTCGCGGCTCAGTGAGCGCGAACGCTACACGGAGCAGCCGGGCGCAGGGAAGCTCAGCGTGGTGGCCGGCGGACTTGTATTCGCCTCGCGTCTTGCGAAAACGCCGTAAATACATCCGTGTAGGCTCCGACGGCGACATCCTGTCGCCGACGGTTTCGCAAGACGCGAGGCGAACACAAGTCCGCCGGCAGGACACCTCGGATCGATCGGCGCCCGGCTGCGGTAAGCGACGGAGCTAGATCGTGCCGTTCACGATGGGGTTGAACGCCGTGAGGGCGTCCAGCATCGTGGCGTTGCCGAGGTTGTGGCCCGGGAACAGCGTGTTGAACTGCGCCTGCTCGCCGTGCAACGCCATGTAGTTGAGGAGCACGGTGTTGACCAGCAGGTTGACGTTGTTCGCCGCCGGGCTCGACGCTGTCTCAACGTCTCCGCTGCCGCGGAAGTAGCCGATCTGCTGGTGGCGCGCCGCCGCGACGGCGTCGCCGCTGAACAGCTGCGGCCTGCCCTGCGGGTTGTAGACCAGGAAGAACGCCAACGCGGTCTGCTGGTTGTCGCTCGCCCACATGAACTTGCCGCGGCCGTCGACGGTGTTGTCGACCGTGCCGTTGGCAGACAGCGAGCCGTCGCTGAATACATAGAGCATCAGCGGCACGCCCATGCGCGCGGCGTATTCCAGGCACGCGCCCATGCAGCGGCCGGCGCGCAGGTCGCGCACTTCGCCGGTCGCCCGGCCCTGGCCGTGGTAGTCGTAACCACCCATGGCGATCGTGCCCGCGCCCGCGTAGCCGTTGACGACCATCTTCATCACGGCGGCGGTCTTGCGGAATTCCGCATCCGCGCCGTACTCGGCCTGCGAGAAGACGCCGGTCGGACCGACGATCTCCGGATCCAGGTCCGGATTGAGCGCGGAAGGATCGCCGAAGCGGTCCACCAGGTCGGCCGACTTGATGTAGCCGCAACGGACCATGTCCTTGATCACCGCGTCGCGCGTGACCTTGGTGTCGACGTTCTGCATCTTGCCGTGGCTGATGCGCGCGATCGATTCCATCACCGCCACCGTGTCATCCAGGCTCAGCAGGCCGACGAGCGCGCCGGTGTCCACCAGGCCGGTGACGTCGCTGGCGCGGTCGACCTTGGTCGGCCGCCGCGCCGGGTCGATCATCGCCATCGGCGCCGCGCTGTTGCCGCCCGAATCCGCGGCGCGCGAACCGATGAGCGTGAGCAGCGAGCCGTCGGCACCGGCCCTGGCGATTCCGTACATCGGATTGTGCGGGTTGTTGCCCGTGTCGTTCTCCGAGCGCGCCGCGATCACCGCACCGTTGATGGCCGCGGCCGTGGTCACCGAGACCCGCTCCAGGATGCCGCGCACGAACGCGCTGTCGGAATGGAACGCGAGGCCGAGACGATCCTCGATGAAGTTGTTCTGCACGCGCGCCGCGTTCGGCGAAGGGGGCGTCATGTCGCCCGGCAGACCCTGCTTGGCATAACCCGCGGTGGTGAGGAAGTCGAGCTGGCCGCCCTGCTGGCCGATCAGCACGTTGGAGCCCGCCATGTTGGCGCCGCCCGCCAGGTCGATGCAGATGAACGGAATCTTGGCCGCGCCGAGCTGGTTGATGCCGCAGGCCGCCTTGAGCGCCTCGAGATCGGGCGACAGGTCGGCATAGGCAGCGCGCGGATTGGCGAACAGGCTGAGGATACCGCCGCCCGCGACCGTCGCCGCGCCGGTCAGGAAGCCCTGCGCGATGAAATCGCGGCGCGTCACCGGCCGCTTGTGCGATTCCTGCCGGAGCGGCTCGTCCAGAGCGAGTTTCCGGGGCGCAGGTTTGCGGATGATCATGGCTGCTTCCTCGTTTACTGAACCGTCGTGACCGCGCTGCCCACCGTCGCCGCGCAGACGGCGGTGACCACCGTCGGCGTGTTGGGGCAGTTGGCCGTGCACTGCGTCGTGAGCCTGTCGATCAGCGAATTGAGCTCGGTGGCGACCGTGCCCAGCGCCGGCTGCGAGCCGAGGTTCTGGCCCACCGCCCGGTTGTAGAGCGGGTTGATGATCAGGTCGCGCTTGGCCTGCGTGTTGAACGCGGTCCCCGGCGGATCGGTGAAGACGAAGCCCGGGAAGGTGCTGGCGCGCTGGCTCGTGTCAGTCGCGAGCGCGTTGCAGTAAGCCACCGCCAGCTGCGTGATGGCGGCCTGCTGCGAGGAGCTGAAGCCTTCGATGGCTTCGGCCGTCGGCAGCGCCTGCTTGACCTGGTCATAGGTCGTCCGCACCGAAGCCGTGGTCTCGCTGATGCCGGTGACCGCGGCCATCGAGGCGTTCAGGTCCTCGAAATTCTTGACGCCGATGTCCGGCTGCGCGGGGCCGTTCACCGCCGGCGGCGGCACCGCCACGGCATCCTGGCTGCACACCTGCTGGAGCGTGCCGATCAGGTCGAAGCACAGGAAGAACAGGTCGTTGGCCGGACCCTTCTCCAGCGGCACCACGGTGCCGATGGGCGACAGCGGCGCGCCGGTGCCCACGGTGTAGCTGGCATCGGTGATCGTCGTGTCGAGGGTGCGATAGGCCTGGCCCGAGTGCAGCTCCACGCCGTTCGAGCCGATGCGCACGCCGCGCAGCGGGATCGAGCCCGGGCGCGCATTGGCGTCGAGGCTGATGAAGGCCGGCTTGTTGAAGAGGTAGCCGTAGCTGTCGAACTGGCTCACCTCGAACATGATGTAGGCCTGCGGCACGTTGACCAGGTGGCTGATGCCGAACAGCAGGTAGTAGCGCTCGCCGACGCCGGCATCGAAGTTCTGCGCGATCTGCGCATCGGTGAGCACGCGGTTGTGGATCACGACCAGGCGGTAGACGCCCTGGAACTGGCGGTTGCCCGACACTTCGTTGCCGAGCACGAAGGCAAAGGTGTCGTCCCAGTCGGCGATCGACGCCTGCGTGCCCGCATCCACGTCTCCCGTGAACTCGCCGTTCACGTAGATACGCCGGCCGCGGACCGGGTCGAACGTCACGACGATGTGCTGCAGCGTCGCCTGGATGTCCTCGTCGTCCGCCTCGGTGATCAGCGAGGGCTGGCCGTCGGCGTTGGTGACCGAGCTGCGGTTGAGCACCTCGAGCTGGTAGTTCTGCTGCGCGACCGTGAAGTTGCGCGCCGCCGCGCCACCCGAGTAGCTCGCCAGATACGCGTCCTCCTGATCGACGTTGGCCGGCGCGACCCACGCTTCGAGGGTGTATTCGCCGGTGGCCTTGATCAGGTCGTGCAGCTTCTTGCTCGAGGCGGTGCTGCCCTGGGCCTTGCCGCCCATGCGCACGTTGATGCCCCAGCCGCCGACCCACAGCACGTCGCCGGAAAGCGTGAGGTTCAAGGCCGGCTCGACACCGCTGGTGTCATAGGCCGTCGAACCGCTGCCGGTCTTGAACTCGAACTTGGCGATCGCGCTGCCGTCGAAGCGGCTGCCGCCGCTCGCGACGGTGCCGTCGTACAGCGTCAGCGCCTTGCTGATGGTCAGGCTCGGATTGATCTGCGTCAGCGGGATCTCGTCGATCATCGCCTGGATCGCCGCCTGCACGGTGTTGGCGTTGTCCGAGCAGTTGGCCCAGCAGTTGTGGAATTCGTTGCGCAGACGCACGACCAGGCGCGACAGCGCCGCGTCGTCGAGATTGATCTTGGTCTTGGCCGCCTCGTAGGCTTCGAGGATGTCGGGCGAAGCGAAGAACGGCGACTGCGGCGTGGCGGCACCCGAGGTGTGGCAACGCGAGCAGTAAGTGGTCAGAAGGTTGTGCACGCCGGTGAACGCGCCCGGCGGAGCCGGCCGGGTAGTTGCGGCTCGCGGCCACGTCGCGCACGGGCGGGGGCTGCAACTGGATGACCGTGCCGCCGCCGGCGCTCGCGCCGGCCCAGTTGGTGATCCAGGTGGTGAGCACGTCGGCGCACGCGGAGTTGCTCGCCAGCCAGCAGTTGTGGCCACCGCCGACCTTGGTCACCATGCGCGAATCGGAGGGCTGGCTGAGGTTGACGACCGTGTTGGCGGCCTCGTAGGCGAGATTGACGTCATCGGCGCGGGCGAACATCGGCGACTGGCCGCCGGCCGTGTGACACTGGCCGCAGCGGTTGCTGGCCTTGATGTTGTCCCACAGGTTGATGCGGAAGGCCTGCACGTCCGCGGTCGCCGGCGCCGGGCCGTTGTAGGTCGGCGTCGAGGGCGGGGTCGTCACCGGGTTCTCGGTGGTCGCAGCGCCGCCGCCGCAGCCCGCGACGGTTGCAAGAAGGAGGGCGAGCAGCGCGAGGCGACTGGCGCGCGCGCAGGGAAGTTCGTGTGACACTTTGCGGTTCATGTCCCTCTCCCTCAATCGCCCATGCAATAAGCGGCGGACTCGGCGAACACCTGCTTCAGGTTGTAGTTGCTCGACCTGAAGGAGGCGATCATCGAATCGACCCGCGTGCGATCCGCACCATCCACCGGTCCGCGGAAGCACACGTTGCGGAAGACTTTCTCGACGTGGCAGCGCGCGAACGCATCGCTGTTGGCGAGCTCCTCGCCGAGCGACTTGGCGCCGGCGCCGCTCCCCGGCAGGCTCGGCGAGAAAGCGAGCAGCGAGTTCTGTCCGGCGCGCCAGCGGTTCTCCCAGTTGTCGTTCGGCGTGATGAAACCGAAGGGGAACGTGTCGTCGTTGTTGAAGTACTTCGCCTGCACCGCACCCGGCGTGTAGACGATCCGGCCGCCGGTCTCGTCGTAGGTGTAGTACGCGAAGGCCTGCGCCATCGGGTCCATGCCGCTGTGGCAGCCGATGCAGCCGTTGAGGAAGATGCGCGCAATCGCCGCCCGGCGAGCGCGACACGTCCTGGCGGATGCGGTCCGGCGGCCGGCCGGTGTCCTGCACCTGTTCCATGTCGCGGCACAGATGGTTGATCAGCGTGAAACGGAACATCGCGCGGTTGGTGCCGGCGACGAAGAACGCCTGCGCTGCGGCGCGCGTCGTGATCACGCCCGCCGTGGCCGCCGCCGGCAGCCCGGCCGCGCCCGACTGCGTGGTGCGCGTGAGAGCCGTGCGCAGGTCCACGCCGCGCGCTTCGAGCTGCTCGTAGTGATCGTTGCTGGCCGGCGAATAGGCCGGCACGCCGCCGGCGTTGCCGCCCGTGTAGAGAATGTCGGCCGACAGCACCGCATTGAACGGCAGGTCGTCGCGCACCATGCCGATCACGGTGGCGGTGTAGTCGTTGAGCGGAGCGAACACCGTCTGTTCGCGATTGGTCCACGGCGTCACCAGGTTCTTGAGCGTGACGTTGTAGAACGCGCTGCTGTTCATGGCGATGCCCGCCGCGCCGGTCGGGTCAGCCGGCAACAGGGCGGCCATCTGATCGAGCACGCCCGCGCTCGGTGCGACACCGGTGATGCGCTCGTGGATGCGCTTGGCCTGCTCGCGCGGGCCGGCGCCGGCGAGCCCCGTTGCGCCCAACGCACAGCACAACAGTGCCGCGCTCAGTGCGCGCCGGAACGACGCACGCGCGTTGCTCCCTGAAGTCATCTGCAGCCTCGTGTTCATGGCTTCATCCCAATCGCCGGTGAGGGTGTTCGGCGGGCTCGGAATATACGCACCGCACCCTGCAACCGTAATGTCTCAAGACACCGACGTCTCCCTTTACCGACATTACGCGCGCGTGTTGGCGCGTGTATAAGCAACGCCGCGAAACTCAGCGATGTGCGCTGCTGTTTCGCAGGCGCGGCAAGCTGGGAAACAAGTGTTTTCCAGGCTTCCGCGCCCGGCGCGGAGCGCTCCGCGAGGAGCCTTCGGAACGGTGACCAGATGCACCCGCGCGTGAAACTGTGCGCGCACTCACGGTGATTACGTCACATGTTCGCGAGGCGCGGCGCACGTGGCCGGAAAACCGGGTTGCTGGAACTGTGAATGACGTCACGAGTGAGACGGGTCGTCAGGACGACTTGGAAAGGGTGATCGCGATGCGCACGCAGACGAGTGAAAAGACGGTGGCTTCCCGGATCGGCGGCGGCGGACTGTTGCTTGCGAGCATCGGTGCGCTCTTGCTCTCGGCCTGCGGGGGCGGCACCAGCGACAGCATCAGCCTGGGCAGCGGCCAGGGTCCGGATCCGGCGACCGTCGACTTCCCGATGGCCTACGTGAAACGCACGCTCCCCGCTCCGCCGATGCAGTTCGAAGCGGATGCCCGCGTGATGCGCGCGTTCAACGTCGATGCCGACCTGTTTCTGCGCGACCGCGCCTCGCCGAGCGTGCCGGAGCGCAACGTCACGCAGCGCATCACGGGCGACACCGAGTTGTGGGACGTGAAGGACGTCGAGGGTTCCTACGACGGCAAGTTGATCCTGTTCGCGATGCGCGGGCCGATCGACGTCAATGCCCAGGAAGAGGACCTGCCGACCTGGGGCATCTGGGAATACAACCGCGACACCGACGTGCTGCGCCGCGTGATCGCCTCGGACATCCTCGCGGCGGAAGGGCACGACGTCTCTCCTCATTACCTGCCCGACGGCCGCATCGTCTTCTCCTCGACCCGCCAGCGCACCTCGCGCGCGGTGCTGCTGGACGAGAGCAAACCGCAGTTCGCGGCGCTCGACGAGGACCGGCGCGAGCCGGCGTTCGTGCTGCACGTGATGAACGCGGACGGCACCAACATCCACCAGATCTCCTTCAATCAGAGCCACGACCGCGACCCTGCCGTGCTGCCGAACGGACAGATCGTGTTCAGCCGCTGGGATCATGCGCCCGGCAACAACGGCATCGCGCTGTATCGCGCCAACCCGGACGGCACGGGGCTGGAGCTCTACTACGGTGCCAACAGCCACGCGACCGGCACCAACGGCACCATCGTGGAATTCCTGCAGCCGCGCGCGCAGATGGACGGACGCATCATGTCCATCCTGAGGCCCTTCGCCGGAACCGGCTTCGGCGGCGACATCATCAGCATCGACGCCGAGAGCTACGTCGAGAACACGCAGCCCACGCTGCCCAACCGCGGCGTGCTGGCCGGGCCGGCACAGGTCCGCGCCGTAGCCAACGACGTGCAGCTCATCCCCGACGCGCCCTCGCCGGGCGGTGTCTTCAGCGCAGCGTTCCCGCTGCACGACGGCACGCAGCGCATGTTCGTCAGCTGGAGCCAGTGCCGCCTGCTGGAAGGCACGCGCATCGTGCCCTGCACCGATGACCGTCTCGCGGCCACGAACCCGCCGCCGGTGCCCGCCGCGCCGCTGTACGGCATCTGGATCTACGACAGCGCGCGCGGACACTCAGCTGCCGGTGGTTCACGCCAGAGGAAGGCGTGATGTTCACCGACGTCGTGATGCTGCAGCCGCGCACCCAGCCGCTGGTGATCCTGGACAAGGTGGCCGGTGTCGACCTCGACGCAACGCTCGTGAGCGAGAACGTCGGGCTCCTGCACATCAAGAGCGTGTACGACATCGACGGCGTGAGCTCGGTACCGAGCATTGCGAACCTCGCCAACCCCGCGTTGACGACCGCCGCGCTGCGCCCGGCGCGCTTCCTGCGCGTGGAGAAAGCGGTCGCGATTCCCGACGAGGACACCCGCGACTTCCGCAACACCGCCTTCGGCGTCAGCAATTTCATGCGCGACATCCTGGGCTACGCACCGGTCGAGCCGGACGGCTCCGTGCGCATCAAGGTGCCCGCCAATGTGCCGCTCGCCATCAGCGTGCTCGACGGCAACGGCCGGCGCATCGGCCCGCGCCACGACAACTGGCTGCAGGTTCGCCCCGGCGAGGTGGTCCAGTGCAACGGCTGCCACAACCCGCAGAACCCGGACCCGACCAGCGTTTCGCACGGCCGCGCCAACTTGTTCACCGCCGTGAACGTCGGCGCCACCACCACCGGGCAGCCGTTCCCGAACACCGATCCCGCGCTGTTCGCCGACTTCGGCGAAACGATGGCGCAGACCCGCTCACGCATCAGCTGCGCGACCGACAACTGCGCGGCGCTCGACCCGAGCGTGAACGTGGTGTACGACGACGTCTGGACGGATCCGCCGACCGCGGGCCGCCCCAAGGATGCGAGCTTCGCGTGGCGCTATGCCGATCTCGCCACGCCGGCACCCACCAGCCCAGGCTGCCAGACGCGCTGGTCGGCGCAGTGCCGGATCACGATCAATTACGAGCGCAACGTTCATCCGTTGTGGGGTCTGCCGCGCATCACGCTCGATCCCAACGATCCGACCGTCGTGCTGGCGGACAACACCTGCACCCGCTGCCACAGCCCGGTCGACGTCGCCAACGCCAACGCCGTGCGCGTACCCGCAGGTCAGCTCGATCTTTCCGACGGCGCCTCGCCCGACGAGGCCGACCACTTCAATTCCTATCGCGAGCTGCTGTTCACGGACAATCGACAAAGGCTTAATATGGGCGCGCTCGAAGACGAATGCGCCCAGATCGACCCGGTTACCGGGGTGTGCGTGGCATTCTTTACCGTGAGCCCTTCGATGAGCGGAGCCGGCGCCAACGCCTCGGCCCAGTTCTTCACGCGGTTCAACGCTGGGCAGAGTCACGGTGGTTACCTGACTGCTGCGGAGTTGCGGCTCATCGCAGAGTGGCTGGATATTGGTGCGCAGTACTACAACAACCCGTTCGATGCGCCCCTCAACTAGCGGAATGCGGCCCTTCCCCCGTCATGTATTGATACTTGCCCTCCTCCTCAACGCAGTCATACCGGACCTCGCCCGTGCCGAAGCGCGCTATCAGGAGGTTGTGGTCGCGGATCCGTACCTGGAGCTGCACACCGGCCCGGGGCGCGGCTATCCCGTGTTCCACGTCGTGGAGCGCGGCGCCGCCGTGGAAATCCTCAAGCGCCGCACCGACTGGTTCAATGTGCGCACCGAGGACCGGCGCGAGGGCTGGGTGGCGCGCGACCAGATGCTGCGCACGCTGCAGCCCACCGGCGAGCTCACGCGTTTCAACGACGGCTCGCTCGACCAGTTCGCCGCGCACCGCTGGGAAGTGGGCACCATGGCCGGCGATTTCGACGGCGCGAGCGTCATCTCCGTCTACGGAGCCTGGCTCTTCAACCCCAGCCTGTCGCTCGAGGTCGGCGGCTCGCACGTGCTGGGCGAATTCTCCAACAGCTACCTGCTCACCGCGGGTATCGCCCACGTCTTCGTACCCGAGTGGCCCGTGTCGCCGCTGGTCATGCTGGGGACCGGCGTCATCAGCATCGAGCCGCAGACCACGCTCGGCCAGCCGCAAGACCGGACCGACCAGGTCGCGTACGCCGGCATCGGCGCGCGTTTCTACCTGACGCGGCGTTTCATGGCGCGGATCGACTACAAGAGCTACTTACTCTTCACGAGCCGCGACGACAACGAGGAAATCGACGAATGGAAGGCCGGATTCGCATTCTTCTTCTGAGCCTCGCGCCGGTCGCAGTGGCGCTGGGCGGCTGCGCCTCGACTCCCGAGGACGTCCAGGTGCCGGCCAGCGAGGCCGAGGCGGCCCGCATCATCGAGCCCGAGATCGAGCGGCGCGAGATCAAGGTGCCGAAGATCGACCACGAGAATTTCGAGATCGGCGCCTTCGCCGGCATCATGAGCATCGAGGACTTCGGCTCCAACCCGGTCTACGGCGTGCGTGCCGCGTATCACATCGCCGAGGACCTGTTCGTCGAGGCCGCCGTGGGCCGCACCGAGGCGGGGCTCACCAGCTTCGAGCAGCTCAGCGGCAACCTGCGGCTGCTGGAGAACCGCGACTTCACCTACTACAACATTTCCTTCGGCTACAACTTCCTGCCGGGCGAGATCTTCATCGGCAAGAACTACGCGTTCAATTCGGCGCTGTACGTGATCGGCGGGGTCGGCAGCACCCGTTTCAACAGCGAGGACAATTTCACCTTCAATTTCGGGGTCGGCGCCCGGCTGCTGGCCACCGACTGGCTGGCGGTGCACCTGGACGTGCGCGATCACGTTTTTGCGACGGATTTACTCGGCAGGGACAAGGCAACGAATAATCTCGAGGGCCATTTGGGATTCACGTTCTTCTTCTGAACGCGAGGATGGCCGTCATGACAGGAAAGTTGCGCAATCTGTTCAAGTGCATCGCGCTCGCGAGCGCGCTGGTGGTGTCGGTGTCGCTGGCTGGCGACGGAGGCGGCCGCGCCGCGGACTTCCGTCTGGATGCGCGCGGCGGCAAGCAGCTCGGGCTCGGCGAGCTCAAGGGCCAGGTCGTGATGATCAATTTCTGGGCGACCTGGTGCGGCCCGTGCCGGCAGGAGATGCCGCTGCTCGAACAGATGCACAGGAAATACAAGCCGATGGGCTTCACGCTGGTGGGCATCAACGTCGAGGAAGACTCCAGCGGCGCCGAGGCCTGGCTGCAGAAGACGCCGGTGAGCTTCCCGATCCTGTTCGATCGCGAAAACCGCGTCAGCAAGCTCTACAATGTCAGCGGCATGCCCAGCTCGGTGCTGATCGACCGCAAGGGCAACGTGCGTTATCTGCACCGCGGCTACAAGGCGGGTGACGAGAACACCTATCTCGATCACATCCGCGCGCTGGTGAAGGAGAAGGCGTGAGTACGAGCGTCGGCGCCGGGCGGATTGCGAAGATTGCCTGCCTGCTGGCGGCGAGCACCCTGCTCGCCGCCTGCAGCAGCGTCGAACCGTGGGTCAAACCCTACGAACGCGATCACCTGGCCGATCCGATCATGGCCTTCGATCGCGACCCGGTCTCCAGCGCCTACCTGCACCACGTCTTCGAATCGCGCGAAGGTGCGCGCGGCGCGGCCGGCAGCGCCGGCGGCGGCTGCGGCTGCAACTAGGCGCACAGCCGCACCCGCGTCCTGATGAGCAGACTTCGCACATTGCATGATCCGGCGCCGGTCGCGTTCGCAGCGCTCGTGGCGCTCGGCGGCTTTGCGGGCGTCGCCACGGCGGGGGTCCTCCCCGAAGACCGTGCCGACATTCTCTACCACCGCTACGACGGCGGCGGCGTCACCATCGACGGCCCCTCGCTCCTGGTGCGCAAGAAGTTCCTCGAGAAGTTCTCGGTCTCGGCGAACTACTACGTCGACATGGTCTCGAGCGCCTCGATCGACGTCGTGACGACTGCGAGCCCGTACAAGGAACAGCGCGACCAGTACAGCCTCACGTTCGACACGATGCGCGGCAAGACCACGTACAATCTCGGCTACACGAACAGCAAGGAAAACGACTACCAGGCCGACACGGCCTTCTTCGGGCTGAGCCACGACCTGTTCGGCGATCTCACCACCATCTCGATGTCGTTCGCCCGCGGCTGGGACATCGTGCAGCAGCGCGACGCCATCACCGGCGGCGTCGACCCGGACTTCCGCGAGCACGTCGACCGGCGCACCTACAGCATGGGCCTGTCGCAGGTGCTGACGCGCAACCTCGTGGCCGGCGCGAGCTTCGAGACCATCACCGACGAGGGGTTCCTCAACAATCCCTATCGCACGGTGCGCTACGTGGATCCGACCAGCGCCGTGGGCTTCAGCTTCGAGGACGAGATCTACCCGCGCACGCGCACCAGCAACGCGGTGTCGATCCGCGGACGCTATTTCCTGCCGTACCGCGCCGCCGTGCACGCCGAGTACCGCTACTACAACGACACCTGGGGAATCCTCGCGCACACCGGCGAGCTCGGCTACACGCATCCGCTCGGCGAGAAATGGATCTTCGATCTGAAGTACCGCTACTACACGCAGGACGCGGCGGACTTCTTCAGCGACCTGTTCCCGCGCGCCCAGGCGCAGAACTTCCTGGCGCGCGACAAGGAACTGAGCACCTTCGTCAGCCACACGGCGGGCTTCGGCGCCACCTACGAATTCCCGGGCGGCATCCCGTACATGCCGCGCTTCGTCAAGAAAGGCACGCTCAACGTGCGCTGGGATCACATCTTCTTCGACTACTCGGACTTCCGGGACATCCGCGTCGGCGGCGTGGCGGCCGGCACCGAGCCGCTCTACTCCTTCCAGGCCAACGTCCTGCAGCTTTTCGTCTCGATCTGGTTCTGACTCGCGGGGGCTGCCCGCCGCGCCGTCAGCGCCGCCGGCTATTCGGCGAGGCTGAGGATGGGGCGACTTATATCGATCGATCAGGCGACGCAGTTCGCGGGATACGTCAGCGCACGCCGTGCGTATCCGCCCCAGGCACCCATAGCGTGACCGGTTCCGGAGCTCGGAGGTCCGCGATACGCCGGCGATCAATGGCATAATCCGGCGCTGTTCTGCAGCCCGTGTGACTCATGCCCCGATCCGGCCCCGCATTCCTTCTTGCCCTGTCTTGCGCTCTCGGCGCACTGATCGCGCCAGTTTCCGCCCGCGCCGAGTGGTTCAGCGGCGAGCGCGCCATCATGGGTACGCGCATTGCGGTCGAGCTGTGGGCCGAGGATCGCACCAGCGCCGATCGCCAGATCGAGAGCGTGATGCAGGAGATGCACCGCGTCGATGCGCTGATGAGCACCTACAAGCCCACCAGCCAGGTGTCGATCGTCAATGCCGAGGCCGCGCGCCATCCCGTGCGCGTCGACGCCGACCTGTTCGGACTGTTGCAGACCGCGCTCGAGTATTCGCGTCTGACCGAAGGGGCGTTCGATATCACCTATGCGAGCGTCGGATACCTCTACGACTTTCGGCGCGCCATCAAGCCGAGCGACGAGGCGATTGCCCAGGCGTTGCCGGCGGTGGACTACCGGCATGTCGTCCTCGATCCCGCCGCGAGCACCGTGCGCTTCACGCAACCCGGCGTGCGCATCGACCTCGGGGGGATCGCCAAGGGCTGGGCCGTCGATCGCGGCATCGAAATTCTGCGCGCCACGGGCGTGCAGCACGCGATGGTCACCGCCGGCGGCGATACCCGCATCATCGGCGACCGTTTCGGCAAGCCGTGGATGGTCGGCATCCGCGACCCGCGCGACGAGCACAAGGTCGTGGTGCGCATCCCCCTCGAGGATGCCGCGCTCTCCACCTCGGGCGACTACGAGCGCTTCTTCGAGGCGGAGGGCGTGCGCTATCACCACATTCTCGAGCCTTCCACGGGCAAGCCCGCGCGCGGCGTGCGCAGCGTCACCGTCATCGGTGCGAGTGCGACGCGCACCGACGGGCTGTCCAAGACCATCTTCGTGCTCGGCATCGAGCGCGGCATGCGGATCCTGGACGGCCTCGGCGACGTCGACGCGATCGCGATCGACGACAAGGGCCAGGTGTTCTATTCGCGCGGACTGACGCCCCCACCATGAACAGCGCAGTGACGAGGAGCCGGCAATGATCGAGAACCTGGCAATCCTGGCGACCGACCCTGCGGCCTGGGCCGCGCTCGTCACGCTCATTGCCATGGAAGTCGTGCTGGGCATCGACAACCTGATCTTCATCTCGATCCTTTCCAACAAACTGCCCGAGCAGCAGCGCTCCAGGGCGCGCCGCGTGGGAATCTCTCTCGCGCTGGTGTTTCGTCTCGCGCTGCTTGCGACTGCAGCGTGGATCGTGCAGCTCACCGATCCGCTGTTCGAGCTGTTCGGCCACGGCTTCTCGTGGCGCGACCTGATCCTGATCGCGGGCGGACTGTTCCTGGTGTGGAAGGCGACCAAGGAGATCCATCACAACGTCGACCCCGATCACGGCCCGGACCTGTTCGAAGCCCGCGCCGGGCTCGGTTTCCTCGCCGCCATCGGCCAGATCCTGGTGCTCGACCTGGTGTTCTCGATCGACAGCATCATCACGGCGGTCGGCATGACCGAGCACGTGCCGATCATGTTCGTTGCGGTGCTGGTGACCGTGGCCGTCATGCTGCTGGCGGCCGGTCCGCTCGCCAATTTCATCCACAACAATCCGACCATCGTGATGCTGGCCCTCGGCTTCCTGCTGCTGATCGGCACGATGCTCATTGCCGATGGTTTCGGCGTGCACGTACCCAGAGGCTACATCTACGCGGCGATGGCGTTCTCCGCGGGCGTCGAAGGGCTGAACATGCTGTCGCGGCGTGCGAGGAAAGAGCGCGCGGCTGTGGAAAAATAAACCGCGATGCGCCAGTCGGCGCACCGCGGTTGCGCACTTGGGGCCCGGGAAGCTCCGAGACCCTTTAGCGCGGGGGAGGCAGAGGCAATCGATCCTGTTCTTCGATGTAGGTGGCCATCGGGATCTCGCTCCCGGGCACCCACATCGGATAACGCTCCCTGTCCGTCGGAGCGGCGGACTGGTCAGCGCGGCCGGATCCTTGTGCCGCAAGCACGAGTCCCGCCCCGAGAATCAGGGCGGTGCACGTGACAGCGACGAGCTGTCTGATCCCTTCTCTTCGTACTTCAGTCACGGCAATCCTCCTGTGGATGCGCGTCCTTGTGAGCTTGCTGGTCGATTACCGCGAGCAGCTCGCGTCGTCCGTCAGATGCGGGGGCCGCGGATAGCTCGAGTCGTCCAGCAGGTGCGGAGGCCGCGGATAGCTGGAGTCATCATGCAGGCCAGGCATCGTGGACGAAGCATCGAGTCCGCCGGCAGCTGCGAACGCCGACGCGGTAAGGCTGAAAATGGCCAGCAAGGCGGGTGCAAGGAACTTACGCATGTGAAGAACTCCCAGGTTTTGACTTTGTGCAGAATCGGTCAACGTCGAGAGGAGCGTCCCACCTCCTTCCGCTCACCCTCTCTAAGAAAAGCGAATTCCATGTGACCTGATTCTCACGAAATCGAAAAAAAAGTTGCTGCGGGTCTCAGCGCGTCCGTCTTATGGTCAACCGATGGCTGCGCCAGCAATCTAAGGAAACCCCTGAAAATGACGCCAGAGGGCTGAAATCTCAGGGGTTTGTGAGCGATTCATGCCACAATGGCTCCTGTCGATCGACCCGGTCCGCCGAGCGCAGTGCGCGCGATCCCCTTGCATCGGGGATAAACGCTCCCTCAGGGTTCGTCCGGGGGGACGACTCGAGTCAGCGATGAACCCGCGAAATTCCGTCACCCAACTGCTGCATGACTGGCGCGCCGGTCAGAGCGATGCCCTCGAGCGGCTGACGCCGCTCGTCTACGACGAGTTGCGCCGCCTCGCCGAGCGCTACATGAAGGGCGAGCGCGCCGGCCACACCCTGCAGGCCACAGCGATCGTTCACGAGGCGTACGTGCGCCTCATCGACATGCAGATCCCGTGGGAGGATCGCGCGCACTTCTTCACCGTGGCCGCGCGCCTCATGCGCCGCATCCTGGTCGACCATGCCAAGACGCGGCGCGCGGAGAAGCGCGGCGGCGCCAACGTCACGGTCTTCGAGCTCAAGTCGCACGATACCCAGGTCCCGGACATCGGCTACGACATCGTCGACATCGACAGCGCGCTCACGCAGCTCGCCGCCGTCGATCCGCGCCTGGTGCAGATGGTCGAGATTCACTATTTCGCCGGACTGTCCTCCGAGGAAACCGCCGCGGCCCTCGGTATCTCGGTCGCCACCCTGCATCGCGACCTGCGCACGGCCAAGGCATGGCTGATGAAGGCCATCAGCAAGAACGCGCATGAATCCTGAGCGCTGGACGCGCCTGCAGCAGATCTTCGGCGATGCGGTGGAACGCCCCGTGTCGGAACGGGCCGCGTTCCTCGCCGCCGCGTGCGGCTCGGACGAGGAGCTGCGGCGCGAGGTCGAGGAAATGCTCGCCTTCGATGCCAGCAGCGAGGAAGTGCTGCGGCACGCCATCGGCGGTGCGGTCACCGACGCGGTGCACGGCGAGCAAAACCGCCTCATCGGTACGGTCATCGGCTCGTACCGCATCAAGGGCGTGCTCGGCTACGGCGGCATGGGCACGGTCTACGACGCCGAGCGCGCCGACGACCAGTTCCGCCAGCGAGTCGCCATCAAGCTGGTGCAGCAGATGGCGGTGCACCCTCAATTGCGCGCCCGCCTGCGCGCCGAGCGCCAGATCCTCGCCAATCTCGACCATCCGTACATCGCGCGGCTGATCGACGGCGGCGAGATAGCCAATGGCACGCCGTACCTCGTCATCGAGTACGTGGACGGCGTGTCGATCGATGAGTACTGCGACAAGCACAACCTCGGCGTCCACCCACGGCTCGAGCTGTTCGAGAAAGTCTGCGCGGCGGTGGACTACGCGCACCGTAACCTGGTCGTGCACCGCGATCTGAAGCCCGCCAACATCCTGGTGACGGCCGACGGTACGCCGAAGCTGCTCGATTTCGGCATCGCGAAACTGCTCAACCCCGATCCGGCCTGGGCCACCGTCGCCGCGGTCACGCGTGTCCAGGACCGCCTGCTCACGCCCGAGCACGCCAGCCCCGAGCAAGTCCTCGGGCGCACGATCACCACCGCTTCGGACGTCTATGCCCTCGGCGTGCTGCTCTACGAACTGCTGTGCGGGCGTTCGCCGTACGCGCTGAAGAACTCCACGCCCCTGGCGCTAGAGCGGGCGATATGCAACGAGGATCCGCCGCGTCCAAGCTCGCTGTTCCGCCAGGTGCGCGAGAGGGCCCAACCGGCCGACGACGGCTTCGATCCGCCCGCGGTCGCACAACTGCGTGGCGTCGGCCACCAGAGACTGGCGCGCCAGCTCGCCGGCGACATCGACGAAGTCGTGCTCAAGGCGATGCGCAAGGAGCCCGAGCAGCGCTACGCCACCGCCGGGCAGCTTGCCGAAGAGCTGCGCCGCCACCGTTCCGGCGAAGCCGTCGTGGCCCGCCAGGGCGTGCGGCGCTACCGGCTGGCGAAGTTCGTCCGGCGCAACGCCCTGAGCGTGGCGATGGTGAGCACCGTGATCGTCGCGCTCGCGACGTTCGCCACTTTCATGTGGCTGAAGACCCAGGAGCTGGCCGAGCAGCGCGACCTGGTCGTCGAGGAGAAAGAGGCGGCCGAACAGGTCTCCGCATTCCTCACCGAAACGTTCGGCTCATCCGATCCGTTCCGGACGGAAGGCAGGGAGGTCACCGCGCGGGAGCTCCTCGACCGCGGCGCAGAAGAGATCGCCAGGAAACCGCTGCAGCGGCCGGAAACGCGGGCGCGCATGTTCGAAAGCATCGGCTACGCCTTTCACCGCCAAGGCGTGAATCAAAAGGCCGTCCCGCTGCTCGAACAGGCGTTGCGCATACGTCGGCAGATCAATGCACCGCCGGAGATGATCGCGGCCAACCTGCTGAACCTGGGCGATGCCGAGCGTGGCATGGGCAACAGAGCCACCGCCGGCGCCTGCTACGAGGAAGCGCTCGGGCTGTACGTCCGGCTCTACGGCCGCCGGCACGAGCGCGTCGCCGACGTGCTCGCAAGCCAGGCGCGGCTGGCTCTCGAGAACAACGGCCAGCTCGGTTTCGCCAAGAGCCGCTTCACCGAGGCGCTGAGCATCTACCAGGAGGTGCTCGGACCGGAAAATCCCGAAGTCGGCTCGACGTTGAGCGATCTTGCGGGACTTGCGATCTGGCAGGACGACCTGGATGCGGCCGAGAAGTATCAGAAGGAAGCGCTGCGCATCTACAAGGCGCAAGGGCTCGAGCGCACGCATCCCGACCATGCCTCCGCCCTGGGGGCGCTCGGCCAGATCTACTTGCGGCGCGGCAACCTGGAGGAGGCCGACAAGCTCATCAGCCAGTCGCTGGAAGCGCAGATCGTCGCGTTCGGACGCGACAGTTCCAAGGTCGCGGATCTGCTGGAGACCCAGGGGCGCGTGCGTGAAGGCCAGAAGCGCTACGCCGAGGCGATCAACCTGGTGCAGCAGGCGCTGGACACTCTGCGCCGGATCAACAAGGGAAAGCTCTTCACGGCCGGGTACTACGAGGATTCCCTCGCATTCCTGAAGTTCAAGGTGGGACGCAACGAAGAGGCCGAAACCCACGTGCGCGCGGCGCTGAGCATCTACAGCCAGACGCTGCCGGCCAATCACCTGTACATCGCCTCTTCGCAGTATCTGCTCGGCGAGCTGCTGCTCGCACGCGGCGATGCCGCGGGTGCCGCCGAAGCGCTGCGCGTGTCGATCACCATCTGCGACGAGTCCCCCGATGCGGGCAGATGGCGCGCGGCTCGTTCGCAGAGCGCCCTCGGGGAGGCGCTGGGCCGCCTCGGCCAGGACGGGGAAGCCGAGCGGTTACTGGTCGAAAGCCACCGGGCCTTGCTCCAGGACCGCAAAGCAGACGACGAGTACACGAAGCGCGCGCGCGAGCGGCTGCTCGGGTTCCTACGCGCCCGGCATCGCGAACGCGACGCGGCACGACTCCTCGCGCCTGCGCCGTCCTGAAGCAGCCGCGCTGCACTCACATTTCAACCGCGCGGCGTTGCTCTGCGCGCTGGCACGAGGTACGCATCGCGACCCTCCGTCCGCGCCGTGCATCGCGACATCTGGTCACGTCGTGTAGTGCGCCCTGCGGTCGCGCCATGTATTGCCACCTGCGTTACCCTCGTGCATTCCGTACAATGACCGCCGCTGTGGAACGGCCGCGCGCAGCCGCGGTCGCAGGTCATACGCTTCAAGAACCATGCGGGGATCGCTCATGCGGATTTCGACGGCAGCTCTCGTTCTCTCGGCCCTCGCTGCTTCCAGCTCCGTTGCCGCGCAGGAGCGCGAAGAGGCGCGGCTGCTGCTCGCGACTCAGACGCTCGAAGAGATCAACGCCATGCCCGACCAGAACGTGCCGGACTGGCTGCTGGCGCGGGCGCACGGGATCGCGGTGATTCCCGGAGTCATCAAAGTGGGCCTGGGCCTGGGCGGGCGCGGTGGCAAGGGCGTGCTCGTGGTGCGCAACGACCGCGGCGCCTGGACCAACCCGGTGTTCATTCGCCTGGCCAGCGGCAGCTTCGGCTGGCAGGCAGGGGTGCAGCAGGCCGATGTGGTGCTGGTATTCACCTCGCGCGCCGGCATCGACGGCATCACGGACGGCAAGCTCACGTTGGGCGCCGATGCGTCGGTCGCCGCCGGTCCGGTCGGGCGCGGCACGTCGGCCGCAACCGATCCGAACTTCCAGGCCGAGGTCTATTCCTATTCCCGCACCCGCGGACTGTTTGCCGGGCTGGCGCTGGATGCAGCCGCAATCACGATCGATCGCAAGGCGAATGCCGCGTTCTACGGCAAGCGAGACGTGACGGCGGGAGAAATCCTGGCGCCGACTGCGCCGGAACCGCCCCCCTCGGCTCGCCGTTTCCTCAATACCTTGGACGCTTCGACCCGCACGGCGACGAGCGCTGCGGGCACGAATCCAGCCGCCACGACACCGGAGACGCAGCAGCAGCAGCAGCAGCAGCCGCAGGAATCCGGCGTGAAGACCTTCCCCATGGAGGATCCCAATCCCGGCCAGGAGCCGCCGGGCACCTGAGCGCGGCGCCGCTCAGCGCTCCGGCCGCGGCACGTTCGGGGGGAATCTCGCCGCGACGCAGGGGAAAAGAAGGGTTCGTGCCACGGGCGCGTACGGATTCAGGCGGGCGAGCCGGCAAGTGCGCAACAGTGGCTGACGATGTTCCATTCGCCGCTGCGCGAGCATTCGTCCCAGGCTGACAGCGCGACGGCCGCCGGACTATAGTGCCGCAGTTTTCGCCGGAGGCGGTGCGTGAGAATACTCAAAACAATCCTGTTCGGCTTGCTCGCCCTCGTCGTGTTGCTGGTCATCGGCGGCCTGCTGCTGCCCTCCTCGGCTCACGTGCAGCGCACGATCACCATCAACGCGCCGCCGTCCGCGGTATTCGACGTAGTCAACAGCTTCAAGCGCTTCAACGAATGGTCGCCGTGGTACGAGCTCGATCCGGCCGCACGCTACGTCTATTCCGGCCCGGACCAGGGAGTGGGCGCGCGCTTCGAGTGGGCCAGTGAGAAGCCGGAGGTCGGCGCGGGCTCGCAGGAAATCATCGCCAGCGAGCCGGACAAGCGAGTGCGCGCCAAGCTCGATTTCGGCCCGCAGGGCACCGCGGAAGCCGAGCTGGCGATCGTGCCGATCGAGCCGGGAAGCGAGGTGACCTGGTCGTTCGATGCGCAATTCGGCTACAACCTGATGCAACGCTACTTTGGGCTGCTGTTCGATCGCTGGATCGGCGCGGACTTCGAAAAGGGGCTGGCCAAGCTCAAGGCGCTGGTCGAGAACGAGAGCGCGGCCCCGGAGCCGGCGGCGGTCATGCAGATCAGCGTCGCCACGGTCAGCCCGATGGACATCGTGTCGCTGGAAGGCACGACCTCCCTCGATCCGGATGCCATATCGCAGGCTCTCGATGCCGCGTACGGGCGCATCGCCGAGTTCATGAAAGCCAACGGGCTCGAGCAGAGCGCTGCGCGGCTCGCGATCAACCGCTTCTACGACGAGAGCGGCTGGGGATTCGAGGCGGCGGTGCCTTTCAAGGCCTCGGACGAGGTGAAGGCCAAAGCGCAGAACGCCGCCGACGGCGGCGCGATCAAATTGGCACAGACCTATTCAGGGCAGATCGTCAGGGGCACGCACGTGGGCCCGCACAGCGGCCTGCCCGACGCGTATCGTCAGCTCGAGGACTACATCGCCTCGAACGGACTGGAGCCCAACGGCTCCTCGTGGGAGCAGTATCTGACCGAACCCGGCAGCGGCCCGGACGAGCAACTGCGCACGGAAGTTTTCATGCCCGTGAAGCCGCAGGGCTGAGCGTCGCGGCCCGATCGGGCGATCGGGCACGGCGTGCCTCGTAATGCCGCTCCAGATACCGGTGGTCCCGAATACGCCGCCAATGGAAAGAGACGCGGCGGACGCCGGCGCCGATCGCCCGCCACTGATCTATTTTTATTATCCGCCAGGTGCCGACGCCGCTGTCGTGCCCGAGAGCATGGGCGTCTTTCGCGACCAGCCGGGCAAGTACGTGTGGACCGTCAAGACCTACGGTTATCTGTCCCGCATGGGCTTCTCCTGCCGCCTGACCGAGCGGCTTCCTGACGAGGGCATCATCGTCACCCACCGGGAGTTCTTCACCAACCGGATGATCCCGAACCGCAGGCAGTTGTTCGTTTGCATCGTCGCGGACTACTGGCGCCACCCTTTCGCGCAGCTTCACCTCGTGCAGAATCCGCAGGATCCGATGCTGGTCCGACGTTCGCGTGCATGGCCCGCCACATTTCTGCCGCTATGGCCGGAGGCCGGGCTCATCCCCAGGGATCCGGCGCGCGCCGATACCTTCGCGAACGTGTCCTATTTCGGACTGCCCGCGCGCCTGGCGCCGCAATTGCGCAGCGCGCAGTTCGCCGCGCGGATGCGCGAGCACGGCTTCAATTTCCGGATCGTTGGCCGCGCTGCATGGAACGACTACAGCGATACGGACGCCGTGCTCGCCGTGCGCACCTTCGCCGCCGTTTCCCTCCACAAGTATCCGCCGTCCAAGCTCTACAACAGCTGGATCGCGGGGGTTCCAGCGCTGCTCGGCCCGGAATCGGCCTATCAGGCCGAGCGGCGCAGCGCGTACGACTATTTCGAGGTGCACAGCGTCGAGGAGGTCCTGCGAACCCTGGATCACCTGCGAGGCGATGCGGCCTTGCGCGCGGAGGTTGCACGCAATTGCACCGAGCGAGCCGCCGGCGTCGATCCGGCGCGCCTCGCCGAGGCGTGGGCCGCCTTCCTGAACACGGTTGCGGTTCCCGCCTATGCAGACTGGCGTCGCCGGTCCAGCGCAAGCCGCGGCACCTTTCTGGTTACGCGCCTGTTCCGCTATGCGGTTTTCGCCTGCGCTGATTTCGTGATACGGGGAATGGGTTTCCTGCGCAAGCAGGTCAGCCGGCTGCGTTGACCTCACTCGCGGCGCGCAGGCCGGAATGCAAGGCTCCCTGGATCCAGCCCGGCCACGGCGACGCATGTTCGCCCGCGAAGTGAACCCGCCTTCGCGAGGACGCCGTTGACCGGTCTTGGTGCGCCCCACTATAGCTCAGGGCAGGATTTCGCCGTCAGCCGCGCTTTTCCAGCTTGTCGAGGAACGCGGCGACCGCGTCGTTGAAACGCTCGGGCTGGTCCACGAAAACCGCATGTCCCGCGTCGTCGATCGCCACGAATTCGCCATTGGCAACGCGTCGCGCCATGTCCTTCTGCTCCTGCAGCTCGGACGACGTTGAGGCGGCAATGATCAGCGTCGGCTTGTCGAACTTCGCCAGTGTCGGGCGGCGATCGACTGCAAGCATGTCGGACGCCAGCATCGCGATGCCGATGCTGGTCGGAGTCTTCGCCGCAGTCTCGACGCGTAGCCGCAGCTCGTCCCCGGAGAGCGGCTTGCTGAAGATCGCCTTCATCATCCCCTCGAGGTACTCGCGCGGATACGCCGCATAGATTCCCAGGTGTCCGAGCAGCTGCTGCGTCGCCTGCGGCTGAAGTTCGACCGCGGCGGGGCCCGCCGATACTGCAGCGTCGACGAGCACGACACCCGCGATCCCGTCCAACCCGAACTGCCCGACATACGCGGCGATGTCCTGCACCCCCTGCGACCAGCCGACCAGGACCACGCGATCGAGCTCGAGCTGCCGGATGATCTGGCGCAGATCGCCGGCACGCGCTTCCGGCGTGTTGCCCTCGGGGGTCTTGGTCGACTCGCCCTGCGAACGCGGATCGAACGCAACGACGCGGCGCGAGGGAGAGAACTCGGCTATCTGCCCCTTCCAGATCGCCGCGTCCATGCCCCAGCCGGGAATCAGCAGCAGCGGCGGAAGCGCGCCCGCAGCGCCGCGTTCGATGTAATGAATGCGAACGCCGTCGGCGAGCGTGACGTAACCGTCGCGCGTGCCCGCGCGCGCGTCTGCCTGGATGGATCCGGCCTCGGCGACCGAGAGTGTCCGCGCGAGGCGAATCCCCACATCACTTCTTCGCACGTCGGGTGCGAGACGGCTGCGCCTGGCAGAGCGAAGGTCCTCGGGGAAGTCATCCCAGGAGCCGCCACGTGTGCGGTGATCGCAGGTACCCGCAGTCTGTGCGTGGCTTACCATGGGAAGTGACTCCGACCAGCAATCCTCGACCCACTCCCAGGCGTTTCCGATGATGTCCCGCAGACCAAAGGGGTTGGGCTCATATCGACCCACCACCGATGTGAAAGGACTCCCGTCGTCACATTCAACGAGTCGCGCGCGGGGGTCTCCAGCGCGCAGAGCCTTGAGGACGGATCCCTGCCAAGCCGGCACTGCGCGCACCAGGCTGTGGTCACCACCGTTCATGTGGACGCAGTCGCGATCCGCGCTCTCGCCCCAGAAGAATGCTGTCGTCGTGCCTGCCCGCGCTGCGTACTCCCATTCGGCCTCGCTCGGCAGGCGATAATTCTGGCCCGTCTTCCCAGCGAGCCAGGCAGCGTAGTCCTTGGCGTCCCGCCAAGATACGCACACCACCGGATGGTCGAGGGTTTGTTCGAAGCCGGGATCGCGCCAGGAAGCGCTCAAGACCAGGTCCGAAATATCGTCGGTACCATCCCCGTGTGTGTAGCATCCGCCGGCAGCCGGCCGATTCGTCTCCTGCGCGAATGCCGCGTATCGTCCACGGGTTATTTCGGTTTCACTCACCGCGAACGTCGCGATACTCAGAGTGCGCTGCGGGCCTTCGTATTGGCGCCGGCCCGGCTCGTCCTCTGGCGAACCCATCATGAACGACCCGCTGGGAATCACGACCATGCGAGGACAATCGGCACAGTCTATGAAGGCCCGGCCTGCCTGAGAGGGCTGTCGTGATGTCGGCTCGCCGGTGCTCGGCCGTTGCAGCGAAGGCGCCGTCGTTGCTGGCGAGGCAGGTCTCGATTGCACCGGCTTCGGATCGGCCGGCACATCTTCGATCACGAGCAATCCGACCAGGGCGATGATCAGTAGCGCATCTGTCCTCATCTCGATGCTCCCATCGGTGTGCAGGCTGCAACTGTTGTTTCGCGAGTTGAGCCAAGAAGTGTTGGCGTCGTTACTACAACGAGGATCGACCCCGCCGGAGCCTTGACTACCTGACACCGCTCGAGTTCCAAGTATGTGCGCGAGTGGCCATGCTCTCTCAGCGGTCGCATCCTCGGCGCTCATGACGAAGCGCGGTCAATTCGACGTCATCCAGCGCATCGAATCGGCGATGCGTAGTCGCTGGGTGGCTCTCCTTTCAGATCGGCTGCAAAGCGCCGCTCTCGTCGTGCGGGTGCGGGTGTATTCGCGCGGCATGTTTGCCGACTCTATCTTTGGCCACCTCGAGATCGTAGTGAGCCTGCAGATTGATCCAGTAACCGTCGGAAGTGCCAAAGTACGCCGATAGCAACACGGCCATCTCCGGAGAGATCGCCCGCTTCTCACGCACAATGTCATTCACCCGCGGTAGCGGCACATCGAGCGCCTTGGCGAGCGCAAAGGCCGAAAGGCCCACGGGCTCCATGAACTCCTCGCGCAGAATCCTGCCCGGATGAGCGAGCTTGAGCTTTCTTGCTGCCATAACCATCGTCCTCTTGCTCAGTGATAGTCCGCGATCTCGACGTCGGAAGCGTGGCCATCCTTCCATTTGAAGCAGATGCGCCACTGCTTGTTGATCCGGATGCTGTACTCGCCCTTGCGGTTCCCTTTGAGGGGTTCCAACTGATTCGAGGCCGGAATCGACAGGTCCTTGAGATCGCCTGCAGCCCACCAACGGCGGTCAAGTGACTGATGGGCAGTTCAGCTCAACGACGAGCCGCAGTGCTACCCAGGGCCAGGCGATTCCTTCCCGGATGCTTTCCTTCGTGTGATAGCACCGGTAGAGATCAGCGCCGGTCGAAAGGTCGCACAAATCAGGAAGATCTAGTCAGCGTTCTCTAACCCGCCGAGGAATAAGCAACTCCGCATCCCCCGATCCCGCAATAACCCTGCGGATTCTTCGCCAGATACTGCTGGTGGGAATATCTGGTGAACAACTTTCTGTCTTTCCGTTCAATCAGCTACGTCGTTGGTCGTGATGTCGCGGTAGAGAATCAGTTGGCATACAATTACGCGCTTCGGTAGACAAGCGGGGCCACACCTTCAACTCCTGCTTGGGCGAAAAAAGGTCGATGCGCAGCTGTGCCTAGAATTCAACCCACGTACTGGCACGACAGTATTAGAGCAACAGGGAGTTGGTCATGAACGCAAGAATCAGCGCTCTCATTATTTCCATCGTGTTGTCGTTCAGCGCCGCGCCGGCGAGCGCGGCCACTTGGACGTACGATGGCCACTGCTGCAACGACGGGCCGCAAGGCGACTGTGCGTACGGACAAGCAGGTGCCAAGGAGTACGCTGAAGCTTGGGCGAACTACCACCAGGACCGAGACGAACATCCATCGACGGATCTCATAAGGGAAAAAGGCGAGCAGCACGGGTGTTACCAGTACTGCGAATGCTCAATCAGCGAGCAGAGGCTTTGGAACTTCGAATACGACCATTTGGCTCTCACTGAGCCATTTGTGCAATACAAACGCACAGTAACTTGGACAGAGTGCAGTATCTCTGTCTGAAGCACGGCGTCACAAGCGAAGGAGTGCACTTCATGAATGCCCTAATCAAAGCGCTCAGCATCACAATGGTAGCGATTTGCGCCACAGGGTTCGCGCAGCAGCCAGACGGCGGTCAATCGGCTTCTGCAACGCCCTTACCCCCAGGAAAGTCGCCCGCCGAAAGGTCTGCCACGCTTACAGAGCGTGTGAAGTTCGGCTACGAATCCGATGGTTGGGGCAGCCGCCTAAATTCGTCTTTGCACCGGGCGAGTGATGAGCAACTCCGATGCATGGCGGCAACAGGGGATGCGGGAGCGGCCAAGACGTTGTGTGGCCGTCTAGCCGATGGCGCCGATGCAAGGCTGACCCGCGTGCCTGAGGCGGAAGAGGTCGCACTGGAACAGTATCGCCTGAACGGCCACACGTTCCTCATTTATATGACGGCTGGGCGCTATCGTAGCGCCGCGGAGGATGAGTGTGGATTTCCAGACAAGGGCTGTCTGGTAGGGAATGTGAACTTCCAGAAGTCTGCTGCCTGGTACAGGCTGGGCGAGAAACTCGGCGACCCTGTTTCTGCATTTGGGCTTAAGCAACTACAGAGGCTAGCCAAGCCCGACGTTGAAATCGTGGAGCGTGATGCGGAGGCACTTCTCGTCAAAACCCAGCCGGTACCCGATGCCGTCGAGACCTACGCCTATCAATGTCGTGACGGACAGAAATAGCACTGGGCGCTGCACTTCGGCTCACTTCTAGTCGCTGGAGAACGCACTTCGAATCTCTTTGATCGGATCGAGCAGGCCCTTATCCTTTTCACCGAGGACTATTCTCGAGCCGAAAAATCGCTAGAGATTCGGTAGACGGGTAACGACTTTTCGATGGTTTTGGGTACTCGGGAATTCCGCAGTCAAACCACGGTCACGCCATAACCCCTTTATTTGTAAGGAACGCCGCACGAATGGTCCGGGCAATAACCGCCTGGATCTTTTGCCAGGTACTGCTGGTGATAGTCCTCGGCATAGTAGAACTCCGGCGCATCGACGATTTCCGTCATGATTTTCGCGTCGAGCCCGGCGCGCTTCAGCGCGGCCTGGTATGTGTCGAGCGACAGCTCGGCCGCGCGGCGCTGCGCTTCGTCCGCCACGTAGATGCCGGAGCGGTATTGCGTGCCGACGTCGTTGCCCTGGCGCATGCCTTGCGTCGGGTCGTGCGATTCCCAGAAGGTGCGCAACAGCTGCTCGTAGCTGACGCGCTCGGGATCGTAGATCACGCGCACCACTTCGTTGTGGCCGGTCTTGCCGCTGCAGACCTCTTCGTAAGTCGGATTGGGCGTGAAGCCGCCGGCGTAGCCGACCGCGGTCGAATAGACGCCGGGGATCTGCCAGAACTTGCGTTCCGCGCCCCAGAAGCAACCCAGGCCGAAGAGCGCCGACTGCAGGCCCGGCGGAAACGGCGGCACGATGCGGTTGTCGTTGACGAAATGCTTTTCGGGTACGCGCAACGGCGTGCTGCGCCCGGCCAGGGCCTGCTCGCGCGTCGGCATCTGTGTCTTGGTTCGAAGGGAGAGCATTCTTCACCTCGTGATGACACCGGCACAATGCCCGGATTATGACGCTCAACTGACGCTAGAATTCCACCATGATCCCGGGGCTCGAATCGGTCACGGTCGGCGTTGGTCATCTCGACACGGCGCTGGCGGAGTTTCGCCGCATCAAGGGTATGCGCATCGAGTCCGACACGCGCGCCTCGGTGAGCCTGCTCAGCGCCTGGCGCTATCCCGTCCATGCCGACGTGCGTCTCGTTGAGCTGTCCTGCGACGGCAGGCCCTTCGGCCGCGTGCGTCTTGCCCAGTATGAAGCGGATGTCGGGGTGCCTTTGCGGGATTTCCAGCCCGAGTCGGCCCTGGAACGCGCCGCCGACGCCGCAGCGAGCCGGCGTTTCTACCACGACTGCCTGGGGCTGACGTGCACTCTGGAGGAGGGTTTGGCCGAGGAATTTCGCGAACCCGTTCGCCGACTTGCCGGCGGGGCCGACGGCGTGCCTCAACGCATGGCACCCGGCCGGCTGGGGATCAACCTCTTCAGCCTGCCGTGTGAGGATCTGGACGCCCTCGAAGGGCAACTGCGCGCGTTGGACGTTGAGATCAAGACGCGCCCAACGCACGTGGCGCTCGGCAACGGCACGCCGGCCCGCATCATGCTGATGCGCGGGCCGAGTCAGGAACTGCTGGAGCTCATCGAGCGCGGCGAATGAGCGCATGACGGCATCGGCGAGCACTCCGCGTCTGCGCCTCACGCTGGCGTGGTACGTGCTGATCCTGGCGCTCGTCGCCGTCAGCGACCGACCCTGTGCAGAGGGTCTTGCGGGCGCGCTTGCCGACGTGGCCGGTCTGGTGCTGATGGCGGCGGCGGCGCTTGGCCGGCTGTGGACTTCGGCTTTCATCGCCGGCCACAAGGAATCGCGGCTCGTCACCGTCGGGCCGTACTCCCTGTGCCGCAATCCGTTGTATGCGCTATCGCTGCTCGGTGGTATCGGCATCGGCCTTGCCACCGGCAGCGTGGTGTTGACCATCGCGACCGCGATCGTCCTGCTCGCGCTCTATCTGCGCGCCATCTTCGCCGAAGAGGAGATCCTGCTATCGAGCCACGGCGAGGCATTCCGACGCTACTGCGCCGAAGTGCCGCGGCTGCTGCCGGCGCTGCGCGCTGCTACGCGGCCGGCAGTAGTCGAGGTGAACGTGCCCGTCTATGCCAAGGCGTTTTGGGACGCGGGCTCGTTCATCATGATCTTCGCGCTGCTCGAATTGCTGGACGCGCTGCGCGCGCAAGGATGGCTGCCCACGCTGCTGACGCTGTGGTGAGCCTCACGACTCAGTTCGGGGGCTTGCTGAACGCGGACTCGGGCACTTCGCCCGGTTTTTGCTCTGGTGCCGGATCCTGCACCAGCGGCATGGTGTAGGGATCGACGCTCTGGCTGGCTTCCCGGCGGCGCAGCTCGAGCTCTTCGCGCTGCCGGCGTTGTTCGCGGGCCCGCTCGAAGTCGGACTGCGTCTGCGCCTCCTTGCGTTTGACCAGCTCCACCGATTGGTCGGCTTCCAGGCGCTCCACGGCCTCGCGCGCGTTGCGGCACTCGCGATCGTGCAAGGTATCGCCCTGATTGCAGCGACCCAGGACCGCCTGGAGCATGACGGGATCGTCCATCAGCTCCACGGTCGATCGCGGCGGCAGTTCGTCCCGCCCACAGGCCGCCAGCACCAGCAGCGTTGCTACGACGCCCGTCTGCCCAATGCGTATCTGACCCATCGTCATGGCTGCTTCCCCATCGAACGGCGCGAAGTGTAGGCAATTGCCGCGCCGGAGTGAATCTCGCGACTGTGACGCATATCGCAGCGCGGCATCGCCGGGAGGCTCTCTTCCGACGAGCGTTGGGGTATTCTCGACGAGCGGTGAAAGCTCTTACGACAATCGTATCGCTCGTGGTGCTGGCGCTCGGCCTGCCGGCAGCCGCTGACGTGCCGGTGAGTAACTCGACCACGGTGATCGGCAGCCCCAACGCGAACCTGATTGCCGGCGCCGAAGCCATGCGCAACCGGCAGTACCGCGAAGGCGTCGAGCTCACGCTCACCGGGCTCAAGGAAACCAATTCACCGCGCGACGTTGCCGCCGCGCTGTCCAATCTTTGCGCAGGCTACGCGGCGCTCAAAGAGTTCGCCCTGGCGCTGCAAGCCTGCGACCAGTCCCTCGAGATCGATCGCGGCAACTGGCGGACCTGGAACAACCGCGCCGCGGTTCACCTCGGCCAGGGACGGCACGACGCGGCGCTCGGCGACGTGCAATCCGGGCTCCTGCTCGCACCCAATTCCTTCACGCTGCGACGGACGCAGGCCATCATCGAGGCCGGCAAGCGCGCCCGAGAGGGCGGCGACGAGAAAGTCATCAAGGCCTAGCTGCAGTAGAGGTGCCGGGATAGCATTCGTTGCATGACTCGTCAGTTCGCGAGTCATGCAACGAATGCTATCCCGGTAACTCTTAGAGTGAGGACTTCATGACAGCGCCCGCTTCGCTTCTCCTCCTGATTGCCACACTCGGCGCTATCGCCTCTGCGCCGCTCGGAGCCGCCACCCTGGCGCCGGCCGAGATCGACAAGCTGGCGCGCGACGGAGAGAAACGCATCATCGAGTGGCGGCGCGACATCCACCAGCATCCCGAGCTCAGCAATCGTGAAGTGCGCACCGCCCAGAAAGTCGAAGCGCACCTGCGCTCTCTCGGCCTGGACGTGAAGGCGGGCATCGCGCACACGGGCGTGGTCGCGGTGCTCAAGGGCGGCAAACCCGGACCGGTGATCGCGCTGCGCGCCGACATGGATGCGCTGCCGGTGACCGAAAAGACCGACGTACCGTTCAAGTCGACGGCGACGGCCGAGTATCGCGGCGAGCAGGTCGGCGTCATGCACGCCTGCGGACACGATGCGCACGTCGCGATCCTGATGGGTGCCGCACAAGCGCTGGTGGCGATGAAGGCGGACCTTGCGGGCACCATCCTCTTCATCTTCCAGCCCGCCGAAGAAGGCGCCCCGGAGGGCGAGACCGGCGGCGCCAAGCAAATGCTCGCGGAAGGCATCTTCGACATCGCCAAGCCGGAAGCCACTTTCGGATTGCACGTGACCTCCTCGCTCCACACCGGTGTGCTCGGCTATCGTTCCGGCCCGCTGATGGCCGGCTCGGACCGCTTCAAGGTAGTCGTCTCCGGGCGGCAGACCCATGGCGCGCGTCCCTGGCAGGGCGTCGATCCGATCGTGACCGCGGCGCAGATCGTCACCTCGCTGCAAACCGTGGTCAGCCGCCAGGTCGACATCACCGAGAATCCGGCGATCGTGACGGTCGGGGCGATCAAGGGCGGCATCCGGCACAACATCATCCCCGACGAGGTGCAGATGCTCGGCACGATCCGCACCTTCGACCGCGACCAGCGCACCGACATCCTCGAGCGCGTCGAGCGGATCGTGACGCACACCGCCGAGGCCAACGGCGCGACGGCGACCTTCACGCTCGGCGACGACCCCAATCCCGTGGTCTACAACAATCCCGAGCTCATGCAACGCGTATTACCCTCGTTGCAGCGGGTGGTCGGCGCGGACAACGTAAAGATCCTGCCGCTGATCACGGGTTCGGAGGATTTCGCCTACTACGCAGCCAAGGTCCCGAGCGTGTTCTTCTACGTCGGCATCACCCCGCCCGGCGAGAACCTGCTCACCGTGCCCGCGAATCACTCGCCGTATTTCTACATCGACGAGACCGGCCTGCAGCCCGGGCTGCGCGCGCTGCTGCAGGTCGCGGTGGACTACCTGAACGGCAAACCGCGCAGCTAGCCGGGAATCGCCTCCGTCCCGAGCGGGCGGCGGCAATTCGGAGGCCCCTGATGCGCCTGAAGTCGGACCTGTTCGGCACGGTGGAGCGCGTCGAACAGCGACAGGGCGATGAAATCGCACTGCTGGTGATGCGGGACACGCGCGCGGCGCGCTGGTGGTTGGGGTGGCTCGCGCGCCACCTGGCGCGGCGCGAAGCGAAGGCCTTGCGTGCGCTGGCGGGCACGCACGGAGTGCCGGCGCTTGCCGGGTTCGAGCGCGGCGTGCTGTTGCGCCAGTGGATCGAAGGCGAACCCATGCACAAGGCGCGGCCCCGCGACCCGGCCTATTTCCGGGCGGCAATGCGGCTGCTGCGCCGCCTGCACCGTGCGCGCGTCGCGCACAACGATCTGGCCAAGGAGCCCAACTGGCTCGTCACTCCGGCGCGCCAACCGGCGCTGGTCGATTTCCAGCTCGCCCTCGTCTCGCGGCGCCGCGGGCGCCTGTTTCGCATGCTGGCGCGCGATGACATCCGCCACCTGCTCAAGCACAAGCGCACGTACTGCCCGGAGCGGCTCACGCGCCGCGAGCGCGCCATTCTTGCACGGCCCTCGCCGCTGGCGCGCGCCTGGATGGCTAGCGGAAAGAAGGTCTATCTCTTCGTGACGCGGCGCCTGCTGGGCTGGGCGGATCGCGAGGGCGCGGGCGACAGAAGAAGGTATCGATGAAGGTACCGGACTCCAATTCAACAACTAGAGTCCGGTGCCGCCAGCCAGCCGCCGCAGCAGCTCCGCCGTGGCGGCATCTGCGGGGAAGAACGCTTCGAGCGCGAGCTCGGAGAGCGTGACGTCTACCGGTGTGCCGAAAATAGTGGTGGTGCTGAAGAGCGACAAGACTCCGGCAGGCGTTTGCAGCCGCAGCGGCACGACGACTCCGCCGAATTCATCCGCACTCCCTGTTTCACCCGTTGCGCCCGCGGGCATCGGATAGCTTTCCAGCTCGGCGGCCAGCTCCGCGAGAATCGGATCGGCGGTGGCCTGGATCTGGTGGCGCAACCGCACCAGCAGGTGCTCACGCCACTGCGGATAATTGCGGATCTGCGCAGCGAGGCCGTCGGGATGCAGGCTGAGGCGCAACACGTTGACCGGCGGGATCAGCATTGCGGCATCGATTCCCGCCATCAGCCGCTGCGTCGCATCGTTCGCGGCAATCATGTTCCAGTGCCGGTCGACGGCCAGCGCCGGGAACGGGTCGTGCCCGGTCAGCACCAGGTCCACGGCGCGGCGCGCGGCGGCCAGGGCGGGATCGTCGAAGGCGCGTTCCGGATACGTCGGCGCATACCCCGCCGGGGCCGGGGAGACCCCGGCCCGGCACCGTCCTAGAGGCCGCGACTCTCCGCGAGCTTCTCCACCTTGGTGAAGACCAGCGCCGGAGTATCGCCCTGCCGCGAATACTCGTGCTTGCGGCTCATCTCCGCCAGCGCCAGGTCGCGTTCGCGCGCGGTTGCAAACCAGTGGAACTTCTGCCACTCGGGACCGAGCAGGTTGCGGAACGGATCGCTCTCGCGCAGCGTGACGTTGATACCGTACGGACGCTGCTCGACGTGGATGGGTTTGCGCAGGTTGTGGGGGTGAACGACGGCCATGAGATGGGGAATTCTCCTCTAGAACGTCCGGCCGAGGAACAGGTAGAAGGCAGTTTCCTTTTCGTCATCCAGGCCCGCGGCCAGGTAAAGCGGGCCGAAAAACGTGTCGAGCCCCAGGAAGATGCTGCCGTCCTTGCGCGCCGAGCCGAAGCTCGCAGCGCCGCGCCGTTCCCAGACGTTGCCGATTTCCACGGAGGCGCCCGCATAGGCGGCCACGTTCAGAAAGCCGGGCCCGGGGCGGCCGATCTGGCGGTAATAGATGAGACGCGCGATGCCGTAGTGCGGCCCGGAGAGCGAATCCTGTTGCAAGCCCGAGAGCCGCAGGAATCCACCGAGCGAAAAGAAGTCCTGCACCGCGGCGTCCTCGCTGTCGAGCGTGGAACCGCCCGAGATCCAGCCGAGCAGCGTGTGCCTGCCGAAGGATTGCGCGCCCAGCCAATCGACTTCCACGCGGTCGGAGGAGCCGGAGCCGGCACCCAACGCCTCACGTGGTGCCGTCCACTGCAGCGTGAACGCCCCGCCCCGGCGTGGGAAATTGACGTTGTCCAGCTTGTCGTAGGAGAAGCGCACGAACAGCTCGCCCAGATCGAATTCGAACTCCGGCAGGGTCGGGTCGCCGATGCGCAGGTGCGCGTTGCCATAACCGCGCCGCACTCCGGTGCGCAGCTCGCCCCAGTTGCCGAATTCGCGCCCGAAGTCCAGCCCCGCCGTGCCGCCGCGCAGGCGGTATTCCGCGATGCCCGCCTGGTCGTCGACCACCTGCACGCTGCGCGCCTCGAGCTCCAGCTGCGGGGCGATGAAGAACCGCGAGCCGTAGTTGAGCGGCTGGTAGAGCTCCGTGAAGAAGCGCGGGTTACCGCCGATCTGGATGTCGCTCAGCCACTCGGCGCCGAGCTGGTTGATCTCGGTGACGATGAAACGCGCCGCCGCGTTGAAGCTGTTGTTGCCTTCGAAATCATCCTGCAGGTTCATGCCGAAGCGCACGTAGTTGGGCCCCCAGGACTTGCGCCGCGCGGCGATCTCCAGTCCCGTGCGCTCACCGTCGTACACCAGGCGATAGTCGACGGTTTCGAAGTTGTCGAGCCCATACAGCGCCTGGATGCGCTCCTCGAGCTCGCTCAGGTCCAGCTGCCGGCCGACGAAGGGCTCGAACGTCGCTTCGATGGTCCTGGCGTAGCGCTGCGAACGCGGGCCCGCTCGCACGAAATCGATACGCGGCTCCGCGGGAGCGCGGCGGTGCCGGCTCTCCACGTACCGGGCGTAGGTTTCGGGATCGAGCGTGAGCGCGGCCAGGCGCGGCGCCATCTCGCGCGCCGCTTTCTCGCCGACGGCGATCGATTCGCGCACGCGGCGGAAATCCACGGATGAGGCGTCGCCGAGCGGCGGATCGATCACGATGTCGTCGGCGCCCAGCGTGGCGCGCTGCTGCAGCGCTTCGCGCCGGACCATGATCGCGATCGCCTGGTTCGACACTTCGAGTGCGGTGGCGAGCTTGTCGCGCGGCAGCAGCGGGAAACTCACATCGACGACGATCAGCCGGTCTACGCCCAGCGTGCGCGCCACATCGATCGGCAGGTTGGCGGTGATGCCGCCATCGATCAGCAAGCGGTCGTCCACCGTGATGGGCGCGAACACGCCCGGCGCCGACATGCTGGCGCGCATGGCCGTCGCCACGTCGCCGTGATCGAGCACCACCACCTGGCCCGTCTCGATGTCCGTGGCCACCGCGCGGTAAGGGACCGGCAATTGGTTGAAATCATCCACCGCGCTCACGGGATAAGTGAGGCTGCGCAGGATCTGCGTGAGCTTCTGCCCCTGGATCAGGCCCTTGGGCAGGATGAACTGACCCTTCTTGAGGCCGAGCGGCAGCCGCACCAGGAAATTCTGGTCGTCCTGCTTGCGGCGAAACGTCAGTGCCGCGCGCGAAGTGCGATCGGTGAACGCGTCCTGCCAGTTGATCGAGGTCAACGCACGCTCGACCTCCTCCGCGGACAGTCCCGAGGCATACAGGCCGCCGACGATGGCTCCCATGCTCGTTCCCGCCACGGCGTCGACTGGAATGCGCAGTTCCTCGAGCACCTTGAGCACCCCGACGTGTGCTGCGCCCCGCGCGCCGCCTCCGCTAAGCACGAGGCCGATGCGAGGCCGATTCCCGTCTTCAACCCGCGCGGCGGTTGGCACCGGCGTCTGTGCAGAAGGTTCGAGTGCCCCGGAAGCCTGTGATTGCGGCGCCAGCGACGCATCCGGCAACGGCGCCGCGAGGCCCATCGGGACGAGCAGCACCGCGGTAACGAGAAGGATCGCGCCGAGCAGGATGCGGTGTGCGAAGGCGGCGTACGGCTGGGGCATCGAGGGTGCAAGGTTTCTTTGTGGCGGAATGGTAGCACGCAGCGCTCTCGCCGAATTCGTCCGCACCCCGGTAAGATGCGGCTCCGCCCCGAGCCCGGCCCGATCTACGACGACGCGAGTGTCATGCCGCACCTGCCTTCGATCCTGCAATGGTCGCTCGCGCTCCTTTGCGCGCTGAGCGTTCGCGGTCACGCCCAGGAAGCCGGCGATTGGCCGACGTACGGCGGCGACGAGTTCGGCCAGCGATATTCCGCCCTCGCGCAGATCGATCGCGACAACGTCGCCGAGCTCGAAGTCGCCTGGACCTACCACACCGGCGAGCTCGGCGAGGGCTTCGCGCGCGCCGACAAGCTGGCGTTCGAAGCAACGCCGATCCTGATCGGCGAGACGCTGTACTTGAGCACCCCGACCAATATCGCCATCGCGCTCGACGCGGCGACGGGCCGCGAGCGCTGGCGCTACGACCCGAAGATCGATCGTGGGCGGCGCTATTCCGAGGCAACTTCGCGCGGAGTGAGTGCGTGGCGCGATCCGTTTCCGAAGGGTATCGGCCCGTGCAGCCAGCGCATCTTCATGGGAACGCTCGATGCCCGCCTGATCGCGATCGACGCGCGCAGCGGGCAACCGTGCGTGGGCTTCGGCCGCGGCGGCGCGGTGGATCTCACCGCCGGCGTGCGCGTGCGCGATGCCGAGGACTTCCTGGTCACTTCGCCTCCGGCGATTTACAGGGACCTGGTGATCGTCGGCTCGGCGATCGGCGACAACCGCGCGGTCAACGTCGAGCGCGGCACGGTGCGCGCTTTCGATGTGCGCAGCGGCAGACTGCGCTGGTCCTGGGATGCGATTCCGGTTGCTCCGGGCGATCCGGCGAGCCGCGACTGGTCGCCGGCCGCCGCGCAGCGCACCGGCGCCGCGAATGCCTGGTCGATCATCTCGGTGGATCCGGCGCGCGGCCTGGTTTTCGTTCCGACCGGATCGGCCAGCCCTGATTTCTTCGGCGGTGAGCGCCTGGGTTCCAACCGCTACGCCAATTCACTGGTCGCGCTCGACGCCGCAACCGGCAAGGTGGTCTGGCACCAGCAGCTCGTGCATCACGACCTGTGGGACTACGACGTCGCCTCGCAGCCGGTGCTCGTCGACCTGGAGCACGACGGCAAGAACGTGGCGGCCGTCGTGCAGGCCACCAAGATGGGGCTGGTGTTCGTGTTCGACCGCGAGACCGGCGCGCCGCTCTTCGACATCGAAGAGCGCGCCGTACCCAAATCGGACATCCCCGGCGAGGATGCGTCCCCGACGCAGCCCTTTCCCGTAGCGCCGCCGCCGCTGGTCTCGCATGCGCGCGTTCGCCCCGAGGATGCCTGGGGTCTCACCTTCTGGGATCGCGGCCGCTGCCGCGAGCTGATCGCAAGCCTGCGTTCCGCGGGCATCTACACGCCGCCCAGCCTCGAAGGCACGATCCTGTATCCGAGCTACGCCGGCGGCAGCAACTGGGGCGGGCTCGCATTCGACAGCGCGCGACAGTGGGCCATCGTCCCGGTCAGCCAGCTGCCGATGGTCGTCACGTTGTTGAAAACCGAGCAGGTGCGTCCCCAGGCGCGTTCCGGGGACTTTCCCGAATCGGAATTCGCGCTCCAATCCGGGACGCCTTTCGGCATGCGCCGCGAAGCCTTGCTGTCACCGCTCGGCCTGCCCTGCACGCCGCCGCCCTGGGGCTCGCTGACGGCGGTCGACCTGCGCCATGGCACGATCAAGTGGCAGGTTCCGCTCGGGTCGACGCAGGACCTCGCGCCTTTCTTCGTGCCCACGCGCACGCTCGGCACGCCGGGAGCAGGCGGCCCGATCGTCACCGCCGGCGGCGTCGTCTTCATCGGCGCGGCCATGGACAACTATCTGCGCGCCTTCGATGTCGAAACCGGCAAGGAACTCTGGAAGGGGCGGCTGCCGGCCGGCGGCCAGGCAACACCGATGACGTATCGCGCCGGGCCCGGCAACCGGCAATTCGTCGTCATCGCCGCGGGCGGCCACGGCGGACTCGGCACCGATCAGGGCGATGCCGTGGTCGCTTTCGCATTGCCGCGCGACCCAGCGCAACCGTGAGGACGCCGACATGGGCAAGGAATGCATCCGTGGCGCGAGTCTGGCGAGCTTGCTGCTCCTGCCGGCGGCAGCAACCCTGGGCGAGGGACTTCCCACCAGCGGGCAGTTGATAGTTACAGCCACGCGCGTGCCAGAGCCGTTGCTCGATCATCCGGGCAGCATCACGCGCCTGTCTGCCGACGAGATCGCCTGGCGTGGCGCCACGCACCACGCGGAGGTCATGAATCGCGCCGCGGGCACGATGATCCAGCGCGGCAACGGCCAGGAGAGCCTCACAGCCTTGCGCTCCCCCGTGCTCGCGGGCCCGGGTTCCTGCGGCGCCTTTCTGATCCTCGAGGACGGCATCCCGATCCGGCCCAACGGCTTCTGCAACGTCAACGATCTGTTCGAGGTCAACAGCGAGCAGGCGGACGCGATCGAGATCGTGCGCGGGCCCGGCTCAGTCCTGTACGGATCGAATGCGATGCACGGCACGATCAATGTCCTGTTCGCAGACCCGGCCGAGCGCCCGGGGTTGCGCAGCAGTATCGCAGGCGGATCGGACGACTATGCGCGCTTGCGCGGCGACGTATCGCACCCGGGCAGTGCCGTCGCCGGCGACGGCAACGGCACTACGGACTGGCGCCTGCTCGGACACTGGACGCACGACGGCGGGTTTCGCGCGGATTCCGGATTCGAGGAGGCCAAGCTCAACGCAGCGCTCACGCATCGTTTCGACGCCAGCACGCTGCGCGTGCGTCTCGCCGCCACCAACCTCAACCAGGAAACGGCCGGTTTCATCCAGGGCTTCGAGGCCTATCGCGATCCGACCTTGCGCCGTTCGAACGACAATCCCGAGGCATTTCGGGATGCGCACAGCGCGCGGCTCACGGCGCATTGGAGCGCCGGCGAGTCCCGGCGCGTCGACGTGCGCGCGACCATGCGCAGCTCGCGCATGGATTTTCTGCAGCATTTCCTGCTGGGCAAGCCGCTGGAGCAGAACGGACAGGACAGCGCAGCGGTGTTCCTCACTTTCGCCCGTGGCGCGGACGAGGCGCGCCTGACTTTCGGCGTCGACGCGGAGGCAGCGAGCAGCTTCCTGCTGGAAGAGCAGGCCGGTCCAACCACCGAGGGCACGCCGGCGGCGCAGGCAATTCGGCCGGCCGGGCGGCACTACGACTATGACGTCCACGCCCGCACTCTTGCCGGCTACGCGCAGGTCGACCGGGCGCTGGGCTCCACGCTGACCCTGACCGCCGGCCTGCGCCTGGAGCAGGTGCGCTACGACTATGACAACCGCATGCTGGCGGGCAACACCGACGAGAATGGCGTGCCCTGCCCGTTCGGCGGCTGCCTGTTCAGCCGCCCCGCGGACCGAACCGACGAGTTCACCAACCTGGCTCCCAAGATCGCATTGCTCTGGGCATTTCATGCACGGCATCGCGCCTATCTGAATGCCGGGCGTGGATTTCGCGCACCGGAGATGACGGAGCTCTATCGTCTGCAGCGGCAGCAGAGCGTCGCCGAGCTCGATTCGGAGCGCGTCGACAGCATCGAGCTCGGCGTACGCGGCATTGCCGGTGCGCTGGACTATTCGCTGGCGGCGTACACTCTCGACAAGCGCCACGTGATCCTGCGCGACGCCAATGCCTTCAACGTGAGCGACGGGCGCACCAGCCATCGCGGCATCGAATACGAGCTCGGCTGGTCGCCGGGCAGTTCTTTCCGGGCAAGTGCGGCGGGCAGTCATTCCCGGCACCGCTACCGGTTTGATCGCAGTGCCGAGGCGGGCGAGCAGATCAGGAACGGCAACGACGTCGACACCGCCCCGCGCAACGTCCATTCGCTGCGCCTGGAATGGCGGCCGGCGCTGCAATGGCGCACCAACGTCGAAGTGCTGATGGTCAGCGGCTACTTCGTGGACGCGAGCAACCAGAACCGCTATGCCGGTCACGAGCTCGTCAATCTCGGTCTCGGCTGGCAGTTCCTTCCGGCCTGGCACGCGGCAGTGCGCGTCAACAATCTATTCGACCGGGCCTATGCCGATCGGGCCGACTTCGCTTTTGGGAGCTACCGCTACTTTCCGGGCCGGGATCGCACGGCTTTTCTGGAGATCGGCTACGCTCGGTAGGCTTTTCCTTTGCCACACGTCGGGTGGCAAGGAAAAAACGAGGGGAACATGCCGCTGCTCATTCTTTCGATTGCCGTTCAGGTCGCGCTCATCGTTCACGTCATCCGCACCGGCCGCAATACCCTATGGATCTGGGCCATCGCCCTGTTGCCGCTGGCCGGATCGGTCGCCTACATCGTCGCCGAGGTGATCCCGGGCCTGCGCTCCAGCCGCAGTGCGCGAGGCGCCGTCAGAGCCGTGCGCAACACGCTCGATCCCGATCGGGACTTGCGCCAGTACGCCAACGAAGTACGGCTATCGGGGAACGTCGACAGCCGGCGCAAGCTCGCCGAGGAACAGGCGAACAAGGGGCAGCTGCAGGAGGCGATCGTCACGTATCGCGGCGCCATGACGGGAATCTACCAGTACGACCCCACGCTGATGCTCGGGCTCGCCAACGCGCAATTCGCCAATCGCGACTACCGCGACTGCCGCGAAACGCTGGATGCGCTGATCCAGCACAACCCGGACTTCAAGTCGCCCGACGGTCACCTGCTGTACGCGCGCGCGCTCGAAGGCGAAGGCAACGCGGACGAGGCGTTCGAGGAATACCGTGCGCTGAGCAAGTACTACCCGGGCGCGGAAGCACGGGTGCGCTTCGCGCAAATGCTCAAGCAGCGCGGCGATGTCTCGCAGGCGGCGGCGATCCTGCGTGAGCTGCTCGACACCGCGGAGCTGGCGCCGCGGCACTACCGCAAGGCGCAGCGCGAGTGGCTCGATCTCGCCCGCCGCGAGCTGATCAGGCCGGAATGACCACCTTGCGCGGGTCGACCTTGGGCTTGGGCCACTGCAGCGGCAGTTCCTGCAGCGTCTCGAGCAGGACCTGCGCAACGGCATAGTTGCGATACCACTTGCGGTTGGCGGGAATCACGTACCAGGGCGCGATCGCAGTGCTGCACCTGGCGAGGACATCCTCGTACGCCTCCTTGTACTCGTCCCATTTCCGGCGTTTCCCCAGATCGCCGGGGTCGAACTTCCATACCCTCTGCGGATCCTCGAGCCGCGCCTCGAACCGCTTGCGCTGCTCGTCCTTGCTGATGTGCAGGAGGAACTTCACCACGCGGATGGAGCCGGCGTCGAGCATGCGCTCGAAGTCGTTGATCTGCTCGTAACGCGCGCCCCACACTTCCTTCGGCGCCAGGTCGTCTACGCGCACCACCAGCACGTCCTCGTATTGCGAACGATTGAAGGCGCCGATCGTGCCGCGCGGCGGTGCCGCTTTGTGGATGCGCCAGAGGAAATCGTGCCTGAGCTCCTCCGCGCTGGGCACCTTGAACGCCGTCACCGAACAGCCCGCCGGATTGAACGCCGAGAAGACACGGCGGATGGTGCCGTCCTTGCCCCCGCCGTCCATCGCCTGCAGGATCGCCAGGAGGCCGAATCGGCCGTCTGCATACAACTTGTAATGCAGCTCGCCCAGCCTCTCACGCACCTTCGGGAACTCATCCTCCGCGTCGTCGCGCTCGTCTACACCGGGCGTCGCGTCGGCGAGCGCGTCGTCGAGCACGATACGCGCGCCCGGTCGTGCGCGCAGCAGCTCGCGAATCGATCCGCCCTTGCCTGTCGATGCCGCCATCAGCCTTCTCCCTACCGCACGCGGCGCGCGCCGCGCGGGATCTGCTGCGTGATGCAGTGGATGTTGCCGCCGCCGAGCAGGATCTCGCGCCCCGGCACGCCGACCACCTCGCGCTCCGGGAAGATCCGGCGCAACGCGGCCAGGGCGGTCTTGTCGCGCCGCGCATCGAGCAGCGGCACGATCACACCGCGGTTGGCGAGGTAAAAATTCACGTACGAGCCGGCCAGGCGCGTGCCGGCGCGGCGCTCGTGGGAGCCCTCGGCGCGATCGATGCCGGCGGCTTCCTCCGCCGTCATGCGCAGCGGACCGGGCTGCTGCAGCTTGTGGATGCGGAACTTGCGTCCCTGCGCGTCGCGCGCCGCTTCCAGGCGCTCATGGGCGTCGCGCGAGATCGCGTACTGCGGGTCGCGGCGATCCTCCGCCCACGTCAGGCACACTTCACCGGGCCGCGCGAAACAGCACAGATTGTCGATGTGGCCGTCGGTCTCGTCGTTGTACACGCCGCGGCCGAGCCAGATCACGCTCTGCACGCCGAGATACGCACGCAGGCGCGCTTCGATCTCTTCGCGCGCGAGTTGCGGATTGCGATTGCGATTGAGCAGGCACTCCTCGGTGGTGATGCACGTGCCCTCCCCGTCCACGTGAATGGCGCCGCCCTCCAGGACCAGCGGCGCCCGATAGCGCGCCAGTCCCTCGATCTCGAGCACCTTGCGAGCCACGAGGTCGTCCTGCGCCCACGGAAAATACAGGCCGCCGTCGAGTCCGCCCCAGGCGTTGAAGATCCAGTCGACGCCGCGCCGCTCGCCGCGCGCGTTGACGACGACGGTCGGGCCCGTGTCGCGCATCCAGGCATCGTCCGTGCTGAGCTCCACGAGCCGCACGCTGGCCGGCAGCATCGTGCGCGCGTGACCGAACTGGGCGCGGGAAACGCCCATCGTGACGGGCTCGAAGCGCGCAATGGCGCTGGCCACGGCCGCAAAGGCCGCCTGCGCGGGCTTTGCGCCCAGCCGCCAGTTGTCGCTGCGCTCCGGCCACGCCATCCAGCAGCCCGCGTGCGGTTCGAATTCACCGGGCATGCGAAAGCCATGCCGGGTGGGATTGGCGGTCAGGGTGCGCGCCACGAGGAGCCCTTCTGCGGATACAGAAGGACTGAATTTTACATAGGTACCGGACTCCAGTCCGGTGGGACCCCAGTCCGGTGCCGCTAGCCGACCAGTTGCAAGCTCAGCGAGGCCAGTCCGAACCCGAGCAATGCGCCGGCTGCCACGTCGGACGGATAGTGCAACCCCAGCACGACGCGCGAGGCGGCGACGAGCACGGCGAAAGGCGCGAGCACGAAGGCGGACTCGGGGAAATGGCTCGTCATCAGGGTCGTGAAGGACACCGCGTGCAGCGTGTGACCGGAAGGGAAGCTGTAGCGGTCGAGGGGCGCCGTCCCGAGGGAAATTGCGCGGCAATTGATGAAAGGCCGCTCGCGCACCAGTGTCCGCTTGAGCCCCTTGTAGAGGAGCACGCCGACGATTCCCGTCAGCGCCATCTGCATGGCAAGCTGCAGGCCGCCGTGCGGATACAGCAGCGGTAATGCGAAGATGAGCACGTACCAGAGCGCGCCGTCGCCGACGCGGCTGATGACCCCAAAGAACTCGCGCACGCCGCGCCGGGCGCAGCCGCGGTTGAGATACAGGCACAACGACAGCTCGGCGGCATCGCAGCGCCGCAGGACCTCGGTTGCACTCAGGACCGTCATCGCATCTCCTGTCATCGCCGGGCAGGCCACGCCCGCACGTGCGGACGCTGCACAGCCTCGGGCCGCACTGCGACAGGGCGGTGGCTAGAAGGTGAAAGATTTATGACAATCAACGTATTAGACAATAATGGTGAGACCGATGCCGAATAGCGCTGCCAAACAAGACAATGCCGACGCCGCCGACGCCCACGCCGCCGGTTACGCATACACTGCACCCATGCGTGTGCTGCTCATCGAGGATCACCAGGACATTGCCGACAATGTCTGCGAGTACCTCAATGGAAAAGGTCATCGCATCGAACACGCCCTCAACGGCGAAGACGGCCTGAAGCGCGCCGCGGGGCGCACCCACGACGTGATCGTGCTCGACGTGATGCTGCCGGGAATGGACGGGCTCGCGGTCTGCCGCAACCTGCGCTGCGAGCTCAAGGTGCAGGCGCCTGTGCTGATGCTCACCGCCAAGGACCTGGTAGTCGACAAGGTCGCGGGCTTCGAAGCGGGCGCCGACGACTATCTGGTCAAGCCGTTCTCGCTGATCGAGCTCGAGGTGCGCCTCGGAGCGCTGATGCGCCGCCTTGCGCCGCGCGCCGGCGAGAGCGTGTTGCACGTGGCGGGACTGAGATACGACCCCGCCACGCTCGGCGCCGAGCGCGACGGCACGCCGGTCAAGCTCAATCCCAGCACGCGCCGCCTGTTGCTGCTCCTGATGCAGAATTCGCATCGCGTCGTCAGCCGGCGCGAGCTCGAGCGCGAGCTGTGGGGCGACGAGCCGCCCGACGGTGACGTGCTGCGCGCCCACATGTACGCCCTGCGCAACGCCATCGACAAACCGTTCGCGACCAAGCTGCTCCACACCCATCACGGCGAGGGCTACCGGCTTGCAGCGCTCGAACCAGACGCAACTTAGCCTGCGCTCGCGCTTTCTCGCGGGCATCCTGTTCTGCGTCGGACTGACGCTGGTGCTGCTCGCGTTCTGGGCGGCGCTGGTCCAGGAACGCGTCGAGCAGGGGCTGCTGGACGACGTGATGCAGACCAACCTGGCGCTCTACGAGAATTTCGTCGCGCACCACGACTCGACGAATCAGCCGAACTCCCGGACGCTGCGCAGCTACCGCGCGACCTCAGCCGACCTGCCGCACGAGCTGGCCGGACTTCAGCCCGGCAATCATCCGCGCGTTGCCGTGGAGGGCCGGCTGTTTCAGGTGCTCGTCGCCGACCTGCCCAGCGGCCGCGTCTACATTTCCTACGACGTGACGCCGCACGAGCGCCGCGAAGCGCTGGCCTGGGCCTGGTTCATCCTGATTCTCGGCGTGATGCTCGTCCTCATCATTCTCACGGCCCGCTGGGCTTCGCGCAGCATCCTCGCGCCAGTCACCTCGCTCGCGGAACGTCTCAGCCGCATCGATCCGCGCGAGCGCAACGTGCGCATCGCGGCGGAGTACTCCAGCGACGAGCTGGCGCCCATCGCCGCTTCGGTGGACCGATTCCTCGAGCGCCTCGACGCGCTGGTGGAGCGTGAGCAGTCCTTCACTGCCACCGCGAGTCATGAGCTGCGCACGCCGCTCGCCGTGATCCAGGGGGCCACCGAGATCCTCACCGAGCAGACGCGCGAACGGCCGGCCGCGCAGAAGGCCCTGACCCGCATCCGGCGCGCGGCCGCGGAAATGTCGGAATTCATCCATGCGCTGCTGATGCTGTCGCGCGAAGCGCACGTCGAGAGCGATCCGGGCGAGATGTGCAACGTGGGCGAGCTGGTGCCGCGCGTGGTCGAGGATCAGCGCGACCTGCTCAACGGACGCGCCGTCGAGCTGGCCTGCCACTGCAGGACCGAGCTGCGCGTGCAGGCGCCGTGCAGCCTCGTGACCATCGTGGTGAGCAACCTGTTTCGCAACGCCGTCGCGCATACGCCGTCGGGCGCGATCAGCTGCGAGATCGAGGGGCGCACCCTCGCAATCCGCGACTCCGGCACGGGCATCGCGCCCGAGCACATCGAGCAGGTATTCGACCGCAATTTCACCACGCGCCCGGGCGGCTACGGCGTCGGGCTCTACCTCACCAAGCGCATCTGCGATCGCTATGGGTGGGTAGTGAAGCTGGACAGCACCTCCGCCGGCACGACGGCGACGGTGACGTTCTAGGGGTCGGGGTCAGGCGCGGGCTCGACACGCGCCTGATCCCAACGCCTAGATCTTCCGCGCCATAGTGCCGGGTGGGTGTGAGTACCAGCCAGGGTCGCGATAGTCGCCGCGCTCGAGGTCGTCGCGAACTTTGATGATCGTGAACATGCCGCCCATCTCGATGTTTCCGAACGGGCCCTTGCCCGCCATCATCGGCAGGGTGTTCTCCGGACCTTTCATGTGGCCCATCTCGGTGTGCACCTGGTGCTCGGCCATGCCGTCCTGGCCCATGGCTGTGTAGCCGGGCAACAAGCCGCGGATCTTCTCCTCCACACCGCTCTGGTCGGCCCCGAGCATGTTCGGGATGCCGTGCCCCATCGCGTTCATGGTGTGGTGCGCCATGTGGCAGTGAAATGCCCAGTCGCCAGGCACCGCGACGAACTCCAGATCGCGAGTCTGGCCGACGCCGACCAGCTCCGTGACCTCGGGCCGCCACACCGAGCGTGGCCATCGCCCGCCGTCCGAACCCGTGACCCAGAACTGCACGCCATGCACGTGCATGGGATGATTCCACATCGACAGGTTGCCGATGCGCACCCGCACGCGCTCGCCGCTGCGCGCCACCAGGTTCTCGATCGCGGGGAACACCTTGCTGTTCATGGTCCACAGATCGAAATCCAGCATCACCGACGGATCGGGACGGTAAGTGCCCGGATGCAGGGCCCAGTTGTGCAGCAGCAAGGCGTAGTCGCGATCGATCGGGGAGGCCTCGCCGCGACGCGGATGAATGATGAACAGGCCCATCATGCCGACGGCCATCTGCACCATCTCGTCGGCATGCGGGTGATACATGTGCGTGCCGTGCTGGCGCAGCGTGAACTCGTAGACGTAGGTCTCGCCCGGCCCGATGTGCGGTTGCGTGAGACCGCTGACGCCGTCCATGCCGCTCGGCAGGAGAACGCCGTGCCAATGGACACTGGTGTGCTCGGGCAGGCGGTTGGTGACGTAGATGCGCACGCGATCGCCCTCGACGGCCTCGATCGTCGGCCCGGGCGTCGTGCCGTTGTATCCCCAGCACCTGGCGCGGCAACCGGGCGCGAACTCGTGCTCGAGCTCCTCGGCCACCAGGTGGTATTCCTTTATCCCGGCATTCATCTTGTACGGCAACGTCCAGCCATTGAGGGTACGCACAGGTACGAAACCCTCGCGCGTGCGGCGCACTGCGGATGGCGCTTGCAGTGCAGATGAATCCGCGCGCGCGACATCCGTTTCCGGCGCCTGCGCCCGCGCGACGTGGAATGGTGCAGCGAGAGCCGATGCGCTGCCGACGCCGAAGAGCTTCATGAGACCGCGTCGGGAAATCACGGCGCACCTCCCGGCAAACGTGCGCCCACGGCCTGGGCCAGCTCGACGCGCGCCAGCCAGTAGTCACGCACGCTTTCGAGGTAGCCCCCATACGCGTCGTACTCCGCCTGTTTCGCCGCCAGCAGCTCGAACTGTCCTGCGAGCATGAAGCTCTGCTCCTCCTGAGTGCGCGCGACGATCGCCTCGCGCGCCGGGATCAGCACGGCGCGAAACTCCTCCGCCCTGCCCCGCGCAGCGCGCGTGCGGGCGTGCGCCAGACGCACCTCGTGCACGACGTTCCAGCTCGAGTCCTGCGAGCTCGGCGCGCGAGCGCTCCAGCTCACCGGCCGCGCGCATCGCTGCGCCCGCACGCAGATTGAACACGGGCAGTTCGAGTGCCAGCGTTGGTCCGGTCAGGCGCTCGCCGTCGGGTTCGCGCTCACGCTCGACGCCCACATCGACGTTCCCGAACCAGCGCGAGCGGCGGGCGCTGCGCTCGGCATCGGTCATCGACTGAATGCGTCCGCGGGCCGCCGCCAGGTCGAGCCGCGAGGTCCGCGCCAGGGCGACGAGAGTCTCAACGTCCTCTTCGGCGGCAAGCGGCGCAGCGAGCGCACTCTCGACGCTCCATTGTGTTTCCGGCTGCAGCCCGAGAATTCGCGCATGCGCGCTGCGCGCCGCCATGACCTCGGACTGCGCCGCCAGTGCTGCGAGTCGCGCCTCCGAGGCCGCCGCACGTTCGCGCGCCAGTTCCAGCTGTTTGATGTTTCCGGCGCCCTGAAGGCGCTGCGCCAGCTCCGCCGAGGCAGCGGCAGCGGTTGCGGTCAGCTCACGCATGGCTGCAATCTGCTGCGCGCCGACCAGGCGGTAGTGACTCTGCTCCACGCGCGCCGCCAGACTCAGTACGTCGTGCGCCACGTCCTGTTTCACTTGCGTGAACTGCGCGATGCCGAGGCGCGAGCGCGTCGGCAGGAGCAGCAGGTCGGCAAAGGACTGGGCCAGCCCGAGCGTGAGCCGCTCGCCGCTGACGCTCGATTTGAGCAGCGACGCCGACAGACGCGGGTTGCTGAGCCGGCCCGCTTCATACAGATCGGCACTGGCCAATCCCAGCCGCGCATACGTTGCGCGCAGCCCCGGGTTCTGCAGCAGCGCAATGCGCACGGCTTCGTCCGCGGTCAGCGGCTGCCGCAGCGCGTCGCGCACCAGAGAAGCGACGTCCTGGTCAACGCTCGGCGCGAGGACGCGCCCGCGCGCCCTGACCCAGTCGTTCACGTCGCCGCGACCGCTATCTGCGGGGATCGAGGTGCATCCGGTGAGAACAGCCAGGGCCACGGCGCAGCCGGCGCGCGGCCCGATCGATGCGAGATTCATGAAGTCCTCCACACGCCCCGCGCTGCGCGCTCGCGGCGCGCGGGCCATACCGTGCAGTGCGCGACGGCTCGAGCGCCACGCACCGCGGTTGTTCGAATGTCAGCGGATGGAGGCGATGGGCGGACGCGAAAGTGGCGGGCCGTGGCGCAGGGCATGGTTGGAAGCCGTAACGACCTCCGGGCGTGCGTGGCTCGTGGGGATCAGCGCCGGCGCGATGCCGGTCAGGCACGCCAACATCGAGCAGCCGTGGCCCGCGGCGCAGGTGCAGTCGCAGCCGCAATCATGAAAGGACGGCGGCGATACGTGTGATCCGGAATGCGCGGCGGAAGACTGCGTGGAATGATCGGCCATCGCGTGCGCAGCAGCACCGCCAGTTGCCTGTGCGTGGCAATGAGGGACGTTCGCACCCGCCAGTGCCGGGGAAAGCACCGGTCCGGTTGCCGACAGCAACGCCAGAAGGATGACTGAAAGGCGTCGGGCCATGAGGTGAGGCTATCGTAACGGGGCGATCAATTGGCGACAAATACCCGTCACGGATCGCTGTGCTAGCATGCGCAGCCCGTCGCGGGCGACGAAGCGGGCGCCGAACGAAATCCCGCGCCAGCCCCCTCAGGAGAGCACGATGTCGACTGCCGAGGCAGTGAAGATCACCCCGCCCCCGGGCGGCCAGAAGATCACGATCGCGAACGGCAAGCTGCAGGTTCCCGATCAGCCGATCATTCCCTTCATCGAGGGCGACGGCACGGGGCCGGACATCTGGCGCGCCAGCGTGCGGGTGCTCGATGCGGCGGTGGAGAAGTCCTACCGGGGCAGGCGCCGCATCCACTGGATGGAAGTCTACGCCGGCCAGAAATCGAACGAGCTGTTCAACACCTGGCTGCCGGAAGAGACCGTGCAGGCGTGCCGCGACTACCTGGTTTCGATCAAGGGGCCGCTCACGACGCCGATCGGCGGCGGGATCCGTTCGCTGAACGTCGCGCTGCGCCAGATGCTGGACCTGTACGTGTGCCTGCGTCCGGTGCGCTGGTTCAAGGGCGTGCCTTCGCCCGTGCGCCACCCGGACAAGGTCGACATGGTGATCTTCCGCGAGAACACCGAGGACATCTATGCCGGCATCGAGTTCGAGTCGGGCTCGGACGACGATCGCAGGTTCCTGGCGCTCTTCAAGGAACACTTCCCCAAGCAGTACGCCAGGATCCGTTTCCCGGAGACCTCGGGCATCGGCCTGAAGCCGATCTCGCGCGAGGGAACCGAGCGGCTGTTCCGCGCCACCGTGCAGTACGCGATCGCCAACAAGCGCGAGAGCATCACGATCGTGCACAAGGGCAACATCATGAAGTTCACGGAGGGCGCGTTCCGCAACTGGTGCTACGCGCTCGCCGAGCGCGAGTTCGGGCAGCAGACTTACACCTGGGAGCAGTGGGAGCGCACCAAGGCGGCGAAGGGAGAGAAGGAAGCGAACGCCGAGCAGGATGCGGCAAAGAAGGCCGGCAGGATCATCGTCAAGGATTCGATCGCCGACATCACGCTGCAGCAGGTGCTGACGCGCCCCGAAGAGTTCGACGTCATCGCCACCATGAACCTCAACGGCGACTACCTTTCGGATGCGCTCGCGGCGCAGGTGGGCGGCATCGGCATCGCGCCGGGCGGCAACATCAATTACATGACCGGCCACGCGGTGTTCGAAGCAACGCACGGCACGGCGCCGAAGTACGCGAACCAGGACAAGGTGAACCCCGGCTCGTTGATCCTCTCCGGCGAGATGATGCTGCGCTATCTCGGCTGGACGGAAGCGGCCGACCTGATCATCGACGCGATGGACAAGAGCATCGCGCAGAAGACGGTCACCTACGACTTCGCGCGCATGATGGAAGGCGCCAGAGAGGTGAAGACCAGCGAGTTCGGCGACGCGTTGATCCGCAACATGGGGTGAGGCACTTGAGATTCGGCACGACCAGCAACGAACGTCGTGTGCCTGCAAGGGTGACGGGGAAATGTGGATAAATCCCGTCGTGCCGAAACAGTAATGGCTGTCACAACGGATCATCGCGCGCCCGGCTCGCTGGCGGCGCGCTCGGCGCGCGAGATCGCCCAGGCCTTCGTCGACTACAACACCGAGTTTCGCGCCATCACGCGGCGCGCACCGCAGCGTTTCGAGAGCCGCGACTGGCGCGGCAGCCAGAAGGACGCGGTCGAGCGCATCGAGCTGTACGATCATTTCGTCAACGTCTCGGTGACGCAGATGCAGGAGCGGCTGGGCGAGCGCACGCACGATCGCGAGCTGTGGCACGACACCCGTGAGCGCTTCAATGCCTTGATCGAAGCGCTGCCCGACCGCGAGTTCACCAAGACCTTCTTCAGCTCCATCACGCGGCGGCTGTTCGGCACCGTCGGCGTCGCTCCCGACCTCGAGTACGTGGCGCTCGACCTCGATCCGCTCGGCAGCATCACCACCCAGGTCGTCACCAATTCCTACCTCAATCGCGGCTCGCTGCACCTGCTGTTCGAGGAGGTGCTGACGGATTTCCGCTTCCGCACTCCGTGGAAGGACTTCGATCGCAGCGTGGCGCACGTGACCGGCGAGGTGCAGGCGCATTGTCAGCAGATCGGCGAGCGGCGCGCAGTACAGCGCGTGGAGATCATCCGGCCGGTGTTCTACCAGATGACGCGCGCTTACCTGGTCGGCCGTGTCCAGGGCCGCGGCTGGACCCTGCCGCTGATCATTGCGCTCAAGAACACCGACGGCGGCGCACTGGTGGACGCCGTGATGATGGCGGAAGGCGACGTGAGCATCGTCTTCAGCTTCACGCGCTCGTACTTTCACGTCGATCTGGAGCGCGTCGGCGAAGCCGTCGTGTTCCTCAAGTCGATGTTGCCGAAGAAACCGGTGAGCGAGCTGTTCACCGTGCTCGGGCGCGCGAAACAGGGCAAGACCGAGCGCTATCGCGAGTTGTTCCGGCACCTGCAGCAGACCGACGACGCGTTCGTGCACGCGCCGGGCGAGCGCGGGCTGGTCATGGTGTGTTTCACCCTGCCCTCGTTCGACGTGGTGTTCAAGATCATCCGTGACCGCTTCCCTTATCCCAAGAACATCCTGCGCCAGGAGGTCATGGCGAAGTACGAGATGGTGTTCAAGCACGATCGCGCCGGACGGTTGGTGGATGCCCAGGAATTCCGTCGCCTGCGCATCCCGAAGATCCGCTTCGCGCCCGAGCTGCTCGCCGAGCTGATGAGCGAGACGCAGACCACCGTCCATGTCGACGGCGATCACCTCATCTTCGACCACATCTACATCGAGCGGCGCATGACACCGCTCAACCTGTATCTGCGCGACCACCCGCACGAGCTGGCCGAGAAGGCGGTGCTCGATTACGGGCAGTGCATCCGCGACCTCGCCTACACCAACATCTTCGCCGGCGACCTGCTGCTCAAGAACTTCGGCGTGACGCGCCACGGCCGCGTCATCTTCTACGACTACGACGAATTATGTCAGATCACGGACTGCCGCTTCCGCGACATGCCGCAGGCCACCAACGACGAGGACGAGATGCGCGGCGAGGCCTGGTTCTACGTCGCCGACAACGATGTGTTCCCGGAGACGTTCATGGCGTTCCTCGGCTTCGAGGAATCGCTCAAGCAGGCCTTCCTGCGCGTGCACGGCGAGATCCTGACCGCGAATTTCTGGCGCCACGTGCAGCAACGCCACCAAGGCGGAGAGCTGATGGAAGTGCTGCCTTATCACCCACATCGCGTGCGCGTGGCGAGCAGCTACTAGGTGCCGTCCAAGCTACGGCTTGGCTCCGCTCTCCCTCTTTGCGATCGCCTCGATTTCGTCGCTCATCCGCATGATGAACTCCTCGATGGTCGCGTCATAAGTCGGCTCCGCCGCGGAGTCGCCGCCCGCCGCCGATTCAACACCGCCGCGCACCGACGTCGCCGTCGTCGCCGAAGAGGTCGCCTCGCCTGTCGCGGCAGCGCGTCTTGACACCAGGCTCAAGGCCCTGAACATGTGCTCGCCCAGGGCGCGATAGCTTTCGAACTGTGACTCGCTGAACCACTGGTCCGCGGTCGACTCGTGCGGGAACTTGCTGCTGCGCTGGGAATAGCTGTACACGTCGTATGGAACCTGTTTCGGGCCATGCAGTGTCGGCTTGATGTAGACGATCACACCATCCGGAACGCCCTTGCCGTCCACCGCTGCGTACCTGATGCGCGCCGTCGCGCAGTAGAAGGCCGTTTCGCCCTTCGGGTGCCGTGACTCCTCACGCGGCATGATGTGGATCCTGTGCTCGAAGTCGATCGGGATGCCGAAGTCGATGCGCACCTTGCGGATCGCGTTGCCGAGGTCCGAGAAGCCGAATTCGTCGTCCTGGCCGGCGTCGCACAGCAGCACGTAGCGGCAGCGCCGCAGCACGACCTCGTACAGACCGAGGTTCTCGAAATGCCCGCCGTCGGAGAGATTGACGTAGTGGCTCTGCGCGCTGGTGCGGCCCAGGAGCTCGTTCAGCAGCGGGCGCAGTGCCTGGCCGGGTCCCGGCCGATTGTAGTACCCCTCGCCGTAGTCATTCGTGTTGCCGAGCCAGGCGCCGAGCCTCACGTTGAACAGTGTCATGAGGAAACTCAGCGCGGGCGAGCTCGCGTAGCCCATGTTGGAGTTCGCCGCCGCTCCAGAGATCGTCACCGCAGTGCCCACCGAGATGCCGCTGCCATAGTAGCGCGATTGCCGGTAGCCGCCCTGGTAGTTGCCGCAGAAGAACGGTGTCATGGAGAAGGATTCCGCCTTGCGTTCCTGCCACGCGAGATCTTCCAACCCCTGCGCGAGATTGAGAGTCGTATTGATGATCGGCAGCGGGCGCGTCGAACGATCCTTCAGCCACACTTCGTGTAGTTTGCAGTTGTCCGTCGGATCGAAGCCCGTGAAGGGATCCGGCTTGCGGTTGAGATTCGACGCGCCCAGGTACGCGCGCACCAGCCGGTTGCGGTACATGCCGTGCAACGAGAATCGATTGACGTTGACGAACATGCCGAAGATCGCCGCGAGAATCACCAGAGCGAACCCCATCGCGATGACCCACCAGCCCAGGAACACCGACAGTTCCTCGGGGAGCGAACGGAGTTTGGGTCCGACGTCGAAGATCCCCGTGATGACCGTAACCTGTTCACCCAGCCACATCGCTCCCCACGTGATCACCACGATCACGCAGGCCACGAACGTCGGTGCCGTCAGGATCAGCAGCCACTTGCGGGGACCCTTGAGCTCGCGTTCCTCACCCGGCTTGGCCGGGGTCTTGTCGCTCTTCGCGATGTAGGCCGCCACGGTTCCGGCCAGGCCGCCGATTCCGCCCACGGCTGCCTGGACCCTGCCTGCAACGTCGGCGAATCGCTGCAACAGATAGCCGCCGACGAAGACGATGCCGGTGACGGCGATCCAGGTCGTGACGAAGAGCAGGAGCCATCCGGACAAGCGCGCCCACCACTCCCGGTCGGCGTCTTCCGCCGGCGTGCGTTTCGCGTAGCGCCTGATGCCCTCCGCGGCGCTGGTGAACGCAACGAACAGTGTCCTCGCCACCAGATACAGGGCCAGCAGCAACGGGACGGCAAACATCACGAAAAACTCCGGCCGCGCATGCAGTCGGGCGAGCAGGTTCTCGACCATGACGACGAGAAGCGGAGCGGCCGCCAGCCCCGACACGATCAAGGCGAACAGCTCGAGCAACCACGGCCGGCGCCAATCCTCGGCCTTCGCGGCGGCGGCGGGATCCCGTACTCCGGTGGCGGAGCTCTGTGCAGCGGTGCTCTCCGTGCCGGAGGGATCCGCCGACAACAATGGCCTTAGCAATGGTGCCAGCAAATGGCTCAAGAGCCATCCGAGGACGGGTATGCCAACGCACCAGAGCAGCGCGAACTGCTGCAGCCACCGCGTCTGCGCTTCCGTGACCTGGGTATCGGCCATCGACCAGGGCAGCTCGAGCTCCACCGCGGCCCAGGAGAGCAATGCCGCTGCAATCCAGATCGGCATGGCGCAGAAGACCACGAAGACCCATTCGCGCGTTCCGGGCTTCTTCAGGGAGCGACGAAACACGTGCACCGTCGTGCTGGCGAAGAGCTCCACCGCGAGGGCGATGCCGAGCAGACCCTCGCCCAGCACGCCGGCGGGATCCGCACTCTTGACGAAGACCAGGAATGCCAGCGGCAGGGCGATCACCGCCGCGATCAAGGGAACGATCACCAGCCAGTTCAACAGGAGATTGCGCACGACAGTCGCCGCCGCCGCCCAGGTATCCCCAGAAAACAGACCGAGGCGCGGCGTGAGGTAGTTGCTGAACTTGCGCAGGTTGCGCACCGGCAGCGGTTCCGGTTTCAGCGGATCCTTGCCTTGTGGATGTCGCATCCCCTGGTTATCGACGGTATCGCCGGCGAGCTCGTCGAGCACCTGCTTGGTGCCGGCGCGGTACATCCAGGTTCGCAGCCAGCTCGCGATGTAGCCGCCTCCGGAAACGCTCGATAGATAGTCGAACTTGCCCAGTAACCGGCTGCGGGCGAGCGACTGCAGGACGCCGAGACTGAACGTGGCGCTGCGGATTCCTCCGCCCGACAGGCATATTGCCGACAAGGGTGCGGACTCGCCCGCGCCGCGACCCTTTGGCCAGCCGGGCAGGCCGTGCAGCAGTCCATAGAGCCTGCGCAGGTTCTCCGCTTTCGCGTCTGAGCATTCCTTCGCCTCCTGCGCGTCCTTGTGTTTGTTCCTGTACTCATGCGAACACCAGCCACTCGGATCGAGCTTGGCGGCGGCGCGCAGCCCCGGGCGCAGCGCGTCGTATTCCGCGGCCAGAATCTCGTTGAGCGTGTAGGGTTCGCGACGCGGGCTGGATGCCGAAGGATCGGGGCTGGACATGGCGCCTCCCTGCGCGGCTTCGCGAGCCGCTTGTTCTCTTGAGCGGAACGACCCTACGCCGCGCCTCGGGCGTTGTCACGCCGCGCTGCGGGCGGTTGCAACCGTAAGGCGAGCGGTTGCGGCCGGCGCGTTTCATCGCCGGCCAGAACGATCGAGGGGGGGATCGCAGCCCTCAGAGCTGTGCGACGAAGGCGCGCACGGTCTCGGTCCGCGCCAGCAATTGGGCCAGTGCTTGCGTGCCGAGGCCGAGCTGCGCAAAGGCCGGGTTGCTGGACAGGTACTCCACGTTCAGCAGGTCCGGATGCAGGCTCGCGGTCGCGAGCTGCACGGCGGCCTGGGTGAGCGCCGCCTGATCGCTGAATTGCCCTGCCGATGCGAACGTGCGCCAGCAGGTGACGGCGGCGGCGACTATCGGCGGCAGGCGCCAGTCGCCGCTCACGCGGTGCGCGAAATCGCATTCGTATTCGTCCAGCAGCAGCGCGAACGTGCGCGCGTCGAACACCGTGCGGTTGACAGACTCGATGCGGGTCAGGGCGCGGATCACCGCGGTGCGGCCGACGGCGTGCAGCAGGCCGCACAGGTACGCCACGTCGGCGTCCTGCCGGCGCGTTTCGGCGATGATTCGCGCCCACAGGGCGGCGCCGACCGATTCGCGCCACAGCTCGTCAACGTCGCGCTCGTGTCCCGGCGCGGTGAACACCTGGCCGCGAATCGCGAGCGCCACAGCCAGATTCTGCACTTCGCTCATGCCCATCCGCGTCACCGCCTGCTGCAGTGAAGTGAGCGGCGCGCGCGGGCTGTACAGCGCGGAATTCGCCACGCGCATGAGATGACCGGCCAGTGTCGGATCACACTCGATCAGCCGCGCCAGGTCGGCGGCGTCGCTGTCGGGATCGAACGCCAGCGCCACGATGCGCGTGGCCACTTGCGGCATTGGCAGGAGCTCGACACCGCCTTCGCGCAGCGCTGCATCCAGGGAATTGTGAACTCCGTCATGCAAGGTTGCGGCGCTGCGGGCGGTGCTGGCATTCATTGCAAGGGAGTCCGGCGGAGGAGTCGGACGGATTCTTCGGCTTTGGCGTCCGGAAATAAAGCCTGGCATGCGCCACCTGTGCGCGGGTTCGCAAAGAAAGTCCGCCACCCGCCCCGCCCCGGAGCGAAGCCTTAGGGAAAATCCTGCATCCGGCCCGCCGGAACGGTCAGGCGGGATCGGGCGCGCTGCGTTCGAGCGCCTGGGCCAGATCGGCGATCAGATCGTCGCAATCCTCGATGCCGATCGATAGCCGCACGGTGCCGTCTGTGATACCCGACATCAGCACCTGCTCCGGCGTGAGGTCGCGAGAACGCAGCATCTGCGGCGCCATGGCGAGGGAATCCGTCGAACCCAGGCTCGCAGTCAGCGCGAAATACTCGAGCGCGTCGGCGAAACGCCGCCCGGCATCGAATCCGCCGCGGATGTCGAAACTGACGATGCCGCCGAATTCCTGCATCTGCCTGCGCGCCAGCTCGTGACCCGGGTGGGATGCGAGGCCCGGATAGTGGACGCGCGTCACGGCCGGGTGCGTCGCCAGGAACTGCGCAATGCGCGCAGCGTTGGCGCATTGCTCGCGGTAGCGCAGGAAATACGTCTTCAGGCCTCGCAGGATGAGGAACGCAGCGTGCGGATCGAGCGTCGCGCCGACGATCGTGTAATCCGTGCGCATCCGCGCGATCAGGTCGGCGTTGCCGATCACCGCCCCACCCATCACGTCCCCGTGGCCCGAGGCGTACTTCGTCAGGCTGTGCACGAACAGGTCGACCGGGTACTGCCCATGGTTGTGCAGCCCCGCGAACGTGTTGTCCATCACGCTGAGCGCGCCGTGCTGTTTCGCCAGCGCGGTCATGCGGGCGAGGTCGGCGATCTTGGTGACCGGATTGGTGGGGCTCTCGAAGATCACCAGGCGCGTGGGCGTGCTTGCCAGCACCTGCTCGATACCGGCGTCGTCCTCGATCGAAATCATCGTGTGCGAGACGCCGAAGCGCCCGAGCAGGCGCTTGATGAGATAGCGCGTCGGTCCGTAGGTTTCGACGAAGCACAGCACGTGATCGCCCTGCTTGAGCTGGGCGAACAGGCAACCCGCCATGGCAGCGACGCCGGAACCCACCGCGATCGCATCCTCGCGTCCCTGCATCTCCGCCACCAGGAGCTCCAGCTGCCGCACCGTGGGGTTGGAGGCGCGCGAGTAGAAGAACCCCGGCCGCTCGCCGCGCAAGCTGCGCTCGGTCTCCTCGACCGACTCGAACTCGAACTTGACCGACTGGTAGATCGGCGAAACCAGCGCCCGGTTGCCGGGCGGCAGCGCGATCTCCGGCGGGTGATTGACGCGGGTGGGCTTCTTCATTTGCGGCAAATTGCAGCACACCGCAGGCGCCGGTGCCAGCCGGGCGATTGTGTGCCCTGAAAGCGAGATTCACGCCTCGGGACAGGCTTTCGAGAGCGCCGTAAATCCATCCCTGGAGGCTCCGACGGCGACATCCTGTCGCCGACGGTCTCGAAAGCCTGTCCCGAGGCGTGAATCTCGCTTTCAGGGCACTACTACAACTCGTAGAATGCGGTGCGCAAAGAGGTGCCCCATGGATTTCCGGCTCACAGAAGATCAGCTGCTGATTCAAGCGACCGCGCGCGAGTTCGCGCAGAGCGAAATAGCGCCGATTGCGGCGAAACACGATGCCAGCGGAGAGTTTCCGGCTGCGACGATCGCCAAGGCCGGCGAGCTCGGATTCATGGGCGTGGAAGTGCCCCCGGAATACGGCGGCGCCGGCCTCGATCCGCTCAGCTTCGTCCTGATGATGGAAGAGATCGCGGCGGCGGATGCGGCACACTCGACCATCGTGTCGGTCAACAACTCGCTGTATTGCAACGGCATCCTGCAGTTCGGCACCGAGAAGCAGAAGCACGCATTCGTGACGCCGATCGCTTCCGGCAAGGCCGTCGGCTGTTACGGGCTTTCCGAGCCCCAGTCCGGCTCGGATGCAAGCAGCATGCGCGCGCGCGCGGTGCTGTCGAAAGACGGCAGCCACTACGTGATCAACGGCAAGAAGTCGTGGATCACCTCCGGCCCGGTGGCGAGGTACATGGTGCTGTTCGCCACGACCGACCCGGAACGCAAGGCCAAGGGCGTCACCGCATTCCTCATCGACGCCGATCGCAAGGGCTACGTGCGCGGCAAGATCGAGCCCAAGCTCGGAATTCGCGCCTCGGCCACGTGCGAGATCGAGTTCGTCGACTACGTCTGCCCCGTCGAGCACCGCCTCGGCGAGGAAGGCCAGGGATTCAACATCGCGATGAGCGTGCTCGATGCGGGGCGCATCGGCATCGCCGCGCAGGCCAACGGCATCTCGCGCGCCGCTTACGAGGCGTCGGTGCAGCACGCCCGCGAGCGCCGGGCTTTCGGCAGCCCGATCGGCACGTTCCAGATGATCCAGGCCAAGATCGCCGACATGAAATGCCGGCTCGACGCGGCGCGGCTGCTGACCTACCGCGCGGCGTGGGGCAAGGCCGAAGCGAAGCAATCAGGCACGCGTAACACGCTCGACGCCAGCATCGCGAAGCTGTACGCCTCCGAGACCGCGATGTTCATCACGCATCAGGCCGTGCAGATCCACGGCGGCATGGGCTACAGCAAGGAGATGCCGCTGGAGCGCTACTTCCGCGATGCGAAGATCACCGAGATCTACGAAGGCACCAGCGAGATCCAGCGGCTGGTGATCGCTCGTCAGGAGACCGGGTTGCGATAGAGCGTACCGGTACGTCCGGGAATCGGCGGGCGGCCCCGGCTCTGGATCGGCGACGAGCCCCGGGGCGGACTCTCAGCTCCTCTGGATGGAAGCGATCAGCGACTGCAGGGCGCCAAGATCGACGGGCTTTACCAGATGGTGATCGAAGCCCGCTTCCCGTACGCGTCTGCGGTCGTCATCCTGTCCCCAGCCCGTGAGGGCGACGATCGAGACGCGCGGCTCCTGTGACGACGCGCGCAGACGGCGGGCGACCTCGTAGCCGTCCATGCCGGGCATGCCGATATCGAGCAACACCATGCGCGGATGACAAGCCTCGAAAGCCGCGAGTGCTTGCGGACCGTCGTGCGCCATCCGCACATCAGCGCCAACCTGATCGAGCAGCATGCACAAACTCTCCGCCGCATCCCGGTTGTCATCCACCACCAGAATTCTGATCGGCGCGACGGTGCGCTGCTGCAGCGTGATCTTTCCCGGAGTGAGTCGTTGCGCGTCGTGCAAGGGCAGGCGAACGGTGAAGCGGCTGCCCTTTCCCGAGCCTTCGCTCTGCGCGTGGACCCGTCCGCCGTGCATCTCGGTCAGCTGGCGCACGAGCGCGAGGCCGATCCCAAGTCCGCTCTGGTGGCGCTTGGCGCTGTGATTTCCGCGGGCGAAAATCCTGAAGAGTTGCGGCAGCTGCTCCGGCTCGATGCCATCTCCCGAATCGCTGATGACCACGACGGCCTCGAGCGCTTCGCGCCGCGCTTCGACAGTGATCGCGCCGCCGTCCTCGGAGTACTTCGCGGCGTTATTGAGGAGGTTGCCGAATATCTGCGCGAGGCGCACGGGATCCGCTTCCAGCATCATGGGCTCGTGCGGAATCGATACGCTCAGACGGTGGCCGCCGGCACGGATCAGGGGCTCGCTCGCCTCGATAGCGTTACGCAGGGCGACATCCAGCCTCACTGGCTCCTTGCGCAGCTCGACGCTGCCGCGGGTGATACGCGACACCTCCAGCAGATCGTCGACCAGCCGCACGAGCTGACCCAGCTGACGCTCCATGATCTCCACGGCCGCGTTGGCAGTGCCCACGCGCGCTGCGCCCTCGATTCCGGTGACTTTCAGTACGTCGAGTGCACTGCGCAACGGCGCAAGTGGATTGCGAAGCTCGTGCGACAGCGTCGCGAGGAACTCGTTCTTGCGGCTGTCCGCTTCGCGCAGCGCCTCGCGGGCCATCACGGACTTGGAGATGTCGCGGAAGTAGCACACCACGCCGCGCCGATTCCCCGGGAGCGGGATGCGATTGATCTGCCATTCGTAAAACTCCGTGACCTTGCGATCCAGGCGCTCCTCGATGCGCTCTGGAACGATGTGCGGCTCGCCAGTCTCGAGCGTGTGACGAAAGAGCTGGACGATTTCGTCGGCGTACGCTTTCGGCCAGAGCACGTGGATCACCTCGTCGAAGTCCCGGCCGACGAGGTCGGGAATATCGCCGAAGGCCGGCAGCGCCACGGGGTTCGCAGCGGCGATGCGAAAGTCGTCATCGACGAGGTAGACCCCGAGGGGCGCTTCGTTGAGCAAGGTCTCGAATTGGGCGCGCGCTTCGTTCGCTCTACGATGCATGTCGGCCGACTTCAGCAGCGTGCCGACGCGCACCAGCAGCTCGCGTGAGCTGAAAGGCTTCACCAGATAGTCGTCAGCGCCCTGGCCAAGGCCCTCGAGACGTGCCTCTTCGCCTGCGCGGGCCGACAGAAGGATCACGGGAATCGAAAGCAGCTCTGGATCCGCGCGCAGCTCGCGGATGAGCCCGAAGCCGTCGAGGTTGGGCATCATCACGTCCGAAATGATGAGATGCGGCCGGTGCGCGCGTACAGCCTCCAGGGCGGCCCGGCCGTCAGCGACCGCGTATACGTCGTAGTGTTCGGCGAGGAGCCTGCGCACGTACTCGCGCAGATCTGCGTTGTCGTCCGCCAGAAGAATTCGCTGAGTGATCTGCGGCCGGCCGGGCGCCGGCGCCCTTTCCGCTTCGGGCAGCCAGCCAAGCGCCTCCGCGACGTATGCATCGGCGCGCGAAGCGGTCGAGGAGGTGGCTTCGGGCGATGCCTTGACGCGCGCGGCCGGAAGATGGGCACTGCCTTTCGGAATCGTGACCGTGAACGTGGTGCCTTCGCCCAACTTGCTTTGCACGGCAATCGATCCGCCATGCAATTTGACCAGCTCGTTGACGAGCGCGAGGCCGATGCCGCTTCCCTCGTGGCTACGGCCGCGTGCGTCCTCCACGCGGTGGAAGCGTTCGAACATGCGCGGCAGCGCCTCGACCGGAATGCCGGTGCCGGAATCGCTCACCATGAGCTCCAGGCTGGCGCCGGCATCCCGCACTCGCAGGGAAATCCCGCCTTCGAAAGTGAACTTGAACGCGTTGGAAAGCAGGTTGAGAACGATCTTCTCCCACATCTCCTGATCGACGTACGCCGGTTCCGACAGCGGCGGGCAGTCGACTGTGAGATACAAGCCGGCGCGCTCGCAGGCCGAGCGGAAATTGCTCGCCAGCTCTGCCGTCAGCATCGGGAGGTTGGTAGGCCGGTAGGACGCCTGCGTGCGCCCTGCCTCGATGCGCGCAAAGTCGAGCAGCGTGTTGACGAGCTTGAGGAGCCGCTGGCCGTTGCGCTGAGCTGCCGCGAGCAGCGCCCGGTTCTCCGGCTGCGTGACTCCGTCGGTCGTCGCCAGCAAGTCCTCCAGCGGGCCGAGTATCAATGTGAGCGGCGTGCGGAACTCGTGGCTGACATTACTGAAGAAGGCGGTTTTCGCCCGGTCGAGCTCGGCGAGTGCCTCGGCGCGCCTGCGCTCGTCCTCCAGGGCCCGGACGCCGGCGATGGCATTCGCAATGTTGGAAGCCAGCAGACGAAAGAAGTCGGCATAGTCGCCGTCGAACTTGCGCCGCGCGCTGATCCCGGCGACCACGTAGCCATACGGCTCCTTGCTGGGAGTTGCGGTCCTCAGGACAGCGGCCTGCTTCACGGCTTCCGGCCAGGGCCTGCCGGGCAGCGTCACCCCCAGCGATGGCTCTGCAAGCACTATCTCCGATTCGCCACCCACCGGCCAGGAGTCGCCGCAATTCGCGACCTCTATTCGCTCAGGCGCGCCTGCGCCGCCGGGCGTGAGCCCCGTCGTTGCCTCGAGGTTTGCGCAACCCCGCCGGGCATCCCAGCTGTAGAGCGCCGCAAAGGGAACGTCCTTGCCATATCGTTCGAGCACGGCCGCGGCGTTGCGAAACACGTCGCCCACCGACGCTGCGCCATTGCCGACCCGCCCGAGATCACGCAGAGCGCCGAGCCTGCGTTCGCCGATGATGCGCCCGGTGGTTTCGCTGACTATGCAGAAGAGCCCGCCGACGCGGCCGGTTTCGTCCCGGATCGGATCGTAGGAAACATCGAAGTATGTCTCCTCGACATAGCCATGCCGCTCCAGTCCGAACAGGTGATCCTTCGCCCAGAAAGCCTCGCCCGTGCTCACGACACTCTGGAAGAGCGGTTCGAGAACGTCCCACACCTCGCTCCAGCATTTGCGCGCCGGCATGCCGAGGGCCGCAGGGTGCTTGGAGCCGAATACCGGACGATACGCGTCGTTGTATATCGCAACGAGCTCGGGTCCCCAGAAGAGAACGATCTGTGCCTTCGACGGCAGAAGAATGCTGACCGCACTGCGCAGGCTCTGCGGCCAGCTCTCGATGGGGCCAAGCGGAGTGCTCGACCACTCTTTCGCGCGGATGAGGGCGCCCATTTCACCGCCCCCTACCAGCCAATCTGCTGCCAACGGTCGCGGCGTTTCCATGGATAGATCAGTCGTCGTTGTAAGGTCGACACGCCAAGGGCGCGGTGGGCCGTCTGCAGGCGATGGTCGTCGCCGCTACCCGGCGCCAAATGAACTATTGGCCAAGCATGGTCTAGCTTGCCCGCAGGGGCGCGTCAAGGGAGCCCGCAGCGCGCCCCATGTTGACGATGAGTCATCCGCCATCTCCGCGCTCGAGATGGAACCGATGCAGGGTCCGGTGGACGACAGGAGCGAGGATTACGCCGGTGGCGGAAAGAAAGACGATGCCGGAAAAGAGCGCATATGCCGATGCAAACACCTTTGCGGCCGTCGACTGCAGAGGAGTCACAGGACCCATCCCCGTGAGAATCATCGAAGCATTCAGGAGTGCATCGATCCATTCGAGCCCCGCAATGAAGCGATAGCCGGCGATCCCGAGGAGCAAGCCCACTGCCAGCAGCGCGATGGCAACGCCGAATGAATGGGAAAACGTAACGGGCAAGCGATGCGCAAGCCCGCGATGTCCCTGAGCCCGGACTTTCTGATGCGTCGACATACACACCCCCTGAGGGCAGCGGAGCCATTTCCTAGGGCCTGAAATCGCACAGCCGCCGCGCACCCTCCGCGAGCGTCGCATCGCGCTTCGCGAAACAGAATCGCAGCAGGCGCAGCTTCGGCGGCGCGCGATAGAACGGCGACAGCGGGATGGCGGCGACGCCGGCCCGCCGGATCAGCCGGTCGGCGAAATTCACGTCGTCCTCATCGGACAACGCGCTGTAGTCCAGAAGCTGGAAATACGTACCCTGCGCGGGCGTGAAGCGCCATGCCGAACCCTCGAGCAGACGACAGAACAGGTCGCGCTTGCGCGTGAAGAATTCGTGCAGCTCGAGGTAGCGGTCGGGATGATCGCGCAGGTACTCGGCGATGGCGTGCTGAACGGGAGTGAATACGGCGAAGGTGTTGAACTGGTGCACCTTGCGAAATTCCGCCGTGAGCGCCGGCGGCGCCACGCAGTACCCCAGCCGCCAGCCGGTGGCGTGAAAAGTCTTGCCGAAGGAAAACACCGCGAAACTGCGCTCGCGCAGGCCGGCATGCGTGAGCACCGACTCGTGGCGCCGCCCATCGAGCGCCAGGTGCTCGTACACCTCGTCCGCCAGCACCAGCGCCGGGCTCGCGGCCATCACCCGCGCGAGCGCCTCGATATCGGCGCGGCTCGAGATCGTGCAGGCCGGGTTGTGCGGGTTGTTGATGATCACCAGCCGCGTGCGCGGCGTAAGCGCGGCGGCGAGCGCATCGACCGGCAGCCTGAAGCCCGGCAGCGCCAGCGGAATGCGGATGCAATTGCCGCCCACCAGGCGCACTGCCGGCTCGTAGGAGTCGTAGGCGGGATCGAAAGCGATGACTTCGTCGCCGGCTGACACGCAGGCGGCAATCGCCGAGAACAGCGCTTCGGTGCCGCCGACCGTCACCGTGATCTCGCGCTCCGCATCCACACGGACGGCGTGGGTGCGTTCGATCTTGCGTGCGATTTCGCCGCGCAGCTCCGGCACACCGGTCATCGGGGCATACTGGTTGCGCCCGCCGCGCGCGTGTTTCGCGAGCAGCTCGATCAGCAGCGGATCAACGTCGTAGTCCGGAAAACCCTGCGCCAGGTTGACGGCGCCCAGCTCCTGCGCCAGTTGCGACACGACGGTGAATATCGTCGTGCCGACATCGGGAAGCTTGCTGTGCATTCAGGGAAACTCAGAATGAACTGCCGCGATTCGCGCGAGATCGGGTCTTCCGCTCTTCCGTTCTTCCGTTCTTCCGCTCTTCCGTTCTTCCGCTGGAGCTGCGACTCAGCTGCAAACACTCGCGAGAGGATACCGTCTACCGTCGTGGGTGAACAGCCGATGGCAAACAATGGGTAGCATTTCAAGGAGGGTCTTCTACGCTGAGTCCGGTGTCACTCGGCGTGCTGGTCGTTCCCCTTCGGCTCGATTCGGAGTAGCTTATGCAGGCAATCGCGGAGACAGCCAAATAAATCCACGAGGCGCGAGTTCGCACCGATGGAGATCGGAGCGCTACGGAAGGAACAACGCGGCAGGGGAATGGACAAGTTCGACCGCATCTACGCATTGCACTGCGTGCTGGCCGGGCGCCGGACGCCAATTTCGATCGATGACCTCAGGGTGCGGCTCGGACACTGCTCGCGCGCCACCGCGTTTCGCTGCATCGACGCGCTGAGAGATCAACTTGGCGCCCCGATCGAGCATGACAGGGAGCACGGCGGCTATCGCTATCTACCGCGCCCGGACGGGCGTGCGTATGAGCTGCCAGGGCTATGGTTTTCCGCCCAGGAACTGCAGGCTCTCCTGATCTTCCGCAAATTACTCGCAACATTGGGATCGGGCCTGCTGGAAGAGCATCTGGCGCCGCTGTCAAAGCGCATCGATCAGCTCATCCGCCACAAGCGCCTGCGTTTGGGCGAAGCGGCTGACCGCATCCGGCTGCTCGGCCTCGCCGCGCGCTCCACAGGCGAACACTTTCATGTCGCGGCAAGCGCCACATTGCAGCGGCACAAGCTGCGGGTCGCGTACCACTCGCGAGGCAGGGATGAGCGAACCGAGCGCGTCGTATCACCCCAGCGCATCGTTCACTATCGCGACAACTGGTACCTCGACGCGTGGGACGAACTGCGCGAGGCGCTGCGTACGTTTTCGGTCGACCGAATTCGCGGCGCCGCGGAACTCGATGAGCGCGCGGACGACAGGGCGGAGCGAGAACTCGACGAACACTTCGCCACGGCCTACGGAATCTTTGCCGGGAAGGCGAATAAGACAGCCGTTCTGCGGTTCTCCCGTGCGCGGGCGCGGTGGGTGGCGGACGAGCGCTGGCATGCGCAGCAGACCGGGCAGTTTCTGACGGATGGGCGGTATGAATTGCGTCTTCCCTACAGAGACCCGAGGGAGCTCTTGATGGACATTCTCCGGCATGGGGCGGAGGCCGAGGTTGTCGCGCCAGAAGCGCTGAAAAATGAAGTCGTTGCCGAGTTGCAACGAATGACGGCGATGTATGCCGAACGTCCCGCCTGATCCGTCTTGCAAAGGGGCGGCGTGTCGCGTGGTGGCGATGGCCTCAAAGGCCGCGCCCGATGAATGAGTGGAGTCGCACGAAATGCGACTGCGACCTGCTATGAACGTGCGTGGGAGAATGAAAGCACATGCTTGCCTTTCTCAGCGCGGTGATTCCGTCGTCACTGATGGCGGAATCTGAACCTGACGGGCTACGGAAGAGGAATTGAGATGGACCCTGGCGACCGTGCGTGCGTTCTTGGTTTGCTCCTGTGCAGCGGCAGGGGCTCGGCCGAGGTGGAATACGCGACGGCCGGTACGGACCAGCAATCCGTTTCCGTGGGAGCGTCGGACGGCCCGGATGAGAGCGCACGATGAAGTACCTTGAATTCTTCAGGCAAGCGACGCGCAGCGAGAAAACGCCCGACGGATTGGATCCATTTCCGTATCAAAGTCGGCTGGCCCAGAACAACAAGGATTGGCCCGATCTGCTTGATGTCCTCACGGGACTTGGCAAGACGGCGGCCGTGGTCCTTGCTTGGCTCTACAAGCGAAGCGTAATCCATGATCCTAAAACCCCGCGTCGTCTCGTCTATTGCCTGCCGATGCGGGTACTGGTGGAGCAGACCTACGAGAACACGATTGGCTGGCTTGACCGGCTGGGGCTCCTCGCCGGAGAAGCGAAATGGGAGGATGTCGAGAACGAACAAAAACTCAAGAGCTATGTGCCGCGGCCCGAAGAAGACAAGCTCCTGCAAAGCGGATGGGCCACGCGGCAGGGCCCTACGGGCTCGCCGATTGCGGTGCATCTGCTCATGGGCGGCGCGGAGCGGACCGACTGGATTACATGGCCGGAGCGGGACGCGATTCTAATCGGCACACGGGACATGCTCCTGTCCCGCGCCCTGAACCGCGGTTACGCCGCCGGGCGTGCGCGCTGGCCGATGGATTTCGGCCTGCTCAACAATGACTGCCTGTGGGTATTCGACGAAGTCCAATTGAAAGGATACGAACGCGCCGAAGGTCACCCTGAGTCTCGACCCGATGTAACTCGGCCTATCGGTGCGCTACGGCCCCTCGTGGCGCGAGCGGATGCAGGGGCTGCTGGAACGCCTCGGGCCGTTCCGCCTTGCCTACCTCGAAGCATTGCTTCGCGTCGCCGACTGGCGCGCGAGCCGCGGGGAAGACGAGAAGGCCAGGAAATCAGGATGATGCGGTCATGAAACTCACCAGTCTTGAAGCCATCACGCGAGTGCTGAACGCGGCGCAGGCCCGTTACCTGATCGTCGGAGGCCTGGCAGTCGCGGCCCATGGCTATGGCCGGGTGACTTTCGATATCGATCTGGTCGTTCAGTTGCAGCCGGACAACGTGCAGCGGGCCATGAACGCCCTTGAATCGCTGGGTTACCGGCCGGTCGTGCCCGTTCCGGCGCGGGATTTCGCCGACGCGGCGAATCGCGAGACATGGATTCGGGACAAGGGGATGGTCGTGTTCCAGTTGCACAGCGATCGGCATCCCGACACGCGAATCGATCTGTTCGCCGCCGAGCCTTTCGATTTCGACCACGAGTACGACAACGCCATGGTTGGAGAAATTCTTCCCGGTCTGCATGCCCGTTTCGTGCGCATCGAAACGCTTATTCGGATGAAAGAAGCGGCTGGTCGGGAGAAGGACCGGGAGGATGTCCGACAACTCAGATTGCTGCTGGAGAATCCGGACGATGGCAAATAATGGGCGCTCACACCCCGAGTCCGCGCAGCACGGTTGGGATGAACACAATCTGTCGCAGCTCAGATATTTCCGTTCGTTGACCCTGCGCGAAAAGCTGCAAGCGGTCGAGGGCATGGCGGACGTAGTCCGTCACTTCCAACAGATCCGCGCGCACGGCGGATTCAAGGCAGCGTCACGGAAGGCTGGCACGCCCGAAGCAATGGCTGTGGCATCCGCTGTCCGCGAACCGTCAGCGGAATACGCAGCGGGCAACAGCAGCAGGCGCGTACTTGCCGTCAAACGGGAACGAGCAATGAGCGTCACGGGCATTGACTTTGAAAGATGCTTTGAATGTCTAACCGGCAACAGGCCATTCCCTTGGCAGAGCCGGTTATATGGTCATTTTCTGAAGGGAGATTTGCCATCGGCGCTCGATCTTCCGACCGGACTCGGGAAGACAGCGACGATTGCCGTGTGGCTTCTGGCGCTCGCTCATCATACTCGTGGCGGCACGATGCACGACTTCCCCCGTCGGCTGGTCTATGTGGTCAATCGAAGAACAGTGGTCGACCAAGCGACGCGCGAAGCTGAACAAATCCGAAAAGCACTTGTGTCCACGCCGGAATTGAGTGCGGCGGCTGATGCTCTGCGGTCACTTTCAGCCCAACGCTCCGAAAGTCCTCTGGCGATCAGTACGCTTCGAGGGGAGTTCGCGGACAACGCCGAGTGGAGAGATGATCCGTCTCGCCCAGCGGTCATCGTCGGCACAGTGGACATGATCGGCAGCCGATTGCTGTTCTCGGGCTACGGCCGCGGGTTCAAGTCCCGCCCGCTCCACGCCGGATTCCTCGGTCAAGACACTTTATTGGTCCACGACGAGGCCCACCTTGAGCCAGCGTTCCAGAAACTCATCGCCGAGATCGAGTCGGAGCAGCAACGCCGGAAAGAGTTCCGCCGATTCCGAGTGATGGCACTGACAGCCACTTCCCGGGGTGACAGCGGGCAGTTCGGCCTCACCGACGCTGACAGGAAGCACAACGTCGTGAGGAAGCGAATCAACGCGAAGAAAGGGGTATCGCTGCATCGTACCGACAACGAGAAGGACACGGCGGATCAGGTCGTCAACTTGGCGCTGACATACGAGGACAGTGGACACGCCATCCTTGTTTTTCTCCGCAAGCTGGAGGACGTTCAGAAGGTTGCCGGCAAGCTCCCGCAAGGGCGCGTCCAGACGCTCACTGGAACCATGCGCGGACTCGAACGCGACAGTTTGTCGAGGGAAGATGCTATTTTCGCTCGCTTCATGCCCAAGCTGGAGCGTACACCCCAGAACGGCACGGTCTATCTTGTCTGCACGTCTGCGGGCGAAGTCGGCGTCAACATCTCCGCCGATCACTTAATTTGCGATCTAACACCCTTCGACAGCATGGCCCAGCGTTTCGGCCGGGTGAATCGGTTCGGCGACGGTGATGCGCGAATCAACGTCACGTACTGCGCCCGAAAAGTCGATCCAAACAGTCAGAACGAAATGGCCAGCGATGCTAAATCAGAGGGGAAGGCAAAACCGCTTTCGCCGTTCAACCAAGCATGTGAGCGCACCCTCCTCTTGTTGCAGCAACTTCCGAAGCGCGAGGATCAGCGCCACGACGCCAGCCCAGCGGCGTTGGGCGCCTTACCCGTCGCTGATCGACAGGCGGCCTTTACGCCGGCGCCGGCCATCCTTCCCGTGAGCAACATACTGTTCGACGCTTGGGCGCTTACGTCTGTTCGCCAAGAGCTGCCCGGCCGGCCGCCGGTGGCTGATTGGCTGCATGGAGTGGCAGAGTGGGAACCGCCCGAGACCCACGTCGCCTGGCGCAGAGAGGTGGACTACCTGACCGACGGGTTGCGCACGAGGTACAAGCCCGAAGACTTGCTCGAAGACTACCCGCTCAAGCCGCACGAGTTGCTTCGAGACAGCAGCGATCGCGTATTTGGACACTTGAAGACACTCGCCGATGCACGTGCGGATTGCCCAGTCTGGCTGATCGTGGACGGGGACTCAGTGATCGTGAAAAGCCTCGGTGAGTTGGCAAAGGGCGATAAAGACGTGCTGAATGGTCGAACGGTTCTGCTGCCAACCAACGTCGGGGGACTGCTTGAGAGCGGGATGCTCAACGGCACCGCTGCCTTTGACGAGCACCGCCAGTACGATGTCGCTGACCGCTGGAATGATGAAAAAGGAAATCCGCGCCGCTTTCGCGTATGGGACGACGCCGCTGCGCCTGACGGCATGCGGCTTGTGCGCACCATCGATATCCGGCCCTCCGATGCTGACGACGAGCGGGATCAAGATGAGGAATCCACCAGTAATCGCTACTGGCACTGGTACGTCCGGCCTCGCTCGGCGGACGACGACGGATCACGAACCGCGAGGAAAAAACAGGAGCTCGTGCCGCATCTTCAATCCGCCGAGCGCTTTGCGGCCGCGCTCGTCGAAAAGCTCTTGGGCGAATCGAATGAAGCCCGAGCGGTGACGCTCGCAGCCAAGTGGCACGACCTCGGCAAGCGTCGCTCGATCTGGCAGCGATCGATTGGCAATCGTGACCCAAATCTTGTTCTGGCGAAGTCAGGCGGCGAGGCGCGACCCCTCGAGATCACAAACTACCGTCACGAGCTCGGATCGCTCATCGACATTTCAAGTGATCCGGAGTTTCGCCAACTGACACCTGAGATGCAAGACCTCGTCCTGCATCTGATAGCCGCCCATCACGGCAGGGCGCGGCCCCACTTTCCTGCAGATGAAGCGTTCGACCCCGAGCGACCGGAAGAACGCACGGCGGAGATCGTTCGCGAGGTGCCTCGCCGCTTCGCCCGACTGCAGCGCAAGTACGGCCGCTGGGGCCTGGCCTATCTTGAGTCGCTGATGCGCGCGGCCGATGCACTCGCGTCGCAGAACGATGATCCGGGATCAAAGCCCGCGGACTTCTCTGCCGTACCGATGCAGGAGGCTGCGCGATGAGCGACGTACCCAAACCCGCGATTCGCGTCCGCGTAGACCCCACCAATCCTGGCCAATTCTTCGCCTGCTGTGGGCTGCTGGAATTGGCCGAGCGGCTCTGGAACAGAGCGGAGGGATGGTTCAACGACGACGCGTTCTACCTGCGTCCACTCGATACCAATCCTTCCATTGAATCGACCCTCGGCGGCCTGATACGCGCAATCGCTGACGCGACTTTGCGACAGATCGACCCTGATGACGACTACTCGTCTCCTATCGAGGTGCCACTTCCTTTCGGAATACGACTCGACTGGTGGACGGATGATCGCGCAGGCGGCGATCGGCTCAAAGTCTGGGCCGGCAGCATGCGCAGCGTCCGTATCGCTCGTGCCATGCAGAACGTGCTTCAGCGGCCCGAGCTTCAAAACGATGCGCTGTTCGATTACGGCACAGTCGTGTACGACCCGCTGGAATCGGACAAGAAGGTCGAGCCATTCTACTTCGACGCGCGGCGAGGATCGAGCGCCCAGGCCATCGATATCGGTTTCGCTCCGGACAGTTTGCAGATGACGACTGCGGCCTACCCAGCGGTGGAGTTCCTGTGCCTCGTAGGGCTCCAGCGTTTTCGACCCATGCCGACCGCCAAGCGCCGCGTGTTCGAGTACCACACGTGGACACTTCCCCTAGAGACTCATGTTGCGCCGTCAGCGGTCTGTGGCCTGCTGCCACAGATAGAGGCTCGCCGATTCCGCTTCGAAAACGCATTTCGAACCGACCAGAGGAAGCACAAGGCATTCACCCCCGCCACCCCTGTTGCAAGGAGCTAACGATGAGCGATCTTTGGAAAAAGTTTGATGCCTGGTTGGAGGACACCGGACCCGCAGCGCTGATTATCCGCGAGCATCTGATGCCCGTTGAAGGCCTCGACGGCGTGCTGTTTCCCGCCACCTTCGCTCCCACCGAAGATGGGACGTTTAAGGGTGGCTACAACATCGATGCATTTCCAGACGGCAAGAACATCTGCCTGATCGACAGTGTCGGCTCTCAGGCGAACCGTATCGAACCACAGTTTGCTAAGGACGGGTACGCGGGGCTCGTGCCGCAGATCGTCGTGAAGGCTGGCAATAAGGAAGTGAATCTGCTCGATGCGGGGCATCGCGCCGGAGACGCCATCGTCCGATGCTCGGCGTTGCAGGAGCACCTGCAGAAAGCGTTCAAGGCGATGCAGAACGGCGATGCTGAGCCGCTGGCAAAGATCGCTCCCACCTCGCTTGTGTTCGGGGCTTGGGATTCGCGCGATACCCAAGCAAAGCTGCCACGGTTGATTGCCTCGACGATCCGGGCGTTCGATGTTAAGGAGCTAACGAGATCAGCAGCCTATGTCCCTCCCATTGATCACATCGCCGTCGGCAATATTCCCGATTACGCCAATGAGAAGGAAAAGAACGAGTATTCAAAGCGCGGCTACCTGAATGCGTTAGCATCTGCGACTCACGGTGGTGTAATCGCTACAGGTGGAATCCAGCGGAATGCCACACTCCACCTCGCCGCGCTGCGTCTGCTCACTGCAGGCGGTGACACGGCGAAGACCCTTACCCTGCGTCGCTACATTCTTGGTCTCGCCCTGACCGCGTTCACGCATTCGCCTTCCGGCTATCTTCGGCAGGGCTGCAATCTCGTTCTCGACCCCGACCCCAAAAAGAAGCGCGAATTCAAGACGGTCTACGGTGACGGAAGGCGCGAAGATGCGACGGTGACTCACTCTGAAGCGCTTACGTATGCCAAGGCCGCTGCCAAAGCATTTGGCATCGATCCTGATCGCAAGATCGACTACAAAGCCGACCCAGACCGCGAAGTGTTGTTTGACGTAGAGCTTGCGAAGAAGGACGTCGGTGGCGACACGGGCGATGGAACTAAAGCGGCCCGAAAGAGCAGGAAAACTAAGTAACCGGAGAGTGCCATGCGCTCGCACTTCTGCGTTTCGATTGGCCTTCTCGACCCCGCATTCCACGGCCGGCGGGATGGCGGAGAGCCGGAGTGGCCGCCGTCCCCGCTGAGGGTCTTTCAGTCGTTAGTCGCCGCAGCCGCTGCGCGCCTGCGCCCGGAGGCTTTCTCTCGCCAAGCTCGATCAGCCTTTACGTGGCTCGAAAACCAACCGGCTCCGGTTATCACTACCCCCGCTGGTGTCACTGCGTCGGGCTATCGCCTTTCGGTGCCCAACAACGCGATGGACATCGTCGCCAAGGCGTGGTGCCGGGGCAACGATTCCAACTCCGGCGACGCCAATCCCGCCAAGCATCGCAGGATGAAAGCTGTTCGCCCCACGCTTCTGATCGGCGGCGACGCCATGCACTACCTTTGGGTCCTGAATGAACCGCTCACCGAGGAGGTTCGCGCCCATGTCGAGACGCTTTCCGATGTTGCGCGCAGCGTGATCACCCTCGGCTGGGGTATCGATATGGCCGTGGGCCACGCTGCGCTTGTGTCGGACGAACAAGTTGATGCTTTGTCTGGCGAGCGATGGTTGCCGGGCGCCAGCGCGACAGGCGATGGTCTGCGCGTAGCAGTGCAAGGCACGCTCGACGCCCTGATCCATCGGCATGAACGGTTCCTTAACCGACTGGGCGCCGATGGTTTCACCGCGCCCCCGCCGTTGACCCGATATGCAACTGTCGTGTATCGACGCGAAACGCAACCTCCGCTCCGGCCGGTCGCCGCCTTTTCTTTGCGGAAGCTCGATGACAGCGGATATCGAGCGTTCGACACGCCCCGACAAGCCCTCGCCGTTGCGGGCATGGTGCGCCACGCAGCAAAAACTTCGGCTACAACTACCGGCCGACCAGACGAATGGATCAACACCTTTGTCCTCGGCCATGGCGAATCCAAGGGTGACGCCGAGCACATTACGGTTGGCACGCAACGTTTCGCCTACCTACCCGTGCCGAGCATCGAGGCAAGAGGCCAAGGAAGGGCACGCGTGATCGGCAGCGTCCGCCGAGTAATTCTCTCCTCCTTCGCGGACGACTGCGAGGCCGAGATCGCCTGGGCACGTCGGACCCTTTCAGGCCGGGAGGTTATCGACGAGGCCAATAGACAGCCCGTCGCCCTTCTATCACTGATCCCCACCAACGAGACGGTGATTCGACACTACACTCAAGAGGCCGCATCTTGGGCGACTGTCACCCCTGTGGTACTGCCTGGTTACGACGACCCTGCCCACTATCGGCGTCGCCTAACACGCGGCGTAGGTGCGGAGGAGCAGAAGCAATTGCTTGGTCGCCTCAGCGATCGCATCGACGGACTGCTCCGCAAAGCGATCACCCAAGCCGGATTCACGCAAACCTTGGCCGATCGCGCTGAGCTGGAATGGCGCAGGGCCGGCTTCTGGCCGGGAACCGATCTGGCGAGTGCCTATCGCGTTCCGGATCATCTCAAGCGCTTCCCGCGCTTCCACGTCAAGCTTCATTGGCGCGATGCGCAGGGGAACTCGTTGCAAGTCCCGGGTCCCATTTGCATCGGCGGCGGCCGTTTTTCTGGTGTTGGCCTTTTTGCGGCGCTTTGACCTTGGTCCTTTGCGCTTTGCAATTCAGGCAGAAGCCACTTTGGACTCGGCCTTTTCGTCCCCCGCCCCCGATGCCTGAACCGAAGCCGATCCGCGCCTCGCAAGCCGCACATCGTGCGTTGGACTGGGATATCGCTTGCGCTCCGCAATGCGAAGAAGAATTCTCGACCGAGGGCGTTGTTACTGCGGTCCACGTTCCATCAGCGTCAGCCAAGACGGAAAAAAACCCGCGGCATTGGTTTGTTCTTCGACCTTACATTTGACGACCCTGTTACCTTTCCAATGCCTGCTCTCGGCCATTCCTGTCACTACGGCCTCGGCCTGTTCGTCGCCTGGAACACATGAGGCGAAACTCGGGAGGGTTATTTCGACCCACTTTCGTCCGCCCGCTCCGCGAGCATTACCAGTGCCGGTGCCTGCGATTCACGCCCACTCGTCACGCTACTCGGTTGCGACGCCCATCGTGGCGGTGGCAGGTTCTCGAGCGACCGCGCGATCGTTGCATTTCGCGCCCCAGAAAGGAAAAAAGTGATGAGTGATGCGGACCGAGGCATCGACCGGTCGAAAACGACTTTCGAAGGTAGTCGCCGCGAACAGCTTCGTCGCTGGCGTGCCCTGAGCCTGCGGCAGCGACTGGAAGCGCTGGATCAGATGACTGATCTGGCCCACCGGCTGTCGAGCCGACCCGCTTCGCCGCATGAGACATCGCAGCGGACCGTCGACGCCCGCAAGATTGACCCGTCGCTGCCGCGGAGGCCACCATGAACTGGAAAGAGCACATTACGGTCGATACTAAGGTCCTCGTAGGGAAGCCCGTGCTGACGGGAACGCGCCTGTCCGTCGAACTGATTCTCGACAGGCTTGCGGATGGCTGGAGTCAAGAGGATCTCCTGCGGTCCTATCCGAAGCTCACACCAGAGGCCATTCACGCCGTATTCGCGTTTGCTTCTGAAATGCTTCGAGAAGATAAGTTCGTGGCAGTCGAGAAGATCACTGCGTGACACCGCGGCTCCTCGCCAACGCGAACTTTCCACAGCCGTCAGTCGTCGCTTCACGCGACGCTGGATACGACGTGCTGCGATGAGATCGCACGCTCCGCAAGCGACCGCTCCCGGCGTTCCATCCGTAGGGCGTCTGCCCATGGGGAGATCGAGCTTCCGGTTATTGCAACGCACGTCACGTCCACAGCGCAGCGCTTTACCAGCGGTCGGCGCGCCGGTAGGCTTGTGCCGGCAAGGACATCATGCACATGACCATTCAAGACGAGATCCAAAGGCACCGAACTGCCCTGCATGAAATCTGCGCAGCGCTGGGCGTGCGCCGCCTTGAACTCTTCGGGTCGGCTGTAGACAGCCCTTCGCCACGGGATCTCGATTTTCTCGCCGACTTGGGCGAGCGGCCGCCGAGCGAGTATGCGACAGCGTACTTCGGTCTCAAGGAGCGGTTGGAGGCTTTGTTCGGTCGGCCCGTCGACCTCATTACACCAGCCGGCCTCGACAATCCGTACTTCCGCGCCAGCGTCGAGCAGCAGAAGCGCCTTTTGTATGCTGCGTGAGGCGCGGAAATACCTCTCCAACGTCCAGCGCGTGGCGGATCGTACCGCCCTTGAATTGCTGACCGCAGCGCTTTCAGCGGCGTGAGCGTATGAAAGTGGGTCGCAACGATCCCTGCCCCTGCGGCAGCGGCAGGAAATACAAGCAGTGCTGTCTCGCCGCATCGACAGCGACGCCCAAGACAGAGTCCGACGTGGTTTGGCGCCGCGTGCGCCGTGCCGTCCAGGACTATGCGCCTGCGATGATGCGCTTCATCCGGGACGTCTACGGACCGGGCGCCGTCGACGAGGCCTGGGATGAATTCATGCTGTGGGAGGACGAAGTACCCGCGCTGGATCCCGGAACGCCGCACCTGCAGATCTTCACGCCGTGGTTCTTCCACAGTTGGGCGCCTGATCCGTACGATACCGCGGTCGCGGATGCCTCTCTGCACGATCGCAGCCCAACGAGCATCTATCTTGAACGCCGCGGTCGTCATCTCGAACCGGTTTTGCGCCGCTACCTCGAGGCCTGCCTCGAATCGCCCTTCAGCTTCCACGAGATCCGGCGCTGCGATCCCGGTCGCGGCTTCCTCGCGCGGGATGTCATGACGGGCGAAGAGAGGGAGGTGCTGGAGCGCGGCGCGTCGCAGTCGCTCGAATCGGGCGCGATCCTGTTCGGGCAGCTCGTCCCCGTGGAAGGCATCGTGATGCTGGAAGCTTGTGCGCCGTTCGGTTTCCCGCCCATTCGCAAGCTGGAGATCATCGAGCTGCGCAAACGCATCCTGCTGCAGAACGACATGTTCGCGCGCGAGCTCCTGCGGGATTGGGATTCGGAGTTGCGCGATCTCTACCTGACGCTCTTCGACGAAGTCCTGAATCCCCCGATCCCGAAGCTGCACAACACCGATGGCGACGAGCTCGCGATGCACCGCCTGGTCTTCGATGTGGAGTCCGCGCAGGCGGCTTTCGACGCGCTCAAACACCTTGCGGTCGGCGAATCGCAGGAGGAATTGCTGTCTTGCGCCGAGCGCGACGCCGAGGGCGACCTGCTGCGCGTGCGCTTTGACTGGAAGCGGCGCGGCAACCGCACTCAGCCCGGCTGGGACAATACGGTGCTCGGATCCATCGCGATCGACGGCACTCGCCTCACGGCGCAAGTGAACTCCGTGAAGCGCGCAGGGGCATTTCGACGTGCCGTCGAGAAAGCGCTCGGCCATCGGGCGAAGCATCAGGACACGGAGGTGGAGTCCGTGGAAGAGATGTTGTCGGACACCGGAACCGCGGAAGAGATCTCCGGAATGCAGGAAGGACCCGGCCGAAGGGGATTCGCCGACCACGATGAGCTGGCCGAGCTGCCGGAAGTTCAGGAGAAGGTCCGAGAGATGATGGCGAGACACTACGAACATTGGGCCACTGAGAAGATACCCGCGCTAGGCGGCCGCACACCGCTCGAGGCAGTCAAGGACCCCGACGGCCGCGAGCAGGTGGAGGCGCTGGTCGCCCAAATCGAATTCGATGCGAAGACGATGAAGCCGCCGCTGGATATGGAAATTCTACGCAAGATGCGCGGGCGCCTTGGGCTTGCCCGCGACGACTAGATCACCTGGCGGCGGAATCCTGGCGTATCCTGCGTAGGACCCGCATCATGGCCGCCATACGAGAACACCAGCGAATCGTTCTTACCGTTGACTTGCCCAGCGAGAAACTCGTGGCTGGGGATGTAGGTACAGTCGTGCATGTCCACCGTAACGGAGCAGCGTACGAGGTGGAGTTCGAGGCGTTGGACGGAGAAACTGTCGCGATTGCGACGTTGGATGCCGTGCAGATCAGACCGATCGGGCGTCGCGAAATCACGCACGCCAGACGGGTGGCATAAGAGACTACTCCCGCGTCGGTATGACGTGGCCTGCAAGCCGGATAGCGCTCACGGAACTGCACTGTGAACTGACTCGCACTCTTTCGGAGCTACCCTACCCGAATCTGAGACTTGCGCCAGACTCTTCCCGCACCGCGCTCAGTAGTCTGCGGATGCGCCGAATCATCTTGGACTCCGGCGCGCCACCCGCATGGACCAGGCGCAAAAGGAACTTCCGCTACCGTTTCCCGAGACGATCGGGGACCTGCCGTTGCTGCCCGCGCGCATGGTCAACGAGTATCAGTATTGTCCGCGCCTCGCTTACCTCGAATGGGTACAGGGCGAGTGGGCGGAATCATCGGACACCGTCGAGGGCCGCCATGCGCACCGCCGCGTGGATCGTCCGAGCGGAGACCTGCCCGATCCGGGCGACGCCGCAGGTGATGAGCGCATTCACGCGCGGTCGATCACGCTGTCGTCGACTCGCCTGGGACTCATCGCGCGCATGGATCTCGTCGAGGGTGAGGGCAATCGCGTAACTCCGGTCGACTACAAGCGCGGCAAGCGACCGCACGTCCCGAGCGGCGCCTACGACCCCGAACGCGTGCAGCTCTGCGTCCAGGGCATGATCCTTGAAGAGCACGGCTATCTCTGCGAGGAAGGCGTTCTCTACTACGTCGAGGGTCGCGAGCGCGTCCGCGTACCGTTCGACGACGAACTGCGCGCGCTAACGCGCAACGCAATCGATGGCCTGCGGCTCACGGCGGCTGGCGGCCAGATCCCGCCTCCATTGGAAGACAGCCCCAAGTGCCCTCGGTGCTCTCTCGTCGGCATCTGCCTGCCTGATGAGGTGAACTTCTTTCGCAAGCAGGACGCCGCACCGCGTCCGCTCGCAGTACCTCGCGACGAGGCGCTGCCGCTGTATGTCCAGGCGCGCGGGGCGAAGGTGGCGAAGAAGGGTGAAACGCTCGAGGTGTTCGTCGAGGACCAAAAGGTCCAGACGGTGCGCCTCATCGAGGTTTCACAGCTCGTCGTGATGGGCCAGGTCTATGTGACGACCCCGACTCTGCACGAGCTGATGTCGCGGGAGATTCCGGTGTCCTGGCATTCCTTCGGCGGCTGGTTTCTCGGTCACAGCATCGGCACAGGGCACAAGAACGTCGAGATTCGCACGGCCCAGTACCGCACGAGTTTCGATCCGCAGGCGTGCCTGCGGATTGCAAAGGGCCTCGTCATCGCGAAGATACAGAATCAGAAAACTCTCCTGCGCCGCAACTGGAAACAGGAAGGCGCCCCGGAGGAATTGATGACCGGCTTTCAGCAGGACATTCGCCGCGCGCAACGGGCACAGGGACTGTCGGAGCTGCTGGGCGAAGAAGGACAGGCCGCGGCGCGCTACTTCGGCGCGTTCTCGTCGATGCTGAGCCGCAGTGGGGAGGGAGAATCGCTGGCGTTCGAATTTCAGACGCGAAACCGCCGCCCGCCCACGGACCCGGTCAACGCACTCCTCTCCTACGCTTACTCGCTGCTCGTGAGGACGTGGTCGGTTGCGCTGACTGCGGTGGGCTTCGATTGCTATCGCGGGTTCTATCACCAGCCCCGCTACGGCCGGCCCGCGCTTTCTCTCGACATGATGGAGCCGTTTCGGCCGTTGCTCGCCGACTCCGCCGTGATTCAGGCGATCAACAATGGCGAGATCAGACCCTCGGATTTCGTTTCTGTAGCCGGAAGCGTTGCTCTTCACGATGACGCGCGAAAGCGTTTCATCGGAACGTTCGAGCGCAGGCTCGGGCAGGAGGTGACCCACCCACTTTTCGGCTACAGGCTCACCTATCGCAGGTTGCTCGAGCTCCAGGCGAGGCTGCTGGCGCGCCATCTGCTGGGCGAGCTCAGCGAGTATCCGAACTTCACCACCCGGTAATGACCATGAAGGACGAGCATTTGTATGTCGTGGCCTATGACATTTCGGATCAGAAGCGCTGGCGCCGCGTATTTCGATTGATGGAGGGCTTTGGCGAGTGGTTGCAGCTCTCAGTATTTCAGTGCCGACTGAACTCACGGCGCCACGCTGAACTCATTGCGATGCTCGACGGCATCATTCATCATTCCGACGACCATGTGGTCCTTATGGACCTCGGACTCGCCGATGGGGTCGTGCCGAGAGTCGTGAGCCTTGGGAAGGCGTATACGCCCGTCGACCGAGCACCCGTAGTCGTGTAAGTTGCTCGCCGCGGCTTTGCGAGCACTCATGTGACGCGTGTATTGCCGGGAGCGCTCGCGTGGGAATGGTTCTTTAACAATCAGGAACATCGCTGTCGCCATATGACAAATGGTGTTGCCAGGGAACTTGCATTAGCTGGCGAAACCCGCACGTCTCGCGGAAGCGCCGGCAAGGCCTTGTGCCCAGCCGTTTTTCGAATGGCGCAGTTCTCCGCGGCGAATCGCCGCGGCCTCATTGAAGCGCACGCCGGCAATACCTGAGCAACAGCTCGGCTGATGTTCTCCGCGGCGAATCGCCGCGGCCTCATTGAAGCGCGTCGAGCCGCGTCCTTGGCTTCGATGGACGCGATGTTCTCCGCGGCGAATCGCCGCGGCCTCATTGAAGCGCGCAGTGCCAAGCGCTCGGCGTGCCTTCGGACGGCTGTTCTCCGCGGCGAATCGCCGCGGCCTCATTGAAGCGCGTCGAGGCTGCCGGGCACAATACCCAGAGCACGGTGTTCTCCGCGGCGAATCGCCGCGGCCTCATTGAAGCTGAAACAGGAGTGAATTTCTATGGCCATAATTGCGAGTTCTCCGCGGCGAATCGCCGCGGCCTCATTGAAGCTTCGTCGTACGCCATGAACTTCATCGTGTTGAAGTGTTCTCCGCGGCGAATCGCCGCGGCCTCATTGAAGCGTCCAGCCGCCGCGAACAAGGAACTTGCGCGTCTCGGTTCTCCGCGGCGAATCGCCGCGGCCTCATTGAAGCTCACTGCCTGTTCTACGTCACGGCGTGGCAGGAAGGTTTTCCGCGGCGAATCGCCGCGGCCTCATTGAAGCGATATGCGCTACGTGGCTGATGATCTGATCCCGCATGTTCTCCGCGGCGAATCGCCGCGGCCTCATTGAAGCGTATCCTTCCTGAAATTCTTTGCAGCAAGCGCTGCCGTTCTCCGCGGCGAATCGCCGCGGCCTCATTGAAGCCAGATGTGCCCAACGGTAGGCGCACGCTCAATGTCGGTTCTCCGCGGCGAATCGCCGCGGCCTCATTGAAGCCGGTTGGCCTCCGCAATGCTGACCACTGGGTCCCCGTTCTCCGCGGCGAATCGCCGCGGCCTCATTGAAGCACGTGTGAGTCACGCCAGCGTCGTGAGCCGCGCAGTGGTTCTCCGCGGCGAATCGCCGCGGCCTCATTGAAGCTCGGCGGCTTCGGTTGCGACGAGGCGAAGACCGCCAAGGTTCTCCGCGGCGAATCGCCGCGGCCTCATTGAAGCGACGCTGAGCGGATCTTCCGCGATACGGCGCTCTGCAGTTCTCCGCGGCGAATCGCCGCGGCCTCATTGAAGCCTAACGTCGTTGCGCACCTCGACAAGAAGGACAATGTTCTCCGCGGCGAATCGCCGCGGCCTCATTGAAGCACGCTGGTGTGCTTTGTCAAACCCATCAATCGCAGCGTTCTCCGCGGCGAATCGCCGCGGCCTCATTGAAGCATGCTCACGAGCAATCAAGGCGGCTGGGAAGATCGTGTTCTCCGCGGCGAATCGCCGCGGCCTCATTGAAGCGCCTCCAAGGCAAGCATGACTTTGCAGGTACCGCCTGGTTCTCCGCGGCGAATCGCCGCGGCCTCATTGAAGCGGTCATGATCGCGAGCAGCCCTTCCTGCGGCGCGTTGTTCTCCGCGGCGAATCGCCGCGGCCTCATTGAAGCGACTCGCCCACTGCGACCCATAATCCGCGCACTGCGGTTCTCCGCGGCGAATCGCCGCGGCCTCATTGAAGCGCTGCCAATGATGCAGCGGCCAGCGGCGGGGCCATCGTTCTCCGCGGCGAATCGCCGCGGCCTCATTGAAGCGACTTCGTGCATCATTGCAGCACCGTGGGCCGGTCGTTCTCCGCGGCGAATCGCCGCGGCCTCATTGAAGCGTCCAGACCGGGTGCACGAAGCGGTGCAGCGCGAGGGTTCTCCGCGGCGAATCGCCGCGGCCTCATTGAAGCCACCGTCCGCATGGATCATGTCTAGCTCTAGGAATGTTCTCCGCGGCGAATCGCCGCGGCCTCATTGAAGCGATCGCAGACTTCGCCGCCATGACGCCCTGGATCACCGTTCTCCGCGGCGAATCGCCGCAGCCTCATTGAAGCATAAGTACGGCGTCAACGTCAGCGAGAAGGACGACATGTTCTCCGCGGCGAATCGCCGCGGCCTCATTGAAGCGAGAAGATCAAGGGGCAATGCTTCAAACGCGAGGCGTTCTCCGCGGCGAATCGCCGCGGCCTCATTGAAGCCAGGCCGAAATTGCTGCCCGGCTTACCCCGAGCGCCGTTTTCCGCGGCGAATCGCCGCGGCCTCATTGAAGCACCAACTCTCGCAGTTCCGCCAGCGTCGTGATGCGTTCTCCGCGGCGAATCGCCGCGGCCTCATTGAAGCGCGATGTGCGCCTTCGCAGGTCCTGGCGGCTCGGGCGTTCTCCGCGGCGAATCGCCGCGGCCTCATTGAAGCGAAGATGGTCCGCGTGAGCTCCTGCGTACCGTCTAGTTCTCCGCGGCGAATCGCCGCGGCCTCATTGAAGCAACATGACGCGCGAAACCAGCTTGAAGATTTTCGGGTTCTCCGCGGCGAATCGCCGCGGCCTCATTGAAGCATCATTCTGCCGGTGCGCGACTGATGCTCAATGTCTCGTTCTCCGCGGCGAATCGCCGCGGCCTCATTGAAGCGATGAACGCACCGTTGCCCATGGTGCAGGCCGTGATCGTTCTCCGCGGCGAATCGCCGCGGCCTCATTGAAGCGGCAGCAGACGGCGACGTTGCTCATCGAGATTCGTCGTTCTCCGCGGCGAATCGCCGCGGCCTCATTGAAGCAAGTTCATGACGGCCTTGACCTGCTCGTCGTCCATCGTTCTCCGCGGCGAATCGCCGCGGCCTCATTGAAGCATCCCGGCGTCGAACGCGATCGCGCTCGAGTTGAACGTTCTCCGCGGCGAATCGCCGCGGCCTCATTGAAGCCCGGGAAGTGAGCGTGCGCGCGACGCTCTACATGAAGTTCTCCGCGGCGAATCGCCGCGGCCTCATTGAAGCCATCGAGCTGGCCCACGGCGTTCAGACCGTCGGGCAGTTCTCCGCGGCGAATCGCCGCGGCCTCATTGAAGCCTCGTGCATCCGGCGTCCTCGACCAATGTGGACGAGTTCTCCGCGGCGAATCGCCGCGGCCTCATTGAAGCCGATCGGCGAAGTCGTCGACCTCGGCAAGGGATACGAGTTCTCCGCGGCGAATCGCCGCGGCCTCATTGAAGCCTCCGGTACCGGATAGATCCAACAGTCGCGTGCCCAGGTTCTCCGCGGCGAATCGCCGCGGCCTCATTGAAGCTACGTCTGGCAAGGCTTGCACTCCGGCATTCGTCTGCGTTCTCCGCGGCGAATCGCCGCGGCCTCATTGAAGCCAGGCGGAGCGCTCACCGAAGCAACCAACGTCATTCCGTTCTCCGCGGCGAATCGCCGCGGCCTCATTGAAGCGACTTTGTGGCGGCGGCGTTGCGCGCGCCATTCGTCGTTTCCGCGGCGAATCGCCGCGGCCTCATTGAAGCCGCCTCTGCCAAGGCGCGGTATCCCTCGCTCACATGGTTCTCCGCGGCGAATCGCCGCGGCCTCATTGAAGCATGCGTCTTCGACGGCTACCAGATTTGCCTGCGCGGTTCTCCGCGGCGAATCGCCGCGGCCTCATTGAAGCCACGCCTCCGACCGCACTGTTGACCGCTATCCTCGGGTTCTCCGCGGCGAATCGCCGCGGCCTCATTGAAGCGTTGTGTCGATCACGGCTTACTTCGCGCGGGAAGCAGTTCTCCGCGGCGAATCGCCGCGGCCTCATTGAAGCGGCCATGCGGGCGCGTTTCACACGTTCGGCCGCCTTGTTCTCCGCGGCGAATCGCCGCGGCCTCATTGAAGCCAGATGTCGAGGACACAACTGCCCGCGCCGCCGCGCGTTCTCCGCGGCGAATCGCCGCGGCCTCATTGAAGCTGCCGGAGCTCATACGACACGCCGCCGCCGATCTGCGTTCTCCGCGGCGAATCGCCGCGGCCTCATTGAAGCTTGGCCACATCCAGCGGCCGGGGCATGCTCTTGCGCAGGTTCTCCGCGGCGAATCGCCGCGACCTCATTGGAGCGTCGTTTTCCCGATGAACGTTAGAATGACCTGCACGGACAGCTCTCTACCGAAATCGCGGGGATAAGCGGCTAACGTGCCGCGCGCGCCGCCGCGATCGCCGCACCCACGATGCCGGCCTGCGCGCGAAAGTGGGCGGGGACGATCTCGGCGCGGCTCTTGAGCAGGTGACCGAAGGACGCGAACTGCTCGGTCACACCGCCGCCGAGAATGAAGACATCGGGCCACAGCAACGCCTGATAGGCAGCGAGCACGTCGTTGACGCGCTGCGCCCACTGCTGCCAGTCCAGGCCCTCGGCGCTGCGCGCGCGCCCCGAGGCCCAGTGCTCCGCTTCGACGCCGCTGATCTCCAGGTGCCCGAGCTCGGTGTTGGGCACGAGCTTGCCGTCGACGAACAGCGCCGAGCCGATTCCCGTTCCGAAGGTCAGCATCATCACGGTGCCGCCGCGGCCACGCCCGGCGCCGAACTGCATCTCCGCGATGCCCGCGGCATCGGCGTCGTTGAGGACCATGGCGCGCCTGCCGAGCGTCCTTTCGAACAGTGACTCGGCATCGACGCCGATCCAGCTCGTGTCGATGTTGGCCGCGGTGCACACCTCTCCGTGCTTGATCACGGCAGGAAACGCAACGCCGACCGGATCGCCCACGTCGAACTGCGTCGCGAGCGCTTGAAGCGCGCGGGCTACCGCATCCGGCGTCGAGGGTTGCGGCGTCGGCACGCTCGCGGTGCCGGCCGCGATCTCGCCGCGCTCCACGTCCACCGGCGCCGCCTTGATGGAACTGCCGCCGACATCGATGCCGAGAAGGATCACGCTGCGCCCGTCACTGGTTCGTCGCCTGCGCCATTTGGACATCCCGCTGCCGGACGCGTTCCTGCCGCTGCATCCAGAATGCCGAGCCCACGATCATCACGGTCACCGCCAGCACCAGGATGGTGGCGAGCGCGTTGATCTCCGGGCTCACACCCAGCCGCACCTTGGAGAAGATCAGCATCGGCAGCGTGGTGGAGCCCGGGCCGGAAACGAAGCTCGAGATCACCAGGTCGTCCCACGACAGTGTGAAGGCCAGCAGCCAGCCGGAGATGATCGCGGGCAGGATGATCGGCAGCGTGATGACGAAGAATACCTTGGCCGGCCGCGCGCCCAGATCCATCGCCGCTTCCTCGAGCGATTCGTCGAACGACGAGAGCCGCGATTGCACCACGACCGTGACGTAGGAGAGCGAGAAGGTGATGTGCGCGATGGTGATCGTGGTGACGCCGCGGCCCGCCGGCCAGCCGAATGCCGCCTCCATCGCGACGAACAGCAGCAGCAACGACAAACCGGTGATCACTTCCGGCATCACCAGCGGCGCCGTCGTCATCCCCGACAGGAGCGTGCGCCCCTTGAAACGGCCGAAGCGCGCCAGCACCAGGCCGGCGAGCGTGCCGAGGATCACAGCGCCGGTGGCGTTGAGCGCCGCGATCTTCACGCTGAGCCTGGCGGCCTCCAGCATCTGCTCGTTGTGCAGCAGGGCCAGGTACCACTTGGTCGAGAACCCCGCCCACACGGTCACCAGCTTGCCCGCGTTGAACGAGAACACGATCATCATCAGGATCGGCACGTACAGGAACGCGAAGCCGAAGGCCAGCGCGGTGATCAGGAAAAAGGAGCGCTGCTGCATCAGCGGTGTGCCGTCATCTGGCGGCTCTGCACGTAGTTGAACGCCATGATCGGCACCACCAGCAGGATCAGCATGGCGATCGCGACCGCGCTCGCCACCGGCCAGTCACGGTTGTTGAAGAACTCGTTCCACAGCACCCGCCCGATCATCAGCTGATTCGGGCCGCCCAACAGCTCGGGAATCACGAACTCGCCGACCGCCGGCACGAAGACCAGCAGCGAACCGGCGAGGATGCCGGCGAAGGACAGCGGCAGCGTGATGCGCAGGAACGCCCGGAACGGCCGACAGCCCAGGTCGGCGGCGGCCTCCAGGAGCGTGAGATCCAGCTTCTCGATGTTGGCGTACAGCGGCAGCACCATGAAGGGCAGGTACGAATAGACGATGCCCAGGTAGATTGCGAAATCGGTCTGCAGCATCACCAGCGGCTGATCGATCACGCCGAGGAACAGCAGCACATCGTTGATGACGCCGTCGGTGCGCAACATGCCGATCCATGCATACACGCGCAGCAGGAACGAGGTCCAGAACGGCAGGATCACCAGCATCAGCAGCACGTTGCGCCACGCCGGCGAGGCGCGGGCGATGCCGTACGCCATCGGGTAGCCGATCAGGAGGCACAAGATCGTGGAGATCGCCGCGATCTTGATCGAGTTGAGGTACGCGCTGTAGTAGAGCCGGTCTTCGAGCAGGAACGCGAAGTTCGCCAGGTTGAGCTTGACGACCAGCGCCTGCTCGCCCACCCACTGCCACAACGGCGCGTACGGCGGAATGCCGAGCACCGTCTCGGAGAACGCGATCTTCAGAACGATGACGAAGGGGATCGTGAAGAACAGCAGCAGCCACAGATAGGGCACGGCGATGACGAAGGGGCGGCCGCGAAACCCGTGGCGGCGCAGCCAGCGATAGGCCTGCAAATGCAGGATCCCGTGCATGATGCGCGCGAGCCGGACGCTGATGCGCTCGGCGAGAGTCAGATAACCCGCACGGGCCACGTTCACCCCGGGCTTGAATTGCGCGTCCGCAACATCACTGCGCCACCACCACCGCGCTGGATGGATGCCAGTGCAGGTACACCTGCTCGTCCCAAGTGATGCGGGTTTCCGCCTGCCGGATCACATTGGGCTGCGTAACCCGCAGCATCTTGCCCGTGGCGAGCTGCACCAGGTAGGTGGACATGTCGCCGTGGTAGGCGATTTCTCTGACGACGCCGCGCACGCAGTTGTCCGGGCCGGCGCACGCTTCGCGGGTGATGAGGATCTTCTCGGGCCGCAGCGCCACCCACACGGTCGCGCTCGGCGCCGCGCTCACACCGTGATCGATGAAGATGGTCGCGCCGAGCTCGTCGGACTGGATGCGCACGTAATTCGGCTCGTCCTCGAGCAGCCGCCCCTCGAACATGTTGACCGAGCCGACGAAGTCGGCGACGAAGCGCGAATTGGGGAATTCGTAGATCTCCGACGGCGTGCCGACCTGCACGATCTCGCCGTGATTCATCACGCCGATGCGCGAAGCGAGCGTCATCGCCTCCTCCTGGTCGTGGGTCACGACCACGAAGGTGACGCCGAGCTGCTCCTGGATGTTGACCAGCTCGAACTGCGTGTGCTCGCGCAGCTTCTTGTCGAGCGCGCCGAGCGGCTCGTCCAGCAACAGCAGCTTGGGCTGCTTGATGAGCGAGCGTGCGAGCGCGACGCGCTGCCGCTGGCCGCCGGAGAGCTGGTGCGGCTTGCGGCGCGCGTACTCGCTCATCTTGACGATGGCGAGCATTTCGGCGACGCGGCGCTTGATTTCGGCTTTCGGCAGGCCTTCCTGTTCCAGTCCGAAGCCGACGTTCTTCTCCACGCTCATGTGCGGGAACAGCGCGTAGGACTGGAACATCATGTTGACCGGCCGCTCGTACGGCGGGATTCCGGTCATGTCCTCCCCGTCGATGAAGATCGCACCCGAGCTCGGTATCTCGAAGCCCGCCAGCACGCGCAGCAGCGTGGTCTTGCCGGAGCCGGAGCCGCCCAGCAGGCAGAAGATTTCTCCCTTGTAGATCTTCAGCGAGACATCGTGGACCGCGGTGAACTCGCCGAACTTCTTGGTGATGCGCTCGATGCGCAGGTAGGGCGCCGCGTTGGGGTCGTTCCAGGGCTCGAGTTTCTTCTCTGGACGCGATGTGGCCATGGCACTCCCACTTCGAGTGGCGGCCGGAGTGTCTTTCCCCGATCTCGCTTTCAGTCGCTCCCCGATACTCGCTTGGTGAAAGCGAGATCGGGGAAAGACACTCCGGCCCGGTACTTTCGAGCTACTGCCCTGTCCGGAATCGCGTCCAGGTTCGATTGAGCAGGCGGGTGAATTCCTGCGTTTCGGACAGGTCCGGGAACAGCTTGGCCTTCACTTCGGGCGGCGGGTATACGCCCGGGTCGTTCTTCACTCCGTCGTCGACCATTGGCAGCGAGGCGCTGTTGGCGTTTGCGTAGTTCACGTAGTTGCTGATCGCCGCGGTGACCTCGGGCTTCATGATGTAGTTGATGTACGTGTGCGCGTTGCCCGGGTGCGGCGCGTCCTTGGGTATGCCCATCATGTCGAACCAGATGATGGTGCCTTCCTTGGGTACGGAGTATTTGATGCTGATCGGCTTGGCCTTGCTCTGCTCGGCGGCCTCTTCGGCGCGGTCGCGCGACTGCAGGATGTCGCCGCTGTAGCCGACGGCGACGCAGATCTCGCCGTTGGCGAGGTCGTTGATGTATTGCGAGGAATGGATGTAGCGGACGTACGGGCGCATCTTGAGGAGCGTCTCCTCGACCTGGGCGAGATCCTCGGGCGACTGGCTGTTGGGGTCCTTGCTCAGGTAGGTGAGCACCGTGGAGACGATCTCAGAGGGCGAGTCGAGCAGCGCGATGCCGCAGCTCTTGAGCTTGGCGGCGTACTTCGGGTCGTAGATGAGCGACCAGCTGTCGACCGGCGCGTCCTTGCCGAGCGCCTTGGCCACTTTCTCCTCGTTGTAGCCGATTCCCGTGGTGCCCCACATGTACACGACCGAGTGCTCGTTGCCCGGATCGTGCAACGCCGCGCGCTGCATGATCTCCGGGTCCATGTTGGTCAGGTTGGGGAGCTTGGACTTGTCGAGCTTCTGGTACACGCCGGTCTTGATCTGGCGCTCCATGAACGACGCCGACGGCACCACCACGTCGTAGCCGGAGCTGCCCGCGAGAAGCTTGGTCTCCAGCGTTTCGTTGCCGTCGTACATGTCGTAGTTGACCTTGATGCCGGTCTCCTTCTCGAAGTTGGCGATCGTGTCCTCGGCGATGTAGTCCGACCAGTTGTAGACGTTGACGACTTTTTCCTCGGGGGCGGCCTGGGCTGCCTTCTGCGCGGCGCCGTCGGCACCCTCCTTGCCCTTGTCGCCCTGTCCGCAGGCCGCTACGAGCACGGCGGCCGCCGTCGTGAACAAACCGGCCAGCAGGCCCTGTCGCATCAAGCGCATGACGAGTCTCCTCGAGGATATTGAGAGTGCCGAATTCTCTGCGGTGGCTGAACTCATGTCAGGCTAATTTATATCAGACATTCAACAGCAGGTGCTCACGTTCCCACGAGCTGATGACCTGCGAGAAGGTCTCGTACTCGTTCTCCTTGACGGCGGAATAGGCGCGCACGAAACGATCGCCGAATACCTCCACCAGCGGCTTGCACTCGCCCAGCAGCTTCAGGGCCTCGGCCAGCGTGCGCGGCAGCGAGAACGGCAGGTCGTGGGCGCTGCCGCTGATCGGCTCGGTGGGCTTGAGGCCCTCGATCATGCCGAGGTAGCCGCAGGCGAGCGAGGCGGCGATGGCCAGGTACGAGTTGGCATCCGCGCCGCCGACGCGGTTCTCGACGCGCCGCGCGGCCGGCGAGGACATGGGCACGCGCAGGCCGGCAGTGCGGTTGTCGTAGCCCCAATGCACGTTGATGGGCGCCGACACGTACCGGGTGATGCGCCGGTAGGAATTCACGTTCGGGGCGAGCAGCGACATCGCGGCAGGCAGGTACTTCTGCAGCCCGGCGATGTGCGAGAAGAACAGCGCGCTGGGCGTGCCGTCGGGATTGGAAAAGACGTTCTGCCGCGTTTTCTTGTCGACGATGCTCTGGTGAATGTGCATGGCGCTGCCGGGCTCGCGCGCCATCGGCTTGGCCATGAACGTGGCGTACATCTTGTGACGCAGCGCCGCCTCGCGCGCCGTGCGCTTGAACAGGAACGCCTGGTCGGCGAGATCGAGCGCGTCGCCGTGCAGCAGGTTGATCTCCATCTGCGCCGCGCCGTCCTCGTGGATCAGCGTGTCGATTTCGATGTCCTGCGACTCGCAGAACGCATAGATGTCGTCGAACAGCGGATCGAACTCGTTGACGGCGGCGATGCTGTAGGACTGGCGGCCGATCTCCGGGCGCCCCGAGCGGCCGACCGGCGGCTTGAGGGGATAGTCCGAGTCGATGTTGGGCTCGACCAGGAAGAATTCGAGCTCCGGCGCGACCACTGGATCCCAGCCGTTTTGCGCGTACAGCTCCAGAACGTGGCGCAGGACGTGGCGCGGCGCCATCGTGACCGGTCGCCCGTCGGAATAGAAGCAGTCGTGGATCACCTGCGCGGTCGGCTCGGCCGCCCACGGCACCACGCGCACGGTGCGCGGGTCGGCCTTGAGGACGATGTCGATCTCCGAGGGGCTGATGGCGCTGTCGTCTTCCGGGTATTCGCCGGTGACCGTCTGCAGGAAGATGCCCTCCGGCAGGCGCATCCCCTCCTCTTCCGCGAACTTCTCCGCCGGCATGATCTTGCCGCGCGCCACGCCGGCCATGTCGGGGATGATCGCCTCGACGTCGCCGATGCCGTGATCCTTGAAGAACTGTTGAATGCTGCTGGCCATGGTGTCCGTGTCTCTTGATCCGTATCTATCCGTATCTATCCGTATTTCTCATCCATCTCTTTGGGTCGCGCGTTCGCGGCTGGCGGCGCCGAAGGCCGCGAACAGCGCGCGCGAGAATGGGTTGCTCATCACTTGCCACTCGGGATGCCACTGCACGGCCAGTGCGAAGGTCGGCGCACTCTTGACGCGAAAAGCCTCGATCACGCCATCCGGGGCGCGGGCCTCGACGGCGAGCCCGGGCGCCAGCACCTGCACGCCCTGCGAGTGCAGCGAATTGACCCTGACGCGATCGGTGTCGGCGAGGGATCGCAGCACGCCGCCCGGCTCGAGCACGATGTCGTGCGCCGGGCCGTACTGGATCTCGAGCGGCTGGCTCAGATCCTCGCGGTGATCCTCGAAGCCCGATTCATGCAGCTTCTGCCAGAGCGTACCGCCGAGCGCGACGTTCATCTCCTGGAAGCCGCGGCACACGCCCAGTACGGGCAGCCCCGCCTGGATGGCGCACTTGATCATCGGCAGCGTGGTGGCATCGCGATGCGGATCGTGCAGCGTGCCCGGATCGCTCAGCGGCCCCTGATAGTGGTGCGGCTCGACGTTCGACAGGCTACCCGTCAGCAGCAGACCGTCGAAGCGCTCCACCAGGGCATCGAACGTTCGAGCGTCTCCCCCAATGCAGGGATCAGAATGGGCGTGGCTTCAGCCGCCTGCATGACGGCGTCGATGTATTTCTCGCCTACAGCGTGGAACCAGTGCTTGCCGAGCAAACGCCGGTCCGCCGGAATCCCGATAAAGGGCTTGGCTGCACGCATGTTGATTATTTTAAACAACCCGCCAGGTCGGCGAGCGTTCAAGGCCCAGGCATTAGACCACAACCCTCGCGCAGGCGGCTTGGAATATGCGCCGGGCTGGCAAATAGTGCATGAAATCCAAGGTTTAGCGTGAACCCCGGGGCGCGGCGCCGTTTGCCCCGGCGAGCGACCTGCCGGTATCCTCGCCGCTGTCAAGCCAACGTCCCAAGCCTCGGCCATAACAGAATTTTAAACGGCGGACTCCCCGATGCCGGCCGGCGATTACATCAAGTCTTACTACGCGGCCACGGCTCGCGCCCTGACGCCATTTCCACCGCTGCTCGGCAGCGTCGCTGCCGATGTCTGTGTGGTTGGCGCCGGCATCGCGGGCTGCTCGGCCGCGCTGCACCTCGCCGAGCGCGGCTACTCGGTCGTCCTGCTCGAAGAGCATCGCGTCGGGTGGGGAGCATCGGGGCGCAGCGGCGGGCAGGCGCTGCCGGGATTCTCCCTCGAGCAGCACCAGCTCGCCGCGCTCGTCGGTCGCGACACGGCGCGGGCGCTGTGGAACGTGACGGTGGAAGGACTCGACCTGATCCGCGACCTGATTCGCCGCCACGCCATCAATTGCGACTGGGTCGACGGGCACCTGCACGCCGCCGTCAAACCGCGCCATCGCGAAGAATTGCTCGTGAGCCGCGACGAGCTCTCAAGCGAGTATGGCTACGACACGGTGCGCCTCATCGAGCGGCCGGAGTTGCGCGATCTGCTGGCATCGGACCGCTACATTGCGGGTCTTCACGACGCGCGCAGCGGACACCTGCACCCGCTCAACTACACACTGGGACTCGCCGGCGTCGCCCGCAAGCTGGGAGTCGTGATCCACGAGGGCACGCGCGCCTTGCGTTACGAGGGCCGCTCGCCGATCGTCGTGCACGCGGCGAACGGCAACGTGCGCTGCCGGCACCTGGTGCTGTGCGGTAACATTTACATCGATGGCGCCGCGCCTGCGCTCGAGCGCACCATCCTGGGCGTCGGCACCTATATCGTCGCAACCGAGCCGCTCGGCGCCGAACGGGCGCGCGCGCTGATTCGCAACAACATGGCGGTTGCCGACCTGAGCTGGATCATCGACTACTTCCGCCTCTCGGCGGACCACCGCCTGCTGTTCGGCGGCCGGGTCAGCTATTCCGGCCTGGATCCGGCCGCGACCTCGGGATTGACGCGCCAGCGCATGGTGCGCGTGTTCCCGCAGCTCGAAGATGTCAGGATCGATTACTCGTGGGGTGGCTATCTCGACATCACGATGAACCGCGCACCGCATTTCGGCCGGCTCGCGCCCGACGTGTACTTCCTGCAGGGATTCTCCGGTCACGGCATCACCCTCACCGGGATTGCCGGCAAGCTCGTCGCCGCAGCGGTCGCCGGCACGGCCGAACGCTTCGACCTGTTCACGCGCATCCCGCATCGTGCCTTCCCGGGCGGCAGGCTGCTGCGGCGCCCGGCGCTGGTGCTGGCGATGCTCTACTACCGGTTGCGTGACCTCCTGTGAGCGTCGCATCGGCGCGCGATCGTCTGGCAGCGTTGCTCGCTCGCGCGGACGTCGTGCTCGACGGCGATCGCCCGTGGGACATCCGCGTGAACGATCCGCGCATGCCGCTGCGCGTCCTGTTGAGCGGATCGCTCGGCGCGGGCGAAACCTACATGGACGGCTGGTGGGACTGCGATGCGCTCGACGACATGCTGACCCGCGCCTTGCGCGCGAGCATCGACCAGCGCCTGTCGCATCCCGAGCGCCTCGTCGCTGGCGTTCTGACCTGGTTGCGCAATCCCCAAGGAGGCAGGCGCGCCTTCATGGTCGGCCAGCGCCACTACGACATCGGCGACGATTTGTACCGGCGCATGCTGGACCGGCGCATGATCTATAGCTGCGCGTACTGGCGCGGCGCGAACACTCTGGATGAGGCGCAGGAAGACAAGCTCGACCTGGTGTGCCGCAAGCTCGGCCTCCAGCGCGGCATGCGCGTGCTGGACATCGGTTGCGGTTGGGGCGGAGCGGCGCGGTTCGCCGCTGAGCGTTACGGCGTCTCCGTCACCGGGATCACGGTGTCGCGCAACCAGGCGGCGGCGGCGCAGGAGACTTGCAGCGGCCTGCCCGTGGAAATCCGGCTCGAGGACTATCGCTCACACACTGGCTCACACACTGGCTCACACACTGCCGCACACACGGCAGCGCGCGACGGCCGGTACGACCGAATCTTGTCGCTCGGCATGTTCGAGCACGTCGGTGAGCGCAACTACGGCGTGTACCTGAAGAAAGTGCGCGAGCTGCTGGTGGACGACGGCCTGTTCCTGCTGCACACGATCGGCGCCAACGTCGCCACGCACGGCACCGACCCGTGGATCGAGCGATACATTTTCCCGAATTCGCACCTGCCGTCGCACTCGCAGATCGCCCGGGCCGCGGAGCCGCACTGGGTGATCGAGGACTGGCACAGCTTCGGACTCGATTACGATACGACGCTGCAGAGGTGGTCGCAGAACATCTCGCAGCGCTGGCACGAGATCGCCCACCGCTACAACGAGCGCTTCCAGCGCATGTGGCACTACTGGCTGATGGCCTCGGCGGCTTCGTTCCGCGCGCGACGCAACCAGGTGTGGCAGATCGTGATGTCGCCGGCGGGTCGCCTCGGCGGATTTAGCGAGGTGCGCTGACCATGATCCCTTCGCCGTTCGTGCAACCCGCGCCGCGCCCTCGCGACGGCTATCGCGACGACTGGCTGTTCCGGAGCTACCTCGGGCGCAAGCTCCCCGCGTCGGTGCTGCGCAACGTCGAGCCGCAGGTGGCGGAGCTCAGCGCCCTCGCCGCGGGCAGGCTCTGGGACCTGCAACTCGCCGATCGTGGCAACGAGCCGCGCCTGCTGCATTGGGATGCCTGGGGCAATCGCGTCGACCGCATCGAGATCACGCCGTTGTGGCAGGAGGCCGAGCGCCTGGCGGTGCGCTTCGGGCTCACCGCCATCCCGCAGGAACAGCGCCACGGCGCGTGGTCGCGGGTCCACCAGTTCGCGCTGGTTCACCTGTTCCACGCCGTGACCGATGTCTACACCTGCCCGCTGGCCATGACCGACGGAGCAGCGCGCACCCTGCTGGCAGCGGGGAATGCAGAGCTGATCGCACGCGCCGTGCCGCATTTGACCAGCCGCGACCCGCATGACTTCTGGACCAGCGGCCAATGGATGACCGAAGCGACGGGTGGCTCGGATGTCGGCGCATCGCAAACGGTTGCGCGCCTCGAGAATGGCCAATGGCGCCTGTTCGGAAAGAAGTGGTTCACGTCGGCCGCCACTTCGCAGGTGGCGCTCACCCTGGCGCGGCCCGAAGGCAACGGGCCCGGAGGCAGCGGGCTGGCCATGTTCTACGTGGAGACGCGCGGCGCCGACGGCCTCCTGAACGCAATTCGCATCGAGCGGCTCAAGGACAAGCTCGGCACGCGCAAGGTGCCCACGGCCGAGCTCACGCTCGACGGAACCGTGGCCCACCTCGTGGCCGGCAAGACACACGGCACACGAGCGATCGAGCCGATGTTGCGGGTGACGCGCGCGTGGAACAGCGTCTGCGCCGCTTCGTTCCTGCGTCATGGTCTCGGTCTCGCCCATGACTATGCAGCGAAGCGTCAGGCATTCGGCGCTGCGCTCGCCGACCAGCCGTTGCATCGCGTGACGCTTCAGGCTCTCGATGCGGAGTCGGCGGCGGCGTTTCTTCTGGCATTCGCGTTCGTGGAGCTGCTGGGCAGGGACGAGGCCGGCGAGCTCGACGAACGCGGCGCGGCGCTGCTGCGAATTCTCACGCCGATCGCCAAGGCGACCACGGGCAAACAGGCCGCCGCGGGCGCGAGCGAATTGATCGAGGCGTTCGGCGGCGCCGGATATGTCGAGGACACGGGCATCCCGGTCATTCTGCGCGACGCCCAGGTGCTGCCCATCTGGGAAGGCACGACCAACGTACTCGCCCTCGATCTGCTGCTGCGAACCGACCTGGCGAGCGGGCTCGATGCGCTACGCGCGCGCGTGGGCCAGGCCGGCTCGGCGGCGGATCCGCAGTTGCAGCCCGCCGGCGCCGCGGCGCTGGCCGCCATCGACCATGCCATCCGCTGGCACCGGGCAACCAACGACGGCGATGCGCGTCAGGCCGGGGCGCGCGAGTTCACCCTGACGCTGGGGCGCGGCTTGCAGCTCGCGCTCCTGGTCGAACATGCCACCGCCGTCACCGATCCCCGGGACAAGGCCGCAGCCGTCGCCGCGTGCGGGCAATTTCAGCGCCTCGGTGTCGACCGGATCAGCTAGGTACCAATCACCTGCTGCGCCCGAGGTGCCAATTACCTGCTGCGCCCGTCGAAGGGAATGCGCTTCAGCCCCGCCAGATCCACACCCTCCAGGCAGCGCACGTTGATCGCCGCCGTGGGATTTCCCTTCGGGTCGGTCCCCATTCCAAACGGGGCGCAGCCGCAGATCGGGCAGAAATGGTGATGAATGACGTGCTTGTTGAAGGTGTACCTGGCCATGCTGGCTTCGGGCGTGCTCAGGCGCATCTTGTCGCGCGGCACGAACCACAGCAGGTACCCCTTGCGGCTGCAATGCGAGCAATTGCACTCGAGGACGTCGCCCAGATCGCCATCGACGCTGAAAGAGATGCGCCCGCAATGGCAACTGCCCTGGTACTTCATGGCCCCTCCCGGCCGGCGTGGTGCCGCCAAAGTCTGCGCGTCAGAGCGTGACGAGAATTGAAAGTTCGTTCAAGTGCCGAGCGCCCAGGGGGTGGATCGAGCGCCCGGGGGGTTTGACGCGAGGCGAAATGCCCCCAAAGGTGTGGGGCCGGCGGCGGCCCGGCGGTCCGGGCGGCCGCCACCGTTCGTTGGCCAATGGCAGAATGACGTCATGGAATACCGGGACTACTACAAGATCATGGGCGTGGAGCGCAGTGCCCCGCAGGACGAGATCAAGAAGACCTACCGCAAGCTGGCCCGCAAGTACCACCCGGATGTCAGCAAGGAGGCGAACGCGGAGGAGAAGTTCAAGGAGCTGCAGGAGGCCTACAACGTCCTGAGCGACCCCGAAAAGCGCGCCGCCTACGACCAGCTGGGCAAGCGCCGGCCGGGGGAACAGTTCCAGCCCCCGCCGGACTGGGGCCGGAATTTCGAGTTCAGCTCGAGCTTCGGCGGCGGCGATGCGCAGTTCGAAGACGCCCAGTTCAGCGACTTCTTCGCAAACCTGTTCGGTGGCGGCAGCCCCTTCGGCCGCGCCGGCGCCGGCGGGGGCGCCCGCAGCGGACGCGCCCAGCCGCGACGCGGCCGCGATCACCACGCCCGGATCGAGATCTCGCTGGAGGATGCCTTCAGCGGCGGCGAACGCGGCATCCAGTTGCAACGCCCCACGGTGACCCCGGATGGCCGCGTCGAGATGAACAACCACGAACTGAAGGTCAGGATTCCGGCCGGCGTAACCAATGGAATCCAGATCCGCCTCGCCGGGCAGGGCGAGCCGTCGGCGAGCGGCGGCGAGGCGGGGGACCTGTACCTGGAGATCAAGCTCCAGGATCACCCGCGCTACCAGGTGGATGGGCGCAACGTCACGCTGACGTTACCGGTGGCTCCCTGGGAGGCCGCGCTCGGGGCGACGATCGAGGTTCCGACCCTTGGCGGCCCCGTGGAACTGCGCATTCCGGCAGGCGCGCGCGCCGGACAGAAGCTGCGGCTCAAGGGGCGCGGGCTGCCCGGCAAGGAACCGGGCGATCAGTACGTGGTGCTCAAGATCGCCCTGCCGCCGGCGGACACGGACAAGGCGCGCCAGGTGTACGAGCACATGAAGCGCGAATTGCCGTTCGATCCGCGTGCCGAGCTCAAGTAGGATCGGCATGAGCGAGTTGACGGACTACACGCTCGACCTGCTCGAGGAGCGCAACGCCCTGCGCCGCCAGCTCGCCGTACTTCAGTCGCTGCTGGAGGAACACGATCGATGAATGTCGTGGACCCGAATGCCCTGCAGATCGCGCAGAGCATTCAGCTCGCGGTGGCCCCTGTCTTCCTGCTCTCCGGCGTCGGCATCGTCCTCACCGTCCTCACCAACCGTCTCGCGCGCGTCGTGGATCGCGCCCGCAAGCTCGAGGAAGCGGCGGCGGCGACCAACAACACCGATCTGCGCGAGCGCCAGGAGCAGTTGCGCATCCTGTGGCGCCGCGCCCGGCTCATGAACCGCGCCATCACCCTGAGCGTGATTTGCGCGCTGCTCGTCGCGTTCGTGGTCGTTGCCATCTTCGTCAACAAGTTCGTGGCCCTGGACCTGTCCGCCGCCATCGCCGCGCTGTTCATCCTCGGCATGCTGAGCTTCATTGCCGCGCTGCTGCTGTTCCTGCGCGAGGTGTTCCTCTCGATCGCCGCGCTGCGGTTCGGTTCCAGGAAGTAACCCGGGAAAGTCACGCGGGCCGCCCGCCGCGTCGCCTCGAAATCCGGAAACACTGATGGATCCGCGGGCTGCGCTGGAAGTCGCGCGGGATCGTTTGCGCCGTGACATCCTCGATCGACAGCTGAGCTTCCGAGTCCGCGGCGCTTACCGGTCGCTCCCCGACACTCGCCTGGCGAAACGCGCCCCGGACGCAGCTCAGCGCGTCCCGATCGAGCTTGAAGCGCTCGTAGTTGGTCGAAAAGATCAGCACGCCGTCGGGCGCCAGCAGGCTCGCCGCCTGGCCGATGAGACGCACGTGGTCGCGCTGCACGTCCAGCACCTCGCTCATGCGCTTGGAATTGGAGAACGTCGGCGGGTCCAGGAAGATGAGCCCGTACCGTGGCCCGCGCTCGCCGGCATCGGCCTGCTCGCGCAGCCAGGAGACGCAATCCGCCTGCACCAGCTGGTGCGCGGGTTCGCTGAAGCCATTGCGGTCCAGGTTGCGCCGCGCCCATTCCAGGTAAGTGCGCGACATGTCGATCGAGGTGGTGGTGCGCGCGCCGCCCGCCGCTGCGTAGACGCTGGCTGTGCCGGTATAAGCGAACAGATTGAGGAAACGCCGCCCACGCGCCAGTTCGCGGATCAAGGCGCGCGTCGGGCGATGATCCAGGAACAGGCCGGTATCGAGGTAGTCGGTGTAGTTCACGAGGAATTCCAGTCCGCCCTCCTTGACGGTGTGGAATTCGCCCGCCTCCCCGCGTTTCCGATACTGCTCGCGCGCGCGGCTGCGCCGGCGGGTGCGAAAGTGCACGCGATCGAGCTGCACGCCGAGAACCTCGGGCAGGACGGACAGCGCTTCATCGCGGCGCTGCCGGATCGCGCGCTCCTCGATGGTGCGCGGCGCGGCGTACTCCTGCACCACCAGCGAAGGCGCGTCGGACTGGTACAGGTCGATCGCGAATGCGTATTCCGGCATGTCGGCGTCGTAGACCCGATAACTGGTCACGCCCTCCTTCTTCGCCCAGGCCGCGAGTGCGTCGCGGTTCTTGGCCAGGCGATTCGCGAACATCTGCGCGCCAGGACGCGCACGCGCGCTCGCGGCATCGCGCAGCAGCGTGCCCTCCCTCTCCCGCGATTCCTCGAACGCCCGCTCGGTGATGTCGAATCGCAGCAGCCGGGCCTCGATCGGACCGTTGAACAGGGTGTGCGTGCGCTTGGCGCGGATACCGATGGCGCGGCCGAGCCGCGGGTTTGCGGTGAACACCGCGGCCTGCCAGCCGCCGAAGTGCTGGCGCAGGCGCTCGCCCAGCGTGCGGTACAAAGGCTCCAGCGCCGATTCCTCGCTCAGGCGCTCGCCGTAGGGCGGGTTGGTGGCGAGGAGTCCATGAGCGGCACCGCCGCTGTCGAGCTGCGCCACTTCGCGCCGCTCCGCGTGCACCTTGCCGCGCAGTCCTGCGCGCTCGATGTTCTGCAACGTGTAGCGAACCGCGGCAGGCTCGTGGTCGTAAGCGCGGATGAAAGGCACCGGGCTCGCGCTGCGCTGGCGACGCTCGATCGCCTCATCCCGCACGCGCGCCCACAACTCCTCGTCGTGCTGGCGCCAGCCGTGGAAGCCGAAGCGCTCGCGCAGCAGGCCCGGTGCGACGTCGTGCGCGATCAGCGCCGCTTCGATCGCCAGCGTTCCGGATCCGGCCATCGGATCGATGAACGCCCCGCCCGCCGCCGCGATTTCACGCCACCCGGATCGCAACAGGATCCCCGCAGCCAGGTTTTCCTTCAGAGGCGCCGCGACACCACGCTCGCGATAGCCGCGCCGGTGCAGACTCTCGCCGGCAAGATCGAGGTACACCGTGACCTGGTCGCGCGCCGCGTGCGCGTGCACCAGTACGTCGGGTGACTGCGTATCCACGTCGGGACGAGCTCCCGTCGCCTCGCGCAGCTGGTCGACGATCGCATCCTTGATCTTGAGGGCGGCGTAGTGCGAATGCGTGAGCGGCGACTGCGCCGACGTGAACTCGCACGCGAGTGTGCCACCCGGCGCGAGGTGCTTCTGCCAGTCGACCTGGCGCACGCCGGCATAGAGCCCTTCCGGCGTCGATGCCTTGAACGTGTGCAACTCCAGCAGCACGCGATTGGCAATGCGCGACCAAAGGCACGCCCGGTAGGCCGCCTCGAGCGTGCCGGTGAAGCGAACGCCACTGGTACGCTCCTGCACTTCGGGCGCACCCGCCGCACGCAGCTCGGCCGCCAGCAGATCGCTCAGACCTTTCGGTGCGGGAGCGAACAGCGAGAAAGAGGCATCAGGCGCGGATGGCGGCATGGACGTCGGGCACCGGACCTGAGCTGTGGGCAGCGAATCAATAACTCGAGTCAGGCGCGCCGGGACGCGGATGGAAGGGCTGCGCCCGACCCCGCTCCAGCTCGATCAACTCCAGGCGCCGGCGCTTGCCGCGCAGATAGCGGCCGAGGATGCGATACAGATCGACGTCGAACGCGGTCTCGGACGTCCTGAGCAGATGCTGCGTGAGCTCTTCATCGTCGCGCGCGGTGCCGAGGTAACGCCACTCGCGAAACACGTGGATGTCCATCCTGCCGCCCGCAGTTCGCTCGCGGATGCCCAGGGCCCCCGCGAACGGCCACGGTCTCACCCGATCGCGCGCCAGGGCGAGGCGCACACGGGTAGCATGCAACTGCAGCGATTCCGCGCCGATGCACGCGCCGCGACAGCGGCCGAGCTGATAGGCAACGCACGAGCCGCCGCCGTCCTCCAATCCCAGCGCGACCGCGCACAGTGAGTGCGCACGCACCAGCTTCCTGAGCGCGCGCGCCGCATCGGCGCGCTGGCGAAAGAGCCCATAGCCTGCACCGATCGGCTCGCTGGCGAAGGGGTCGATCTCGTCGATGCGCGCGCGCACGCCGCCGTCCTGTGCGTCGTCGAGCCGGAGCGTGAAAACGGTGCGGCTCTCTTTCAGGCGCTTGTTGTAGACCGGCTGGGATTCGCGGATACAACGCACTTCTGCGAGCTCTGCGCCAAGCTCGCCGGCGGTCTCGGTCCACTCGATGTCGCGCACCTGTGTCTTAAGGTTCCGGTCGGTGCCGTTGCGATGCGCATTGCTGAAGTGCGCCAGCACACGCGTGCGCAGCGAGCGGCTCTTGCCGACGTACAGCAATGCGCGTTGCTCGCCGTAGAAACGATAGACGCCCGGCGTCTCCGGAATTTCGTCGGCGAGCCCGGCGGGCAGCTGCGGTGGCAGGGTCGTGAGGCCGGCGAGCTCCGCAACCAGCTGGCCCAGCTCGGCGCGTGCATTGTGCTCAAGCGCCGCTTGCCAGAGCTTCCACAGTACCTGCGCATCGTCGAGCGCGCGATGCCGGCGCTGCACCTGGATGCCCAGCCGCTGGATCACGCTGTCGAGCGCGTGCGAGTGCGCGCCCGGATACAGGCGCCGCGAGAGGCGCACGGTGCACAACGAGCGCGGGTTGAACCGGTGGCCGCTGCACTCGAGCTCGGCGCGCAGGAATCCGCGGTCGAAACTGACGTTGTGGGCTACGAACAGCCGGCCCTCCAGACGCTGCGCCACCTCGCGCGCCACTTCGGCAAACGTCGGCGCATCTTCCACCATCGCCGTATCGATGCCGGTGAGCGCTTCGATGTGCGGCGGGATCGGGCATTGCGGATTGATCAGCGTGCTCCACTCTTCCTCGAGCACACCGGCGCGCACGCGAACGATGGCGACCTCGATGACGCGATGCCACCGCGCATCTCCGCCCGTCGTTTCGACGTCGACGAACGCGATGGGATCGTCGAGCACGGTCGCGGTCGCAGCGCGGTCCTCGCACGCGATCTGCACAGGCTCCCGCGCCGTCTCCGGCGCCTCGCTGCTAAGCGCCAGCCCCGCCATCGAGCGTCATCAATGGATAGTAGAGATCGGGACGGCGGTCGCGGAACACGCCCCAGGCATGCCGATAGGCGCGGATCGCCTCGAGATCGAAGCTGGCCGTGAGCACCTGCTCGCTGCTGCGGTCCGCGCTCACCACCAGCGCTCCAGTGTGATCGGCGATGAACGAGGAGCCGTAGAAGGTCATGGAGAAGCGCTCTCCCTTCTCCGCGCCGATGCGATTCGATGCGACCAGCGGCATCACGTTCGCGGCGGCGTGTCCCTGCATCGTGCGCTGCCAGTGATCCTTGGAATCGATCGATGGGTCGTGCGGCTCCGAGCCGATGGCGGTCGGATAGAAAAGCAGGTCTGCGCCCTGCAGCGCCATCGCCCGGGCGCTCTCCGGGAACCACTGGTCCCAGCACACTGCGACGCCGAGCGTGCCGAAGCGCGTCGGCCAGACGCGAAACCCCGTGTCGCCCGGCGAGAAGTAATACTTCTCGTGGTATCCCGGGCCTTCGGGAATGTGCGATTTGCGGTAAACGCCCAGAGTGCCGCCGTCGGCGTCCACCATGACCAGCGAATTGTAGTACGCGTTGTTGGCCCGCTCGAACACGCTCAGCGGCAACACTATGCCGAGCTCGCGCGCCAATCCGGCGAAACGCTCGATGGTCGGATTGCCCTCGATCGGCCGCGCCAGCTCGAAGTAGCGCGCGAGGTGGTCCTTGCAGAAATAGGGTGTCTCGAACAGCTCCTGCAACAGGACGACATTGGCGCCACGCTTCGCGGCCTCGCGCACCAGGCGCTCGGCGTTGGCGATGTTTGCGTCGCGATCCCAGCCGCAGGCCATCTGTGTCGCGGCAACCGTTACTGTCGTCATCGGCATTCCTCAGCTCAGGTCGATCCACGTGGTCTTGAGCTCGACGTACTTGTCGAGTGCGTGCAGCGACTTGTCGCGGCCGTTGCCGGACTGCTTGAAGCCGCCGAACGGGACGGTGATGTCGTCCGAATCGTAGCAGTTCACGTACACCGTGCCTGCGCGCAGCGCCCGGGCGACCCGGTGCGCGGTATTGATGTCACGCGTCCACACCGCGGCGGCCAGCCCGTAGATCACGCTGTTGGCGATTTCCACCGCCTCTGCCACGGTCTTGAAAGTCAGCGTGGCGAGGACCGGGCCGAAGATCTCCTCGCGCGCGATCTTCATGGCCGGCTTGACGTCGTCGAAGATGGTGGGCTCGACGTAGAACCCGCCGCTCTCTTCGCGCACCCGCTTGCCGCCGAGGGCCAGCCGTGCCCCCTCGCTCTTGCCGGCGTCGATATAGCGCATGACCGTACCGAGCTGCGTCTGATCGACTATCGCGCCGAGACGCGTTCTCGGATCGAGCGGGTCGCCCGGCACGAAGGTCCGGGCGAGCGCGCTGATCCTCTCCAGCAGCGGCTCGCGCACCGATTCGTGCACCACCAGGCGCGAGCCCGCCGAGCACATCTCGCCCTGGTTGTAGAAAATCGCGGCGGCAGCGGCCTGCGCCGCGCGCTCCAGGTCCGCCGCGTCGGCCATCACGATGTTGGGCGACTTGCCGCCGCATTCCAGCCACACCCGCTTCATGTTCGACTGGCCCGCGTATTGCAGCATCAGCTTGCCCGTGGCCGTCGAGCCCGTGAAAGCGATGCAATCCACGTCCATGTGCAACGCCAGCGCCTTGCCGGCCGTATGTCCGAAGCCGGGCAACACATTGAGCACCCCTTCGGGAAGCCCCGCCTCCATCGCAAGCTCGGCGATGCGGATGGCGGTGAGCGGGGATTTCTCCGAGGGCTTGAGCACCACGGAATTGCCCGCGGCGAGCGCGGGGCCGAGCTTCCACGTCGCCATCAGCAGCGGAAAATTCCAGGGCACGATCGCACCCACCACGCCGGCCGGCTCGCGCGTGATGAGCCCGAGCGCCTCGTGGCCCGTGGGCGCGATCTGGTCGTAAACCTTGTCGATCGCTTCGCCGAACCACGCGATGCTGTTGGCCGCGGCGCGCACGTCGACGCCGACGCTGTCGGCGATCGGCTTGCCCATGTCGAGCGTTTCGAGCAGTGCCAGCTCCTCGCCGTTCTTGCGGATCTGCTCGGCGAACCTGAGCAACACGCGCTTGCGCTGCGCCGGCGCCATCTTCGACCAGGCGCCCTTGTCGAACGCCGCGCGCGCCGACGCCACTGCCACGTCGACGTCGGCGCTGTCCGTCGATGCCACCTTGCCGAGCACGCGACCGTCGATCGGGCTGATGTTGTCGAACGTCTCGCCCGACGCCGCATCGACATACTTGCCGCCGATGAACGCCTGCGACGGCAGCTCGACTGATTTCGCGCGCTCGTGCCAATCGATCTGAGGAATCTGGGCAGACATGATGAATACTCCGTCAGTACCGCCGACTTTCTGAGCGGCGCGCGCGGCTCAGAAGGTGGGCGGCGAGCTGGCGCTGATTATTTCACACTCTTCCCTGCCCGCATTTCTGAAGCGATGCGGCACAGCGCTTGAAAAATAGTAAGCGTCGCCGACAGCCAGCACACGCGACTCGGCGCCGACGGTGAGCTCGATGCGGCCTCTGACGACCACGCCGCCCTCTTCACCCTTGTGACTGAGCATGTCCGCGCCGGTGTCGGCGCCGGGCGCGTAGCGCTCCTGGAGAATGGCGAGCGTGCGGTTGGCGCGCTTGGCGGCGACGAGGCGCAGCTGCACGTCGCCGCTGCCCAGGTCGGTGAGCTCGTCGCGCGTGTAGAACACCTGCGGGCCGACGCCGAGATCGAGCGTGAAGAACTCGGCCAGCGTCATCGGGATGCAGTCGAGCACGCGCTTGAGCGAGCTGACCGAGGGGCTCACGCGGTTCTGCTCGATCAGCGAGATCATGCCGTTGGTGACGCCGGCCCGCTTGGCGAGCTCGCGCTGCGACAGGCCATACATGCTGCGCACGGCGCGCAGATGGGCGCCGACGTCGATGCTCATGGTGTTTAATATATTGAACGAACCGGGCGCTATTTGCGCCGAGTTTGTGCATGGTGTCAATTTTTCTTAACCTTGGGGCACCGACCCTGCATGCCGATTCCCGCCCCCGGAGCCCAGTGACATGACCGTGCCCGCATCGCCGCAGTTCGGCCGCGCCGAGCTGGAAGCCTTCTGGATGCCCTTCACCCCGAACCGCCAGTTCAAGGCCAAGCCGCGGCTGCTCGTGCGCGCCGAGGGCATGTATTACTGGTCGGACGACGGGCGGAAGATCCTGGACGCCGTCGCGGGGCTCTGGTGCGTGAATGCGGGACACGGCCGGCGCGAGATCGCCGAGGCGGTGCATCGCCAGCTTCAGCAGCTCGATTTCGCTCCGACCTTCCAGATGGGTCATCCCGCGGCCTTCGAGCTGGCCAACCGCCTGACGCGGCTCACGCCCGGACTCGACCACGCTTCTTCACCAACTCCGGCTCGGAATCGGTCGACACCGCCCTGAAGATCGCGCTCGCCTATCACCGAGCGCGCGGCCAGGCGCAGCGCACGCGCTTCATCGGCCGCGAGCGGGCCTATCACGGCGTCGGCATCGGCGGCACGTCGGTCGGCGGAATGGTGAGCAACCGCAAGGCGTTCGGCACGCTGCTCGCCGGCGTCGATCATCTCGCGCACACGCTCGACCTGGAGCACAACGCGTTCTCGCGCGGCCTGCCGCACTGGGGTGCGCATCTCGCCGATGAGCTGGAACGCCTGGTCGCGCTTCACGATGCATCGACAATAGCGGCGGTGATCGTCGAGCCGATCTCCGGCTCGGCCGGCGTGCTGCTGCCGGCGGTGGGCTACCTGGCGCGGCTGCGCGAGATCTGCGACCGTCACGGCATCCTGCTCATCTTCGACGAGGTCATCACCGGGTTCGGCCGCCTCGGCGCGCCGTTCGCGCTGCAGGAATTCGGCGTCGTCCCCGACATGATGACGACAGCCAAAGGATTGACCAACGGCTGCGTGCCCATGGGAGCGGTGCTGGCGCGCAAGTCGGTCTACGAGGCGTTCATGCAGGGACCGGAGAACGCCATCGAGCTGTTCCACGGCTACACCTATTCCGCACACCCGGTCGCCTGTGCGGCCGCGCTCGCCGCGTTGTACATCTACCAGCACGAAGGACTGTTCGCGCGCGCGAAGCAGCTCGCGCCGTACTGGGAGAACGCAGCGCACGCGCTCAAGGGCTCACGTCACGTCGTCGACGTGCGCAACTACGGGTTGCTCGCCGGGATCGAGCTCGCGGCGGTGCCGGGCCGCGGCATGACGCGTGCTTTCGAACTGTTCCTCAAGTGCTTCGAGCGCGGTGTGCTGACGCGTGTGACGGGCGACGTGCTGGCGCTGTCACCGCCGCTGGTCGTCGAGGAGACGCAGATCGACGAGATCTTCTCGACGATCGCCGATGTGCTGAAGACGATCGACTGAGCGTCGCGCGGCCTGCCCCGGGAGACGCTCGCCACGCCTCCCGGGACCAGCCGGCTCTTGCTTTCCTTCTCTTGGCCTGTGCGGACCAATCATCGGTGGCCTCGATCAGCGTGCACCGGCGGTGAAGGCTTTTGGGAGAGTTGCGCGGGAGAACGTCCAAATGATTGGACGCGACGTTGCAATGCGGAGGTGCCCTGCGCGTCTTTGGCAGCTGGCGCACGGGAGCGAGCCGACCTTCAATTCGGCCCGCTGCGTTCGAGGAACCCGCAGCGGGCCGTCAGTCAGGCAGCGAGTCGTTTAGTTACTCAGAGCCCCAGGGGAAGGTCGTCGAGACCGAGAGTATCGCGCGACCTTCGGTATTGAACACATCGGCGGAGGAAAAGAACGCATCAGTATCGTCCAGGTTCGTGTCGATGTATTTCAGTTCAAGATCGAAGTGTCCCAGCGTGTACCCCACGCCCACAGAATAATCGACATACTCACTATCCTCGAAAGCATCGCCATAGTTGTACCCGGCATGCAGGCTGAGTGTGAAGTCGGCAGGCAATTCGATGTTCACATTTCCTTCCGTGTAGTACGAATCAACGTCCACACCCACATAGTCGTTCGTGTACCACTGCTTCAGCGCGAACATGCCATAGCTCAGCCCAGCCCAGATTTCCGGATACTCGTTGATATCGTTGGATCCTGGATAGGTGTAGTAGACGAGACCAACGTCCCAGCCCAAGCCATCTTCAGCGCCACCTCCAATACCAAGATACAGGTCCAGCTCGACGTCCCCATCAGCGTCGCCGTAGTCGATGTTGCTCGCCCATGCGCCCAGATAGAAACCGCTGTCATGCGCCCAATCGACACTCGCCTGCAGGGCAGGGTCTTTGGCGGACAGGCTGATTGCGCGGAAGTCGTAGTCGCTGGTGAGTGTGACCGTGCTGCTGATCTGCGCGCTGGCGCTGCCGGCGGCCAGCAACAGGCTCAAGCCGATGAGTTTCATGCCTCGCATGCGTTTCTCCTTTGGGGTAACCCGACGAGACCTCATTGCGTTGCGCGTGCGCATCATAGCAGCGCCCGGGCCGCGCGGCACAGGCTGGGTGCCTCGGGACGAGGCGTTGCTTGGGGTCGACGCGAGTCCGGCAGACGCGGCTGCTGGGGGAGCAGGCGCGTTGCCGGACCCGCGTGCGTTCACTCTCATACTGCGCATTCGCCCTCTCCCGTTGTGATCCTGGTCGAGGGGTTGCAGTTATCGTGCCATGTAGAAGGTGCACGTCGCCGGTGCAGGCAGACACGCAGAGATCCGTGCGCGACAAAGAAATGCGCGTGGAAAGCGCAGCACGCGAGCCGCTTGCACCAATGCAGTCGACTACGCGCCGCGAGGGCGCCCCAACTCGGACGCGATGTGCCTCGAGACGGGACAACACGGAGAACTAATGGGACATTCCCAGAGGGGCGTGGGTTGGGGACTTATCCACATTTCCCCGTCACTCTTGATTACACCTGCGGTACGCTGACGTACCCCGCGAACTGCAACGCCCGAATCCCCACGCACGGTCGGTTGCGTTTCGGGAAATGTGGGTAAGTCCCCAACCCACGCCCCTCTGGGAATGCCCCTGGTTCAACGCGGTTCGAAGATCGCGTATACCTTGCGACAGTCCTCGAGCGTCTCCCACGTGCCGGAGAACCCGGCGGGAATGACGAAAGTGTCACCGGCACCGAACTCCGAGCGCTCACCGCTCGCGCTCGTGAGCGCGACGCGACCGGCGAGAATGTGGCAGAACTCGTGCTCGGTATAGCTCACGCGCCACTTGCCGCGCGTGCTCGACCAGACGCCGGAAAAGAACTGATTGGTTGCGTCGGCGTAGTGATTGCTGACGGTGTGGCGCGGGCTGCCGGCGATCAACCGTTCCGCCTCGGGTGCGGATTCGGAGGTTGCCACGGGTTCACGGAAGGAGACGATGCGTGGTGCGGTGTTCATCGAGATCTGAGGTACGGGGTCTGAAGTCCGGGACGGGGCGGCGAGCGTCTCGCCCTATCGCTGCCGATGTCAAGCGCTGTGGCTATCGCCATCCCGCCCGGACTTCAGTGAGCCTGTCAGTCCGTCACCTCCGCGACCGTGGACTGTGTCGTGCTCCTCGTCGTGTCGATGGTGAGGACGACGCGCCGGTCGAGTGCGTAGCCGTCCACATCACCCGCTGCGCTGCTCGCATCGTGCTCGCCGTGCGGGCGAACCGAGATGCGCTCCGAGGGCAATCCGCCGGCGATGAGTGCCGCGCGCACTGCTTCGCCACGCTGTTCGGAGAGGGCGAGGTTTTCCTGCCGCGTACCGCGCGGGTCCGCGTACGCGTCGAGCTGCACGCGGGCGTCCGGGGACGTTGCCAGCACTTCGGCGATCTCGATGAGACGCGCAGCGGAGTCGGCGCTCACCGTACTGTCGTTGGTGCGGAACATGACCTCGCCGCGCAACGTGCGCTGCATGATCGGCGTCACCGTGCCGCCATCGGGGGCGCGCAGCAGCGAGACCGTGCGCTCGCTCTCAGCAAGCCTGCTCTGGCTTTCCGTGAGTCTGCTGGTCAGCGTTGCGAGACTGCGGTCGGATTCGGCCAGCTTGTGACTCACCGCCGTGAGGGCCTCATCCGACTCGGTCAGGCGCTGCGCGAGCAGGTCGGCAGTCTGTTGCTGCGTGTCCATGCGGTCGCCGATCCAGGCGCCCAGCACGAGGCCGACGAATGCCCCGACCGGGCCGCCGGCAGCCGCACCGATCGCGAAACCGCCAACCATACCGATGGACTCTTCCTTCGCGGGATATTTTCCCTCCGTAGAGAGGTTCTCCGCCCAGGGCTCGCCGGCATTGGCAGCGCCGGCCGCTGTCAGGGCGATGACGCCCAGGCTTGCGACGATCTTCTTCATGGCTGCTTCCTCGAGGTTCGAGACGCGGCGCGTCTCCTACGGCAAGCATTTGAACGCCGCATTCCAGCGCCAGCGTGCGGCAAACGTGGCGGGGCACGAAACAATGATGGCGAATTGTGGCCCTTTCGGATTAATCTGCGGCGCCGATGCCCATCATCGAATGCGACCCGTGGCGCGAGCAGTACTTCGCGCACGTACCCTGCCCGGCGGACGTCGTCGTACCTACCGATGACGCGGAATCCTGGCTGCTGTTCCCCAAGCACCGCTGGATTTTCAACAAGCTGCTGATCTGCCAGTCGCAGGGCATCGAGTCGGCGCCCCACGGCGTCGAGCCGCCGTCGTATCCCGTGTTCAGCAAGCCCATCTACAACCTGCGCGGCATGGGCATCGGCAGCCACGTCGTGCGCGACGCCGTGGAGATGCACTCCACGCAGGCGCCCGGCCACATGTGGATGCGCTTCCTCGAGGGCGAGCATTTGAGCACCGACATTGCAGTGACGAATGGCGTGGCGCGTTGGTGGCGGCACGCACGCGGCGTGGCCGGGCCTGACGGAACGTTCGATTATTGGATCGTGCTCGCCGCACCGCGCCCGCCGCTCGAGGACTTCCTCGGGGGCTGGCTGCGCACGCATCTGGCCGACTACACCGGCATGGTGAACATCGAGACGATCGGCGGACGGATCATCGAGTGCCACCTGCGCTTCAGCGACCAGTGGCCGGACTTGTACGGCGGCGATACGTGGGTGAGCGCGGTCGTCGAGTTGTATGCGCACGGCAGGTGGCGCTACGACGACGCCCAGCGCCGCGACGGATTCAGCGTCGTGCTGTGGGGCGCCAGTGGCGTGCGACCAAGCGTGCCGCCGGCCGATCTCATCGAGCGGATGAGGAGCAGCGCGGCCGTTTCGAGCGTGCAGATCACGTTCGATCCGCACAAGCCGGCCGACGAACATGCCATGCCCCCTGGCGGGTTCAGACTGGCGATCGTCAATTCCTGGGACCTGGCGCGCGGCCGCGCCGCTCGCGCGTCGCTGCAGCAGGGCTTTGCCGCTGGTACCGGACTTTAGTTATCGCAGTCCGGTGCCGAGTTACGTGCGGCTCTCCGCCGCCGGCGGCGTCGGAATTTTCTTCCGCTCATCACGATAGCCCGCGCCGCGTACCACGCGACCTGGCATCGCGTTGGTGTGCTCGCCATCCTTGAGCACCTGCACGCCGTTGACGAACACCTGGTCGACGCCGGTCGAGTACTGATGCGGATCCTGGAACGTGGCGTGATCGGCGATCGCCGCCGGATCGAAGACCACGATGTCGGCGTAACAGCCGGCATCGAGGCAGCCGCGCTCGCGCAGTCCAAAGTTCTGCGCCGGCAGGCGCGTGATGCGGCGTATCGCCTCCTCGAGCGGCACCAGCTTGCGGTCGCGCGCATAGTGACCGAGGAACCGGGCGAAGGCACCGTAGGCGCGCGGGTGTGAGCTTTGCCTGAGGAACACGCCCTCGGTCGCCATCGAAGGCGCATCCGAGCCGATGCTGACCCAGGGCTGCGACAGGCCGAGCTCGACGTTTGCCTCCGACATCAGGAAGTACGCAGTCTCGACGCGCGAGTGATCTTCGACGACGAGATCCATCGCGGTCTCTTCCGGCGACTTGCCACGGATCGCCGCCACTTGCGCCAGGGTCTTGCCCGTGAGCGGCTTGAGTGCCTCGCTCTTGAAGCCGACGAACAGGATGCGATCCGGTGTGCCCGCGGCGGCGTAGAGGCTCTCCCAGTCCGCCCCGGGCGCGCGCATTTCCCGCGCCACTCGCGCACGCAGCTCGGGCTGCTTCAGTCGGGCGACCCAGGCATCGAGGCCGCCTTCCTGGACCCACGGCGGCATGGCCGCGTCGAGCCCGGTCGCGCCGGCGACGTACGGATACATATTGGCGCTCAGCGGCACGCCCTCGCGCCGCGCCTTCTCGATGCGCGCAATCGCCTGGGCCATTTTCGGCCAATTGGCCTCGCCCGCCGCCTTCAGGTGATAGATGTCGGTGCGAATTCGCGCCTCGCGCGCGATGCGGATCGTCTCGTCGATCGCCTCGAGAAACCGGTCGCCTTCGCTGCGCATGTGCGTCGTGTACGTGCCACCGTACTGCGCAGCCACCTTGCACAGCTCGATCAGCTCCTCGGTCGTCGAGAAGCTCGCCGGGACGTAGATCAGGGAAGCGCCCACGCCGAGCGCGCCTTCCTCCATCGACTGGCGCACCAGGGCTTTCATCCGTTCCAGCTCGGCAGGGCTCGGCGCACGATTGGCGTAGCCGAGCTCATGAATGCGAACCGTCGTGGCGCCGACCAGCGACGCCACGTTGGTGGCAATGCCGCGGACCTCCAGCCAGTCCAGATACTCGCCGAGCGTCGTCCATTTCACGTCGTAGCGGATGTCGGCCTGTTGTTCGACGTCCTCCTTCTTCATCGCCTCGTTCCATGGCCCCATCGACGTGCCTTCGCCGAAGATCTCCAGCGTCACGCCCTGGCGAATGTCGCCCTGCGAGCGACCGTCCGCGATCAGCGAGACGGGAGACCACGACAATACGTTGATGAAGCCGGGTGCGACGGCACGGCCGCGCACGTCCACCTCGCGCGCGCCGGTGGCGCCGCCGAGATTGCCGACCGCGACGATGCGCTCGCCGCGAATCGCAACGTCGCCGACGGCCGCGGGCCGGCCGCTGCCGTCATAGAGGGTGCCGCCGCGAAGGACCAGATCGTAGGACGGTGCGGGAGCGGGTTTCGGCTGGGCGCAACCGAGGAAGAGGAGCGCCACCGCCAGGATGGCCGTGCGAATCTGCATTGCGAACCTCGTGCCTGAAGCGGGCAAGAGCCGGCATGCTAGCGGCTCGCAGCCAACTGCGCCAAATTCTGACAGCGCCGCTCCGCCGGGTTCGCTACTCTTGCGCCACCGAGGTATCCGGGTAACCCCAAGCGCCAACCCCATGAAGCCGTATCATCTATTCGCCAGCCCGGGCTGCGGCTCGGTTATCGTCGAGGCCCTGCTCGAGCTCGCGGGCCTTCCCTATGAAGTCGAAAGTCACGCCTTCGATTCGCTCGGCCCGGGCAACGAGCGCATCAGCGCGTTCAATCCCCTGGGACAAGTGCCGACGCTGGTGCTGCCCGACGGCGGCGTGATGACCGAGAGCGCGGCGATCGCGATCTACCTGGCCGAACGCGCCCCTGCCGCGGGCCTGGCCCCTGCCCCGGGCGATCCGGCGCGCGCGCAATTTCTGCGCTGGATCGTGTATCTGGTCGCGGACATCTACGCAACGTACCACTACGCCGACAAACCGCAGAAATTCGTGTCCGACGCCGCGGCGGCCAAGGAACTGAAGGAGTCCGTCCGCGAGCACCGCCAGGATTTGTGGCGCATCGTCGAGAAGGCCATCGAACCGGCGCCGTGGTTCCTGGGCAGGCAGTTCTCGGCGCTCGACGTCTTCGTCGCGGTGATGACGCGCTGGACGCCACGGCGCGACTGGTTCGCCAAGGAGTGCCCCAAGCTCACCGCCATCGCCCGCGCCATGGACGCGGAGCCGAGGCTCGCAGGCATATGGCAACGTAACTTCTAGCGATGCCCCGGGTCGGGGCTACGCTCGTCCCGACCCTCCACCACTACGGCAGATCGAACACCAGAACCTCGGCTGCACGTCCCTTGTCCACCCTCACGCGGTCGATGTCGGCGAGCTTGAGGCCATCGCCCGCCAGCAGCGCCTTGCCGTTTACAGTCACCTCGCCGCGCGCGACGTGCACGTAGGCGCGCCGTCCCGGCGCGAGGGCGAGCTCGGCGCGCTCGTCGGCATCGAACAGGCCCGCGTACACGCGTGCGTCCTGATGAATGCGCACGGACCCTTCGCCGGCGTCGGGTGACGCGATCAGTCGCAGTCGGCCGCGCTTGTCCGCTGCTTCGAAGCGCACCTCCTCGTAGCTCGGCTCCACGCCGCGCTGCGACGGATGGATCCAGATCTGCAGCAGGTGCACGGTCTCCTTGTCGGACGGGTTGAACTCGCTGTGCTGCACGCCGGTGCCGGCGCTCATGCGCTGCACGTTGCCCGGGCGGATCACCGAGCCGTTGCCCATCGAGTCGCGGTGCTCCAGCGCACCTTCGAGGATATAGGTGATGATTTCCATGTCGCGATGGCCGTGCGTGCCGAAGCCCGCGCCGGGGCGCACGTAGTCCTCGTTGATGACCCGCAGCGGGCCGAACTCGACGTGCTTGGGATCGTAGTAATCGGCGAACGAAAAGCTGTGCCAGGTCTTCAGCCAGCCGTGGTCGGCGTGGCCGCGCTCGTCACTCTTGCGGATCTCGATCATGATGCCCTCCTGCAGGTGCGCATCTTGCGGGCGCCGGCGCCCGGAATAAAGCGGCTCTGACACCAGTGGTCATCAGTTGGCGTAGCCGGTCAGCTCGACGTAGCCGCGACCATCGACCTGCGCGCCCGCGCGTGTGCCGATGACGTCGACCGCACCTTCCCAGTAGCGCGGAGTGGTATCGAGCTCCTGATCGGCGAGCGCGGGGCGAATGTCCAGATCCAGCGCAAGGCGTGGCACGCGCAATCGCCAGCGCGCCGGATAACGGCCGCCGAGACGGCTGCTCCAGTGCGCTCCGACCTCGATCTCGACCTCCGTATTCGCGAGCGGCCACGCGTCACCATCGCGATCGATCCAGGTACCCGCGCTGAACGGGTCGCGGCTGCCGTCGCGGCGGCGCAAGGCGTAGAACATCAGCTCGCTTCCATCGCGCAGCTGCAGCCCGAACCAATCCCAGCCCTGCTGGTTCGGCGCCAAACCACCCGTACCCCATTCGCGGTCGATCCACGCAGTTCCGCTCACGGGTACCGGACCCTCGCCGCGGTCGAGCTCACCACGCACTTCGAGTCGCGGAATCGAGTAGTAGAAGTTCGCGTTGCCAGCCTGCGCCGACTTGCGGCTCAGGCCCTGCGTGCCGTTTGCGACGGGCGGCTTGCGCGTGCGCAGCTCGAGGTCCAGCCGAAGCGGATGCTCGCCCGCATGGAGGTGCCACACTGCTGCCTCCCGGTCGGCAGTCAGCGTCCAGTCATCGAGCCAGATCCTGACGGGCTCGAGCTGCGCGCCCGACAGGCCGAGCGCATCCCGCGAGCGCCGCTCCACGGAGTGAAAGCGCCGCCGCGCGATGTCGGTGACCGCGAAGTGCGCCACGTAAATCTGTCGCGTACGCCAACTCGAGCCGCCAGCGGCGCGCTCGGCGGGCGGTGCGAGCGCCAAACGAAAAAACGTCAGCTCGAATCCGAAGCGCTCGCGCGCTGCGCCGTCGAGATGACCCGTCACGTACCACCACTCATGGCGATACTCGGGATGCGGACCGTGATCGCGCGGGAACTCGAAGGGGCGCGGGACGGTGGCATGCGCAAAACCGGCATCGCCGGAGGGCGCAAGAATCTCGCCAACCCTGCTTGCGGCTGTGGGCGGCTGGATCGCCGAGTCAAGCGGATTCTCCGGCTCGCACGCGCTGATGCACGTGGCGCCAACGACAACCAGCCACGCACTGCGCGCCCACGAGGTGGTTGGCGGGCGGCCGCGCACTACTCCTCCCGGATCGTCGCGGCAATGGAACTGCGCGCCGCGCGCCACGCAGGGTACAATCCCGCCGCCAGCGCTGCAGTTACGGCGAGCAGCAGCGAGATTGCGAGCTCGCGCGCCTGCACGTGCAGGTCGAGCTGCCAACCGAAAGCGCGTCGATTGATCACTTCGACGAGGATCCAGGCGGTCGCGAGGCCCGCGGGCAGCGCGGCGAAGCCCGTTACCAGGCCGACGAAGCCAGTCTGGGTCGCAATCAGCGCACCGACGCCGCGCGGTGTCATCCCGAGCGCGCGCAGCAGCGCCACCTCGCGCCCGCGTTCGAGCTCGTAGGCGAGCAAGGCGCTCAGCAGGCCGAGTGTCGCGATTCCGGCCGCCAGCCAGTACAGCACTTGCGTGATGGCGAACGTGTGCTCGAAGATCGCCATCGACAGCTCGCGAACGTCGCGATTGGAGCGGATCAGTAACGCCTGCCGGTCCGCAACGCTCGCGCGCAGCCTGGGAATGATCTGCCCGGACGTGAGCCCGGGCGCCAGGTACAGACCGAGCGCAGTCACCGCGTCGTCATTCCACAGCGCACGGTAGATCGTGCGATTCATCATCACTGCGCCACGATCGTTTCCGTAGTCGCGATACACGCCCGCCACCGCGAATGATCGCGGTCCCCGCGCAGTGAGCAACGTCACGCGGCCGCCGGCGCCTCGCGCCGTGCGAAACGCCTGGGATTCTGAAAGGAGGATTCCGCCGCGCTCGAATGCCGGCCATACCCGCGTCGGATCGCCGGCGAGCAACGTGATGCCGCCGTAGCTGGCCTTTGCCAATTCGACGGCCTCGACGAACACGGGTCCGTCGGGAGACTCTACGCTGACCCGGCGGCTCGCACTGTGATCCACGATGCCCGGCACGGCGAGCAGACGCCTGATGCCCTCCGCGTCGATTTGCCGCTCAGGACGGCTGAAACCCGGACCGGGTGCCGTGACATAGATGTCGGCGCGCAGCGTACGCTCGAGCCACAGCCGCAACGACTCCCTGAAGCTATCGACCATTACTGCAACGCCGAGCGCGGCGGCAAGCGCAATGCAGAGCGCCGCGACGGCCACGCCGGTGCGGCTGAGCGAGGCGCCGACGCCGGCGATCGCGACTCGGGCGGTCGTGCTGATTCGACCGATCGCCCGACCCGATACGCGAGCGGTCGCGCGCAGCACCGCGGGCATCGCGAGTGCGACGGCGAGCATCAGCAGAAGAAGCGCCCCAAAACCCGCGATCAGGCTGCGCTGCGAGAAGGCGATCATCGCGGTCGCAGCGCCGGCGAACGCAATTGCGCAGAGCGCCAGCCGCTGCCAAGTGCGCACCGCCCGCGATTCGAGCGCCGAACGCATGAGCCCGAGCCGCGGTGTGCTGAGCGCCGCTTCGAGGGCAGGCACGCCTGCCGCCACCAGCGCCGCAAGCAGCCCGACGGCGAGCGCCTTGGGGGCGGCGGTCCACGTGGGCGTCACGTCGGTGACAGCGACGACGAAGTAGAGGTCGTTGATCGTCCGCGCGACGAGCTCGAGCAGCTCGCCGGCGAGCACGCGCCCCAGAAGCGCGCCACAGAGCGCGCCGATGGCTCCCAGGAAGATCGCCTCCAGCAGCACCGCACCAAGGATCTGCGCGCGCGTGACACCCAGCGCGCGCAAGGTCGCGATCGACGCGCGGCGCTGCACGACCGCGAAACTCATGCTGTTGTAGACCAGAAATGCGCTCACCAGCAGCGCCAGCAGGCTCAAGGCGCGCAGGTTGGTGATGAACGCTGCGGTCATATCGATCAGCGCCTGCGCGCGCCGCCCGCTGAGCGTCACCTGCACGCCCGGCGGCAGCTCTGCACGCAAGGCAGCCAATTGCTCCGCTTGCGTTCCATCCTCCACGATGCGCACGTCAATACGCGACAGCCGCCTGCCGAGCCCCAGCCATTCCTGGGCTTGCGCGATGTCCGTGACGACGATCTCCTCGAAGCCGGGACGAGTCGCATCGAACGTCGCCGCGAGCCTGGCAGTGAACCGGCGGCCGGCGACGTCGATCGGGATCCCGGCGTCGATTTCCAGATCCAGCTCGCGTGCAGTGCGACGTGCGACCATGACGGCGCCGGGCTCGACCAGCCAGCGCGTCAGTCGTTCGACGGCCGCGGTCAGGTCGCGCGCCGAGTCGCGGAAACCGGAGTCGGTCAGCACATCGATACCGAGAATCTGCATGCTGCGGCCCGCGATCGTTGTGTAACCCTCGACCACGGGCGTGAGCTCGCGCACCGCGCCCGAGCGGCGCAGAGCCACGTAGAGCTGCTCATCCACGCCGCGCGATCCGGCCACGATCTGGTGGGTGGCGCGCCCGTTGACGGCATCCATCGACAGCTCGAGGGCGCGGCGCGCGCTCCCGGTGGCCAGGTCGACGGCCGTGATGGTCGCGACGCCCAACGCGAGGCCCGCGAGCATGAGCGCGAGCTGCCACGGATGGTGGAACAAATGTCGCACGCTCGCGGCGAAATACAACGGCATCACGCGTCTCGAGCGACGTGCAGGGATTGCAGCCGGCCATCGCGCAGCTCGAGCTGCCGATCCGTCGTCAGAGCGAGAGCGCGTGCATGAGTGGCCATGACAAGTGTCACGCCGCGCTCACGCACGAGTCCCCTGAGCAACGCCATCACCTGCTCGGCGGTCTGATCGTCGAGATTCCCGGTGGGTTCATCCGCCAGGATCAATGTGGGTTCATGCACGAGCGCCCGCGCAATCGCCACACGCTGCTGTTCGCCGCCGGACAGGGCATCGGGCGCGCTCGCCAGCCGATCGCCGAGCCCGACTTCGTCGAGCGATGCGCGGCTGCGCCGTCGCGCCTGAAGGCCCCGCACGCCGTTCAGCTCGAGCGCCAGACGCACGTTCTCCTCGACATCGAGCGTCGGAATCAGATGAAAGAACTGGTAGATGAAACCGATGTGACGGCGTCGATACAGCGTGCGCTCGCGTTCGGTCATCGAGGTGATCAACCGGCCGTCGATCTCGATCGTGCCCGAGTCCGGTTGATCGATCCCGCTCACGAGATTGAGGAGCGTCGATTTTCCGGAACCGCTGCGCCCCAGGATCGCCATGCTTTGCGCGCGTGCAACCTCGGCGTCGGCGGCATCGAGCACGAGATGGCGCCGTTCGCCTTCGCGAAAGCTGCGGCTGAGCCGGCGAATCCGCAGCACGGCCGGTTCCGCGTGGCCCGGCATCAGGCGCGCGAGCATACGTCGCACGGCACCCGGCCACCGTCGCATGCATGCCGGCAGCGTGTATCGACGACAGCGTCGCGACGATTGATACTGTTCCGCGGCATGCCTGGTTCGCCTGGTTCGCCCGTCCGCCCCGCTCTTGCCACTGCGTCAGGTGGAGAATAGAGAATCGCGGCCGATCACGGAATATGTCAATGCGGCCACTCTTATATATGCGCTACCTCGCCACCCCGGCGCGCGGTGTGCCGCTCACGCTCGTGATCGTGTTCGCGCTCGGCCTCGCGCTCGCGACCAAGGTCGGACTGCTCGGATTGCCGCTCGCGCTCATGCTCTCGTCGTGGGCCTTCAAGTACGCCTTCGTCGCGTTCGATGCCGTCTCCCGCGGCTTCGATGAGCTTCCAGTCCTCTCGGTGGAGATGATCAATCCGGCGAACGAGCAACGCCCGCTCGGCGTGCTGCTCATCATTCTGGTCTTCTACGGCGGCACTGCGGCGCTTGCGCCCGCGGTCGGCGATATCTTTACATCGATCCTGCGCACGGGTGCTCTCGTGCTGCTGCCCGCCTCCCTCCTCACGCTGGGTATCACCGGCCGCCTCATCGATGCTGTCAATCCCCGACTGCTCGTCGCCTTCATCCGGCGGCTGGGCGTGGACTACCTGATCCTCATCGGGTTCGTCCTGGGTATCGGCGCGGTCATCGAAGCGCTGTCGTCGCTGGATCTCTGGCTCACGGCGCGGATCGCCCTGCTTCTGTACGCCATTCTCGCACTGTTCTGCTTGATGGGCGGAATCGTCTATCAGCGCCGCGCGGCGCTGGGGCTGGATGCGTGGCGCTCACCCGAAAGGTCCGCTGTCCGCGACGCGCGCGAGGACGCGCGCCGGCTGGATCGCGACATGGACGAGCTCTACGGGCATTGGCGCGGCGGCGCTTACGACGAGGCGTGGCAGGCGTTGCTCGCGAAACTCCAGGCGCGTGACCACGACTTCGAGGCTTATCGCCGGTTTCATGCGCGCCTGTCACTCTGGCCCGATGCGCGGCTGGCCGACCGGCTGGCGCGCGAATTCGTCGAGCGGCACGGGGAACGCGCCGCTACGCTGCTGGCCATTCCCCCGCGGCATCGGTCAGCCAGCTGACCAGATAGTCGCAATGGCTGCGCGCGACGTAGCAGCGAAACATCGGAGTGTCGATCGCACCGTCGGTCAGGCGATCGACCAGACAATCGACAATGGCGACGACATTCGCGAATCGCGTGCGCGCACAGGCCCCGGGTCCGAACGCGCGCGGATGCAGATCGAGGCCGCAGGCCTTGGCGAGCAGGGCCCGTGCTCTGTCGCCGTCAATTTGGACGATCGCGAATGCCTGGGAAACATCCGCGGCACGCGACGATGCAGCGCCCATCGCGGTCTGCACTTTCTCGAGCAGCCGCCCCGGCGCCTCCTCTTCGCTCACGATCAACCAGTCAGCCGGACCCACACACAACACGCGCGTGGCTGCGCCCACGGACACGCCGACCGCGGTCGGCCAGGACGTGCCCGCGATCGCATCGAGCGATTCCGGAGCGGGCGGGATCGAGAGCGGAGAGTCCCAGCCTTGCAGCCGGACCTTGGCGCATGGCGCAACCAATCGGATCTCGACGCGAGTCGCGGGAGAGGCTGCACTACGCATTGATCCGCTCCCCGGCCGGATCGTAGAAGATCGGGCTCACCACGCGTGCGTGGGTCACTACTCGCCCCCCGTCGTACACGTCCACCGTCGCTCCGAGCCGTGCACGGCCCGCGCGCAGCAGGGCGAGCGCGATGGGCCGCCCCTCCAGAACCGTGGTCGCCGCGGACGTCACCCAGCCATCGGTGACTTCACGAGAGTCCGGCAAGCGCAGGTGGCTGCCGATCGGAATCGGCAAGTCCTCGCCTGCCAGCCCGATCAGTTGCAGCCGGTCCGGCCGCCGGTTTTCGGGGAGCGCCAGCGAGCGCTTGCCGATGAAGTCGCGCTGCTTCGCAGCCGCGGTCTTTCCCCAGCCCACATCGTCCGGCACGGTCGTGCCATCGGTGTCCGTGCCTACGTGCAGATAACCCTTCTCGAGCCGCAGCAGCAGCACGGCATCGATTCCATAGGCGTCGATTCCCTCATCGCAGCCTTCGTGCATGAGAGCTCCCCACACTGCGGCGGCGACGTTCGGACGGCACGCTGATCTCGTAGGACAGCTCGCCGCTGAAGCTGATGCGACAGATACGCGCATCCGCGCCGAGGAGGCGCGTCTCGCGCAGGCCGAAGTGCGGAAATGCCGTGCTCGACAAGTCGCACTCGGGCCGCAGGCGTTGCAATACGTTGCGGGCCTGGGGTCCCGCCAGCGTGAGCGTCGCCCATTGGTCGGTTACCGGGAAGGTCACCACGCGCAGTTGGGGCCATTCGCACTGACGCCACTCCTCGAGCCAGCTCGCGACGCTGCCGGCGTTTCCCGAAGTCGTCGTGATCAGCAGCCGTTCGGGCGCCAGCTCGACGACGGTACCGTCGTCGAAGATCACGCCGGATTCGCGCAGCATCAGGCCATAGCGCGCGCGTCCGGGCTGCAGCGTTGCGAGGTTGTTGAGGTAGAAGCGGTCGAGGAACTCGCGCGCATCCGGGCCGTGCACCTCGATCTTGCCGAGCGGCGAGCCGTCGAACAGACCGACGGCCGTGCGCACGGTGCGCGCCTCGCGTCGCGTCGCTACTGCGCGCGGCTCGCCGGCGCGCGGGTAAACGGCGGGCCGCTGCCATTCGCCGAAATGCTCGATGAGTGCGCCATGCGAGGTGTGCCACGCATGCAGCGGCGAGCTTCGGGTCGGCGCAAAGCGCTCGCCGATGCCCCGTCCCGCGATCGCTCCCAGCGTGGTGGGCGAGAACGGTGGCCGCAAAGTCGTGTAACCGAGCTCCGCGGGCTTGCGCTTGCGCACGCGGGCGGTGACTTCGAGGGTCACGGGATTCGAAGTCTTGCCCTGGTCCACCGACATGCCGACCGTCGTGTAGCGTTTCACATGCTCGATGGAAGCGAAGTTCTCGCGCACCGCCAGTTCGATGTCCGCGACCGTCACGTCGTGCAACAGGTCGACCCACTGGCGCGAGGTCTTGCCCCGCGGGCTGATGCGGGGCCCGACGGCACCTGCCCCGGCGCTGCCCGCCGCCGAACCGACGATTGCAAATGTGGGCAGCGCATTGGCCGGCTCGAGCGCGCGCGAGTCGTCGCGGTAGATGAGCTTGCCGCCGGCCTGGGCGAAAAGGTGCAGCGCGGGGTTCCACCCGCCGGAAATCAGCAGGGCGTCGCATTCGATCCGCCGCGATGCGGTCATGACGTCCGATGCGTCGAAATGTCCGATCTCGACACTGGCCAGACCGCCGAAGCCGCGCGTATCGACGGGTAACGATCCGCGCGTGATGGGAATACCCAGCCGGTCCATCCTGGTCACTTGCGGTTGCGAAGGCTCCTGCCGGGAATCGACGATTGCCACCGGTACGATTCCGGCTGCGTGCAGGTCCTGCGCGAGCGCGTAGGCCGAATCGTTGTTGGTGGCAATGACGACCCGACGCCCCGGCGCAATCGCCTGGCACGCGAGGTAGCGGCGCGCCGCGCCCGCGAGCATGACGCCCGGCCGATCGTTGTTCGAGAACACGAGCGGCTGCTCGATCGCGCCGGTGGCGAGCACCACTCGCCCCGCCCGCACGATCCAGTAACGCTCGCGTGGCGCCGCTGGGCTGCTGTCCGTGCCGACCGACTCGAGGATCGTCACGACATTGTGGTCGTAGCAGCCGACCGCCATGCCGCCAGGCATGAGCTGCAGATCGGCGTTGCGTTGCAATGCATCGAGCGTTGCTGCCAGCCATTGTGCAGCCGGCTCGCCATCGACCATCGAGCCGTCCCAGCGCGCCTGCCCGCCGAGCTGCGCGTCCTGATCGACGATCAGAACGCGCTCGCCCGCACGCGTGGCGGCCGCGGCAGCCTTCAATCCAGACACGCCCGCACCGACGATCAACACGTCGCAATGAGCGTTGCAGACGTCGTATCGGTCCGGGTCCGGCACCACAGGCGCGCGACCCAGCCCGGCGAGCCGGCGGATCACGGGCTCGTACACCTCCCAGCCGGGCCACATGAACGTCTTGTGGTAGAACCCCGCCGCGAACAACGGTGCGGCGAAGTCCAGCACGCGCAGCAGGTCGAAGGAGATGTTTGGCCATCCGGATTGCGGGTGCGCCTCGAGTCCGGCGGTGAGCGGCACCGTCGGCGCACGCGCCGAAGGAACTGCACGCGCACCTTCGAAGAGCTGCAAGAGTGCGTTCGGCTCCTCGACGCCCGCGGAATAGATGCCCCGCGGCCGGTGAAATTTGAAACTGCGCGCCACGACGCGCACACCATTGGCGAGCAGTGCCGAAGCCAGGGTGTCGCCCTCGAAACCGCTCAGCCGCGCGCCGTCGAAAGAGAATTCGAGCGGCCGGCGCCGATCGATGAGGCCGCCCTTCTCGAGCCGGTAGGATCCGCGTGCCACGAGCGCCTGCTACAAGGACCGCGGCCCGGATTCGCCCATCGGCCCGGATTCGCCCATCGGCCTGGGTTCGCCCATCGGATAGACGGCGCGAATCTCGTGCGTGACTGTGTCGCGCGCCACGTTGAACCAGCGCCCGCAGCCATGGCTGTGGCACCAGCGCTCGAAGTGCAACCCCTTGGGATTCTCGCGGGTGAACAGGTACTCCGCCCAGGCGCGATCGCTGCTCCCGGGATCCGGGCGCGAGACGTGTGCGGGACCGCCGAACGTGAACTCCGGCTCGTCGCGGACTCCGCAATGCGGGCAGCGAATGCGCAGCATGCCGGGTTAATGTGCGACGCCGGAAGCGGCGCCTTCGTCGATGAGCGCTCCGTGCTCGAACCGTTCCAGCGAAAATGCGGCGATCAATGGATGCGGACGGTCGTTCACGGCCGTGTAGGCCATGGCCTCCCCGCCCGCCGGAATCGCCTTGTAGCCGCCCGTGCCCCACCCGCAACTGATGTACAGACCGCGAATCGGCGTCAGGCCCATGATCGGACTCGTATCCGGCGTCACGTCGACCGCGCCGGCCCATTGCCGCATGATCCTGAGTCGGCTGAAACAGGGGAACAGCTCGAGCGTCGCGGCGACGGTGGCACGAAACACCGGCAGGCCGCCGCGCTGCGAGTAGGAGTTGTAGACGTCCGCGCCGCCGCCGATGACGATCTCGCCGCGATCGCTCTGGCTCACATAGGTGTGGATCGTCCCCGACAGCACGATGCTGTCGAGCACCGGTTTGACGGGTTCTGTCACCATCGCCTGGAGCGTCATGGTGGTGATCGGCAAGCGCAATCCCGCGAGCCCTGCCAGCACCGAGGAATGTCCGGCCACGCTCATCACGACGCGCTCGGTGGCGATCGTACCGCGCGTGGTCTCGACGCCCGTCAGGCGATCGCCGTCCCTGCGGAATCCCGTCACTTCGCAATTCTGGACGATGTCGGCGCCGTGCGCGCTCGCGCCGCGCGCGAACCCCCACACCACCGCGTCGTGGCGCGAGATGCCGGCGCGCGGCTGCGTGAAGCCGCCGAGCACCGGGTAGCGCGAGCGTAGATTGAGGATCGGCACGCGCCGCGCGATCTCGGCGACACTGAGCTCCTCCGCGTCCACGCCGTTCATGCGGATGCCGTTCATCCAGCGGCGCGACAGCTCCAGCTCGTGCTCGCTGTGCGCGAGCGCGATCAGGCCGCGCTGGCTGAGCATGACGTTGAAGTTCAGCTCGCGGCCGAGTTTCTCGTACAGCCGCAACGAGTGGTCGTAGAAGGCGGAGCTCACCGGGTAGAAATAGTTCGAGCGCGTCACCTGCGTGTTGCGCCCGGAATTGCCACCGCCGATCCAACTTTTCTCGAGCACGGCCACGTTGCGCACGCCGTGCTCCTTGGCGAGGTAGTACGCCGTGGCGAGGCCGTGTCCTCCGCCGCCGATGATGACGACGTCATAGGAGGACTTCGGCTCGGCGTCACGCCAGGCGGGTTGCCAGCCGGTATTGCCGCGGATGGCTTCCCGCGCGAGTCTCAGAAATGAATGGCGCTGCATGCGTCCGGGATGTTACGCGCCGCGGTTCAGGAACAAGGTGCTGGCGAACACGGTGGCTAGCGCCAGCGGGCAAAGGTAGCGCAGCAACCAGACGGTCATGCGCCGTCCGAACGGCGTCGTTTCCTCCAGCTCCTCGGCGATGATGGCACGACTGAGACGCCAACCGACGAATGCGCTGGTGAAGAATGCGCCAATGGGGAGCAGGATGTTGGAGGAAACGTAGTCCATGACGCTGAAGAACGTCTTGTCAGCGAACACGGGCAGCGCGCCGAGCGGGTGCCAGTCGGCCCACAGATTGAAGGAGAGCACCGAGCCGATGCCCACCACCCAGCACGCAGCGATCGTGGCAATGGCGGCTTTGGCGCGGCTGAGTCCCCAACGCTGCTGCAGCCAGGCGACGATCGGCTCGATGCCCGCGAGCGAGGGCGTCACCGCCGCAAACACGAGCAACAGGAAGAAGAGACTGCCGATCAGGCGCCCGGCGGGCATTTCCGCGAACACCGTGGCCAGCACGTCGAACACGAGCTCCGCCCCCTGCGCCGGATTCATGCCGTAACGGAACACGAGCGGAAAGATCATGAGCGCCGCAAGAATCGACACGAACAGGATCGAGCCGCTGATGATCAGCGAGGAGCGCACCAGCGAGGTGCCCTTGGTCACGTAGGCGCCGAGAGCGAGCATCATCGCCATGCCGACACCCGTGGCGTAGAACGCCTGGCCGATCGCCGCGAGCACGACATCCGGATTGATGGCCGAGAAGTTGGGCGCAAAGGCGAAGGCGAGACCGCGCCGCACGTCGCCGGTCGCGAGCGCATAGCCCACCAGGATCAACAACAGGATGAGCAGGGCTGGCGCGCGGATCTTGTTGGCGAGCTCGATGCCCCTGCCGACGCCGCGCGCGGAGATGAACGTCACCAGCGCGAGGAACGCGACGTGCCATGCGCCCACTTCCCATGGGTTGGCGAGGAAGCCGTGCCACAGCGCGGCCACTTCCTCGTGCTCCAGGCCCACGAGCATGCCCTTGGCGGTCTTCCACGTGTACGCCAGCACCCACCCGGCGACGACCGAGTAGTACGACATGATCATGAAGGTCGCGATCGTGCCGAGGATGCCGATGAGGTTCCAACGCTGCGGATGCGGCAACCCCGAGGCTGCGGCGACGACCCCCGCGGCCTGCGGCGGACTGGTGCGCGCGCGCCGGCCGATGATGAATTCAGCCGTCAGGAGCGGGATCGCGATGAGCAGGCAGGCGAGGACGAAGACAAAGATGAATGCGCTGCCGCCGCTCGTGCCGGCGAGAAACGGGAAACGCCAGATGCTGCCGAGGCCGACCGCGCCACCGACCGCGCTCAGATAGAAAGCAAGATGAGACGACCAGAGAGGCGTCGCCTTGTTCTCTAATCGCACCAGCCGCGCACGCTCCGCTCAGGTCAGGAGGGCGCAAGGGTACCATTTAAGCCGGGGCCCCAATCCGGCGCCATCGAACCGCGCAACGGGGCACGGAACACGAAGCGACGCCTGTCGTCGCCACACTGCGAGTCATTGCCCCCTCTCCCCGCGAGTGCGGAGAGAGGGGGCTTGAGCTCAGAAGTTCACTCGCGCACTCAAGCCGTAAGTGCGTGGCTGGTTGGTGAGGTATCCGACGCGGGCGCGCGTGCCGCGCTCGCGGTCGAGGGAAGTAAAGGCTCGTTCATCCCAGACGTTGTTGATGAATGCAGCCACTTCCCACTTGTCGGTTCTCACTCCGGCACGCAGATTGCCGATTTCATACGACTTCAGCTGCGTCTCGAACGTGAACCCGGTGATCGTCGGGTTGCCGAACGGAAAGAACCCGGGAGCGGGCGTGGGCGGAGCCGGCGGGGGCGGATCGGTATCCACCTCGCCGAATGGCGGCTCCTGGTCGGCGAGCTGCGTGTACGAGGAGCCCACGTGTTGAACCGTGAAGTTCGAGTACCCCTCGAGGCTCTCGGACCACGGCCAGCTGTAGGTAACACTTGCCGCCGCCTGGAACTCCGGAGCGGTCGGCAGTCGGTTGCCTTCGCGGATGCCGGCGAACGGCTGACCGTTCGAACCGTTGCGCGATTGCTTGATCTCTGCCTGCGCGTACGTTGCCGAAATACCCAGATCCCAGTTCGCGCTCGGTCGCGCAAACAGCTCGACTTCCGCCCCGATGGACTCGGCCTGAGCGTTGAGCACGATGCGAGATGAGCAGGAGCCGGCATCGGCGATCACCTGCAGATTGTCGATGTCCGAGAAGAACACCGCCGTGTTGAACAGGACGCGGCCACCGGACCACCGGGTCTTGGCGCCGACCTCGTAGTTCGTGACCTTCTCGTCCTCCCAGGTGGGGAATCCGCTGAACAGGGTGTTGTCCGGTGAACCGATCGGGCACAAACCCTCGTTCAACGGATCGTTGACTCCGCCGAGGCGGAAGCCGCGAGAGGCCTGCGCCGACAGCTGGATGTCGTCACTCGGCCGGTAAGTCACGATCACGCGCGGCGAAAAGCCGTCGGAACTCGTCGAACCAGGCTCATCGGTGCGCACCGTGTCGACAAACACACCGTGGAACGTGAGGGTGCGGTCCTCTTCGAAGTCGTAGTAACGCAGGCCACCCGTCAGACTCCACTGGTCGGTGAAGGCATAGCTCGCCTCGCCGAATACGGCCTTCTGCGTGAAGTTGTAGTCGATGTCGGAAAAGAACGGCGTGTCAGGCGGCGCGAGGAAGAAGTCGCTGGTGGGAATATTCACGCGCGTTAGGAACGCATCATACCCGGGGGTCGGAAGGTTCTGGCCGTAGACGCGATCCACATCCTGGTAGAACACACCGGCGAGCCACTGGAAGGGTCCCTCGCCTGCCGAGGCGAGTCGCACTTCCTGGGAGAAGGACTTTAGATCGGTGGTGTCGAACAGCGGCGAGTTGAGCCGCACTTCGGCCGGGGTGCCGCCGAGCTGGAACGTCACGCTGCCGGTGAGCTGGCTGGCATCGCGCAGTACCACCACTTCGCGATCGGTGTACGAACTCACCGAAGTGAGTGTCACGGCACCGAAGGCGAAGTTCATCGTCAGATCCACCAGCGTGAAATCGTCCTCCAGTCCTTCTTCAAACTGCGTCACCTGCTCACGCTCGCCCACATTCACCGGCGGCTCGGTCGTGGTGAAGGCGTTGCCGAGGATGTTGTAGAAGTCCTCGCGCGGATAGCCCTGCGTGTCGAGCTTCTGGTAGACGATGCGTGGCGTGATCGAGATGCTGTCGGTCGGCTCAAAACGCAGAGCGAGCCGCGCTCCGGTCTTGTCGCCGCCGTTCACATCCTCGCGGATTCCGCGGCCCGGGTACACCGAGTCGATGAACCCGGCCAGCTGGTCGTAATAGCCTACCAGCCGCAGGGCTGCCTTCTCACCCAGCGGCAGATTGACGGCGCCTTTCAGACCGCCGCCAAACTCGCTGCCCGAGCCGTCGTGGAACGTCAGCTCCGCCGCACCTTCGAACTCGCCGAGCCTCGGTTGCGCCGTGATGTAGCGCAACGTACCGGCCGACGATCCGGCACCGAACAGGGTGCCCTGCGGTCCGCGCAGCACTTCCACGCGGTCGAGGTCGAACAGATCCAGATCCGGTGTGAACAGCGCTATCGAGATCGGCGACTCGTCGAGGTAGATACCCACGGATTCCTTCACGCCGGGCTGGTCGCGCACTACCTGTCCCGCGCTGATGCCGCGAATGGCGACCTGGCTCTGGCCAGGTCCCAGGTCGGTGATCGCAAGTCCCGCCACGTTGCGCGCGAACTCGACGATGTTGGTCGCGCCGGAATTGCGGATCTGCTCTTCGGTCTGGGCGGCAATCGAAAAAGGCACGTCCTGCAGGCTGGTCTCGCGCTTCTGCGCCGTGACGACCAGTTCGCCGAGGTTGCCCGTATCCTCCTGGTCTTGCGCGCCGACACCCAACGGCACCACAGCCGCCAGGCCAATGACGACGCTGACCCGTCTACCTGCGAATCTCGTCATGATCATCCCCCCTTGTCGGTGAAATTTGACCGAAGCGACGGTCAATGTTGCTTCACACGGTGGCGCAGTATCGCCAAAGCGACAAGGACTTGAAAAGCCCTGTGTAATAATCGCAACGAGCCCTTGCCGCCGTGCCGGGACGGCCCGCCTATTTGACCGGACGAAGTCTCGTTGCTAGGAAACCGCTCCTGGCTGGACCGCCTCGCCCGCGCTCACCTTGGCCCGCAGCTTCTGAATCACCCCCGTCCAGTACTGGGGTGAACGGGTGTTGCGCGCCACCAGGGCATAGACCGCCGGCACGACCACCAGCGTCAATACCATGGAAATCAACACGCCCCAAAGGACGACGACGCCGATCGGCTGGCGGCTCTCGGCGCCGGCACCGCTGGCGAGGAGCAGCGGAATCGAGCCGAAGGCGCTGCACAGGCTCGTCATCAGCACCGGACGCAGGCGCGTGGCCGCCGCCCGGATGATCGCTTCGACGAATTCGACGCCGCGGTCGCGCAGCTGGTTGGCGAATTCGACGATCAGCACGCCGTTCTTGGCCGCGAGGCCCACCAGCATGACGATCGCGATCTGGCTGAAGATGTTGAGCGTTTCCCCATAGACCCACATGCCGAGAACGGCACCGACCAGCGCCAGCGGCACGGTGGTCATGATGACGAACGGCAGCGTGAAGCTCTCGAATTGCGCCGCGAGCACCAGGAAGACGACCAGGAGCGCGGCGAGGAACGTCCAGAACAGCGCCTGGCTGGAGCGCAGGTATTCGCGCGATTCGCCGTCGAAAGCCAGCTTGGCCGACGGCGGCAGGTCTTCGTCGACTACCTTGCGGAAGAACTCGATGGCCTCGCCCATCGAATAGTCGGCGGCGAGTCCGGAGGAGATCGTGATGGCGCGCAGGCGGTCGAAACGGTTGAGCTGCACGGCGCCGGCGATCTCCTCGAGCCGCACGACGCTGCTCAACGGAATGAGGTCGTTGCTGCGGTCAGAGCGCACGTAGAGGTTGTCCAGGTCGGTCGGCGAGGCGCGGTCCGCGGTGCGGCCTTGCAGGATCACGTAGTACTCGCGGCCCTGCTTGATGAACGTCGTGACGATGCGCGAAGCCAGCATCGTCTCGAGCGTGCGGCCGACCGCGTCCAGCGACACGCCCAGGTCGGCGGCGCGGTTGCGATCGATCAGCACCTTCATCTGCGGCTTGCGTTCCTGGTAGTCGGAATCGACGTTGACCAGGCCGGGGTTCTCCGCGGCGCGTGCCAGCACCTTGTTGCGCCATTCGGCGAGTTGCTGGTAGTCCGGACCCTGCAGCACCGCGCGCACCGGCTCCTGAGCGCCCCAGTTGAACGCGGACGGCATGAACACTCCGGCGCGCACGCCGGGCAGCTGCGCGAGCTTCTTCTGGAGGGAAGCAGCCAGCTCGCTCGAGGAGCGCTCGCGCTCGCCCCAGTCGCGCATCACGACGAAACCGACGGCCCGGTTGACCTCGCTCGACGGAGCCCCGCCACCGCCGCCCGGTATGCGCACGCTGAAGCGCAGGATGTCGCCGGCGGCCGCCTCGTCGGACAGGATGTCCTCGAGCACGCGCGCATGGCGCTGCATGTACTCGAGGCTGGACCCCTCCGGGCCGGTGAGGGTGATGCGGATGATGCCGCGATCCTCGTTCGGCGTGTTTTCCTGGGGCAGCGTCATGAAGACCGCGATCGTGGCGGCGAACAACACGGACGCCGCGGCGACGACGACGAAGGGCCGCGCCAGCGCACGTCGCAACAATGCCTCGTATCGTCGCGCCAGCCGCTCGAACGTCGATTCGACCCACAGGCTCGTGCGGCTGCGGATCGCGCCGCTCCTGAACATCTGCGAGGCCATCATCGGCGTGAGCGTCAGAGCGATCAGGCAGGAGAACAGGATCGACGCGGCCAGCGTGAAGCCGAATTCGCCGAACAGCCGGCCGACGCGGCCGGTCTGGAACGAGATGGGCACGAACACGGCCGACAGCACCAGCGTGGTGGCGATCACGGCAAAGCCGATTTCGCGGCTGCCGTCGAGCGCCGCGAGCAGGCTCTGCTGGCCTTGCTCGATGCGCCGGTAGATGTTCTCCAGCACCACGATCGCGTCGTCCACCACCAGGCCGATGGCCAGCACCATCCCCAGAAGCGTCAGCGTGTTGATGGTGAATCCGAGTGCATACATGGCGGCGCAGGCCGCAATGATCGAGATGGGAATGGTCACCGCCGGAATCAGCGTGGCGCGCCAGTTGCCGAGGAAGGCATAGATGACGATGAGCACCAGCGTCAGCGAAATGCCCAGCGCAATCAGCACCTCGCGCATCGAGGCCTCGATGAACACCGCGCGATCGAGGTTGACGCCGAGCTCGGTGCCCTCGGGCAGGTCCTTGTTCAGCACCTCGACCTCGGCGCGCACGGCGCGCGCCACCTCGAGCGTGTTGGCCTTGGACTGTGCTTCGATGGCGATGCTGATGGCGGGAATGCCGTTGGTGCGCGCCACGGTGCGCTCGTTCTCGGCCGCGAGCTCCACGTCCGCCACCTCGCCGAGCCGGACCAGGTAGCCTTCGGGACCACGGCCGATGGTGAGCGCCTCGAAATCGGCCTCGGTGTCCAGGCCGGTGGCGGTGTTCAGCACGAATTCGCGCTCGCGCGACACCAGGCGCCCGGCCGGAAGCTGCACGTTCTCGCGCCGCAGCGCCTGCTCGATATCCTGGACCGTCAAGCGTCGCGCGGCGAGGGCCTGGCGATCGATCCAGAGGCGCATCGCGTAGCGGCGCGCGCCGTTGAGCTGCACGCGCGCGACGCCCGGGAGCGCCGCGAACCGGTCGACGACGTTGCGCTCGGCGAAGTCGGTGACCTCGAGCGGCGACATCTTGTCGCTCGACAGGTTGACGTAGATGATCGGATCGGCGCTGGAATCCGCCTTGGATATCTCCGGCGCATCGGCTTCCTGCGGCAGGTCGTCGAGCACGCGCGACACGCGGTCGCGGACGTCGTTGGCGGCCGAATCGATGTCGCGCTCCAGGTCGAACTCCACCGTGATGCGCGAGCGCTCGTCGGAGCTCTGCGAGCGCATCTTGTCGATCTGCTCCACGCCGGCGACCCGGTCCTCGATCAGCTGGGTGATCTTGGTCTCCACGATCTGCCCGGACGCGCCGCGGTAGTTGGTGTCGATGGACACGACCGGCGGATTGATGTCCGGGAACTCGCGCACCGTCTGCCACAGCCGCGAGATCGACACGAGGCCGATCACGACCAGCATGAGGCTGAGGACGATGGCGAGGACGGGGCGGCGGATCGAAAGATCGGAAAGCGTCACGGTGGGGCGGCCTGCAGCTGCGGGGGCCGCCATAGGGTACCACTGGCGCGAAGTCGGCTTTAATTTACGCCGGCGCGGACGGCGTCGGCTTGCAGGGTCGTCAGCCTGGTGCGCGCGTCGCCGCCGGCTTGCGTCGCAGGCGCTCGGCCGCGCTCTGCACGCGGCTGAGAGTCGGAGAAGGACTGAGGATACGGGCGATTCGCTCCAGACCCGGCACCTCACAGCTCAACGCCTTCATGAGCAGCAGCATCGGCGTCGCGAGCAGCATGCCCGCCACTCCCCAGATCCAGGCCCAGATCCACAATGCGAGAAAGACGAGCAGCGGACTGAGCGACAGCCGTCGGCCGACGGCGAGCGGCTGCACGAGCTGCCCCTCGATCGTCGCCAGCCCCAGGTACGAAAGGGCCACACCGATGGCCGGTGCGATGCCCTCCTGCGTCAGCAGCGCCACGATGGTAACGACGCACAACGTCACCGCAGAACCGGCGTACGGAATGAAATTGAGGGTCGCGGCCAGCACGCCCCACAGCATCGGCGTCGGCAGGCCGAAGGCCGCGGTGATCCCGGCCGTGGCGATCCCCAGGCACACATTGATGAGTGCGACCGTTCCCATGTACTGCGCGATCTCGCGTTGGGCCGCCTCGACGATCCGCAGCGCGGCCTCGGCACGGGGATCCTGTGCGCCGCCGGCGAGCTTCGCGAGCAGCGGAGGCCCCCAGGCGAGCAGAAAGAAAGTGAGGAAGAACGTGCCGGCCGCCGTCACCAGCACAGCGGGCGTCTGCACGAGCAGCATGCTCTTGCGCGCCGGACCCGGCGCCGCCGGTTTCTGCGCACTCGGCCCGCCCTCGGCGACGCGCTCGGCATGAGCGGCCACTTCATCGAGCTGCGTCGCCACGCGTTGCAGCGGACGGATCTTGCGCTCGATCTCCCGCAGGACGCCGGGCGCGCGTTCGAGCCATTCGCGCGCCGGATCCAGGGTGGTCTCCACCACCGCGACCACCGTGCCCAGCATCACGAGCATCACGAAAGCCGCCCCCAGGGCGCGCGGCAATCCCCAGGCGCGCAGTCGGGTGACCAGCGGAGCGAGCAAGGCCGCGAAGAACAGGGAGAGCGCGATCGGGATCAGGAGGCTACGCGCGAAGTGCAGAGCTCCGATGACTGCCAGCGCGGCGAGAATGGTCAGCAGCAGGCGGACGCGCCGCAATTCATCGACGCGTGACGACTGCGAAGGAAGCGATTCCTCGGGAGGTGGCGGCGGCACAGCGGTGGCCGCTCGCGCTTGGGCAAGCCAAGGGCCGCCGCCGGCTCATATGGCCGGCGACGGCCAGCGCGAGAGCTATTTCGCGCTTTGCTTGATCTCCAGGTCGTTCTGGACCGACTGGACGCCCGAGACCGAGCGGGCAACCTGCGTCGCCTGCATCTTCTCTTCGTTGTTGTCGACGAAGCCCTGCAACTGCACCACGCCGTTGCGCGTGTCGACATTGATCTGGCGCGCCTTCGTGGTCGGGTTGTCGATCAGGGCGGCCTTGACCTTCGCAGTGATGACGCCGTCGTCGACCACTTCACCGGCCGAGCGCTCGGCAGTGCGTGACTGCACCTGGATGTCGTTGCGCACTTCCTTCACACCGTTCACGCGCTTGGCGACTTCGCTGGCCTGGGCCTTTTCGGCGTTGGTGTCCACGAAGCCGGCGAGCTGTACGACGCCCCGGTAGGTTTCCACCTTGATGTCCCGCGCCTTGGTGATTTCGTCATCCGTCAAGGCCGCTTTGACCTTGGAGGTGACGACGCCGTCGTCGAGCGCCTCGCCGGCGGTTTCCTGGGTACGCGTGGCCGTGCAACCGGCCCCGATCAACATCACGATGAGAGCCAATGCCCCCGCCGCGGTGAATGTCCTTTTCATGAGTATCTCCTGTGTGAAAGATTAGGGATCAGCGGCATCTCATCATCACAACACCGCGCTTCAGCGGGTGACCGTGGCCGCGTCTCGATCGCGCTTGGCGGCGTCCTTGGCCATCTGGAGGTTGGCGTCCGCATGCTCCTTGCACTGGTCCTGCGCGGCGCCGGACAGCGACTCGCACTTCTCGGTGGCGACCTTGTGCTCGCCCTCGGCCTTCTCGATCGCCACGTCGTAGCGGGCCTGCGCGGCTTCCTTGCTCACTTCTTTCGAGGCGCTCGCCACCTGCGTGTTGGCGTCGCCCTGCTCCTCGCGCAGCTCATCCTGAGCCTGGTTCACTTCCTCGGCCGCATCTTTCTGCGCATCGGCGACGTCCTTGCCGGCCTCCTGCTGCGCATCGGCGACGTCCTGCTGCGTCTGGGCGGGCGACTCGGCCTTGTTGCATCCGCTCAGCGCAAACAGCGCGGCGAGTGCTGCGGTCATCATCGGCAATCGAATGTTCATCGCTGGACTCCTGTTACGTTTCGTACGGGCATGAGGCGAAACTGCCATCCGCAAAGCATCCTTCCGTGGCTTGCGCCAAAGGTCACACACTATTGGTCTGCAATCGGTGTGCCAGCGCGCTTAGAGGGCCCGATCCCTGCGCACAGGCGAGCCTCGCGCGCACTGCGCCAACCCACTCCTGCGTATTACTCAGCGGCTTACGCGAATTTGTCGGACGGACACCTACAACGAAAGGCGTCGCGTCCTAGCGGCTTATCAGCGGTGGCCGCTCCAGCCTGTGCGCTCGATAAGTTACAAAGTGCGCAACGCGAGGCTTGCAGAATTTGCATTCGCGGTGGACGAAAGTCACATTGGGAGCTGGAGGCACCATGTCCACGAATGGCAGCACGACGAGCGAGAGCGCTCAGACGCAGATGAGCATGCACGCCGCTGGAATTGGCTCGGTGCTCGGACGGTCTCCTGCAATGCGCGCCACCTTCGATCTCATCCAGCGCGTCGCCGGCACCGAAGCGACGGTGCTGATCACAGGTGAGAGTGGTGTCGGCAAGGAGCTGGTGGCGGAGCTGATCCACGAGCTCAGTCCGCGCAGCGACGGCCCGATGGTCGCGATCAACTGCGGCTCGATCCCCGCCACGCTCATCGAAGCGGAGCTGTTCGGCTACGAGAAGGGCAGCTTCACCGGTGCGACGCGTTCGCACGCCGGTGTCTTCGAGCGCGCCAACGGCGGCACCCTGCTGCTCGACGAAATCACCGAAATGCCGATGGAGATGCAGACGCGTCTGCTGCGCGTACTGGAGACCGGGCGCTTCTTCCGCGTCGGCGGCACCGAGGAGATCAAGACCGACATCCGCGTGATCGCCGCCACCAACCGTGACATGAACGACGCAGTGCGCGAGCGCCAGCTGCGCGAGGACGTCATGTACCGCCTCGCGGTGTTTCCCATCCACGTGCCGCCGCTGCGCGAGCGCGAGAGCGACATCCGCCTGCTGGCGGAGAACTTCCTCGAACGGCTCAACCGCGAGGCCGGCTCGGCCAAGGTATTCTCGGAGGGCTCGCTGCGCACGCTCGGCGAGCACAGCTGGCCCGGAAACGTGCGTGAGCTGAAGAACGCGGTCGAGCGCGCCTTCATCATGGCGGATACGGTGCTGGAGCTGGCGCCGGTGCTGGTCGCGCGCGGCGTGGACGCCGCCGATGCCGATCACATGCAGGGCATCCACGTGCCGCTCGGCTCGCGTCTCGATGAGGCGGAGCGCTCGCTCATCGTGGCCACGCTCGAGCACTTCGACGGCAACAAGCGTCGCGCCGCTCAGGTGCTGGGCTGCAGCCTCAAGACGCTCTACAACAAGCTCAATGCCTATGCCCGGGAAACGGCGTGGGCCCGGCAGGGCTGACGCAACGCACTGAAGGGAGCACCGACAAACCATGGCACGCGTACTGATTGCCGATGACCACGCAGTTGTGCGCGCCGGGCTGCGCCAGTTCCTGGACGAGGATCGCGCCATTTCCTCGGTTGGCGAGGCCAGCTCGGGACGCGAGACTCTGGAGCGCCTGCGCGCCGAACACTGGGACCTCGTCATCCTGGATATCGGCATGCCCGATCGCAGCGGGCTCGACATCCTGCAACAGATCCGCTCGGGGCACGATCGCACGCGCGTGCTGGTGCTGAGCGGCTACCCGGAGCGCCAGTACGCTCTCAACGTGCTGCGCGCAGGCGCCAGCGGTTTCGTGGAGAAGGGTAGCTCCCCCGAGGAGTTCCTCAAGGCGGTGCGCGCGGTTCTACAGGGGCGGCGCTATGTCAGCGCCACGCTCGCCGAGCTCCTGGTCGGCGATCTGGACGGTGCGAACGACAAGCCGCCGCACACGCGGCTGTCTGAGCGCGAGTTCCAGGTGTTCACCAAGCTGGCCGCGGGACGCGCCGTCTCCGAGATCGCCGACGAGCTGTGCCTGAGCGTGAAGACGGTCAGCACCTACCGCAGCCGCATCCTCGAGAAGATGAATCTGCAGACCAATGCGGACCTGACCTCCTACGCACTGCGCAACGAGCTGATTCATTGAGGGTGCCGCACGGCATCATGCCTTCTCGCAGCGCTCGTCGGACCATTCCTACAGCCAAACCGCGTGCCGCGGCGCACACTGAAGCGCGATATGGATGAAGGTACGGAAGTCCTGCGAGTCCTCGTGGTCGAAGATTCGCTCATCGTCGCCGAACGTCTGCGCGAGTGCCTGCGCGAGGTCCCGGGCGTGCTGCACGTCGATACGTTGAACCGCGAGTCGGCCGCGGTCGAACGGCTGACCCGCGGCGATATCGATGTCATCATCCTCGACCTGCACCTGGAGCGCGGCACCGGCTTCGGCGTGCTGCGGTCGCTGCAGGCGGTGAACGGCAATCGCCCCATCGCGATCATTTTCACCAATTACGACCTGCCCGAGTACCGGCGCCAGGCGCTCGCGCTCGGCGCGCACGACTTCCTCGACAAGGCCCGCGACTTCGAACGCATTCCGCACGTGCTGAACGGCATCCGCTCGCTGCGCTTCTCCCACTGAAAAAGGGGACAGTCCCCTTTGTTAACAACTCCCTTTTTCAAATGGGAGTGTCCGTTTTTCCGCCTTTTCCGTCCTGACACCCCGCCCGCACGCCACGTCGCACGCTCGCGACGCTGAATCCGCTGGCCCGGCGCTCCCGGCTGGTTGGCACACCGATTGCTCTGCTCTGAGGACACCGTTCAGGGTTCATACAGGCCTCAAACCCAGGAGTGCGTCATGAATTGGGAACGCATCGAAGGCGACTGGATGCAGTTCAAGGGCCACGTCAAGAAGCAGTGGGGCAAGCTCACCGACGACCAGGTCGACGTGATCAACGGCCAGCGCGACATCCTCGCCGGGAAGCTGCGCGAGGCTTATGGCATCGGCAAGGACGAGGCGGAGCAGCAGATCCACGCCTGGGAGTCCGGGCTGGACCGCGATCCCTCGCTGCCGCAGCCGCGCGCGACCACGCCGGGTGACACGACACCGCGCGACCCACGGAGGTGACCCAATGCGCGCCTCGCATCGACTCCTTTGTATTTCTTCCATTTCCGCGCTGGCTGCGCTCCTGCTGCTCGCAGCCGGATGCGCATCGTCCCCGCCCGTGCCCAAGGACAAGCTCGCTGTCGCGGAGCAGGCGGTAAGGCGCGCCGAGGATGCGGGTGCCGCGCAAGTCGCCGGCGCCGAACTCGCCATGGCACGCGACAAGCTCGCACGTGCCAATGCTCAGGCCGACAAGGGCTCGCGCCGTTCCGCCGAAGAAGCAGGACAGCTCGCGGAACAGGCGACAGCCGATGCGCGCCTCGCCGAGGCACGCGCCGAAGCCGCGAAGGCGGACAAGGCCGTGACGGAGCTCGAAGACAGTCTGCGTGCGCTGACTGAAGAGGCCGCACGGCCGAGGTCCCGCATGTGAGGAATGCCATCATGAAACATCGCATGAGAAATGGATTGGCGGCGGCCGCGCTGCTGGCGCTCCTGACCGGCTGCGCAGCCACGCCCAAGAGCATCCCGGCGCTGGAGCAAGCGCGCCAGGAACTGCAGACCACGCGCGCCGACCCCAATGCGCAGCGTTTCGCCAGCAGGGAGATCGAGGAAGCCGAACGCTTGCTGGCTGTGGCGGAGGGCGCAGTGAAGGAACGTGAGACCCGGTCGACGATCAGCCACCTCGCTTACCTGTCCACCCAGTCCTCGAAGATCGCCCGCGAACAGGGTAAGGCGAAGAGCGCGGAAGAGCGCCTTGCCCAGGGCGCGGCCGAGCGCGACCGCATCCGGCTGCAGGCCCGCACGCAGGAGGTCGAGGCAGCGCGATCCGAGACGCAGCAGGCGCAGGCGCAGGCCGCGGCCGCGGGCACCGAGCTGGCGGTGGAGCGGGAGCGCAGCGCGCAGCTCGAGCAGGAAAAGCAAGAGCTCATGGCGAAACCTTCCGAGCGCGGCCTGGTGGTTACGCTGCGTGACGTGATGTTCGACACCGGCAAGGCCGAGCTGAAGAGCGGCGCGGATCGTCAGCTCGACATGATCGCGACGTTCCTGTCGCAGCATGCGGAACGCCACGTGCTGATCGAAGGCTTCACCGACAGCGTCGGCAGCGAGAGCTACAACGAACGGCTTTCCGAGCGCCGCGCCGATGCCGTGCGCAGCGCATTGCTGACTCGCGGTGTCGATGCCAGCCGCATCCAGATCGAGGGATACGGTGAGCAGTATCCGGTGGGCACGAATGCCGATACGGGCGGCCGCCAGCTCAATCGCCGGGTCGAAGTGATCGTGTCGAACGGCGCCAGCCCGGTCGAGCCGCGCGCGCGCCTATAGTTGACTCGCGGAGGCAGGTCGCGCGGCGGCAAGTTGCTGGTCGCCGCCCTGCTCCGCGGATTCGGCCAGCACGCGCGCCAGGGGCAGACGCACCGCGATCTCCGTGCCGCCGTGATCGCACGGACGAATCTGCAACTGCCCGCCGAGCGCAGCGACGCGGTGACGCATGCCCGCCAACCCCTGCCCGCCGCCGGCGCTCGCATGCGCCGGCATGCCGCGGCCGTTGTCGGCGACGTGCATGTGCAGCTCCTTGCCGTCAACCTCGATCAGCAGCCAGGCTGCCGAGGCGCGCGCGTGCTTGAGAATGTTGGTGAGCGCCTCCTGCGCGACGCGGAACAACCCGATTGCGGCATCGCTGGTCAGCGGCATTTCCTGTTCGGGGAGCTGTTCGTGGCACTTCAGACTCGCCCGGCTGCAGGTATCCTGGAATTGCCAGCGCAGGGCGGCGAACAGACCCATGTTGTCGAGCAGCGTGGGCCGGAGCTGCTCGACGACGCGGCGCTTGAAGTCCACGCCCTGGTCGAGCGAGTGCTGGATGCGCACGAATCGCTGCTCGATCGCAGGTTCGAGGCGATCGAGGTGCGTGCGGATCCACGCCACGTCCATCTTGGTGGCCACGAGCAGCCCGCCGAGCGCGTCGTGCAACTCGCGCGCCAGCGCCTTCTTCTCCCGCTCCGAGACGTATTGCAGGTGACTGGACAGCGCCGCGAGCTCGTTCACGCCCATCCGTACCTGTTCCTGCAACTTCGAAGCCTGGCTCGCGTCGCGGCGCAGCTGGCGGTAGACGATGGTTCCCGCAATCAGCACCAGGATCGCGCCCACCGCAGTCAATCCCAGCATGGCCACGCGCACGCGGCGCAGATGCGCCAGCCATTGCGCGAGAGTCGCCACCAGCGCGTCGGACTCCTGCGCCTCGAGCTGGCGCGTCTTGGCGCGCAACTGCTTCATCGTCTCGACGCCTTCGTTCCGGATGAGCTGGTTGCGCACCGCATCCAGACCACCCAGGCGATACAGCTCGATGTGCCGGTCGAACTGCGCGAAGCGCTGGTCGGCGAGCTGGCGCAGCTCGGCGATACGCCCGCTGGCGGCCGCATCCTGCGTCGGGGAATTGCCCTGCAGCGAGGCCAGGAGGTCCCGGGCGCGCGCCCGTGTTTCTTCCACAGTGCGCAGGAACGTCGAATCGCCACTGATGAGGTAGGCGCGCATCGCGCTCTCGCCTTCGTAGAGCGTCTGCGTGAGTCGCGCGACCTGGATCTGACGGTCTCGCACCTGCGAGACGCGCAACGCCAGGCCGGTGCTGCGCTCGTGCCCGGTCTCCGACAGCGCGAGCAACGCCGCCAGAGCCGCGATCAGCGCGAGCATCGTCAGAATCACGAGGCGTGGGGCATGCCCACCCAAGCGGATGTCCATAGCTGTTCGACTGCCAGAATGAAGATGTTGCGGCCTGTCGGCATTCGTCCTACAGGCCATCGCGGGCGTGACCGACGGAAGGCATTTATGCGCTACGGCATTGTCCGGAGCAAGCCCCGCGTGGGCGGGGCGATCCCACGGAGCCAGAGCATGCTGCATTACGCCGTCGTGTTTTTCGTCATCGCGGTGATCGCGGCGCTGCTCGGGTTCTCCGGCATCGCAACCGGCGCCGCCGGGATCGCCAAGATTCTCTTCGTCATATTCCTGATTGGAGCCGTAGTGGCGTTCTTCCTGAGCATCACGCGCCGGGCCTGAGGAGGACCGCGCGGGGGAGATCGTCACAGAAGGCTCGCGGCACAGGCCACACACAGGCCCACGGCTAATGCCATACAGGGCCCACAGTATTGGCCCACAGTATTGGAGATACAACTGCATGGAAACGACAATCGAAGGTACCGGACGCGGACGTCCCCGCGAGCACAACGGCGAATCCGTGAGCGAGCAGACCAGCAGGGTGAGCGGTGAGTGGCACAACCTGATCGCGGACGTCGAAGACCTGGTGAAGCAGCTCGCCAACGTCGGCGATGCGGAAGTCGCACGCGTGCGCGCCCGCGTCGAAAAGACGCTCGCCAGCGCGAAGAGCGTTGCGGCCGAGGGCGCGTTGTCCGTGAAGGGCTATGCCCGGCAGGCGACCACCGCGACCGACGAGTATGTGCGCGAAAGCCCGTGGACTGCGGTGGGACTGGCCGCGGCCGTGGGTGTACTGATCGGGTTTCTAGCGTCCCGTCGCTGACGTAAGGCGCGATGATTGCGTCGCTTTCCCGACTGGCGCCGGTGCTGTTGCGTCATCTCGACGCGTACGGCGAGATTGCCGGAGAAGATGCCAGAGAACGCCGCCTCCTCCCTCGGCGCATGTGTGCTGGCAGCGCTGCTCGCTGCCGGCCTGGCACTTCTCGCCGTGCTCATGCTGTGCGCGTGGCTACTGATGCTGACCTGGGATCAGCCCTGGCGGGCCTGGGTCCCTGCGGGTCTTGCGGCGCTGTTCGCACTGGGTGCGTTCGCCAGCCTCGTCCCGATCCGCCGCCGGCCGGGAAAGTCGACGTTTTTTCCGCGGGTGCGCCGTGAGTGGCGGCGCGATCGTGAGCTGATGGAGCGCGCGCTGCATCCCACGCCGCCCGCGGAGATCGGCGGCGTCTGAAAGCCAGACCATGAATGCAATACAGGAGCAACCCGGCGCCGAACGGATCTGCGCGAGCCGCGCGGAGCTCGAGAACCTGCTGGTGGGCGACCCCGATTCCGCGTTCCCGCGCAGCCACACCATGCGCATGTTGCGCAGGACCGGGCCGATGTGGATCGCCGGCGTCGCGCTCGGGCTGATGCTGGTCAAGCCGCGCTGGGGCGTGCGCCTGATGCGCATAGTGCCGCTGGCGCGGATGTTCAAACGGTTTCCCGTCTGAGTTCAGTGAGTCTTGCCATGGCCACCGCCCAACAGCCGAGCCGGACTTCAACCCCGAGGGCCTCGCTTCGCGCAGCCACGCCGAATACAAGGAAGGCTCGAACCTGACCGAGATGATCCAGGAGGACCTGGCGTTGCCAACCGACAACACCCGTGGCGGCTTCGCATCGCGCTGGTGTAACGCCCGGCTCGCGTAAGCGCTTGTTTGCCCGCATGACAGCGCGGGTTGGCATCGGGATTGCAGCAGGCTGCGGTAGGGGACGTCCACAGCACTGGAGACCGCCATGGCTCGCTTCGCTGCTCTTGCCTCGGCCTTGCTTGGCTGCGCCTTGCTCGTGACCGCAGTGCTGCGCGCGGGAGAAGTGGCGGGCGATCCCGGCAAGCGCGCCGCGCCGCGACCGGCACAGACGGCAGCGGCCGACGGCGTTCCGCAATTCAGCGCCCTGGACGTCAACGCCGATACGTTGATCAGCGCCGAGGAGGCCAAGGCCCATCCGGGACTCGCCGCGACCTTTGCCGAATGCGATGCCGACAAGAACGGCGTGCTCAGCACGTGGGAATTTGCCGAGGCGCGCAGCAAGCTCGACAAGTGAGCGACAGCTTCGAATGCGCGATCCAGGCGGTGGCGCCGAGGTCGGGCGCGGCGAAGACGCAGCTGGACAACGAGGCGAAGGCGCCTGCGAACGACGCTAGAGGGCGCAGTCAGTTAGCTGCGCACGAGCCGCCTTGCTTGCGAAAGCCTTCAGCGCAACGCCACTCGTTGCCGGAATAGTCGATGTACGCATTCGCGGGCACGCTCAGCGCGACGCAGGTTGCGTTCTCCTGCCGGAATCCGCGCTCGCACTTCCAGTCGTTGCCGCGCGGGTCCAGGTAGCCGTTCGCGGGCACCGCGATCGGCACGCAGGCCTCGGAACGCTTCATGAAACCGCGATCGCATTCCCACGTATCGCCCGCGCGCAGCAGAAAAGCGTTCGCCGGCACCTGCACGGCCGCGCATCCGTCTCTTTCGAGGCGATAGCCGCGATCGCACTCCCAGCCGCGGCCGTAGGATGAATCCACGGCATACGCGTTCGCCGGCACGATGATGCGTGCGCAGCTGCCGTTCATCTCTCGATGGCCTCGAGTGCAGCGCCATCCGGGCGCGAACGCGGAACCATCCGCATAGGCGTTGGCCGGGACTTTGACTGCCGTGCAGGCCTGATTGGCCTTCAGGTAGCCGCGGTCGCAGTCCCAGTTGTTGCCGGAGGAATTCAGATACGCATTGGCCGGCACTTTGATCGCGGCGCAAGCCTCTCCCGTACGATGAAACCCGCGCGAGCACTCCCACCCGCCTCCGTAGCGGCTCGCCTGGGCATTGCCGGGCAGCACGCCGTCGCCGGCCTGGGACGCAACAATCGCGGATGCGGCGAGCAGTGACGCCGCGAGAAACACACGCAACAACCAAGCGTGGCGGCGTGTCGGTTCGATACTCAATGGAGGCTCCTGAGAACTAGCGTGCCGATAAGGGGTATGCCGCAGCCTAGACATTGCGCGGCGCCGCGTCCGTGCGCTGACGAACACAGACAGAGGACCCCTTGCTGTCGCGACGACGCGGTCAGGACCACCTGCAGTGTCGTGACGGTAGCTGTTACGACAGCGCGTCCAGCACCACCTGCAGCGTCGCGACGGTTATGGGCTTGACGAGGAATCGCTCGAACCCCGATTCGCGCGCGTGCTCGCGGCCCGGATGCTCGGCGCTGTCCGTCAATGCGATCAGCCGCGTCTGCCGCAGCAGCGGATGCTGATGCAGGAGGCGCGCCACGTCGTAACCGCTCATGTCCGGCAAGCCGATATCCAGGAAGATGATGCCGGGGCGGAACGCGACAGCGTCCTGGAGTGCGGCGGCAGCCGAATACGCCACGCGCGTCTCGTCGTGTCCCGCCTCCTGCAGCAACTGTGAGAGCGACAACGCCAGGTCAACGTCGTCATCGACGATCAGGATGCGCGCCATGTTGGTGAGCCGGCGTAGTGGATGGCGTTGCTGTCATCGAACCAGCAGGCCATCAGCCACTGCCCTGAAGTGCGCTGACGTAACTCAGCGCGCGCCGAATCAGGACCGAGCGCTGTTGCGCAGCACGTCTCTTGCGTCGCAATGGAGCCCTGAACGCGTCCTCGGGCAATGCACGGAAAACGTCAGCCTCTTCCACCCCACCGATGACGACCGCGCCCCAGCTGCATTGCACGCCCATCAGCGCGACTCTCATTGCGCGCACCGCGTGGAGCGCCGTCCTTGCCTTGGTGTCGTCGCTGCGAAGTTCATCCAGGCACTCTGGCCTCACGAGCCGCCCCGGTCTGTGCGGCCGCGTACCTAGTCCGTACTAGCGTGGTGCGCCTCGCCGGATGAGGCTGACGACGGCCAGGAGGATGACTGCCCCGAGAAGCGAGACCAGCAAGGCAGGCGCGCTGAAGTTGTTCTGATTGATGGTCGACACGCCAAAGAGCGGGCTCAAGAACCAACCGCCCAGGGCCGCGCCGACGATTCCGACCAGGACGTTGAGGATGATTCCCTGCTGTGCGTCGGTGCGCATGAGCATGCTCGCGACCCACCCGATCAGCCCACCGACCACGAGCCAGATGATGATGTTCATGAAAGCGTCCTCGCCGCAGCCTGTCCAATGCCGGAAAGCTACGCTGCCGGCGCCGTTTGTTCTGTGCGTCAGCGTACGAACCCGCCGCTTCCGCTCTTGGTGCGGTGCCGTACATTAGGGGGTCGAGTGGGTCTATAATGCGTCACCACCGCGCCGCGCCGCACCCAGATACCGCCACATGCCCAGCGCTCCTCATCCACAGGACAATCACATTCTGGACGCGCTGCCGGCGCCCGAGCGCGAGCGGCTCTTCCCGCACCTGAAGCTCGTCCCGATGCCGCTCGGCATGGTCTTGTACGAGTCGGGCGATACGCTGCGCCACATCTATTTCCCGACGGATTCGATCGTCTCGCTCCTGTACGTCATGCAGGACGGAGCGTCCGCGGAAATTGCCGTGGTCGGCAACGAAGGCGCCATCGGCGTCGCGCTGTTCATGGGCGGTGAAACCACGCCGAGCCGGGCGATCGTGCAGAGCGCCGGCTCCGCTTACCGGCTGACCGGAAAGCGGCTCAAGCTGGAGTTCAACCGGCACGGACAGATGCTTCACGTCCTGCTGCGCTACACGCAATCGCTGATCACGCAGATGGCGCAGACCGCGGTCTGCAATCGGCATCACTCGGTGGACCAGCAATTGTGCCGCTGGCTGCTGCTGTCGCTCGACCGCCTGGCTTCGAATCGATTGAACATGACGCAGGAGCTCATCGCCAACATGCTCGGCGTGCGCCGTGAAGGGGTCACGGCGGCCGCAGGCAAGCTGCAGAAGCACGGCGTGATCCGCTATAGCCGCGGGCAGATCACGGTGGTGGACCGGCCCAAGCTCGAGCAGCTTTCGTGCGAGTGCTATGCCGTGGTCAAGAAGGAAACCGATCGCCTGCTGGCGCCTTATCTGCGCGCGTGACGCTACGCGCAGATCTCGTGTGCGGCGGCGGGTGCTGGCGGGTTGCACGGCAAGCGGACGATGAACTCGCTGCCCCGGCCCGGACCCGCGCTGAGCGCCCGAATGGTCCCGCCGTGCGCCTCGACGATACTCCTCGCGAGGTACAAGCCTATGCCGAGCCCGCCCGCGGAGCGCTCCGTCGCTGCCTGCCCTGCCTGCGCGTAGAGCTCGAAGATCGCATCGAGCTGATCGGGTGCAATGCCGATGCCCGTGTCGCTCACGCTCACCACGACCTCGTCGCCGTCACGCCGTGCGTCGATCCGGATCTGTCCGGCCGGGTTCGTGTACTTGGCTGCGTTGCTCAGCAGGTTCTGCAGCACCTGGCACAAGCGCATCACGTCGGCGTCGAGGATTATCGGCTCGGGCGGCACACTTACGACGAGCGCGTGACCGCGTGCTGCGACGAGGGGGCCGGCAGTCTCGACCGCAGGCTCGACGATCTCGGACACCGCGACGCTGGTGCGCCGCAACTGGAGGTTGCCGATCCGCAAGCGCGCGACATCGAGGAGATCATCGATCAGCCGGCTCATTGCGCGCACATGGCGATCGATGATCTCGGAGGACTGCCGCTTCATGGCGGCATCGAGCGTCTCACGCTTGAGCAGCTCGGCGGCGTTGCGGATCGGAGCCAGTGGGCTGCGCAGCTCATGGGCGAGAACCGCAATGAACCGGTCCTTGTTGCGATCCGCGGCGGCCGCGAGGTCCGCGGCCCTGCTGCGCTCCGCGAGGTTGGACTCCAGCAGCTCGAGCGAGGTCAGCACCTCGCAGGCGGCCGCGGCAAATTTGCCCAGGCTGGTGATGAGCCTCGCATCTTCCGCGTCGAAGCGGCGAGTCGGATCGTGGGCCACGACCCAGATGGTCCCGAGCGGTTTGCGATTCAGGTGGAACGGGACCAACAGGGCTTCCTCGATTCCGGGGCGCAGCGCTTCGATATGGGGAAAGTGCCGGACCGGGCGTTTCATGAGCTGGATCGCGTTGCGGTCCAGCACCGTGCCGCATGGACTGAATGCACGCGGCAGGGTGCTTCCCAGATGAGGGGCGAACTTCCCCGCGAGCGCCCGCCAGCGCAACACGGGCTCACCGTCGTCGTCTTCGAGCAGGCTGATCCCGGCCGAATGCGCCTTGCACAGCTGCAGAGCGACGTCGGTCAGTTTCTGCAAGACCGAGCGCGGCGACGTGGCGAGCGTCTGAGCCAGAATGCCGAGGGCGCGGCTCTCGGCCTCGAAATCCGGCGCACGTCGCGGGCGCCGGCTCAGCTCGGCCGTGGTGATGACCGCACCGAGCGGGACCGGCATCGCCGAGAGCGTTTCTGCTGATCGCATTTTGATCCCTGGTGCAGCGTGCGGGGAATGAATCCTTCGTGAAGCGGCGTGCGTCCCTGTCGCGAGCATCGCGCCAGCAACTTCTGCACTGCGGATAGATTTGCACCCCGGGGGCGGGGGCGTCTGTGCGGTCCCGTACACACGGGCGCCGGCGGCTCCCGCACTTGGCAATGATGCGGCGCAGGCGGGCCGGAGATCTGTGCGGTCGCGGACACAGGCGATACGAGCCCATGGATCCGGGGCGGGGTCTGCGCGATCCCAGCCATCGGGGGCAGTGTGCGCAGAACGCAACAGGCGCCGGCTCCGTGCTGCAACGAACAGACCACCGCGCGGTGATCCGTCAGGCTGCCAGCTCCAGAATGCTTCGCTACTGCTCGCGGAGTCCCCGAGTCGATGCGCAAGAGCTCCCCCGCGGAAAATCTCCTGCTTGCTGGCCTGCCCGCGGCGGATCGTCAACGTCTGTACGCACACCAGGAGCCGGTGCAGCTCGCCCTTGCCGATACGCTCACGGAACCGGGGAAGCGCATCGGGCACGTCTTCTTCCCCATCGACAGCTTCATCTCCCTCCTTGCTCCGATCGACCGAGGCACGCAGCTCGAGGTGGGCCTCGTCGGCAACGAAGGCATGCTCGGCGTCTCGCTCGTTCTCGGCGTGAACGTTTCGCCGCTGCGGGCCCTGGTGCAGGGGGCGGGCCGGGCGTGGCGGATGGATGCCCGGGCATTCGGCCGCGAGCTCGAGCTCAGCGCTGCGCTGCGCTGCGGTCTGAACCGCTATGTCTACGTTCTGTTGAGCCAGTTCGCCCAGAGCGCCGCATGCACGCGTTTCCACGTCGTGGAGGCGCGGCTGGCCCGCTGGTTGCTGATGACCCGGGACCGGGCGCATTCAAGCAGGTTTCATATCACCCACGAATTCCTCGCCTACATGCTGGGCGTGCGGCGCGTGGGCGTCACCCGGGCTGCAAGCTCGCTGCAAGGGCGCAAGCTCATCCGCTACAGCCGCGGCGACCTGGAAATTCTCGACGGGCGCGGGCTGGAAGCTGTCGCCTGCGAATGCTACGCGACCGTCAAGGAAACATACGCGAGCGTTCTCGGTTAGCCGGCCGCCCGCGATGCACGCGTCACTTTCGGAAAGCCGACCATGTGCCCGCGCTCTTCGTCCCAAAGCTTCATGCGCGCACACCGCAGGCTGGTGCGCAGCGTGATGCTCGGCGCGCGCTGCAACAGCGGGCTCGATTCGAAAGCCGCACGCAAGCGGTAGTTTGGAATACGCGGCGCCAGGTGGTGAATGTGGTGGTAGCCGATATTGCCGGTAAACCAGTGCATCACTCGCGGCAGGTCGTAGTAGGAGCTACCGGCGACCGCGGCCTGGTTGGGATCCCAGGCTTCCTGCCGTGACCAGTAAGCGCGCTCGAACGTGTGCTGTACGTAGAACAGCCAGACACCCAATGCCCCGGCGAGCAGGACGACCGGCAGGTGCACCACAAGCAGCGTGTGCCAGCCGAGCGCCAGGCCGCAGGCAGCCACGGCGACCAGGAGCATGAGATTGTTGAGCAGCACGCTGTTCCACTCTTTCGTCCAGGACAACGGCAGGTCGAACGGCACTCGATGCTTGATCACGAACTGAAAGGTCGGCCCGACGCCCAGCAGCACGGGCATGCTGCGATAGCAGCGATAAAGAAAGCGGCCCCAGCGGGAGCGCGCCCGATACTCGTTCAGCGTCAGCGTGCGGATGTCGCCGAACTCGCGGCGATCGAGGTTTCCGGAAGTGCCGTGGTGGACGGCGTGGGTTTTCCGCCAGTAACCGAATGGAAACAGCGTGATCAATCCGAGGCAGGCGCCCACCCACTGGTTGGCCCGGCGACTGGCGAAATACGAGCCATGGCCGCAATCGTGCTGGATGATGAACAGGCGCACATACAGTCCAGCGGTCGGCAACGCCAGCAGCAGCGTCCAGCCATAGCCCCAGCCTGAATGCACGCTCCACGCCATCAGCATCCATAGGAGCGCAAACGCCGGCAACGTGTTGGTCAGTTGCCAGAGCGCCCGGCCCAAAGACGGCTTGGCAAAACGCGCGCACAGCTGGCGCTCATTGACGGTCGGGGTCGGGGTCGGGATCATCGTGGCAGCACTCATCCTGCGGCTTCAGGAGTTCGCCCGCGGAACTTAGGGCCGAGCTGGCAGGCGCGTCTGTGCGATTGCGCACAGTGTGCGCTATGGAGGTAACTCGCGCGAATCCGGGCCGATCGATCGGCGGGCGCGCCCTCAGAAGGTGACCGGCAGATGCACCGTGAACTCGCTTCCGCGTCCCGGGCCGACGCTCGCAGCGGTCACCCGCCCACCGTGCAATTCGACCAGGCTGCGCACCAGGGCGAGCCCGATACCGATCTCCTGTTCGGGCAAGACGCCCTGGACGCGATCGCTGCCGGAATCCAGAACGCGCACGGTGGCCAGACCTGCTTCGTGCTCGACCGACAGCCGCAGCTCGCCGCCAGCGTCAGTGGCCTTGGCCGCATTGCGCAGCAGATTCACCAGTACCTGCGTCAATCGGCCGGGGTCGGCATGCAGCCACACCGGCGCCTTGGGCAAGGCGACCGTGAGCCGTTGCTTGCGCTCACCGATTTCCAGTTCGACGCTCTCGATCGCAAGCCTCGCCACGACGCACAGGTCGACTCGCTCGCGCTGCACGCAGAGCCGGCCGCTCCTGAGCAGTGATGCCTCGATGAGGTCGTCGATGAACCGCGCCATCTGGCCGACCTGGCCTTCGATGATCGTCCGTGCCTTTTCCACGACGTCAGGTTCGCGCTGCTTCATCTGCATGACGCGGGCGGCGTAGCGAATCGCGCCGAGCGAGTTGCGCAGCTCGTGCGTGACCATTGCCACGTGCTCGTTCATGCGCTGATAGGCCGCGGCAAGATTCTCGTTACGCCCGCGCCACTCCCGTGTCGGCTGCGTGCCGGCTGCGCTGTCCTGGCCGCTGCTGCGGCTGTTCGAGACGGGGCCGGGGTAGTGCGCGCCGGTAAGGAGCGTGATGTCGACCGGCTTTCCGTTGAGCTGAGTCAAAGTGCCATCCCCGGTGGTTCTATCGTTGCGGCCACGGTATGCGCCGGCAGCGCCGAGGTCTGTACGGTAGCGAACAAAGCCGGCCGGTACCGTTCGACTAGACTCCCGAAATGCGATCAGCGGACGACAGCCGTTCGAAGCGCGGCACGTGTATCGCCATCGTGGTTGCGATGAACGCAACGTTGGGCGTCGTTGCTGCTCATTCGCAGCGGCAGGAGACACTGCCGCCGGAGCCTGCAACCTCGACACCCTCATGGTTGGACATCGTGCCGCTGCCCCTCGAGCCCAAGGGCCTTCCGCCCGACGCTGCCGAGCTTTGCGAGGACAAGCCCGGCGGGCTTGCCTGGATCGATCGAATGCAGGCGGGTCTGTACCGGACGATTTGCCTGTCGGCGGCCCGCTTCGACGGGTTTTTCGGCAACGCCCGTTTCGACGACGAGTACCAGGCCACGCACGGCAGCGTCGCAGTGGGCGCGCTGTGGGATGAGCGCGACCAATGGGATCCGAGTATCCGGTTCCGCGCGCGCGTACGTCTGCCGCAGCTGAGCGAGCGCTTCTCTGCATTCGTCGGCCGGCTCGATCCCGACGAATACGTGACCGAGCTGCGCGACGACTTCGACACGCTGCCACGGCAATTTGCCGGGCAGGACGATGACGCCGTGCTGCTCGGTCTGGGGTACCGCCAGCCTGGCCGGGCTGGCGGGCACTTCGATGCGGGGCTGGGCGCCAAGCTCGGCTGGCCCCTGGAACCCTTCGCCAAGGGCACCTACCGCCTCGCGCTGCCGTTCCTCGAGCGCAACCTGCTGCGCTTGCACGAAACGATCTTCTGGCAGGAAGGCGAAGGCCTCGGGACCACGTCGCGCTTCGACCTCGAGCGCCTGCTCGCGGAGGATTTTCTGGTGCGCTGGACGAGCTCGGGAACGTTTACGCAGGAGACCGCGGGCGCGCGCTGGTTCTCGAGCGTGACGCTCTATCAGAACCTTGGGGACGGGCGCGCTCTTGCGTATGAAGCCGGGATCTCGGGCGAGTCGGATCGCGAGATCGGCATTGCGGACTACGGTTTGCGGGCAATCTACCGGCGCCGCATACACCTCGAATGGCTGTTTCTCGAGCTGCGATCGAGCATCACCTGGCCGCGCGAGACCCTGCTCGAACGCCGCGAGACCAATTGGGGTGGGGGCGTGGCGCTGGAGATGCTATTCGGAGAGCGCAGACGCACACGATGAGCTGTCGGTCGAGGGCGATGCCGCCGCAATCACCGCGAAGTCCTGCGCGGGTTTGTCCGCCGGGTCGGTACGTCGGCGCACATACGCCGAGTCACGCTGCGATGTAGCGTAAGGATGAGGCCCGAATTGCGCGTACCCGAATGTACGCTGACACACAGAACGTCGGCTCGGCGGCGGAGCATCATGCACCACTCGAAAGGGCTGTTAGCGGTTCCAGGTGATCTCCTCATGAATAGACAACTTGTCGTAGGCGGCATCGCCGGTGCTCTGGCGGTCACGGCAATCGGTGCGGTGGCCGGATACCGAATTCTGGATAAGGCGAACTACGCCGAGGTGACTGCCGTGAAGCCCGCCATGAAGGCGGTGAGCGTTCCGCGAGAGGAATGTCGCGATGAGCTCGTCACGCTCACGCGCCCGACCAGGGATCCCAACCAGATTGCCGGAACGGTGGCCGGTGCGGTGGTCGGCGGCGTACTCGGCAACCAGATCGGCGGAGGCGACGGCAAGAAGCTGGCTACCGTCGGTGGTGCCGTTGCCGGTGGCTATGCCGGCAACAAGATCCAGGAAGGCATGCAGGGACGGAACACCTACCAGGAAACCCAGCGGACCTGCGCAACCGTCCATGACAGCCGACAGGAACAGGTGGGTTACGACGTGACTTACAGGCTCGATGGACTGGAGCACGTTGTCCGCATGAACTACGACCCGGGCAGGCGAATTCCCGTCGAGAACGGCGAGCTCGCCGTCAGGAAATAGAATTCCAGAGCGCGCCGGCCTGGGGAATACGAGGAACGCCACAGGAGGTTGCGTGGTCAGGCGAAATTGAAATCGCTGATCGGTCGCGCCTTCGGATCGCACGCTTCGCCCTGGGACAATGAAGAGCTCCTGCGCGAAGAGCTCTTCAGCATCGAGCGTCTCGAGCAGCATGCGGCGAGTCTCGCCGTCGCACAGCAGATCGCGCCCAAGCCGATCCGCCGTCCGCCTCTGGGCGTGCGGCTCAGCGACAACGAATCGGTGCTGCTGAGCGCCTATCGCGCCATCGCACAGGGCCGTGGGCGAAGGGCGCGCCATCACCCCGGCCGCCGAATGGCTGCTCGACAACTACCACCTCGTCGAAGCGCAGATCCGCGAGATCCGCGAGGATCTGCCGCCGGGCTTCTATCGGCAATTGCCGAAGCTCGCGAGCGGGCCCTTCATGGGATACCCGCGCGTGTTCGGCATCGCCTGGGCCTTCGTCGCCCATACCGACAGCCACTTCGATCCGGACACGCTGCGGCGGTTCGTGCGTGCCTACCAGAGCGTGCAACCGCTGACCATCGGCGAATTGTGGGCCGTCGCGATCACGCTGCGCATCGTGCTCGTGGAGAATCTGCGCCGCGCGGCGCATCGCATCGTGAGCAGCCGCGCCGCGCGCCAGGAAGCGGACGACATTGCGGACCGGCTGCTGGGCGTGAACGGCCATGCCGCGGAGCCCGACGCTCTGATCCAGCGCTACGACGACGGCGCCACCCTTCCCAGTGCCTTCGTCGTCCAGCTGGTGCAGCGGCTGCGCGATCAGGACCCGAAGGTCACGCCCGCGCTCATGTGGCTGGAGGAGCGGCTCGCGGCGCAGGGCACGACGGCCGAGGCGGTCGTGCGCGACGAGCACCAGCGGCAGGGAGGCTCGAACGTCACCGTCCGCAACATCATCACGAGCATGCGGCTGATCTCGGAGCTGGAGTGGTCGGACTTCTTCGAAAGCGTCAGCCTGGTCGACGACGCGCTGCGCGCCGGCAGCGACTTTGCGCAGATGGACTTTGCGACGCGCAATCTGTACCGCAGCGCCATCGAGGAGCTCTCCCGGGGCTCGAGACTCACCGAGCTGGAGATTGCGCGCGCTGCCCTGGCGGCGCGAGCGCACGGCGACCGCGGGCCGCCAACGCGATCCCGGTTACTACCTGATCGCCGCGCGGGCGGCGCGCCTTCGAGACCGTCGATCGGATATCGAGCGCCGCTGTGGCGCCTGCCGGCCCGATGGATCAAGAGGCACGGCGCCGGCCCCTATATCGGCGCGATCCTCCTGATCGCTGCCATCGTTCTTGCCGTGCCGCTGCTTGCGCTCGACGCGCAGGCACGTCCGTGGCTGGAAACTCGCGCTCCTCGCGCTCCTCGGCCTCATTCCGGCACTGGACGCCGCGGTCGCCTTGCGTGAATCGCGCGGTGACCAGCGGCATTCGGCGCGACCATTCTGCCTGGTCTGGCGCTGCGCGAGGGCGTGCCGCCGCAGCTGCGGACGCTGGTCGCCGTCCCCACGCTCTTGACGACGCCCGAGGCAATCGAAGAGGAGCTCGAGCGGCTCGAGATCCACTATCTGGCCTCGCCCGAGGGCGATCTGCATTTCGCGTTGTTGTCGGACTGGGTCGATGCCGCCGACCGAACACACGGCGGCGGACGCGGCGCTGCTCGAAACCGCGGCCCGTGGCATCGCGCGGCTGAATCGACGCGTATGCGCCCGTCGCGGCGGGCAACCGCTTCATGCTCCTGCACCGTCGGCGGGTCTGGAGCGACGTACAGCAGCAGTGGATGGGATGGGAACGCAAACGCGGCAAGCTCCACGAGCTGAACCGGCTGCTGCGCGGCGCGACCGACACCACCTTCCTCGACGTCGGCGGGCGCCCGCCGGCGGTTCCAGCCGGCGTGCGCTACGTCATCACGCTCGACGCCGATACGCGGCTGCCCCGCGAAACCGTGCGCCGGCTGATCGGCAAGCTGGCCCACCCGCTCAATCAACCTCGCTTCGATGCCGCAGCCGGCCGCGTGGTCGAAGGCTATGCGGTGCTGCAGCCGCGGGTCACGCCGTCCCTGCCCATGGGCCGCGAAGGATCGATCTTCCAGCGCATCGTCTCGAGCGCGCCCGGCCTCGACCCGTATGCCTCCGCCGTGTCCGACGTGTACCAGGATCTCTTCGGCGAAGGCTCCTATGCCGGCAAGGGAATCTACGACGTCGACGCGTTCGAGGCGGCGCTCGCGGGTCGCGCTGCCGGAGGGCACGCTCCTCAGCCACGATCTGTTCGAGGGAATCTTTGCGCGCGCCGGGCTCGTGTCCGACATCGAGGTCGTCGAGGAATTTCCCGGCGCGCTACGACGTCGCCGCCGCGCGCCAGCATCGCTGGGCGCGCGGCGACTGGCAATTGCTGCCCTGGCTTCTGGGTCGGCGCGACGCCACGGGCGGGTGACCGGCGCCACAGCGCTGTTCCGCTGATCGGCGTCTGGAAGATGCTGGACAATCTGCGACGCACGCTCTCGGCGCCGGCAAGCCTCGTGGCGCTGGTGGCGGGCTGGACGCTGCCGCTGCACGCCGCCCTGCTCTGGACCGCCTTCATCCTGGCAACGATTGCCTTGCCGACGCTGCTGCCGGTTGTCGCGGCGATCGTGCCGCGACGTGCCGGCATCACTGCGCGCAGCCATCTGCGCGCCCTTGCGCAAGGATCTCTGGCTGGCCGTGCGGCAGATGCATCTTCCAGATCATCTTTCTTCCGCATCAGGCGTGGTTGATGGCCGACGCGATCGGCCGGACCCTGTTCCGGCTGTTCGTGAGTCACCGCAATCTCCTCGAGTGGGTCACCGCGGCGCAGGCCTCGCTCAGCGCCACGGCTCGACCTCGCTGGCGTCTATCGCAGAATGATCGGCGGCGTCGCCATCACGTGTCATGGCTGCGCTCGTCGTCTACTTCTGCGGGAGGCGATGCGTCGTGGGTTGCGGCGCCGTTCGTGATGCTGTGGATAGCCTCCCCGGCCGTCGCGCTGTGGATCAGCCGCGCACCGCGGGTGGCGAGTCATCTCTCGGTATCCGATTCGGACGCGCGCGCACTGCGCCTGGTCGCGCGCCGCACCTGGCGGTTCTTCGAGACCTTCGTCACGGCGGAAGACCACATGCTGCCGCCGGACAACTTCCAGGAAGACCCGAAGCCCGGTGCTGGCGCATCGAACCTCGCCCACGAACCTCGGCCTCTACCTGCTGGCCATGCGTCAGCGCCCGGGATTTTGGCTGGATCGGAACCATCGAGGCCGTGGAGCGGCTGGAAGCGACGCTCGAAACCATGGGCCGCCTCCAGCGCTTTCGCGGCCACTTCTACAACTGGTACGACACCCGCGATCTGCGCCCGCTGGACCCGCGCTACGTGTCCTCCGTGGACAGCGGCAATCTCGCCGCGCACCTCATCACCGTGGCCAATGCGACCCGGGAGTGGATCGACGTTGCCGGTGACGCCGAGCGATTCCGCTGCCGGCGCCTGCGACGCGTTGCACCTGGCACGCGAGGCGCTGCAGGCGCTTCCGGCTCACTTGCGCACGCAGTCCATCCTGTGGCAGCAGCTCGAGGAACAGCTCGATGATATCGCCACCGCCTTGCGCGACGTCGAGACTTCCCGCGGCGACATCGCCAGCCCGGCTGCAGGACCTTGCGCCTGCACGGCGCCACGCTCGTGGACATCGCCCGCACGCTCGCGAGCGAAGGCGGCGATGACGCCTACGGCGACCTGCTCTTCTGGTCGGATGCGACCCACCGCTCCATCGAGAGCTGGCGCCGCGACGTCATGCAGGCGCACGACTCCGCGGGCGCGCTGAAGGAGCGTCTGGTCAGCGGTGGCGGCGACCGCACGAGCGATGGCGGAAGCGATGGAATTCGACTTCCTGCTCGATCCGCAACGCAGACTTCTTTCCATCGGCTACCGCGCCGCCGACGGCACGCTCGACCCGAGTTGCTACGACCTGCTCGCCTCCGAAGCGCGCCTGGCGAGCTTCGTCGCGATCGCCAAGGGCGATGTCGCCACCCGCCACTGGTTTCGCCTCGGCCGGCCGGTCACGCCCGTCGGGCACGGCGCGGCGCTCATCTCCTGGTCGGGCTCGATGTTCGAATACCTGATGCCCTCGCTCGTGATGCGCGCACCCGCCGGGAGCCTGCTGGAGCAGACGAGCCGCCTGATCGTGCGGCGGCAGATGAGCTATGGCGCCACGCTGGGCCTGCCGTGGGGCATTTCGGAGTCGGCCTACAACGCGCGCGACCTGGAGCTCACCTATCAGTACTCGAACTTCGGCGTGCCGGGTCTGGGTCTCAAGCGAGGCCTGAGCGAGGACGCCGTGGTGGCGCCGTACGCCACGGCGCTGGCGGCGATGGTCGAACCCGAACGGGCCACGCGCAATCTTGCACGGCTCGCTTCGCTGGGGGCGCTCGGCCGCTACGGCTTCTACGAGGCACTCGACTACACGCGCAGCCGCCTGCCGGAGGGCGCGCGGTTCGCGATCGTGCGCGCCTTCATGGCGCACCACCAGGGCATGACCATCGTGGCGATCGCCAACGTCCTGCTGCACGGGATCATGCGCAGGCGATTCCATGCGGAGCCGAAGGTCCAGGCTACCGAGCTGCTGCTGCAGGAACGCACGCCGCGCGACGTGTCGGTGGCTCACCCCAGAGCCGAGGAAGTGCGCACGGCGGCGCGCATCGATGACGCTGCCGCTGCCCGGACGTGCGCCGGCTGCACACCGCCAACGACGCCACGCCGCAGGTGCATCTGCTCTCCAATGGCCGCTATGCGGTGATGGTCACTGCGGCCGGTTCCGGCTACAGCCGCTGGCGTGATCTCGGCGTGACTCGCTGGCGCGAGGACGTGACGCGTGACGATACGGGCAGCTACATGTTCCTGCGCGACGTCGAAAGCGGCCGGGTGTGGTCCGCCGGCTACCAGCCATGCGGCGTGGAGCCCGACAGCTACGAAGTGACCTTTACCGAGGACCGCGCGGAGCTCGTCCGCACCGACTCGGGAATCGCGACGACGCTGGAAATCGTCGTCTCACCCGAGGACGACGCCGAAGTGCGCCACCTCTCGATCACGAATACCGGCAGCCGCATGCAGGACATCGAGGTCACATCGTATTCCGAGCTCGTGCTCGCGCCGCCCGCTGCGGATACGGCGCACCCGGCTTTCTCGAAGCTGTTCGTGCAGACGGAGTATGTCGCCCGGCTCGGCGCCATCCTGGCCACGCGCCGCAAGCGCTCGCCCGACGAGCCGGAGATCTGGGCGGCACATCAGGCGGTCATCGAGGGCGAGGTGCTGGGAACGCTCGAGATCGAAACCGACCGGGCGCGATTCCTCGGCCGCGGCCATGAAGTGCGCGCACCGATTGCCGTGATGGACGGCCGGCGCCTGTCGAACACCGTCGGCGCCGTGCTCGACCCGATATTCGCGCTGCGGTATCGCGTGCGCGTACCCGCCGGCGCGACGGCGCGCATTGCCTTCTGGACCGCCGTCGCGGCCTCGCGCGAGCGCGTGCTCGACCTGCTGGACAAGCACCACGACGCCAACGCCTTCGTGCGCGCCAGCACGCTGGCATGGACACAGGCGCAGGTGCAGTTGCGTCATCTGGGCATCACTGCGGCGGAGGCCAGCCTGTTTCAGCGGCTGGCGGGGCACGTGCTGTTCGCCGACGCGTCGCTCCGGCCGTCATCCGATGCCATCCGCCGCGGCGGCGGTGGGCCCGCGGCGCTCTGGAGCCAGGGCATTTCCGGCGACCTGCCGATCGTGCTGCTGCGGATCGACGACGTCGAAGACATCGCCATCGCGCGCCAGTTGCTGCAGGCCCACGAGTACTGGCGCATGAAGCAGCTCGCCGTCGATCTCGTGATCCTGAACGAGCGCGCCGCTTCCTATGTGCAGGACCTGCAGATCGCCCTGGAGACTCTGGTTCGAACGAGCCAGTCGCGCGGACAGATCACCGCGGACGGCGCGCGCGGTTCGGTCTTCATACTGCGCACGGATCTCATCCCGGCGGACGACGCGCGCGCTGCTCTCCTCCGTCGCGCGCGTCGTGCTCGTGGGCCAGCGCGGGCAGTCTCGCGGATCAGCTCGATCGCCCGCGCAAGCCCGCGGCGATCGCCGCGCAGCGCGTCCGCCGCGCAGAGTGTGCACGCGCGGACAGTGTCGTGACGGGCCCCGCGCCACAGGAGCTGGAATTCTTCAACGGGCTCGGCGGATTCGCGGCGGACGGCAGCGAGTACGTCACGCTGCTCGGACCGGGGCAGTCGACCCCGGCGCCGTGGATCAACGTCATCGCCAATCCCGCTTTCGGATTCCAGGTTGCAGCGGAGGGCAGCGGCTTCACCTGGTCGCTGAACAGCCGCGAGAACCAGCTCACGCCGTGGTCGAACGATCCGGTCACCGATCGACCGGGCGAAGCCATCTACCTGCGAGACGAAGAAACCGGCGAGCTGTGGGGACCCACGGCGGCGCCGATTCACGATCCGCGCGCGTTCCATGCGGCTCGCCACGGCCAGGGATACAGCCGCTTCGAGCACGAGTCGCACGGCGTGGCGCTCGACCTGCTGATGTACGTCCCGCTCGAGGACCCGATCAAGATCTCGCGCCTCAAGATCCGCAACACTTCCGCGCGGAGCCCGCCGGCTCTCGATCACGGCCTATGTCGAATGGGTGCTCGGCGCATCGCGAGCCGCCTGCGCCCCGTTCATCGTGACCGAGATCGACGCGGCGACCGGCGCGATGTTCGCGCGCAATCCGTGGAACGCCGCGTTCGGTTCGCGCGTCGCGTTCGCGGACCTGGCCGGCCGGCAGACCGACTGGACGGCGGACCGGCGGGAATTCCTCGGACGCCACGGCACGCTCGCAGAACCGGCGGCGCTTGCTGGGAGCGGTCCCTCTTTCCAAGCGAGTCGGCGCCGGCCTCGATCCGTGCGGCGCACTGCAGACGTCCGTCCATCTCGAGCCGGGCGAGACGGCGGAGGTCGTCTTCTTCCTCGGCGAGGCCGCGGATGCGGCGAGCGCGCAGGCGCTGCTCGAGCGCTATCGGTCGGCGGATCTGGAGGCGGTCTTGCGCAGCGTGGTCGAGCACTGGGAAGAGGTTCTCGGCACGGTCCAGGTGAAGACGCCGGACCGCTCCATGGACATCATTCTCAATCGCTGGATGCTCTACCAGACCCTGGCATGCCGCATGTGGGCGCGGTCGGCGTTCTACCAGGCAAGCGGCGCGTACGGCTTTCGCGACCAGCTCCAGGATGCGATGGCGCTTGCGGTTTCGAGCCCGGCGACTGACGCGCGAGCACCTGCTGCGCGCCGCGGGCCGGCAGTTCACCGAGGGCGACGTTCAGCACTGGTGGCTGCCAGCGGACCGGCCAGGGCGTTCGCACGCGCATCTCCGACGATCGCATCTGGCTCGCGTATGCAGCCGCGCACTACGTCGAGACGACCGGCGACGTCGCGGTGCTCGACGAAAGCGTGCCGTTCATCGAAGGCCAGGCGCTGCGGCCCGGCGAGCACGACGCGTACTTCCAGCCTTCGATCTCGGATGAAGTGGCGTCGCTCTTCGAGCACTGCGCGCGCGCACTCGATCGGAGCCTCGCCGTCGGCGAGCACGGCCTGCCGCTGATCGGCACGGGCGACTGGAACGACGGCATGAACCGCGTGGGCGAACTGGGGCGCGGCGAAAGCGTCTGGCTCGGCTGGTTCCTGCACGCGACGCTCAAGGCCTTCGCGCCCCTGGCGCAGGCGCGCGGCGAGCAATGCGCGCAGCGCGCGGTGGCTGACGCACGCGACCGCACTGCAGGCGGCGCTCGAGCGCGAGGGCTGGGATGGCGACTGGTATCGTCGCGGCTATTTCGATGACGGCACGCCGCTCGGATCGGCCACGAACGAGGAATGCCGCATCGATTCGATCGCCCAGTCCTGGAGCGTGATTTCCGGCGCGGCGGATGCGGCGCGCGCGACACAGGCGATGGCGGCCGTGGACAGCGCAGCTCATCCAGCGCGACAGCGGCCTGGCCTTGCTGTTCGCGCCGCCGTTCGACCGCACGCCGCTCGATCCCGGTTACATCAAGGGCTACCCGCCCGGCATTCGCGAGAACGGCGGCCAGTACACCCACGCCGCGACGTGGTCGGTGATCGCATTCGCCCTGCTCGGGCAGGCAGACAAGGCCGCGGAACTGTTCTCACTGCTCAATCCGATCAACCGCACGACGACGCGCGCCGACGTGCATCGCTACAAGGTCGAGCCGTACGTGATCGCCGCGGACATCTACTCGGTGGCGCCGCATGTCGGGCGCGGCGGCTGGACGTGGTACACCGGCTCGGCCGGCTGGATGTACCGGGCCGGGCTCGAGTGGATCCTGGGGTTTCGTCTGCAGGGCAGCCGCTTGCAGCTTGCGCCTTGCATTCCCGCGCATTGGCCCGCGCTTCGAGATCGTCTTCCGGTATCGCGCTACGCGCTACGAAATCCTGGTGGAGAATCCCGCAAGGCGTCGCCCAGGGAATTGCGTATGCAGAACTGGACGGCCAGCCGCTGCCAGAGGGCCCGACGGTGATTGCGCTCGTCGATGACGGTGAGACTCACCAGGTGCGGATGGTCCTGGGCGATCACGACTTCCGTGCGGGGTTCCATTCATGGCGCGCCCCCACCTGGGGCACGTGACGGTGTCACGCGAATTGGCCGCACGTTCTCCGGGAAGCGCGAGCGCCCCGCCGCCACGTGTTCAATGATCTGAGCCTGAGCTGCGCGCATGCCGGCGGCTTCCCTGGTGTGGCTGCACGCATTGGTTGAAACGAACTCCGAACATACGCAGTGCCATCCGCCGCCGGACTCGAACACCACGCGAAAGCGGTCTATCAAGTACTCGCTGCGCACGATGGAGCCGCCGCGTCCGCGTTGTTCCACGATGGTGTCCCCTGTTGCTGCAAGCCTGCAGGGAAGCCTGCGCGAAACCGCGCCGGCGCGTCTGTACGAGGCCGCACAGACCGTAGAACAGCGGTCGAGTGTGCGGCCGGTAGTACAATCTATCCTCGATGACCCGAGCCGCCGCTGCCCTCCTGCTTGCCCTGGCCGTCGCGTTGCCAGCCTCCGCAGACTCCACTTCCACTGCCCGCGCGTTCATCGACGCGCAGATCGCCGCCCATCCGGGCCACACCGGCGCCTACGTGCTCGAGAAGGGCGAGGACGCCCTGCTCGCGCGGGCCTGGCTCATGGACAACGCCCGCACCAGCGTCGAAGTGCAGTACTTCATCTGGAGCACGGACAACGTCGGCATCATCGCGTCGGAAGCGCTGCTGCGGGCGGCGCAACGCGGGGTTCGTGTGCGGGTCATCGTCGACGACCTGCTGATGGATGCGCCGGACAAGACGCTGCTGGCGCTCGCCAAGCATCCCAACATCGACATCCGGATCTACAACCCCGTGCATTCGGTGGGCACCCCGCTGCGCAGGCGGGTATTGAACGTGGCCACGGATTTTCGCGGCGCCAACCAGCGCATGCACGACAAGACCTTCATCGTGGACGGCCGGCTGGCCATCACCGGCGGGCGCAACATGGCCGACGAATACTTCGATTTCGATCACGAGTACAACTTCCGCGACCGCGATGCCCTGGTGATCGGCGCTGTCGTTCCGGTGATGCGGCAGAGCTTCGAGCGCTTCTGGAGCAGTGATATCACTGTACCCGTGGAAGAGCTCTACGACGGCCTGGGCATCATGCAGAAGCACGTGACCGTGCAGACTGCCGAGGTCCAGCAGATCTACCGCGAGCTGGGGGACTATGCGGCTGCCGGCGAAAACTTCGCTCCGGAAATCAGGGCGGCCATCAACTCCATCCCGGCCGGGTTCCCGGACCTCGCCGCACGACTGACCTGGGGGCGCGTCGACTTCATCAGCGATCAACCCGGCAAGAACGTCACGCGCGTCGGGCTCGGGGGCGGCGGCCTGACCACCGCGGCCCTGGCGAAACTGCTCGAGGGCGCCCGCAGCGACGTGCTCATTCAGTCCCCCTACCTGGTGCTTTCCGACGAGGCGATCGCATTGTTCAGCCGCGTGCGAGCGCGCGGGGTCCGCATTCGCATCAGCACCAACTCGCTCGCTTCCACGGACAACCTGCAGGCGTTCAGCGGCTATCGCAGCCAGCGCGGCAGACTGCTGAAGCTGGGCCTGGAGATCCACGAATACAAGCCCGATCCCGAGGTGCAGCAGCAGGTCATGCAACGCTATGCCGCGCTCCGCGCCGCAGCCCCCGTGTTCGCACTGCACGCCAAGACCATGGTGGTGGACGAGCAGATCGTGTACATCGGCACGTACAACCTGGATCCGCGCTCTGAGAACCTGAACACGGAAGTGGGTGTGGTCATCCACGATCCTCGCCAGGCGAAAGCTGTGGCAGCGGCCATCGTCACCGACATGCTGCCGGGGAACAGCTGGAACGCCGCCACCGACGAGCCGGATCAGTTCGCCTCGTTCGCCAAGCGAGCCCGGGCGTCGCTCTGGCAACTGCTGCCGATCAAGCCGATCCTCTAGACGCTCTTGACGAAGCGAAACGTCCGCGGATCGACGCCAGAGCGGGCCGATTCTCGTTCAGAATCGATGTAGACTCGTGCCCTCAACAGGTCGTCGGGCTTGCACTCACGAACCAGCACGGGCACCAGGGACGCTTTCGTGCCCAAGGGATCGCGCGCCAGCGCGGCATTCAGCTGCGCGCCGGCATACGGCGATTCGAGGTAGTCTGCCGATAGCACGGCTGAATCGCTCGCGTGCTTACCCTCGAAGGTACGCGTCAGTCCCAGCCAACCAGTCCTGCCGCGGTGGGCAGAAGACATCGACATCGAGAGTGTCTTCCAGCGCCAAGGCCCGGTGCGGAAGGTCCGAGGGAATCACGAGGACTTCCCCCGCGCGCACCGTGACTTCCTGCTCACCGTTGGCGCCAAGCCAGAAATGCAGCGCGCCGCTGAGGATGTACGTGATCTGCTCGTTCTCATGCGAATGGCGCGGCACGTCATCGCCTTTCTTGAAATACACGTGCGCGATCATCATGCGCTCGGTGGTGACCAGGCGTCTCGTGATCGTCCCCTTGAGTGGCTCGGCGGGCAAGTCGCCCCAACGATAGTGCCGGGGAGTTGTCGGCGCTCTGGCGTTCATCGGTCACACCACTGTTGAGATACCGTAGCGGCCCTATGGGAGTACGTGACTCTAGACTACGATACGCGTCGCGGCATCCCTTTCGTGTATTTTGAGTGGATGACGGGAGCTATTCCATGATCCATCCCAAGATGACTGTGCTCGAACGCGACGGCATTCGCCTCGAGCCCTTGAGCAGCGAACATCTCGACGGACTCTTGAGCGCGGCCGCCGACGGCGCGTTGTGGAACCTGTGGTTCACGGCCGTCCCGGCACCCGGCGCGATGAAGGACTACATCGACGATGCGCTCAAGGGGCAGCGGGACGGGCACATGCTGCCGTGGACGGTTCGCGACCTGACGATGGGGAAGATCGTCGGCTCCACGCGGTATCACGACATCGTGCCGGCGATCGATCGCGTGGAAATCGGTTACACCTGGTATGCGAAGAGCCGTCAACGCAGCTCGCTCAACACGATCTGCAAGCTGCTGTTGCTGGCGCATGCCTTCGACACCCTTGGCTGCAAAGTGGTGGGCCTGCGCACCGACAACTTCAATTTCGCCTCACAGAAAGCGATCGAGGCTCTGGGAGCGAAGAAAGACGGAGTGCTTCGCCATCACCACCCGCGGCGGGATGGCACCGTGCGCGACAGCGTGATGTACAGCATCCTCGCCGCCGAGTGGCCGGACGTGAAGCGTCACCTGGAGCTGCGGCTCGTGAGGCATGGCTCGCGCCCCACGGTCAGCCCGAATACGTCACGGTAGAACAGCAAGATCCATTCCTGTCGCGGCGCGTATCGGTCACCGCTCGGCGGACGCGAGACGCCAGCCGAGCACGACCAAGGCAACCCCGGTGGTCGCTTCGATGAGGTGCTGCGCGCGCGGTTTGATCAAGGCCTCCTGCACCTTCGAGAGCACCACCGCGTAGAGTGCGAGCCAGACGAGGGTCATCGAGCAGAAGAGCAATCCCAGCAGCAGCATTGCGCCGAACACCGCACCGCCGTGCGGCGCGAACTGCGGGAGTATGCTCGCGAAAAACACCGCCATCTTGGGGTTGGCGAGGTTGCTGATGAAACCCTGGCGCAAGGCCACCGGGCCCGGTAGTCGACCCGAGAGTTTCACGCGGTCGATCGAAATCGGTGCGTGGCGCCCGCGAAGCGCCGCCAGCAGCGATCGCGCGCCGAGGTAGATCAAGTAAATGGCGCCGGCAATCTTGACCGCCCTGAACAGCGCCTCGGAGGCGATCAGTATGGACACGACGCCAGCGCTGGCTGCCAGCGCCCACGCCGCCTGGCCGGCCGCAACTCCCAGGGCGGTGAATACTCCACCGCTGCGGCCGCCGGCGAGAATATTCCGAATCGTCAACGCCGTATCCGGCCCCGGCGTGACGATGACGACCGCCGAGATGACGATGAACGACCAGAATGTCGTTGCCAAGCGCGTGCCTCCTCGTCCGCCCCTGTCGACGGTAGCACCAATGACGGGCTGTAGTTGCGTCCATGACAGCGTGTCGCCCGCGCTCGTCGCGTGCCAGCCGTTCGTACCTTCAACGGCAGGGTTCGTCACATGGCCCGTGGCCTGTTGCAGCGCACCGCCTTGCGCGATGATAGGAGGCCACGATGTTGTAGGGAGTTGCCGCATGCCTGCTCTGTCCGATCACCTGGCGTTTTCGCTCGTCGCGCTTGGCATGGTGCTCACGCCCGGACCGAACATGATCTATCTGATTTCGCGGTCGATTTCTCAGGGCCGCACAGCGGGGTTGATCTCGTTGGGCGGAGTCGCGCTGGGATTCGTGTTCTACATGGTCTGCGCCGCCCTTGGCATCACGGCGCTCATCATGGCGGTGCCACTCGCATATGACGCACTCCGCATCGGCGGCGCGCTTTACCTGCTGTTTCTCGCCTGGCAGGCCGTCAGGCCCGGCGGGCGATCGCCGTTCCAGGTGCGCAACCTGCCGATCGACGGCGCGGGGCGCTTGTTCGTCATGGGCCTGTTCACCAATCTGCTCAATCCGAAGATAGCAGTGCTGTATCTGTCGCTGCTGCCGCAGTTCATCCGGCCCGGGCACGGCAGCGTGCTCGATCAGTCCCTTTTGCTCGGAGCGACACAGATCGCGATCAGCGTCGCCGTCAATTCGATCATCGTGTTCGTAGCCGGCGGCCTTGCGGCGTTTCTCGGCTCACGGCCGACATGGCTCGCGGCGCAACGCTGGCTGATGGGAACGGTTCTCACGGGCCTCGCGATTCGCATGGCCACCGACGCGCGCCGTTAGGAGAACCGCCAATGAAGAGACGCGATTTCGTCAGGTCGTCACTTTCCCTCGCTGCACTGTGGCCGGCCGGCGCGCTGCTGCCACGCATGGTGTTGGCGGCGACCGAACCCACCACCGATCTACCCGCAGTCACGCTCAGCGGTGATGCAACGACACTGCTGCGCGCCGAAGTCGCCGAGCTCGGCTCTGCCTTGCGCGGCACGCTGCTGCTGCCCGGTCAGTCCGGTTACGACGAGGCGCGCAAGGTATGGAATGGCATGTTCGACAAGCGCCCGGCGCTGATCGCCCGCTGCGCCGCGCCCACCGACGTCATGCTCGCGGTCGCCTTTGCGCGCGAGCACCGGCTGTTGACGGCCGTGCGCGGCGGTGGCCACAGTTTTTCCGGCAAGTCCACGTGCGAGGGCGGCATCGTGATAGACCTGTCGCCGATGCGGGGCGTGCGCGTGGAGCCGGCGCGACGGCTCGCACGCATCGAGGGTGGCGCACTGCAGGGGTTCCTGGATCGGGAAGCCAGTGCCTTTGGTCTCGTCACCACCACGGGAACTGTCTCGCACACCGGCGCCGCGGGGCTCACGCTGGGCGGCGGATTCGGGAGAATTGCCCGGCGGTTCGGGCTGTCGTGCGACAACCTCCACGCGATCGACGTGGTAACTGCCGACGGCCGTCTGGTGACCGCGAACGAGCGGTACAACGCGGAGCTGTTCTGGGGCGTGCGCGGCGGCGGCGGGAATTTCGGCGTCGCGACTTCGTTCGAGTATCGCCTGCATCCGATGGACCCGATGGTACTCGCCGGCAACATCGTCTGGCCCTTCGAGCAGGCCCGCGAGGTCCTGCGCTTCTACGCCGACTTCTCGATGCAGGCGCCCGATGAGCTCAATCTCGACCTGGTCCTGCGCGGCATGCCTGACGGCAGTCGCATCATCGCGGTCCAGGCCTGCTGGTCTGCGGATCACGCCGCCGGCGCAGCAGCGCTGCAATCCCTGCGCTCGTTCGGCAGGCCGGCGTCCGACACGATTGCACCACTCTCTTATGTAGAGCTGCAGGCGAGCGGCGATGCCGGTGCGGCGCCCGGTACCCGCCGCTACGTCAAATCCGGATTCTTCGCGAACCTGGATCCGGCGATCGACGCCATCCTGGAGGCATTCCGCAGCGCCGAGGCCGGCACCATCGGATTCTCGATGCAGCACGCCGGCGGCGCCATCAGCCGCACGGCGCCGGACGCCACCGCGTTCGCGAACCGCGACGTGCGCTACTGGGCGAACTGCAGCACGAAGTCGCTGGCCGCCACCGAAGACGAGTCGCGTATCGCAGTCGTGCGCCGCGCGTGGAAGATCGTCGAACCGCACACTTCCGGCTTCTACGTCAACGCGATGTCCGAGGATCTGCAGAGCAAGGTCGACGTGAATTACGGGCGCAACTATGCCCGCCTGGTGGAGCTCAAGAACAAGTACGACCCGGGCAACCTGTTCCGTCTGAACGCCAACATCAAACCGGCGGGCTAGAAGATTAGAGAACAGCCTGGCCTGCGAGAACGCCCCGATCCACGATTGCGCGGGCTGCGGCTCGACGGCGAGCACTGGGTCGGCTCGCTCTGCCTGAACGCTTCAGTTATCCAGCGCTGCTGCGAGCCGTCGCAGCAGCTATTTCTGCATCTTGCCGGTCGCGGTGCGCGGTATCCGGGCAAAGACGATCCGCGGTCGCAGCGGCGCGCCGCACCGCCGTCTTGTCTCTCTGATCGCGTCGAGCGAAAGCTACTGACCTGCGAGGTCAAGCCACACCGACTTGCTCTGCGTGTACTGCTCGAGCGCCTCGAGGCCCTTGTCGCGACCGAAGCCGGATTGCTTGAACCCGCCCCAGGGAGAGGTCATGTCTCCCTTGTCGAAGCAATTGACCCACACGACTCCCGCCTCGATGTCGCGGGCAAAGAGGTGCGCGCGGCGGACGTCCGCGGTCCAGATCGCCGCAGCCAGACCGTATATCGTGTCGTTGGCGCGCGCCAGGGCCTCTGCGAAATTCTCGAAGCGGAGAATCGTGGCGACCGGGCCGAAAATCTCCTCGCGCACGATACGCATGTCGTCCCGGACATCGAGGAACAGCGTCGGCTCGACGTAAGCTCCCCGCGCAAGGCCCGCCGGCACCGTTCCGCCGAAGGCCAGGCGTGCGCCCTCGGCTTTGCCGATGTCGATGTATCGCAGTACGCGCTGCTGCTGTTCAGCATTGACGAGCGGCCCCATGGTGGTGACCGGATCGAGTGGGTCACCGAGGCGGAACAGGCTCTGCGTCCAGCGCGTGAAGCGATCGACGAACTCGTCGTAGTGACGACGGTGGACGAAGATGCGCGAGCCGGCGCTGCATACCTGCCCCTGATTCTCGTAGATGCCGAGCGCCGCCTGGCGGGCAATGAAGTCGAGGTTCTCCGCGTCGTCCATCACGATCTGCGGAGACTTGCCGCCGCATTCGGTCGAGACGCGCTTCATGTTGGACTGGCCCGCGTAGATCATCATCAGCTTGCCGACCTCTACGGAACCCGTGAATGCGATCTTGTCGACATCGGCGTGCAGCGCGAGCGCCCTGCCCGCCTCCGGGCCGCGGCCGTTCACGACATTCAGGACGCCGGCCGGCCCTCCCGCTTCCATGAACAGCCCGGCGAGAAGCAACGCCGACAGCGGCGACTGCTCGGCGGGCTTGAGCACGACCGAATTGCCCGCTGCGAGCGCCGGCGCAATCTTCCATGCCGCCATCATCAGCGGATAGTTCCAGGGTATGATGCAACCGACGACACCGAGCGGCTGGCGCACGACGTAATGCAACACGTCGGCCGCGGTCGCCGTGACGTCTCCCGCCACCTTGTCGATCGCCTCGGCGTAAAAACGCATGCAGCGGATCGCGATGGGCACGTCGAGAGTAGTGGTCTCCGCGATGGGCTTGCCCATGTCGATGCTGTCGAGCAGGGCGAACTCGTCGGCATGAGCCTGGATCAGTGCGGCGAAGCGCAGCAGCACTTCCTTGCGATCGCGCGGACGCGTGCGCCGCCACGCACCGCCGCGAAAAGCCGCGCGCGCCGCGGCAACGGCCCGGTCGACATCGGCAGCGCGCCCCTCCGCAACCGCTGCGATGACCTCGCCGGTCGCCGGGTCGACGCTCTCCATCCGTTCGCACCCGAGCGCGCTCACGTACTCGCCGCCGATGAACAGCCGCGTCTCCAGTGACAGCGCCGCTCGCCTGGCGCGCCACTGCGCGGCCGACGCACCGGTCTGCGCATAACTTGTCATATGGTTATAGCGTGCGAGAGGCGTTGCCCCGTGTCAATCGGCGCCGGCGCCCGCGCCGTTGACATTGCGTCGAGCTGCTGTAACCTCTATTGAGGTTAGTCTTTGCGACCGGGAACGCGGATGTCGAAACGGCGAAGCGTCGATCTGCGCAGCGACACGTTCAGCCTGCCGAGCCCGGAGATGTACGAGGCGCTGCAGCGGGCCGCGCTCGGCGACGACGTTTATGGCGAGGACCCGACGGTGAACATGCTCGAAGCCAGAGCCGCCGCCTTGACCGGCAAGGAGGCCGCGCTGCTCGTGTCGAGCGGTACCCAGGCCAACCTCGTCGCGCTGCTGAGCCTGTGCGATCGAGGGGACGAGGTCTTGCTCGGCGGTGGTTCGGATCTCTTCAATTTCGAGACGGGTGGCATCGCGGCAGTGGCGGGCCTTCACCCCAGGCCGCTCGACGACGAAACCGGCTACATTTCGCCCGAGGCGGTCGCGGCGGCGGTGCGGCCCAGGGACGTTCACTTCGGCCGGACCCGTCTGCTCTGCCTCGAGAACACGCATGCGCGCAGCGGCGGCACGCCGATTCCACTCGAGCTGCTCCGCGCGCTCGCAGAGATCGCGGCAAAGCGCGGCCTGCTCGTTCACATGGATGGCGCGCGCCTGTTCAATGCGGCTGTCGCGCAGGGCGTCGATCCCTCTGAGATCGCTGCACATGTCCACAGTGTCAGTTTTTGCCTGTCGAAGGGCCTGTCCTGCCCTGCCGGATCGATCCTGTGCGGCGCGGCGGGCTTCATCGAGAAGGCGCGGCGCGCTCGCAAGATGCTCGGCGGCGGAATGCGCCAGGCCGGCTGGCTGGCAGCGCCGGGACTGGTTGCACTGGACAACATAGGGCGCCTGGCGGAAGACCACGCCCGCGCACAGCGGCTGGCCGTGGGTCTGATGGGGATCGACGGACTGCGCGTGGACGCGCAGCGCGTCCGGACCAACATCGTGATCGTCGAGCTGCAGTCGCCCGATGGCGATGCAGCGACCTTGATTTCTGCGCTGCGCGAGCAGGGTGTGCGCTGCTTCAGCTTGGGCAAGGGACTGCGAATGGTCGTGCATCGCAATATCGACGACGCCAACGTCGAATACACGCTCGCGGCATGCCGCAGGGCAATGGGCGCGACGACCGAGTCCGCGCGACCGGGCAGGCCCGGTCCCTATTGAGTCCCGTACGTATCAAGCAACTGCGGTGAGCACCGCATTCGGAGGCCCTCATGCATCGAAGTCAACTGGGCGGGATCGTCATCGACTGCAATGATTCGGCCGATCTGCAGCGTGCGGCGCAGTTCTGGTCGGCTGTGCTGGGATACCCGATTCGCAGCCGCACGGATCTGGACCCCAGCCGATACGTGGACCTCGTCGTACCGCCGAACGATCCGCATGTGACGCTGCAGCGGGTGAGCCACGAGAGCCGCTGTCACCTGGATCTGGAGACCGATGACTGCGAACGCGAGGCGGCGCGCCTGATCGGGCTCGGCGCGCGCGTGCTGGTACGGCATCCGGCCTGGACGACATTCGAGGCGCCGAGCGGCCATCGGTTCTGCGTCGTCAAGGTCGGCCGGCGCAACTTCGACGAGCAGGCCAACGCCTGGCCTGCCGCCGGGGACGCCAAACGATGATGATGCCAACGCACCCCCCGGACAGTCGTGTCATTGGATCGCGCGGCGCCGCGGTTCGCGCCGAGCTGGAGCGTCACCGGCAGTGCACGGCAGAGCATCAGGCTGTCGCAGCACGGCATCTCGCGCTCGAAACCATCAAGACGGTGGATCTGCCGTCCAATCTGTTCTTCGCGCGCGGTGAAGGCCCTTACCTCTTCGATGCCGAGGGTCGACGCCTCATCGACATGCTGATGGGCTTCGGCGCGCATCTGCTCGGCCACCGGCCCGTGAGCGTCGAAGCAGCCTTGCGCGAGCAGGTCGGCAGGGGCTGGCATTTCGGGCTGAACAACGTGCTGCAGGCCCGGCTCGCGCAAAAGATTGCGGGCCTGGGTGAGACGCAGGAGAAAGTGCTCTTCTGCGGGTCCGGAAGCGAGGCTACGTACTACGGCTGCCGTGTCGCGCGTGCTTTCACCGGGCGCGATCGGGTCGCGGTATTCGACGGTAACTACCACGGCAGCCACGACTATGCGTTGATCAACGCGCATCCGGCGAGCCCGCGCCACCTGCCGGCCGCGATGACGCTGGGCCGGGGCGTCCCGGGCGTCGTGGAACGCGACACCATGCTCGTTCTGCCCTTTCGCGATCCGGCCGCGTTCGAGCTCATTCGCGAGCACGCAAGTGAGCTGGCCGCGGTCATGGTTCAGCCGGTCCAGAACAACCTGCCGCGCCTCGACATGGCGCCCTTTCTCGCGGGATTGCGCACTGCCTGCGATGCAGCGGGCGCGCTCCTCTTCTTCGATGAAGTCGTGACCGGCCTGCGCATCGGCCTGCGCGGAGCGCAAGGTCGTTTCGCAATACGCCCGGATCTCACCGCCTACGGAAAAGCGATCGGTGGCGGACTGCCGGTGGGCGCACTGGCCGGACCGGCGCAGATCATGGACCTGTTTCCCAAGCCCGACAGCGAGGGCGGTGTCTTCTCGAGCGGCACCTTCAACGCCAATCCGCTCACCATGGCCGCCGGGCTCGCAACGATCGAGCACCTCGAGGCCCATGCACCGACTCTCTATCCCGCGCTCGAGCGCGAAGCGGACCGGCTGTGCGCCGCCGTCAATGATTTCGCGCGCGAGCGGCAGATGCCGGTCCGGCTCATGAATGCCGCATCGATGCTGTTCCTCGCCTTCCAGCACGAGGAAATGCAGAGCTCGCGCGACGTGCGCCGGCCCGACAAGCGCGTGCTCGACGACTTCTTTCTGCACATGCTGGCTCGCGGCGTGCTCATGCCCGGCAATCGCATGGTGCTGCTCTCCACGGCTCATCAGGCGGCGGACGTGGATGCCGTCGCGGATGCAATCCGCGAGTCGCTCGGCGAGTTGCGCACCGATGGGTTGATCTGAGTCGAATCATGGCTGGCCGTCCCGATGGGCGCCGATACCGACAGAGGAGATTCCGCGATGATTGCGAGGATATGGCACGGGGCGGTGCCCCTGGACAAGTGCGCCGCGTACCTGGAGCTCATGCGCACGGTGGCTATTCCCGACTACAAGGCGACGCCCGGGAATCGTGGCGCTTTCTGCCTCTACCGTGTCGAAGGTGACGTCGGCCACTTCCAGATGCTCACGTTGTGGGACGACATCGAAGCCATCAAGCGCTTCGCCGGCGAGTCCTATACCGTGGCCAAGTACTATGACTTCGATGAGAAGTTCCTGATCGACCTGGAGCCGCACGCCAGCCACTACGAGGCCCACGGTGAGTGAGCCGGCGGCAGCCCTTTTCAGACCACGTATTGCTCGATGATCGGACGGTTTTCGGCCAGGCGCCGTGCCGAAAACGCGGTGAGATCGAGCGTCCGGTACTCGCCGTAGGCGATCAATTCACTGATTCCACGTCCGGCCGCCGGCGACTGCTGCATGCCGTGACCACTGAAGCCGTTGCAAAAGAGGAGATTGTCGACGCCCGGATGGGCACCCAGCAACGCGTTTCGATCGAACGTGTTGTACTCGTAGTGACCGGTCCATGCGCGTAGCATCTTGACGCTTTCGAAGGCCGGCACCCAGCGTGCCAGGCGTGGCCAGAGCTGGTCGTCGAACCACCGGTAGTCCACATCGAAGTCGTGGCTGTCGCGATCCTGCTCGGGCGGCGGCTTCATGCCGCACACGAAGTACTGTCCCTCAGGTCGAACGTAGAGCCCGTCCGGGTCGATGAGCAATGGAAAGTCGGGAATCCGCGTCGGGCAGCTGAATACGAAGACGAACCGGGGGCGCGGAACGACTGGCAGGTCTATGCCAGCCATGCTCGCCACGCCGCGTGCCCAGGCACCGCTGGCATTGACCACCGTTCCACACTGAATGCTGTCGTGCCGGGTCTGGACTGCGCTGATGGTACGTCCGGCGCGCGTCATGCCGACGACCTCCTCGGCGAGGTACGCCACGCCCAAACTCCGCGCCTTGCGCTTGAAGCCCTGCAGAAGACTGTGGGGATCGAAGGCGCCTTCATTGCGCAGGCCAAGGGTCGCACCGGTTACATCCTGCACGTTCATCCAGGGAAACCGCGCTCCGAGCTGCGCGCCGGTAAGGGCGGCGATGTCGAGAACGCCGAGACCCTGTTGAATCGCATGATTCTGCAGCAGAATTTTCCAGCCTGCGGCGGTGGTTGCGAGGAACAGGTAGCCAAACTCGCGAAATGCGAGATCGGGTGCCTCGCCGTCGACGGCGAGATAGTCAGCGGCATTGCGTATGAAATGGATGCCGAACCTGGACATCTCTATGTTGACGGCGGTCGAGAACTGCATCCGGATGCAGCTGTTGGAGCGCGCCGTGGAGCTGAACCGGTACGTCGGATCCTTTTCCAGGACGGCCACCGAACCCTGGAAATCGCGATTCGCCGCGAGCCAGCAGGCAATCGAGCTCCCCATGATGCCGCCCCCCACGATCACGACATCGAAGCGCCGGCTGCTGCTCATGTGTTCGCTCCCTTCGCTGCCACATCTCCAGCCTGCGACCGCAGTCCGGACGCGTCATCAGAGCGAATCCGACAGCAGCGTGACAAGCGATCGTTTGTGAACGCACCGATTAGGCGCACTTATCTGCACGGTGCAACGCCATGGGCGAGCTGGCGAGGCGCCCGGGACGAGCTAGCGGGAGAGATCGGCTGCGTTCCCCAGCGCCGGCGATGCCAGGACCCCCGGGGTCCCCTGCAATTCCGTCAGCAGCCACTGCCTGAAAGCCGACGTGAGCTCCGGCTTGCCTGCTTCCTTCGGCCAGACCAGATAGTAGGAATACTGCGCGCGGAAATCGATGTCGAACAGACGCACCAGGCTCCCCTGCTCGATCTCGTCGATGACCAGGGCGCTGCGCACGAGCGCGATACCCTGCCCGTGCACGGACGCCGTAATCATGTCGCTCAGGTTGTCGAATCGCGGACCTCGCGAGAGCTTCGCGTGGTCCACGCCTGCGGCCGCGAGCCAGCCCGGCCAGTAGTCGTGCTTCGGGTCCGCGTCACGCAGCAGCGGCAGCCGGACCAGGTCGTCGAGCGACTCGAGCGGATGCTGTTGCAGCAGGCGTGGATGGCACACCGGAAAGATGTATTCGCGGAAGATCTCTTCGGTCAGGTGGCCTTTCCAGGATCCATCGCCGTAGAGAATGGCGATGTCCGCCTGGTGCTGTTCCATCTCCCTGGGGTCGAGCATGGCGAAGACGGACACCTCGAGTTCCGGGTGCGTGGCGCAGAACGCGGCTATGCGCCGGGCGAGCCAGCGCGAAGCAAACGAGGCCAGGGCGCCGATCGAGAAACTCTCGGGTGGGCCGTTGCCGCGAATTTCGTGAATGGCGCGGCCCAGCTCGCCAAGGGCCGCGCGCGTCGCACGCGCGAGTACTGCGCCGGCGTCCGTCAGCGCCACGCCGCGCGTGAGCCGGGCGAACAGCGGCACGCCCAGAGCTCGTTCGAGGGAGCGAATCTGCTGGCTGACTGCGGACTGACTGATGCTGAGCTCCGCCGCCGCGGCTATGAAGCTCGTGTGACGTGCGACGGCGTCAAACGTGCGCAGCGTGTTGAGCGGTATGTTTCGTCGCAGCACCTGCGTGACACCTCGTGAGCACGGCCTGCCGCGCCTCGCAGGCGACCGCAACGCTTAAGGCCCTCTTATGGGCCTCATTATGAATCAGCGTTTGTCAACAACACCAACGCCTCCGTAGATTCCCTTCCTGGAGCCGCGGCGCGTAGCGCGCGGCGCGGTGAGTATCGCAACGAGGCACATGCCAGCAACGGCGCTCGAGCAGCATCTTTGGCCCCTGCTGGTGGCCGACGCGGGCCTTGGCCTCGACGTCGCTTCTGGGGGCGAGCTCTACGTGGCGCTGAGCGGCGGAGTCTCGCATCGGGCCGCTACTGCGAATCGAGCGACGTGCTGGCTCGCGATATTCCATTGCCGCACGACGCCCGGCCGGGTGAGCTCATCGCCGTCCCGATGGCGGGCGCCTACACGTTGAGCATGGCGAGCAATTACCACTGCGCATTGCGGCCCGCGGTCGTACTGGTGGGCGACGGCCGCGTTCAGACGATTCAGCTGCGAGACTCGTACGAAGGTCTGGTTCGACGCGACCTGCCACTCGGGCCGAGAGGGCGGCGCGGCGCAGCGAGACACGCGTCATGACCGAGGGCGCAGAGGACTCCATGCCGCATTCGCCCGCGCTCCACTTGCGCACGCGCGCGTTCATCGACGGCGCGTTTGTCGATGCGCAATCCGGTCAAACGCTGCCGATCGTCAATCCGGCCAATGGCAAGACCCTGGCGAACGTCGCTGCTTGCGCCGCAATCAACGTCGACGCCGCCGTCAAGGCGGCCCGTCGAGCGTTCGAGGATGGCCGATGGCGGCGGCAGCACCCGCGCGACCGCAAGCGCGTTCTCCTCCGGTTTGCAGAACTGATCGACGCGCAGCTCCCGGAGCTCGCCCTCATGGAAACGCTCAACGTCGGCAAGCCGATCCGGGACACGTCGAGCCTCGACATCCCGAAGACCGCCGGCATGATTCGCTGGTATGCCGAAGCGATAGACAAGCTCTACGGCGATGTCGCGCCGACCGGCGAAGAGGCGCTGGCATTCGTGACGCGCGAGCCGCTCGGCGTCATCGGCGCGGTGATTCCCTGGAACTTTCCGGCCTATCTCGCTGCGTACAAGCTGGGTCCCGCGCTCGCAACAGGCAATTCGGTGGTGCTCAAGCCTGCCGATCAGTCGCCGCTCACGGCGCTCCGATTGGCGGAGCTGGCGAGCGAAGCGGGACTCCCGGATGGGGTTCTGAACGTCATTCCGGGAGCGGGGCCGACGGCGGGAGCGGCGCTCGGTCGTCATCCGGACGTGGACTGCATCGCATTCACCGGCTCTGCGCATGTCGCAAGGCATTTCCTGCGGTATGCGGCAGAGTCAAACCTGAAGCGTGTGCAGATCGAGGCCGGCGGCAAGTGCCCGCACGTCGTGCTCGCTGACGCTCCCGACCTCGATCGCGTAGCGCACGAGGTGGCGTGGGGAATCTTCTTCAACCAGGGACAGGTTTGCAGCGCCGGCAGTCGCCTGCTGGTTCAGCAGCCCCTCGCCCGTGAGCTGGTCGCCAAGGTCGCGGCCATTGCACGCGGGATCACGCTGGGCGACCCGCTTGACCCGGCGACTCAATTGGGCGCGCTCGTCGACAAGGCCCAGTGCGACAGGGTGAGCCGGTACGTCCGCGCCGGTGTGCGGGAGGGAGCCGAGCTGGCGCTCGGCGGCCGTCAAGTCCTCGAGGACACCGGCGGCTGGTTCTTCGAGCCGACGGTGTTTGTCAATGTGAGCAACAGCATGCAAATCGCCCAGGAGGAGATCTTCGGGCCGGTCCTCTCCGTCATCGCGTTCGCCGACACGGCCGAAGCGGTGCAGCTCGCAAACGGCACGGTCTACGGCCTGGGCGCCGCGGTTTGGAGCCGGGATATCGACCAGGCTCTCGCAATTGCGCGCGATCTTCGCGCCGGCCTGGTCTGGGTCAACAACTACGACGCGAGCGACCTCACGGTGCCGTGGGGCGGGTTCAAGCAGTCCGGCAACGGCAGAGACAAGTCGCTCGAAGCGTTGCACGAATACACCGCCTCGAAGGCGACATGGATACAGATCGCGCATTCTCCAGATACCGGGCCCCGCGCTGTCGGCAACGTTTCGCGACGCAAGCGTTGACGCTGTCCCCTCATTCAGCGTTTTCTGGAGATCGGCCGTACTCGATTGCGGCCCCTGGCAACGCTCCTCGCTCGCCCGGAGCTGGTCCGCACGCGCCGATAGTGCAGGCGCGCCTTGGCGCGATTGCCGCACGTCCGCATATCGCACCAGCGCCGCCTCGCGGTCCTCGAGTTGTCCAGGAACAGCCAGCCGCAACGTGCATCGTTGCAGGTGCGCACGCGGCGAAGCTCCTCGGACGTCAAGAGGCCTGCGGCGGAGAGCGCGACGCTGGCAATAATGCGCCGCAGAGGATCAGAAGCCCCGGAGTCATCCCATTGGAACCCGGTCGAGGCACGCTTCACGGTAGCTCGGCGGGGAGTCTCCCGCAGGATACCGTTCAGTGTCGCGAGATCGATCGGCGATGTCCTGCTCTTGCCGGCAAAAAGTCGGGCTAGCGCCTCCCGAAGTGCCACAGCTTCCGCAAGCGCCCGGGCGGCCCGGCCCGGACTAGCTCCCGCCGCGGCGGCAATCTCCGGCAGCTGATCGCGGCCCACGGCTCGAGCAGCCCCCGCCCAGATCAGAAGCTCGTCGAACGACGTCAGACGCTCCCCGCAGTCCACCGGATCGCCGCGCCACGTGACGGTGTTAATGAAATCAATGCAGAGCGCGCCGCCGACGAGCTGCGGAGGAACGCTACGATAGCTCGGCATTGCCTGTTTCCCTTGGGCTCCCGGGCAGCTGTCGCCTTCGAGCGGCCTGCGCACATTCTAACTCACGAGCAGCGTCAGGTAGCGGGGCGCGGCGGACGCGTTCGGCACCTGCATACAGGTTATATGGGGGCATGGTCGACCGTGGCACGGTCGACGGGGCACGGTCGATCGGACCCACGGCGCGGACCGTATCGGGCTCACTGTTGCGCTCATGGCACGGACGGGGGTGCGCAGAATCTCGCGCCGTGGCGCGACTTTCCCCCAATTCACCGTACCGTACGACGCATTCGTCGTACGCACACGCGCACTCGTCGCGGTCGAATTGAGTGCACCTGACCTCGCTCCCTAACCTGCGTTGCGAAACGTCCACATGCCGCGCCCGGCGCGCGAAGTCGACTCACAACCAGGGAGCGAAGAACATGCAACGCAATTCAACATGGGCGCGCGCCATACGCCTGGCACTGATTACCAGCGCGGCGGCGGCAAGCGTCTGCGCAACAGCCAACGTATCCGCACAAGACCAGACACAGGTAGACGAGCTGGGCGGAACCATGACGGTCACCGGCTCACGTATCGCACGCAAGGACTACGAGGCTGCAAGCCCCGTGGTCACCCTCTCGTCCGACGCGCTGGATCTTTCCGGCGAAGTGCAGATCGAGATGGTGCTCAATTCGCTGCCGCAGCTCGTGCCTTCCATCACCACCACCTCGAACAACCCGTCGAACGGCGGCCAGGCGAACGTCGACCTGCGCGGCCTCGGCGCGCAACGCACGCTCGTGCTGATGGACGGCTCGCGCCTGCCGGGCTCGAACGTGACCGGCATCGTCGACCTCAACACGATTCCCTCGGCGCTGATCGAGAACATCGAGATCCTCACCGGCGGTGCGTCCTCGACGTACGGTTCGGATGCGGTCGCGGGCGTGATCAACGTGCGCATGAAGCGCAACTTCTCGGGCCTGCAGCTCTCGCTGCAGAACAACGTGACCGAAGAGAATGACGGCAAGACGCTGCTCGCCGAAGCGGTGTTCGGCGGGAACTTTGCCGAGGACCGCGGGAATGCGGTGCTCGCGCTGACGTACGACAAGCGCGACGACGTGTTCGCAGGTGCGCGCGAATTCGGAGTAGTGGCGCGCGGCGCGACGCTCGCTCCCACGGGCTCGGCCACCGTGCCGGAAGGCTCGGTCACGTGGGGTTCCAATACCCCGACGCAGCTCGCCATAGACAACGTGTTTGGTGGCTATGGCGTAGCGCCAGGCGTCGTGAATGCCGCCACGACCATCAGTTTCAACTCGGACCAGACCCTCTTTGGGTTCGGCCGGAACACGGCTGCGCAACCGGTCGCCAACTTTCGCGGCGATACGGCGGATCCGGGCTTCAATCCGCTTGCGTACTCGTACAACTTCATGCCGGTCAACTACCTGCAGCTGCCGCTGGAGCGTCGTCAGATCGCCGGCTTCGCGCACTTCGACCTGATGCCGGACGGCGGAGCCGAGCTGTACTCGCGCATCATGTTCACGACGTACAACTCGGATCAGCAGCTCGCCTCCACGCCGGTCACCTGTGGCGCTGGGGCGCTCGGCTGCACGATTCCGATGACCAACACGACGATCCCCGCCGATCTGCGCACGCTGGCCCAGTCACGCGCGACGCCGGGTGCGGTGCTGAACTTCACCAAGCGCGTCAACGAGGTGGGCCTTCGCGAGCAGGAAAACAGCTACGACGTGCTCCAGGGCCTCATGGGCTTTCGTGGCGACTTCCAGCTGGGCGACCGGGACTGGCGCTGGGACGTCTTCGGCTCGTACGGACGCGCCGAGGGCCTGCAGTTGCAAGGCGGCAACGTCTCGCGCTCTCGCCTGCAGAATGGCCTGAACAACCCGCAGTTCTACGCCGCTCAGGGCTGCGCGACGTTCAACGTGTTCGGTGCGGGCGGCCTGGCGCCGGCGTGCGCCAACGCGATCGCCATCAAGGCGACCAACGTGCTCGAGTTCGAGCAGACCAACTACGTCGCCAGCGTGACCGGCGGCATCTTCAATCTGCCGGCGGGCGCGGTCGATGTCGCGGTCGGTGCGGAGTATCGCGAGGAGGTCGCGAACTTCCGCCCGGACGAGTTCCTCGCCAGCGGTGACGTGGTGGGCTTCAACGCACAGCAGCCGGTCTCCGGCCGCATCACGGTCGTCGAGCCGTTTGCCGAGCTGGTGGTCCCGGTGATCGCCGATCTGCCGGGCGCGAGTTACGTGGGTCTGGAGTTCGGCTATCGCAACTCGAACTACAACATCGCCGGCAGCTACGACACGTACAAGGCTGCCCTGTTGTGGAACCCGATCGAGTCGCTGAAGCTGCGCGGTTCCTATAATCGCGCGATCCGCGCGCCGAACATTGCGGAGCTCTTCCTGCCCCGGCAGGAGAACTTTCCACAGTACACGGACCCGTGCAATCTGCGCAGCAGCTTCCGCTACGGCGCCGATGGTGCCGTGGGCGGCAGCGGCAGCAACACCGACGGCGTGAATCCGACGGCGGTGGAGGGGATGTGCCTGCAGCAGGGCCTGACGCCCGCTGCGCTCGCAACCTTCCAGCAGCCGAACACGCAGGCGCGCGCCTTCGTCGGCGGCAATCAGGACCTGGTACCCGAACAAGCCGACACTTACACGCTGGGTGTGGCCTGGCAGTCGAATGCCCAGAGCGCATGGCTGAGCAACATGAGCGTGTCGCTGGACTACTTCCAGTACGAGATCCAGGACGTGATCGCATCGCTCACCGCGAGCTCGATCATCGGCCGCTGCTTCAACCAGCTGGGCACCAACTCCTCGTTCGACCCGGCCAACGTCTCCTGCCAGCTCTTCACGCGCAACCCGGCCAACTTCGGCATCACCGACGTGGTGACGACGCAGTTGAACCTGTCGGCGCGCGAAGTCGCGGGCTTCGACCTGAACCTCGACTGGGGTCTGCCGCTGTCGGTGTTCGGCGCAAGCGACACCGCCGGCAAGCTGGACTTCAGGCTGCTCACGAGCGTGTTCAGCAAGTGGGAGCAGCAGGAAACGGCCGACGATGGCTTCCTGGACCGTGCCGGCACGATCAGTCAGACGGTGGCGAGCGCATTCCCGAAATACAAGGGCGTGCTTTCCACGACCTACTCGGTCGGCGACTTCTCGTTCCGCTACAACCTGCGTTACGTGGACGGCATGGACGTGGTCGACAACGACGCGTTGCTGACACCCTCGACGGGTGCCGCACCGTCGGTCGACACGTACATCTACCACGATCTCGTGGGCAAGTGGACGGTCAACGACATGCTGGGTCTCACGCTGGGCGTGACCAACATCGGTGACAAGGACCCGCCGATCTACACGACCACCACGCAGGCCGGCATCCAGTCGAATACCGATCCGTCGACCTACGACGTGCTCGGACGCCGTTACTTCATCAACGTGACGGCGAGCTTCTGATCATCGGCATCGGCGCTCTTGAATGCGTGCACAGCGGCGGCGGCCCATCCTGCAAAGGTCGGTCATCTCCTGGTCGGCCAACTTGCTTCAAGCCGCCGTCGCTGTGCCGCTTCCCGAGCAGCGCCCTGACCCGTGATCGCGGGTCAGGGCGTGCCGGTCGGCCGACCGCCGCAGCGCACGAGCTCCCTGACCCTGCTGCGATACGCCCATCCCACCGCGACGCGGCGCTCGCGCGGCAACACGAAGCAGAAGGCGCTGCGGCCTTCGCGCTCGATCCGCTCCACGTGCGCGAGATTGACCACGGCCGAGCGGCTGATGCGCAGGAAACTTGCCGGATCGACCAGCGCCTCGACCTTCTGCAGCGTTCCGGGCATCGAATAGGGTTTACCGCCCGCGGCCACATGGATCGTCACGTTGTTGCCGTTCGCCTCGATGAGCGCCACGTCGCACGCCTCGATGAAATGAAAGGCGCCACCGCGCTCGGCGACGATGCGCTGTGCGCCGGCCGCGGCGCGCGATTCGTCGGAGGTCCCGTGTAACGAACCGAGAGCGGCATGGAGAGCCGCGCGCACCTCGATACTCATACCCCGAGCCAGGTGCCGGCGCACCCGATCGAGCGTGGCGGCAAAGCGGTCTTCGCGTACCGGCTTGAGCAGATAGTCGATCGCGTTCTTCTCGAATGCGCGCACCGCGTGACGATCGAACGCCGTGACGAACACGACCAGGGGCGCGCTGCCCGCAGCCAGATCATCCAGCGCCTGAAAACCGGTGTGCGGTCCCATTTGAATGTCGAGCAGCACCAGGTCGAGCCCGCCGGCGCGCAGCCGCTGCGCCGCCTGCGGCACGTTGCTGCACTCACCGACGATCTCGATGTCCGCGTGCTTGCCGCACAGCGCGCGCAGCCACTGCCGCGCCGGCGCTTCGTCATCGACGATCAGTGTGCGGACTTTCATGTCACGTGAGCGCGGCGGATCCTTGGCGCGTCGCCCGGATTCTAGCGCTGCTCGAGCCGAACGCGGCGCGCGCGGGCATTGCTCCCACCGGGCGTGCCATGCGAGCAACGCGCGCGACGCTGCGCCTCCGGGGTGAACAGCCGTGCCACGTGACGAATGAGCGCCGGCTGCAACGTACGCCGGACAACTCGCGTCGCCGAAACTGCGTTGCTATATGTGGTACCGACTCGACACTGATGACGTTCTCAACGACACAGCCGCCCGAACCAGGAACCCGCCGTGAGCGCGCTTCAATTCGCGAGGACCACCGGTCACGGCAGGCGACGCGCGGTCTCAGGCCACGATGCCCGGAGCACTGCGGCCCAAGCACTCCAGGCACCCAGCCCGACGGATGGCGGCACGCTCGAGCGCATCGCGCTGGAATGCGACGGGCAATTCGTCTTCGTCGAGACCGTCGACATCCAGTGCGTCGAGGCGCGCGGCGACCTCATCGTGGTACACACGGCGCGTGACTCGCATCTGCTGCGCGCGACGTTGCAGTCGATGGAGGCCAGGCTCGCGCGCGGCACCTACCTGCGCATTCATCGTTCGATACTGGTCAATTGCATCGCGATCCGGCAGATGCGGCGTACGCCGCGCGGGGACTTCCTGCTCACGCTCGCCAACGGCCAGCAGTACGCCTCGAGCGCCGGACAACGGCACGTCCTCCTCGACTACATTCACCGCTGTCGACCCTGAGGTTGGTATCGAGGTGCTGCCGCGGAAGCCTTCAGCCTCCCGGCGGCCTCAGCCTGGATCCGCGACGCCGAATCGAGCTCTCATTTCGCGCCAGCCGCGGCGCGTAACCCGCAGCGCCCTGCTGTCGAGATCCTGGACGACCCATTTTCGCCGCAACGCCGCCTTCAACAGGCCCGCGCCCAGCGCCCCGCCGAGATGAGGTTGCCGCTCGCTCCAGTCGAGGCAGGCGCAGGCAAATCGGCGGCGCAGCGCCCGCGTCGCCTCGATGTCGATACCGAGAGCTGCAAGCGCCTTCGCGCCGTCCTGGCTGAGGTCGTAAGCCTTGTCGGCCACCGAACGCAGCCACCCGAGCTCCTCGAAACGATCGTGGAGCGCCACGGCCACCTTGCCGGCCATGTGGTCGTAGCAGGTGCGCACGGCACGCAGGCGCGTCGGCGTATTCGGCACGAATCTGCCGCGCGCTGCGCCTGCTACGACCGTCAGTGCTTCGAGCGCGGCCGCCACGTTGTCACTTTCCAGTCTGTAGTAGCGATGCTTCCCCTGGGCCAGCACCTTGACCAGTTGCTGCTGCCTCAGCTGGCCCAGATGCACGCTGGCGGTGGCGGCAGTCACCCCGGCCACGGCTGCAAGCTCGGTGCTCGTTCTGGCATGCCCATCCATGAGGCAGTACAGCATGCGGGTACGCGCGGGCGCGGCAATGGCCGCGGCGACCCTGGATACACAGGCGTCAACAGTGTCGACATCCATGATTTGATAATAGACGAATCATGGAAACCCGCCAATGGCAATACTGCGAACCGCCGATGCGACGCCTGCGTCGGGCAGCCAGGAGCTCACGAATGACGGTCACCTGCTTCATCCGCTACCAGATCGATCCCTTCCAGCGGGATGCCTTCAAGGAGTACGCCGAAAACTGGGGCCGCATCATCCCGCGGTGCGGCGGCCACCTCGTCGGGTATTTTCTTCCGCACGAAGGAACGAACGACGTCGCCTGGGGATTGATTGCGTTCGACAGCCTGGCCTCGTATGAGGCATACCGGACGCGCCTGAAGGCGGACGCGCAAGCCCGCGAGAATTTCGCAATGGCGCAGTCGCGACGGCTCATCCTGCGAGAAGAGCGCAATTTCGTGGAATTGGTCGATGGCACGTTCGGCATTCCCGCGGCCCTGGCGGGCGCGACACGCTGATCGATGCGGACGCAGGCTGAAAAAGGCCGGTACTTTCGTGCGCTCCATGAACGCGACGCTGCGTTCATCATCCCCAATCCCTGGGACATGGGCACGGCGCAGCTGCTTGCGCATCTGCCATGAGCTCGTTCAATCGGCAGTGCGCCGCGCGCGCCGTCGTTTGCCTCGCCTGCACGGAGTTGCCGCTCGCGTTCCCCGAGCTCAAGTCGCTTGCAGCGTTCGATTTCGATGGCGCCAGCTACGTCAATACCTCTGCCGTGCACGTCGACGCAGCCTTCGAATTCGCTAGCCGCGAGACGCCGCCGCAAGCCGACTGACCCCGCCGGAGCTCGCATCGATTTCAACACGCGCGGGTATCTCTGCACAGGCTGCGCCATACTCAGGGTATTTCGAGGACTGAGACATGCATCGCACCCAGCCGCGCGCCGCAGGGGATCGCCACTCGTACGGATCGAGCGCCGAACGGGTGCGGATGTTCCTCGACGCGGCATCCCGGCATGCCGAGGCGGCGGCCATAGCGTTCACTGCGCGCCGCGATGTCGCTGCGCTCGCCGAAGCTTCGGCAAGCGACGCCACGGAACGCGCGACCGGAACAGCGTTGCCGCTCGCCGGAACTCTGCTCTGCGTCAAGGCCTGCATCGACGTTGCGGGATGGATCACCACGGCGGGATCCAGGGTCCTCGATCGCCGCCCGACGGCGGATGCGCACCTGGTTGCCCGGTTGCGCGCGCTCGGCGCGGTGCTCATCGGGCAGACGAACATGACCGAATTCGCCTATTCGGGGCTCGGCCTGAACCCGCATTTCGGAACGCCGATGACGCCGCTCGACGCATCCGGCGAGCGTATCGCGGGAGGATCGACATCCGGCGGCGCCGTGGCGGTCGCGCTCGGCCTGGCGGATCTGGCCTTGGGGACGGACACCAGTGGATCGGCGCGCATTCCCGCCGCGTTCTGCGCGCTGGCCGGATTCAAACCCTCCAGGAGCCGCTACAGCGATGAGGGCATCGTCCCTCTGTGCGCCTCGTTCGACGTGCCGGGAATCATCGCGCCTACTGCAGCTGCCTGCCGACGCGTCGACGCTATCCTGGAAGGGCGCCGGAACGACGGTGCCGCCCACGCCCCTCCAGGGCAATGGCGCATCGTTGTGCCACGAGACTTCATCGGCGACGCGCCGCAGCCCGCGGTTGCCAGGGCCTTCGAGAGCGCGCTCGACGCGCTCTCGCGGCAAGGCGTGCAGATCATCGAGCGGCCGCTGCCGTACCTTGCGGAAATCGGCGAAGCGGCGCGCGAGGGCGGGATCGTCTCGGCCGAAGCCTACGCGGTGCACGGCGACCTGCTGCGAGAGCGGCTGCATTCGTTCGACCCCAGAGTAGGCCCGAGAATCGCGCAGGGCGCGGATGTTCGTGCACACGACTATCTGCGGGCCAAGCGGCGCCTGCGGGATCTTGCCGGGCGTTACGACGCGGACCTCGCCGACTGCGATGCGCTCCTCACCCCGACCGTGGCCATCCTTCCGCCCCGAATCGCGGATCTGGCGCTCGACGAGGACTATTTCGCAGTCAACCAGCAGGTGCTGCGCTTCACCGAGCTCGCCAACCGCATCGACGCGCCGAGCCTGACCATTCCGGCGGGCGCAGCGGGCAGCGACCCGATCGGAGTCCTGCTCACCGGGCGGCGCGGCGATGATGTCCGGTTGCTGGACATGGCTGCCGGTGTCGAGCGGGTCCTGCGCGGCGCGAATTGACCCGCTCACGTGAACAGCGTCGCGCCGCTCCTGGGCAACTGCGACAACGCCAGCTCGGATTGCATCCATTCGCGAAACTGCCGGATCCGGGTCGCGTTCGCGCGATTGCGCCGGCAGACGAGCCAGAAGGAGAAGGGACTCTTCAGGGCGAGATCGAAGGGTCGGATGAGCCGCCCGGCTCTCAGGTCGTCGTCGACGAGCGGACTCAGGCCCAGCGCGAGGCCCTGGCCCGCGAGAGCCGCCTCGATAGCCATGTGAACGCTTTCGAAAACCAGCCCCGGGGCTGCCGGCGCATAGTCGACGCCCGCCGTCTCCAGCCAGCGATGCCAATTGGGAAGTCCTGCCGCGATCAGCGCGGCTTCATCGTGCAGCAGGGGTAGTCGCAACAGACCCGCCGGCGTGCGCAGTTCCTTCTGGTGGGCCCGGGCGAAGGCCGGATCGACGACCGGGAAAGCCTCCACGTCCGCCAGGCGCTCCACGTGCAAGCCCTCGTAGTCGCCGCGGCCATAGCGGATGCCGATGTCGACGCTGTCGCGCCGGAAGTCGATCAGACGATCCGCTCCCTCGAGTCGGACGTGGCAGTCGGGGTGTCGAATCGTGAAGCGCGCGAGGCGTGGCGCGAGCCATTTTGCCGCGAACGACGGCATGGCGCTGACCTGCAGCGAAGCAACGTCGCCGCCGGACACTTCCGTGATCAATCGGCTCATCTCGGCGAACAGTTCCGTGAGCGGTGCGGCGAGCTGCACGCCGGACGGCGAAAGCTCCACGGCGCGGTTGCGGCGCACGAAGAGCTGCAACCCGATCTTCTTCTCGAGCGCCTTGATCTGATGACTCACCGCCGCCGGCGTCACGCACAGTTCTTCGGCAGCCGCTGCGAAGCTCATGTGCCTCGCTGCGGCTTCGAAAGCGCGCAACCCGTTCAACGGCAGCGAGCGGAGACGGATGTTGCGGGCATCGGGCATCGAGTTTCTCGAATGAGAAGATCTAATCTGAGCGGAAACGCTTCTCGTTTGTCAAGGCGGCTTCCCGCAGGTCTACTGCGACCATCGCGCCGGTTGCGCCACGCCGGGCGCCGCGTTCCAACGGGATTTCCACGAGCACTGCGAGATGCACAGCATCGACTCCGTCGCCGCCCTGACCGATCTGGGTCGCGTGCGCCTGTCGGAAAACTTCTTCATGCGCGACATGCTGTACAGCGAGGTCGGGAATTTCCATCGCATCCAGAACATCCCGGAAGATCCAGAGCTGGCGATCGCAGCGGGAAGCAATCTCTGCCGCCTCGTCCTGGAGCCGCTGCGCGCGGCATTCGGCCAGGTGTGCGTGCGCAGCGCCTATCGCTCGCCCACGCTCAATGCGTTCTGCCACGAGCGCTACAAAGCGGGGGACACCGTGTCATGGTGCGTCGACAACGACTCGAACTACGCGGAGCACATCTGGGATCGCCGGGATTCCGCCGGCTGCATGGGTGCGACTGCCACGGTCGTCATTCCCCGTTACCTGGAGCACTTCGGCCGCACGGCCGACTGGCGGCCGCTCGGCTGGTGGATCCTCGATCACGTCGAGCACTACGCACAGGTGTTCTTCTTCCCGAAGCTCTGCGCATTCAACATCAGGTGGTACGAGGGACCCAGCGACAAGGCGATCGTCTATCTCGACCCGCCGGTGCGCGAGCTGCTGACGAAACGCGGCCAACCCGGTTTTGACGGCGACCACAGCGCCGCCTACGCGGGGGTTCTGCCTCCCGCAGCCGGCCGGCGCGCGCGCACCTTGTAGTCTCGGATCTGCGGAAGGAAGTGCACATGTTCAAACTCGCCCACATCGACCACGTCGGCATTCGCGTTACCGACCGGCAGCGCGCCCAGCGATTCTACGAACGGCTCGGTTTCAAGGACGACCCCGGCGAGGAGTCGCCGCAAGGCAGGTCGTGCGGGCTGGTCAACGAAGCCGGGGCGCGGATCAACCTCATCTACAACGGCAGGCAGCCGGACGGCGGGCGCAACGTCCTGATGGACATCGCCGACAAGTGGCCGGGCTATACGCATGCCGCCTTCATCGTCGACGATCTGGATGCGCTGGTGCGCTGGCTCGGCGAACAGGATATCGCCATCACCGAGGGACCGAGCGTCTTCGGGCATGGCCGGCGCAAGGTGTGCTTCATCCGCGATCCCGACGGCAACGTGATCGAGTTCGACGAGATACTCTGACGCAGGGTGCGCCGTGGCCCTCGAGATCCATCAATTTCCGTGCCTCGAGGACAACTATGGATTTCTCGTGCGCGAGGAGATTTCCGGCGCAACGGCATGCATCGACACTCCGGATGCAGACGTCATTCTCGCGCAGCTCGCACGCAAGGGCTGGGAGCTGAGCCTGATCCTGAATACCCATTGGCATCGCGATCACGCCGGGGGCAACGCGGCGCTGAAGGCGAAAACGGGTGCACTGGCGATCGGCCCCCGGGAGGTGGCCAGGATCGCGCCGCTCGATCGCGTCGTCGCCGACGGCGAGAGCGTCAGCTTCGGAGCAACGCGCCTGCGGGTCATCGAAACCGCCGGCCATACACTCGGCCACGTCTGTTACTACGAGGACGCCAGCGCCGTGGCGTTCGTGGGCGATACTCTCTTCGCGCTCGGTTGTGGGCGGCTCTTCGAGGGCACCGCGGACCAGATGTGGGCGAGCCTGCGCAGGCTCGCCTCGCTTCCACCCGCCACCAGGGTCTATTGCGCTCACGAATACACCGCCGCCAACGCACGCTTCGCACTCTCGGTCGGCTGCGAGCCGGCCCTGCAGGCGCGCGCGCGCGAAGTATTCGCCGCGCGTGAACGGGGCGAGCCGACGGTTCCGACGACGATAGGTGCGGAACTCAGGACCAATCCATTCCTGCGTGCGCCCGATGCGCAGAGCTTTGCGCAATTGCGGCGAGCCAAGGATGCGTTCCAGGCATGAACCAGGCATGAGTAATCGCGGCCAGGGAGCCGACGCCGTGCCGACCGCTCAGCCGCTGAGCGAGAGGGTGCGCCGCATCGAGCTGTCCGCGAGCATGGCGATGGCGGCGCGCGCGGGGACGTTGCGCGCGGCGGGCCGCGACGTCCTGTCCATGGCGGTCGGCGAGCTCGATTTCGCCACACCGGCCCACGTCATCGAAGCAGCGCACCGCGCCGCGAAGAGTGGCTTCACCCGCTACACTGCACCTGACGGGCATCCGCTCCTCAAGGCGGCGATTCGCGCCAAGCTCCTGCGCGACAACGGGCTTGCCTATTCGGACGCCGAGCTGCACGCGGCCTCCGGATGCAAGCAGGTCATCTTCAACGCCCTGGCGTCGACCGTCGACGGCGGCGATGAAGTGATCGTGTTCTCACCCTACTGGGTCTCGTATTGCGACCTCGTGACGTTCTGCGGCGGCCGCCCGGTAGCGGTCCGCACGCAAGCGGCAGACGGCTTTCTTCCCGACCCTGCCGCACTGGAGCGCGCGCTCGGCCCGCGCACGAAATGGATCATCCTCAATACGCCGAACAACCCGACCGGCGCCGTCTATCCGCGCGAGTTGCTGGTCCGGCTCGCCGAGGTGGCGTTGCGCCATCCCGCGGCCATGGTCCTCGCCGACGAGATCTACGAGCACCTGGTGTACGACGGGCAGCGGCACGTTTCGATCGTGGCGGCCGCGCCCGAGCTCGCGCACCGCTGCCTGACGGTCAACGGCGTATCCAAGTCATACGCGATGACCGGCTGGCGCATCGGTTTCGGCGCCGGTCCGCAATGGCTCGTCACGGCCATGGCGAAGGTTCAGTCGCAAACCAGCGGCAACAGTTGCAGCATTGCCCAGGCTGCTGCGGCCGAAGCGTTGTCGGCGGATCAGAGCCTCATCGCCGTCTGGCGAGGGGAGCTGCAGGCCCGCCGGGACCGGGCGCTGAGCATCCTGAGAAACTGCCCGCACCTGGGCATTCACCCGAACGCCGGCAGCTTCTACACCTTCATCGACGTCTCCGGGTGCATCAGTGCTCGCACGCCGGGCGGCGCCCTCCTGCTGTCGGACGATGATGTCTGCGAGTATCTGCTCGAAGCGGCCGGGGTCGCCACTGTCGCCGGCAGCGCATTCGGCGCATCGCCGTTCGTCAGGCTGTCGCTCGCCGCGGACGAGGCGACGATTTGCGATGCATGCACGAGAATCGTCGTGGCATGCAGCGCGTTGTCGACTTGCGCCGACGGCGCATCCAGCGACCGCGCATTCGAGAACCCCGGGCGCCGGCGATGAACAAGATACGGAGCCTGTGGTCGGGCGGCGGTCATGCCGTTCTGGGGTGGCTGCAGATTCCTGCGGCGCTGCATGCCGAGGCGCTGGCGCGATGCGGGTACGACGGCCTGGTCGTCGACCTGCAGCACAGTCCGACGGACTTCGCCACCGCGGTGGCAATGATGACGGCGATCGAAGCCGGCGGCTCGGAGCCCTTCGTGCGCGTTGCGACGAACGATGCGAGCGACATCATGAAGCTGCTCGACTGCGGAGCCTACGGCGTGATCTGCCCGATGATCGACACGGCCGCGCAGGCCAGGAGCTTCGCCTCGGCCCTGCACTACCCGCCCAGGGGCACGCGTTCATTCGGGCCACGGCGACCGCTGCTGCGCTACGGACCGGACTATCCGCGCATCGCCTCCGAAACGATCGTGGCCCTCGCCATGATCGAAACGGCGACGGCGCTGCAGAATCTCGCGGAGATCCTCGCCGTGGACGGCATCGACGGCGTCTTCATCGGGCCGGCCGACCTGGCTTTGGCCCTGGGCGCCGCACCGCAAGCTGATTCGACCGATCCGCGAGTAGTCGCGGCAGTGCGCACGATTCGCCTGAGCGCACACGCACACGGAAAACGCGCGGGCATATTCTGCGCAGGCGCCGATTTCGCCCGTGACAAGCTCGAGGAGGGATTCGACCTGGTCTCGATCACACCCGACCTCGCGATGCTCACGCACATGGCGCGGACCAGCCTGGAACAGGTACGCCAGGGTGCGCGCCGGGAAACTCCGTCTGGCGGAAACGACAACCGCGCAGGCGGGGGTTAGAAGATCCATGAGCGCCGCCGCGAATCAGCCGCCCGAAAACCTTCCGTCGATCGGTCACTTCATCAACGGCGGGACCGTCACGGGTAATCGCTCGCGGACCGCTCCCGTCTTTGATCCGGCACAGGGAAAGGTAACGCACACCCTTGCGCTGGCAACGGCCGGTGAGACCGGCGCGGCCATCGCGGCGGCGCGCGCCGCGCTGCCTGAGTGGTCGGCAACCCCTCCAGTCCAGCGCGCGCGCGTACTGTTTCGCTTCAAGGAGCTCCTGCATGCGCACGCCGAGGAGCTCGCCCAGCTCATCACCTCGCAGCATGGCAAGGTGCTCGCCGACGCGCGAGGAGAGCTCGCGCGCGGCATCGAGGTCGTGGAGTTCGCCTGCGGGATACCGCATCTGCTCAAAGGCGAATTCAGCGACAGCGTCGGGACAGGCATCGACAGCTGGTCGCTGCGCCAGCCCGTGGGGGTATGTGCCGGCATCACGCCCTTCAACTTTCCCGCCATGGTCCCGATGTGGATGTTTCCCATCGCGCTCGCTTGCGGCAACAGCTTCGTGCTCAAGCCCTCGGAGCGCGATCCGGGATGTCCGATGCGCATGGCCGAGCTGTTGAGCAGCGCGGGCGCGCCGCCGGGCGTGTTCAACGTCGTGAACGGGGATTACGCAGCGGTCGATGCGCTCCTGGCCGATCCAGGGGTGGATGCGGTGAGCTTCGTCGGCTCCACGCCGGTCGCCGAGCACGTCTACCGCACGGCCGCGGCGCACGGCAAGCGCGTGCAGGCACTGGGCGGGGCAAAGAATCATCTCGTCGTCATGCCCGACGCCGACATGACGCTGGTCTGCGAGGCGCTGCTGGGTGCGGCGTATGGCTCGGCCGGCGAGCGCTGCATGGCGATCTCGGTGGCCGTCGCAGTCGGCGCGGCGGCAGACACGCTGGTCGAGTCGCTCGCACCGATGGTCGCGGCCATCAAGGTCGGCGCGGGTGCGCAGGCCGACGTCGAGATGGGGCCGCTGATCACGCGAGAGCATCTGCGGCGCGTGCGTGCGCACGTCGACGCGGGGGTCGCCGAAGGTGCCGAGCTCGTCGTCGACGGCCGCGGCTTGCGGGTCGCCGGCGGCGCAGAGGGATTTTTTCTCGGCGCGACACTCTTCGACCGCGTCACCGCGCAGATGCGCATCTACCGCGAGGAGATCTTCGGCCCGGTGCTCGGGGTAGTGCGCGTTCCCGATCTCTCGGCGGCGCTCGAGCTCGTCAACGCCCACGAGTACGGCAACGGCGCGTCGATCTTCACCGGCGACGGCGCGGCCGCGCGCCGCTTCTGCCATGGCGTCGCCAGCGGCATGGTCGGCGTAAACGTGCCGATTCCGGTGCCGATGGCCTTCCACAGCTTCGGCGGCTGGAAGCGCTCCTTGTTCGGCGCGTTGCACCTGCACGGGCCGGACGGCGTGCGCTTCTACACGCGCCTCAAGACGGTAACCGCCCGCTGGCCGCGGGGCGGGCGTGGCGCGCAGTTCGCAATGCAGTGACTGCGCTCGGCTTCGGATTAGATTTCGTCGTTCGAGGCGCAACGAAACTCATTTGTCTTCGCGCGCCGCTCCCACCTACGCTCGCCTCTCCACTCGGGAAACCTACGGAGATCCGGATGACAAGGGTGCTTCCGCAGGTTCTCTGCGCAATTCTCATCGCCGCTCTCGGCGCCGCAGGCTCGCCGTCGCTGGCGAATCCGCTACAGGTCGGCTGGCAGCAGGTCGACGGCATCGACCTGTTCTACCGTGAAGGCGGCCGCAGCGATGCTCCGACGCTGGTGTTCCTGCACGGCAACCCCGCCTCCTCTCTGCAATACGAGGAGGTGATGAAGGGACTCGCCAAGACCAATGCCCATCACGTGCTCGCCGTCGACTATCCCTCGTTCGGCTTCTCGGCCGCGCCGGATCACGGGTCCTACCGGTACACCTTCGACAACGTGGCCGACACGGTGCGCAAGTTTCTCCGCGCCCGCGGGGTCACGCGCTACGGCCTCTTCATGCAGGACTACGGCGTGCCCATCGGTTTTCGTCTGATCACCGCCGCACCCGATTCGATCACGGCCATCGTGGTTCAGAACGGCGTCATTCACCTCGACGGCTTTCCCGCGGCGCAGGACGAGAACGGCGAGCTGCGCCGGCATTGGAAGAAGCGCAATCCCGACCTGGAAAAGCGCCGGCGCGAATACACGATGGGGCTCACGTTCCCTCAGCCGGCGAACTGGACGGCCGGCGACGATCCGAGCCCGGACTTCATCCTCGTGAACCTCACCTCCGCGCAACGCCCCGGCGTCATCGCCGCGCGCGCCGATATGTGGTTCGACTATGGGACGAATCTTGCCCACTACGCCGAATGGCAGGCCATGCTGCGACGGACGAACGTTCCGGTTCTCGTCCTGTGGGGCGGCCGGGACGACTACTTCACCACGCCTGGAGCGATGGCCTACCTGCGCGATGCGCCGCGCGCGGAGGTTCACATCCTGGATGCGGACCATTTCGCCACCCTGGATGTGCCCGAGGAGATAGTCCGGCTCACCGCGGACTTCCTCGCACGTCATGGCGAAAAACGCCAGCCCGATGGTGGCCATTGAGCTGCACGTCGCCGCGATTCAAGTCGGCCCTGTGAGCGACAGTGGCTGATCTCGCGACAAGTCGGCCGGCCGGTCAGGCCAGTGGCGACCGTGGAGCGGGCAGCGTGCCCGCAGACGAGATAGTCGCGCCGGCGCAGCCAGAGGCGCTGCCGCGACGATTGGGTGTGTGGACCGCCGCCGCTGTGACCATGGGCATCATCATCGGCAGCGGCATCTTCCGCACCCCGACGACCATCGCACAGCTCACCGGCTCGGTCGGAGGCATTGCCCTCGTCTGGACCATCGGCGGACTCATTACTCTGTGCCTGGCGCTGTGCCTGGCCGAGCTCGCCACCATGTTCCCGCGTGCCGGGGGCATCTACGTGTATCTGCGCGAGGCCTACGGGCCCGCCGTCGCCTTCGTCTTCGGCTGGACGTTCCTGCTGGTCAACCCCGCGCAGTGGGCGGCCGTGTCGCTCATCTTTGCGGAGTACCTCGGCGCCTTCGTGCCGCTCACACCCGATGGCAAGCGCCTGACCGCCTCCGCGCTGGTCCTCTTCGTATCGGCGGCGAACTATTGCTCACTGCGCTTTGCCGCCGGAATCCAGAACTTCGCGACCTCTGCCAAGGTGCTCGCGCTCGCGGGGATTGCGCTGCTCGTCTTCCTGCTCGGCAGCGGCCACGCATCGGACGGCGCGCTCATGCAACCCGTGCAGTTCGCGCTTCCCGCGCTCGGCGTCTTCGGCGTCGCGGTGGTCGCCGTGTTGTGGCCCTATGAGGGCGTAGCCGCCTCATGCGCGCTCTCGGGCGAAGTGCGCGATCCCGCGTACACATTGCCGCGCGCCCTCATTCTCAGCGTGCTGGGCGTCATGGCGCTTTTCCTGTTCATCAACGCCGCGTATCTGTACGTGCTGCCGCTGCAGGCTGTCGCCGGCTCCAGCCTCGTCGCCGCCGATGCGATGCGGGCGGTCTCCGGCCCGACCGGCGCTGCCGTCATCGCAGCCTGCGTGATGCTCTCCACCTTTGGTACGGTCGCGGCAGTGGCGATCGTCGATCCGCGCGTGTTCTATGCCATGGCGCGCGACGGGTTGTTCTTCGAACGCATCGGCGCCGTGCACCCGCGCTACCAGACACCGCACATCGCCATCCTGATCACCGCCGGGCTCGCGGTTCTGTACCTGTGGGTTCGCACCTTCGAGCAGCTCGCCGCGCAGTTCATTCTCGGGCTGTGGCTGTTCTATGCCCTGGCAGTGGCCGGGCTCGTCGTCCTGCGCGTGCGCCGGCCGCTCGCGCCACGGCCGTATCGCACTTTCGGCTACCCGGTCGTCCCGGTTCTCTTCGTCCTCTCCGCCGGCGGCCTGTTGCTGAACTCCTTCGTCGAGCTGCCGGCCATAGCCCTCACCAATCTCGCCGTCACCTGTACCGGCATTCCCATCTACTTCGTATGGAAGCGGCTTCGATCAGGTCCGCTGCGAGACCGGTGAGGAGCGCCGCGACGATACGGTGAGCCCTTGGTCCCTGCCTCGGCCGTCAGCGCCCTCTCAGCGCCAGCACCTTCCTCGCCTCACTAACGACTGCGTAGTCGATGAATTGGCCGTCGAGCTGGATGGACGCGGACCCGGCCGCTTCCGCCTTCTCGAAGGCTGCGATCACCTTGCGCGCGTGCTCGACTTCTGCCGCGCCAGGCGTGAAGGAATCATTGCACGGCGCGACCTGGTCAGGATGAATGCACAGCTTTGCGGTAAACCCCATGCTGCGCGCGCGCCGCGCGGAGGCACCAAAGCGCGCCAGGTCCTTTATCTGCAGCAGCGCCGTATCGATCGGCGGCTCCAGGCCCGCGACGCGGGAGACGTGTGTGAGTCGTGCGCGCGCATGCGCCAGCTCGCCTTCCTCGACCGTCCACTGCAGGCCCAGGTCGTGCGTGTAGTCCACGCCTCCGAAAGCGAGACGGCTCAGTCGCGGCGAGGCCGCCGCGATGTCGTCGAGCCGGTGCAACGCCCGAGCCGACTCGATCAGGGCAATGAAGTCGATTGCACCGAGCGTCAGCCTGCGCTCGCGCTCCAGGCGCTCCACGAGGTCGGCGAGCGCTCGCACGTCCTCGACACTCTGCACTTTGGGCAGCATGACGCCGTCGAGTGACCTGCCCAGCGTCGCGCGCAGGTCCGACTCCGCAAGCCCCGAAGCGATGCCGTTCACGCGTACGTAAGCCCTGCAGCTGCGCGGCCGTGCGAGCGCACCTGCAACGCAAGTGCGCGCGGCGCCCTTCTCGCTATGGGGAACGGCGTCTTCGAGGTCGAAGATCACTGCATCCGCACCCGCCGCGAGTGCCTTGGCCAGTCTTGCGGCGTGGTTGCCGGGAACGAACAGAAAACTGCGCAGGCGCTCGCTCGGTCTCATCAGGGGCTCCAGTGTCGGCAGCGGCGTCCGCAGCGGGGCGCTCTCATCACGCCGGCCCCTTCTCTTCCGCGATCGCCTTCAGCCTGGCGAGACCGGCCTCGAAGTCAGCGCCGATCATGCGATCCATGTTGATGAACATGCCGTCGATTCTCGTCGCACGCTGGACTCGAAACGTGCCCGGCTTGGTGGCTGCATAGCCGAGGGGCATGGCGATCAGAACGGCGAGCGCCACGAGGGCCAGGCTGATCATGGTTCCTCCGATTCGATCAGGTCAGATCGATCCAGGTCGTTTTCAGCTCGAGATACTTGTCGAGCGCGTGCAGCGACTTGTCCCGGCCGTTGCCGGATTGCTTGCACCCGCCGAAGGGTACGGTGATGTCGTCGGCGTCGTAGCAGTTCACGTACACGGTGCCGGCGCGCAGCCCGCGCGCGACGCGATGCGCGGTGGTGAGCTCGCGCGTCCAGATTGCCGCGGCGAGCCCGTAGACCACGCTGTTCGCGATGGCGAGCGCCTCGTCCACCGTCCTGAACGTCAGCGTCGACAATACGGGGCCGAAGATCTCCTCACGGGCAATCTGCATGGTGGGCTGCACGGCGTCGAAGATCGTGGGCTCGATGTAGAACCCGCCGCTCTCCTCGCGAACGCGTCTGCCGCCGAGCGCCAGGCGCGCGCCTTCGTTCCTGCCGGCCTCGACATGACGCATCACGGTGTCGAGCTGTGTCCGATCCACGATCGCGCCCAGCCGGGTCTTCGGATCGAGCGGATCGCCGGGCGCGAAGTCGCGCGCGATCGCCATGACGCGTTCGAGCATCGCATCGCGAATGGACTCCTGTACGAGCAGGCGCGACCCTGCGGAGCACATCTCGCCCTGATTGAGGAATATCGCGAGCGCCGCCGCACGTGCGGCGCGATCGAGATCGGCGCAGTCCGCCATCACGATGTTCGGCGACTTGCCGCCGCATTCGAGCCAGACGCGCTTCAGGTTCGATTGGCCGGAGTACTGCAGCATCAGGCGGCCGGTCGCGGTCGATCCGGTAAATGCGATGCAGTCAACGTCCATGTGCAGGGCGAGCGCCTTGCCCGCAGTGTGCCCGAATCCGGGCAGCACGTTGAGCACGCCTGCGGGGATGCCTGCCTGCATGGCAAGCTCGGCAATGCGCAGCGCGGTGAGCGGCGATTTCTCCGAGGGCTTGAGGACCACGGAATTTCCCGCCGCCAGAGCCGGCCCGAGCTTCCATGACGCCATCAGCAGCGGGTAGTTCCACGGCACGATCGCGCCCACCACGCCAACGGGCTCGCGAGTGATGAGTGCGAGCGCGTCGTGACCCGTGGGCGCCACCTGGTCGTAAGCCTTGTCGACCGCTTCCCCGAACCACGCGATGCTGTCGGCAGCCGCGCCCACGTCCACGCCCAGGCTGTCGGCGATCGGCTTACCCATGTCGAGCGTTTCGAGCAGCGCCAGCTCTTCCGCGTGCTTGCGAAGCTGCCCGGCGAACTCGATCAGAACCCGCTTGCGTTGCGCAGGCGCCATTCGCGACCACGAACCCCTGTCGAAGGCGGCGCGTGCCGACGCCACCGCGGCGTCGACATCAGCACGATCGGTCGAGGCAACTCTCGCCAGCAGGCGTCCGTCGATGGGACTGATGCAATCGAAGGTCTCTCCCGACGCCGCGTCGACGTAGCTGCCGTCGATGAACGCCTGCGTGCGCGGACGAATGCCGCGGGCGCGATCGTGCCAGGACATCTCCGGCACCTGGACAGGCATGATCAGTTTCCTCTCGCTGCTGTCCGGCATGTCGATGGGTGCCCGAGTTTCAGCCCGCAATGCCGCAGCCCTGGATCAGGAGGCGCACGAGCGCGGCGCAACGGAAACGGACGTGATTCTTCAGATTGCGCACGGTCTCGATCCCTCGATCGTCAGGCCACCGGATTCTCGAACAGCGCGAGCCTTATGCCGTGATAATGCGCCGGCAGGCTCGGGTCGTTGCCGATGTGCTGGAAACCCGCCGGCTGGTACCCGCAGGCCTTGTAGTAGTCGATGAGACGATCGTTGTCGCCCCACGTGTCCATGCGTACGAAACCTCTGCCACATCCGGCGGCGTAGCCGTATGCCCATTTGAGCACATCCGCGGCGAGGCTCCCGCCCCTGGCGCGCGGATTCACGCACGTGCGATGGATGTAGATCGCGTCGTTGCGATCGCGTTCCTTCCAGATGCCCTTGTCGCTCGGGGTCACCGAAAAAAAACCGGCACAGACTTCGTCATCGCGCAGCGCCATGAAGTGCCGAGCGGCGCCGATCTCCGCGGTAATGATCGATTCGGGGAACACCGGCCAGCGCGCAACTCCGTGCCGGGTCTGATAGGCGACGGCGGCGTCCCAGAACTCGCGAAACTCTGCGAGCCTCGAGGGGCGGCTGGGAACGATGCGAATCATGCGCAGCGCGGGCTCAGTATGTGCTCGCGCCACGCGTAGAACGCGGCGGCGGCTGTCGATGCCTGCCCGGGCTCATCCAGTGAATTGCGGCGAGCGCAGGCACGGCGGAAATTCCACGCCGCCCGCCGTCACGACGTCGATCAGAATCGGCTCGCGGGCCGCAAACGCCGCTTCGAGTGCCGGCCCCAGAGACGGGCCGGATTCGACGCGCAGCGCCCGACCCCCGAACCCGCGGGCAATCTCCGCAAAGTTCGTCCGGCCGAGGCTGGTCGCGTGTCCCGCGCCGAATGCATCCGTCTGGAAGCGGTCGATGATGCCGAACGAGCTGTCGTTGAGAACGATCAACACGCAGGGCCCGCCGGCCTGCAACAACGTCGGATAGTCGCCGCAGCACATCAGCAGGCCGCCATCGCCGGTGATACCCAAACGCGGTGCCGACGGCCGCGCATACCTGGCGCCTATCAATGCCGGCATCGCCAGGCCCATGCCGGCCCAGTTCGCCGCGCCGAGCTGGGAATGCGTGCCGGCGACGGGGAGAATGCTGTGGCTCCATACTTCGTTCGCGCCCACGTCCAGGCAGATCGTCATGTCGTCAGTGACGTGCCGCGCGACTTCGGCTACGACGTAGCCTGGGTGCAGGGGAGAGTCGTCACTGCGAGTCCGGGCATACGCCTCCGCGCTGCGTCTCGAGTCGGCCGCCGTTCTGCCGGGCGCTCTCGAATTCCATCCGTCGTTCGGTGCAAGGCGCGCCTCCAGATGCGCAACGACGCTCTCCAGGCTGTACGTAATTCCCTTCGGAGACACTCCCGGCCGATCGTCCAGGTACACGGAGTAGGATTCTCCGCCCGCCAGGCGATAGAAGAAATCCTCGTTGCCGGTAGCCGGGCGCAGGCCCAGGCCCAGCGCGAAGTCCGAGGACTTCAATGCCTCGAATGCGGCATCGCCGAAGAAGAAGTCATTCGCCACACCGGCATAGAGGGGATGATCCCCGGGGACGGCGCCGATGGCGTCATAACTCACGACCAACCGGGCGCCGATGCGCTCCGCCAGGCGCACCACGCGGCTCGCGAGCCCCGTGCGCACCACGCCCTTGTCGATGCAGATCACGGGCCGATGCGAATTCGCCACCCTGTCTTCGATCGTGCGAAGCAGCCCCGTCGGGCACGCCGGCAGAAGAAGAGCGTCGAGCCTGTGATACGGCGGCGCCGCCGCCGGCGGCGCGGTCACGAGATTCCATGGGACTTCCACATAGGTCGGTCCGGGGCGCCCGCTGCGCGCCAGCTGGAATGCGTTCGCCAGAGTCGACGGCAGGTCGTCGAGCGCAGTCACGCGAAAAGCGGCCTTGGTCACTTGCGACATCGCTTCCCGGGTGAATTGCGGCGAATCGCCGCCATGCACGTCTTCGCGCAGAGCATGGGTGGGCACCCCGCCCGAGATGATCACCATCGGGCTCGCCTGGAAGTACGCTTGCCCGATGCCACCCATGAGATTGAGGACACCGGGACCCGCCGTCGTGAGGATCACCGCAGTCTTGCCGGACAGCTTGGCGTAAGCGTCCGCCATGAACCCGGCATTCGTTTCGTGCTTGACGGTGACCTGGACGATGTGATCGGCGCTGCGCAACGCCTCGTAGATGCCGAGTATGTGCGAGCCGACGAGGCCGAAGGCGATCTCGACCTGCTCCGCCGTCAGGGCCTCGACGACGATCTGCCCGGCCGTCCGCTTGTGCAACGCTGGATTCATGATTACAGGTGCGGCGCTCAGCGCATGAGGAAGGGATTGCCGAGCGGCGCGCCGGCGTTGATCCAGACGCTCTTGGTCTGCAAGTACGGGCGCATGCCTTCGATGCCATTCTCGCGGCCCAGCCCGCTGCGCTTGTAACCGCCGAACGGCATCAGGTAGCTCACCGCGCGATAGGTGTTGACCCACACCGTGCCGACGCGCAGGCGTGCAACGAGACGAAACGCGCGCGCGATGTCCCGCGTCCACACGCCGGCCGCGAGTCCGAAGCGGACGTCATTGGCGATATGGACTGCCTCCTCTTCATCGCTAAAGCGCAGCACCGCGAGCACGGGCCCGAAGACCTCCTCCTGCGCGATGCGCATGCCGCTGTCGACTTCCGTGAAGATCGTCGGCAGCACGAACTGCCCGCCGGGCAAGCCCGGGGCCGGTCCGCCGCCGAGCACGCAGCGGGCGCCCTCGCGCTTCGCGACCTCGATATGTTCGAGAATCATGGAGAACTGCGCCGGGGTCGTGATCGGGCCGACTTGCGTGGCGGGGTCCATCGGGTCGCCGAGCCTGGCCGCCCTCGCCCGCTCGACCAGTCGCGCGACGAAATCGTCGTGGATACTCGCGTGCAGCAGCAACCGCGAGCCGGCGATGCACGTCTGCCCGCTGGCCGCAAAGATGCCGGCGACCGCGCCGTTGAGCGCGGCGTCGAGATCTGCATCCTCGAATACGATGTTCGGGGACTTGCCCCCGAGCTCCAGCGTGACGCTCTTGATGTCGCGCGCCGCCTGCTCGTAGATCGATTGCCCGCGGACATCGGACCCGGTGAAGGCGATCTTGGCGACGTCCGGGTGCCGCACCAGAGGCGCGCCGGCCTCCTCCCCAAAGCCGGTCACGACGTTGATGACCCCGGGCGGAAACCGCAGCTCATCGACGAGCTGCATCAGCTCGAGCGTCGATGCGGAGCTGAACTCGGAAGGCTTGATGACGACCGTGTTGCCCGCGGCCAGCGCAGGGGCGATCTTCCAGGCCAGCAGCAGCAGCGGAGAGTTCCACGGCGTGATCGCCGCGATCACGCCCAGCGGCTCGTGGCGCGTGAACGCGAATGTGTCGGCCTTGTCGATGGACGGCACGGTGCCTTCGATCTTGTCGGCGAGGCCTCCGTAGTATTCGAACCATCGCGGTATGTAGCGAAGCTGCGCGAGCATCTCGCTCAGCAGCTTGCCGTTGTCGCGCACCTCTGTCTCCGCCAGCTCGTGCGCACGAGCGCGGATGGCATGGCCGAGGCTCGCCACCAACGCGCCGCGATCGGCAGCCGACATCAGTGGCCACGGCCCGGATTCGAAGGCGCGTTTCGCAGCGTAGACGGCCCGCCGCACGTCTTCCGAGTTGCACCGCGGGATTTGCGCCCAGGCCTCGCCGCTGAAGGGATTGTGCGAGACGAGCCAATCCTGACCGTGTGGCTCAGTCCATTCGCCATCGATGAATGCGAGGTAACGCTTCACGGCCGCGACGCTTCCTCGCATGCTTGCTCGACAGCGGCGCGCAGGCGTATGGCGATCTCGTCGATCTCCTCGGGAGCGGCCGTCAGGGCCGGCGCGAGCCCTATCATGTCATCGGAGAAGGCGCGGACGATCAGGCCCCGTGCATGGGCGTGCCTGCGTATGCGCTGCGACAACCCCAGAGCCGCATCAAATCGCTCGCGGCTTCGCTGGTCGCGAACGAGCTCGATCGCAACGAGCATCCCGAGTCCTCGGAGCTCGCCGATCCAGGGCAGATCCCGCATTGGGGCAAGCCGCTGCAGCAACTGCCCGCCGAGCGTCGCAGCAGCATCGGCGCTGCGTTCGCGTGCGTACACGTCGAGCGCGGCGAGCCCGACCGCGGCAGCCACAGGGTGGCCCGTATAGGTGAAGCCATGAGCGAAGGTCCGGTCGTTCGGCGCGGCCGTTGCGAGGACATCGCCAATGCGCTCGTGGAGAAGCACGGCGCCCATCGGCACGTAGCCGGAAGTCAGCCCCTTCGCGACAGTCATGAGATCGGGCTCGACGCCTTCCGCGTCGCAGCCGAACATGCGGCCGGTGCGGCAGAAACCCGTGATGACCTCGTCGGCGACGAACAGCACGTCGAGCCGGCGGCACGTCTCCCACATTGCATGCAGCCAGCCGCGCGGCGGCACGATGATTCCCCCGGCGCCCTGCACCGGCTCACAGAAGAACGCCGCGACATTGTCGGGGCCGATCTCAGCCACCTTGTTTTCCAGCGCCTGAACGCTTCCCCGGATGATCTGCTCGTCGCTCGAGCCGTAGGGGCTGCGATACGGATAGGGAGAGGGAAGGTGATGGATGAACGAGCCGGGCGCGTCGAAGAATCGATGACAGCCGGCGATGCCCGTCAATGACGTGCCGAGAAAGCTGACGCCGTGATAGCCGCGCTCCAGGGAGATGAAGTGACGTCTCTGCGGCTGACCGGACAACGTGAAGTAGTGGCGAATGAGCTTGAGAGCTGAATCCACGGCCTCCGAACCGCCGCCGGTGAAGAGGACGTGCCGTATCCCCCGTGGCGCTACGGCAACGAGCCGGTCGGCGAGCTGTAGCGCCGGCTCGCTGGAGAAGTTGAAGAACGTCGTCGCGTACGGCAGTCGTCGCAACTGATTCGCAGCCGCCTCGATCAGCTCCTCGCGGCCGTATCCCAGGTTGACGCACCACAGTCCCGAGAAGGCGTCGAGCAGCTCGCGCCCCACGTTGTCCCGTACCCAGACGCCGTGCCCGGACACCAGCACCGCGGGCGCCTCCTCGATCTGGGTGCTCATCGGTGTAAAGGGGTGCAGAAGCGAGGGCAGCGCGCGCCGTCGACCTTGTAGCGAAACGTTCATTCGGTCAGGCAGACAGGGACGGCTTTCCCGCAGTCACGTCGAACCGTGTGCGAGCCGCGGAAAAGCGCTCTTCGGCGATCCGATCTGCGATCTCGTTCGGCGGCAGCTCTTCGGATCGAGCGCGTGCGAGTACCTCGCGCGTCGTCCGGTAGATGCGCTCGCAGTCGCGCAACACCGCCGCCACTGCATAGTTGCCACGCTGTTCGTGCACCAGGTCGATCAGCCCGCCGACGTTGACGACATAGTCGGGGGCGTAGGTGATTCCGCGCGAGTGCAGCAACTCTCCGTGTCGAGGTTCCCTCAGCTGATTGTTCGCAGCGCCGGCGACCGCTTTGCAGCGCAGCCGGGGGATCGTGTGGTCGTTCAGGACGCTGCCAAGGGCGCACGGCGCGAGAATGTCGACTTTGGCGAAGAGAATCTCCTCGGGCGTCAGCACCCGTGCGCCGAACTCCTTCGCGGCGCGCGCGGTGAGCTCGGATCTGAGGTCGCTCACCGTGAGCTCGGCATGACGCTCGGCGAGGTAGCCGCAGAGCCGATAGCCGACGGCGCCGAGTCCCTGGACGGCGACTGTCACGCCGCTCAGGTCGTCGCGTTCCAGTGCGTGCGCGGCAGTCGCGAGGATTCCCTGGAAGACTCCGTATGCCGTTGCCGGCGAGAATTCGCCGAGCTCGGTCACCGGGCCCGCTACGTAGGGCGTGACGCCGCGCAGGACCGCGAGATCGCGCGCGTTGATGCCGACATCGTCCGAAATCGTATAGCGGCCCTTCAGCGAGTCCACGGCGAGGCCGAGCGCCTGCAACAGGTGGCCGGTCTTGTCTCGCGCCGGATCGCCGATCACGACCGATTTGCCGCCGCCGCAGGGCAGCTGCGCGATGGCGGCCTTGTAAGTCATTCCTTTGGACAGGCGCAGCGCGTCGGCTGCCGCCGCTGCGGCGGACGCATAGGGCCACATGCGGCAGCCGCCGATCGCCGGGCCGCGCGACGTATTGTGAATCGCCACGATGATGCGCAGGCCGCTGTGCGGATCGCTGAAGAGCGCGATCTCCTCGTGGTGGGAGAAGTCCGGCATGTCGAACATGTGAAGCGCTCAAGCCTTGCGTGCGGCGTCGGAGCCGCGCGAGCGCGGCGAAACTGTGAAATGCTAGCGAAGCCGGCACAGCCCTTGGCGGAGAAATGCTTCGGAAGTTGCGCAATGTGGCTCAACGAGAGCCGCGTTTCCCGCCGGCCGGTGCGTCTTCAGCAGATCGATGAGTGGACCGAGCTCGACCTCGTACTTGCGCCAGCGGTCGATCGCGGCGGCATAGATCGGCTGGCGCACCTGCACGGAGCTGGCCGTGGTCACGGGGGCCTGGTTCTCGTGGAACTGCAGACACGCCGGATGCCAGTCGAGCCCGCAGAATGCGAGCATGCGTCGCGCCTCGGCTTCCGTGTCCCTGACCACGGCCTCGTACTCGATTTCGCACAGGCCGTCCGGAATGAGCTCTCTCCAGAGTTTCACCAGCGCATCGAACATCAGGTAGTAGCGGCCCGTATCGAGCGGGTCGTACGCATAGTTGTAGTAGGGAAAGTTCGTCGCAAAGAGCTGCCGATAGTTGCTCAGGCAGGTGTCGAGCGGGTTGCGGCGCACGCAGATGATCTTCGCGCGCGGCAGCGCGCGATGGATGATGCCGGCGTAGAAGAAATTGAGCGGCATCTTGTCGGTGAAGTGCCGCGTGTGCCCGGTACGCGGCCGGGTGCTCTCGAGGTACTCGTGTCCGACCTGCGCGAGATCGACCTGCGCCGCGGCCGCGAGGGTCTCGGCGTCGAGTACCAGGTTCGAGCTGGTGCGCGCCGCGCGCTTGAGCGCGAGCGCGAAGGCAGTGAGCTCGCCGGCCGCGAAAACGTCCGGGTGGCTGGAGAGAATGCGCTCGATGAGCGTCGTGCCGGTTCGCGGCATGCCGACGATGAAGATCGGCTCGGCCGATTCGCAGCCGCCGCCCCCGGCGAGGAATTCCCTGGTGCACACGCGCGCTGCCGCCGCGAACAGCGCCTGATCGCCCTCGATCGAATAGCGGCTCGCTTCCCGTTTGCGGCGTTTTCCGGCTTCGAGGTGTCGAAATGCGGCCGCATGCTGCCCCCCCTCCTCGCAGTGCCTGGCCATTGCGTGCCGCAGATGGAGCTCGGCATCGGCATCGAATGCTCCGCTCGCGATCATGGCTTCGAGCGTCGCGAGGTCGTGCGCCGAGAAGGGTCCACGCCGAACCTGCGCGAGTGACGACCAGGCCTTGCAGAAGCCGGGGTCGACTGCCAGCGCACACCGATACTCCTGCTCGGCCGCCGCGAATTTGCCCAGGAACTGCAGCGACGCCCCGAGGTTGTAGTGGTAGGAAGCCTTGTTGCCTTCGTGCGCGACCGCACGCGCGAACGGCTCGAGCGCCTCAGCGGGCGCGCCCGCGCGCGTCATCACCACGCCTATGGTGTCGAGCGTGTACGCTTCCTCGGGCTGCAGAGCGAGCGCGCGTTGCGCGGCTTCGAACGCCTCGCGCGGGCGACTCAACGCGACGAGGCAGCGACCCAGGTGGGCGTAGTACTCCGCGCGCTCCGAGTCGAGGCGGATTGCGCGCCCCATCACGTCCGCTGCCTTCGCGAAGTTGCCGTGCTCCGCCGCGATCATGCCGAGCAGAAAGAACGCATCCGCCGCCGGCGGATCGTGCGCCAGCACGCGCATGCACAGCTCGTGCGCCCGGCGATAGTTCCGGGCCTGCAATGCGCGCTCGGCCTCGCGCAGGCCTGCCGAAAGCTCGCTGCGCTGCGCCGCTGCGGCCATCTGCGTTCAGAGATCGAAATCGCAGGTGAACCGCAGACCGATCTCCCGCGGGCGCAACACATCCTTGAAGTAGCGACGAACGTCCACCGGAGCACCATTGGCGTCGAAAACCCGCTGCACGTAGACCGAGGTGGCCCGCCCGCCCGTTTCGGCGTACTTGTTCAACAGGTTGTCGGCGTAAAGCTGCACGCTCCAGTCCTCGCCCGCGAGCCGCGCAGCGGCCGAGTGCACCGCGAAGCCGCCGAGTGCCTCGCCGTTCGCTCGCGAACCCGTGCGCGTGAGCACGCCGCTCGCAGCGGCGACACCGTAATCCAGACTGAAGCGCCACGCGTTGGCGAGCGGAACGTCGTAGGACAGGTGGAGACTGCCTTGCTGCTCGGGCGAACCAGGCAGGCGGTCGCCTGCCTCGCCGTCGATGCTCACGAGCGTGCTCTCGAATCCCGGCGGCACGATCGTATCGAGCAGCGCGGGCGCGCGATCCGAGAGCTGCGCCTCGACATAGGCGAGGCTGCCGCGCACGTTCAATCGCTGCGTGAGCTGCGCATCGAAGGAAATCTCGACGCCCCTGGATTGCGCGCCCTGGCCGTTCAACTTGATTTCCAGACCGCCGTAGTCCGTGTTGCCGGCGAGCTGCGGGTCCTGCCAGTCGATGTAGTAGACGTCGCCGTTGAGGGTGAGCCTGCGATCCAGCCATTGGCTGCGCAGTCCGATCTCATGGTTAATCGTGCGATCAGGCGCGTACTGAATCTCATCGGGCAGCCCGCAGGGGAACTGATTGGGCAGCTGCGGCACGGGGCAGGGCGTGACGCCGTTCGTATTGCCCATGCGATAGCCTTCGCTCACGGTGAGGTAGCCCATCACGGCGTCGGTGAACTCGAAGGAGGTGTTGAATTTGAAGAGCATGCCGCCGTCGCTCTGCGCGCCGCCCGCGAAGTTGAGAACGATCGAATCCGGCGGATCGCCGTTGAACACCGTGCGCGCCAGCGGCACGTCGACAGCGGTACGCGACGCGAGGTCGTAGTCGTACCACCGGCCGCCGACCGTGACCTGCCAGCGGTCCGTGATCTCGTAGCCGATCTCGCCATAGACCGCCTGCTCGGTGCGATCGGTCCGCTGGACGAAGAAGAACTCCAGATTGTCCGGACGGACCGGGCCGCCGAGAAACTCGGCGTAGCCCGGCGTGAACTCCCGGCTGATCACGTCCGACCCGAATTCGTTGTAAAAGGCCCCGGCAATCCAGTTCCAGCGGCCCTCGCCCTGCGATACCAGGCGCAGTTCCTGGTTGAAGGTCTCGTCCTTCTGGTTGTCGCGCGTGTAGGCGGAAAAAGCCGGGAAGGCCTCGTAGCTGTACTCGAGCGTGATCAGCAGATCCGTCTGGTCGCGCTGCCCGAGGTCCTCGTACCTCGATGCGGCGGTCGCCGAGGTCAGCTCGGCGAAGCCGAGGTCGGCGGTGAGCTCGAGCGCGGCCACCTGATTGTCGGTGTCGTTGGGCTCCAGGAAGCGGTGCCCCGATTCGTACCTGCCCGTATCGAACGCCGTGCGATGATTGACCGTGCGGGCGCCCACCTCGAGATTCTGCTGGTAGTAAGTCAGGTTCGCGTCGAAGCGCTCGGAGGGGCGCCAACGCAGGCCGACGCGGCCGGACCATCTCTGCTGCGTGTCGGCGTCTTTCTGGCGACGCAGATTCGCCGCCATTGCATTCGGGTCGGCCGGGTCCGGCTGCGGATCGGACACGCCGGACTGGCGAACGAGAAAGTCGTAGTCGATGAAGCCCGGGTCGTCGAGATAGTCGAGCGAGCCGCGCAAGGCGAAAGTGTCGGAGAGCGGCACGTTGAGCGTGAAGCCGCTCTGGCTGCCGACACCGTCGCTCTCGGCCAGCGCGAACGCACCGGCGCGCAGATTCAGCTCGACGCCACCGAACGACGGCCGCCTGGGAATGTAGCGAATCGCCCCGCCCAGCGTGCCCGCGCCGTAGAGCGTGCCCTGAGGCCCGAGCAGCACTTCCACGCGCTCGATGTCGTCGAGCGCCAGGTCGATGTACAGCGGAATCTCTCCCACGTACGTCGCAACGGTGCCACCGCCGGTGTTGCCCAGGAATTCCGTGGCATTGACGTTGTCGGCGTTCAGGCCCCGGACGACGATCTGATTGGCCTCGCGGCTGCCCTGGTCGAGCACGAACAGGCCCGGTACGGTGCGCGCAACGTCCACGAGATTGGTGATGCGCTGCTCGGCGATCGAATCGCCGCCGATCGCCGTCACGTTGAGCGGCACGTCCTGGACGCTCACGGAACGCCGCGTCGCGGTGACTTCCACCACGTCGAGCGTCACGCCCTCTTCCTGCGCACGCGCCGTCTGCGCGTGCAACGCGACGGCCTGCGCCAGGATGCCCGAGACTGCGAGCGCTACAGGAGACTTCCGGTGTATGTTGAGGATGTTGGTCTTGGGCTTGCCCATGGAATGGCGCCTCGTTGCCGTTGTGTCGTTGCGGATGATCTTGCGAATGGATGAAAATTTGCGGTGCTGGACGAAGTTCGATGTGTCGTTGTGCAGGCCCGACGCAATCAAGCCGCCGGGCGTGGGAAATCCTAGCGAAATCTGTTGCGGCCGAAGCGGAGAAATGCTTGCGAAGTTATGAAATCTGGCTCATCGATTGCGGTGCGCGCGATGCCACGTCTCATTCCGCCGCTTAATCCGCTGCGTGCATTCGAGGCGGCAGCACGGCACGGTCACGTGCGGCGTGCCGCGGAGGAGCTGCACGTCACGAGCAGCGCCGTCAGCCACCAGATCCGTGTCCTCGAGGACTATCTGGGGATCGCCCTGTTCGACCGGCAGGGCCGGCGCCTGCACCTGACACCGATCGGCGCGGCCTATCTGGCAAGCGTGCGCCAGGCTTTCGATCTCATCGCCGACGCCTCGCGCGCGACGCAGTACGTGAAGCTGAGGGGAGACCTGACCGTCTGCATGCCGCCCGGCTTCGCCTCCAAGTGGCTGGCCCGGCGCATCGGACGCTTTCTGCGCGCGCACCCGGACATCACGCTGAACGTCCTGCCGGTGCGCGACCCGGGTCCGCAGATCGAGGAGCAGGCCGACATCCTGATCCTGTACGGCGACGGCAAATGGCCCAATCGCTGGGTGCAGGAGCTCGCGCAAGTAGAGCTGTTTCCAGTCTGCAGTCCGAAGCTGCTCAATGCCGCGCCGGCCATCCGTGAGCCCGCAGACCTGCTGCAGCACGTGATCCTGCACGAGGACGACGGCTCGGAATGGGCTCGCTGGTTCGCAGCCAACGGCATCGCCCACCCGCGCTTGCCCGCGGCCGCGCGCCTGTTTCACGCCAGCATGACGCTCGATGCGGCGCTGGCGGCGAGCGGCATCGCGCTGGGAGACACCGTGCTCGCGGAGGAAGACCTGTCCTCGGGTCGATTGATTCGCCTGTTCGAGACTTCCGTGACTTCGAGCGGCCGCTACTACGTGGTGTGCACGTTCGAACGCATCGAGATGCCGAAGATCCGCGCGTTCGTCACCTGGCTCTTCGAGGAGCGCGGCATGGCGATACCGCCGCTGACGCGCGCGGCCGACTGACCGCGACCCGATCGTCAACCTGCGCTCACGAAACTCCCGACTATTTCTCACTTGAGCTGCGGCGGCGCGATGCACTAGAACTCCGCTCCGTGATGCAGCGCGGCCCACAACTGTGAGCGAGCAACTACCGCAGCCACTGAGCGGTAATGCCATGCCGCGCTTCGCCGGGCCGGGCACGATGCTGCGGCTGCCCGCTGCGTCGTCCCCGGAGGGCTACGATGCGTGCTTCGTGGGCGTTCCGCTGGATATCGGCACGTCGAATCGCGCGGGTGCGCGCTTTGCGCCCCGGCAGATTCGCGCCGAGTCGAGTCTATTGCGACCGTACAACGTGGCTACGGGCGCCGCGCCGTTCGAGAGCCTGCGGGTGACGGACCTGGGCGACGTGGCCATCAACCCCTACGATCTCGGCCTGAGCATCGACATCATCGAGCGGCGCTATGCGCCGATCGTGTCCGCGGGATGCGTGCCTCTGACGCTCGGCGGGGACCATACGATCGTGCTGCCGATTCTCCGGGCCGTTGCGCGCCGTCACGGGCCCGTGGCGCTCGTGCACGTCGATGCCCACTCCGACTCCAACGACACGATGTCCGGCCAGCGCGTGGCGCACGGCACGCCGTTCCGCCGTGCGGCTGAGGAAGGCCTGCTCGACGGCAAGCGCGTGTTCCAGATCGGTTTGCGCGGCACCGGCTACGCAGCCGATGACTTCGACTGGCCGCGCTCGCAGGGCTTCCGGCTGACGTTCGCACAGGACTGCTGGAACCGTTCGCTGACGCCCGTGATGAGCGAGCTGCGCTCAGTCATCGGATCGCACCCGACCTACATCAGTTTCGACATCGACGGGCTCGATCCTGCCTATGCGCCGGGCACGGGCACTCCGGAAATCGGCGGGCTCACGACGGCGCAGGCGCTCGAAATCATCCGGGGCTGTCGCGGCCTGTCGGTGGTCGGCGCAGATCTCGTGGAGGTTGCGCCAGCCTACGATCTGTCCGGCAATACCGCGCTCGTCGGCGCGAATCTGCTGTTCGAAATGCTGTGCGTCCTGCCTCGCGTGACCTACCGGTGAGCACGGGAAATCGGGGTGACGACAGAACTTCGATCGGCCACGGATGCGGCGCGCTTGCTGGAATGGATCGGAAGCTCGGAGTCGCGCTCGGACGAGGTCACGCGCGCGCCGATCGCCGCTTTGTCCGCGATTCTCGACAGAGACGACCCCGCGCCGCGGGTCGGCGACAGCCTTCCGCCACTCTGGCACTGGCTGTACTTCCTGCCGATCACCCGGCATTCGGAAATCGATCACGATGGGCATCCCAAGCGCGGCGGGTTCCTGCCGCCCGTGCCGCTGTCCAGGCGCATGTGGGCGGGCGGCCGGGTGCAATTTCGCAGGCCGTTGCGGGTCGGAGAGGCGATCGCGCGCGTCTCGCACGTCGTCGATGTGAGCCACAAGACCGGGCGTTCGGGTCCGCTCACGCTGGTGGTCGTGCGCCACGAGATCAGCTCGGCCGGAACGCTGGCGCTGATCGAGGAACAGGACCTGCTCTACCTTGCCGCGCCCCACGAGAGCGGTGCGGCATCGACGCCGCGACGCGCCGCCGCCGCCGCCGCCGATCCGGCCTGGGAGCGGCGGATTCGTCCGGACGCGACGCTGCTGTTTCGGTTCTCCGCGCTGACGTTCAACGGACATCGCATCCACTACGATCGCCAGTATGCGCAGACAGTCGAAGGCTATCCCGCCCTCGTGGTGCATGCGCCGCTGGCAGCGCTGCTGTTGCTGGACGCCATGCGCCGCCACATGCCCAATCACAACGTCGCTGCATTCTCGTTTCGAGCCATGAAGCCGCTGCTGGACTGCGCGCCGTTCGATGTTTGCGGGAAGCCGGAAGCCGACGGCAGCACGGTCAGGCTGTGGATCAGAGACGCGGCTGGCGAATTGGCGACGGACGCGACGGCGACACTCGCGTGAGCAACCGACGCTCGCGCGGGTACCCGCCCACGGCGGTTCATCGCACGCAGTTCGACGCGCCCCATGTCTGAGCAGCGCCCCTCCCTGCCGCGCCGCCTGGGGCTGTGGACCTCCGCGGGAATCATCATCGGCATCACGATCGGCAGCGGTCTGTTTCGTGTACCGAGCAGCGTCGCGGCCGAAGTCGGCTCGACTGGCGCAATCGCACTGCTGTGGGTGCTCGGAGGAATCATCACGCTGTGCCTGGCGCTGAGCCTCGCCGAGCTGTCCACCATGTTTCCGCAGGCCGGCGGCACCTACGTGTACATCCGCGAGGCGTACGGGCCGCTGGCGGCATTTCTGTGCGGCTGGACCATCCTCTTGATCAACCCGGCGGCGTGGGCGGGCATCGCGCTGATCTTTGCCGAATACCTGGGCCACTTCGTACCGCTCGGCGTGGGCGCGCGCCGCGCGGTCGCCGCCGGCCTGATCGCGTTCGTCACTCTTGCCAACTACTGTTCGGTGCCGCTCGCCGCCTACGTCCAGAACCTCACTACCGCAACCAAGGTGCTGGCCCTGTTTGGTCTCTCGGCAGCGGTATTCGCCTGGGGATCACCCGCGGATGGCGCTCTGCGCGCACCGCTCTCCTTCGCAATGCCAGGCGCCGGGAGTTTTGGCGTCGCGCTCGTCAGCGTGCTCTTTGCCTATGAAGGCGCCGCATCCTTCTGTGCGCTCTCGGGCGAAGTCCGCGACCCGGCCCGAACGCTGCCGCGCGCACTGCTCCTCGGAGTCGGCGGCGTGATCGCGATCTACCTGCTGGTCAACGCAGCGTACCTGTATGCGCTGCCGCTCGAGACACTCATGAGCTCGCCGCTCGTGGCAACCGACGCAATGACTCAGGTCGCCGGTCCAGTCGCCGCGTCCATCGTCGCGGCGCTGGTGATGCTTTCCACTTTCGGCAGCCTGGCTGCGTTTGCGATTGCCGATCCGCGCGTGCTCTTCGCGATGGCGCGAGACGGGCTGTTCTTCAATCGATTTGCCGCCGTGCACGCCCGCTTCGAGACACCGCATCGGTCGGTGCTCGCAGCCGGCGTCGTAGCCATTCTCTATGTATCGGTGCGCAGCTTCGAACAGCTCGCGGCGACCTTCATCCTGGGCCTGTGGCCGTTCTACGCGCTCTCCGCGCTGGCAGTGGTCGTGCTGCGCATCAAGCGCCCGGAGATCGAGAGGCCGCATCGCACGGTTGCCTACCCGCTCGTGCCGCTGATCGTCGTGACTTCCACCGTGCTGGTGTTCGCCAGCTCGCTGGTCGAGCGACCCGGCATCACCCTGGTCAACCTCGCCATCACGCTCGGCGGAATTCCGGTCTACCTCGTGTGGCGAGCGGCGACCGGGGCGCGGCAGCAGCCACGCGCGACGACGCTGTGAGCCTCCAGGGAACGATCGTCGCGCCGAGAAAACACGAGGAACAGAACTTGCGATCTCACGCACGAATCATCGGTCTCGCCGCACTCCTGAGCTGCTTGGCGCCGCTGCTCGCCGCTCATGCGAGAGAAGAACGCTACGCCGTGATGATGGGAAACGAGAAGACGGGCTACCTCACGGCCGCGAGCGAGCGCCGCAACGTCACGGTCGTGTACCACGTGGACGAGAACGGGCGCGGCACCAAGACTCGCGAAAGCCTCAAGCTGGACGAACGCGGTCTGCCGATAGCCTGGCGAATCCAGGGCAATGCCTGGTACGGCGCGCCGGTGAGCGAGCGATTCACGCAGCAGAATGGGCGCGCCCGGTGGACTTCGAGCAACGATTCGGGCGGCGTGGATGTCGGCGTGAACCGCCTGTACGTCGCCAACGACGGCAGTCCATGGAGCTACGGTTTGTACGTGCGCGCACTCCTCGGCACGCCAGCTCGGACCCAGGCCTCGCTGCCCGCCGGCGAATTGCGCATCGAAGAAGTGCGCCGGCTCACGATCGACGGGAGCCCCTCGATCGCGGTAACGGCCTATGCCCTGTGGGGCATGGACATGACGCCGACATACGTTCTGCTGGACGGCGAGCGACGCCTGTTCGCGGTGGTCGTAAACAGCTTTTCCGCCAGCGGCCTGCTCCTCGTGCGCGAGGGATATGAGGCGCAATTCGAAACGCTGTCGCAGCTCGCGCGCACGCTCGACGAGGAATATCTGGCGCGCTTCGTGCGTGAATACAGGCACCGCTACGAACAGCCGGTGCAGATTCGCAACGTGCGCGTGTTCGACAGCGCCAGCGGGGTTCTCGGGGAATCCGCCACCGTCACCGTCTACCGGGGGCGGATCGCCAGCGTGGATGCCCGCCCGCCGCCCGAAGAGACGGATGCGGCAGTCTTCGATGGGGAGGGTGGAACGCTCCTGCCCGGCCTGCACGACATGCACGTGCACTTTTCTCCCTGGGGAGGATTGCTGCACCTTGCGGCCGGCGTGACCACGGTACGCGACGTGGGAAACAACAACGTTCTGCTGCTCGACGCCATCGCGAAGATCGACTCGGGCAGGGTTCCCGGGCCGCACATGCAGCGCGCCGGGCTGCTCGAAGGACGCAGTCCCTATTCCTTCCGCGGCGGTTTCATCCCGGACACCCTGGCGGTTGCCCTGCAGAAGGTCCGCTGGTACGCGGATCACGGCTACCGGCACATCAAGTTGTACAACTCCATGACGCCCGACTGGGTCGCACCCATCGCGGCCGAAGCGCATCGGCTCGGGCTCACGGTAGGCGGTCACATCCCGGCATTCATGAGCGCCGAGCGCGCGCTGCGCGACGGCTACGATGAGATCAACCACATCAATCAGCTGACGCTGTTCTTCCTGCTGCAACCGGGCGAGGACACCCGCACCGTGGTACGACTGCGCGCACCGGGAGAACGCGCGCATTCCCTCGACCTGAATTCCGAGCGCGTCCAGTCGATGCTCACGCTGATGAAGGAACGCGGTACCACGCTCGACGCCACGGCAGCGGTGATCGAGTCCACCTTGTTGAGCCGCGCCGGTATCGTGGCGCCGAGCGATGCCGGGTTCCTCTCGCACCTGCCGGCGCCGTTCCAGCGCTCGCGCAAAGTCGCGACCCTCGACACGAAGCCCGGCCTCGAGGCGATCTATCGCGCGTCATTCCAGCGCATGCTGGACCTGATCGCGGCGGTGCATGCCCGGGGAATTCGCATCATTCCGGGGTCCGACGACGTACCCGGCTTCATCCTGCATCGCGAGCTCGAGTTGTACGTCGCCGCGGGCATCCCGGCGCCTCGCGCGCTGCAGATTGCCACTCTCGAATGTGCGCGCTACCTCGGTACCGACCAGACCTCGGGTTCGATCGTGCCCGGCAAGGTGGCCGACCTGGTGCTGGTCGACGGCGACCCGACGCAGGACATCGGCGCGATCCGGCGTGTCCGTCTCGTGATGAAGGGCGGCGATGCGTACTTCCCGGAAGACATTCATCGCGCGATGGGCATCGAGCCGTTTGCGAAGAGGCTGCCCTGAGCGAACACCGATGTGCCCGACTGTGAGAACCAGGTCATTCCGTGTTGCACGGCATTGATCAGTATCAGGAGCTGCGCGAGGCCGTGCGCGAGCTGTGCGCGCGGTTTCCGCCCGAATACTTTCGCCGCATCGACGAGCGGCGCGCCTACCCGGAGGAGTTCGTCGACGCGCTCACGCGCGCCGGTTGGCTCGCCGCACTCATCCCGCCCGAATACGGCGGCTCCGGCCTCGGGCTCAGCGAAGCGTCGGTGATCATGGAGGAAATCAACCGCTGCGGAGGCAACTCCGCGGCCTGTCACGGCCAGATGTACAACATGGGTACGCTGTTGCGCCACGGCTCGGCCGAGCAGAAGCGCACCTATCTGCCCAAGATCGCGAGTGGCGAGTTGCGGCTGCAATCGATGGCGGTGACCGAGCCGACCACCGGCACGGATACGACGAGCATCAAGACCACGGCGGTCAGGAAGTCCGGGCGTTACGTGGTCAACGGGCAGAAGGTCTGGATCTCCCGTGTGCAGCACTCCGACCTGATGATCCTGCTGGCGCGCACCACTGCGCTGACCGAGGTCCGCAAGAAGTCGGACGGCATGTCGATTTTTCTGGTCGATCTGCGTGAGGCCGCGGGACGCGGCCTGACCGTGCGGCCCATTGCCAACATGGTGAACCACGAAACGAACGCCTTGTTCTTCGACGACCTGGAGATTCCGGAGGAGAACCTCATCGGCGAGGAAGGCAAAGGCTTCAGCTACATCCTCGACGGTTTGAATGCGGAGCGCACCCTGATCGCCGCCGAGTGCGTCGGCGACGGCTACTGGTTCATCGACAAGGTGGCGCGGTACGCCGGCGAGCGCGTGGTGTTCGGCCGGCCGATCGGCCGGAACCAGGGCGTGCAGTTTCCGATTGCCCGGGCCTACGTCAATCTCGAAGCGGCCAACCTGATGCGCTTCAAGGCGTGCACGCTGTTCGACGCGCGTCGCCCTTGTGGCGCCGAGGCCAACATGGCCAAGCTCCTGGCGGCGGACGCCTCCTGGGAAGCGGCCAATACCTGCCTGCAACTGCACGGCGGGTTCGGTTTCGCATGCGAATACGACGTGGAGCGCAAGTTCAGGGAGACGCGCCTGTACCAGGTTGCGCCGATCTCCACCAACCTGATCCTGTCCTACGTGGCGGAGCACGTGCTGGGCCTGCCGCGTTCATTCTGAGCGGTGCGCCGCATGCACCTCCTGCACGGAATCAAGGTCATCGCGCTCGAGCACGCCGTGGCTGCGCCATTCTGCACGCGGCAGCTCGCCGATCTCGGCGCGCGCGTCATCAAGGTCGAGCGCCCGGGAAGCGGTGATTTTGCGCGCAGCTACGACGCGCGCGTGCGGGGACTGGCGTCGTATTTCGTGTGGACGAACCGTTCGAAGGAGAGCTTGACGCTCGACCTGAAGCACCCGGATGCCGGCGATATCCTGGCGAGGCTGCTGGCGGACGCCGACGTGCTCGTGCAGAACCTCGCGCCGGGCGCTACGGCGCGGCTCGGCCTCGCTTACGAGACCTTGCGGGTGAGACACCCACGGCTCATCGTCTGCGATATCTCCGGTTTTGGTTCGAGCGGTCCGTATCGCGACCGGAAGGCCTACGACCTGCTCATTCAAAGCGAATCCGGTTTCCTGTCCATCACGGGCTCGCCGGAAGAACCCGCCAGGGCGGGCTGTTCGATCGCCGACATCGCCGCCGGGACCTACGCCTACTCCGGCATACTCGCGGCGTTGCTACAGCGCGGCCAGTCCGGCCGGGGCTGTCACATCGACGTCTCGATGCTGGAAAGCATGCTCGAATGGATGAGCCAGGCCCTCTACTACGCGTTCGACGGTGCCGATTCGGCGCCGCGCACGGGCGCCGCGCACGCCACCATTTACCCGTATGGTCCGTTCCCCGCCGCCGGCAACGAGACGGTGATGCTGGGTTTGCAGAATGAGCGCGAATGGACGGTCTTCTGCGACAAGGTCCTGCTGCGTCCGGCCCTCGCCAGGGACGAACGATTTTCATCCAATGCGCTGCGCGTGCAGGCGCGCCGCGAGTTGCGCGCGATCATCGCCGAAGCATTCTCGCTGCTGACGGCCGAGCAGGTGATCGAAAGGCTCGACGCTGCCGGGATCGCCAACGCGCGCGTCAACGGCATGCGCGAGGTATGGGCGCACGCCCAGCTCGGTGCACGAGAACGCTGGGTCGAAATCGATACTCCCGCGGGCAGAGTACCGGCGCTGCTGCCGCCCGGCTTGCCCGACACCTGTACGCCGCGCATGGGCTCAGTGCCGGCTCTCGGCGAGCATACGGAAGCGATCCTGCGCGAAATCGGGTTGCACGAGGAGAGCATTGCCCGACTGCGGATCGAGCAGGCGATCTAGCCTGTCCGAGTCGCGCGCTCCTCGACCGTTGCTCATCGCGTCAGTCGGCCCAGCGCCTGGAGCAGGCGGTCGATATCGCGGTCTTCGGTATAGACATGGGGGGAGATGCGCGTCGTGGAGGCGCGCGTGGCGACATAGACTCCGCTCTCTTTCAAGAGTCCGGGTGCGGCGGCAACAGTCTCCTTCGGAAGAGTCAGCCCGAGCATGTGCGGTCCACGCCTGCCTTGCGAGCTCAGCGACAGCCCCATCGCTGTCGTCTCACGAGCAATTCTCTCGGTCTTGGCAGCCAGAGTCGCTGCAATCCTCGCAACGCCCCATTCGACCATCCGCTCGAGCACGGCGATCGCGACGGGAGTCGTCTCGAACAGCGTGCGCTGGCCGACGTCGAAGCGCCTTGCGCCGCCGAGATACCGGTCGGTGTAGTCGACGAGTGTCGCGAAGTTGTCCGATCCCCGGCGCGAGATCCAGTTCTCCTCGAGCGGCGCGCCGTCCAGATGTTCGTCCGCGACGTAGAGATAGCCCAGGCCAAAGGGGCCGAGCAGCCACTTGTAGCCGACTGCGACCAGGAAGTCGGGCCGCACGCCCGCGAAATCGAACGGCATCGCGCCGAGAGACTGGCTGGCGTCCACGACCAGCCTGGCGCCGACGGCCTGCACTCTCGCGGCGATGACTGGTAGATCGAGGAGCGAGCCGTCGGTCCAGTGCACGTTGGGCAGCGCCGCGATCGCCACCCGCTCGTCGAGCGCTTCGAGGACGGCCTCGGTCCATTCTTGCCCGGGCGCGCGACGGACAGTCAGCAGCTCGCAATCCTGCCGGGCGCAAAAGGCGCGCCAGGTGTAAACGTTGGAAGGGTAATCCTCGGCGATGACGAGCACGCGCTGGCCCGGCGTTGCCGGCAGGTTTCGCGCTGCGACCGCCAGGCCGTAGCTGGTGGCCGGTACCAGGGCGACATTCTCCGGCGAGACTCCCACCAGGCGGGCGAACAACGAACGCCGCTGCTCCGTGCCGCTGAACCAGTCGGGCGCCGCGATCCGCCAGGGCTCGCCACGCAATTCGAGCGCGCGGCGCCCCGCCTCCCGGGCGGGCAGCATGAGCGGCGCGAGACTCGCGCAGTTGAAGTATGCGAGGTCGGCGGGAATGCCGAAGAGTTCTCTCTGGCTGTCGAGCACGGACGTAACCTCTCGGGCTTCAGTGTTCAATCGTCGAGGGAGCGGAACCGGTCGGTCGCGGCGACCAGGAGTCGGCGGGTCGCGGGCTCCAACGCCGAGTGCCCCGCATCGGGAGCGATCGCGAGCGTCGCCTCGGGCCACGCTTCGGCGAGCGCTATCGCGCCGTCGACCGGACAGAGCATGTCGTAGCGGCCGTGCACGATCACTGCCGGCACGTGACGGAATATCGGTACCGAGTCCAGCAACTGGGTTGCGCCGAGAAAGGAAGCATGGCGCATGTAGTGCGCCTCGATGCGCGCCATCGCGAGCGTGCCCGCATCCGCGGGCGCTTCCGAATTCTCAGCCGGCAGAAGGGTTTCGCAACGCGTCTCGTAGGTCACCCAGGACACAGCCGCCGGCATGTGGATCGCCGGGTCGGGATTCGTCAGGCGGCGGCAATAGGCGTCGAGCAGGTCATCGCGTTCGGATGCCGGAACGTGAGCGACGAACGCGCGCCAATATTCCGGGTAGAACATGCGGATGCCCTTGAACCACCAATGCAGGTCGCTGTTCCTGCACAACCAGATGCCACGCAGCACCAGTGCTCGACAAGCATCCGGATGGGTCGCGGCATAGGCCAGAGCCAGGGTCGAACCCCAGGAGCCGCCGAACACGACCCAGCGCCGGACATCGAGATGCCGGCGCAGCGTCTCGATATCGTCCACCAGGTGCGCCGTCGTGTTCGCCTCGAGGCTCGCGGCGGGCGTCGACCGGCCGGCGCCGCGCTGGTCGAAGAGAATGATTCGATAGGCTTCGGGATCGAAGAAGCGCCGATGCACCGCCCAGCAGCCGGCACCGGGACCGCCGTGCAGGAAAACGACGGGCCGTCCCCTGGGGTTGCCGCAGAGGTCATAAACGAGCCGGTGGCCGCCCGACACCTGGAGAAACCCGGTCTCGTAAGGCTCGATCTCCGGGTACAGATTTCCGCCGCCGCGCTCGTCGGCCGCGATGACGTGCTTCATTGCCGTATCTCCCGATGAATTCCCACACCCGCGACGACGAGCCCGATGCCGATCAGCTCGGTGAGAGACGGTACCTGTTTCAGGACGAGGATTCCGATCACGGTCGCTGTCGCCGGCAGCAGCGACAGCAGGAGGGCAAACGTCGCGCGCCGCAGCCGGGCCATTGCCAGCTGGTCACACACATAAGGGATCACTGAGGACGAAATCCCCACACCCACGCCGGCGGCGAGCAGCAGGGGATCGGTAAACGCGCCGGCGGCGTCGTCGAGCCCGATGGGCACCGCGACGAGCATCGCGACCAGCATGGACAGGCCGAGTCGATCGATGCCGATCGCCCCGCCCTGGCGCGCAAGACGGTGACCGAGGACCACATAGAGCACGAACAAGGCGCAGTTCACGAAGGCGAGCGCGAATCCCAGGGGTTCGCCGGCGATCCGGACATCGGTCAGGACATACACCCCCGCAGCGCCCAGTGCGAGAGCGCAAAAGTTGCGTGCCGTTCGCATGCCCGCCGCCGCCAGGCCGATCGGTCCCAGAAATTCGATCGCGCTCACCGTGCTGAGCGGCAGGCGCTCGATTGCCAGGTAGAAGCTGGCGTTCATCGCGGCAAGCACGGTGCCGAACAGGATGACGTTGCGCCGGACCGGGCGATCCAGCATGCGCCACTGCCGCCACGGTTTGCGCCACACGGCGAAGACCGCGGCGGCGCTGGCGATTCGCAGCCAGGCCACGCCCAGCGGCGGCACGTGCGCGAACAGGAGCACCGCGAAAGCCGGCCCGAGGTAGTGGAAAATCGCGCTGACGACGAAGAAGACATGGGGCGGCAGCCTCACTGTCGCAGTCGCAGCGGCAGACAACGGTCGGGGTGACTGGGGGTGCATTGCCGGTTCGGCGCGCTCATTCAGAGCATTATTGGAGCCGCACAGCCGATTAGAAATGCCCGATGAAAGGCGTGCGAGGGACATTACCTGCAAGTGTCAGTCCCGATCAGCCGGAATCCTTCCCAAAGGCAGTCCGCCTCGCTGGCCGCCCGCTGCCGGCATCATCCGGGCGGCGCCCGAACCACCATTTCCATGACGATCAGTGCGCCCAACGGCAGCTCGTGCACGCCGATCGTCGTGCGCGCCGGATAAGGCAAGCGGAAATTCTCGGCGTAGACGCGGTTCATCTCGGCGAAGTCCGTCATGCTCGCCAGGTAGACGGTGACCTTCAGCACGTCGTCGAGACTGCAGCCCAGCTCCTCGAGCAGCGTGCGAAAGTTCCCGAAGATGCAGGCGGTCTGGGCGGCGATTCCGCCGTCGACGAACCTGCCCGTCGCGGGGTCCCGACCGATCTGCCCGGAAATATGGAAATGATCCCCGGATCGCACGGCCTGCGAATACGGGCCGGCAGGCGCGATGAGCCGCAGGCTGTCGTGGGCTTTCCTGGTCATGGCTGCTCCTCGTCGGGCATGGTGCGAGGCGTCGGTAGCGACGCGGGTTGAACATGGCAATGTGGCGATGCACTTCAGCTCGATGGCGATCGGGCCGGGCAGCTTCGCAACGCCGATGGTCGTGCGACAGGGCTGCACCGCGCCGAAATACTCGCCGTAAATGCGGTTGTACGCCGGAAAATCGCGCTCGAGGTCCGTGAGGAACACGGTTACGTCGACGAGGTGCTCCCAGCTCGAACCCGCGTCCTCGAGAATCGTGCGCACGTTGTCGAACACGGCACGGCACTGCGCCTCGATGTCGTAGCGCACGACACGGCCGCCCGCGTCGAGCTCCACGCCCGCCACGCTCTCCTCGCCGCGGCGGCGCGGACCCGTGCCGGAGATGTACAGCAGATTGCCGACGCGGCGCGCATGCGGATACGCGCCGAGGGCAGCGGGAGCGCCGGGCGAGAGAATGATTTCAGACATGCGCTGCGAGAAGCTCCTAGTACTTGATGCAGATGTTGCGAGGCTCGGTGAAGAAACGCATGGCTTCGCAACCGCCTTCGCGGCCGACGCCCGAATTCTTCACTCCGCCCAGCGGCGTACGCAGGTCGCGCAGCATCCAGGTATTCACCCAGACCACGCCTGATTCCAGTTGCGCGGCAACGCGGTGACAGCGCGCATTGTCGCGGCTCCAGAGCGAAGCGGCGAGGCCATACGGCGTGCCGTTCGCGATCGACAGCGCTTCGGCTTCGTCCTCGAAAGGCAGGAGCGTGGCAACGGGTCCGAAGATCTCCTCCTGATTCGCCTGGCTGTCGGGTGCCAGGTTCTCGATGACCGTGGGTGCCACGAACCAGCCTGCGCGGCAACGTGCGCCTGCAACCCGCGCACGCTCACCGCCACTGAGCACGCATCCACCGTCGGCGCGCGCCTGCGCTATGGCTGTCATCACCTTGTCGAGATGCGCCGCGGAGACCAGCGCACCCAGATCGGTGGCGGCATCGCCCGGGTCGCCGACTCGCAGTGCGCCAACGCGCGCGACGAAGGCGTCGCGGAAGCGGCCGTAAATCGATCTCTCCACGAGAATGCGCGAGCCGCACAGGCAGATCTCCCCTTGATTGGCGAATGCCGCCTGCACCGTCCCCGCGACGGCGGCGTCGAAATCGCAATCGGCGAACACCAGGCTCGGATTCTTGCCGCCGAGCTCGAGCGACAACCTCTTGAACAGCGGAGCCGCTGCCGCGGCGATGCGCCGCCCCGTGGCAGTACCGCCGGTAAATGAAATGGCGCTCACCCCGGGATGCGTCACGATGGCGTTGCCGACCTGGGCGCCGTCCCCGTGGAGGATGTTGAGGACGCCCTTGGGCAGCCCGGCCTCGATGCACCGGTCGGCAAGCATCCACGCCGTGAGCGGTGTGACCTCGGAGGGCTTCGCGACCACGCAATTACCGGCTGCCAGCGCGGGGGCGATCTTCCACGACAGCAGGTACAAGGGCAGATTCCAGGGCGAAATGCCGGCCACCACGCCGTGCGGCTGCCGCAACGTATAGTTGATCGCGCCCGTCGCCATGGCGTGCGCTTCGCTCGCGAATTGCGTGGCCGCAGCTGCGAAGAAGCGCAGATTGATCACCGCCCGCGGGATGTCCAGTGAGCGCGCGAGCGACACTGGCTTGCCGGTGTCGCGCGATTCTGCCTGGGCAAACTCCTCCAGATCGCGCTCGATCAGATCCGCAATGCGATTGAGCCAGCGGGCGCGTTCGGCGGCGGGCAGGTCCCGCCAGGCGGGAAACGCGGTGCGGGCGGCGTCGACCGCGGCCTCGACGTTGCCGGCGTCGGATTGCGGCGCGCGCGCATAGATCTGCCCCGTGGCCGGCTCCCAGACGTCGAGCCAGCGACCGGATGCGGAGGGTCGTCGCGCACCCTCGACGTAGTTGTGGAGCTCGAGCATCGACGCACCCGGTTCGCCATGACGCGGCCGGCAATTATCCAGACACGGTGCCGAAATCGAATAGCTGTCGTATGGTGCGGCAGGCGGAATTACTGCCAAACGCGAAGCAAAAACGGCGTCCCACCTGCCAGACGTTCCTGGCCCGCGCAACCGCGGGCCAGCCGCTTTTCCGCGGCGGCGCTGCGAGCTACTTCGTGGCGTGCGGCAGCGGCGGAGTCCGCAGCGGAACGGGCGAGGAAACGACGATGGAACTGGCCGTCGTGCCGTACAACAGGAATTCATCCAGCAGCGCTTCGAGCTCCGTGATGTGAGCGGCAAGAACCTTCATGATGAAACAATCATCGCCCGTCACCCGGTGGCACTCCACGACCTCCGGCGTGGCGCGCGCCAGCTCGATGATCTTGGGTAGCGCGCCGGGCACGGGCCGCACGTGCACGTAGGCCGTGACTGCGAGTCCCAGGGCCTGCTGATCGATGTCCAGCCATTCGCGCCGGATCACACCCGCTTCCCTCAGCCGCAGCACGCGCTCGGTGACGGCGGGCGCCGACATTTCAATCCGCCGGGCCAGCTCCCTGATGGACATGCGTGGCTCGGCCGCGAGATGGCCCAGAATCGTCAGGTTGATGGCGTCCAGCAGTGGACTTGTATTCTGAAAGGCAACGGGCCTGGGCTTCTTGCGTTTGGTGATCATCGGGGGCCTCCTCGGACTTGCATTCTCCATTCAGAGGCACGCGTCCTGCTCGCATAATGCTCGCGTATCCCGGACGCATCAAGGCGCGCAGCGCCGCATCGATTCTGAAGGAAACCATCGCCATGCATTGCCGATTCCTTGCGCCCACACTGGCGGCGCTGATCGTGACCCAAACGGTGTCGGGCGCAACCCCGGACGCCGCGCCGAGTGATTCGCTGAGCACGATCGCGGAACGCTCCGCATTTCAGCGTACCGGACGCTACGAAGAGGTCGAGCGGCTGTGTCATGCGTTCGCAGCCGGATTTCCCCGGCAGGTCAGGTGTTTTGCTTTTGGCACGACCCCGGAGGGACGGCCGCTCTGGGCACTCGCCGCTTCCGGCGATGGTCTCGTGACCGCATCGCAGGCGCGCGCGCAGCAGCGCCCCGTCATCCTCGCGCAGGGCGGCATCCACGCCGGTGAAATCGACGGCAAGGACGCGGGATTTCTCGTTCTGCGCGAGTTGCTGGCGGAGCGCGGCAACGCCACGGCGCTGCGCAAGGTCACCCTGGTATTCGTGCCGGTGTTCAGTCCCGACGGACACGAGCGTTTCAGTCGCTGGAACCGCCCGAATCAGCGCGGGCCGGAGGAGATGGGCTGGCGAACGACCGCACAGAACCTCAATCTCAATCGTGACTATACGAAAGCCGAGGCCCCCGAAATGCAGGCGATGCTGCGTCTGCTGAACGAGTGGGAGCCGGCGGTGTACGTGGACCTGCACGTGACCGACGGTGCGGAATTCGAGCACGACGTCTCCATCATGTCCGAACCGCGGGAGAACGGTGACGCGGAGGTCGCCGCGCTCGGATTCGCGATCCGTGATGCGATCAACGAGCAGCTCGCCGCGCAGGGCTCGCTTCCCCTGGCGTTCTATCCCGAGTTCAACGTCAAGGACGATCCGGGCTCGGGAATGACCGACACCCTCACCTCACCGCGGTACTCCGGCGGATATTGGGCGTTGCGCAACCGGGTCGCCCTGCTCGTGGAAACCCACTCGTGGAAAGACTACCCCACGCGCGTGCGCGTCACGGCCAATGTATTGCGCGCCCTGCTCGATTGCGCCTCGCGCGACGCGGGGCAGTGGCAGGCGACCGTGCAGAGGGCCGATCAACGAGCGCGCAAGCTGGCGGGCAGCAGCGCTCCCCTGGCATTCGAGGCGACCAAGGAGGTGCGCTGGGTCGACTTTCGCGGCTACGCCTACGAGCGTGCGCCCTCGGAAATTTCCGGCACTGTCATGACCCGCTACGACAGCTCGCGTCCGCAGATGTGGCGGGTGGCGGTGCAAGATCGTGTGCGCGTCACGCGGCAGACGACCGTTCCGCGTGGCGGCTACCTGGTCCCGCCCACCGTGGCTACCTGGCTCGTGCCGAAACTCGAGTATCACGGCGTGCAGTTCGAAACGCTTCCCGTCGCCGCTGCTCCGGTGAGCGTCCAGGCGTGGCGTGCGTCCCGCGTCACGCTGGCGCCGGAGACGTTCGAGGGCCGCGCCATCTTCGATCTGGAAGGTACGTGGCGCGATGAAACGCAAGTCCTGGCTCCAGGCACCGTCTTCGTGCCCATCGCGCAACCCAGGGCACGACTCGTCATGGCGCTGCTGGAGCCCGAGGCGCCCGACTCCTTCGCAGCCTGGGGATTCTTCGCGAGCGCGTTCGAGAAGAAGGAAACCATGGAGCCGTACGTCGCCGAACAGGTTGCCCGCGAGATGCTCGTTGCCAGCCCGGAACTGCGCAAGGAATTCGCGCAGCGGCTGGCCCAGGACAAGAGTTTCGCCGCCGACCCCGATGCGCGGCTCGAGTTCTTCTACCGCCGGCATTCCTCCTGGGATCAGCGCTACAACCTCTACCCCGTCTATCGCCTGGATCGGGCTCCGTGACCGGCGAAACGGGTGGCGCTCTGGACGGCGAACACTCTCCAGCGCAACCGGCGACAGGTCCAGCGGCGACCGTTCCTCGTTCTTGAGGAGATGCCGCGAGAGGATCGGCTCGTTTGAGTTTCACAGTCGGTTGGGCTCGCGTTGAACCCTCACACGGGGTGGTGGATCTGCACGTTACTCCAGTGTTGGCTCAGATACTCGGCGACCAGGCGGCGATGGCAATGATGCGGCTTGTGCTCGCTGCAGAGCAGGCAGCTGCGCTCGAAGCTCGCTGGCGTCAACTCAGCTTCCGGGAATTGCATCGATCGATGATCATGTGGGCCAAGCGAATTGCGCCTTGAGGTGTTGGCGAGACAAATCTCGCGCCTGGAGCGGAACTACTTCCTTCCTGCCACCACGCCGTCACGGAACCAGCTCACGAGCTTCATGTTTTCGTCGATCGAATTGCCGCCCATCGACGAAACCAGTGTGAGTTTGCCTTTCGGGTCGACTTCGCGTGTGAGGATTGTCTGCGCGTTGTCGAGTAGGCGCGAGTCCGGGTTGGCCGTGTTCGCCGCACCCCGCGCCGCATCTAATCCAAGGAGCCACGCGCCAGCCGCATCGGCATCGAAGTCGGGTCGCTCAAATAGTTCAGTCTGTGAAAAGAGTCTCTCCTTTTCGATCGCACCGTAGGCCCTCGCAAGCGTTCGAATGTCTTGGGCATCCTTGCTTCCTCTATCGCGGTTCTGTTGGGCCCAGGCAATCAGCTTCATGAGCGCTTGTGCGGGAATCGATGCCACACGCACTTCAACACCACCGGGCAGTCTCACCCACTCGCATTGCGCGAGCGATTCTTGGAAACCCAGCGTGTTCGTGACAACCACACCGTCCGGCGGCCACGCAATAGTTCGGTTCGAATGCTCCACAGCGCCGAAAGGGATGATATCGACCGGAATGCTGCCAAAGTGGAGCCGGCGCGGCAGATTCGGCCTTGCAGAGAACTTTCCGGTGGCAATCAATCGCTGGCGAAGCTGTTCGAATTGGTCCCAATTCTCGACCATCACAGCGAAGTCAATGTCCAGCGTCGCGCGGCCGCCGTCGATTCCATGCTGATGAGTCAAGAGGATCTCGCGCGCTTGCGCGCCTGCGACAAAGAAATCCTGATCTGCGAGTGGCTGTTGGACCGCACCGACGACGTGTGCGTGCCATTTCAGGGCCGCCCTATCGCTTAAGTCGATCAATGATCTGCTCATGCAATTTATGGGCAACCTCAATGGTGCGCGCATCTCCGATAGCCAATAGATCGGCATAGACCAGTGGAAGCGGCGCCAGAGGTGGCGGGTCTTGCGGTGTCGCGAATTTCCAAAACTTCTCGAGAAACTCGACATTCCCTTTGGGATCCGCGATGAGTCGATGCTCAAGAACAAGCTTTGGGTCGACGCGCTCTGCATAGAGCGTATATGTTGCGGGTCTGAGGTACTGAGTGAGCAGCGCAGCCGCGGGTTCCCCGCCGAGCAGCGTCTGCTCGGTTCGGGGTTCGATGGCGAGAGGCCTATTGGGATCGCCCTGGCGGAATCTTGCGCGAACGAGTTTCGGCCTCAACTTTCGCACGTAGGCTTCGGCCCATTGAGTCAGCAATTTATCGGCCTGCACCAGCCGACGCGGTTGATGCCGTCCGCGCAGTTGGGCGATGAAGCCACGGGCGTCGAGATCGGCCATCACCCATCCCACAGTTCCATGGGCCACCCCGGTTTCTTGGGCGATATTTCGATAAGGCCGCTCGAGCCGCGTCGGATCACAGAGCAACGCAAAGACGATCTTGAGGCCACTCGGTTCGAAGGCACGCCCAGTGGGTTGTTCATCCGGCTTTTGTTTTGGTCTGGGGTTTCCTTTGGTCCAGACCAGGAAGTTAGGTGTCTCCAGGTAGGCATTGCCGGCCGTGTCGGCAAACTGAATCCCCAGTTCGCGCAGGCGGTCGGCAAGAGGCGGAGTTATATATTCAGTAACGAGTAGTGGGCGATCGGCGCGCCTGGTGAGTTGTGCATGGATTGCCCCTAGTGTCGCAGGCGTCACATAGCGCTTGAGTTCGACGGTTCGGAGGGTTTCGCGTCCACCAAAGCGAAAACGCAGAGTGCCGTCGATTTCTGGGCCTCTGGCAGCGCGCGGATTCGCCGCAGCCACGTCAGTCTTAAGGCCTTGATGAGTCAAGGCCTTTGCGGTGTCTCGGAGGATCATATGGTGCACTTTGTCCATTTATACGCGCTGTCCACTATTCGTGGACATAGAGTACGAGTGGACAAGCGTTTTGTCCACTGTCGGTTACTTGTCCAATAATGGTGGACATCGTCCCGATGGTGGACAAGATAGCCCGCCATCGTGCCGGGCCTGAGTTGGCTCCAGTTGGTTCAGGGCGGATGTTCCTTGCTTGCCATGACTTGGGCGGGGGTTTGGCGAATTTGCCCATGATCCGAACTACTCGGCCCGCCAGGTAATGTGCCTGTCTTGCGTAGCTCCGAATTTGCCGTGTCGTGTAGTGAGGCAGTTCGTAGGGAAGCGGCTCGCCCCGCTTCTTGAAGAGTAGAAGCGCGAACTCGGATATCTATCGCCGGCTCCATGTCGCGCTGCTGACGAATGCCCTTAGAGGAAGCCCTGCGCTCATGGCTGGCCATGCGGTGCCCTTTGCTCAATCAAGGCTCAACGGCAGCGAATCGTCAAGGCTGTTTCACTAGCGCGCTGGAAGACTTCCTGGCGCAAGAAGCCGGCTGTTTTTTGGTGCGAGGTGGAGCGCACCGGCACGGAACTCGTTGAGAGAATTGGTGGTGAGGGGCGGGATCGAACCGCCGACCTAGGGGTTATGAATCCCTCGCTCTGACCAACTGAGCTACCTCACCACTGCAGGCCGCCCGACAGGGATCGAATCGGGCGGCGATTGTCGGGACGGGACCCGCCGGTGTCAAGGAAGCGCCCATCCACGGGCGGCGGCCCTCTCGTCAATCAGGTGTGCCGGCTCAATATGTAGAGCCGGCGCCGGCCTTGCCGAGCGCATCGACAAGAACCACTACCAGCGCCACCAGGACCACCCCGCCGACGATATAGAGCACGACTCCGGTCTGCGCGTTATCCGCCCGCATCGCCTGCAGGCTGGTCATGTCGGCATAGGCGACGCGTACGTCCTTCCCCGCCAGCGCATCGTCGGTCACCTCGGTGACCTTGAACCGTTGCGGCGACCCCGTGCGGGTCGTGACCTCGACGGTCTCGCCGACCTTGACCGCGGCGCGCTCGTTTGGAGCCCGCGGCACCTGCACACCCTGGAGCGACGTGCAGCCTTGCAGCACGAGACACCCGCAGATCACAAACGCGATTGATCGTTGCATTGAGTTCCTCCCCAGGGCTCAGGCTCCAATGGTCACGTCCTTCCGCCAGCGCTCCGTTCAGACGTTGAAGCGGAAGTGCATCACGTCGCCCTCGGCAACGATGTACTCCTTGCCTTCCAGGCGCAACTTCCCCGCCTCGCGCGCGCCCGCCTCGCCCTTGCCGGCGACGTAGTCCGCGAAGGCGATGACTTCCGCGCGAATGAAGCCGCGCTCGAAATCGGTGTGAATGACGCCGGCCGCCTGTGGCGCCGTGGATCCGGCACGCACGGTCCAGGCGCGCACTTCCTTCGGGCCCGCGGTGAAGAAAGTCTGCAGCCCGAGCAGCCGGTACGCGCCGCGGATGACGCGATTGAGCCCCGGCTCATCGAGCTTGAGCTCGCGCAGGAAATCGCCGCGGTCGGCTTCTTCGAGCTGCGCGATCTCCGCCTCGATCGATGCACACACCGGCACGACGATGGAATTCTCCGCGACCGCGAGCTTTTCCACGGCCGCGAGATACGGGTTGTCCGAGAAGCCGTTCTCCGCGACGTTCGCGACGTACATCACGGGCTTGGCAGTGAGCAGATGCAACTCGCGCAGCATCGGCCGTTCCGCCTCGCTGCAGGCGAGCGAACGGGCCTGGCGGCCCGAATCCAGATGAGCCTTGAGCCGTTCGAGCAGTGCCTGACGCACGATCGCGTCCTTCTCGTTGGCGCGCGCGGCCTTGCCCGCCCGATGCAGGCTGCGCTCGACGGTGTCGAGGTCGGCAAGCCCCAGCTCCGTGTTGATCACTTCGATGTCCGCCAGCGGGTCGATCCTGCCGGACACGTGCACCACGTCGTCGTCGACGAAGCAACGCACCACGTGCGCGATCGCATCGACCTCGCGGATGTGGCCGAGGAACTGGTTGCCGAGGCCCTCGCCTTTGGAAGCGCCGGCCACCAGCCCGGCGATGTCCACGAACTCCACCGTGGTGGGCAGGATCTTCTCGGGCCTGGCGATCGCGGCGAGCTGCGCGAGGCGCGGGTCGGGCACGGGCACCACGCCGACGTTCGGATCGATGGTGCAGAACGGATAGTTCTCGGCCGCGATCTGCGCGCGCGTGAGCGCGTTGAACAGAGTCGACTTGCCCACGTTGGGCAGCCCGACGATTCCACATTGAATGGGCATGCGGGTTGGCTACTTCTCGCCGTTCGGTGCCGCCGGCTCGCGCTTGCGGTGCAGCCGGTTCATCGCCTTCTCGGAGCCTTCCGCCAGCACCAGCGGCATGACGTCGACCGCTTCAGCCACGCACTGGATGATCGCCTCTTCTTCCGCGCGCGGCGCGCGGCGCAGGACATAGTCGATCACTTCGTCCTTGTTGCCCGGATGCCCCACGCCGATGCGCAGGCGCCAGAACTCGTCGCCGAGGTGGGTGATGGTGTCGCGCAGTCCGTTGTGCCCGCCCGCGCCGCCGCCGAACTTCATGCGCACGGCGCCGACGGGCAAGTCGAGCTCGTCGTGCGCCACCATGATTTCGGCCGGGGCGATGCGGAAATAGTCCGCGACGCTGCGGATCGCCAGCCCGCTGCGGTTCATGTACGTCATCGGCTTGAGGAGCTCGAGCTCACGCTCGCCGATGCGGATGCGCGCCAGCTCGCCCTGGTACTTGCGATGCTCGCGGAAATGCCCGCCATGGGCGCGTGCCAGCGCATCCACGAACCAGAAGCCCGCATTGTGGCGCGTGAGCGCGTGCTCGGGCCCGGGATTGCCCAGTCCGACGAGCAGACGAAGTGGAGTTGTGGCCATGAAAATGGAAGGCCGCCGTCCGACGGCGGCCTTCCCGGTAACGACCTTTGACCGTTCGCCGACGGCGCCGTTACTTCTTGCCGCCCTCTTTGCCACCTTCTTTTCGGAGCGCTTCCTTCTTGCCTTCGTCCTTCTTCGCCTCGTCCTTCTTGCCCGCTTCCGCAGCAGGAGCAGCTCCCGCCGTGGCCGGTGCTGCGCCAGGCGCACCAGGCGCCCCCGGCGCGCCGGCGACCGCAGCCGCACCTTCCACCGGCACCGCGCCTTCCGCGACGACCGCAGTCGGCTCCGGCTCCTCGGCACGCGGGGCATGGATCGAGACCACGGTACCGTCGCGGCCGTGTGCGAGCTCCACGAGCGTCACGTCTTGCGGCAACTGGAGATCCGAAAGGTGCAGCGACTGGTTGAGCGCCAGCTCCGACACGTCGACCTCGATGAACTCGGGCAGATCCTTCGGCAGCGTGCTGACTTCCACGTCCGTCGTCTGGTGCGACACGATGCCGCCCTGCGACTTGACGCCCGGCGACACCGCTTCGCCCTTGAAATGCAGCGGAATGCGGATGCGGATCTTCTCGCTCTCGACCACGCGCTGCAGGTCCAGGTGCAGCACGGCATTCTTCGCCGGGTGGCGCTGCACGTCCTTGAGGATCGCGGCCTGCGTCTGGTCGCCGACCTTGAGGTTCATGATGGTCGAATAGAAGCGCTCGTTCTCCAGCAGGATGAGCAGCTTCTGATGGCTGACGGCGAGCGAGCGCGGCTCGCGATGGCCGCCGTAGAGAATCGCAGGCACCAGTCCCGAGCGACGCAGGCGGCGGCTCGCACCCTTGCCCTGGTCATCGCGGAACTCGGCGCCGAGCTCGAAAGAAATCTTCATGATCGTCTCCAGTTGCTACTTCAACACGCAGCGCCGCGACCAGCGCTGCGACCAAAGGTGCCGGCGCGGGCTCGCGCAGGCTTCGCTCGGGCGGGTGTTTTCAGGAACGCCGTAAACCCATCCGTGGGGGCTCCGACGCGGACATCGTGTCCGCGACGGTCCTGAAAACACCCGCCCGAGCGAAGCCTGCACGAGCCCGCACCGGCGACTAATCAATATACAGCGAGCTCACGGACTCCTCGTCGCGGATGCGACGGATGGTCTCGGCGAGCAGCCCCGCCACGCTCAGCTGGCGGATCTGGCGGCATTCCTTCGCCGCCGCGCTCAATGGAATCGTGTCGGTGACGACCATCTCGTCGAGCACCGACTGGCTGATGCGCTCGACCGCCTGGCCGGAGAGCACCGGGTGCGTGATGTACGCCACCACGCGCTTCGCGCCCTTCGTCCTTCAGCGCCTGCGCCGCGTGGCACAGCGTGCCCGCCGTGTCGACCATGTCATCGACCATCACGCAGGTCTTGCCTTGCACCTCGCCGATGATGTTCATCACCTTCGACTCGTTCGGCCGCGGCCGCCGCTTGTCGATGATCGCGAGGTCCGCGTCGTCGAGGCGCTTGGCGAGCGCGCGTGCGCGCACCACACCTCCGACGTCCGGCGATACGACGACCATGTCCTCGTAGCCCTGCTTCCAGGCATCGCCGAGCAGCACGGGCGATGCGTACACGTTGTCCACCGGGATGTCGAAGAATCCCTGGATCTGCTCGGCGTGCACGTCCACCGTCAGCAGCCGGCTCACGCCCGCCCCGGCGATCATGTTGGCGCACCAGCTTCGCCGTGATCGCCGACCGCGTCGCGCGCGGCCGCCGGTCCTGGCGCGCGTAGCCGAAATACGGCACCACCGCCGTGATGCGCGCCGCCGAGGCGCGCCGGCACGCGTCCGCCATCACCAGCAGCTCCATCAGCTTGTCGTTCGCCGGCGGGCAGGTCGGCTGCACGATGAAGACGTCGCGCCCGCGCACGTTCTCCATCAGCTCGACGTTCACCTCGCCGTCGCTGAAGCGGCCCACCGAGGCGCGCCCGAGCGGCACCGTGCAGATGACGCGCAATCTCCTGGGCAAGCGCGGGGTTCGCGTTGCCCGAAAACAGCGCCATCGAAGATCGTTCCACGCCAGTTCCTCTCGACACGTGTCTATCCGGCGGTTGTGCCCGACCTCGCTTTCACCTCACGCCTGCCGCCGCGAGATTGGCTGGGGTGGAAGGATTCGAACCTCCGAATGGCGGGATCAAAACCCGCTGCCTTACCGCTTGGCGACACCCCAACCGCGCTCAAGCTTACTCGCTGTCGACCTCGGCCCCCTTCCGCGCCGCCAGGCGATCCTGCAACGGCGAGCGATTGCGCCCACGGACCGCGAAGCCCTCCCATCGGCCTGGCAACCCGGCCAGCACCGCGCGCGCGCGCTCCTCGTTCGCCACTGCGGCGAACACACAGGATCCCGTACCGGTGAGCCGCGCCGGCGCGAACTGGCCGAGCCAATCGAGTGCTTCGGCCACCGGGCGGTAACGCGCGCGGACCACCGGCTCACAGTCGTTACGTCCACCCGAGCCAAAAAAGGCGGGTATTGTGATGGGGGGAGAATTTCGTGTCAATTCAGGGGCCTGGAAAATCTCTGCGGTGCTGACGGCGCAGTCGGGGCGAACCACGACATAAGCCGATTCGGGCGGCTCAATCGGCTGCAGCCGCTCGCCGATACCCTCGGCCCAGGCAGCCTGGCCGAGGACGAAGACCGGTACGTCTGCGCCCAGGCCGAGCCCGATGCGGGCAAGCTCCTGGGCAGTAAACCCAAGGTCCCACAAGCAGTTGAGCGCGACCAGGGTCGTCGCCGCATCCGAGCTGCCGCCTCCCAGCCCAGCCTGGAGCGGGATGCGCTTGCGTACCGAGATGTCCGCACCCAGCTCGTTCGCGTCGCGTCGTCGCTCTGCGGCCGCCTCACGCAGCTCTTGCGCGGCGCGCATTACAAGATCCGAGGCTTCGGGCACGTACGAGGAACCCCTCTGACGCGTCAGGCGGCCATCGCCTCGCGGGACGAAATCCAGCTCATCGCACAGATCGATGAATTGAAACGCCGTCTGCAGCTCATGGTAGCCGTCCGGGCGGCGCCCCACGATGTGCAGGAAGAGATTCAGCTTCGCCGGCGCGGGCCACGGCGGCGCCGGGCCGCCAGCCCGATGGCTCTGAGCGTCGCCGCTCATTCGAGCTGCCAGCGGCTGACGACGACGCGAATACGGTAGTCTCCCTGCGTCATTTGTACCCGTCCCGGCAGCCATCTGCCGGCGTGCAAGGCGTACTTGTCGAACGTGCTCACCCAGCCATCCTGCTGCAACTCCTGAAGCCGCCCGCGCTCATCTAGCGACTCGACCGCCGTCGATTGCGGAGCCGGTACGCCAAGCAGCCAGAAACGCAGGTTGCGCACCGGCAGGTCCACACCGATCCTCTGTGCGAGCGCGGCACCCGCATCCGACGCTTCAATATGTTCGCCCTTGCTGGTGTCGATGGTGAACACCTCCCCATCGCTGCGCACGCGTACGCCGCCGATGCCGAGCGCGCCCGACAGGCTGAGCTCCGAGGCGGAGCCTTCCTGCATCCAGCGAATCCCCGCGCTCCAGCCGTCATTCGCGGTCGCAACCGCCGCGCGACCCGACATCTCCCACGCCGTCAGCTCTTGACGCGCACGCTTCTCGGCAGGCCAGTCGACCGACTCGGCAACCGGGACGGTGCGACAGCCCGCCAGCGAAACAAACGCAATCAGAAGAGCCGGGGCCAGGAAATTAGACCGACTTATCCACATTTCCCCGTCACTCTTGATTGCACCTGACGTGCGCTGACGTACCCCGCGAACTGCCACTCCCGAATCACCGTGTACGGGCAGTTGCGTTTCGGGAAATGTGGATAAGTCGGTCTGATTTCCTGGCCCCGGCTTCTTCATTCTATTCTGGATGGCGCCGCAGCGTTTCGAGCAGATAGCGATGCGTCGGCTCGTCCGCCAGCGCCGCGTTCCAGATTTCGCGCGCCTTGGCGCGGTCGCCGAGCGCCCAATACACCTCGCCCACGTGCGCGGCGATTTCGGCATCCTTCTCCGTGGCGTACGCTCGCTCGAGCCACTTGAGCGCGCCACGCTCGTCTCCGGAACGAAACAGGGCCCAGCCCAGGCTGTCCTGCACCGCGGGATTATCCGGTGTCATCTGCAACGATTTGCGGATCATCGCGTGCGCCTGCTTCACGTCGCGCTGATGCTCGACCATCGTATACCCGAGTGCGTTCAGCGCCACCGGGTCGTCGGGACGGCGCGCCAGCAGTTCCTCCAGCTCGCGGATCGCCTCGTCGGGACGCTCCAGCCGCTCCAGCGTGATTGCGCGCGCGTAGCTCAATCCCGGAGCGTCGGGATGACGGTCGCGCGCGGCGTCGATCAACGCCAGCGCCGTTGCCGCATCGCCTTCGTCGCTCAGCAGGCGCGCGCGCCCGATGGCCATGTCGGCCTCCGCCTCGGGATTCTCCACCACGTAGTCGTCGAGCAGCTGGTTGGCCTGCTCGCGCTGGTCGCTCAGCGCCAGCAGCTTCGCCGCCCGCAGCTGCGCATCGATCGCATACGGTCCTGATGCGACTCGCGCGTAGTAGCGGATGGCGCGGCTCTCATCGCGGCGCCGCTCGTGTATCGAGCCGAGCGAATACAACGCGAGGCTCACGTAGCGGCCCGTGGTGACGAGCTCCTGGAAGTGCTGGGTGGCTTCCTCGAAACGCCCCGAGCCGAGCTCGAGCGTCGCCAGCACGCGCAGCGCTTCGACCTTGGTCTCCGGCACTTCGCGCAACTGTTCCAGCTCGCCGAGCGCGGCCTCTTCATCGCCGCTGGCGATGAGGAGCATCACGACTTCCAGGCGCGACATCGCATCGCCCGTGCTCCTGGCGCGGGCTCGCGCGATCTTCAGCCCTTCGTCGTTCCTGCCGCTCACCACCAGGGCGCGTGCCAGGAGCCGCTCGGCGTCGAGATAGTCCGGTTTCAGACGCAGCGCGCGCCGCGCGCTCGACGTGGCGAGCGCATAGTTGTAGGCGCGCAAGGCAACGACGCTGAGCGCGTACTGGGCTTCGGGCAGCTTCGGTTGCTGCGCGGCCAGCTTCGACATCACCAGGAACGTGCCGTAGGCGTCGTCTTCTTCGACGAGCACCCCCGTCAGGTCGACGAAGCCCGCCGCCGGGTTCGGATACGTGGTGCGCAACAGGTGCGCGAACTGCTGGGTCGATTCGTCGATGCGGTGCAGGCGCAGCGCGGCCACGGCCAGATAGCGATGCGCATCTGCATTGCCGGGCTCCAGCTCGATCCAGCGGCGCGCGCTGCGCGCCGCCGCCGAAGGCTGGTCGCTTTCGAATGCCACGCGCGTCGCCTGCCCGGCGAGGGCAGCGTCCGGAGAGAGGCGCGCCGCCGCGGCGTATTCGTCGGCGGCGCTGCGGTAATCGCCGCGTTGCAGGGCGATCTCCGCGATCACCAGGTGCGAATTGGCATCCCCCTCCGGCAGCGGCTCGGCCGGTGCGGGCGCCGCCGTTCGCTGCTGCGCTACGCTGGCGCACGCCTCGAGCAGTGCAAGGGCCGACAGGATGCAAACAGTCAGTATTCTCATGGACTTACTATAAACGTTCGCGGGCGTTCGGTAGGCTACAATCGCGCCGCCCGCATGAAAGCCAGCATTCGCCAGAAGCTCGACAGGCTCAACGAGCGCTTCGAAGAGGTCGCACGCCTGCTGGCCGAGCCGGAAGTGATTGGACAACAGAATCGCTTCCGCGATCTCTCGGTCGAATACGCGCGCCTGGAGCCCGTGGCGCACCGCTACCGCGAATATCTCAAGGCCGAACAGGATTTCGCCACCGCCCAGGACATGGCAGCGGACCGCGATCCGCAGACCCGCGAGCTGGGGATCGAGGAATCGCGCTCCCTGCAGGCGCCGGCTCGAGCAGGAAGCCGAGACCCTGCGCCGCCTGATGATCCCGAAGGACCCGCGCGACGACAGCAATATTTTCCTCGAGGTGCGCGCCGGCACCGGCGGCGACGAGGCCGCCCTCTTCGCGGGAGACCTGTTCCGGATGTACGCGCGTTTCGCCGAACGCCAGGGTTGGCGGGTCGAGGTGCTGAGCGAGAGCCCGGGCGAGCACGGCGGGTATCGCGAGATCATCAGCCGCGTGGTCGGCAAGGGAGCGTTCTCGCGCCTGAAATTCGAGTCCGGCACACACCGGGTGCAGCGCGTCCCGGCCACCGAGGCCCAGGGCCGCATCCACACCTCCGCGGTGACGGTCGCGATCCTGCCCGAGCTGGAAGAGATCGAGGATGTCGAGCTCAACCCGGCCGAGCTGCGCATCGACACTTATCGCGCCTCCGGTGCGGGCGGGCAGCACGTCAACAAGACCGATTCGGCGATCCGCATCACGCACCTGCCCACCGGAATCGTGGTGGAGTGCCAGGATGAGCGCTCGCAACACAAGAATCGCTCGCGCGCGATGTCGCTGCTGCGCGCGCGGCTGCTCGCCGCGGAACAGGAGAAGCAGCAGCGCGAGCAGGCGCAGAGCCGCAAGCTGCAGGTGGGGAGCGGCGATCGCTCCGAACGCATCCGCACCTACAACTTCCCGCAGGCGCGCGTGACCGATCACCGCATCAATCTCACCCTGTATCGACTGGATGACGTCATGGATGGGCGACTCGAAGACATCGTCGACCCGCTGATCCAGGAGCACCAGGCCGAGCAACTGGCGGAAACGGAATGAGCACGGCAGCGGACGGCGGCGCGATACAGAGCGGTGACCTCGCGATAGACAGCGTCACGGGCGTGGCGGTCTCGCTGCCGCTCGCCGGTGCGGGCGGGCGCAGCTACGCCTTCATCATCGACTGGCACATCCGCCTGCTGCTGGCGATGGCCTGGTGGGTAGTCGGCATCTTCGTCTTTACCGGCGGATTCACGCTGTTCGGCGATGGGGTCGGCGACGGCGAGGGGAACTCGGGCGACGGTGCAGGGCCGGGATCGTATTTCTTTACTGTCGTCTTCCCCGCATTACTCATCTATTTCCTGTATCACCCGGTGCTGGAAATCGCGATGCACGGCCGCACACCCGGCAAGCGCATTGCCGGCGTGCGCATCGTGACGCGCGAGGGAGCCACGCCCGGCGTCGGCGCACTGCTGATTCGCAACGTATTTCGCCTGATCGACAGCTTGCCGGTGTTCTATTGCCTGGGACTGGCGGTGACGCTCTCTACCGCCCAGCACGTGCGCATCGGCGATCTCGCGGCAGGCACGCTGCTCGTTTACGACCGCGGCGGCTCGCTGCCCTCGAGCGTAGCGGGGCTCGCGCAAGGCGCACTCGATCCGCGCCTGGCCGAAATCGTCGATGAGCTGCTCGCCCGCTGGAACGAGCTCGCACCCGAAGCACGCAGACCGCTCGCGCAGAAGATCCTGCGGCGTGTGGACGCCGATGCAGCCGAGATCGAAGACTTGAACGACGCCGACTTGCTCGCCCGGCTGCGGGCCCTGCTCCAGGCGCGCGCAGGTTGACGATGAGCTCCACCACGGATCACGCGTTACGCAGCTGGCTCGAGCGGCGCGTCGGCGCCTGGCAGCGCCTGGCGGCACTGTCGACTCGGCTGGCTGGAAAGCGCGCCGCCGGGACGGCTGAAGCGATTGAGATGGCGGAAGGCTACCGGGCAGTCGCGCGCGATCTGGCACTCGCGCGGCGCGTGATGCCCGGCAGCCGCACCCGCAATGCGCTCGAATCGCTATATGCCAACCTGCACGCCGCCTTGCATCGTCCGCCGCACCGCTGGATCAGCGACCTGCGCCGCCTGCTGCGCGACGACGTTCCGGAGATCATGCATTCGCTGCGCCTGCCGCTCTTCTGGGTGACGCTGCTCTTCGTGCTCAGCGCGGCAGCCGGCGCCTGGCTCATCGACACTCATCCGGAATTGATCGGCCTGGTCGCCTCCGAACGCATGATCGAAGGCGTCGAGCGGGGTGAGCTGTGGACCGATCAGCTGCTCAACGTCGTCCCCTCCTCGGTGCTGTCGGTGCAGATCCTCGCCAACAACATCGCGGTGACGCTGTTCGCCTTCGCCGCTGGCGCGCTGTTCGGCCTCGGCACCTTCTACATCATCGCCCTCAACGGGCTGATGCTGGGCGGGATCTTCGCCTTCGCCGCTCAATACGACCTCGGCCTGCGGCTGTTCAAGTTCGTCGTGGCCCACGGCCTGGTGGAATTGAGCGTGGTGTGCATCGCCGGTGCGGCGGGCGCGAGCCTTGGCGAGGCGCTGGTGCGTCCGGGCGAGCACACTCGCCGTCAAGCGTTTCAAGCTGCCAGCGCACGCATCGCGAAGCTCCTCGTGCCGTGCGCGCTCCTGCTCATCGGCTGCGGCGTCATCGAAGGCTTTGTTTCACCCGATCCGAGCTTCGGCCTCGCGATTCGCATCGTGATCGGTCTCGCCTGGTGGATAGTCATGGTCGCCATGCTCGGCGGCGATCGCCTGGCGCGCGCGCTGAAGTAGTACCAGGTCGGGAGAGATCAGCCCGACTTACCCACATTTCCCGAAACGCAACCTGCCGGGCGCGGATATTCGGGCGGCGCAGTTCGCGGGGTACGTCAGCGCGCGTCGTGTGTAATCAAGAGTGACGGGGAAATGTGGATAAGTCGGGCTGATCTCTCCCGACCTGGAACGGCACTACACGCGGCGATTGCGCCGGAGCCTGGCGTAGTAGCTGAGCACCGCGGCTTCGAGGTCGTTCGCGCGTGCGGCGATGACTGGCGTTCCGGCGCTACGCAGGGATGCGAGCTGGGCGCGCGAGCGTGCCTGCCATTCGCGCGCCGCCAGGGCACGGTATGGATCCGGCCACGCCCGCGCCGGCGCAGCCGCGAGTTGCTCGATCTCGGGTGCGGCGACTCCCGCGACGATCACCAGATGCCTCATCTGCAGCAGCCGCACGGCGCGCGCGAGCTCACCGCCGGTCGTTACATCGTCCAGATCGGTGAGCAGAACTATGAGGCCGCGTTGCCGCGCCAGCGAGCGGATGCGCAGCGCCGCGGCGAGCGGACTCGACTCCGTCGCGCCGGTGCTGGTTTCGTTGCCCAATGCCTCGAGCGCGCTGCGGATACGCGTGACAGCGGCCCGGCCGCGCGTGGGCGACACGACGCTTTGCACCCGTGCGGCGTACACCAGCAGCCCGACGCGATCGTCGTGCGCGATCGCATGCTCGGCAAAGCGGGCTGCGACATTGGCGAAGGTTCCCAACCGATCGAGCGCTCCGGCGCAGAGCCGGCTGGAACGTCCCGCATCGAGCGCGACGATCACATCCAGGTGCTGGTCTTCCGTGAATTCGCGCGTGATGAGACCGGCGCGGCGCGCGCTCGCCTTCCAATCGATGCGGTGTAGTGGATCCCCGGGGCGGTATTGGCGCAACTGATGCAGTTCGGCGCCGGAACCGCGCGCCCGACCCGCCGTCGCTCCCTCGTTGGCATTCGCCGCGCGCAACGCGGCCGAGCCGAGCAGGTCCGGCGCAACGGCAACAGTGGCTTCCTGCGGAATCTGCCGCGTCCACCACGCCAGGCCGAACAGACCCAGTACCCGGGCTCGCAGTGCCGGCCAGGGCGATGCGCCGAGCCGCATCGGCATGAGCGCCAGCGGCTCGCCGACCAGTTGCCTGCCCGTCGCGCGCAGCACGCGCGTACCGCTCTGCGCGCCCATGCCGCGCGGCGCGTCGCAGGCGAACTCGACGGCGAGCGGCGCACGGTCACGGTTCTCGAGCACCATCCGGCCTTGCATCGGCCTGCCCAGGTAGCCGCGCGGGGCAACGTCGACGCGCAAGGCGAATCGCCTGTGGCGCACCAGCACGCTTTCGATGGCGAGCCCGAGCAGGATCAGCGCGGCGGGCCATCGCCACAGCCCGTGCAAGGTCTCGTCCTGTGTCCACAGGCCGACGATCGCGAGCAGGAAGGTCAGCGCGATCAGCGTGAAGGCGCGCGCACTCAGGCTCATCGCGGGACCGGCGTGCGCTCCAGGATCTGCGCCACGAGCGCGCGCCCGGTTGCATTCTCCAGCGTGGCCTCCGGCGTGAGCAGAAGCCGATGTGCCAACACTGCGGGAGCCAGCTCCTTCACGTCATCGGGTGTCGCGAACTCCGCGCCGCGCAGGGCCGCGGCGATGCGCGCGCCGCGCAGCAGTGCCAGCGCACCGCGCGTGGAGACGCCCAGCGAGACCTGCGCGTGCTCGCGCGAGGCGCGCGCGATATCGAGCACGTAGTCGATGAGCGATGGAGAAACGTGCACTTTTTCCGCATCGGCGCGTGCCTGCTCGATGACGCTGCGCTCGATCGCGCGCACCGGCGCCATCGCCTCTTCCGCGGCGGCGAGATTGCCGTAGCGTCCGAGGATCTCGGCTTCGGCGGTGCGTTCCGGATAGTCGATCTCGATGCGCAGCATGAAGCGGTCGAGTTGCGACTCGGGCAGCGGAAAGGTGCCCTCGAACTCGCGCGGATTCTGCGTGGCGATCACGAGGAAGTCCGGCGGCAACGCGAATCGGTCGCGCTCCACGGTCACCTGCCTCTCCTCCATGGCTTCCAGAAGCGCGGACTGGGTCTTCGGACCGGCGCGATTGATCTCGTCGGCCAGCACCACGTCGGCGAATATCGGACCGGGGCGAAACACGAAGCTCTGCCGCGCCGAGTCGAACACGTGCACGCCGGTGATGTCGCTCGGCATCAGATCGGCGGTCCCCTGGATGCGCTTGAAATTGCCCCCGAGCGCGCGCGCCAGGGACTTGCTCAGCAGGGTCTTGCCGAGCCCCGGAGGACCTTCGATCAGGACGTGGCCGCGCGCCAGCAACGCGATCGTCAGCATGCGGATCGGCACCTCCAGGCCGAGCACGACGCGGCCGAGCTCGGTGCGCAGGTGATCGCTCAGCGCTCGCGCTGAAACGGCTTGCATGATGTCATTCATACCTTTCCTTGTAGGCTGACGAGCAGATTCTGCAGGCGGACCAGGTCGACACGGCGCCCATTCGCGAGGCGCGCGGCGTGGGCCCGCAACGCATCCAGGTCCGAGCGGCGGATGCCAGGCTGGCGTTCGAGCCAGTCCCAGACCGGGCGTCCATCCTCGACGAGGCTCAACCGGCGGCGCAGGTCGTTGAAGAACAGTTCCAGCAGGCGTGCGCCGGCCTGCGCCGGCCGCAGCACGCGCGCGAGAAAGCCGCCGGTGGCTTCGACGAACGCCGTTTCTCGCGGCGCGGGCGCCGCGCGCGCGACGCCGCGCAGCCGAATGCCGCCGAGCACCCAGGTCAGCCACAGCGCAAGCAGCAGCCACAGCGTGGCCTGCAAGCGGCCATCGGAGAAGAAAGCCTCGGCATCGTACAGATCGCTAAGCCCCTGGTGCTGGTCGTCGAACAGCACCCTGCCCTGCGGTCCGAGCGACTGCGCCACGATGTTGGCGAGCAGTTGCGCGTTGTCCTCATCGCCCAGCCGCTCGTTGGCGAACAGGCTCGCGTAACCGCTGATCAGGTACCGGCCCTTGCCGTAATTGCGGACCCAGAAGCCATCGTGGCCCGTGTCGGCGTCATGCGCCAGCGACAGCACCGAGCCGCCGTAGGGCGGCACGGCGCGCCATGCGGACGCAGGAAACTCCGATTCGGCGGTGACTGTGCGAACACCCGCGAACAGTGGGTGCGCACGGTTGGGCGCCATGCGGTGCTTCGTGGGTTCGTTCAAGCGCCGGAAATTGTCGGCGAGCGAGGACGCCTTTCCCGCCTCCGCGCCTGATTCGCCGGCATCAGGGCTCTGCGCGCCGGCCACCTGCGAATCTTCGACCGGCACCTCGAACCCGACGCCCGTGAGCTGACGCACGGCTTCCGGCAGGTAGGAGCTGGCCAGAGCTATCGTCCAATCCGGCGTGTCGGCCAGTGCCGCGAGCACGAGCACGGTATTGCCGGAATCCACCCATTGCCGCAGGTCGATGATCTCGGCATCGCGCACGCCGCGCCGATGCGGCAGGGTCGTGATCAGCAGATTCCCGGTACGCGGCAGGCCCCGCCCGAGCGTCTCATAGCGGTTGCGCAGCTCCTCCACCCGCACTCCGGCAGCGGTCAGCCAGCGCATCGCCGCCGCGTAGCCATTGTCGCCGCGCTCCACCCCCGTTGGCTGCGAGTACTTTTCTTCTTCGCTCGACCGGGGTTTCGGCAGGAAGATCGTATAGAAGAGCGCGAGTGCGCCGAGCGCGCACGCGAGCGTGATGAGCCGATCCCTCATGCCGCGGCTGGCGCGCCCCGGGGCGCAATGGATTCGAGCAGGCTCCGACCACTGGCGATTGCCGCGTCCAGGTCGGCGCGCGACGGCGGCGAGGCTGCATAGCGCACGCGTTCGGCGCAGCGAATCAAATGGCTGAAGGCGCCGCGCTGCGGCTCCGAACCCAGTGGCAGACGCGAGATCAGCTCGCGATGCGTGGCGCCGGCGTTGGCGACACGATCCCGCGAACGCGCCAGCGCGTTCACGACCAGTGCGACGAGCAGCGCGGGCCGCTCGAGCGGATCGACTCGATCCAGGTCGTCCAACGTCAGCACCCGCCCCCGCGCGCCCAAGCCGGTTCCGTCCCTGGGCATGGCGCCGGTGCGGGCGCGCCGTCCGAAGACCCCCGCGGCGCGAAGCTCGTTCACCACGATGAACGCGGCGGCGAGAACGATCAGTGCGAACAGCGAATACGCGGCGATGCGCAGCGCCGTGTCATACCGCGCCAGCTCGTCGATCCAGCGGAAGAACCAGCTCGACTCGCCATCCTGCCCGGTCTGCAGCCGGCTGCGCAGCCATTCACGCACGCGATCCCACCACGACACCTTCGCACTCACATCCGTGCCGAGGCTGGCCAGCGCCGCGGCGACGCCGCTGGTGTCGATGCCTTTCGGCGCGTGTTGTGCGGATTCGCGGTCGATCTGCTGGTGCAGATCCGCGAGGCTGTTGATGGACAGATGCGCTCCCCACCATTCCTCCGGCAGCCAGGCCGCATGCGGGCTGGCATCGAGCGCCGCCTTCAGGTCGGGGCAGCGTTGCTGGATTTCCGCGAAACGCGGCACGCTGCCCTGCGCTTCGTCTTCGAACTGTTCGAGGCAGCCGTACAGCGCATCGCGCCCGGCGTCCTGCGCCGCGGCGACGGCGCAGGACGACAGGATGAGAGCCAACAGCCAGCGCGACGCGGACTCGAGCAACCTAGACAGCCTGCGCGCGCGCCGCCAGATCGCCGCCTTCCTTGCGCAGCTTCAGATCCCAGTACACGTTCAGCCCGAGTGCGACGAAAAACGGCGTGATGAGAATGCCGGCCAGGGCCAATACCAGGACCGTCGTGACCAGCCCTACGATGAGCGCGTCACCGCCCGCGAGCACCGGCGCGATGGCACCACCCAGCACACCGAGGATCATGTAGAGCACCGCGACGATTATGCCTCCCACCGTCATGATCACGAGCGTGCGCCACCAGTGGCCCCACACCAGCCGATGGCTGCCCGTCAGCGATGCAATCGGCCCCTTGTCCTCGAAGAGCAGCACGGCCGTGCAGAGCATCAGGCTCACCATCAGGATGATGCCCGGGATGATCAAGAGCACCAGGCCGACCGCCACCGCGATGAAATACAGGATGAAGGCGACGACGAGCAGCGGCCAGCGCGGCAGCGCAGCCGAAAGCGCATTGCCGTCGTCAGTCCTGCCACTGGCGATGGCGTCGATACGCAGATAGATCGCCGCCATGAACAGGACGCCGAGCAACGAGCCAGCCAGGACCAGAGACCAATAGACGGCGTCCTGCTGTGCCGCCAACGCCGCCATGGACGATCCACCCCGCGTGAACTGGTAGATGGCGGCTGCGTTGCCGGCGAGTCCGGCAAGAAGTGCGTACACCCATACGTGGCGAAACGACATGGCCGTGAGACGAAACGAGCCGTCGAGCACCTGGCCGATGCTCTGCGGGCTGCTGGGTTTTGTGTACATGCAATGACCTCCCGTGCGAAATGAGCTTGAAATCGACTCTTCTTGTAGTGACCGGAAAACTAGCAGACCGGACCCGCCGCGGCCACAGCCGCAGGCCTCAAGCGAGAGCCTGGTCCAGATCCGCGATCAGGTCCTCGACATCCTCGACGCCTACCGACAGGCGAATGAGCGTGTCGCTGATACCGAGCGCCTGGCGCTTGTCGGCCGGGACCGAGGCGTGGGTCATGATGCCCGGGTGGTCGATCAGGCTCTCCACGCCGCCGAGGCTCTCCGCGATCGCGAAGATGCGGCAACGTTCCAGGCAGCGGCGCGCCTCCTCCAGCCCGCCGCGGACGAAGAAAGTCACGATGCCGCTGAAACCGTTCTGCATCTGGCGGCGCGCGAGGGCGTGCTGCGGGTGACTCTCGAGGCCCGGATAGAGCACCTTCTCGACCTTCGGATGCCGCTCGAGCGAGCGCGCAATCTGCAGTGCGCTCTCGCTGCTGCGCCGCATGCGCAGCTCGAGGGTCTTGAGCCCCCGCAACGCGAGGAAACTGTCGAACGGCCCGGACACGGCACCGATCGAGTTCTGCAGGAACGCCATCTGCTCGGCGAGCGCGGCGTCCTTGACGACGACGACGCCGCCGACCATGTCGGAATGGCCGTTCAGGAACTTGGTGGCCGAGTGCATCACGATATCGCAGCCGAGCTCCAGCGGCCGCTGGGTCCAGGGCGTAGCGAAGGTGTTGTCGACCGCGGTGAGGACGCCGCGCTGGCGCGCGAACTGCGCCACCGCCTGCAGATCGACCAGGCGCAGCGTCGGATTGGTGGGCGTCTCGATCCAGATGAGCTTGGTGTCGGGCTTGATGTTCGCGGCCAGCGACCGCGCATCGCTCAGGTCGGCGAAACTGAACTCGAGCGCCGCGGTTCTCTTGCGCACGCGCTCGAACAGCCGCCGCGTGCCGCCGTACAGGTCTTCCATCGCGACGACGTGGCTGCCGCTGTCGAGCAGCTCGAGCACTGTGGCGGTTGCGGCGAGCCCCGAGGCGAAGGCGAAGCCGTGCGTGCCGCCTTCCAGGTCGGCGATGCAGCGTTCGTACGCCATGCGGGTCGGATTCTGCGTGCGCGAATACTCGTACCCCTGGTGCACGCCCGGGCTCTTCTGCGCGTACGTCGAGGTGGCGTAGATCGGCGGCATGACCGCGCCGGTGCTCGGATCCGGCGACTGGCCGGCATGGATGGCGCGGGTCGCAAAACCCGCCTTTTGGCCTTGTTTCATCGCATCACCTGTAGGCAACAGTCAGCTGATTGGAGAATTGTGTCCGCGCCAAGGACAGACCCGAGGGACTTACCCACATTTCCCGAAACGCAACCGACCGTACGCGGCAGTTCAGGCGACCCAGTTCGCGGGGTACGCCAGCGCACGTCAGGGGTAATCAAGAGTGACGGGGAAATGTGGATAAGTCCCTCGGGTCTGTCCTTGGCGCGGACACAATTCTCATACCTGGCGGCGTAGATAGTTGAGCACGTCAGTGCGCGTGATCAAGCCGATAAAGGCGTCGCCGTCCATGACGGCCGCGTACGGCGCCACCTGCAGGATCGAGACGAGGCTGTGCACCGGCATTTCCTTGGGCACGCTGATGAACGCGGTCTGCATCGCCTCGCGCACCGCCGCGGACAAACGCTGCGGGTGGCCGAACGCGAAACGCATGATGTCCTCCTCGGTGAGGACGCCGATCAGGCGCTCGTTCTCCAGCACCGGCAACTGCGAGAAGCCCGCGTTGCGCAGGCGATTGTGCGCCGTCGTCAGCACGTCCGTCGGCCCCACTGTGACCGCAGCGTGCTCGGTGTGCAGCCGCCCGACCAGGTCGCGCAGGTCGCCGTGCGAGTCGCGGCGCACGAATCCCTGGTCTTCCATCCAGAAATCGTTGTAGAGCTTCGACAGGTACTTGTTGCCGGTGTCGCAAGCGAACGTGACCACGCGCTTGGGTGTCTTCTGCTCGCTGCAATAGCGCAACGCCGCGGCCAGCAGGGTTCCGGTCGAGGAACCGGCCAGCAGGCCCTCGCGCATCAGCAGCGCGCGCGCCATGGCGAACGACTCCGAATCGGGAATCGTGTAGGCGCGCCGCGTCATCGAGAAATCGCAGATGCTGGGGACGAAATCCTCGCCGATGCCCTCGACCAGCCACGACCCCTTCTGCGTGAGCTTGCCGGTCTGGAGGTACTCGGCCAGGACCGAGCCCTGCGGATCGGCCAGCACGATCTCGAGGTCCGGCGCCACCTTCTTGAAGAAATGCGTGAGCCCGGCGATGGTGCCGCTGCTGCCCACCCCGACCACGATTGCATCGAGCCGCCCGTCCATCTGTTCCCAGATTTCGGGACCGGTGGTGGTCTCGTGCGCGATGGGGTTGTCGGGATTGCCGAACTGGTTGATGAAATACGCGCCGCGCTCCTTCGCGATCCGCGCACCGAGGTCCTGGTAGTACTCGGGATGCCCTTTGGCGACGTCGGAGCGCGTCAACACCACTTCGGCGCCCATGGCGCGCAGGTTGAAGATCTTTTCCTGGCTCATCTTGTCGGGCAGCACCAGGACGAGCCGGTAGCCCTTCTGCGACGCCACCAGCGCCAAGCCCAGGCCGGTATTGCCGGCGGTGGCCTCGACGAGCGTGTCACCGGGTTTGATGGCGCCGCGCTTCTCGGCCTCCTCGATCATCGACACGCCGATGCGGTCCTTGATCGATCCGCCGGGATTCATCGAGCTCGAGCTTCAGGTACAGCTCGCAGGAGCCGGTGTCGAGCCGGCTGATGCGCAGGAGTGGGGTGCGCCCGATCATCTCGAGCACGCTGGAGTAGACTTGCATCCGCGCAATTGTACGTAAACCTTCCGATCGGGTCATGACCAACGACAACCTGACCGTAGGCGCCGCGCTCGACGCCGGCGCGCGCCAACTCTCCGGCCTGGGTGCGGATGCGCGCCGCGAGGCCGAATTCCTGCTCGCCGTTGCGCTCGACTGCAGCCGCGGCGAGCTTCTCGCCCGACGCGAGGTCGCCGTCGCCGCCGGCGCGGCGCAGCGCTATCGCGCCAGCCTGGTGCGGCGAGCGCAGGGCGAGCCGCTCGCTTATGTCACCGGCCGCAAGGAGTTCTGGTCGCTCGATCTGAACGTGGATGCGCGCGTGCTGGTGCCGCGCGCCGAGACCGAGCTGCTGGTCGAATTCGCATTGCAGGTGCTAGCGGTGGACGCGCGCCCGCGCGTGCTCGACCTCGGCACCGGCAGTGGCGCCATCGCCCTTGCGATCGCCAGCGAACGCCCCCATGCGCGGGTCACTGCCACCGACGTATCCGCCGACGCGCTCACCGTCGCGTTGCAGAACGCCGAACGCCTGGAGCTGGGCAACGTGACTTTCGAGATCGGCGACTGGTACGAGCCGGTGGGCGCCATGCATTTCGACCTGATCGTCAGCAATCCGCCTTACGTGGCGTCGCAGGATGCCGCGTTGCGCGGCGACGGCGTGCTCGCCGAACCGCGCCTGGCGCTGACCCCCGGGCCGCGCGGCCTCGAGGCCATCGAGCGCATCGCAGCGGGCGCGCGCGGTCATCTGCGCAACGGCGGCTGGCTCGCGATCGAACACGGCCTGGTACAGGCGGAGGCCGTGGCCGCACTGTTTTCGGCGCACGGTTTGAGTACCATACGCAGCCTTCGCGACCTGGCAGGACACCATCGTGTCACCGCCGGGCGGCTGGAGTAAGGATCCAATGAAGCCATCAGTCGTGTTCACCACCTCGCAGGGCGCGTTCACCGTCGAGCTCTATCCCGACGAGGCGCCGGTCAGCGTCGAGAATTTACCTCGAGTACGTCGACGAGCAGTTCTTCGACGGCACCATCTTCCATCGCGTGGTCCCCAATTTCGTCATCCAGGGCGGCGGGCTCACCGCGGACTTCGACCAGAAACAGACGCGCGCGCCGATCAAGAACGAAGCGAAGAACGGGCTGCGCAACGAGCGCGGCACGCTGTCGATGGCGCGCACCAACCAGGTGGACAGCGCCACTTCGCAGTTCTTCGTCAACCTGAAGGACAACGGCTTCCTCGACAACTCCGCCGGCAACTTCGGCTATGCCGTCTTCGGGCGCGTGAGCTCGGGAATGGACGTGATCGACAAGATCGCGAAGGTGCGCACCGGCCGGCGCAAGGGCTACGACGATGCGCCGCTGGAATCAGTGGCGATCGAGTCAGCGCGCCGCGTCGCGGCGAAATGAGGCCGGCGCCACCCGCGAATCGCGTACGGGCGTGAGCGCAAGTGCGATGAATGCAGGCCGGCGCAGCTTCGGCCGGCGTTTGCTGCGAGCAGTCGCGTGGGCCGCCGGGCTGTGGCTCGCCGGCACGGTGCTGCTGGTGCTGGCGCTGCGCTGGATCGATCCGCCGACCACGGCGTTCATGCTCAGCAGCCGCGTCGGCGCTGCGCTGGCCGGCGAGAAGAGCTACCGGCTGCGCCACCAGTGGGTCGACTATCGCCAGATCTCGCGCAACGCTCCGCTCGCCATGATCGCGGCCGAAGACCAGCTCTTTCCCCAGCACTGGGGTTTCGATTTCAAGTCCATCGACGATTCGATCCGCGACAGCCGCGACGGCAAGCGGCTGCGGGGCGCGAGCACGCTGACGCAGCAGGTGGCGAAGAACCTGTTCCTGTGGAAGGGCCCGAGCTTCGCGCGCAAGGGGTTCGAGGCCTATTTCACCGTGCTGCTCGAGGCGCTCTGGCCCAAGCAACGCATCATCGAGGTCTACCTCAACGTCGCCGAGTTCGGCCGCGGCGTGTACGGTGTCGGCGCGGCCAGCAGGTACTATTTTCGCAAGCCCGCCGCGCGCCTGACGGCGGCGGACAGCGCCCTGCTCGCGGCGGTTCTGCCCAATCCGCGGCGTTTGAAGGTCAATGCGCCGTCGGTCTACGTCCGCAAGCGGCAGGAGTGGATCCTGTGGCAGATGCGGGGCCTCGGCGGCACCCGCTATCTGTTCGCCTACGAAGGCGGCTGACGCCGCAGCGCACGGCCGGAAAGGCCGGTTGTTGACATTCGCCCCGCACGTGCGAAGGTCGCCGCATCGAGCCCCGCACAGGGTCGACGGCAAGCGATGCGAACGAGCGCCCCCGAGCAGACGATCCGTTTCCTCACCACCGGCGACGGCGTGAAACTGGCGTACGCGCTCGCCGGCTCGGGCGCACCGCTCGTCAAGACGGCGAACTGGCTCAGCCACCTGGAGTTCGACTGGCAGAGCCCGGTGTGGCGCCACTGGTTCGCATTCTTCGCCCGCCACAACCGCATCCTGCGCTACGACCCCCGCGGCTGCGGGCTTTCGGACTGGACTGACCAGCGCCTGGCCCTGGAGTACTACGTCAGGGACCTGGAATGCATCATCAACGTCGCCGGCGCCGAGCGTTTCCCGGTGTTTGGCATGTCGCAGGGTGCGGCGATCGCCGTGGAGTACGCGGTACGCCATCCCACCCGCGTCAGCCATCTCATCCTGTACGGCGGCTATGCCCAGGGTTGGGCGCGGCGCAACGATCCGGAGCAGTTGCGCGAGGGCACGGCGCTGGTCGAGATGATCCGCATCGGCTGGGGTCAGGACAACCCGGCCTTTCGCCAGCTGTTCGCCTCGCTGTTCATTCCGGACGCGACCGAAGAGCAGACGCACTGGTTCGCCGACCTGATGCACCGGACGACGCGGCCGGAAGTGGCGGCGCGCATTCTCGAATCCCTCAGCCAGATCGACGTGAGCGAGCGCCTCGCGCAGGTGCAGGCGCCGACGCTGGTGCTGCACGTGCGCAACGACGCGCGCGTGCCGTTCGAGCAGGGGCGCCTGCTCGCGGCGGGAATTCCCGGCGCCCGCTTCGTGGCGCTCGAGGGACGCAACCACATCCTCCTCGAGAGCGAACCCGCGTGGCCGCGTTTCTGTTCGGCGGTCGCCGAGTTCCTCGGCCACGAGGCGGCGACCCCTGAACCGCCACGCAGCGCCGCAGCCCTCGCACTGGGCGAGCTCACCAGCCGGGAAATGGAGATCCTGCGCCTGGTGGCCGCGGGCGCGAGCAACCTGCAGATCTCCGGCAAGCTGTTCATCAGCGAGAAGACGGTCCGCAATCACCTCACCAGCATCTTCGGCAAGCTCGAACGTCTCTTCCCGGGCACAGGCAATCGTCTTGGCGCGCGATACCGGGCTCGTCTGACGGCGGAGCACGGTGGCCGTGCAGGGCCCGCCAGGACCGGGACATTTGTCCCAGCGGTCGGGGCGAAAATGAGTCAGCCGGCTCAGGCGCCGGAATGACGCCCTCCTCAGAATGCCGCCGCCTTTGGGGGGAGGGTGGCCGACACCTTCCCGGGTGTTTACGGCCAGCACAATTCTGGGAGAGTGCCGTGTTGCGACGAGTCTCTATTTCTCTATACGGCGCACTTTGCTACGCCGTCTTCTTTGCCACGTTTCTGTACGCGATCGGTTTCCTCGGCAACTTCATGGTGCCGCGCTCGATCGATTCCGCCCCGGCCGGCGACCTGATCCGCAGCCTGCTGATCGAACGTCGGGCTGCTCGGCCTGTTCGCCGTGCAGCACAGCGCCATGGCCCGCAACGGTTTCAAGCGCTGGCTGACGCGCTGGGTGCCCGAACCGGCAGAGCGCAGCACTTACGTGCTCGCTTCGAGCGTGGCACTCATCGTGCTCTTCGCGTTCTGGCAGCCGCTGGGCGGCATCATCTGGAGCGTCGAGGACCCGGGCGCACGCACCGTGCTCCACGCACTGTTCGCGTTCGGCTGGCTGCTGTTGCTGGTGTCCACGTTTCTACTCAATCATTTCGATCTCTTCGGCCTGCGGCAGGTGTGGCTGCAGCTGGTCGGCCGGCCCTATCGGCCGATCGGCTTTCGCACACCGGGGCCTTACCGCTACCTGCGTCATCCCCTGTACCTCGGCTGGCTGTTCGCGTTCTGGGCGACACCGGTCATGAGCTCGGCCCATCTGCTGTTCGCCGTTGCCACGACCGCTTACATCCTCATCGCCATCCAGCTCGAGGAACGCGACCTGATCGCGGCACTCGGCGAGCAGTACCGTGAGTACCGGGCGCGCGTACCGATGCTGATTCCTTTCACGCGTGCGCGCTATGAGAGCGCACACGCCCACTCCGCCCTCAAGGGGCGTTCCACATGAGCAGCACCTGTCTAATGAACGCCGCCGTTGCGATGAGGCGACCGGTAGCCACGCAACGCCTGCAGCGCCTCTCGCGCCGGGCGGCCACGGGTGCCTTCCTGTTCTTCCTGGTCAAGGGATTGCTGTGGCTGGTCGGCCCGGCAGTCATCCTCCTGGCCCGATGAGCGAGAGCGTGAAGACAAGCGCCGCCAACCTGCCCGCAACGACGGCGACTGACCTCGCTCAATCGGGGCCACCGCAGTCGGTGCCGGCGCAGGCACCCTCGAGCCTCTCGCCGTCGGAACGGCTGTTGTTGCTGGAAGCTGCCATGCGCGGCACGCGCTACCGCGCATCGATGGCCGAGCGGCGCGTCGCACCTCTCGCCGAGGACATCGCTCGACTCGCGGCCCTCGGCGGGCCGCTGCCTGACGAGGGCGACAGTCCGGCACGTGTGCTCGACGATCTCGACACGTTCGGCTCCCCGGCCACCGTGGCCGTAACCAGCGGTCGCTACTTCGGTTTCGTGATCGGCGGATCGCTCCCGGTCACCGTGGCGGCCAATTGGCTCGCCACTGCCTGGGATCAGAACGCGGGGTTCGTCGCTTCCTCGCCCGTCTCCGCGGAGCTCGAACGCATCGCGCTCGCATGGCTGCTCGCCGCCCTGCATCTGCCGCACGATGCCGCGGGCGCGTTCGTAACCGGCGCCACGATGGCGAATTTCACCGCCCTCGCCGCCGCACGCCACGCAGTGCTGAAACGCGTGGGTTGGGACGTCGAGCGCAACGGACTGCGCGGCGCGCCCGAGCTTACCGTCGTGACCGGAGAGGAGGTGCATCCGAGCGTCCTGCGTTCGCTCGCGCTGCTGGGCATCGGCCGCGACCGCTGCGTGCGGGTTGCGGCCGACGACGAAGGACGCTTGCGAGTGGCTGCCCTGCCGCGGGTTGCAGGCCCGGTCGTGGTGTGTGCGCAGGCCGGCAACGTGAATACCGGCGCCATCGATCCGCTCGAGGACATTGCGCGCTGGGCGCACGCCAACGGCGCCTGGATGCACGTCGATGGAGCGTTCGGACTCTGGGCCGCTGCGGCACCGCAACGCCGGCATCTGTTGGCCGGGCATGCCCGGGCCGATTCGTGGGCGATCGACGCCCACAAGTGGCTCAACGTGCCCTACGACTGCGGTATCGCCGTCGTGCGCCGGCCGCAGGACCTGCGCGCCGCGGTGGCGCTGAACGCCCCCTACCTGCCCGACGACGGCCTGCGCGAACCGATGCACTACACGCCCGAGCTCTCGCGGCGCGCGCGCGGCATCGAGGTCTGGGCTGCGTTGCGCACACTCGGTCGCCGTGGCATCGCCGAGATCGTGGAACGCTGTTGCCGTCACGCCGAACATTTCGCGCGCCACCTGGCCGCGGCCGGCGCGCAGGTGCTCAATCGCGTCTCGCTGAACCAGGTGCTGGTTTCGTTCGGCTCGCCCGAGCGCACGCTGCGCGTGATCGATGCGATCCAGCGCGATGGCACGTGCTGGTGCGGCAGCACGGTATGGCAGGGCCGCACGGCCATGCGCATCAGCGTCAGCTCGTGGGCGACGACGGATGCGGACGTCGACAGGAGCATCGTCGCGATCCGCCGTTGCATGAGAGAGGCGCCTGCTGGCAGGCATGGCGCAGGCAGACGGGGGCTGCCTGACACGGATCAATGACTTGCGGGTGGGTGCGCCGCAATCCAAAGGAACTGTCGTTCGCCGGCGCAATCAGAACCCGCTACATTGTCGCAAGGAAGCGCACGTATGCTCGCCTCAGTCGTCATTCCGGCATTCAACGAAGGCCGCACGATCGGAGCGGTGATCGCACCCCTGGTCAATCACCCGCTGATCGAGGAAGTCCTGGTGGTGAGCGACGGGTCGACGGACGACACGGCGGCGTGCGCGGAGCGTGCCGGCGCGCACGTCATCGAGTTGCGCGAGAACTGCGGCAAGGCCACCGCGATGGCGGTGGGCGTCAACGCGGCGCGCTCCGACCTGCTGCTGTTCATCGACGCGGACGTGACCGGGCTCGACGCCACGATCGTGACGCGCCTGATCACGCCGGTGCTCACGGGCGATTGCGAGATGTTCGTCGGCATCTGCGACCGGCGCGTCTACTGGCTCAATCAGCTGCTGCACTACACGCCGATCATCAGCGGCGAGCGGGCGCTGCAGCGCCACGTCTGGGAGCGCGTGCCGCCGTCCTACCAGAGGAATTTCCAGATCGAGATCGCGCTGAACTATTTCGCCAAGATCGCCGGCGCGCGCATGAAACATCGCGTGATGCCGGGGCTGCACCAGGTCATCAAGGAGAGAAAACGCGGCTTGTGGAGCGGGCTGTGGCAGCGCACGCTGATGATCGGCGACATCCTGGCCGTCGCCGCCCGCCTCTACCTGGTTCACAACTGGCGCGTGCTGTTCGGCTCGCCTACAGCCGCGTCGTCGCTGGAGAAGTACCGCACTTGAGCTCGGGGCGTTCTCGAAAGCCCCTCCCCGAGCTCAAGTGCGGTACCTCACAGCCTCGGAGGCCGCCATGAAGAGCGCACCGACGCCTTTGGGATCGTTCGGCACGATAGGTTCGGACACGTAGTAGTCGTAGCTGCCGTCGCGGTACGGCACGTTGCCGAGACCTGCGACACCGCAGATACCATCGAGCCGGGTTTCGCTCATAAAACGCCTCACGCACGCGTCGAAGGACGTACGTCGAGGATGCGGCAGTGGCCGTGGATCTCGCGCGCGCCGATTCGCGGCGGTATCCGTACGATGGAAATCACCCTGCGTACGGCCACGGCGCCGCGGGCGATCGAGTCGATCGCACGTGAGGTACCGGAGGCGATCGTCGCAGCGGGCACGGTGCTGTCGGCACGCGATCTGCAGACCAGTGCCGACGCCGGCGCGAAATTCGCGGTGTCGCCCGGCATCACCCCTGCGCTGCTCGTTTCTGCCCCACCGGCGGCATCACGCTGGACTCTGCGCCGTCCTATCTGGCGCAACCGAACGTCGTGTGCGTCGGCGGTTCCTGGCTCACGCCGGCCCGGGCGATCGCGGCACGCGACTGGAAGACGATCGAGGCACTGGCGCGCGAAGCCATTGCGCGTTGCCGATAGGCGCCCGGGCTTCACGAGGGTAGGTCTTCCCGACTTATCCACATTTCCCCGTCACTCTTGATTCCATCAAAGGTACGCTTCCGCGCACCGCGAACTGCTGCGCGGGAACTCCCGATGCCGGCAGTTGCGTTTCGGGAAATGTGGATAAGTCGGGAAGACCTACCCTCGTGAAGCCCGGTGCGGGCTGCTCGCGTGATTCAGTCGGTCGCAGTCTGACCTCTACGCGACCCACGCGTCTTAAGCAGCGTCGGCGTCCGCGTCGGCGTCGTAGCCGAGATTCGGAGCGAGCCAGCGCTGCGCTTCCTCCAGCGACATGCCCTTGCGGCGCGCGTAGTCCTCTACCTGGTCGCGGTCGATCTTGCCGACCGCGAAATAGCGCGCCTCCGGATGTGAGAGATACAAGCCGCTCACTGCCGCCGTCGGGTACATCGCGAAGGACTCGGTGAGCTGGATGCCGGCGTTGCGCTCGACGTCGAGCAGTCGCCACAAGCGTGGCCTTCTCGCGTGTGATCCGGGCAGGCCGGATAGCCGGGCGCCGGGCGGATGCCGCGATACTCCTCGCGGATGCAGCTGCTCGTTGCTGAGCTGCTCTTCGCGGCGCGTAGCCCCAGAACTCGCGGCGCACGCGCTCGTGCAGGCACTCGGCACAGGCCTCGGCCAGCCGGTCGGCGAGCGCCTTGAGCAGGATCGCGTTGTAGTCATCGTGCGCGCGCTCGAAACGGCGCACGTGCTGCTTCGATGCCGATGCCGGCGGTGACCGCGAAACGCGCCGACGTAGTCCGCGACGCCCGAGTCCTGCGGCGCCACGAAATCGGCCAGGCAGTCATGCGGCTGTCCGTCGGGCTTGCCCTTCTGCTGGCGCAGGTGGTGCAGCCGCGCGCAACACTCGCCGGCGCGAGTCGTCCGCGTAGAGCTGCGATGTCGTCGTCGCCGACGCTGTTGGCCGGGAAAGAACCCGACCACCGCCGCGCGCCTTGAGCCAGTTCTCGGCGATGAGCTTCTCGAGCATGCGCCGCGCATCCGCGTACAGGTTGCTCGCCGCCTCGCCGACCACCGCGTCGGTGAGAATGTCGGGGAACTTGCCGGCGAATTCCCAGGCGTTGAAGAACGGCATCCAGTCGATGTAGCGCGCCAGCTCCGTCGAGCGGATAGTCGTCGAAGACCTGCACGCCCAGGAACGCGGGCCGCGGCGGGTGAGTAGGCACTCCAGTCGATGCGGTGCTTGTTGGCCGCGCCTGGCCGAGCGTGAGCTGCGGCGCCTTCGGTGCGCTTGCCGCGTGTGCTGCTCGCGGCGCAGCGCATGCTCGTCCTTGACCGCGGCGACGTAACGCCGGCGCGCGCCGCGCGGTGACCAGCGTCTGGCACACGCCGACCGCGCGCGAGGCATCCTTCACGTAGACCACCGCGCCGTCGTACTGCGGGATCGATCTTGACCGCGGTGTGGGCCGGCGAGGTGGTGGCGCCGCCGATCAGCAGCGGCAGCTTGAAATCCTGGCGCTGCATCTCGCGCGCCACGTGCACCATCTCGTCGAGCGAAGGCGTGATCAGGCCCGACAGGCCGATCATGTCCGCACCCTCGCGGCGCGCCGTCTCCAGGATCTTCTCGCAGGGCACCATCACGCCGAGGTCGATGACCTCGAAGTTGTTGCACTGGAGCACCACGCCGACGATGTTCTTGCCGATGTCGTGCACGTCGCCCTTCACCGTCGCCATCACGATCTTGCCGTTGCGAGCGGCTGCCGCCGCCTGTTGCTCGCGCTCGATGAAGGGCACCAGGTGCGCGACGGCCTTCTTCATCACGCGCGCGGACTTCACCACCTGCGGCAGGAACATCTTGCCGGCGCCGAACAGGTCGCCGACGACGTTCATGCCGTCCATCAGCGGGCCTTCGATGACGTCGAGCGGCGCGGTCGGCCTGCAGGCGCGCCTCCTCGGTGTCCTCGATGATGAACTCGTCGATGCCCTTGACCAGCGCGTGCTCCAGGCGCTTGGTCACCGGCCACTCGCGCCACTCGCCGTCCTCCTGCTTGCGCGGACCGCCCTCGCCCTTGATAGCGCGCCGGCGATCTCAGCAGCCGCTCGGTGGCATCGGGGCGGCGGTTGAGGATCACGTCCTCGACCGCGCTCGCGCAGCTCCGGCTGGATGTCCTCGTAGATCGCGAGCTGGCCGGCATTGACGATGCCCATGTCCATGCCCGGCCTGGATCGCGTGGTACAGGAACACCGAGTGCATCGCCTCGCGCACCGGGTCGTTGCCGCGGAACGAGAACGACACGTTGCTCACGCCGCCGCTGACGCGCACGCCCGGCAGGCGCTGCTTGATCTCGCGCGTGGCCTCGATGAAGTCCACGCCGTAGTTGTTGTGCTCCTCGATGCCGGTGGCGACCGCGAAGATGTTCGGGTCGAAGATGATGTCCTCCGGCGGGAAAGCCGACCTGCTCGCGTGAGCAGCGGTAGCAGCGCTCGCAGATCGCCACCTTGCGCTCGACGCGTGTCGGCCTGGCCCTGCTCGTCGAAGGCCATCACGACGACGGCGGCGCCGTAGCGGCGCACCTTGCGCGCCTGCGCGAGGAACGACTCCTCGCCTTCCTTCAGGCTGATCGAATTGACGACGCGCCTTGCCCTGCACGCACTTCAGTCCCGCCTCGATCACCGCCCACTTCGAGGAGTCGATCATGATCGGCACGCGCGCGATGTCCGGCTCGCGCCGCGATCAGGTTCAGGAAGCGCGTCATGGCGGCCACGCGAATCGAGCATGCCCTCGTCCATGTTGACGTCGATGATCTGCGCGCCGTTCTCGCACCTGCTGGCGCGCGACGTCCAGCGCCGCCGTCGTAGTCGTCCGCTTCGATCAGCTTGCGGAACTTCGCCGAGCCGGTGACGTTGGTGCGCTCGCCGACGTTCACGAACAGCGAGTCGCTGCCGATGTTGAGCGGCTCGAGGCCCGCGAGCCGCAGCTTCGACGCCGGCTGCGGCAGCTCGCGCCGCGGCGAGACGCCGAGCACCGCCGCGCGAATCAGCCGCGATGTGCTCGGGCGTGGTGCCGCAGCAGCCGCCGACCATGTTCACGAAACCGCTGGCGGCGAATTCGCCGAGGATCTCCGCCAGTGTCCGCGGGCGTCTCGTCGTACTCGCCGAACGCGTTGGGCAGGCCGGCGTTCGGATAGCACGCAGACGTAGGTGTCGGCGAGCGCGCCAGCTCCTCGACGTACGGCCGCAGCTGGCGTGCGCCGAGCGCGCAGTTCAGCCCGACGATGAGCGGGTCGCGCGTGGCGCACCGAGTTCCAGAACGCCTCGGTGGTCTGGCCCGACAGCGTGCGGCCGGAGGCATCGGTGATCGTGCCGGAGACCATGATCGGGCATGTCCTCGCCAGCTCGCATCGATCACCGCGCGCGATCGCGTAGAGCGCGGCCTTGGCATTCAGCGTGTCGAAGATCGTCTCGACCAGGAGCAAGTCGGCGCCGCCCTCGAGCAGAGCGCGCGCCGGCATCGCTGTAGGTCGCCACCAGCTCGTCGAAGCTGACGTTGCGGAAGCCCGGATCGTTGACGTCGGGCGACAGCGAGGCGGTGCGGTTGGTCGGGCCGAGCACGCCGGCGACGAAGCGCGGTGCGCCGGTTTCGCGCGGCGACCTCGTCGGCGACGCGGCGCGCGAGCCGCGCCGCCTCGAGATTGAGCTCGTGGACCAGCGCCTCGAGTGCCGTAGTCGGCCTGCGAGGGCGCCGTGGAGTTGAAGGTGTTGGTCTCGATGACGTCCGCGCCGGCCTCGAGGTACTGCGCGGTGAATGCCGTCGATGATCTGCGGGCTGCGTCAGCATCAGCAGGTCGTTGTTGCCCTTGAGGTCGCGCGGCCAGTCCTTGAAGCGCTCGCCGCGGTAGTCCGCCTCGTCGAGGCGGTAGCCCTGGATCATCGTGCCCATGGCGCCGTCGAGGATGACGATGCGCTCGCTGCAGCAGGCGGCGGAACTCGGCGACACGTTGCGAACGCATGCAGACTCCTGGCGCGGTCGTCAGATCAGGAAGCGGCGGCGGCGGCCGGGGCCGCGGATTGCGGCCGCAGCCCGAGCGCGTGACAGATCGCGTAGGTGAGCTCGGCGCGGTTCAGCGTGTAGAAATGAAACTCCTCGACGCCGTGGCGCTGCAGCTCGCGCACCTGTTCGATGGCGACGCTCGCCGCGATCAGCTGGCGCGTCTCCGGATCGTCGTCCAGGCCGTCGAAGCGCTGGTGCAGCCAGTCCGGCACCGAGGCGCCGCAGCGCGCGGCGAAACGCAGGATCTGCGGAAAGCGCGTGATCGGCAGGATGCCGGGCACGATGCTGCACGTCGATGCCCGCGCGCCGCGCAGCGGTCGCGGAAGCGCAGGAACAGCTCGGTGTCGAAGAAGAACTGCGTGATGGCGCGCGCCGCGCCGGCATCGACCTTGCGCTTGAGATTGTCGAGGTCGAATTCGGCGCTCGGCGCTTCGGGGTGAGTTTCCGGGTAGGCGGCGACCGAGATGTCGAAGTCGCCGACGCTCTTCAGTCCCTGCACCAGGTCGGCCGCATAGGCGAAGCCGCCGGGGTGCGGCTGGTAGCCGTCCGTTCCCTGGGGCGGATCGCCGCGCAGCGCGACGATGTGGCGGATGCCCTCGTCCCAGTATGCACGCGCGATGTCCAGGATCTCCTCTCGGCTCGCGCCGACGCAGGTCAGGTGCGGCGCGCCGGTGAGCGCGGTCTCGCGCAGGATGCGCGTCACGACGTTGTGCGTGCGCGTCGCGCGTCGAACCGTCCGCGCCGTAGGTCACGGAGACGAAGCGCGGGCGCAGCGGCGCCAGGCGCTGCACCGACTGCCACAGCGTCTGCTCCATCTCCGCGTCGTTCGGCGGAAAGAACTCGAAGGACACGGCGCAGGGACTCGTCAGGCGTGCCGCACTGTCGCTTACGATTATTTTGGCTTGTTGCATGGGGGCTTCAGGCATGGCGCTCGCAACGGCGGCAGGTCGAGCAGGATCAGGCGGCGGCGTCGAGCGCACCCTGGCGGCGGCCGATCGCGAGGATGAGGTGCAGGTTGCCGGCCTCGATGGGGCGCAGCCGCTCGCAATGCAGGTCCGCGCGCGCCAGCCACTCACGCAGCGTGGCGAGCGCATTGCGCGCGGCGAGCGGCTCGAGCCGATCGAAATCCTCGATCACGATGAGCCGGCCGCCGGGCTTCAGCAAGCGGGCCGCTTCAGCGAGCACCGCCTGGGGACGCCGGGCTTCGGCGAGCACCCGGTCCATTGCGATGGTGTCGAACGATGCCGCGGCGAACGGCAGCGCATACATGTCGCCGCGCCGGAGCACGCAGTGACTCAGGCCGGCGGCGTGTACGGTCGTGCGCGCGATGCGCAGCATCTCGCTTTCCAGGTCGATGCCCGTGGCCTGCGTCGCACGCGGCGCGAGCCACTGCAGGATGCGACCCGTGCCGGTGCCGACATCGAGCAGCTCCCCGATCGAATCCTTGCCGATTTCCTCTAGCAACGCCGCCTGCAAGGAATCGCCCGGCCCCGCTCCACCGCCGTCGCGCGCCGCGCCGGTTGCGGTTCCGCGCAGATGCGCCGCTGCCTGCGCGGCGCGGTCGGCGCGTACCTTCGCGGCGCGCATCCGATCGCTTCCGGTGATGGGATCGCCGGCATCCAGACCGGCGAGCAGCTCGCGCACGGCATCGGCACCCGCGCCGCGCACCGGCGTGCGGTAGTAGACCCGATGCTCTTCACGAAATCGCACCAGGAGTCCCGCGTCGCACAGGAGCCGCAGATGCCGCGAAACGCGCGGCTGGCTCTGTTCGAGAACCTCGCAGAGCTCACCCACCGTGAGCTCACCGGTGGCGCATGCGGCGAGCATGCGAAAGCGCGTCGGCTCGCCCGCCGCGCGCAGGCGTTGCATCAGGCGATCGAAAGGAACGGGAACCGACATGGGTAACGAGTATAAGGATTTCTTTATATTCTAGATAGACCCATTCTGGTCAATAGTTTACGTCTACACATACCGCGTTACCTCTACGTATACCGCGTTATGTCGGGCGGGCGTATTCTCGCTACGGAGCGTCGCTGACCCGTCTCGCGCCAGAAGGAGGACACATGAAGACCGCGTACATCGGCTTTGTGTTGGCACTGTTGATCGCCCTGGCCGCCTGTGGCCGGCGCGAACAGGCACTCATCTTCTCGGGCGAGGCCGCGCAGGAATGGGAAGCCGCGCGCGCCAACAACGACGCCGAGGCGATGGCCGCGATCCACACGGAGGATGCGCAGGTGATGCCACCCAATTCCCCGGTGGTCGAAGGACGCTCCGCGATCCGCTCCTACTACCGCAACGTTTTCGAAACACAGGCTGTTCCGGCGAAGTTCGACGAGCGCGAGGTGATCGTCTTCGGCGACATTACCTATCGCCAGGGCATCTACGAGATGGAGCTTCCCGACGGACGAACCGAGTACGGCAAGTTCATGCAGCTGTGGAAGGACGTCAACGGTGACTGGAAACTGCACCGTGCGATGTGGAGCAGCAGCGAGGAGAGCCCACCCGAGTCGGCTGCTGCCAAGTCAGCGCAGGCAACCGGCTGAGCGCCGCGGACGGCTCACCCGTGTTGGCGCAGATCAGGGGCGCAGGCCGTGCGCGCATCTGACGCCGAGGAAAGGCGTACGCGCGTCGACCTGGCGGCGTGCTACCGCCTCGTCGCGCTGTTCGGCTGGGATGACCTCGTCTTCACGCACGTCAGCGCGAGAATCCCCGGCGCCGAGGAAGCATTCCTCATCAATCCCTACGGGATGATGTTCGAGGAGATCACCGCCTCGAGCCTGGTGAAGGTGGACCTCGAGGGGCGCAAGCTCGGGGACTCGCCTCACCCGATCAATCCGGCGGGCTTCGTCATCCACAGCGCCATCCACGCCGCGCGCCGCGACGCCGGCTGCGTCCTGCACACGCACAGCCTCAACGGCGTGGCGGTTTCGGCGCAGAAATGCGGCGTGTTGCCGATCTCGCAGCAATCGATCTTCGTGCTGGCGAGCCTCGGCTATCACGACTACGAAGGCGTGGCGCTGCGCGACGAGGAAAAACCGCGGCTGGTCGCCGATCTCGGCGACCGCAGCTTCCTCATGCTGCGCAACCACGGCCTCCTCACTGTCGGCGCCAGCATCCCCGAAGCGTTTCAGGCGATGTACCTGTTCGAGGCCGCCTGCAACATCCAGCTGCGCGCGCAGGCGGGCGGCGAGCTCATTCCGGTGCCCCAGGCGATCATCGACGGCGCGCCGGAGATGGCAAGGGCGGTTACCAAGGGACAGGGTGCGCAGCTCGCCTGGCCGGGTCTGCTGCGGCGACTGGACCGCGAATCGCCCGGATACGATCAATAGCGCGTCGTCGACGCTCCCCGTCCTGCCTTCGGGGCCACTCCGGCTCGGGCGCCGAGCGCTTATTGCAGTGTGTCGGAGCGCGTCTGCTCGGCAGGTGCGCGGAACAGCTGCTCGCTGTCGATGGCGTCGAACCGGTAGGCGCGATTGCAGAACTCGCAGCGGACTTCGACCTCGCCGCGCTCGGCCAGAATGCTGCGGATCTCTTCCTTACCGAGCGATTCGAGCATTCCGGCGACGCGCTCGCGCGAGCATCGGCAGCGGAAAAAAACCGGCGCGGGCTCGAACACGCGCACGTCTTCTGCGTGGAACAGGCGCCGGAGCAGCGCGCTGTGCCCCAAGCCGAGCAACTCCTCGCGCTGCAGAGTGCTCGCGAGATGCTCGATGCGATTCCACGCCTCGTCCGGATCCTCTTGCGGCGTACCGGCACTTGCGCGGGGATTGCGGCAGGCGCTGCAGCAGCAGCCCGCAGCCGAGTCGGCCGTGGCGGCGAGCGCGATGCGCGTTGGCAGTTGCTCCGAATCGCGAAAATAGGCCTCCAGGCAGTCGCTGATCCGCTCCCCGGAAGCGGCACGACGCCCTGATAGCGCGCGCTGGCGTCGGCCGCTCGACCTCACGGTGAGGCTTCCGCCACCCGTCATGCGCTGCAGCGATCCCGGCTCGACATTGCCGTTCCAGCGCGCGACGCCGCGCAATGCCAAAGCCGTGGGTGCACTGAGCGACCAGCAGATGCAGCGGGCCGGGACCTTGCAGCTGCAGCGTCAAGCGTGCCGTCGAACTTGCGCGTCGAGGCGATCAGCGCGGTCGCCGCGATCGCTTCGCCCAGCATCTCGCGAACCGCCGCCGGATAGTGGTGATGCTCCCAGATCGCGTCCATGCGCTGTCCAGGTGCACCATGTGACCCCGGACCGGGGCACGCTCGAAGAGGAAGCGGCGAATGCGGTCGTCGGTTTCCGTCACTTCAATTTCTGCTTGAGCAGCTCGTTGAGCTGGGCCGGATTGGCCTTGCCGCCCGTTGCCTTCATCACCTGGCCGACGAAGAAGCCGAACAGCTTTTCCTTGCCGGCGCGGTAGTCGGCGAGTTGCGCCGGGATTTGCCGCGATCACCTGGTCGATGGCGCGCTCGATCGCGGAGGTGTCCGTGATCTGCTTCAGGCCGCGCGACTCGATGATCTTGTCGGCGTCCTGGCGCCTCGCTCCACATCGCCTCGAACACTTCCTTGGCGATCTTGCCGGAAATCGTCGAGTCGGCGATGCGCCTGAGCAGGCCCGCGAGCTGCACGGCCGAAAGCCGGCTCGAGCCGTGATCTCGAGCCCGTCGCGATTCAGCGCGCCGGCCAGCTCGCCCATCACCCAATTGGCGGCGAGCTTGGGCGCCGCCAATTTGTCCATCGAACCATCCGCGGCGAGCTTGGGCGCCGCCAATTTGTCCACCGAACCATCCGCTGCGAGCTTCGGCTCCCCGCCCAGGCTGGTGACGACCGCCTCGTAGTAGTCGGCAGGTCTCCCGGCTCGCCGTCAGCACCTCGGCGTCGTATTGCACGACAGACCGTGTTCGCGCACGAGAACGCGCGCGCCTTCTCGTCGGGCAGCTCCGGAAGGGTGCTTGCGCACTTCCTCGATGAAGGCCTCCTCGATCACCAGCGGCAGGAGGTCCGGATCCGGGAAATAGCGATAGTCGTTCGCTTCTTCCTTCGAGCGCATCGAGCGCGTCTCGTTGCTGGTCGGCGTCGTAGAGCCGCGTCTCCTGCACCACGGTGCCGCCGCCTTCGAGACTCTCGATCTGGCGCGCCACCTCGTAGTTGATCGCCTTCTCGATGAAGCGGAACGAGTTGAGGTTCTTGAGCTCCGCGCGCGTGCCGAACTTCGCCGCGCCCTGCCGGCCGGATCGAGACGTTGGCGTCGCAGCGGAACGAGCCTTCCTGCATGTTGCCGTCGCAGATCTCGAGGTAGCGCACCAGCGTGTGCACTTTCTTCAGGTACGCGACCGCTTCCTTCGCCGATCGCATGTCCGGTTCGGACACGATTTCCAGGAGCGGCGTTCCGGCGCGATTCAGGTCGATCCCGGACGAGCCGCGCAGCCCTTCGTGCAACGACTTGCCGGCGTCCTCCTCGAGATGCGCGCGCGTGATGCCGACGGTCTTGCGCGTGCCGTCCTCGAGCAGCACGTCGAGCGTGCCGTCCTCGACCACGGGCCGCTCGTACTGGCTGATCTGGTAGCCCTTGGGAAGATCCGGATAAAAGTAGTTCTTGCGCGCGAAAATCGAGCGCGCGCGCGATGCGGGCGCCCGTGGCGAGGCCAAACTTCACCGCCATGCGCACCGCCTCACCGTTGAGCACCGGCAGAACACCCGGATAGCCCAGGTCGACGAGATTGGCCTGCGTATTGGGCGCGGCACCGAACGCGGTCGGACGAGCCCGAGAAGATCTTCGAGCGCGTCGCGAGCTGCGCGTGGACTTCGAGCCCGATGACGGTCTCCCATTCCATCACTCGTAGCCCTGCGGGGACCCGCGCATGCCAGTCGGTTTCCTTCTGGAACGCGATGGGCGGCATTCAGCAGCTTCGCCTCGCCGAAGAAGGGACCGATGATCTGCAGGCCGACGGGCAGATCGCGTCGACGAATCCGCACGGCACGGAAATCGCCGGGCAGCCCCGCCAGGTTCGCGCCGATGGTGTAGATGTCGTTCAGGTACATGGTGATCGGATCGTCGACCTTCGCGCCGAGCTTGAACGCCGGCGTGGGCGAGGTCGGACCCATGAGCACGTCGACCTGCTCGAACGCGCGGCGGAAATCCTCGCTGATCAGCTGCCGGACTTTCTGCGCCTTGAGGTAGTACGCATCGTAGTAGCCGGCGGACAGCACGTACGTGCCCGTCATGATGCGCCGCTTGACCTCGGCGCCGAAACCCTCACCGCGCGAGCGCTTGTACAGATCGAGCAGGTCGCGCGGGTTCTCGGCGCGATAGCCCGAAGCGCACGCCGTCGAAACGCGACAGATTCGATGAGCATTCCGCGGGCGCGACGACGTAGTACGTCGGCACCGACAGCGGCAGGTTCGGCAGGCTGACCTCGATCGTCTCGGCCCCGAGCTTCTGGATACACGGCGAGCGCCTCGCGCACGCAGCTTGGCGTTGCGCGGGTCGAGCCCCTCATCGAAGAACTCCTTGAGCAAGCCGATGCGCAGGCCCTCGAGCGGCTGCTGGAGCGCGGCGAGGTAGTCGGGCACCGGCTCGTCGACGCTGGTCGAGTCGCGCGGATCGAATCCCGCCATCGCGCCGAGCAGCAGCGCGGCATCTTCCGCCGATCTGCGTGAGCACGCCGGCCTGGTCGAGACTCGAGGCGAAGGCGATCATGCCGTAGCGCGAAACGCGCCCGTAGGTTGGCTTAACCCCGACGATACCGTCGAGCGCGGCGGGCTGGCGAATCGATCCGCCCGTGTCGGTGCCGGTCGCCGCGGGCACGAGCCTCGCAGCGACGGCCGCAGCAGAGCCGCCCGATGAGCCGCCGGGCACGTAGTTCGCGATTCCATGGATTGCGCACCGGCCCGTAGTAGCTGGTTTCGTTGGACGAGCCCATCGCGAACTCGTCCATGTTGGTCTTGCCGACCAGCACGGTGCCCGCTGCCTTTCAGCCTCGCGACCACGGTGGCGTCGTAAGGCGAAACGAAGTTGTCGAGCATGCGCGAACCGCAGCTCGTGCGCGTGCCCTCGGTGCAGAAAATATCCTTGTGCGCGAACGGAATGCCGGTGAGCGGACCGGCGCGCCCGGCCGCGATCGCCGCATCCGCGGCGCCCGCGGCGGTGAGCGCCTCCTGCTCCGTCACCGTCAGGAACGCGTTCAACGGCTTGTTGAGCTTCTCGATGCGCTCGAGGTACGCACGCGCGAGCTCGACGCTCGAGAAGCGCTTGCGCGCGCAGTCCGGCAGAAAGTTCGGCAATGGTCAGTGTATGCAGGGACATTACGAAAATCTCGCGGTTGTCGTCTCGAGGCATCGATCACCTCGAAGAGCGGTCATCTCCAAGCGTGACGATGAGCACGGCCAAAGGGCGTGCGCTGGCGCAGGCTCGCCTATTCGATCACCTTCGGCACCAGGTAGAGAGCCGCTTCGACCTGGGGAGCGTTCTTCTGGTATTGATCGTGCTCGTCGCGCTCTGTGACTTCGTCGGGTCGCAGGCGCTGGGCCTGCCCGGCCAGCGGGTGCGCCATCGGCTCCACATCGCTCGGTTTCGGCGCGGCATTCAATTGCTCGACGAAGTCGATGATGCGTCGAGAGCGTGCCGACGTAGACGGGCCAGCTCGCTCTCGGTGATCTGCAGCCGCGCCAGATGGGCGATGTTCTCGACGTCTTTGCGAGTGAGGTCATGGGGGTTGAAGCGGGCACGGAAAAGGCTGGAAAAAACCGCGTGCAATCATACACCTTCGTATTGCCCAAAGTCCTGCCCGTTGCTAGAGTACCGGCCACTTTTTAGCCCCTCGCCCGACCCCTTTCTTCTTCACGGACAACCATGTTCAAACGCCTCAGGGGTTATTTTTCCAGCGACCTCTCGATCGATCTCGGCACCGCCAATACTCTGATTTACGTTCGCGGCCGCGGCATCGTGCTCAACGAGCCCTCCGTGGTCGCCGATGCAGGACGAGCCGACCCGCGGCGGCAAGGTCATCGTCGCGGTCGGCGCCGAAGCCAAGAACATGCTGGGTCGCACGCCGGGGCACATCACCGCCGTGCGCCCCATGAAGGACGGCGTGATCGCCGACTTCACCTACACCGAGAAGATGCTGCAGTACTTCATCAAGAAGGTGCACGGCAATCGACTGCATGCAGCCCGAGTCCGCGCGTGCTGGTGGCGTGCCGTTCGGATCCACGCAGGTGGAGAAACGCGCGATCAAGGAGAGTGCGGAAGGCGCCGGTGCGCGCAGCGTCGATACGGTATTCGAACCGATGGCGGCCGCGGTCGGCGCGGGCCTTCCGGTGCACGAAGCCGCGCGGCTCAATGGTGCTCGACGTGGGCGGCGGCACCTCCGAAGTCGCCGTGATCTCGCTCAATGGCATCGTGTACGCCTCTTCCGTGCGCATCGGCGGCGATCGTTTCGATGAAGCGATCACCAACTACGTGCGCCGCAACTACGGCATCCTGATCGGCGAGGCGACCGCCGAGCGCGTCAAGCTCGAGATCGGCTCTGCCTACCCCGGCCAGCAGGTGCGCGAGATGTCGGTCAAGGGCCGCAATCTTTCGGAAGGCGTGCCGCGCAGTTTCACACTCAACAGCAACGAAATTCTCGAAGCACTGCAGGAGCCGCTGCAAGGTATCGTCGGCGCAGTCAAGCAGGCGCTCGAACAAACTCCGCCCGAGCTCGGCGCGGATGTGGCCGACCGCGGCATCGTGCTCACCGGCGGCGGCGCACTGCTGCGCGACATCGACAAGCTCCTCATGGAAGAGAACGGGCTTGCCGGTCGTGGTCGCGGACGATCCGCTCACCTGCGTAGCGCGCGGCGGCGGCCGAATTCTCGAGCTCACCGAGGAACATGGGCCGCGGGATGTTCGGGCTGGAGTGAGCCACGCCGAGGAAACTCGACCAATTGGTCGCGGTTTCGCAACGCGAGTCACCGACCGATCCTGGGCCGCGGCCCGTCGCCCGGCTTCGCTTCTTTTTCTTCGCGCTGCTCTCTTCGGGCTCATGTGGCTCGATCAGCGCCATCACTACCTCGAGCCGCGCGCGCTGCGGCCTCTCGGTGGTGGCCTACCCGGTGCAGGTGTTGGTGAATTCCCCGGGCGCGGCCTGGAGCTGGCTCGACGAGAGCTTCGCGACGCGCGAGCGGCTGTCGAGAGAGAATGCGCAACTGCGCGTACGCCTGCGCGCTGCGGATCTGCAGCCTGATGCGCTCTGCGGCGATCTCGAGCAGGAGAACCTGCGCCTGCGCGACATGCGCGAGGCGACTGCCAGCATCGCCCAGCGCGTCGATAGTGGCCGAGATCCTGCGCGTGGATCTCAATCCCTTTCGCCACCGCGTGATCATCAACAAGGGCTCGCCCGACGGCGCATTCAAGGGGCAGCCGACTCCTGGATGCCGCGCGGCGATATTCGGTCAGATCACGCGTGCCGGCGACGTTCACTTCCGAGGCGATCCTGATCAGCGACACCGAGCATGCGATTCCGGTGCAGGTGAATCGCAACGGCCTGCGCACTATTGCGGTCGGCACCGGCGACCTGTCGAAGCTGAGCCTGCCGTTCCTGCCCACCAACGCGGACATCAAGGAAGGTGACGTGCTGGTCACTTCCGGCCTCGGCGGTGTGTTTCCGTCCGGCTACCCGGTAGCGATCGTGAAGTCGGTGAACAACGAGCCGCGGGCAGACCTTGTCGGTCATCGCCGCCGAACCCGCGGCGACGCTGGATCGCGACCGCGAGGTGCTGCTCGTCTGGGTGAAGACTCCGCCGTCGGAGCCCGAAGTGCCTGCGCCCGCCGAACGAGCGCCAGCGGAGAGGAAGAAGCCATGACCCGCGACATGCCCCTGCATCGAGTGCCGATGCTCATGAGCCTGCTGCTGGCGCTGATCCTGAGCGTCGTGCCCCTGCCGCACTGGTTATCGGTGGCGCGGCCCGATTTCCTCGTGATCGTGGTTCTGTACTGGTCGATCATGAGCCCGCGCGCCGGCGGATTGCTGCTCGCATTTCTCGCCGGCCTGGCGCTCGATGCTTTCAAGGGCGTGGTGCTCGGTCAACATGCGCTCGCGCTGACACTCGGCACGGCGATCGCCATCAAGTTGCACCTGCGGATCCGCGTGTTCCCGATCCTGCACCAGGCGCTCACCATCTTCATGCTGCTCGTCATCTACCAGTTCGTGCTGTACTGGATCGACGGCGCGAGCGGTCATCCTGTCACCACCGCGTGGCGCTGGCTGCCGGCGGTCACCGGTGCGGCATTGTGGCCGGTGTTTGCGGGGCTGCTGGGGTTTGCGTACCAGAGAACGTAGCGGGATCCGGACCCGCTTCGAGGCTGCTCACCGCCGTCGAGCGTCTTGTCGGCGCAGTCGCGCGCGCGGTCGGTTGTTCTAGCCTGCGGCGGCGATCGCCGCAGACTCGAGCGCCTGCGCGCGCTGACAGGCAGGACGCGCGACGCAGCGATCCGCATACGCGAAAAGCACCGGATCGTCATCGAGCATCTTGAACAGGCGCATGAAGTGACAGCTCATGCCGAGCAACACGTCGGCGGCGGAAAAGCGTTCGCCCAGGATCCACGGTCCGCGCTCGATGCCCTTGCGCAGTGTCTCGAGCATCTGTTCCCAGCTTCCCCAACCGTAACGCGGGGGATTCGGGGCAAGCATCGCGGCCTTCTCGGCCATCGCCGGCTCGATGACCGAGTTCGTGTACATGAGCCACATCAGGTAGCGGCCCCGATCGGGGTGCCCGATCGGCGGTGCGAGCTCCTTTGCCGGGTATTGATCGGCGATGTAAGCGCAGATCGCGCCCGAATCCCAGATACGCACCGCACCGTCCTCGAGTGCCGGCACCTTCCCCATGGGCGAAGCCGCACGAAACTCCGGGTTGGCACGGGATGCGGGATCGCGGATCTCGATTCGCACGCGCTGGTAGGGCGTTTCCGCCTCCTCGAGCATCCAGATCGCTCGCAGGGAGCGCGTTTGCGGGCACCAGTACAGTTTCATGCGCGCTCCTCGTTGCGGAGGACGGGAAGCATACTGTGCTTATATACAGGTACGCAAGCCTGCTCGCCATTCCCATGCGTACGCTGTGCTGCGCTTCGCCCAAGAACTCTCCTGCTTGCGCAGTGCCTGAAGAAACTGGGCGCCACGGCGCGGATTCACCCAGACCAAGGAAGGGCTGTCATGCGTGTCCCACTCTCATTGGTTGCCCTTGCGGCTATTGCCATGGCGGCGATGGGGCTGGCGTCATGCGGCGGCGAAGCGAAACTGCAGGTCGCCGACGGGATGGGACCCAACCCGATCCTGCCGCCACCCGAGCGGTCGGTCGTTCCCACCGTGAACATTGCGCCGGCGAAAGGCTGGTCGAACGGCGGCAAGCCGCTCGCCGCCGCAGGCACCGAGGTCGTTCCATTTGCCGACAACCTCGATCACCCGCGCTGGCTCTACGTTCTGCCGAACGGCGACGTGCTCGTCGCCGAGACCGCCGCGCCGCCTCGCCCGGAAGACGGTAAGGGCGTGAAGGGATATTTCATGAAGATGGCGATGAAGCGCGCCGGCTCGGCCGTGCCGAGCGCCAATCGCATTACGCTCCTGCGCGACACGAACGGCGATGGCGTGGCGGACAAGCGTTGGGCGCTCCTGACTGGATTGAATTCGCCTTTCGGCATGGCGCTCGCGGGCAGCCACTTCTACGTCGCCAACACGGACGCGCTCATGCGCTACCCCTACCACACCGGCGATACCGAGATCACGGCGGCCGGCTCGAAAGTGACGGGCTTGCCGGGCGGGCCGCTCAATCACCATTGGACCAAGAACGTCATCGCCAACAAGGACGGCACGAAGCTCTACGTGACGGTGGGCTCGAACAGCAATGTCGCTGAGAACGGCATGGACAAGGAAACGGAGCGCGCCGCGATTCTCGAGGTGGATGCGCAGACGGGCAAGTACCGTGTCTACGCCTCCGGCCTGCGCAATCCCAATGGCATGGCGTGGGAACCGGCCACCGGCATGCTGTGGACGGTGGTCAACGAGCGCGACGAGCTCGGCAGCGACCTGGTGCCCGACTACATGACCTCGGTGCGCGACGGCGGATTCTATGGCTGGCCCTACAGCTACTACGGCCAGATCGTCGACCTGCGCGTGGAGCCGCCGCGGCCGGACCTAGTCGCGAAGGCCATCAAACCCGACTACGCACTGGGCCCACACACCGCCAGCCTGGGTCTGGCGCTGTCGCAAGGCGCGCGCTTGCCGGCGCGCTTCGGCAACGGCATGTTCGTCGGCCAGCACGGCTCGTGGAATCGCAAGCCACGCAGCGGCTACAAGGTGATCTTCGTGCCCTTCAGCAACGGCAAGCCCTCGGGTCCCGCGGTCGATGTGCTGACCGGTTTCGTCGATGAAGCAGGCGAAGCGCGCGGACGCCCGGTGGGCGTGCTCGTGGACAAGCAAGGTGGATTGCTCGTCGCGGACGATGTCGGGAACATCATCTGGCGCGTCACGTCGGCGGGCAAGCAGCGCCGGGCGGACGCCAACCAGGACCGGATCGCCGTCTCCCGTCCGGGCGATTGAAGCGCCGGGAGCGGGGGCTGACCGAATGAAGCCGCCCTCTTTGTCGAGCAGCGTTCCCTGTTGCGGGCCTACAATCGCGAGCCTGCCGCAGGCAACGCCACGCGGGAACCTTTGACGCTCCCGCAGCATTATCGTCGGCAGAGCCCGAAACAACTCCGCTTTAGAAAGGAGAATGGTGCATGTTCACCAAAGCCGTGTTGCTGATTGCCGTTGCCGCCATCGTCGGCCTGTACATGGCCATACGGCATTTCAAGGGCCGCTCGCCTCCGCCCATCGCCGCTGCCGTACTGCACGGACTGCTCGCCGTTACCGGCGTCGTGCTTCTGCTTCTCGGCGTGATGCAGATCGGTTTCGGCACCGTGCATTCGTGGGCGCTGGGGCTGTTCGTCGTCGCTGCGCTGGGCGGGCTCTACCTCGTCAGCTTCCACATCCGCGGCAAGCCGCTGCCGAGCCCAGTAGTGGTGATTCATGGCATGGTCGCCGCCATCGCGTTTCTCATCCTGGTGACGGCAGTTTTCCTGATTCCGTAGCGCATCGCTGCAGGTGCGGGCTTCAGTCTTGGGGCAAGAATGAAGCCCGCACCTGCAGCCTGACGCGAACGCGCTTTTGATCCGGCGTGCGCGGCAACATCTTCACCGCCAGGCACGCGATGAGCGCCGCAACGATGATTGCGGCTATTGGCAGCGCGATGGTCACCTTGAGCGTGAAAGCCAATAGCCGCAACACGTCCGTCATCTCCCTGTGAGCCGCGATTCCTTCAGCCGCGGTTCGCTGTGACGGTCAGCTCGCCGATCAGGGGCACATCGGCAAGCGCTGCCGGTGCTTCGACCACCATCAAGGCCTCGCCATTGCCGTTCGGAATGGCGCCATGCCATTCGGATCCGACGATGCCGATGACCGTGGCCAGTGCCGCGATCAGTACCGGGCTGCCCGCCAGAATTTCAGAACGTTTCATAAATCACCTCGCCTCTTTACCGTGGCGCTACTCTGGCGGAGTTCCGTCAAGCGAACAAACGCAAAGACTGATGGCCGGTTAAGAAAAGTTGGGTGTGGCTGCGCTTCTACGAACGCTTCTGGAGCGAGCGCCTCGTGTGGGCCTGCCTCACGCAACCCGAGCTGCGACGAGACTCCTGGCCACTTTTCTCGCACGTGTTCAGAGCCAGCGGCGAACCTGATTCTTGTACCTCAGGTACTCGGCGCCAAAGATCCCTTCGAGGAAGCGCTCTTCGCCTTTGATGAACCGCTTCTGGATGATCCCGACGAAAACCGGAATCGGCAAGTATGGGCTCACGGTCCCGAGGAGAACCGCGGTACCGACGAGCGCCAGCACCATGCCCAGGTACATCGGATTGCGGGTGATGCGATACAACCCGCCCGCCACGAGCGCCGTCGAGGGCTCGAAGGGGACGACCGGCGTCCCTGCCTTCTTGAACGACAGCGCGGCAACGCTCGTGATTGCGATTCCGGCGACGATGAGCGCCGCGCCCAGATAGGAATACGGCGGCGCGATGATGCGCGCGATCGGCATGAGGTAGTGCAGCCCGACCATGACGAGCAGGGCCAGCAGCAGATAAACGGGCGGGAGTATCTTGCGCTTGGGTTCCATGGTTCCTGCCGTCGAAAGATCTACCCCTTGGGTGCGGCCCAGGCAAGGCGCGTGCTCTGGAATTCCGGCAGAGCTTCGCAGCGCGCCACGAGCGCGCGCAGCGCCGGATATGGCGCGGCCTCCTCGGTGAGGCCGACCGACTCGGTGAGAAACGTGAAGGCACTGGTGAGCACGATCTCGGCGCGGCTGATCCGGTCGGTGACCAGCCAGCGCCCGTTGCCGCACTTGGCGCAGATGCGGTTCAGCTCTCCGAGCCCGCCATGCATCTGCGCACTGCAGCGTTCGATCCACGGCGGATGACGCTTGTCCGCCGGCCGGAACACGCGCTCGTAGGCCTGTTCGCGGCCCTTCTCCGCGGCGCCGGTGGCGATCGCAGCGATCTGCAGCACGGCCTGGCGCTCCGGCCCGGACTGCGGCAGCAGCGCGCGCGCTTCCCCGGCCCGCTCGTCGAGATAATCCAGGATGGCGAAAGAGTCGACGAGCGGCGAGCCGTCGTCCAGGACCAGCGTCGGCACACGCACCAGCGGATTGAATTCGCGGATCCGCTCGAAATCCTTGCCCACCGACCAGTTGGCGTGCTCGAAGGGGATGCCCAGCAGCTTCATGCTGATGGCCACGGGTCGCACGAACGGCGAATCGAACATCCCGATGAGCAGCATCGCAGCCCTCTCTATTGATCGAGCTGGCGCCAGCTCGAGCTCGATTGTATCGCCGCTCGGGCCCCACCCGGCACTGTGCTGTCCTGCGACAGCCCGGGGAACGTGGAACATGTGCCCTCCCCCGCGGCCCAATGCAGCATCAGCAATGCATTAGAGGTGCAAGATGGCCAAGCCCAATCGCAAGCCGGACATCGAAGAGGTCGACAAGGATCCGACCACGCGCTTCGCCTCGCCCATGGATGTCGTGAATGCTCCGCGGCTCACGCTCGAAGAGAAACAGAAGATTCTCGAATCCTGGGCAAGAGATGCGGAGCAGATCTCTCAGGCGGAGTCGGAGAACATGACCGGGCCGGAACAGTCGCGGTTGCAGGAAGTGAAGTTGGCGTTGCTGGAGCTGGAGAAGCGGCGCCAATCCGCCTGAATCGCCAATCCGCCTGCATCACGCCGCGGCGCACACCGCCGGCGCGGCGCTCCGGAGCCATCTCCGGAGCGCCATCGCTCTTAGTAGAAGTGATTGTAGAGGACGTCGAGGACGATGCCGGTCGCGATCGCCGCGAGCACCACGTCGTGATCGACGCGCACCCAGTGATGGCCGCGCGGCGGCGGGCGCAGATGGCACCGATCGTAGTCGCGGATCACATACGGCCGACCGTAGTAGGCCACCGGCAGCCGATCGCCGCGGCGCCAGTGGTTCGGCCGATATCCGCGCGGGTAGTAGTAGTGGCCCGCCTGGATGCGGCCATGACCGTTGCGCCAGTCGCGGCGGTCGTCGCGACGATCCCAGCGATCGTCACGGCGCTCGTCGCGCCGGTCCCAACGGTCGTCGCGCCGGTCGTCGCGCCGGTCCCACCGATCATCACGCCGGTCGTCCCGGCGGTCCCAACGCGAATCGTGCGAGGGCTGCGGCTTTTCAGCCTCGCGATCGCGGCCGCCCTTGGACGAATCGGCCATGGCGGCCGTACTCGCGATCAGCGAGATCAACAGGGCTGCTGTGATAGTGCGCTTCATCGAACTCTCCTGTAACAGCGGGTCAGGTTGCGGCTGCACTATCGCCGCACCCGGCTGAGCGGGCGCTGAATGGAGATATTCAGGCGGGATTCAGTTTCTCGGCGCCGGCCAGCGCACGGAAAAGCCGGCTCCGCCGAGGACGGACCGCGCAACGGCAACTTCGCCGCCGTGCCACTCGACGACGCGCTTCACGATGGCAAGGCCCAGTCCGTAACCCGCCTTGTTGCTGCCCGGCTCGACCAGCTGCACGAACGAACCGAACACGCGCTCGCGGTCCTTGTCGGGAATGCCCGGGCCATCATCGTCGACGCGCAGAGCGTAGAAACCGTCCGGCTGCACCAGGAACGTCACGCGGATCTCTTTGCGGGCATAGCGGATGGCGTTGTAGAGCAGGTTCCTCAGAACCGTTTCCATGAGGTGCGCGTCGCAGGATACGCGCGTCGCGCCGCCCTGCACTTCGCAGCGGATATCCAGCTCGGCGCGCGCGCCGCGCCGGACCGATTCGGTCACGGCCGGCAGGATGAGCGTGAAATCGTGCTCGGCGACATTCAGCACCACTTCGGCCCTCTCGAGAATTGCATAGTCGAGGGCCGCGGTGACGAAGGCATTGAGCTCGGCAATGTCGGTATCGATGCTGTTGAGGTGCCCGGCGAGCTCGTCCGGGCCCGCCGCCGCGCGGGCCATCTCGATCTCGAAGCGCATGCGCGCCAGCGGCGTCTTGATTTCGTGCGACACCGCGTTCGACATGTCCTTGTGCGAGCTGATGAGGCTGTCGATCCGCGCCGCCATCCGTCGGAACGCTTCGGCCAGTGGATGGACCTGGGATCGCGGCTTGATGTCGGCGTCGAAAACCCAGTTGCGGTTGCCGAAGTTCATCGTCGAGCGTTCGAGTCGTTGCAGGTCGCGTGTCAGCGGCCAGAGCCAGATCATGATGACGAAGGCAATCACGGCATAGAAGACGAGCGCGAGCGCCCACTCGAACAGCCCGCCCTGCGCGTCAGCCGCATACCTGAAGGCCAGCACCCGGCCGTCGTCCTCCAGACGCTTCAGCATCCACGTCCGGCCATTGGCGGCGTTCATGAAGGCCAGCTCGCCACGCGCGAGGCGCGCCAGCGTGTCACGGCCGGCGATGTCGTGCAGGTCGAACAGTTCGAGATCTACACCGGTCTGCGTCGCGAGGTCCGCTACGAACTTCTGCCGATCCGCGCGCTGCACCGCGCGCAACTGTCCTTCGACGACGTTGAGTGCGGCAGCCTGCGCCTGATTCTCTCCGGCACCTTCAGCGGTACCCGGGCGGCCATACATCTGCCATAGCCGCTCCTGGCCCCAGCTCGCCAGCGCGAGCGTCAGGACGATCAGCAGATACAACGGCAGGAAATGGCGCGCCATGCGCTACCAGGCGTCGGGCACGAACAGGTAGCCGTGACCCCAGACCGTCTTGATCTTCTCCGGACTGCCCGTGTCACCGAGCTTCTTGCGCAAGTGCGAGATGCGTACGTCGAGCGTGCGGTCCAACCCGTTGTACTCGCGCTTGTACAGTTGCTGGTACAGCGACTCGCGAGACTGCAGCTCCCCGGCGCGGGAGGCGAGGAACAGCAGCAGGTCGAACTCGTTGCTCGAGAGCGCCACGGGCTGCCCGTTCAGCCTGATGGATCGCGCCGCGCTGTTGATCGAGAGCGCACCGAAACGCAGTGTATTGTTCTCTGCTGTGCGGGGCGTTCTGCTGCGCCTCAGCAGCGTATGGATTCGCGCCACCAGCACACGCGGCTCCACCGGCTTGATGACATAGTCATCCCCACCCAGCTCCAGGCCCAGCACGTGATCGATATCGTCGTCACGCGCGGTCAGTATGAGAATGGGAATATTGAAGGCGGCGCGCAATTCCCGGCAGACCGAGAAACCGTCCTTGCCCGGCAGCCCCAGATCGAGAATCACCAGGTCCGGGCTCTCGGATCGCACGCGCTCCAGGACGAGATCGCCGCGAGTTTCGACCGAGACACGAAAGCCGTTCATCTGCAGGTAGCTGCGCACCAGCTCCGACAGGCGCAGATCGTCTTCGACCAGAAATACCAGGGGATGAACCGGCGAGCTCATGGATGTCGGCGCACTTCGGTGCCGCTGCGCGGCTAGTAGAAGATGCTCCAGGGCTGGCGGCGCTTGCGACGCAGCTGCAGCGCCTCCCTGATGACGGTGATCGCTTCCGAGACCAGCACGCTCTGCAACTGCGGATCCCTCAACTCGACGATCAGGTCTTCGCTGAACGTCAGCTCGACACTGTAGAGGCCTTCCGAAAAGTTCTCCCAGCAACGTTTGATTTCCGGCCGGCCGACGATCACCAGACACAGCGACTCGTGCCGCGGCGACCGCCATTGAGCCTGGACCACCGTATCACAATGTTCGTCCCGCGCCGACAGCGTGCAGAGCCGCGGGCGCAGCTCGAGCTGTATGGAGTCATGACGTACGCCGGTGGCAGCCGTTGCGGTGCCGCCGGCGATTGCGCACAGCGCCGCGCCGGTCGCGAGCCAGCCGGGCTTGCTCCAGTCGCTAGAGAATCTTGACGACAACGCCCGCAAACACTGTCGCAGAGCCATGCTCGGACACGATCGGACTGTTCGCCACGGCGTTGCCGAGATATTCGTAGTGCGCGAACGCGCTGAGTGTCCAGCGATCCGAGAGCGGCAGGGAATACCCGAGCTTGACGAACGGATTGATTGCCGATCCGGGCTCATAAAGGCCTTCGACCCCATAGTAGTAGCGGACAAGCTCGGAACTCTTCCAGGTCATCCCGCTGCTGAGTACCAGCGAGCCTTTCGATTGGACAATAGGGACTGCGAAAGCGGCGCGCAGTTCATAGCCGCCGTGCTCGCCGGTCACCTCGTACAGGGCGTCCAGCTGGCCGATGAGCCTGCCGTAGTTGAAGATCCACTCCGGGCCGAGCAGATAGGTGATGTGCCGCTCGCGTACGGGGAATTCCTCCGGCGGACCGGACTGGCCGCCGAGCGCGCTGCTCACGAAGATGTTCTGCAGATCGTTGCGGTAGAAGAACACCCGGTCGTAGCCCGGCGTCGCGATCAGATTGAACGTGTTCGAATCGCTTTCGTGCAGCGTGAATCCCAGCTCCAGGCTCTCGAGAAAGAAACGTTTGCCGTAGTAGCTGATCTGAGGGATCGCCAGCAGCGGAATGTCTGGATTGGCCTCGAGCGGGTTGGAGCGTCCACCCGCGCCCAACGACACGCTGATTCCCCACTCTCCGACCACCACGCACTCTGCCGAGGGCGCGCTGCATCGGGTCTGCGCCGCCGTAATCTGGCAGAACTGTCCGGCGACGAGCAGGACGAGTGCCCTGGGCAGAGCGTGTTGCATTGTCAGTCCGTCAACTACCCGCAGAACGGTGCTAGGGGCGCCCGATTGTCCCAGAGCGGCGGCGACGCAGCTGTTGGGCTTTCGTAGCGATTTGTAACGCAAACGTACCTCGTCGGCCGTGCAGCGTGCGGTCCGGTGCGCCGCGACCGCATCACTGGGCTACAAAAACGCGACAGATTTTCCGCGATCCCACCCGTAGTATTTTCACCGACCGGGACAATACGTGGAAATACCTCGGCGCGAAATCAGCACGCGGGGTCGGAGGCTAGTCATGCGGATCGAGTCATCGCTCTTGATTTCCAGCCGCCTGCGGCGGCTGGTGTTCAGGCTCCTGTGCCTCGCCACGGTGTGGACGTTCACCGCCGGCGCCACCTCCTGCAGTACGGACGGATCGGCGGGGCCAACCTTCGTCACCGACCTCACGCTCAAGACTGCGGGGGGCGCCGTCAGCGAGGAATTTGCGCCAGGCGAGCCGGTGACCCTCGAGATCACGGTTCGCAATCGAGCTCGCAGGGAGGTCGTCGTGCAATTCCCCAGCGGGTACCAGTTCGACTTCGTGGTCGTCGACCGCGGCACCGACCGGATTCGATGGAAGTGGTCGCGCCACGTCGTGTTCATCCAGGCGAGCACGGAAATCGTGTTCGCTCCCGACGAAACAAGAACCTTCGCCATTGAGTGGAGCCAGGTCGACGACGACGGCCGGCCGGTAGGTCCGGGCAACTACGAGGCACGCGGCGTGCTGACGTTCGCGGAATTCGCCACCGATCCTCTCTTTCCGCATCAACAGGGCTCGCCGCTTCGGCCGTTGACGATTCGCTGACAGCGCCCGGGGCGCAAGACGCTTTACCCAGGCGGCCTCATGCTTGCGCCGAGGCCTCACCCTCGGCGCGCCCGCTCACTCCTTCGGCACGGGCGGCGGACCGTCGGGAATGTAGGCGTCGTAGATCACGTTGCCCTTCTTCTCTTCGAACTCGGCGCGAACGGCCTTCAAGGCCGCCGGCTGCTCGTACAAGTCCACCATCGTCGCAGCCAAGGTCTTGGCGGCGAGCACCAGGCCCTTGTGGCCGATCGACATGCCACCGGTCGCTACGACCGGCCAGGCATGCCAGGGCGCTTTCTTCGGCGCGGTCGCGATCGTCACGTGCAGCGTGGGCACGACCCAGCTCACGTCACCGACGTCGGTGGACCCGCCTTCCTGTTCCTGCCCGACCAGCGACAGAATCGTCGGGTCCATGCCGGCTTCCGGGACACCCGTGGCGCGTTGAATCGTGCGCGCGAAGGTCTGTTCCTCGGCCGTGTAGCTCTGCGGTCCGAGCCAGCGCAGGTTGGCGTCGAGAAGTTTGGCGCCGGCCGCGTTGTTCAGCAGCTCCCAGCTCCCCGCCTGCACGGTCACCTGAGATGTCGTTTCGGTCATGATGGCCGCGCCCTCCGCGACCTTGCGCACGCGCGCCAGCAGGGATTCCACTTCCGAGCGCTGCCAGTCACGGACCCAGATCCAGACCTTGCCGTACTCGGGAACGACGTTCGGCACGTCGCCGCCCGCGACGATGGTGTAGTGCATGCGCGACGTCGGCTTGATGTGTTCGCGCATCAGGTTGATGCCGTCCGTGAACGCTTCCACTGCATCCACGGCGCTCCGGCCGTTCCACGGGTCCGCCGCAGCGTGAGCCGCCTTGCCGTGGAATTCGACGACGAGATCCACCATGGCCTGGCTCGAAGTGGTGTCGACCTGCGTCTTGTCGCCCGGATGCCAGGCCAGCACGACGTCCAGATCGTTGAACAGGCCGTCACGAACCATGTAGGTCTTGCCGCCGACAGCTTCCTCCGCGGGAGTACCGTAGAAACGCACCGTACCCTTCAGCTTGCCCGACTCGATCTGTTCCTTGATGGCGATCGCGGCGCCGAGACTCGCGGCGCCGAACATGTTGTGTCCGCAGCCATGCCCGGCGGCTCCTTCAACCAGGGCAGCTTTCTCCGACGTCGCCTTCTGCGAAATCCCCGGCAACGCGTCGTACTCACCCATCACGCCGATGATGGGGCGTCCCTTGCCGTAGGAGGCGACGAAGGCCGTCGGCATGCCGGCCACGCCGCGCTCGACGCGAAATCCCTGCTTCTCGGCATAGTCCGCCAGCGCGGCGGCCGAGCGGTGTTCGCGCAACGCGGTCTCGGCGAACGCCCAGATCTGATCGGAGAGCGAGACGAGATCGTCGGCGTGCTGGTCGACCGACTTGACGGCCGCCTGCTTGGCGGCGCTCGGTGAGGCGGCCGATGAGATCAGCGGCGAGCCAAGCAACACGCCAAGCGCGAAGAAGGAAAATGACCGCAGGCGGATGGACATCGTGGGTTCTCCATCGGCCAGCCTCGACGCCGGCTGTTTCTGGTTGGAAGTAAAGCCTCGCCCGACCGAGCTCAAAGTATGCCTGACCCCGGGCGCAGGAGTCACAAGCAGGCGGACTGCATTACACTGCAGGTGAGGGAATGCCTGATGTCGGGAGTCAGCATGCGCACAGTGCCTGGGTTCTCGCGCAGATTGGGCGGCTGCGTCGTCTTGGCGGGCCTTGGCTGCTGGTCGACGGCCAGTGCCGCGACTCAATGGGTCCCCTTTCCAACCGAGCCCGAGGCGATTGCGCGTCATTGCATGGCGATCGGCGCCACGGCCGGCGCCGCCGGTGCGCATTTCACGAACAACACGAAGGCCGCGCCGATCGCGGCCGAGGGCCGGCCGCTCATGGACGCGGTTGCCGTCAGCGGCGGCCTGCCGCGCACCTATCTGCAGGAACTGAAGGCGGACCCCTCGCTGATGCAGAACCAGGTCAATTCGCTCATCGAACGGATCGGACCGCCGGAAAGAGGGCAGTACCAGTCCGATCGCGTGCTCGACGAGATCGCATTGCATCTGGCGCAGTGCAAGACGTGGGTTGCGAGCCGGCCTCCGGAGATCGCGCCGCTTCCCGACTCATCCGACGCGCTCCTGGATCACTGTGTGGTGACCGCTGCGATCGCGCAGTCGCTGGGAGAGTACAAGGGCAATGCCGCGACTGGTGCAGCTCGTGTCGCGCGAAACGGCCGTGAAATGTTCTCCGAAATGGAGCACACCGGCCGCTTGAAGGGGAAGAGAATCAAGGAACGCATGACACCGCCCGAGGGCGATCTCTACCTCAAGAGCGTCGATACGGCCCTGGGCCTGAAGTTGGCTGGGGTCGAAAGACTCGATATCCGATCGGTGAAGCTGCTCGATGAGCGCTTGCGCAAGTGTCACCGGGAGTTGGGCTTGCAGATGCCCTTGCAGTGAAGAGCGAGGCTCCCGCGAAACCCCCGGGCGCTCGATGAGCGCCCGGGGCGTGTTGCCGCGGTAACGTTGGATCCATGCGCGCAGCCGACGCGCGCGCGGACCGCTCATGCCTTCGCCGGCTCCTTGTAGATGAACGCCACGACCGCGCCAAGGATGAGAAGGACGATCGAGTCGAACACCATCTGCTTGACGACCGTCGCTCCAGGTATCGGCTGCACGACGTAATAGATCAAGTACGTCGGTATGCACGTCAGCAATGCTATGGCTATTGCGTAGCGCACGCCCTGCGCAAGCCACGGCTTCGCCTCGACTCCGCGTGCGTAGATCCAGACGAACGCGCCGGCCATGATGACGTGCGCCAGGATCATGAACGGGAAATACTGCTGCGAATCCATTTCCGTGCGGAACAGGTTGGACATCTGCATGTAATCGGCGTTCAGCAGCACGCCATGCACGAGGTAGCTGCCCAGGAACCAGACGATGAAGACGACGATCCAGGCAATGAAGAATTTCTTGTTCATGTGTTCTCCCCGATTGTGGACCCAGCCGCACCATTCTGACGCAAACGCGGGCGGATGCCACCTAATGCTAGACCGGGTCTAGCCGCGGTAGAGATACACCATGATGTCCGGCTTGTGGTCGTGCTGCGCCAGCCATGCCCTGAACTCTTCGACCTTCACGAGGCCCGATTCGCCGATCGTGCGTTTCAGGATCGCGCGGCGCGTTTCCTCCGACAGCTCGCGCCGGATGCGCCTCTGCCATTCGTCGGTAAAGATCGAAGACATCCGGTGAGCCAGCTGCAGGGCCTCGAGCAGTTCCCATTCGCCCCGGTCCAGCCACGCCTCGTCGCACGAGGCGCAAACGTCCAGGCGGTTGGAGACGCAGCCGCTCATCTTGTACTTCATCATGAAGCGGCCGCACTTCGGGCAATTCAGCGCCGTCGTGGTGTCCGTCGTCTCGACCGCCGAAGTGTTGGCCGGCGCGCTGTCCGCAGGCGGCTTCTGCGTTTCGGCCCAGTGCCGGTAGTACAGCAGCGAGACGAGGCTCCCCTGGCAGTCGGCGCAGCCCATGGCCGGCAGGTATTCCTCGATCATCGTGGGCTTGAGATCCGGGGTCTTGCATCGCGGGCACTTCATGGGCGCGTTCCCCCTGCAGCGGCATTCAGTGTGCGGCGGAGTGTAACGCCTCGGCCGTCGCGGTGACCCCGACGAGTCCGCAATGCACGCAGCGGCGTGCCAGTCGCCAAATGACGACGCTGCCCGGAATGAAGCCGTGAGCCGATCGGTGCGGCGGTTCGCCTGCCGCGTTCAAACCTGGAACAGCTGGATCCAGTTGCCGCAGGTGTCGTCGAGCACGACCACGGTGGCCGGTCCGGCCTTCGCGGGCTCGCCACGGAACACGACGCCCAGCTCTTTCATCCGTGCGTACTCTTGGTGAATGTCGTCGACGGCAAAGGCCGTTGCCGGAATCCCCTGCTGGTAGAGCCCTCTCTGAAAGGGCCCCGCAACCGGATTTCCGTTGGGCTCGAGCAGCAACTGCGTACCGTCGGGTTCTGCCGGCGAAACCACGGTTAACCATCGGGAGGCCCCCATCGGAATGTCCCGCTTTTTCACGAAGCCCAGCGCCTTCGTGTAGAACTGCAGGGCCTTCTCCTGGTCGGCCACCATCACGCTGGTGAGCTTGATCCTGATCATGGCGGCTCCTGGCGTTCTACGGGGCCTGCTCGTTTTCCATGAGCTCGGCGATGATCTTCACGGGTGCGTTGCCGTAGCTCAGGAACTGCTCGTGGAAGCGCTTGAGATCGAAGCGATCGCCCTGCGCGGCCTTCAGGCGCTCGCGCAGCGCGTAGATCGCGGAGTAGCCCGAGTAGTAGCTGGTGAGCTGCACGCTGCTCAACTGCGCACGGCGCCACTTGCCCGCCACCTCCTCTTCGGACTGGAACGCCTCGCGCGTCAGCAGCTTCTTCACGTCCTGCTCGCTCATGTTCTGCACGTGCACGCCGTAGTCCACGAGGACGTTGCAGACCGAACGCAGGTTCCACTTCGAATAGATCAGCCAGGCCTCGGCCTTGTGCTCGCCGAATCCCGATTCGAGCATCATGCGCTCGACGTACACGGCCCAGCCTTCGACCATCGCGCCGTTGCCGAAGATGTTCTTGATGAGACTCGGCGACTTGTTGGCATAGATGAGCTGCACGTAGTGACCCGGCACCGCTTCGTGGATGTTGAGGATCGGCAGCATCCAGTTGTTGTACTCGCGCAAGAAACTCTCGGCGCGCTCGGGCGTCAGGTCGTCCAGCGGTGTCACGTTGTAATACGTGAGCGCCGAGGGGTCATAGGGACCGGGAGCGTCGATACTTGCGCCCGCGACCCCGCGCTTGTACTCCGGCGTCTCGCGCACCTGCAGCGGCTTGCTCGGATCGAGATCGAGCAGCTCGTGATCGCGCACCCATTGCTCGAGCTGCGGGATCTGGCGGCGCACTTCGTTGAAGAACTCTGCGCGCGCCACGTGCTGCTCGGAAAGCTTGCCGATCAGCCGGCCGATCTTGTCGAGGCGATCCTGCGGCGCGGCGGCATTGGGGAAATACTTCGGCCACAGCATGTCCGAGAGCAGCGCCATGCGGGTCAGCAGCCGCTCCTTCTCCTCCTGCGCGCGCCGATAGAGCGACTGGGCCGTCTCGCCGGACTGGATGTTGAGCTCGAACTTCCTGTCGTAGAGCTCGCGGCCGATGCGGAAGGATCGCGGCGTGCCGCGCGCGAGCTGCGCATCGAGGGCCTCGAGCCACGCCACGTAACCCTGGATGGCGCTGCGCGCCGCAGCCAGGCGCTGCTCGAAGAGCTCGCGCTCGGGCGCGGTGAGCTTCGAGCTCGCGACCTTCGCCTGCAGGTCATCGCCGAAGACGCCGAGCGCGCCACGGTTCTGCTCGATGGCGAGTTGCGTGTGCTCGCGCGTCGGATTCTGGATGCCGGCTCGCGCCGCCGCGTAGTACTCGGGAACGTGCTGCAGACGCTTGAGGAACGTGCGCAGCCGCTGATCGAGCGGCGCATAGTCGAGGCTCAGAATGAGCGCGAAGGGTTCGGCGACGTTGTAGACCGCCGGATTCCATTGCCAGGCGCGATACTCGGTCAGGCCCCAGCGATCCGAGTTGAAATTGTCGTCGAGCAGCTGCCAGTCGGCGCGGACGCTGGGACTGAGCTGCCCGGGATCGATACGGTGCAGCTGCTTCGACCACTGATCGAGCCGGCGCAGTTCCGCGGCGCGGGCGCTATCGTCGGGGACGATGAGCGTGTCGGCCACCTTGTAGTAGCCGTTGACGATCGCGTAGTCGGGGTGCAGTTTCCAGTACTGCTCGAAGAATGCGTCCCCGAATTGCCGCTGAAACACCTTGTCGGCAGCGCCCTGCGGAGCCGCGAACGCCGTCTGCACCAGGAGTAAGGCAATAGCTGGCAGTACTCGATTCATCGATGAGCTCCCAAGAAAGGGGACCTTCACGATTCAAGAAGGGGACTGTCCCCTTTTCCACTCGCTGCTGCCATGATCGTATGACGCCGCCGGGGGATGCAACGGCTTGTGACGAAACGCCGCCGGGCTCGTCGATGCCGAGTGGGATTGGGTCTTCTTCGTGGCACGGCCTCGTCGTCCTCATCGCGCTCGGCGAGACGATCGTCTCGATCGGCAACGGTGCGGCCGGTCTCGCTCTCGATGCCCACACGATCGGCGCCGTCGTTCTGTCGCTCGTGCTCAGCGCCGCGCTGTGGTATTTCGATCATGACGATGAGCGCGCCGCAGGCAGGCTGCTGGCAATCGCTCCCGAAGCGCGCACGCGCATCGGCATCGTCGGCTATTGGTATGCGCAGCGCGCAACCTGAGTCGGCGCCGCACCCCGCAAGAGCCAGCTGATTCGGGGCTCTTGAAACCACAAGCGGTTTTCACCGTCGGCGCCGTCGCTGCGTGGCGGGTCCAAGGGCAAGGAGGGTTTTCGGGACCGTCGGAGGCATGGATGCCGACGCGGAGCCTCCACGGATGGATTCACGGCCCTTATCTTCGAAGGACGAGGCGAAAACCCTCCTTGCCCTTGGACCCGCCCGGTCGCGCCACGACGTAGATACCGCCGTACCGAGGGCCGAATCAGCCGGCTCTTGCGGGCTTGATGGCGACGGACTTGCCTTCCGCGCGCCGCATGAGAGTGCTCTTGCCGAACAGCGAGCCGAGCAGGTCGACCGCGACTTCCGCCGTGCGATTACGCACGTCGAAGGCGGGATTGAGCTCCATGATGTCGAGCGACCCGAGCAGCCCGGTGTCGGCGACCATTTCCATGCAGAGCTGCGCTTCGCGGTAAGACGGTCCGCCGGCAACCGTGGTGCCCACGCCCGGCGCGATGTCGGGATCGAGGAAGTCGACGTCGAAGCTCACGTGCAGATGCGTGTTGCGATCCAGGCCCGCCAGCGCCGTTTCCATCGTCTGGCGCATGCCCATCTCGTCGACGTAGCGCATGTCGAACACTTCGAAGCCGATCTCGTGCACGAAACGCTTCTCGCCCTGGTCCACGCTGCGAATGCCGATCTGACGGATGACGCCCGGTGAGATGGCCGGTACCTTGCCGCCGATCTCGACGAGCTCCGGCGGGCCGTACCCGCACAGCACGGCCATCGGCATGCCGTGAATGTTGCCGGTCGGCGTCAGCACGTTGGTGTTGGAATCCGCGTGCGCGTCGAACCAGAGCACGCGCAGCTTGCGGCCGCGCTCGCGGCAGTGGCGAGCCACGGCGCTGATCGATCCGATGGCCAGGCAATGATCGCCGCCGAGCAGGATCGGCAGGCGCGATGCGGCCAGCTCGGCATGGAAGGACTCGTGCACCGCGCGATTCCACGCCGTGACCTCTGCAAGGTGCCGGTAGCCGCCGACCGGGGGCAGCCCGGGATTGCGCGGCCCCTGCAGGTTGCCGCGATCGAGAACCTCGACCCCCTGAGATTCCAGCATCGCCTGCAGATTAGCCACGCGCAGAGCCTCGGGCCCCATCGATGCGCCACGAGTGCCGGCGCCGATGTCGGTCGGCGCGCCGATCAGCGAGACTCTTTTCGTCATGTCGGCGATCCTGGTCGTCATCGGTGCAACCTTGCGCTTCATGTCGCCCTCAACCCGCAATGCGCAGCCGCGCGCGCTTGCCACCCAGGGTGCCGCCGAACAGATCCTTCGGATCCTGCAATGCCGGCACCAGATCGATCTCCCGACGCAGCGTGCGCTGCTCCTGCAACAGGCCGTGCAGGAAACGCAGCGCCGAATAATCCTCGAGCGCAAACCCCACGGAATCGAACACCGTGATGTCCTGAGGGGAGACCCGACCCGGCGACGTGCCGCGCGCGATCTCCGCGAACTCCACGACCGGGAAGCCCGGCTCCATCTGCTGCACCTCGCCCTCGATGCGCGACTGCGGCTCGTACTCCACCACCACGCGCACACCCGGCATGCGCAGGACGTCGGCGTGCAGCTCGGTCTTGCCGGGGCAATCGCCGCCGACCGCGTTCAGATGCATGCCCGGCTTGATCATCGGCGGCGTGAGGATCACAGCCTTGCGCTTGTCCGCCGTCACCGTCGTCACGATGTCCGCGCCCTTGCAGGCATCGGAGGAAGAGCTCGCGCGCACCACGCGCAGATCGGCGAGCTCGGGCATCGCGCGCAGATTGCGTTCCAGCTTGGCCGTGGCGAGCGGGTCGACGTCGAAAACGCGCAGCTCGCGGATTCCGAGCATCCGATGGAAGGCAATCGTCTGGAATTCGCTCTGCGCGCCATTGCCGATCAGCGCCATCACGCGGCTGTCGGGACGCGCCAGCGCTCTTGCAGCGAGCGCCGACATGGCGGCGGTGCGCAGGGCCGTGGTCACGGTCATCTCGGACAACAACACGGGGTACCCCGTCTCCACGTCCGCGAGTACGCCAAACGCCGTGACGGTGAGCAAACCCGCGGCCGTGTTCTTCGGATGGCCGTTGACGTATTTGAAGGAGTAGAGCCGCCCATCGCAGGTGGGCATGAGCTCGATGACACCGACCGGCGAATGGCTCGCCAGGCGCGCGGATTTCTCGAATTCGGGCCAGCGGCGATAGTCGGCCTCGATCTCGCCCGCCAGGCGCTCGATGAACTCGCCGAGCCCAACAGCGTGAATGAGCTGCTGGATGCTGTTGACGCCGATGTAGTCGACCATGACGAAGTCTCCCGAAGGCTCCGGGCTGGGTGCCGCGGCGCACGCCCATGATCCGATCCAGCGCTGCCAACAAGAAGCCAGCAAACTGCACAATCTGTGCTATAAACTGGTCATAGTGACATGAGCCAGTGACGGATTGATCAGTCAGCGAGGCATCGATGGACGATCTGGATCGACAATTGATTGGCGCGCTCAGGACCAATGCCCGGGCCACCGTGGCGTCCCTGGCCAAGAAGCTGCGTGTCGCCCGCGGCACGGTGCAGAACCGCATCGACAAGCTCGAAAAGGACGGCACGATCCTGGGCTACACCGTGCGACTGCGGCCTCAGACCGAAGAGCACCGCATCGCCGCGCTCATGACCATCGCCGTGGAAGGCAACCGCACCGATGAAGTGGTGCGCACGCTGCGTGGCGATCCCGCGGTGACGGCGTTGCACTCGACGAACGGACGCTGGGACCTCGTCGCCGAGTTGCGTGCGGACAGCCTGGAAGCGTTCGATCAGGTGTTGGGGCGGATCAGGATGGTGGAAGGTATCGCGGGCACGGAGACGAGCCTGCTGCTGTCCACGCAGAAGCTATAGTGTCGTCATTTGAGTCCGTGCCAGCTGCACCGGCCCTCCCATTACAGGCATCGAAGTGTCGACGGCGCGCGGCGCTCCTACCTGGACGTTGACTTCGCCAGGGCCTCTTCCATTCCCTGCACCCAGCGGCGCAGCGTAGCCATGACCTTCTCGTCGTTCGGATCGTAGACCGGCCAGTTCGCTTCGCGATCCCCCGTTGCGGGCATCTCGTCGGCGCGAGCGCCGGGCATGCAAGCGTTTCTGCTCGTGTCCATCACGCTACCAGCCCGCGGCCGAAGACTTCCGCGATGGTGGTGCCCATGAAGAGCACGGTGGTGCTGAAGAAAACGATCCCCGCAAACACGCCCTCGAGGGTTCGCGCCTTGCTCGAATAGAACTGCATGCTCATGTCGGTCCCCTTGCTCGGTTTGGTCGGGTTCAAATCAACCGCGCGCATGTTGCCCACGTGGACGCAGGCGTTCTGTCAACGGGTTGACACACGGGCGTGGAGTCGCGAGGGGCCCCAAAGCGGCAAGGCGCGCATTGGATCGGGCGGATACCCGATCGTGCGCCAGTGCATCAGCCGGCGCGTGCCAGCTCGCGCAGGGGGCGTTCCTCGACGATCGTCACGCTGCCCCGCCCCAGGCTGATCCAGCCCTTGCCGCGCCAGGTCTGCAGATGCTGGTTGACGATCTGGCGCGAGAGACCGAGGAACTGGGCAAGCTCCTCCTGCGAAATAGCGAGGCGCGCGCCGCCCGAGCTCACTTTGCCGTGATGATTCACGAGGGTCAGGAGGCGTTTCGCGAGGCGCGCCGGTGCGCCGAGCAGCGCCGAATCCTCCATGAGCTCGGCAGTCCAGCGCGCACGCTGGCAGAGCAGTCTGATGAGATGCAGAGCGAGCGCTGGCTCCTTGCGCAGCAACGCGAGGAAGCGCTCCCGCGGAATGCTCATCAGCTCCGTGGCAACGAGCGCCGTAGCGCTGGCGGTGCGCGGCTCGCCGTCGAGGAGCGCGATCTCACCGAAAGAATCGCCTGGCTCCATGATGTTGAGGAAGACTTCCTTGCCCCCGGACCCGGTGACGCTGATCCTCACTTTTCCCGTCACGACGCCGTAGAGACAGTCGCCCGTGTCGCCGCGCAGGAAAACCACTGCTCCGGCCTCGTAGCCACGCCGACTGGCGAGCCCCACGACCTGCTCGATCGTCGCGGCAGCGAGTCCGCGGAACAGCGTATTGCGCTCGATGATAGTCTTGGCGTCGAGTGGCACGGCCTGGGGCCCTCTGCCTCGTGAACGGGCTATGGCCGCCCGGCTGTGTGAAGCCCTTCGCATCACAGCACTTCCACAGTACTGCGCGACCTGCCGAAAGGAAATGATGGGCCCGTACTTCAGTCAGTTGCCCTGCCGGGCCGCGAACACCACGATACGCGGTCCTCCGCAATCCAGTCAGGGTACGCGCGCCATGACGCGAAATGCGCTCGTCGCCTTCGTGGAGCATGCTCTCTTTGCGATCCTGGTTTCCTGCGGTGCTCTGGCGCCGCAGGCGCGCGCTCAATCGACGGCGTATGCGTTCGACGCAGAACCTGAGTACGACGTGGGGCAGCAACCGCGCACGTGGCTGCGCGCCCTTCTCGACGTGCGCGCGATCCGCGCGGGCAGCGCGCCCAGCTGGACCGACAGCGGACCCGGGAAGACACGTTACGGCGGCGAGCGTAGCGGCACCGGTTTCGAACGCGAGACGCGCCTGGCGCTTGCGCAACTTGCGCTCGAAGTTGGCGCCGCACTTCCCTGGAACATACGCGCCCAGGCGCAGATCAATGTGCAGCCCGATCTCGACGACGGGCGGCCGTGGCTCACCGAGGCCGACTTGCGCCGGGAATGGGGCGGGAACGAGAACGGCTGGAGTCTGCAGGCCGGGTTGATGAACCCGCCTTTCTCTCTCGAGCGCACCGGGCCGGCGTGGACTCCCGAGTACACGATTTCCTCCTCCGAGCTCGATAGCTGGATGTGGGAGGAGATCAGCCTGGCAGGTGTGGAAGGCGAATGGTGGCACGACACGCGCAACGGGATGCGCCTGGGCATGCTCGTCGGTGCCGGGTTCGGACCCGACCACCTGGGACGGCTCGTAGCGGTGCGCGGCTGGAGCACGGGCAACGTCATCAGCGGTCTGAACGGCGAGCTGCCGCTGCCTTCCGGCGAGCGCATGGAGATCTTCGACGAGCGCGACCACCGGCCGGCCGGCTACGCGTGGCTCACGCTCGGGGACACGGACGAGCGAGCGACGGTGCGGCTGGGGTTCTTCGACAACTTCGGCGACGAGGAAATCGCCGGCGTCTGGAACACGCACTTCGCCGTGCTCGGCGCGACCGTCCACCCTCGCCCCAGCATCGCAATCGTCGCACAGTACCTCCGCGGCGAAGCAAGGGTGCGCTATACGACGAACGACAGCTCGCTGCGCGCGTACTACGCGCTGTTGTCTCATCAACGCGGCCGGCACCGCTTCAGCATTCGATACGATTCCTTCCGGGTGAACAACGTCGATGGCGGATCCTCGACCCGCGAGCACGGCGAGGGTGTAACCTTCGCCTGGCTCTTGCAGATGGGGCTGCGCCACCGGATCGGCGTCGAGTACGTCTGGCTCGACAGCCGGCGGCCGGCCGGCGCCGTACCTGAGCCATCGCAGGACGGCTGGCAGCTGAGCTATCGCTTCAGGTACTGATCGAAGAGCGCGCCGCGTGCACCGATCGAGAGTCTTTCGCCCATTGTCGTACGTGCTCGGCCTGCTGCCGATCGCGACTGCGCTCGCAGCAGGTCCCGGCGTGTCCGGACGCGTCGTCGATGCGGATGGCAAAGGCGTTGCAGGCGCAGTCGTGTTCGTGCAGAGCCCGGCGGATTCCGCTGCGCCAACGGGCGGGCATCCGCGCGCGGCGATGGATCAGGTCAACAAGACCTTCGTTCCCGGCGTGCTACCGGTCGCAGTGGGCACCGAGGTGCGCTTCCCCAACCACGATCAGATCCAGCACCACGTCTATTCGTTCTCGCGCACGAAGAGTTTCGAGCTGCCGCTGTACAAGGGACAGGACGCGCCGCCGGTACTGTTCGACAAGCCCGGCGTGGTCAAGATCGGCTGCAACATTCACGACTGGATGTCGGCAGTGATCCTGGTGCTGCCCAGCAGGCACTACTCGGTGACGGACGCCGACGGTCGGTTCACGCTGTCGGACCTGCCGGCGGGTGACTACACACTGGCAGCGTGGCACGAGTCGAGTCGCACGAAGCTGGCAGAGACCTTGCGGCCGATTCATGTCACCAGGAACGGCGGTGAGGTCAGTGCGAGCACCGCAACTGATGCGGCAACCTCGGGCATCACCTTCACGCTCACGCTCGCGCCGGTGCGATCGCGACCTCCCATCCACGGGACTCGCAGAGATCCATGAAGTGGTGGGCACGCAGCTCGCTGCGCACCAGGATTTTCCTTGCGTTTTCCGCACTGCTGCTCGCCGTGCTCATCGCCACGCTTGGACTTGCCGGGCTGATCGTGAGCCGCGAAGCGCAGCGCACGCTCAGCCGCGAGCTGCTCACGACCGGTGAGGTGTTCGAGGAGCTGCTTGCGGAGCGCACCGACCGGCTCGAGACCAACTCGATCCTGCTCGCGAGCGATTTCGCGCTGAAGCGCGTGATCGCGACTCACTACGAGCCGCAAACCTACGACCCACAGACCCTCGCATCAGTGGCGTTGAACTACCAGCGTCGCATCGGCGTCGATCTGCTGTGGATCGCCGACGAGACGGGCGTGCTGCTCGCCGGATCGCCGGCCGGCGCCGCCGGGAGATCGATCGCCGGGTCCTCGCCGCTGAGAGAGGCAATCGAGACGCAGCAAGCCGCGACGGCCATCGCGGAGGTGGACGGTGCGCTGTTGCAGCTCGTCGCCGTGCCGGTGCTTGGGCCCGACGTGATCGGATTCCTGGTGCTCGGACAGGCGATCGACGATGCACTCGCACGGCGGCTCAGAGAGGACACCGGCTCCGAAATCTCCTTCCTCACCGAATCGCGCGTGTTCGCCTCCTCCTGGCCGGTGCAGACGCGCGATCGGCTGCTGCCGGCCGACGAGGCACGGACCGCGCTGCTGCGCGGGCCGACCGCGCACAAGACGTCTCTCCTCACGCTCGACGGTGAACGATTCCTCTCCCTCGTCGCTCCCGTGGATGCGCGCATCACCGAGCCTCTGCACGCACTCGTGCAGGGTTCCTATGACAAGGCACTGGCTCCGCTGCGCGCCTTGCAGCGGCAAATCGCGGCAATCGGCGCGGTGGCGCTCATCGGAGCGCTGCTCACGGGTATCGCTCTCGCCGGCGGCATCACGGCGCCCGTGCGGGCGCTCGTCGATGGAATGCGCGAGGTGGTGAAGGGCAATCTGCGTTTTCGCTCGAAGATCGAGCGCGAGGACGAGATCGGCTTCCTGGCGCGCTCGTTCAACGAAATGGTCGGAGGTCTCGAAGAGCGCGAACACATCAAGGACACCTTCGGCCGCTTCGTTTCGCGCAACGTCGCCGAAGCCGTGCTCGGCGGCCGAGTGCCGCTGGAAGGAGAACGGCGCGAGGCGAGCATCCTGTTCCAGGACATCCGCGGCTTCACGCGCCTCAGCGAGAAGCTGGACCCGGTGACGCTCCTGCGCATGCTCAACCAGTTCTTCACGGAAGCGGTTGCAGCCGTGGAGGCCGAAGGCGGCGTAGTCAAGCAGTTCACCGGCGACGGCGTGATGGCGTTGTTCGGCGTTCCCAAGGCGTATGACGATCACGCCGAACGGGCGGTGCGCGCCGCGCTCGGCATCGTGATGCGGCTCGAAGCTTTGAACGAGCAATTGCGGAGCCAGGGTTTGCCCGCGCTCGCGATCGGCGCTGGGATCCATGCGGGCAACGTCGTGGCGGGACTGATCGGTCCGGACGAGCGGGTGGAATACGGAGTGGTCGGCGAGGCCGTCAACCTGGCGAGTCGCGTCGAATCGCTCACCAAGGACATGCAGGCAACGGTACTCGTGTCGAAGGAGATCGCCTCCCGCCTCGGCCCCGGGTTCGTCCTGGGCCGCACTGCCGTGTTGCCCGTCAGGGGCAGCACGCAGGCCGTGCATGTGGTCGAAGTGCTGGGCTTCGAGCGGCAGACGATGACACTATCGGCGCCGGTGCAGGCCTGAGAATCGATGCGCTTTCTCGGCCTGGGCGGCTTGCATCAGGAAGACCTCGTCGAAATAACTGCGCGCGCCGTCCGGGCCGGTCGACCCGCGTGCGGCGAATCCGCCTCGAGCCTGACGAGCATGCGCTTGAGCGCGAAGTGCCGATAGCTGTCGAGCGCCAGCGCGCTCACTTCATCCCAGTCGCAGCCCCGGGTGACATCGAGCGCGATCCAGCCCATGTGACCCATGTACGGCCGAAGTTGATAGCGCGAGTCCGCCGTGAGCATTCCCTGCCGGTCGACGCCGACCCAGAAGCCGAGATGAAGCTGCTGGCCCCGCTGACCGTGACAGTAGGCCTGCGCGAAGGTTTTCTTTCCGACCCGCCACACCGGAAAGCCGAACTGGCTTTCCTCGGAAACTTCCGGCCACGACCGGCAGATCTTGCGCAGCGCCTTCAGCACGCGCTGCGCGCGCGGCGCCTGCATCGGATCGATCTGGGCGGCGGAGAGCGTCGCCTTCGGCGGCTTGATCTCGATCGTCTTGCCGATCGCCTGGATGAGCTGTGGCGGTGCGACCTTCTCATACGCCTCGCGCACCAGCGCCGCAACGCGCTTCCACGACACGCCCTTGTCCAGGTTCACGCCGAGCCAACCGCGCGGGCCGACGTACGGCGGCACGAAGAAGTGTTTGGGCTCGGCGCGCGTGTAGTGCGCCTGTGCGCCGTCAGGCGCGTTCAACCACAGCGCGATGCGCCCGTCGCCGTGATGATTGACGACGTAGGTCGCGAAGATCTTGCCCTTCTTTCCCGCGCGAAAATTCGGCGAGCCGTGGGAAACAAACTCCTCGGCTGCGGGAAACGACAGGCAGACCTCGCGGACCGCCTGGTTGATGTCCTTGGCCATCTATCCCACGTCGACTTCGACCGTCTCGAGTGTAGCTCCCTTTGCGTCGACCAGCGACAGCGTGAGCGTGCCCGCCTTGCTCGTGTCTTCCGCGAGAAGCGAAACGACGATGCGCTTCGGGCTCTCCAGCTTCACTGCGCGGGCCTTGCCGCCGACCTGTACGGCATGCTCCCTGGCAAATCCCTTGCCCGTCACGGTGATGTCGGCAGCGCCCGAGTTCAGTGCCAGCTTTGCCGGCTTGGCGGATTCGATGGTGGCCGCCTTGGGAGCCTGATCGGCGCCCGCGGGTTTCTCTTCCGGCTTGTCCTCGCGCTGGTCATCGCCGGATTTCGGATCCACGCGAAAGAGATTGTCGAACACCTCGCGCAGCTTGTCGGCGGCCTGCTTGGAGAACATTCCGGCGAGGCCTGCGATTGCAACGACGCCCGGAATGCTCAGCGCGTCGGCGTTCTCGCCATTGACCAGGCCGCCGCGAAAGACGAAGTACACGAGCAGCGCAACGGCGCTGCCGATGGGCGTGCGCAGCACGTACCACCACCCCCAGCTGCGTACGAACGCGCGGTTTCCGACATAGGTTGCGAACGAGGTCGCAGCGTGAATGAAGCTGCCGATCGCTCCGGCGACGACCACCAGTACGATCAACCTCACTTCCAGGTTGGCGGGCAGCGTGTACCCCAGGAACGCCGCGGGACACAACGCCTTCTGCGCCCCGGCTCCGCACTCGAGCGGCCAGACTGCGACGACGGCGTAGATCAGAAAAATTATGAGGGCAATGTGGTACAGACCGAGCATGAGCCGCATGAACGGGCCCGCGGCCGGGGCTGTGCTGGGGCTCCTTGCCTGAGCCGTGCTGGCGTTCGCGTTCATAGGAGTGACCCTCCCTGTCCGGCTTCTCCCGCCGGGTTTTATTGTGCGCGCGAAGCTACTCCGGGTGCTGTGGGCCTGTCACGCTGCGTTGCACGCAACGCCGGGCGCGACAACCTAGTCGCGCGACGCGCCTTTTCTTCGCCTCCACGCGAGCGCCGTCGCATGGTAGTGCCGCATCTCGGCAATCTCCGGGATGAACGGCCGGATCTCGGTCAGGAATCCCGGAAAGTGCGGACCCTTGCGAAAGCCCTGCAGGTGCGCCTCGGTGTACTCGACGATCATGGCGCGGTCTCCTGGGTGTGCGGTCGCGTTGGATCGCGCGTGCCGCGATCTACTCCGACGCGTTCGCAGCCACCAGCCCGTGTCCGCCGACCGGAGTGGTGACGTAGCTGTCGCCGAAGCGGGCGATCAAGGGTTTGCCCTTGCCGATGGCCGCCTTCACCCCGGGGAGAGACAGCGAGTCCTTGTGACTGGCCTCGCTGTCCCACGCTTCCGTGATCCAGATGGCATCCGCATCGGCCGGATCCGTCGCCACGATGTAGCTCAGGCAGCCGGGCATGTTCTGAGTGCCCTCGAGCAGGAGGGCGATCAAGGCATCCCGCTTGCCCGGCACGGCGTACATTTTCCCCAACAACCCGTACATGCCTGCTGCTCCTTGCGTTTCAGGCGCCACCGGGTCATCGGCCGCGCCCGCGGCGCCTGCGGCGGCGATGGCGGCTGCGCCCGCCAGGTGAATGAAGTCGCGTCTTCCGATTGTCATGATGTTCCAACTCCCCGGTCGAAATGCGCGGCGAGGAACTTCTGCAGACCAGCGACCACTTGCGACTGGCTCATGAGAAATCCCGCGTTGTGATCTCCGAAAATCTCCAGGAACTGCTTCGGATCGTGGCCACGCCGAAAAATTGCCTCGCCTTGCGAAAAAGGCACGATTTCATCGTCGCGACTGTGGATTACGAGCAACGGTCCGCGCACCGCGTCGACGAAGCGGGCGGTCGGGTACTGGTAGCGCGCCAGGAGGCGTACCGGCAGGAATCCGTAGAACTCGCTGGCCAGGTCCGGCGCCGACGTGAACGTCGAGGCCAGAATCAGCGCGCCCGGAGCGACGCTGCGCGCGAGCTCGGCCGCGATCGGCCCGCCGAGCGACTCGCCGAATATCAGGATGCGTGCCGGCGGGATGTGCCGCGAGCTCGTCAGGTATTCCCACACGGCTCGGGCGTCGCGGTACGTGCCCTGCTCACTGGGCGAGCCTTCGCTGCGGCCATAGCCGCGGTAGTCGAACAGCAAGACCGCCAAACCCAGGTCGTTGAAGATCTGCAGGCGATCCAGGCGATGCGAGATGTTGCCGGCGTTGCCGTGGCAGAAGAGCACTGTGGGTGCGCCAGGGGCGCCGGATACGAACCAGCCGTGAAGCCGCACGCCGTCCGCGGTCGTCACGCGCAGGTCCTCGAACGCGAGGCCGATCGCGGCCGGCGTCTCGACGAGCTCGCGTCCCGGGTTGTCGGGGAAATAGATCAATCGCGACTGGAAGAAGTAGACGTACGCAAGGAGAACCGCGTACACCGCTGCGACTACGACGAGAAAGACCCACAGTGTCCGCACGAGCCACCCCATCACTTGCGCCGCCGCGGAACCCGCGCGCGGCCCCTCGCCGACTCCGCTCCGCGCGTGATCTCCGCCAGCAATTCGAGCGCTCGTGCCTTCGCCGCCGGCGCATGGCCTTCATGATACCTGTCGATCAGGCGCCGAACGAGACTGATCTTGGTCGAGCGCGCGTCAGCGGGCGGATCGAAGCCGCGCTCGTCAAGTGCCAGCAGCACCTTGAAGAAGTGCTCGAGGTCCGGTTCGGGCAATCCGCGATCGGTCTCCACCAGCTTCTTTACGCTTGCGCAGATCCTGTTTGCGTATGTCGATGCCAGATTCCTGGCGATCGTCCGCAAAACCGGCGGTTCGCCCGCCATCACCTCGTCGAGGAGAGCCAGTCCTTCTTCGAGGTGAAACAGCCCATCCTCGGATCCGTACCGTGCCTCCGCGCGCGACAGATGTTCCCTTGCAGAAAGCAATTTGGGCGGCTCGATCATGGCCCGACTGCCTCACTGCCCCGAGGAGCTCGGCGAAGCTGAGGCCGGGACGGGCAGCCGAAATCTTGCGAAGAATCTCCAGATCGCTTCGTTGGCATCGAGCTCGCGACTGACACGTCCCACGAGACGCTCGCCGAGGTATGGCATGCCGCTCGGCCAGGTGTGGCCGCCCCCACGGATCTCGTAGACCTTCACCTCGGCTTCCTGGGCGCAGCGCGCGGTTTGCTCGAGCAGCGCCGTGCCGTCGTCGGGCACCGCGTCGACGAGGGTACCGATGGTCTCGAGCTCGCCGCACCGATTCAGCGTCCGCCAGCGCGCAACGGTCTGCGGCGTCGACAGCACGACACCGCGCGTCGTCCAGAGAACCTTGATCGGGCCGCCGTTCCACGGCACCAGCGGATCGTCCGTCCCGTTGACGACCGCGATGGCCACGGGCCGCGAAGGGCGGCAGCGGGGCTCCAGCTCGACCGAAATATTCGCCGCCACCGGTGCGACAGCCGCGAAGACATCGGCGGCATCGCAGGCGAGGCGGTACGACATCATGCCGCCGTTCGAGATGCCGGTCGCGTAGACGCGCGTGAGGTCGATCGGAAACTGCGCGGCCAGCGCCTGCGGCAGCGCGCGCAAGTAACCCAGGTCGTCGATCTGCTTCCGATCCGCGATGCGGTTGAACCCGCGACGCGTCAACCACTCCATGTTGCCGCCGGTGCCGCCTCCGCCGTGAATCACGAACACCAGCGGCACGACGCCGCGCCGATGCGCCGGCGCATAGATCCGCAGCGTTCGACCCAGGCCGGCGTGGCTCGTGGAATAGCAGGCGGCTTCGGACTTTCGCGCCTCGCGCGGGCCCGTTGAAACGCATTCGCCGGAGGGTTGGATTGCCGCGTTCGAGACGCTGGCGCAGAAGCAGGCGGCGAGTAGCGCTCTCCGAAGGCCATGGTGATCGAGCATTGGGCCGCTTCGCTCAAGTCGCCTGCGACATCACGCGCGCGAAGGTCGACCCGTCCGGATTGATTCCGGTGCGAACGAGACGTGCGTTTCGGATGATAGAACGCCTTCACCGAGTCCCAATCGCGCCGGCCGGAAGGTCGGACACGGCGCGATACAGGATCCGAGTCATTTGAGGTCAGTCGGCCGCGGGCACCGAATGATGCTCGTGCACGATCGTCCACGCACCGTCGACCCGCCGCAGGCACACGGTGAGCCGCACGGGGAACGCGGCACTATCATTACTTCCGCGACACTGCAGGAGACCGTAGCCGTACGCCAGATCGCCGCTCGCGGCGATGTCCATCTCCGTTATCTCGAATTCACCGTGATCGCCGAAATAGCGGAAGAACAGCTCCCACGATTCTCGGTACGCCTGGATGCCTCGCCATTGATCCGGAGGCGGTACGTCGAACATTACGATGTCAGGTGAGTGGTTGACCAACACACCTTGCATGTCCCGGGCGCGAACGGCCTTCGTCCATGCCGCGAGCAGGTCGCGAACTTGCGCCTCGGGCGCGGATGCATTCGTCGTCGTCATCCAGGTCCTCCTTCTATTCCCGCGTTCGTTCGGCTCAGGACAACAGAGCGTAGAGCGAGGTTTCCTGCGCCGCAGGATCGTCTTTCCAGTCCCCGTAGATTTCCCAGTTGACGTGGGCGAGCTGCAAACGTTCTTCGGCGCACCACGCGAAAAGTCTCTGCCAAGCGCCGGGAAGGCCGTCGAAGGGCCCCACGAGCAGGCAATGCGCAGCTCGGCCAGCCGGCAGAGTCGACGGCACGACCTCGCCCTGCGGCTCGAACACGCGCGAGACCAGGACACCCGGCTCCAGGTCCAGCCGGCCGTTTGTCGGCGGGCGCCAGAGCGTCAAGCTGTGTCCGACAGGGCCCGCGTCCAGCGACGGCAGGGCCGCACTGATCTTGGCTCTCAGCGAGCCCTGCGCCTCCGGAATCTTGTCCATTGGCACCAGGGCCTTGACGACGGCCGTGAGCTGCCGCTCCACCGTGACGATCCTGCATTCACTGGGCTTGCTTTGGGCGACGGCTGTCATCGAATACTCCTCGTCACTCGGCTTCAGGGTGCGATCGCGCTCGCGGGCAACGCTAACCCAACGACGAACCGGCGTCGGACATTTCGACACCTCAAAGCGCAGCAGTAGCGCGAATAGTTCGGCGAGCGTCCCTCCTGCGAGGCCGTTCGTCACTCCAGGCCATCCGGTCACGTCAAGACTTGCACATCAGAAACGAATCGACAGCGGCGATGTCGGAATTCGCCTTGCGTCTCACTGAACCCAAGGACACACCGATGACCGATAGCTCCACGATGCCCGCTGTCACCCCGGGGACAACCCCTGCAACGAGAACGCTGCTCATGTGCGGCGTCGTCGCCGGCCCGTTGTTCGTCGTCGTGGCGCTGCTCCAGGCCTTCACGCGCGACGGGTTCGATCTGAAAGTCCATCCGTTCAGCATGCTCAGCCTCGGCGAGCTCGGATGGATCCAGATCGCCAACTTCGTCATCGTCGGCCTGCTGTTCGCCACGTGCGCGCTCGGGATGCGGCGAGCTCTGCACCCGGGCCGCGCCGGAACCTGGGGGCCGTTGCTGATCGCGGCATTCGGCGTGTCGCAGATCGGTGGCGGCATCTTTCTGGCCGACCCGGCACTCGGCTTCCCGCCTGGCGCTCCACAGGGTCCACCGGCGAGCGTCAGCTTGCAGGGTGCGCTGCACGGCGTCGCCTTCGCGGTGGGCATGTCCTCGCTGATCGCGGCCTTCTTCGTACTCGCACGCCGGTTTGCAGTGGACGGCGACCGCGGATGGGCGCGCTACAGTGTGGCCAGCGGTGTGCTCTTCGTGGTGCTCAGCGGCCTCGGCGTAGCAGGCGGCGATTTCCGCATCGTCGCGGTCGCGATCGCGATTGGATGGGTCTGGGCCGCGCTCACCGCAGCGCGGCTTCTGCGAGTGACGGGGACTACAGAGCTTTAAGATGCAGCCAATCGTAACCGGACGCTGCGTCCCAGCGCAGTCGCGGCGCGACTGATAGTGGCGAGCGTCACCGAAGGATCTGTTTCGTCCAGGAGACGGTGAATCACCGCGCGACTCGTGCGCATCCGGCGCGCAAGCTCGGCTCGCGACACGTTCGCCCTCTTCATCTCCCGCGCAAGCTCCCACGTAAGCACGCGTTTGACCGCCAATACGGTCGCCTCTTCGAGTTCGTCCTGTTCGGCAAGGAAGCTCTCGAAGCTGCTGCCAATGTGAGACGCCTTATGTTTTCGCTTCATGCCATTTCTCGTTCTTGACGCAAGCGCCTCTCCCAGGGTCCGAGCCAGCTGCAGATCGTGGTCCGCGATCCTCTGTCTCTTCTTGATGAATCCATGCAGCAATACGGCCTTGGCATCAACCAGTGTGAAGATCACGCGCGCGATGCGCCGATCAAGCGTGACCCGGATCTCCCATAGACGATTCTCGAGCTTTCCTACCACAGGCATGCCGACGGGCCAGCCAAACTGGACTGTGCGAATCTCGCGCCCTATCGCCTGCCTTTCAGGTTTGGGGAGCGCCCGTAGCCAGTCGCGCACCGGCTCGCTTCCGGCCGTGCCTCGATAAAACGCAACTTCAAGCTTCGGGCGGTCTCCGGACATAGCGTATCGTTTTCGATACGCCTACGCAAAATCCACGAGAATAAGGGGCGTATTCGCACGCTCGCTCCCAGTAGAATGCCGCCTGCGGGCACGAACCATCGACACTGCGACGCGCAATGTCGTGACAGCGATGAGTGGCTTCCACTTGTGACGAAAGGGGTGGCAGACGTGACCACTGACGCGAACCTACCTGCGATCTATCCCGGACTGGTATACCCGTGTCCGAATACGGCCAGCGCGCATCTGCCGCCGGCCGAACAATAGGTCGTGGCCGTCCGCGCCCGTGTGGACGTTGGTCAAATGGAGTCCGTTCATGAAGCTCGCAACCGTTCTGTTTTCTTTGGCCTTGCTGGGAAGCGCCGTCCTCTGGCGGCAATCCGTTTCCGCCGACACCCCGCTCGCCTATCCCGAGGGGTATCGCAACTGGGTGCACGTCAAGAGCGCGCTCATCAGTCCTGCGCACAAGCGTTTCGCGATCTTGGGGGGCTTTATCCACATCTATGCGAATCCCGAGGCCATGGCCGGCTATCGCACGCGCGAGTTCCCCGAAGGGTCGATCGTGGTGTTCGATAGGCTGGAAATGCGCGACAACGAGGGCACGTTCCAGGAGGGTCCCCGGCGCCAGATCGATGTCATGGTGAAGGACTCGCAGCGCTTCGCGACGACCGGCGGCTGGGGATTCCAGACATTCGTCAAGGACAGCAAGACCGAGCTCGCGACTACGCCGACGCCGCAAGAATGCTTCGCCTGCCATGACAAGCTCAAGAAGGACGGGCTGATTCTGAGCAGTTACCGGGAGTGAAAGGCGGGCGCTTCACTCGGCACGCAGCAATTCCTCAAAGTCCCCTTGGCCGGCAAGCGCCGGCCGGTTCGGATCGGGATTGACGCGCCGGATCCAGATTGCCTCGATGCGATCGGGGTGCGCATCGGCTACGTCCCGGTAGATTTCCGGATCGCGCTCGCCGTCATCGCCGATGAGGGTGAAGCGCACGTGCGGCAGGCACGCCAGGATCTCCTCGATCTTCGCTTTCTTGTAAGCCATCGGGTCGCGCAGCGGCTCGCTGGTGTCATCGTTGGTGACGCGTTTCGTGATCAGGACACCCGGCGGGAATCCGTTGTGCCCGAGGAAGGTCTCGATCGCGAAGTGCAGCTGCCGGGGTGAAGCGGACACGTAGAAAATGGGTGCGGCGCTCGGGTCCGCGTTCCTTTCCGCGAGCCGCCGGTACAGCGCCGCGGCGCCGGGCACTGGCTCGCGCTGCAACGGATTGCGCAAGAGCGTATTCACCAGCATGCGGCGCGTGCTGTTCACCTCGGTGACGACGATCGTGTCATCGAGGTCGGAGATCACTCCGTGCACGTTCGTCGCCGGCACGATCAGCAGTCCCGCTTCGGTGTTCGAGCCGGCGACCTCGCCACCGATCCGGTGCCAGCCCGGAGCGAGGCCGGCCAGCTGATCGAGCACGATACGAAAATAGCCTTCCTCGTCGGTCGTTGCGCCCCAGCGCAGGTTGGCCAGGTGCGCAGTCACCGGCACATTCTCGCGCTCCTCGTTCACCAGGAATCCGAGATTGCGGCGCAGATTGGCGCGCCTGCCGTCCTCCATCGACGGCTCGGCCACCTTTTCGCGGGCGATGACCCGACCTTCGAGCACGCCGGTGCCATCGCTCGCGTACGCGGGGTAGAGCACGATCGAATCCCGCGGGGCGGCATACCCGACGTGCGTCGATAGCAGCAGAACGCCGACGCAAGCAGCATGCCGGATGTGAATGACGCGTTTCCCCAACGGTGGGGAAGGTCGCGGCCAAGTATATCGCCTCAGCCAAACCGCATTTGGGGATGAGCTCGGTATCACTACCGCCTCATCCCGCCAAACCGAGGAACACCAGGACAGCGCGGTTCAATCGCACGACATCTTCGTCGTCGAGATGGCCGATAAGAGCACCGAGCTTGCCCTTGGGCACAGTCGTGACCTTATCCACCATGATGCGACACGGCGCCTTCAATCCATTGCGCTCATTGGGCTCGATCGGCAAGCGGAACAACGGCGCCGGCGTCTGATCGGTGGTGAATGCGCAAATCGTTATCGATGAGGTGGCATCGAAGCGATCATCCTGGAGAATGACGATCGGGCGGGGCTTGCCTGCATACTCCCCGCCGCCCCCGACGGTCCAGATTTCGCCTCGCCTCATGCCGGATCCTGCTCGGAGATCGCGTCGATGAACGCCTGGTCGATCTCAGCATGGCTGCTCTTGGCCACCGCCAGCGACTGCCGGTGGGCCTTGGCTGCAAACGATCGCGAGCGCACGTCCGGCACCCAGATTTGAATCGGCCGCAGCCCCGCGGCGCGCAGTGTTGCCCGGTACTTCTGAACTCGCTCCGATACCTTCATGCGCATCGCGTGGCCCCACGGAAAACGTGCATTCTGTCGTTACATGTAACATGTATACCTCGCCTCGTGTGTTACATGCAACGCTCGGGCCCGAACAGGGGAGCGCGCGCGGGGTAAACGAGTCGACACGAAAGGCCACACTCGACGCGGCAGTCCCGTTACCATCGCAGGATCTCTTTCGGGATCCCGCCGGATGGAAATCGAGCAACGCGCCGCGCAAGTGCTTCGCGACGTTTTCGGCTATGCCTCGTTTCGCGGCGAGCAGCAGCAGGTCGTCGAGCACGTCGTGCGCGGCGGCGACGCCCTGGTCCTGATGCCGACCGGCGGCGGCAAGTCGCTCTGCTACCAGATTCCGGCCCTGCTGCGCGAGGGCGTCGGCGTCGTCGTGTCACCGCTCATCGCCTTGATGCAGGACCAGGTGGCGGCGCTGCGCGAAGCGGGCGTGCGCGCCGAATTCCTGAATTCCACGATGACCTGGTCGGAATCGATCGAGGTCGAGCGGCGCGTGTACAACGGCGACATCGACCTGCTGTACCTCGCGCCCGAGCGGCTGCTGACCGAGCGCTGCCTCGCCCTGCTCGATGGCGCACGCCTCGCGCTCTTCGCGATCGACGAGGCGCACTGCGTGTCGCAGTGGGGACACGATTTCCGCCCCGAATACATGCGCCTCTCGGTGCTCGCCGAGCGCTATGGCAGTGTGCCGCGGATTGCGCTGACGGCAACGGCCGACGTCCTCACGCGCAAGGAGATCGTCGAGCGGCTCGGCCTGCGCGACGCCCGCCTGTTCGTCGCGAGCTTCGATCGGCCGAACATCCGCTACCGCATCGCCGAGAAGACGAGCGCGCGCCGGCAGCTGCTCGACTTCATCCGCAACGAGCACGCGGGCGAGTCGGGCATCGTCTATTGGTCGCGGGGATCTAGACTGAGGCTGCTGCGGGTGCACCACCTCGAGCCGTGCGTGCTTCGAGCGGCACCGCAGAATAGCGAGCTTGCCCCCTCAAGGCCCAATGATCCCTACGGACATTCTCCTTGCCATGGATAGGCAATTGCGTTTGGGCTCCATGCACTGCAACCACACGCGTTGCATGCGCGTGCTCGAAAGTAGGTCCAGATGTACGGATAGACTTCACAATCCGACGTGTCCGAACCGTCGTGCCATGACGCTGCAGGTGAGTAGCTAGGATAGATAGAGTACTGGGAATGGTAGGTCGTCGCGCCTGTGACCGGATACAGCTTCAGCTTCCACCAAGGACAGATCAATTCAGTTTGCAGGGATGGCGCGGCAGGCGGCGTTGAACACTGCGTCACCCCGACAGCATCCCACGCCAAGGAAACTGCGTCCGAGGCAGGTTGGCCGAATTGCGCGAGCGCTATGTTCTTCGTTACGTTCTTCGCAGTCAGGAAGGTCGCCGTCGGCCCCAAACCACCATCGGTGAGTGCCTTATAGAAGATTCTTTCCGATGTCTGCCGCCCGAGAGCCGGAACCAGCAACTGAGGAATGCCTTGCATGCCCGCCCTATTGTGGTAGCCGCCATTGACCGACAAGAAATAGGCGTGACTAAGAATCGTTGCGTTGTCGTGAGCACCGCCCTCACTGGCAGTCGCGTGAGACGCATCCGGCCACCAGTCGCGAGATAGAGGGTCGACCAACTGGGGCGTGGCTGCGCTCCGTGCACCGACGCCGTTCGCGTACGCATCCTCGCCGACGTTCCACGGGTTGGGCCGGCTGTAATTCATGTCTACGGCTATCGCCGCCACATCGGCAAGGCCCTCATTGAGTGCAGTCGCTGTGTAGCCGCACTCCGAACCCGAGCATTGAAGGCTGAATTTTTCGAACGCAACCTCATGAGACAATTCGTGCGCGACGATGTCCAGGGCATTGCCCAAATGCGTGCTTGGGAGCAGGGGATTTCCTTGTACACCCGGTCCGAACTTGATGTCGTAAATCCAGTTTGCAGATGGCCCGTCGTAGACCTGTCCGGCAATGGCGTTGTACGCGCCGTTGGTAACGTTTCGCACAGCGAGCCGAAAAGTGTTTTCACCTACACCGGTGGGAGCAATGACGTCCAATGCGCTCAGAGCCCAACCGAGGTGGTCGTAAACGGAATTTATGGGTGGGTCGCTGCTTGGTGGCTGACCCTCGCTTCGCACCAATGTTCCCAAACTGGTGCCACCATTGCTGTTGTAGACTTTTCGCGTAAGCGTATTCGGCGGGCTTTCGCCAACGACGTCACCACTGATCGCGTCTACTTCAATCGTATTGAACCGCGCGGATTCTCTTTCCAGTTCTACGACCCACACCAGGCGTGCAGGTTCGGCGTGCGTTTCAACCTGACCAATGCGATAGCTCAGGACTGGAGCGCCGTGCACTTTCACTCCATCCAAGGAACCGGGCTCGAGCGGTGGCGGCGCAACGAACCCTGTACTCGACTCTCTTACGGCTGGGCGACGGGTACCCAGGTCAATGGATTTCTGGAGCCAGTCGAAGGCTGCCGCAACTGCTTCGGAAGCCGTAACACGGGGTTCACTCGGAAGATCACGGTCGGGAAGAAAGGCGGCCGAGATCATCGCGACTTTACCAGTGCGATTATCGACTGTGAGCGTCAGATGCGCGTCTCGAACCGGAATTCCGCGGATGGACTGCTTGAATTGAATCGAGCGGAGTACATCGTTTTCGCGAGCATCGGGTTCGCGCGCCAACGTCAGCGTTTCCGTTTCCTCTGCCAGCAGAATCGTGCGGACCAAAGCCAGCGCCTGCTCGAGGGCCGCGCGCCCGGCGGAGCCATGAATATCCGTCGGGATGGCCAAGGACGTTCGCCCATAGAGCGTCCTGGGAAGCCCCCGCGCGTCATAGGTAACTCTAAGGTCGTCAATCTGGCGCAAAGTCTCGTACTGAGCTTCAAGCTGCTCGCGAGACGCTCCAGCCGCACTGTCCATGAGCACCGCGCCCCCAGGAACCGTTGAGCCCTTCGCCTGAGCTGGCGTGCGCTCTGCCGAATGGATTGCATTGCCCGAAGCGCTGCTGCCCCCCTGCTCCCTGGCCTGTGACAATAACGGCACGCAGGCCACGGTGAGGAACACACAGGCAAGAATGTGCCGGCGGTGCATATAGATCCTCCCTGTCTGAGTATTCTTATAGCTTGCCTACGCTGAGGCCCTGGTTCGTAGGATACACAACACCGTCGATCATGTGACGGCGACTATTCAAGCGTCGGCGGAACGGGACAGTCGACACCGGGACGGGGCAAACGCTGGGCAAACGCACGCAAAAGGCCACACTCGACGCGGCAGTCCCGTTACCATCGCAGGATCTCTTTCGGGATCCCGCCGGATGGAAATCGAGCAACGCGCCGCGCAAGTGCTTCGCGACGTTTTCGGCTATGCCTCGTTTCGCGGCGAGCAGCAGCAGGTCGTCGAGCACGTCGTGCGCGGCGGCGACGCCCTGGTCCTGATGCCGACCGGCGGCGGCAAGTCGCTCTGCTACCAGATTCCGGCCCTGCTGCGCGAGGGCGTCGGCGTCGTCGTGTCACCGCTCATCGCCTTGATGCAGGACCAGGTGGCGGCGCTGCGCGAAGCGGGCGTGCGCGCCGAATTCCTGAATTCCACGATGACCTGGTCGGAATCGATCGAGGTCGAGCGGCGCGTGTACAACGGCGACATCGACCTGCTGTACCTCGCGCCCGAGCGGCTGCTGACCGAGCGCTGCCTCGCCCTGCTCGATGGCGCACGCCTCGCGCTCTTCGCGATCGACGAGGCGCACTGCGTGTCGCAGTGGGGACACGATTTCCGCCCCGAATACATGCGCCTCTCGGTGCTCGCCGAGCGCTATGGCAGTGTGCCGCGGATTGCGCTGACGGCAACGGCCAACGTCCTCACGCGCAAGGAGATCGTCGAGCGGCTCGGCCTGCGCGACGCCCGCCTGTTCGTCGCGAGCTTCGATCGGCCGAACATCCGCTACCGCATCGCCGAGAAGACGAGCGCGCGCCGGCAGCTGCTCGACTTCATCCGCAACGAGCACGCGGGCGAGTCGGGCATCGTCTATTGCCTCGCGCGCGCGACGGTCGACGAGACAGCGGCGTTTCTCATGCAGAACGGTGTCGCCGCGCTCCCCTATCACGCCGGGCTCGACAATGCACGACGCGAATCGCACCAGGATCGCTTCATTCGCGAGGACGGTGTGGTGATGGTTGCGACGATCGCCTTCGGCATGGGGATCGACAAACCTGACGTGCGCTTCGTGGCGCATCTCGATCTGCCGAAGAGCATCGAAGGCTACTACCAGGAAACGGGGCGCGCGGGGCGCGACGGGCTGCCAGCGGACGCTTGGATGATCTACGGTCTCACCGACGTGGTGCGCCAGCGCTGGATGATCGAGCAATCGGAGGCGGAAGGGGACCATAAACGCACTGCCAGCGCCAAGCTCGACGCGATCCTGGGTCTCTGCGAAGCGACTGAATGCCGCCGCCTGCGGCTGCTCGACTATTTCGGCGAGGCGGCGAAGCCGTGCGGCAACTGCGACAACTGCCTCGCCCCGCCGGAGGAATGGGACGGGACCGAGGCCGCGAAAAAGCTCATGTCATGCATTTTCCGCTGCGAGCAGGCTGGAGGGTTCGCGTTCGGTACCCAGCACGTCATCGACGTGCTGCGCGGCAAGCGCACGCCGAAAGTGCTGCAGCATGGACACGATCGACTCAGCACTTTCAGTATCGGAGCCGACCTCGACGCGACGCAGTGGCGCTCGGTGCTGCGTCAACTCGTCATGCAGCGCCTGGTCGAAGTCGATCACGAGCGCTTCAGCGTGCTGCGTTTGATGCCGGCCAGCCGCGAGGTGCTCAGGGGTCAGCGGCAGTTGCGTCTGCGCAGGCAGGCGGATCGTCCGCTGCCGAAGCGACGGGGTTCTCGACCCGTCGATCGTGAGCGCATCTCTGTGTTGACAGCGGCCGAAAACGAGGCGGTGTTCCAGGCGCTGCGCGTATGGCGACTGGACTTGGCGCGCCAGCACGCCGTGCCGGCCTACACCGTGTTCCACGACAGCACTCTGCACGAGATCGCGAGGGTTCTGCCGCGCTCGCTCGATGAGCTGCGAGGTGTGTCCGGAGTCGGAGCGACCAAGCTCGAGCGCCACGGCGCCGCGCTGCTCGATGTCGTGCGCCGCACCGGGGCCGTTGAGACGGTTTGACGCTCCGCTCTCAGCGAGGATGCAGCCACGCCGGCAGGAAGCCGAACGGATCGTCGCGTACAGACTCGTCGTATTTGACGCCGGCTGCCTGGCGAGGAGCTTCTGCAAGCCGCCCTTCCTTGCAGGCTTGCAGGACGTCCGTGCAACCACCCACGAACTCGCCACCGACGAAGATCTGCGGGATCGTCGTCACGGCTGTCTTGCGCTGAGCGCCGCGCGGATATTGCCGCCGCGGTTGTCCTTCTGGTATTCGACCGAATCGAGATCGACGGAGCGATAGGGAATCTTGTAACTTGGCCGAACATGCGGCGCACCGACCAGCAGAACTCACACCACTCGAGCGCAAACATCACTACCGGCTGCTCGCGGTTGTTCACCACGTTCTCCACAAAGGCGGCCGCGTCGGCTTCGACGGGCGGCGGCGCGCTAATCGCCTGCGGTTGCGGCGGCGGCGCACTCGCCTGCGGTTGCGCCGGCGCCGGCCCGGGCGCGGGCGTGGATGCGGGACGTCGAAGCGATAGTTCGGCGTGGAACGCGCGATCCTGCATCTCCTCGTCGGTCATGTCGGCCGGGATATCGGCGAACAGCGGCGTGCTCAGATAGCGCTCCGCCGTGTCCGGCAGCATGCACAGGACGTTCGCGCCCTGCGGCTGCCGAGCTGACAGACCTCGCAACGCTCCGGCAAACGTCGCACCGGCGGTGATGCCGACGAAGATGCCTTCCTTCTGCGCCAGATCGCGCGAGCATTTCATCGCCTCCGCGCCGTTGATCGGCAGGATCTGGTCGACGAGCTTCATGCTGGCACGGCGTCCTCGGTGAGCTTCGGAATGAAGTCCGGGCTCCAGCCCTGCATGAGATGCGGGCGAAACAGAGGGTGACTGCCGCCGGCGTAGCCATCGGCTGCGCGCGGCTGCGGAATGCCGCTGCCGAGGAGTCTGCGAGTTGTCGGGCTCGCAGACGATGATCTTCGTTTCCGGCCGCTCCGCTTGCGCAGGACGCGTGCGACGCCCTTCAGCGTGCCGCCCGTGCCGAAGCCCGTGACCCAGTAAGTCGAGCTTCTCTCCCTCGAAGGCCTCGAGGATCTCCGGCGCGGTCGTGCGCGAATGCATGTCGGCGTTCGCTTCGTTCTCGAACTGCCGGCACAGGAACCAGCCGTGCGTCTCCGCGAGCTCGACAGCCTTGGCGAGCATGCCGCTGCCTTTCAACGCGGCCGGCGTCAGCACTACCTTCGCGCCGAGGAAGCGCATCATCTTGCGCCGCTCGACGCTGAAGTTCTCCGCCATCGTGACGACGAGCGGATAGCCCTTCTGCGCGCACACCATCGCGAGCCCGATGCCGGTATTGCCGCTCGTCGCCTCGATCACCGTCTGGCCCGGTCGCAGCGTGCCGCTGCGCTCGGCGTCCTCGATGATCGCCCAGCGCGAGACGATCCTTGACCGAGCCCATCGGGATTGAACGCCTCGATCTTCACGTACAGATTGACGTGCGGCGGGCGCGAGCTTGTTGATCCTGACGACCGGCGTGCGGCCGATCGTGCCGAGGATGTTGTCGAATTTCTTTCCCATAACGGGCTGCCTCTATCGTCAGGGAGGAGTCGCCAGTCTACGAAGGATATCCGAAGGGCGCGCGCCCCAATACAATCCGTGGATAGGCTCGAGGTACTCACCAATGCCGGTTGACAAGCTTCGCTTCCCCCTTGCCCCATTCCTCTGTGCCGCCCTGGCATTGCCGCTGAGTGCTTCCAGCGAACCCGCAGCCTGGGCCGCGAGCGCCGATCGCCTGCAACAGCACATTACCGAGCTGTCGAAATTCGGCGCCAACCCCGAAGGAGGCGTCAGCCGGGTCGCCTTCAGCGCAGCCGATGTTGCGGGGCGCGAGTACATCAAGAAGCTGATGCAGGACGCGGGGCTCGACGTGCGCGTCGATGCGGCGGGCAACATCATCGGCCGGCGCGAGGGCAGCGATCCGAAACTGCCGGTGATCATGGCCGGGTCGCACACCGACTCCGTGCCGGGCGGCGGCAACTTTGACGGCGACGTCGGCGTGCTCGGTGCAATCGAAGTCGCGCAACTGCTGCGTGAGCGCGGCGTTCGTCTGCGCCATCCGCTGGAAATAGTGAGCTTCACCGACGAGGAAGGCGGGCTGATCGGAAGCCTGGCAATGACCGGGCGGCTGGAAGCGGCAGCACTGGACGTCGTGAGCCACAGCGGCAAGACGATTCGCGAAGGCATTCGTGTGGTCGGCGGAGATCCGGATCGCCTGGAGCAGGCACGGCGCAAGCCCGGCGAGCTGAAGGCCTTCGTCGAGCTGCACATCGAACAGGGTGCGGTTCTCGATGAAAGCGGCATCGACATCGGTGTCGTCGAAGGCATTGTCGGCATTCGCTGGTGGGACGTCACGATTGACGGTGTGGCCAATCATGCGGGCACGACGCCGATGAACCGCCGCCGCGACGCGCTGTTGAGCGCCGCCGAGTTGGCGCTCGCCGTGAACCGCGTGGCCACGTCAATGCCCGGCCGACAGGTCGCTACCGTCGGCAGAATTCGCGCGGAACCCGGCGCGCCCAACGTCATCCCGGGCAAAGTCGTCATGAGCCTGGAAGTTCGCGATCTCGCAGCGGAGAAGATTCAGCAGGTGTACGAGGCGGTGCAGGCGCGAGCGGAGGAGATCGCGAAGGCGCGGCAGACGCCGATCGGCTTCGCCGAGCTGAGGGTGGCGTCCGTACCCGCCCCCACCGACGAACGGATGAGGCGCATCATCGCGTCGGCGGCAAAATCGCTCGGCCTCACGCACAAGCTCATGCCGAGCGGTGCAGGGCACGATGCTCAGGACATGACTCACCTCGCGCCGACCGGGATGATCTTTGTGCCCAGCGTCGGCGGCGTCAGTCACTCGCCGAAGGAATACACCGCGCCCGAAGACATGGCCAACGGCGCGAACGTGCTGCTGCGAACCGTGCTGGCGATCGACCGCGGGGACCTGAAGTGAGATGAAGAATTCGCAATGGCGCGGTTGCGAAGGTCGCCCTTGCGTTACTCAAATCATTTCAGGTCGAGTTGCTGCCCCGTCCACGAACCCAAAATGCGCCGGATCTTGCCGCGGCTGACCGTGCTCGCGGCGGCGGCCGCCACGGAGCCCTCTGTTGCCTTCGCTACCGCATCTGCCTTGGCGGTCGAACCGTCCAGCGCCGCCCAGTTCCTGAAGTACGTCACCAGGTAAATGTCCGGATCATTTTCGTCGCGTGGCTCTACCTTGATTACAGAATAGCTGATGAGATAACCGGCCTTCTTCGCCTCTTCCTGCGTGGGCTTCCATATTGCCTGGAGAAATTGCAGGTATTCGTCGAACTTCCCGGGCTCAGTCCGAATTGAATAGACGTTGACGACTGGTCCTTCAGTGAAGGAGTGGTCGTCCGCGACTGCCGCGGCGTTTATGAATGCCAGTCCCAGTGCAGTGGCCAGCGCGGCGAGATGGCGATTGATTTTCATGAATTGCTCCTTGAAGTGATTTCTTACAAGGGCACGTCCAAACGCGCCGCGGCGATTCGATCCGCGCCCCGCAGCGCCCGCCTCGAGCCCCAGGCTGCGAGCGAACCGCTCATTTCTTCACGAGCGTATCCGTCGCGATCCAGTTCACTTCCCAGGTCTTGCCCCCGTCGCCCGAGTAAGCCTGTTCAAAACGGCAGGAAGTCGGAGTGATATCGAAGATGACGAAGCGCACCAGGATGGCTCGACCGTTGAGCGTTTCATTGGCGAAGAACTCGCCCCGTCCATTCTTGAATCCGCCGATTACAGGCAGGGTCAGGGTGCCGACGGCGATGCTGGCGTAATTGAGGCTCCACTCGTGGGTCTCGGGATTGTAGAGACGCACGGACAGGCCTTCGATGCGACCTGCCGGGCCCTCGACCTTGAGCTCCACCAGGTTGGCACGACCATCCAGGACCTTTTGGACGACGGTAGTACCCTCGTATTCGGCCCAGGTATTGGATCCGGTCAAGGGACGCAGGCGCCGCTTCAACTGGGTTTTCCAGGTACCGAACTCGAAGTCGAAATCGTGTCGGCCATCCCGCTTGGCTTCCGGAGCTTTCGCTGCGTCTGAATCCACCTGTGCGTGTCCCTGAAGGGGTAGCGAGACGACAACCAGGCCGCACAACAGGGCACAGGGTCGCCAGAGTTTGGGCGCTTTCATCACTATTTCCTCACGATTCGGCCTCACGATTCGGCTGCCTGTTCCTGACCCGGCCTGTTCCTGACCCGACGATAGCAACTGTGGAGTGATGAGTGGTTGTCAGCAATAGCCACTTTTAATGAGCTGATATGACCACTATGATGCTCGCCCATGAGGAGCATCGCGCCCGGCATTCTGCCCGCCATCACCGTCGACCGGTCGGCCGCCAAGCCCTTGTATCGGCAGATCTGCGACGGGTACCGCGAAGCGATCGTGGAGCGTCGGCTGACCGGGGGCCAGCGCCTGCCCTCGACCCGCACACTCGCCAGTGAGCTCAAGATCTCTCGCATTCCGGTCCTGCATGCCTTCGATCAATTGCTGGCGGAGGGTTATTTCGAGAGCCGGATGGGATCCGGCACGTTCGTGTCCAGCACCCTCCCCGACCATGCCGGCTCCCTCAAACGACCCGCCGCACGCCTGAATGCTGGACGGCCCGGACCTCGATTGCTCGCCCGGCGCCCGGCCGCGTTACTCGCCTCGGCGCCGGAACCCTGGCTCAAGGGCTTCGGCGCCTTTCGCATGAGCGAGCCCGCGCTCGATCACTTCCCATTCACCATCTGGTCGCGCCTGGTCGCGCGACATTCACGAGGCGTTCGGCGCGGCGCGTTGAACTACGGATCTCCCATGGGTGACTTGCCGTTCCGGCAGGCTGTCGCCGCCTATCTGCGGACGGCTCGTGCAGTGCGATGCGAAGCCGAGCAGATCATGGTGGTGAGCGGCTCGCAGCAGGCCCTCGAGATCACCGCCCGCGTCCTGCTGGACCCGCGCCAACCGGTATGGGTCGAGGAACCGGGTTACGCGGGCGCCCGCGACGCCCTGGCCATGGCCGGCGCGAGACTGGTGCCGGTGCCGGTGGACGAGGAAGGGCTGGACGTGGCGGCCGGCATCAAGATTTGCCGGCGTGCGCGGGCCGCGTACGTCACTCCTTCTCATCAGTACCCGCTCGGCGCCACCATGAGCGCGTCGCGGCGGCTGCAACTGCTCGACTGGGCGCAAGCCACTGGATCGTGGATCATCGAGGACGACTACGACAGCGAGTATCGATACGACAGCCAGCCCATCGCGGCGTTGCAGGGCCTCGATCGCGATGCGCGTGTCGTCTACATCGGGACCTTCAGCAAGGTACTGTTCCCTGCGCTGCGAGTGGGGTATCTGGTCATTCCACCCGATCTGGTCGACCGATTCTCAGCAGTGCGGGAGGCAATGGACATCTGTCCGCCCGCTTTGAATCCTGCCGTACTCGCGGACTTCATCGGGGAAGGACACTTCGCACGTCACTTGCGGCGGACCAGCCTTCTGTATCGCGAGCGCCGGAGCGCCCTGGTCGAAAACCTCCGCCGCACACTCGGCCCGCGGTTGCAGGTCGTCGGCGCGGAAGCAGGCATCCATCTTGTGGCCCTGAGCGATCGGCCCGGGGACCGGTCGATCTCACAAAGGGCGGCCCGAGAAGGGCTTTGGGTAATGCCGCTCTCCGCGTGCTACCTCAGCAAGCCTCTGCACCACGGCCTCGTGCTCGGCTACGGCGGCACGAGCGTCGCGGAGATACCCAAGGCGGTTCAGCGGCTGCGGCGCGTGATCAGCACGAGCTGACGCGAACGCCGGCGATGGCGAGGCCGGCGACGCCACGCACGTCAACGGCCACCGGGAAATTTGAAAACGACTCCGGCTTTGCGCTCTTCATCGACTACGAGAGTAAATATGTCCGGACGCGCATAGTGGCCGACGACATCGAAGTCGTAGCGAGCTCGAACGATCTCTTCCAAATCTATTTCAGCTGTCAGGAGACCGGTCTTCTCCAAGAGCGGGCCCGCGAGCACGTCACCCAGTGGTGCCACGATGACGCTTCCACCTCGGATCAACGGACGATCGGGATCCCAACCAGGCGCCTCGATGCCGAGGGCACGAGGAGACGGTTGGACCTGGCATGCGCTCACTACAAAGCAGCGGCCTTCATGCGCGATGTGCCGCATCGTACATTGCCAGGATTCGCGTTCGTCGACTGTAGGCGCGCACCAGACATCGACACCCTTTGCATACATCGCCGTGCGCAACAGCGGCATGTTGTTCTCCCAACAAATGGCAGCCGCGAGCCGGCCCACGTTCGTCGGGACGCTGGCGAGGGTAGAGCCATCGCCTTGCGACCAGATCAGGCGCTCCATGCCGGTTGGCATGAGCTTGCGATGGCGAGCGACCAGTCCTTCCTTCGGGGTAAAGAAAAGCGCCGTACAAAAGAGCGATGAGGCCGCACGCTCTATGACGCCAACCACCAGATTGGCCGCAGTTCGCATCGAAAGGCCGCTCAGCGCCTTGGTCTCGGGTCCAGGAACATCCACGGCGTTCTCGAAGTAGCGCGCAAACGTTTCTCGGCCTTCGGGCAGTCGGTATCCCAGGCGCGTGCCAAAACCTTCACCCTTGGGGTATCCGCCGAGCAGGGCTTCAGGCATGACTACCAGCCGCACCTGCGATGCTGTGATATCGGATTCGAACGCAACAATTTGTTCGAGGGTTGCGCCCTTGCCAGCCGGCGACGAACCGATCTGCAGCGCACTGACAATTGATTTGGACATTTCCGCACTCCACCCGTGATGGCTGGTTACGAGCTTAAATCGGACGCCGGGCGCCTGTAGCAACCCGTCGATGCCGGTGCTTCGCACCGAGGCACGGCGGCGCGAACCTGCAGCACGGCAGCGGGCAGACCGTGAAAGTATTGTGAGTGCCCGGGACCAACAGCCTCGCAGGGCGCCTCTTTGCGATGCTGAATGGGCTGATTATGATCAGCGGCGCGTCCGGTCTGTCTTGAATCCATTTGACGCCCGGCTGAGCGTGGGGTTGCAGCGCAGCTCACGAAAATCGTCATTCAGATGTGTGCCCGCAAGCCATCCTTCGCCGCGACCCGGATCGGGCGACTGCGCCACGTCCCCGCCGAAAGGCGCCCCCGGCACTGCCACGAGGGTGCGTTCGCCGCCCGATGTAGCGAACTCGCTGGGATTTTCCCATCAAGCGCACATGACGCGGGCAGTCACGCGGCTGACCGGACGTTCGCCACGCCACTTCCGCGCGCGTCGAGAACCCGGTCAGTCGTGATCCACGACGATCGCGCTCTGCTCTGCTCTGCTCTGCGAGACTACGGTGACAGCACACCTTCCGCCCGGATGGCGAGCTTCACCTCGTCGCTGGTAAGCACCCTGTAGCGCGTCATGCCAAAATCGGAACGCCTGAAGGTCGCGGTAGCGGCCATGATGCAACGCTGAACCGGTGAGGCGTCGCGGCTTGCGCAGCCGTAGCGAGTAACCGCGAGGTACACGGACCTGGTGACGCCGTGCAGCGTGAGCTCGCCCTCGATGCGTTCGGGTTCACCATTGACGAACAGCACGTGCTCCGCCTTGTAGGCAATCTCCGGATACCGCTCGACGTCGAGCAGACTCCGACCGCGCAGGAAGTTCTCCATCGCCGGGCTGCCGGACTCGATGGATCGAGCGTCCACGACGATATCGATCCGGCTGTTGCCGGTCTGCGCATCGAGCGCCACCGTGCCGTTGGCGCCTTTGAATGTGCCGCGCTGACTATGGATGCCCAGATTGCGCACCTCGAAACTCACGACCGTATGAGCTGGATCGATCGTGTATTGCGCGGCAGTTGCGCCGGCGAAGGGTATGAAGAGCGACGCAGCAAGTGCAGTCAGGCCCTGGAGCCAACACGGTTCTCGGAACACGGCAAGCTACCGTTTCGCACGCCTGGGAGCCCAGGCGGGAACCATGATGACGTGTGCCGCCCGCGCGCTCTGTCAACTGGCTGACACAAGGAGGCGCGGTCGCGATGAGACCACGGGCCGAACGCGCGCGCTTCACTAAGGGCGGTCCGCCGGACGTGATGCACTGAGCATGTCGACGGTTCGGCGCGCGCGCTCGGCAACGTCGACCAGGTCCGACAGTTGGGGATTGCGGCCGATCAGTTCGTGCGCCTCACGCAACTGCTTCACCTCACGGCACGGCTGCCCCGCAGGGCAACCTGCTGCAGTCTCGCCAGCGCCTGGGTCTGAGCCAGTATCCCGTCGAGTACGCCGTCGACCAGCATGAACTCCGCCGGCGTGGTCCAGCCCGGTTGCCTCCAGATCGGTATCAGTTCCCGCCAGACTCTCTCGCTACCCAACGCCACGAGTTGACTGCGTATCCGTTTGGCTTTTGCTTCGAGCTTTCGTGCGTGCACCTTGGCCATGACATGCCTCCTTGAAGTTCCTTGCGTGTGCTCGTTCGCGAATACGCTACGCCCGCGCCGTCGTGGGCGCTACGAGATTCGATGCTGCGGTGCTGCAGGAGCCAGGCTCCCCCTCCCCGTCCAGCAGACTCACGATCAGGCTGATCATCCGCTCCTTGTTCCGCGGCTCGCTTTCGGAGGACACTGCATGGACCCAACTCGCGCCGCGAGCGGGAACGCGCATGGACAAGAAGAACGACGTGCCCACTACCGCCGGCCCGGGCTTGCAGCGGGCGCTCGGCCGCTGGGATCTGACAGCATTCGGCGTCAACATCGTCATCGGCGGCGGAGTTTTCCTCACGCCGTCCCTGGTGGCAGCGGAGCTCGGCAATTGGAGCCCCATCGCGGTCATCCTGGTTGGGCTCGCAGTCCTGTGCATCGCTCTGTCCTATGCCGAAGTGGGAAGTCGTTTCGACAGCACCGGCGGTCCTTATTTGTACACGTTGGCCGCGTTCGGGCGGTTCGTCGCGTTCGAAGTGGGATGGATGAGCTGGTTCACGCGCGTCGCCAGCATCGCAGCGCTGGTGCACGGCGTGTCCCTCGTGGTCGGGTACTACGCGCCCGTCATGAGCGCGGGGTTGCCGCAGGCGGCGCTCATTGTCAGCGTCATCCTGGGCGTTGCCCTCATCAACGTGCGCGGCATTCGCCAGAGCGCGCTTTTCATCGACGGCATCACGATAGCGAAGCTCCTGCCGCTGGCGATCTTCATCGCCGTCGGGCTGTTCTTCGTCGACTGGACTCGTCTCTCGCCTCTGCCCAGGCTCGGTGTCGCGGAAATGGGCACGGGTGCGCTGCTGCTGATCTATTCATACGGCGGATACGAGGTCATGGGTGTGCCCGCCGGTGAGACGCGACATCCGCGGACCGATCTTGCTTTCGCCATGGTCATGACGGTCGTCACGTGCGCAGTGATCTACGTGCTGGCGCAGATCGTGACGATGACCGTGCTGCCCGATGTGACGCAGTCCAAGACGCCCATCGCGGACTCGGCAGCGATCTTCCTGGGCCCGGCCGGCGCCTTGATGGTGGGGATCGGCTCGATCCTCGCGATCACCGGAAACGTCACGGGCAGTCTCCTCGGCGCGTCGCGGTACTTGTTTGCGTTCGCCGAGAACGACGCCATCCCGAGCTTCTTCTCATACGTCCATCCGAGATTCCGCACGCCTTCTCGCGCGATCTGGTCTTCGGCCGCGGTCGCGCTCGGGCTTGCGCTCTCAGGGTCGTTCGTCCTGCTCCTCGCTGCAAGCGTGATTGCACGTCTGATTACTTACGCAGGTGTGTCAGCAGCCGCGTTGGTTCTGCGGCATCCGAAATTCGAGGGCCGCGTGGCACCGGCGGCTTACACCGTGCCCTTCGGTCCTGTCATTCCGTCGGTGGCGTTCGTCGTTTCACTCGCGATCATTGCCGGTGCGACTGCGCCTCAGCTTGCGGTCGGTGGCGCCGCGCTTGCAGCGGGCGCAGTGCTTTTCTTTGCCACGCGTTGGCTCAGGGTCGGACGCGGGTGAAATCGCTGATCCAGTTGGTTTCCCACGTCGCGCCGCCATCGGGCGAGAAGGCCTGCTCCCAATGGACCGAGGTGGGAGTGATCTGCGACCAGAGGATGCGCGCCTTGATCGGTCGACCGTTCAGGGTGTCGTCGCCCAGAAAAGTCCCGACGCCGTCCTTGAAGCCGCCCCGCATGGGCGGGTCGATCGTGGCGCTGCGCGAATCGAGCCACCAACTCGACCACTGGCGCGTCTTGGTGTCGAAGGCGCAGATGCCGACACCGCGATAGGTTCCGCCGGGCAGCGCCATTACGTTGTCGTCCACGTTGCCCTGGCCACCGAGCGTCGGTCATCGAGGCGGTCGCGCCTGCGGCGGCCATCAATGTGACGAACGCGGGCCGGTGCACGCTGACCGGCTACAGCAGCCAGACTGCCGTCAATCAGGCCCATCAGATCACCGCATCAGCGTGATCCCTTCGGGTCAGGCACGCTTGTGAAGTGCGGCGTGCGCGGGTTCGCGCTTCCACCACCACCAGAGTGCGGCAGCGAAGAGGAGGTTTAGCCCGAGGCCAACAATCCCGACCTCAGGACCATAGATGGCAGTGTCCTCTATGCCGAGCGCGCCGGTATTGGTGCCAAACCCGAAGAACACGTACGCGCCTCCGTTCCACACGCCATGACTCAGGCTGGCGACGAACACCGAACCGGAGATCAATCGGAGCAAGCCCCAGATCACACCAATGACTGCCGCGTTCAGCATGAAGACCGGGATCTGCCTCGCGGGCAAGTCAAAGCCCGTAGAGAGCGCCACCGCCGACAAGTGCCACAGCGAGAACGCGATGCTGCTCCCTATCAGGATTCGCTCGCGTGTCAGCCCCGCGCGTTCGAACGAGGCGAAGAGCCAGCCTCGGAAGAAACCCTCCTCGGTGATGATCGCCATGAGGACCGTCGAAACAGTGATGAGCGCAAAGTTCAGCCTGGCCTTGCCCCAGTCCGTGTGCGAGAGATCGACAGCGTCGGCCGCGACCGATATGAGTCCAACCGCTCCGAGAACGGCCACTGGATAGAGCACGGCCAGGCCATAGTGACGCCACGGCCCCAGGTTGAATCCCATACTCTGACGCGATAGCCGCTCCAGGTACCAGAAGAGACACATCAACGGAAACAGCGGCAGCGCGCTGAATGCAGAAAGCCCGCTTGCATCCATGGCGGTTGTGATCGCAATCGCGGCGAGCACACCAAGTATCGGTCGTCGCAGGGCTGGATTCATTGAACGCTCCGCGTCTCTGCATTCGTACTACGAGCCAGGGATACGCGTCTCGTAGTAGCGGCACGCGTCGCGGAACTCTCGTTCTGCGGACTCGAGAAATTCGAGCCTCATGCGTCTGGCGCTTTATCGCGATTGCGCGCCCACCAGTCGAGCGCCGCCTCGATCTCGCGCTCAGCCTTGGCGGTTAGCCGTATCGGCAGTGGATCCGTTTCGTACTCTTCCCGTCGTGATGCGCATGGCTCTGACCGCCGTGGTCGCACTCGCCGCAGTGTACGTCGAGCGCACCAGGCCCGCCAGAGATAGAGAGTCCGCGAATCGATCGGAACTGCGATGATGGCGTCGAGGTTGTAGTGGGCGACGACGCGGCTCACGTCGCGGCTACCCTCGTTTGAACTACCGACGCGCCACGTGGGATGGATTTCCTTCATAACCTCAATCGGCTTAACGTCGCGACCTCGCGCGCCATGTGCGCCTGCGTGCTCGTCGGTTCGCCAGTGCTCTTCGAGCCCGAGTGCCGAACGCCGGAGCAGATGCGGATGGCGAACGCGTATTGTCGGTATCTGGAGAGGGCGACGTCGATATGAGGCGAGGCTGTAGCCTCTGCATTCGTGCAGTTACGCGCAGGTGTCCGAAGGATCGGAGTTGGCCTGCTGCATGATCGGCGCTATCGTGCCGACATGACGAAGACATCACTCATCGAGCACACAGGGCACCTCGGTGCGAGCGATCGCCTGGGGCTCATCGGCGCAATCTGCGAATCGCTCGAGCCCAACGACCTCCTCGGCACGCGCTATGTCTCCAGCACCCTCCGATGATTTCTTCGAGGCCTTGGTCGTGCCAGCGATCATCGCGGCCGTCCGCATGCAGGACCACCGGCAGTTCCAGTCGTGGCTTCTGGATTCGCTGCAGTCGATGCAGTCCAGAGACGATCAATCGGTGCCGTCTGATCCCGGGCGGTTGCAGCAGATGGCGTCGGGATTGGCACGCGCGATCTGGAATGTCACGCCACTGCCGCGCAACGGCTTTCGCCCGGATCCGATACCGCTCCCCGGCCGTAACGACGCGTGCCCGTGTGGTTCCGGACGCAAGTACAAGCATTGCTGCCGGGATGTCGAGCAAAACGCACCGCCGCCGCTGACGGAAGCCCATGTCTGGCCGATCGTGTTGGCAGCCCTTACGCGCGAGCAAACCGAGGAGGCTCTCGCGCTCAGGCGAGTGCCAATCGAGGCGGCGGTCGATCGCGCCCTGAGATTGAAAGATCTCGGCAAGTCCGCCCAGGCAATCGCCGTCCTGGAACCGCTCCTGGATGCCCTGTCGCGGTTCGACGAACGAGCCGGCCACGCTTTCGACACGCTCTGTTCCGTGTACGACGATGCGGGAAAACCGAAGAAGAAAATGGCGCTGATCGAGCACGTGCTGGCGAAAGCGCCACGCTCACCGTTGCGCGCGAGCGCGTGGTCGAGGCTGGCATTGATCCGCTCCGACAATGGCGACCGACCCGGAGCGTGGGAGGCTTTTCGCGCTGCCCAGCGCGACAACAGCGACGACCCCATGCTCGGAGTTCTCGAGGTGCAACTCCTCGTCGCCGAGGAGCGGATGATCGAGGCGCGCGAACGGGCCCGCTTCTGGCGAGCGCGGCTGGAGCGCATCGGCGATGGCGACCTGGCCAGCCTGATCGGCTGGCTCAGGCAGCTCGAACAGAATCCTCACGCCACCATGGCTCGCTCGGCGCTCGACAGTGTCGGCGACAGACAGTATCGCCTGCTGCAATGGGCGAAATCGCTGCGCGACCGCCCGCTGCCGGCCTACGTCGTCGTGCCCGACCGAGAGCTCGTGGACGAGCCGGATGCCGACGCGATCGGAGAACGTCTGCGAGGTCTCGGTATATCGCAGGCGGAGGTTGAGAAGCACCGGGACGAGATCGAACGACAGATCCGCGCGCTCGCCACGCAGGCCGGCGAGCGCGACGGCACGGGCGCGCAGGAGTCGGGGCTCGACAACCCGCCCGCAATGCACGTACTCAAGCCGCCCTCGCAGGTGCGGGCATTGGAAAGGCGGTGGGCAAAGGTTGTCCCTTTCTCCAAGCCCTTTTCGACGCAAGATGTACCGATGGACGAGCCGGCTTGCTGGGAGCCGGACATCCTGGAGCGCTGGCTCGACTTCCTTTCGGCTGAAGCCAGCGCCGCCGACAGCATATCGATACTGGACGATGTGGCCACGGCACTCGGCCTGCATCCGCTCGCCGGCCAGCGGTCCTTCGACGAGGAGCTGCTCCGGCCGGTGCTCGAGCGCGCGGTGGCCATTCTCGAGGCCGCCATCGAGACGGCAGGCAGCGGCGTTCGCCTCGCTTGGCTCATAACTGAGAATCGTCCCGCGCTGCGCAGCCTGGCGCGACTCTACGCCGAGCACGCCAGCGCCGGTCGCGAAGCCGCAGCGCTGTCAACCGCGCAACGCCTGCTGGAGCTCAATCCCGACGACAACCACGCCATGCGCGCGATCGTCTTGCGCGAACTGCTCGTGGCCGGTCGCGACGAAGAGGCGCTGGCGCTGGCCCGTCGATTCGAGGACGACATCCTCGTGGACGTGTGCTACGGCACCGCGCTCGCCCTGTTCCGCCTCGGAAAGCTCGAAGAGGCGACGGTGGCCCTGCGCCGCTGCGTCACTGATCGGCCGAACGTTCCGCGATACCTGATTCGAGAACAGATTCGGCGGCCAAAGCTGCACGCCACGGGTATCACGATGGGCGGCGACGACGAGGCGTGGATATACCGCGAAACGATGCGCGATGCGTGGGTGGCGACTCCAGGCGCACTCGAATGGCTGACGCGGGTCGCCAAGCACGTCAGGCCGCGCTGAGGAAGAGGGTGTCGGCAGCGTAATGGAGCCCTTCAGGTCAGGCCCAACGTTGCCTTCAGGCTGTGCTCCAAAGTTGTCATCTCTTCGGCACTGAGCTTTGTAAGAGGACCATCGCCAATACGAGTGCGGTCCAGCGCCCGAATCTGTTCCGTCATGACATGGCAGTCCTGCTCCAGGCGGTCACGAGCGGGGATCGCGACACGCAGCGGCTCCAGTCCCTTGCGCAGTTGCGTGGTCAACGGGATTGCGATGACTGTCGGAATTCCCGCTTCGATCAGCCGATCTTCCTGGAAAATAACGACCGGCCTGATCTTGCCTGTTTCGTTGCCTCTATTGGGATTCAAGTTGGCCGTCCATATTTCGCCACGTCGCATTTATCGCTTCCTCTTCTTACGAGCGGGAGCGCGGGGCGATACCTTGTATTCGGTGCGGGGCTCGGCAACAGCCAGCGCTTCATTTTCAAGCGGCAGGAACTCTTCAGCGATTTCCACTGCTTCACCGCGGCTTGCGGCATCAGTAGCGAGTACCCGGGCAGCGGCTTCCATCCGGGCCAGGAAATGCTCGCGTTCCTGGCGCTTCAAGTAATCGGCGATGGCGTCACGGACCACTTCCGACTTGCTGCGATGCGACCGTTCGGCTTCCCGAGCCAAGCCTGATTCGATCTCATCTGGGACCCTGATGCTGACAAGGGACATGACGGTTTGATATACAGCCCGTAATACACAATACACTACAACATCGAGGGTCCAGAGGTCCATCTCTTGGGCGGGACGCCCTGACCAAGGCGACGAATTACTGACAGGATGGCCGCCTGCGTCTGCCACGACGAAGCACCCATACCAGGCGTCGTGACGCCGTGAGATGAGATCCGCGAGAGTTGCCCGAAATCCTTGTCTTCAGTGAGCAGGGGCTTGGCGTCGAAGGTCTGCTCGATCGCGCCGAGAATCGCATCGAGGTGCGTCGTGCGTTCGCGGCCGAAGAGCGGCGAGGCGGCGCGACGACCCGTAGATCGCGTCACAGGACGGCCAATTCTCGATGGGCTACAATCGCCGCCGTGAAGCTCTCCAAGTCCAATGGCTTTCTTCGTTCCCGCAAGAAGGCGGCAAAGGCGCTCTATGTCTCGGCGCGGACGTCCTCCGGCGTCGAGGGCATCCGAAAGCCGTTCAAGGGCAAGGCAACCGGCACGCGAATGGGCAGCACGAAGGCATTCATCGCGTACTGGAAGAAGCAGCGCCGGGCGCGACCCCCTTCCAAGTCCGCTCGATAACGCGACTGAAGCAATCCGTCATCAGTTGATAGTCGTGATCCATGGCAGCATGGATCGCTACGATGTACGCCGCCTTTCCGCGGCCGTCGAGCGGCGAAAAGTCGAGCGGCGGAAGACCAGCCTGCAGGGCCATCAACAAGGCAAGCAGCCGCGCCACCCTGCCGTTGCCGTCGCGAAAGGGGTGGATCAGTATCAGTTCCGAATGAACAATCGCCAAGGCCAGCGGGAGTTCGGTTGACTTCGCGAGATTGCACGGTGTGTATTCCGCGAGTGCCGTGTGCTCTAAGTTCCTCATCAGATCTTGAACGCGCGTCGCGGTTGCGAACGGGAAGCCTCCCTTGCTGAGGTTGACAGATCGATACTCGCCGGCCCATGCATAGATCTCTGAGAGCCACATTGCGTGCAGGTCACATACGTCCTGGGCCGTGAAACGATGCGCCTGCGTGATTCGATCGACTGCGGTTCGCTGCGCCAGAATCAGGGCTTGCGATTCCGCTAGTTTCATGTCGCGAACGAGCACTATTCCGAGCCTGTTGCGCAACACCCTCCCACGCGAACCCGGTTCGAACTCCGCCTCGTCGCCAACTGCGTCATAGCGGTCTGCCATGCAGAGATTCTAAAGGACGCTGGACGCGGATTCATGCCGCCTCCTTCACGACATACCTCACCTCCACTTCCTTGACGTACGTCCCCGCCGCTTCGGCAACAGACCTCGCCACCGGCTCTCCCTCCCCCTCCAGCAGATTCACGATCAAGCTGATCATCAGCTCTTTGTTCCGCGGCTCGCTTTCGGCGACCAGGAGCGCTGTGGCCACCATTGCGTTGTTCGCCAGGCGCGGGCGGCCGTCGGGCAGCTCGAGCAGGCGGTTGCGGCGCAGGTACTCCAGGAACAGGAGCGTGCCGATGCGCTTGTTGCCGTCGGCGAAGGGGTGGTCCTTGATCACGAAGTACAGAAGGTGCGCCGCGCGCGCCTGCACGGTCGGGTACAGGGGCTTGGCGTCGAAGGTCTGCTCGATCGCGCCGAGAATCGCATCCAGGTGCGTCGTGCGTTCGCGGCCGAAGAACGGCGAGGCGTCGCCACGCCCCATGAGCGAGACGTGCAGGCGTGCGATCAGGTCACGCGCGATCTGCCACTTGGCGACCGCCCTCTGTTTGAACTACCGAGAAATCCTCGGCAGTTACCTCTTGGCTAAGTCTTGTTCAGCAGAGGCGTCTTTGCGGTGCCGGCCGGCATCGCGACGCGAGGGCCGGCACACGGAGGTTTTGAACTATTAAAGAATCCTTAATAGTTGCCTCTTGCCCAGCGACACCGCATTCCGCGAACCTGTGAGGAATCCTTACAGGTTCATGCCGCCTCCCGACACTCTCGCGAACACGCTCGGCCTGCTGAAAAGCAATATGCACTCTTTGCATATTGCTTTCTGGCGTGCAATCTCTACTGAATCAACCCATTGCAGTGGCCGCCACGGAACGCGACCCATGCGAGGGCGCGTATCTTGAAGCGGGCGAACTCATCAGAAATTCTGATAGGTTCGTAGCCGCGCATTGCTCCAGAGCCGCCAACGCTCTGGGTACACCAGAAACTCGGCGAACCGTTGTTCTTTCTGCAAGGGTTCGCCAACGAGATGCTGCCAGTCGCTCATTCCCTATCTCGCGCTACCGTTTCCAGCTTGACCTTCGCGTGCTTCTGCAAGTAGGTCAGGATGGCGAACAGGCTCGAGACCTGCGGGTTGCCGCCAGACCCCAGCATGCGCATGAGACTCTTCGGCGACTTGGCCGTCGCCCGCGCCACTTCTTCGAAACCCACGGTGGCGTGGACGTAGTCGCGCAGGACCGCTCGACCCGTTTTGAGATCGCCAGCGAGGAAGCAATCGGCCGCCTCCCGTAGCAGCGCCACGCGAAAGCGCTCGTCCCGCTGGATGCGGGCTCGCGTAGTTTCGCCAAAGTCGCGTGTGGCAGGCACAAGTCCCTCCAATTGTTCGCCGCCCTGTGCATTGGCCACGCAGCGCGTGGCCAGTTTCCGGATCAATCGCGCAGCAACGCGACGAATCCTGCTTGCTCGAAGTGACGATCATGAGCGAGGGCCTCGCGGATTTCCCTGTGCTTCATGATCAGGAACGACGCGCAGTCAACCAGACTCCAGGCCTTGTCGGGCCTGGAACGATAGTGATCCAACGCTTCCCGGAATAATTGTCCTGTCTGCGGAACCACTTCGACGTTCGGATCGCGACGCACGCTGTCGACGATCTGCACCATGACTGAGCGCAGGGGTGGCTCGGAGAGCGCACCAAGAACCTCCGTCAGCACCATTTCGCTCGTGACGATGCGCACTTCGCCAAGCGCTCGTGAAACGTCAAGAGCGCGCGTGTGGTGTCCATCACCGCGTGACACAACGGCGATCCAGTACCCGGAATCCGCGAATACGGCATTCATTCCCGGGGACGCGGCCTACCGTAGACATACTCGTCGACTCGCTCCGACAGATCGGACGGGACCTTGTCCCATGCGCCCGGCGGCGCCTGGTCGGCGATTTCGAGGACCGTCTCCCAGATAGGCCTCGCGGACTTGTCGTGCGCCGGCCGACCCACAGGCACCATCTCGATTGTGTCAACGCGGAGCAGACGCTTCAGGGACCGGTCCTGAAGATGAAATTCGCCGATTCCCTTGATTCGAAGCCGAGCGTCGCGATGATGCCGCAGCGCCTCGAGCACCTCCGCTTCTTGCTCGGGCGTGAACCTTCCGCTGGGAGACTCCCCATCCTCGAGCAGCAGTGTGAACTGGCCGCCGCGTACGTTGGCCATGCTCACTTCACCCGTGAGGTCAACAACGTCCTCGTACGTGAGTTCCTCCCAGTTTGCGAGCCGCTCGCGGACCGGAGCCGTGTATGCGGCCTCGACCGCGCGTCCGACTGCTCGGATATAGAGAGACTCGTTGACGGCAAGGGTCTTGCCGAAGTCGCGAAACAACGGGATGACGGCCCTCGGGAGGTTCGAAGGCAGAGTGCCGCCCACGCCCACCGCGCTGACGGCGTCGTCTATGAGACGCGCCGCCTGCGGAAACTCATCATCCTGGGAGAAGGGAAATTCGTCGTCGGCAGCATCGATGCGCCTGCGCAAGGGAATCTCGACGGAACCCTGGCGGATCTCGGCGAACACGAGAGCGAACCCATCCTCGTACCCGCGAGGCAGCCGCACGCGGCCCGGGTGCCGCCGCCGCCACAGCTCCTTTGCGCACTCCGAAATCAGCTTCTGGTACGCGACGAGCTCCTGCGTGCTGTCGACATCGAGCACGTGGCTCACAAACCTTCCGCCGTCAAAGCGCAGGACGGCGAGATCTTCGTATCGGACCGTCATGGCAGCCGCTCCTCCTTCCGGTGGCATTGTCGCGCAATTCTCCTTACGAGTCTTGATGGTCAGTCTCCTTGGTGACGAATGCCTGCAACCTCTCGATCTCGATACCCAACCGATCCGCGGCCGAGCGCTCGAGCACGCGGGCGATGTCCTCGTCGATGTCGCAGTTCTGACGGCGGAGCGCGAAGACGACGGCGCTCATCGCGACTTCGAGGCCACGGATGTGGGAGGTGAGCGCTTCGTGCAGGCGATGGGGGTCGTGCGCCAAAGCCTTGTCCCGACGAGAGGGCAACGAAGAACCCTCGCGTCATTCCCGATCTCGCCGTGCAGGGGCAGCGCCGGTCTCTGCGTCCGCGCTCAACGCGCGCAGCTCGCGCGTGATCTGCTCCTGTAGCTGCCCCTCCGTCGGCAACTGCGTCACGTACTTGCTCGCGAACAGCCGCCGGTTTTCCTTGCCGATCGTGTAGCGCACGACCGCCTCGTTCTTGTCGGCGCACAGCAGCAGGCCGAGGGTCGGGTTTTCGCCCGGCTGGCGTCGCTCAGCGTCGTAGTAGTTGACGTAGAACTGAAGCTGCCCGAGATCGCGCGGTTCGAACTTCCCGCACTTGAGCTCGACGACGACGTGGCACTTGAGCGTGGTGTGGTAGAGGACCAGGTCGATGTAGAAATGATCGCCGTCCACCGTGATGCGTTGCTGGCGATTGATGTACGCGAAGCCGTTGCCCATCTCGCGCAGGAACTCCTCCATGTTGTCGACGATCGCCTGCTCCATCTCGGCTTCGGCAATTCGGGACGAGGATGAAAGGCCCATGAACTCCATGACGAGCGGGTCCTTCAGCATGTCGACGGGGTGTTGGGTCGCGGTATCGGCCAGCGTGGCCTGCAAAAGGGCTTCCTTGTCGCGGCTCCGGGAGAGCCGCTCGTAGAGAAGCGTGTTGATGTGGCGTTCCAGCTCGCGGACGGGCCAGCAGTGCTTCGCGGCTTCCCGCTCGTAGAAGGAACGTGCCTGGTCGTTCTCCACGCGGCAGAGGACTCGATAGTGCGTCCATGAGAGGTTGGGATTGAGGATTCCCGACTGTGGGACGTCCGCAGTTGGACCTTCGGGCAATTGGATACTCGCTGCGTATCCAATCTCTCTTTGAGGGAGAAGGTGCGGGTACTGGATGTATAAGCGCCTGATGAACTTGAGATTGTGTACAGAATAGCCGCGGCCGAATTCCGCCTGCATTCGAACCGCGAGCTGTGCCAGCAGACGCTGGCCGTATTCCGCGCGCTTCGCACCGCGCTGCTCCTCCTCGACGATCTCTCGACCGATCAGCCAGTACGAAACGACCTGGGTGGTATTGACCGAGCGCGCGACCGATGCGCGGGCGGAGGCGAGAATCTCGCGGATCCGGCCAAAGCAACCATCGACAGGTGCGATATCGATAGCCGCGTCCGACCCGGCATCGGCTGGCCCCTCCGTCTTGTCCTTGCGCGTCCTCATGGTTTCTCTCCTGGCTGATGAGTGATTGGAGCTTCTCAATCTCGATATCCAGCCGATCCGCGGCCGAGCGCTCGAGCACGCGGGCGATGTCCTCGTCGATTTCGCAGTTCTGCCGGCGGAGCGCGGAGAGGGGGAGGCGACTTCATTCTGACCCATCCCCGCTTCAGCGCCTTCATGCCGCCTCCTCCCACTCAACTCGCGTTCGGTTGATGGCGTACCGCCCCGCCGCCTCGGCAACCGAACTCGCCACGGGCCGCGCGTCCTCGTCTTCCAGCAGATTCAGAATCAGCCGGACCATCAGCTCCTTGTTGCGCGGCTCGCTTTCGGCGACCAGGAGCGCCGTAGCCACCATCGCGTTATTCGCCAGGCGCGGGCGGCCGTCGGGCAGCTCGAGCAAGCGGTTGCGGCGCAGGTACTCCAGGAACAAGAGCGTGCCGATGCGCTTGTTACCGTCGGCGAAGGGGTGGTCCTTGTAGCTATCGCAGGTGCGCCGCGCGCGCCTGCACGGTCGGATACAGCGGCTTGGCGTCGAAGGTCTGCTCGATCGCGCCGAGAATAGCGTCGAGGTGCATCGTGCGTTCGCGGCCGAAGAGCGGTGAGGCGTCGCCGCGCCCGGTGAGCGAGGCGTGCAGGTGTGCGATCAGGTCACGCGCGATCTGCGGCGTGATCTCCGCGGTCGGCGTGAGCGGTTCGGTGGGGCGCTCGGCCAGGTTGCGCTCGTCGAACTGCACGAGCAGCCGCCACGTGCGGCTGTAGCGCTGCACGACATCGAGCACCGCCCGCCCCTCGTCGGTGACGAGTGCATGATGCGTGAGGGTTTTCGCGAGCAGGGCCACCGCCTGCTCCATCTCGCCGAGTCCGCGCTCGCGCAGGCGCTTCTCGTTTAGCGTGTAGCCGCGCAGCAGGTGTTCGCGCAGCGTGCGCGTGGCCCACATGCGGAACTGGGTGCCTTTGGATGACTTAACGCGATAGCCAACGGAAATGATTGCATCGAGACTGTAGAACACGACCGGACGATCGGCAGAAGCAATGTGCATTTTCTGCACGTTGCTTTCCCGAGGTATCTCCTTTTCGCTGAACACGTTACGCACGTGCCGCGATAGAACCGACCGATGGCGCCCGAAGAGATCCGACATCTGCGCCAGGGTCAACCAGACGGTATCCCGATCGAGGTGGACGTCGAGCTGGATGTCGCCTTCCGGGGATCGGTACAGCACCACCTCGCCGCCGGGAGCAGCAGTTTCAGCACACGATTCATCGGTGTGCGGCGTCGGAATCGTCGTCTCTTTCGGCGTCGATTCCTTCCGGCTCCTACTTGTACCCTTACGCGTTTTCATGGCCAGCCTCCTTGTCAATGAATGTCTGCAGTCTTTCAATCTCGATATCCAGCCGATCCGCGGCCGAGCGCTCGAGCACGCGGGCGATGTCCTCATCGATCTCGCAGTTCTGACGGCGGAGTGCGGAGACGGAGACGATGACGGCGCTCATGGCGACTTCGAGGCCGCGGATGTGATCTGAGAGGGCCTCGCGTAGGCGCTCGGGGTTGGGTGCCGTCGGTTGCGCCGCCTTTGCGTGGGCAACAGGCCGTCGTCGCGACGCTCCCTGTCGCTGTGATGGGTGGTGTCTGTTCCGCTGCGTATGCTGCTTGCGGACACGGGCACGGTTCGGCGTATGCTTGCTCGCAGCCATTGTGAGCTCCCATAAAGTTCACGGTGGTCAGGCGCTCGCTCGGTGCTCTAACACCGGCGGGCGCCGCTTCATTCATGCTTCGCTGATTGCCCTCCTCCCTAATTGCCTGCCTTCGCGCGCACTCACGGCGCGCGCACATTCCATCGCGCACGTTAGCAGGCCCCGCACGACCGATCGATGCGGCTAACCTCTGCGTTTGTGCAATTTCTCGAAGGCGACCGTCGACTCGCGCGGAGAATGCATTGCGCGACGACATTGCCGAAGTTCGCGGGCCGACCGTCGTAGGTCGGCGAAAGGCGAAATGAAGCCGTGATTCGGTTGGCCAGCATTTCCGGGCGGCATCATTCGAAACGCACGACGAAAACAACCCCGATCGAGACTGCCAGGCTGCGGATCGGCAACCGATGAGGCTAGAATGCCCGCCTACGATGGCAATCAAAGCCGGAGCCAAGAACTTCGATCTGCACAACGAGCCCGCCTATTCGATGGCCGAGGCCGCCCGATATCTCAAGCTGCCCGCACCGACCCTGCGATCCTGGGTGGCCGGACGGCCCTACACGAAGGCCGAAGGTGTCGGGCGCTTCCAGCCGTTGATCCATCCGCCGTCGCCGCAGCTTCCGGTACTGTCATTCTGGAATCTGATCGAAGCGCACGTCTTGCGCTCCTTGCGGACGGATCACAACGTCTCGATCAAGGCCGTGCGCGACGCGCTCGTACATGCGGAGCGCAAGCTCGGCATCAAGCGGCTCCTGCTACGCAAGGAACTCCGGACCGACGCAGGCCAGGTATTCCTCGAGCGCTATGGCCAGCTCATCGAACTGTCTGCTTCGGGGCAGCTCGCGATGCGACAACTGCTCGAGGAACACCTCAAGCGCGTGGAATGGGACGAGTGGCAGTTTCCCGTGCGCCTGTATCCGTTCGCGTCGGGCAAGGCCCCGTCCGCAGACATGTCGATTGCGATCGACCCGAAGATCGCCTTCGGACGCCCGGTGGTGGTACGCGCTGGCGTGTCCACCGCAACGATCGCGGAACGCATCGATGCCAGAGAGACTGTCGAGGAATTGGCGGCCGACTATGGCTTGACCGCCTCAGAAATCGAGCAGGCGGTACTCTTTGAGCGTGCCGTGAAACGACTCAGGAACTTCATAGGTGTCTGACGACAGCACCATCGAGTGGACCGAGGCGACCTGGAACCCCGTAACGGGTTGTACGAAGATCAGCCCAGGGTGCAAGCACTGCTATGCCCTCCGCATGTCCATGCGCCTGCAGGCAATGCGGCAGCCGAACTATCGGAACGGGTTCGACCTGACGCTGCAACCTCAGGCGCTAGAACTGCCGCTTCGCTGGAAGAAGGGACGCAGGATCTTCGTCAACTCGATGAGCGATCTCTTCCATGAAGGCATTCCCGAGGAATACATCGTCCAGGTTTTCGGCGTGATGCATCGTGCGCACTGGCATCAATACCAGGTGCTCACGAAGCGCTCGGAGCGCCTGGCGGAAATCGCTCCGCGACTCGAGTGGCGCCCTAACATCTGGATGGGTGTCAGCGTGGAGCGTGCGGACTACATGTATCGCATCGACGATCTGCGGCACACCGGCGCGAGGCTGAAATTCCTCTCCCTGGAACCACTGTTGGGACCGCTCCCCAACCTTGATCTTTCGGGAATCGATTGGGTGATCGTCGGCGGCGAGTCAGGACCCGGTGCACGCCCGATGGACCCTAACTGGGTCACCGAGATCCGCGATCAGTGCCGATCCGCACGGGTGGCGTTCTTCTTCAAGCAGTGGGGCGGTGTGAGGAAGAAACGAACGGGCAGGCAGCTGGAAGGAAGAACGTGGGATGAACTACCCGGTATTGCTACGCACGAGCGCGCGCGGTAGACATCTGACCGGCGACGGCATGCTGATCTCACGCGACCGCACGAAGCTGATCGACACCATCGTGTTCTTCGCACAGAACACGCAGCATTGCGGGAAGGTCAAGCTCTTCAAGCTGCTCTACCTTCTGGACTTCGCTCACTTTCGCGAAACGGGTCGCAGCGTAACGGGGATGGACTATCTCGCGTGGAAGATGGGGCCAGTACCCCTGCCTCTCGTTCAGGAGTGGAATCAACTCGAATCCGACCTTGCGGCGGCGGTGGACATCGTGCCTGAGCGCGTCATCTACCATGAACGCGAGCGCGTCGTTCCGAAGGTGCAGTTCGACGAGTCGGCATTCACCAAGCGCGAGCTGAGGATGATGGCGGACCTGGCACAGCGTTTTCGCAATGAGCTGACCAGGCCATTCATCAATTTCACGCATGCCGAGCGCTGGCCATGGGACAAGATTTGGGACGGTGGCCGGGGGAACAACGAGCGCATTCCGTTCACCTTGGCGATTGCGGACGAGGATCCCACTCGCGACGCCTTCCTCGAAGCGGCACGCCAATACGAAGGCCTTCGGGACGCCAAGTCCCACTGACACTAGCCGAACGGGCGCGCGCGGCCTTCTCGACTGCGCAGCGCGGGCGGACGATACGACCAAGGCACAAGAGCGCGCGATGCTCGATGAACTGTCGCGGCTGCGCGGGGGAAATGGCTAATCGAGAAAGCGCAGCCAACGTCCCACTGATCGTTAAACCTGTGGATTGGACGCCTAGAGCTTGTAGACCAGCATTCCGTTGGACTCGGAGACATGGCCGTCAGCGAACAGTTGATCCACCAGCCGCTTGATGTCCCCAGATGTAGCTTCCTTGAAGCAGCTCCCGACATGCGCTATCAGGCCTGTACGCTTTCGAGGACGTGCCTTCTTTTCCATCTTGCGTAACCAGTCGAGCATGCGATCGAGTCTCGGTTCGCCGGGCGGATCGCCTGCTTTCGACTTGAACGCGTCCGCCAGGCTGCTCTCCCGACGCACGTTGAACTTGCGTCCGCGCAGATGCTCGATGAGCGGGTCGTAGTCCTTGTCCTTCGACAGGACAACGAGTTCGGCGCCTGGCGTCTTCGCAAGGCATTCGCCGAGATAGAACGCAATATGGAAATCAAGCGCATTCTTGCCGTGACGATGCATGTCGATTTCCACGCAGCGCTCCCCGAGCTTGAGCGCCAGCTTGTGGTAGTCGCGTGTCACTGACTTCTGCGACGCGCCGAAGAAGACCAGCACACGCACGGTGGGTGGGACTTCCGCGAGGTCGACCTTCTGGATGTTTTCGAAATCTATGAAGACAGCCCGGTCATGCATTGCATCGCACTCCCTCGCCTACGCTAATTGAGGCAACTCGCGCGGCAGTCCCGCACGAGTCTCATCTCTTCCGAATGCTCGCCATCCTCAAGACGCTTTCCCGATGATAGTCGAGAAATCGCCGCTGGCCGGTCGAAAACGCGCCGACATTGACCCTACGTTCCAGCGCGAGCCCCATTTTCGTCAGCGATGTGGGATCGGCGACCGGCGATATGATGAGGTCGCCGTCGTTCTCAAATGAAATGAAGCCCTTGTCGAAGAGATGATCGATAGTGGGTGTCAGCAACAAGCCGTTCTCTCCATCCAAGCGTTCGTCATTTGAGCTGTCCCGCCACGGTTTCGTGTGGCTCGCGACCAAGTGCTCAGCCCGATCGACTTTTGTTACACGGCATGCTTGCTCAATCCGCTGAACATTCGCGCGAAACTGGCCCTGGCCGCGTCGCGCCTGGATCAGCGCCAGTCGTTCAGTCTCGGGAATCGCACGATCGTCGCGGATCGTGGACTCCACATGACGCTCCCAATCCTCGAGCGTGGGCTCGCGCGCCGGGCTCAGGCGTTCTGAGCGATCGATATCCCGCGCCATGCCGACGACTTGATCGACCTCGCGTCCAATGAGGCGAAAGAGCACGGCAGCGAAAGCTGCGGGAACTTCCGCCAGGTACACACTTTGAAGGCCATTGCCGCCGCGCGTCAGAGGCGCGTACTTGTCGGGAAGGAGGCTGCGAAGTTCAGCCATATGATCTTTCGGCCGCATACGATTCGAGAGCTCACGAAATCTGACGTCCACGCGCCAGCCGATTGCCTCCCAATAGGCGCCGGTGGAACCGAACTCGAGCGGCTTCGGACTCTCGCGACAATAGGAGAGCGCGATTCCGAGCGCGGCAATGCGTGCATCGAAGAACGAGACTATGACGTCACCGGGCGCCACCTCGCGCATGAACTCGTAGTACGGGTTGTGCTGGCCGTTAGTCTTGCGCTTCGGTGACCAGAGATAGCCACCGCTCACCTCATGGCGATAAGTTTGGTTTTGGTTGACCCACCAGTAGCGCACGGCCGCTCATTGTTATGGAGATAGGCTGCTTCGGCACTATACGCGGTGGTGGCTTGTTGCCTATAGAAGGTGTGAGCACTTGAGGACAGTGCAGTCTGTGCCTCAAACTTGAACCGCGCCCACAAGGAGTTGCCACGAATATGATGAAGCAGGGAGCAAGCCTCCAGCTCAGCGCCTCCGACCTGGTCGGCCACCTCAACTGCCGCCACCTCACCGATCTCGACTTCGAGGCTGCCCACGGCCGGCGCGAGCGCCCGCAATACCACGATCCGCTGCTGGAGATCCTCGCCGAGCGCGGCGATCGGCATGAGAAGGACTATCTGACGCATCTCGCGAACGCGGGGCATCAGGTCGTCCAGATCGAAAGCAAAGGCATCACGCAGGCGCAGGCCGACCAGACGATCGAGGCGATGCGCAAAGGCGTGCAGGTCATCGCGCAGGCGACCTTTCTGCAGGACGGCTGGGGCGGACGCGCGGACGTGCTCCTTCGCGTCGCGACGCCCAGCGTTTTCGGCGAATGGTCCTACGAGGTCGTCGACACCAAGCTCGCCCGCGAAACCAGGGGCGGCACCGTGCTGCAGCTCAGCTTGTACTCGGACCTCCTCTCGCGCGTACAGGACACGATGCCGGAGTACATGCATGTCGTCACGCCAGGTGCAGGCTTCAAACCGCAGACCTATCGCACGGCGGCCTTCGCCGCCTACTACCGTCACGTCAAGCGGCGGCTGGAGACATCGGTCGCACAGCGCTCCGGCATCACGACCTACCCGGACCCCAAGGACCACTGCGAGATCTGTCGATGGCGCGTGCCCTGCGACGCCAAGCGCCGCCACGACGATCATCTCTGCCTCGTCGCCGGCATCACTAAGATGCAGATCGGCGAGCTGACACGGCACGAAGTCGCCACGACTGCAAACCTCGCGCGCGTGCCCCTGCCGTTGCCGTGGAAACCTGATCGCGGTGCCAGGCAGTCTTACGAACGCAGTCGTGAGCAGGCGCGCGTGCAGGTGCAGGGACGCGAGACGAAGCAGCCCGTTTACGAGACTCTGCCGCCGGCGGACGGCGTTGGCCTGTGCAAGCTCTCTGCCCCCTCTCCCGGCGACATCTTCTTCGACCTAGAAGGCGACCCCTTTGTCGGCGAGGGCGGGCTCGAGTACTTATTCGGCTATGTCTCCCTCGCCTCCGATGGCCAGCAAGAGTACGTCGAAGATTGGGCCTTCACGCGCGACGAGGAGGCGCGCGCATTCAAGCGCTTCGTGGACTTCGTGATGGCGCGCTGGGCACAGTATCCCGACATGCACATCTACCACTACGCGCCCTACGAGCCTGGCGCGCTCAAGCGCCTGATGGGTCGCTACGCGACGCGCGAGGACGAGATCGACCGCATGCTGCGTGGCGGCCTGTTCGTCGATCTGTACTCGGTCGTGCGGCAGAGTGTGCGGGCAAGTGTCGAGAGCTACTCGATCAAGAAACTGGAAATCTTCTACGACTACCAGCGACCGGTGGACCTCGCTGACGCGCGGGGCGCCCTCGCGCACATGCAGGGCTGTCTGGAGCTGGATGACCTTGCCGGCATCACCGACGACGTCAAGCGCGTGATCGCGGGCTACAACCGCGATGACTGCGTCTCGGCCCTGCGTCTGCGCGATTGGCTCGAAAGCATCCGCACGGGACTCGTTGAGCAAGGCATGAGCATTCCCAGACCAACTGCTGATTCACCTGAACCTGGCGAAGAGGTCGGTAGACAGCAGAAAGAGGTGGCTGAGCTCGCCGGTCGCCTGATGTCCGGTATTCCAGTAGACAGCACGGCGCGCTCACCCGAGCAGGAGGCACAGTGGCTACTCGCAAACGTCCTTGACTGGCACCGGCGCGAGCTGAAGTCCGTGTACTGGGAACGCTTCCGACTGCGAGACCTGACCACCGACGATCTCTATGATGAAAAGGCAGCCCTCGCTGGCCTGTCCTTTGTCGAAGTTGTGTATGGCGTGGGCAAGGTGCCTGTCCATCGGTATCGCTTTCCGCCGCAAGATGTCGAACTCAGGCCCGGTACTGCTCTTTACGCCGTCGGCGGTGAGCCGTTCGGCACTCTGGAGGACATTTCGGTCGATGCCGGTACCGTGGACATCAAGAAGGCGGGTGCGAAGGCTTCAGTGCACCCAACTGGCGTCTTTGGCCACAAGATCGTCGGCGCCAAACCAAAACCGGGTGCGCTGCTTGCGATCGGCAAGTACGTCGCGCGGCATGGGGTGTCGGGCCCCGGCCCGTATCAGGCGGCTCGCGATCTGCTCCTGCGAAGGCCGCCCAAACTGGGCGGCGAACCATCGCGTCTGACGGGCGAGAATCCGGTTGGCGCGGCGGTGCGCATCGCTCCGAAACTCACTGGCGGCGTACTGGCGATCCAGGGACCGCCAGGTGCGGGAAAGACATTCACGGCAGCCCACATGATCTGCGAGCTGGTGAAAGCAAGGAAGCGCGTCGGAATCACCGCGCATAGTCACGCAGTGATCCGCAAGCTGCTCGATACGGTAGTCGAGGAAGCCGCAAAGGTTGGCGTGAACGTTCAATGCATCCAGAAGCCTGCCAAGAAGCAGGAGGACGTGCCTGGAATTCGGTTTACTACTGACAACGATACGCTGCTCGGTGCGATCGGCTCGCCTTGTCAGGTGGCCGGTGGCACGGCGTGGCTGTGGGCACGCGATGACGCGTACGAGAGTGTCGACGTTCTCTTCGTCGACGAGGCCGCGCAGATGTCGCTCGCGGACGTCCTCGCCGTATCGCAAGCCTGTCAAACCCTGGTCTTGGTGGGCGATCCGCAGCAGCTCGAGCAGCCCATGCAAGGCAGTCATCCTGAAGGCACGGCGGTGTCCGCGCTCGAGCATATTCTCGGAGACAACGTGACCATCGGCGAGAACGAAGGGTTGTTCTTGGAGGAGACGTGGCGCCTGCATCCCGACATCTGCGCTTTCACGTCCGAGCTGTTCTACGAGGAGCGGTTGCGATCGCGGGTGGGACTCGAGTGTCTTGCGGTGAAGTCATCGGGTCGGGTGACCGGTTCTGGATTGCGCTACCTGCCGGTGCCGCATGTGGGGAATCAGAGCTCATCGCCCGAGGAGGCCGATCAGATCTGGGAGTTGGTGAACCAGATTCTGAGCACGCGTTCATCGTGGGTCGATCGCGATGGCGTCGAAAAGGCGGTGACGCTCGACGACATCCTGATTATCGCACCCTACAACGCGCAGGTTTTCGAGCTGCAGGAACGCCTGCCCGGCGCTCGCGTCGGCACCGTCGACAAGTTCCAGGGCCAGGAGGAAGCCATTGTCATTTATTCGATGACGACTTCGTCACACGCCGATGCGCCGCGGGGGATGGACTTCCTCTACAGCCTCAATCGGCTGAACGTCGCGACATCGCGGGCGAAGTGCATCTGTGTGCTTGTCGGCTCGCCGACCCTCTTCGAGCCGGAGTGTCGGACGCCGGAGCAGATGAGGATGGCGAATGCGTTCTGCCGCTACCTGGAGCTTGCCTCTCCCGTTTCGGCCGGCTCGCTCGCGCTTAACGTAACACTGCTTTAAGGCAGCGCAGCAAATAACGGCCTTACTGCATTGCCGCCCTGTTGTCTCCCATCCGCCGGGCGCATATCTTAGGGGTGGCGCACAGTCTGCGGCTGCTGCGTGCGAATAATGACTGACAACCGGGGACCACCCTGGACAGAACGGAGTGGGAATTGGCACGGAAGAGTCCCTCAGGCGGCGGCATCCTGCTGATCATTGTCCTGGCGCTTGCCGCGGCGCTCATCGAGTTCATCATTGAGCATCGGACTGAGTTCACCATCCTTGGCGCGCTCGTCGTGGGCGGCTGGGTTCTACATAAGATTGTCAATCGCGGTACGGCTAGCGACGCCGAGGCTGCACGATCGCTTGCCTTGGAATCCTCAGCGGACGGCAGCGAGGCTCCAGTTAGCGCATCGCGGCCGTTTCGAATTACGGTATCCACTGGCCGCGAGCCGCACGGTTTCAAGGCCCGGAGCACGAACGGCGATGAGTTTTGGGTTGCCCGCGACGGTACTGCGGACGTGGCGGGGCATCGCTTCGGCTCGATGTTCTACGTGGGCACCGGGCTGGCGTCCGTCGGGGGCGATGAGGCGGAGCCCGCGCTGGTTGATCCGAAGCTGCGGATCGATTCGAGTGTGCACGATTGTTCGCTTCGTCGGCTGAATTATTGGCCCTCGTACAGCAGCGCCTCGCCTGAGGCGCGCGCCGCGTATTTGCACTGGCTGCGCACGGGCCGAGCTGCGGCTGACGCCGACATCGGCTACGTGTTCCTGTACTTTTGTGGACTCGAGCGCCGGGCGCTGCACGATGCGCGCGCGAGGGGAGTTGCCGCCGCAGAGATCGCGCAGATCGAGGATGAAGTTGGTCGACTGTTGTCCTTGTACGGCGAGCGACATTCGTTCAAGCGCTATGCGACTGCCTTCCTCGATTTCGTTTCGGCTAACCGGCTACCCTCGAAATCGTACGCCCATCCGCCGACCGGTCAGATCGGTCAGGCGCTCGGCTTCACGCATCGTCTCGCGCTCGCGCAATGTGCGGCCGATAATGCCGCGCTTCCATCTGCCTGGGCGCACTTCTGGATCACCTCGCACAGTGCCGCCGCTCTGGGTACGCCCGCGCGTCGGTGCCCCGATGAATTCAGGAAACTGTTCAAGGCCTACTACTCCGACGCGTTTGGCGAGGGTCTCGTGCTCCCGCAGAACCGCACGCGGCTCAAGCTCGAGTATGCGCCGGCTAGCGCATCGTTCCGCGGGGCACGGAATGAGTTAGCGATAGAACTCGATCTGCCGGATGTCAGCGTGCTCACTAGCCCTCTCCGGCAACTCGAGGTTGTGGCCCTTCGGGCGGTCGGCGATCTTGAGCGCTACAGCCGCGTCGTAGGCAAGAACCCAGAAGCGGCGTCCTCGTTCGAGGCGCTGGTCGAACTTCCGATCGCTCTTTGGCCGGACCAGTATCGGCGTCCAGTGGAATCGCTGCATGAGGTCGTAAAGCGGGCCGCTAAGCCAGCGGCCATTCCATTCGAGAAGTTTCGCTCGTGGCTACCCTCCTGGGATGAATTGACGCGCCCCAAGCTGCGCTCGCTCTCGACGGCATTGGCGGCGGCAGGGTTGGGAATGGAGCCCGACGTTCGCTTCGGCGGTTCAGCACCGGCGCTCGATTCGCGTGTCGTGCTGTTCGCGGACGACCCAAAGACGGCGACAGCAGAGCCCACCTCACGCTATCTGGCAGCCGCACTGACCCTGCATCTCGCCGCCGCCGTCATTGCGGCGGATGGCGAGGTAGCCGAGGCCGAGAGGACTCTGCTTACGAAGCAGCTTGAGGCTTGGCTACACCTGAGTGAGTCGGAGCGACGACGTTTGGGGGCGCTGCTGCGCTTTCTGCTCGTACAACCGCCCAAGCTCTCGGGTCTGAAGAAGAAAATCGAAGCGCTCGATCTTCCGGCGCGCGAGAGCCTCGGTGATTTTCTCGCGCTCGTTGCGCAAGCAGACGAGAACGTTACGCCGCAGGAGATCAAGACCCTTCAGAAGATCTTCAGGCTGCTGGGGCTGGAGCCTGAGAGCGTCTTCTCCAAAGTTCACCTAGCGGCCACGGAACCGGTAACGGTGCAATCGGCTACTCCCACAGGGGAGGGTCGAACGATTCCGCCGCCAATACCCAAGGCCGCGCCCGGAATCCGCTTGGATGCGGCCAGGATCGCTGCCCTGCAGAAGGACTCCGAACGTGTGGCTGCGATCCTTGCCAACGTCTTTCAGGAGCCCGACAGCGCGCCGCCGGCAGAACCGGAGCCCGAGGCGAGGCAGGAGGCTGCCGAGCCAGGACTCCTTGGGCTCGATTCCACGCATTCGACGCTCCTTGAGACACTACTCACGCGTACTCACTGGAGTCGGGCGGAGTTGGAGGAGCTGGCGACGGACCGCGGCCTCATGCTCGACGGCGCGCTCGAGCACCTGAATGAAGCGAGTTTCGAACGTATCGAGATGCCGTTGTTCGAGGGCACGGACCCGGTCGTGTTCAATCCGGATGCCGTAAGGGAGGTACAGGGTGGCCACCATCCGCAGTCGTGATCGAGATGCACTGTTGCAGGCACTGCGCGCCGGAGTGGTGCCGCGCACCGGTCAGCACCTGATCCAGGTCGGTCGATCGCAGGAACTGGAAGCCTTGATTGCCGACATCGGGCGCATCGCCGATGGCGGCGCGGCGTTTCGGATCGTGATCGGCGAATACGGCTCCGGAAAGACGTTCTTTCTGAACCTGGTTCGCACGGTGGGGCTGGAAAAGAAGCTTGCAGTCACCAATGCGGACCTGAACCCCGATCGCCGTTTGCACGCGACAGGGGGGCAAGCGCGATCGCTCTATGCTGAGCTGATGCGCAACCTGTCGACGCGTACCAACGCTGACGGCGGCGCCATGAAGGGCATCGTGGAGAAGTTCATGACAGGCGTCGTGTCGGAAGCGCGCGCCACGAAGGAACCGGCCGAGGCGACGATGCACCGCAAGCTTGAGCACTTGTCAGAGATGGTTGGCGGATACGACTTCGCCGCGGTTGTGGCCGCCTACTGGCGCGGGTTCGAAACCGGTGAGGAAGAACTGAAAGCGAATGCGGTACGCTGGCTGCGCGGGGAGTTCACGGCCAAGACCGACGCTCGCAACGCACTCGGCGTGCGCACCATCATCGATGATGCGTCGTTCTACGATCAGTTGAAGCTGCTGGCGCGGTTCGTGCGGCTCGCGGGATTCTCGGGATTGCTCATCTGTCTCGACGAACTGGTCAACCTCTACAAGCTCGCCAACACGCAGGCCCGCAACGCCAACTATGAGCAGATTCTGCGGATCCTGAACGACGTGTTGCAGAATCCGCCGGAAGGGCTCGGTTTCCTCATGGGCGGTACGCCGGAGTTTCTGCTCGATACGCGGCGTGGCCTGTTCAGCTATCCGGCCTTGCAGAGCCGACTGGCTGAGAACACGTTTGCCGGTGATGGGCGCGTCGATCTTACGTCACCTGTCATCCGCCTCGCGAGCCTCTCGCACGAGGACTTCTTTGTCCTCCTGGAGAAGCTGCGGCACGTCTATGCCTCGGGAGATCCCAAGCGTCATATGATTCCCAATGACGGCCTGGTCGCATTCATGGAGCACTGTCATCGCAAGATTGGGGAGGCGTACTTTCGCACGCCACGCACGACCATCACGTCGTTTATCAACCTGCTCGCCGTGCTGGAACAGAATCCCGGGACTCAGTGGACCGATCTGATCGGGCGCGTCGAGATCGAGAAGGACCAGGCGCCTGTCGACGCACTTGCGGCTCCTGACGGCGCTTCCGCCGCGGACCATGAACTCGCCTCCTTCAAACTCTGAGCGCGAATCCGCTGCCTTCGGTCTGCTCGATGAGCGCATCCAGCGCTGGATCTGGCGGAAGGGATGGACGGAGCTCAAGGATGCGCAGGAGCGCGCCATCCCCCTGCTCGTCTCGCCGACGCGCGATGTCATCGTTGCCGCTGCCACGGCATCGGGAAAGACTGAGGCGGCCTTTCTGCCGATCCTCACGCGCCTCGCTATGTCCAATGGTCTGGCGCTGTATGTCAGTCCTCTGAAGGCACTCATCAATGACCAGTGGACGCGCCTGGCCGATCTATGTGAAGAGCTTGAGATCAAGGTGACTCCGTGGCATGGAGACATTGGCGAGTCGCGCAAGAAGCAGTTTCGTAAGCAGCCGCGCGGGTGCCTGTTGATCACACCCGAATCCCTCGAGGGCCTCCTGATCCGCGACGGGCATTCGCTGGCGTCACTCTTCGGTCACCTCGAATATGTTGTCGTCGATGAGCTGCACGCTTTTCTCGACAATGAGCGCGGCAAGCAATTGCAGTCCCTCCTACACCGGACGGAGTCTGCGCTCGGTCGGCGAATCGTCCGCGTAGGGCTCTCCGCGACGCTTGGGGAGATGCGGCTCGCGGCGGACTTCCTTCGTCCAGGTCTGGGTGCGGACGTCGAGATCATCGAGAGTCGAGGGACCGGGCAGGAGCTGAAGGTCATCGTGAAGGGACTCCCCGAAGCGCCGGAGGATCTCAACGCCGAGGCTTCAGTGCCCTTGGGCCTATGGGCCGTCGCCGAAGATCTATTCAAGCTGCGAGGCCACAACAATCTCATTTTTCCCAACAGCCGTCGCCAGGTGGAGCTGCTTGCGGACCGGCTGCGCGAACTTTGCGAGACGGCACGCGTGCCCAACGAGTTCTGGCCTCACCATGGCAGTCTGTCAAAGGAATTGCGAGAAGAGGCCGAGCGCGCCCTAAAAAGCGGCGAGCGTCCAGCGACGGCCGTCGCGACCACCACGCTTGAGCTTGGCATCAACGTCGGAGCGGTAAAGAGTGTCGCCCAAGTCGGAGCCGCGCCCTCTGTGGCGAGTCTGCGTCAGCGGTTGGGACGCTCCGGCCGGCGTGCCGGTGAGCCTGCGATCCTGCGCTGCTACTGCCTCGAGCAAGAGCTCACGGCGGACAGTGCTCTATCGGATCAGTTGCGCGAGGGCCTCGTGGAGACCTCAGCGCAGATTCGACTTCTGGTGCGCGGCTGGTTCGAGCCACCACTCGCTAGAGCGTTGCACTTGTCGACGCTGGTCCAACAACTCCTTTCGCTCGTAGCTCAGTATGGCGGGTTGCGCGCGGCGGATGCTTGGCGGCTGCTGTGCGAGAGCCGCGTATTCAGCGGGCTGTCGAAAGAGGACTTCGGCGAGTTGCTGCGCGAGTTGGGTGCACGAGAAATCCTGATGCAGGAGTCTTCCGGCCTGCTGTTGCACGGCCCGAAAGGTGAGCGACTCGTCAATCACTACACGTTTCTCGCTGCCTTCGTCGGTGACGAGGAGTTTCGTGTGGTAACCGCCGGCAAAACGCTCGGTTCCTTGCCGCTCTCGCGCCCTTTGGCGCGTGGCAGCTTCATAATTTTTGGCGGTCGCCGCTGGCGCGTTCTCGACTGCATTGCCTCGGAGAAGGTCATTGAGGTCGAGCCGGCCAAGAGCGGACAGGTGCCGCGCTTCGATGGCGCAGGGGGTGCTGCCCACGACGAGGTGCGCCTGGAGATGCGCCGGATTCTTGCCGAAGCCGCCCCTCTGCCCTTCCTGGATGCCATGGCGAATCGGCAGTTATCGGAAGCACGGGACACGTACTCGCGCTTGGATCTCGAGCGCACGCGCGTCATCGAGGTTGGCAATGAGGTCCGCATTCTCACCTGGCGCGGCGACGCGGTGAACGACACTCTGGCTGTATGGTTAACCTCGCTCGGCCTGAATGCCGCGAACGAAGGGCTCTCAGTTGCTGCGTTCCATTCCACGCGTGCGCGCGTGCTCGATGCGCTGCTCGACTTTGCTGAGATTCCAGCGCTTGGGCCCGAGACACTCGCCGCGGCAGCCCGGAATCCGTTGGTAGAAAAGTGGGATGAACTACTGCCGGCGAAGCTCCTGTACAAGGGTTATGGCCTTCGGCACTTTGACATTGCCGGGGCGCAGGCGGCGTGCCGCCAAATTGTGGCTGGGGAAGCGACCTAAAGGTGTCCAATTTCACAGCCACCACTGGCGGGCTGCGGGATTTGGACAGCCCGACGGCAATCTCGACGGTGGTTGCACCGGACCTCGGTCTGTCGGATCTCGACATCCTTCACGACTAGTGGTCATGGACCGAGAGGTCAGCGGGTACTCCACCTTCGGCCAGCAGTGCGACATGAATGGGCACGGTCGCGGCGTGAGGCAATGCGTGCCGACGGGGATCGGCGGTTCGTCGCCCGCGAGCACGGATTGCGCCTCGCGCGACCAAATCGGCACCTTGTCCGCGACCGGCAGGCAGGTCGCGTTCGCATAAGCGCTTATTTGGCGTAGTGCCTGGGTTTGTGGCGCGATCGACTCGCTACTTGGCGAGGTTCGCCAAGCTGGGCTCTGCGGTGATTTACGGCGCCCGATACGTCACTACCACCTCGATGTTCCCGACAATGTGCCGATTGAACTCCTCCATCCCCTCCGCCGGCACCCACAAGCTCCTTGTGTATGGAGTCGCCGACAGTCTGCAGGGGGTGGCGGCTGACGAAATCGGCGTCGACAGCGAACCGCGTGACGAGTCCCGCGCCGCTCCCCTTGACGTTCCAGTCGCGCGCGATCTGCCTGGCGTACTCCTCGCGCGCCAGCCCGACGCTTCGATCAGCTCGAGCTCACACGGGCCGACGGGGCGAAATAGCGTGATCGTCTTCATCGAGGCTGACTTTCCAGCAACGCGACCGCGGCGGCAACCCTCTCGTCGAGGCTATTTTCGGCGGTGACGAAGCCGATGTTCCGCTGACCCAGCTCGCGCACGTACCGGGCGTGCTGCCGGTCTCGAAAGGCGTCTTGGCCGGATCTCTGGCCGGTTCCGGGAGGCTGTTACCGCGGGCCGGTCACCGCAGCAGCCACGCGAGCAGATCCGGCAGGGAGCAGGACGCCGTGTCCTTACCCATCGTCGACTTCGTCACCCGCGAGACGAGTGCACGCCGCGTAGCGCCAATGAGGTCCGCAGTGGCGTTGAGCTGCTCGAAGTCCTGCGGCGCCGGGCTCGTTGTCAGCTTGAACTCGATCGCCCAGAGTTGCTTCTCGAGAGCGAATACCAGATCGATTTCCTGGCCGCCGGTCGTGCGGAAAAAGTGAGGCTCCACGCGCCGATCCGCGTACGTCAGCGTGCGCAGGATCTGCTCGATGCAAAACCCTTCCCAGCTTGCTCCCACCCACGGCTGGACCAGCAGACCTTGCAGATCGGTTGCCCCGAGCAGCGCATGCAGCAATCCGCTGTCGCGCCAATAGCACCTGGGGCTGCGCACGAGGCGTTTGCCGAGATTGGCGGACCACGCAGGCACACGTCGAATCAGGAAGGCGCCTTCGAGAAACTCGGCGTAACTGTTCACCGTGTGATAGCTCAAACCCAAGCTCTGCCCGATCTGTGAGGCGTTCCAGATCTGCCCATGCGATGCGGCGAGCATGCGAATCAGGCGTTGCGTGGTCTGTGGCTTGGCGGCCAATCCCCAGGCCGGCAGGTCACGTTGCGTCAGAAGTTCGAGATAGTCGCGCGCCCACGCAGGGTATTGCGAGGGCCGCAGAATGCCGCCATCCGGATAGCCACCGTACAGCCAGTGCTGATTCACGGAAGTGCGGGGGAGCTCATCGAGGGCGAAGGGCCCGAGCTCGAGCAGGGACAGGCGCCCGGCCAGAGATTCGGACACCTCCCGCATCAGGGCCGGAGCGACCGAGCCGAGCAAGAGGAATCGCCCGCGGCGCCGACGGTTCGCGTCGATGGTGCCGCGCAGCCGGGGGAAGAGCTGCGGCCAGGTCTGCGCTTCATCGAGGATGATGAGCGAACGCCCCTCCGTGACCTCTTCCCAGCTCACGTCGAGCCGTACTCTCTCGTCCGGTTGCTCGATATCGAAGTAGGCTCCGCCGATCATCCGCGCCAGCGTGGTCTTGCCGCACTGGCGCGGACCGGCGAGCGCCACGGCGGGATACTGCCGCAGGCGGCGGCGGAGCGTGGGCATGACAGAGCGATTGATCACGTGCAAAATAGAAACACATTTCTAATCTGCACGTCAACTCGCGGTAACGCTGGGCCTGGCAACCTCTGGCCCGCGGCCGATGCCCATGTCGAAGGTGCATTTTTGCCCGTGATCACCGCGCCGCTGGATGCAGAGAGCTAGCCGGTGATCTGCCGGCTGCGATTTACTCAATACATTGAGTATTTTTGCTCGGTGCGCTGAGGGGCGCCGACCGTGAGCAGAGTAGAAACGACTTTCTGAGCAGGCCCTATCGCAGGCCGCGCATCACCCGCACCATCGCCAGGGTGTCGAACGCGCAATAGGTCAGCAGCGCGCGTCGAAGCTCCTCGCGCCGCACCACCAACGTCCCAACGTCAATGGCCTGTAAATAGGCCCTCTCCGCACCCACGCCCTCGCGCACTTCACCCAAATCCTCATACCGCAGCTCCGGCGCGATCGTCGGCAGCACGGACTTGATCGACCAACTCCCCTGCATCGCCGGGTGGTAGTAGCCGAGCTTCACGATCGGCAGCAGATCCACGATCCGCGCCTCGAGCGCCGCCATCTCCGCGGCTAGCTCTGGCACAAACGCCGCGAGCGTGCGCAAGCAACTCCTCTCATACGACGAGTAAGTCAGTATCGGCCCCACGCTGCCGAGCGCGCGCACAAGATTCTCCGCCACGCCGCGCGCCGGCAGATCGCCACTTAAATCCAAGTACTCCAAGTGCTCAAGCTCACCGCCGGGCGCGGGCTCAACATGCACGCTCCACTGATACGGAATCGCCTGATTCGGCCTCGTCCCAGCCCAGATCGGCGCGCACGGACCAATCGTCTCGAAGTCCAGGTAGTACCGCGGATACCTCAGCGCCCTTAGCTCCTCGCGCAACCCCTCACTCACCTCCGCCCTGCCCTCGCGCGTCGCACGCCACACGCGCAGCGCATCGGCGCCGCGCACCTCACTCTCGGGCACATCGCGCAGGTCGCGATAGCCGCTCGCCACGTACTCGTTCAACTTCTCGCGCACGTTCGGGAGCGAGGTCAACGGATACTCCACCTTCGGCCAGCAGTGCGAGATGAACGGGCACGGACGCGGCGTGAAGCAATGCGTGCCGACGGGGATCGGCGGTTCGTCGCCCGCGAGCACGGCTTGCGCCTCGCGCGACCACGTCGGCACCTGGTCCGCGACCGGCAGCACCTTTTCTGTGACGTCGGTCTCCGTCAGCAGCCCGCGATAGTCGCCGCCACCCGCATACGTGAACTTGCCGTCGATGTGCGCGACCGAGACGCTGCGCGGCGGATCGCCGTCGGCCTGCATCACCGCCACCTGGATGGCGCAATCTGCAATATGCGGCTGCGCGACCTTTGACGATGACTTTACTTCGACGAGGCGCGTGGTGCTGGGGCCGAAGTCGAACAGTCCGCCGCGCTCGATGATGTCCGCGCGGATGAGCACGTGGTCGTGCACGTACTGGGTCTCGAACTCCACGCTCCTGCCGCTCTGCACCGCCGCTTGCGCGTAGAGCGTGCGCGCGATGGCGCCGACCTGATGTCCCGCCTCAAACCGCGCCAGGCGCGCGGGGTCCTGGACGGCGAGATAAGGGCGATGCACTTCGAGCCAGAGCCGGCGCGGGCACTGGAGGAAGGACATCAGGCGGGATTTGGTGAGGCGGTGGGACATGGTGCGAGTGCGCTAGGCCCCGTTTGGCGAGTAAGCCTCTGCTCTTTCGTGGGTCGATTCAGTACGAGCCGTTGGGTGCTCGGGGCCTGCGGCCCGGTCGGCGGCGCTCCCTATGGCTTCACCGCCACGACTCTGCCCTTCTCCCATACATAGATGGGCGTGCCGTGCGTGCGGGCCGTCTTGCGCGCACTGCGCGCGGCGCGCCGCAGTCCGCGCTCAACCCCCAGCGCGAACGCGGTGCGTTTTCGGGGCTTTTGTTTCGCAGTCATGAGGACTCCTCGATGAGCACCGGTTTCTGGCTGGAGATCAACTAGCCGAGAACAAGCGGCGCATTCTGATGCGCCCTGGCTCAATGACGGAGAAATGGCCGGTCCAGTTGTCGCGACTGCTCAGGAGATCTCCAAGTCGCACGCAGCTGTCCGGCCGCAGCGGCATACGGAACAGCACGATTCCGCACTCGGCGGGAAGCCCTGCTTTCCAGGCTAATTCCCCGAAGTCCTTGTCGAAAGTGACCAGCACACGGCGCTCGCGCATTGCGCGCGCAAGGACTTCTTGATCGGAACTTCCCGGATTGTCTGTCCGTATCCACGCAACGTCGTGGGCGCGCGCGCGAAGCGCCCGGACGGCATCCCCGGGGAAATTCTCGTTCGCCAGGAACCGCATGCCTAGCCGGCGCCGGTGCCCGCTACCGGGTAGACCTTCTCCGCCTTGAGGCTGTCGCTCGCATAGAGAAGGCACGCAGCGATGTCTTCATGCGTCAGGCCGGGGTAGTTGCGCAGAATGTCCGCCTCACCCCAGCCCTGGCCCAGCAGCTCGACGATGAAATCGACAGCCAGGCGAGTGCCGCGGATGACCGGCTTGCCGGTCAACACGCCGGGATCGAGGACGATGCGCTCTTTCCAGTCCATGGCGGCAAGGGTAGCGAATCAGCGGCCCTGGTGCATCTGGAAATGAGGCGTCGTGCGAAACAGGGCGCTGCCGACGCAAACGTCGTTGCGGTTGCGACCGGCTGCACCAGCGCAGCCTCGACGGGCCGCCGCGGCAGGCGGTCCGGCGATCAGAACTGTGCCCCGGCATTTGGATCGCCGTCGGCCTGCATCACCGCCACCTGGATGGCGCAATCTGCAATATGCGGCTGCGCGACCTTTGACGATGACTTCACTTCGACGAGGCGCGTGGTGCTGGGCCCGAAGTCGAACAGTCCGCCGCGCTCGATGATGTCCGCGCGGATGAGCACATGGTCGTGCACGTACTGGGTCTCGAACTCCACGCTCCTGCCGCTCGCAACCGCATCCTGCGCGTAGAGCGTGCGCGCGATGGCGCCGACCTGATGTCCCGCCTCAAACCGCGCCAGGCGCGCGGGGTCCTCCGCGGCGAGATAGCGGCGATGCACTTCGAGCCAGAGCCGGCGCGGGCACTGGAGGAAGGACATCAGGCGGGATTTGGTGAGGCGGTGGGTAATGACGGGATCCTCCATCTCCGTACGGGCGCCTGGCCCGCCTCGCGGGTGGCAATCGGTTCCGCGGACTGCCAATTCTGCACGAACAGCACGCAATTAACCCTTCAACGGGTGCCTCTTCGCGCTCACGATGGTGGTGATGGCTCTCAATTTCGCCTCTTACGCGTCCGCCTCGTTGCCTCGTGCCATCCTGGCGAATACACTTTCGCCAAATGAGTCAGACAGTGACGGTACGTCTTCCTAAAGAGCTCGCCGGGTGGCTGAAAGCCACTGCGCGCCGCCGCGGCTTGTCCCAAAGTCGCATCGTACGGGACCAGCTCGAAAGCGCGCGCGCGAACGCCCCGAGCCAGGCATTCATGGAGCTGGCTGGGTGTGTTCGCGGCCCAAAGGACCTGTCCGCGCGCAAGGGCTTCAGCCGCAAGTGAAAGGGCTCGCCGACACGGGCTTCCTCGTCGCCTTTGCGAACCGGAACGATCGCTTTCACGATTGGGCGGCGAGCGTCGCTGCCGGCGTGACCGAGCCACTGCTCACCTGCGAGCCGGTGCTTGCCGAAACGGCATTTCATCTGGGCAGCGTCCAGGTCACCCTGGCGATGATCCGAACCGGGCTCATCGAGCTGGCCTTCGATTGCAACGATCACCTTTCCCAACTTGCCGCTCTCGCGCAGCGATACGCGGATCGCAAACCGGATCTTGCCGACCTCTGCCTGGTCCGCATGAGCGAGCTGCATCCGCGGCACAGTGTGGTGACCGTCGACCGCCGCGACTTTCGCGTCTATCGCCGCAACAAGCGGGACGCAATTCCATTGCTCTGCCCGCCGGAGTCCTAGCGCGCCCTTGCCGACGCAATTTCACTGATGCATCATGCTACGCCCCAACCGGATACAGCCAGGGAAACCACCGCTCGACCACATCGATCGGAAATCCCAGCCGCAGCGACGCCTTGTGGGACTCTGACACGAGCACGCGCTTTTCGATCAGTGCTGAGATGACGCGTCGCGCAGTGCGCTCACTCGCGTCGATGAGCGCTGGCACGCGTCCTCGTTCCAGCTCTCCTGACAGCAGTGCCTCGCGCAGTACGTCGTGCAGATGACGGTCCTCCCAGCCGAAGACTTTCTGGATGAGCCCATGCAGGCGACGAAGTGTCCACTTGGTCGGCACGCGCACGCGCCGCCAGATCAGGGGCTCGATGTTGAGTAGCTCGATCCGCAGCAGGATCGTCGAGCGCGATTCGGATTCCATTGGTGGTTAGGGCGAGACTCGGCGATGCGGATATCCCCGCCCCGTGTCATGGTGGTGGTGGTTGATCCTACCTGGAGCGCCCTTCTGACTGTCGTGTGCGCGAGCGGGACCTCTGTCGTAGGAGGCTGTCGGCCGGAATTCCGAACTTCCTGTGCAGGCCTTCGATCATGCGCAGCGTGAGCGGTCGCCGCCCGCTCAATACTTCGTACACCCGATTGCGGCGCCCAATGACCGGCTCGAGATCTTCTACTGTCAGGCCGGCCTGCTCCATCCGAAACTTGATGGCATCCACCGCGTCCGGCAGCTCCATCGGGAAGTGAACGCGTTCATACGCCTCCACCAACGTGGCCAGCACCTCCAACCGATCTCCCTCGCGCGTGTTCGCCTTCGCCGACATCAGGGATTCGATCTCCTTCAGCGCCTTCTGATGGTCGGCCTTGGTCCTGATCGGTTTGATGTTCATGGGTGGCTCTCAGACTGTCTGTGCATCGATACCGTCGTATTGCGCATGGGTGCCGATGAATCGAATGTAGACGACCCTGTACGGGTAATTGATCCACGCCACGATTCGATACTTGTTACCGGCAATGTTGAAGACGACCCTGCCGTCCTTGAGGATGCTGGCGCTGCCGAATTGCCGTTTCACATCGCTCGGTCTGGCCCAGTCGGCTCTCACCGCATCACGGTACCAGGCCAGCGTCGGTCCCTCGGCATCACGATACTGAGGATCATTCCGCCAGAAAGCCTTCAGTGTCGAGACGGCGATCACCCTCACGCCGGGCAAGATAGTCCCAGTTTGGGACTAAATCAAGCATCTCGCCCTTTGACGATGACTTCACTTCGACGAGGCGCGTGGTGCTGGGCCCGAAGTCGAACAGTCCGCCGCGCTCGATGATGTCCGCGCGGATGAGCACGTGGTCGTGCACGTACTGCGTCTCGAACTCCACGCTCCTGCCGCTCTCCACCGCGGCCTGCGCGTGGAGCGTGCGCGCGACGTCGCCGACCTGGTGTCGCAGGCGAATGAGAGCCGTCGCCCAAAGCAGGACTGAGGCCGGGTTGGAGCCAGCGCGGCTGCTGCGGAACATCTCTCGAAGCAGGCGGCACATGGATTCGACGGCGTTGGTGGTCAGTGGCAGGCCGAGATTCGGGTGTGTGAGGTAGGAGCGATAGAACCGCAGGCCCACTCACGGACCGTTGTTTGGATGCGCAGGGTTCCGCAATCACCGTGCGACAGGTGGCTTAGACGTTCAAGCGTGCGCGACAAGCGAAGTCCTTCGGGTAGAGCCAGAGCATCATGAGTTGGTGAATCTCCTCGCGCACCCGACCGCCGCGCAGCTCGTAGCGCACTCTGCCGCGTCGCGCCTGTAGCTTCAGAAGCAAGTGAAAATGGCACAACTGCAACACCCATTGGTGCTGATGGGCGATCTTGCGCATTCCAGGCAAATTATCGACAACCATTGCCTGTATACGGTGTCGGACACCTGGCGGGATGGCTGCCATGGCCTGTTGCCAACGCGAGGCGCCTTCCCTGCCTGGTAGCAGCAGTGGGATCGAGGAAGGTGGCTTGATTGCCTCGACAGGATTTGAGCGCGGTCAGGTACAGGACCCACGGTATGCCATCGAACTCAAACCATAGGCCATCGGCCAGCAGCACGAGGCGGCCGCGCGGAATCTTTTGCGGACTGGGTCGCGCGACAAGCCGTCGCAGCGCCTGACGGAATCGATATCGATACGCCGGCAGTGCCACGCCTATGCGCTTGGAGAACAGTTGGCCGAGCGTACAGCCTTTCACCAGTACCCGGTGCAAAGCAGCGGCAGAGGTCCGGTGGACCGGACGGCCGCGTTTCCTCGGCCGGATGGTCCATGTGTGTCCACACCGCACACACTGTCGACGCCGCGGTCCAAACCGCCGCACCCGAGCAGCGCAACAAGGGGATTTCGCATGCTTTGATTGCATGCATGCGAGTTAACCCACAAACGCAGCACTTCCCGGCCGAAAACCAGCCTCCGTGACTCACACCATCAACAGAATTTCTTTACCCATCCCCAGATTGTGACCTCAAGAGGCAAGGGCCATGGTGGTCGCCGATACCTACCGGTCGCCTTTACGGAACAGGGTGTCGCGATGTTGTCCAGCGTGTTGCGCAGCTCGTCGGCCATTGCTGAACGTGGAGATCATGCGCGCGTTCGTACGGCTGCGTCGTGCCGCACTCGTCAGTGAACAGGTCGTCGAGCTGGTATCAGAACTGGCAAGACGCATTGACGACCACGACGCGGCGCTGAAGGCGATCGTGGAGACGATTCAGAGTCTCGTGAACGCTCCGGCGCGCCGGACTCGGCCTATCGGCTTCGTTCCCCCGAATGAAGCCGTGATAACTCTGATGTGGTCGCGGATTGCGACCACATCACACCGCCGTAGGCTCGACAACCGTCCGCAGGCGTTCACCGAGCACGGCCGGGGCCGCGCTCGAGCGCGCTGACCACGCCGCCCCGCGTAAAGCCTCACGAGAGCTCGCACGGTCAATTCCGCTTCTTCCGCGCCGCGCGTGCGCGCCTGTGCTTCTCCCCGTACTTCATCCCCTCGAGCTTCACACCGTCCGGGTCCAGGAAGAACACCGCGTAGTAGTCGTCGTAGTACTCGTCGGCCGGGTCCACGATGCGCGCGCCGAGGCGCTTGACGAACGTCTCCAGCGTGTCGAACGTCGCGGCGGCTGCGCAGCTCGAACGCATAGTGATGAATGCCGATGTCGCCGACGCGATACTTGCGGCTCTTGCCGCGTCGATCGGCCTGGCCGATCCAGAAGCGCGTCTTGCCGTTCGTCCAGCCGATGGCGTTGTCATACTCGTCCAGGATCTTGAAACCGAGAAAGCGGAACAGTCGGCTGTAGAACGTCTTCGACTTTCGGTAGTTGCCGACCTTGATGGACAGATGATCGATGCCCACGACACGAACCATAGCGGCCTCCTTGCCCCATCAATCGGACATCGCGCCGGCGCTGAAGTTGTCCTCGATGTCTCACCTGGGCGCGCCAACGATTCAGCCCCATCGGGATCGGGCTCCCTTGGCCTAAGAATCGCGACTTCGCGGCTTTAAACCGTCCCGCCTTCCTCCGCATCTCACCGTTACCCAGCTGATGAACAGCCGGGCCCAACGGAGAGAAGGACATGAGCACGCGGAATCGGATTCGACAGATCGCACTGGCCGCCACCCTGACCGTCGCAACGCTGAGCGCCGGCGCCAGCCAGGCGAACCCCGCGATCACGGACCTCGGCGGCATGCTCGTCACTGCCGAGCGCGCGGTTAGCGCGGTGGAACTGGGTGCGATGACTGTGATGTCCCCACGCCGTGCGCGAGTTGCTGATCTCGGAAACCTTACTGTGACCGCGCCGCGCATCGCCACGGTCGCCGCGACACAGATCTCGAAGCAGCCGATTGGCTGACGGCGAGTGGGGGCGAGCGCGAACTCCTGCTGCGCTCGCTTCCCTTTTAACAGGCCGAAACGGACCGCGTCATGCATTACCCCCGTAGGTATGGCCGCGACCTGCCCTCAGTTAGTCCCACAACCACACGTGCAGCCATGGGCCACCGCAGTTGCAACCCCTAATCTGCACGCACTGCCAGGTCATGCCGATCCGGCGCGTTCAGAACTCAAGGAGATACTCATGAAGACTTCCCTGTTTCGCATCACCGCCGGGACGCTGCTGGCCACCTCGATCCTGTTCGTCGGTGCCCTCCAAGCTGCGGAGATCAGCGACAACTACGTGGTCGTTCAGACCCGCGAGGTGTTCTATGGTGATCTCGATCTGCAGAGCGAGGCCGGTGTAGCCCGGCTGCACGCGCGCATCAAGGGCGCGGCGAAGAGCGTTTGCGGGGATGATGGCTTCGCCCCGATCGCGACATACGTCGCGCGCGAAAAGTGCCGCGCCAAGGCGATTGCGGATGCAGTCTCTGACGTGAATGTGGCGCAGCTGACCAGCAAGAGCCTGAGCGAGATCGAGCTTGCTCACCGCTGAAGGATGTTGCAGGCGCGCCGCCGGGCGATGGCCGCGCGCCTGCACCTCTAACGGGGCCACGCGCGTTTGAGATCACAAACTGTGACCTCAAAAAATCGATGGGCGCGGCGGTCGGCGGTACGTGCCGGTCGCGTTTACCGAACGGGGCGTGGCAATGCTCTCGAGTGTGCTGCAGAGCCCATCCGCCATCGCCGTGAACATCGAGATCATGCGCACGTTCGTGCGACTCCGTCGCGCCGCGCTTGTAAGCGAACAGGTCGTCGTGCTCATTTCAGAGCTTTCACGACGCGTCGACGATCACGATGCGGCCTTGAAGGCGATCGTCGACATTGTTCAGAGCCTCGTCAACGCTCCACCGCACCCGGCGCGACCGATCGGATTCGTCCCCATCGATTGATTGCACGTGCGGCGTGCACGAACGTCTGGTCATCGGCGCCCGGAGTCACAACCTCGATGCCAGCCTTCGAAAACGCCTCATCATAGAAGCGACCCTGCATCGTGAAGCGCGTGCCGAGCAGACCGACGCGTCTGAGCCCCTGTCGGGTCGCGGCCTGGCATGCCGTCTCGACGATGCTGATCAGCGGAATTGGCGCTGCCGCGCTCAACGCATCGAAGACGATGTGCGGCGTATTGGAGGACAGGAGGCCGAAATCGGCACCGGCGTCGGCCAGCCTGCGGATCTCCGTGCCAAACCAGCTCGCGAGCTCCGTGAGGCGATCGGCCGCTACCAGATCCAGCAGCCTCTTGAGGTTGATGCTGTTCACGATGAGCGATGGGTAGCTGCCATCCTTCGTCCGCTCGCGGTACAGCGCGACGATCGAGCGCCGGGCCGCCCCCGCGCATGAAGGCGCGGCCGCCGGCGCAACGCTGGGCCTGCTTCGCGGGCGCATGGCCGAGCAAAAGGCGGCGGCAGAGCGCGCTGCGGCCGAGGCGCAAGGGCGCGCGCGTGCTGAGCAACAGCAAGCCGCGCACGCCGAGGAATTGCGTGCGAAACAGAGCGCGTATCAGCGCGCGCGCAGCACCTGCTTCAAGGCGCGCGGCTACACCGTGAGCGAAGGCTGATTGCCTTAGCGGACGAGCGCAATTGCGATGCAACCGAAGGAGCGCCGGTGCTCCGCGCGCTGGTGCGCCGTGCGCCCCCCGCGGGGTTTATTGGCACGATTTACCAGTATCGTGCCAATTAATCGTGCCAAACAGCACCTCCGGAATCTCTGATCATCTTCGAGCCAGAGCCGGATCAAGTATGCGCCAAGCTGGCAGCCTTCTCCGCTGCGAGGTATGCGCGGATAGCAGCGGCGCGCGCCTGGTTGGCTTTCGCCTCTTCGACCCGTCCGCGACGCGCCAGCAGGTCGGCGTAACCCTCGACGCACTCCGCGACGGCGAGGCGCCGATCGCCCGAAAGAGACTTGAAGTTCTCGAGCGCCGCCAGGTAGTAGCGCTCGGCGGCCTCGTAATCGCCTGCCGCCTTCAGAACCTCGCCCATGCCGAACAGCGCCTCCGTGGCAAACGGGTGCTTCACGCCGTCCGCGCGCTCGAATCGCGCCAGCACTTCCTCGAACTGCTTGCGCGCGAGCACGTAGTCGCCCTTGCGCCGGTTCATCGTCGCGATCGAGCTCAACGTGCGCAACACGTCCAGGTGCTCGGGGGCGAACTGGGACTCGACGATCGCCAGCGCCCGCTCCAGGTGAACGCGGGCCGCGTCGAAAGTGCCCTCCTCGATCTCCACCTTGGCGAGGCCCGCAAACGGCGCGCGCAGGTCGGGATGCAGGGGGCCCCACTTCTTCTCGGCAATCACCAGCGAGCGCGTCAGGGATGCGCGTGCACCGCGCAGATCGCCCAGCTCGAGCAACAGGAAGCCCTGGCCGCTCAGGCTCATGGCCAGGTAGAAGTCCTCGGGACCGAGGACCTTCTCCTGCAGATCGACGACGCTTCTCCACGTCGTCGCGCAGCCCGTCGCCGTCCGAGTCGGCCTCGAGCGGATCGCTGGAGACGTCCCAGCCCACGCCCTCGCCGCTCGCCGCTCGCCAGCAGGATCGTGGCACGCCAGCCGCGCTGCTCCTCGCTGTCGTAGAGTCCGTCCCCGTCCGTATCGACGAGGTCGCTCGAGCGCGGCGCGGTGCCGGCAAATGTGGTGGTACGCGCGTCGTTCCCCTCGCCGCTCGCGGCTGCGAGCGCGTTGCCCTCCACGTCGAACTTGTTCGTGACGCTCAGGCGGTAAGTGAGGTCGCTCTGCGAGCGCGTGGTGAGCATCACGGCAGTGGAGGATCCGCCGTCGAACGCCGCAGCCACGACGTTCAGCGTGCCGGCTTCGGAGTTCACTGTCTGCTGGGCAATCGCGTAGTTGCCGATCTGGAGCACGCTCGCGCCCATCGGCTTGCTGAAGGACACGAGGATCGTCGTGTTGCTGCGCAATACCGCGCCGGTCAGCCTCGGCTGCGCCGGGCTGGATGCCGTGGTGTCGGCTGGCTCGTCCTCCCGTACTTCGGTTGTCTTGTCGAAGCAGCCTGCCGCAAGCATTGCGAGCAGGCAGACCGATGCCCGGCAAATCTGAACGTGGAAACGCAGCATGGCGCCCTCCCAGGGTTGCTATCCTGGTAAGCAGCAATGCACGACGAATCCCCCGATGCGGGATCGGTGTTGTCCGCGGCATGGCGTGGTGACCGTCGATCGCCGCGACTTTCGCGTCTATCGCCGCAACAGCGGGACGCAATTCCGTGGCTCTGCCCACCGGAGTCCTAGCTCCTTCGGATCCCACCCCCCGCCCACCCATTCGAGCATCTCCTCGTGCTGCTCGTGCCGCGGGTCGCACAGCGCCTCGAGGAACAGCTCGTACCCGGGCGGCCGCGAGGTCGCTTCACTCGTGCAGCGCGTTCGGTGCGACAGCCAGTCGGCTCATGACAGAAAGAGCTTGGACCGACCCTGTGCCGGCATCCGGCAGATGACAAGGAGACGAATCACCATGGCAACCGTGGGCCCGCTTCTGACTCGTGCCATCACGCGAATGCAGGGCGTCGGAAGACTGAATGCGCTTGCCCTGGCTGCGCATTTCGGAGGCGACGAGACTGTCGGCGCACTGCCGCTGTACTTGAAGATTCCGCTCATCGCGCCCGGAGTCCGCGAGAGCTGGAAGGCCTACAAAGGCAGGGTCGAGAGCGAAATGCTGCCCCTTCAGACGCGGATCCGGAACGCCACGGGGCTGGAATCTGATCGCCTGATCGCAGGCAATGCCCTGCAGGTCCTGGCAACGCCGGACCAGGCGCTGTACCTCGCAAGCTTCAGCGAGCTCGAGATCGTCGAGCTGGACCCCCTCGTGCAAGTGACCACGATGGACGACGCGACCGTCGACATCGATCTCGTCGGCTACCGAACGACGCATCTTGGCCAGGATGGCGCCGGCGTGCGAGTCGCCGTACTGGACTCCGGCATCGACCTGCATCATCCCTGTCTCAACGTTCACCACTCCAGCAGCACCTGCGGCGAGTCCGATCTCATTCCGGGCAGTCATGGCACTCACTGCGCGGGCTCGATCGCCTCCACGGATGCGACTTACGCGGGCGTTGCGCCGGGCGTCGAGCTGTACAACATCAAGGTGCTGCGCGCGAACGGCACGGGAACGTCCGCATTCATCACCAAGGGTATCGACGCGGCGCTCGACCTGAATGTCCACGTGCTGTCGATGAGCCTCGGCTTCAATCACCTGCCGGCCTGGTGGACTGGCGGGCACGGGTGGTCGTGCCCGACGGGAAATTGCCCGCTGTGCACGGCCGTCGACAACGCGTCCTTGCTCGAAAACACGGTGTGCGTCGTTGCGGCCGGCAACGAGCACGCCAGCGCCGCAGCGTTGCGGGCTGCGGGTCAGAGCGGCAGCTTCGACACGGAGCTCGGATGCCCAGGGCAAGCGCGCGAGGCTATTACCGTAGGAGCGCTGCACAAGAGTACGTTTGTGCCGGCGGACTTCTCGAGTCATGGACCGACGTTGTACGGAATCGACAAGCCGGTGCTCGCGGCGCCCGGCGTCAACGTCACCTCTACGATACCCGTGCCGCGAGACGCGCACGGCAAACCGACCCTGCCTCCCCCGCGCAGCATGCTGTTCGGTCGCAAGAGCGGGACCTCCATGGCGACACCGATCGTTGCCGGCGCCGCGGCGCTGGTCGTCCAGCAGTACCTCACGTCCGGTTCGCCGTGGACGCCGGCGATCGTTCGCAGCGCCCTGCTCGCACGCGGAGTGCGGGCCATCCCGTTCCCCGCGAACGTGGTGGGTGACGGGCGCCTGCTGTTGACGGGACCCTGAGGTTCAGGCGCGCCGCCAGTGGTGCTAGCATCGGCAGATGGATCGGCACCAGATTGAAAAGCTGGCGCAGCTCGGAGAGCTGGTCGATCTGGGCAGTGGCCGCAAGGGCGTGCGGGTTTCCCTCCAATACCAGCCGCGGCTCACCCAACGCGAGCGCGATGCCCGCCGCGATCTGCTGCGGCATGAGTTCGCGAGCGTGGCCGCGGACCTGCAGCCGCGCGGCGCGGTCGTGGATCTCGATTCGCTGTCGCTGTCGGCGCAGACGATCGAGGCGGTGCTGCCGCTCGATCGGATCGATGAGCTGGAGCGCGAGCTCGGCGACCGCGACGTTCGCGTCGACCTGCTGATCGATCGCAACGTCGTCTGAAGGTGCCGCCGCGTGCCGCGGCGCGCGTCCGACCTGTCAGGGCAACTCCACTTCGGGACTCACGTGCACGTCCTGCACGGCCTCCAGCCCCTCGATCCTGCGCTGCGCCACGCGGAGATCGGCATTGCGGGGCAGCACGACCTGAACGAAACGCGCGAGCTCCTTCTGCGCCGCCGAGGCGCGCTCACCCGGCGCCCCGGCCGGCTGCGGAATATGCGGTCGCACTTCGGCGCCCTTCGGAAGGAGGCTGCGCGCGTCGATGCTCTTTCGGGCTGCGACGAAGCGGCCGCTGTCTGTCTCGAGGTGCCAGCCTTTCTTCAAGCGCACGACCAGGTAGCGTGGCAGCTTTGGCGGCCCCGCACCGCGCGTGAATCCTTTTCGTGACGTGGGCAATTCGACCGAGACCTCTTCACACCAGTGTCGCCGCCTTCTTCAGATCCGGCAATGGTCCGATGTGCTGGTTCAGAGGCACGCCGGGACCTGCCTGCTGCGGCGTTCCGGACTTCATCAGGATCGAGCGGACCCTCGCGGGAGGCAGCGGCGCGCCGTTGCTCACCTTCGAGATGCCCTGCAGGCAGGCGACAGCGCCCGTCACTATGGGCGAGGCGCTCGAGGTGCCGCTGAATCGCAGGGTATACCAGGCATTCTGGTTCCTGCCGCCCTGGGCATCGCCGTAGCCGCACGTGGTGACGTGCCAGCCCCAGCCGTGCACGTTCACGATCCTGCCGTAGTTCGAGAACCAGATGCGCGAGCGGGGTATGCCGATGTGCGTGTACGCAGTCGGGGGGTTCGAGGCGTCGAAGAAATCCGTGGGCGGAATGCCCGCGCCGACGACGATCGCGCCGGAATCTTTCTGCAGGCCCGTGCCGTTGAACGCCGCGAGGTCGAAGTTCTCGTTGCCGTTCCCCGCCGCTTCCACGACGGTGATGTCCTTCGCCGTCGCCGCCACGATGGCGGCGAACACGTCCGGCCAGAACTGCAAGGCCAGGTACTTGTTGTTGGGCCCGCCCGGGGCCTGCAGCTCGATGAGGATCACGTCACCGGCACTCAAGCGCGCCGCGGCTCCTGTAATGGCGGCAGCGGGGTTCGCGACCCCGTTGACGACGAACGGATGCACGGCGGCTTTCGCTTCGTGCGCGATGCCGACAGTGCCTATGCTGCCGCGCTTGCTCACCATTTCGCCGAGCACCGCGGTGCCGTGGTCGACCCAGGACTGTCCAGCGACCAGTGTGCCCCCGATGATGGGAATGCCCGCCGGCAAGTCCTCGTGCGCGAGGTTCCAGTTGCCCTCGATGTCACAGATCCTGACGCCTTTGCCCTTGCCGCCGCCGATGCTCCAAACGTGCATGGCGCCGATGCCATCGGGCGCGGAGCAGAGGTAGCCCTGTGCAGGTTCGAAGTTGCGGCTCCCCGGCATCGCGCCACTGTTCACCGTCGCGGGTACCGGCCGCGGCGCCACGTACGCATTCCACACGGCGTCCTTGCGGGCGCGAAGACGCTCGGCGATCCTGGCCGCATCGCGTGATCGCTTCGGGACGATCTGCATGAAGCCACTCTCGACGAACTCGCTCGAGACTCTGGCGCGCGCCGCCGTCACTACCTCCAGGCGCTCGCGCAGCACCGAGGCCGCCAACGGGAAGTGCGGACCTACCTTCGCGATATCGTAGCTCGCCAGCACCTCCTGGATGCCCCCGGCTTCGGCTTCGGCGGCGGCTGTGCTCGCCACACCTTCCTTCGGCAGGACCGCCACACCCGAGTCGTAGCGCAGCTCCGCGATCACATAGTCGGGCGTGTCGAGCTCAAAATCCTCGCCGTGCACGAACCCGCTGTCGGTTGTCTTCTCCCACGCGCGCGCGATGCGATACACAGCGTCCTCACAACAGACAGGGGGTGGCATCCCCAACAAGAAGGAACTCCCATGTCGCGCAACCCGTTCGGCCGAGGATTCGATTGGCTCGCGGCCGTCCTTTTCGGCGCGCTCCTGATCGCGGCAGCCCCGAACCGCGCGCGCGCAGAAGGGGACGCGTGCAAGGACCTGACCGACTATTCGCAGTACCTGGATCCCACGAAGCCGCCGTTGGCGGTCGTCATCGATGCGAATACTGGCGAGCACCTCACCGACCGCACCTCGTTCCCGCTGGACGAGAAGGTGCGGCTGGTGTTCGTGCACAAGAACCCGGTGCGTTACGACTACAAGTTCGTCATCAATCGCCGCCTGGTCGAAGGAGACACGATCGTACGCAGCCTGGCGTTGCTCGGAATGAGTTTCGGCGAGAAGCCTGCCGAAGCGGCCGCGCCCGCGCCCCCACCGGTGACCACGGATGTATTCAAAGCTCTTGCCGCATTGGCGGCTGCGTGCAAGATGAAGGAACCCGGGGAACTCTGGGAGCTGACGCGACGCGCCACGGACGAGCGCACGAAGGTCGTCGGCGAGTACGGCAAGGCCGTCGGGGACCTGAGCGCGAAGCTGGACGAAGTGAAAGGCCTGCAGAAGGCCATATTCGACACGGTGCCGGGCACGCCAACAAGCTCCTATCAGCTCTGCACGATTTCATCGCAGGCGCTCGCCGGGTCGCGCGCGATCACCGGCTATCCGAGCCACGCGCGCTTCGTGGAGCGCCTCGCGGCCGCGGACAAGGAATTGGAGGTTGGTGTCGCCGCCGCCAGGGAGGTCACCGCGACGCCCGAATGCAAAGGAGCGTTCAAACTTGCGATCGCGGCCGCCGTAGACACACGGGGGGAATTGGCAGCAAGCATCAAGACCATCAAGGACGAGGACGCCAGGCTCACAGCCGCGAAAAAGGAGCTCGAGCCCTTCAGCGAAGCGCTGGGAATCGCGCTATCGAGTGCCACGGGGTTTGTCGAGACGCGAGCTATCGGCCCCGCCGAGGAAGCCTCCGAGTACGATGTCTCCATCGTCCGCACCGACCGTACCGAGAAGAAGACCGAAACGACGGTCAAGGTGGTCGAGGTTCTCAAGCTCGGCCGGTCGCGCTTCTCCTTCAGCGGCGGCATCGCCGCAGCGTTTTCCGATCAGCGCCGCTTCGAACGCCAGGCCGCTGCGACCTCGGGAGAAATCGTCGGCGTCGGTGACGAATCCGATGCGCAGATCGGAGTCGTCGGCCAGCTGAACGGGCAGATCTGGCAGTTCTGGAAATGCAAATGCTCCCTGGGCTGGAGCCTCGGCGCTTCCGTCACGGACGGCGAGGACGATACGCAGTTTGGCTTCTACACGGGGCTGACCTTGGGTGCCCTGCGGGATCACCTGTTTCTCACCGCTGCCTATCATCTGCACAAGGAAACCCGGCTCAGCGCCGGCTTCGAGGTCGGGGGCACCATACCGGACGGCTTCGAGGGAGAGATCCCGACGACGACCAGTACCGAGGGCAGCTTGCTCGTGTCGGTGACGTATCGCATCAAGTAGGACGGCGGTGTTGCCGTGGTTGCCCGGCAGGGCGCCTGACCGGATGCACGCGATCCGGCGCACCGCCGTCGATCCAGGTTCCACGAAGAAAAAACGCCAACCAACAGGGAGTATCAATCATGAAGAACATCTCAGTGCGGTTCGCCGCGATCGCCGCAGCCGCAGTCATCGTGGGTTGCAGCAAGGACCCGCAGCCGGTCGATTCGCCGGCTGCAGCGCAGGGAGGTCAAGCCGCGCCGGCTTCGGCGGCGCTCATCGACATCGGTGAAATCGTTCGAACCTGGACTGTCAGCAACACGGATTTCTTCTGTCCTCCCAATGCCACGGGGGAGTGTCACATGGGCAGGAACGAGGACCTTGCGAATCCCCATCCTGGGCCCAACCCCATTGACTACCTCATCAGGGTTACACCCGCTGCCAGTGCCGGCGAGTATCTGGTCACGATCCTCGAAGTCGAACCGCCGGTCTCACCCGCCAAGTATCCGACGTCCCGAACGATCGGCTATGGACCCGTGAGGCAGGACGATCCGATGAAGGCGATTGTCACGGGCAACGTTCTGTTCTGGCACGGCGCGGGCGAAGAAACACACTACGTAACGCTCGCGCTCAGAAACGGTGGCACGCCTTACAAGCCCCTGGAGCTGTGGATCAACATGCGCCGGTCCAAGGACGACCCTGCTACGATCCACGACGGCGCCGGGCATGCGGAGGACTGATTGAACCCGGGCTCCGTGATGCTGCGGGACGCGAAGCCGCGCTCAGGGCGCCTTCGCGAGAGCGGCAATCAGATCATCGAGCATCACGCAGGTTACGGAGCCCTCGGTTTCCGGCTCGGTTGGGAGGAGCGTACTGCGCCCGTCGATCCGCTGAATCGCGCGCGTCACATCGCTGGATCCGAGCTGGCTCGCGATTCCGAGCACGCTGTGGGTGCCCGCATCGAACACGGGGCCTCCGGAATTGCCGCCATACACCCGCAGGTTCGACTGGAATGACTTCGCGTCCTTGCGCGTGACGGTGGACTGGTGAGAGTACTTGGCGGGCAACCCGTGCGGGTGCCCGATCGCACAGATGCCCATGCCGCCTTTCACAGCGGCCGAGCCCGCGAGCGGCAGGGGCTGCCGGTACTCCACATTACGGTCGAGCTGGATCAGCGCCCAGTCCTCCGTACCCTCGATCGGCGCGCTCGCCTTCGGGTAGTACACGTCGCCCGGGCGGAACAGGCAATGGCAGAAACCGCCGGTGATCATCGAGAAATCGAAGACGAAGCACAGGGTCTGTAGTGGACGGGAAATGCAGTGCCGCGCTGTCGCGAGCATGTCCGATCGCACCAGGAATGCCGTGGCGTGCGTCGTCGAGGAGATCAGCGGGGGGTGGCGCAGGTAGCTCACCTTGTCATTGACGGCGCAGATCGTGGGCTGATCGCTCCACTGTTCCGTCGTTGCGAAGCCGTGGATTTCTCCGTAGCGGCGGTTCAGCAGCCAGTGACCGCCGAAGTCGGCCTGCGTGATCGCCTCCTGCCTCACGATCGCCGCCACGGACATCGCCCTTTCCTCGGCGATCTCCGGAACCACCGGATCGATGATATCGACCATGTCCGCTTTCCCGAGTGCAGCCTCGAGACGCAACACGATTTCCCGATGGACGCGCCGCGGGCGATTACCGGAGGGCTCAGTGCTCGCCGCGACTGGCACACCGGACGCCTCCAGTTCCTCGAGCAACTGCTGCATGGACATCGATGCAATGGGGGTCGTCGTCATGGACCTGCTCCGACGGTGCGTCACTGATATCTGTCGACAACGGGGCGACGATCGCATGCCAGAGCGTATCCTATGCTGCGGCTACCCCGGGACGAACCCTCACAATGCGCCTGACGCCGCCTGCAATCGTGTGCTGTCTCATCGTCGCCTGCTCCGCCGATGAACGACCGATTCATACGCTCGTCGCAGCCAGGCAATTCACCTTCGGCAACGTCGCCTCTCATCACTACACGTTCGACCTGAAGGCCGGCCATGCGCTCGCCGTTCGCATTCACCAGAGCGGGGCCGACGTGCGCATCGTTGCCAGTGCGCCCGGGACGCGGATCGTCGCCGACACGCCCGCCCGCCGGTTTCGCGACGAATTCGTCTACGTACCCCTGCGTGACACCGGCGCCGTCTCCTTCGACGTGGTGCTCGGCGAGCGCACTCGCCGAGACGCGTCCTATGTGCTCACGGTGAGCGACTTCGGCCCTCGGGGTTCGCGCTCGCTGCAGGCCACGCTGTTCCGTACGCTCGCAGAACTGGGCAGCACTGAACCGTTGGCGACGGAACAACGGGCACAAGAGCTCCTGAGCACCGCCCAAACGATGCTGCGGGCAGATACCGCAGCGGCGAGGGAGTGGTCCGCCCTCCTTCGACTGAGGCACGCGGCTTTCGCCTACGAGCGGCTGGCCGACTGGAAGCTCGCCGCATCGGTGGCGAGAAAGGCGGCCTCGCTCTACCGCGACAATCGGGAGACCGGCGGTGAGCTGGACGCGCTGGGCCTGGAGGGCGCGGCCCTCATCGAGCTCGCAAATGAGGGTTCGGCGGCGGATCGCGCCCGTCTGCTTCAGGAAGCGCGCGAACAGCTCCTGCAGTGCGCCGCACGCTTCACGTCCGCCCAGGACGATTACCTCGCCGCCCACGCGCGCAACAATGCCGGGCTTGCCAGCCAGTTCCTCGGAGAATCCGAGCGTGCCCTCGAATTCTTCGGCAAGGCCGCGCAGCAGTTCGGCGCGCTCGGCGCTTCGATCTCTGAAGCGCTCGCGTTGCAGAACGCGGCCTGGGTGCACTACGAGCTGGGCCAGTATCGCCTCGCGAGGCAGCTCTTCCAGGTTCCGCTGCAGATCTACGAGCGGCTCGGCGAAACCGAGCGACGCCGAGTGGTGCTCAACAACACGGCACTCGCTCATTCGCTGACGGGCGAGACCGAACGAGCCGTGACCCTCTATCGGCAGGCAATCGACCTGCAGCGCGACAAGCCGGACGAATCGGAGCTTGCGCGTTCTCTACACGGACTCGGATCGGCGTACCTGCGCGTCGGCCGGCCGCGGCGTGCGCTTCCCTATCTGCTGGAGGCCTTGCCGCACCGGCGCTCGGCACACGACGGCCGTGGCCTCCTCTCGACGTTGATTGCGGTCGGCAATGCGAATCGGGAGCTTGGCGACCTCGGGAAGGCGCACGCCTACCATGCGGAGGCGGCGTCCCTGGAGCTCGGCACCGCGGACATGGCGAAAGCGAAGTACGCGCTGGCGCTCGATCTCGAGGCTCAGGGCAAGCTCGCGGAAGGCGCGGCGGTGCTCGACCAGGTGTTGACCCGCGAGCTGCCCGCTCATGTCGAAGTGCGCGGCCTTGCGCTCGCGGCGCGCGGGAGGCTGCACGCCCGGACGCGGGACTTTGCCGCGGCGATGTCCGACCTCGACGCGGCAACTCGGGTGATGGCTGACAACGGCGCCGTGATTCACGAGCCCCTGGTCCTGCTCGAGCGCGGCCGCGTGCTGCGAGCTCTCGGCAGGCGTCGCGCGGCGCAGCGGGAGCTCGAACGCGCCGCTGCTGTCGTGGAGTCCATTCGGCTCCAGGCGGTGAACCCAGACCTGCGCATGTCGATTCTCGCCTCACAGGCCGCGGTCTACGAGGAGCTCGTCGACATCATGATGGAACTGGCCGCGGATTCACCCGGGGAGTGGCTGCGCGCCCTCGTCGTGCGCGAGCACTGGCGCGCGCGGACGTTGCTCGAACGGCTCGCCACAATCGAGCCGGCGGTTCCGGCCGGCAACGGGCGCGCCCGCCCGATCGCGCCCCCGACACCGAGTGACCAGGCGTCGGCGGATGCGCCGGTCCAGCACAAGTTGCACGATCTCTATGCCGATCTTGGCGCGGCGAAATACCGGCTCGACCTGCTGCGCGACCGCGGCAAACCGCAGGCCGAAAGGATCGTGCCGGTCGAAAAGGAGATCGAGCGGCTTCGACGCGAGATCGAACGCCTCCAGGATTCGTCGGCGCTGGCGGGCGTCGCGCGCGCACGTTCGGCAGAGAGCGACGACCTGATGCAGCTCGCGACTCGCATGCCACCCGATACAGCCATCCTCGTATATTCGATGGGTCATCGCAGGACCTGGCTGTGGCGAGTGTCGCGCTCCGGCGTCGTCAGCGCGGCGTTACCACCTCGGGGGGAGATCGAGGCCCTCTCGCGGGAAGCGATCATCTGCCTGCGAGAGCTTCGGGACGCAGCGCCATCGGACGCTGGTGCATGCCGGGCTCAAACGGGGGCGCTCGGAGCCGCGATCCTGCCCGAAGGACTGGTGGGTGAGGGTATCCAGCGCCTGCTGATCGTTGCTGATGGGTCTCTGCACCAGGTGCCCTTCGCGGCGCTTGCCTTGCAGCGTGCCGGTCAGACTATCCTCGCGCTTGATCGATGGGAGCTTGCCAATCTCCCTTCGCTGGCACTGTACGCAGCCCGCTCGCGCGACCGAACGCCATTCGCACCCTGGGGCCGGATTGGGCTCATCGCTGCCGCAAGTGCCGTCGACCCCCCCCATCCTGTAGCCGCGCCACTGGCCGGCGGGCAACCGAGATACGAAATGATTCCCGCGTTGGCCGGGCCGGTCGCAGGCTCCTTTCCGGCGCAATGGCGCGGTTTCGACGTGCTGCATTTTCAGACTCACGGCTATTCCGACCTCGAGGATCCGAATCTTTCCGCCCTGGACATCCCGATCCTCGACCCGGGCGGGACTCCCGGCACGGCAAGGCTCTTCCTCGGCGACATCTATCGCTGGAGGACGAACGGCAGACTCGTCGTGCTGGCCGCGTGCGAGACGGGCCTGGGGCAGGTCCGGGAGGGAGAAGGCACGCTCAGCCTGGCGCATGGTTTCATGAGCACGGGCGCGCGCCACGTCATGGCCTCTCTGTGGCGCATCGGCGATGCCGCCACGCGTGACTTGATGGCCGGGTTCTACCGCCGCCTGCAGGATGGCGATGACCCGGTGCGGGCGCTGGCCGCCGCCCAGCGGCACTTGATCGCGAACTCGCGCTGGAAGCATCCCTACTTCTGGGCAGGTCTGGTAGCCTATGAATGAAGGTAGAACGACAAGAACAAGGGATGGATCGAGCCCGCATCGAAGCGCTGATCGCCGGCAGCTACAGTGGATTGCGGCTGCTGCTCGGACGCCGTACGGGCGATCCCGAAGTGGCCGCCGATCTTCTCAACGCCGCGATCTCCAAGGCGTGGGAGAACTGGCAAGCCGGCAGACTCTCCAATCCCGAGCAGATCGCGGGGTACGTCTACCAGGTCGCGATCAATCTCCTGCGCAACTACCGCCGCAACACGTTCGCCCGGCCCGACAAGCGCGCCCCGGCGCAGGCGCTGGAAACCCTGGCGGCAGACGCAGAGTCGGCGGATGCCTGGATGGTGGCCAGATTGGCGCGCGAGGTGCGCAGAATCGTGGAAAGCCTGCCGATCGAACGCGATCGGACCATCGTCAGGCGTTTCTATCTGGACGAGGAGGAGAAGGAGGCCATCTGCCGCGACCTGGCTATCGACTCGCTGAAGTTCGACAAGATCGTGTTCCGCGCGCGGGCGCGCCTGCGCGGCTTGCTGGCGCTGCGCGGCTTCCGGCGCAGCGACTTCTTCGCGCTGTGCCTCGCCTGACGCAGCGCCTGCGATCAATTGCCGGCATGCGACAGATACATTCATGTGGAGAGTCCGCTCGCCCGTGTGCTGCGCGGCGACGAGCGCCGGGTCGTGACTGATGGACCGCAAGTACATCGACGACAACCACGTCGTCGCGCGCTATCTCGCGGACCAGCTCACGGACGAGGAGCGTGGGCAGTTCGAGGCATACCTGCGCGAGCATCCCGAGGTGGTGGCCGATCTCGAGGCCGCGGCGCGATTCAAGGTGGGCCTCGGCGCATTGGCCGACCAGGGCAAGCTTGACGAGGCGCTACGCGCCAGGAGCGTGCTGAGACAACCGCGCTGGCTGGCTCTGGCGGCGGCAGTTGCGATTGCGTTCGTCGCCGGCGCACTCTGGCTCAATCGCTCGCCGACGCGAGGACCGGTACTGGCGGGCACGGCGCGCGAACTTCTGGGCGAAGACGCGCGCCCGCTTCCGGTCGCGGCACGACACGTGCTGCTGCGAACCCGCAGCGAGTACGACTCTCAAATCGCGCTGCCCGCCGCGCCCAGCTCTGTGGAGCTGCACATCCTTCCGGAAGCGGCGACTCCGAACCGCCCACACGGCATCGCCCTGTACACAGACGCCGCGACCGGCGAACGGCGCAAGGTCGCGGAGTTGCGCGCTGTGACGGCGGACGCGGAAGGATACGTACCCGCCTTCGTGCGCACCGATCGACTCGTCCCTGGGCGCTACGCGCTGGAAGTGTGGCCAGCGGATGCGCCGGACGCGAAGAGCGCATTCTCGATCAAGGTCGTACGCGCCACCTCGCCCTGACGCCCGAAGGGCACCGGGAACCCCGGAAGTGACCGACCAGGCGGCTGACAGGATGAAATCCCTCGCCGACTGTCGATAGTGGGCGCTTCCGTTCGTCTAGGAACGAAAGGCGGCCTCATTCAACGCGAAAGGAGAGACGTCATGCCCGATCGCAAGCTGATTCCCGGCAAGTTCGTGTGGTTCGAGCACGTGTCCCAGGACGCGAAGAAAGCGCAGGCGTTCCACGACAAGGTTTTCGGGTGGCGAGTCGAGCCGTTCCCGATCGGCGACACCCCCTATGAGATGATCTACCTGGGCGACAAGATGCTCGGCGGCTACGCGGCACCCGCGAACGACCGCCAGCCGGCGCACTGGATATCGTACGTCTCGGTCGAAGACGTCGACGGGGCCGCAAAGGCCGCCGCCGCGAACGGCGGCAAGGTGGTCGCGGCGCCGTCGGAGATGCCGAGCGTCGGCCGTATGGCGCGGATCGCGGATCCACAGGGTGCGGAGCTGTACGTGTTCACGAGCGCCATGGGCAATGACCCCGACGTTACTCAGACGCCCGTCGGCGGCTGGCTCTGGAACGAGCTGCACACCACCGATCCGACGGGTGCGCTCGCGTTCTACGGGAAGGTCGTCGGGTTCACTCACCGGACCATGGACATGGGTGCCGACGGTAAGTATCACATCATCGGCCGGAACGGCGTCGAGCGCGGCGGCGTGACGAGCCACCTGGAACCCGGTACTCCATCGCACTGGCTGCCCTATGTCAGGGTCGAAGATCCCGACGCGACGATCGCGAACGCCAGGAAAGCGGGCGCGAAGGTTCTGTTCGGCCCCGAGGACATCCCGAACATCGGTCGCTTCGGCGTCCTGCAGGACCCGTTGGGTGCGGTGCTTGCGGTGATGAACCCGAAGCCGATGTAGCCATGACGCAAGCGGTAGCCGGTGCGCCGGCTGTGGCCAAAGCGCAGCGGCTACCGTGCGCTCCGTTCGCAAAGCATCACGCTTCCGCACCCGTCAGGCGGCGCGCGATCTTGAGCGCGGCGATGATGCCCAGCGCCAGGAGACCGAACATGACGATCTCGAACGGCCAGAGGTTGTGCGAGGTCGGGTCACGCGCCGTATCGATGACGATGCGCAACACGACGAAAGCGAGGACGGCAACCGGAACGGCGGCCGCGATCCTCCAGCCGCCGCGCCACTTCCACATGCTCCTCACAGGTACGGCAATGCCGGCGATGCCCGATCCGAGCACCAGGAGCATGAAACCGCTGAAAAACGCGATGTCACCGCCCGACACGGGCTCGCTTGCGCGCCGCTGCGCTTCCTCGCGCTGGCGCGCCTCGGCGGCAGCGCTCAGCTCCCCCACCCACGGTTGCGCGCTTCCTGACGGCGCCTCGCCGGCCGACCAGCGCAATTGCACGGGCTCGCGAGCGATTTCCCATTCCCGATAGGGTTGGCTGCCCCCGGCGATGATTCGCACCTCGTCGACCGCGCCCGGCTCGGTCAGCGCAAACCAGCCCAGCGCCTCACCCGAGCCCGAGTACTTTTCCGATGCGTTGCTCATCGCCGTCTCGACTGCATGGCCGTCGAGGTAGGGGCGCGCCCAGAGCGTGATCGGCTCGTCCGTCCGGTACTCCATGCGTACATGGAACGCCTGCTGGCGTCCCAGCGTCGCCGAACGTGAAGGGTCCGTGTCGATGACGCGAGCTTCCGACGCAGCGCGGGCGGGCGACGCCACCGCGAGCATTGCCGCAAGCATCGCCGGAAACACGCAGGGCACATGGACGAGTCGTTGCAACATGGACATGGATAATGGCTAGTTTTGCTTAACAGGGCATCAAGTATTGCGTTTGCTGCTCAGGGTCACAAAGCCGACAGTGCACACACCGGAAAGTTTTCGAACACACGAGTCGGACCGGGCATCGAGGAGAAAGTCATGAGCACGCTGCACAGAGTTCGGGAGTTCACGATGGTAGCCGTCCTGGCAACAGGGGCACTGATCGCTTCGGCCGCGCAGGCGCGTGATGCTGAGGTCGCAAACCTCGGCGGCATGATCGTGACTGCCTTCCGCGGTTCGGAGGCGGCCATCGCCGACCTTGGCGCGATGACCGTGAACGCCCCGCGCGCCGCCGGCGTCAGAGTCGCCGACCTGGGTAGTCTCACAGTCACGGCGCCACGCGACGGAACGGTGACGCTTGCAGCGGCGGGCTCCGCGCTCGAGCCATCGAGCAGCTTCGCTCTGAGCCACTCCTTGTAAGGTAATAATCCCCACTTCGAGCCTGCCTGAGCACGGCAGGCTCATTTTTTTACACGGATAGGTAAATGAACCAACGCGACCGCTTCGAGCTGCTGATCCTGGGCGTGATCTGGGGCGCTTCCTTCCTCTTCATGCGCGTCGCCGCGCCGGAGTTCGGCGCCGTAGCGCTCGTCGAGATTCGTGTCATCATCGCCGCCGTTTTTCTTACCGCGGTTCTCGCGTTGCGTGGGGGAATGGGCGGTCTGCGCGGGGCGACAGCGCCGCTGACGATCGTCGGCGTTTTCAGCTCGGCGCTGCCATTCGTACTGTTTGCCTATGCGACGCTGTACATCACGGCCGGCACAGCGGCGGTGATCAATGCCAGCGCCCCACTCTTCGCCGCGCTGGTCGCGTATGCCTGGTTGCGCGACAAGCTGACGCTGCCACGCGTCATCGGGCTCGCTGTCGGTTTCGGCGGCGTGTTGCTGCTGGCGTGGGACAAGATCTCCTTCAACGGCGGCGGCACGACGTTCGCGATCCTCGCCGGACTCGGCGCTTCCCTCTCGTACGGTGTCGGAGTGAACTACACGAAAAAGAAGCTGGGGCGCGTGCCTCCGCTTGCGGCGGCGACGGGCAGCCAGATCGCCGCAACGCTGCTGCTGCTCCCGCTCGCGATTGCGAACTGGCCGGATACCGTGCCCTCGCTCAAGAGCTGGCTGTCCGTCATCGCGCTCGGCGTGTTCTGCACGGGCGTCGCCTACATTTTCTACTTCCGCCTGATCTCCCGCATCGGGCCGGCGAAGGCGATCACCGTGACGTATCTCGTGCCGATGTTCGGAATGCTGTGGGGACTGGTTTTTCTCCACGAGGCAATCACGGTGAGCATGCTGGCGGCGTGCGCGGTGATCCTGCTCGGCACGGCACTGGCGAGCGGCAGCGTGACCATGCCTCGTCGACGAGTATCTCGCGAGATTCCGGTCTCATCGGAACCCTGCCCTGGCTCCAGTCCACGCTGATATCGCTACCCGTTCACAGTGGATGAAACCCCGTCGTCAATTCCTTCACCGAGTGCAGGTCGAGCCGACGGCGTAAGGCTCGCGTTCGGATGCTGCCTGCAACAGGCGCTCGACGACACCCTGCGATGATGGACCCGCGCTTTGCTGTCTCCCGAGCGAATCCAGGATCTGCAGGGTTTCCGCTCGCACGGCGCTCACAACGTCCCATCCATTCTTGCCGTCCCAAGCCGCGTCTCGTAACGCATTCTCGGCGTAGGCATCGAGGCGAAGCAGGCGATCGGCCGCCTGCAGATCCGTCGCCTCGAGCTCGCGCAGCGCGCGCACGAGGTAACGCGTGAGCGTCCAATCGTTTCGCGCCAGTACGCGCTGCTCGAGGCTCGCCAGCGCTTCCTGCGCCATCAACTCGGTCGCGAGCAGCGAGCGCAGAGGTCCTTCGAGTTCCCTCTCCAGCTTCCGCCAGCGCCGCTCCAGGGTGGAACCACGAACGAGCGATATCACCGGGCTCGTGAGCCCACATGGCGCGACGACGGCGCCGACCGGCGGGCCCTGCGGCTGGCCATCGGCGCGCGAGTCCGCGCCCGCGTGCATCGAGCAGAGCACGAGGCTCGCGAGCAGGTATGTGCTGCTAGGCCTGTGCAAAGCTCGCAGCCATCTTGTCGAGGCACTGCTCCAGCCCGGCCTTGGAAATGTCGTGCGCCTGATCCGACGTGTAGCCATATTCCCTCACGGTCATCTCCGTCCTGTTGTCGCCTGCGAGGTCGCGGAGCACGGGGGTTGAGCCGCTCATCGTGCTGCCCGCCTCTGATAAAGCAGTCCACCGAGCCACGAACAGGGCAAGGCAGTGACCACGAGCGAGATCGGATACCAGGCCGGGCCCATGTTCATCGGGATCGTGGCGATCGCACCGGCGAGGCCCACAAAGGTCCCTACGATCCCCAGGGCGAGCGCGTGCCGCATCGGATTGCGAGGTGCGAACCTCGCGATGATGTAGCCTCCGAGCACCGTGTAAACCAACCGATAAGCCAGCGCCAGGAGACAGTCGCCCGTGTCATACATCGGCTCGCCCCAGGGCGGATAGATCCCGAGCACATGCAGCACCTGGTCGGTGCCGAGCGAAAGGACGACGACCGCGACAAACGCCAGGAGCCCGGCGCCAATGCTTCGCCCCAGGTGGCGGGGAGGGGCACTCGTTGCTGTCACTCGAGCGGTCATTTGATCTCCTCTTCTACCACGCAGCGTTGAGTTCCAGGGCCCAGTCTGGGCCCCTTTTTGGCTCGGGGCTGATGGTACGACGAATGTACAGGCCGCGTTTCGACGGCGTCTCCGACAATTGGTGGTATCGGAGAGCCTGCCGTTACGAGTCGTAAGGTCCGCGTGACGACCCGCTAGAGTGAGCGGACCGGTCTCGAAGCGAGCATCTCCGCAAGCCGGTCGTAGCCGCCAGCCACACCCTGATCCATGCCGGACTCGAGGGCGATGTCGCGGGCCTCGCGCGATTCGTAGCGCACGGTGAGCGTGAGCGTGGTCTTGCCGCGCTGCCCCTCGAGAACCAACGTTGCGACTGCCTCGCCGGGATACCAGGCCTGGTCGAATCTTTCCGTGCCGACGAAACCCGTGGGAGGCGCGACCTCGCGAAAGACACCCCGCATTCCCATCTCGGTCCCGTCCGGGCCGCGCCAGAGGTAGCGATAGGCCCCGCCAACTTTGAGGTCGACCTCGCAGACCGCGAGCGCCCAGCCGGGCGGCCCGGCGAACCAGCGCCTCAGCAGTTCGGGCCTGGTCAACGCTTCGAAGACGAGCCGGCGTGGCGCGTCGAAGGCTCGCGTGATGGCAATTTCGCAATCGCTGGGCGTGATGACCCTTAGAGTCCCGGTGTCGTTCATTGATGCTCCTGAAGCGTTGCCGGCGCCCGTTTGTATTTGGCGTGGCGCTATTCACACGACGAGCGAGCACGGCGCGAGCGGCGATCAGTGTCGCCACCGCCTACCGGATCGAGAACGACCCGCGACTGCCGTCCCAGAAGAAGCCGCCGCGAGGACGGCGCCGAGCCGATCCTCTGGCCCAGATCTTCGACGCCGACGTGGTGCCGATGCTGGTGGCGGCGCCGGACGTGCGGCCGGTGGCGATCTTCGAGGAACTGCAACGACGGTATCCGGATCTGCACGCCAGCGTGCGTCGGACGCTCGAGCGGCGGATCCGCGCCTGGCGAGCGCTGCATGGCGCCGAGCGGGAGGTGATCTTCCGCCAGGTTCACGAACCGGGCCGAATGGGGCTGTCGGATTTTACCGAGATGTGCGAACTGGGCGTCAGCGTGGCCGGCGTGCCGCTCGATCATCGGCTGTATCACTTTCGGCTCGCTTGCTCGGGCTTTGAGCATGCGCACGTCATCCTCGGCGGCGAGAGCTATGTGGCGCTGGCCGAAGGGCTGCAGAACGCGCTGTGGGCCCTCGGGGGTGCACCGCGCGAACATCGCAGCGACAGCCTGTCGGCTGCGTTCCGTAATCTCGACCGCGCCGCGCGCGAGGATCTGACGGTGCGCTACGACGCACTGTGCGTGCACTACGGCATGGAGCCGAGCCGCAACAACCGCGGCGTCGCGCACGAGAACGGCTCGATCGAGAGTCCCCACGGTCATCTCAAGAGTGCCATCCGCGATGCGCTGCTGTTGCGCGGCAGCGCCGACTTCGCCGACCTCGGCGCGTACCGGCGCTTCATCGACGAGGTCATCAGCCGCAAGAACGCGCGCAACGCCAAGCGCATCGGCGCCGAGCGCGCGACGCTGCAGCCGCTGCCCGCAAGCCGCACCTGCGACTATGAGGAGACCTTCGTCTTCGTCACCTCCTCGGGCGGCTTCACTCTGAGAAAGGTGTTCTACACGGTGCCGTCCCGGCTGATCGGGCATCGGTTGCGGGTGAAGCTGTATGACGATCGGTTGGACCTGTTGATCGGAGCGACGGTGCTGATGACGCTCGAGCGCGGCCGGGCGGGTCCGAACGGCAAGCACGGCCACGTCGTCGACTATCGTCACGTGATCCACACCCTGCGCCGCAAGCCCATGGCGCTGCTGAACCTGGTGTACCGCGATCAGCTCTTTCCGCGCGAGGCGTACCGGCACATGTTCGAGCGGCTACGGGAGCGGCTCTCGGACCGTGCGGCGTGCAAATGCATCGTGGAACTGCTCAGTCTCGCGCACGATCGGGCCTGCGAAGCGGAGCTGGCGACGGTGCTCAGCGAGTATCTCGCTGCCGATCATCTACCCGACCTCGCGGCGCTGCGCACGCGCTTCGCGCCCGATCCGGCGCGCCTGCCGGAGGTGTGCGTCGAGCTCGCCCCGCTCAGCGTGTACGAGACGCTGACCCGCAGCTGCGTGGGAGAGGCCGCGTGAGCGCCGCTATCGACGCGACCCGCCTGAGCTTCATCCTCAACGAACTGCGCTTGCCGGCCATCAAGCACGTGTGGCCGAAGTTCGCCGAGCGCTCCGACAAGGAGGGCTGGACCGCAGGGCGCTTCCTCGCGGCCATCGCCGAGCACGAGCTCGCCGAGCGGGATCGTCGCCGCGTGGAGCGGCACTTGGGCGAAGCCAAGCTCCTGCCCGGCAAGACCCTGGAGAACTTCGACTTCGAGGCGGTGCCGATGATCTCCAAAGCGCAGGTGTCGGCGCTGTGCGCCGGCGACGGTTGGCTCGAAAACGGCGCGAACCTCATCCTCTTCGGCCCACCCGGCGGCGGCAAGTCGCATCTGGCCTCGGCGATCGGCCTGGCGCTGCTCGAGAAAGGCTGGCGAGTTCTGTTCGCGCGAACCTCCGATCTCGTTCAGAAGCTGCAGGTCGCTCGCCGTGAACTCGCACTCGAAGCGGCGCTCGCGCGTCTGGAGCGCTTCGACCTGCTGATCCTCGACGACATCGCCTACGTGACCAAGGATCAGGCGGAAACCTCGGTGCTGTTCGAGTTGATCAGCGCTCGCTACGAGCGCCGCTCGATGCTGATCACGGCGAACCAGCCTTTTGGCGAATGGGGAAAGATCTTCCCGGATCCGGCCATGACCCTCGCAGCCGTGGACCGCCTCGTTCACCATGCGACCATCTTCGAAATGAACGTCGAGAGTTACCGCCGCCGCGCCGCTCTCGAGCGCAAACAGCAAGGCGCAGGACGACCCGCAACCTACGCAACATCCAAAAACGTCGGCGTTCCATCCCCGCGCGACAATCAATCCGAAAAGTAGCCCTTGTCGCATTGCCTCACCATAAATGTTACCCGGCGGCACCGTTGCCTCACGTGAAATGTTACCGGTGAAGGGAAATGTCACCATTGCGGCCTGACCCCTGGGGAGGACGCTATGGAGACCAAGATCAGCCTTGCGGCCCGTGTCGAATTGGCGAATGCCATTCGGCGGCGTTATCGGATCGCCAGCGGCAAAGAAAAGCGGAAGATTCTGGACGAGTTCATTGCGGTGAGTGGCTACCACCCTAAATCTGCGATCCGTGCGCTGAACGCGCAGCCCAAACCCAAGCGGCCTCAGACACGTCGTCGTCCGAGCCTGTATGACGATGCGGCGCGCCAGGCGCTGATCGTGCTCTGGGAGGCATCCGATCGCCTCTGTGGGAAACGGCTGCGGCCACTGCTGCGGATTTTGCTGCCCGCTCTCGAGCGCCATGGCCACTTGCAGCTCGATGAAGCGATCCACACCAAGGTGCTGGCGATGAGTGCTGCAACGATCGACCGGTTGTTGCGCACGCCGCGCAATGCGACAGATACCAGGAAGCCTCGCCGCGTGACGCCGGAGATCCGCCGCCGCATACCGGTGCGTACCTTTGCCGATTGGAACGAGCCACCCCCGGGAAGCATGGAAATGGATCTCGTCGCGCATTGCGGGGAAGTGAACAAAGGAAGTTACGTCAATAGTCTCGTGCTCACCGATATCGCGAGCGGTTGGACCGAGTGCGCACCGTTGGTCGTACGTGAAAGCGGCTTGCTCATTGAGGCGCTGGAACGTATCCGCATCGGGCTGCCCTTTGCGCTTCGAGCACTGGATGTCGACAACGGCAGTGAGTTCGTGAACGAAGCGATGATCCAATACTGTCTGCGTAATGGCATCGAACTCACTCGCTCTCGGCCCTATCGCAAGAACGACCAGGCCTGGATCGAACAAAAGAACGGCGCCATCGTGCGCAAGCATCTGGGGTATCGGCGGTTCGAAGGCATCGCTGCGGCACAGGTGCTTGCGCGACTGTACGGCGCCTCGCGGCTGTTCGAGAACTTCTTCCAGCCCTCCTTCAAGTTGGCCGAAAAGCATCGGCAGGGTGCACATGTGACGAAGCGGTATCATCCACCGCAAACGCCTTGTGAGCGGCTTTTGCAGGCTGAAACGCTGTCCGAGTGCATCAAGGTCAAGTTGCGCGAGGTCGGCAATGCGCTCGATCCACTGAAGCTCCTCGAGGAAGTGCGGGCGATGCAAAGCCATCTGGTGGAGCTGGCCACTGGCGGCAAGCCCGATATCCAAAGCGGGCAGGAACCGAATCTGCCGGTGTTCCTGGCGAGCCTGTCCAGCGCGTGGCGAGCAGGAGAAGTCCGCCCGACGCACTCCGCAGAGGTACAACCGCGCTATCTGCGACCACTCCAGACGGCCGTGCATTGCCACACCGTTGCTCCACGACACTTGGTTGCGCCACCCCTGCCGAAGGTTGTGCAGATGGAAGCACGGCGGGTTGTCACCCCTGTCCGACCGCCCACGCCTCAGTTGGACGCAGAAATCGAGAAGCGCTGTGAACTTCAGCGACAGGAGTTCGCTAGGCGACACATCCGTCGGCAACACGCCTTCACGCTGATCTGGCCATTGGTGTGTCGTCGACTCGAGGAGCGCCCGAACATGAATGCGACCGAGCTCTTTGATGAACTGCGCGTCCAATACCCTGGCCGCTTTCACCGCGGTCAACTCCGTGCGTTTGCCCAACGGGTCGGACGTTGGCGTGAGGATGCACGAACTCGCGGCGTGATCATTGGTCCGTTGCGCTATCGGCAATCGCCCATACCTCGCACCCGTCGACGCCCCGATCCGTTGCAGGCACATTGGGCGGAGCTGTGTGAGTGGCTAAGCGACGATCCTGATCAGACTGGCTCTGAACTCTTCACCACGCTGAGGACCAAGTACCCTGACTGCTACACCGCCGGGCAGCTGCGTACGCTGCAGCGGCGACTCAAAATCTGGCGGCACGAAGCGGTGCAGCGGCTGATCTGCGAAATGCAAGACTTCACTCAAGATGTCGGTTCCGGAATCGGATGAGCACTATGGCCGGCATGATTACCCAGTCCGCGCTTCTGCCGCCTGCGGCGTCAGACTCATCTTGTTTTACGGCTCATGAATGAACCTACGCAGGAAAAGCCGCAATCCTCGGTAACATCGTAAATGAGGCATCCGGTAACAAAATTACGTGAGGCAACACGGGCAGGCACAGGGGTAAGAGTCTCCCCGAAGAGCTCGCACGCGAGTCATCCGAAGAGCAGCGCCGCATGCTCGAGCACTCTGCCAACCAGGCGCGCGGGCATCGTGACGTCGTCGCCCGCTTCGGCCGCCAGCCGCGTCGCAATGAAGTGCTGGGCCGCGCATCGACGCCCGAAGAGCTCGCGTATCTCGCGCGCAGCGAGCTCGTGCATCTGCGGCAAGTGCCGCGCTAGGCGCGCCGGCGAGTTGCCGGTGGAACTGAAGTCCCTCCGTCGGGCCCAAAAAAAGTCGGCCGATTCCCGCTACATTCGCAGCCGCATCCCCCCACCAATACCGAGGAGAAAGGCAGCCCCGATGCTGCCGATGGCAGCACCCGCGCCCAGTGTCACGAGAGCGCCATCCCGGATCAGAGCGCCAGACGGCGCCGCCCAAGGCGGGAAATCCTGCGCGAGAGGCAGTACAACCCGCTTCGGCGTCACTCATCCCTCGTTACTTGTCACCCGTGAACTCCGAGAGGAGAGTGAACAGCACACAGACACCGCAAATTTGGACAACTACTCGTCCACGAAAGCGGGTCAAGTCCAGGACCAGTTGGACGCGGCGACCTCCCTGATCGACGCAGGGGGCACTTTCGACACAGGAGAAGCAACCACGGCCAGAGAGCCGGACGCGGATGAGCCACCGCGCAACCGCAGGCCGGCCGCTTGATTGATCTCGATATTGGCCATCAGAGACATCCGCACCTCAACAAGGAGAAGGCGATGAAGGGACAATTGTTCGTAGCATTGATGTTGCTCGCCAGCGCGGCGTTCGCGCAGGAAAACATGCGGATCATCAGCGGGAAAAGCAATCCGGAGCTGATTCCGGAGTGGGTAGCCCTTAGGCAGGCAATGACTGTCGCCGCGGCACTGGATGCCAAATACGAGGACGGCGCAGCAAGATACTTCGCCTGGATGGCCGGAATCAGCGAGGACGCTGCTCGCGCCATCGTCGCTTACCATAAGGCGCTGAACGAAGCGGCCCTTGCGTCACCCGACGAACGAAGTCCCTTATGCGCGAAGCGCGCTAGTCTCACCACGAAGGAAGCGCTAATCGCGGAACTCACGCACCTTGAGCGTGCCGCCGATGAGCGCGCCAGAGCGGACTTTGAAGGCGTCTACTCCGTCTTGAACGCCGACGATGGAGCCAAACTAAAGGCTTACGCCGAGGAAAAAAAAGTTGGCATCACCCGCTTCGGTAGTACCGACGCTCACCTCGAAAAGATTGGGCCGGCGGAATACCTCGACCAGTTGTGCGGGGGTAAGTGACATGAAACTCATTCGCAAAGCGCTCTGCTCGTTTGCTGTGGCATCCGCGATCAGCGCTCCGTCGGCACACGCCGGTGTGTGGTGGGACATCTATGCTGTTCATAGCGTTATTCCTGGCGAGTTTGCTGCAATGTGGTGCATGTTGATGCCCAGCCCGAACAAGACGCACGCACAGATGATCGCCAACTTCAACTTTGAAGGATTGCAGTGCGAATGGTGGCCGATGAATCCTCCCTACTACGAGACTTTTTCCTGGTATCAGGGCATCAACGCAACGGAGCCTCCCACGCAAAACCTGGTGTTAGGAGACATCTTGGTGGACTACTACGTATGTCCATCAGTCATCTCAACAATTGCCTATGCATACGTGACATGGAGAGGTAGTAACGTTACGGAATATGCTTGGGGCAGCGCCGTAGACTGGATCGAATGCTGGTGAACGGTCTCACAGGACTGTCGAGTCAACACGGATTGACAGGTCACCGGCGCCGTCCGCCCTGACTCGATGGGCTCGCCATGGCCCGCCATCACGCGCTCAGCCGATTTCGCGCGGTAGTCCTTCGCAGTGAGCTGTCCGATCGTGGAGCAGGCGGCCATCACAGCCGCGATCGAAATCATCAGCGCGTTCCTCGTTGACACGATTTTCTCCCGCGAGAATGGAGTGACCCGCGCGAGGGAGCATAGGGCTCGGCGTTTCCCGCACCCAAGCATCACTGTCACAGATTACCGCGGGAGGACACGGCGATCGGCGATGCGTTCAGGGAACGAAGGACGATGCGACGTTTGTAGCGGAAGTGTACTGAAGCGGATTCGCCGTGATGAATCGCTTTCGTTGCGTGATGAAGCTGCGTCTAGATCGAAAGCCCCGGATCCCCTTCAATCACCCGTTGCTCGAGCCGCGGCGGCTCGCCCTTGCGCCACAGCACTGCGCGGTGTGAGACGCGATAGCGCAGCGGCCCGCCGTCGGCACTCTCGCTTCTCTCGATCGGCCGAGGGATGCACACGAACTCGCACTCGATGGCTTCGCTTGCGAGGCGCACGGTTGCGTAACCGTGCCCGCCCATGTCGAGGAACGACAGGTGCGGCGCCAGATCCGGATTCGACATTTTTCGCGCACGCTCGAGATCGCCGCTGCGCTGATACTCCAGGCAGGAGCGCACGCCGTGCTGCATCAGCATGTTGACCGCCGCCTGAGGCCGCTCAGCGCCCTTGATGTCGGCAAGGTAGAGCGCCCGCAGCGGATGTTCCTTCGGAAATGCGTGCTCCAGCGCTTCGACGAGGCCGGGCGCGGAGACTGATCCAGTGATGAAGGCAACGCCGACGGGTTCGAACGGCTGCGGCGGCAGCGCCTTTGCGGCGAGACCCGCCCAGAAGCTGTGCCGATCACCCGAGACGGTCACGAAGCCCGTGATGCCTGCCGTGCGCAGCGCGTCGTAGATCTCGGCGCGCTCGAGGTACGTGCTGCTGTGATCTCCGAAGCCCATGCTTGCATAGCTCGCGCCCGGCCAGGGCCTGGTCAGTCCCGCCGGCAGGTTTTGCGGATCGATACGCGTATCCAGCGTGCCCTGGGAGTTGCCCCACACCTTCCACGTTGCGCGCGAGGTGCGCAGGCGCTCGAGGAACCACGCCTTCTGTTCGGCGCCGAAGATCGTCTGCGGCGGGTCCGCCTTGCGGAAGTTCGCCACCTGCACGTCGCCGTAGCGAATCGTATCGGGCGGCTTGCCGCCCGCGTAGGCGCGGCCCGCATCGAGAATCTCCATCGCCTCCTGCGGGACCAGGTCGGGAAAGTCATCGCTCGAGAACGCGTTGAACTCGGGATGGCTGCCCGGATCTCGCGAGCGATAGCTGTGCATGTCGGTGATGACGAGGTCGAGGTGCTTGCCCCAGCGCAGGCTGCGATACGCCGTCAGGCTCCCGATCGCCGCGAGATTGTTCGGCTCCTGGCCTAGCCCTTGCTCATCGAACTTCTCGATCGGCGTGTCTTTCACCGCCGGCGCATCGAAGCGCTCGGGTGACGCCCCGCTCGGCTTGCGGATGCGCGCCGGCTGATATTCGAACCACGCCTGGTTCGCCGCTACCTTGCGCGTCTGCGCAGGGCGCGACTTGCCTTCGAAGTGTTGCAGCGACTGCCATCCCTGCCAGGAGAACTCGTGGTTGTCCCACATCGCCACGAACGGCCAGCGCGCGCGGGCGTCCTGGAGGTCGGGGTCGTGGAGATAGGCGCGATAGAGCGTTCGATAGTCGTCTAGCGTTGCGGCAATGTGAAACCGCCCGACCTTGTCGCCGTCGGGGTAGCGAATGAGATCCCGCAGCCGCCGGTCGTACCGGCGCCCGCCGGGCCGCTCTTCCGGGTAATCGACCACTTCGTAGATGAAATCACCCAGGTGCAGAACGAACGCGAGTTGCTCCTCGGGCGCGGCGCGCTCGTCTTCGTAGATCATGCGCCGGTAGGCGTTCTGCGCGCCTTCGCTCACGTTCTGGCAGCTGACGAACGCGAAGCGCACCGCTCGCGGATCGTTCGACTGAGCCGCGGTCCGCGTGCGCCCGATCCGGCTGCCGCGCCCTTGCTCATCGAGAAACCGGTACCAGTAAGTCCGCGCGGGCTTCAGGCCACCCACGAGCACGCGGCAGGTGTAGTCGGCGGCCGCAAGTGCGCGCGTGCGCGCCGTCGCGACGACGCGTTCGAAGGCCGCGTCCTCCGCTACTTCGACGGTGAGCGGAACTTCCGGCAGCGACGCATCCGCAGACACGCGCGTCCACAACAACACGCTGTCCACGGCGGGATCGCCCGAGGCGACGCCTTCGGCGAACAGATCGCGTCGTTCCACCCACTGCAGGCGCGAGCGTGCAGCCGGCGATTCGGCCCACGCGAGGGTGGCTCCCATCGCGGCTGCACTGGCGACGAACTCTCTTCGCGTGAGGCGATTCTTCATGGCGTCCCCGATTCTTTCTTCAGGTGCGTCTCGCATGGTACGAGAAGCCACGGGTGAATTTCATGCAGAAACACGCCCGTCTTCACGGGCACCCACGCTGGGCCGGGGCGGTAGATGACGACGTACCACATTGGCACGCGTGGATCGACGGGTCGGCCCGGCGATGTGGCCGTTCGTCCCGGGGCGAGAAATCGAAACGCCACTACGCCGCCCGCGTACCTCGACATCTTGGAATGGCGGCGCATTCCCAATCGCTTCCCTCGCTGGCGTCGCGTTGCGTGGAACGCTTCACCATGCTCGCCCCGCAGGCCGGGCACATTGGCGCGGTTTCAGTCGGCATTGGCCGCTCGCCGCCTGCGGACCCGGCTCGCCTGCCCTCCTCGACCATCCCACCGAGCGTGCGCCCATCGATGAGCCTCGAGCGGCTTGTCCTGAGCGAACTCCACGGCCTCTGCCGTGAAGCGGCCCGAGGTGAGCAGATACGCGCCGCTGGCATCCTCTGCCTTCATCGCGCCGAACAGATCGCGCACCGCCCCAACGTCGACGATCAGTGCCCGCCATCGCTCGCATCGGACCAGGTAACGCTTGCCGTCGCGTTGCGGGATGAAATCCATGGCGCCACCGGCGTTTCGGCTGGTTTTCGTGACCGTGAATCCGCGCCTGCGCCAGTATTCTTCGATCAGCGCTTCGAACTGCTGCGATGCGAGCGCCCGGATGGATTCGATGCTCTTCTGGGCGGCCTCGACGCGGCGGGCATGGAACGACCGTACGAGACCGATGAGGGAGGCGGCGCTGAAAAGGACTGCGGCGAGCCAGGCGAGCAGTGAGGCCGCGGACTTCAACCCGATGAGCAGCGGGCGGTCGTGGTTGAACGCGGGGACGACGTACGTGAATATTGTGTAAGCGATCGCGGCTGCGACGAGGCCAGCCCACCAGGGGAGCTTCACGAGGAATTCGAATAGCCTGATCCAGGGGCGCGCCAAGGATCCCTCCCACTCATTCCATTTTTTTCGGCCGCTCTGTATACCTCTGCGCGGTTACCTCGTCCACATGCGCGGAGCCGCCGCGCTCGGAAGTTTGACCGCAGTCTCAGTACGGCGCCCGGGTCAACCTGCCGCCGTCAGTTTCAGCAACCTTCCGCCCGATCCGTCCTTCTCATCCTCCAGCAGCCAGAGCGCGCCGTCCGGCCCCTGTTCGACCTCGCGGATCCGCTCGCCCATGTCGAATCGCTCGGCTTCGCGGGCCTTCTCGCCGTCGAGCTCGACGCGCACCAGCGCTTTCGACGAAAGACCGCCGATGAGTGCATCGCCGCGCCACGCCGGGAATTCGCTGCCGGAATAGAAGACGAACGACGCCGGCGAGATCACAGGCGTCCACCAGACCGCGGGAGCCTTGAACTCCGGCCGCGTGTCGTGATCGGGGATCGTGCGGCCGTCGTAGTGGTCGCCGTTCGAAACTATCGGGTAGCCATAGTTCGCGCCGCGCACCACGACGTTGAGCTCATCGCCGCCGCGCGGGCCCATCTCGATGTTCCAAAGCCGTCCCTGCGCATCGAAGTTGATCCCCAGCGGATTGCGATGGCCGAGCGTCCAGATCTGCGCAGTGACGCCGCCCTTGCCGGCAAACGGGTTGTCCGCGGGCACGGAACCGTCCTCGTTCAGGCGCAGGATCTTGCCGAGGTTGGCGTTCATGTCCTGCGCGGGGTCGAACTGCTGGCGCTCGCCCGAGCTGATCCACAGATGCCCATCCGGACCGAAGAGGATGCGGTGGCCATAGTGGCCGGAGCCCGAGACCTTTGGCACCTGGCGCCAGATCACCTGGGGATTCGACAGTGCGCCGCCGCCGTTGGCGTCGAGCGTGAGTTTCGCGCGAGCAACGGCCGCACCGCGCGTTCCGCCCTCGCCCGCCTCCGCGTAGCTCAGGTAGACCAGCCCGTTCTTCGCGAAGTTAGGATGCAGCACCACATCGCCAAGTCCGCCCTGGCCGCCGTACGCCACGGTTGGTGCGCCGGTGACCTCGCGGGCGGGTCCGCCGATCGTGTAGAGCTTGAGCGCGCCTTTCTTCTCGGTGACGAGCAACCGCCCGTCGGGGAGAAACGTCATCGCCCAGGGTTCGTTGAACTGGGCGACGACGGTGGTCGTGAAGGGCCTGTCGGATGCATTCCGTTCCGCTGCAGCCGCTCCGGCAATGGCGCCTGCAGTGCCATCGGCGCCGCTACAGGACGCAACGCCGCAGGCGGCAAGGAGGGTCGCGGCACGGGCGAACGTCGGGAGGTTGCTCATTGCGGTGGATCTCCATGAGATTCAGCGTGACGCAGATCCTGGACCATTCGATGCGCGCTTGGTTCGCCGACTCCAGTCGGTTCACGACGACCCGGTCAAGCTCGCGCTGCCCTACACTACGCTTCCAGCGCCAGTCACACTCCGGTCCACCACCATGGCCTCACGCCACGCGCCCATCGACTACGTCGCCATCGTGCTTTGCACGCTCGCGTGGGGCACGACCTGGTATGCCATCACGCTGCAGCTCGGCGTCGTCGATCCGGTCGTTTCAGTCGCCTACCGGTTCACGCTGGCGTCCACGCTACTCTTTATATGGTGCGTGATCCGCGGCGAGCCGGTCCGATTGACCCGTGCGCAGCACCTGGCCGCCCTGGGCGTCGGTTTCTTCGCCATCGCCGTCGACTACCCCCTCACCTACTGGGCGGAGGAGCGCGTCGCTTCTGCGGTGGTCGCGGTCATCTTCGCCGCCCTGGCCTTCTTCAATCTGATCACGTTTCGTCTCGCGTTCCGTCAGCGCGCACCTCGCGCCGCGTGGGGCGCAGCCTGCCTCGGCATCGCCGGTGTAGCCCTGCTCTCCTGGAGCGAGATCGTGGGGGCGCAGATGAACACGCGCGCGCTCATCGGCCTCACGATGGCGTTGGGTGCGGTGATCTGCGCGGCAGGCGCCAACGTGTTCGCGCACCGGGGCGAGGAAGCGGGAGCCTCGGTCGCATCGCTCATGGCGTGGGCGATGGGCTACGGGGCGGCGTTGCTCGTGCTGTTCGTGTTTGCAAGCGGACGGACGTGGGCGTTCGAGGCCAACCCGCGGTACGTGCTCTCACTCTTCTACCTGGCGGTGGTCGGGTCGGTCGTCGCGTTCGTGCTGTACTTCGGCCTGGCGCGACGGCGCGGGTACACCACGGCCTCGTACATCCTCGCGCTCACGCCGCTCATCGCGATGGCGATGTCGACGTTCTTCGAAGGCAAGAGGTGGCGCCTGAGCGGGCTCCTGGGCGTTGCGCTGGTGCTGCTCGGCCAGTGGCTCTTGCTGCGGACCCAGAGCGCCGACCACAAGCGGGAAAAGGTCGGGGATGGCGCTGGCGCTCTCACCGATTGATAATCGCGCCATGGTCAAGTTCCTCTTGTGGCTCCTGCTCCTCGTCGTCTGCTGGCCGCTCGCCCTGCTCGCGCTGGTGCTCTGGCCGCTGGTATGGCTGGTCACGCTGCCGTTCCGGCTGCTCGGCATTGCGATCGAGGGGGTCTTCGAGCTCTTGCGCGCGATCATTCTGTTGCCCGCGCGCGTTCTCGGCGGCCGCCCCTAGACACGGCTGAACGCGCGGAGTCCGGTACCAGCCGTTCAACTATGGCGCCTGTGTGCCGCGCGCCTTTGCCCGTTCTTCGAGCACCACCAGGCAGGCCAGCAGCGCTCCCATCAAGAAGCCGCCAATGTGTGCGGCATTGTCGATGCCGGGCAGAAGGAATCCGAGCACCAGGTTCAACGCGACGAACACCATCACGTTGGTCATGAAGACGCGCTTCAGCGCCGCGACCCGCCCATCTCCCAACGCCATCATCACCAGCAAGAGCCCGAACAGCCCGAAGATGGCGCCAGAAGCGCCGACGCTCACGGTGGCGGGATGAACCACCACGCTCGCGACGCTGCCGGCCAGGCCCGACAGCAGGTACGCGGCCGCGAGTCGGAAACTGCCCAGTGCGGGCTCGAGTAGCGAGCCCGCGATCAGCAGGCCGTAGAGATTCATCAGCAGGTGCATCAGCCCGCCGTGCAGGAACATGCTGGTGAGCAGGCGCAGCACGCCGTGGCCTTCGAGTGCCGGCCGGTAGTTCGCGCCCCAGGCCAGCAGGTCATCCGCGCGGAATGCGAAGAAACCGGCGCCGGAGAGCACCATCAGCGCGAACACGAAGATGTTCAGGTCGAGCAGGATCGAGGTCGTGTAGCGACCTTTCTTCGGGATGAGCAGTGCGATGAGCGGTGATCTCTGGGTCATGGCTTCATCCGTGAATTCACGGCAGCGCGTTCAGGCGGCGGCAATAGTCGATCATGGCCGGAAAGTTGAGGCGGCCTGACTATAACTCAAGGGTCGTGCCGGCCCGTTTGGTTCGAGGCCTGGCACAGATCGGCGCGGACTGGCGCCAGACCTCGATATTCTTTCAAAGTCCGCGCCAGGGAGTAGAGAATTCGTTCCCGGCCCTGGCGCGGCGCTCGCGTCGTGCTTCACCCATCCGGAGCCCCTCAATGATCGAGCTTTACTACTGGCCCACGCCCAACGGCCACAAGATCACGATGTTTCTCGAGGAAGCCGAGGTTCCCTACCGCATCGTGCCGGTGGACATCTCCTCCGGCGCGCAATTCGAGCCCGACTTCCTCGCGATCAGCCCGAACAACCGCATGCCGGCGATCGTGGATCGCGCGCCCGCGGACGGCGGCGCGCCGATCTCGGTGTTCGAGTCCGGCGCAATCCTGCAGTACCTCGGCGAGAAGGCCGGTCGCCTCTTTCCGCGCAATCCGCGTGAGCGCAAGGCGGTGCTCGAGTGGCTGTTCTGGCAGGTCGGCGGCCTCGGCCCGATGGCGGGCCAGAATCATCATTTCGTGCGTTATGCGCCGGAGAAGATTCCGTACGCGGTGGAGCGCTACGTGAACGAGACGAATCGGCTGTACGGCGTGCTCGATCGGCGGCTGGAGGACAACCAGTTCCTTGCCGGCAAGGAATACACGATCGCCGACATCGCGGTGTACCCATGGATCGTGCCGTGGCAGGCGCAACTGCAGAATCTCGACGACACGCCGGCGCTCAAGCGCTGGTTCGAATCGGTCGCGGCGCGTCCCGCGACGATCAAGGCGTACGCCCGCGGCGATCAGTACAAGAGTCGCCCGGTCGTGACTGAGGAGAGCCGGAAGATTCTGTTCGGGCAGACGGCGAAGAGTGTGCGGGAACGGCCGCGCGCCTGAACGAATTCACCTTGGCGCCGAGGCCTGCGCATCGACCTCCGCAAGGATGCGGGTTCGTCCGTCGCCAGGATCAGCAGCAGACCGATCAGACCAAGCAATCCGCACGCGCCGACCGCAAACGCCGTCCAACGCCAGTACTGAACGCGATAGCGCACGGTCCCCTTCTGTGGCAGCTCCAGCTCGAGCTCGTTGAGGCCGACGTTCATCGCCGTCCACCAGCCGGCGGCGCGAACCTGCAGCCGATCGCCAGCGCCGCGGCTGACGACATAGTTCGATCTCGAGTGCGGTCTTCCAGTCAGCAGCCCGCCGGCGACGCGCTCGCGAAACGCCCGCATGAACGATGCGGGATCCGATCGAATCGGGACGTAGCCGTGGATTTCCGGGATCACAGTCGCGGCCGCAGGGAGGGATGAACACGAGCATTTCAACCGATTCAGGCCGTGCGGCGCAATCCAATTTGCAGACGATCGATGGGGGTGCCCTTGACTCGTCTCGCCACGTATCATCGTTCGGCGCGGCGATTCGTTCGGCGCAGCGATCGGGTGGGCGAAGAGATCTTGTCTAGAGGGGCGGGGCATGAACGCAGTGCAACCCTTGCGGCGCGGAGGCCATGATCGATACGGCGCACGGCCTTACCGGTTGCCGGCCGTGCTCGGCGGCTGCCTGCTGCTACTGACCGGTCCTGCACCCCGGGCGGAAATGAGTCCGGCGAAGGCGGCAATGAATCAGCCTGTCGCGCCGTTCCGGATCGTCGGCAACGTCTACTATGTCGGCGCTTCCGACGTGACCTCGTACCTGATCGAAACTGCGCAAGGATTGATCCTGCTGGACGGCGGCTTCGCGGAAACGGCGCCGCAGATCGAGAAGAACATTGCGGCCCTGGGCTTCAAACTTTCGGACGTGAAGATACTGCTCAATGGCCACGCGCATCCCGACCACGCCGGGGGGCTTCCGACTCTGCAGCGCGACACCGGTGCGGCGCTCGCCGCCATGGCACCGGAAGTCAAACCGCTGGAGAACAGCGGCCGGGGAACGTTCTATTTTGGCGAGCGACCCCTGTACGAACCCATGAAGGTGCACAGGGTTCTCAGCGATGGCGACAAGGTTGAGCTGGGTGGCGTAATCCTCACGGCGCATCTGACAGCCGGGCATACGCCTGGCTGCACGAGCTGGAGCATGCGCGTGACGGACGGCGGCGTATCTCATGACGTCGTGTTCGTGTGTCAGATCGCGCTGCCCCACGACACGCCGCTGGTGGACAACGAGACCTACCCCGAAATCGCTTCTGACTTTCGGCGCACTTTCGCAGTGCTGCGCTCCCTGCCGTGCGACGTGTTTCTCGCTGAGCACGGCTCAGCGTACTCGCTGCAGGACAAGTTGCTGCGACTGAAGAATGGCGAGCCGCGCAATCCGTTCATCGATCCGGCAGGCTACCGGCAGCACGTCGAGCAGACCGAGCTGGCCTTCACTGACGCATTGGCAGCGGAGTTGCGCACGCATGCCGGGCGAGACGAATGAAACTCCTTGACAGCGATCGTTTCAGGAATAGAATGCGCGCCCCCATGCAATCGCACCTCGATCACTACAGGCTCTCGAAAGCGCAGTTCTTGCGCTTCGAAACAGCGCTCGGCCTCGTCGCCTGGCGCCGCGAGCCCTCGCGCGCCTGCGCAATGCCGCTCGCGCATGACCGTGGTGCATTGCTGAACTAGCCTTCCATCGCAACTGGAAGGCCGGTGCTGCCTTCCAGTTCTCCGCAAGAGCCCTGGCCGGTATCACCGCCAGGGCTTTTTTGTTTTCGGTGCCGAGTTGACGGACGAGGTGCCGAGGAGGGCTTTCGGGAACGCCGTGAATCCATCCCTGGAGGCTCCGACGCGAACATCCTGTTCGCGACGGTCCCGAAAGCCCTCCTCGGCACTTCGTCCGTCAACTCGGCGCGTAAACGAGGTCTGAGCGATCGTCTCGTGTCAGCGGTTCCGGTTCTTCGAATCCGGGCTGGCGCGCCGCGAACCGGGTCACCGGGTTTCTCGGCAGGTCACGGACGCCGTGCGCGCACGCAGCGAGCTGCAGAACTTCGTGGACTTCGTCTACAAGGAGATGCAGTGAGAAGGTGGCGCAGGCCAACCTGATCAAGCGTCGTGAGGAGACCGCGGCAACGCGTTCGCTCCTGAACACTGCGCGGCTCATGGACGAGAACCCGACGCTCATGCGTCTGAAGGAGCTCGAGACGCTGGAGAAGGTGACGGAGAAGATCGACAAGCTGACCGTCTTCGGCGGACTCGAGGGTGTGCTCAAGAACGTGGTGCGAATCCAGGTGCCCCGGGCCTGACGTCCGCGCCTCCTCCGGGAGCGCTGCATCGACCAACTGGCCCAGTGGGAGCGATCCCGCCGGGCTTTTTCTTGTGCAATCGCCCCGCGGCCGGCGCCATGTTGGCATTGCAGTGCCGAAGTGCGTTGAAATGACGGCAATGAGATTCAAGCGCCTGTTGCCGCTCGCCGGCATTCTCATCGCCGCGGTCGCGGTCACGATCGTGTTCCGGCGCATCGAGAGCCTGGACTTCTCGCAGCTCATCGCCCATGCCGGGGACTATTCGCCGCTGCGCATCATCGCGGCCCTCGCTCTCGTATCCTTCTCGCTCTCGCTCGCAGGGCTCTACGAGACAGCCATGCTCGCCGAACTGGGCCACTCGATCAGGTTCGGTCGCGGCCTCCTGACCGCGCTCATCGCCAATCCCATCGGTCACACGGTCGGCTTCTCGACACTGAGCGCGGGTGCGCTGCGGTACCGGCTGTACGCGCCCCTCGGATTGACGCCGCACAAGATCGCCGCCGTGATCGTGCTGAGTGCTTTTCCGTACGTTCTCGGTATCGGGCTGCTGCTGGATCTCGCCCTGGTGCTTGGCGCCCGGCAGGCGGCGCCGGCGTTGCACCTGTCGCCGGGAATCATCATGACCCTCGGCGTCGTGGGGCTCTGCAAGGACGTCGGCTACGTGCTCCTGACCCGGCTGCGCCGCCAGCCGTTCCGCATCGCGCGGTTGCAGATCTACCTGCCCGCCACGGGCTTCACGCTCCTGCAGATCGCCATCGGCGTCATGCAGATTTTCTGCATCGCCGCGGTCCTGTACCTCTTCATGCCGCCGGAGCTCGGCATGGGCTTCGCGGGCTTTCTCGTCGTGTATCTGATCGCGCTGGCCGCGGGCAGCCTGAGCAACGTGCCCGCCGGAATCGGCGTGGTGGAGGCGGTCCTGCTGGTCATGCTGCCGCAGGTTCCGCCCGAGAAACTGCTCGCGGCCGTCCTGGCCTACCGCGCGGCCTACGAGTTGATCCCCGTCCTCGGCGCGCTCGCCCTCCTCGCCTCCTTCGAGCTCTTTTCACTTAGGTACCGGACTTGAAATTTCTGTTATTGGACTGTTGTGTTCGTTTTGTGGATTGAGATCGCGCTGCCCGGTCTCTAGGCTCTATAGCTATCTGCTCAGCGCCCGGCGGCTCGGATGCCACGCCCACCGCGTATTCACGTTCCCGGCGGTCACTTTCACGTCACCCTCAGGGGCAATCATCGCGAGGCGCTATTTGGCGGATTGGAAGATCGTGTGGTCCTCAACAGCATCGTCGGCGAGACGCTCGCACGGAGCCAAGCGCGGGTTCACGCATTCTGCTGGATGACCAACCACCTGCACGCGCTGGTGCAGATCTCGGACATCCCCCTGGCGCCGATCATGCAGCGAATCGCGATGCGCTATGCGCGCTACCGACACCGCCGTCTGGATACGACCGGCCACCTCTTCGAGCGGCGCTATGGCGCGCGCTTCATCAATGACGACGCGTACTTCCTCACCGTCCTGCGGTACATCCACCTCAATCCCTGCAAGGCGAACCTCGTAGTTGACCCAACCGACTATCCCTGGTCGAGCCACGGCGCCTACCTGGGCCGCCGGTCCGTGCCTTGGCTCACCACCGAATTCGGACTGTCCCTCTTTCACCCCCAACCGGCTCGGGCCCGCGCGGCGTATCGGCTGTTCATGACGCTAGCCGAGCACGATGCTGAACAGGCCCATAGGGAACCGCCACTTACGCTCGAAGGGATCGCGGAGGAGGTCTGCGGAAACCACGGCGTCGATGTTCGTGCAGTTCGCTCGCCTAGTCGGGCGCGGTACCTCACCCCGGCGCGGACCGAGATCGCCCGGCAGGCCCTCGGCGCTGGCATAGCCACACTCAGAGAGATCGGCCTCTTCCTCGGTCGGGAAACCTCCGCCGTCTGGGTCCTTCTGAGCAAGTACCGCGCATAAGTTGTTCACCTATCACAGTGTTTTCCAGCAGAATGTGAATAACTAACAGTCGGAGTCCGGTACTTAAGTTGTAAACAGTCGGAGTCCGGTACTTAAGTTGATCAGGTACTTAAGTTGATCAGCCCCGTCCGCATCAAGGATCACTGGACCGAGCAGCGCATGTTCCTGCGGCGCGCGCTCGCGGCCGGCGTGGTCATGCTGGCCCTGGTGCTCACCCTGCTCGGCAAGCTCGTGCAGTTGCAGGTCGTGCGGCACGACTATTACGCCGATCTTTCGCAGGGCAATCGCGTGCGCATCGTGCCGATCCCGCCCAATCGCGGCCTGATCCTCGATCGCAACGGCAGCGTGCTCGCCGAGAACCTGCCCGCGTACCAGCTCGAGCTCATCGCCGAGCAGGTGCCGGACATCGATGCCGCGCTGCGCAGCCTGGTCAAGCTCGAGCTGCTCGTCGCCGAGGACGTCGCCGCGGCTGAAGCGCCTGATCAAGTCGCGGCGCACCTTCGAGAGCGTACCGATCCGCCTGCAGATGACGGACGAGGAAGTGGCGCGCTTCGCGGTGAACCGGCACGACTTCCAGGGCATCGACATCCAGACGCGTCTCACGCGCTTCTATCCGCACGGCGCCGTCGGCGTGCACGCGCTCGGCTATGTCTCCGCGATCAGCGAACAGGACATGGCGAAGATCGATCCGGGCGAGTACGCGGGCACCACGCTGATCGGCAAGATCGGCATCGAGTCCTCCTACGAAAGGGAGCTGCACGGCGCGCCGGGCTTCCGCCAGGTGCTGGTCAACGCGCAGGGCCGGCCGGTCGAGCTGACCCCCGAGGTGAAGGCAGGCCTCGCTGGCAAGTCCTCGATGTCGGGCAACGACTTGATGCTCAGCATCGACCTGAGGGTGCAGGAGGCGGCGGAGAAAGCGCTCGAGGGCCATCGCGGCGCGGTGGTCGCGGTCGATCCGACCAACGGCGACGTCATTGCCTTCGTGAGCACGCCGGGTTTCGATCCGAATCCCTTCGGCCGCGGCCTGACCACCGCCGAGTACGATGCCCTGCAGAACGACATCGACCGCCCGCTCTTCAATCGCGCGCTGCGCGGAGTGTACCCGCCAGGCTCGACCATCAAGCCGGTGGTCGCACTCGCGGCGCTCGTGGAGAACACGGTCGATCCAGGCCAGATTCGCTGGTGCAAGGGTTTCTTCACGCTGCCCGGCAGCCGGCACCGCTATCGCGATTGGCGGCCCGAAGGCCATGGCTGGGTGAACTTCCAGGATGCGATCGCGCAATCCTGCGACACTTATTTCTACGGCGTGGCGCAGGGCCTGGGCATCGACAAGTTGTCGGCGTTCCTGACGCGCTTCGGCATGGGTCGCGCCACCGGCATCGACATCGACGGCGAGAAGACCGGCCTCGTGCCATCGCGCGAATGGAAGGAGCATGCGTTCTCGCGCCCGGCGGACCGGGTCTGGTTCCCGGGCGACACGGTCATCATCGGCATCGGCCAGGGCTACATGCTCGCCACGCCGCTGCAACTCGCGCACATGGCCGCCACGATCGGCAGCCATGGCAGGTCGTTCGAGCCCCGGCTGGTCACCGCTATTCGCGATGCGCGCACCGGCACGATGAGAAAGCTCCCGGTGCAGGCATCGCCCGGCGTCGATGGGGTCGATGAGGCGCGCTGGAAGCGTGTCGTCGCCGGCATGGTCGGCGTCACCACGCCGCCGAAGGGCACGGCGCGCGGCAGCGCAGCCGGCGCGCCCTATTCGATCGCGGGAAAGACCGGCACCGCGCAGGTCTTCGGCATCGGGCAGACCGAGAAGTACGACGAGAAGACCGTCGCGGAGCGGCTGCGCGATCACGCGCTGTTCGTGGCCTTCGCGCCGGCCGAACAGCCGCGCATCGCACTGGCAGTGCTGGTCGAGAACGGCCGCAGCGGCAGCGGCACCGCAGCGCCCGTGGCCCGCAAGGTGATGGACGCGTACCTGATAAATCCGGATACCGTGCCCGAGAAACCCGGCGCGGTGAAACCGCCCGCTGCGACGCCTCCGCGCGCAAACGCGACGCCAAGCGCGCCGAACGCGAACGCTCCGAGGACGAGCGGCTCGGCTCCGAGTGCGCCAGCCGCGAATGCACCGACGGCGGGCGGATCGACTCCGAGTGCGCCCGCGGCGACCCCGCCGGCTGCGACCACGCCACGCTCGCCCGTCGCCGTGCCGAGCGATCGCACGTCCGCGCCTGCCGATCGCACATCGGCGCCTGATGACCGCACGCCCGCGCCTGCCGATCGCACATCGGCGCCTGATGACCGCACGTCCGAGCCGAGCGAGCGAGCGCCCGCACCGCCACCGGAAGATCGCGCACCCACCGAGCGCACGCCGGAATCCGCAACGACTCTGCCGCCCGAAGAGCCGGTACCGAACGAAGTGCCACCCACCGACAATCCCGCGCCCGACGAGTCGCCCGCTGCGACTCCGCCCGCGCCACCTCCCACGGGCGAACCGCCGCAATGATTCTCGACGACATGCAATCCTCGACGGCGCGCCGCACGCTCGGCGCCGGCGCACGGCTGCTGAGCCAATTGCGGCTCGACCCGCCCCTGTTCGCCGCAATCACCGCGATCGCCCTCCTGGGCCTACTCATTCTATATAGCGCCTCCGGGCAGAACTTCGAGATGGCGCGCGGGCAGTTCCTGCGCTTCCTGCTGGGCCTGGTCGCGATGCTGATCCTCGCACGCGTCGCGCCGAAGTACCTGCGCATGTTCGCGCCCTGGGTGTACGTAGTCGGCGTGCTGTTGCTGGTCATCGTCGCAATCGTCGGCGACGTCGGCAAGGGCGCACAGCGCTGGCTCGACCTGGGCATCATCCGCTTCCAGCCCTCGGAGATGATGAAGCTCGCGGTGCCGATGATGTGCGCCTGGTTCCTGCACGAGCGCCCGCTGCCACCTGACTCGAAGTACCTGTTCATCCTCGGCGTGCTCATTCTCGTGCCCGTGGGCCTGATCGCGGAGCAGCCGGATCTGGGCACCGCGCTGCTCATCGGCGCATCTGGGATCTTCGTCATCCTGCTCGCGGGGCTGCGCGCGCGCGTGATCGTCGCGTTCCTCGCCCTCCTGCCGGTCGTCGGCTGGCTGGGCTGGCACTTCCTGCACGATTACCAGCGCAAGCGCGTGCTCACATTCCTGAACCCGGAAACCGATCCGCTCGGCGCGGGCTATCACATCATCCAGTCGCAGATCGCGATCGGCTCGGGCGGTGTGTTTGGCAAGGGCTGGATGAACGGCAGCCAGGCGCAGCTCGAGTTCCTCCCCGAGCGCTCCACCGATTTCATCTTCGCGGTGATCGGCGAGGAGTTCGGCTTCCTCGGCCTGATGCTGCTGCTGGGACTGTACCTGTTCGTGATCAGCCGCGGCCTGTTCATGGCGCTGGAGTGCCAGGACACCTTCGCGCGCCTGGTCGCGGGCTCGATCAGCCTCACCTTCTTCGTGTACGTGTTCGTCAATGCCGGCATGGTGAGCGGCGTGCTACCGGTCGTCGGCGTGCCGCTACCGCTCGTGAGTTATGGCGGCACTTCGATGGTGACCCTGATGGCGGGCTTCGGTATTCTCATGTCACTGCACTCGCACCGCAAGCTCGTGGGTTCGTGACACATCGATCGATCATCTGCGCTGCCGCTCTGCTGTGCGGCGCCCCCGCGTTTGCCCTGGACGTCGACAACCCGATGGTGCAGAGCTTCGTCGCGCGCCTGGCCGACCAGCACGGTTTCGTGGCGCGCGATCTGAACGCGGTGCTGTCGCAGGCGCAGATCCAGCAGTCGGTCCTCGAGGCGATGTCGCGGCCCGCGGAACGTGCGCTCCTGTGGTACGAATACCGCGGCCGCTTCCTGAACGAGCGGCGCATCCAGGAAGGCGTCGAGTTCTGGCAGGCGCATCGCGAGCTGCTCGAACAGATCGCGCGGGAGCGCGGCGTGGCGCCCGAGTACCTGATCGCGATCCTCGGCGTGGAGACCTACTACGGCCGCATCACCGGCAAGTATCGCGTGCTCGATGCGCTCTCCACGCTCGCCTTCGAATATCCGCCGCGCTCGGAATACTTCACGCAGGAGCTGGAGCAATTCTTCCTGCTGACGCGCGAGGAGGCGGTCGACCCGCTCGAGGCGCTCGGCTCGTACGCCGGCGCGATGGGACCGCCGCAATTCATGCCGCGCAGCGTGCGCCAGTTCGCCGTGGATGCCGATGGCGACGGGCGGCGCGACCTGTGGGCGGACTGGGAGGACATCCTGGGCAGCATCGCCAACTACTTCGTCGTGCATGGCTGGAAGCGCGATGAGCCGGTGCTTGCCGAGGCGAGCATCGACCAGGAGCGCGCCCACGATCTCGATCCGCGCAAGATCGTGCTCAACGAGACCGTCGGCACCCTCAAGGACAAGGGCGTGCTGTTCGAGACGACGCTCGGCTCCGAGGCGCCGGCGCTGTTTCTGGCCGGGGACCTGCCGGAAAACGTGATCTTTCGCGTCGGCTTCAACAACTTCTACGTCATCACCCGCTACAACCGCAGCCCGCTGTACGCGATGGCGGTGCACGATCTCGCCACCGCGCTGGTGAAGCGCGTTTACAGCGACGCTCTCCCTGCTCAAGATGCGCCGGGCTGACCGCCTTCTTGCCCTGTGCGCGCTCGCGGCCCTGTGCGCGCTCGCGGCCCTGACCGCCTGCCGCGTGATCCCGCCTCAACCGGAACCGCCTTCCATTCCGCCGCCGCCGCAGGTCGAAAAGATCCCGGATGCTGTGCCGCGCCCTGAGCCGCGCAGCCGCCACGGCAACCCGCCTTTCTACGAGGTCTACGGCAAGCGCTACCACGTGCTTGCCTCGAGCGATGGCTATTTCGAGCGCGGCGTCGCGTCGTGGTACGGCAAGGACTTCCACGGCGGCAATACCTCGAACGGCGAGAAATACGACATGTATTCCATGACCGCTGCACACAAGACGCTGCCGCTGCCCGCCTATGCGCAGGTGACGAACCTCAAGAACGGCAAGAGCGTGGTGGTGCGCGTCAACGACCGCGGGCCGTTCGTCGCCAACCGCCTGATCGACCTGTCCTACTCCGCGGCGGCGAAGCTCGGCATGCTCCGCGAGGGGACTACCCTGGTCGAAGTGCGCAGCCTCGACGCAGCCGGCAGCGCGCCCGCCCTTCCGCCAAGACCCGATGAGCTGTACGTCCAGGCCGGTGCGTTCTCCGAGGAATCCAACGCCAACCGGCTGGTCGAGCGGCTGCGCGCCGCGGGGATCGGCGTCGCCTTCGTGCGACGCGACGCGGTGAACGGCAAGCCCATCTATCGTGTGCGCGTCGGTCCGGTGCCGAGCGTCGCGGAGTTCGACCGGGTGGTGCAGGAGCTGCGCGGCGTCGGCATTGCCGATGCCCGTTTGGCCGTGGATTAGCTAAACTTCCGTTTTCACCTCCACCCTTAGAATCCAAGAGATGCAGCTCATCACCTCGCCCAGGGCCCTGATCGCCTCCGTTCTCCTTCTGCTCGCGCACGTCGCCGCGGCGAGCGTGCCGGTCCCCTCGCCTCCGCAGCTCAATGCGCGCGGCTACCTGCTCGTCGATCACTTGAGCGGCCACGTGCTGGCGGAGCGCAACGCCGACGAGCGCCTCGAGCCGGCCAGCCTCACCAAGCTCATGACAGCCTATGCGGTGTTCCACGCCCTGAAGGACAGCAAGCTCGAGCTGGACGATGGCGTGACCATCAGCCCCAAGGCCTGGAAGGCGGAAGGCTCGCGAACCTTCGTGCAGGTTGGCACGCAGGTGCCCGCGCAGGTGCTGCTCCAGGGAATGATCGTGCAGTCGGGCAACGACGCGACCATCGCTCTCGCCGAGCGCGTGGGCGGAAACGAGGAGACGTTCGCCGAGCTGATGAACAACTACTCGACGCAGCTCGGCATGAAGTCCACGCACTTCATGAACAGCACCGGGCTGCCGGACCCGCAGCACTACACTACTGCGCGCGACGTCGCGATCCTGGCGAGCGCCATCATCCGCGAGTTTCCGCAGTACTACCGCTGGTACAGCCAGCGCGACTTCACCTGGAACAAGATCCGCCAGGAGAATCGCAACGGCCTGCTGGGCCGCGACCCGACCGTCGACGGCATGAAGACCGGACACACCGAGAGCGCAGGTTACTGCCTGGTCACTTCCGCGAAGCGCGACGGCATGCGGCTCGTCTCGGTCGTCCTCGGCACGCCGAGCATCCGCGCGCGCGAGGATGCCGGCCAGACGCTGCTCAACTACGGCTTTTCGTTCTATGAAACGAAGAAGGTCTACAGCGCAGACAGGAAGCTGGGCGCGACACGCGTGTGGAAGGCCAAAACGAGCCCGGTCGATCTCGGTCTGCCCACCGATCTGTATCTGACGGTGCCGCGCGGTCAGGCCGCGAATCTGCGCGGCACCGTGACGATGACGCCGAACCTCACCGCGCCGATTTCATCGAGCGCGAGTGTCGGCGAGCTGCAGGTGTACCTGGGCGACGACTTGATAGCGCGCCGCCCGCTGCATCCGCTCAAGGACGTCGCGCGCGGCGGGCTGTGGCGCCGCGGCATCGACAGCGTCTGGCTCTGGTTCGAATAACGGGTCGCTCTTCCATGGCCGATCCGCTGCCGATCGCATACCTCAACGGCGATTACCTGCCGCTGCAGGAGGCGCGCGTGTCGCCGCTCGACCGCGCGTTTCTCTACGCAGATGCCGTGTACGAGGTCATGCCGGTGTACGGCGGCCGGGTATTCCGCTTCACCGAGCACTTCGACCGGCTCGACCGGAGCCTGCGCGAAATCCGCATGGCGCCGCCCTACCCGCGCTCGCGCTGGGCCGAGGTCTGCCAGGAGCTGGTGCGTCGCAACGGCGGCGGAGACATGTACGTCTACGTCCAGGTGACGCGCGGCGCGGAGCTCGGACGCAATCACGCGCCGCTTCCGGAGATCGAGCGCACGGTGTTCGCCTTCGCTGCGCCGCCGGTCGTACCCGCGCCCGAGAAGATCGAGCGCGGCGTGGCCGCGGTCACCGCGCCGGACAATCGCTGGGCGCGATGCGATGTGAAGTCGACGGCGCTCCTCGCCAACGTGCTGCTCAAGCAGCTCGCGGTGGATGCCGGCGCGCACGAGACCATCATGTTGCGCAACGGCCAGCTCAAGGAAGGCTCCTCGACGACGGTGCACGTCGTGATCGGCGGCGAGATCCGCACGCCGCCGCGCTCCGAGCAGATTCTTCCCGGCACCACGCGCGACGTCGTGGGTCAGCTCGCCGCGCGGGCCGGCATCCCGTTCCGTGCCGTCGACGTGAGCGAGGCTGAACTGCGCTCGGCGGACGAGGTCTTCATCGGAGCGGCCACGTTCGGCACGCTGGCCGTGACGACCCTGGATGGACGACCCATTGGTTCCGGCGCACCCGGCCCCATCTGGAAGCGCATCCGCGCGCTGTTCGAGGACTACAAGCGCGAGCTGGCCGGCAAGCCGATCGAGGCGTCGTGAGCCGGCAGGCGCTCATTGGCCGGCAGGCAGCTCGTGAGCTCGAGTGGTGACTGGGCTGGAGGAATCATCGTGAGCTCGCAGGATCGACAGCCGGAAGTGCTGAAGCGCGAGGAGCTGCTGACGTTCCCGTGCGAGTTCCCGGTAAAGGTACTGGGGCGCTCGGGCGAGGATTTCCGCAGCCACGCGACCGGCATCGTGGAGCGGCACATGGGGACGCTCGATCCGGCGCGCGTCAGCGAGCGCCTGAGCCGCGACGGCAACTTCCTCGCCATCACGTACAACCTCACGCCGCAGAGCCGCGTGCAGCTCGATGACCTTTACCGGGAGCTCAGCGCCAGCGACGCGATTGTGATGGTGCTGTAGCCGACATTTGCGGGCGGGGAACGGTGTTCGAGAACGCGACGGTCTCGAACACCGTTCCCCGCCCGCAAATGTCGGCTCGGCAGCTCCTCGGCACGCGGAGATTCCACTTTCCGCGCGGAACTCGCAAAATTGGCGTCATGGGCCATTCGCTGGTTTGCTGGAAGTGCGGCGCTTCGCTGGCGGAGCTGACGTTACCGTTGCGCCGGCTGGAGGTGTGTCCGGCGTGCAATTGCGAGCTGCACGTCTGCCGCATGTGCGTCGAGTACGACACCTCCAAAGCGAAGCACTGTCGCGAGCCGATTGCCGAGGAAGTGCGCGAAAAGGATCACGCCAACTTCTGCGATTTCTTCAAGCCGCGGCCCGATGCGTTTCAGCCCGCGGCTACGGCTGAGCTGGACAAGTCGCGTGCGGGGCTGGATGCGCTGTTCGGCGGCCCGAAGCCTGCAGGCACGGCTGCCGCGCCGGCCGATGATCCGCGATCGAAGCTCGACGAGCTGTTCAAGCGGCGGAGCTGAGTGGTAACGGGATAGCAGCTATCCCGGTACCGTTTCGGCCGACTGCTCGAGCTCTTCTGTCGGCCCGCGCAACGTCAGCCGTCGGATGACGATCGGCTCGAGGCGCGCGCTCACCTCTTCGAGCGTTGCGCCCGGGGCGAGCTCGGCCAGATTCACGGTCTGCAGGCCCTCGAAGCCGCAAGGGTTGATGCGCGTGAAAGGCTCGAGGTCGTTGACGACGTTGAGCGCCAGGCCGTGATAACTGCAGCCGCGGCGCACCCGCAAACCGATGCTCGCGAGCTTGCGGCCTTCGACGTACACACCGGGCGCGTCGCGCCGGCCCACTGCCTGGATGCCATAGCCGGCAGCCAGCTCGATGACCGATTTCTCCAGCCGCAGCACCAGCTCGCGGATGCCGAGGCCGAGGCGACGCAGATCCAGCAGCGGGTAGACAACGAGCTGGCCGGGCCCGTGGTAGGTCACCTGTCCGCCGCGATCGACCTGCACCACCGGAATGTCGCCGGGCGCGAGCACGTGCTCGCGCCGCCCGTTCATGCCGAGTGTGAAGACGCGCGGGTGCTGCAGGAACCAGATCTCATCGCGCGTCGCGGCGTCGCGCTCGTCCGTGAGGCGCTGCATCGACCGCCAGGTCGGCTCGTAGTCGACGAGACCGAGATGCCGGGTGACAGGGGACATGCCCCTCGTCCTACGAAGCCGACGAAAAGGGGACAGCCCCCTTTTTCATGGGGACTGTCCCCTTTTCTCGCTTTGTGCCCTTTTCTTCTGTCGCGCCCAGCCCCGCGTTGTTGCGCTCGAGGGCGCGCTCGGCGCGGTAGCTCGAGCGCACCAGCGGCCCCGAGACCACTTCGAGGAAGCCGCGCGCCAGGCCCCATTCGCGGTACTGCTCGAACTCCTGCGGCGTCACGAAGCGCTCGACCGGCAGGTGGTTCACCGTCGGGCGCAGGTACTGGCCGAGCGTGAGGATGTCGACGTTGATCCGGCGCAGGTCGTCCATGGTCTCGATGATCTCGTCATCGGCCTCGCCCAGGCCCAGCATCAGGCTGGTCTTGGTCAGCACCGAGGGCTTGTAGCGCTTGGCGTGCTCGAGAACCTTGAGGGTCTGCTCGTAACCGGCGCGCGGATCGCGAACCGGGTAGGTCAGGCGCTCCACCGTCTCGATGTTCTGTGCGAACACCTCGAGGCCCGCATCGATCACGGTCTCGACATCGGCCAGCACGCCCTGGAAATCCGGTGTCAGCGCTTCCACCGCGGTGCCGGGATTTTCTGTCTTGATCGCGCGCACGCAGGCCGCGTAGTGCGCAGCGCCGCCGTCGGGCAGATCGTCGCGATCGACCGAGGTCAGCACCACGTACTTGAGCTTCATGAGGCTCACGGACCGGGCCACGTTCGCCGGCTCCTCGACATCGAGCCAGCCGTGCGGATTGCCCGTGTCCACCGAACAGAAGCGGCAGGCGCGCGTGCACACCGCGCCCATCACCATGATCGTCGCGGTGCCTGCGTTCCAGCACTCGCCGATGTTCGGGCACTTGGCCTCTTCACACACGGTGCTGAGGCGATGCTCGCGCACGATCCGGCGCACCGAGTCGAACGCCGCACCGCTGGCGAGCGGCGCCTTGAGCCAGCGCGGTTTGCCGGAGAGCTTGCCGCGATCCACGGGCCCCTTGCCCTTCACGCCATCCTTGATGGCGGTGAAGCCCTGCGGCGTGCGGTATTTCTCGCCGCTGCGCACGGTCCGGTCGACCGTGGTCTGGTCGACTCTGGTCTGGTCGACAACAGGTATGCCCTTGAATTCGCTCATGTCACGAATTGTAATCCACCATGACGTACGCCCGCACCGGGAACGTCGCGCCGCCGCGCCAGGCAATGGGCACCGCGTGCAGGAACCCACCTTCGCGCGGCACATTCTTGAGCCGGGTCATGTGCTCGCAAACGGGCACTCCCGCGCCCAGGAGCACCGTGTGCGCGGGACGCGCCAGGTCGTGAATGTCATCGACGTTGAGCGAATCGATGCCGACGAAACGCGCGCCCTGCTCCACCAGGTATTCGCAGGCGCCGCGCGTGATGAACGGATTGGGCTCGAAGTATCGCGGCGTGCGCCAGTGCTGCGACCAGTCGGTCCGCACCAGCACGGCGCGATCGCGCAGCGGCAGGTCGCGAAACACCTCCGCACCGATGCCGCGCTCCGCGCCGACCGGCGCCTGCACGACGGTCACGGGCAAGTGCGCGAGCTTGTCGAGCGTCAGGCTCGCGAGGTCCGCGCCGCGCCGATAGCGGTGCAGCGGCGAATCCACGTAAGTGCCGGTGTTGCCGCAGATGTGGAGCGAGGCGATCAGAAACTCCGCTTTGCCGCCGTACTTCGGCGTAGAGCTCTCGTGATCCATGATGACTTCGACCTCGGGCTCGGGCAGCCCCGGATAGGTCTTCATGCCCTCTTCGATCACGTGACTGACGTCGATGAACTGCATGGCTCGCTCCTTCAGCCCTGCTCCTTCAGACTTGGCGCAACTGCCGATCGAGCGCGGCGAGGCGCCGCGGCGTGCCGATGTCGTACCACGAACCCGGGTGCAGCTCGCCGCTCAGCCTGCCCGCGGCGATCGCGCGCTTGAGCAGCGGCAACAGGGGAAACCGCCCCGGGCGGCACTCGGCGAAGAACTCGCGCCGGTACATCGCGATCCCCGAGAACGTGTGGCGCTCGTGCGCATCCTCGATGACGCGCCCGAGCTTCAGACCGAAGTCGCCGTTGGGGTGATGCGGCGGGTTTGCGACCAGCACGAGGTGCGCGTGCGCATCGTCCGGCAGCGCCAGTCGTGACACATCGAAGTCCGACCACACATCGCCGTTCACGACGATGAAGGGCTCGGGCCCGAGCCATTCGAGCGCGCGATAGATGCCGCCGCCCGTTTCCAGCGCGACCGGACCTTCGTCGCTGTAGCGGATGTGCACGTCCCAGCGCATGCCGTCGCCCAGCGCGCTGCGGATCTGCTCGCCGTGCCACGACAGGTTGATCACCACTTCCCCGATGCCGGCGCGCCGCAGCGCTTCGAGGTGATACTCGATGAGGCGCTTGCCGCCCACTTCGAGCAACGGCTTGGGCGTACCGTCAGTGAGCGGGCGCATGCGCTCGCCGCGGCCGGCGGCCAGGATCATTGCTTTCATTGGCTGGCTTTCATCCGAGCGCCTCCGCGGTACGCGCCCCGAGAATCGGCACGACGCGCGCCTCGAGGAACGCGCCGAACGGGTGCAGCTCGGGATAGCGCGGGCAGATCTCGCGCACATAGTCGAGCGTCAGCGGCAGGTCGTGCAGGTAGCGCGGCTTGCCGTCGCGATGGAACAGGCGCGCGAAGATGCCCAGCACCTTGATGTGCCGTTGCGCGCCCATGAGATCGAACCAGCGCACGAACTGCTCGTCGGTCGATCCGACCTCGACGCCGGCTGCCGCGGCCTGCGCCCGATACGCGACCACCCAGTCGCGCACGCGCCCGGGCGCCCAACGGATGTAGCAGTCCTTGAACAGGGAAACGAGGTCGTAGGTGATCGCGCCGCGCACCGCGTCCTGGAAATCGAGGATGCCGGGGTTGGCGCCGTTGCAGACCATCAGGTTGCGCGAGTGATAGTCGCGATGCACGAACACCTGCGGCTGCTCGAGCGCGGAGCGGCACAGGGCGTCGAAGGTCGTGGCGATCATTTCGCGGTCGGCGTCGCCGAGATCGAGCTTCAGGTGGCGGCCGCAGAACCACTCCGGCAGCAGGTCCATCTCGCGCGTGAGCGCGGCCCGGTCGTACGGGGGCAGCTGATGCGCATGGCCGAGTCCGCGCGCCTGGATCACGCACAGCGCGCGCGTGGCATCCTCGTAGAGCCGGTCCACGTCGCCTGCGGAATTGGCCAATGCCGCCAGATCGTCGAGGTACAGCCGCGTGCCCAGATCCGTCAGCAGCAGCAGGCCCCGCTCAGTATCGGCCTCGAGGATGCGCGGCACGTGCACGCCGACGTCGGCGAGCATGTGCGCCACGCGCCGGTAGGGACCGGTATCTTCCTTCTCGGGCGGCGCATCCATGACGATGTAGGTTTCGTGATCGCGCCAGACGCGGAAGTAGCGGCGAAAGCTCGCATCCACCGAGGCAGGCGCGATGCGCTCGGCGTTGAAGCGCAGGTCGTTCGTGAGCCAGTGACGCAGGAGCTCGAGACGTGTATCCAGAAAGCGTTCCTCGTTGGCAGTACGCAGTCCTGGTAGTTGACCTGTTCGTGGGGGACTTACCCACATTTCCCGGGGACGGCGCCGGAGGAACCGGCGCCGCAAAGCCGGACGGGGAAATGTGGATGAGTCCCCCACGAACAGGTCAACAACCAGAGCCCGGTTCTGAGGTCAGTTATGAGGTTAGCGATGATTATAATGTGTGCGACACTTCAAGCTTCGCCAAAATCAAGTACTTGACTGCCTTGCCAGCCCGCGCGCCGACCATCGCAATTCTCGCCCTCGCGCTGACGTCGGCTGCGGCCGCCCCGCTCGCGGCGGAAGAGCTCTGCGGCCCGGTGGCCGCGCCGCTGCCCGAGCCGGCAGCCGCGCCCGCGGATGCCACCGCCGAGCCCGGCTCGCAAAACATCGAGGTCAGCAGCGATTCGGCCGAGCTCGACCGCGACGGCGATGCGCGGCTCAAGGGCAAGGTGGACATCCACCAGGGTCAACGCGAGATATCGGCGGAGGACGTCACCTACGAAGCCGAGACGCGCTCCTTCCGCGTCGACGGCCACGTCGAGTACCGCGACACGAAGATCCGCGTGAGGGGCGAGAGGGGCAGCTACGACGCGGCGGGTGGGGCGCGCTTCGGGGGCGCGGAGTTCGAAATCCCCTCGCGGCCCGCGCGTGGCACGGCCGACGAACTGTCGGTAACCGCCGACGGTCGCGTGTCGCTCGACAAGGTCGAGTACACCACCTGCCCCATCGGCAACCGTGACTGGACTCTCTCGGCCTCGGACATCACCCTCGACACGGCTTCACGCAACGGCACGGGCCGCGGCGTGCGGCTCGACTTCAAGGGCGTGCCGATTCTGTACACGCCGTTCATCTCCTTTCCGCTGGGCGATCAGCGCAAGTCGGGCTTCCTGTTTCCCGACTTCAGCTACTCCAACCGCAGCGGTATCGAGCTGGCCGTGCCGTACTACTTCAACCTCGCGCCCAACTACGATCTCATCGCCACGCCGCGCTACTTCTCCGATCGCGGGCCGTACCTGGAATCGGACTTCCGATACCTGGGCGAAGAGCTGCGCGGCGACCTGTTGGGCACCTACCTGCCGAGCGACCAGATCCGCGACCGCGACCGCAGTTTCGTTCGCTGGCAGCACGTGGGCGATTTCGCCAGCCGCTGGCGCGTACAGGTGGATGCGGCGAATGCGAGCGATCAGTTCTACTTCGAGGATTTCGGCGCGGGCGCTGAAGGCACCAGCGTCACGTACCTGGAGCGCAGCGCGCAGGTACGCTATTTCGGCGATCACTGGTCGCTGCTCGGCCAGGTGCAGAATTTCCAGACCATCGACCAGTCGATCGTGGATGCCTCGCGTCCGTACGCACGCCTGCCGCGCGTGCTGACGCACGGCGCCTGGACGGACGGCCCGCTCGGTATCGAGTATGCGTTCGATGGCGAGGTGGTGAATTTCCGCCGCGACGACGGGCTGGTCGGCGCGCGCCTCGACGTCACGCCCGAGCTGCGTTTCCCGCTGCGGCGCGCCGGGCTGTATGTCGTGCCTGCCGCGGCCTATCGCTTCACGCGCTACAACCTCGACGAGACCGGGCCGGGCCAGGAACAATCGCCGACGCGCGGGGCTCCGGTGTACAGCTTCGATACCGGCATGATTTTCGAGCGTGCCATCGGCAGGAATGCCGAGCGTATCCAGACTCTCGAGCCGCGCCTGCTCTACCTGTACGTGCCGTTTCGCGATCAGACGGATCTGCCGATCTTCGACACGGGGCTTCCGGACCTCAACCTCGTGCAGCTCTTCCGCCGCAACCGCTACGTCGGCGCGGACCGGCTCAGCGATGCGAACCAGGTGAGCTTTGGAGTGACCTCGCGTCTGCTCGACACCGATAGCGGCCAGCAATACCTGAGCGCCACGCTCGGCCAGACGCGCTACATCGACGCCCCGCGCGTGACTCTGCCCGACGAGGTAGCAGAGGACCGCGACGGCTCGAACATCATCGGCGAGCTGGCGCTCAGCGCCTATCGCAACTGGACCGCCAAGGTCGGCTACGAGTGGGATCCGGAGAACTCGCGCGGCAACAAGAGCGAGTTCAGTGTGCAATATCGGCCGGCCCGGGACCGGGTCATGAACATCGGCTACCGCTACCGCCCCGGTCTCATCGAGCAGGTGGACAGCTCGGCTGCCTGGCCGGTTTCGGATCGCTGGAAACTGTTCGCCGGCGCGGTCTACTCGCTGCGCGACGAGAGCATGATCGACCAGTTCGGCGGCCTCGAGTATTCCAGTTGCTGCTGGCGGCTGCGCGTGGTGCAGCGCCGTTACGTGTCGAGCCACACGGGCGAGCGCGACAGCTCGATCGCCGTGCAGCTGGAACTGATAGGGCTTTCCAGTGTCGGAGTGCCGGCCGACGCTTTCCTCGAGGGAGCGATTCGGGGATACTCCCGCGAGCCTTGAACCGGCCCCTCGAGCCGGTACCGAAACGCCCGCTAACCCGAGATAAGTCACTATGCGATATGCTTTTTTTGCGGGCTGCGCGCTCGCCCTGCTGAGCGTTCAGTCGCATGCCCAGACGCGCGAGCTGGCCACCAGCGGCGTGCTGCTCGACCGCGTGGCCGCCGTAGTGAACGACGGCATCGTCCTCAAGAGTGAGCTCGACACCCAGCTCGCGCTGATTACCCAGCGGCTGCAGCAATCACGCACCGAACTGCCGCCGCAGAACGTGCTGCAGCAGCAAGTGCTGGAGCGGCTCGTGTTGCAGGAGGTGCAGTTGCAACGGGCCGAGCGCCTCGGCGTCAAGGTCTCCGACGAGATGCTGAACGACGCGTTCAAGGACGTGGCCGCGCGCAACAAGATTCCCCTCGACCGCCTGCCCGAAGCCCTGGCTGCGCAGGGCATCTCGTACGCCGCGTATCGCAATTCGATGCGCAAGGAAATGACGATCCAGCTGCTGCGCGAGCGCGACGTCCTGTCGCGCATCATCGTGACGCCGCGCGAGCTGGATCAGTACATCGCCAAGCAGGGCTCGAGCCAGAATCAGGAGTACAACGTCTCGCACATCCTGCTGTCGCTGCCGCAAGCCGCGGAGCCGGCGCAGATCGAGTCGGTGACGGAGCGCGCCAGGGACATCGCCGCTCGCGCCAAGAGCGGTGAGAACTTTGCGCAGCTCGCGGTGACGTATTCGAACGGCCAGACGGCGCTCGATGGCGGCGCGCTCGGCTGGCGCAAGGGAGCACAGCTGCCTTCCTTCATCGCCGACACCGTGGCCAGGATGCAGCCCGGCGACGTCAGCGAGCCGATTCGCACCCCCAGCGGCTTTCACATCGTGCGGCTCAACGACAAGCGCGGCGCGAACGAGCAGGTCATGGTCAACCAGGTGCATGCACGCCACATCCTGGTGCGCCCCAACGACCTGCGCGACGACGCGGCCGTGCAGAAGAAGCTCAACGACCTGCGCGCACAGATCCTCGCGGGCGAGGACTTCGCCACGCTCGCGCAGACCAATTCCGAGGACCCCGGTTCGGCCAGCGAGGGCGGCGATCTGGGCTGGACCGGCCCCGGCACGTTCGTGCCGGCGTTCGAGAAGGCGATCAACGACACGCCGGAAAATGAGATCAGCGAGCCGTTCCGCACGCAGTACGGCTGGCACATCGTGCAGGTGCTCGGCCGCCGGGTACACGACAACACCGAGGAGACACGCCGCCACAACGCTTTCGCGGCGCTGCGCGCCAGCAAGGCCGACGAAGAAACCGAGCTCTGGCTCCGTCGCCTGCGAGACGAAGCATTCATCGAATATCGGATGTAGTCTGCTTTGCCTTTTCCGGCTTGGGGTCGGGGGACTTACCCACATTTCCCGAAACGCAACGACCCGCACCGCACATACGGGCGCGGCAGTTCGCGGGGTACGACATCGCGCCGCAGGTGTAATCAAGAGTGACGGGGAAATGTGGATAAGTCCCCCGACCCCAAGCCGGAAAAGGCAAAGATCAAGCGATGCAACGAATCATCGTCACGTCAGGTGAGCCGGCAGGAATCGGGCCGGATTTGTGCTTGAAGATCTCGCAACGGGATTGGCCGTGCGATGTCGTCGTCGCCGCCGATCCGGCGCTGCTGGCCGAGCGGGCCCAGCTCCTCGGCATGGAAATCAACATCGCATCCTATGACGCCGAGGCGCCGCGCACCGCGGCCAGGGCGGGCACGCTGCGTGTCTGCGCGGAAAGGCTCGATGCCCCGGTGGAGGCCGGCCGGCTCGATCCGGCCAACGCGCGCTATGTCGTGCGCTTGCTGGAGCGCGCGCTCAAGGGCTGCCTGGAGCGCGAGTTCGACGCGATGGTGACCGCGCCCGTGCACAAGAGCGCTATTGCCGACGCCGGCATTCCATTCATGGGGCACACCGAATTCCTGGCTGAACGCACCGATGCGCCGCTCCCGGTGATGATGCTGGTCGCGGACCGACTGCGCGTGGCGCTCGCCACCACGCACCTGCCTCTTGCCATGGTGAGCCGCGCCCTCGATCAGGATCGGCTGGTACGCATCATGGCGGTGATCGATACGGATCTGCGCTCGCGCTTCGGCTTTGCCCGTCCGCGCATCCTGGTGTGCGGCCTGAATCCGCACGCCGGTGAGAGCGGACACCTGGGCCGCGAGGAAATCGAGACCATCGCACCGGCGGTCCAGGCGGCGCGCGCGCGGGGAATCGACGCAACGGGCCCGGTGCCGGCCGACACAGCGTTCACTCCGCGCTCGCTCGCGGGCGCCGATGTCGTGCTCGCCATGTATCACGACCAGGGCTTGCCGGTTCTGAAATACGCAGGCTTCGGCACGGCGGTGAACATCACTCTGGGGCTCCCCATCATCCGCACCTCGGTCGATCACGGCACAGCGCTCGCGCTCGCGGGCAGCGGTCAGGCGGATGAAGGCAGTCTCGCTGCGGCCCTCGAAGAGGCGATCGCACTCACACGGTCCTCGCAGTGATGGCCAGGCCGCGCAAGCGGTTCGGCCAGCACTTTCTGCACGATGCCGGCGTCGTCGCGCGCATCGCCGACGCCGTCGATCCGCAACCCGGCGAACGCATCATCGAAATCGGTCCCGGCCGCGGCGCGCTCACCCAGGCGCTGCTGGCGCGCACCGGGCATCTCGAGACCATCGAAATCGATCGCGATCTGGTCGCCGAGCTGCGCACGCGCTTCGATGCGGCGCGCCTCACGGTGATCGAAGCGGACGTGCTCGATATCGATTTCACTGTCCTGCGCGGCGACGGGCCGCGGCTGCGGCTGGTGGGCAGCCTGCCCTACAACATCTCGACGCCCCTGCTGTTTCACCTGCTCGAGCACCGCGCGGCGATCCGCGACATGCACTTCATGCTGCAAAAGGAAGTCGTGGACCGCATGGCGGCAAAGCCCGGCCCCAAGACCTACGGGCGCCTCACGGTCATGCTCGCTCCCTGGGTCAGCGTCGAGCCTCTGTTCGGCGTGGGTGCCGGCGCATTTCGTCCGCCGCCGAAAGTGGACTCCACGGTGGTCCGGCTGGTGCCCCGCATCGAACCGCGGTTTGACATAGGTGAGCCACAGCGCTTCGAACGCGTGGTACGCGCGGCATTCGCGCAGCGTCGCAAGACCTTGCGCAATGCACTGCGGGGGCTCGTCGACGAGGCCGCGTTCCAGCGCCTGGCGATCGACCCCGGCGATCGGGCCGAGCGGCTGACACCCGAACAGTTTGCCGAGCTGGGCCGGTCCGGGACTTGAGTTATTGCGCGTTACCGGCCATAAGATATTCATATCAGAAGTCCCATACCAAGGGGGCTGACATGGCCGGATATCGCACGATCCTTCTGGTGGTCGATCTCACGGAGGACAGCGAGCTGGTGGGCGAGCGCGCCAAGGCCATCGCCGCGTGCTACGGCTCGCGCATCCAGATCCTGCACGTAGTCGAATACGTGCCGGTGGAACCGATGGGCGAAACGCTGCTGCCGGCAGTGCAGATCGAGGAGGAGCTGATCCATCGGGCGCGCCAGCGCGTGAAGGAACTCGCCGTGCGCCTGGGCCTCGCCGAGGCCGAGTGCTTCGTCGAGGCCGGCAACATCAAGGCCGAGATCCTCCGCGTTGCACACGAGCAGGGCACGGACCTCATCGTGCTCGGCAGCCGCGAGCGCCACGGCCTCGCGATCCTGCTGAACTTTACAGAAGACACCGTTTTGCACGCCGCGCCGTGCGACGTCCTGGCCGTCCGCCTGCACTGAATCAGGGTACACTGTCGTCGTGACCAGCCGCCAGACAAGCACCGACAAGCCGGTCCACCGGATCCGCGTCGACGTGGAGACCAACTTCGTCGACGAGCAGTCCGATCCGCGCGAGCGGCGCTTCGTCTTCTCCTACACCATCACCATCCGCAACGAGGGCAAGGTGCCCGCGCGGCTGATGACGCGTCACTGGGTGATCACCGACGCGAACGGCAAGGTGCAGGAAGTGCGCGGCGACGGCGTGGTGGGCGAGCAGCCGTATCTGAAGCCGGGTCAGGGCTTTCGCTATTCGAGCGGCGCGATCATCGAGACGCCGGTGGGCGCCATGCAAGGGACTTATCAGATGGTGGCCGACGATGGCCAGCACTTCGATGCGCCGATCGCGCCCTTTACGCTCGCCATGCCCGGCGTCCTGCACTGATAGAGTGAAGCGCGATGGCCGTCTACGCCATCGGCGACGTTCAGGGGTGCGATGAGGAGCTCGGCGCGCTCCTGAAGCGCATCCGCTTCAATGCCGACCGCGACCGGCTCTGGTTCGTCGGCGATCTCGTCAACCGCGGACCGCGCTCACTGCAGGTTCTGCGCCGCGTGCGGGCTCTCGACGCCAACGCGGTGGTCGTGCTCGGCAATCACGATCTGCATCTGCTCGCCGTGGCGCGTTCGGGCGGCCGGAACCTGCGCGACGGCGACACCCTGCGGCCCGTTCTCGATGCGCCGGATCGCGATCCGCTGCTGGACTGGCTGCAGGGCCGCCCGCTGCTGCATCACGACCTGGAACTCGGCATCGCCATGGTGCACGCCGGGCTGGTACCGCAATGGACCATCACGAAGGCGAGGAGTCTGGCCACAGAGGTGGAGGCGGCGCTGGCGACCGACGCCGCGGGACTCTATGAGCACATGTATGGCGACAAGCCGGATCGCTGGAGTGACTCGCTGACCGGTTACGAGCGCCTGCGTTTCATCGTCAATTGCATGACGCGCCTGCGCTACTGCACGAGCGATGGGCGCATCGACCTGAAGATCAAGTCCGCGCCCGACGAAGTGCAACCGCCGTTCATGCCGTGGTTCCGGGTGCCGGACCGCGCCGGTCGCGACGTGCCGATCGTGTGCGGCCACTGGTCGACGCTTGGGCTGCACTTCGACGACAACGTCATGGCCATCGACGCGGGATGCGTTTGGGGCGGCGCGTTGTGCGCCGTGCGGCTCGATGAAGACAGGAAGCCGGTGACGGTGGGGTGCAAGCGGCATCAGGAACCTGGGAACGACTAGCTGCCGGGCTCTTGCGAAGAGCGGGATGTGTCTTCCCGACTTACCCACATTTCCCGAAACGCAACTTCCCGCATCGTGACTTCGCAACGCAGCAGTTCGCGGAGTACGGCAGCGGACGTTGGGCGTAATCAAGAGTGACGGGGAAATGTGGATAAGTCGGGAAGACACATCCCGCTCTTCGCAAGAGCTCGCCGATCAGCGTTGCTTACGGTTTCGTAAGGAAGTGTGTTGGCTGTGCACCGGCGCGGCTTCGTAGTCTTGGGCATCGATTGCATCTTGCTGCGAGGCCTGTCATGCCGCCAGTCACTCCTGTCGCTCTCACTACTGTCGCTCCCCCCGCCCCTGACGTCCCGGCCGCATCCGTGGCCATCGCCTTGACCGCCTACGACCACGTGGGCGTGCGCGTGAGCGACAAGGCGCGCGCCATTCGTTTCTACGCGATGTTCGGCTTCAAGGTGCTCGCCGAGCATCCGCAGTCGAAGTCGAGAGCGGTTGAAATCGAGAACGGCTTCGGCGTTCGCATCCATCTCGTCTGCAACGGCAACGAACAGGCGGACGCCCGCAACATCCTGCAGGACAACGACTGGGGATTTCCGGGCATCACCCACACCGCGTTCGTCGTCCCGAACCTCGAGGAAGTCGCCGTCGAGCTCGCGCGCGCCGGCGTGCAGATCACCGAGGGCCCGAAGTCCGATCAGCGGCGCACCTACCTGTTTTGCCGCGACCCCGACGGCAACGTTCTGGAGCTCAGCGAAATGAAATGACAGTTGCAAATCTTGCACCCGGCAACTGTTTCAAACTGCGCGTTTCCCCGGAACCAATCGGCGCCCGAGCGGTTATTGGCGTTGAGGCACAGGCAAGTGCGCGTCGTCGATTCGCGACGGCGCCGGCTGTCTCATGCCCAGGAGGATATAGCGCATGGACAAATCAATGCTGACCGGACTGCTCGCAGGCGCCGCCATCGTCACGGCGGGTGGTGCGATCGCGGGCTACAAGATGCTCAACGACGAGCCGCGGTATGCCTCTGTCACCGACGTACGTCCGGTGACGGAAACCGTGCGCACGCCGCACGAGGTGTGCACCGATCGGGTCGTCTCCGAGCAGGCGCCCGTGAAGGACGAGAAGCGCGTGGCCGGTACCGTGATCGGAGCGGTGGTCGGCGGTGCTGCGGCCGGTGGCTATGCCGGCAACAAAATCCAGAAGGGCATTCAGCAAGGCAACAGCACGGACCGAGTCGAGCAGCGCTGCGAAACGGTTTACGACAGCCGCCAGGAAACAGTCGGCTATGACGTGAGCTACAAGCTCGGCGACGAGGAAGGCGTCGTGCGCATGGATCACGATCCGGGTACGCGCATACCGGCCGAGGATGGGCGCCTCGTCCTCGCCAAACAGTCCGATCGCAACACTGGCTAGTGTCGAACGGGCGCAACGAGCCGCCGTGGCCTGGGGCTGACTTACCCAGGATAAGTCAGCCCCAGGCCACGGCGGCTCGCTCTAGGTCACGATTCGTGCCAGCGTCTCGATATTGATGTTGCCACCGGAAACGATGCACACCACTCGCCGGCCGATATCCGCGTTGGCGAGCGCTGCGGCGAGCGAGCTCGCGCCTGCGCCTTCCGCTACCACGCGGTGAGCCGTGAAGAGCCGGCGAATGGCGTCTTCGATCTCCTCGAGCGACACCACCAGCGAACCGGATAACGCCGCGATGACGAGCGGCCACATGGGCGGCAGCACGCTACTGCTGCCGATGCCATCGACGAAGGTCGCCTTGTAGTCGACCGTCACGGGCTCACCCGCATCGAGGCTCGCGGCGAGCGGAGCGGCGGTTTCCACCTCGCACGCATGCACCTCCGCGTCGGGCCGCTGCGCGCGGATCGCGATGGCGATTCCGGTCGACAATGCCCCGCCCCCATAGGGCACGATGACCGTGTCCACGTCGGGCAGCTCCTCGACGATCTCGAGTCCGATCGTGCCGTTGCCCGCGATGACCTCGCGATTGCAGACCGGGTGAATGAAGTAGCCTTGCTCCGTGGCTGAGCCGTTCGCCACCAGCACTTCCCACCATTGGTGGAAGGGCAGCTTCACCACTTCTCCACCGAGGGCCTCGATCGCGCGCAGCTTGTTCAGCGGTGCATGATCGGGAACGATGATCCGGGCCGGTATCCCGCGGGCACGTGCGTTCCACGCGACCCCTTGCGCCATGTTGCCGGCGCTCGCGGTGTACACTCCTCTCTCCAGATCGCCCGGCGCCGCTGCCGCCATGGCATTTGCGGCCGCGCGCATCTTGAAACTGCCGGTAGGCTGCAGGTTCTCGAGCTTGAGGTAGATCTCGCGCTCCCCGCCGCCGTCGCTGTCGCCGTCACGAAGGCGCACCAGCGGCGTCCGCAGGACGCTGCCGCGGATTCTCTCCCGCGCGGACAGTATTTCCGCCAGCGACGGCGCCTCGAGTGTCGTTTGGCTCGCCACCGATCTAGAATGACCGTGATGCTGGAGCTGCGCAATCTGATCGACGGCGACTACTGCGGTGCGGCCGCGCGGCGCTGGTTCGACGTATGGGAGCCCGCCACCGGCCAGGTCTACGCGCGCGCACCGGAGTCGGATGCGGACGATGTACAGGCCGCCGTGGCGGCGGCTCGGGCGGCGTTCCCCGGTTGGCGTGACCTGCCCGGCGCCGAGCGTGCGCGCTGGCTGAACAGGCTCGCGGACCTGGTCGAGCGCGACCTGGAGCTGTTCGCACAGGCCGAATCGCGCGACACGGGCAAACCCGTGGCTCTCGCCCGCTCGCTCGACATCCCGCGCGCCATCAGCAATCTGCGCTTCTTCGCCGCGGCCGCCACGCAGTTCGCCAGCGAGGCGCATGCGATGGAGACCGGCGCCATCAACTACACGTTGCGCCAGCCGCTCGGCGTCGTCGCCGGTATTTCGCCGTGGAATCTGCCGCTCTACCTGCTCACCTGGAAGATCGCTCCGGCGCTCGCTGCGGGCAACTGCGTCGTGGCCAAGCCTTCGGAGGTCACGCCGTTCACCGCCTCCATGCTCGCGGAGCGCTGCATCGAAGCCGGCCTGCCCAGGGGCGTGCTCAATATCGTGCACGGCCACGGCACGCAGGTCGGCAATGCGATCGTCATGCACCCGGAAGTGCGCGCGATCTCGTTCACGGGCGGCACGGCCACGGGCCGGCACATCGCCGCCGCGGCGGCGCCGCAGTTCAAGAAGCTGTCGCTGGAGCTCGGCGGCAAGAATCCGAGCGCTCGTGTTCGCCGACTGCGACTTCGAGGCCGCGATCGAAGGCACGGTGCGTGCCGCATTTGCGAACCAGGGCGAGATCTGCCTGTGCGGCTCGCGCGTTCTGGTGGAACACTCGATCTACGAGCGCTTCCGCGATGCGTTCGTGGCTCGCGTCCGGGCGCTGCGCGTCGGCGACCCGGTCTATGCCGATACCGACCAGGGCGCCCTCGTATCCGCCGCGCACCTCGACAAGGTGCATGCGGCGCGATCGAGCTGGCGCGCACCGAAGGCGGCCGCATTCTCTGCGGCGGCAAACGCGGCGAGTGTCGCGGGCTCGCGCTGCCGCGAGGGCTGGTTCGTCGAGCCCACGCTGATCGACGGCCTGCCGCCGCTCCTGCCGGACCAACCAGGAGGAGATCTTCGGCCCGGTGGCCACGCTTCTGCCCTTCGACGAACGAGGCCGAGGCGCTCGCCATCGCCAACGGCACGCCGTACGGCCTCGCGGCATCGGTGTGGAGCCGCGACACTGCGCGCTGTCATCGCGTCGCCGCGCAGCTCGAGGCCGGCCTCGTCTGGGTCAACACCTGGATGCTGCGCGACCTGCGCACGCCGATCGGCGGCGTGAAGCACTCCGGCGTCGGCCGCGAGGGCGGGTTCGAGGCGCTGCGCTTCTTCACCGAGCCCAGCAACGTCTGCATCAAGTATCTGACCGTCACGAGCCATCGACCATGCCCGACGTCATTCTCTCCACCGCGCGCGCCCGGAGCCGCTCGGCCCCTACCCGCACGCCGGCGCGTCGGCAACCTGCTGTTCCTCTCCGGCATGGGTCCGCGCCGGCGCGGCGAGAAGGAGATCCCGGGCGTCGAGCTCGACGCCGGCGGCAGGCGTCGTCGCGCTACGACATCGAGGCGCAGTGCCGCGCGGTGTTCGAGAACGTGCGCGTCATCCTCGAGGACGCCGGGCTCGAGCTGGGAGCGGCTGGTCGACGTGACGGTGTTCCTCACGGACCTGGAGCGCGACTTCGCGACCTACAATCGCCTCTACGCCGAGTACTTCGGCAAGGTGCAGCCCTGCCGCACGACGGTGGGCGTGGCGACGACTGCCCGGGCCGATCGCGATCGAGCTCAAGTGCATCGCCACACTGCCGTGAGGACTGAGCCACCGACCATGCGCCCCATACAGGCTCTTCAACTTCCGCCAGTGGATCGACGAGCACCGCCACCTGCTCAAGCCGCCGGTCGGCAACAAGAAGGTCTTCCAGGACGACGAGTTCATCGTCATGGTCGTCGGCGGGCCGAACTCGCGCAAGGACTACCACGACGACCCGGGCGAGGAGTTCTTCTACCAGCTCGAAGGCGACATGGTGCTGAGGACCATGCAGGACGGGCGGCGCGTCGACATCCCGATCCGCGAAGGCGAGATCTTCCTGCTGCCGCCGCGCGTGCCGCACTCGCCGCAGCGCTATGCCGACACGGTGGGCCTGGTCATCGAGCGCAAGCGCCGCGCCGGCGAGCGAAGACGGGCTGCAGTGGTACTGCGAGAACTGCCACGCGCTGCTCTACGAAGAGTACTTCGAGCTCGACGAACATCGAGACCCAGTTTCCGCCGGTGTTCGAGCGTTTCTTCGCGAGCCTCGAGCATCGCACCTGCAAGCAGTGCGGCGCCGTGATGCAGCCGCCGCCAAAGCCGCCGACCCGCGTTGACGCGCGCCAATGGCCCGTCCGCTGAAGATCGACATCCACACCCACATCCTTCCCGAGAACTGGCCGAATCTCGCAGGAGCGCTACGGCTACGGCGGCTGCGTGCAGATCGAGCACACCGGCCCGGGCTGCGCGCGCATGGTCGCAGGAGGGCAAGCTGTTCCGCGACATCGAAGCCAACTGCTGGGATCCGGACCGGCGCCTGGAGGACTGCGAGCGCACCGGCGTCGACGTGCAGGTGCTCTCGACCGTGCCGGTGATGTTCAGCTACTGGGCGCGCGCCAGGACACGCTCGACCTGAGCGCGCTTGCTGAACGATCACATCGCCGGGCTCGTGGCGACGCTATCCGACGCGTTTCATCGGGCTCGGCACGGTGCCGATGCAGGAGCCGGACCTCGCGGTGCGGGAGCTCGAGCGCTGCGTGCAAGGAGCTCGGGCTCGCGGGCATCCAGATCGGCTCGCACATCAACGGCCGCAATCTCGACGACCCGCGCGTCTTCGAGTGTTCGAGCGCCGCGCAGGATCTCGGCGCCGCGGTCTTCGTCCATCCCTGGGACATGCTCGGCCGCGAGCGCATGATCGCGTACTGGCTGCCGTGGCTGGTCGGGATGCCGGCGGAGACCTCGCTCTCGATCTGCTGCATGATCTTCGGCGGCGTGTTCGAGAGGCTGCCGAACCTGCGCGTCGTGCTTCGCCCACGGCGGCGGCGCATTTCCCGCGACGCTCGGGCGCATCGAGCACGGCTTCAACGCGCGGCCCGACCTGGTCGCCGTCAACAACAGCACCAATCCGCGCGAGTACCTCGGCCGCTTCTACGTCGACTCGCTGGTGCACGATCCGGAGCTGCTGCGCTACCTGCTCAAGCTCATGGGCGCGCAGACCATCGCGCTCGGCAGCGACTACCCGTTCCCGCTCGGCGAGGATCATCCCGGCACGCTGATCGAATCGATGCGCCTGGAGCCGGCGACCGAGGCGCGCCTGCTGCACGGCACCGCGCTCGAATGGCTCGGACTCGACCAGGCGCGTTTCGGATGAGGCGGCTCACGCTCGAAACACCCGACGGCGTGTGGCGCGCCAACGCGGACCGCGTCCACGATACGAGAATCGCCAGGTGAGGAGCGAGCTGAGCCGCGAGGGGGCGCGTGCGCTGGACCGCGCCGATCCGCTGCGCGAGCTCCGCTGACGCTTTCATCTGCCGCGCGGCCAGGCACGCGAAGCGGCTCTCTATCTCGTGCGGCAATTCGCTCGGGCTGCAGCCGAAAGGCGTCGCCGGCCTGTTGCAGCAGGAGCTCGACGACTGGGCCCAGCTCGGCGTCAAGGGCCATCACAGCGCGCAGCGCCCGTGGCTGCCGTACCACGAGCACCTCGCGGCGGATACCGCCCTGCTGGTGGGTGCGCGGCCGCACGAAGTCGTCACGATGAACACGCTCACCGTGAACCTGCACCTGATGATGGTGAGCTTCTACCGCCCGACGCGCGAGCGGCACGTGCATTCTGATCGAGCGCGGCGCCTTTCCGTCGGACCGCTACGCCGTCGCGTCGCAGATCGCCTGTCACGGCTATCGACCCGCGCGAGGCGCTGCTCGAGCTCGCGCCGCGCGCCGGCGAGAGCATGCGTGCGGCACGGAAGACATCGAGGCGCTGCTCGCGCGCGAAGGCGAGCGCATCGCGCTCGTGCTGCTGCCCGGCGTGCAGTACCTCACCGGGCAGGCGTTCGACATCGGCGCGCATCACGCGGCCGCGCACGCGCAGGGCTGCCGCGTCGGCTTCGACCTCGCGCACGCGGCCGGCAACCTCGAGCTGCGCGCTGCACGACTGGGACGCCGGACTTCGCCGTGTGGTGCAGCTACAAGTACCTGAACGCGGGCCCGGGCGCGGTCGGCGGCTGCTTCGTGCACGAGCGGCACGCGCGATCGCTCGATCTGCCGCGCTTCGCCGGCTGGTGGGGACACGACAGGAAACGCGCTTCCTCATGGAGCCGGATTTCGAGCTGCTCGCGGGCGCGGAAGGCTGGCAGCTCAGCAACCCGCCGATCCTCTCGCTCGCGCCGCTGATCGCATCGCTCGCGTTGTTTCGCGGAAGCGGGCATCGCGCGGCTGCGCGAGAAGTCGCTGCGCCTCACAGGCTATCTCGAAGCGCTGCTCGAGCGCAGCTCGCCGCGCATGTCGCGATCGTCACGCCGCGCGATCCGCAGGCGCGCGGCTGCCAGCTCTCGCTGCGCCTGATCACGGCGCGGCAACCGGCAAGTCGGTATTCGAGCTGCTCGAATCGCCGCGGCGTCATCTGCGACTGGCGCGAGCCCGACGTGATCCGCGTGGCGCCGGTGCCGCTCTACAACCGTTCGAGGAGGTTTGGGAATTCGTCGACGATCCTTTCGGAAGCGATCAATTGTGCCGATGCAGGCTTCCGGGCTGATCGTCCGACGCATGATCCGAGGCACGTCCGCCTGCCACCACTCGTCGGAGCCGGCCCCGCCGGCAGCCTGCTGGCGATCTTTCTCGCGCGCCGCGGCTTCGCGGCACAGTCTACGAGCGCCGGCCCGACATGCGGCGCGAGCGTCGCGCGGCGGCCGCTCGATCAACCTCGCGCTCGCGGCGCGCGGCATCGACGCGCTGCAGACGCGCCGGCGTCTCGAGGCGGTGCAGCCGCTCATGATTCCGATGCGCGGCCGGATGATCCACGACGCCCGAGGGCACGACTTCGCTCCTGCCCTACGGCCAGAACGAGCGCGAAGGCGATCTACTCCGTGTCGCGCGCCGCGCTGAACAAGCTCCTGATGAGCGGCTCGAGCAGCGCGCCGACGTCGTCGATCCACTTTCGTCACAACTGCGCGACGTCGATTTCGGCGGCGGCGCGCTGACCGTGCTGGATGAAGCTTCCGGCGAAGTCACGCGCGATCGCCGCGGCGCCCGTGATTGCCGCCGACGGCGCGGGCTCCGCAGTCGCGAGGCGCTGGTGCGCGCGGGCGATCGCAAAGCGACCGAGGATGCTGCCGCACGGGTACAAGGAGCTGACGATTCCGCCCGGCCCCGACGGGTCGCACGCTCGAGCCCAAGGCGCTGCACATCTGGCCGCGCGGCGGCTTCATGCTGATCGCGCTGCCGAACATCGACGGCAGCTTCACCGTGACCCTGTTCCTGCCGGCGCAGCGGCGACGAGAGTTTCGCGGCCCTCACCGACCAGGCAGCGGTCGAGACGCTTCTTCGCGCGCCGGTTCCCCGACGCCGTCCCGCTGATGCCGGAGCTGGCGCACGACTTCTTCGGCAATCCGACCGGCAACCTGGTGACCGTGCACTGCACGCCGTGGCATGCGGCCGGCAGCGTCCTGCTGATCGGCGACGCGGCGCACGCGATCGTGCCGTTCCACGGCCAGGGCATGAACGCGGCGTTCGAGGATTGCGTGGTCCTGGACGAGCTGCTCGACGAGCGACGACGGGTGGCACGACGCTGTTCGCGGAGTTCGAGCGCCGCCGCAAGCCCGACACCGACGCGATCGCCGAGATGGCGCTGGAGAACTACGTCGAGATGCGCGACAACGTGCGCGAGCCCGAAGTTCCAGCTGCAGAAGGAGCTGTCGCTCGAGCTCGAGCGGCGCTTCCCCGAGCGCTTCATCCCGCGCTACTCGATGGTGATGTTCCACCACGAGATCGGCTACGCGCAGGCCTTCGAGCGCGGCAAGGTGCAGCAATCGATTCTCGATCAGCTCACGCGGAACGCGCACGAAATGGGTGGCGTCGATATGGCACAGGCGGCGCGTCTGGTGCAGTCCTCGCTCGAGCCGCTGGCTGTCGGATCGGCAGTATCAGGGCTACGTTCTTGAAACCCCGCAGACCTGGAACCTGTTCAGCGCTGCTCGCGTTGCTGGCGCCGATCCTCGCCGCTCCCAGCATGGCCGCCGAGCCTCCGCTTTCGGAAGCGGCCGCGGGTCGCTTCGTGCATCTGGCACTCGACTGTGCGCACCGCGAGTACCCGAACAAGATCTCGCACACCCTGGCGAGCGACATCGATGCGCGCCCTCCGCGGCTACTCACGCCAGCCTTCTACGGCTGCTACGACTGGCATTCGGCGGTGCACGGTCATTGGCTGCTGGTGCGCGCAGCCCGCATGTTCCCCGACGCGTCGTTTGCCGGGCCCGCGCGCGCCGCGTTGGCGCAGAGCCTCACGCCGGGGAACATCGTGGCAGAGGTCGCGTACTTGCGAACCGAGGGCCGCGCCTCGTTCGAGCGCCCGTATGGACTCGCATGGCTCTTGCAGCTCGCGGCGGAGTTGCGCAGCTGGGAGGATTCCGACGCGCAAACGTGGGCCGCGACCCTGCAACCACTGGAAGCGCAAGCCTCCGCGCGCATCAAGGAATGGTTGCCGAAACTGCGCTATCCGATCCGCGTCGGCGAGCACAGTCAGACCGCCTTCGCGTTCGGCCTGATCTGGGATTGGGCGAAGGTGGCCGGCGATCGGGAGATGCTCGATCTGCTGGCCGGGAAGGCGCGCTCGTTCTACGCCGGGGATCGCAACTGTCCTCTGGCTTACGAGCCCTCAGGCGAGGATTTCCTTTCGCCCTGTCTCGCCGAGGCCGACTTCATGCGCCGCGCACTGCCGCCGGCGGAGTATCGCGAATGGCTCAGGGGTTTCCTGCCGACGATTCCCGGCAACGCGACGGCGAACTGGCTGGAACCCGGCATCGTCACTGACCGCTCAGATCCGAAGCTTGCGCACATCGACGGCCTGAATCTCAGCCGGGCGTGGATGCTCGAGGGCATCGCCAGCGGTTTGGCGAAGGCAGATCGCCGTGTCCCGGCGCTGCGCGCAGCGGCGGCGCTGCATCGCAAGGCTGCGCTTCCGGCCGTTTCAAGCGAGCATTACGAAGGCAGTCACTGGCTCGGTACGTTTGCGTTGTATCTCGTCAGCGGCGCAGGCCTCGGCGGTCCCACTTAACGCTCAGGCGGGGTCTGCCACTTCTCTGAGCAGCTCCGTCGGGACGTAAAGTTGCGTGACAATTTGGGGACAGCGCAGGCAGGCGGCTTTGCCTTCCTGTTGCCACCACCGGCACTGCGGACGCAAACGACACGCGGGCAACGATTCCGTGACCGGCTCGAGCCGTTGCACCGTTCGCTCGGCCAGGCGACAGCGCGAGCCATCGTAGTGTTGGCACGCGCTGCCAGCGCAGGCCGCTGCGAAGCGGAAGATTTCCGTGGGATGCACGGGAACCGCGAGCGCGAGGAGCTCCGGAGTCGTCGGTTGCGGCTGAGCGAGATATGCGGCTCGCGGTTCACACGCTGTGCCACCGATGACTGCGAACACGAAGCTGCCCGCCATCTCCGGCTGAGCGCTCGGACAGAGGGGTCCCTCCTCTTTTTTCATCGGGACTAGCCGCCAGCGCGAGGAGCTCCGATTGCGCCGCCCGGTGTCGGCAGCCCCTCGGGCCACCAGATGATGCCAAAGATGATGGGGCCGGGGAATTTGTTCGCGGGGAGTCTTCTGAGTTCGGAGGCCCGGAGCACGGACTCGAAGGCGAGTTGCGTGAATTCATCGAGCTGAATTCGGGCCGCTCGAGCGGATCGCTTGGTCGCCATAGACATCTCCTTGTCTGATGACATCTGTCGAGAGGTTGCGTGCCGGAGGATACACCCGACGCAATCGTGCAGGTAGCGTACGAAGGCTGTTCAGCCATCCGCGACGTGCAAGATCATGAATCGTGGACGGCGCTCGTTGCTGCGGTGAATCACGAACACCTTACCGCAAAGTCCACGTGGTAGTGCTCGTCATGCCGGATCCAGGGCTCGCGCCGCATGAAGCTCACGTTTCGCTCGAGCCAGGCACCGCGAGTCGTGGCGAACAGCTTCGGCAGGTATTGCGTGTCGAAAATCACCTGCTTGATCCCGATCCCGTTGCGCCAACCGGTTTCGCCGTAGACGAACGTCACACCCGGTAGCGCCGTCTCCAGAACGCCATACGCGTCGACGACCGTCGCCAGGACCGTTGAATGCACGTACGTGCGCCCGAGCGATGCGCCGACCAGGCTGTAGGGCTCGAAGTTCCTGCCTTCGGTCGGCAGCTTCACGCCATCCTCCAGCCTGCCATTGCTGACGCTGCCATGACAGGTGCTTTGCGGTGTGCCCGCAGCGGCGGCCGACGCGGCCAGGAGAAAGCAGAGCAACGTGGAACAGAGCTGGCGCGTCAAGCAGAACGCCGCGCGACAAACGCGAGCCGCAACCCGATCGCGATCAGCACGACTCCCGTCGTGCGCTCGCGCCACGCGGCGAGGCGCTTGTTCGCCAGCATCCGGCCGCTCAGGCGTCCCATCGCAAACGCCACGAGCGAGTCACCGATCACGCCGATCAGCGAGAGGATCACGCCGAGCGTCAGGAACTGCAGCAGGACCATGCCGCGCTCGGGATGCACGAACTGCGGCAGGAAGGCGAGAAAGAACAGCGCCACCTTCGGATTCAGCGTGCCGGTAATGGCCGCGTGCAGCACGAGGCGTCGCCGGTCGCGTGGCAGTGCGGGTTCGGCCGCCGCCGCGGGCGACCCGCGTCCCGCACGACGCAGCGTCAGGATGCCGAGCACGATGAGATAGGCCGCGCCCGCGTACTTGACCACCGTGAAAGCCGCTGCAGAGGTTGCCAGAATCGCAGACAGGCCCAGCGCGGCAGCGACGGTGTGCACCAGCGTGCCGATCTGCAAGCCGATCGCCGTCGGCACTCCCGCGCGCGTGCCGCCCTCGACCGTGCGCGCGATGATCAGTGCCTGGCCCGGCCCCGGCGAGATGATCAGCAGGACACAGGCCGCGCAATACGCAATCAGAGTGGCCGCATCGAACGGCGGAAGGCTGAACATGGCAATCCTTGGTAGAGTCGGCAACTCCGACGATTTGTGCATCATACGAAAGCAGCGACGTACTGCCATCCGACAGGCGCCATCAGACAGGCACGAGGACCTCCCCATGGATGAACGCATCGATCAACGCATCATCGACCTGTACGACCAGTACACCCACACGCCACTCGACCGCCGTACGTTCCTGGAACGCCTCGCGACACTGACGGGCGGCATGGCCGCCGCGACGGCATTGTTGCCGCTGCTCCAGGCCAGCAAGGCTGGCGCGGCGCAGATCGATCCCGAGGACCGGCGCGTGGCCACGCAGATCGTCAAGTATCCCGGCGCCACGGGCGAGTTGCGCGGTTACCTCGCAAAGCCGCGCAACAAGTCGATGCCCTCGCCCGGCGTGGTGGTCATTCACGAGAACCGCGGCCTGAATCCGCATACCGAGGACGTCGCGCGCCGACTGGCCTTCGCTGGGTACGTCGCGCTCGCACCCGATTTTCTGTCGCCGGCCGGCGGCACGCCCTCGAACGAGGACACCGCGCGCGAAATGATCGGCAAGCTCGATTCCGGGCAGACGCTGCAAAACGCGGTGGCGTCCGTGAAATGGCTGCGCGATCGCAAGGAGACGACGGGGCGAATCGGCGCGGTCGGCTTTTGCTGGGGCGGCGGATTGGTCGGACGCATGGCCGCCGCGGATCCGACGCTCGACGCTGCGGTGGTGTTCTACGGTCAGACGCCCGATCTGGCCACCGTTCCGAACATCAAGGCCCCGCTTCTATTGCACTACGCCGGGCTCGACGAGCGCATCAATGCCAATGTGCCAGCGTTCCAGCAAGCGCTCGAGAAGACCGGCAAGCGCTACGAGCTGCATCGCTACGAAGGCGTCAACCACGCGTTCCACAACGACACCTCCGCCGCGCGCTACGACGCCGCGGCGGCCAAACTCGCGTGGGAACGAACTCTGGCGTTCTTCGACCGGGAGCTGCAGAGCGGCGTCAAACGCGACTGAGCCAGGTACCAGTAGTGTCTCAGTCCGATCGGATTGCCGTCAGAGGAGCGTCGTTTATGGCCGATGAAGTAAGCCGTGAGCCAGCGCGTGATCCTCAGGATCTGGAGCGGCTGTTGGTTTCCCGCGAGAGGGCGGGAGATGTCGACGGAATGGCGGCCCTTTATGAACCCCGTGCCGTCCTTGACTGCGGTGGCGGGCGGTTGACGCTGGGCAGGGAAGCAATCCGAGCGTTCTACGCCGAACTGGTGGCAACGGGTCGAAAATTTGACTTCGGAGATCAACGCCCGGCCATCATCAGTGGCGACGTGGCACTCACTTCAACTCGCAGTCCCGATGGCAGCGTGACCGCTGAGATCGCCCGCCGACAAGGCGACGGGACATGGCTATGGGTCATCGATCAGTTCTCCATTGCGTAGCGCGGCGCTCCGGGCGTAGGCTGCGCGCGCACCAAGAGTGCGGGCGGAGCCGTCCGCCCAGGTGCAGTTGCAAGAAGAACAACGACCAACAACAAATCGCCAACGACAATTTCAGGGGGTTCACATGGGTGGAATCAATGTCGGCCGCTTGATCCTCGGCAGCCTGGTCGCCGGAGTCGTCATCTTTCTGATCGAAGGCGCAATGGGACCGACGTATGCGGCGGCGATGCTGCGCGCTCTGCAGGAGCACAGCCTCACGATGCCGGCCGGAATGTCAGGCGCGTTGTTTGGTGCCCTCTTCAGCCTGTTGATGGGATTCGGCCTGATTTTCTTCTATGTTGCCGCGCGGCCGCGCTTCGGCGCCGGCGTGAAGACCGCCGTCATCGTCGCCGTGGTCACGTTTTTCACCGGGTACCTCATCGGCCTGATCAGCTACGGCACGCTCGGCCTGTATCCGCAGGACCTCCTCGTGCGCTGGGGCGCGCAAGGCTTGGTCGAGATGATCCTCGCTACGATCGCCGGAGCCTGGCTGTACAAGGAATAGACGAATTCAATGCCGGGTCGGGGGCTCACGTCCCCGACGGCAGGTTGCGTTTCGGGAAATGTGGATAAGTGCAGGACGTGAGCCCCCGACCCGGCACCGCGTTACCGTCTCATTCCCTTTCCAGCCTGAAGAAGGTCATCGCATACGCATTCTTCTCGTCAGCCGGGTGCACGCTGCGTTCCATGCACCGCCACTGCGTCCAGTCGATGTCCGGGAAGCGCGTGTCGCCCGCGAGGCTGGCGTGCACGCGCGTGAAGTAGATGCGCCGCGCTCGCGGCAGGCACAGCCGATACACCTCGGCGCCGCCGATCACCGCGAGTTCCTCCGCGTCGCGCGTGCGCGCGAGCGCGTCGTCGAGAGTTGCGACGCGTTCGACGCCGGGCGCGGCGAAACCGGCATCGCGCGTGAGCACGAGACTGCGCCGGCCGGGCAGCGCCTTGCCGATCGATGCGTAGGTCTTGCGGCCCATCAGCATGGGTTTGCCCATCGTCACGGTCTTGAAATGCTTCAGATCCGCGGACAGATGCCAGGGTAGACGGTTGCCGTTGCCGATGACGCCGTTCTCGGCCACGGCCACCACCAGCGCCAGCACCGGGCGCGCCGGCTCATGAATTGTGCGTTCGGTCACGCTCGCTCCAACTCTTATGTGAAGAACTCGGCGCGGCTTCTCATTCAAAGACTTATAGAGTTCCGCGGCCGTTCGGGCGTCATCGATCGCAATGATCGCGTGACGGGCGCCGCGTCCGGCAGTGCTTCCCAAGAGTAACCCGGGTCCGCAATGAGGCGAACATTGGCGTTGCTGGCCTTCGTGGGGCTGTTGATCGGCCCCTCGCTGGTCTTTGCGCAGGCCGCGCCGATTACGCGGTATCAGCGCTACGTCGGCAACATGAACTTCGTCGCCACCGGCGGTTCGCTGCGCACGCAGCCGAACACCGGTGACGCTTGCGCGGTCGCGGCGACCAGCACCGCGACGGTCACGGGCGTGCCTGCGGGCGCGACCCTCGTCGCCGCGTACCTGTACTGGGGCGGATCGGGCGGGACCGTCGATTCGCAGGTAATCCTCAACGCGGGCGCGATCGCCGCGAGCCGCACCTTCACCACCACGTTCAACAACGGCGGCACCAACTTCCCCTACTTCGGCGGCTTCGCCGACGTCACCGGGCAGGTCACGGGCAACGGCAGCTTCACGTTCGGCGGACTCACCGTCAACACGGGAGCACCTCACTGCGGCAGCGCCGCGGTGCTCGCCGGCTGGGGCATGGTCGTCATTTATGAGCGTGCGGCCGAGCCCTTGCGCGCCATCAACGTCTTCGACGGCCTGGAGTTTTTCCGCGGCGACTCGCTGACGCTCACGCCCGACGGATTCCGTGTTCCCGCCGCCCCGATCGACGGGCGCATGGCGATCATCGCCTGGGAAGGCGATCCGGGTAACTCCACCCCGCTCAACGGCTTCAGCGAATCGTTGAGCTTCAACGGCAGCGCACTCGACGACGGCATCAACGTCGCCGGCAGCGATCCGGTGGTGCAGCCGTACGACGGCACGGTCAACACGCTGGGTGTCGCCACGAGCTACGGCGCCGACGCCGATACGTTCACCGTCGATGCGTTCATCGCACCAGGCCAGACCTCGGCGACCACCGTGTTCTCCGCCGGCGGCGACCTGGTGCTCCTCACGGCCCAGGTCGTCAGCGTGACCTCGGAGCCGGTAGTCGACCTCAGCCTCACCAAGACGCACGTCGGCGATTTCACGGCCGGCAGCACCGGCACGTATACGCTGCGTGTCAGCAACGCGACCGGCGTCGGCGTGGAACCGGACGACAATCCCGTCACGATCACCGATACGCTGCCGGCGGGGCTGTCGTTCGTCTCCGGGAGCGGTGCGGGATGGAACTGCTCGAACGCGGCGCAGGCGGTGACCTGCACTCACGCGCCACCGGTGCCGACCGGCGGCTCGTTGCCCGACCTGCTGCTGACCGTGCTCGCCTCGCAAGCCGGCGCGCCGGCGGTAACGAACAGCGCCACCGTCACGAGCGCGAGTCTCGACGTTAACCCTGCGAACAACACCGCCAGCAATCCGACCAACATCCGGTTGCCGGATCTGTCCACTTCGACCAAGAGCGTCGTCGATCTGAACGGCGGCGATGCGAACCCGGGCGACACGCTGCGCTACACGATCACACTCACCGAAACCGCGGGAATCATCGCGCCGAACGTGAGCGTGACGGACGACGTGCCGGCCAATGTCGGCAACTTCACGGTCACGGCGCTGCCCGCGGGCGCGATCGACAATTCGACCGGCGCCGGCACGGGAGCCAACGGCAACGGGTTCCTCAACGTCACGAACGTCACGGTGCCCGCCAACGGCAGCGTGACGGTCGTGTTCGAAGTTCGCGTCGCCGCAGGCACACCGATGGGCGCGACGGTCGACAACACCGCGACGATCGCCAACCCGAACGGGCCGGGTGCGACACCCTCTGCCCCGCAGCTCATCGTCTCGCAGTCGCAGATTCCTTCGAGCGGCGTAAAGCCACTCTATGTCCATGGCACGCCGGGTCTGCAGCTTTCCCGAACTCCAGCGCCGTCGCCGCAGACGAGCGTAACGATCAATGGCGCGAATGCGCTGCAGACCTGGACGCTGGCACCGGCGCTTGCCAGCGGAATCTCGCTGCCAGCCGGCAACGTACCTGTGCAGCTGTGGATGACGCGTTCGGCGAACAACAACGGGGCACGCAACGTCACGGTCACGCTGCTGGCCAGCGGCGTGGGAACACTCGGCACCGTGACGCAGAGCCTCACGGGGCTGCCCGCCGCGACGCCACAGCTTCGCACCCTGGTCGTGCCGATCGGCGCAGTGAACCTGCCCGCCGGAGCCACGATCTCGCTGCGGGTGCAGAACACCACGACGCAGGCGAATCGCACGATCACGATCTGGCCCATTGACCCCGTCTCGTCGGCGCGCTCCAACGTGGGCCTGTCGAGCAATACGGTCATCAACGTCAACAGCGTTCTGACCTACAGCGACGCTTTCCCGGGTGTGATTCTCGCGCCGACGTTCGCGCCGGGCGCGACGGTATACATGCGCGCGGTCGTGAGCGATCCGTTCGGCAGCTTCGACATCGCGGACGCACGCCTGACGCTTCTCGATCCGAGCGCCGGCACGGTGCTCAACAGTGTCGTCATGACGCAGGTAGCGGATTCGGGCGCCGCGACGCGCACCTACGAGCTCAGTTACGCCCTGTCCGGCAACGCGCCACCCGGGGCCTGGACGATTCGTGTCGTCGGCACGGAGGGCACGGAGGGGATCGTGACCGACCTCGGCATCGGCACGTTCAGTGTGGTGATTCCACTGCCCACACTGGTGGTGGCGAAGACCTCGCAGGTGATCTCGGACCCGTTCAACAACGCGGTCAATCCGAAGCGCATTCCGGGCAGCGTGCAACTCTACTCGATCGCCGTCACTAACCAGGGACCGGGCACCGTCGATGCGAGCACGCTGGCAATTACCGATCCCGTGCCGGCCAACTCTGCGCTGTTCGTGTCGACCGCGAGCGGCGATCCGATCGTCTTCATCAACGGCAGCCCGGTGAGCGGGCTCACCTTCAACTACGCCGCGCACGTGACGTATTCGAACCAGCCCGGCGGCGGCGCGCCTTACAACTACACGCCCGTCCCCGACGCCAACGGCTTCGATCCGAACGTGACCGGTTTTCGCATCGCACCGGCCGGTGTAATGAACGCCGCCAGCGTCGCGGGTAATCCGAGCTTCGCCATCCGGTTCCGGGTGCGGCTGCAGTAAACGGCTGCAAAACGAACTTACAATGGCATGCGTGGCCCGGGGGGCCCTCACCGGCATTGGTCATGCCCATCGACACCAGGAACGCACCAGATGCACGCCCGCGTGAACCGGGCCAGCGGTACGACGCCTTCGTCTCGTACAGCCACGTCGCGGACCGCGTTCTCGCGAAGGCAATTCAAAGCGCGTTGCACTCGCTGGGGAAGCCCTGGTATCGGCTGCGCGCCCTGCACGTGTTTCGCGACGACACGAGCCTCGCGGCGAACCCGGCACTCTGGACGTTGATCGAGGAAGCACTCAACGCGAGCCGCTACCTGATCATCCTGGCCTCGCCCGAAGCTGATCTCGCGATTGAATGATCCGGAAAAGCCCGGCAGGTCCCGGGGATTTCTCACCGGTGCGGCGTTTCACCCGGAGGGCGCAGTGCTCGCCGCTTCTCATCACGACGGGTTGATCCAGTTATGGGATGTCAGCCGCGGCCGGCCGCTCGGCGCAGCCTTCTCGGGACGCGGGAAAGACCTCGTGCCTTACAGTTCTGAACCGGAGCGGTGGGCAGAAATGGATCGGCAGGCCATCAGGGATGTGGCCTTCGCTCCCGACGGCAAGCGCCTCGCGGCCGTCGATGGAGCGGCCAACCTGTTCGTCTGGGCCTTCGATCGCGCTGACGTTGACCTCGTGTACGCCTCCACCCTCCCCAGCCTTCCCGAGGGGGCGAGCACGGTCGGATTCCTCTCTTCGAGCCGGGTGCTCGTGACAGGACCCGGCGCGGCGCACTTCGTCAATCCGAACGACAACACCTACTACGAGATGGAGTCCGCTCTGAAAGTAAAACATGGTCCCGGCTGGAAGGGATCCTCCGACGACCCCCTTCTGCACTTCACCGCCCGGCCAACCGTCTCGGCCGTGATCGACACGTGGTTGGTTTCCGGGGGTGAGGAGAGCGTTTCACTCGACAGGGGGGTACAGGAAGCGGGGAGTTGTCGTGGTTTGGCGAGAAGGTCGCCACGAATCGCCTGTGCTGTTGTACACGGGAGCGGAAGCAAGCATCTCGGCTGCCTCGCTGTCCCCGGACCGTTCGCGGTTGATCGCCGGCGATCAGGACGGGAGGCTGTGGACCTGGGATTTCGGCAAGCGCGAGCGCGTCGAGGGCCCCGTTCAGCTCCATGGAGAAGGTGTTGCGGACGTGACCTTCCATCCCAACGAGGCGTGGGTGGCCAGCGTCGGCGCCGACGGGAGCCTGGCGATCAGGGACCTCGACCCGGCGGGAACGACGCTGAAGCCGCCCTCGGAATTCACCTCGACAGCGCGCTCGGTGCGGTTCAGCTCAGACGGCCGGCTCATGGCGGTCGGCCACGAAGACGGCTCGGTGCAACTCTGGGACGCCGGCTCCTTTCGGCGCCTCCACCGTATCGTGGCGAGCACGACTGCGGTCATCGCGGTCCGCTTCCTGCACACCAACGATGGCCTGATCGTCGGCACGGCGCAGGGAGAGATCGGCTTGTGGACGATCGACGCGCGCACGAAGCCGACCCTGCGCCGGCGATTCGGCGCAGAAGACCGGCTCGTACAGCTCGCACTGTCGAGCGACGACCGCATGCTTGCCGCGTCGAATGCCAGCCACAAGATCACCCTGTGGGAGCTCGAGTCAGGCCGACGGCTGCAGGTGATCCAGGGCGGCGCCCCCTCTGACACCCTGGCCTTCGAGAACGACGGTGCTTTTCTCCTCGCGGATCGTGGATGGAATCTCGAGCGGCATGCAGTCGCAGTCCCTCGGTCCGGCACGCCGCCATCGCGCGACCTCCAGACCCTGCAGACGCAGTTGAGCGGCGGCATTCAGTCGATCGCGCTGAGTCCGGACGGCGGCCACGCGGCTCTCGGCGGGTGGTCGGGCGAGGTCCTTCTGATCGCGCTGAGAGATTGGAAGGCGGTGTTTGCTCTGGCTCGCGGCCACGACAGACCGGTGGGCGCCGTGGCGTTCAGTCCTGATGGCAGGGTGCTGGTGTCCGCCGCATCGGCGGACTCGGGTGTGACGCGCGCCAGGCGGCTCCAGCTCTGGGACGTCGCCACGATGCAACGTATTGGTGATGCCTTCGTCGGCGTGAACACGCCCGTCTGGGACATGGCGCTGAATGCGAACGGCACACTTGCTGCGCTCGCCGGCGGTGACGGTTCGATTCGTCTCGTCAACATCGACATCCGCCAATGGATCGAGGTCGCGTGTGCGGTGGCACGGCGCGAGCTCACGCCGGCGGAATGGAACCAGTATGTCGGCTCTGGAACGAAACACACGGTGGTGTGCGACCAATCCGCCGACTGAGACCACGATCGGCGCGCGGCTTTCCTTGTACTTCCTACAGCGCGTGGCTACTTTTACAACACGGCTGCGCGTGGAATTGGACCAAGTCTTTGTTGCGTAGGGCGGCCCGCGATGGAACGCGCGTTGCTTGTCTCCGGTGGGGTCGCAAAAGGAACAAACCCATGAAAACGCCGGAACCGTCGGGCCGCGCGGCTCGTCTCGCGCGGTCTCTTTCCATGTGTTGCACGCTGGGATTGCTGACATCGGCCGGCCTGGCACAGGAGGCTGCGCAGCAGTCGGACGCCAAACCGCTGCCTTCGAGCTACACGCCGGTCGTGCCGAAGGAAGACTTCAAGACGACCATGGCCCGCATGAAAGCCGCCAAGGCGGCAGTGAACAAGCGGCACGCGGACCTGCTCGCGAGCCGCTACGACCTCAGTAACCAGCCGGCACAGGGCGTGGCGATGTCACGCGGCAAACCGGTGCAGGCGGGGGTGCGTGTGAAGCTCGCCGGCGCAACGAGCTGGGATCGGCTCGGGCAGATGTCGCCGCAGCAGATTCGCCAGAGCGATGCGTTCCCCGCCGGCTTCCTGCCCCTGCCCCATCCGAATCACCCGGAAGGCGGCATGCTGTTCCCGCAGTTCCACATCGACGAGATCAAGAAGCAGGAGGACCGCGACCTGACGCGCTTCGACCTCGACTTCGATCTGCCCGATCATCTCCTGCCGGAGTTTCCGGCACCGATCTTCCTGACCACGCATCCGGAGCTCGGCGACGTCTCGCAGGGCAGGCAGATCACGATCGACAACTTCTTCGAGATCTTCAACGGTCTGATCAATCCCAAGGACATCGAGGGGCTGCGCCTGTTGCTCACGCCGTTCCCGCAGCAGCAGTTCAACGCAACTGAGGATCGGCGCTCCGAGCGGCCGCACCGCGGTGTCGCCTGTTTCGACTGCCACGCCAACGGCCACACCAACGCGGGCACGCACCTGGTGGGCGACATTCGCCCGCAGGAGCTGCGTCATCGCATCGACACGCCCTCGCTGCGCGGAGTGAACATCCAGAGGCTGTTCGGTTCGCAGCGCGCGCTCAAGAGCGTCGAGGACTTCACCGAGTTCGAGCAGCGCGCAGCGTACTTCGACGGCGACCCGGTGATCGCGACCAAGAAAGGCGTCAACATTCTGGAGCGCGGCAGCCAGGTGCATTTCATGGCCGAGTTCCAGGCGCTGCTGGACTTTCCGCCCGCGCCCAAGCTCGGCGTCGACGGCAGGCTCGACCCGCGCAAGGCGAGCACGGCGGAGCTCGCGGGACAGGATGTGTTCTTCGGCAAGGGCAAGTGCTCGACGTGTCATGCGCCGCCCTATTACACGGACAACACGATGCACAACCTGCGCACCGAGCGCTTCTACACGCCGCGGACGATCGCGGGCCACAAGATGGTGGGCGATGGCCCGATCAAGACCTTCCCGTTGCGCGGCATCAAGGAGAGCCCACCGTATCTGCACGACGGGCGCCTGCTGACGCTCGATGACACGGTTGAGTTCTTCAACGTGGTGCTGGAAACCAAGCTCACGGCCCAGGAGAAGGCGCAGCTCGTCGCCTTTCTGCGCGCGTTATAGACCGCTAGCTAGGGATACCGGACTCTGACTCAACTGGAGTCCGGTACCTCTTTTCCTGAACGGGCCGGTGAGGCTGAAGCGCACGCTTGGGCAGGGCGCGGGCAATCCGCGTTTCACCATCCGGTTCCAGGTGCGGCTGCAGTAAACTCTGGCGCTGAACGCTCTGGGGTGGGCAGACACTCGGTTGCCGGTAGTGAACGCCCACGAATCGAGGGTTGTCCATTACCGGGCGGCCAACAGGCGAGGTGACCCATGAACAGCAGCAAAGCCAGGATTCTGGTGCTGGTTTGCATCGTTCTCTTGTTCAGCGCCGTCAAGTCATGGGCGAGTGACCCGATCGGGATTTACGGGATCGTCGAGAAGGTGGTCTTCGAACCCAGCGAGAGCTCACCGCAGAGAATTCAGATCTGGGGCGCGTTCGCGCTCACTGACGGCCAGGGCGGCGACGCGTATCTACCTCCGCAGCGCGGCTACCTCTACTACACGATCACTCCGGGCAAGGAAGACATCTGCCGCAAGGAATGGGCGGATCTCAAGGCGGTTGCGGGGACCGGGCAGGGGATCGGATTCGGGTCCCGATACAGCACGAAGTCCCGACTTCGCCAGGCCACCGAAAAGGTGGAAGCCCCCGATACCTACAAGATCGGCGTGGGGCTGATCAAGGTGAATAACCGGCGTCAAGACATCTTCGCGGGAATCAGAGAGGCACTGAAGGCCAAGTGACCTACGGATGCGTCACTCAAAGTGGGACGGTCTGCTGATCGGGCTGTCGCTGGTGCATGCGGCCGTCCTTCTCTTCGCCCCCTCGATCCCCGTCATTGCGATCGGTCTTTGGTGGAACTCCAACACGATATCCCACAACTTCGTGCACCTCCCGTTCTTCAGGTCGAGGATTCTGAATCACTCTTACTCGATTTATCTGAGCCTGTTGACCGGAATTCCGCAGAGTCTCTGGCGGGCGCGTCACCTCGCGCATCACGGCGCCGCAGCTGAAATCTTCTCCCAGCGGGGGACGGCTTGGAGTCCGGAATCTCATCCCCTCCATAAGAGCATCGAGATGGGCGTGGTATTGGGGTTGTGGGCACTCATTGTGTCAGTCGATCCCGCATTTTTCTTTTCAGTCTACGTTCCCGGCTACATCACCGGTCTCGCCCTCTGCTACCTCCAGGGTCATTACGAGCACGCGCGCGGCGCCATCAGCCACTACGGCCTGCTCTATAACCTCTCGTTCTTCAATGATGGCTACCACGTCGAGCATCACCGTCGACCGGGAGCACACTGGACGCATCTGCCGGACTACGCCCGCCCCGCGACGAGCACCAGTCGATGGCCGGCCGTGCTTCGATGGCTCGAGGCATTCAACCTCGAAGGCCTCGAAAGATGCGTGCTGCGTTCCACCACTCTGCAGCATTTTGTACTCAGGACACACGAACGCGCCTTCCGCGCCTTGCTGCCGAAGATGGCGAAACCGCACACCGTGAAGATCGTCGGCGGCGGGCTCTTTCCACGCACTGCACTCATTCTGCGGCGAATGCTTCCGGGAGCGCGGATCACGATCGTAGATGCGAGCGCCGCAAACATCGAAACCGCGCGAGCCTATCTCGATGGCGGCGTAGAATTCGTACACGCCGTTTACGAGCCCGCGGCCGAGGACGAGGCTGACCTCGTGGTCATTCCGCTCTCGTTCATCGGCGATCGCGTCGCCGTTTACAAGAGGCGCACGGCCGGCCCAACGTTGGTTCACGACTGGCTCTGGGCACGACATTCCGAGAGCGCACGAGTGTCCCTGTTCCTGCTCAAGCGCCTCAACCTGGTGCAACCATGAAAGCGGCAAGTCTGTTCGCCGTTCTGGTTCTGGCTCGTCTGCTGACACTGGCGGGTAACCCGGTCCCGCTTTCAATTTGGACGCCGATCGCATATCTCTGGCAAGACCTGCTGGTCGCGCTGATCTTCGCGGCGCTCGACACGCTCACCGGACGTTGCCGGGCCGCATGGATTGCATACGCTGCCCTGGTCGTCTACGTCGCGCTCAATGTCCCTATCACTCTCGTCCTGTCCTCTCCTGTGACGCCTGCCATGCTGCGAGCGGCTGGCGGCCCACTGCGGGATTCGATCCAGCACCATCTGACCGTCGCGAATCTCAGTGCGCTGGTTCTGGTCGCGGCCGCGGGCTTCCTGTTTCCACTATTGTTCATGCGAATGAAGCTCCGAGCCCCGCAGAGCATGGTCCTCACGGCAGTTCTCATCGTGATCGCCGGACCGTTCGCGGTAGCACGAGTCGAGACGGTCGGAATGCATCGCAACGCTTTTGGAGCGTTATGGCCCGTGAGGGGCGGCGCAGGCGTGCCCTTGGGGAGGCAATTCGAGCAGGGCGACTGGCGCGCGAGCCCGTTTGATACCGGCGCGGCAGCGCGGGAACTATCGAAGTACCGCGGCAGCGCTGCCGGGCGCAACGTCGTGCTCGTCATACTCGAGTCCGCGGCGGCGGGCTACCTTCGCCCGTATGGTGCCGCAGAAGATCCAATGCCGAATCTCACGAGACTGGCATCGGAATCGATCCTCTTCGAGAACTCCTACGCGGTTTATCCCGAGAGCATCAAAGGGCTCTTCTCCACGCTGTGTTCACGATATCCTGCATTCGACACCCCCGCTGAAGCCCACGTCGAAATGCCGTGCCCTTCGGTAGCACAGTTTGCCGCCGACGCCGGCTATCGGACTGCTTTATTCCATTCCGGACGGTTCATGTATCTGGGAATGCAGGCCATGATCGAAGGCCGGGGATTCGCCCGGCTCGAGGATGCCGGCCACATCGGCGGCGTCGTGAACTCCAGCTTCGGCGTCGACGAGCCGTCCACCGTCCATCGCATCCTCTCCTGGGTCGATTCGCTGTCGCGGGATGAACGCTTCTTCGTCGCCTACCTGCCGATCGCGGGTCATCATCCGTACGCAACTCCAGACCCTGGCCCGTTCCCCGAGGACACCGAGCTCGGTCGCTATCGCAATGCGTTGCACTACGCGGATGCGGCTCTGGGCCAGCTCCTGCAGGGATTTCGCAATCGTGGACTCGCAGAGAACACGCTCTTCGTCGTCTTTGGAGATCACGGCGAGGCCTTCGGACAGCATCCGCACAATTTCGGTCACACGCTCTTCATCTACGATGAGAATGTGCGCGTGCCGTTCGTCATCGCCGCCCCCGGTTTGATTCGAGAGCAAGTCCGCGTTCAGCGGACCGCGAGTCTCATCGACGCCGCGCCCACGGTGCTGGATTTCCTCGGCATTGCGCCTTCCTCCGATTCCCAGGGACGCTCGCTGCTCGCCGGCCCGCCCCGGATGGCCCTCTTCTTCACGGACTATTCGTTGGGCTGGCTGGGTCTGCGCGACGCCTGCTGGAAATACGTGTATGAAATGGATTCGCGCCGCTCGAAGCTGTTCGACGTGTGCACGGACCCAGGCGAACGTGACGACAAGTCTCCCGGTCAGAGCGAGCGAGTACAGATCTATCGCGACAGTCTGGAGCGATGGATCGGCTCGACGTAGCCGGAGCCGATCCGCACCGCCAGCGACATGAGTCAATGTCCGGCATCTCTGCGGCGGAACCAGCCGGTGAGGCTGAAGCGCTCGCGCTGCGCCGGTAGGACCTCGTGGCAGATCTCGTGGCTGAGAAAAATCACGAGACGCCCGGCCCGCGGCAGGACATCGTGCGTCTGCGGCCCTGACGCGCCGCCCAGATGCAGCCGCAGTTGCCCACCGTGCTCGCCGAGCCAGCCGTCGTTCAGATAAAGCGCCGTGGAGAGCACGCGGCTCGCATCGCCGCTGAACCGGTCGACATGCCGCACATAGAACGCGCCGGGCGCATAGCGTGCGTAGTGTATCTCGTGCTCGAACAGACCGAGCGCGAGCTGGCGATTGAGGGTCAGCCGCAACGCTTCGAAGCGGGCGCACGTCTCGCGCAGCGGCGACTGACAGGTATCGTCGATCCAGAGAATCTCGTCGCTGCGCACTTCGGGTCGCAGCGCGCGCTGCGTCCCGGTCCCGACCGCCGCCGGCTTGAATTGTCCCTGGCGGTAGAGCTGCGCCGCGTGCGCGCGCAGAGCCCGCGCCGTCTCGACATCCACGAAGTCATCCCGGCAAACCCAGCCGCGAGTCTCGATATCTCGCGCGATCGGCGCGATATCATCGAGCACGGCCGCCACGCCTCACCTCAGCGGACGCTGTTGCGGCGCCGGCGCCGCGGCATTTCTGGTGGAGCCAGCATCGTGCCACGGCAGCCTTCCGCGCCGCAGCGGCAGCCGAAGATCTCCTCCAGGTCCGGCGAATCGTTCGCCTCGCGCTGGATCTGGTAGTCGTAGCTCAACTCCTCCCCCGGCTCGATCGTACGCACCGCATCGATGAAGATGCGCTGCGCCTCGATCACCGTCTCGCAGTTGGGTACGCACGAGTGATTGACGTAGCGCGCCTCGTTGCCGCCCACGCCCGCGTCGATCACCGTGCGCCCGTCGACGATGAACAGGAACGTGTGATTGTCGGCCACGTCCTTGTGCTCGTAACGCCGGTCGGCCTCCGCGTGCGAAACGCGCTCGCCGGTGTATTCGATGACGCGCGTGCCCTTGGGAATGCGCCGCAGCGCAAACACGCCCGTGCCATGGATTCCCGATTGTCGCACTTGAACCAGAGGCAGCCTCTTGCCATTCGCCATCCGCATCGTCCCGTCATCGCTCCTCATTCGTGTGAAGTGAGACGCCGCAGCATGTCTGACCGAAGGTGTTTCGAGACCGTCGGCGACAGGACGTCGCCGTCGGAGCCTCCAGGGATGGATTCACGGCGTTCTCGAAACACGTTCGGTCGACCTGCTGCGGTGTCGCGCGGAGCCCGACACGGGCGAAGCGCCCGAGTCCGGCACCGCTATTCTATATGGCAACCGGCGCTTTGATCGCCGGGTGGTGCTCGTAGTTCTCGATGGAGAAATCTTCGTAGCGGTAATCGAACAGGGTGGGCGGCCGGCGACGAATGACGAGCCGCGGCAAGGGCAGCGGCGTGCGCGCGAGCTGCAGGTCGGCCTGCTCGAGGTGATTGACGTAGAGATGACAATCCCCGCCCGTCCAGATGAGCTCGCCCGCCTCCAGATCGCATTGCTGCGCCAGCATGTGCGTGAGCAGTGCGTAGGAAGCGATGTTGAAGGGTACGCCGAGAAAGATGTCCGCGCTGCGCTGGTAGAGCTGGCACGACAGGCGCCGGTTCGCCACGTAGAACTGGAAGAAGGCATGGCAGGGAGCCAGCGCCATCTGCTCGAGCTCACCCACGTTCCAGGCACTCACGATGATGCGGCGCGAATCGGGCGTCTCGCGCAGCTGCTTCACCACCTGCGACATCTGGTCGATGCAGCGCCCGTCCGGTGCCGGCCAGGCACGCCACTGCTTGCCGTACACCGGCCCCAGCTCGCCCTTCTCGTCCGCCCACTCGTCCCAGATGGTCACGCCGTTGTCGCGCAGATACTGCACATTGGTGTCGCCGCGCAGGAACCAGAGCAGCTCGTGGACGATCGAGCGGGTGTGGATCTTCTTGGTGGTGACGAGCGGAAAGCCCTGCGCCAGGTCGAAGCGCATCTGGTAGCCGAAGACGCTCAAAGTGCCGGTTCCGGTGCGATCAGCCTTGCGCGCGCCGTGCTCGCGCACGTGGCGCATGAGCTCGAGGTACTGCTTCATGCCGTCTGCAGGTTTCCCGTCGGTACGCGGCGCGTGTAGGCCCACGCCAGCGTCGCGATGCCCGCGACGATCATCGGCACGCTCAGGATCTGCCCGGTGGTGAGCCAGCCGAACGCGATGTAGCCCTGATCGCCCATGTAGGTATCGGGCACGCGCACGAACTCGACGGCGAAGCGGAACACGCCGTACAGGAACAGGAACACGCCGGAGGCGGCGAGGCGCGGCCGCGGCCTGGCGGTGAAGGCCCACAAGACCGCGAACAGCACCAGACCTTCGAGGAACGCCTCGTAGAGCTGCGAGGCGTGCCGGACTTCGCCATCGACGAAAAATCCCCACGGCGCGTCGGTGGTCTTGCCCCACAGCTCGTTGTTGATGAAATTGCCGATGCGGCCGAAGAACAGGCCGATGCCCGGGAGCGGCGCGGTGAAATCGAACACGTCCGCTATCGAGCGGCCGCGCAGCCGGGCGAAAATCGCGATGGCGATCATCACGCCCGCCAGCCCACCGTGGAACGACATGCCGCCCTCCCAGATCTTGAAGAGGGCGAGCGGATTGTCGGCGAGGGCGTCGTGCCCGTAGACCAGGGCCCAACCGACGCGACCGCCGAGGATCACGCCGAGTGCGGCGAAGAAGATCAGGTCGTCGACGTCGACCGGCTGCCAGGTCGAGCCCGGCTGCTTCACGCGGCGGCGCGCCAGCCACCAGGCGCCCAGGAACCCGATCAGGTACATGATCCCGTACCAGTGCACGCGGATCGGCCCGATCCCTGCAAAGGGACCGATCGAGAAGGCCACCGGGTCGAAATTGGGGTATTCGAGCATCGCTTCAGTCCTGTACCGCGCGGCAGAAAAAACACTTGAGGTAGCGGGTCTCCGCAATCGCCGGATGCACCGGGTGATCCGGGCCCTGGCCGCCGAATTCCAGCACCTGCACCGTCCGGCCCACGTGCCGGCCGGCCTTCTGGATCGCGGCGAGCAGCTCGGCCTCCTGCAGATGATACGAGCATGAGCAGGAAACGAGCAGTCCGTCGCGCGCCAGCAGTTGCAGGCCGAGCTGGTTGAGCCGGCGGTAGGCGGCCTGCCCCTTGGGGATGTCCTTGCGCCGTTTGATGAACGCCGGCGGGTCGAGCACTACCACGTCGAAGCGTTCCTTGCCTTCGTGCAACTGTTCGAGCACGTCGAAGGCATCGCCGCGGACCGCGTTGACCTGCACCTCGTTGAGTGCGGCGTTCTCCTGCAGCAGCTCCAGAGCCGGCGCCGATGCATCGACGCACGTGACGTCCGTGGCGCCGTGCCTGGCCGCTGCCAGACCCCATGCGCCGATGTAGCTGAAAACATCGAGCACCCGCGCGCCGGCAATGTACTTGAGGAATGCCTGGCGGTTCGCCGCCTGGTCGAAGAACCAGCCGGTCTTTTGTCCGCCGCCCAGCGGCACCTTGAACTTCAGACCGTTCTCCAGCACCTCCACGGCTTCGGGAATCTCGCCAAACCCGGTCTCCACGTACTGCGGCAAGCCCTCGAGCTCGCGCGCGGCACTGTCGTTGCGCCAGAGGAGCCCGCGCGGATGCACGACCTTCTCGAGCGCCGCGGTGATCTCGGGCTTCAGCCGCTCCATGCCGGCTGTTCCGATCTGGCCGACGAGCACCTCGTCGTATCGATCCACGACGAGCCCAGGCAGGCCGTCCGATTCTCCGTACACCAGACGATAGCAGGGCTGCTCGTACAACCGCCGCCGCAAGCTGAGCGCCACCTGCAGGCGGTGGACGAGCAGCGATTTGTCGACGGGGTGCAGCGGATCGCGGCTGAGGATGCGCGCGCAGATGAGGGAGCGGGGATTGACGTAAGCGTAACCGAGGAAGCGGTGCCGATCCGATTCGATCCGCACGATGTCGCCCGGCTGGAAGCCGGTCAGGGGCGTCGCGTCGGTGTCCACTTCGTTGCTGAACACCCAGAGGTGCCCCGCGTTGAGACGGCGATCCTCGCCACGCTTGAGTCGCAACACCGGGACATCGGCCGCTGCAGGCGCAGGACCCTGAGACATCTCACTCACATCGGGCTCTTGTGGAACGGCGGCGGGCGAACGTTCGCCCGGTGGGCCGTTCAAAGTATAGTGGCTCGCATTGTAGCCCATAGGTTGTGATGTCCTCCCCCTCCTCCGGCTCCGCTCCCGCCAATCGCCTCGCCCGCGAGAGCAGCCCCTACCTGCGCCAGCATGCGCACAACCCGGTCGACTGGTATCCCTGGTCCGCAGAGGCGCTGGAGCGCGCACGCCGGGAGAACAAGCCGATCCTGCTCTCGATCGGCTACTCGGCCTGCCATTGGTGTCACGTCATGGCGCACGAGTCCTTCGAGGACGCCGACACCGCAAAGCTGATGAACGAGAAGTTCGTGAACATCAAGGTGGATCGGGAGGAGCGCCCGGACCTCGACCGGATCTACCAGCTCGCACACCAGATGCTCGCCCAGCGCGGCGGCGGATGGCCGCTGACGATGTTCCTGACACCCGACGATCGTCGGCCCTTCTTCGGCGGCACCTACTTTCCGAAGACGCCCAGCCACGGCATGCCCGCCTTCAAGGACCTGTTGCAGCGTGTCGCCGCGTACCACCAGGCCCACGATGAGGAGATCCGCACACAGAATGCCGCGCTCGCGGATGCGTTCGAGACGCTCTATCCGACACCGGCGGCCGAGTCGACGACACTGAGCACGGCGCCTTCCGACAAGGCGCGCGCGCTGCTCGACGACGAGTTCGACAGCGAATACGGCGGTTTTGGCGGAGCGCCCAAGTTTCCGCACCCCGCGACCATCGACCTGCTGCTGCGCCGCTGGCACGCGAGTGCCGGCAAAGCCAAGCCCGATCTGCAGGCGCTCTACATGGCCACCCTCACGCTCAAACGCATGGCGGAAGGTGGGCTGTTCGATCAGCTCGGCGGCGGGTTCTCGCGCTACTCGGTGGATCAATACTGGATGATCCCGCACTTCGAGAAGATGCTCTACGACAACGGCCCGCTGCTCGCGCTGTACGCGGAAACGGCGGTGGCGACCGGCGATGCGTTTTACGCGCGCATCGCTGAGGAGACCGCGCAGTGGGTGCTGCGCGAGATGCAATCGCCACAGGGCGGCTACTACTCGAGCCTCGATGCGGATTCGGAAGGCCACGAGGGCAGGTTCTATGTCTGGGACAAGCACGAGGTGCAAAACGCCCTGACACGCGAGGAGTACCGCGTGTTCGAGCGGCGCTTCGGTTTGTACCACGGCGCGAACTTCGAGGGCCGCTGGCATCTGCACGTCTACGATCCGCTCGAGCAGCTCACCGGCCCGCGCGGGCCCGGCGTGGGCGAAGTGCGCAAGCTGCTCGATTCGGCGCGCGAGAAGCTGTTGACGCTGCGCGAACGGCGCGTTCGCCCGGGGCGCGACGAAAAGATCCTGACGAGCTGGAACGCGCTGATGATCCGCGGCATGGCCATCGCGGCGCGGCGCCTGGGCCGGCGGGACCTGGCCGAATCCGCGGGCCGGGCACTCGATTTCATACGCGCACGTTTGTGGCGCGACGGCCGCCTCCTCGCCACCGGCCTTGCGGATGCCGACGCCCAGGCGGCGCTGTTGCCCGCCTACCTCGACGACTACGTGTACCTCGTCGATGCGATCCTCGAGCTGCTGCAGACGCGCTGGCGCAGCGAGGACCTGAACTGGGCCGTAGAGCTCATCGAGGTGGTGCTGGCGCATTTCGCGGACCGCGAGCACGGCAGTTTCTACTTCACCGCCGACGACCACGAGCAGCTCATGCACCGGCCCAAGTCATTCGGCGACGACGCCACGCCGAGCGGCAACGCCGTGGCCGCGTACGTGCTCAACCGCCTGGGGACGCTGCTCGCCGAGCCGCGTTACCTGCAAGCCGCCGAACGCACGCTGCGCGCAGGCTGGGAACCGCTGGAGAAATATCCGCAAGGACACGCCACGCTGCTCACGGCGCTCGACGAGTCCCTGAACGGCGTCGAGACCGTCATCCTGCGCGGGCCCGACGCCGAGAAATGGCGCAAGGAGCTTGCCTCGGTGTACGCGCCGCGGCGGATGGTCTTTGCCGTACCTGCCGACGCCAAGGCGCTCCCAGCGGCGCTGGCGCAGAAGCAGGTCGGTCGGACGACCGTGGCCTATGTCTGCCGCGGCACGACCTGTTCGCCGCCGATCGACTCGCTCTCGAAAGTCCTCACAACGCTGGGGAGCTGAGCGTTGACGGTGCGGACAGTTCGAGCGGATTTATCCACATTCCCCCGTCACTCTTGGATGCGCCTGCAGCCAGCCGACGTACCTCATCGGCGCGGCCCCCTCTTCTGCTTGTTCGACCTGCGACGGGGTCCGCGCCCGGGCCTGGGCTGCGCGTTGCGCACGGGCGGCTTGGATTTGCGCGCGGGCGCCTTCGGCTTGCGTTGCTGAGCGGCCATTGCCACCTGGCAGGACGCACGCGTCCACGCGGTCAGCAGCGACGCATCCTCGAGGACGTCGGCGGGGACCTCGTAATAGCCACCCATCTCGTACTGCGGCCTGTCCGGGAACGGGCAGAACGGCTTCATGCCGCGGCTGACGTACTGCTCGCGGTTCGAGGCGTCGACCTTCAGATAAAGCGTGTCGTCGTCGAGCAGCCCGAAGAAGAACCCGTCGTGGTAGAGACCGACGCCGCCGAACATGCGCCGCGCGCTGACGGCGCCGAGCTCGCCGAGTTGCTCCAGGACGAAACGCTGGAAGTCCGCGCTGACCGGCATGAGACGTGCCCCGCTTCCGGAACGTTGCGGCATTCTAGTGGGGCGTCCCGCAAAAGGCAGCGTCGCGGTCGATGGTGTCGCGTTCGAGAGGGCCTTTCGAAACCGTCGGCGACAGGGCGAGTCTTCGAGCGGGTTGCCAGGACGGCAACCCTGGACTTTCGAGGCGCGCAGGACGCGCGCCTCGAAAGTCGCCGTCGGAGCCTACAGGGACGTACTTGCGGCGTTTTCGAAAGGCCCTCTCGAACGCGACACCGTCGACCTCCGCGACCCTTCTGTTGCGGGACGCCACGCTAGTACGCCGTCAACGTTGCGCCGGTCTGCGGCGTCACCCGCGTCCCGCCGGGTCCGCTGAATTCCACCGGCACCGATTCCAGGTGCATCCCGGCGTTGCGCTGTACCGCGAAGTGCAGGTGCGGCCCGGTCGTGAACCCGGTATTGCCCGAGTCCGCGATGTACTCGCCCCGCCGCACCACCTGACCGGGCTTGACGCGGATCGAGTCCCAGTTCAGGTGCGCGTAGATCGCCATGGTGCCGTCGGGATGCAGGACCCGGACGATGTTGGCGTTGCGCGCCTTGCTCGGATCGGGGCCGCCTTCGAAGAAACGGCTCGCCACCTCGATCACGGTCCCGCCGCGCGCCGCGTAGATCTGCGTGCCGACGGGCATCTCGATGTCGACCGCGTTGAAACTCGACGGCTCGCGATGCGTGATGTGCGTCGGCGCCGCCTGCGAAACCCGGAACGCGCGCGCCAGCGCGAAGGGCGCGCGGTAGGGTTGGTCCGCTCGATGGCTGGCGTCGGGCTCGCCGAGCACCGCCTGATACTGAAAGCCGGTGCGAATCGGCTCGGCCGGATTCGCGGGCAGCAGTGTCATCACCACGGTCTCGCGGCGCGCAGCGGCGACGACGCGTGCCAGCGCCGGCGTCGACTTCTCGACATTGCGCGGCTCCAGGAGCCGCACCGCCACCTCAGCAGGGCAATAGCAGCCGTTGTCGGCGACGATTTCCACGCGCGCATCGACCAGACGCCGCGTGATCGTCACCTCCGGAACCGAAGCTGCCTCCGAAAGCGGCAATTGCTCCACGGCCCGACCATCGTCGGGCCGGCGATCGGCGTAGACCCAGTTGCCTTCGGCATCGCGATACCGGTACAGGCCCTGGGCCTGCAGACCGGCGACCGCGAGCAGCAGAGCGATGAGGGCGAAAAAACGAGTCCGGTACATAACTTCAATTCGGTGTGGGCGGGCGAATCAGATCGGCATCCTGCAGGCCGACGATCTGCTCGAGGGCCGCCGCAGCTGGGCCGGCCGCCGCTTCGCCCGTCGCCTGGTATAGCGATCCGGGGGCCCTTCTGTTCATGCGCCGGCCTCGAGTGTGCGGCGCAGCGCGACGATCAGCGGCCCATCACGCGCCGCATCGAACGGCGGCGCCGCCGACCAATCGTAGCTCCACGGGTGCGCCGAGCGCCGGTCGGCGGGCTCGTCGGCATAGCGCGGAAATACGTGGGCGTGCAACGCCGGCTCCTGGTTGCCGAACATCGCGTAGTTGATGCGCATCGCCCGCGTCACGCCGAGCACGGCATCGCCCAGCCGCGCCATGTCCTCCAGGAACTGCGTGCGGGCAGCGCCGCTGAAATCGTTCAGGTGCGCCACCACGGGATCGGGCAGCAGCAGGCAATACCCGCGCAGCACCTGCGGGTCACCGAGCACCGCCCAGCCGCAGTCCAGCCGTGCGATCAGCGTCGGATCGCTCCCCTTCTGCAAAGCCGCGACGCGACGGTGAAGGGCGCTCGACATCATTGCGGATTGCGGAAAACGAAATACACCGCGCCCAGAATGCACAGCGCCGCCCAGAGGTAGTCGAGCCTGAGGGGCTGGCGCATGTAGAACCAGGCGAAGGGTACGAACACCGCCCAACTCGCCATCGCCGCAATCCACCACGGCCGATCGGCGAGGTTGCGCAGGTGCGCATACCACGCGAAGGTCATGAAGAGGTTCGACAGTGTCAGCAGCAGGATCGTCTGCCCCATCGGCGGCAGGATGGCGCGCGCGCTCACCATGCGACGCCCAGCGCGGCGAGCTGCGCCGCGGTGTCTTCGTAACTGCGATGCTGCACGCCGTGCCAGCCGCGGGCCCGCGCGGCCGCGACGTTGGCTTCCAGGTCGTCGACGAATACGGTGGCCTGCGGTTCGAGCCCGAAGCGCCGCTCCGCCTGCGCGTAGATCTCCGGGTGGGGCTTCATCACACCGGCGACGAACGACGGCAGTGCGCCGTGCCCGATGCGGTCCAGGCCGTATTCACGGATGAGGTACGCCCAGTGCAGGTCGCCGACATTGCTGAGCAGGTGGACGCGATAACGCATCGCCAGCCGCTCCGCCAGGCGCACCATCGGCACCTGCAGCTCGAACATTTCGATCCAGTGAGTACGCAGCTGCTCGATGTCGATCTGGCGCGTACCGAGCTGCGCGAGGTTCTCGAGCAGACCGTCGCCCGGCAGCTGACCGGTCTCGTGGCGCTCCAGCTCGATGCGCTTCACGATATCGCGCATGTTGCTGACGTCGGCGCCGTGCTCGCGCAGGAAGGTCGTCAGGCGCGAGTAGTCGAGGTGCACCAGCACCCAGCCGACATCGAGAATGACGTTGCGGATGGAACCGTTGGCAGGCGGCGTCACACCGGGCAGTCTACCAAGGGATCACGCCGGGCAGACACCGCCGTCGTTCAAACTGAGACGAGCGGCAGGCAGGGCAGCGGCGCAGCGCGCACCAGCCGCACGCGCTACTTGCCGGACCAGGTGCGCACCCGACCGGTGTCGACGTGCACGAAATTCGATACCGGGTAGTAGCCGACGCCACCGCGCCCGAGATCGAGCGCCAGGTCGCGCAGCCGCGCAGTCTCGACGCCGCGCAGCCGCACGTCGATCGCCTTGCCCAGCAGATGCATGCTCTTTTCCGCCACGCGACCGCCGTTGGCGCGCAGCATCTCGTTCGAGGATTTCGAGCGGAAGCCGGAAATCACGTCGAAATGCGGCGCCACGCCGGCACGGGCCGCGACGTCGTAGAGACAGTCGAACAGCAGCGGATCCATGGAATGGATCTCGCCGCTGCGGTGATCGCGCAGGATCCGGTCGAATTGCTCGAGAACGGCCGGGTTGCCGGCGCCTTCGGAAAAGTACACCGCCGTGAGCTCTTCCTGCGTGTGCGTATTGAAGAACGTGAGAGCTCGCGCGTCGGGCGCCGCGAGCGCCGGGTCCCGGCGCAGCGACGCCGCACAGCCGACCAGGCACATGCTGGCCGCGACGAACCGGCGCCGGCTGAGACCCGCCGCGCGCATCAGCGCGTCTTGAGCACGCGGCCCCGGTCGCCCGGGTACTGATTGACGGAGACCACCCGCGCCCGCGGGAAGAAGTTGAAATCCGTGGCGCTGGCCCAGGTGTAGGCGCCCATCGCGCGGCCGACGATCAGGTCACCGATCCTGAGCTCGGGCAGCAGGAGGTTCTCGGCCAGCACGTCGATGCTGTCGCAGGTCGGGCCGGCAAGCACCGAGCCGTGCCGCTCGCCGCCTTCGCGCAAGGCGTACACCGGGTAGCGTGAGTGATCGAAGAGCTGGCCGCTGAAGGAGCCGTACAGCCCGTCGTCCAGGTAGTACCACCACAGGCCGTCGCGTCGTGCGCGGCCCATCACCGTGGCGACGCCGATGGCCGCCGGCGCGCAGATGAAGCGGCCCGGTTCGGCGATGACGCGCACGTCCCGCGGGATCGCGGCGAGCGCCGCCCGAATCGGGGCGCAGAACGCGTCGATCGGCTGCACCGGCTTGCCATAGTCGACCGGGAAGCCGCCGCCGATGTCCAGCAGGTCGATGTCGGCCAGCTGGCGTGCGCGGGCAGCGGCAATCAGCTCGACGCACGCGTGGACCGCCTCCACGTGCTTGGCGGAATCGACCGCCTGCGAACCCACGTGGAAGGAGAAACCGCGGACCCCGATGTCCAGCCGCTGCGCCAGCTCGAGGAGCTCCAGGGCATCGCCCGGGTCGCAGCCGAACTTGCGCGACAGGTCGCACACCGCGTCGGGGCTGCGGAACGCAACGCGCACCAGCAGGCGTGCGCGCCGCCGATGGCGTGCGAACTTGGCGATCTCGTCCGGGTTGTCGACCACGAAGGTGTCGATGCCGAACTGCAGAGCATCGCGGATGTCACTATTGCGCTTGATCGGATGGGTGTGGACGCAGCGCTTCGGGCCGATGCCCGCGTCGCGCACCACGTCGATCTCTCCGGTGGTGGCGAGGTCGAACCACGCCCCCACGTCGCGGAGCACGGCCACGACGGCCGGGTGCGGCAGGGGTTTGAGCGCGTAGTGCAGGTCGACGCCGGGCAGCGCGGCCTGCAGGGCCTGGTACTGCCGGCGTACGCGCTCGCAGTCGATGACCAGGAGCGGCGAGCCGAACTCGCGCACCAGCCGTTCGATCTCCGGGCGTTCGAACGGGTCGACGTAGTCGGCAGTCTCGGCCGGGGCCGGGACCGCAACGCTCTTCAACTTCATCGCTCGTGCCACTGTTTCTCTCCGGGGTCGTCTGCAACCCAAAAGGCAAAAGGGCCAGACCCGCTGGATCTGACCCTCTTGTCGTTTGCCGGATTGTAGGGATTTCCGGCCGGACTTCAATACTCCCCGTCGTCAGGAGACGCGGCGCATCGGCGCCGGGCGCGCGGCGCGCGCGGCGGCAATGCGGCTTGCGGCAATTTCGTCGGCCACTTCGTTGGCGGGGCGCTCCTCGCGCATCGCGCGGATCAGCACCACGCGGGTGGTTTCGTAGATGCCGGTGACGCGCGCCCACACCTCGCGCTCATCGTGCCCACCCATGTATTCGAGCGAGGCGCTGATGATCCCGCCGCCGTTCACCACGTAGTCCGGCGCGTACAGGATTCCAAGGCGCTGCAGGGCGGCGCCCACGCCGTCGCTGTCGAGCTGGTTGTTGGCGGCGCCGACGATGAGGGGCGCCTTGATCTTCGCAACGCTGCCATGGGTCAGAATCGCACCCAGCGCGCACGGCGCGAGGATGTCTGCCTCCACGAACAGCACTTCTTCGGGGGCCACGGCCCTGGCGCCGAACTCTGTCACCGCCCGGTCGACCGATTCGACGTTCACGTCCGCCACCACCAGCTTCGCGCGTTCGTTCTGCAGGAGCTTGCACAGGTGGTAGCCCACCTGGCCGACACCCTGGATCGCGACCGTCAGGCCTTCGAGCGAGGTGCGCCCGAGCTTGAGCTCCGCCGCCGCGCGCATGCCCTGGAACACGCCGAACGCAGTCTTGGGAGCGGGATTGCCACCGGCGGCGGCGCCGCGCTGCTTGCGGCCGGAGACGTAGCGGGTCTCCTCGGCGATGACCTCGATATCGGCTTCGCAGATGCCGACGTCCTCGGCCGTAATGTAGCGGCCGCCGAGGCTTTCGATGCCGCGGCCGAACGCGCGCAGCAGGGCATCGGACTTGTCGCGGCGCGAATCGCCGATGATCACCGACTTGCCGCCGCCAAACGGCAGCCCCGCCATCGCATTCTTGAAGCTCATGCCCCGCGACAGGCGCAGGACATCCCGCAGCGCCTCTTCTTCCGTGGCGTAGGGCCACATGCGGCAGCCGCCGGCGGCCGGACCGAACGCCGTGCTGTGGATGGCGATGATCGATTTCAGGCCGGTGGCCTCGTCGTTGAAGAAGGAGACGCCTTCGTGGCCGCGGAAGCTGTCGGTGCCGAAAACCATGCGTAAGCTCCTGAAAAGCGCTGTCGACGCGGGGCCGAATGGCGGACACGATATTCCAGAGCCCTTAGGCGTTCATTGCATACTCTCCCCTATTGCCATCCTTCCGTGGAATTTTACAGCTCGTATTTCTTATATACAGGTATAATCTTCCAACATTTATTTTTGCAGCGCATACCCCGTGGATAAGACCGACCTGCGCATCCTGGAGCTCGTCCAGACCGACGCCAGCCGCTCCACCGCCGACATCGCCGAGGCGGTCGGGCTCTCCCCGTCCCCTTGCTGGCGGCGCATCTCGCTGCTCGAGGAATCCGGCGTCATCCGCAAACGGGTCGCCCTGCTCGACCGGGACAAGCTCGGACTGAGCGTTACCGTGATCGTGAGCGTGCGCCTCACGACACACGGCCGGCAGTCGCTGGCCGACTTCGAGGAGCGGGTGCGCACCTTTCCGCAAGTCATCCAGTGTTTCACGGTGATGGGCGCGATCGACTTCGTGCTCACGGTCGTGACCACCGACATCCGCGCCTACGAGCGCTTCATGCGCGAGCACCTGTCGCAATTGCCGGGCGTCCAGGGCATCGAATCGAACATCGTCATGACCACCATCAAGGACACGACCGCCCTGCCCCTCGATCTCGTTGCGCCTACCTCCGGCGCCGAAACGCGGCGGCAGCGCTGACGCGATGTACCGCCACGCTGACGCGAGGCAGTCTCCTCCGACTTACCCACATTTCCCGAAACGCAACCCTCCCGTATCGATCCATCTGGCGTAGCAGTTCGCGGGGTACGACATCGCATGCCGCCTCGCGTCAGCGTGGCGGTACCTCGACTCAGCGCTACCGGTTGGAGGAGCGTCCTGACTCGCCGCTCACTTCAATCGGGCCGCAGGGCCGATGCTCGGCTTCAAGCTCACGAGCGCGCAGCGACCCCACCCCGGTACGATGACGGAGCTGAAGCGGTCGAACGTGCCGCCAGGCGCGGTCACGAAGCCGATGGAGGTCGCGAAGTCGATGTCGTGGCAGGGGCCGAGAAAGCGCGCGTAGTACCAGTGCCGCCTGGAGTCTTGCACCCAGAGCCCATCGTTGCCGTCCGCCTGCCAGTCACGGATGCCGCCATGGTCCACGAACGGGATCTCGGCGCTCCGAGCGGAACCATTGGCAGTGGCAAGGGCAGCGGTTGCCCACAAAGCTGCACCCAGCATCGCTCCGGCCACGACGGCTGATCGTCTGCTGGTCTTCATTTACGTCTCCTTGGCGCGATCGAAACGGATCGCTTGCCATGAGTTCGGTCGGCCAGCCGCCGCGGAGTTTCGTGAATTCGACGTAACCAGCTCAGCAACGCTGACGCGAGGCAGTTGGCGCGCGGCTGTCTCCTCCCGATCGCATGCTCGATCGCATCGAGCTGCAGACCACGACGCTGCGAACCACGTTCGACAGCGCCGCGCACGATCTGCGCTCGCCCCTGTACCGGCTGCGGGTGCGGCTGGAACAGGCCCTTCTCGATCAGGCGCTCCCAATTGCTGCCCGGGACACGATGCAGGCCGCGATTGTCGATCTCGACCGGGTGCAGCGCACCCTGGCCACGCTGTTGCAGATCGCGCAAGCGGAGGCCGGCGGTGCGAGGCCGGGCACGGACTGCGTGGATCTGGGCGCGCTCGCATCCGAGCTCGTCGAGCTGTACGCGCCCCAGGCACGCGAGCAACGCATCGAGCTGACCTGTTCGAACCCCTCGTCCATCCGCGTCGACGGCAATCGCCAGCTCCTCGCCCAGCTCATCACCAATCTGCTGGAAAACGCCTTGAAGTACGTGCCCGAGGGCGGGCGGGTCGAGGTGCGCGTCGCGCAATCCCCGCAGGGCATCGAGCTGGTCATCGCCGACAACGGGCCTGGCATTGCGGCGGCGGATCGCGAGCGTGTGCTGCGGCCTTTCGAGCGCCTGCAAGGGGATCGTGACAGCGGCGGCGCCGGGCTCGGGCTGAGCCTGGTCGCCGCGGTTGCACGACTGCACGGCGCGAGGATCTTGCTGGAGGACAACCTTCCCGGGTTGCGCGTGCGTTGCATCTTCGGGGTCGTTTAGACTGCGGCTGCATGCCCGCACGAACCGTCGCCTCCGCCCCCGGCCCCGCCCCGCAGACCGACGCGAGCCACGAGCTGGCAGTCCTGCTGCGCTCGCGAATCCCCCTGATCGTGATCGAGACGCAGGAAGAAGCGCGCGCGCTGGCGCTGCTGGCCAGTCTCGCCGTGCGCCTGGCGCGCAGCGGACACGTGCCGATGTTCCAATGGACGGTGACCGATGGGCTGCGGCGGCTGGACCTGGAACTGGGCGCGCCGCAGCGGCACGACGCCGAGCCGCTCGACGTCCTGAAGTACATCCGCGCGACGCAGATCGCCGGCGTGTACGTGCTCGTGGACTTCCATCCTTTCATGTCCGAGCCGCGCCACGTGCGCATGCTCAAGGACATCTGCCTCGAGTACGACAAGGCGGCGCGCACCGTGGTGCTGCTCAGCCACGAATTCACGCTGCCGCGCGAGCTCGAGCCGTTCAGCGCACGATTCGAGCTGGCGTTGCCGGGACGGGAAGAGCGCCGCGCGCTGGTGGAAGACATCGCGACGGAATGGGTCGCCGCCAATCCGGGAAGCCGGGTGCAGGCCGACCGACAGGCGCTGGAGCTGCTCGTCGAGAACATGGCGGGTCTCACAACCGGCGATACGCTGCGGCTGGCTCGCAAGGCCATCTTCGACGACGGTGCGCTGAGCAGCACCGATCTGCCGGCGCTCATGGAGGCCAAGTATCAGCTTCTCAACCGCGCTGGCGTGATCAGCTACGAACACGACACCGTGCGCTTCGCCGATGTCGGGGGTCTGGAGAATCTCAAGCAGTGGCTGCGCCATCGCAAACCCGCCTTCGAGGCGAAGGCGCAGGCGCTCGACCCGCCGAAGGGCCTGCTGCTGCTCGGCGTCCAGGGCTGCGGCAAGAGTCTCGCGGCGCGCGCGGCCGCGGGAATCTTCCAGGTGCCGCTGCTGCGGCTCGATTTCTCCGCGATCCACAGCAAGTGGCACGGCGAATCCGAGCGCAACTTGCGCGACACGCTCAAGACGGCCGAGCTGATGGCGCCGTGCGTGGTGTGGATCGACGAGGTCGAAAAGGGCGTGGCGACGGGCGAAGGCGACAGCGGTACGTCGCGCCGCGCGCTCGGTACGCTGCTCACCTGGCTCGCGGAGAAGAAGTCCAGAGTGTTCGTGGTCGCGACCGCCAACGACATCAGCGCCCTGCCCCCGGAGCTGATTCGCAAGGGCCGCTTCGATGAGACCTTCTTCGTCGATCTGCCGAAGGAGGCGATCCGCGCGCAGATCCTGGAGATTCATGCGCGCAAGCGCGGCACCACCCTCACTGCGCCGGAAGTCGCCCAGCTCGCCGCGGGCAGCGACGGCTTTTCAGGCGCCGAGCTGGAGCAGGTGATCGTGTCGGCGCTCTACAGCGCGTATGCGGCCCAGGAGCCGCTGACCGCCGCGCTGGTGTTGAAGGAGATCAAAGCGACGCGACCGCTGTCGCTGATCATGGCGGAGCGCATTCACGATCTGCGCGAGTGGGCATCGGAGCGCACTGTCCCGGCCGATGCCTGAGGTCTGACGGGGGAACTGCACGCCTTACTCCTGCTGTTGCTGCGGCTGCTGCTCCTGCTGCTGCTGCGGCGGCGGCTGCTCCTGCTGCTGCTTCATCACTCTCGCGCCGGCCGGCAGCGCGAACAATTCCGGTTTCGCCGCCATCCCCGTCTCGTACGCGTCATAAGCAAAGACCACTTCCTGCCGGTTCGGCGCCGTGATGCGGATCTCGACGGGCGTCTCGGTCTTCTCGCCGGCCAGGAGCGCGATGCGATAGCCATTGTGATCGAGCTTGTACTGCGCGCACTGCCCGGCAGCGCAGGTCACGGACGCTTCGCGCTGGGCGCCATGCGCCTTCATGAACGCCAGTTCCTGCCCGAACTCGAGTCCCTCCAGTCCCTCCTCGAACAGCACGGGCACGTGTGCATTCTGGCCGGGGCCTTCGTCGAGGGTATGGCCCGCCAGCATCTGCTCGCGGTCCAGGATCCAGATGTCGGGCTCCCTGGAAATGAACACGAGGTGCATTCCTGTCTCGGGATTCTTCTCTTCTTCGATCCGCACGCAGCACGAGCCGACGCGATAGATGGTCTTGGGCTTTCGGCCGAAATCGCCTGCGGGGAGTTCCCTGGACACGTCGCGCACCACGATGCGGGTCATCGGTTCGCCTTCCGCAGCGGCGGACAGCAGCGCGAATGCAGTCACCGCCAGGATCATTGCGCCTGCTCCCCGGTCACAAAATTGCGCTCCAGCACGATCATCTCCCATGGCGTCGAGGTGATTGGATCGAAGTCGCCGACGCGGTGCAAGGCCCGCAGATCGAACTCCCTGAACCGGGAACCCTGCATCAAATCGGCGAGGAGCGCGCTGCCCGCGCCGCGCCAGTCCGCGTAATCGCTCGAATGCCAGTAGAGAACGCAGGCGTTGGCATTGCAAGTGACCTCGTGGAGACTGAAATCGGCCGAGCGGGCACTCGTGTCGAACAGCTCGAGCAGGGCCGCCTGCATGTCGCGCTCCCACGCCCGATCGACGCGATCCGGATCCGCCACGATGCGCTCGAGCACGTCTGCCAGCCGCTCGCACTCAGCCTTCTCCTTCCCCGCGCGTTGCGCGCATGAAGCTCGCAGCTTCTGTACCCATGCCCAGGTGACGATCGGCGTGTGCGGCCCGGTTTCCTGTTCGGTGGCTCGCGGTTGCGCGAGCGCGCGCGCGGCGTATGGACGGGAAGCTGCCGCAAGAGGTGTCCCCGCCGGCAGACGCTGGAACGGGTTCGGAGTGGCGGCCGGTGTCTTCCCGGGCTTGTTGATGATCACGACCGGCGCCTCGACCAGCGACACCTGCCTGGCTGCGCTCGCCGTCGCGGCGGGGGCAGTTGCACCCTGCGCGGGCTCCCGATCCCTCGAAACCCACCACCACATCGCGCCCGCGCTGGCGATGCCGGCAGCAAAGGCGGCGGCTATCGCGAACGGGGCACTGCGCGCGCGCCACGCGTAGTCCATTGTCTCTCTCCTGGCGCTCATCAGGCGACCGGGTTCTCGAACAGCGCGAGCCTGATGCCGTGATAGTGCGCCGACAGGCCCGGGTCGTTGCCTATGTCCTTGAAGCCCGCCGGCCTGTACCCGCAGGCCTTGTAGTAATCGATGAGGCGATCGTTGTCGCCCCACGTGTCCATGCGCACGAAACGCCGGCCACGTCCGGCGGCATAGCCGTATGCCCACTTGAGCGCATCCGAGGCGAGGCTCCCGCCCTTGGCGAGCGGATTCACGCACATGCGATGGATGTAGATCGCGTCGTCGCGATCGCGCTCCCCCCAGATACCCCTGTCGCTCGCGGTCACCGAAAAGAAGCCGGCGCAGACTTCGTCATCGCGAAGCGCCATGAAGTGCCGTTCGACGCCGATCTCCCCGGCAATGATCGAGTCGGGAAACACCGGCGAGCGCGCAACGCCGTACCGGGTCTGATAGGCGACGGCGGCGTCCCAGTACTCGCGAAACTCCGCGAGCCGCGAAGGGCGGCTGGGAACGATGCGGATCATGTGTCCCCCAGGCGAACGCATCCGCTATTCGACTACCTCGTAGTGGCGGACGGTGCGGTCGTACTCGATCATCATCCTCTGGACGTTCTCGGGAACCACTGCAACGTCCGGAACGGCTCCCGCAAACTGCTCGATGGCTTCCATGGAGTGCCAGCGGGTGACGACCAGGAATTCGACACCCTGTGCCACGGGACGTCGGAGAATGGCGGCATCGACGAAGCCGCGGATGCTTCGCAGCAGCGGAATCGTTTCTTCCCGCAGGTGCCGGACGTAACGTTCCGCGTCGGAGGATCTGGCAAGTCCGCGCCACTGTCGGGAAATCACGGTCGGTGCCGAGTGCCGGGCTACGGCAGCACGCCGCTCGACGTGGCCTGCATGGCGTCGTCGGTCACGTTGCGGGCCGCGGCCTTCTGCAATCGATCCCGAACCGCGTCCCAGCGTTCGTCTCCCGGCACTTCCTGCACCAGGATGCGGGCGCAGCCCGCTTTGTCGAGCGTGCGCAGGTTGGCATACAGATCGTGCGCGTAGGTCTGCGGCTTGCGCCCCGCGTTGATCCAGGTGACCAGCGGCAGCGTCTTCAGCGGCAATCGCATCGCCAGCACCGCCACGCGTTCACCCTGATCGTTCAGGGATCCGGCAAACACCTCGAGGCCGTCGCCGGGCACCAGCTCGACCGGTGTCGTGGGCGCGTAGTGCGACTGCGTGCTGCCTGGAACGCGCGGCGCCGTGGCATCGGCACCGATCTGCACGTTACCGACGGCACTGCGCAACTGAGACAGCGTCACCGCACCCGGACGGAGGAGCCGGACCGAGCCGTCGGTGCACGAGACGATCGTGGATTCGACGCCTACCTGACACTCGCCGCCGTCGAGGACGATCCTGACCGCATCGCCGAGCTCATCGCGCACGTGTTCAGCGCGTGTCGGGCTCAAATGGCCGTACCGGTTCGCCGAAGGTGCTGCGATGCCCCCGCCGAACGCAGTCAGGAGCTGCTGCGCCATCGGGTGGCTGGGCACGCGGATCGCGACGGTATCCTGGCCGCCCGTCACCGCATCCAGGACATGCGGAGCCTTCGGCAGCACGAGCGTCAGAGGTCCGGGCCAAAACCGGGCAGCGAGCTTTTCAGCCTCGGGCGTGAGCTTCTGGGTCCAGCGGTGCAGGTAGCGCGCACTGTCGAGGTGCACGATCAGCGGGTGATGCGCCGGCCGGCCCTTGGCGGCAAATACCTTGCGCAGGGCGGCCGGGTTCTGGGCATTGGCACCCAGTCCGTAGACCGTCTCGGTGGGAAACGCGACCAGTTCGCCGGCCCGCAGGGCCTCGACCGCCGCTTCGATCTCGCTTTGTGTGGCTCGAACCATGGTGCGGAAATGATATCAAGGCTGGGACGACCGTTCCGCGAGAGCTGCGCGAATTGCCGATTCGGTCGCGGCCAGCGCTGCGGCGAACCGCGGATCGGTCAGCGAGGACCGGGCAGCCTCGATCTCGCGCAACGCCTCCTCGGGCCTGCCCTGCTCCAGGAGCACCTGGGCAAGGTTATTGCGCGCGACCGCGTGTCGAGGCTCCTGCTCGAGCACGGCGCGAAAATCGGCCTCCGCGTCCTGCAGGCGCTCCTGACGATAATGCACGTTCCCGATGCCCAGGACCGCAACTGATTCTTCGGGCCAGCGCGCCGCGGCGGCGCCGTAGGCCGCGAGCGCCGCGTCCAATCGATTCGCCGCTTCGAGCCCTGCAGCGGCTTCCATATACGCGGTTGCCGTCGCACTCGCAGGCAGCTCACCCGGCTTCACGACCACCACCCCCCAGCGTTTCGCACGACGCCAGGACCCTTCGAATCGGCGCGCGGACATGATCAGGCGCCGATCCCTTCCTGAACGCAGCAGCAGCCGGTTGCGTCCGGCGTCGTAGCCCACGACCACGGCGTAGTGCCATATCGGTACGCTTTCGACACCGAGATTCTGCAGCACGAGCACGGGCCGCCGATCGGCCAGCGCAGCGAGCAACCCCTGCACGCTCGGCTCGACACGATAGGCGAGCCGATCGTAGCCGCGCGTCGCCGCCACCATTTCTGCCTGCAGGCTGCCCCGCAGCTCTGGCACGAAGACCTTCGCCACCAGCTCATCGGGCGCTACCGATACTCCGCTCGCGCCCAGGGCCGTGGCCAATGCCGCCGGACCACACTGGTACTCTACTTGCGGGTGAAACGGCGTCGCTTCGAGCTCTATGGAGGCCGGCAGGCGCGAATCGTTCGCGGCGATTCGCGTCAGGGAGGTGCCCCCGCAACCACACAGGGCGAGGGAAAGGAGCGCGGCGGCGGCGAACCGCCGCCGCTGCTCGGAACGCATCTCAGGTGCGCTTGAAGATGTCGATGACGCCGACCAGCTCGAGGACGAGCAGAACCACGAACACGATGCCGATCACGGCCAGGAGGCCGTCGCCGCCCGCGGGCAGCTGCTCGATGCGGCCGGCGAGACCGTGCAACTCCGGGTCGGTCAGCGCCGCGAGGCGCGAATCGACGGTCTGCGGATCGACGCCGAGCGCCAGGAACCGGTCGCGCACGTCCTGTCGATCGAGCCCCGTGCGCACCGTTGCAAGGTCGGCACTGCGCTGGCTCGACTCGACCACCGCGGCGGTGTCGATGATCCCGGCATAGCTCACGGCCGGGGCCGATAGGCCGACGATCGAAAGGCTGGTGAGCAGCACGCACAGGCGCTGAAAGATCCCGTTGTTCATTGCAAGCTTCCTCGATGAGTGCCCAGGCAGTTGGGCTTCGCCGACACGCAATAGTGCCGCGCGCAGTCTAAATCAAGCCGGAACGAGTCCGGTACATAACTTCAACCAAATCAAGCATTGGCTCGCGTTGCAGCATCCTGTTGAAGTTATGTACCGGACTCGGAAGGTAAAGTTATGTACCGGACTCGGAAGGTATTACAGGTCATTCGAGGGCGGTCCGCGTCCAGCCGTCCCTGGCACGACGCAACTCGTATGCCGGCCAGTAGTGCTTGTCGAGCTTGAGGGTGATGACCTCGACCGCGTTGTTCCAGGTGATGGTCTTCAGTCGCACCGAGGAGCGGTCCTCCCTGCCCGCGACAGCCTTGATGAAACTGTCGAGATCCGGCGTCGGCTGTCCGTCCACTTCCACGATGCGGCGCCCGGCATACAGCGCGTAACGCGTCGCCGGCGAGCCGTAGTAGAAGTACGCAACGAAGACGCCTTCCGGCGCTATGCCGCGCTGCGCGGCCATGGCCCGATGCGGCGCCTGCAGCGTCGCGCCCGCCCAGATGAGCACGCGATCGAGTCCCTGCCGTCCAGCGCCACGGTCTCCATTGTTACGGTGAGCTCCTGGTCGTCGCGCCAGACGGTCGCGGTGACCTGAGCGCTTCTGCACGGCGCGCTCGACTTCCCGGAAGCGATTCACGGCTGACGCCGTCGATCGCGAGGAGCAGGTCGCCGGGCTGCAGCGCTTTGGCTGCGGGCGAGCCGGCCACGAGCCGCGATGATCGCCAGGGCCTGGCGCCGGGTCTCGGTCGTGCTTCTCCAGGCGCTCGATCCATTCCTCCGGCTCAGCCCCAGCTTGCGGGCGCTGGCGAGCGGTAATGGGCAGCGAATTCCGCCTCGAGGGAATACAGCGGCCGACCCTCGGTCACCAGCCGGGATCATTTCCGCGACCAGCTCGGCCGGTACGCCTTTGTTCTCCTGTTGCAGTTCGCGCCCGCTCTCGAACGCGAAGCTCGACCACAGCGAAACGACCTCGCCCGCCTTGTTCACCAGCACGCCGTCGAAATCCGTGGGCGGATTGACGAGGCTGACCGTCTCGAGATTGGTATCGCGGAACTGCAGCGTGCGCGACAGCGGATAATGCCACGGCGTCGACCGAAGCCACCTCGGTGGCCTGCGACATCACCTTGTGATCGGCGCGCAAGCCGACCACCCACACGTCGTCGCCCGGCATTGAGCGCGATGGTGTTGAGCTTGGCGACTGCGCACCGGCGTTGCGCCGATCAGCTGCGGGTCATAGGACACGACCGCAAGGTTGTGCAGCGGATGGATGAACTCGACGCTGCCCCGGCACCTCGACCGTACCCGGCAAAGGTGAGGCGCACGTCGCCCATCGCTACGGGTACGGTGTTGCGATCAGTGACCACCAGGCCGCGCTCGGCGTCGATCACGAGCCCGGTGCCGTGGTAGTTGCGCTCGGTGACGCCCGAGACCGAGTACGGCATGTCGAAATTGACCAGCGCCAGTGAAGGGGCGAGCCTGTCTGATGCGCGGATCGTCCTGCTTGGCGAACGACGTGGTCGACGGCGGCTCAGGTGGATGCGCGGCCGGGCCGTCCGCCAGGTCGCTGGCAGGGCCAGATACCCGGGCTGTCGTCACGCTGGCACTTGCGCGCCGGGAACCAGCGCCGGTCCATGCGGATCACGCGCCACTGCTGGCCGCGCGGATCGTCCAGCGTAAAGTAAGCGCACCGTCGCTCGATCGCCGTCGGCGAGCCCGTGAGCGCAGCCTCGAAGTCCGCGAGCGACTCCATCGGCTTGCCGTCGAAGCTGGTGATGACAGCGCCGCGCGGGATCGCCGCGGCGCCAAACACGTAGCCCGGATTGGCGACGTAGACGCCCTGCACCGGCAGTTGAAGTGGCGCGCCTGCTGGTAGGACAGCGTGTGCACCACGGCTTCGCCGAACTCGACGTACTCGGCCGGCGTGATCTGAATGCAGGTCCTGCACGTGCGAGCGTCCATCTTCGATCGGCTGCGCCGCCGCGCTGCGCGACGATCTGCACCTTGCCGCCGACGTTGTCGTCGAGCAGCTCGCTCAGCGGGTCGAAATCCGGCGACCGGCCTGCCATTCGGCCTCACGAGGATGTCGCCGGGCTGCGAGCACGCCTCGGGCGGCGAGCCGGGCTGCACTTCGCTCACGACCAGCATGCCGGTGAGCTTCGGGAACGCCGCGCGCATCTGCGCTTCGGTCTCGGTTTCTGAGCCCGAGGCGTCGCACTTCATCGTAACGGCGTGTACTCGAAGACGGTCTGCAGGGTGCCGCGCGTCACGGGTTTGCCGTCCTGGATGAGCTTCAGCGCGCGCTTCACGCGCGTGAGCGGCAGGTAGAAGCTCGACGCCGCGCCGCTGCTGCCGCCGGCGTTGAGCGCGACGACGCGGCCGTCGACGTCGATGACCGGCGAGCCTGAGGAGCCGCCCGAGGTGCTGGACGCCGCCTGTAGATAGAAAGTGTTGAAGTCGTTGTACTTGCCGATGCCGTAGTTCGGCGCATCGCGATCCAGGCGCGCGAGCGTGCCCGCGAGGATCGAGAGTCTGCTCGCCGGCATCATTGCCGACGACGCGGATCTCGCGCCCGACCTGCGCCCCCTCCGGATACAGCGGCAGCTCCGTCGGCTTGATGAAACGCAGCTTCTGCGGGTCGTAGCGATACAGGCCGAAGTCATGCACCGGGATCGCGGTATACCGGGTAGAGCTGCACTTCCTCGCGATTGAGGAACGTCGCCTGCGCCGTCACCGGGCCCGGCGTCACGACATGGCGATTGGTCAGGATGAGCCCGCGCTTCGCGTCGACGACGAAACCGGTGGCCTGCGCGGACGTGTTCCATTCGGTGTCGAAGGCGCGCGTGCTCGTCGACCTGGATGGCGACGACGCCGCTGGCGATACGCTCGAGGGTGCGTGTCCACGCCGGGTTTTCTTCGGACTCGATCGTCTGCAGCGGTATCAACTGCGGCGCTTGGCCGGGAGCCGGCGGTGCACCGGGCGGGACTTGCTGCGGGGGCGCCGCCTGCGGCGGAACCTGCTGCGGAGCCTGCGGCGGCACCTGTTGCGTGGATTGCGGCGGAACCTGTTCGGGCTGCGGAGCCGCCCGCGGCTGTGTCGATGGCGGCGGGACTTGCTGCTGCTGCTGCGGAGACTGCGATGTCTGCGCGAGAGCGACGCCGGAGAGGGCCAGCAGCAACACAGAGAACGAGCGCTCGAATCATGACAATCCTCTGATCGGGGAACGGTAGCCGGAGTCGCTTACGCGCCAAGCATACGGTCACGCGGATCGCACGGCCGGACTGGCTCCTCGAAGACGGGTGGCCGGCAGCGAGCGGCCGGCCGCGACACGCGGCGTGGCGTGCCGACGCTTCAGACCGCGCCGCTGCATTCAGGTTTCGCATGCTCGAGCGCCATTTTGCCCACAATAACGGAAAAACCGTAGTAGATTAGCGGGGTTATCGTCCACAACGGGTCAAAGGCGGATCCCGATGACAATAATAATGAGCGTGGTGGGTATTGCTACGCTGTTTGCCCTCGCGCTGCTGCTCTCCAACAACCGGAAAGCCATCAACCGCCGCACCGTCGTCACGGCGTTCGCGCTCCAGGTCGGCATCGCCGCCCTCATTTTCGCTACGTTCCCCACGGCGACACGCTGCTCAACGGCCTGGCGGGCGGCGTGCAGAACGTCATCGGGCGACGCCTACGTCGGCGAGTCAAGTTCCTGTTCGGCGAGCTGGGCGAGCGCAAGCCGCGGCGCCATCACCATCGCGTTCCACGCTGCTGCCGGTCATCGTCTTCTTCTCCGCACTGATGGCGACCCTTTACTACCTCGGCATCATGCAGTCGGGTGATCAAGATCCTCGGCGGAGGCATCCACAAGCTGGTGCAGACCAGCCGCATCGAATCATGTCCGCGGTCGCCGACATCTTCGTCGGCCACACCGAAGCGCCCCTGGTGATACGCCCGTATCTCCCCACCGTGACCCAATCGGAGCTGTTCACGATCATGACCATGGGCATGGCCACGATCGCCGGCGCCGTCATGGCCGGCTACGCCGCGATGGGCATCGATCTGAAGTACCTCATCACGGCCAGCTTCATGGGTGCGCCGGGCGCTCTGCTCATGTCCAAGATCATCATGCCGGAGACCGACTACCGGGATCCGTCGCTCGAAAAGGCGCAGTACACCGACGCCGACGTGCCTCCGGTCAACATCTTCGAGGCGATCGCCAACGGCGCAAGCGACGGCCTGGTGCTGGCGCTCAACGTCGGCGCCATGTTGCTGGCGTTCGTGGCCATGATCGCGCTGCTGAACGGAATCATCTGCGGCCATGGGCGGCATGGTCGGCTTCGAGGGACTGACGTTCGCAGCAAAATCTTCGGCTTGCTGCTGGCGCCGCTCGCCTGTGTCCTGCTGGGCGTGCCTGGCAGGACGCGGCCGAGGCGGGCAGCCTGATCGGCCAGAAGTACGTGGTCAACGAATTCGTCGCCTATCTCGCAGCTCGCCCAGCTGAGATGGACAGATTACCGCCCCGACCCGGGTCATGGTGACATTCGCCTGTGCGGATTCGCCAATTCTCGTCCATCGGGATACTGATCGGCGGCATCGGGGCGCTGGCGCCGACGCGCGATGAGACATCGCGCGCCTCGGCATTCGCGCCATGCTGGGCGGAACAATGGCCAACTTGATGAAGCTGCTTGGTCGTGAGCCTGTTATCTAAGCGTTGAGTCGCTGAATGAGAGGCATGGAGGCACGCCATGATAAGGGCAGTCATTCTGGTCCTGGATTCGTTCGGCATCGGCGCGGCGCCCGATGCGGCCGTTTCGGCGATACCGGCGCCAATACGCTCGGGCACATCGCCGAGCATCGCGCCCGCGCCGGCAAGTCCCTGCGGCTGCCGAATCTGACGCGTCTCGGGTTGATGCATGCGGCGCGGGAGAGCGCGGGGCAGTTTCCGGCGGGCTCGCGGACCGACGCCGAGCTCATCGGCGCTTACGGCTATGCGGAGGAACTCAGCACCGGCAAGGACACGCCGAGCGGCCACTGGGAGATGGCCGGCGTGCCGGTGCTCTACGAGTGGGGCTATTTCACGAGAAGCCGACCGACACATTCCCGCCGGCCCTCCTGGAGAAGCTGATCGAGGAGGGCGCGTCTGCCCGGCGTGCTCGGCAATTGCCAAGCCTCGGGCACGGAAATCATCGCGCAGCTCGGCGAAGAACACGTCCGCACCGGCAGGCCGATCGTCTACACCTCCGCCGACAGCGTGTTCCAGATCGCCGCGCACGAGGAAGCTTTCGGGCTGGAGCGCCTCCTCGAGCTGTGCCTGACTGCGCGCCGGCTCGTGGATGACTACCGCATCGGCCGCGTGTCATCGCGCGGCCCTTCGTCGGCAAGAGCGCCGAAGGACTTCAAGCGCACCGGCAACCGTCACGACTATGCGGTGCCGCCACCCTCGCCCACGGTGCTCGACAAGCTGGTCGCGAGCGGCGGCACGGTGATCGGCATCGGCAAGATTCCGGACATCTTTGCCCATCGCGGCATCACGCGCGAGATCCACGCCTTCGGCAACGACGCAATTTTCGACGCCACGCTCGAGGCGTTCGCCTCGGCGCCGGATCGCTAGATCGTGTTCAGCAATTTCGTCGACTTCGACACGCTCTACGGCCACCGGCGCGATGTCGAGGGGTACGCGCGGTCGCTCGAGCAGTTCGACGCGCGCTTGCCCGACCTGCTGTCACGGCTTGCGCAGCGACGACATCCTGGTGCTGAGCGCCGACCACGGCTGCGATCCAACGTGGCCCGGAACCGATCACACGCGCGAGCACATTCCCGTGCTCGTCTCACGGACACGACGTCGCGCCGCGGCTCGCTCGGCAAGCGCACAGACCTTCGCCGACATCGGGCAGAGCCTGGCGGGCTTCTTCGATCTGCCCGCCATGGACTACGGGACCGATTTTCTGGACTGACCGCACCACCGCCCATGTCCAATCTCGCCCTGATCCTCAGTATCGGCCTGATCGGCGGCATGGCGATCGGTCTGCAGGCGCCGCTCTCGAGCCTGATCGGTCAGCGGCTGGGAGTCCTCGAAAGCGTGTTCATCGTGCATCTCGGCGGACTCATGGCCGTGAGCGCCTTGCTGCTATTCGCCGGCGGCGGACGTTCTCGGTGAGTGGCAGAGTATTCCGCCCTACGCCTGGCTCGCGGGCGTGATGGGGGTGATCGGCGTCGGCTCGACGGTATTCATGGTGCCGCGCATCGGCGTGGCGGCCGCCATCACCCTGATCATCGCGGGTCAGCTGATGATGGCTGCGGCCATCGATCACTTCGGCGTGCTGGGTGTCGATGCGAAGCCGATCGGCCTGCAGCGAATCGCGGGGCTTGGCCTGGTCCTGCTCGGCGCGTGGTGGGCGATGCGGCGCTGAGCGGGCCCTGCGTTCAAGGCGATTTCTTGTCGATTACCGCCGCGCGGATCTTCGCGGCGAGCGCCGCGGCTCCGCCGCGAACGCGCTTCTCGTCGACGGTCAGCACCTTGCGATCCTCCATGAGGATCTTGCCTTCGACCAATAGTCGTCACCACATCCTGCTCGTCGGCGACATACACGAGGTGCGAGATCACGTCGTAGAGAGGCGTGAAGTGCTCGTCGGCCAGCGATACCTGGATCATGTCCGCGCGCCGGCCCGGCTCGAGCGCACCGATCTCGACTTCCAGGCCGATGGCCTCGGCGCCACCGATCGTCGCCATGCGCAGTGCGGTCTGCGCCGGGCACCACCTTCGGATCCATCGTCGCCACTTTCTGCAGAAACGCGGCGAGCCGCATCTCCTCCCACATGTCGAGATCGTTATTGGTGGCCGGGCCGTCGGTTCCCAGCCCGAGCAGCACGCCCTCCTGCAGCATCCGCGTCACCGGCGCGATGCCCGACGAGATCTTCATGTTCGAAGTCGGGTTGTGGATCACGCCGACCTTCCGCCGGGCAAGGATCGCCATGTCCTCGGGCGTCGCCCAGACCAGGTGGGCGCCGATCGTCGGTCCTGCGAAGAATCCCAGTTTCTCCAGGTGCTGCACCGGAGTGGTGCCGAAGTTCTTCTGGCTGTACTCGATTTCGAAGCGCGATTCGGAAACGTGGATGCTGATCGGCACACCGAGCTCGCGCGCCTGGCGCGCGTAGCTGCACCAGCTGCTCGGGACTTGAGCGTGTATATCGCGTGCGCGGCGATGATCGGCACGATGCGGTTGTTCTCTGCCCTTCCAGCGCTCGACGAATTCGCCGGCGTGGCGCAGCGACTCCTCCGCGCTCGCGGCGTCCGGGACTCTTCTGGTCGATCACGGTAGGCCCCACCAGCGCGCGCAACCCGCAGCGCTCCACCGCGCCCGCGACGGCGTCGGGGAAGTAGTACATGTCGACGAAAGTCGTCGTGCCGCCGCGGATCATCTCGCCGCAGGCGAGCTCGGTGCCGATGCGCACGAACTCCGCGTCGACGAAACGCACTTCGGTGGGGAAGATATAGTTGTTGCAGCCAGTCGATCAGCTCGATGATCGTCGGCCATGCCGCGCAGCAGAGTCATGGCCGCGTGGGTGTGGCCGTTGATGAGGCCGGGCAGACGACGCGATCGCTGCCCGGCGAGCGTCCGCTTCGCACGGTACTTCGCCGGAGATCTCCGCGGCGCGGGCCGACTGCGATGATGGCGCCGCTCGCGATCGCGACCGCACCGTCTTTGACCACCGGCTTGTCTGGCGTCCATGGTCACGACGTAGTCTCCGCCGACGATCAGATCGACCTGTTGCGCCGCGCAGGCCGAAGCGAAGCAGCCGGCGAATACCAGCGCCGCGATGCGGGCGAAGCGAGGGGAAAGCGAAGAATGTCTCATCCGCAGCTCCATGAAGTGAGTGGCGCGGCGCGCCGGCCCCGATGAACATCCGCTCACTGCCCAAAGTCGAGCTGCATTGTCATCTGGAGGGCCGTTTCCAGCCCGATACGGTGCGCGAAGTGGGCCGCACGCTCGGCATCGAGGTGCCGGCCGATCCGGCCGACCTTCCGCCGCGACTGGCTGATCACCGAGCCGATGACCAACCTCGCGGTCGCGCTCGGCAAGTTCGCCAATATCCAGTCGCATCTGGGGCTCCGAGGAGGTGATCGAGAGACTCGCCTTCGAAGCGTGCGAATATGGCCGCGCGCAGGGCATCCGCATCTTCGAGCTGCGCTACTCGCCCGACTTCATCGCCGAAGGCCATCGCAATCTCGGCTTCGAAAGGATTCACGATCGGATCGTGCGCGGCGTGGAGCGCGCGCGGCACCCGACCTGGCCGTCGGGCTGATCGGCATCGTGCGCAAGATCCTGACCGCACGCGCAGGCCGCCTGCACCACCGACTTCATCATCGAGAACCGCGACAGCTTCGTCGGCATCGACCTGGCGGACCGCGACATCGGCTTCGAGCTGCGCAGGTTCGCGGCGCAGATGGACAAGGCGCGCAAGGCCGGGCTGCGCTTCACCACGCACTGCGGCGAGGACGACGTACCGGAAGCGCCGCTGCACGTGCGCATGGCGATCGAGGACCTGGGAGCGGAACGGATCGGCCACGGCATCTTCACGGTGCGCGATCCGCAGGTGATGGAGCTCGCCCGGCGCCGCAGCGTGCTGTTCGAGCTGTGCCCGACGAGCAATTGGCTGACGAGCTCCGTGCCGTCGATCGCCGCGCACCCGATCCGCTAGTTTCTGCAGTCCGGGGTTCACGTGTCGATCAATTCCGACGACCCGAGCCTGTTCGGCATCGACCTGTGCCACGAGTACGAAGTATTACAACGCGACCTGGGCTTCACGCAGGCGGAATTCGACCGCCTGAACGATCTCGCGGCCGCACACAGCTTCGTGCCAGCCGCCATCAAAGCGAAGGTCTGGCCCCGCCCGATTCCCAAGCTCGGGTGATGGAATCGTCCCCTGCCCGGCTTTCACTGCGCGTGAAGCCGGGCAGGAGCACTGTAGAGCTCAGAAGTGGGCCTTGAACGAAAGGCCCAGCACACGCGGCTCGTTGTCGAAGCCGGTGAGGTTGTTGAAGTCGATCGCCGCCCTTGACGTTCTCCTCGTCCGTGATGTTGCGGCCGAACAGCGCGATCTCGTATTTGCCCGTTGTTGCCGAGTAGCCGATGCGCGCGCCACCCTCGAAGGTGTCGTCGCTGAAGTACTCCGCCGACTCGTAGAGGAAGAATTGCGTTTCGCCCTGGAACGCCCAGTCGGTGAAGAAGAAGAATTCGCCGTTGGCCCGATCGGTATCCCGTAGCGCGCCGTCAAGGTCGCGATGTATTCCGGCGCCTGCGACGAACTTGTTGCCGTCGATGATGGCGTTGCCGTTGGCGTCGAGCGGATCGAGTCACCGTGCACAGGCCCGAGCCGCACGGCGGAACGACCAGCGTATCGTCCTTGATCTCGGTGTCGGTGTAGCTCAGACCCAGGGTGAACATCAGGTTCTCGGTGGCGAGGAATTCGCCCTCGAGGTCGAAGCCCATGCCCGTGCCCTTGTCTGCGTTCACGAGGCGCACGAAGTTGCCCCCGCCGCCGATGGCCGAGAGCTGCTGGTCCTTGATCTCGTAGTAGAAGACCGCAGCCGTTGAGGCGCACGCGGTTGCCCGCGAGCAGCGACTTGAAGCCCGCCTCGATCGACGTGATCGTCTCTGACTTGGCGACGGAGGGCTGCCCGAAGAACGCGATGTCGCGCCCCTGGATAGTCGGTGCGCGAAAGCCCGAGGCCAGCCGGCCGTAGAGGTTGAGGCTGTCGCTGACCGTGAACAGCGCGCTGAGATCCCAGCTGATCTGATCGTCCTGCACCGACACCGGCGTGATCGGGCGCCGCAGGCGCGTTGAAAGCGCTCAGGTCCTTCTCGTCATCGGTGTAGCGCGCGCCGCCGGTGAGGGTCAACGAATCGGTCACGCGAAGCTCACGTGACCGAACACCGCCCAGGCTGTGTTTTCATGCCGCACGGTGGTCGGCGGCACGAAGAACGGCACGGTCGTCACCGAGAAATCCGAGTCGAAGTAGAACGCGCCGGCCTGCCAGAAGACCTGATCGCTCGCCTGCTGGGCGATGCGGATCTCCTGCGTGAACTGGTCGAGGTCGTCGATGCCGTCCTGCGTCTGTGGACGGGAACGGAATACAGGTTTGTCCAGGCTGCCAGCCCGGCGGGCAGGGGCCCGATGCTCGCCAGGAAATCGGCGCCGAATCCTCCGTCGATGTCGCCGAGGCTGTCGTCCTCCGTCGTCTCGAACGCCGTCACTGATGTCAGCGTGGTGGCGTCGTTGAAGTGAAAGTCGAGCCTGCGCCGAGTAACCCATGGCTTCGGCCGACTGCGGATTGTTGTTGCCCTCGTCGAAGAAAACGGTGTCGCGATCGTAGTTGGAGTTGAACCCGTTGTCGCCCGGCCCGAGCACGTTGGCGCGGAAGATCGACGCCGTTCCGTCCATGTCGCGCCCGTGGACGTTGAGCAGGGCGCTGAAGAAGTCCGACGGCGAAATCAGGAGCTGCACGCGGTAGGCGAACTCGTGGAATCCGCCCAGGGCGTCGTCCTGGCCGGTGAACCCGTTGTCGATCCAGTCACCGCGCTCCTGGTAGAGGAACGCTCCGCGGGCGGAGAGCTTCTCGGAGCCACCGCCGATGGCGGCCTGCAGGATCTGGCTGTCCATTTCGGCATAGGTCGCGCTGAGCGTGGCGTCGAAACCCTCGCTCGGCTTCTTGGTGTCGAATTTCACGATACCGGCCGGCGTATTGCGGCCGAACAACGTGCCCTGCGGGCCGCGCAGCACTTCCACCCGCTCGATGTCGAACAAGCGGGAAGCTCTTGAGGACGACGTTCTCGAGGACCACTTCGTCCACGATGATCGACACGGGCTGCGAGGCGGCGAGGTCGAAATCGGAATTGCCCAGGCCGCGGATGTAGAAGCGCGGCGCGAGGCGGCCGTTGGAGGATTCCGCGTACAGGCTGGGTACGCGAGTGGCGAGCGCACGTATGTCCTCGCCACTCTCGAACAGGGTGGCGAGCCGCTCTTCGTCCACGGCGGATACCGAGATCGGCACGTTCTGCACGTTTTCCGCGCGACGCTGCGCCGTCACGACGAGCTCGCCCAGCGAGGTTTCGGACTCCTGCGCATAGGCCGCCCCGGAGCCCGCAACCAGTGCGGCCAGGAACGCCGCCCGAGCTCGCGCCGACGACCCGACCCAGAGTGTTGTTGTCATAGCACCTGCCCCCCTGCAAACGTGCTCACGAACGTTTTGGAACCGGCCGGACCTCGGCGGGAGCGCCGTCGTGCAACAAACCGCGCTCGATTTGTTGACAACTCTCGCGTGCCGTGCGCCGGCGCCGTTGCGCGCCTGGAACACCGGCACGGGGTGCTCCCGCGTGCGGATGGCGGCCGCGAGTATAGCCAGTAAGTATTTGCCGAATCTAGAACGATTCGTTGCGGGCGGCGGTTTGCCTGCGAGCGCCCCACTTCGGACGCCGGCAACGAGTTGCCCCTTCGCAAGGTCCTGCGGCGAACATGCGGGCCGCGGCAGGGATGCCAATCCGTAGTCCCCGTCGGTGCCCGGACAATACAATGGGTGCACCATCTTGGGTACAATTGCCAGCCCGCGCGCGCCTCCCGCCCATGCGATCATCCGCGGATGCCCATGCCCTCCAAGCACCTCAACGCCCACCGGGATGACTTCGCCGCCACGGTGCTGATGCCGGGCGATCCGCTGCGCGCCCAGTACATCGCCGACACGTACCTGGAGGGGGCGCGGCGCGTCAACGACGTGCGCAACATGTACGGATTCACGGGACGCTACCGCGGCCGCGCCGGTTTCGGTGCTCGCCCACGGCATGGGCATTCCCTCCGCGTCCATCTACGTGCACGAGCTGCTGGCCGAGTTCGGCGTCAAGCGCATCATCCGCGTGGGCAGCTGCGGCACGGTGAGTCCCGACGTGAAGCTGCGCGAAATAGTCATCGCCATGGGCGCATCGACCGATTCGGGCGTCAACCGCATGCGCTTCGGCGGCCACGACCTGGCCGCGCTCGCGAGCTTCCGGCTGCTGCGCGACCGCGGTCGAGGTCGCGGAACAGCGCAAGCTGCGCTTCCACGTCGGCAACGTCTTCTCCGCGGATCTCTTCTACACGCCGCAGCCGGAATTGTTCGAGGCCATGCGCAAGTACCACATCCTCGGCGTGGAAATGGAGGCTGCGGGCATCTACACGCTGGCGGCCGAATTCGGTGCGGAAGCCCTCGCGATCTGCACCGTGAGCGACGACATCCGCAGCGGCGCGGGGCTCACGGCGGCCGAACGTCAAACGACGTTCGACGAGATGATCCAGCTCGGGCTCGACACTGCGCTGGCGGCCACCTGAGCCACCGGCGCTAGCGGCGCACGATGAACACTGCCGTCCACGGTCTGCACCCCCGCTTGCCGGAGCTCGATCGGGTCACACCAGTCGACCAGGTGGGCGTCGAAGAACGCGTGGCGCGGTTCGCCACGCGCAGCATCAAGAAGGACTCGAAAGTCCACGCGCTCAAGCTCGCACTGAGCATGATCGACCTCACGACGCTCGAAGGTCAGGACACGCGCGGCAAGGTGCGCCAGCTCTGCCAGAAGGCGATGCACCTGCACGACGCCCTGCCCGGCCTGCCGCACGTCGCCGCCGTGTGCGTGTATCCGACGATGGTGGGCGTGGCACGCAAGGCGCTGCAGGGAACCGCCATCAAGGTCGCCTCGGTGGCCACCGCGTTTCCGAGCGGCATGGCGCCCGCTCAGCGTCAAGCTCGAAGACACCCGCGTCGCGGTGCAGGAAGGCGCGGATGAAGTCGACATGGTGATCTCGCGCGGTGCGTTCCTGCAGGGCGAGTACCAGCGCGTGTTCGACGAGATCGTCGCGGTGAAGGAGGTCTGCGGCGCCGCGCACCTCAAGGTGATCCTGGAGACCGGGGAGCTCGGCACGCTCGATCGCGTGCGGCGCGCCAGCGTGCTCGCGATACACGCCGGCGCGGATTTCATCAAGACCTCCACAGGCAAGATCCAGCCCGCCGCGACTCTTCCCGTAACGCTGGTGATGCTGCAGGCGATTCGCGATCACTTCTACGCTACCGGGCGCCGGGTCGGCATGAAGCCCGCCGGCGGTATCGCCAAGGCCAAGCTCGCCATTCAATATCTGGTAATGCTGCGCGAGACGCTCGGCGAAGGTTGGCTGACGCCCGAGTGGTTCCGGTTCGGCGCCAGCAGCCTCGCCAATGACCTGCTGATGCAGCTCGAAAAGCAGCGCACCGGCGTCTACCAGTCCGGCGACTACTTTTCCAAGGACTGAGCATGTCACGTCCCGATGCGAAGCTGCAGTTCGACACCGCCTGGAAGTACGCGCCGGCGCCCGAGAGCACCGACCACGTGCGCATCGATCCGCAGTACGAGCCTGTTCATCGGCGGCGAGTTCGTGGCCCCGCGCGCGCGGCCAGTACTTCGACACCATCAACCCGGCGCGCGCAACGAAGCTCGCGCGCATCGCGAAAGCCGATCGCGGGTGACGTGGACCGCGCCGTGGCGGCCGCGCGCAAGCGCCTACGAGCGCAGCTGGTCGAAGATGAAGCCGGCTGAGCGCGGCAAGTACATCTACCGCATCGCGCGCGCTGCTGCAGGAGCGCGCCCGCGAATTCGCCGCGATCGAATCGCTGGACGGCGGCAAGCCGATCCGCGAATCGCGCGACGTCGACATTCCGCTCGCCGCCGCGCACTTCTTCTACTACGCCGGCTGGGCGGACAAGCTCGAATACGCCTTCCCGGGCCGACGCGCCGTCGCCGCTCGGCGTCGCGGGCCAGATCATCCCGTGGAATTTCCCGCTGCTGATGGCCGCGTGGAAGATCGCGCCCGCGCTCGCGTGCGGCAACACCGTGGTGCTCAAGCCCGCCGAGACCACGCCGCTCACGGCGCTGCAAGCTCGCCGAGCTCATGCGGGACGCCGAACTGCCGCCGGGCGTGGTCAACATCATCACCGGCGCGGGCGACACGGGCGCGGCGCTCGTCAATCATCCGGACATCGACAAGATCGCCTTCACCGGCTCCACCGAGGTGGGCAGGCTCATCCAGCGAAGGCATCGCCGGCACCGGCAAGAAGCTACACGCTCGAGCTCGGCGGCAAGGCGGCCAACATCATCTTCGCCGACGCCGCCATCGACCAGGCCGTCGAAGGCATCGTCAACGGCATCTACTTCAACCAGGGCCACGTCTGCTGCGCCGGCTCGCGCCTGTTCGTGCAGGAATCGGTGGCCGACGAGGTGATCGCAAAGCTCAAGGACCGCATGCAGACGCTGATCGTCGGCGATCCGCTCGACAAGAACACCGACATCGGCGCCATCAACTCCGACGCGCAGCTCGAGAAGATCGAAGACTACCTGCAGATCGGCCAGGCCGAAGGCGCCGAGATGTACCAGAGCTCGCGCTGCGCGTGCCCGAGAAAGGCTACTGGTGCCGGCCGACGCTGTTCACCGGCGTGTCGCAATCGCAACCGCGTCGTCGCAGGAAGAGATCTTCGGGCCGGTGCTCGCCATCCAGACCTTCCGCACCGTCCGAGGAAGCGATGGAGAAGGCCAACAACACGCCCTACGGGCTCTCGCGGCGGCGTGTGGACGGACAAGGGCGCGAAGATTTTCAAGATGACGCAGCAACATCCGCGCCGGCGTCATCTGGGCCAACACCTACAACAAGTTCGATCCCACCTCGCCCTTCGGCGGCTACAAGGAAAGCGGCATGGGCCGCGAAGGCGGCTTGCATGGGCTCTCAGCCTACGTGGAGCTGCACTGATGGCTGCGCGCGCGAAACGGTCGAAGGCGGCCAAGGAACGCAAGCCGTCCGCTCCGATCGATCGAGGCGCTCGCAGCCGCGCGAGCCGGGGCGGCAACGGTGCCGCGCGTGTGCCCGTGGCCAAGACGTACAAGCTCTACATCGACGGCAAGTTCCCGCGCAGCGAATCGGGTCGCTACTACGTCGTGAACGACAGCCGCGACCGGCTGATCGCCAACATCTGCCGCAGCAGCCGCAAGGATTTTCGCGATGCGGTGGTCGCCGCCCGCGGCGCGTTCGCGTCCTGGTCGGGCGCCAGCGCCTACTTGCGCGGGCAGATCCTGTATCGGATCGCGGAGATGCTCGAAGGCCGCCGCGAGCAATTCGTTGCCGAGCTCGATGCAGCAGGGCATCGCACGCCGCGACGCGGAAGGCGAGGTGACGGCGAGCATCGACCGGCTGGTCTACTACGCCGGCTGGGCCGACAAGTACCAGCAGATCTTCAGCAGCGTCAATCCGGTGAGCTCTTCGCACTTCAATTTCTCGGTGCTGGAACCGACGGGCGTCGTGGCGGTCATCGCTCCGGAGTCGAGCGGCCTTCTGGGCCTGGTCTCGAACGTTGCGCCCGCGATCGCCGGCGGCAACACCTGCGTGGTGCTCGCCTCGCGAGTCATTGCCGCTGAGCGCCGTGAGTTTCGCCGAGGTTCTGCACGCGTCCGATGTTCCCGGCGGGAGTGGTCAACATGCTCACCGGGTTCAAGGAAGAGCTCGTCGAGCAGTTCGCCTCGCACATGGACGTCAATGCCGTCGATCTATTGCGACGACGATGCGGCCGCGGCGCGCACAGATCCAGGAGCTCGCCGCCGACAACATCAAGCGCGTGGTCCTGCGCGGCGGCATCGAGTGGGATGCGGATGCGGCGCAGAGTCCCTACCTGATCGGCGATACGCAGGAAACGAAGACGACCTGGCACCCGATCGGCAGCTGAGACGAACCATCGCAGCTCGAGCTGGTCAGTGAGATCTACACCGATCGCAGGCCCGCAGGCTATGCGTTCGCCGGTGACCAGCCCCGCCCTGACCGAGGCGGGAACGCTGGTCATATTCGCGCCACCTGGAAGGATGACCCACGATGCTCTATGCCGTTATTTGTTACCACTCGGAGGCTGGTGTTGCCGAGCTGACGCCGCAGCAGGACGAGGCGCTCATGAACAACCTCGCCGTCGTGCACCAGGAGCTGGCCGCGGAGGGCAAGTGGGGTCCGGCGGCGCGGTTGATGCCGACGACCGCGGCCGTGACGCTCAGGCCAAGGAACACGCCCAGCGTAACCGACGGTCCGTTCGCCGAAACCAAGGAGGCGCTCCTGGGCTTCTACATCCTCGATTGTGCATCGCTCGACGAAGCCATCGAGGCCACGCACCGCCTGGCGGCTCCGCGGACCGCCGCGGGACTTCACAGCGCCCTCGAGATTCGCCCGGTTCGCCTGTTCGTCCCCGGAACCGGCGTGAAATGACCGATCTCGTCGCGGGGCGAAATGGGGACATTCACATTTTAAAAAGGTGAATGTCCCCTTTTGGCGGTCCCCGTCTACTCAGCGCCAGCGGAGCCGCAGTTCCTTCAGCCCGCGGAACACCAGGCCGGTTCGATACTCCGGTTCACCGTCCTCGAGCTGCAACTGCGGCAGGCGCTGCAGCAGCGTGGCGAACAGAATCTCCAGCTCGAGCCGCGCCAGCGGCGCGCCCAGGCAGAAATGATTGCCGGTGCCGAAGCCCAGATGCCGGTTCGGCTGGCGGCCTACGTCGAATTCGTCGGCGCGCTCGAATGCGCGCGGATCGCGGTTTCCTGAGCCGTAGAGCAGCCCGACCCTTTCGCCCTTCGCAAACCGGATGCCGGCGAATTCCAGATCCTGCAGGACGAAACGATGGAAGAGCTGCAGCGGTGCGTCGTAGCGGATCATCTCCTCGACCGCGGTCGTGATCAGCGACGGGATCGCGCGCAATCGCGCGAGCTGCTGCGGGTGGCGCAGCAGTGCCAGTAGACCGTTGCCTGCCGCGTTGACGGTGGCCTCGTGGCCCGCATTGAGCAGGAGCATGCACGTGGCGATCAGCTCGTCACGGCTCAGCCGCTCGCCGTCGTCGACCACCGGGACGAGAGCGCTGATCAGGTCGTCCCGCGGTTCGGCCCTGCGCCGGTCGGCGAGCTCGCCGAGCATCGCCGCGAATTCGCCCGCCGCGGCCTCGGCGCGCGTTTCGTCGTCGGCCGTGCAGCCTTTCTCGTACAAACGCACGATCCGCGCGGACCACGGCCGCAGCCGATGACGTTCCTCGCCCGGCCAGCCGAGCAGCTCCGAGATCATGTACACCGGCAGCGGCACGGCGAGATCCTCGAGGAAATTCATCGAGCCGCGCGGCTCCAGTGCGCCGAGCATCTCGTCGACGAGTGACTGGATGCGGCTGCGCAGCGCGCGAATGCGCCACGGATTCAGTGCCGTGGACACCAGCCGGCGCAGGCGGGCGTGGTCGGCTCCCTCCATCTCCAGCAGGTTGACGCGAACGTAGCGGCTGTAGCTCGGCAAGCGCTCCCAGGCCAGCCGCTGGCGTTCGAGCTCTTCGGGTGGCGTGACGTGATCCATCGTCCGCCCGAGCCGGCCGTCGAGCAGCAGTCTCCGGATGTCGTCGTAGCGCGTGACCAGGGTCATGCGCATTTCCGGCGCCTGGAAGATCGGAGTGCGCTCGCGCAGCCGCGCGTAGATGGGGTACGGATCGGCCGCGAAAGCCGGGTCGTACGGCCGGAACTCGGCGGGGATCGCAGTTCTCATGCGCGCTCGCGGCTCGTACCGGTGTACAAAATGGCCGTTGTCTTGTCTTACGGGCCTGCACTATATTCTATACATTCCGCCGCGTTGATTCGTATGCCGAAACGCTCCGCCAACACCCGAGGGGCAGCCAAGGTGGCACTCATCGACAAGCCCGCGCATCCGCAGCGCAAGGGAGCCACCGAGGACAGCGTGCACCTGGCGATCTACGACGCGGTCATGGACCACCGGTTGCCGCCCGGCATCAAGCTCACGGAGTCCGCCTTCAGCACGTTCTTCGGCGTGAGCCGCACCGTCATCCGCAAGGCGCTGTTCCGGCTCTCGCAGATCGGCATCGTCGAGCTGCGGCCCAACCGCGGTGCGGTGGTCGCGAGCCCGACCCCGCAGGACACGCATAGCGTGTTCGATGCGCGCCGACTCATCGAGCGCGAGCTGATCCGCATGCTGGCGGGCAAGCACACGAAGAAACAGATTCAGCAGCTGCGCTTGCTGGTGCAGCGGGAAAAGGCCGCGCAGCAGGCGGGCGATGCGCGGGCGCTGGTGCGCCTTACGGGGGACTTCCACGTGCGCCTGGCGGATTTCGCCGGCAATCCCGTGCTGGCGGAGCTCGTCACCAGCCTCGTCTCCCGCACCTCGCTGATCATCGCCCTGTACGAGGCGCCGGGGATGCCGGCCTGCCGCACTCACGATCACTCGGAGCTGATCGCCCTGATCGAGGCTGGCGATGGAGATGCGGCAGCGCGGGCCATGACTCAGCATCTCACCGAGATCGAGAATCGCCTCGATCTGTCGAGAGCGGAAGGCCCGCTGGATCTCAATCAGGTTTTCGACAGCCGCCGGGCGCGCAGCTAGGTTCGGTACAGAGAATCCTTCTCGAGACGCGCGCCGACCTGCTGGATCACGGCTGTTGCGGCTCGCGAACCCAGGTCTGCGCATTCAGCCAGCGACCGACCGTTGCTACGGCCATAGAGGAACGCTGCCGTGTAGGCGTCGCCCGCGCCCGTCGCATCGACGACCTTCGCGACCGGGTACGCCTTCTGGACGACCTTTTGTGCGCCTGCGACGATCACCGAGCCCTTCCCGGATCGCGTCAGCACGAACAGTGCATCGAGCTGCGCGGCGCGCTGCAGCACAGCCTCGAAGTCGTGCACTTCGAACAGGCTCATGATCTCCGCCTCGTTGGCAAAGACCATCTTCACGTCACGGCCGACCGCCGCCGCGAAGGCCGCGCGATGGCGCTTGACGCACTCCGCGTCCGACAGCGACATCGCGACGACAGTGTTCGCGGCTCGCGCCAGCTCGATCGCCCTGCCGACCGCCGCCGGGCCCCGGGGCAGATCCCACACGTAACCCTCCAGCAGCGCGACCTCCGGCCGGCCGAAAGTCTTCGCCGTCACGTCATCCGGGCTGAGCTCGGTGCACGCGCCCAGGTACGTCTGCATCGTGCGCTCGCCGTCCGGCGTGATGAGAATATAGCTGCGCGCCGTGGGTGGCCCGCTCCGCGCGGCGGGCAGGCGCACGTCGACGCCCAGGGCCTGCATGTCGTGCATGAAGATCCGGCCGAGCTGGTCGTCGGCGACGCGGCCGATGTAGGCGGTGCGCCCGCCGAGATTGGCGATGCCGGCGATCGTGTTGGCCACGGACCCGCCGGACATCTCCAGCGCAGGCCCCATGCGGGAATAGACTTCCTGCGCGCGCTGCTCGTCGATGAGGACCATCGAGCGCCTGGGTGCGCCGATGGCTGTCAGGAATTGCTCGTCGACGTGGCTCAGCACGTCGACGATCGCGTTGCTGATGCCCAGTACCTGGATGGCTGAGTTCATGAGGGGACATTCACCTTTTTCGCGAGCGCCTGGGCAGCGGCACCAACTCAGTCGTCCACCAGGTCGGAGAGCCTGAAGCGCGCGATCGTGAACACCTGGCGCAGACTTTCTTCGAACTCCGACGCCTCGTCATGGTTGATGCGCACCCGGCAGCTGTCAAGGATCTGCCGCACGCTCGCGTTGCGCACGGCGAGGATGAATGGAAACCCGAATTTGCTTTCGTAGCCGCGATTGAGCTGCTCGAGCGCCGCGAGGTCCGCCGCGTCCGCCGCGAGCAGACCGGCGCCGGCCTGTTCGCTGCGCGAGTAGCCGCTCAAATCCTGGCGGGCGCCGAGCCGTGGGTGCATGCGCAACAGCTCGAGCTGTCTCGTACGGCCTGCGCCGCGCACGACTTCCTGCATGGCCAGCTCCAGCGCCGCGCGATCGACGAAAGGCCGCGCCTGCCGTGCTTCCTCCGCAACCCACGCGGAGCGCTCGTACACCGTGCCGAAGCGCGTCAGGAACGCAGCGCCATCGATGGCGTTGACCTCGGCGATCGACAACCTCCGCTGTGTCATTTGCCGGGGCGCACAGCGCTCGGGTGGTGCGCGATCCAGTGCCGCGCGATATCGACGCGCCTGCAGACCCACACCTTCTCGTGACGCTGCACGTGGTCCAGGAAACGCTCGAGCGCCGCACTGCGCCCGGGGCGCCCGGCCAGGCGACAATGCAGACCCACCGACATCATCTTCGGTGCGCGCTCGCCCTCGCGATACAGCGCATCGAACGTAGCGCGCAGGTGCGCAAGGAAATCGTCGCCCGTCGCGAAGCCCGGTGACGTCGCAAAGCGCATGTCGTTGCAATCGAGGGTGTACGGCACGACGAGATGGCTCTTGCCGCCGACCTGCTGCCAGTACGGCAGGTCGTCGGCATAGGAATCCGCGTCGTACAGGAATCCGCCGTGCTCGACCACCAGGCGCCGCGTGTTCGGGCTGTCGCGCCCGGTATACCAGCCGAGCGGGCGTTGTCCGGTGAGCCTTTCAATGGACTGGACCGCGCGCGCGATGTGCTCGCGCTCGGTGTGTTCGTCGACGAACTGATAGCTGATCCAGCGCCAGCCGTGGCTCGCGATCTCGTGGCCGCGCTCGCGCATCGCCGCGACCGCTTCGGGGTTGCGCTCCAGTGCCATGGCCACACCGAATACCGTGAGCGGCAGCTGTCGTCGCTCGAACAGGCTCAACAGGCGCCACACACCGGCGCGGCTGCCATATTCGTAGAGCGATTCCATGCTCATGTGGCGCGTCGCCTCGAAGGCCTCCGCGCCCGCGATCTCGGAAAGGAACGTCTCGGAGGCCGGATCGCCGTGCAGGATGCAGCTCTCGGCGCCTTCCTCGTAGTTGAGCACGAACTGCAGCGCGAGCCGCGCCCCGCCGGGCCATTGCAGATCGGGCGCAGTAGCGCCGTAGCCGACCATGTCGCGCCCGTACGGGGGCAGAGGAGAATGCGTCACTGCCGATTGGATACAATTGGGAGGGCCGATTGGGAACATATTATCATTACAACCGTTTCGGCCAGCGTGAGCGCGAATTCATGATCGCCGACAACCAGAACATCCCGGCCGGGCTGATCAACCTGGCCGAGGATGCGCTCGGCGCGAAGGCCCTGTGGGCCAGCGACGATTTCTTCGCGCCCAAGGAACGCATGCTGCAGCGGTCCGAGCCGATCTTCCGCGCCGGCGTGTTCGACGAGCACGGCCAATGGATGGATGGCTGGGAATCGCGGCGGCGGCGCGGCGGCGGTCACGATGCCTGCATCGTGCAGCTCGCCCATGCGGGCGTCGTGCGCCTCATCGATCTCGACACCCGCAATTTCACCGGCAACTATCCGCCGCAAGCTGCGGTCGAAGCCAGCAACGATGCCGATCCGCTGAGTCCGGCGGCGCGCTGGACCACGATCCTCGCGACGCGCCCGCTGCAGGGGAACAGCCACAATCCGTTTGCGGTCGAGAACGGCGGCGCCTGGCGCTACCTGCGGCTGAGCATCTTTCCGGACGGCGGCATCGCGCGCCTGCGCGTCTGGGGCGAGATTCGACCGGACTGGAACGCGATCGGCGCCGACGCCAAAGTCGACCTGTTTGCCCTGGAGAACGGCGGCGCGGCGCTGGACGCCAACGATCAGCACTACGGACACATCGGCAATCTCAACCGTCCCGGCCGCGGCCTGAACATGGGTGACGGATGGGAAACCCGGCGCCGGCGCGAACCCGGTCACGATTGGGCGATCGTGAGGCTCGGACACGCGGGCATGATCGAGGAAGTCGAAATCGACACCGCCCATTTCCGCGGCAATTTTCCCGATCGCGTCTCGCTGCAGGCGGCCCTGCTCGACGGACCCGCCGGCGACACGCTCGCCGAGCAAAGCGCGGGTTGGCCGCTGCTCTTGCCCGAGCAGCCCATGCGGGCCGATGCGCAACACCGCTTCAAGGCGGAGCTGGCGCGCCTCGGACCGGTGTCGCACGTACGAATGAACCTGCATCCGGACGGCGGCGTATCGCGACTGCGGCTCTTCGGCAGGATCGCCCGGTCGTGAGTGGCGCGCTGGTCCTGTACCCCCGGCCGCTGAACGCCGCCGCGTTCGTCCCGTTCGGCGAAGTCATCGAGGCGGGCGACGCTGCCGAGCTCATCAACCGCGGCACGACGCGGCAGTTCGGCGATCTCGCCCGGATCGAAGTGGCGACGGACGGGGGACGGCCGCGCCTGAGCATCTATCGCGTCGTTCCTTACGAGCTGCCGCTGGCGATCGCGATGCTCGAGCGTCATCCGCTGGGGAGCCAGTGCTTCGTTCCGTTGCACGACGAGCCGTTCCTGATCGTGGTCGCGCCGGCCGGCGATCGCATCGAGCGCTCGAACGTGCGGGCGTTCGTCAGCAACGGCCGCCAGGGGGTCAACTACCATCCCGGCACGTGGCACCACCCGGTGATCGCCCTGCGCGATCCCAGCGAGTTCCTGGTGCTCGACCGCGGCGGCGCCGGGAAGAACTACGACGAGTTCCACTTCGACGGCGGATTCGAGCTGCAGGCGCCTTCGCCATCGACCATGTGAAGCGATCCGGACGATGCTACCTGGCGCCGCTCTCGGCCGCGGGCTGCGCGAGGTGAGCGCCGAGGAATGACTCGAGCTCCGTCAGTACCTGCGTGCGCGTATCGGTGCGCGACAGCCAGTGGTCCTCGCCGGGCAACTTGACGAATTTCACCGGTCGATGCATTTCCGTCAGCACCCGCTCCATCTTTTCCGATTGTGCGATGGGAACGACTGTGTCGTCGACGCCGTGTATCAGCAATACGGGCGCCGTGATGCTGGCTGCGGCGCGTGCGGGTGATTTTTCGGCGACCTTCTCGTCCAGCTTGTCACCGATGTGATCGCGCCAGTACAGCGCCGCGTCGGATTCCTCGTTGTTGTCGCGTTCCTTGAGCCCGATGAACGCCGGCAGATCGGAAACACCGTTGACGCTTGCCGCGCAGGCATAGAGGCCGGGAGTGAACGCCGCGCCGGCCAGAGCTGCGTAGCCCCCATAACTCGCGCCCGCAATGCAGATGCGGCGCGGATCAGCCAGCCCCTGCTCGACGAGCACTTTCACGCCATCGGTGACGTCATCCTGCATGCGGCCGCCCCACTGGCGGTAACCGGCCAGCCGGTGCGCCTCGCCGAATCCGGTGGAACCGCGGAACTGGGGCTGCAGGACCGCATAGCCGCGCGAGGCGAGAAACTGCGCCCACCAGTCGAATTCGAAGTAGTCGCGCGATTCCGGACCGCCGTGCGGCAGCACGACCAGCGGCAGATTCTTTTCGCCCGCGCCTGGCGGCAGGGTCAGGTAGGCCGGAATCGAAGTGCCGTCGCGCGCGCTGTAGTTGATGGCGCGCACCTCGCCGAGCTTCGCATCCACGAGCCCCGGATAGGCTTCGCCGATGATGTCCGCCTTGCCCGTGCCGAAATCGACCAGATAGTAGATCGGCGGGTGCGAAGGACCCTCGACTTGTGCAACGACGCGCTGGTAGTTCTCCGAGCGTCCGACGATCCAGACGTTGAGCCCGGGAAATGCGCGCGACAGGGACTTCTGACGTGCCTGCGCCTTCTTGTCCAGCCAGTGCGTCTCCACCGAGACTCCGCCGAAATCAACTGCGAGCGCGGCTCCGGTGAGGGGATCGCGGATGACCCCTATGACGTCCCGCTCCGGATCCTCGACGAGCACCTGCGCGCCCGAGCCATCGAGTGGAATTGACCACAGCTTGTTCGTCTTGTGCCCATTCGCGCCCACCGCGAGCACGGCGTGCTCGTCGGAGGACAAGCCGACGAGCCACAGGTCGCCGGTGTCCTTCTGCGCGTGGATCTTCCGCCACGCCAGACCGTCCCTGGCAAAGATCGAGTATTCGTGCTCCTCCGGCCTCCAGTCGCTGCGCGCGACCGCAGCGCCGGACGCATCGACCACCCAATCGTTGGTGAACTGCGAGCCGTGCGCGATGGCGGAGCCTCGGCCGCTGCGCGTGTCGACGGTGAAGGCGGAGTACACCCAGCCCGAGTCGTCGCGCCCGCCCACCAACCGCGTGCCGATGGCTTTCCCTTCCTTGGTCTTGAGGAAATCCCACGACGCCATCGTGACGGTGCCGGGCTTACCTGTACGGGCGGCGAGCAGGTTGGCACCGGTGACGAGCCGCCGGTTGCCGTCGTTCATCAGCAAGATACTGGTCTTGCCGCTCGTGACGTTGGCGGCGAGTATCCGCGACCATTCATTGGTCCGCAGGCGTAACAGGCGATACGTCAGCGTCTTGCTGACATCGATCAGGAGCGTGGTGTCGTCCGCCCAGCGCAGCGAGCGCACCTTCGTGTCCGGGTCTGTGCCGAATCTCGTCTTGAGCTTGCCCGCTTCCAGGCTCCACACGACGACCGTCTGGCGATCGCCTCTGTTGTCTTCCCACGCGACCAGCTTGCCGTCAGGTGAGAGCGCGACGTTGTCGACCTGGGGAATCTTCCCGAAGGCCTCGACAGGCGGCGGCGCGGCCACTGCATCGAACGCAAGCAGAAACAGTGCGGCGACACTGATGAATGTCCGTATTTTGTGCATGCTGCCCTCCCTCGGCGCAGGCTCTATTTTTTTTGCAGTATAGGGCGGCGAGGCGGCACCGCACCAGAACGACGCCGCCTTGCGAGTTTCGTTTCAGAAGAGCTTAAGCCAGCTTTAGAAGGTCTCGTGGGACGCGGCGCGGCGGGCGTGTAAGGTCGGCTCCAGGTCAGGTCCTGGAGCCACTGTTCCATGAACGCGAATGCACTTGCCGAAGTCGAGGCGCCGGTCAACTACATCGTTCCCAACGGGAAGAAGGCGTATGCCTACGAGTACGACCCGCCCGCGGGTACCCCGCGCCGTTCCTCCGAATATCGCGAGCAGCGCGTGCGGATACGCAATGCGCGCAATCTGCACCCCTCGCCTGCTCTGGATCGACAGGGGTTCGAGCTGCGGCCGCACCCGACGCGGGTGAAGGATTTCTACGACCCGGCCGAGGTGCTCGAGGTCTATTACCCGGAGCTCGAAAGCCTCGTCAAGGAAGCGACGGGCGCGAGCTCGGTCGTGGTTTTCGACCATACGGTACGCGGCGAGGCCGTTGCGAATCGCTCCGGTGTCACGATCCAGGAGCCCGTCAGCCGCGTGCACAACGACTACACGGTCGCGTCCGCGCTGCGGCGCGTGCGGGACGTGGTGCCGCGCGGCCGGGTGGAGGAACTGCTGCAGCATCGAATCGTCGAGCTCAACGTGTGGCGTCCGATCCGCGGCCCGGTGCAGAGCAAGCCGCTCGCGGTCCTGGATGCCAGCACGGTGCAGCTCGATGACTTCGTCGCCTGCGAACTGATCTATCGCGACCGGCGCGGCGAGATCTACTACGTCGCGCACCGCCCACGGCACGCGTGGTACTACTTTCCGGACATGCGGCGCGACGAGGCGCTGCTGCTCAAGGGATTCGACAGCGATGCCTCGCGCGCGCGGTTCGCCGCGCATGCGGCGTTCACCAATCCTCATGCCCCGGCCGATGCCTTGCCGCGCGAGAGCATCGAGGCACGGACGTTCGCGTTTTTCGCGCCGAACACCGTGGCGCGGCCGTCGCAGTTCATGGTCCAGTGGCGTTAGCTACGCCGACCAGGGGTTGACCAAGGACAGCTCGAGGTCCTCGAAGCCGCGAATGTTGCGCGTGACGAGCGTCAAGTCCGCCAGGTGCGCCGTTGCGGCGATCTCCAGGTCTATCGCACCGCGCGGACGACCCTGAGCTGCTGCGGCGGCCGTGAGCTGCCCCCACGCGATCGCCTGTGCCTCGCCGAACTCGAGCAAGCGACCGGCAAACTGCTGCCGCAGGTCCACTCTCACCCACTGTTCGATGCGTTCGCGCCGCGCACCCGGCGGCAGGCGCTCCACCCCATGCACCAGCTCACCGATCGTGATGACGGAAAGAAACAGCGAGTCCGGCCGGCGCGCCGCGATCCATTTGGACACGCCGCCGTCCGGCGCCTCGCGAAGGAGCTCGCTGACGACGTTGGTGTCAAGCAGGTATCCGTGTGAGCGGGTCACAACGTCGAATCGCGACCGGGGCTGCGATCTCGATCGAAGCGAAGGTCCTCACCGATCAGCGGCGAGGCTCGAAAGAACGCCAGCAGCTCCTTGCCATTGCGCGCCCGGCTGGTCACCACAAGCGGAGCGAGGGCTGTCCGCACGGCCGCCGCCTCTTTACCTCCAGCACGCAGGCGTCCGGCCAGCGCGCGGATCAGCTCCGCATCCGTCCCCGGGACGGTGACTTCCAAGCGGGTACGACCGCTGCGCTCGGCTCGATCGCGATGTCGCTGAACGCGACGTGCACCGGCGGGTCTGGCTCGAGTTCCTTTCATCGCGGCTGACTCTCTGCTTCTGTCGTTACCGGGTACGTTACCGGAAACGACTGCGTACGGCAACAGCAATCCTTCGCCAGCTATTGAGTGTGCGCCCCGCCGGCGTACCACAATTCCACCACCCGGCGCTCCCCTTCGGTCATCCCTGTCATGTTCGCGAACGGCATCGTCTTCGTGACGACGACTCGGTCGAAGATTCGCGGCGCCCAGGCGCCAATCTCCCGCGCGGTATCGAGCTTGACTCCGGCAGCCGGAACCGGCGCGGTCGGATGCATCGGCGTGGCGGAATGACAGGCAACACAGCGCGCCGCGACGATCTCGCGGACCTGCGCGAACTGCACCTCCCGCCCGCCGCCGGCGCTTGCGGGACCACGCGGCGCGATGGACACCGCGAGCGCCACGAGGATCACCAGTGCGGTGATCGGCAGGGCGACGGCATTGCGGCCCTGGTTGCGCAGATTGAAATAGTGCCGCACCAGCACGCCCGCGACGAAGATGTCGAACAGCACCAGCCAGTTCGAGGGGTTCGCGTAGGTAAACGGCGAAATGCGGGCTGATCATCGTGAACACGACGGGCAGCGTGAGGTAGTTGTTGTGCACCGAGCGCTGCTTGGCGCGCTGGCCGAGCCGCGCATCCGGCTGTTCACCCTCGAGCTTGGCCGCGACCAGCTGCTTCTGCGACGGAATGATGATGAAAAAGACGTTCCCGGCCATGATCGTGCCGAGCATCACGCCGATCTGGATGTACGCGCCGCGCCCGCTGAACACATGCGTCACGCCCCAGCACAGTCCGAGCAGCAGCGCGCCGCCCACCAGAACGAAGGTCCAGCCGCCGAGACTGAGCCTGCACAGGCCGTCATAGACGAGCCAGCCGGCAGCGACCATCGCCACGCTCGCCGCGATCGCCGTCGTCGCCTCGATGTCGGCAACCTGCGGATCGACCAGCAGTGCCCCGGCATTGAGGTAGTAGACGACGATCAGCAGTGCGAATCCCGTCAGCCACGTCGCATAGGCCTCCCATTTGAACCAGTGCAGGGGTTCGGGGAGCTGCGCGGGTGAGACCTGGTACTTCTGCGAGTGATAGAAACCGCCGCCGTGCACGGCCCACAGATCGCCGGCGACGTCAGAGCTTTCCGGGTTGCGCGGCGGCACGTTGAGCCGCGCGTCCAGCCAGATGAAATAGAACGAGGAGCCGATCCACGCGATGCCGGCGATCACGTGGGACCAGCGCAGGATGAGGTTCAGCCAATCGGCGAGGTAGGCGTCGACGGGCATCGTCAGGGCGCCGGGGCGGCTGAGAGAGCCCGGCGCGGCGCAGCACCGGATGCCTGGCGTGCGCGCAATTCCTCGATGGAATGCAGGATGCGCTCCGGCGTCGCGGGCGCATCGAGCCGCGGCGCGCCCCCGCCGGCGCATGCGGCGATTGCATCGCGGATCGCATGGAATACCGACATCGCGAGCATCAGCGGCGGCTCGCCGACGGCCTTGGAATGGAAGATGCTGTCCTCGCGATTGCGGCTCCACGGAATCAGGTTGACGTTGAACGTGGCAGGCCAGTCGTACGCGGTGGGAATCTTGTACGTCGACGGCGCATGGGTCATGAGCCGCCCCTTCTCGTCCCACCACAGCTCCTCGCTCGTCAGCCAGCCCACGCCCTGCACGAAGCCGCCTTCCACCTGGCCCATGTCGATGGCCGGATTGAGCGAGCGGCCCACGTCGTGAAGGATGTCGACGCGCAGCAGGCGCGATTCGCCGGTCAGCGAATCCACCACCACCTCGGACACCGCTGCCCCATAACAGAAGTAGAAGAACGGGCGGCCGGTGAGCGTCTTGACGTCATAACTGATCTTCGGCGTCGCGTAGAAGCCGGTCGCCGACAGGCAGACGCGCGCGAGATGCGCATCCCACACCAATTCTGCGAAACGCAGCGTCGCCTTGGTACCTGCCCGCACACGGCCGCCGGCGAACGACACTTCCTGCGCCGGCACGCCGTACTTCGCCGCCGCAAACTCGATCAGGCGCTGCTTGATGGTCTGTGCGGCGGCCTGCGCGGCCTTGCCGTTCAGATCGCTGCTCGAGGACGCCGCGGTCGCCGAGGTGTTCGGCACCTTGCTGGTATCGGTAGCGCTGCAGCGGATGCGCGCGAGATCGACCTGGAATTCCTCGGCCACCACCTGCGCCACCTTGGTGTGCAGGCCCTGGCCCATCTCCGTGCCGCCGTGGTTGAGCAGGATCGTGCCGTCGGTGTAGACGTGGATGAGTGCACCCGCCTGATTCAGGTGCGTGGACGTGAACGAGATCCCGAACTTCACCGGCGTGAGCGCGAGGCCTCTCTTGAGCACGCCGTTCGCCGCATTGAATGCGTCGATGGCCGCGCGGCGCTCGCGATAGGCGGCGCTCGCCACCAGCTCCTCGACCAGCGGCTCGATGATGTTGTCCTCCACGACCATGCCGTAAGGCGTGAGGTTGCGCGAGGACACACCGTAGTAATTGACCCTGCGCACGTCCAGCGGGTCCTTGCCCAGGTGGCGCGCGATGTCGTCGATGACGCACTCGATCAGCATCATCCCCTGCGGGCCGCCGAAACCGCGAAAGGCGGTGTGCGAGGGCTGATGGGTCTTGCAGCGGTGCGAGACGATCTCGACGTCGGAGAGGTAGTAGCAGTTGTCGCCGTGGAACATCGCGCGCACGTTCACGGCTTCCGACAGATCCGCGGAACGGCCGCAGTTCGAAGCCATGGTCATGCGGATGCCGCGGATGCGGCCCTCGTCGTCGAATCCGACCTCATAGGCCAGGTCGTAGGGATGACGCTTGCCGGTGATGAGCATGTCGGCATCGCGATCCAGACGCAGCTTGACGGCCCGGCCGGTCTTCAGCGCGCCGAGCGCGGCGATGCAGGCGATCAGCGCAGGCTGCGTTTCCTTGCCGCCGAATCCGCCGCCCATGCGCCGGCACGTGACCACGACGTCCTTGGCCGCGATGCCCAGGCAGTGCGCCACCAGGCGCTGCACTTCGCTCGATGTGCTGCGTGGAGCTGACGACATGCATCGTGCGGTCCTCGCCGGGCAGCGCGATGCCGATCTGGCCCTCCAGGTAGAAATGCTCCTGTCCACCGACGCTGAGCCCGCCGCCGAGCCGATGCGGCGCGCTGCGGATCCTGGCCGCCGGATCGCCGCGAGTCAGCGTTCGCGTCGGCATGACGAACGATTGCCGCGCGAGCGCCGTCTTCACGTCGAGGATCGGATCGAGCTCCTCGTATTCGACCACCGCGAGGCATGCGGCCCTGCGCGCCGCCTCCGTCGAATCGGCAACGACGGCGAACAGCGATTGACCAGCGTATTCGACCACGCCGGCGGCGAAGATCGGATCGTCGTGAACGACCGGGCCGTGGTTGTTCTCGCCCGGAATGTCCGCGATGGTGAGCACGGTGACGACGCCCGGCGCGGCCCGAACCCGGCTGAGATCCATGCCACGAATCCGCGCGTGAGCTTTGTCGCTGACACCGATCGCGGCGTGCAGGGTGCCCTCGGGCAGAGGAATGTCATCCGCGTACAGCGCCTCGCCGGTGACGTGCAGGTGCGCGCTCTCGTGCGGCGCGGCCTCGCCGACGCCACCCTGGATCGCGGGGATCGGCTCCGTGCCGTGCCTCGAGCCTTCAGCCGACATGGCTCCACACGCTGGTGTTGTGACCGTGCTGGGATACGTCGGCATGAAACCGCTGCAACAGGTTGCCGGCGACTTGCAGCCGGTAGTCTTTCGAGGCACGCAGATCCGTGAGCGGCCGGAAGTCCTTCGCCAGCGCCTGGACGGCGCGAGCTACGCCCGACGCATTCCATTCCGCACCGGTGAGCGCCTGTTCGCACGCACCGGCCCGGCGCGGCGTCGCAGCCATGCCGCCAAAGCAGACACGCGCCGCGCGTACGCGACCCGCGACCAGTTCGACGCAAAACGCCGCGCACACGGCGCAGATGTCCTGGTCGAACCGCTTCGCGATCTTGTAGCTGCGCAGCACCTGGCCCTGGCGTGCGCGCGGCACGCGCACCGCCGCCACGAACTCGCCCGGGCGCAGATCCTTCTTCATGTAGTCGAGATAGAAATTCTCCAGCGGCAGGACGCGCGTTCCGGCGCGGGAACGCAGCACGACGCTCGCGCCGAGGCAGATCAGGGCCGGCATCGAGTCGCCGATGGGTGAGCCGTTCGCGACGTTGCCGCAGAGCGTGCCGGCGTTGCAGATCGGCGGCGAGGCGAAGCGCCGCGCGATCTCGTGCAGGTCCGGATACTCGGCCAGCAACGCGGCGAAGGCATCGGTGAGACTGACCGCGGCGCCGAGCTCGAGGCAGGCGTCCGAGCGCGTGATGCTCTTGAGCTCCACGACGTTCCCGACGTAGACGATCGCCGGCAATTCCGCGTACTTCTTGGTTACCCACAAGCCGACATCGGTGCCGCCGGCCAGAATCGTCGCGTCGGGCCGGTCCGCGAGCTCCCGCTCGAGCTCCTCGATGGTGGTCGGCGCCACGTAACTCGAGCCCCCGACCGCGAGACGCTTCTCACGGGTGACGCGAATCGCCTCGAGCCGCTGCTTCAGTGCGTGCGCCGCGCCGCGCAGGTGCCCACCGCCATCGCCACGCCCACCGCCATCGTCACCGCCTCCGGCATCGCCGTACTCGTACATGCGCCGCGCGGCCGCCAGGATCGGCCGATAGCCCGTGCAGCGGCACAGATTGCCCGAGAGCGCCTGACGTACGGTCTCCTCGTCCGGATCGCGCTCGCTTCGATACAGCGCGTAGAGCGACATCACGAATCCGGGCGTACAGAAACCGCACTGCGAGCCGTGACACTCGACCATCGCACGCTGCACCGGGTGCAGCGCGCCGCCGGTTTCCGCCTTGAGGCTCTCAACGGTCAGCAGCGCCTTGCCATCGAGCGTCGGCATGAACTGGATGCAGGCATTGACGGCGCGATAGCGAACCTCGTCGCCGACTAACTCGGCGAGCACGACGGTGCATGCGCCGCAATCACCCTCCGCGCAGCCTTCTTTCGTGCCGCAGCGGTGCAATCGATCGCGCAGGTATTGCAGGACGGTCGTCGTCGGGGCGACGTCGTCGACCGTGTGAACCTCACCATCCAGCAGGAAACGGATCGTGCGCTCGTCACGATGCATCGCGGAGTTACCTGGGCTGTTCATGAACGGCCGAGGTCAGCGGTGACGGCAGCTTCGATCGGGCGGGTGTTTTCGGGAACGCCGTGAACCCATCCCTGGGGGCTCCGACGCGGACATCCTGTCCGCGACGGTCCCGAAAACACCCGCCCGACCGAAGCTCCGCCCCAAGCGATAGTGCCGTTCATGAACAGTCCCGCCTAGCTCCCGCGATAGGTGGAGTAGCTCCACGGCGTTACCAGCAAGGGTATGTGGTGATGTTCACCCGGGTTCGCGACGCCGAAGCGGACGACCACGATGTCCAGGAAGGGGGGCTGGGTGAGAGCGACGCCTTGCGCGGCGAAGTATTGGGCGACGTGGAATTCGAGTTGCCAGACGCCGGGCGTGAATGCGTCACCCTCGAGGAGTGGCGCGGCGCAGCGTCCGTCGCGGTTGGTGACCGCGCTGGCGACCGGCCGGCGGGTCGACCCGTCGATCGATACGAGCTCGATGGTCATGCCGGCGGCCGGAGCGCCGCGCACCAGATCCAGAACATGCGTCGTCAGGCGGCCCATGCGTGCCTCGTGCGCCCGGAAAATGCGCAGGAATCCGGATCCGGCGCGTGCGAGCCGAGCGACTTTCGGTTACTTCTTCAGTATATCCAAAATGGGCCGCAGCTCGGCCTTGCCCGCTTCGATCTCCTCGAAGGACAGCCCCGCCAGCTCGTGCGGGAACACGATCCACTTTTCGGTCTCGTGCAGATAGAAATCGGGCTTGAGGCTGGTCTGGTTGCTGCCGGGCTTGTACCAGGGCATGGCGATCTTGACGTTGCGCGGCATGTTGAGCCGCATCTTGCTCGACAGCTCCGCGAGCAGCGCCTCGACGCTGTGCCCCGAATCGAACACGTCGTCCACCACCAGCAGCGAATTGTCCGCGTTGGCCTCCTCGATGACGTAGTGCAGGCCGTGCACGCGGATCGTCTTGGAACGCTGCCCGATGCCGACGTACGCGGAGGTGCGCACGGCGATGTGGTCGGTCTCGACGCCGACGTACTCGAAATACTCCTGAATGGCGATGCCCACGGGCGTCCCGCCGCGCCAGATGCCCACGATGAAATCGGGCCTGAAGCCGCTGCGATGGACTTTCGCCGCCAGGCGGAAGGAGTCTTGCAATAGACTGGATGCGGTGATGAATATCTTGTCCATTCGACGACCGTTCGGTTTTTGACAGTGCAGCAGGATCAGCAATGAGCTCGAAATCGGCCGCCAGCCGGCGACAGGCGTTCCGGGGATCGATTCTTCACTTTCTGGACGATCCCGCCGACGCCGATCCCGCCGGCTCGTTCGAATTCCACGACGACGGTCTGCTGGTCGTCGAGGACGGGCATATTAGCAAGGTCGGCAACGCACCAGAACTGCTGCCGACCCTGGCGCGGGACACACCGGTCACCGATCGCTCCGGCCAGCTCATCGTGCCGGGCTTCGTCGATGCGCACGTCCATTTCGTGCAGACCGACATCATCGGCTCCCACGGCCAGCGGCTGCTCGAATGGCTGGAGCGCCATACCTTCCCGGCCGAGCGCGCCTTTGCCGATCCGGAGCACGCGCGCGAAGTAGCCGAATTCTTCGTCACCGAGCTCCTGCGCAACGGCACCACGACGGCGCTCGTCATGGGCAGCGTGCACCGGGCCTCGGTCGATGCGGTCTTCGCAGCTGCCGCGGCCCGCGGCATGCGGCTGATCGCCGGCAAAGTGATGATGGATCGCAATTGCCCCGACGACCTCAGAGACACCGCGGCATCGAGCTACTCCGATTCGAAGGCGCTGATCGAACGCTGGCACGGTCATGCCCGCCTGCAATATGCGATCACGCCACGCTTCGCGCCCACCTCCACGCCCGAGCAGCTCGCGGGCGCCGGGCGCCTGGCGCGGGAGCATCCGGATGTTTACGTTCACACCCACATCGCCGAGAACGAGGAGGAAGTGGCCTGGGTGAGGCAGCTGTTTCCCGATCGGCGCGGCTACCTCGACGTTTATGACCACTACAATCTGCTGCGCCGCCGCGCCGTGCTCGCCCACGGCATATGGCTGGACGACGGCGAAATGAGCCGGCTGGCGCAGAGCGAAGCGGCGCTGGTGCACTGCCCCACCTGCAACCTGGTCATGGGCAGCGGTCTGTTCGATCTGCCCCGCGCAAAGGCTGCCGGGGTTCGCGTCGCCCTGGGGACCGACGTGGGCGGCGGTACCAGCTTCGGCATGCTGCGCGTGCTCGACGAAGCCTACAAAGTCGCGCAGCTGCGCCGCCACAATCTCTCGCCGCTGCGCGCTTTCTATCTTGCGACGCTGGGTGGCGCCCGTGCGCTCGACCTCGACGGTCGCATCGGCAGCTTCAGAACCGGCAACGAAGCCGACTTCGTAGTTCTCGACCCGGCCGCCACGCCGCTCCTGGCGCGGCGCACGTCGGCGACGAAAACACTGGCCGACCGCCTGTTCCTGTTTGCGACCCTCGGCGACGATCGGGCAATAGCGGCGACCTATCTGATGGGAAAGCTCAGCCATCAGCGCTGAGCCGGACCGGGAGCGCACCGACGGCCGCCAGCACGCGCCGCAGCTTCGCTGCCGTGCGATGCCTGAACAAATTACACGCGGCGCGCGCGTTTTTTTTGCGAAGGGCGCGAACCGCACGCGTGAATCGGCAGTATGCTGACTGCGTGAGCGAGTGAGTGAGTGAGTGAGTGAGTGGGCCGTCTGGCGGGAGGGCTCTCTTCATGGAACATCGATGGGGCGAGCGCTCGACGCTCGATATCCCCGCACAGGTTGACTGCGGTTCGCAGGCGCGGGTGTTCGGCGTCATGCGCAACGCGAGCGTGAGCGGCGCGTTCCTGTGCACCGCTGCGCAGCTTCCCATGTTGACGTGCGTGAGCGTCGAGCTGGTATCGCCGCGATGCCGGAGCCATGTCGGCGTCCGGGCTTACGTGGTGCGCCGAACGCCGGAAGGTTTCGGCCTCGAGTGGAGCGAGCTCGCGCCGACGCCCATTGTCGAGGCGCTGTGCCAACCGGTCGAGGCGCTGTGCCAACCGGCAGCGATGCCGTTGCACCAGATCGATACGCCATCCGTTGCGGACGTTGTCGGTCCCACGCCCGAGCCGCAGCGGGTGGAGAGACGCGAACACGAGGATGCGGCGCTCTAGCGGACGAGGATCAGCAACCAGACGGCGCCGAGCAGCAGGAAGGCAGTCAGCACGGCGGCCGAGCCGATGTCCTTGGCGAGTCCGGAAAGCTCGTGATGCTCCGGACCGATGCGATCGATCGCGGTCTCGACGGCGCTGTTGAGCAGCTCCACGACGAGGATCAGGAGCATCGGCGCGACCAGGAGCGCGCGCTCCACGCCGGTGCGCCCGAGCCAGACGCCCGCAGGGATCACGAGGACCGCGAGCGCCAGCTCCTGGCGAAAGGCCGCCTCTTCGCGAAACGCCCCGGCGAACCCCTTCACGCTATTGCCGCAAGCCAGCCACAGGCGCGTGAGGCCCTGCGGCCTGGCGTGCGGCCGGATCACGTGGCCGGCCGCCAGGTCAGGTCCAGTTGCTTGGCGGCGCGCACGTCGTCGAGCCGGCGCACCGGCAGGGTGTGCGGCGCGGTGCGCACCTTCTCCGGGTCGCTGTGCGCTTCCTGCTGAATCGCGATCATCGCGTCGACGAAGGCATCCAGGTCCTCGAGCGCCTCGGTCTCGGTCGGTTCGATGAGCAGGCACTCCGGGACCAGCAGCGGAAAATAGGTCGTCGGCGCGTGAAAGCCGTAGTCGAGCAGGCGCTTGGCGAAATCCATCGCCGTGACGCCGAGCTCCTTCGCCTGGCGCTTGAGCGTCAGGATGAATTCATGGCTCGCGCGCCGCTGCGGGTACGCGGCATCGAAACCCGCGCCGCGCAGCCGGGCCATCATGTAATTCGCGTTGAGCGTGGCGTATTCCGCCACGCGCTGCATGCCTTCGCGACCCAGCATGCGCATGTAGATGTAGGCGCGCAGCAGCACGCCGGCATTGCCCATGAAGCCGGAGAGGCGGCCGATCGACTGCGGCACGTCCTTTTCGGTGAGCCAGCGAAAAACATCGCCTTCGCGTCCCACGATCGGCACCGGCAGGAACGGCAACAGCCGCTTGTTGACGCCGACCGCGCCCGACCCCGGCCCGCCGCCGCCGTGCGGCGTGGAGAAGGTCTTGTGCAGGTTCATGTGGATGACGTCGAAGCCCATGTCGCCCGGGCGCACCTTGCCGAGGATGGCGTTGAGATTCGCGCCGTCGTAGTACAGGAGCCCGCCGGCCTCGTGCACGATGCGCGCCACCTCGACGATGCGCCGCTCGAACACGCCGAGCGTGGAAGGATTCGTGAGCATGATGCCCGCGGTCTGCGGTCCGACCGCCTGCTCGAGCGCTTCCACGTCGACGTCGCCGTCAGGTCCGCTCGGAATCTCCCGCAGCTTGCAGCCGCACATCGTCGCGGTGGCTGGATTGGTGCCGTGCGCGGCTTGCGGCACGATGATCTCGTCGCGCGCCAGGTCGTTGCGCGCGCGGTGATACGCCATGATCATCGCCACGCCCGCCAGCTCGCCCTGCGCGCCCGCCATTGGGGTGAGCGACACGCCGACCATTCCGGTGACGGCCTTGAGCATCTCCTGCAGCTCGAACATGCATTCCAGGAACCCCTGGCCGTGCGATTCGGGCGCGAGCGGATGGCGGCCGAGGAACTCCGGCAACATCGCGAGGCTGTTACAGGCCTTGGGGTTGTACTTCATCGTGCACGACCCCAGCGGGTAGAAGTGCGTGTCGATGGAGAAGTTGAGCTGCGAGAGGCGCGTGAAGTGACGCACGGCCTGCAACTCCGACACCTCGGGAAGCGTGGGCCGCTCGCCGCGCAGCAGGTGCGCGGGAATGCCGGACGGCTTCACCTCCTTGGGCATCTGCGCCGCCGCGGTGCGGCCGTGGCGCGAGTGTTCGAAGATGACCTTTTCCTGGGTTCTGGTCGTCACGATTTCATTCCTGTAGCTTTCATTCTTGTAGCTTTCGGGCCTGTAGCTTTCAGGCCGCCCGGGCGGCCGCAACCACGCGGCCGAGCTCGGTCGCATAGCGCTCGATATCCTGGCTGTTCTTCGTTTCGGTGGCGCACACGAGCAATGTTTCGCCGAGCTCGGGATACGCCTCGCTCAGGTCCAGCCCCCCGGCGATGCCGCGCCCCGCCAGCTCCTCGAGCACGCCCGCGGCGGGCCGGTCGATGGTGAGAACGGCTTCATGGAAGAACGGACGTTCGAAACGCCGGCGCACACCGGCAACGCGCGTGAGCGCCGCCACCAGCTCCTGGGTACGCGCATGGCTGGCAGCGGCGACCCGTTCCAACCCTGCCGGACCAAGCAACGTGAGATAGATCGTCGCGGCGCTCACCAGCAACCCCTGGTTGGTGCAGATGTTCGAAGTGGCCTTGCCGCGGCGGATGTGCTGCTCGCGCGCCTGCAGGGTGAGCGTGAAGCCCTGCTTGCCATCGAGGTCCACCGTCCTGCCGACGATGCGGCCGGGCATCTGGCGTACGTGTTCCATGCGCGTGGTCATGAAGCCGAAGTACGGCCCGCCCGATGAGAGCGGCACCCCGAGCGGCTGGCCTTCGCCGCAAACGATGTCGACACCGTTGTCGCCCCACTTGCCGGGAGGCTTGAGCAGCGCGAGCGAGGTGGGATTCACGACCGCGATCACCAGCGCGCCGTTGCGCCGCGCCCAGCGGGTCAGCTCGTCGACTTCCTCGAACACCCCGAAGAAGTTCGGCTGCTGGATCACCACCGCGGTGATGTCCTGCCCGTCGTAGGCGCTCAGGGCTTCGGGCAGCGTGTGGCCGCCCTCCAGATCGTAGGGCAGCTCTTCGAAATTGAAGCCCTGCATGCCTGCGATGGCGCGCGCCACGCGCCGATAAGTGGGATTGACGGTCGCCGGCATCAGGATGCGCGAGGACTTCGAGCGCCGATGCGCCCGCACCGCCATCAGGCATGCTTCCGCGAGAGCCGAGGCGCCATCGTAGAGCGATGCGTTCGAGACCTCCATGCCGGTGAGCGAGGCCATCATGCTCTGGTATTCGTAGATCATCTGCAGCGTGCCCTGGCTAGCCTCCGCCTGGTAGGGTGTATAGGCGCTGTACAGCTCGCCGCGCGTGGTAATCGCCCACACCGCTGCCGGGATGTGATGCTCGTAGGCGCCCGCACCGATGAAGTTGAGCGCCACGCCGTCGCGCGCGGCGCGTTCGTGCATGATGCGGCTCACTTCCATCTCGCCGAGCCCCGCAGGCACTCCCTCCAGGGACTTGACCCGCAGGCTGGCGGGAATCTCGTCGAACAGGTCGTCGATGCTGCGTGCGCCGATGGCATCGAGCATCGCGCGTTCGTCGGCTGGCGTATGTGGATTGAATGGCATGGTCAGCCCGCTTCGCTGGCGAGGAACGCGGAATAGGCGGCGGCATCCATCAGCCCCTTCACATCCGCCGCGTTCCCGGGCTTGAGGCGCATCATCCAGCCGGCGCCGTACGGATCCTCGTTGATGAGCTCGGGCGTATCCGTGAGCGCGGCGTTGCCCTCGATCACTTCGCCAGCGAGCGGCGCATAGACGTCGGACGCCGCCTTGACCGATTCGACGACGGCGCACGCGTCGCCCGCGCCGACCGCACGCCCCGCCTCGGGCACTTCCACGAAGACCATGTCGCCGAGCGCATGCTGCGCGTGATCGGTGATGCCGATCTCCAGCATACCGTCGCCACGGCTGCGCACCCACTCGTGCGACTTCGTGTACCTGAGATCCTGGGGAACGTTGCTCATGTCGGGTTACTCATGAAATGAGGGGTTTGCCATTGCGAACGAACGGCGGCCGGACGACCCGGGCATCGTGCAGCTTGCCGCGGATATCGACCTGGACGCGCTCGCCGGTGGCCGCGGGCACGCGCGCCAGCCCGATCGAGCGTTCGAGCGTGGGTGAGAACGTGCCGCTGGTGAGCTCGCCCTCTCCCGCGCCAGCCGCTATGACCTTCTGATGGCCGCGCAGCACGCCGCGGCCCTCGAGCAGCAGGCCGACGAACTTGTTGGGACTGCCCTGCGCCTTGATGGCCTCGAGCGCCTGGCGCCCGACGAAATTGCGATCCGCAGGCTGCCAGGCGATGGTCCATCCGAGCCCCGATTCGAGCGGGTGCCGGGACTCGTCCATGTCCGAGCCGTAAAGATTCATGCCCGCTTCCAGCCGCAGCGTATCGCGCGCGCCGAGGCCACAGGGCGCAATCCCCGCCTGCAGCAGCGCATCCCAGAGCTGCACGGCGCGGGTGGCAGGCACCATGATTTCCCAGCCGTCCTCGCCCGTGTAACCGGTGCGCGCAACGAAAAGATCGCCGAGCTCGGCGCCGGCGAACGTATCCAGAGCGAGCGCCGCGGCACGTACCGGCTGCGGCAGGACGCCGGCGGCGCGGTCGCGCGCCTGCGGACCCTGCACGGCGATCATGGCCAGGTCCCTGCGCTCGGTGACCTCGACGCCGTACTGCGCGGCGTGCTTGCGGATCCAGGCGAGATCCTTGTCGCGAGTCCCCGCGTTCACGACCATGCGGAACCAGGACTCGGTCAGGAAGTAGACGATGAGATCGTCGATGATGCCGCCCGACTCAAGCAGCAGGCAGCTGTAGAGCGCCTTGCCCGGCGCGGTGAGCTTGGCAACGTCGTTGGCGAGCAGGCGGCGCAGGAACGGCCGGGCGCGCTCACCCTTCAGGTCCACCACGCACATGTGCGAGACGTCGAACATGCCCGCCGCGCGGCGCACCGCGTGGTGCTCCTCGATCTGCGAGCCGTAGTTGACCGGCATGTCCCAACCGCCGAAGTCGACCATGCGGGCGCCGAGACTGACGTGGCGGGCATACAGTGGAGTCCGCGATCCCATTGACGCTCCTCAGGCAAAAAAAAGAGCGGTTGGGAAAAGGGCGCCGCGGCCACGGCGACATTGAGCGCTTGCGTCGGGACGTCGAGGGCTTTTCGCGACCGTCGCGGACACGATGTCCGCGTCGGAGCCCCCAGGGATGGGTTCACGGCGTTCGCGAAAAGCCCTCGACGTTCCGACGCAAGCGCCACGTCGACGCTTGCGGCACTTCTTGCCCCAACCGCCCCTCTGTCCTTTTGACCTGAGAGATCAAGTGCGCGACGAAGCGCACCGTTCCCCTTCGGTGGGTCAGTCGGCTTGCTGCCACTGACCGCTCTCCAGAGCTCGCCCCCGCGATCGCATTTCGCGACGATCGCGGACCTGCCGTTCGTTGTGCCTGAGCGTTTCCGGACGGGTTGCGCCTTCGGCGATCTCAGTAGGCGCCGGACTCTCGGATGGGAAGGGGATTTCGGGAACGCCGTGAATCCATCCATGGAGGCTCCGCATCGGCATCCTGCCTCCGACGGTCCCGAAATCCCCTTCCCATCCGAGAGTCCGGCGCATCCTGGGATGCTCTCCGGACAGGCTTGCGACGAGGGCTGGGATGATAGCCAAATCGCCCCAAGGTCGCTATGTTTGCCGCCTTTCCCTGGAAGCCCCCAATGAAGAAATTCAGCCTGTTGTTGTGCCTCGCGGCACTGCCCCTGGTCGCGTCCGCGGCGGACGAGGATGCGGTAACGGCGCTGCATGCGCTGTTCGATTCCGCCTGGGAACGCGACCTCAAGGAGAACCCGGTTACCGCGTCCTACTACGGCGATCGCCGCTACAATGACGCGTGGGCGGACAGCTCCGTCGCCGCGCTGGAGAAGAGCAATCAGCTCGATCGGCAGGTCCTCGAGGACCTGGAGCGCATTGCGCGCGCCTCTCTCCCGCCGGCCGAGCAGCTCAACTACGACCTGTTCGAGCGCGAATACCGCGAGCGCATCGCCGCGTTCGCCTTCAAGCCGTACCTGTACGCGATCAGCCACAGCGACGGCGTGCAGACGCTCAACGAGGTGACCGAGTTCGTGCGGCTCACGACCGTCAAGGACTACGAGGACTGGCTCGCGCGCCTCGGCAAGGTCGGCACGGTGATCGACCAGAACATCGCGTTGCTCGAGATCGCGACTCGCGAAGGCCGGACGCAACCCAGGGTGATCATGGAGCGCGTGCCCGCGCAGCTCGCGCTGCAGGTCGTGGCGACACCCGAGGAAAGCCCGTTCTTCGCACCGTTCAAGACGTATCCGGACTCGATTCCCGCAGCCGAGCGCCCGCGATTGACGGCTGCGGCGCAGCGCGCCATTGCCACGAGCGTGCTGCCTGCGTATCGCCGCTTCCAGGAGTTCTTCACCCGCAAGTACCTGCCGGCCTGCCGCGAATCGGTGGGTGTCTGGGACACGCCGGATGGCGCGGCCTGGTACCAGGAGAGAATTGCATTCCACACGACCACGAAACTCACCGCGGACGAGGTGCACGAGCTCGGCCTCCGCGAAGTCGCGCGCATCCGCGCGGAGATGGACAAGGTCATCCGGCAGGTGCAGTTCAAGGGCAGCTTCGAGGAATTCCTGGTCTTCCTGCGCACCGATCCGCAGTTCTACTACAAGAGCTCCGACGAGCTGTACCAGGCCTACCTGGCACTGTCCAAGCGCATCGACCCGGAGCTGGTGAAACTCTTCGGCAAGCTGCCGCGGACTCCGTACGGCGTGCGCCCCATCCCGATGACCAGCGCGCCGAACACCACGACGGCGTACTACCAGCCGCCGGCGCTCGACGGCAGCCGGCCCGGGTACTACTACGTCAATCTCTACCGGCCGGAAGTGCGGCCCAAGTACGAGATGGAAGTGCTGAGCGTGCACGAGGCCGTGCCCGGACATCACCTGCAGATCGCGCTCGCCAGCGAACAGGGTGAGCTGCCGATGTTCCGTCGCAACGCGGGTTTCACCGCCTACGTCGAGGGCTGGGGCCTGTATTCCGAGAGCCTGGGCGGCGAGCTGGGCCTGTACCAGGACCCGTATTCGAAATTCGGCCAGCTGACCTACGAGATGTGGCGCGCGGTGCGCCTGGTGGTCGACACCGGTCTGCACCACAAGCGCTGGACGCGCGACCGGGCGATCGCGTACTTCAAGGCCAACGCCGCCAAGACCGAGGCGGACATCGTCAACGAGATCGACCGCTACATCGCCACGCCCGGCCAGGCGCTGGCCTACAAGATCGGCGAATTGAAGATCAAGGCGCTGCGCGCCGAAGCGCAGCGCAAGCTCGGCGAGCGCTTCGACATTCGCGAGTTCCACGACACCGTGCTGTCCACCGGCGCCGTGCCGCTCGACGTGCTGGAGAACACGGTGCGCGGCTGGATCGAAAGCAAGCAGGCGTCATCCCCGCTCAAGGCGGCTTCCGGAACATGAACGTGACGGCAGCCGGGTGCGGATCCGGGCCGGTGCCCCCTTCGAAGGCACCGGCGCTTGCGATTGCTGCGGCGCTCCTGTGGCAATCCACGCGGGTGCCGTGACATGAGCGCGCCGCGCCGCAAGAGCATCGCCGTGCAGGTCGGACCCGTGAAGATCGGCGGCGGCGCACCGATCGTGGTGCAGTCGATGACCAATACCGACACCGCCGATGCCGAGGCCACCGCTTTGCAGGTGAAGGCTCTGGCGCGCGCGGGGTCGGAGCTGGTGCGCATCACGGTCAACACGGCCGAGGCCGCAGCGCAGGTTCCCGTAATCCGCGAACGGCTCGCCCAGCTGGGGGTCAGCGTGCCCCTGATCGGCGACTTCCATTTCAACGGCCACAAGCTGCTCAGGGAATTCCCGGCTTGCGCCGAGGCGCTCGACAAGTACCGCATCAACCCGGGCAACGTCGGCCGCGGCAGCAAGCGCGATCCGCAGTTTGCGGAGATGATCGAGGTCGCCTGCCGCTACGACAAGCCGGTGCGCATCGGCGTGAACTGGGGGAGCCTGGATCAGGATCTGCTCACGCGCATGATGGACGAGAACTCGAAGCGCGCCGAGCCGCTGGATGCAACCGAGGTGATGCGCGAGGCCATCGTGGTATCGGGCCTGCAAAGCGCGCGCCGCGCCGAGGAACTGGGCCTGCCGCGCGAGCGCATCGTCATCAGCGCCAAGGTGAGCGGTGTGCAGGACCTGATCGCGGTGTATCGCAACCTTGCCGCAGTTTGCGACCATGCGCTGCACCTGGGCCTCACCGAGGCGGGCATGGGCTCGAAGGGCATCGTCGCTTCGACCGCCGGCATGGCGGTGCTCCTGCAGGAAGGCATCGGCGACACGATCCGTGTCTCGCTCACGCCCGATCCGGGCGGAGATCGCACGCACGAAGTCATCGTCGCCCAGGAGATCCTGCAGACGATGGGGCTGCGCTCCTTCATGCCGATGGTGATCGCCTGTCCCGGCTGCGGACGCACCACCAGCACGTACTTCCAGGAGCTCGCGCAGAAGATCCAGTCGCACATCCGTCACCGCATGCCCACATGGCGCAGGCGCTACGCGGGCGTGGAGGACATGACCGTCGCGGTGATGGGCTGCGTCGTGAATGGGCCGGGCGAGAGCAAGCACGCGAACATCGGCATCAGCCTGCCCGGCACGGGCGAGCGTCAGGTCGCGCCCGTGTACGTCGACGGCCAGAAGGACGTGACGCTCAAGGGCGAGCACATCGCCGAGGAGTTCCAGGCGCTGGTGGAGCAGTACGTGGAGCGCACCTACTCGCGCAAGGGCTAGGAGAGCTGCAGCCGTGACCGCGAAACCGACCGACGCCAGGGCCGACGATGTGGCGCTGACCGAGCGCAAGTGCGTGCCCTGCGAAGGCGGCGTGCAGCCGCTGTCACGCGCCGAAGCCGAGCGCTACCTGAAGAAGCTCGCACTGGGCTGGGCGCTGTCGCCCGACGCTGCGCGCATCGAGCGTTCGTGGAAGTTCAAGGATTTCTACCGCACGATGAGCTTCGTCAACGCCGTGGCGCACGTCGCCAACAGCGAAGACCATCATCCCGATCTCGAAGTCGGCTACGACTACTGCCGCGTGCGGTACATGACGCATGCCATCAAGGGACTCTCGGAAAACGATTTCATCTGCGCGGCGAAGATCGATCGGCTGACGCAGTAGTGGGTCGAGTCGATCTTCGCCGCGCACTCAAACCTTCGCGGCGTAGCAACCTTCTCGTAATCAGGCGCATCTAGAGTGCATGCGCAACGAGGAGGTCAGCCATGTTCGAATCCAATCTGGCCGATAGGGACGTCATTGCGCTCCCCGAAGCCGCCAACGACTACATGATCGATGCCGGCCCGTGGGACGGGCTCTGCGCCCTGACGGAGACAGATACGCACGCGCTGCTCGAGGGCGCGACCGCCCGCATACGCCGCCGGCGCGCCCAAACGGTGCGTTTCCACGACTCCGGGGCCGCTCTGTTCCGGCCGTTCCGCGTCTACTGAGACGCATGCACGCCGGACGGCTGCGCGCGCGCTGAGAGCCATCTCGCAGTTCGGGTTTTCCCTCACTGAAACTTGCGTTGTCGCACAGGAGCGACGAGCGGACTGGCGTAGGTTGGCGCCATCTGTTCTGGCGAGGTGTGGAATGCGCAACCTTCAGCTGGTTTTACAGAATGCTGGCGGCGGCACAGGACGTTCCGCCACGTTCGGCGAGCTCAGTGCGAGCGCGTTGCAGCGCCGCATGCAACCCGAGCTGACGCCCCAGGAGACCGACGCGCTGCTGTCGGAATCGATGTGGAGCCGGCGCCTGCGCCGCGTTCTGACCGAGTTCCAGGACAACTACTCGGGCGACTTCCGGCTGTTCCGGATCTACTGAGTCGAGTCCGCTCCTAGCGGAGCAGATCGAAGGGATGGCCGCAGCGGGCCAGGATCAGGATCCCGACCGCGATCAATGCGATCGTCCAACCCATCTTGCCGCTCGCCGTGCTGTCCGCGGCGTCGGCTGCCGGTCGTTTCCAGTATGCCTCCGGCATCACCAGCTCCTCGCGCGCAGTGGCAGGAGCGGTCTGTGGACCCGCGGAAGAAGTCTGCGCGGCGGGCCGATGCGCTGGAGGCGGCGATGCGGCGGAACTCCGTGCAGATGGTTCCGAATCCTCCGCCGCGGCCGGCGACGCAGGCGGCATTGGTGCGAGCCAGCCCACGAGCAGAAAGACACCGCCCGCCGCGATCACCGCGAGGATGTTGGCGAGCTCTCCGAGGGTGCCGAAGTCTACCAGCACGAGCTTGATGGCCGAGGCGACGAGCAATGTCGCTCCGCCGATCCACAAGGGGCGCGAGACGCTGCGGCGTCCCCAGACCGTCATGGCTGCACCAATCGCAGCCCACAGCAGCGACACCAGGGTCGGCCACTGCATCCGCGTGACGTCGAAGACCGTCAGGTCCCCCGGCGGGCCGAGCCAGCGCAGCAGGTTCGCCTGCAGGAGCAATGCGGCGCCCATGATGCACGCCGGTCCGATCCACTCGCGCACGTCACGCCGGTCGCCGCCCAGGCGGGCGAGCAGCACCAGTCCCGCCAGGCACAGCAACTCGAGGGCCACGGCCCAGACTCTGCGTTCGATATCGAAGAGCGTCACCACGGCCAGGGTGATGGCGAACGCGACGCCGAATATCGGTGTGATCGTCTGCATCCAGCCGCCGCTGCGCTCCGGAAACGCACGCCCGCCGAGGAGCGTCAATAGCGCCGCGAGCGCCGCGGCGGCGAGCGGGAAATGCCCGCCGCGAATGTCCAGCGCGATACCGGCGCGGTAGGCCCAGATTGCCGCGACGATCGGCACGATGATGGCGGCGGCGACCCGTCCGCTGCCCTCCTTTTCCGAGCGACTCGGGCGAAGCGCCATCGCCAGGAGCGCCACGGGTGCGGCGCACAGGTTGAACCACGCGGCGGCGACGGGCGCTGAATCGGCCGCGAAGATCGCTGTGGCCGCGACGCCGATCGCCAACGGAATCGCCAACGATTCGCCGGCCCGCTGCCTGACGAAGTAAAGGCTTGCGGCGGCGGCGATCAGAGCCCAGTGCAGGAAGAGCGCGAGGGACACCAGATCCCAGCGGATGACTTCCGCACCGATCGCAATGATGGCCCAGCCGATACCCACGGCCAGCAACACGGTATCCAGCGCCTGGCGCACGCTGCGGCAGATGCGTCCGGCGACGATCATCAGCGTCGCACCCACCAGCCGTTCGATGAACGGCGCATTCCAGAAAACCGGAACGTCCCTGATGGGCGACAGCGAGCTGAGGATGTGCACGGCGCCCAGCAGCAACACCAGGCCCGCGAGCACGCTGTGTAGCCGGCCTGACGGCGAGCGACGCGCCGCCAGCGCGAGTGCTCCGACGGCGAATGCGAGGGCGATGAGCTCCCACGGCAGGCCGCGGAAGCGCGCCGCGGCGCCCAGGCCCATCAATACGACGCCGATGACGGCGTGGGCCGCGACTCCGTCGCGCGCGAGCACCCGCAGGAGGCTCGCGGCCGCGAGCCAGATCACCCCGAGCCCGATGAGCTCCCAGGACAATTCGAGCCGCGAGGGCGCAATCGCGTAGGCCAGCAGGGTGGCCACGGCAGGCAACGTGAGCAGATAGACCACGTCGAGGCGGTCGAGCCACGGACCGCGTACGTGGCGGTGCTCGGCGATGGGCATGGCGACGTGCAGCACGACGAGCACCAGCAGCAGCGGACCCATCACATCGAAGTGATCCGGCGTGTAGAAGCGCGTGGTCCAGGCGAAGAACAGGCCGCCGGCCAGCGTGAACAGGAAGCTGACGTGAATCAGCGGGCGCCAGCCGCGCGCCGTCACCATCGCCAGCGATAGAGCGCTGATCGCCGCGTAGTAACCATACACGATCGCCGGACCCGGGTTACCGATGGCGAATGCCGGCGCGAGATACGCGCCGACCATCGCGAGCAATGCCAGCGAGATCGCGCCACGGGTGACGGCAAAGATGCCCGCCGCCACCGAAACGAGGGCCAGCAATCCGACCCCGGTGACCGGGTTGTCGAGATAGCCGAAGAGCGCGAAGGCGCTGTAGGCCGTGAGATAGGCGACACCGAATGCGGCGCCGTTCAGAACGAGCGAGAGCGTGCGCTGCCCGGCGCCCCGGCCGGTGAACAGCGCGGCGAACATGAGCGCAGCCGCAGCCAACACTCCCGCGGCGAGCTTCACGGGTGGCGCGATCTCGATGTTGATTGCCGCGTAGCGCAGCAGCGCGCCGACGCCGACCACGACGAGGCCGCCGCCGATCTTCGCCGGCCAGTTGCCGCTCGTGAGCCAGGTCATCAATCCGGCAGGTCGCCGCGTGCCGCCCGCGGGTGTGCCGTCGTTTTCCATCGCGAGCACCGCGCCCACGATCACGGCGATCGTGAACAGGAATATGAGCGTAATCATCCCGGATACCTCATGGCCGCAGCCCCCCGTGTTTGTATTGTTGTCTGCTCAGGGTACCGGACTTTGAATGATCAGAGTCCGGTACCTCTTGCAATCGCCGGCAGATCCCCCGCGACACCCAGCGCCCGGCGCAGGAAGAACTGCTTGATCGGCCCCACGCCGTTGGCCACCGCCAATCCGGCGCGGCGTGCGACACCGAGCCAGGTATTGTCGTTCGAAAACAGGCGATTCAAGCCGTCGAGCGCATTGAGCATCACGAGATTCTCACCCTTGCGCCAGCGTTCGTAGCGGCGCAACACGCGCAACTCCCCCGCCGCCTCGCCGCGCGCGCGCGCTTCCTCCAGGACTTGCGCCAGCGCAGCGCTGTCGAGGAACCCCAGATTCACGCCCTGCCCCGCGAGCGGATGCACCGCATGTGCGGCATCCCCCACCAGGCAGAAACTCTGCTCGACATAGTGCGCGGCATGACTGCTGCGCAACGCAAAATCGGCGCGCCGCGCACAGGACAGCACGCTGCCCAGCACTCCATCGGTAGCTTCCTCCACCGCAAGGCAGAATCGCTCCTCGTCCAGGGCCATCAGCTCTCGCGCGTGCTCGTCGGTGGTGCTCCAGACGATCGAGGAGCGGCCGTCGTGCAGCGGCAGCAGGGCGATCGGGCCGCTCGGCAGGAACCGCTGCCACGCGGTCCGCTCGTGCGAGCGCGCCGTGGCGACGTGTGTAACGACCGCACGGCCCTGTTCCGTCGTCGTGGTCGCGATACCCATCTGCTGGCGCGTCGGCGACTCGGCGCCGTCGGCCGCTACCACGAGTGCCGCCTGCAAGCGAGCGCCGTTCTGCAACTCGACGGCGATACCGGATTTACCCGGCGCGAGCGACTCGATGCCCGTCTCGAGGACGACGACGCCACTGGCGCGCGCCTGCTCCATCAGCGCCCACTGCATGCGGCGGTTCTCGACGATGTGCCCCAGATCCGGCTCGCCTGCGCTGGCGCAATCGAAACGGATTGCCGACGCCGCATCCGGCCGCGAGGCCGCATCCCAGACGCGCATGCGCTCGTAGGGACTGGCGCGCTCGGCGTGCAGCGCTTCCCAGACCCCGCAGGCCGTGAGAATGCGCTGTGACGCTCGCGAAACCGCGGAGACGCGCAGATCGACGTCGTCCGCCGGCCCCGGTCTCTTCGGCAACCGCGGTTCGAGCACGGCAATGCGCAGCGGCGCGACCGTGCCCTGGCGCGCGAGCAGCGCGGCCAGGCAAGCGCCTACCAGCCCGCCGCCGACGATCAGGACATCCGCATCGGCACGCAAATCCGGACTCACGAGATCTCGCCGCCTCGCGCCAGCCGCGGCAGGTGCCCCGCTACTCCCATGCTGAGCGCGGCCAGGGCGTCCTTGGCGGGCGGCGTCAGGTCGAAAAGCAGCAGGCCGACGTCACGCAGGAGCTTGACTGGCAGCAGCGGATTGCCGAACAGCCGCACCAGGCCGTCCGTGAACGCAATCACGCTGCGCCGGTCGCTGCGACGCCATTGCATCGTAACGCTCGAGCGGTCCGCGCTCGCCGATGTGTGCCGGATCGTCGGCGATCACCTCGGCGAGCGTCGCGACGTCGCGCAACCCGAGATTGAACCCCTGCCCCGCGATCGGGTGCAGACCCTGCGCGGCATTGCCGATGATCGCGACGCGTGTCCCCACCCTTTGCCGGGCGCGGGTCAGCGACAGCGGATAGCCGACGCGACGGCCGACGCGCACGAATCGCCCCAGGCGGAAGCCGAACGTGCCCTGCAACAGCGCCAGGAAGCGCTCATCGTCCAGAGCCAGGGCCTTGCTCGCGGCATCGGGTGCGAGGGTCCATATGACCGCGCAACGCCGCTCGCCGAGGGGTAACACCGCGATGGGGCCGGTGGGCGTAAAGCGCTCGTAGGCCACGTGGTCGTGGTCGTGTTGCGTCTGGACGTTGACGACGATCGCAGTCTGCGCAGTAGTCCCAGGTGCTGGCCTCGACACCGAGTGCCGACCGGATTGTCGATTGCGCGCCGTCCGCAACCACGAGGAGCCGCGCGCCGAGCTCGCGCTCGGCATTGCCCTGCGCAGCGACGCGCAGACACACGCCGTGCTCTTCGGCCCGCACCTCCACGACGCGCGCGGGGGACAGTGACAGGCACGTGTCGCTCGATTCGAGCCTGCGCCACAAGGCTGCGCCCAGCACGCGGTTGGGCATGACGAAGCCCAGCGCATCGACGCCCTGCTCCCTGGCGTCGAGGCGCGCAAAACCGAACCTGCCCTGATCGGAGACGTGAATGCGGCGGATCGGCGTCGCCGCGGCGCCCACCTCCTGCCACAACCCCATCCCCGTGAGGATGCGCCGGCTGCCGTTCGACAACGCGGTGGTGCGCTCATCGAAACTCGGTTGCGATGCGGCGCCGAACGGGACGGACTCGATCAGGACTGTGCGCAGGCCGAGCGGCAGGCAGCGCTACCGCCAGGCTCGCACCCACCATGCCGCCGCCGGCGATCGCGACATCGAAGTCGCAGGCGGGCGCGGCGGGCTGTGGCTGGGAGTTCATGCTGCCTGCATGAGCTGTTCGATTTCGTCCGGGTCCTTGGGCACCTGGGCGGTGAGCACCTCCGCCTCGCCGCGCGCCACGACGACGTCGTCCTCGATACGCACGCCGATGTCCCACCAGCGTCGCGCCACGCCCTTGCTGCCGGCCGGAATGTAGATGCCCGGCTCGACCGTGAGCGCCATGCCGGGCTCGAGGACGCGCCATTCCCCGCCGACCTTGTAGTCGCCGACATCGTGCACGTCGAGACCCAGCCAGTGCCCGGTGCGGTGCATGAAGAACGCTGGTACGCCTGGCTGCGGATCAGCGCCGGCACGCGTCCCTTGAGAAGGCTCAGCCGGACCAGGCCCTGGGTGATGGCTCGCACCGCGGCGTCGTGCGGATCGTTCCAGTGATTGCCGGCACGTACCTTGCCGATGGCGGCGTGCTGCGCCTCGAGCACCACCTCGTAGATGGCGCGCTGCTCGGGCGAATAGCGCCCGTTCACCGGAAACGTGCGCGTGACGTCGGAAGCGTAGTAGTCGAGCTCGCACCCCGCATCGATCAGCAGGAGGTCGCCGTCCCTGAGGTCGTGGTTGTTGGCGCGATAGTGCAGCACGCAGGCGTTGCGCCCGCCACCCACGATCGGCAGGTACGAGGTCTGCGCGCGGTGGCGGCGGAACTCGTGCAGGATCTCGGCTTCGACCTGGTACTCGTTGAGGCCCGGGCGGCAGAAGCGCATGGCGCGCACGTGCGCACGTGCGGCGATCTGCGCGGCGCGGCGCATCTTGTCGAGCTCGGAGCGGCTCTTGTAGAGCCGCATGTCGTGCAGCAGGTGGTCGAGCGCGACGAATTCCTGCGGCGTCTGGGCGCCCTGCCGCGCGTGCGCGCGCAACGAGTTCACCCAGCCCACCACGCGCTGGTCGAAGTCCGGGTGGATGCCCATGGTGTAGTACACGCTGCTGCGATTCTCGAGCAGCCCGGGCAGGATCTCGTCGATATCCGTGATCGGGAACGCATCGTCGGCGCCGTACTGGCGCGTAGCGCCGTCGGGCCCCGCCCGCGCTCCGTCCCAAGCCTCGCGCCCCGCGTCGCGGTCGCGCACGAACAGCACGTATTCGGCCTGCGCGCGACCGGGGATCAGAACTGCCACCGCCTCGGGTTCGGGGAAACCGGTGAGGTAGTGGAAATCGCTGTCCTGGCGGTACTCGTATTCGACGTCGCCGTTGCGCAGGCGCACCGGTGCCGCGGGCACGATGGTGATGCCATCCTTGCCCATCATGCGCATCAGTTGCCGGCGGCGCCGGGCGAATTCATCGCGGGTCATGCGGCGTGGGATCGCGTCAATGGACCTGCGGACGACGACGGCGGCGCAGCGCGCAGCGGCTCGAGCTCCTCGTAGATGAGCTGCACGCCGACGCGGACGAATTCCACGAGCTCGGCATAGGCCTGCTCGTCGGTTTCGGTGGGCTCGGCGGCCTCCGCCGTGGCGCGGCTGATCTCGCTCATGTCGCGCACGATTTCGCCGACTTCGCCGGGCAGCGCCTCGATGGAAGTGAGGCCGCTCGCGCCCAGGCCATAGAGGAAACCCTGACACCAACGTGCGAGCGCGAAAGTCCGCCCGGCCAGCGGCTCATCGTCGTCGGGCAGGAGCGGCGCGAACTGCATGCCGTCCCCGCCCAGGTGCTCGCTGGTGTGGCTGAAAACGCTCTGCAACACGTCGCGGGCGTGCTCGTTCCGGGCGTCGCGATCCTCCAGCAGCTCCTCCAGCCAGCTCTCGAATCGCAACTGGGGCTGCGCGCACAAGGCGCCGCACAGACTGCCGTGCGCCTCCGCCGCCTCGGCGGGTGAGCCGGCTTCGGCGAGCGTGTCCTCGAGCTCCGGAAAACTCACGCTCAACATGTGTGGGGTTCTTCAGATGGCCCTCGTGACCTCCCCGCAATGTTAACACTGCATCGCGGGCGACACCCGCCGCGACCGGCGGCGTTGCGTTGACCCACTGGCGGATGCGGCTCTATGATTTGGCAACAATGAACGACAACGCCGGCAAGACCTCGGTCGAGCAGGAACTCAAGCGCCTGGAACGGCGCATCGACGATCTGGTCACTTCCGTCGGACAGCTCAAGGACGAAAACCGCGCACTGCGTCAGCGTCAGGACACGCTGACGGCGGAACGCGCCACCCTCCTGCAGAAGAACGAGCAGGTGCGGGCCCGCGTCGAGGCGATGATCGGCCGCTTGAAGGCGATGGAGCACGGTACATGAGCGAGCAGAGCGCGCGGATCAGCGTCCGGATCCTGGAGAAGGAGTATTTCGTCGCCTGCTCGCACGAAGAGCGCGCCGACCTGCTCGACTCCGCCGAGTACCTCAACAGCAAGATGCGCGAGATCCGCGACAGCGGCAAGGTGGTGGGGCTCGACCGCATCGCGGTCATGGCCGCCCTCAACCTCGCCCACGAGCTGCTCAAGAGCCGCGGGCGCGACCAGTCGCTGGAAAGCGACGTGGGCACGCGCATCAAGTCGCTGCGCGAGCGCGTCGAAGCGGCGCTCGACAATGGGCGGCAGCTCGAACTTTAGAGCTTCGACCCGAGCCCGCGCTCCTCGTTTTGCGCTATTCTCGGCATGGCGCCGCCTGCGGTGTTCGATGGGGGCCGAGTTACCTCTCGACCCTAATTTGGAAAACTCCGGGGCCATGCTTGCCGGCAGCATTGTGCATGTCCGCCTCGTGCGGAAAGCCTTAAGTGCCTGCAGCTCGCCCCACTTGTTGCTCTGGTTCGAGAGCAACGGCCTGCAACGGCACAGGCGGGTGGCGTCACTTCTTCCGGTACCGGACTCGAGTTATTGACTTATGCCCGGCGTCGATGCGCATGAGTCGATAACTCGAGTCCGGCGCCATCTACGCGGCGAGATGCGCCGCCGCCGGCGCGCGCTTTCCAATGCCGAGCGCAACCGAGCGGCGCAGGCCGTCGCGGAACGCATCGCGCACGGCGTGCGCCTCGCGCACGGCGCCAGGGTCGGCGCCTATCTCAGCGCCGGCTCCGAGCTCGATACCCGTCCCCTTCTCGACCTGGCGCAGCGAAGCGGCTGGCAGATCTTCGTCCCCGTCGTCGTCGACGCGCGCACGGCCCGCATGCGCTTTGCGCCGCTGCGCGGCGCGCTGCGCCTCAACCGCTTCGGCATCGCCGAGCCCGCGATCGTTGCCGCGCCGGGCGATGCCGGCTGGATCGCACCGCGCTGGCTCGATGTCGTATTCCTGCCGCTGCTCGCGGTCGGACCGCGGGGCGAGCGACTCGGCTCGGGCGCGGGCTTCTACGATCGCGCGTTCGCCTACCGCCGGCTGCGCAGCACCTGGGGCAAACCCCCACTCATCGGCCTCGCTCACGACTTTCAGCGTGTCGCCGCTCTGCCGCGCGCGCCGTGGGACGTGCCGCTCGACCGGCTGATCACCGATCGCGACATCTATCGCTTCCGGAGTGCCCCCGCATGAATCACTGGCTGCTGAAGTCCGAACCCGACTCGTTCGGCATCGACGCTCTGGCGCGCGCGCCGCGCAAGACCACCGCCTGGGACGGCGTGCGCAACTACCAGGCGCGCAACATGCTGCGCGATCGGATGAACAAGGGCGATCAGGCCTTCTTCTACCACTCGAGCTGCGACGTGCCGGGCGTCGCCGGCATCGTCGAGGTGGTGCGCGGCGGTTACCCGGATGTCACCGCGTTCGATCCGAAGCATCACCACTACGACCCCGACAGCGATCGCGACGCTCCGACGTGGTACGTGGTCGACGTGCGGCTGGTGCGCAAGCTCGAACGCGTGATCACCCTCGATGAGCTGCGCGCCGAGCGCTCGCTCGCGCAGATGCAGTTGCTGAAACGCGGCAACCGCCTCTCGGTGATGCCGGTGAGCGCGCGCGAGTGGCAGGCGGTCCTCGATCTGGAGTGATCGAACGACGTGAGTTCCTCGCGCGACGCGACCGGTGCGCGCGACAAACTTCACACTCGCTCTTGCTTGTCAATATTCATTTCGTGTATATACTCGACCCCGGACTAACCCGACTGGAGATTAAACATGGCAGCGAAAGCAAAGAAGGGTAAGAAGAAGGCCTCCAAGAAGAAGGCGGCGAAGAAAAAGTAAACGCCCTTCGAACGACGAACGGCGGTTGATCCGACGAGAGTTTGACCGGCCGCCCGTTCTCGAAATCGAAACTGACTGTGCCCGCGCAAGCGGGCACAGTCGTTTTTGGAGTGCGGCGCGGTTTTGGTTTCTAATGGCGGCGAGCGCGGAAACCTCGTAAACAGGCCCGAACATGAATCCCGACGATCGCAAGAAGCGCGCCGCGCACGCCGCTCTCGACTTCCTCGTCGACTCGATGGTGGTCGGCGTGGGCACCGGCTCCACCGTCAATCATTTCATCGACGCGCTCGCGACCATGCGCGGGCGCATCGCCGGCGCAGTCTCCAGCTCCGATGCCTCTACCGAGCGCCTCGAGGCAGCGGGCATCGAAGTGCTCGACCTGAATTCCGTCGGGAGCCTGGAGCTGTACGTCGATGGCGCGGATGAGGCCACGCGTCACCGCTATCTCATCAAGGGCGGGGGTGCGGCCCTGACGCGCGAGAAGATCGTGGCGGCGGCGGCCCGGACCTTCGTCTGTATCGTGGACGAATCCAAGCTGGTCGACGTGCTCGGGCGCTTCCCGCTGCCCATCGAGGTGATCCCGATGGCGCGCGCGCTGGTGGCGCGCGAGATCGTGGCCCGCCGCGGCCGGCCGGTGTGGCGCGAAGGCATCATCACCGACAACGGCAACCAGATCCTCGACGTGCACGGGCTGCGGATCCTGGATCCGCCGGGCCTGGAGACCGATCTGAATCAGATCCCGGGCGTGGTCACGGTGGGCTTGTTCGCACGCCGTCCCGCCGACGTGCTGCTGGTGGGAACCGCGGCCGAAGTGCTCCGAATCTAGCGCCAGCCGCGTCCGTTTTCACTTAGGTACCGGACTCCTTTCACTTAGGTACCGGACTCCGGTTTTCAGTTATCTGCGCCGCGCGAGGAACTCGACGGTCAGCCGCCAGGTCTTGCCGCCGTCCATCGAGGTCTCCGCCCGCCAGCGGAACGATTCGGGGTGTATCTCGGTGAAGATCCAGCGCGTGAGCCCGCCATCCTCGGTCGCGCCTTCCTGAAAGATGCCGTCGGTGTCGCGGCGCGCAATCAGATCGTTGCGCGCCAGCGTGACGGGATTGAACCAGGTGATCCGCCACTCGTCGCGCGCCGCGTCATACATGCGCAGCGTCGCGCCGTAACGATTGCCCTCGCGCGCAGTGCCCGCCGTGCGCTGGCTGCGCGGCGGAACGATGAACACGTCCTCGATCGCCCTGCCCTCCAGTACCCATCCGAAATGCCATTCGCCCTGCAGCTCGCGCCGCGAGCCGTTCTGCGGGTACTCGTACACGGTGACGTCCCACGAGCCGATGAGCCGATCGTAGAGATCGGCACCGGCTCCGAGCTCGGGCGACGGACCCGGCGAATGCAGGACTTCCGGTAACGAGGATGCGTGAAGGGATCCGGCCATGACGACTCCCGTGAGGGTGACTGGAACGACGGCCAAAGAGATGGCCGGACAGAGGGCTCGAAAGGTCCTGGCGAACATGATGGGCGCTCCGGATGCCGGGACTTGTGTCCGGCGCACATCACGATAAGGCTCAGCGCACGGCGGGCGCTGTCAGCTTCTTGCGCAGTTCGCGCACCTGCGGCGTGCGCGCGGAGCGGCGCAGCGCGGCGGGCGTGCAGCCGAAGAAGCGGCGGAAGGACGAAGTGAAGTGGCTATGGCTCGAGAAACCGAGATCAGCCGCGAGCGTCGCCAGCGCGACATCCGAATCCAGCAGACGGTCGAGCGCGCAGGTGAGGCGCGCGAGGAGTTGAAACTGGTGCAGCGGTATTCCGGCCGAGCGCCGGAAAGTGCGCGCCAGGTGCCAGGGCGAGGAATGCACGCGGTCGGCGAGCTCGTGCAGCGCCCAAGGCTCCTCGGGCCGGGCCGAGAGCGTCACCAGCGTCGCCTCGATCCGTTCGCGCTGGCGCGCGTCATTGGCGCGGCGCCGCGCGCGGAGTGATCCCTGCACGCCGGACTCGATGGCTGATTGCGACACACAGACCGCCAGCAGTTGCATGGCGCGCTCGTCGGCTTCCAACGCAGTCGCCTCGCTGGCGCGCAGCCGGCTCGCGAAACGGTGCTTGTCGAGAATGGACCGCGCCGTCAGCCGTGCGGCCGCGGTCTGGAAAGGCTGGCCGTGGCCGACGCCGCGTGGCGCGAATTCGGCGGCAATCTCCGCCAGCGCCTGCGGCGAGAATGCGAGCGCCAGCGATTCATCGCCGCCAGCGACCGGATGGCTCACGCGATAGGGATGCTCCGGCCGGAAGAACAGCACGTGGTGACGATCGCCGACGATGCGCTCGTCGCGCCCGAGGTGCTTGAGGAACACGCCGCTGAGCGGCAACACCACGGTGTGGCACTCGGCGCATTCGATGTCGCCGCAGTGCGAATCGTGCGGCCGGCAGACGACGTGCCGGATGCGCACCACCGGGCTGGAATGCAGGGTATTGCTGGTCAACGACATGCGCAACGCAGGGGACTGTGTTCACTGGAGACGTTACTCGCGTTCGGGCCCAAAAACAAAACGCAGGCCGCGCAAACGAGGCGGGCCTGCCGATGGGCGGGCCCGCTGTTTTTTGGCTGGGGGACTAGGATTCGAACCTAGGTTGGCGGAGTCAGAGTCCGCAGTCCTACCGCTAGACGATCCCCCAAAAGGTCGGCCCAGGAAGGGCGAGCAGTCCTCCGGCGGACTATCCTAACGCTTCGAGTACTGCGGTCCGCGGCGAGCCTTGCGGCGGCCGACTTTCTTGCGCTCGACCTCGCGCGCATCGCGCGTCACGAATCCGGCCTGGCGCAACGGCTTGCGCAGCGCCTCGTCGAACTCGATCAGCGCACGGGTGATGCCGTGACGGATGGCGCCGGCCTGGCCCGTGATGCCGCCGCCCTGCACCTGCACCGAGACGTCGAACTTGTTCGCCATCTGCGCGACTTCGAGCGGCTGGCGCACGATCATGCGTCCGGTTTCGCGGCCGAAGAACTCGTCGATGTTGCGGTCGTTGATCACGATCTTGCCCGTGCCGGGCTTGAGGTGGACCCGCGCCGTCGAAGTCTTGCGCCGGCCGGTGCCGTAGTTCTGATTTGCCGTTGCCATTCTTGCTCGTGTCGTGCTGATGAATTGGAGATGCCGTTTCTCTGAAGATCCAGCGGCCCTTAGATATCCAGCGCCTTGGGCTGCTGCGCGGCATGCGGGTGCTTGTCGCCCGCGAACACGTGCAGCTTCTTGAACATCTTCCTGCCCAGCGGGTTCTTCGGCAGCATGCCCTTTACCGCGAACTGGATCGCGCGCTCCGGATGCTCCTGGAGGAGCTTGCCGAGGGCGATCGTCTTCAGGTTGCCGAGGTAGCCGGTGTGGTGGTGATACACCTTGTCCTGCAGCTTCGCGCCGGTGACGCGGATCTTCTCGGCATTGATCACGACGATGTGATCGCCGGTGTCCACGTGCGGTGTGTACTCGGGCTTGTGCTTGCCACGCAGGCGATGGGCGAGCTGCGTCGCGAGCCGGCCGAGCGTCTTGCCGGCCGCATCCACGACGAACCAGTCGCCGCGCACCTGACCCGCTTTGGCGAAAACGGTATTCATGAGCTGGAAATCCCCGGGAATCTTCGTACTAGGGGTACGCGAAAGGGGCGGCAGTTTACTGAACGCCCTGCCGCTTTGCAAAGCATCAACAGGGGCGCCGGCAGTGAAAATGCCCAGCCGGGGGCGGAGCCATATATAATGAGTGCATGGCTCGTAAGTCATTGACTGGGTTGGATCTACTGCTCGCCGAAGCGGACCGCGCCCTGCGTACTCTGGCCGCCGTGGCCCACCCGGCACGACCCAACCCCGCAGGCGATACCCCGAGCGAACCTCTTTCGGACCGGGACCGCAAGCATGCCGCAGGGCTGATGCGCGTGAATCATGCCGGTGAGATCGCCGCTCAGGCCCTTTACCAGGGCCAGGCACTGACCGCCCGCAACCCCGCGGTGCGCGAATCTCTTCGGCAAGCATCCGAGGAAGAAGGCGACCACCTGGCGTGGTGCGAGGAGCGGCTGCGCGAGCTCGATGCGCGGCCAAGCATCCTCAATCCCCTGTGGTACGCGGGCTCTTTTGCCATCGGCGCGCTCGCCGGGGCGCTCGGCGATCGCATCAGCCTGGGCTTCGTTGCCGAGACCGAGCGACAGGTGGAAGGCCACCTGCACGAGCATCTGGAGCGGCTGCCACGCGACGACGAGCGCAGCCGGCGCATCATCGAGCAGATGAAGCAGGACGAAGTCCGGCACGGCGAACACGCGCGTAGTGCAGGCGGATTGCCTCTACCCGCTCCGATTTCCCGCCTGATGCGGCTGACGTCGCAAATCATGACGCGCTCGTCGTACTGGCTGTAGTGAACCGAGCAGGGTTTTTGCTTGCGATTCTGAATCTTATAGACTACAAAGCGCGGCAACGCGGCCATGAACCGCTTCGCCCAGGGGAGAACAGATGGAAGAAGGCGCCAAACCCTTAAGCGACATCCCGGCGATCAATCGCTTCCTCAGCTACTGCCGGATTCGCACCGTCCCTTCCAAAACCGTGGTCATCCACGCCGGCGATCTCCCCGACATCCTCTACTACATCATCTCCGGCTCGGTGGAAGTGATGATCGAGGACGAGGACGGCAACGAGATGGTGCTGGCCTACCTCAACAAGGGCCAGTTCTTCGGCGAAATGGGCCTGTTCTACGAGCAGCCGACGCGCAGCGCCTGGGTGCGCACGCGCCAGCAGTGCGAGCTCGCGGAAATGACCTACCCGCGTTTCCGCCAGATCGCCGCCGAGAGCCCGGGCCTGATTTTCGAGCTGGCGACGCAACTCGCCACGCGCCTGGACCGCACCAACCGCAAGCTCGGCGACCTCGCCTTCGTCGATGTCACCGGCCGCGTGGCGCACGCGATCATGGATCTGTGCGGCGAGCCCGACGCGATGACGCACCCGGAAGGGATGCAGATCAAGGTCAGCCGGCAGGAGTTGTCGCGCCTGGTCGGCTGCTCGCGTGAGATGGCCGGACGGGTGCTGAAGGTGCTCGAGGAACAGGGCCTGCTGAAGGCCACCGGCAAGACCATCGTCGTCTACAACGCGCGCCCGAAGATGAAGACGCGCCCGGTCATCGTCCCGACCAAGCCGATGATGAGCAACAAGACCGGCGCCTCGGACGACGACGATGAGGACGACGACGAGGACGACGAGGACTAACTACAAGGGGGGGCCTGGAAAGGTGGGCAGGGAGGCTTGTCTCTTCCGCGCGCCTTTCGAAACCGTCGGAGGCAGGATGCCGACGCGGAGCCTCCAGGGACGGATTCACGGCGCTTTCGCAAGGCGCGCGGAAGAGACAAGCCTTCCTGCCTACGCTTCCAGGCCCTTCTTGATCTCCGCCCTCATCGCCTTGATCGTCGCGGCATAGTCTGCGCTGCCGAATATCGCCGATCCAGCCACGAACGTATCCGCGCCGGCGCGCGCGATCGCGGCGACGTTGTCGGTCTTCACCCCGCCATCGATCTCCAGGCGGATGTCGCGCCCGCTCGCGACGATGCGGCTGCGCGCCGTCTCCAGTTTCTTGAGCACGCCGGGAATGAACTTCTGTCCGCCGAATCCCGGGTTCACCGACATCAGCAGGATCATGTCGATCCTGTCCATGACGTGATCGAGCCACACCAGCGGCGTGGCGGGATTGAACACCAGGCCGGGCCTGCAGCCGTTCTCGCGGATCAGCTCGATGGTGCGGTCGAGGTGCTCGCTCGCCTCGGGGTGGAAAGTGATGTAGGTGGCGCCCGCCTTGGCGAAGTCCGGCACGATGCGATCCACGGGCCTGATCATCAGATGCACGTCGATCGGCGCGGTGACGCCATGTTTGCGCAGCGCCTCGCACACCAGCGGTCCGATGGTGAGATTGGGCACGTAATGGTTGTCCATCACGTCGAAATGCACCATGTCCGCGCCCGCCGCGAGCACGCGCTCGACTTCCTCGCCGAGGCGCGCGAAATCGGCCGACAGGATGGACGGTGCAATCAGGAACTGGCGCGCGGCGGGTGTCGGCATGGTGGATACTTTACTTGATTCCCCGGTGCTCGCAGATGGTCTCGTACGCCTCGCGGATTTGCTGGGTCTTCTGCTTGGCGATTTCCATCATGGACTCCGGCAGGCCGTGGGCGAGCAGCTTGTCCGGATGATGCCGGCTCATCTGGCGCCGGTAGGCCTTGATCACTTCCTCGTTGCCGGCGCTCGCCGCGACTTCCAGCACGCGGTAGGAATCGACGAGCTGGTTGGCGGGCGGCACGCCCGAATAGCCGCGCGCCCTGCCGTGTTGCAGCCGAAGCACGGCCTCGAGATGCACGAGCTCGATGCCGGAGACGCCGAGCCCGTGGGCGATGCGCTGGATGAGCGGGCGCGCCGGGCCCTGCAGGTCGCTGCCGAACAGCGCCGCGCGCATTTGCAGCTCCAGGAACATGCGCAGCAGGTCGTGCCGGCGTCCACTGACGCTGCGCAGCTCCTGCACGGCGCTCGACAGGTTGAAACCGGGCTGCTTGCCCTCGGTGAAGAAACGGATGGCGGCCTGGATCTGCTCCGGCGAGAGGTTCAACTGTTGCATGACGCCGCGGGCAGCCTGGATCTCGGATTCGGAGACACGACCGTCGGCCTTGGCGATGAACCCCATCACCGTGAAGGTGCTGCGGAAGAAGACCGCGCTGACGAGCTGCGGATCGCCGACCGGCGCCTCGTCGTCCTCTTCGGACTGCTTGTCGAATTGATGGCCGAGCAGCGCGCCGATCGCCGCGCCGATCGGGCCGGCGCCCACGATCGCACCCAGCACGCCGCCGATGATCTTCCCCTTCCACTGCATCCGTCTCATGCACCTCGCGATTTCTCGAGCGCCGCCGATTTTTTGACCGCCGCTGTTTCTTGACCGCGGCCTTGGGGGCCTGCACCATGCGCTTCCCCGCGGCGGCAATGGTACCAGCCGCCCGGGCCGCACGATGAATTCGCCCTCCTACCGCACCATCTACGAATCGCAGCTCACCGGGCTCGAGAAGATCCACCAGGGCAAGGTGCGCGACATCTATGCCATCGACGACCGGCACATGCTGATCGTCACGACCGACCGCCTCTCCGCGTTCGACGTGGTGCTGCCGGACCCGATTCCCTACAAGGGCGCGGTGCTCACCAAGATCTCGGATTTCTGGTTCCGGCGTACGCGCCAGATCATCCCCAACCAGCTCGCGGCGCTCGGCCTCGAGGACGTGATCCGCAACCGCGACGAGCTCGAGCTGCTGCGCGACCGCGCCATCGTGGTGCGGCGGCTCGAGCCTTTGCCGCTCGAAGCGGTGGTGCGCGGCTACATGATCGGTTCAGGCTGGAAGGACTATCAGCGCGAGGGTGCGGTGTGCGGCATCGCGTTGCCCCGCGGCCTGAAGCTCGCGGACCGGCTGCCGGAGCCGATCTTCACACCCGCGACCAAGGCGCCAACGGGCGAGCACGACGAGAACATCAATTTCGAAGCGATCGTCGACCTGGTGGGATCCGAGCTGGCCGCACAGGTGCGCGACAAGACGCTGCGGCTCTATGGCCACGCTGCCGAGTACGCCATCGCGCGCGGCATCATCATCGCGGACACCAAGTTCGAGTTCGGCACTCGACGACGCCGGCAAGCTGGTGCTGATCGACGAGGTGCTGACGCCGGACTCCTCGCGTTTCTGGCCGGCCGAGACCTGGCAGCCGGGCTCGAGCCCGCCGAGCTTCGACAAGCAGTTCGTGCGCGACTACCTCGAGACGCTCGACTGGAACAAGCAGGCGCCGGGCCCGCATCTGCCGCAGGAAATCATCGACCGCACCAGCGAAAAATATCGCGAAGCGCTGCGCGTCTGACGGCCTGACGGCCTAGCGAATGGGGAGCGCGCCCTTTCGAAACCGTCGGAGGCAGGATGCCGACGCGGAGCCTCCAGGGACGGATTCACGGCGCTTTCGAAAGGGCGCGCTCCCCATTCGCCAGGCCGTCAGCCGCCCATCGCTCGATGATTTTCTGGATGGCATCGACGCCGTCGGTCAACGCCGCCGGCCCAGGCTGCAGGATGAGCGACGACTTGATCTCGTAGAGATTCCCGCTGCGCACGGCGGGCACGTCCTGCCAGCCCGGGCGCGCCGCCACGCTCGCTGGCTGGAATTTCTTGCCGCACCACGAGCCGAGAATCAGGTCCGGCGCGCGCCGCGGCACTTCACCGGGATCCGCAATGATGCGGTCCTTGCCGAGCGCCTGCTGCGCGAGCTCGGGAAAGCAATCCGTGCCGCCGGCCAGCCCGACCAGTTCCGAGACCCAGCGGATCCCGGAGATCTGCGGGTTATCCCATTCTTCGAAGTACACGCGCGGCCGGCGTAACAGCGCCGCCGCCTTCTCGCGCACCGCGGCGAGATGCGATTCGAGCTGCTTCAGCAGCTGCGCAGTCGCCTCCTCCCTACCGATCATGCCGCCGAGCGTCGCGATCATCCGCAGGATCTCGGCGACGCTGCGGTGGTTGAACACGTGAACCTCGACGCCGTGGCGCACCAGTTCGGCGGCGATGTCGGCCTGCAGGTCGGAAAAGCCCAGCACCAGGTCCGGATGCAGCGCCAGGATCCTGTCGATCTTCGCGCTGGTGAACGCGGAGACGCGCGGCTTCTCCTTGCGGGCGCGCGGCGGGCGCACGGTGAATCCGGAGATGCCGACGATGCGCCAATCCTCGCCCAGCAGGTACAGGGTCTCGGTGGTCTCTTCTGTGAGACAGACGATGCGCTCGGGATAGTGGCTCATGGGTCCGGCGTCGATGGTGGCGCGAGTACCGGCCTCACCTTGCCAGCGGACACGGGGGCATGCAACGCTCTCGGCCATGTTCGGCCTCGGCGAAAAACTGGAAAAGCTGCTCTTCGACCCGCCCCCGTCGATTCCGCGGGCGTGGCGCCCGGTGCTGCGGATCCTGCGTTACCCGTATGCGCTGATGCGCGACTTGTGGCGCGGCGAGATCAACCTGCGCGCCATGAGCCTGGTCTATACCTCGCTCCTCTCGGTCGTGCCCCTGATGGCCTTCAGCTTTTCCATCTTCAAGGGCCTCGGCATCCATCGCGACCTGGAGCCCATCATCTACGAGTTCTTCCGCCCCGTGGGCGACAACGCCACCGCGCTCACCGCCCGCGTCATGGGATTCGTGGAGAACATCTCCAGTGGGGTGCTCGGCACGCTCGGCCTGGCGTTCCTGCTCTTCACTGTCATCTCGACCATTCAGAAGATCGAGGAGAGCATGAACTTCGTCTGGCGCGTGGAGCGCCCGCGCAGCTTCGCTCGCCGCGTCACCGAGTACCTGAGCCTGATGGTGGTGGGGCCGATCCTGATGGTCGCGATCCTGGGGCTCACGGCCTCCGCCGCGGACAGCACCGTAATGCAGACGCTCTCGAGCCTCGACGTGATCGGCGATCTCATCGCGATGATGGGGCGGCTCACGCCCTACGTCGTGGTCTCCGCGGCGTTCACGTTCCTCTACATGTTCATTCCGAACACGCGCGTGCATGTCGTGCCCGCCCTGATCGGCGGCCTGGTGACCGGGCTGCTGTGGGTGATGGTCGGCGCCGCGTTCGCCGCCTTCGTGGTCTATTCCACCCGGTTGGCGCTGGTCTACAGCAGTTTCGCGATCCTCATCACCGCCCTCATCTGGATCTACCTCGCCTGGCTGATCCTGCTGGTCGGCGCGCAACTGTCCTTTTACGTCCAGAACCCGCAGTACCTGCGCCGCGGCCACCGCGACATCCGCATGACGCCGGCGCTCGCCGAGCAGCTCGCGCTCAACACGATGTATCTCGTCGGCCAGCGCTTCCACGCCGGCGAACCGGGCTGGACCACCAGCAAGCTATCCGCGCGTCTGGAGGTGCCGAGCGCCCTCCTGGCCACCGTGATCCGCGTCCTGGAGAGCGCGAATCTGCTGATCGCCACCGAAGACGAGCGGCTGATGCCGGCGCGCGATCTGGCGCAGATCGATCTCAGCCAGATCGTCGACGCCGCACGGCGCCACCATCGCGGCGAACCCGGCATCCACGTACGCGGCACGCCGGTGGCCGAGCGCCTGGCGACGACGATCGAGCTCGCGCTGCGCGAGCGGCTGGAAGGCAAGAGCCTGCGCGACCTCGTCGAGACCGGGGAGTCCGAAACCCCGGTCGTGACATAATCCGGCGGGAGCCACTCCGCGAAGCGCTCCCGGGCGCCCCGCTCAATACGTGACCTCGCCCGCAGATTCGGTCAAATCCGGCGCGATGCGCCGCACATCAGCCGGGGAAACCCGCGTGCTGTGAATGGCGTCAATCGGCGACACCTCGATCCCCGCGATGCTTACGGACCTCGGGGAAGGGCAGGTCGCAGATGACAGTGACGGATCCATTTTCGACAGTGCGCGGCGGCAAGGCGGGCACGTTCTTCGAGCCTTATGCCCGGCTGATCCAGGTTCTGTACCCGCGGGCCAAGGGCCTCGCTTTCTACGACGCCTCCGGCGCACTCATATGGCAGAAGGAAGCCGAGCTCGATGCCTCGCTCTCGGGTCAGGTGCGCGCGCTGCTGCAGGATGCGGCGGACCCCGAGAAGCACGATCAACAGGGTTCGCACCGGCTGCTGCTGGGCTCCACTCCCGCATACCTTTTCTGGTTGCGTGACGAGCGCGGCACGCCGGTGGGTATCGTCGGCATCACCGGCAAGCCTCCCAGCATGAACGCGGCGCCGCCCACTTTCGCCGAAATCGAGAAGGCCCTGCAGCCCGCGTTGCAATGCCTGGCCCGCGAGCTCGCCACGCTGCGCAAGATTCCGAGCGCCGATCACGACCAGCTCGTCACGCGGCTCGAACAGTCGGATTGGCTCGCCACCAAGATCCTGCCGTTGGCCGCATCCGCCCAACGCGACCCGCTGCGCGCCATCCTCACGGCCCTGGTCGACCGGAGCGATGCGGCGCTGGGCGCTCTCGTGATTCCGGAGCGCTCGATCCGCGTCGTGGTCGAACCCGAAGTCTGGAACAACGACAAGGCGCAGGACGCGCTGCGTCGCGCCCACCGCCGCGTGCTCTCCTGCGTGCAGAGCACGCGCAAGGCCATGCTCACCAACCGCGTGCGCGAGGCAAACGACACCGATTCGGCCTATCGCATGGTCGCGGTGCCGATCCTGCAGGACCCGGAACACGCCATCGGCTACGTGCTGCTGCTCAAGTCGGCCATCGGCTCCGATTTCGGCCCGCTCGAGCAGCGCCTGCTCGAGCGCGTCGCACCGCTGATGCAAGCCGTCGTCGATCGTGACTACGACGCGCTGACCCAGTTGCGCTCCGCAGCGAGCTTCGAGCGCACGGCGCGCGAGCTACTGCCGGCCGACGGCGCCCCCGCATCGAGCATCATCTGCGTCGACATCGAGGGACTGAGCGAGATCAACGCACGCCTGGATGCCGATGCGGCCGACCGGGTCATCCGGCGTGTCGCCAAGCTCCTGCGCCCTCCCCAGGTTCCGGAGGGCACGCTCTGCACGCGCCTCGCGGGCGGCCGTTACGCGTGCCTGCTGCCGCGCCGCGACCTCGAAGAGGCGGAACGCATCGCCGAACGCATCCGAGGGTCCGCACGCAAGCTGGCCGCGGCGCGCGACAAGCGCGTCCTGGAAGTGCGCCTGCGCACCGGTGTCGCCCTCGTGCTGCCGACCGCGTCGGGTGTGCGCGACGCCCTGATTGCCGCACATGGCGCGGCGCGCGATTCGCAGGCGCCGGACGATTCGGCAGCGCGTTCCTCGCGCACGCGGTCCGGGCGTCAACTGGTTCCGGTTTTCCTGCGCGAAGCGCTGCGCGAAGACCGCCTGCGCGTCTTCGCGCAACCCATGCGCCCGCTGCGCGATCCGCGGCGTCCGCTACGCCTGGAGCTGTTGCCGCGGATCCTCGACGAGCGCGGCCGACTGGTCACGCCCCTGGAATTCCTCGCCGCCGGCCCGGATCCGGATGCCCTCGCCGAGCTGGACCGCAGCGTGATGAGCGCCGCGCTCGCCACTCTGGTGGAGCACGCCGCGACCGTGGGCGGGCACAGGATCGAGCTGGCTCTCAACGTCTCCGGACGCTCGCTGGAAATCACCGAGTTCCACGACTGGATCTGCGAGCAACTGCGCCGCGGCGTGGTGCCCGCGGACTCCTGGCTGTTCGAGATCTCCGAGACCACCGCTTCGCGCCAGCCGCGCGACCTGGAACGCTTCGCGCGGCGCATCATGAGCTTGGGCGCGCGCGTGGTGCTCGACGACGTGGGCAGCGCAGGCAGCGACGCCGTGCGGCTCAAAACGCATTGCGCGAGCGCGATCAAGATGGACGGTTCGCTGATCCGCGACCTGGCGGACGATCCGCGCGCCCAGCGGCTGGTCGAGGCGCTGGCGCAGTGGGCGGTGGCGAGCCGCATGGAAACGGTGGCGGAACAAGTCGAGAGCGAGCTGGTGCGCGACAAGCTGGCGCGCTTCGGGATCGACTACGTGCAAGGCTACGTGATCTGCGAGCCGCGGCCGTTCGAGGACATTCTCGAGGAGCTGGCCCAAACCGACTCGATTCTCGCGACGGGTACCTGAGGTCGCTTCGCCGGCGAGTGATCGGGAGCACGGGCGGTGGCGCATCGTGGCCGCGCACGTCCACTCCCGACTTACCCACATTTCCCGAAACGCAACCGGCCGGCACCGCGCCACAGACGTGGCAGTTCGCGGGGTACGTCAGCGCACGGCTGCTGTATCCAAGAGTGACGGGGAAATGTGGATAAGTCGGGAGTGGACGTGTGCGGCCACTGGAAGGCTGCTGCCCTGGTCCCGATCATTCGCCGGCTATCGTCATTTCCTCGAGCAAGAGCGAACCGGTGCGAACGCCGCCCCGAATGTCCACGTCACTGCCGACGGCCACGACGTTTCGGAGCAAGTCGCGGAGGTTGCCGGCGATGGTCACTTCGTGGACCGGAAATTGGACCTGGCCACCCTCGATCCAGAATCCCGATGCGCCGCGCGAATAGTCGCCGGTGACTGTGTTCACGCCCTGCCCCATCAGCTCGGTCACCAAGAGCCCGGTTCCCATCCGCCGCAGCAACGCAGCCTGGTCTTCGCCCCTGTGCGCGACCAGCAGGTTGTGATTGCCGCCGGCGTTTCCGGTCGTCTTCAGGCCGAGCTTGCGCGCCGAATAGGCGCTCAACACGTATCCCTGCAGCACGCCGTCCTTGACCAGCTCGCGATCGTGCGTAGCGACGCCGTCATTGTCGAACGGGGTGCTCGCCTGCGCCTTCGGGATATGCGGCCGCTCGGAAATCTGCACGAACGCAGGGAACACTTGCTGGCCGGCGGCGCCGAGCAGGAACGAAGACTTGCGATACTGGCTGCCGCCGCGGATCGCTGTGAGGAAGTGGCCGAAGAAGCCGCGCGCCATTTCGGGGTTGAACATCACGGGCGCCTTGCGCGTGCCGAGCTTGCGCGAACCGAGCCGCGCGATCGTCCTTTGCGCCGCCTGTCGACCGACCGTCTCCGCCTCCTGCAGCTCGCGCCAATCGCGCGCCGCGGAGTACCAGTAGTCGCGCTGCATCTCCTCGCCTTCGGTGGCGATGACCGAGCAGCTCAGGCTGTGGCCCGTGCTTTCGAAGCCACCGACGAATCCGTGCGTGTTGCCGTACACGCGCAGGCCGCGATGCGTACTCAGCGATGCGCCTTCCGAATTCCTGACGCGTGCATCGGTTCCGAGCGCCGCTGCCTCGCAGGCGCGCGCGATCTCGATCGATGCTTCCGGTGTTATCTCCCAGGGGTGGGACAGCGACAAGTCCGGCCAGTCACGCGCCATGAGGTCCGCATCCGCAAGACCCGCGAACTCGTCGGCCGCCGTGAAACGCGCGATGCTGCACGCCTTCTGCACCGTTTCGCGCAAGGCCTCCGGCCGCAAATCGGCCGTGCTCGCCGACCCCTTGCGCTGATTGAAATACACTGTGACGCCCAGGCCGCGGTCGCGCTGGTATTCGAGCGTTTCGACCTCGCCGAGGCGCACCGTAACGCCCAGCCCCGTGTCGACGCTGACGCCGATCTCGGCCTGGTGGGCGCCCTGGGCCCGGGCCTCGTCGAGCGCGCGGCGCACGATGTCCTCGAGGTCGCGGCGTGCGAGCGGAGCGGATTGGGAAACTTCGCCGGGCATGGAAGCAGGCCAATGGGGAACGAGCGCGGATTCTAGCAGGAGCCTCCGCCGGCGATGCGACGCTGGACCCGGCGGCGCGCTTTGCAGAAAATCCACCCAGCACCCGCCCGGGCGGCGATTACCCATCCGACCTGCAGACCATGCAAGACGACGACGAGCCCTACGAGCGGCCGAGCAAGAGCGCGGCCAAGCGCGAAGCGCAATCTCTCCAGGAACTGGGCGAGGCGCTCATCGATCTGCCCGACGCGCAGTTCGACGCCTTGCCGCTGCCGGAGAAGCTGCGCGATGCCGTGCTCGCCGCGCGGCGCTTCACGAGCCACGGCGCGCAACTGCGCCAGCGCCAGTACATCGGCAAGTTGATGCGCAAGCTGGACGCCGAGCCGATCCGCGCAGCAATCGAGGCTCAACAAGAAGCGCAACGCACCGAGGCGCGGCGCTTCAAGCGCATCGAGACCTGGCGGGATCGGCTCATTCGCGAGGGCGATGCGGCGCTGACGGAGCTCTGCGCCGGCTATCCGGAGGCCAACGCAGCTGAGCTTCGCCGACTCTCGAACGAGGCACGCACTGAAGCTGAGCGGAAGCGCGCGCCCAAGGCTGCGCGGGTGCTGTTTCAGCACTTGCGATCGATACTGGAGTCGAGGGGATGAGAGGGGAGGCGCCTTGTCGATCGGGGACGCGCTCCCGAAAAGCGCCGTGAATCCATCCCTGGAGGCTCCGCGTCGGCATCCTGCCTCCGACGGTTTTCGGGAGCGCGTCCCCGATCGACAAGGCGCCAAGATCGCGTCCCCAACGGTCCATATCGAGATCGCGGTTGCTGACATCCGCCGCGTTTGGCGTCGCGCTTTGCTACACTTCTGCACATGAAACCGCTTGTCGGTGTGATCATGGGCTCGTCGTCGGACTGGGAGACGATGCAGCCGGCTGCGGAGATCCTCGAGCGGTTGGGCATTGCGCACGAGGTGCGCGTCGTATCGGCGCATCGCACGCCCGACCTGTTGTTTGAATACGCCGCGAGCGCTCAGCAGCGAGGGATCGAAGTGATCATCGCTGGGGCGGGCGGTGCTGCGCACTTGCCCGGCATGACGGCTTCAAAGACGGCGCTGCCGGTCCTCGCTGTGCCGGTGCAGTCGAAGGCGCTCAACGGCATGGATTCGTTGCTCTCGATCGTACAGATGCCGGCGGGCGTGCCAGTCGCGACATTTGCGATCGGCGCCGCGGGCGCGACCAACGCTGCGCTGTTCGCCGCGGCGATTCTCGCCGGCCGCAATCCGCAGATCGCCACGGCCCTCAAGACCTACCGCGAAGCGCAAACACGCGAAGTGCTCAGCTCGCCCGATCCGCGGCGCGCGCCGTCTTCATGAAGATCGGGATCATCGGAGCGGGCCAGCTCGGACGGATGCTGGCCCTCGCAGGCTATCCTCTCGGTCTTCAGTTTCATTTCCTCGACCGCGCCGCCGACACGCCCGGCGGTCAGGTCGCGCCGATCCTGGTCGGAGACTTCGAAGACACCGGCAAGCTCGTGGAGCTCACCCGCCGCGTGGACGTCGTCACCTTCGATTGGGAGAACGTCTCCGCCACGGGCCTCGCCGCGATCAGCTCGCACGCGCCGGTCTGGCCGCCGCCGCAGTCCCTGGCCACCTCTCAGGACCGATTGCTCGAGAAACAACTCTTCCGCCAGCTCCGGATTGCGACACCGCAGTTCGCGCCGATCGACTCGCGCGAGGACCTGGTGCGCGCCACCACGAGGATCGGATTGCCCGGCGTCCTCAAGACGCGGCGCGGCGGTTACGACGGCAAGGGGCAGTTCGTGCTGCGCTCAGCTGTCGACATCGACCGCGCCTGGCAGGAGCTGCAGGGTCAGGCGCTCATCTACGAGCAGTTCGTCGACTTCACGCGCGAGGTGTCGATCATCGGCGCGCGCAGCACGGCCGGAGAGGTGCGCGTCTATCCTCTGTGCGCGAACGCGCACCGTGACGGCATCCTGCGGTACACCACGGCGCCCCACGTCAATCGTTCCCTGCAGAAGCAGGCCGAGGCGGCCCTGCGCCGCGTGCTCGGGCATTTCGACTACGCCGGCGTCCTGACGATCGAGTTCTTCGTGGTGGCGGGCAAGTTGCTCGCCGGCGAGATGGCGCCGCGCGTGCACAACTCGGGACACTGGACCATCGAGGGCGCCGTGACCAGTCAGTTCGAGAACCACCTGCGCGCCATTCTCGGCTGGCCGCTCGGCAGCACCGCCGCGGTGGGCCACTCGGCCATGGTCAATTTCATCGGTGCGCTGCCCGAGCGGACCCGCTGTCTGCGCGAGGCGAACCTGTTCTTTCATGATTATGGAAAGGAACCACGGCCGCGGCGCAAGGTCGGTCACTGCACCATCAACGAACCGAGCGCCGCCCGCCGCGATGCACATTTACACCGTCTGCTGAAAAAACTGCCCGGAAACGGCGCATGAGCGGCTGCGCGCCCTCGCCGTAAACGCGGCATTTCCCGTTGGTTGCGGGATTCCCTTAAACTGTCCCCAGCATGTATCTGCATCTCTTCAAGCTCAACGAGCTGCCTTTCCGCCTCAGTCCGGACCCGCAGTTCCTGTACCTGAGCAAGCACCATGCGCGCGCCAAGGCGTACATGGAGTCGACCATCTGGTTCACCGACGGCTTCGTCGTCATCACCGGGGAAATCGGCTCGGGCAAGACCACGCTGATCGAAACCTTCCTGCGCGAGCTGGAGAAGGACGTGGTGGTCTGCCAGGTCAACCAGACGCAGGTGTCGCCGATCGAGTTCCTGCAGGGCGTGCTGGTGCAGTTCGGCTTCGAGCCCTTCAAGATGAGGAAGGCCGAGGTGCTCTCTACGCTCAACAATTTCCTGATCGAGCAGTACGCCAACAGCCGCAAGGTGCTGCTGATCGTCGACGAGGCGCAGAACCTCAGCAACAAGGTGCTCGAGGAGATCCGCATGCTCTCGGGCGTGGAGACCACCAAGGACAAGGTGCTGCGCATCATCCTGGCGGGGCAGCCCGAGCTCAACGACAAGCTCAACTCGCCGGAGCTGATCCAGCTCGCGCAACGCGTGCGCCTGCGCTTCCACCTCACGCCGCTCACCAGGGCCGACACGCGCGCCTACATCCAGCACCGCCTCGAAGTCTCGGGCTCACAGGGCCGGCAGATCTTCGATGAAGACACTTTCCCGCTCATCTACCGTTACACCGGCGGCACGCCGCGTCTCATCAACACGCTGTGCGATACGGCGATGATGAGCGCCTTTGGCCTGGACCAGGACACGGTGACGGCTCGAGCACGTGAATGCGGCGATCGAGGAGCTGCAGTGGGTGGAGTTCTCGGCGCGCACGCATCGGACGCTCACGTCGATCCGCGAGCAGAATCACACGGCGACGACGCCCGACGCAGTGCCGCCGCTGGCGCGCATCCTCGTCGCACTCGAAGGTCAGTCGGTGGTGGAACGGCCGCTACGCCCGGGCCGGCTGATCATCGGCCGCACCAGCGACAACGATCTGCAGATCGACAGCAAGTTCGTGAGCCGGCATCACTGCCAGATCGTCACGACGCTCGACAGTTGCGTGATCGAGGATCTCAACAGCACCAACGGGATCTTCGTCAAGGCCAAGCGCATGCGCAAACACAACCTCAACGACGGCGACGTCGTCCTGATCGGCAAGCACGAGCTGATGTACATCGACGAGCGTGCGCACCTGAAGTCGCGCGGCGGCGAGCCCGTAGAGGTCGCGACCGCGGCGCGCGAAGAAGCCTGGGGCGAGTAGCAGCACGCCGGCATTTTCCCTTCCCCGACCGTTTTCAGGAACGCCGTGAACCCATCCATGGGGGCTCCGAGAAAAACATCCTGTTTTTCACGGTCCTGAAAACGGTCGGGGAAGGGAAAATGCCGGCTAGTTCAGCTTGTGTTCGTCGAGCGGCCCGCCCTTGTACTCGGCTCGCCGCGCGCGCGCGTCGCGGCGCTTGAGCAGGATGACGACGCCGCCCACCACGCACGACACGCCGAGCACCATGACAACGTCCGACCACACGCTGTGCGCGAGGAAATACGAGCCAGTGACCGCGAGCAGCCCGCTGAGCACGTAGGCGTAAGGCAGTACTTCGTAGATGGGCTTGGAGAGCCGGACGATGCGATTCTGCATAGCGCCCAGATGGTAGACAAACGGCGGGATCGAAGGAATCGGCCCGATCACGCGGCAGGCCGCCCCAGCCGTGCTCCAGCCCCCGCTGCACGCGTTTCAGGCTGCCCCGGCACGCGTTTCACGGGCCCGAAACGAAGAGCGCCGTGCGACATAAGGCCGCACGGCGCCTGGGAAAATTACTGGCTGGAACTGTCGGCGGGCGCCCGAATCAGCGCCCCTTGGCGGGTTTCTTCTTCGACATCATCCCGATCATGCGTTCCATCAGGGAAGGCTTCATGGAGCGGACGCTGAGGTCCTTTCCCGGGCCCTTGACGCCATTGCGCTGGATGGCAGACACCAGATCGCTGGGCAGATTCGCCTGGAAGGTACCGGTCATCGCCGTATCGGGGGGCATGCCTGCGCTCCATGTGTTTGTGTAAAAACGTGCGCGCAAAATTACGCACGTGGTCGTCGTCCGGGCGTGAGTCACTTCACGCGAGTTGACTTCTTCGCCCCGCACCGCAGTCCGGTGAGAGCGAAGTCACAGCGGCGACGTGATATGACAAGTCGCCTCGAAGCCGGGTTCCATGGCGAGACCCGCCGCCCGCCCGGCGGACCCTGGCGACCATCCCCGGGCGAACGGCGGCGCGGCGTGCATCCTGCACGAGGTGTGGCCATCCATGGCCGACCGCGCGATGAGTGTCGGCGCAACGGACCGCCGCGGCGAGGCGATTACTTGCGCTGTTTGCACAGAAACAGCGGTCGCCCGAACCTTACAACGCTGCGCCGTGCTTCAGCGGCGCGGCAGCTTCAGGGCAGCCAGGGCCACGGCGAAAGTACCGATGCCGTAGCGCAGACTGCCGAGCGTCACGTTCTCGTTCGGCGCGTGCTGATTGTTGTCGTAGTTGGCGATGGGCAGCACCACGACCGCGCCGAGCGGTGAGTTGTCCGCAAAGATACTCAGCGGCAGGCTGCCGCCGAGCATGGGCGCGACCACGAGCTCCTCGCCGTGCACGGAGCGCATCAGGTCGATCAACGCCCGCACCGCCGGCGCATCGTCCCGGACGCGTGCCCCGGAATAGCCCGCGCGTCCCCAATCGACGAGCGCGACGCGTTCGCGATCGGTTGCCGCTTCGGCCTCCGCTCGCGTCGGCACGATGCGGTAGCCGAGCGAGCGCAGGTGCCGCTCGAGCTGCTCGCGCACGATGGCCGGGGTTTGCCCGGGCACCAACCGGAAGTCGAGACTGGCCGCGGCATCGACCGGAATTGCGTTGCGGGCGTTGATGCCGGTGTCGCCCGACCTCAGGCCGACGACGTTGATCGCCGGCCAGGCCACCGCCGCCGCCAACGAGCGCGTAGCGTTCTCGCGCGCCCCAATGTGCAGTTCCTTCATGAGCTCCTGCTCGAGCCCCTCGTCCGGCACCACGCCGCGCCCGGCAAGGTCCTGATCGAAGACATCGTAGAACCCCTCGATCTTCACGCGTCCATCGGGGGCGCGGATCGAAGCCAGCACTTCGCTCAGGCGGGCGGCGGGATTTGGCGCCCAGTTGCCGTAGTGACCGCTGTGCAGCGCGCGCGCCGGTCCGAAGAGAGTCAGCTCCACTCCTTGCGTGCCGCGCACGCCGAGCGCCACTTGCGGCCGTCCCGACTGATGCCGCGGCCCGTCGGCAAACAACAGCAGATCGGCTGCCAAGAGGTCCGCATGTCCGCGCACGATGGCAGGCAGATTCGGTGAGCCGATCTCCTCCTCGCCTTCGAGGAATACCTTGAGATTCACGGCCAGCGGCGTGTGGCTGGCCTTGAGCGCGTCGAGAGCGGTGAGCAGCGCGATGATCGCTGCCTTGTCATCGCTCGCCGAGCGCGCATAGATGCGCCACGCATCGTCGGGCGCACTCGTCAGTGTCTTCAGCGCATCGGACAGCCTGGCACGCTCGCCATTGCGGTCGAGGGTGGGCTCGAACGGCGGCGTGTTCCAGCCGGATGAACCGATCGGCTGGCCGTCGTAGTGCGCGTACCAGAGCACCGTGGGCTTCTTCGGGTCGCGAGGCAGCTCTCCGAACAGAGCGGGCACCGCACCCGGCGCCTCGAGCCGGCGTGTTTTCAGCCCGCGCTTGCCGAGGGCCCGTTCGAGTGCGAGGAGATTGCGTTCGATGTCCTCGCGGTTGCTGGCGTGATTGGGCAGCGACAGCAGCGAATCGAACTCGGCGAGGATGTCGCTCGCGTTCGCTGCGTAGTGCTTCTCGGCGGCTTGCTGGATGGAACGGGTGTCGGCCCGCGCCGGTGCGCAGACGACGAGGAAACAGATGGCGGCGAGCAGGAGACAAGGCGAGGTTTTCATGGCGCGGCAGCTTACCGCGACCCGTCCATCACACCAATCCGCAGCTCAAACCCGGTTCAGACAGGGTGCCAACACGAGGTGATTATCCAGCGTTCTTGACGCATCATTCTGCGTCACATCCGCCGTATGGAAATTGTCAGGCGGCGCGAGCGTTGGCGGCGGCCGTCGAGCGGCGGGATGACTCGCATTCCATTTGGGAGGCAATGGCGTGATCAGGCTTCGTGGCGTTTCGATGACTATCCTTTGGGCGGTTCTCGTTTCAATGCTCGGCGTGCAGGCGAAGGCCGCGAATGAGGCCGCGCCGCTGGTCATTGGTGAGACCTTCACGATTGATTCCAGGATCCTGGGCGAAACCCGGCGCATGAATGTCTATGTGCCACCCGGCTACACGGAGTCTCGCGATGTGCGGGTACCCGTGCTCTACATGCCGGATGGGGGAATGGCCGAGGATTTCCTGCATGTGGCTGGCCTTGTGCAGGTATCGGTGGGGAACGGGACGATGCGGCCATTTCTGCTGGTGGGGATAGAGAATACCCAGCGCCGTCGCGATATGACTGGCCCCACCAAGAACGAGAACGACAAGAAGATTGCGCCGCAGGTAGGGGGATCCGAGGCGTTCAGGCGGTTCATCCGCGATGAGCTGATGCCGCAGGTGAAGCAACGCTACCGTACGACCAATGAAACTGCGATTGTCGGGGAATCCCTTGCCGGGTTGTTTGTCGTCGAGACCCTTCTACTGGAACCCGATTTGTTCGAAACCTATGTTGCCATTGATCCCAGCCTTTGGTGGAACGATCAAGAGCTGATCAATGGCACGGCGGAGCGGCTGCGTGCGCCGTCCAAGCTGGAGAAGACGCTTTATCTGGCGAGCAGTGACGAGAAGGGGCTTGCGGAGGTCACGCAACGCCTGGCGGAGGTCCTTGGCAAGAATGCGCCTCCCGGCATTCATTGGCATTACGAGAACATGGCGGATGAGAAGCACTCGACGATTTATCATCCAGCCGCTCTCAAGGCTTTTCGTGCGGTGTTCAAGCCGGCTGCAACCAATTAGCATCAGCTAGCGATCTGCCACACCCCGTCGCCCTTGAGACAGCCCTTGCCCTTCTGGGTGCGCGACTTGCCGCCGGCGGACACCTGCAGCGTGTAGCTGCGGCACTTGTCGTCCTTTTGTTTCGTCGCCGCCGGCGTGAGCACGTAGGTGACGCCGGTGCGGTCGTTGAGCCAGCGCACGCTTTGTCCGCCCCTCGCCAGCTCCAGCGCATGACCGATGCAGGCGCGGTCGCCGTCGTCGAGGTCACGCCCGATCTCTCGCCCGATCACGGCACCCAGGACCGTTCCCACGATGATCGCGACCTTGCGATCGGATCCTTCGCCAACCTGTGAGCCGATCGCGCCGCCGATGACTCCACCGACGATGGCGCCGATGGCGTCACGATTGCACCGGCCGTCGATGATGCCGTAGTCCTTTTCCCACTGGTGCCCGGTATAACCGACATAGTAGGGATCGTTCTTCTTGCGCCAGCCGTGTGCCGGAGCGTGCGGCGGCGGATCCGCAAAAGACGGCAGCGCCAGCCCGAGGCCCGCGCTGAACGTCACGCTCAAGCCGAAACTCTTCAGGATCGCGGTGAGCACATGGCTACGCATTCGAGGATCTCCCGTGGCGGATGGGGCGGTTCCCGCCTGCCCGTGGTCGGTGGAACGCGGTGAAATCTACACCAAGCAGCAGGAATGAGAACGATGCAGGGCTCGTCGGCGTGCTGCGACTGTGACAGGCCGCACAAGATGTGCAGCCTTCGAGCCGACCTCCGGGTCAAGATTTCCACGGACAGGAAGAGCAGTGCCCCAAACGCCCGGCTCCGAGTGGGCGCGCGACACGATGGGCTTCCTGACTGCATCGAGGAGAAACGGGGGGATTGTCATATAACGCGCCTTGAGGGCGATGACTTGGCGCCCGGCACGCTCAACAGTATCCTGGAGCAGTCGGGCCTGAGGAAGGGTAGCAATCATGCGATACGCAATCGTTATAGAAGGTGCCGGATCGAACTACTCCGCCTACGTGCCAGACTTGCCGGGGTGCGTAAGTACAGGTGCGACGATCGAGGAAACAGAGCGATCAATCCGCGAGGCGATCGAGCTCCATCTCGAGGGGTTGCGACAGGATGGCTCGCCGATCCCCTCGCCAACCAGCCGCGTCGAATACGTCGAGGTCGCCGCCTAACTTCGCGTTGGAGCGAACGCGAGAGAGATAAACTGCCGGCATACAATGCACAGCAGCGCGGCGCTCAACGCGGGCTAGAGAGCACCAGGTGCATCCCGCCCGCATTCTGAAGGCTCCCGACCGCGCGAAAGTCAAAGATGCGCTTGAGGTGCACTTACGGCGCGAGCCCGAAAAGGCGAGTCGCAGCCGGATCAAGAGGTTGCGAGGCCTATCACGTCCCCAGTACCGATTGCGCGTAGATGAGATCCGCGTTTTCTATGACGTTTCGGACGATACGGTAGAAGTACTGGCCATCGTTCCCAAATCGGAGACAGCATCATGGCTCGAACAGTTCGGAAGTCCCGAGTAAAGGAAGTCCCCCTCGCGGAGGTAAAGGACGATTTCTCGCGCTACCTCAAGGAGGCAGCGGGTCGGGAGATAGTTATCACACGGCACGGCAAGCCGGCGGGCGTGCTGATCGGATTCGCATCCGAAGACGATTGGTTCGACTACAAGCTCGAGAACGATCCACGTTTTCTCACGCGGATTGAGAAGGCACGAGCGAGCATCCGAGCTGGTCGCGGAGTGCGCCTGGAAAGTCTGAAGGATTAGTCGGCGCTCTCTAACTACGCGTTAGAGCGAACGCGGGATGGATAAAGTGCTATTCCAATTCAATTCTCAGCAGCGCGTCGCTCAACGCGGACTCTATGTGCCATTCGCTCGCTCGGCAGGGTTGTGGCAGGATTGAGGGCATTCTGGAGGTCGCGCCATGTCCACAGCCAAGGAAGAACTGACACGTCTCATCCAAGAACAGCCCGACGATAGTTCGCAGGAGGAGATCGTTCGCGAGCTCGCCTTCCACCTCATGATCGAGCGCGGCATCGCCGATTCGGACGCGAAGCGGGTGGTATCGAATGAGGAGATGGGGCGGCGTATCCGCTCGTGGCAAAGATAACCTGGACGCTTGAGGCACAACGCTGGCTCGAAGATATCTTCGAGTACATCGCTGCGGATAATCCTGCCGCAGCGACGCGGACTGTCGAAGGCATCTACGATCGTGCGCAGGTTCTCGCCGACTTCCCGTAAATTGGCCAGCGCTATCACGCCTCGCTGCGCCACGTTCGGATTCTGCTGTACGGCCACTACCGCATCACGTATTTGGTAAGGGATGACGGAGACGTCGACATTCTCGGTGTCTTTCACGGCGCGCTGGAGATAGGCAAGTACCAGCTCTGACTGCCACATAACAACGCGTTGGAGCGAACGCGGGCGCGATAAAGTAATGGCATGGACGCCCCTACTCGGCACGGCATCGAACGTGCCAAAGTGGAAGTGTTGTAGCAACCACTTAAACCGAGAGGGGCGTCGAGATGAACATTACGACTGTTGGGATTGATCTGGCAAAGAGTGTTTTTCAGGTGCACGGAGTTGATGAGCGCGGCAAGGTTTTGTTACGCAAGTCGGTGAAGCGCGCGGAGCTGACGAAGGTATTTGCGAACATGCCGGCCTGCCTGATCGGGATGGAAGCGTGCGGCAGCGCGCACTACTGGGCTCGCCGGCTGATGGAGTTTGGGCACACGGTGAAGCTGATGGCGCCGCAGTTTGTGAAGCCGTACGTAAAGACTAACAAGAATGATGCGAGCGATGCGGAAGCGATCTGCGAAGCGGTGGCGCGGCCGAACATGCGATTCGTGCCTGTGAAGAGCGTGGAGCAGCAAACGGTGCTGGCAGTACATCGAGCTCGGCAGGGATTTGTGGTGGAGCGCACGGCGCAGGCGAACCAGATTCGGGGGCTGCTGTATGAGTTGGGGATCGTGATTCCGAAAGGCATTCGTCACATCGAGCAGCGGCTGCCGCAGATCCTCGAAGATGCCGAGAACGGTTTGCCGGGAGTGAGCCGAGAGTTGTTTGCGCGTTTGTTCGAGCACTTTCGCCAGCTTGGGTTGCAGGTGAAGGAACTGGAGAGCCAGGTCAAAGCCTGGCACCGACAGAACGAAGCGAGTTGCCGACTTGAGGCGATTCCGGGAGTCGGCGCGCTGACCGCGAGCGCGCTGGTGGCGAGCGTTGGGGATGCAAAGACATTCAAGAATGGTCGGCAGCTGGCGGCCTGGCTGGGGTTGGTGCCGCGCCAGGATTCCAGTGGTGGCAAAGAGCGTTTGCTCGGCATCAGCAAGCGAGGCGACACGTATCTGCGAACGCTGCTGATTCACGGCGCGCGTGCGGTGATGTTCCATCGGATGCGCCAGCCGCAGCACAAAGACGGATGGCTGATGCGGTTGCGGGCGCGGCGTAATCCGAATGTGGCCGCGGTAGCGCTGGCTAACAAGAACGCACGGACGGTGTGGGCGTTGCTCGCGCATCGGCGTGAGTATTGCGCGGGACATGCCGCCGCGGCAGCCTAGCAAGTAGATTCATTGGCATCACATCGATCATCGATTGCACAGGCGTAGACAAAGGTGATGGCGTTACAGGTAAGACCGGGGTTGGCAGAACCTGCTTTTGGCACGGGACTTCATGAGTCCGCTAAAGTGATCAGGCGCCGACCAGCTGATTCCATCAGGGCCCGCGGCCAAGCGCCGCACACACAGGCCGGATGTATGGCTGCAATCTCTACCCGAAAACCAAATCCAGAATCTTCGCTTGGCAAACAGGGGCGTCCATGTATGCCAGCATCCAAAACACAGTGCCCGGGCGCTAAACCGGGACGTGAGGCGCCAAAGGTTCCACCTGGAGGGAATGAGGCGTGAGCGACGTAGATCTGCGGCCTCCGGTCTGGGTAGGGCACGTCGTCCTCGAGACGGACCGATTGGAAGAGTCCGCCCAGTTCATGCGCACGATCGGGATGCGGCCCGTGCATCAGGGGCAGGAGGTGGCCATCTTTGAGCTGCGCGGGGGTACGCATCTAATCCTCATGGCGAAGAGCGAGGTAGTACCAGGCGACGCCCCGTTTGACCTGATGGTCGAAGATCTCCGTGCGACTCATCAGCACTTCACCTCGCTGGGGCTCGCTCCTACGCCAATCGAGGCCATGCCATCCATCGATCACGAGCTTTTCCGGGTCCGAGAACCGGCCGGGCATCTCATCACTTTCTTCTCGAGTCATGTCTCGGGCCCCGTGTGAGCACGGCTGCGGGGCGTTTGGCGCTTAGCTAAGCTAGACGCTCAAGCAGACCGTGCGGACGTGGCAGCAAGGGGGCTGATGTAGGGTTGTCGGGCCGCACGGCGACGCCGCGCGCTGCTCAACGCGGGCGTCATGCTTTGTCTCGTTGCCACAATCAACAGGAGGAGTATGAAATGCGAATAGCCAAAAACGACATCCCCGTTAGAATCGACGCGCCAGGTGCAGTGGCTCGGCAAAAGCCGAATTTTGGCGATGCCTCCGGATACGGCAAGATCAGCGGCGAGTATTTTTCTCTAGGCGCTGGTGCGGATATCTCGCCGCTGCTCAAGGGACTGGAGGGCGACCTATGCCAATCTCCGCACTGGGGCTACCTGTTGCAGGGAGAACTTACCGTCACCTACGCAGACGACACAGAGGAAGTGATCAACAGCGGCGACCTTTTCTACTGGCCGCCCGGACACACAGTGAGAGTCGGTGAAGACGCCGAGGTCATTCTGTTCAGTCCGCAAGACGAGCACAGCAAGGTCATAGACCACATGCTGGCCAAGATGGCTGGCTAGCCTCGAATGCATCGGCCATAGGCATGACGATTCGCTGCAGCCGACGCCGCTTCGCAGCGCGGCTGCGTTCAGGCGTTGGCCTTTCGGCAGCTGTACTGGCGGAGGAGGCGGCGACGCCGGGCGCGACGACGAAGGAGAACAACAAAGCGCCGCTGATGATGTCATTCGCGGATCTGAAGTGGACTGAGCTTCCCGAGAGAAAAGGCATGCTGTTTGCTGTGCTCTCGGGCGACCCAACGAAGGAGAAATATACGCAGATGCGCAAGGGTGCCCGCCGGAACGGACAACCCGCTCCATTCGCACAGCAGCGAGCTCAAGAACGTCATCATCAGTGGCGTCTGGTACACGGGGGCGGACTCCGCATCGGCCAAGGACCTCGGCCCAGGGTCAATCGTAATCATGCCCGCCAACTGGGTGCACGTGAGCGGCTGCCGCGCCGCGCGATACGCGAAACGGTTACGGTTGGGTGAAACGAGGGTCGCTATTGAGGCATCTCCGCCAGCACGGATGCCACCTCAAGCGTGAAGGCGGCTCGCATTGATCTGCCGAAATCCTTCGGTGCCACCAATTGGCGGTTGATCAGCCGCGGACTCAACCCGTGCCGCCGACGGTGAGCCTATCGACGCGCAGCGTCGGCTGACCCACGCCCACCGGCACGCTCTGGCCTTCCTTGCCGCACACGCCGATGCCCTCGTCGAGCTCGAGGTCGTTGCCGACCATGCTGACACGCGTGAGGACATCCGGACCGTTGCCGATCAGCGTCGCGCCCTTCACCGGTGCCGTGACCTTGCCCTCTTCGATCAGGTACGCCTCGCTCGCAGAGAACACGAACTTGCCCGAAGTGATATCCACCTGTCCGCCGCCGAAATTCACTGCGTACAGCCCGCGCTTCACGGAGCGCAGGATCTCCTCGGGATCGTGCGGCCCGGCGAGCATGTAGGTGTTGGTCATGCGTGGCATGACCACGTGCGCGAACGACTCGCGCCGGCCGTTGCCGGTCGGCTCCACACCCATCAGGCGCGCATTCATCTTGTCCTGGATGTAGCCCCTGAGCACGCCCTTCTCGATGAGGGTCGTACAACGCGTGGGTGTGCCCTCGTCGTCGATGTTGAGTGAACCGCGGCGCCCCTGCAGTGTGCCGTCGTCCACGACCGTGCAGAGCTCGGACGCCACGCGCTGGCCGATGCGGCCGGTGAACGCAGAGGTACCCTTGCGATTGAAGTCGCCCTCCAGGCCATGACCGATCGCCTCGTGCAGCAGCACGCCGGGCCAGCCAGGCCCCAGCACCACGGTCATCGGCCCCGCGGGCGCGGACACCGCTTCGAGATTCACGAGCGCCTGGCGCACCGCCTCGCGCGCATGGGCGAGCGCGCGCTCGAACGTGATCTCATCCAGGCCGAAGCGCCCGCCGCCGCCGCTGAAGCCCTGTTCGCGCCGCCCGTTCTGCTCGGCGATCACCGAGACGTTGATGCGCACCAGCGGGCGCACGTCGGCGGCGAGCGTGCCGTCGCTCGTCATGACGAGCACGACTTCGTGCAGCGCGCTGAGCGAGGCCATCACCTGCACGATGCGCGGGTCGATGCGGCGGGTTTCCTGGTCGATGCGCTCGAGCAGGCTCACCTTCGCGGCATCTTCCAGCGTCACCAGCGGATCCACCGGCAGGTAGAGGCGATGGCCGGAGCGCGCCTGCCAGGCCTGCACGGATTGCTCGCCGCCCTGGCGCGCGATGGCGCGGGCCGCGCGCGAGGCGTCCTCGAGCGCCGGCAGCATGATCTCGTCCGAGTACGCGAATCCGGTCTTCTCACCGCTCATGGCGCGCACGCCGACGCCCTGTTCGATGCTGTGGCTGCCGTCCTTGACGATGCCGTCCTCGATCGACCACGACTCTTCGCGCGAGAGCTGGAAATACAGGTCGGCGGCGTCGACCTGGTGACCCATCACGCTGCCGAGCACGCGCGTGAGCCGCGATTCGTCCAGGCCCGACGGCGCCAGCAGCGCTGCCTTGGCCAGCGCGAGCGGGTTGGCCTGCGGATTCTCGACTTCGGTATTCTTCATCTTCCCTCAGCTTTCAAAGACCCGGTGCTCGAGCGCCGGGAAGCTCCGGCGCGTCTCATCCTGGCGCACGGCATCGAGCCGCGCGCTGATCACGCCCTGTCCGCGCGGCAGGCGCGTCACGATGCGGCCCCAGAAGTCCACGATCATCGAATCGCCGTAGGTCTCGCGGCCATTGGCATGCATGCCCGACTGCGCGGGCGCCACCATGTAGCAGAGGTTTTCGACCGCGCGCGCCCGCAGCAGCGTTTGCCAGTGTGCGCGTCCCGTCGGCGCCGTGAACGCGGAGGGCAGGCAGAACCAGCGCGCACCGGCAGCGGACAAGCGGCGAAACATCTCCGGAAAGCGCACATCGTAGCAGACGCTCATCCCGAGCTTGCCGGCCGGCGTGTCGAGCACCGCCGTTTCGCCGCCGGGTGCGACTGTCGCCGATTCGCGATACTCCTCGCGGTCCGACACGCGCACGTCGAACAAGTGGATCTTGTCGTAGCGGGCGCGCCGCTCGCCCTCGGCGCCGTACACCAGGCAGGCGGCGGCCACGCGTCCCGGTGCAGCGGTGCGAATCGGGATCGTGCCGCCGATGATCCACAACCTCAGCTCGCGCGCCGTCGCGGCGAGAAAGTCCTGGATCGTGCCCCGGCCGTCCTCTTCGGCGATCGCCTGCTTGTCGGCTTCCTTCAGGCCCATGAACGCAAAATTCTCGGGCAGACCGGCGACGCTCGCGCCCTGCTCCGCCGCCTGCTGCAGGAGGCGGCGCGCCGTGGCGAGATTGGCGTCGCGGTCGGCCCCGGTGGTCATCTGGATGGCGGCTACGGTGCTCGATTCGGGTGACATGTTGCGTCGATACCAAAGTGATTCAAGGGCAAACCATACACGCAATGAGAACGATTGGGCGTGCGCTGCCGCCCGGGGTTCCGCAATGCCGCGAACGGTGGCGACGTTGAGCGAAATACGCGCGCATCTCGTCCCGATCCGCAGGCGGGTGCCCAGCGTCGCCGGCGACAGGGTGTATGTGGGCTCGTCGGACACCTCGAGCGTGCAAGCCTTCGATGCGGTCTCCGGGAAGCTCGAGTGGCGATGCGGGCGCATCACGGACGCCCTAGTTCGCGCCCGCGTTGCCCGCGCCCTCCGCGGTGCGCACTTCGCCTTCCGCGCGCTTGCCTTCGGCGCGGTCGACGCGCACGACGTTGGGATTGTCCCACGGGCCCGTGATGCGGTAGTAGCCGCGTGCAATTCCTTTCAACGGCTCCTTGAAGACCTGCGAGAACAGCAGCACGGCGGCGCCCAGCACCGGACCACCGGCGAGCGCTCCGACCACGGGCAGCGAGTTGCCCACGCTCCCGGTCACCACCGCTGTCTGATCGTAGTCGCGCTTGTCCAGGCCGGTGCGGCCGACGATACCGATCTCGGCGGCCGGACCCTTGAGCAGGAGGTTCGAGGTGTAGGCATCGCCCTCGCGCAGCTCGAAGTCACCGCGGATGCTGTCGTAGCCGAGGCCCTTCCTGAGGAAGTCGCTGAAGTCGAGCGACAGGCGGCGCGGCAGGGCGGCCACACTCATCAACCCGAACACGCGCCCCGCGCCCGGCTGCACGCTCAGGAGCTGCCCGTCTTCCATCTCTACGCGCAGGGTGCCGACCAGCCGGCTCGCCAGTGTCGCATCCGGCGCGCCCTTCCAGCTAAGGTTGGCATCGACGAGCCCGCGCTTGCCGGTTAGTGCTCCGCCGTAGCCAAGGTCCTGGAGCGTCTGCAGGACATCCGTCGACTCGAGCTTGAACTTGAACGCGCCGTGCGCGCCGTCCGGCTGCACCAGCCAGGAACCATCGCCGCTCGCCGCAAAGCTCGGCGACTGCGCGGCGAAAGACACGAGCTTCAACCCTTCGGGCACGCGCACCAGCTCCGCGCGCACGAAGCCGAGCTTCTTGCCCCAGGCCTCCAGCTGGCCGATCGAGGCGCGCACCGAGGGCCAATGGCGCGGATCGGGCTCCTGCTCGGCGCTCGCCGCCGCACGCTCGCCGGGCGGCGTGGCGAACGCTTCGGGATCGCCGATGCTGAGCCTGGTCATGTTGAGCAGCAGCGGCTCGCTCGCCGCGAAATCGTACGGCACCAGGAGCGTGCCGCGGGCGCGCGGACTGTCGACGTTGACCGACCAGGTGCGGGCGCCGGCCAGCAGGCTGGCGCTGACGTTCGGGAACTCGAAACCGAACAGCTCGAGCGTGCGCACCGACAGGTCCGCACTGCGCAGATAATCGGAAATCGGCCGGCGGTCAGGGCCCGCCCTCGCCGAGCCGCCGCCGAGGCCGAACCACTCCGACAGGTCCAGCGCATCCAGGGCGCCGCGGATCTCCAGCCCGTCGGCCGCCGGCAATCCGGCCTCGCCCTCGCCAAAGCGCAGCGCGCCGCGCGCGAAGCGCCACGCATCGCCCTGCGCGACGATGCGCAGGTACGTGCGCATATCGCTGCCAAAGGATGCGCGCACCAGGGCTTCGGCCGCAGACGGCCACTGCACGTCGATGCGTAGCGGCTGCGTCGTCCCTGCCGTCTTGTTGAAGGGCACGGGCAAGTCCACGCTCGTTCCGCGCAGCGAGGATTCGATGCGCACGTTGGGTACGCGGACGGGCCGTCGCTGATCCACGGGTTCGAGGGGCAGGCGAGCCACGCCGCGCCAGTCGACAGTTCCCCCCAGGCGCACGGCATTGGGTGCCTCGAGGGCAGCGGCGAGCGCTGTGGCGGGCGTTACCGCGCGCACACGGATCACATTGTCGCTGCGCCCCACCGCGGTTTCGGGCGCAGCGTCGATGCGTATGGCGCCGCCGAGATAGGTGCCGATCAGGCCGTCGGGCATTGAAACTTCGCGGTCGCGCAGATGAAACCCGCCTGTCAGGCCCGCGATCGCGTGCTTCGTGCCTTCGAGCGCGACGTTGGCATCATCGAGCTTGGCCAGCACGTCGACGTGCCGGCGCTGCATGTCCAGCACCGGCAGCATGAGGTCCACCGCGAAACCGCCGCTGCCGCTGCCGCGCAGGGCCATGAACTTCCGGCCGAGGACCTCGCCAACGGGGCTCTTCTGCAGGTAGCCGAGCGCCTCGCCCAGATCGCCGCCGGCGCGCGCCTTGATGGTGAGCTCGCCGGTCTTGAAGTCGACGAATTGCGCCGTGCCCTCGCCGACACGCAGCCCGTTGAGCACGCCGCTGTGCACGCGCCCGGTGAGACCCTGGTTGCGAAACTCGATATCGGCCGCGAGGTTCTCGACGTCCGGCCAGCCCTCGGCGTAATGGAGCCTCAGGCCTGCGACCGGAAAGCTCACGCGGAACTCCCCCTGCCCGTCGCGAAACGGGAAATCGCGCGTCGCGCCGTCGAACACGAATTCGCCCGAGGGCGCGCGCCCGCTGAGAAACGCCGCGTCGAGCCACTGCAGTGTCTTGCCGTGCAGCTTGTTGACGGGCAGGTAGCGCCACCCTTCAGCCAGCACCACGTCGCTGAACTTGGTGTGCAGGTTCAGGACCGGGGAGCGTTCCTCGTCGGTGGGCATGAGGAGCTCCGCGTCCGCCACCGCCTTGACGTGCGGGTTGCGCACCTCGAACTCGCGGGTGGCGATGCGCCAGCCGTCCGCCGTGCGATTCCAGAGGACCTGCCCGCGGGCGACGTCCGCAGCGAGCGGAGCACGGAACACGTGCGGCTGCACGAACAGCAGGCCCTTCGAGTCGACGCCCAGGCGCCCGGAGCTCGGTGTCAGGGAGAGCTCGCCGTCGAGACCGCGCAGGCCCGGAATCTCCTCGTACGGCTCGAAACCGACGCCGCGGAGCGCTGCGGTCGCGGTCAGCTCGTGGGTGCCGCCGGCGGCGCGCACGTAGGAGGCGCGCAGGTTGCGGATCTCGCCCGCCGGCGACATCGCGAGTGCCCGCTCGCGCCAGGGCGCCTGCGGGGCGATCGCGGCGATCGGCAGGAGGTTTTCCAGAAGCAGGTATCCGGCCTGCGCATCGAGCCGCGTGAGCAGGTCACCCTCGAAGCTCCAGCTGAAGGAGGCGTCGGTCGGTTGCCAGCGCCGCGCCGGCGTCGAGAACTCGATGTGCTTGCCCGTGAGGCGCCGTTCCCTGGCGTCTGCCTGGAACTCGAACCGGCCGGCGATGGTGCGAAAACGGGCCGGCGGCTGCGAGGCTTGTGTGCCCGCCAACGCCACATCTTCGAGCTGCAGGTCGAGCGCGCCGGAATCCAGCCGCAGGCCCGTCAGGCCAGCGTGCAGCCGCAGGTCCCCTTGCCCCGCTGCGGGCGCATGGATGAGCGCACCGAAGAAATCGCGCCAGCCCGCGAGCTGCAACTCGCGCGCATCGACCGTGAAAGACCACTCGAGGGTTTCCGGCTCGTCCAGCCGCCCTTGCGCCTCGCCCGCGAACTCGAGCCGACGCCCCAGTCGCGCGGGCAGCTCGACTTCCCCTTCCAGGGCCACGTCGTTGCGGTCGCGCTCCACCGAGAGGTGCACGCCATCGAGACGCAACGGGCCCATTTCGCGCTTCAGATCCCTGAAGCGCACGCGCGCATCGACAATATCGAGCAGGCCGGTCGGCAGATCGTCGATGCCGAAGCGGTTGCGGTCGCGCGGATCGAGCGCGGCCTGGCCTTCGAGCTCCACGCGGCCGTCGAGCGTGCGCACCAGGCTGATCTCCGGCTCGATCAGCCGGATGCGGCCGGACAGCAGCTCGGCGCGAAACAGGATGCGCGCCAGGTCCACACCGATGCTGGCCGCCTTCGCCCTGACGAGCTGCGGCCCGCCGTTGGGCGCAAACACCTCGGCGTCGGTCACGTAGATCTCGGGTCCGAACACGCGCCAGCGCGCATCGAGCGTGCGGAAGCGGAAATCCAGCTTCGTGGTGTCGTTGACCCAGGCCTGGATCTGGTCGCGGTATTCGGGCACCTGCGCCAGCATGAGGCGCAACGCGCCCAGGGCGATCGCCAGCAGGACGACGATCGAGCCGAGGATGCCGAACGCCCAGCGCAGCAGGCGCCTGCGCAGGCTCCTGCGCGGCGCAGCGCTCGCCTGGCTTGAGTTCTCGGCGTCCACTACATCAACACCACGTCGTACTGGTCCACCGAGTACAGCGCCTCGGTCTGGAGGCGAATCGGCTTGGCGGTGAGCACTTCGAGCTCGGCGAGCGCCGCCGACTCTTCATCGAGCAACAGGTCGATCACGTCCTGGTGTGCCAGCACCAGAAGCTGCTGGAAATCGAACTGGCGGTTCTGCCGGACGATTTCGCGGAAGATCTCGTAGCAGACGGTTTCGGCCGTCTTGACGAATCCGCGTCCTTCGCAGGTCGGACAACCACGGCACAACAAATGTTCCAGGCTCTCGCGCGTGCGCTTGCGCGTCATCTCCACCAGCCCGAGCGGCGAGACGCTGGAGATGTGAGTCTTGGCGTGGTCGGCGTCGAGGTAGCGCTCCAGCGCCTGGATCACCTGGCCGCGGTGCTCCTCCTCCTGCATGTCGATGAAATCGATGATGATGATGCCGCCGAGGTTGCGCAGCCGCAGCTGGCGCGCGATGGCGAGCGCGGCCTCCAGGTTGGTGCGGAAGATCGTTTCCTCGAGATTGCGGTGGCCGACGTAGGCGCCGGTATTGACGTCGATGGTGGTCATCGCCTCGGTCTGGTCGATCATCAGGTAGCCACCGGACTTGAGGGGCACCTTGCGGTCGAGCGCCTTCTGGATCTCCTCCTCGATACCGTGCATGTCGAAGATCGGCCGGCCGTTGGCGTACTGCATGATCCTCCCGGCGCTCTCCGGCATGAAGGTGCGCGCGAACTCGCGCATGCGCTCGAAGGCCGCGGGCGAGTCCACGCTGACGCGGTCGATGCCCTCGTTGAGCAGGTCGCGCAGAATGCGCACGCAGAGCGGCAGGTCCTCGTGGACCAGGCTGCCCGGCGAGGTGCGCAAGCCCTTTTCGCGGATCATCTCCCACAGGCGGCGCAGGAACAGCATGTCGGCGCGCAGGGCATCCGGGCTCGCGCCGTCCGCGGCCGTGCGCACGATGTAGCCGCCGGGCTCGTCCGGGGGGATGAACTGACTGACCGTTTCGCGCAGCCGCTTGCGCTCCTGCTCGTCCTCGATGCGCGCCGACACGCCGATGCCGTGTCCCTTGGGCATGAAGACGAGGTAGCGCGAGGGAATCGAGGTGAACGTCGTGAGCCGCGCCCCCTTGGTGCCGAGCGGGTCCTTGAGCACCTGCACCAGGATCTCGCCGCCTTCGGTGACCAAGTCGCGGATGTTCTCGGTGCGCGGCGCCTCGAACCCTTCGGCCACGTGATTGGCGGGCGCCGCGATGTCGGAGGCGTGCAGAAAAGCGGTGCGCTCCAGGCCGACGTCGATGAACGCAGCCTGCATTCCCGGCAACACGCGCGACACGCGGCCCTTGTAGATGTTGCCGAGCAGCCCCAACCGGTTGGCCCGCTCGATGAACACCTCCTGCAGCACTCCGTTCTCGATGACGGCGGCGCGAGTCTCGCGTGAGGTGACGTTCACCAGGATCTCGGCGCTCATCGAGCCGCGTCCCGGAGCGCCGTGTCCCAGAGCGCCGTGTCCCAGAGAGCAATACCCGCCGCGTTGAGCAGCAGTGCGGTTTCGTACAACGGCAATCCCATGACGCCGGAATAACTGCCTTCGATCCGCTCGATGAACACCGCGCCGCGTCCCTGCACTGCATACGCCCCCGCCTTGTCCGCGGCTTCACCGGTTTCCCAGTAGCGCTCGGCCTCGGCCCGGGTCACGCGTCGAAACGTCACGCGGCTCTCGTTGAGGTCGGCCGCCAGGCCCGCGCGATCGCGCAGCGCGATCGCGGTCAGGACGCGATGGGTCCGGCCGGAGAGTTGCTCCAGCATGCGCAGCGCATCGGCGCAGTCACGCGGCTTGCCGAGGATTTCATCGTCGAGCACGACTGCGGTGTCCGCGGCGAGGACGGCGCGTTGCGCGTCGCGCGCGAGCCTGTCCCAGGCGGCCTGGGCCTTGGCGCGCGCCAGACGCAGGACGTAGTCGCGCGGCGCCTCGCCGGGCTCGCGCGTTTCGTCGACGTCCACGGCGTGCACGCTGTGGCGCACCCCGATCTGCTCGAGGAGCTCACGGCGGCGGGGCGATGCGGAGGCAAGGACGAGGGTCTCGGCGGCCATGGCGGCGATTAGCAAAATCCCTTTCGGGTGAGTCAGTTATACACGCCAACAGCGACGCGGGCTCTGGCCCGCAGAATAGCATCCTGAACGCAGCGGAATGAACGCTGGATGAATCGGCGCGTCCAAATTTCCTACCGCGCGGGTCAACGCCGCGCCGGATGCCACGTTGTCGGTTCGAATGGCCCGACTTTTCGAGGTGTTCCATGAGCAGAACGACCGTTGCGATGCTGCTCGCGGTTGCAATCCTGGCAGGTTGTGCGAGCGGCGCGTCGAACCGGGTGTATCCACGCAACCAGACCATGAAGGCCTGGACCGTCGAGTACGGGGCGATTACCCAGATCCAGGACGTGACCATCGAGGGCGAGGCCACCCAGCTCGGCCGCGTGGGCGGCGGATTCATCGGTTACGAGACCGGTCGCGCGATCGGAAGCGGCACTGGGAGCCGCATCGCGGGCGCCGCCGGTGCCGTCGTGGGCGCGGTCGCCGGCCACGCTACCGAAAAGCGCCTGACGCAGAGGAAGGGCTACGAGATCACCGTCGAGATCGACAAGGCCGGCAAGAAGACCATCGCGGTCGTACAGGCCGCCGATGAGCAGTTCGCGGTTGGGGAGCGCGTCAAGGTGCTGCGCCGAGGCGACGGCGCCGCGCGCGTGACGAAGGCGTAGTCAGCGCCCACCGCCGTCCGCACTGGCATTCGTTACGGTACGCACCGTTTCGGTCGGCGGATCGTCCCACATGCGCACCGAGATCTTCCAGGTGCCTGGAGCGACCTTCCGCAGCAATGTGAGCGTCGTGCCAACGTTGCGAAACAGCTTCACATCGCCCGGCTGACCCCATTCGTACTCGACTGTGTTGCTGCCCCGCACGTACGCGAGCGCGGCGTGACCGGCGATATCCTCCAGGCTTTGCTCGAAGCGCGTGACCTTGGCCGGCGGGCTGCCTTTCGGCCACCAGAAAGCGCGGATTGCCGCCGCCCCGACCCGCGGTTTGACGCCATGGTGAGGCATGATCACGGCATCCGCAGTCATCTCAGCCATGACCCTTTCCGCGTCGTTGTCCAGCCATCCTTGCCGGAAGCGCTCGCAGGTCGCGCGGATCGCGACGATCTCATCGGGGGAAAGCGCTGCGTCGTGCGCGGAAGCTCCTGCCGAAGCGGCAGACAGCAGAGCAATGGCCGCGAGCCGGGTGACGCGGCCGGAAAACGTTTGCATGCGCATGGATATTCCTCTGTCGAGAAACCGTGGAGTATTTCGCGGCTCGCACCTGTGTGCGGTGCACGGATGGCAGATTTCGTCGTGCCAGGGCAACCCTGCTACTTCCAGCCGCGCTTCTGCGCGGCGGCTTCAGCGTCGAGGGGCTCGCCGCTGATCTGCGATTCGATGGTACGCATCACGGCCGCCGGAACTTCCACACCTGCCATCTCATAGCCGCCGGCATTCGCGGCACCATCTGCCGTGCGGGCCAGGACTTGCACGCGCCAATCGTCGTTCGCCCGGCACGCAACACCCGCCAGCGCTTCGCCCTCGCGCATCACGAAGGTCCGACAGTAGTGTCCGGACTGATCCTTGTAGCTCACGCCGATGCGAACGGGCCGCCGCTGAAACTCACGCTACAGTTGCAATGCGATGACGCAGATTGCAACGCGTTCCTGAGAAAAAATTGCACTCGGCGGCACCGCCACCCTTACGTGAAATTATCGCTGGCCATGAACCGCGTTTAGTGATTTCATCGCGCCGTTTCAGAGCGCTAACCATCATCGCTGCTGATTGGGGAGAAGCTCATGGATGCGATCTTACCCTCGCGCTGGCGCGTCGCCGTCTGCCGTGTCGTTCTTTTCCTGTTCATCCTGCTTGTTCATCACGGTGCGCATGCCGCTGTCGGCCGAACCGTCGGTGATTTCAGCGTTTCCTCCAGCGGGGCGGCGCAATACACCATTCCGCTATGGACACCGCCAGGCACCAACGGCCTTAGCCCATCGCTCTCACTCACCTACTCGAGCAGCAATGGCGGCGGACACTTCGGCGTGGGCTGGAGCCTCACCGGACTGTCGAGCATCTATCGCTGCAACAGCACCTGGGCGCAGAACGGTGTCGCGCGCGACGTGCGCAACGACATGCAGGACCGGTTCTGCCTGGATGGCAACCAGCTTCGGCTGACCGGCGGGACGTACGGGTCACCGGGCTCCACGTACCAGACCGAGATCGAGACTTTTTCCCGCGTCACCGCATACTCCGACGCCGGCTACACCGGTGTTGGACCGGCGTATTTCATCGTCGAGCGCAAGGATGGACTGATCGCCGAGTATGGCAGATTCGGCGGCCGCATCCTGTCGGTGGGCCAGAACACCGCGCGCGCGTGGGCGCTGAGCAGGCTCAGCGACCAGGCCGGCAACTCCATCGTTTTCGCGTACACCATCGACACCACGAATGGAAGTTATCGACCAACGTCCATCGAGTACACCCGCAACGACGGGCAAGGTATCAACACCGGAGCGTACCTGATCAACTTCCTGACCGAATCGGTCCCGGTGGGCGAGGTCGATTCGCAGTACGTCGCCGGTTCGCAGGTCAGGCGGATCACCCGGTTCAACAAGATCGACATCGTGCACAACGGATCGACGGTCGTGCGCTCCTACAATCTCGCGTACGAGCCGGCCCTGCCCTCCACCGGCAAGAGCCGGCTTGCCTCGTTCACCGAGTGCGTTGGGTCGGATTGCCTTGCGGCGACGACGTTCACGTATCAGAACGCAACGAGCGGGCTGGGCGCGGCAACGAGCACCGGAATCACCGTTCCGCTGGGCACCACCGCCTGGCCGCTTGATGTGAACGGCGACGGCCGCAAGGACCTGGTCTACTCATCGAGCGCCACCTCCGGCGCAGGGACCTGGCGGGTGGCGTTTGCGAATGCCTCCGGCGGCTACAACACACCGATCGACACGGGAGTGACCAACACCAATTTCGGCGGCGCGACACCGATCGACCACAACGCGGACGGACTAGAGGACCTTCTCGTTCCACTTGCCGACGGCAAATGGTGGGTGATGATTGGAAGCGCCACCGGTCTCGCCGCGCCCATAACCACGGAGGCGCCCGCCACCGGAACGGGAACGAATGCACGTGCGATCGATATCGATGGCGACGGCCGGCAGGACCTGGTGTGGGCCGATCTCGTCGGTTACGCCGGGGGCGATGCCATCCGCTATCGACTGCGCAATGCGAGTGGCAATGGGTTCTCCGCATCTTCGACGAATCTCGTTGGGCCGCTGAGCGCGAATTCGCGCATCGAAGGAGGCGTCTTCGCGCCCCCGGCACAGCCCTTTCCGAGCCGCGTTCCAGACTTCAACGGCGATGGGCGTGGCGATGTGCTGTATCGACGCAGCAACCAGATCTGCGATGACGAAACGGGGTGTCAGTATCTGGGTACCTCCGTCAATGTCATCTGTCCCGGCGGCATGACGTTTGGCGCCTTGGTCGGTGCTTCGACGGCGCCGTACTTTGCTGACTTCAACGGTGACGGCCGGACGGATATCGCCTACATAGTGGCGGGCGTCGGCGCCGCTTTTCGGCTTCGATTCAGCACGGGCACGTCGTTCACGGGCGAAATCGCGGGCCCGGCTGTCGCGAGCTACGGGAGCCCGTTTTTCTTCCTGGATTGGGACGCGGACGGTTTTGACGACCTGCTCATCCGCCATGTCGCTTCGAATACGCTGTATCTGTTCCGCTCCACCGGAGTAGGCCTGGCCGCTGGCGTTTCCACGGGAATTCCGTCCGACGGTGCGAACATGGGCAGCATCGATGTCGCCGACGTCACCGGCGATGGCCTGTCCGATCTCGGCTACTGGGACGCAACCGGTGCCTGGAAGCTGCGCGTGCATCCGGGAGTGTTCCCAGACCTCTTGCAGACGGCCACGGACGGCTATGGGGCCGCTGTGACGTTCAACTACGCACCGCTCACCGCCGCGAGCTACTGGAAGTATTCCAATGCCGTGTTTCCAGCGCAGGACTATCAGGGTTCGCTCTACGTCGTGAGCAGCCTCGCGGCCTCCAACGGTATCGGGGGCACGTTCACCAAGACGCTCAACTATTACGGCGCGCGCTTCAATCTGCAGGGCCGCGGGTTCGAGGGCTTCCACGCCAAGCGCACCAAAGACAGTCGCAACAACCTGTACACCTTCGAGTACTTCAATCGATCGTTTCCCTACACTGGCACGATCTTCCAGAGAGATCTGCTGCAGCCCGACGCGGCCACGGTCATCACCAGCACGGTCCACAACTGGACTTCGCACACCTACGCGGCCGGAAGCGAAGAGCGGCGGTTTCCATTCGTCAACAACACGACCACGACTCAGCGCGAAGTGGGCGGCACTTATAACGGCGTGCTCGTTCGGACTACAGTGACGTCGAGGGTCGTGGACACGTGGGGCACGCCCTACGACGTGACGACGACCACGACGGAGAACGGTACGGGCCTCAGCGCTGGCGCGACGCACACCGAGCGCGTCTGGCACAGTTCAGTGACGAACGATTCCAGCTCGAACTGGTGCCTGAGCAAGCCGACCATCACCTACCTGATCAACAGCCATTCTCTAGCGGGTGGCACGCAGATCACGCGGCGAATCAATCATACGTGGGATTTTCTCAACTGCCGCCTGACACAGGAAGTGATCGAGCCCACGAATCCGCCGTGGACCGTGACTACCGATCTGCAGTACGACGGTTTCGGCAACGTCAATAGTCAGACGGTGACGCCCTATGGCCAAGCGGCGCGCGTCACATCGACCAATTGGGGCAGCACCGGGCGATTCCCCCTCACCGTCACCAATCCTCTCGGTCAGGTGACGACGCTCAATTGGGTGCAAGAGTTCGGGCTGATAGACACGATCACCGATCCCAACAGCCTCACGGTCAATTTCGACTACGACTCGTTCGCCCACAAGGAACGGGTGCTGCGGCCCGACGGTACCGCGACGCGTTGGACGCTTAGTGCGTGTACGTCACCGAGCTATTGCGGGGACAGCTTGCTGCGCTCATCCGTGCGCGTAAGTCTGCGCAACACAGCCGATGCCATCGTGGCGGACAGCTACCTCTACAGGGACATGTTCGATCGGGAGAAGTACGACGAGACGCGGACGCTGAACGGCAGTCTCTCGTACGTGCGCACTTTCCACGATGCGCTGGGGCGCGTGACGACCCGCAGCTTGCCATACATCAACGGCAGCGCGGATCCATACAAGGTGGTGAACTACACTTACGACCTGCTCGATCGATTGAAGAAGTCGGAGCGTGAAACCAGTGAGGCGGACGCGACGCTGCAGAGCACGCAGTGGACGTATGAGGGCCTGTCGATAACGGAAACCGACCCGCTGTCCAGAACGACGACGAAGAAATTCACAGCCGTCGGGCAGATCGCGCAGACCATCGATGCCGCCGGGAACGATATGGACTATGAGCACGACGCGTTCGGCAATCTTCTGAAGACCCGCGATTTCAACAGCAACGAGATCACACTCGGCTACAACGTACGCGGCTTCCAGACGAGCTTGACCGATCCGGATCTGGGTAGTTGGACCTACGACTATTTTCCGCTGGGCGAGCTCAAGAGCCAAACGAACCCGAAGAGCCAGCAGACGAGTTTCACGATCGACAAACTCTCGCGCCCGCTCACGCGCGCGGACATCGATGGCACCACGACGTGGACTTGGGGCACGAGCGCAGCCGGTCACGATATCGGCCAGCTATATTCCGTGACTTCAACGGAGGGGAACTACTCCGAGACCTACAGCTACGACAGCTCCGGTCGGCCCACAGCCACTTCGATCGTGGCGGATGGCGCCACGTACCTCGTCAACCAGAGTTACAACGCTTCGACCGGCTTTCCGGAGACTCTCACCTATCCGACGAGTACGTCGGGCGTGCGCTTCAAGATCAGGTACACCTACCTCAACGGGCAGCTGCAGAAGATCCACGACTTCACCGGCGATGTGCAGTCGACCAAGCTGTGGGAGGCGGTGTCCACGAATGCCAGGCACGCGGTGAGCGACGAGGAGTTCGGCAATCTGCTCAAGACATTCTCGAAGTACGATCACATCGCCGGCTGGCTCGACTATCGGCAAAGCGCCCCGGGCGGTGGCACTTCCACGCAAAACCTCAACTACGACTGGGACAAGGTCGGCAACCTCACGCAGCGCAAGGACGACAACCAGCTCCTCACCGAAAATTTCAGCTACGACAGTCTCAATCGCCTCTACCAGACCAGCGGCGTTTCGAGCCTGACGGTCGGCTACGACGCCATCGGCAACATCACGTCCAAGACGGGCGTCGGCAGCTACAGCTACACCGGTGCGCAGACCGGCTGCAGCTACTACACGCATACGCAACCGCACGCGGTGCGCAATGCAGGCGGGACGATCTACTGCTACGACGCCAACGGCAACATGACCAAGCGCGCCGGGGCGACCATCACGTGGAAGTCCTACGACCTGCCGAGCCTGATCAACCAGACGGGCGGCAATTCCAGCCAGTTCTTCTACGGCCCGGATCGTCAGCGCTACAAGCAGGTGAACGTGAACGGCGGCACGACCGAGACCACGATCTACGTCGCCGGGATCCTGGAGAAGGTCACGGTTGGGACCACCACCAACTTCAAGCACTACGTGGAGTCCACCACGGGCACGGCGGCGATCTACATCCGCAGCTCCACGGGAACGAACTCCACCTACTACCCGCTGAAGGATCACCTGGGGAGCATCGATCGCGTTACTAACAGCGCGGGAGCGGTAACCGTTGCTCTGTCCTACGATGCCTTCGGCAAGCGCCGCGGCAGCAATTGGACTGGCAGCCCCAGTTCAGGGGAATGGACCAATATCGCAGCGACCACGCGCCACGGGTTCACCGAGCACGAACATCTGGACAACCTCACGCTCATTCACATGAACGGGCGGGTGTACGAGCCGACCTTGGGGCGCTTCCTTTCCGCAGATCCGTACGTGACCGAGCCGCTCGATTCGCAGGGGTTCAATCGCTATAGCTACGTCAACAACAATCCGCTGTCCTTCACCGACCCCTCGGGCTTCGGGCCCGATGATTCGGACATCAACGATCGGCGCCTGTGCATCGACTGCACGCCGTGGATCCGGGGATTCCCATCGGCGGGTGTGCCAATCCGGCCGATCCCGAACGCTCCCCCGCCGCGGCCAGGCTCCAGCCCCACCGCCATTCCGCCCAATGGTGTGCCGCGGGATTTTATGCCGGGCGCAATGAACGCTTCGCCAAATGACGAGATGAGCGCCGACGAATTATGTGAGAAATATGGGAGGTTCTGCAACGACCCAATAGAAGAGGTCGCCTGGTACTGCGCAATCCCAGTTTTGTCTTTGGTGTGCGTGGCTGGCAGCGCGGCGGATCCCAATTTATTCGTCGTGCAACGCCCAATAGGAATGGTACGTGCGGTAGTTGCGACCGACGTGGCAAGAAGCATAACACCGCAGATCGCCAAGATTGAGAAGCAACTAGCACAGCACGGACGGGCGTCGGTGGAAAAGTCGCTTCGTAGTTTGGAAGAGCGCCTGGCCGAACATCGAAAGGCGCTCGCAACTTACAAAGCCCAGGGTGGCTATACGAGTTCCGTCGAACGCGAGATAAAGGCGTTCGAGGCTGAGATACAGGCGATTAAAGAAGTACTCGGGAGAGCGCCATGACTCGATCGAAACTGCTCATGACCCCAGAAGCCGCACGGCGGCTGACAGATCGGCTCGCGCGCCTCAAGTCGGTTTCCCAATTCGATCGACCAGGAGAACCCCAATCCGCGACGCTTGCGCATTCGCTGACAGACCTGGAGAAGTCGTTTCGGGAGATTTTGGAGGAATTGCTCCCAAAGCTACTGGACGGATCTCTGGATTCGGAACAGCTCAATGACGTTCTTCTTGACATAGGCGAGGAGCTTCGACACGTGCTCTATCACATCAAAGATCCGAAGTTCTTCGACTACCTGATCGACGACTCTAGGAATGGAAATAGCTGAGGACGTTGGTTTGCGCCTCGTTCAAGGTGATGCGTACAGAGGTGGCCCCACGGGATGAGACAGTCGGATAAGTGGATGGCTCTGCTCTGACGGGCGAAGATATCGCCTGGAACGAGGAGCAGCAATGAGCAAGAGATCGCGCCGGAACCACTCACCGGCCTTCAAGGCGAAAGTGGCACTCGCCGCCATCAAGGGCGAGGAGACGCTGGCACAACTGGCCGAGCGATACGACGTTCATGCCAATCAGATCGGCCAGTGGCGAGCCCAGCTGCTGGAGCGAGCGGCGGAGATCTTCGCCTCCGGGGCACCGCGAGGAGCAGCAGCTCTTCACCCTCTCGCACTTCTCGGTACGGAAACGAAGAGGGCGATGTATTTGTTTCGGCTCTCCGCGGGGTATTCCTGACGTGAGATGCGCTCCACGCGACCCCGCGCCACGAAGGCGCCGCGCGCGTCACGAAGGCGTAACGGCTTGCCGCGCAGTCTTTAGCTACTTCCAACCTTCACGCTGCGCGGCGGCTTCGGCCTCGGCGTCGAGAGGCTCGCCGCTGATCTGCGCTTCCACGGCGCGCATCACAGCCGGCGGCAACTCCATACCCGCCATCCGATAGCCGCCGGCATTCGCGGCGCCGGCCGCTCCCTGCGCCAAGACCTGCACGCGCCAGTCGTCGTTCGCGCGGCACGCAACGCCGGCAAGCGCTTCTCCCTCGCGCACTACGAAGGTACGGCAATAGTCACCCGCTTGATCTTTGTAGCTCACGCCGATCAGCACGGGTGCATCGCTCCTCTGTGTGCTCGCGAGCTGTGTTGCGAGCGCTTCAGCCAGAGCGCCGCGCGCCACCAGCCAGCCCTCATTCGAGGCCAGGGACGCAGTCTCCGGGCCACGCAGAACTGCCTGACCGAGGAAGACACCCACCACGAGGCTCGCTGCGATCGCGCTCCACTCAGGCAGCGCCCACCGCCGCTTCGCACGTGAACTACGCTCGGCCTTCGCGGCGCGTGCGTTCGCGAGATCTGTAACGCCCGACACATTCGCGCCGGCCGCTGCGCCCGGTGCCCTCCTCGCAGTATCGATCAATCGCTGCGGCACCGGCTCCTCGAGCACGCGATCGAAGCTTGTCCGAAGTTGTGCGCGCAGTTTCAGCTCGCGCTCCACCTGCACTCGTGCTTCGGGATCCGCCGCCATCGCCGCTTCCACCGAAAGGCGCGCAGCAGCATCGAGCTCGCCGTCGACGTAGGCCATCACAGTTTCGTCGGGCAGCTTCATGACTCGCCTCCCCCGTTACCCAGCATCCGCGCGAGCGCCTCGCGCCCGCGCGCCAGGCGGCTGGTCAACGTACCGATCGGAACTTCCGCGACCGTCGCCGCTTCCTTGTAGGAAAGACCTTCGACGAGCACCAGGCCAACGGCGATGCGCTGCTCCTCCGGCAACTGCGCCATGGCCTCTTCCACCGACATCGCGATCACCTGCGCCTCGCTCGAGCTGTCGCCGGCGTTGGCGCCCGCTTCCTCGGGCGCGAGCACGCGGTCGCGGCGCGCGCGCGCACGGACCTCGTCGATCCAGGCGTTCTTCATGATGCTGAACATCCAGCTCTCCAGTCGCGTGTCGGGCCGCCATTGATCGAAGCGCAGCAGCGCGCGCTCCACCGTCGCCTGCACCAGGTCGTCGGCGTCGTGGTGATGGCGCGCGATCGTGCGCGCGAACCTGCGCAGCCGCGGCAGCAACGCCACGATCTGCGCGCGGACTTCCTCGACCGGCCGGCTCATGCCGGGGCTCTTACGGTGGTGACGACGCGGACAGCCATTTTCTTCCCTGTGACCGAACAATCAATTCGGCGGACGGTCAGTGCGCTAGTGTAGTGCCATGAACGCGCGCAGCATCATTGTTGCAGCTTTACGAGGACGGTCGCGCCCTGGGCGGGCCGTGCGCGCAGTTGCCTGCGCGCTGCTGCTGCCGATGCTCGCCACTACTGGCGACCTGCGCGCGCAGATTTCACTGCCCTCGGTGCCGTTGCCGAACCTGCCGCGCGTCGATACTCCAGTGGACCTCGACCGCACGCTCAACAGGGCGACCGACACACTCGATCTGCGCGAGCTGCGCCTCAACCGCGTCCGCAACCTGATCCGCACGCACCGCGATGTGATCGAGGCGGACCCGCGCGGCGCGCCGATCCTGCGCAGCGAGGTGCTGGCTTTCTCCCCGTCTGAGCAGGCCGTGGAACGCGCGCGCGCGGCTGGGTTCGCCGTGATCCGTGAGAAAACACTCGATGGGCTCGATGCGCGGATCGTTGTGTTGCGGGCGCCCGAAGGTATGTCGACGCGACGCGCGCTGAAGCGGTTGCGCGCTGGCGATCCTGCCGGCATTTACGACTTCAACCACATCTATACAGAGAGCGGCGCGGTATTCACGCCCGCGAATGAGAGTCCACCCACCCCCGTCGCGGCCAGTGCGCAGTCATCGCCCTCCGCCGGCGCACAATCATCGCCTTCTCCCGGCGCACAGACACTGCCCGTGAGCAGCGGCCGCGTCGGACTGATCGATGGCGGCATCGACGCGGCACACCCGGTATTCCGAAACTCGCAACTGCAACTCTACGGCTGCGAAGGCCGACGCGTGCCGAGTACACACGGCACTGCCGTAGCTTCCCTGATCGTCGGGCAGGCGGAGGGGTTTCATGGCGCGGCCGCAAACACGAGGCTCTACGCCGCGGATGTCTATTGTGGTGTGCCGACGGGAGGAGCGGTCGATGTGGTCGTCGACGCGCTCGCCTGGATGGCTCGCGAACAGGTGCCGGTGGTCAACATCAGCCTGGTCGGGCCGCCCAACGCGATGCTCGAGAACGTCACGCGCGCGATTCTGGCGCGCGGCCATCTGCTGGTTGCCGCGGTCGGTAACGACGGTCCGGCGGCACGGCCTCTGTATCCCGCTGCCTATGCCGGCGTGATCGGCGTTACGGGGGTCGACGCGCGTCAGCGCGCATTGGTCGAAGCCTGCCGCGGGCCGCATGTCGACCTCGCGGCTCCTGGTGCGGACATGGCCGCCGCGAGCCTCAGCGCACGGTATGCCGCCGTCAGGGGCACTTCCTTTGCGGCACCCATCGTGGCGGGTCTGCTGGCCTCGCAGCTGCCTGTGCCGGATGGTGCGGCCGCAGCCACCGCGGTGCGCGATCTGAGCGCCTCTGCAATCGACCTGGGCGCCCGTGGACGCGATCAGACCTATGGAGAGGGCCTGGTCGGCGCCACGCTGAGGGTAGCGCCCAGCCTCGCTGGCGCTTCCCCGTTAAGTCAAAAAGACAAGTAAAACAAAAAATCCCCCGGCGCCCGGAAGAAACCGCCCACGGCGCTCGTCCTTGGTTTGAAGGCTGCGGATTGGCCGCGGCTGCGAACCGGAGGATGACCATGAACATTCATCGTTTCTTTGCGGGCGCGACCGTGGCTGCGGTGCTCACGATCGCCTCCCCCGCTTACGCTGGCCTTCTGGGCGGCAATGCCGCCGGTGCCGTGAATAGCACGCTGGGCGGCCGTATGGGTGACGCCAACGGCACCCTGGCCGGGCGCGCCACGGGGTCGATCGACGCGCAGACCGACACGGTCGGCCGGGTCGGTCGCCATACACGCGACATCGGTGAGCGCACGACCAAGCGCGCCAAGGAGACCGCCGGCACTGTGCGTGATCGCACCGAGTCGACTGTGGATCAGGCACGCGACACGACCGTCGATGCGTCGGCGAGTGCCGCCGCATCTGCCACGGCTGCCGCGAGCAGCGGCGTCGAAACTGCGCACAGCGGTATCGATGCAGCCGGTTCGGCGCAGTCGAACGCCCAGTCCACGATCGACGCGACGGGCTCCGCGGTCGCCGATGTGCCGGTGCCGAGCAGCGATTCTTCGCAGGGTCTGCTGAGCGGCAATGCGGCCGCGGGCGGCAGCCTCGATAAGTCGGTCTCGGTGAGCAAGTCCGTGGAAGCGGGTGACCGTACTGTTGAGGCGATGCATGAGTCTTCGGCGCAGGGGGCCGCGAACGGCTCGGCCGGCGCCGAGCGTGACTCGGGCTCGCTCGACCTCAGCGGCAACGGTTCGGCGCAGTCCGCAACCGGCGTCACGACGGGTCGCAAGCCCAAGGCGACCGAGCCGGCGACGGAGCAGCCGCCGGCGCAGGACGCGGACTACAACGATTCGCGCGACCGTCGCTGATTCGACGAGGAGACGACGACAGGGGCCGGCGGGATTTCGCGTCCCGCCGGCCTCGTCAACGTTTCAGCGGCGCCACGAGCCGCGACCAGAGCGAGCCTGAATCCGAAGGACGCTGCCCATCGCTCACGGTGAGGTCCGCAAGGCGCCGCTGCGGCGCGCGCGGCGCGGTGCTCAACTCGATGATGGTGTGCCGGCCGGTCGCCCCGATGTCGCGGCGTGGAACCACGCGCCGGTCGGCGAACCGCTCGCGTTCCGCGAGGCTCACCCGCTTCACCGCGGGCGCCTCGAAATAGGAGCGCAGGTAGCCGGCCACCATCTCGGCCGCTCCCTCCTCCGAGAAGAAACCCACGCGCAGCGCGTGCATGAACTTGCCCTGGTCGAGTCCCACGACGGAATACAGGCGATATGAATCGAAAATGTCCAGGTGCGGCACGTTCTCCGGATTCACCGCGTCCTCCGACAACGACAACTGGATCGCAAACCAGAGCGAGCTCTGATCATCGGCCAGCTCGAGCGGCGTGAGCTCGCGGATGGTCTGCGTGCTGTCCACATCGGGCAGCGGATCGGCGAGGATCGCGATCGGGCAGGCAGCTCGCTCCATCTCTGGGGGCGATTCGGCGAGCGCCGCCGGTTTGACTGCCGGCGCGAGCTGTTGTGGTTCGACTCTCGGCGCGGGCGCCTGCGGCCTGATCAGCGCGGGCGCCTGCCGCCTGATCGGCGCGGGTTCGGCTTGCGCGACCGCTTTCGTCTCCTCGGCTCTGGCCACAACCGGATCGGCCCCCGGCTGCTGAAACAGCGCCGACGCCGCAGCCGCGTCCACGAACACGTCGATCGAATCGAGCTCGACCTCCAGATCGGGAGTCGCAATATCCGCGGCCGGAGTCTCGACGATCATCTCGAGCACCGGTATCGCGTCATCGACAGTCGGGGCTTCGACGCTCAACTCGAGCGCACGGAGCGGCGCGTCGGCGACCGTCTCGAGCACGGGAATGCCGTCATCGAGTTTCGTCTCGACTGCTGAAATCGGCAGCGATGCGCCGGCAGTGCCCTTGCGTGCTTCGAGCGAGTCGACCATCGCGTTGTTCCGGGCGACGACGCTTTCCAGATCCCGCTCATCCTCGCTTGCGGCAGGCGCGCCGTGGGCTGTGCCCAACCTGGCGACCGACTGCCCCGCCGGCTCGCTGGGCAGCGCCGGCTGCAGCAGCTCGAGCTCCGTCTCCAACTCGGGCTGCCAATCGGGTTCGAACGCAAGGATCATCGACTGAACTCCGTCGTCCAGCGACACCTCACCGGCGGTATCCTCGGGGGGAAGAGTCAGCACCGCGACCTGATCCGTGTCCGCATTCGGGTCATGCGCAGGCTCGACGAACACTGCCCGTTGCGCGTCGGCTGCCGGGGAAGCGACCGTTGGCACTCTCGCTTCAGGCCCCTTCGCTGCGCGCGCTTCCGGCACAGGCACTCTCACCGCGGGCGCTCTCACCGCGGGCACCCTCACCGCGGGCGCTTTCGTAGCGGGCGCTTTCGCAGTGGGCACTTCCGGCGCGGGTACTCTCGCTGTGGCAACTTCTGGCGCGGTCGTTTGACGCGCGCCGACAGCCTTCGATTCGGCTGCGCCTTTCTTTCGCTTCGACGCCGAGCGTGAACGTCTCGGCGCTACCGGCGCCATCGGCGCGGCGCTCTTCGCCGCCGGCGTGGTGAACTGAGGTTCAATCGGCGGCAGGAATGCATCGAAATCGATCGCGAACACGCCGGATTCGGCTTCGGGCGGCGCTGGAGCGGGTGCGGGAGCGGCCCTGGCTTTGGCAGGCGCTTCGACCTTTCGCTCCTCTTCCCCGACAGGATCCCCGGCAGCCGGAGACTTTGGGGACTGAGCCGCCGCTTGGGAAGCCCGCTCTGTTTCGCGCTTGGCGAGGCGCAGATCGTCGTCGGCCGCGTTGGTGGCGAATGCGCTCGGATAGCGCTCGCGCACGGCGCCCAGAATCGCGTCGGCTTCGAGCTCCGAAGTCACGAGGCCGAGGCGCAGGCGATAGCGGGTACGGCCATCGTCGGTCTGCTTCACCTGGTACACGCGCAGGTGTTCGTACTCGGGGAAACCCTCCGCGGGGATCGAGATCGGCGCGGTGGAAGTGCTCAGGTTGATGACGAACGGGCCCGGCCCGACGAGACGGGGCGTCTCCGCCGGCGACGCCAGCAGATCGTCGATCGTCAGATGCCAGAGGTCTTTGGCCGTCCGCCCTTCCATCAGTCTCCACCCGCAGATTCCCGCCGCGGATTCTGTCCAGCCGGCGGCCTGCGGACGAGGACGCACGTCGCTCAATCGCGACAACGCAAGTCCCAGTTCTCAATCGGGCGCGGCAATCATGGAATTATGTAAATTTCCACCTCCCCGGCCGTATTGGCGTATGGTGACAACCTCATGAATCCGCTCAATCGCCAGCCCTCGCCGCTCGCGCTCGTCAGCGAAAATCCCTACGCGCTGGAGTCCATCACGCTGACCCAGACGCCGCCGGAGTCCACTGATCCGCTCTGGCATTGCTACGTCATCCGGCAGGGTGAGAATCGCATCGTCGGCCAACGCCGCGGCAGCGCCGATGCCGTGCGCGCCGCCGCCCTGGCGCTCGTCGACAAGCTCAACGACCGGCGTACGGTGCGCAGCGCGAGAGTGGATCTGAAAATCGGTCCGGCCCGACGCTGACCACCAGGCGGCCGCCCTGGCGCCACCTCAGCGTGCCGCGGCTCGCGGCGCGTCCTCCTCCACCCGGGCACCTCGCGCCAGCAGCAGCTCGCGCAGGATCGAGCGATGGCAGCGCGCCTCGTCCTCGCAATAGCAACCGACCGCGATCCGAGTCTGACGATTCTCACGGCCATGACTACCACTCCGCTGCGGTGTCGTGTGCTACGCGCGATGGTACGGGTGCCCCTTGAGAATGCTCATCGCGCGATACACCTGCTCGGCAAGGACCACGCGCACCAGGGCGTGCGGCAAGGTGAGGGCGGACAGCGACATTCGCAGGTTGGCGCGCTTGAGGCACGGCTCCGCCAGACCGTCCGGGCCGCCGATCAGAAAGAGGACCTCGCGACCTTCGCCGAGGCGCTCGCCGAGCCATTGCGCCAGTTGCTCGGTGCTCAGGCCCTTGCCTTTCACGTCGAGCGCGACGACGTAGTCGTCCGCATCGATCGCCAGCAGCATGCGCCGGCCCTCGTCGGCGATCGCGCGCGCGGGGAGCTCGTTGGCGCCGCGCTTGGTTGCGGGCAGCTCCTGGATCTCGAAGCGCAGCTCCGGGCCCAGGCGCCGCGCGTAGTCGGCGATACCCGCCTCCACCCAGTGCGGCATGCGCGTACCCACAGCCACCACGCGAATCAGCATCGGCGTTTCCCGTTGCCGGCATTACGAAAGGGCATGTCGTTACTACCGGACATTATGCGTACCTCAAGACGCAGCGCCTCTTTTTTTGGCCGCGAGGCTGTATTCTGTCGCACATGCACCATCGAAGATTCGGCCGCACCGGCGCACGCGTGAGCGAAATCGGGCTCGGCCTGTGGGGCATGGGCGGCTGGCCGGACGCTGACGACCGCGAGAGCGCCGCGGCCTTGCAACTCTCGGCCGACCTGGGCTGCACCTTCTACGATTCCGCCTGGGCCTACGGTCGCGGCAAGAGCGATCGGCTGCTCGGCGATCTGCTGGCCGCGCGCCCGCAGCAGCGTCTGTTCGCCGCGACCAAGGTCCCGCCGCGCAACGGCAAGTGGCCCGCCGATCCGCGCGACCCGTACGAAGCCGCGTTCCCGCACGATCACGTCATCGACTACGCGCAGCGCTGCCGCGATGCGCTGCGCCTCGAGAGCATCGACCTGTTGCAGTTTCACGTCTGGGACGATGGCTGGGCGGCGCATCCGCAGTTCGCGGCGACGGTGGCGCAGCTCAAGGACAGCGGTCTGATCCGGCATTTCGGTCTGAGCCTGAATCGCTGGGAGCCGGGCAACGGCGTTCGCGCGATCCGCACCGGCCTGGTGGACGCCGTGCAGGTGATCTACAACGTCTTCGAACAGGCGCCGGAAGACGCGCTGTTCGGCGCCTGCCGCGAACACGACATCGGCGTCATCGCGCGCGTGCCGCTCGACGAAGGAAGCCTGGCCGGAGGGCTCACGCTTCAGACGCGCTTTCCCGAAGGGGATTGGCGCGCGCATTACTTCGGCCCGGAGAATCTCGCGGCCACCGTGGAACGCGTGGAGCGGCTCAAGGAGCTGGTGCCGGTGGGCGTGACGCTCGCCGAGATGGCGCTGCGTTTCATACTCTCGAACGATACGGTCAGCACGGTGATCGTGGGAATGCGCAAGGAACGCCACGTGCGCGCCAACCTGGCCGGCGAAGCAGTGCGCACGCTCCCCGCCGCCTTGATCGCTCAGCTGCGCCGGCACCGCTGGGATCGCGTGCCGACGCCCTGGTCGGACTAGGTATCGGACTTCAGTCCGGTACTAGTGGCTACACTTCCGCGCTCCTCGATTTCGCCGGCGCCGCGTCGGTGTCCCAGAGCTTCTCCAGTCCGTAGAACTCGCGCACGCGCGGCAGCATGATGTGCACGAGCACGTCGGGCAGGTCGACGAGGACCCACTCGCCGTCGCGCTCGCCCTCGACGCCGAACGGGCGGGCGCCAGCCTGCCTGGCCTTCTCGATGACGCGGTCGGCGACCGAACGGACGTGACGGTCGGAGGTGCCCGAGGCGATCACCATCGTGTCGGTGATGTCGGTGAGTCCGCGAACGTCGAGCACCTTGACGTTGACGGCTTTCATGTCTTCAAGCGCCTCGACCACGACCGACCTGAGCGAGGTTTGCGGCCGCTTGCGCGTGCGCTTGATTGTGGCGGGTGTCATGCGGGTGATGGACCTCCTTTCTCAACGCTTCTGGTAACACTTGGACTCGAGGATGATCTTGCGCACGTTGTCGGGCATGAGGAAGCGCGGGTCGCGCCCCGCCGCGATGAGATTGCGCACTTCGGTTGAAGAGATTTCCAGCTGGGTGACCGCGTGAATGTAGATGCAGCCGGCCCGCGCCTCGTGCAGGTCGCCGATGCGTCCCGTGCCCCGGTCCACGAGCAGCTCACCGAGCGGCCCCATCCCGGGTGCGCGCCAGCCGGGCCGGTGGGCCACGACGACGTGCGCCAACTGCAGGATTTCGCGCCACTGGTACCACTTGGGCAACCCCAGAAATGCGTCCATGCCCACGATCAGACACAGCGAGCGATCGGGATGTTCCGCGCGCAGCGTGGCCAGCGTATCGACCGAATATGACGGTCCTTCGCGGCGGATTTCGCGGTCGTCGACGATGAATCCGTGCTGGCCCTCGGTGGCAGCGCTCACTATCTGCAGGCGCACTTCGGCGCTGGCGATCGGCAACTCGCGGTGCGGCGGATTGCCGGCCGGCATGAAACGCACTTCGGTCAGACGCAGCGATTGCAGCAGCTCGAAAGCCGTGCGCAGGTGGCCGTAGTGAATGGGGTCGAATGTTCCCCCGAAGATGCCGATGGGATTCATGCGGGGTAACGTGCCCTAACTCATCTTGCAATGCAAAGCGGCCGCGCGTGGCGCCGGATGCCATCAGGCCGCCCGCCCGCGTGGCGCGACCGGGACGCCCTTGACGCCGGCGATGCGCGCTACCAGGCGTGCCAGCGAATCCCACGGATCACCGGCTGCGCGGCCCTTGATGGTGCGATCCGTGTTGGCTGCCTCGCCCAGGAGCGCTGCGATCTGCCCGCCCCTGAATCGGCGAACCGCGTCGTCCAGACCCGCCGGCGGCCGCGGCCAGGCGGCGAGGGGAAGGCGGCGCGAGGAGTTCAGCAAGGCACGCAGGCCGGCGGTCAGCGCCCACAGAATCAGCGTGGGCTCCTCGCCCTCGGTCTGCAGGCCGTCGAGAATGCGCAGGGCACGTTCACCGTCCCCACGGAAAGCCGCGTCCTGCAGCTTGAACACGTCGTAACGCGCGCTCTTGGCGACGGCCGCTGCCAGCGTCGCGACGTCGACGGGGCCCTGCCCGACGAGCAACGCCAGCTTGTCGATTTCCTGCTGAGCCGCCAGCAGATTGCCTTCGACACGCTCGGCGAGAAATTGCGCGGCGCCGGGTCCTGGCTCGAGCCCGTGCCGCTGCATGCGTGCCGTGATCCATGCCGGCAGGCGGCCGATCTCGATCTGCCACACGGGCAGCCACGCCCCGCAGCGCTCGAATGCCTTGACCCACGCGCTCTGCTGCGCACGTTCGATCGGGCCGCTGACCACCAGCAACAACTGATCGGGCGCCGGCTTTTCCGCCAGGTCCTGCAGGACCTGCGCGCCTTCGCCGGGCTTCCCCGTGGGGAGCTTCACCTCGAGGATGCGCCGGTCGGCGAAGAGCGAAAGCGACGCGCTCTCCGCGCGCAGCTCGTTCCAATCGAAGCCGCGCTCGCCGAAGAACACCTGGCGATCGGAATAGCCCGCCTTGCGAGCAGCCTGGCGAATGGCATCCGCGGCTTCGCCGACGAGCAGCGGCTCGTCCCCGGAAACGAGGTAGGCGTGGGTGAGCTGGCGCGCGAGGTGGGCAGCGAGTGAGTCTGGACCAAGCTTCACGACCCAAGATTAAACGAGCACGCCGGCGAATGCACTCCCGGGAGCGACTCGTATCGACACCGCACGCGCTCAGTGGCCCGTCGATCGCTGCGGCGTCCACCGATTGCCGCTCGCGAGGTGCACGAGGAGCCCGAGCATCGCCATCGCCCAGACGATCACTGCGCTGGAGGGAAGGTCGGTGATGAACGACAGGACGAGTCCCGCGGCGTAGCTGGCGATTGCGAACAGGTAGCCGACTGCGAGCTGGCGCGATGGCGGATAACGGTAGGTCGCCACCGCCGGGACGATCAGGCTCGTGAACACGAGATACACGCCCACGAGCTGCACGGACACCGTGACCATGAGCGCGAACAGTACGTAGAAGCCGATGCGGCCGAGCCGCTTGCGCCAGCCGTACCAGAGCACGAGAAAGATCGCGGTCAGGATCGTCGCGTGCCACAACTGCTGCGAGGAGACCCACAGGATCTGCCCGGCGAGCAGTTCCTTGAGATCCTCGCCGCCGTGCGGGTCGTTGGCGAGGATCAGGATCTGGGCCGTCGACGCGAGGACGAAGAGAATACCGATGAGTGCTTCCTGCGCTTCCGGCCGCTTGCGTTCGGTCCACGTGAGCAGCAGTGCGCCCAGCAACGCGGCGATGACCGCCGCGAGCTGGGTCATCCACAGTCCCTCGCCCAAGCCGAAGCTGTGCGCGGCGATGACGCCGACGCCGGCCACCTGCGCGATGGCCAGGTCGATGAACACGATGCCGCGCGACAGCACCTGCTGCCCGAGCGGCACGTGCGACAGGACGACGAGGACTCCGGCGATCATCGCCGGCCACACGATGCTCAGGTTGTCGAGGAATGTGCTCATTTCACTGCCGCCCGCAATCTCGCCAGCGTGTCGTCGAACAGACCGAAGAGGTCCTTCGCCTCTGGAGTTCCGCCGACGGTGTAGGGCAACAGCACGACGGGGGCGTCGATGCGCTCCGCGAGCCAGTTCACCGCTTTCGAATCGTTGTACGCGTTGCGCAGGATCATCTTCGGCGGCGCGTCCTTGAGCTTGCCCACCAGCGAAGCGAGATACGCCGCGCTCGGCGGAACGCCCGGCTTGGGTTCGATCGCGGCGAGCTCGCGCATTCCGGTCCAGTGGGTCAGATACGCCTGGTCGCGGTGGATCACGACGACGCCGACGCCCTTGAGCGGCGCGGCCTGCGCGTCCCAGCGTTGCATGGCTTCACGCCAGCGCGACTGGAAATCGTCGCCGCGCTGCGCGTAGTAGGCGGCGTTGGCTGCGTCGACCTGCGCAAGACGCCGGCTGAGAGCGTCGGCCACGGTGGCAATGTCGTGCGGATCGAGGAGGATGTGCGGGTTGCCCAGGGGATGCACGTCGCCCATCGAACGGTCGACGCTCGTGGGCACTTCGAGCAGGCGCACCTGCTGAGTGGCCTCGAAATAGCCGGGCTGGCCCGGCTGTACACGTGGGTTGCCGGATTCCTGCAGCAGCACCGGCAGCCACCCGATCTCCAGCTGCGCGCCCGTGGCAACGACGAGATTGGCGTTGCGGGCGCGCGCGATGAGACTGGGCTTGGCTTCGACCCGGTGCGCATCCTGGAACGCGGTCGTTGCCGGGTAGACGTCGACCCTGTCGCCGCCGAGCTCGCGCGTCAGCGAGGCCCACTCCGGCGTGGTCGCCAGAACTCTGATGGCCGCCTGCGACGGCCAGGCGCCGCCGAGCAGAAACAGGAGCGACAGAATCCTTGTCGCCGTTTTGATGACAGTCTTGATGAGCGTTTTCATGGCGCGGCACTCCTAGAATTTGTGGGCGCCGTGTGCGCCTACGCTGTGCAGGTACTGCAGCTGGAACTGCCGGTCGCGCTCCGCGTCGCGGGCGTCGTCCCAGGCAAATTGCGCGCGCAGCCGGGAGAACTCGCTGGGGTTCCAGTCGACCATCAGCGTCGCCCGGCTGGGCGATGCGGACAGAAGCGAGGCAAACGCCTCGGGCGGCAGCGTGCCGTTGTCCACGAGGCCGATGCGCGAGTTGCCGGAATCGAGCGAGTCGTACCGGACGCCGGCACGCCAGCGCGGACGGAACTGGTAAACGCTCTGCACATACCAGCCCGACTGGCGGCTGCGGTATGCATCCCTCAGTGCGAGGCCGTCGAGATCGAACGCCAGGTCGCCATCCTCGGTGCGCCGCAGGTATTCGCCCTGCACCTTGAGGTTGCGCTGGGTCGGATTGCCCCGAGGCGCCCACTTGAAGATGACATCGCCCACCCAGGTGCGGGACTTGCCCGAGAACGCATCGACCACCGGCAACCCGGCGTCGTCGCTGTCGTCCCAGGTGCGGTCCTCGGCGCGCAGGTCGACGTAGGAAACACCGGCGCGCCAGCTGGCGGAATCGCCGATGTCGTTGCCGACGTGGGTGAACAGCGTCGCGCCGTTCAAACCGTTGCGGCCGCGGCGCGTGCCCGGGAATTCCTGGCCGTTGCCGCTTTCCGCGCCCAGCTCGATGAACAGGTCGGTGGGCGCGACCCACTTGACCTGCACGCCGTTCTGGCCGAGCTGCCCGCCGAAGAACGCCTGGTACGCGAGCGGCTGGTCGGTGAAATCCCAGGCGTGGGCGTGAACCTCGTTCAGATAGCCGAACGCCGAGAAGAAACGCCCGCCCTTCACTGTGAAGCCCGAAGGCAAGGCGATGGAGCGGAAGAAGGCCTCTTCCACGCCGATCTCGTTCTCCGGTGAAATCGCCGCCGTGAGGTTGGCGAAGAAATACGGATCGACGTTGGCGGTAAGGGTCAGCTCCGATTCGCCGAGATTGAAGCTGCGCTCGCCCGGGCCGATCTCACCCCCGCTGGGAATGAAACCCGCGATGGCGTACGTGGCCGGATCCTGCGAGAAATTCGCGTAGTTGCCGGCGAGGATCACGGACATGGCCGGATTGAACGCCGTGGCGGCGCCGCTCGCCGGACCGGCCATGGCGGCCATACCCGGTGACTCGGCGGGCGCGGGGGTTGAAGCGGCGGACGCCGTGGCCGCCTCGAGTTGCGCAATGCGCTCTTCCAGGGCCTGCACGCGCGCGGCGTAGTCGGATTTGAGCGCTTCGAGCTCGCCGCGCAGGTTGGTGACTTCGTCCGCCCGGCTGTTTCCCGGCGCCACGGCAATCGACAGCAGCAGCAGGGCTGCAACGGAATGAGACAACGACATGGACGGCCCTCCTCGACAGAACGAAAGCAGGAGCGCGCGCGGGCGCGACTCCCGGGTTCATCGGCCTAGAAAAGGGCGGGCGGTGCGCGGGACTGGAAGCCGTGGAGGCGGGGCTGGACTCGGGACGCGACTGCGATCGGGCGAACCGGGGTGAGCGCCTCGCCCCAATCGAAGCTCAGTACGTTGCTGGCAGGACCCACTGCGGAGAGCAGTGGTGCGAACGAGAGACACTGATTGCAGGGCTGCGTGTGCAGGCCGGCGGGAGCGACGGGCCGGGAGTCGGACGCAAGGTGCGCGTAGGCATGCACCTGCGCGCCGGCTTGCCCGACCATCAGAGCCAGCGCCAGTACCAGGCGCCATGCAATCTTGCGATTCAACCGGCTCACGCGAAGAGTCTAGCACGCCACCATTCGTCCCATGGACAGCACCCCGGCGGTCGAGTTGCATGGCGTCGAGATCGTCTGACCTGGCGGGTGCGCGACGCGCCTCGGCGCCGCGGCGTATTCGCTCGCCGGGGAACAGGTCGAGGTTTACAAGTACCAGGAAAAAAGGGGACAGTCCCCTTTTCGAAGCGCACCCTTTTCGAAGCGAAAACAGGGGACCGTCCCCGTGATCACCTTCCGCAAAGCCGCCGCGCCCGACGCTGAAACGCTTGCCGAGCTCGGCCGCAGCACCTTCGTCGAGGCGTTCGGCCACCTGTACAGGCCCGAGGACCTGGAAACCTTCCTCGGCGAAGCGCATTCCGTGGCGGCCTTCCGCCGCATCCTCGATGACGACCACAACATCGTGCTCATCGCGCAATCGCCCAACCGCGCCCTCGGCTATGGCATTGGCGGACGCTGCAAGCTGCCGGTCGCGCAGCTCGAGGCGCGCGCCGGCGAGGTCAAGCGCCTGTACGTGCGCGCCGAGGCCCAGGGACAGCAGCTCGGCACGCAACTCCTGGACCGGCTCATCGAGCAGCTGGAGCGGCGTGAGCACGATCCGCTCTACGTCGGCGTGTGGTCGGAGAATTTCGGTGCGCAGCGCCTGTACGTGCGCTACGGCTTCGTCAAGGTCGGCGAGTACGACTTCCCGATCGGCAAGAAACTCGACCGCGAGTACATCCTGCGCCGCCCACCGCGGCGATAGCGCAGCTGCAACTGTCAAACGGACCTACGCCATGCCCACGCTCTTCGAGAAGATCATCTCCGGCGAACTGCCCGCGGCGATCGTGCACAAGGACGATCGCGTCACGGCGTTCCGGGACATTCGTCCCCTCGCCCCGACTCACATCCTGATCGTGCCCAACAAGGCGATTGCCACGGCGAACAACGTCGCGGACGAGGACGAGGCCCTCATAGGCCACCTGTTCACGGTGGCGCGCGATCTGGCGCGCCAGGAGGGCATCGCGGAGAATGGCTTCCGTCTCATCATCAACTGCAACGCGCACGGCGGGCAGGAGGTTTATCACCTGCACCTGCACCTGCTCGGCGGCCGGCCCCTCGGGCCCATGCTCACGCGAACCTGAAAGGAAACGACTTGGCCAGGAAGAAACGCGGCGCGGCGACGCGCAGGAAGACCAGCACTGCCCCACACAAGGCCGCGCGCAAGCCGTTGCGGGGTACAGCGGCCGCAGCCCGTCGGCGCGCCCCGACGCAACGACGCCCCTTGTATCCCGCGATCGAGGCGTACCGCACCGGATACCTGCGGGTCTCGCCGTTGCACGAGATCTACTTCGAGGAATGCGGCAACCCGCAGGGCAAGCCCGCTCTCTTCATCCATGGCGGCCCCGGAGCGGGCGCCGGCAAGGACTCGCGCCGCTTCTTCGATCCGAAGCGCTATCGCATCGTGTTGTTCGACCAACGCGGTTGCGGCCGCAGCCGGCCGGGCGCATCGCTCATCGACAACACCACCTGGCACCTGGTCGCGGATATCGAGGCGTTGCGCACGCACCTGGGCATCGAGCGCTGGCTCGTGTTCGGTGGCTCATGGGGCAGCACGCTCGCCCTCGCCTATTCGCAGTCGCATCCCTCGCGCGTCAGCGAGCTGGTGCTGCGCGGCATCTTCATGCTGCGCCGGGCGGAGATCGACTGGTTCTATCAGGCGGGAGCCAACGCCCTGTTTCCGGATCGCTGGGAGCAGTACCTCGAGCCCATCCCCGTCGCCGAGCGCGGCGATCTGGTCGCGGCCTTCTATCGGCGCCTCACCGGCGAGGATCGCGAGGCCGCCCTACGGGCCGCCAGGGCCTGGTCGATCTGGGAAGCCGCCACGAGCCACCTGCTCACCAACGAGCAGAACGTCCGCAAGTGGGGCGAAGCCCAGTTTGCGATCCAGGTGGCGAGCATCGAGTGTCACTACTTCATGCATCGCGGTTTCTTCGAGCGCGAGGATCAGCTGCTGCGCGGCGTGGATACGATCCGCAGGATTCCCACGGTCATCGTGCAGGGCCGCTACGACGTCGTGTGCCCGATGATGAGCGCGTGGGACCTGCACCGCGCCTGGCCCGAAGCGGATTTTCGCGTCGCCGGGGACGCGGGCCATTCCGCGTTCGAGCCCGGAATCGCGCACGAGCTGGTCAGCGCCACCGACCGGTTCGCGCGCGCGCACACGCGCCGCTGACGCGCGCGCCGGTACCGGCACAGCGCACCCACGCCCCCCGGGTCAGTCTCCTCCCAGGATTTCGGCGCTGGTGAGGATGCGCGCGTATTCGCCATCGAGATTGGCGAGCGACATCGCGTGCACTTCATCGGCCGTGCGCAGGCGGCCGGCATGATCGGACTTGGCAAACGTCGCGGTGGCATCCGACACCACGCAGGCCGCGAATCCGAGATTGCCGGCGGTGCGCGCGGTGGCTTCGACGGAATTGTTGGTGATCACGCCGGTCACGACCAGCGCCGTCACGCCATCTGACTCGAGCAGGTCGAGGAGCTCAGTGCCGACGAATGCGTCGGGGACGTGCTTGGTGACGATGGGCTCGCCCGGCCGCGGCGCCACCGCCGGCTTGAACTCGACGCCGGGCTGACCGGGTCGATAGCTCGAATGCGGCTCGCGCGATTCGTGGCGCACGTGAATCACCGGCCAGCGACGCTCGCGCCAGTGGCGCAGAAGCGCAGCGATGTTGGCTTCCGCCTGCGGATTGTTCCTGGGCCCCTCACGCGCCCAGCACGGATCGTCGATCGCCGCTTGCACGTCGATGACGAGCAACGCGGTGCGGGCGGGGGCGGTCTGGCTGCTCATTGCGACGTGTAGACTCAACGCTCGCGCGCGCGCCAGGTCGGGTCGCCCGCCGCGTCGATCAGGCCGCGCTCGTGCAGCCAGCGCTGCGCATCCGCGGCGTCCTGCTCCAGCCAGGCGCGCGCCGAGCCGAGCCGGAAGGTATAGCCCCAGGCGTCCATGTCGCGGAGCATGCGCTCGCGCCCGAAACGGCCGATGAGCCCTGCAAGAGCGATCTGCAGCCAGCACACCCCGTTCTCCTCGTCGTGGTCCCCGCCCGCATCCGTGTCGAGTCCGGCACGGCGTTCGGGCGTCATGCACGCGAAATGCGCCGCCTCGTGCAGGACTGAATGCACCGGCGTGTCGAGCCGCGCGAACAGCCGGTCGCCCTTCAAGCCCGCTTCCGATTCGCCCCAGTAGGACGCGGGGACACGGTCGCCGTCCGCCACGAGCTCCAGCATCAGCCCGTAACGCGCCAGCACTGCCGCGACATCGAGGCGCGAGACATTCGACAGCCGTGCGACGGGCACTACAGGCTCGCCAGCCGGCGCAGGACGATGCCTGCGAGATCGCGTGCGATCGCCGCCCGCAGGATTTCTTCTTCCTCTTCCTTCGCGAGCAGGCGTTGCTCGTCGAAGCTGTAGTCGCGAGTCAGCTCCAGGTCCTGCGGCGGCAGCAGCTCCTTGCCACCGGCGGTGACCGAGTAGCGCACCGCGTAGTACACCTCGTACTCGCGCGGCGTGTTGCGCGCCGACACCGACAGGACACGGCGGCCGGTCTCGTCGCGAGCGATCCGCAACGTCGCGGTGGCCCCCTCGGCGGCAGGCACGATCCTGGTGCCGCTCGCCTGCAGCGCGCGGCGCAGCTCGAGCTGGAAGTCGGTGCGGGCATCCCGTGCGTCGATGTACGTAACGCGCATGACGGGCGACATCGGTGCGACGCCCTGGCGATGAAACCCGCAACCCGACACGCCCGTTGCTATTGCCAACGCCATGGCCAGCGCCATGGCCAACGCCATGACGCTCACGGCGGCCGGTCTGCCGATCGGAGACAAGGACCGGTTACACCACGACATTGACCAGCCTGCCCTTGACGACGATGACCTTGCGCACCGGCCTGCCCTCGACGAAGCGCCGCACGTTCGCATCCGCGAGCGCCGCGGCCTTGATCGCCTCCTCGTCTGCATCCGCCGGCACCGTGATGCGGCTGCGCAGCTTGCCGTTCACCTGCGCCACGATCTCGATCGCGTCCTGCGCCAGCGCGCCGGCGTCGGAGCTAGGCCAGGGTGCATCGACTATCGCGCCGCTGTGGCCGAGCTCGTGCCACAGCGCGTGGGCCGCGTGCGGCACGATCGGCGAGAGCATCAGCACGATGAGCTCGAGCGCCTCCTGCGCGACGGCGCGGCCCTGCGGCGCTGCATCCTCGAACTTCGCCAGCGCGTTCATCAGCTCCATGACGGCCGCGATCGCGGTGTTGAACGTGCGACGCCGGCCGACGTCGTCCGTGACCTTGACGAGCGTCTGGTGCACCAGGTGACGCATCTCGCGTTGTTCCGCGGTGAGCACCGCGGGATCCAGCGCGGCGCGCTCGCCGCCGGCGCTCACATGGTCGTACACCGCCTTCCACAGGCGCTTCATGAACCGGAATGCACCCTGCACGCCGTCGTCGGACCACTCCAGCGTATCCTCGGGCGGCGCCTTGAACATCATGAAGAGGCGCACGCTGTCGGCGCCGAGCTTCTCGACCAGCGCCGTCGGATCCACGCCGTTCTCCTTGGACTTGGACATCGTGCGCATGCCTTCCCAGTCCACCGCGCGGCCATCGCTGCGCAGCACCGCGCCGACGCGCTGCCCCTTCGCGTCGAGGCTCACCTCGACATCTGCCGGATTGAAGTACGCGACGCGGCCGTCGGCATCCTTGCGCGAGTAGATGTCATTCAGGACCATGCCCTGGGTCAGCAGGTTGGCGAACGGCTCACGCAACCTCACCAGGCCCAGGTCGCGCATGGCGCGCGTCCAGAAACGCGAATACAGCAGGTGCAGGATCGCGTGCTCGATGCCGCCGATGTACTGGTCGACCGGCAGCCAGTAATCGACGCGCTCGTCGACCATCGCGACCGGGTTGTCGGCGCTCGCGAAGCGCATGAAGTACCACGACGAGTCCACGAACGTGTCCATCGTGTCCGTTTCGCGGCGCGCCGGCCTGCCGCATTTCGGGCAGGCGCACTCGAAGAATGCCGGCGTCTTCGCCAGCGGGTTGCCCGAGCCGTCGGGCACGAGATTTTCGGGCAGCAGCACCGGCAGCTGATCGTCCGGGACGGGCACGTCGCCGCACTGCCCGCAATGGACGATCGGGATCGGGCATCCCCAGTAGCGCTGGCGCGAGATTCCCCAGTCGCGCAACCGCCAGACGACCTGCTTGTCGCCCACACCCATCGCTTTCAGATCCGCCGCGACCGCGTCGGTGGCGCGGGCGAAACCCAGGCCGTCGTACTTGCCCGAGTTCACGTTCACGCCGTGATCCGAATACCAGGGCTCCCAGGCGTCGGTGGAATACGGCCGGCCGTGCACGTCGATCACCGGCTTGATCGGCAGCCGGTACTTTTTCGCGAACTCGAAATCGCGCTCGTCGTGCCCCGGCACGCCCATGACCGCGCCTTCGCCGTACGCCATGAGCACGTAGTTGCCGATCCACACCTCGACCTTCTCGCCGGTCAGGGGGTGCATGACGAAGAAGCCGGTCGGCACGCCTTTCTTTTCCATCAGCGCGAGCTCGGCTTCGGTCACTGGGCCGCGCCGGCATTCCGCGACGAAAGCCGCCAGCTTCTCGTTGTCGCGCGCCAGGCGCGCCGCGAGCGGATGCTCGGCCGCGATCGCGACGAACGTGACGCCCATGATGGTGTCGGCGCGCGTCGTGAACACGCGCAGCAGCTCCTTGCGACCATCCATCCGGTACGGGAATCCGAAATTCACGCCCTCGCTGCGGCCGATCCAGTTGGCCTGCATCGTCTTGACGCGCTCCGGCCAGCCCGGCAGCTCGTCGAGCGCGGCGAGCAGGTCCGGCGCGTAGTCGGTGATGCGCAAGTAGTACATCGGAATCTCGCGCTTCTCGACCGGCGCGCCGGTGCGCCAGCCGCGGCCGTCGATCACCTGCTCGTTGGCGAGCACGGTCTGGTCGACGGGATCCCAATTCACCACGCCCGTCTTCTTGTAAGCGATGCCCTTCTCGAGCATGCGCAGGAAGAACCACTGGTTCCAGCGGTAGTAATCGCGTCGGCAGGTGGCCAGCTCGCGCTTCCAGTCGAGCGCGAAGCCGAGCGACTGCAGCTGGCGGCGCATGTAGGCGATGTTGTCGTAGGTCCACTGCGCCGGCGGCACGCGGTTCTTCATCGCGGCGTTCTCGGCCGGCAGCCCGAACGCGTCCCAGCCCATCGGCTGCAGCACGTTGCGGCCCTGCATGCGCATGTAGCGGGTGATCACGTCGCCGATCGTGTAGTTGCGCACGTGGCCCATGTGCAGCCGGCCGCTGGGATAGGGGAACATCGACAGGCAGTAGAATTTCTCGCTGCCCGGCCGCTCGCGCGCCTCGAACGAGCGCTGCTCGTTCCAGAAGGCTTGCGCCTCGGCCTCCACGACGACGGGATCGTAACGGTCTTGCATCCGGATCCTGAATCGACCTAAATCGACACAAATCAAGGTCTTGCGGAAAGCGCGCGAGGATACCAGCAACGCCGGCGAAGCGGCACATCCGCGTAGCCGGGCGCATCGAGCCGCCGGCATCGCGACGGCCGCCCGCCGCGACCACAGGATGGTCGGCAAGCCGCATCCATTATGTCAACGCGGCCAAATATTTCGACGCTTTCAGGCGTAGTGTCGTCAACGTCCGGGCCTGTGCTGCGTTTGCCGGGGAAGAACCAACGGAAAAATAAAGAGCCAACAGGGGAATCAATCCGGCGTCGACCGCCGGCGCAGCGCTGTCGCGCTGCGCACTGCACGGTCGCGCCAGTTCCGACCACAACGACAAGTAAAGAGGTCGACCATGAACAGCAGACATCGAAAACTCTCCATAGCAGTGGTGGCAGTGCTCGCCGGCGGCGTCGCGGCCGCGGCGTACGCAGGACGCGCCAACTGCTGGATGACGGGAGGCGGCAGCGTCTTCCGCGCCAACGGCACCGAAGTGACCTGGGAAGGACCGAAGATCGGCCGCGTGACTCATGGATTCGAATTGCGCTGCGACAACCGGCCCAACAGTCTGGAGATCAACTGGGACGGCAACCGTTTCCATCTCGAGCAGCTCCTCAGCGGGGTCTGCACCGACAGCCCGTTGATCGAGCCGGACCCGCCCGATGCGGACTTCGACACGTACACCGGCACGGGCAACGGTCGTTACAACGGCGTTTCCGGTGCATACGCCGAATGGGTGTTCACGGATGCGGGCGAAGGCGGAAGCGGCGACACGGCGACCATCACCATCTGGGATGCCGGCGGCAACGTCGTTCTGACTGTGTCCGGCTACTTGACTTTCGGAAATCACCAGGCCCACAGCAACTAGGCAGTCGATGACGCCTCCCCGGGGAGCACGCTCCCCGGGGAGCCCTCCATGCCGGAGCGCAGCGTCTGCACGACGAAAGTCAGGCTGCGGCACTGACCAAACGCGCTAACGGCGCCGCACCGCAGGGTCCTAAAGTTCGGTCTGCTCGCTGACGAGCCGAACCCCCTATGCGGCACCGACATCATTCCCTTCCCGGTCCGCATCCTCACGCCCCGGGTGCTTCCCAGGTCCCCGGGGTCTTTTTTGAGCCGTTCGCGCCGCGACTTGCGATTGCCGAGCAGGTGATTCGATACTCGCAGTCATTGCTCGCCACCGTCATGTCACCGCCCCCCGCAGCCCCCGAGTCGGCGCCGCCCAACCACAGCCTGCCGCGTGCGCACCGCCAGGCGGAAACGTTGCGGCGCGTGGTCGAGGAAATCTCCAGCGAGCTGGAATTGCGGCCCCTGCTCACGCGCATCGTGCGCCACGCCTGCGAGCTGCTCGACGCGGACGACGGCACCATCGGCCTGTACGATCCGCAGAAGAACGTGATCCGCACCGAGGCTATCTACAAGATGCCGCCGCGCGAGCTCGGCGCCGAGATGGCGCCGGGCGTCGGCCTCGCGGGCGCAGTGCTGGCCCAAGGCAAGCCGGTGGTCGCCGAAGCGTATAGCCGGCTCGCCGGCGTGACGCTGCCCGAGCTCAAGGACAATGCCGTGATCGGCGTGCCCGTGCATGGACACGGCAAGCTCCTTGGTTTTTTCGGCATCGGCGCGCGCCCGCCGCGCCGTTTCAACGACGAGGATCTCGAGTCGCTGCAACTGTTCGCGCGCCACGCGGCCATCGCCATCGAGAACGCGCTGCGCTACCGGCGCGAACAGCGGCGCAGCGAGCGCATGGAGCTGATCGCGCGGGTGTCGCGGCTGATTTCCTCCGGACTCGAGCCCGACGAGCTGATAGTCACCGCGGCGCAGGCCATCCACGAGGTGCTCGGCTACCCGAACGTCGTCATCCCGCTCATCGTCAAGGGCGATCCGGACTATCTGCTGTTTCGCGCGCACGCCGGGGCCTATCGCAACGTGTTCCGCGAGGAATACACGATGCCGGTGTCGCGCGGCATCTGCGGCGCGGCGGTACAAGAGCGGCGTGCGCAGATCGTCAATGAGATCCGCAACGATCCGCGCTACGTCCCCCCGCCGCTGCCGATCAACGTGGCGGCGGAGCTCGCGGTGCCCATCGTGCTCGGCAACGAGGCGATCGGCGTCATCAACATCGAGAGCCTCTATCCGTTCCAGGAGGAGGACGCGGCCAGCATCCAGATCATCGCCGACCACCTGGCGGTGGCGATCAAGAACGCGCGGCTGTACGCCGAGGCGCGCCAGGCCGCGGTGATGCGCGAACGCCAGCGCCTGGCGCGCGACCTGCACGACTCGGTCAGCCAGGTGCTGTCGAGCATCAGCCTGATGTCACAATCGCTCGCCTCCGCGTGGAAGCGCGACCCGGCCGAGGGCGAGCGGCGCGCGCACCGCGTGGAGGAGCTGTCGCGCCACGGTTTTGCCGAAATGCGCGCGCTGCTGCGCGAGCTGCGTCCCACGCAGGAAGGCGCGAGCGGCGACGGTGAGGGTGGCGGCATCGCCAGCGTGCGCAGCACGGGGCTCGCCAGCGCATTGAAGAAAGTGGCCAAGCTCCTCGCCCCCGAGACTCCCGAGATCCGCATCGAGTTCACCAGCTACATGCCGCAGGAGCTGGCGCGCGAAGAAGCCCTGTTCCGGCTTTGCCAGGAAGCGCTGTCCAACGCCATCCGCCATTCGGGCGCGCGGCTGGTGACGATCACCGCGCGTGTCGCGGACACCGCGGTGAACGTCGCGGTCGAGGACAACGGCTGCGGGTTCGATCCGAGCGAGGCCGAGCGATCCGCCGAGCGCTCGCGCGACGCCGGCCTCGGGCTGCATACCCTGCGCGAGCGCGTCCATGCACTCGGCGGATCCGTCAGCTTCACCACCGCGCCGGGGCGCGGCACCCGCGTCTCCTTCACCATCCCGCGCAAAGACCAGCCCAGGAAACCTCAGTCATGACAGCCACCATTGCCACTATTCGACTTCTGCTCGTCGATGATCACGCCATCGTGCGCGAAGGCCTGCGCGCGCTGCTCGATGACTGCGAGGAGCTGTCGATCGTCGGCGAGGCGGCCGATGGCGACGAGGCTGTGAGCTGTGCGCTGGCGCTCAAGCCCGACGTGGTGCTCATCGACCTCAAGATGCCCGGCCTGGCCGCACCGGACGCCATCAAGAAGATCCGCGCCGAGCTGCCCGCCACGCAGGTGCTGGTGCTCACCAGCTATGCGGAGGAAGGCCAGGTACAGAAGGTGATCGGGAACGGCGCGCTCGGTTACGTCCTCAAGGATGTGGCGCGCGCCGAGCTGATGCGGGCGATCCGCACCGTGGCGCGCGGTGAACCGTGGCTGCACGTCGAGGCGCAGCGCTCCCTCCTGGCGCAGTTGCGCAAGCCCGCCGAGGCCGATCCGCTCGCCGAGCTCACCGAGCGCGAGCGCTCGGTGCTCGAGCTCATCGCCCAGGGCCGCAGCAACAAGCAGATCGGCAACGCGCTGCACCTCACCGAGGGCACCATCAAAGGGTACGTGAGCAGCATCCTCTCCAAGCTCGGTCTCGAGGACCGCACGCAGGCCGCGCTGTACGCGGTGCGCCATGGGCTGGTGGAGAACCGGAAATAGCGAGTGAGGCACCGCGGGATACCGGGCACCGAGCCCGACATCCCGCGCACCGGCTCACCGCTTCGCAGCGAGCATCCGCTCCGTCTCTTCGGCCGACAGCGGCACGCCTGCGCTGTTCGCGCGGGACCCCCCGTCCGCCGGACGCGACTTGGCCGCCCCCCGCGCCTCACCCATGTCGACGCGACCGCTGAAGAAGGCTCCCTCCAGCAGGCCGACACGAGGAGCGAAGATATTGCCGGTGACGCTTCCCGTCTGGTGAACGATCACCGCATCTGCGGCGTGCAGGTCACCTTCCACGTTGCCGTCGATGGTGATGACGCGCGCGTGGATGTTTCCGACCACGACGCCATCGGTGCCGATGGTCACGCTCTGGGTATGATTGATCGAGCCCTCGATGCGGCCCTGCAGGATGAAATCCTCATCGGCGCTGATCTCGCCCTTGAAGCGCAGAGTCGGGCCGAGAACGGCCACCTTGCGCTCGGCCACTTTGGGCTCCGCCGCTGGCGGCGACACCGCGGGCGCGCGCACGGGTTCGGTCTGCTCCGGGCGTTGATCGAAACTGAAGTTACGCATTCTAAACCTCCGCAACACGGATCAATGGTCGGCTCAGGAGCCGGACGCGACGGCCTTGGGCTGCGACACGGCGCGCTCGCCGGCCGCCTGCGCGCGCGTCGTGCCCTGCGAGTGTTTCGAGTCCTGCGAGTGTTTCGAGTCCATGTCGACCGCGCCGTTGAAGCGCGATCCCTCCACCAGGCTCACCGACGGGGCATGAATGTTGCCGCGCAGATTGCCCGATTCGCTGACGAACACCGAACGCTCGGCGTGCAGGTCGCCTTCGACGTTACCCTCGACCTTGATCACCTGCGCGCGGATGCTGGCTTTGACGGTGCCTTCCTTGCCGATGGTCACACGCTGGGTGTGATGAATGGTTCCCTCCACCGTGCCCTGAATCAGCAGGTCCTCTTCGGCGGACAGCTCACCCTTGAAGCGCAGAGTCGGCGGCAGGACCGACATGCGTTCGGCAGCGGTGTCGTATGGATTGCTCATGCTGGAACTCCTTGGTGCGTGCTCGAGCAGCGGCACACAGTACTCAGCTTGAAGGGCGCGGTGGGAGAGATCCATCACAGATTGCGGGGCGCTTGCGACCTGGCGCCGCGCGCCGGCGCCGGGCGGGCGCATTTGTCACGAAAGTGTAGTCGCGCCCGCGGCAGGCATTCCCTGAGTCCCGGGGCAATTGTCAAACACGGCAGCCGGGGGCGGCGCCGTGCCGACGAAACGGCATTGGGGTAGGCTTGCCCTCGCGCCACTGTCCGGCGGCATCGCCGGCGGCGGTTATACGGCTCCGCAGGGGATCGGCATGCGCATCGCGATCGGCGGCGTTCAGCACGAGACCAACACCTTCGCGGACACGCGCGCGCAGTTCGCAGACTTCGTCGCGGCCGACGCCTGGCCGGGGCTGACACGCGGTGCCGGGCTCATCGAGGCGATGCGCGGCATCAACCTGCCGATCGCCGGATTCATCGCGCAGGCTGAACGCACCGGGTACGAGCTGCGTCCCCTGTCATGGTGCGCCGCGCAACCATCCGGTTCGGTGACGTGCGATGCGTTCGAGCGCATCGCCTTCATCCTGCTCGAGGACCTGCGCTTCCACCTGCCCGTGGATGCGGTGTACCTGGACCTGCACGGCGCGATGGTCGCCGAGCACGTCGACGACGCGGACGGCGAGCTGCTCGAGCGCGTGCGCGCCGTGGTCGGCGATGCTACGCCCGTGATCGCGAGCCTGGATCTGCACGCCAACGTCTCGGACACGATGCTGCGCGCGGCCTCGCTGATGGTGGCCTACCGCACTTATCCGCACGTCGACATGGCGCAGACCGGAGCGCGTGCCGCGCGCGCGCTGTCGCGGCTCGTCGGGAAGCCACCGCTGATCCGTGCCTGGCGCCACCTGGATTTCCTGATCCCGCTCGCCTGGCAATGCACGCTGATTGCGCCGATGAAGGAGCTGATGGAGAGCGCCATCAAATCGACTGCGGGCGCGGTCGTGGCGCTCGAGATCACGCCCGGATTCCCGCTGGCCGACGTGACCGAGTCCGGACCGTGCATATTCGGTTACGGCGAGGATCACGGCATCGAACGCACGGTCGACGTGCTCGCCGATGCGATGGCTGCCGCCGAACCGCAGTTCGGTGGACGCCTCTGGCCGATCGACGCGGCGGTCGAGCGCGCACTGAGCATCGCGAACGTCGGCCTGGGCCCGGTGATCCTGGTCGACACCCAGGACAATCCCGGCGCCGGTGGAAATGCCGACACGATGTCGTTGATCAAGGCACTCATTGCGCACGGCGCGGAAGGCGTGGTCGCCGGACTGATCTGCGATGAGGAAGTCGCCCGGGCCGCGCATTCCGCCGGCGTGGGCGCGTCACTGCGCGTACCGCTCGGTGCGAAGAGCGGATTCGAGGGGGAGACTCCGCTCGAGGCGCAGTTCAGCGTCGAGGCGCTCGGCGACGGCCGGTTCACCGGCACCGGTCCTTTCTACCTCGGAACGCGCATGGAGCTCGGACCGATGGCGCTGCTGCGCGTGGGCGGCGTGCACATCGCCGTGGCGAGCCGCAAGCAACAGGCGGCGGATCAGGCGATGTTCCGTCATCTCGGGGTCGAGCCGGCCAGCGCCAGCATCCTGGTCCTGAAGAGCACTGTGCACTTTCGCGCCGACTTCGGCCCGGTCGCCAGCGAAATACTCGTGGTCGCCGCGCCGGGCCCCAGCCCGGCGGAGCTCTCGGCATTGCCGTTCCGCAAGCTGCGGCCGGGCGTGCGGCGCTAGCGTTTGGCACTGCAAAAAAACCGCCGTTTCGCTTCGGCGCAGCAGCCGTGGCTATACTGCGGCGCGCCCGGAGACGAGAACAGACGACAAGACAACATCAATAACCGTCCACGGCCACAGACCAGCAGGGGGTCTCATGTCTGACCAGAAACAAGTGGGCAGCGTGACGTACACGCAGGCCGGCCAGAGCTACTTCGCGCAACGAGGCCTCAGGCGCTACGCGCGCGTGTGGTCGCTTTGGGCGCTGGGAGTCGGCGCAGTGATCTCGGGCCACTACTCCGGCTGGAATTTCGGCATCGGGGTCGGCGGCTTCGGCGGCATGTTCATCGCCGGCGTGGTCATCATGATCATGTATTGGGGCCTGATCCTCAGCATCGCCGAAATGTCCCCGGCGCTGCCGCACACGGGCGCGGCGTATTCCTTTGCACGCAGCGCCATGGGGCCGTGGGGTGGATTCGTCACGGGGCTGGCGGAGAACATCGAGTACGTGCTGACACCCGCCGTCATCGTGTTCTTCATCGGCTCCTATCTGACCGGCATCTTCGAAACGCCTGCGCAGTACCAGCCGCTCTACTGGCTGGTGGGCTATGTGGTGTTCCTCGCGCTCAACCTGCGCGGGGTCGAGTTGTCGTTCAAAGTGTCCGTCCTGGTGACGCTCGGCGCACTCGGCGTGCTCGTCATCTACTGGGTGAGCGCGATTCCCTACTTTGACTTCGACCGCTGGGCGCTCAACATCGCGGCGGGCCCGGATGGCAAACCGGTGGAGTTGCCGGAAGGCGGCGGAGCGTTTCTGCCGTTCGGCTGGGCGGGCGCCCTGGCCGCCATGCCCTTCGCGGTCTGGCTGTTCCTTGCCATCGAGCAGCTGCCGCTCGCCGCCGAGGAAACACACGATCCGCGCCAGGACATGCCGAAGGGGCTGATCCTGGGCATGGGTACGCTGGTCGTCTCGGCGTTCCTGACCATGTTCCTCAACGCCGGCGTCGGCTCGCTCGAAGCGGACAAGATGCACGGGGCGATGAGTCTCGGCAGCTCGGCCGAGCCGCTGCTCGACGGCTTCCGCGTCACCATTGGCGGATTCGGCGCAAAGGCTCTGGCGCTGCTCGCGGTCATCGGGCTGATCGCGAGCTTTCACACCATCATCTTCGCCTACGGGCGCCAGATCTATTCGCTGTCGCGCGCCGGCTACTTTCCGCAGTTCCTCTCGGTGACGCACGGTGAGCACAAGACGCCCAACCGGGCGCTGATCGCGGGAACGTTGCTCGGCTTCGTCGTGATGCTGGTGGTCTGGTACGCCGCCGGCGCGGAAAAGAGCGCCACGACGATCGGCGCCATCCTCCTCAACATGGCAGTGTTCGGCGCGATGCTTTCCTACGCGCTGCAGGGCCTGTCCTTCATCATGTTGCGCAGGAAGATGCCGAACATCACGCGGCCGTATCGCAGCCCGGTGGGCATACCCGGCGCGGCGATCGCCATCGTGATCGCGCTCGCCACGCTCTACTACCAGCTCCTCGATCCGAACTACCGGGCGGGCGTGCTGGGCGTGGCGGCGTGGTACGTCGCGGGCATCATCTACTTCGCCATCGTCGGACGGCACAAGCTGGTGCTCTCGCCGGAAGAGGAATTCGCGATGACGCACGGCGTGCACGGGCATCCCGAGACTGAGGGATACGGCAAGACGACGTTGTAGCGGTTCTCGCAGCGGCCGGCTCTCGGATAGAGGTGTCGGCCGCCTTCGTCTTTCGAGGACCTTTCGCGAACGCCGTGGATCCGTCCCTGGAGGCTCCGACGGCAACGTCCTGTCGCCGACGGTCGCGAAAGGTCCTCGAAAGACGAAGACGCCCTCCACACTGAATTCTGCCGAGCGACCGGCGCTGGACGTGAATCGATGCAACCAGAGCAAGTCAAGACGGCGAGCGATGCTCGCAAGATCGTCGAGGAGCGCAGTCTCAGTCATGTGAAAGTCGGCGTGTTCGACGTCGACGGCGTCATGCGCGGCAAGTACATTTCGCGCGCGAAGTTCCTGTCGGCGCTGGAGAAGGGGTTCGGGTTCTGCGACGTGGTGCTCGGCTGGGATTCGAACGACCAGCTCTACGACAACGTGACCTACACGGGCTGGCACACCGGCTACCCCGATGCGAACGTGCGCATCATTCCCGAGAGCTGCCGGCCGCTGCCCTGGGAAGGCGACGGACTGTTTTTCCTGAGCGAGTTCGTGCCGCCCGCCGAGGCGATCTGCCCGCGCGGGGTTCTCAGGCGCGTGATCGAGCGTGCGCGCCGGATGGGCTACACGGCCTACGTCGGCTTCGAATACGAGTTCTTCGTCTTCAACGAGACGCCCGAGTCGGTGCGCGCCAAGAACTATCGCGATTTGCAGCCGCTCGCGCCGGGCTATTTCGGCTATTCGGTGCTGCGCAACAGCGTGCACAGCGACTTCTACCGGCACCTGCTCGAAACCTGCGAGACGATGCGCTTCGGCATCGAGGGGCTGCACGAGGAGACCGGCCCCGGAGTCATCGAGGCCGCCATCACGTTCGACGAGGCGCAGTCCGCGGCGGACAAGGCGGCGCTGTTCAAGACGTTCGCCAAGATCATCGCTCAGCGCAACAACAAGATGGCCACCTTCATGGCCAAGTGGTCGCGCGACTGGCCCGGCCAGAGCGGCCACATTCACATGTCGCTCAAGGGCAAGGGCGGCAAGGGTGCATTCTTCGATGCGAAGAAGCCGCACACGATGAGCGCGACACAGCGGCACTTCATCGGCGGCCAGCAGAAATATCTGGCGGAGCTGCTCGCCATGGTCGCGCCGACCGTCAATTCCTACACGCGCCTGATTCCGGGTTTCTGGGCGCCGACCGATGCTACCTGGGGCGTGGATAACCGCACCTGCGCGCTGCGCGTGATTCCCGGCAGCGAGAAAGCGCAGCGCGTCGAATTCCGCATCGCTGCGGCCGATGCCAATCCCTATATCGTGCTCTCCGCCGCGCTGATGTCGGGGCTCTACGGCATCGAGCACGAGATCGAGCCCGGCAAGCCGGTCGAGGGCAACGCTTACGACCAGAAGCTGCCGAAGAACCTGGCGCTGCCCACCACGTTGTGGGACGCCGCGCAGAAGCTCAAGGGCTCGAAGATGGCGCGTGAATGCTTCGGCGATGCCTTCGTCGACCACTTCGCGGCCACGCGCGAGTGGGAAGAGCGCGAGTTCCGCAAGGCCATCACCGACTGGGAGCTGGCGCGCTACTTCGAGATCATCTGAGCGATCAGCCCTTGGGCGTACCGGCTCGGGCGGTGGCGATCGCCTCGTCGAGGGTCTTTTTCCAGAATGCGTCGTTATAGATCCGGACGGAGCGCTCCTCGGGAGGTTTGCGCAGCTCCTGCATCAAGCGTTCCTGTAACGCGAGGAGCCTGTCCAGGTAGACATTGGGGGGCACGCCGAACCGGGGCAGGCCTCGCAACAGCGTCGGGTCCGCGAAGGTCTCCGGTGTCTCGATCAAGCGCAGAAAGTCGTCGAATCTGTCGCGCGGCAGTTTCTCGGCTGACAGAAGCACGATCGCCGCCTGATGCTGGACGGTGACCGGCCCACCGTCGAGATATCGACCCAGCCGCTCGACGGTCTGCTCGGCGTCGACGCCGTCGATGACGAGACTGTGCAGCAACCTGATCTTGTCGACGGGGTCGGGAAGTCTGTCCACTGCGTCCAGCAGCGTGCCCTGCGCTGCGGGTTCGGACCCGTAAACCGACATCAACGGTATGGAAGCAGCGATGACGACGTTGGCGTCGCGATCGTCCCGCAGTATGCGCTCCAGCGTCGTGCGCAGGTCGCGCGAGCCGTAGATCGCCTTGGCAATCGCGGTATTCGCCACGCCTTTGCCGTCGCGCGGCAGCGTGGACGTCAGGACGCCGAGACCGCCGAGAGCCGTTTCGCGAACCGCGGGGTCGCCATCCCGCGCCGCCAGCAGCGCCGCACGTACCGCAAGTCCCGGCTCCAGATTGCCGATGCTCGCCGCATCCAGTTGTCGAGCTGCTGCCTTGCGGACGGTCAGCTCGGGGGAGGAAAGCTGCTGCATCAGGTCAGGCGCGGCTGGTCGTCCTTCCGCCCGCAGACCTTGCGCCGCAAGGAGCACGGCAGCCACCAGTATCAGCCCGCGAGACGCTGGCAACTTCACTAGAAGGACCCGCTGGCCTGAACCGCAATGTCGGTCGGGGGGAACAGCGCCAGCGGCGTGCGGCCCTCCGAAATGGGATCGCGCTGCCATACTGGAATGGAGTTTATACGTATGTCGTGAAATGGAAAGCCGTCGTGACTGCCGGTAACCTGATAGGTCGTGACGCCCGTGCTGGCATTGCGGCTGAGTGAAACCGTGACGTCCCAGTCGATCGCCGGGGAGGTCGCGCCGATGAAGAAGTTCGGCGACACACCGATCACGGGTGCACCACGCAGTCGCACCGTCACGAAGTTCGTTGCGCCGCTGTAACCGGCATTGACGACTTGCGCGGTTATCGTAGTCATGTTGTTGGCTGAGGCCGAACCGATGTCTGGCGCTGAACGAATGAGGCACTGGCCCTCGTCGTGAGTCGCCAACCGACCGCGCCGAAATCCGCGGAATCTGCCCGGGCGGAGTGGTATGCGCGCCGCAATACGATGGGCAGCGGCGCATCGACAACGAGGTCGATGCGCGACAGTACCGCGCTGCCATCGCTCACGTGCACGAAGTCGCGCACCACGCCGAGCTGCGCCGACACCGGGTAGGGCGTATAGACCACGCGGCGGCGGCGATCCGTGACGTCGGCGAGGAACTCGGCAGCCGGTTTGAACTCCTCGCGAGTCGTCACGCGAACGTCCTGCGCCGCGGGATGCGCAGCCCCCAGACCGGGCACGATGGACAGGATGAGGGCGCGGAAAAAGAAAACCCGCGCAACAACGCGCAATGCCTTGGAACGCATGATGCGTGCCTCCTGGCGCCGTCTCAGCGCGCGGCGCCGCGAATTCCCTATGGACTTGGCGAAGGCCGTTCACCCGCCACGACGGCGGGCGGAGCCTGAGTTACCGATCGACTCCGCAGACCGCAGAGCCCTCGCAAGGGATTGGTTCTTTGTTGCGCACGTCGAGCATGCGAATCACCCCCTGATACCTTCCCTGACTCTTCCCTTTGATCTCGTTCGGCGGCTTTCTTGTTGGTTCGCCACCCTATGCCCAACTTGCCGGCGTTTCAACAGCAGTTGCTTGCCGCGATTGCGGGTCGCGGTGCTCGTACGCGAGCAACCCGCATTGTCAATGCGCGTTTCTGTTGTGATTGTGTAGAAACTCGAAATGCAGCAGCGCAATCCCTGCGAGTCACGGTCCGCCGGGCGCGCCTCAACCTTGCTTGCGCAGCGACAAGTCTTCCAGCGAACGTTGCCACCACGACACGTCGTGCCACTGATCGAACTTGTGCCCCACTGCCTTGAACACGCCGATCTGCTCGAAGCCGAGCTTGCGATGCAGCGCGATGCTGCCTTCGTTGGGCAGCGCGATGCCGGCAAGGGCGGTGCGATATCCTCTGTCCGCCAGCTGCCTCAACAGCGTGACGTACAACGATCGGCCGATGCCGTGGCGCTGGAAATGCGCATCCACGTACGCTGAGGTTTCCGCCGACCAGCGGTAGGCGGCGCGCTCGCGGAATGCCGAAGCATAGGCGTACCCGACCGGGCGGCCGGCGTGCTCCGCGACCAGCCATCCCCAATGCGCGAGCGATTTCACGATGCGTTGCGCAAACTCACTCTGCGTGGGCACGTCGATCTCGAACGACACTGCCGTGTCCTCGACATAGGGGCGGTAGATCGCGAGCAGAGCCGCCGCATCGGACGGATCGGCGGAACGAATGAGGAGATCGCGCAACGCCACAGGGGGTGCCTCTCGAGCTCACTCCCAGGTGAGCACGATCTTGCCGATGTGCGCGCTGCTTTCCATCAGCTCGTGCGCCCGCGCCGCCTCGGATGCCGGGAAGACCGAGTGAACCACGGGCCGGATCCGGCCGGACTCCACCAGCGGCCAGATGGTTCGGTGCAGGGCGCGGGCAATTTCCGCCTTGAATGCGACGGGTCGCGGTCGCAACGTCGAGCCGGTGAGGATCAGCCGCCGCCGCATCACTGCGCCGAAATCGACCTGCCCCTTCGCGCCCCCGAGCGTGGCGATCACGACCAGCCGTCCGTCCTCGGCGAGCGCGTCGAGCTCTCTCGGTACGTAGTCGCCCGCCACCATGTCGAGGATGACGTCGACGCCGCGACCCTGCGTGCGCTGCTTGACGATCTCGACGAAGTCCTGCGTGCGGTAGTTGATTGCCGCCTCGGCGCCGAGCGCTGCGCAGGCCCGGCATTTCTCGTCGCTTCCCGCGGTGGCGAACACGCGATGGCCGAGCGCACGGGCGAACTGGATCGCCGTAACCCCGATACCGCTCGAGCCGCCCTGAACCAGCAGAGTTTCCTCCTTGCCCTGCGCGCCGCGCCCGAGGCCGGCGCGATCGAAGACGTTGCTCCACACCGTGAAGAATGTTTCCGGAAGAGCGGCCGCCTCAACGAGGCTCAGGTCTTTCGGTACGGGCAGGCATTGTGCCAGCGGGGCGACGGCGAGCTCTGCGTAGCCGCCGCCGGCAAGCAGCGCGCAGACCGGATCGCCGATTGCGATGCCGAACGGGTTGTCGCTCGACATATCGCCATCCTCCACCACGCCCGCGACCTCGAGCCCTGGAATGTCCGAAGCACCGGGCGGCGGGGCGTAGCGGCCCTGGCGCTGGAAGATGTCCGGACGATTCACACCCGAGGCGGCGACGCGGATCAGCACTTCGCCCCGGCCGGGCACCGGACGCGGCCGCTCGACGAGTCGCAGCACCTCCGGTGCACCGAAGCTGCCGATTTCGATCGCGCGCACTGCGATGCCCCCGCTGCCCAGCCGCGCGCCGGCGCTTAGCTTCCCTTGCGCTGCGCCGGCACGAAATCCTCCAGCACCGCCTTCTCGAGCAGATCCAGCGGCAGCAGCCCCTGGTCGACGATGAAATCATGGTACGCCTGCACGTCGAGCTTCCCGTCGAGCGCCAGCTCCGCTCTGGTGCGCATGCCCTGGAGCTTGGAATAGCCGTAGAAATAGGAGGTCGCCTGGCCGGGAGCGCGGAACGTGTAGCGATCGACTTCCTGCTTCGCCATCGGCTCGGAGAGCATCACCTCTTCCATCAGGAAACGCTTGGCGGCATCCGGCTCGATCAGGCCGAGATTGAGCATTGGATCGAGAAAGGCGCGCGCCGCACGCATCATGCGCATCTGCAGCGCGCCCATCTGCCCTTCGAGCGGCTCGTACTGCTTCAACACGGCCTCGGCGTACAGGGCCCAGCCTTCGACGTTCGCGCTGTTGAAGGCGAACACCACGCGGGCGGTCGATACGCCATGCTCGAGCATCTTGGCGAACTGCAGCTCGTGACCGGGGCGCGCCTCGTGCGCCGTGAGCGTCCACGTGATGGCGTCGTAGATGAAGTCGTCCATCTCGGCGCCGGAGGTCGAGCTCGGGTTCACCAGCGGCAGAACGAATTCGGCCGGTTCGCCGGTGTTGCCGATGAGGCGCGGCGGATCGACGTGCGGTGCCGGCGTCGCGGCAGATTCGGCCTCGGTCGCGAGGCGGATCACGGCCTCGCGCGTCGGCAAGGTCACGAGCTTCTCGCGCCGTGTGATCTCCTCGATGGCCGCGAGGCGCTTACGATAGGTGTCGAGCACACCGTCGCTCGCGATGCGTTCCTTCTTGAGCTGGCGCATGACCTCCCGATAGCCGCTGTCTTTCCAGCCGCGCTGCGCGGCAACCTGCCTTGCGATCGAGTCCATCTCGTCGCGCGTCTGCAGATATGCGAACTGTGCGCGCTCCATGAGCTCGCGCGGCTGCATCGGCACGCCCACGTTCTTCAGGTTGTCGGCATACAGCTCCGGAGGCAGCTGGTTCTTCGGCCGCGCGCGCGGGATCACGCTCGTGCGCACCCACTTCTCGTAGTCCTGCAACTGACCTTCGAGCGCCTTCAGCGGCCGCCGCCAGCCCTTGAGCTTGCTCTTCTCGAATAGCTGGCGGACGCCAGTGACGTAGCGTTTCTGGTTGTCGAGGTTCTGCTCGACCTCGACGATCCACGGGCCGATGAGCGCGGGGTCACCCGCCTTCTCTTCGTAACGCGCGCGCGCCAGGGTCGTGATCGGCTCGTAACCGCGCGCCCCGGTATACCGCTCGAGCCGCTCCAGCGCCTTCGCCTGGCGCTCCTGCGGGATGCGCGCATCGAGCAGATTCTGAAAGCCGCTGAAGATGGCCTGCGGCAGATCGAAGTACGGCAGCATCAGGCGGCGATTGAGCTCGCTGGTGATGCGCTGGTTGTCGGCCGCCTCGATGAGGATGTCGAGGTCCTGCCGCACGCGTGGGTCCGTCGCCGCAGCGCGGCCAGGTTGCAGCTGCTCGACGGCCTTGCGCAGGTCCGCTTCCTGCCGCTCCGCGAACTGCGGCTTGAGGTCGAGCACTTCGCTGTCGTGGCCCTCAACGCCGAAAGAGGATGCGGCCTCCGGGTTGTAGCGCGCGATCAACTCGAGCAGTACGGCGGAATGCCCGTTGCTCTCGGCGATCCATGCCTGGTCGGGGACAGGGGTGTTGTCGGCGGCATGCACTGCGGGGATGCAGCAGAACGCGCACAGCGCGAGGTTCCTGACGAATCGGGTCATTCCAGTCTCCCTGTTGGGGCCAACGAAATAGGCGACGGATTCTAGGCTAGAATCGTTGCGCTTTCCCCACCCTTCGGTCGTGCATGTCCGCGATCCAGAAAACCATCTCCCCGGTCGATGGCCGGGTCTATGTGGAGCGGCCCTACGCGACCGATCGGGAGATCGACTCGGCCCTCGCCCGCGCCGTGAACGCGCAGCGCGCATGGCGTTCGTCCCCGATCGAGGAGCGCGCGCGCATCTGCCGCGCGTTCTGCGATGCCTTCGAGCGCAAGCGTGACTCGATTGCGCTCGAGCTTTCCTGGCAGATGGGCAGGCCCCGCAGCTACGCGCCCAACGAGGTGCGCGGAACCCTGGAGCGCGCGCGGTACATGATCGATGCCGCGGCGGACGCGCTCACGGACATCGACGTCGGCCCCAAGGCGGGATTCACGCGCTTCATCCGCCGCGAGCCGCTCGGCGTGGTGTTCACCATCGCGGCGTGGAACTACCCGTACCTGATCGCCGTGAACAGCGTGATCCCCGCGCTGATGGCAGGCAACGCTGTGATCCTCAAGCATTCCGCGCAGACACCGCTGTGCGCGGAGCGTTTCGCGCAATGCTTCGCCGAGGCCGGCCTGCCCGAGGGTGCGTTCCATGTGCTGCACCTCACGCACGCCGACACCGAGCGAGTCATCGCCGATGCTCGCGTGAATTTCGTCGCCTTCACGGGTTCCGTGGCCGGCGGGCACGCCGTGCAGCGTGCCGCGGCGGAGCGCTTCATCGGCGTCGGCCTGGAGCTGGGCGGCAACGATCCAGCCTACGTGCGCGCCGACGCGAACTTCGGGCATGCCGTGGAGAATCTCGTCGACGGCGCGTTCTTCAACTCCGGGCAGTCCTGCTGCGGCATCGGCCGCATCTACGTGCACGAGTCGCTCCACGCCCGGTTCGTCGACGCCTTCGTGGATCTGACCAACCGCTACCAGCTCGGCAACCCCATCGCGCGCGAAACGACACTTGGTCCGGTGGTGCGCACCGAAGCGGCACAGTCGATCCGGCGCGCCATCAGCGACGCTGTGCGCAGCGGAGCGCGAGCGCTGATCGACCCGAAGCGCTTCGCGGCGAACGAGGACAACACGCCGTATCTTGCGCCCCAGGTGCTGGTCGACGTGAACCACGCCATGCCAATCGTTCGCGAGGAGCTGTTCGGCCCGCTGGTCAACATCCTGAAGGTGAAGTCAGACGAGGAAGCGATCACACTCATGAACGACAGCCGCTACGGGCTGACCGCCTGCGTGTGGACCGCGGACGAGCAGGCTGCGATCCGCATCGGCGCGCAGATCGAGACCGGCACCTGGTTCATGAATCGCTGCGACTATCTCGATCCGGCGCTCGCCTGGGTCGGCGTCAAGGATTCCGGACGGGGCTGCACCCTGTCGAAGGTGGGGTACGAGCACCTCACGCGCCCCAAGTCGTTCCATCTGCGCACGGTGACCTGACATGAACGCATCCGCAGGCCCGACCCTCGCCGGCCGCTGGAACTATCCCACCAGCATCCGCTTCGGCGCGGGCAAGATCCGCGAGCTGCCTTCCGCTTGCCGCGAGCTGGGCATCAAGCGGCCACTGCTCGTCACCGACACCGGTCTCGCCAAGCTGGCCGTGGTTGCTGACGCGGTCGGGCTGTGCTCCGCCGAGGGCCTGCCCTGCGAAGTCTTTTCCGACGTGCAGTCGAACCCGGTCGAGGCGAACGTCCTTGCGGGTGTCGAAGCGTACCGGCGCGGCAACCACGACGGCGTCATCGCCTTCGGCGGCGGCAGCGCGCTCGACACCGCCAAAGCGATCGCGCTGATGGTCGGTCAGACGCGGCCGATCTGGGACTTCGAGGACAAGGAGGACTGGTACACGCGCGTGAACGTAGCCGGCATGGCGCCCGTGGTCGCCGTGCCCACGACCGCGGGCACCGGGTCGGAAGTCGGCCGCTGCTCGGTGCTGACGGACCTGCGCGATCACACCAAGAAACTCATCTTCCATCCGCGCCTGCTGCCGGCGATCGTCATCGAGGACCCGGAGCTCACGGTAGGCCTGCCGCCGCACGTCACTGCCGCGGTCGGCATGGATGCGCTCTCGCACAATCTCGAAGCGTATTGCGCGCTCGCATTTCATCCCATGGCCGACGGCATCGCGGTCGAAGGCATGCGCCTGATCCGCGAATGGCTCCCGGTCGCGGTGAAGGATGGCAAGAATCTGGAAGCGCGCGCGCAGATGATGATCGCATCGACGATGGGCGCGACCGCGTTCCAGAAGGGGTTGGGCGCCATGCACAGCCTGAGTCACCCCTGCGGCGCGAACCTCAACACGCATCACGGACTCACCAACGGCGTGGTGATGCCCTACGTGCTCGCGTTCAATCGTACGGTGATCGATGAGAAGCTGGTGCGGCTCGCGGCCTATCTCGGCCTGGCGCGGCGCACTTCCTCGGCGGTCGTGGACTGGGTGCTCGATCTGCGCGAAGCGATCGGCATCCCGCACACGCTCGCGGCGCTCGGTGTGAACGAAGAGCACGCCGTGGCGTTCGCCAAGATGGCGGAGGCGGATCCAAGCACGCCGTCGAATCCGCGGCCGGTAACGGCAGTCGAGTTCGAGCAGCTGTATCGGAACGCGATCAGCGGGAAGGTGAACTGACCAGCAGTTGGTATTGCACTTTGCGATATCAAACTGCGTGGCATGACGTTCGCCGCGCCCATCTTGCCCGCGTACTCCGGCTTAGAGGCGCCGACCTTGAGCTCGATAGCAACGAGCGCCTTGAGGAAGCGGTGGTCGAGCGGCAGAGTCGCGATTCGAGCTCGCGCTGGTTGTAGCCGCCGCGAAGACCCAAGAAGTCCACGCCGTACAACTATGATAGTCATCGTCGCTTATCGTCGCTCACAAATGATTCTGTTGCCCCATTCTCATGTCAGCTAGACTGACGTCACGCCGCTTACAAATCTCTGCACTGATGGGACTAAGTCTTTGACGTATAAAGGATGGCTTGCGCGAGAATCGAAGCGCCTTCATACAATTGTCCCACCGCGGCCGGAATGGCCCAGACTTCATCATGAGTAAGCCTGCAGCGATCCCACCCGAGGGCCGTGCGAGCCCGCGTTCAACGGCGCCTGGTGCTGTTTCAAATTCAAACTGGCACAAAGTCGACATGTACTTTTCCGCCGACGTGGAGACTGACGGAGCGATTCCTGGACCATTCTCTTTGCTTTCGTTCGGGCTCGTATACGCGGGTCGCTTCGACGGAAAAGTGTTCGAGGCCCCCGATCACTATGATCAGACCTTCTACCGAGAGCTACGACCGATTTCTCCAACCTTCGAGCCCGAGGCTCTGCAGGTAAATCGGCTAGATCGCGACAGGCTACTGAAGGAGGGTTGTGACCCGGTAAATGCCATGACGGACGTCTGCAGGTGGGTCCGGCAGATCGCGGGGTCCGCGCGCCCGGTGTTGGTTGCTTATCCTCTAAGCTTCGATTGGACCTTTCTCTATTGGTATTTCGTGAAGTACTCGTTGGAAGGATCACCCTTCAACCATTCGAGCTGCTTCGATATAAAGACAGCAATTGCGGTACAGAATCACCTGCCGATTGCCCAGTCAGGCCGAGCGGGGCTTGTAGGTCTCGATCTGGATGCCAAGCGGCCACATACGCACAACGCGCTGGACGACGCGATCGAGCAGGCAGAGATCTTCGCACGGTTGTTCAAAGGGAACAGAACACATGGGGGCGCTCCTTGATACTCGCCGGCAAGAGTCCAGCCGTCGGCTAGGCGAGCTACGAACCATACTCGACGGAGCTGAGCGCGCAGCAGCGCACAAGGCGTGTATCTATGTCACAGGGTCGTTCGCTCGCGGCGAGGCGAGTGCACACAGTGACCTGGATCTCTTCATCGTTGGGCGAGGCGATATCGTTGACGGTACGCCAGTCAGGCACTTGGCACGGCTCGATGAGATCTGCATCAAGGCAGACCTGATCCGTGCGGTCGGAGCGTTAGGTATTCCTGAGTTTTCCGGAGACGGAGCTTACCTCTCTCACCATACGATTGTGGAGCTGGTAAAGGCTCTTGGAACGCCGACCGACGACGCAGACAATACCTTTACCGCACGCTTGCTTCTGCTTCTCGAAAGCAAACCGCTACTTGGTATTGACGTCTACAACGAGGCCATCGAGAAAACAATTGCTCCCTATTGGCGCGATTTCGCTGGCCACGAAGCCGAGTTTATGCCCGCCTTCCTCGCCAATGACATCCTCAGACTATGGCGAACGTTCTGTGTGAACTACGAAGCGCGGACCGAACCTGAGCCGGCCACCAAGCGAGCCAAGCGCAAGCTCAAGAACCATAAGCTGAAGCACAGCCGTCTCCTTACTTGCTATTCCGCGCTGCTGTGCCTGATGGCAATCTGGATTGGAAAGAAAACGGTCACTCCGGCCGACGCGACCGACATCGTTCACCTCACGCCGACGGAGCGCCTTGAGTTTCTGCGGCGCGACCCAGGGCTTCCCCGCGCGCACGCGGCGTTAGATGAACTATTGCGTCTCTACGAACAGTTTCTCGCCTACACCGACGAATCCGAGGGGGTTCTCGTCGAGCGGCTCAAGGACCCAAAGAGCAGTGCGGCACTGCAAGCCAACGCCCACAAGTTTGGCGAGCAGATGTCCGACACGCTGTCACTTATCGGGGAAGGATCGCGTTTTTATCGAATGCTCGTTGTCTAGCGTAGTCACCCCTGTGGTGCGAACCTCAACACGCATCACGGACTGACCAACGGCGTGGTGATGCCCTACGTGCTCGCGTTCAATCGCACCGTGATCGATGACAAGCTGGTGCGGCTCGCGGCCTATCTCGGCCTGGCGCGGCGCACTTCCTCGGCGGTCGTGGACTGGGTGCTCGATCTGCGCGAAGCGATCGGCATCCCGCACACGCTCGCGGCGCTCGGTGTGAACGAAGAGCACGCCGTGGCGTTCGCCAAGATGGCGGAGGCGGAACCGAGTACGCCGTCGAATCCGCGGCCGGTAACGGCGGTGGAGCTCGAGCAGCTGTATCGGAACGCGATCAGCGGGAAGGTGAACTGACCAGCCCCGGAGCGAGCGCCGAGGCTTCCTCAATGCAGTCAGCCAGCTCAACGCAACTCTGAGATCAAACTGCCTGGCATGGGCGCTCGCTCGCGTCGGCGACCTTCAAGGCTCGCCCGCGTCCGTCAACGCCTTCCTCAACTCCTCCTCCGTGGGCAACTTGCCCTGCAACTCCGTCGGCAGCTTCGAGGTCACCTCGTAGTGCGCGACGCCGATCGGGTTGCGAGATCGCAACGAGTACTCGACGACGACATCGTCCTTGCCCGTGCACAGAATGATGCCGATCGAGGGATTGTCGTCGGGCGCGCGCGCGTGGTCGTTGAGCACGTTCAGATAGAAATCCATCTTGCCCGCGTACTCCGGCTTGAACGCACCAACCTTGAGCTCGATGGCCACGAGCGACTTGAGGAAGCGATGGTAGAACAGCAGGTCGATGAAGAACTCCGACTCGCCGACGAGCAGGCGGTACTGCTGGTCGATGAAGCAAAATCCGTAGCCGAGCTGGAGCATGAACGCGCGCACGCGCTCGACGAGCCGCGATTCGAGCTCGCGCTCCTTGTAGCCGCCGCGCAGACCCAGGAAGTCCGCGCTGTACGAACTCTTGAGCGCTTCCTCGGCCTGCTCTGCCAGATGCTCCGGCAGCGCGGACGCGAAGTTGTGCGCCTTGCCCTCGGCCTGCGAGTGCTCGAAGGTTCGCGCCTTGATTGCGTGGTGCAGGACGTTGCGCGTCCAACCGAACTGAGCCGTGGCGCGGAGGTAGAAGAGGCGTTCGGTGGGCGTGCTCGTCTTGTCCAGGATCAGCATGTGTTGGCCCCAAGGAACTAGGGTAAGCAACTCGAGAACGGGATTGCCCGAGGATGATGCTGAATCGATGGCCGTTCCAGCATGCACGACCTCATGGCGTGGAGGAGGATTGACCCGTTCTAATTCTGCAGCAGCCTGCTGCAGAAATTCGGGCCCCGAGTACGCCTGCCAAAACCCTCGTACATACCAGAGGTTACGTTCAGAGAAGCCGCCTTTGCCGGGGAAGTCTTTCTTGAGGTCTTTGGCGAGCATCTCGATTACCCGCTCGCCCCAGGATCGGGTGGCTTGGGTCTCTGCAATGCGACGCCCCAGGTCCCAGTAGAGACCGACGAGCTCTCGGTTAACCGATCGAGCTGCGGAATGCCACGCGCTGAGGATCCGCTGCCGAACCTCAGTCAGAAATTCTTGATACTCATTGGTTGCTGGATCCTTCGCTTTCATGACCAGTTACCCTCCGAATGGCGAACCTGCGGGAAATCTCTGTCGACGCCAGTAAGCGCTGCTAGCCGCTCGATCTCGATGTCGAGACCATCCGCGGCGGAACGCTCGAGCACGCGCGCGATGTCCTCGTCGATGTCGCAGTTCTGACGCCGGAGCGCGGCGACCGAGACGACGATCGCGCTCATCACGGTGTTCAGGCCACGGATGCGGTCCGACATCTGTTCCTTCAGCAGCATCGGGTCTGGCGCCTTGTCCGGCGGCCGTTTGCGGTGGGCAATGCGGCGCCGTGTCGACCCTCCCTGGTGCGGTGTCGGCGGGTGTTGGTTCAGATGCCCTCGCCGCTTGCGAATGCGCGCGCGGTTCGGGCTATGCTTGGCGGTAGCCATGGTGATCTCCTTATAAGATCGCTTTGGTTAGGCGTCCGTCGGTGTTCAAGCACCGGCGGGCGCCGCTGATTCATCTAGCGATGTCGTTTGATGTCGCGCGCCTCATTGTTACGATGACCGTCAGTGCAGTTTCCAACAGCCTGTACGCTATCGACTTGCACGCATCTCGTCGATGGCGATCCTTAGGCATTTTGCGCACAAGAAACGCTTGACACACTGCTGTGGAACGTCGCGTCGCGTATTCGCCGACATGGCGCTCGGCGCGCACGATCGCTTCCAGCCGCACCGTTTCGCCCATGCCGACTCGCAGGTGGAACGCGGTACTCACGCCACCAGGGTCTACTGTCCCTGGGCGCTCTAAGGATCGAACTTCTTGTATTGTGAAAACTGAGCCGCGACGCGCCGCATTTCCTCTTGGTCGAGGATGACGGGCTCCAGACCCGCGGACAGCAGCGACAAGTATCGGTCAGCGAGACTCTCGACTTCCGCGGCCAGCATGTAGGCGGCTTCGACGGTCGCGCCGAACGCAATGACACCGTGATTGGCCAGCAGCACCGCGCGCCGGCCCTCGAGCGCGCGCACGGCGTTGTCAGCGAGCTCCTGCGTGCCAAAGGTCGCGTAATCGGCGCAGCGGATATCCGAGCCACCTGCCAGAGCCACGGTGTAATGAAACGCGGGAATCGGGCGCCGCGCGCACGACAGCGCGCTCGCCTGCGGGCTGTGGGTGTGTACGATTGCCTGGGCCTCGGGTCGCGCGCGGTAGATCGCCGCATGAAACCGCCACTCGGAGGACGGCGTACGTTCGCCGCTACGTACGGTTCCATCCAGCGCCATCGACACGAGGTCATCGGGTTCCGTCGATTCGTATGCCAGACCCGAGGGGGTGATCAGCATCCCGTCGCCGAAGCGGCAGGACAGATTGCCCGACTTCGCTACCGCGAAGCCCGCCCGCTCCATCTCCAGTGCGGTGACGATGAGCGCCTCGCGCAGGTCGCGTTCGGTGCTCACCCGGCGTGCTCCGGAAACAGCGCGGCGAGCCCGCCGCGGTTCGGGCTGGCGACGCCACGTTCCGTGATCAGGCCTGTGACCAGCCGCGCCGGGGTGATGTCGAATGCCGGGTTCGCGGCCGGGCTGCCGGTGGCCGCGATCTGCACGTCAACCATCTCGCCCGCGGCCGTGCGTCCGCGCAGGTGCGTGACTTCGCGAGCCGAGCGCTCCTCGATCGGGATTTCGCCGATGCCGTCGCTCATCGACCAGTCGATGGTGGATGACGGCAACGCGACGTAGAACGGCACGCCGTTGTCGTGCGCGGCCAGCGCCTTGGTGTAGGTGCCGATCTTGTTGGCGACGTCGCCCGCCGCCGTGGTGCGATCGCTCCCGACGATGCAAACGTCGATCTGCCCGCGCTGCATGAAGTGCCCGGCGGCGCTGTCCGCGATGAGCGTATACGGCACGCCGTGCGCGCCGAGCTCGAACGCCGTGAGCGAGGCACCCTGGTTGCGCGGGCGGGTTTCGTCGACGAACACGTGCACCGGCGTGCCACCGTCATGCGCCGCGTAGACCGCCGCCAGTGCCGTGCCCCAATCGACGCACGCCAGCCATCCGGCGTTGCAGTGTGTGAGCACATTGACGGTGCGGCCGCGCCGATGTGCAGCGATCGACGCCAGCAGCGCGGCGCCGTGCTGGCCGATGGCGCGGCATGAGGCAACGTCCTCATCCGCGATGGCGGCCGCTTCCGCATAGGCACGTGCACGACGTTGTCCGACAGACACCGCGCGCAGCACCCGGTCCATGCGCTCCAGTGCCCAATGCAAGTTGACCGCCGTGGGCCGCGTGCGCCCTAGCAGGTTCAATGCATGCGCCAGTGCCGCGTCGCCCGCATCCGCGCGCATCGCGAGCGCGACGCCGTAGGCGGCCGTGGCGCCGATCAGCGGCGCGCCGCGAACGATCATCGTCGTGATGGCCTCGGCGGCCTGCTCCGATGTTGTCAGGCGCGCGAGTTTGAATTCGAACGGCAGCCGCGTCTGGTCGATCACCGTGACGGACTCGCCGTCGGTGTCGAGAAAGATGCTGCGATAGTGGTGGTCGCCGACGCGCATGCCAGGAGCCTCTGATGCACTCCCCCGACTTAGTGTCCCGCGAAAGCGACGAGTGAACGCACCGGCACCTCCAGCGCCTCCAGCTTGCGAACGCCGCCGAGATCCGGCAGGTCGATGATGAAACAGGCCGCCAGCACCTGTGCACCGATCGAGCGCAGCAGCTGCACCGCCGCCACGGCTGTGCCGCCGGTCGCGATCAAATCGTCCACCAGGATGACGCGCTCACCCTCCAGCACCGCGTCGCGGTGCACTTCCATCTGATCGATGCCGTACTCGAGCGAATAAGCGATGCGCACCGTGGTGTGCGGCAGCTTGCCCTTCTTGCGGATCGGCACGAAGCCGGCGCCGAGCTGGTGTGCCACCGCGCCGCCCAGGATGAAACCGCGCGCCTCGATGCCCGCAACCTTGTCGACCGCGGTGCCGGCCCAGGGGCGCACCAGCTCGTCGACCGCCTGGCGCCAAGTGGCGGCGTTACCGAGGAGCGTGGTGATGTCGCGGAACAGGATGCCGGGCTTGGGATAGTCCGGGATGGTGCGGATCGCGGCCCGCAGCTCGGCGACCAGCGCCTCGTTCACTTCGGACGCGCTGGTCACGACGGCCGCCGTGCCAGCACGCGGCCGGCGACGGCATCGAGTTTGGCTACCAGCCCGGGATCGCGCGCTTCGGGAGCTGTCACGATGGCATATTCGAGCGCCGTGTCCGAGCCGATCGGGCAGGGCTCGTGCTCGGCGGGAAACTCCGCCGCGAGGCGCGCCACCAGCCGTTGCACATTGCCGGCGTTCTCGTGCATCACCTTGAGGAGCGAGGGCACGTCCACCTGCGCGTGCACCGAATGCCAGCAATCGAAATCCGTCACCATGGCGATCACCGCATAGGTCATTTCCGCCTCGCGCGCCAGCTTCGCCTCGGGCATGCAGGTCATGTTGACGATGTCGTAGCCGAGCGCCTTGTAGGTGCGCGACTCGGCCAGCGTCGAGAATTGCGGCCCTTCCATGCACAGGGCGGTGCCGCCGCGATGCACGCGGATGCCCTCAGCCTGCGCGGCAGCGGCGATGCGATGCGCGAGCCGCGGCGATATCGGGTTCGCCAGCGCGACGTGGGCGACGCAGCCGTTGCCGAAAAAGGAACCGGCGCGGCGGTGGGTGCGGTCGACGATCTGGTCGATGAGCACGAACGTGCCCGGCGAGAGTTCCTCCTTATAGGATCCGCACGCCGAGATCGACACCAGGTCGGTGACCCCGGCGCGCTTGAGCGCATCGATGTTCGCGCGGTAGTCGATCTCCGAGGGCGCCAGGCGGTGGCCGCGTCCGTGCCGCGGCAGGAACACGATCTGCGTGGCGCCGATGCGGCCGAAGCGCAACGCATCGGACGGCTCGCCCCAGGGCGAGCGCACGTGTTCCTCGCGCACCTGGGTGAGCCCGGGCAGGTCGTAGACGCCGGAGCCCCCGACGATGCCGAGCACCGCGCGCGTCATGGGCCGCGCCCTTGCTGTGTTGCATCAGCGAGCATCTGCCTAATTGCCCTGAGATTCTTTGTCATTGCGCTGCTTTGTGCTCCAATGCGCGCCATCGTATCCGGAGCCACACGATGAGAATAGCTCTGATCAAGCCGGCGAACGACGGCATCCTCGGACTCGAGCTGATCACGCTGGTCGAGCCGCTGGGACTGGAATGCGTCGCCGCCGTGCTGGAGCGCGACGGGCACGAGGTGCGGATCATCGATCTGCGCCTCGACGGCTTCGATCTGGGCATGGGGAAATGCGAGGGGTTCGCCCCCGACCTCGTCGGCTTCCAGTGCAACTTCACCACCGAGCGCTACCGCCTGATCCGCGCCACGCGCGAGGTGCGCCGCCGCTTGCCGCGCGCCTTCACGCTGCTCGGCGGCCACGACTGCTCGCGCGATCCGAACTGGTTCTGCGATCCGTCGATCGATGCGGTGGCGATCGGCGACGGCGAGGAAATCGTCGCGGCAATCGTCAACGCGGTGGACCGCCGGGCCGACCTGGCAATGGTCCCCGGCATGATGCTCAACACCGCCAGCGGCCCGAAGTTCACGCCGCCCTCCACGGCACGCAGCGAGCTCGACACCCTGCCCCTGCCCGCGCGTCACCTGGTGCGTGAGTACGCCGACAGCTACTACATCAACTTCCGCAAGCCGCTCGCCCTGCTCGAGACGGCACGCGGTTGCCCCTTTGCCTGCAACTTCTGCTCGGTGTGGAAGTTCCACGAGAGCACGTTCCGCATGAAATCCGCGCAGCAGGTGGTGCGCGAGCTCGAGACCATCCACGCGCCGAACATCTTCGTCACCGACGACATCTTCTGGCTGCACTCACGCGCGCAGCCTGGAGATGGCAAACGCGATCCGCGATTCGGGCATCCGCAAGTTCTACACGGTGCAGACGCGCACCGACATCATCTGCAAGTTCCCCGAGCTGATCGACAAGTGGCGCGAGTGCGGCAATCTCGCGGTGTTCCTCGGCGTGGAGAAGGTCGACGACGCGGGACTGAAGTCAGTGAACAAGCTCAACAAGGCCTCGCACAACGAGCGCGCCATCGAGATCCTCAAGCAGCGCGACGTGGGCTTCACCTGCAACTTCATCGTCGACCCGACCTGGCAACGCGAGGACTTCCAGAAGCTCAAGGACTGGATCGAGGCGCACGCCACCTACAACAGCGGTTTCTCGATCCTGACTCCGCTCCCGGGAACGGATCTGTGGGACGAAGCCAAGGCGCAGGTCAACACGCAAGACTGGGAGTTGTTCGACATCGTGCACAGCGTCCTGCCGACGACTTTGCCGATGGAGGATTTCTACCGCGAATACTCTGCGCTGTGGCGCCACGCGCTCAAGGTGCGCTACAAGCATCGCGGCCGCGCGCGCATGTACGTGCAACTCGTGGCCGGGCTGGTGTCGGGCAAGGTGAACCTGACTATGGTCCAGCGCGGCTGGAACATGGCGAAGATCATGGGCGAGCCGGAGACGTTCCTGCGGCAGCATGAGGCCAGTGCCATGCGCGTGCACGCCGCGGCGTAGTGGTGCCGCCGGTCGGTGTTCTTCCCTGCGATTCGCATATCCCTATCCCGTTCACCGCGCCGAGAATTTTCGGAATTCGTTCGACTCGCCGGTGAGCAACGTCAAGAACCTGGAATTCAGGAACAGCTTGTTCAGCCCAACCTGTTTCTCCTCGAGGATTCCGACGGTTGCGAGCTTGTGAAGGTAGGCGGATGCGGTCTGCCGCTTGGCGATTCCGGCATCGACGACGTTCTCAATGCGGCAGTAGGGCTGGACAAAGACCAGGTCAATCAGCTCGCGGCTGTACTGTTTGGGTGCGACTTTGCGGGTGTACTCCGCGGTGTGCTCAATGAGGTTTCGCACGGCGCCGATCTTCGCAAGCGTCCACTCCGCAGTCTCCCTGGTGGCGCGTAGCATGTACAGAATCCAAGCCTCCCACGCGCCGCGGCCCGTGACGCTCCGCAGCCCATCGTAGTATGCCGCCTTGTTGCGAATGACATGGCGGGAGAGATACAGGATCGGCAGATCCAACAGCCCGTGCTCGATGAGCATCAGGAGATTCAGGATGCGGCCCGTGCGGCCATTGCCGTCAGTGAAGGGATGGATCGCTTCGAACTGGTAATGAGCCACAGCCATGCGCACGAGAGGATCGAGCTCATCGCGCTCGTGTATGAAGCGCTCCCAGTTCGCGAGCTTGTCGCGCAGGCGGGATTCACCTTCGGGCGGCGTGTAGATGATCTCCCCTGTCGCATGGTTGGCGAGCGCGGTGCCGGGCACTTTTCTGACCGCCATGCGAACGTTTCTGATCGTCGTGCAGATTTCTTCGGCGGTCCGCGTCGTCAGGGGCCTATTCTTTAGCGAGTGGAATCCTGCATTCAGCGCCATCCGGTAGCGCAGCGCTTCCTTGGTGGCGGGATCCGCCGTGGGTGCATCGAGCTGCGCCTGGCGGAACATCGCATCCGTCGTGGTGACGACGTTCTCGATCTCGGAGCTGGCCTGGGCCTCGAGGAGCGGAATCGTGTTGACCAGAACCGCAGCGTTTGGAATCAGTGCCGTCGCCTGGCGCAGGGCTGCTAAGGCGGCTCGTGCCTCGACACAGGCCTTCAGAACAGGCTTGGTCTCGATATCGACCGTCGGCGGCAGGTCCGGCAGATCGTTATAGGGTCGAGTGGGGTCAAAGGGCATATGTCGAAAAATATCAGTTTTTTAGACATAAGACGACTACTAAGTCGATGCCATGAACACTAGCCATTCGAGCCCATCCGGCCCGCGGGCAACCCTGCCCGGCCTGCCTCAGACCCGCCTCCTCCAGCGTGGCCACGCCACCACGCCGATGAGAACGAGCGCGCACACGGTGACGACCGGCACGTTGCCGACGCGCGCATAAGGCGTCAGCCCGGTGCGTGGCGTCACCGTCGACTTGAGCACTCCGGGCTCGAACTGCTCGATGCGATCGCGAATTTCCCCCTGCGGACCGATCACCCCGGTAATGCCATTGTTCGTGGCGCGCAGCAGGTAACGGCCCGCCTCCAGGGCGCGCATGCGGGCTATCTCCAGGTGCTGGTGCGGCGCCGTCGAATCGCCGAACCACGCGTCGTTGCTGACGTTGACCAGCACCGTCGCGTCGCGCAGCACGGCGAGCTGCTCGGCGCCGTACGCGTCCTCATAGCAGATCGTGGCGCCGAGTTTCACGCCGGCTGCGTGCAACGCGGGCTGGTTGGCATCGCCCGCGGCGAAGTCGACATACGGCAGGCTCATCAGCCGCATCCAGCTGCGCACGAACTTCGGCACCGGAAAGAACTCGCCGAACGGCACGAGGCGGCGCTTGTAGTACCACTCCAGGTCCTCGCTCATCGCGAGGATGCCGTTGCGATACTGCTTGCGATCGAAGTCGTAGCGCAGCAGCCCGAGCACCACGTCGCTGCCGCTGGCGCGCGCCTGCAGGTACAGCGTCTTGAGGTAGTCATCCATCTCGTGCGCGAGCCCGGGCAACGCGGCCTCGGGCCAGACGATGAGGTCGCTCCCCAGAGCCTGCTGCGTGAGATCGCGATACAGCTTGAGCGTGTAGTCGTAGTTCTCTGCCTGCCACTTCAGGTCCTGCGAGATCGCGCCCTGCACCAGGCTCACGGTGAGCTCACCGTCGGCGCGCTGCGTCCAGTCGCGCCCCTGCAGCAGGGCGCCACCACCCCAGATGACCAACAGCGCCGCGGCTGCGATGGCACGCTCGCGCACACGACCGCGGATCAGCAGGAGCAGCGCACCGGCGGACATCGCCACCAGCAGGCTCAGCAGGTAAACGCCGCCGAGGGGCGCATACCCCGCGAGCCACGAGTCGATCTGGCTGTAGCCCAGCGCCAGCCAGGGAAAGCCGCTCAGCACCCAGCCGCGCAGCCACTCCACCAGGACCCACAGGGCGGGCAATGCCAGCAGCCAGAGGAAAGCGCCCCCGCGCGGTAGCCAGCGTGCGGCCAGGTAACCCACCAGGGCGTGGTACGCCCCCATGATCGCGACCAGGCCGAGCATCAGCAGGAACGCGACCCACACGGGCGCCTGGCCGAAGACGTGAATGCTGGTGTACAGCCAGTAGGTGCCCGCGAGGAACGTACCGGAGCCGAAGCAAAAGCCCAGCCAGGCCGCGCGTTGCGGGCTGGCGTGGTCCCAGAAAAGGTAGAGCGCCGCGACGCACAGCACGGCGAGCGGGAACAGGCCGAAGGGCGCGAACGCCAGCGACAGCGCCGCGCCGAGGAGGAACGTCGTGATCCCGCCCCAACGAATGAGCAGGCTCTTCGCTCTATGGAGCAGCGGCCACCTCTTCGGGGCGTGGCGGAATGTCGCGCGGCATCGTGACGCGCAGCGTCTCGATGCGCCGCCGATCGGCCCGCTGCACGCGGAACTCGATCCCGTCGACCTTGACCGCTTCCCCGCGCCGCGGCAGCCGCCCGAGCTCGTGGGTCACGAGGCCGCCGATCGTGTCGTACTCCTCGTCCTCGAACTCCGTGCCGAAGTAGTCGTTGAACTCGGAGATGCGCGTCAGGGCGCGCACGGTGAACTGGCGCGAGCTGTCGCGGCGGATGAGCTGGTCGTCCTCGACGTCGTACTCGTCGTCGATCTCGCCGACGATCTGCTCGATCACGTCCTCGATGGTCACCAGCCCCGAGACCCCGCCGTACTCGTCGACCACAATGGCCATGTGGTTGTGGCTGACCCGGAATTCCTTGAGCAGCACGTTGAGGCGCTTGCTCTCCGGCACGATGACCGCCGGCCGCAGGAACTCGCGGATGTCGAAGTCCTCGCTCTTGCCCTCGGCGAACAGCTTGAGCAGGTCCTTGGCGAGCAGGATGCCGAACACCTGGTCGCGGTCCTCGCCGATCACCGGGTAGCGCGAGTGGCCCGACTCCACCACGATGGGCAGGATCTTCTCGGGCGACTCCTCGCGCTGGATCACGATCATCTGCGAGCGCGGCACCATGATGTCGCGCACCTGCATGTCGGCGACCTGCAGCACGCCCTCCAGCATCGACAGCGCGTCGGCGTCGATGACGCCGCGGCGGCTCGCCTCGGCGAGCTTCTCGCCCAGCTCTTCGCGGTCGCGCGGCTCCCCGCGCGTCAGGCGCCGCAGCCAGCGTCCGGTGGAGTTCGACTGGTCGTCAGCCACAGTCAGTCTCATAGGGGTTGGTGAACCCGAGCCGCTTCAGAATCGCGATCTCGCGACGCTCCATCTGCCGGGCGTCGACCTCTTTCATGTGGTCGTAACCGAGCAGGTGCAAGGTGCCGTGCACGATCATGTGTGCCCAGTGCGCGTCGCGCGCCTTGCCCTGCTCTCGCGCCTCGCGCGCCACGACTGGCGCGCAGACCACGAGGTCGCCCAGAGGGGGCGGAAAAGGGGGCATTCTCCTTTTCCGGCCGCCGGAAAAGGAGAATGTCCCCTTTTCCGCTGTCCCCTGGAACGACAGCACATTGGTCGGCTGGTCCTTGCCGCGGTAGTCGCGATTGAGCCGCCGGCTCTCGGCGCTGCCGACGACGCGCACCGAGAGCTCGCCGCTCCTGCGCGTGCCGCGCGCAGCGTCCACCCAACCGGCGATGCGCCGGGGCGACGGCGCCCACGGCCTGCGATCCGCGTACTGCACGGCGACGGCAGCGTTGTCGGCCGATGTGCTCACGGCTTCTCCGGCGGCTGTTTGGCCTCGTAGGCCTGCACGATGCGCTGCACGAGCGGATGGCGCACCACGTCGCGCGCGGTGAAGTGCGTGAAGGCGACGCCCTCCACGCCGTGCAGCACCTCGGCGCCGTGGCGCAGTCCGGAGGCGCGGCCGGCGGGCAGGTCGGTCTGCGTGACATCGCCTGTGACCACCGCCTTGGAGCCGAAGCCGATGCGCGTCAGGAACATCTTCATCTGCTCGACCGTGGTGTTCTGCGCCTCGTCGAGGATCACGAACGCGTCGTTGAGCGTGCGCCCGCGCATGAAGGCGAGCGGCGCCACCTCGATGATGTTGCGCTCGACGAAGCGCGCGACGCGGTCGAAGCCGAGCATCTCGTAGAGCGCGTCGTACATCGGGCGCAGGTACGGATCGATCTTCTGCGCCATGTCGCCGGGCAGGAAACCGAGCCGCTCGCCGGCCTCGACCGCCGGGCGCACCAGCACGATGCGCCGCACCCGATCGGCCTGCAGCGCCTCGACCGCGCACGCCACCGCCAGATAGGTCTTGCCGGTGCCCGCCGGGCCGATGCCCAAGGTGAGATCGAAATCGCGGATGTTCGACAGGTACTGCTTCTGGTTCGGCCCGCGGGCATGGATGCCGCCGCGATGCGTGCGCACCATGAGCTCGTCCGGCGGCAACGCGCGCGCGTCGGGAGCGGGGGCGCCCATGCCGAGCTCGCGCAGCGACAGGTGCACGCGCTCGGGCGAGAGCGCGTCGGAACGCGTGACGTCGAACAGTTGCTTGATGATGAGCTCGGCGTCGCTCGCCGAAGTGCCGGCGCCCGAGACCTGGAAATGATTGCCACGGTGGCGGATGTCCACGGTCAGCCCCTGCTCGATCTGGCGCAGGTGCTCATCCAGCGGGCCGCACAGGTTCGCGAGCCGCGCGTTGTCCGCGGGCTCGAGGTCGAAATTGCGCGTGGCGGTCTCGGCGGCCATGCGACCTAGCCAGCCGCCTGGAGAGGCGCTTGCGGCTGCGAGGAGCCGGCTGCCAGCCGCCCGCGCAGGCTGTTGGGCATCGCCTCGGTGATCACGAGGTCCGCGAACCGGCCGAGGAGCAAAGCCGGGCCGTCGAAATTGACCCAGCGATTGTTCTCGGTGCGCCCCGCGAGCTGGCGCGGGTTCTTCTTTGCGGGACGCTCCACCAGCACGCGCTGCGCGCTGCCCACCATGCCCGCGCTGATGGAACGCGCATGCGCGTTGATCCGCGCCTGCAGGCGCTCGAGCCGCTGCTGCTTCTCGTCGTGGCTCACGTCGTCGGGCAGCGAGGCCGCGGGCGTGCCGGGCCGGCGGCTGTAGATGAAACTGAACGACTGGTCGAAGCCGACCTCGTCGATGAGCCTGAGCGTGGCTTCGAAGTCCTCCTCGCTCTCGCCCGGGAAACCGATGATGAAATCGGACGAGACGCTGATCCCGGGCCGCGCGGCGCGCAGCGCGCGGATCTTCGCCTTGTACTCGATCGCCGTGTAGCCGCGCTTCATCTGCGCCAGGATGCGATCGCAACCGGATTGCACCGGCAGGTGCAGGTGCGCGGCGAGTTTCGGCACGTGGGCATAGGCTTCGATCAGGCTGTCGTCGAATTCCGCCGGATGCGAGGTCGTGAAGCGGATGCGCTCGATGCCCTCGATCTGCGCGACGTAGTGAATCAGCGTGGCAAGATCGACCTGGGCCCCGTCGGCCATCGGTCCGGCATAGGCATTGACGTTCTGGCCGAGCAACGTCACCTCGCGCACCCCCTGCGCCGCGAGCGCCTGCACTTCCTCGAGGACCTGGTCGAACCCGCGGCTCATTTCCTCGCCGCGCGTGTACGGCACCACGCAGAACGTGCAGTACTTGCTGCAGCCTTCCATGATCGACACGAACGCGGTGGCGCCGTGCGCGCGCGGCTCGGGCAGGCGGTCGAACTTCTCGATTTCCGGGAAGCTCACGTCGACGACCGCGCGGCCATTGCGCTTGAGCTCGCGGATCATCTCCGGCAGGCGGTGCAGCGTCTGTGGGCCGAACACCAGGTCGACAAACGGGGCGCGTGCCGTGATGCCCTCGCCTTCCTGGCTCGCCACGCAGCCGCCGACGCCGATGATCACGCCGGGCCGGCGATTCTTGATGTCGCGCCACTCACCCAGCAGCGAGAACACCTTTTCCTGGGCTTTCTCGCGCACCGAGCAGGTGTTGACCAGCAGGACGTCGGCCGATTCGGGATCGTCCGTGGGCTCGAGTCCTTCGCCCGCGCGCAGCACGTCGGCCATGCGTGCGGAGTCGTACTCGTTCATCTGGCAGCCAAAGGTTCGGACGTAAACGCGGCCGGGCATTGAGGCGGGAGGCGGTCCAACGAAAGTGGGCGCAAAGCGTAGCGGGTTGGGGGCAAGAAATGAAGGCAGGATGGACTGCACCGGCAGCCTTCATGCACACGTAAGCCGCTGATTCAGGTCTAGAAACGCCAATTGACGCCGATGATCGGCAAAAGGCCCAGCCATTCCTTCTCGTCGACTTCGATCGAATAGGCGCCGGCCGGGAGCGGGGTGACTTCCACGTCGCGACAGCAATCGTTGCCGCGGCTGGCGGCATTGCGCACTTCCGCGATGAATTCGAGCTGCCCGTGGCGCAATGACAGCGAATACCGCGCACGCAAGTCCACCAGCAGCCGGTCACCGAACTGCCCGCCGTTGCGCGGACCGAGTGTCGCGGTGGTGAAGCCGGTTGCGTCCCCCGCGGGCCCGCCCTCGAACCGCAGCTCGGTAAAAGGCCAGCCGGAGGAATAACCAACGACTGCGCTCAGGAGCCACGGCGGGCGTCGCCACGCCGCACCCAGCAACACGGAATTGCGCTGGTCCCAGCTGCGCGGCGCGTCATTGCCGTCGAAGCGATCGTCGCTGCGCGACCAGGTGTACGTCGTCCACCAGCTGAGGTCGGGAAGCGCCGCACCCTGCACGCTGATCTCCACGCCACGCGCGTGCGAGGTGTGCGGCGCGATCCGCAGGCGGTCGACTTCGATCTCGGGCAGCAGCACGACGTTCGTCAGGACGTTCTCGAAGCGCGGCCGCACGCCGTGCGCGCGGCGGTCGAACGCTTCGATCCGCAGCTTCAGATCGCGGGGCAGGAGGCGCTCCAGGCCGAGGATCGCCTGGCGCGAGGATTCCGGCGCGGCGAACTGCGGGTCGGCCTCCTCGACTTCCAGCTCGTTCAGGGTCTGCGACTGCAGAAAGCGGCCGGCGCTCGCACGCAGCACGGTCTTGTCGTCGAGGTCGTAACGGACACTCGCCCGCGGGCTCCACTGCCCGCTTCGCTCCAGCCAGGAACGCTCGTCGAACCGCAGTCCGAGCTCGACGGTCGTGCGCCCCGCCTCACCGCGCGCCTCGATCCACGGGGCGTAGGAATCGCCGCTGAAGCGGCGGTCGACTCGCTGCGTGAGCATCACCGGTCGCCCGAACGCATCGGCCAACGGCGGCAGGAACGTCGCATCCGCCACATAGTCGTAGTCCGCCTCGCTGCGCGAGAAGTCCAGGCCACCACGCCAGTGCAGCCGGTCCCATCGGCGCAGGCTCCATTCCAGACGCACGTCGTCGATGGTCGAGTCGCGCGTTTCGCGCAGGCTGCCGGTGCTGACACCGGCACGCACCGCGGTTCCACTGCGTTTCGCGGACAGTTGCGAGTGCGCCGCATGCAGGCTAAGCGACCACAGGTCCTGTTCGTAGTTCAGCCACAGCCACGTCGCATCGTCGCTGTATCTTGCGGTCGCCTGCTGGGTGCGATCCTCGGTGAACAGTTCGTGATCGTCCTCGAGCGCGAGATAGCCGACCGTCGCGCTCACCGTCGGAGTGATGTGATAGCTGTAGCGCAGCAGGATGTCCTCGAACAGCGGCTCGCCCACGTCGCGCTCCAGCTGGTGGAGGACGGGAATCAGGTTGCTGCGGCGGTAACCGGCGAGCCACTGGCCGCGCCCTGCCGAGTGGGAGCCGCTGGAGATGGCGCGGTTGTAGATCACGCTCGTGCCGATGAGGTGCTCGGCTTCCTGGGTCGCGCGTGGCGCGATATCGAGCACGCCCGCGGCGCGATCGCCGTACTCGACGGGGAATCCGCCGCTGAACACATCGACCGTGTCGATGAGCTCGGGGTCCACCGCGCCGAACAGATTGAGGAAATCCTTGAGATGAAACGGCTCGTAGAGCCGCACGCCGTCGAACCGGATCAGCACCTCGTCCTCGTAGCTGCCGCGTACGTGGCTCAGGGCCGACAGCCCGCCGGACGCGCTGCCGGGGATGCGTTGCAGCGAGCGGATCGCGTCCTGCTCGACTCCCGGAATGACGTCGAGCCGCTGCCGGTCGAGCAGCGTGACCGAGGGCGTGACGCCGCGTCCCAGCGCATAGCGGCTCGCGTGCACCAGGACCTCGTCGAGCGTTCGTGCGTCCACTTCGCCCGGCCCGGAGCGCGCCGCGCGCGAATCCTCCCCGCCCGCTGCGCGGACGACGAGGAACCGGTTGGCACCGACGCGCCGCGCCTGCAGACCGTGGGGAGCGAGAATTTCGCCGAGCACGGCTTCGGGGGTCTGGGCGCGAGGCTCGTGCTCGACGCGCATTTCCGGAACGACGAGCTGGGAGCTGTACAACATGTCGAGACCGTCGGCGCGCAGCAGCTCGAGCGCTTCTGCGAGCGGGCGCCCGGCATAGCGGGTCGCATTGGGCTGGTCATTGGACGGGGCATTGGACTGGGCGGCAACCACGCTGCTTGCCAGGAGCAGGAGCGTGCAGCACAGGTCGGCGACTGGACGCCGGTGTTCGCGGCAAGCCACGGGGCGGGTCGTCGTTGCGACGGGCTGTCATGCGGGCGCAATTGCCTCGCGGAAGCCTACCACGCGCGGCCACCGGGAGATGTCGCTCAGCGCGCTGTGACGAGGAGGCGGTCGTCTCTCGCCGATGCGGCGAAGTTGGTGGTCGCCATCACGGAATCGAGGGCCTGACGCACGGTCATGCCGCGCGTGGAACCCTGCAGCACGGCGTTCGCGGCCTCGCGGCGCAGCGCCGGGTTCGCGAACTCGACCGGCCGCCCCGTTTCGCGAGAGACCCATTCGAGGAATTCCAGCACCGAGCGGTTGGCGATGTCGAGCTCCCCCGCGAGCGCCTCGACCCAGCTCCAGGACTCGCCGTACGGCGAGATCCTGCTGCGGCTCACTGCGCCCTTGCGGTCAATCGAGACCTCCTCGGTCGCGCGGGCGACCTGGCGTTCGCGCTCGGCATCGACCACGACGACGCCCTCCCGTACGCGCACCGTGAGCCCGGAAGGCGCGACCATCACCAGGTATTGCGTGCCGACGTGCGTGATGCGGCCGTAGTCGGTTTCGATGGTCAGGCGCCGCGCCGCTCGTCCGGCGGAGGCCGCGTCGTCATTCGGGCTGTCGACGTATACAGCGCCGGCCAGCAAGCGGGCGCGCTGCCCGTCGAGCCATTTCAGATGCGTCGACGCACCGACGCGAACCGACAGACTGCCGTCGATGAGCAGATTCACGCCCGAGTCGGCGCCGGTCGCAACCTCCGAACCGACGCGCACCCTCTCCTCGAACGGCGCCACGCCCACGCGAAGCAGGGTTCCGTCCGGCTCGATGAAGCGCACGTCGCCGCTCGCCCGCACCACCTGGCCGATCGGTTCCAGCGACAGCGGCTGCGGCATCTGCAGCAGCACGCCTATGCCGACGGCGGCAAAGCTAACGACTGCCGCGGCGGCGGCGATCATGTAGTTGCGCTTGCGGCGTCGATCCGACACCCGCCGCCATTCATCGCGCACTGCCGCGCGCACTTGCGCTTCGAGCAGCTCCGGCGGTTCCGCGCGCCGTCCGGCCCAGGCGATCAAGCGCCCGAGCGAATCCTCGCGCTCCGCGTCGGGACTCGATCCGCTGTGTTGGCCGCTGTTGGTCATGGAGCCACTCCGACATCCGCTCCGTACATCTCGCGAAACCCGTCTCTGAATGCGGCGCGCGCCCGCTGCAGCAGCGATTGCGCCGCCAGGGTGCCGACCTGCAGGCGCGCGCCGATCGCGTCCACCGAGAGTCCCTCGACATACTTCCACTCCAGCGCATCTGCGTAGCGCGCGGGCAGGCGATCCAGCACCGCCTGCACCAGCCGGGCGAGCTCACCGCGCCGCAAGGCCAGCTCGGGACCGTCCTCGGGCGATTCGAGCGATTCGAGCGCGGCGCGCACGCTCACGTCGTCCTCGATCGCCACCAGCCGGCGCGTCTCGCGCTGCTGGCGCTCGTAGCGATCGGCCAGCAGCGAACGGCAGATCTGGCACAGCCAGGTGAACAACGACGCCTCTCCGCGATAGCCCTCGAGGCTGCGCATCGCCTTGCACAGCGTTTCCTGCACGATGTCGCGTGCCGCGTCCTGGTCGGCGCCGATGCGCGTCACCGCAAAGCGGAACAGACGCGCGAAATAGGTCGTGAAGAACTCGTCGAACGCGGCCGAGTCCCCGGCGAGCATGCGAGCTGCGAGCCTGCGATCGTCCTGGTGCAACGACATTCGATACCCATACAGGAGCCGGCCGCGGCCCGCTGATCGTTAGACGGCGCGCCACCCGGGGATCCACCGACGAATCTTGCGCCCGAGACGGTCCGGTTACCCGCCCGGGACGGGTTCTCCCCGACTTACCCACATTTCCCGAAACGCAACCGCCCGTAGCGCGTCCTCGGGCGTAGCAGTTCGCGGAGTACGTCACCGGACGATGGTTGTCGGGGAGAACCCATCCCGGGCGGGCGAACGGTCTGCGGGCGCTAACTGCGCCGGCGGATCGCGGCGCGGCCGGCGCCGACTGCGATCGCGCGCCGAGGCCGGTGACTGCGATCTTTGCTCCACAGCAGGCAAGACTTCTCCGTCCTCAGCTCACGCAGGACAGATCTTTCAGCGCTCCTCGCAGGTCCAAGTCTCTTCCGCCCTTCAGTGTCTTCGCGGGGGACTTATCCCTGAGGTTTCCCCACATTTGCTGTTTTCTTTTCAGTGGGTTGAGCGTTAGCCTACGAGAAAACGGCGCGTGCATGACGAGTTTTTTTCTCTCTTCGGGTTACCACACTCGGAGGGAGAGCCCGCCATGCACGCAGTACGAGTATTGCAGAAGTGTTTATCGAACGCCTTTGAGCGGATGCACGCGGCGCGCGCTGCGGTGCTGCTCGGGGCGGTTCAAGCCTTGCTCAGTGGGCGGCGCTTGACGCTGATGGATTTGGCGCGTGCCTGGCCGGGAGCCGAACGGGTGCGCGCGCCGCTCAAGCGCCTGGATCGGCTGCTGAGCAACCCACACCTGCAGCGCGAGAGCGGCGCACTTTATGCAGCGATGGCGCGCTGCCTGGTGCGCACGGCACGCCCGGTGATTGTGATCGACTGGTCGGAGCTGCGTGCCGGCCGCTGGCATCTGCTGCGTGCCGCGATACCGATGGGCGGGCGCACTCTGACGCTGCTGGAAAGCATTTATCCGGACGCACAGAAGAACTCCCCGCGTGCCGAGCGGGGATTTCTGCGGCGTCTGCAGCGCCTCCTCGGCCCCGAGGTCCAGCCGATCATCGTGACCGATGCCGGCTTTCGCCGGCCCTTCTTCCGCGCCGTGCGCGCGCTCGGCTGGGACTACGTGGGGCGGCTGCGCGATCGAGCACTGGTACAACTGCCCGGTGAAACCCAGTGGCTGCCCAGTCGTGCCCTGTACGCGCGCGCCAACGCCTGTCCGCTGCGCCTTGCTGGCGTCAAACTCGTCGAGAGTGCGCCGCTCCCCTGCGATCTGGTGCTGTATCGCCGGCCAGGGCGCGGGCGCCAGCGTCTCACCCTGCGCGGCAGCCGTAGCCTGGACAGCGCCAGCCTGAAAGCCGCGCGACGCGAGCGTGAGCCCTGGCTGCTCGCCACCTCATTGGGCGCTCAGCAGTTCAGCGCCCGGCAGATCGTGGCAATCTATGCGCAACGCATGCAGATCGAGCAGAGCTTTCGGGATCTGAAGTCCGAGCGCTTCGGTTGCGCGTTCCGCTACAGCCTCACCCGCAGCGCCGCGCGCCTCGCCATCCTGCTGCTCATCCACGCGCTCGCTTGCTTCCTCGCCTGGCTCACTGCCCAGACGCTCAACGCGCGCGCTGCCGCCACTTACGGCGGGGTGCTCAGCCAACGCCCGCGCCGCCACTACTCGCTCCTGCGTCTGGGCTGGGAGGCGCTACGTCACCATGATCCCTGCGCCTCACCTCCACGGCTCTGCCAAAGCCTGCTCCTGTGGCAATCGCCCCCTGCTCAACCGCGCCAATCGCTCGCATGATTTGTGGGGAAACCTCAGGACTTATCCACATTTCCCCGTCACTCTTGATTACACCAGACGTACGCTGACGTACCCCGCGAACTGCTGCGTCCGAACTCTCACTGACGGCCGGTTGCGTTTCGGGAAATGTGGGTAAGTCCCCCGCGAAGACACTGAAGGGCGGAAGAATCACTTCGACTTACGATAGAGGTGCACGAACCGATCGGTCTTGCCGCGTACTGCCGGGTTGAACACGACCACGCCACGATCGTCGTTCGGATTACGCAGCTTGTCGAAACTGCCCTCGTACTTGAAGCCGTGCGAAGTGATGTCCTTGCGCGCGAATTGCTCGTCGATGCGATGCAGCTCCTGCGCCGCCGAGGAGCCGGTGCCCTCCAGCGCGGCGTGGTCGATGATCAGGAACAGTGCGCCCGGCTTGAGCGCACGGTTGATCTGATCGAGGAAATTGCCCGCGTCCAGCTCCGGCCATCCCCCCTTCTCGTCCTTGAAGTACAGGTCATGGTAGGACATCACGATCAGCGCGGCATCGAGCACGCCCTTGCCCAGGCGCAGGTTGCACCCCTTGAGGTTGCAGGGGTCCGCCGTCACGCGCTTGACGTTCGGCAGGCGTCCCGGTGTGAAGTGCTCCTTGAGCCCCTCCTTGGCGAATTCGTTGTACGGCGCGTTGTTGACCAGCAGCACCTCACCCTTCGGCCCCACCACGTAGCTGATGAGCTCCGAGTAGTAGCCGCCGCCGCCGAAGACGTCGGCGACCTTCATGCCCGGCTTGAAGCCGGCGAACTTCAGCACCTCGACGGGCAGCTCGCGCGCGTCGCGCTCGCGGTCCTTGGCGCTGCGTTCCTTGTTCATGACGGCATCCTGGTAGATGTCCGCCGTGGCCCAGGCGAATGGAGAAAGAATCAACAGAGCGACGACAAGCGTCTTGCGAATCATGACTGGCTCCTCTGCGCGGCACGCGCGGCGCTGGCTTTCCGGCCCGCAAGACTACTACGGTTCGCGGGTATCATTCATTCTTCGACCATCCAGCGAATGCGATCAACGCGGCTTCCGGAAGCTCGCCGCCGTAAAAACGCCTGGCCAACGCCAGCCGGCGCTCCCAGCGCGTGAGGTCGGGCGCAAGCGACGACTCGACGATGGCGCGCGCAGTGTCGAACATCGCCGACGCGATCCTCATCCGTTCGTCGGGAGTCATTTGCCGGTAGCGCTCAGCGACCATTGCGGCGATTCTCGCGGACGTGTCGGTCATCCGGCAATCTCCTGCAACAGCTCCGCAACCGCGAGTCGCGCGGCCCATTGCTCCAGGTACTGCCGATCGAGCGGTTCGCCCAGCAGCGCACGAACGTCGCGCCTCTGCAATTCCGATCCAGAATCGCGCGCCCAGACCAGTTTGGACAGAATCAGATCTTCGCGGCTGGCGATCCACGTTGGTATCCCGCTCATGTGGATCGACCGGCGGCGGGAGAATTCCACCTGGCGATACTCTGAGCCTTTGCGCACGATGAAATCCACCTTGATCGCACTGCCCAAGTGCATCAGGTTGAAGATGCGCTGCGACCTCACGGCGGCGCTGACATCGTCGGCGTCCACGTAGAAATCCGGCGAGAACATCGAGACGATCCGGCCCACGTCCTGATACTCGAGCGCAACCACGAGGTCGAGGTCGCGTGTCATCCGAGGCGTCGTGTAGTACGCCATCGCGTACGAGCCCGTCAACATGAAGGCAATCCCGGCGGCGTCGAGCCGTTCGCTGACAATCCTGAGTACGTCGAGCTCGCCGATCATGCCGCTCATCTGAGGTATCCCAGGCTTTCCAGCTTGACGATGATCTCGTTCGCGGCGATGTCTGCGGCCTGATCGCTGGTATCGATCCTCAGTTCCGGCGCCGCCGGGGTCTCGTACGGATCGTTGACGCCGGTGAATTCCTTGATCAGCCCGGCGCGCGCCTTGGCGTACAGGCCCTTGCGGTCACGGCCCTCGCACACCTCGATCGGCGTTGCCACGTGGACCTCGATGAAACCGCCATACGGCTCGACCAGCTCGCGCACGCGCCGGCGCGTGTCGGTGTACGGCGCGATCGGCGCGCACAGCGCGATGCCGCCGTTCTTGACGATCTCGCTGGCCACGAAGCCGATGCGCAGGATGTTGAGGTCGCGGTGCTCGCGCGAGAAGCCGAGCTCGCTCGACAGGTGCCTGCGCACGATGTCGCCGTCGAGCAGGGTGACGCGCCGCGCGCCGCGCTCCAGCAGGCGCACCAGCACCGCATTGGCGAGCGTCGACTTGCCGGCGCCGGAAAGTCCGGTGAAGAAGATGCATGAATCCCTGGCGGTGGCGCGGCGGAAGCGTGCGGCGCAGCTCCTCGATCACTTCCGGAAACGAGAACCACGGGGGAATGTCGGTGCCTTCCTGCAACCGGCGCCGCAACTCGGTGCCGGAAATGTTGAGCACGGTCTGTCCCGGCCGGGTTTCGTCGATGGCGACGTACTTGTCGAGGCTCTGGACGTAGACCATCTCGCGGAATGGCACCATCTGGATTCCGATCTCGGCTTCGTACTGCCGCACCAGCTCCTGCGCCTCGTACACGCCATAGAAACCGTGGCCGTTGGCATCCTTGCCCGGACCCGCGTGGTCGCGCCCGACGATGAAGTGGGTGCAGCCGTAGTTGCGCTGCGACGATCGCGTGCCACAGCGCTTCGCGCGGGCCGGCCATGCGCATCGCCAGCGGCAGCAGGCTCAGGGTAGTGGTGTGCTCGGGGTAGCGCTTGAGCACGTGATCGTAGCAACGCACCCGCGTGTAGTAATCGATGTCTCCGGGACGCGTCATGCCGACGACCGGGTGCAGCAGGAGGTTCGCCTCGGCCTGGTGAGCCGCGCGCACCGTGAGCTCCTGGTGCGCGCGGTGCATCGGATTGCGGGTCTGAAAGGCGACCACGCGCCGCCAGCCGAGCTTGCGGAAGCGCTCGCGCAGCTCGCGCGGCGAGTCGCGCAGGTGCCGGAAATCGTAGTGCGTGGGCGGGGTCACGCCGCGCAGCGGCCCGCCGATGTACACCGGATGCGAACGATTCAGGGTGTTGACCCCCGGATGCGCAGTGTCCTCGGTGCCGTAGACGCGCTGCGCCTCGACGCGCCGGTCCGGGGTCCAGATGTCCTGCACTTCGTGCACGGCGATCAGCACGCCCTCCGCATCCCGCAGCGCGATCTGCATGCCCGCCGAGATGCTCTCGGCAAAGCCCTGGCTGACGTCGAGCGTGATCGGGATCGGCCACAACGTGCCGTCAGCCATGCGCAGGTCCGCGACCACGCGGTCGTAGTCGCGGCGCGTCATGAAACCGCTGAGCGGCGAGAACGCGCCGTTGAGGAGCAGCTCGATGTCGCACAGCTGCCGCGGGGTCAGGTCCCAGGACGGCCAGTCGCGCGACTGCGCCTTGACCGCCGCCGCGAGCGAATCGATGAGATAGAGCTCCCTGAGCTCGCCGCGGTAGGGTGTGATGAGATCGGTCAAAACGGAATGTCGTCGTCGAACTCTTCCGAGCCGCCGCCGGCCGCACCGCTGCCGCTGGAGCGCGGCGCTTCTTCACCGCGGGAGCGCTCCGGGCGCGATTCCCCGCCCATGCCGCCGCCCGCTCCCGCGCCGCCGCCGCGGCCGTCCAGCATCTGCATTTCGTTGGCGATGACTTCCGTGCTGTAGCGGTCGTTGCCCTGCTTGTCCTGCCACTTGCGGGTGCGCAGCTTGCCTTCGATGTAGACCTTGGAGCCCTTGCGCAGGTATTCACCCGCGACCTCCGCCAGCCGCCCGAACATGGCCACGTTGTGCCACTCGGTGCGCTCCTGCCATTCGTTGGTCTGCTTGTCCTTGAAGGACTCGCTGGTGGCGAGCCGGATGTTGGCGACCTGCATGCCGCTGGGCATCGACTTGGTCTCCGGGTCGGCACCCAAATTACCAATGAGTATCACCTTGTTGACGCCGCGGGCCATGAAGTTCTCCTGATGAAACGAGGTAGGCAGCTCAGCGATTCGAGGCAGGTCTCCTTCCGACTTATCCACATTCTCCCGTTCCTCTTGATTACGCCCGCAGGCCGCTGCCGTACCCCGCGGACTGCAGCGTCGGGTACCCCGCCAAGGGGCAGTTGCGTTTCGGAAAATGTGGGTAAGTCGGAAGGAGACCTGCCTCGAATGGCCGAAGCTCGAGTCATCCTAGTTTAAGCGTCACTGGCCCGCGACGCACGCCAGCAGGGGCCTCGATCGCGGCTGTTTGGGGCTTTGTCCCGGACCGCATCGCCGGCGTATAGTGACCAGCTCCCTATGATTCGCATCCGCGGCGCACGCACGCACAACCTCCGGAACCTCGATCTCGATCTGCCGCGCGACCGGCTGATCGTGTTCACGGGGCTGTCGGGCTCGGGCAAGTCCTCGCTGGCCTTCGACACCATCTACGCCGAAGGGCAGCGCCGTTACGTCGAATCGCTGTCCGCCTATGCCCGCCAGTTCCTCTCGATGATGGACAAGCCCGATGTCGACAGCATCGAGGGGCTGTCGCCGGCCATCTCGATCGAGCAGAAATCGACCTCGCACAACCCCCGCTCGACCGTCGGAACGGTCACCGAGATCTACGATTACCTGCGCCTGCTGTACGCGCGCGCCGGCATTCCACGTTGTCCCGACCATGGCCAGGAGCTGGCCGCCCAGACCGTCAGCCAGATGGTCGACCAGGTGCTCAAGCTTCCGGAGGGCACGCCCCTCCTGCTGCTCGCCCCGGTGGTCACCGAACGCAAGGGCGAGCACGCCGACCTGCTCGGCGACCTGCGCAGCCAGGGATTCGTGCGGGCGCGCATCGACGGCAAGGTGATCGAGCTGGACGATCCGCCCAAGCTCGACCTGAAACGCAAGCACACCATCGAGGTTGTCGTCGACCGCTTCAAGGTGCGCGAGGACCTCGCCCAGCGGCTGGCGGAATCGTTCGAAACGGCGCTCAACCTCGGTGACGGCGTGGCGCGCATTGCCTTCATGGACCGGGCCTTCATGGACGATGCGTCCCCCGCAAAGCAGGAGGAGCTGCTGTTCTCCGACCGCATGGCCTGCTCGATCTGCGGCTACAGCCTGCAGGAGCTCGAGCCGCGGCTGTTCTCCTTCAACAACCCGGTCGGTGCCTGTCCCACCTGCGACGGCCTGGGCGTGAAGCAGTTCTTCGACCCGCAGCGGGTGGTCGTGCATCCGCACCTGAGCCTTGCCGGCGGCGCGGTGCGCGGCTGGGACCGGCGCAATGCCTATTATTTCCAGCTGATTCAGGCTCTGGCCCGGCACTACAAGTTCGACATCGAGGACGCCGGTGGATCAACCTGCCGGAGCGGCCCCAACGGTCCTGCTGTACGGCAGCGGGGAGGAACAGGTCGAGTTCCGCTATCTCGACGGCCAGGGGCGGCACGTTCAAGCGCAAGCACACGTTCGAGGGCATCGTGCCGAACCTCGAGCGCCGCTACGCGAGACCGAATCGCTCACGGTACGCGAGGAGCTCGCCAAGTACCTCAACAACCGTCCCTGCCCGGACTGCGGCGGCACGCGGCTGAATCGGGCGGCGCGGCACGTTTTCGTCGCCGGCCGGGGCCTGCCGCAGGTGACGAGCCTGTCGGTTGCGGCGCGCGCTGCGAGTTCTTCGCGCAACTCGAGACTCGAGGGCTGGCGCGGCGAGATCGCCGCCAAGATCGTCAAGGAAATCGCCGACCGCCTGCGCTTCCTCGCCAACGTCGGCCTCGGCTACCTGACGCTCGACCGCAGCGCCGAAACGCTTTCGGGCGGCGAGGCGCAGCGCATCCGCCTGGCGAGCCAGGTCGGCTTCGGGACTCGTCGGCGTCATGTACATCCTGGATGAGCCCTCCATCGGGCTGCACCAGCGCGACAACCAGCGGCTGCTCGCGACGCTGGTGCGCCTGCGCGACCTGGGCAATACCGTCATCGTGGTCGAGCACGACGAGGAGGCGATCGCCAGCGCCGACCACGTCGTCGATCTCGGCCCCGGCGCGGGCGTGCACGGCGGACGGGTCGTGGCGCAGGGAACGCCGCGCGACATCGAGGGCAACCCCGATTCGATCACCGGCCAGTATCTGTCAGGCGCGCTGCAGATCGCAGTGCCCGAATCGCGCCGGCGCTCGCGACGGCCGCGTGCTGCGCGTGGTCGGAGCCAGCGGCAACAACCTGCAAGAGCTGTCACGGTTGATTTCCCGATCGGCCTGATGACCTGCGTCACCGGGGTCTCCGGCTCGGGCAAGTCGACGCTCGTCAACGACACGCTGTACCGGCACGCCGCCGGCGCGACTCAACGACGCCAACGTACGATCCGGCTCCGTGCCGCGCGATCGAGGGCCTGGAGCACATCGACCGGGTGATCGACATCGATCAGAGCCCGATCGGCCGCACGCCGCGCTCCAACCCCGCCACCTACACCGGGTTGTTCACGCCCATCCGCGAGCTGTTCGCCGCGGTGCCCGAATCGCGCGCGCGCGGCTACGAGGCCGGGCGCTTCAGCTTCAACGTCAAGGGCGGGCGCTGCGAGGCCTGCCAGGGCGACGGCGTCATCAAGGTGGAAATGCACTTCCTTCCGGACGTCTACGTCGCCTGCGATGTCTGCAAGGGCCGGCGCTACAACCGCGAGACGCTGGAGATCCGCTACAAGGGCAGCAACATCCACGAAGTGCTGGACATGACCGTGGAGGATGCGCTGCCGCTTCTTCCGCAACGTGCCCGGCGGTGCGCCGGCAAGCTGGAGACGCTGCTGGACGTCGGCCTGTCGTACGTGCGCACTCGGTCAGAACGCCACCACCCTGTCGGGCGGCGAGGCGCAGCGCGTCAAGCTCGCGAAGGAACTGTCCAAGCGCGCCACCGGGCGCACCCTCTACATCCTCGATGAGCCCACCACGGGCCTGCACTTCCACGACATCGACGCAGCTGCTGCGGGTGCTGCAGCCGGCTGCGCGACGAAGGCAACACCGTCATCGTCATCGAGCACAATCTCGATGTGATCAAGACCGCGGACTGGATCATCGACCTGGGCCCGGAGGGCGGCGACGGCGGCGGGAGAGTCGTGGCAGCGGGCACTCCGGAGGACATCGCGCGCCACCCGGATTCGTACACCGGCGCCTTCCTGGCGCGCGTCCTCGTCAGGTCACGCCGCGATCAGCGGCGCGAGGGCTTCGAGTTGAAGCACTCGGCCGGCGGCTGAGCCGGCACTGCGGCGCTATCTCCAGCAGGTCGTTATCGGGCTGGGTGTCGAATTGCGCACGCCGGACTCGTTGATCGTGAGCAGGGTGCACTGCGTATCCGCCACCTGGCCACCCGCAGGGGCCGCTTGTGCGGTGTACGACGTGGGAGTGGCCCCCGCCTGCAGACTGATCGTGTAGTTACCGTTGGCGGTCGGGCTCAGGATACCGAGTCCCCCGGGTGGGGCCGCCAACACCTGTGCGGTCGTAGTTGCATAAGTGTCGTTCTGCAGAAAGAACTTCTCCTGCGCGATGCGCAACTGCAGGAGCGCTGCGGTCGCATCCGTGCGGTTGGTGCGCATCATGTACCGGCGATACGACGGCAAAGCGACGCTCGCCAGGATCGCCACCACGACGATCACTATCATGAGCTCGATCAGCGTCACGCCGCGCAGGTGCCTTTTCATTGGACTGTTCCTTGTTGCGTGCTAGTTGGCTGCCGATTCGCGCCAGAACGTCCGCATCCGGCTGGAGAAGCTGGTGCAGGCCTCGAGCACCTCCACGCCGTTCAGGCAGATCACCGGGTCGGTCCCGCCGCCGCCGCCCGGGAAGAGCATGACGGTCTCGGGCGCGATACCGCTCTGGTCGAGGTCAGAGTACCGGTCATCGACTGTCAAGTCCGGATATCCGTCATTGTTGCTGTCGGTGGCGACGCCATCCTGCTCGATCACCGGCGATCCATCGAAGGCGCTGACCACGTAGACGCGGTTGTTGCCTTCCGGGGGCTCGCAGGCCTCCAGCGTGCCGGTGTTCGGGATGTAGGTCGGGAAGAAGATGGAATTGTTGAACGTGCGCGACTCCGCGAGCACCTTCTCGCCCGGCAGCCGCAGCTCCAGCTTCCAGCCCACCACGTCGTCCGCCAGCGACGGCGAGGCATCGTCGGTGATGTCGATGAGGTCGCTGTCGCGGAGCGGCGTGATCAGGTCGTACTGTGCCTGGGTCAGCTTCGTGAACGGACGATAGTCGCGGATCGAGTAGAAGCGGTCCACGGTGTCGTCGTCCAGCGGATGGCCGCGGTAGCCCGAGCCCATGGCGATGTTGAAGAAGGTCGACCGGCCGCGGCGCCGCATCAGCGACACGTCCGGGGTGTTGTAGAGGCGGCGGCTGTCGCTCATCGGTTGGGGCGCTGCGAGCGAGGCCGCACCGAGGTCTGCCATCACGCCGCCGGTCACGAGGTTGCTCACCGCGTTGCCATTGTAGATGTCGAAGCGCCAGATCAGGCCGCCCATGTCGCCGACGTACATGCGGTCGGTGTAGGTATCGCCGTCCAGGTCGAGCAGGGACACGTTGCTCGGAATCGAGTGCTGCATGCGCGTGTGGTTGAAATTCCCGCCGGCGCGCGTACCGCGCCACAGCATGCTGCCGGTCACTGCATCGACGAAGTACACGCTGTTGCCGATCAGGTCCGTCTTGTACGCGTAGTTGTCCTGCGTGTCGTCGTAGCCGCCGGCGATGATCAGCACCAGCTTCTGCGAGTTCTGCGAGGCGCCGCCGATGTTGACGCGGCCGACGATCGGCGCCGACCAGGTCTGGCCGAGGCCGGGGAGCTGCGCCGGGCCGATGGTCCAGAGATGGCGCGGCGTGGCGCGGTCGGTGACGTTCCAGCGCGTAGTAGCTGCTACCACCGCGGCGCTGACCGAAGTAGATGTACACCTTGTCGCCGTCGGAAGGCTCGACCACGCCGTCCTGATCGACGTTGTACTTGAGCACGCGCACCTCACCGTCCAGGCTGTAATGCTTGGCGGTGGTGGGCTGGTTCTCGAACAGCGCGATGATGTTGTCGAGCTGATCGGAGGGCATGAACGCCCAGATCTCGCTGCCGTCGTCGGCGTCGATCGCTTGGATCATGCCGTCGTTGGTCGGAGCGAAGACCACGGCGTCCGGCGCCGCGGCCGTGCCGCCATAGATCACCACTGCCGGCTTGGCGTGCACCGGGTCACCCATGTCGTGCCGCACCTGGGTCGGATCGCCCTTCACGTCGCGGCCCCGGATCCATTCGATGACGTTGCTGCGCGTCGGCTGGCCCGGCGCGCCCGTGCCCAGCACGGCGTCGGTAAGGAAAGTGGTATTGGCCACGGCGAGGGCGTTGCCGTTCGCCGTCAGATCGCTCGCGGACGTATCGATGTCGGTGTAGACCCTGCGGTTGTCCGGATTGTCCGGCAGCCGGCTGGCGGCTCCACCCTTGTCCACCTCGGCATCGTCGTCGGTCGCCGACCAGATGCTGCGCGAGCCGTTGGCGAAGAAGCCGTCGACCACGGCCGGCTGGTCGTCGGCATCGACGATCACGCCGTCGACGACCTTGTACTTCTTGACGTTGCCCAGCCAGCGCAGGTTGGTGTTGGGCTTGAACACCGAGACATACAGGTCGCTCAGGGTCTGGGTGCGGTTGAAGGCGTTGACCGACACCGAGGGCGCGACGAACGTGGTCGTGGAGTTGGCGATGTTGTTGACGATGGCGCTCAGCACCGCGGTGAGACCCTGCGTGTTGTCGGCGCTGTAGAATTGCCCGCCGCCGCGCTGGGCGGTGGTCTGCAGCAGCGCGCTGCCCGTCACGTCGGGACCGAAGCCGATCCAGTAAGACTTGACGTTCTGCACGTCGGCGACAGTGCCGGAAAGATCGGTCTCGAACATGTACTGGGCCAGATCGTCCAGGCAGTGCCCGTCGCCCGAGCCGTCGCAGGTGCCGGTCAACGCCTCGATCTCGCCGTCCGCCGAGTCGTCGGAGGTCGGCTCACCGTCGGTGAGATACACGATGTAAGTGGACTGGCAGGCGAACTCCAGCGGCGTCTGGTAGACGTCGCTGTTGTCCGAACGGCGCGACGCCGGAACGCTGGGGAACGAGTTGCCGGGCGAGGAGTACGAGTCCCTGCCATAGGCCCAGTCCTTGCCGCTCAGGTACAGATACGACTCGTAGAGAGTCTCGGACAGCGGCGTGCAGCCCGAAGCGTTGTAGCTCTTCACCGTGTTGATGAGGTCATCGCGCACCGTGCCCGCGTCGACGTCCGACATCGGGAAGGTGACCATGCCGCCCTCGGCCGTCGCGGTGTCGCTGCAGCCATTGTTGGTGTTGTTGCTATAGCGCATGAGACCGACGTTCACGCCGCTGATCTCGGAGAGCAGGTTCGTCATCACGTCCTGCATGACCGACAGGCGCGTGCCGGTGACCACGTTGGCCGGGTTGTTGTACCAGTTGAGGTAGTTGGCGCTGTAGAACACGTAGTTGCGATTGGTGTTGTTCGCATTCCAGGTGATCTGCTGCAGGACCGTACCCCAGCGGTTGGCGTTGTCGCGCGCGTACAGGCGCAACAGGTTGACACCGTCGCCATGCACGCCGGCGTCCGGTCGGCACTCGACCGGCAGGCTCTTGACCGTGGCGCGGATCTGTTCCCAACGCACGTTGGTGCTACTGAACTGCGCGGCGCGCATCGTGGAGGACTTGCCCTGGATGGTGAACTCGTTGAGCGCGGCCTGGCACTTCATCGAGGTGAGATTGAACCAGTTGTTGTTGGCCGCCGCGCACGACGGCGGCAACAGCGGGCTGCCCTGGTCGCGCTGCCAGTAGACTCGCGCGGTGCTGCAGCTGCCCGCGTACACGATCAGCGGATCGTACGGAGCATTCTCCGTGATGACCTCGCTCTCCATGCTGCCCGAGGTGTCGAGGATGAACAGCACGTTCGGCTTGACGCCCGTGCCGCCCTGCGGGATGAAGATCTCGGTGTCGTCCGCCGAGGCCGAACCGGCGCCCGCGAGCGTGAGCCCGGCGCCGACCAGCAGACCCAGAATGCGATGTTTCATAGAATCCATGACTGCAAACCTCGATGCTCTGCCGGTTCCGTCGATCGGTACGTTCACTTCGGCTTGACACTGGCCGCGGGCACGACCACGCGGGTCATGGTGCGATTGGCGCGGTCGTAGATGATGGTCAGGGAGCGTGGCCGGCCGTCCGCCACGATCTGCTGGAACTGCGCCGCGCTGATTTCCTGGCGGCCGGCGAAGAACTGCGTGGTGTCAGCCAGCGTGACGGTCAAGTACTCGCAGGTGCGGCAGGAACGCGCGATCAGCGAGCCGCCGACCGTCGTCGGCACGGTGACTTCAGCAGTGCTCGTTTCGATCGCCTCCTGAGGAGAGGCGGCGAGCACGCGCTGCGCTGCGAGCGGCGCGGTGAGAAGCGCGAGAAGCGTGAGCGTACGAATCCACATGATGACTCTCCCAGCAATCCTGTCGGTCGGTGCGGCTACGGGGTCAGCGCCGTGGGCACGCCGTTCAGCGGCGGAGGCGTACCCGGATCGAACGGCGATATCACGAACATGCCCTGGTTATGCGTCGTGGTGGCGCCACGCACGCTAGTGCCCGTGCTCCGCACCTCGAAATGGAACGTCAAGAAGCTGTCCCAGCGGTTGCCCCACATCGCCTGCTGCGGCTGGTTCGGTCCCGGCTGCGGCGTGATCGCTCCGCTGTAGTACTCGTTCGCGCTGCCCGGAACCAGCGTCGCGGCAACCGGCTCCGAGGCCGTGCTCGGATTGAAATTGCCGTTGCGCATGGCCTGCTCGATGCCCATCTCGGCAGCCTGGAATGCGTTCTCCTGATACTGCTCGTTGCCCGCCATGATCAGCTCCGTGCTGGCGGTGTTCATGCCGGTGACCGCCAGCAAGGTGAGCACGAGCAGCAGGATCAGGCCGACCACCAGGGCAGCGCCGCGTTGGCGAGCGACGGGTTTGCCGAATTGCTTGCGACTGTGCATGGCGTTCAACCCAGGGAATTGCGCACCTGGATCGTGCGCGTGAACAGCACGCGTCTGAAGCCGTCGTTCGGCGTGTAGACGCGGTTGCCGTAGGTATAAGTGCGGCCGTCGGTGAAGCCGACTTCCGGATTATCGGAGCGCACCAGGATCCACAGGCGCACCGAGACCACCTGCGAGCCCACCGGCAGCGCCGCGTCGGGATCGACGTAGCGCGTGGCTTCGCCGGCGATGCCGTTCGGGTCGATGCCGAGCTGGACCTGCAGATCCTCGACGCCGGTGACGATTTCCTGATCCTGGAAATCCGTGCCGGCCAGCGCCTGGCGCCTCAGAGAGGGCAGGCCCGCAATGGTGTCGGAATCCTGCGAGACATAGTACGTGTCGACGATGAGATTGTTGATCTGACCGTTGGGCGCCAGCGGGCCAGGCGCGATGCCGTCGCTGAACAACCTGCCCAGCGTGCGCGTGCTCCAGACCTGCACGGTCCCGCCCTGGGCCGCCGCCGTAGTGGCGGAAGCGCGCCGCACCGTCAGCGTGTCAGCATTGACCTGGGCTGTGCCGAACGCGGCGCAGGCCAGGTTATAGCTGCCGTCGGATCCTTCCACGGTCGTGTACAGGTCGACCGCGAAGTTGTTGCCGCATGTACTCGCCGCAATGGCGGAGGCAGCCTGCGCCTGCGTGGCGCGGTCGATGATCAGCTCGGGGTCGTTCATCAATCCCCAGAAACTGCTCATGCGCACGTCCGGCTCGATCACGCTCATCGCGTAGCGCGCGGTCTCCTGCAGACGCGCGACGTTTTCGTTCACGCCGAAGGCGCTGCGGCTCTGCGCGTAGACGAACACGGCGCCCCCGATCAGCACCATGCCGATGACCATGGCCACCATCAGCTCGATCAGGCTCAGGCCGCGCTGGCGCTGCGAGTGCTTGCCGTTCGTCGTCATGACTCGACGCGCCCTCATGTCTGCATTCTCAGCGTGTAGATGAGCGGTTGCAGCTCGGACGGCTCGACCCACGTGACGGTAATGGTGTAGGTGCGCAGCGGCGCGAGCGCCTCGTCAACTGCGACAGTTCCCTGCGGCGTACCCGCATTGCCGTCGTCGGGCAGCGCGGCCTGCAATTCCGCGGCCCAATGGAACAGGTCGTCCTCGGCCATCGCCTGGCGATTGCAGTCGCCGGCGCCGGCAACGCAGCCGCGATCCGCAGGAGCATTCTGGTAAGCAATGCCGGCCCGCGGATTCGCGCGAATGCGATCGGCCATGTCGGCAGCCAGGTTGACCGCCAGCGTGCGGTAGATCGCGCCGTTGCTGGCGCGCAGCGTCGTGACGTACAGCCCGGCGATCCCGAGCATGCCGACCGCCAGCACGACGAGGGCTACCAGCACCTCGACGATGCCGAAACCGGCCGAGCGTCCACGTTGACTGATACAGGGCATGGGTCCTCCTGCTACGGACACGTATCGCCGATCAGACCGAGCGCGGTGTCGATCTCACCCTTGTCGCGGGTCACACGGGCGCGTCCCGTGGCGGTGATCAGCAGCGCGCGGGCTGCAGATGTGCCGCCGGCGGTGGCCGCGCTGCCGCGCACATCGCAGATCACGATATTCGAGGTGGGCACGAAACCGCCGCTGGGATCGGCAGCGAAACCGCTGGGCCGGAATTTCACGACACCGGTTTCGGCGCCGTCGACGCGCACCAGCACCGACGGGTCGAGGGTTTCGTGGCGCACCAGCACTTGCTCGGCCGCGACGTTGTCGGGTATCCAGTTGTTGTTCGCGTCCACCCAGACGACCCAGGCGGTGTAAGCGCCGCCGCTGCATACCGGTGGCGAAGCAGTGGCATCGCCAGTGGCGCACACGGCCACCGGAAGCTGGCGCTTGATCGCCTCGGTGCGTGCGGCGTTGAGTGCGACGATCAGATCGTTGGCAGCGGAGGTGAGCCGGCTGTTGCGGATGAAGTCGCGGAAGTTGGGCACGGCCAGGCCGAGGAGCACGGCGGCCACGGCCAGCGTGACCATGAGTTCCATGAGCGTAAAGCCGCTGTGTTTCTTGCGCATGGCGCGCCTTATCCAATGGCGCGCGCGCAGCCTCAACTTGCTCCGACGATCGGGCGGGTGCGCCGGACGAGTGGTCGCCCGGCGCGACGCAGTTCACACATTATTGGTGGATGACGCGCTACTCGCTTTGCGCGCGGGATTACATAAGCGGTTGTGCCACTCTATATATGCGGGCTGCGCGCCGATCTCCTCCCGACTTATCCACATTTCCCGAAACGCAACCGGCCGTACACGGTGATTCAGGAGTTGCAGTTCGCGGGGTACGTCAGCTTGCGGCGGGTGTAATCAAGAGTGACGGGGAAATGTGGATAAGTCGGGAGGAGATCGGCGCGCAGCGATGAAATAGTGGCGCAGTCGCGCTGAAGGTGGACGCCGCGGTCGCTCGTCTACGTCGAAGCACCGGTTTCTTCCCGGCTTAAGCCGGGAAGAAACCGGTGCACGGATCAACCCCGTCGCATCATCTTGCGGATCTCGGCAAGGTGCTGTTCTTCAGCGGCGATCTGCGCGCGAGCGTATTCCTCCAGCAAGATGTTCTCGCCGGCCACCCTGTCGAGCAGGCGGCGGTACTCGGCCAGGCCGAGCTCTTCGTGGGCGTGCGCTTCCTTGAGGATGTCGTCGATCGCGTGCTTGTGCGTTTCCAGCAGCTCCCCGATCTCGAGCGAGGGGTGGCCGCCGAGCGTCGTGACGTGTTCCCCGGCCAGCACCGCGTGGTCGCGCGACTCGTCCGCTTGCGCCCGCAACCAGCCGGTGATCGGGATGCGACTCGGCCCGAAGATCATGAAACTGTAGTGCAAGTAGCGCACCACGCCGGCGAGCTCGAGCTCGAGGATCCGGTTGAGCACCTGGATGACGGCTGCATTGTCGGTCTTGCCGGTGGAATTCTTGCCCATGGCGGTCCCCCCCAGGGAGTGGCGGGCGGCAGTTTACGCGCTCGGACGCTGCGCCGCTTCATCCGGGCGGCGCCGCACCGTACGATACCGCGATGGAGTGGCGGCACGGCGAATTCACGGTGAGCGACGAGCGTGCGCGCCTGGACCTGGGCGTGATCCACGGGTACCTGCGCCGTTCCTACTGGGCGCAGGACATTCCGCTCGAGGTCGTGGAGCGCTCGCTCGAGCACTCGGTGTGTTTCGGTCTGTTCCGCACCGGCGTCGGGCAAAGCGAGCAGATCGGATTCGCGCGCGTCATCACCGATCGCGCCACCATGGGTTATCTCGCCGACGTGTTCGTGCTCGAAGCGTGGCGCGGGCGCGGGCTCGCCAAGTTCCTGATGCGTTGCGTCCAGGCGCACCCCGATCTGCAGGGCCTGCGCCGCTGGATGCTGGCTACGGCCGATGCCCACGGCCTGTACCGCCAGTTCGGCTTCGCCACGCCCGGCGATCCACGGCGCCTGATGGAAATCGTCGACCGCGAGATCTACAAGCGCCGCAGCTGAGTGCCGAGCGCCTGGCGCAGCGCCTCGATTTCTTCCGCCATCTCCAGTCTTGAGACGGACGGATTGGGGGTTTCCCTTAGAGCCATCCAGGCGAGGTTGGCCTGTGCGCACACGGAGCGCGAACCCACAAGGTCGATGAGGCGCGCTGAGATCTCCGCAAGGGGGATGCAGCGACTCCACCGCGCCGGCCTGCCAAGCGGCTCCGGGCATGCCCCACACGACGCTGGAGGCCTCATCCTGCGCCCAGGGTGGCAGCCCCGGCTTCGCGCATCTCCAGCAATGTCCCAGCGCCGTCCTTGCCCATCCCGGTGAGCATCACGCCGATGGCGTTGCCGCCCACGTTCTGGGCGACCGAGCAGAACATGACCTCCACCGAGGGTGAGCACGGTGACCAGCGCGGCTTCGCGGAGCATCACCGCCCATGGCAAAGTAGACTCGCCGCTTTCGGAGGACGACATGGCCAGCAGCCACCCACAGGCTTTCTTGACCGGGATCACACTGGCGCTCGCGTTCGCGCTGGCAGGCGCTCCAGCCCAGGCGCGCACGGCCAAGCCGCCTCTGCATGGCCAGAACTGGATGGCGATCACCGGCAAGCCGCTGGGCGCGACGGCCGGAGCGATGATTTTTCAGAAAGGCGGCAATGCTGTGGACGCGGCGTGCGCGATGATCGCAGCCACCTCCACCCTGTGGGACACGCTGTCGTGGGGCGGCGAGACCCAGGCACTCATCTATAACCCGCACACCGGCAAGGTCATCGGCATCAATGCGCTGGGCGTCGCTCCCACCGGCGCGACGCCGGAATTCTTCCGCAAGCAGAAGCTCAACTATCCGCCGGAATACGGTCCGCTCGCCGCGGTCACTCCCGGCACGCCGGGCGGGATCATGGTCATGCTCGCGGAGTATGGAAAGCTCAGTCTCGCCGACGTTCTTGCGCCCGCGATCGCTTTGGCCGACGGCTATCCCATCGAGGCCCAGCTCGCTGACCGCATCGAGGCGGACAAGGCCAGACTGAAACAGTGGGCCGATTCGCGGCGCATCATGCTGCCGCACCTGGGCGAGACGCGCGAAGCGCCCCGCGCCGGCGAGATTTTCCGTCAACCTGAGCTCGCCGCCACGTTGCGCAAGCTCGTGGAAGCGGAGCGCGTGGCCCTCGCGGCGGGCAAGGATCGCAAGGCGGCCATCCAGGCGGCCTACGATCGTTTCTATAGAGGCGATGTCGCCGAGGAAATGGTGCGCGGCACGCGCGAGCTGGGTGGCCTGTTCACGCGCGAGGATCTCGCCAACTGGCAGGTGAAAGTCGAAGAGCCGGTGCACGTCAACTACAAGGGCATCGAGGTGTACAAGCTCACGCACTGGGTGCAGGGCCCCGCGATGCTCCAGGCGCTGAACATCCTGGAGAACTTCGACCTGCAGGGCATGGGCTACAACAGCACGCGCTACATCCACACGCTCTACCAGGCAATGAGCCTCGCCTTCGCGGATCGCGACTTCTACTACGGCGATCCCTACTTCCCGCCCGCCGAGCCGATTCGCGGCCTGCTGTCCAAGGACTATGCGCGCGCACGCGCCAAGTCGATCCAGTACGGGCGCAACGACCCGGATAGCCGGCCCGGCGACCCGTATCCGTTCCAGGACGGCCAGAATCCGTTCAAGCGCGAGCTCGCGGCCTGGCGCACGAACGGCAACAGCAAGCCGGCGGACAGCGGCTTCTTCGGCGGGACGACCTCGGTGGAGGCCGCGGACAAGGAAGGCTGGGTCGTATCAGTCACACCGAGCGGCGGCTGGGTGCCCGCGGTGATCGCCGGCCGTACCGGCATCGGTCTGTCGCAGCGGATGCAGAGTTTCGTGCTCGATCCGGCCGAGAATCCCTACAATGTCGTGGCGCCCGGCAAGCGGCCGCGCGCGACGCTGACGCCCTCGCTCGCGCTCAAGGACGGCAAGCCTTTCCTCGCGTTCGCCGTGCAGGGCGGCGATTCGCAGGATCAGAACCTGCTGCAGTTCTTTCTCAACGTGGTCGAGTTCGGCATGACGCCGCAGGAAGCGGTCGAGGCCGCGAACATCCTCAGTTTCCAGATGCGCGAATCGTTCTCCGAGCACCAGTCGCAGCCCGGCGTGCTGCTGGTGAACGAGTCCACGCCACCGTGGACGCGCGAGGAGCTCGGGCGGCTGGGGTACAAGCTGCAGTTCCAGCCGATCACTTCGGGACCGATCAACGCCATCATGATCGATCGCGAACACGGATCGCTGTGGGGTGGATCGAGTAATCATGGCGAGGATTATGGGATTGCTTGGTAGCGAGGCGAGGCGACCTCTGTCCGACTTACCCACATTTCGCGAAACGCAACTGGCCGTTAGCGGTAGTTCGGGGGGTTGCAGTTCGCGGGGTACGGTAGCGGGTCTTGGGCGTAAACAAGAGTGACGGCGAAATGTGGATAAGTCGGACAGAGGTCGCCTCGCTGCGGCAACTCAAGTCGTCCCTGCCCTGGCAACTCTTCGGCGGACCCCGGCGCTCGAGTGATGCAGATTCGACTCAACTCAAGTCAACGCACACGTCGACAGATAGATCGCAAGGAGGTCTCCCTCAGCTAACCGCCCATAGCAGTTCGCGGGGGTGTCTCCTTCCGACTTATCCACATTTCGCCGTCCCTCTTGATTACAGCAACGACTCGCTGCCGTACCCCGCGAACTGTTTCGCCCGAAATCGAGCTAACGGCCAGTTGCGTTTCGCGAAATGTGGGTAAGTCGGAAGGAGACACCCCCGCGAACTGCCACCCGTTACGCGCGCGTGACAGTGCGAAAGATCTGCCTGACCTCGCCATCGACGATGCGTTCCTGGTAGCGGCCGCGCGTGTAGTTGCTGATCACCCGGCGCCAGAAGCCGACCGCGCCCGCGTTGCGCAGGTACTCGGTGACTTCCCATTGTCCGGCGAAGCGATTGAAGATCAGGGTCGCGGCGTCCTGCCCGACGCCCAGCCGCCGGTGCTTCTGCGCGACGAAGAATTCCGACATGCGGTAGTCGATCTGGGGCTGCGTCGCCGGGGTGGGCTGCGGTCGTACCACCAGGGCGAAACCGGCCGGTTGGTCGGACTTGAGGATGATCAGGGGGTGGGAGCGGTCGTCGGCGAACCAGCGCGCCAGGAGGTCGGGTTCGCGGTGGCCGAATTCGCCCAATACCGGGAACAAGCCGGTGTTGAGGCTGGCCAGGTCGTTCAGATACTCGCGGTAGACGCTCTGGATCCACCTGCGGTCGTCGGGCGACCCCTTGGCATCGCGCAGACTAACCGCCACGGCAATCTCGAGGGTCTGGACACGACCCGGGCGGGCTGACGCCCGCCCGGGTGGTCCGTGGTCACATCAGCAATTACGACGAGGGAGGCGTCTCAGCGGGAGGCGTCTCAGCCGGCGGCGTGGTCGCATCGGGAGCCGGCGCATTCGGATCAACCGGAGCAGTCGCGTCAGGTGCCGGCGCGGGCTCGGCCGGAGGTGTCGCTTCCGGTGCCGGAGCCGTGTCGACCGGCTCTTCCTTCTTGCCACAGGCGCTCAGCGCAAGCGCCACAGCAAGGGCGCCAAGAGCTAATTTGATCTTCATCTCGATACCCCGAAAAGTGTTTGAAAGTTGAAGGACCAACGAACAGGCAAACTAGGTTCTTTTAATTCACCTTGTCGCGGCCGCGCATTCTAGAGAGTTCCCCAGGCATTTGAAACTCGTGGGTGTCGCCTATAGGCAACGCTCGGGCGCCTTACTTTGAGGCTTGGCAGCCCTCCTGCGCGCTATCCTTCGCCCCCTGGCCACCCTGTTACCCCCAGGAGACACGATCCGCCATGACCGATCGCTGGACCTCGCTGTATACCGAACACCTGCGGACCGTGTGCCGGCGCGCCGACCATGCCCTGGAACGGGCCGGGGGCCGGGCACTCGTGGTGTATTCCGGGACCTTGCCGATGCAATTCCTGGACGACCAGAGCTACCCCTTCAAGGTCAACCCGCACTTCAAGGCCTGGGCGCCGGTCACCGACAATCCCGAGTGTTTCATCCTCTACACGCCCGGTTCCAGGCCCCTCCTGCTGTTCCACCAGCCGGTCGACTACTGGTACAAACCCGCCGCCCTCCCCGATGCCTTCTGGGTGCGCGAATTCAACGTCCGGCCCATCGCGACCGTGTCCGAGGCCCGCAATCAGCTGCCCTCCTCGCTGGGCGACGTCGCGTTCGTCGGTGAGATGTCGCCCGAGGTCTCGCCGTGGGGTTTCGGGCGGGTGAATCCGCAGCCCCTGCTGGACAGCTTGCACTACGCCCGCGCGGTCAAGACTTCGTACGAAGTGGAGTGCATGTTCGAAGCGTCGCTGCGCGCTGCGCGCGGCCACCGCGCCGCGGAACAGGTGTTCCGCGCCGGCGGCTCGGAGTACGCCGCCCATATGGCCTATCTGGAGGCCTGCGGCCAGCGCGAGGAGGAGATGCCGTACAACAACATCGTGGCGTTCAACGACAACGCCGCGGTGCTGCATTACCAGAACCTGGCCCGCAGCGCCCCTCCCCCGAGCGCGCGGCACTCGTTCCTGATCGACGCCGGCGCCACGCACCACGGCTATGCGTGCGACATCACGCGCACGTACTCCGCGCGCGCCGACGAGTTCGCGGAACTGGTGCGCGCATTCGACGCCTTGCAGCAGCGCCTGTGCGCGGCAGTGGGACCGGGGAGCGACTGGCGCGAGTTCCAGATGCTCGCGCACCGCGAGATCGCGCAGTTCCTGCGCGATGCCGACGTGATCAGGGCGGATGCAGAGGCGGCGGTTGCGAGCGGCCTGTCGAACGTGTTCTTCCCGCACGGCGTCGGCCACCTGCTCGGCCTGCAGGTGCACGACGTGGGCGGCTTCATGCGCGACGAATCGGGGGCGACGATCGACAAGCCGGCCGGGCAACCGTATCTGCGCCTCACCCGCAAGCTCGAGCCCGGCTTCGCGGTGACCGTGGAGCCGGGCGTCTACTTCATCGAGCAGTTGCTCGCCAAGGGGCGGGGCAACGGCATCGGCAGGGACATCAACTGGAAGCGCGTCGAGCAGCTCAAGCCGTTCGGCGGCATCCGTATCGAGGACAACGTCGTCGTGACGGCTGACGGTCGTCGCAACCTCACCCGCGAAGCGTTCGCCGCCGCCGCTTGACACCTGTGCTGCGGCGATACGTCGAGGTAACCGGAGTTCCGCTGCCGCCAACCTTCCAGTCAGCGCTGCTGCCTGGCGAGCAGGTCGCGGATCTCCTTGAGAAGGGCGACTTCCTGCGGCGGAGCTGCCGGAGCCGCAGCAGGAGGAGGCTTCTTCAGCTTGTTGAGGCCGCGGATGGCCAGGAACAGCACGAGCGCGATGATCAGGAAATCGAAGATCGACTGCAGAAAGACGCCGTAGCGCAGGACGACCGGCTCACCGCTCCTGGCATCCATGCCCAGCGCAGCGGCCAGGTCCGCGAAATTGACGCCTCCGATCGCCAGGCCCAGAGGCGGCATCACCACGTCGGCCACCAGCGAGGAAACGATCTTTCCGAACGCCGTGCCGATGATCACGCCGACCGCCATGTCGACGACGTTGCCTTTCATCGCAAATTCTTTGAATTCTGAGACGAGGCCCATAGCCCTCTCCCCTGTGCGATGCCCGGAAGATGCCGGACGGGTAACAGCCTAAGACACCGTCCGGCTGCGCGCCATGGGCAGCAGCATTCGACGAGAGCCCGATATCCCACGATGAAGCTCGAACGAGACTTTTATGCCCGCCGCACGCTGACCGTGGCGCGCGAGTTGATCGGCATGCACCTGGTCCACAAGGATGGCAGGCGCCTGCGCGCCGGGCGCATCGTGGAAACCGAGGCGTACCAGGGTCCACGCGATCTCGCCGCGCACTCGGCGCGCGGCCGGCGCACCGAGCGTACTGAAGTCATGTTCGGTCCACCCGGCCATGCGTACGTCTACTTCATCTACGGCGTCTGGCACTGCCTCAATGTGGTCACCGGTGCGCAGGAAACGCCGCATGCCGTGCTGATCCGCGCGCTCGAGCCGGTGCGGGGAATCGAGAGGGCGAGCGGGCCGGGCCTCCTGTGCCGCGCGATGAATATCGATCGCAGGCTGAACGATGCGGATCTGTGCGGCGATCGGCTGTGGATCGAGCGGCCGTCGATCCTCGCGCCGCCGCGCATCGCCCGCAGTACCCGCATCGGGGTGGACTACGCGGGCGACTGGGCGCTCAAGCCGTGGCGCTTCTTCGACGCGGATTCACCCCACGTTTCGGCGTTCCGGACGCCGCGCCAGCGCGTATAGGCCGATCCCGATCCATACGACATTCACCGTCGCGGAAGGAAAGGCGCCGTTCCAGCCGCTGTTGATCACGAAGCCGCTCGCGCCCACGATGTTGAGCCACTGGAACAGCGACGAGCGGCCATCCAGCCGGCCGGTGGACACCAGTCCGTATGCGGCAAGAATCAGCACGGCGCCGAGCCAGCCGACGATCTCGATAGCGACGTTCATGGGCGCGAATCTCCCGCTGAGGTTCGCGCGGTATTGTGCAGCAATGGGGTACCGGGATTGTGCACAATCCCGGTGCTGCCTTCAGGCGGCCTGCGAGATCCGTTGCCGCGCGCGCGCGGCCAGCATCATGTTGAACGGGCTCGTGGGCTTGCTGCTGGTGCGCTCGGACGCGAGCGCGAAACTGAGGCGATTGCGTCCCGCGCGATGCGCCGTCTCCACGGCGGTGAGGTGAATGAGATCGCGCTGCGCGTGACTGCCGCCGAAACGGTTCGCGATGGTGCGCACCTCCAGCAACGTATCGAGCGCCGGTGCGTAGCGGCCTTCGGCGAACGCGGCCAGCGCGTTGCACAGTGGCAGCCCCACCTGGCGCGTCATCATGGCGTTGGTGCCCTGCCCATGCGCGCGCCGCTCGAGCGTGCCGAGGAGCTTGAGCATCGAGGCACGCCGGTCGGCGGCCACGAAGCTCATCATCGCGTGCACGTCGTTGAACGCGTAGAACCCGTCATCGAGCGTGCGCTCCCAGCTCGTGGCGAGCTCCTGCCAGCGCGCACCGACGTCGACGCCGCGCAGGTGCAGGCGCCACAGCAGCGCGGTGGCATCGACCATGTCCAGCGCATAGGGCGAAGGCTGCGCGCGAATGCGCTGATCGTAGAGCTCCAGCACGCGCGCGTGATCGCTCAGGTCGAGGTGATAGAGCGCGAGGTGCCACCAGTTGTGGATGGCGAACGCGTTGTCCGGCGCCCAGTCGGCGCTGCGCGAATTCAGCCATTCGATGCCGTCGGCATGTCGTCCCTGCATCTCCATCACGTGCGCCACGGCGTGCACGGCCCAGGCGTCGCGTGCGTTGTTCTCGAGGGCGCGGCGACCGGATTCTTCGGCGCGCGCGTATTCGGCACACTCTTCCAGGCCGAAAGCGTGCATGCCGAGCAGGTAGCCGTAACCGGGAACCGAGGCATCCCAGAACGGCAGCACCTGGGCGATGCGGTCGCGCAGCAGGCTGGATTGACCCAGGAAGAAGTCGCCGACATGGGCGAGCTGCAACGCGAGGCTGTCGCGCGGGTAGTACTCGAGGGTCTCGCCGTAGCGGCGCACGCCGAGGGCGAACTCGCCATCGAGCCAGGCGCGCGCGGCGGCGAGGTGGCGGCGCTCGCGGTCGTTGGCGAGCGCGAGGCGTGCTTCGCCGGCTTCGACCGCGGCGCGCAATTGCGGCTGCACGGCGCTGTCGCCGAACAGGATCGCGTAGCCGGCGCGCATGCAGTGCGCCATGACGAAATCGGGGTCCTCTGCGAGCGCCGCATCGAGCACCACCATGGGATCGACGAAGTAGCCGTGGATCAGGTCGAGCGCCTGCTCGTAGCGGGCGAGCGATTTGGGGTTCGAGCTGGAGAGTGGATTTCCGCGAGAATCGCGCTGCGACATGGCCGGCTTCCCTGGGTCTGTGAAGCCGCGCAGGTTGAAGAAATCCACGCCGCAGCGGGACCGCAAGTCGTCAGGACACGACCCTGCCTTTCGTCAGAGCATCCGCCGCCATTCCAAGCGCGATGGGGCTCAACTCACCAGCTCGATGCTTGCACGGTGCGGTGAGTTCAGCAGCAATTCCAGAACGGCGGACGCGTCGATGACGACCAAAGCCCGGCTTTCCCTCTAGCGGCTTTCGCGCTCAGCACGTACGGCACGCGCCGGAGACACCCTCGGCGTGACACTCGGCCGGCTCGTCAGCCGGCGACGAATTTCCTCCGATGTCGGCCGCTGCGCGATGCGACGCACTTCGCGGATCAGGAAGTCGGACAGGGGCAGCCCGGCCAAGGCCGCCCGCGCCTTCAGCTCACGATGCAGGCTGTCGGAAACGTGGCGCAACTGAATCATCTTCGGCATGTGGGGAACATATGCACATGGGGACACATGTCAATTGCGGCTCGTGGCCGCTGCGTGGCGATTTACTTCTTCTTCGCGCTGCCGGCCTTCTTCGCTGCCGCCTTCTTCCTGGCGGGCGCCTTCTTCTTCGCAGACTTGGCAGGCGCCTCGCTCTCTTCGCTGGCAGCGGCTTTCTTTGCCTTCGCCTTCTTCGGCTTGGCTTCTTCCGCGGCTGCGGCGGCAGGCGCCTTCGGTGCCTTGGCCTTCTTCGCCTTCTTCGTCTCAGCCGCATCCGCTGTCGGCGCGCCGGCCGTTTCCGGCTGATCCACGAGTTGCATCAGCGCCATCGGTGCTGCATCGCCCGGGCGCGGGAACATGCGCAGGATGCGCGTGTAGCCGCCCGGACGGGTCTGGTAGCGCGGCCCGAGCTCGCCGAACAATTTCTCGACCACCGCCTCGTCGCGCAGCGCATCGAAGGCGCGGCGGCGCGAGGCCTGGCTGTCGCTCTTGGCGAGCGTGATCAGCGGCTCGACCACGCGGCGCAGCTCTTTCGCCTTGGGCAGCGTGGTGCGGATGGTCTCGTGACGCAGCAGCGAGGTCGCCATGTTGCGCATCAGCGCGTGCCGATGCGACGCGTTGCGGCTGAGCTGGCGGCCCGAAAGTTGGTGACGCATCTCTAAACAACCTCGCGCTCGTCGTCGCGCTTGAGTCCCGCCGGCGGCCAGTTCTCCAGGCGCATGCCGAGCGTCAGGCCGTGGCTTTCCAGCACTTCCTTGATCTCGGTGAGCGACTTCTTGCCGAGGTTCGGCGTGCGCAGCAGCTCGACCTCCGTGCGCTGCACGAGATCGCCGATGTAGTGGATGTTCTCGGCCTTGAGGCAGTTGGCGCTGCGCACGGTGAGCTCGAGCTCGTCGACGGGACGCAGCAGGATCGGATCGAACTGCGATTCGGCGGCCTTGGTGACCGCGTCCTCCTGGCCCTGCAGGTCGACGAACACCGACAGCTGGTCCTTGAGGATCGAGCCGGCGCGCCGGATGGCTTCTTCCGGATCGATCGTGCCGTTGGTCTCGATGTCGATGATCAGCTTGTCGAGGTCGGTGCGCTGCTCGACGCGCGCGCTCTCCACCGTGTAGGTGACGCGACGCACCGGCGAGAACGAGGCATCGAGCTGCAGGCGCCCGATCGGGCGGCTCTGCTCCTCGAACGCCACGCGCTGCACCGCCGGGCGATAGCCGCGGCCGCGCTCGACCTTGAGCGTCATGTTGAGCTCGCCGGCCTTGGTCAGGTTCGCGATCACCAGGTCCGGGTTCAGGACCTCGATGTCGTGGTCACCGGCGATGTCGCCGGCCGTGACCGGGCCCGGGCCCTTCTTGTGCAGACGGATTTCGGCCTGGTCGCGCGAGTGCATGCGCAGGGCGATGGCCTTGAGGTTCAGCAGGACGTCGACCACGTCCTCCTGCACGCCCTCGATGCTCGTGTACTCGTGCAATACACCGTCGATGTCGGCTTCCGTGACGGCAGCGCCCGGCATGGAGGACAGCAGCACGCGCCGCAGCGCGTTGCCGAGGGTATGTCCGAATCCGCGTTCGAAAGGCTCGATCACTACACGCGCATGGCGCGCGGTGAGCGGCTGCACCTTGACGACACGGGGCTTCAGGAACTCACTGACAGATCCCTGCATTGGGTCCACCTTCGCAAAGAAAACTACTTGGAATAGAGCTCGACGACGAGGCTCTCGTTGATGTCCGGCAGGATCTCATCGCGATCCGGCACGGACTTGAGGACGCCGAACATTTTCTTGTCGTCCACTTCCACCCAATCCGGAAACCCGACCTGCGCCGCGACCGACAGCGCCGCTGCGACGCGTGTCTGCTTCAGCGCCTTGTCGCGCACCTTGATGGTGTCGCCGGCCTTCACCTGGAAGGACGGCACGTTCACCAGCTTGTCATTCACTGCGATGCCCTTGTGGCTCACCAGCTGGCGCGCTTCGGCGCGCGTGACGGCGAAGCCCATGCGGTACACCACGTTGTCCAGGCGGCATTCGAGCAGCTGCAGCAACGTCTCGCCCGTAGCGCCGGGACGGCCCGACGCGCGCTTGTAGTAGTTGCTGAACTGCTTCTCGAGCACGCCGTACATGCGGCGCAGCTTCTGCTTTTCGCGCAGTTGCACGCCATAGTCGGACAGCCGGCCGCGGCGCTCGCCCTTGATGCCGCCCGGCGGCACTTCGAGCTTGCACTTCGACTCGAGCGGCTTGGCGCCGCTCTTCAGGAACAGGTCCGTGCCCTCGCGGCGCGAGAGTTTGCAAGTGGGACCCAGGTAACGAGCCATGAACGACCTCTGTGATTAAACGCGCCGCTTCTTGGGCGGGCGGCAGCCGTTGTGCGGAATCGGGGTGACGTCTTCGATGTGCGTGATCTTCAGTCCGCAGCCGTTGAGCGAGCGCACCGCCGACTCGCGTCCCGGGCCGGGGCCCATGACGCGCACTTCGACGTTCTTCACGCCATGCTCCTGCGCTGCGCGGCCGGCCTTCTCGGCTGCCACCTGCGCCGCGAACGGTGTGCTCTTGCGCGAGCCGCGGAAACCGCAGCCGCCCGCGGTCGCCCACGACAGGGTGTTGCCCTGCCGATCGGTGATCGTGACGATCGTGTTGTTGAAGGACGCGTGAACGTGAGCGATGCCCTCGAGCACGTTCTTGCGCGCCTTCTTGCGCTGCTTGGCCGGTGCGGCCGCGCCGGCAGGCGCCGCCGCGCCGCTCGCCGCTGCGCCGGAAGCCGGCGCCGGTTGCTTCTGTTTCTCTTCTGCCATGTCGTGAAACCTGTCTTATGCCTTGCCCGGGGGCGCGTTCATCTTCACCGCCGCTTTGCGCGGGCCCTTGCGCGTGCGCGCGTTGGTGCGCGTACGCTGGCCGCGCAGCGGCAATCCCTTGCGGTGGCGGATGCCGCGGTAGCAGCCGAGGTCCATCAGCCGCTTGATGTTGATCGACACTTCACGGCGCAGGTCACCCTCGACCGTGAGCCTGGAGACCTGCGAGCGCAGCGCTGCCACTTCAGGCTCGGAGAGATCCTTGACCTTGGTCTCGGGCTTGATGCCCGCGCCCGCACAGATCTTCGTGGCCTGGGGCCTGCCCACGCCGTAGATGTGCGTCAGCCCGATGACGATGTGCTTGTTCATCGGGATGTTGATGCCGGCGATACGCGCCATGAGAAACCCTCGTTGAGCGGAAGACGGGCTTAAGCCTGTCCCCGCGAAGCTGAGGCCGGGAAAAAGCCCGTCACTCTAGCGGAAAAGCCCTTTCCAAACAATCTCTTCAACCTTGTCTCTGCTTGTGCCGCCGGTCGGTGCAGATGATGTAGACCACCCCGCGCCGGCGCACGACCTTGCAGTTCTTGCAGATCTTCTTCACCGATGGACGAACTTTCATGACTGAATCGCTCCGTTCTGGCGTAAGTGCCAGTACGTCCCTGTGGATCAACCCGGCCGGTACGTCCGTATACCGGCGCGCACATCGATTGCCTGCACGTCAAGTGCAGGCAATAAAGTCACGATGTGCGCCCATATCCGCTCAAATTCGCCTTCTTCATCAGGCCCTCGTACTGGTGCGACATCAGGTGCGCCTGCAGCTGCGCCATGAAGTCCATCACCACCACCACGACGATCAGCAGGCTCGTGCCGCCGAACTGGAAAGGCACGCTGCCGTAGGCATTGAGGATCTCGGGCAGTACGCACACGGAGGTGACGTAGAGCGCACCCCACATGGTGAGCCGCGTCAGCACCTTGTCGATGTACTCGGCGGTCTGCTGGCCGGGACGGATGCCGGGAATGAACGCCCCCGACTTCTTGAGGTTCTCGGCCGTCTCGCGCGCGTTGAACACCAGCGCCGTGTAGAAGAAGCAGAAGAAGATGATCAGCGACGCGTACAGGACCATGTGCAGAGGCTGGCCGTAGCCCAGGGCCGCGGATAGGCTCTGCAGAAAGGTCTGCGCGCTGTTCGGGCTCGCGTTCACGGCGAAGAAGCTCGCGATGGTCGCCGGGAACAACAGCAGCGAGGAGGCGAAGATCGGCGGGATCACGCCGGACATGTTGAGCTTGAACGGCAGGTGGCTGCTCTGCCCCGCGTACACGCGCCGTCCCACCTGGCGCTTGGCGTAGTTCACGGCGATGCGCCGCTGCGCACGCTCCACGAACACGCAGAAGGCCGTCACGCCCACGATCACGATGATGAGCAGCAGCGCGAACGCGCCGTTCATCTCCCCGCTCTGGATCTGCTGCAGCGTGTTGCCGATCGCCGCCGGGAGCCCGGCGACGATGCCGGCCAGGATGATCATCGAGATGCCGTTGCCGATGCCGCGCTCGGTGATCTGCTCGCCGAGCCACATCAGGAACATGGTGCCGGTGGTCATGGTGACCGTGGCGGTGAACAGGAACTGCGGACCGGGACTGATCGCCATGCCGCCGTTCTGCAGCGCCACCGCGGCGCCGAAGCTCTGGAACGCCGCCAGCCCGACCGTGCCGTAGCGCGTCCACTGCGTGATCTTGCGCCGCCCGGACTCGCCTTCCTTCTTGATCGCGGCGAGCGAGGGCACCACCACCGTCATCATCTGCACGATGATCGAGGCCGAGATGTACGGCATCACGTTCATCGCGAAGATGCTGAAGCGCTCGAGCGCGCCGCCCGAGAACATGTTGAAGATGTCGAGAATCGTGCCGGCCTGGCTGGCGAAGAACTGGGCCAGCGCGGCCGGGTCGATGCCCGGCACCGGGATGAAGGTGCCGATGCGGAACACGATCAACCCGCCCACCAGGAACAGCAGGCGCCGGCGCATCTCGACCAGGCGCGTCGCTTCGCTGAAGGCGGCAGCCGGATTGTTGCTGATTGGGTTGGCCACTGTTCGTTATCCGACGGCGCGGACGCCGTCGATGGTCTGCATCACTCTTCGATCTTGCCGCCGGCTGCCTCGATGGCGGCCTTCGCACCCTTCGTGGCGGCGACGCCCTTGAGCGTCACCGGCTTCTTGATCTCGCCGGACAGGATCACCTTGGCGCGCTCGGTCTGCGCCGGCACTACGCCGGAGTCGATCAGCGCCTTGAGGTCGATGATCGCGGCTTCGACCTGCGCCAGCTCGTCGAGGCGCACTTCGCTGCGCGTCGCCTTCATCGCCGAGCGGAAGCCCTGCTTCGGCAAACGCCGCTGCAGCGGCATCTGGCCGCCTTCGAAACCGACCTTGTGGTAGCCGCCCTTGCGCGCGCGCTGACCCTTGACGCCGCGGCCGCAGGTCTTGCCCTGGCCGGCGGACGCACCGCGTCCCACGCGCAGCCGCGGGCGCTTCGAGCCCCGCGCCGGCTTCATGTCGTTCAGCCGCATCGTCATTTCGTTTCCTCGACTTTGAGCAGGTGCCGGGCGCTGCGGATCAGCCCGCGGATTTCGGGCGTGTCCTTCAGCACCGCACTCTGATGTATCTTGCGCAGCCCCAGGCCCCGCACCGAGTCGGCTATGTTCCTGAGGTGCCCCGCCGGGCTCCTCACCAGAGTGACCTTGAGCTGGTTGCTCACGGGTTGGCTCCCAGGATTTCTTCCACGGTCTTGCCGCGCTTGGCCGCGATTTCCTCGGGCGAACGGATGCTGGCGAGCGCCCGCATGGTGGCGCGCACCACGTTGATCGGGTTGCGGGAGCCGTAGCTCTTGGCCAGCACGTTGCGCACACCGGCGCACTCGAAGACCGCGCGCATGCCGCCGCCGGCGATCACGCCCGTGCCGTCCGCAGCGGGCTGCATGTACACGCGCGTCGCCCCATGTGCGCCCGTAATCGCGTAATGCAAGGTGTCGTTGCGCAGACTGATGTTGATCAGGTTCTTGCGCGCCTGCTGCATCGCCTTGGAAATGGCGACCGGCACTTCGCGCGCCTTGCCATAGCCGAAGCCGACCCGGCCGGCGCCGTCGCCCACCACGGTCAGCGCGGTGAAGCCGAACTGGCGGCCGCCCTTGACGACCTTGGCGACGCGGTTGACGGCAACGAGCTTCTCGAGCAGCTCGTCGCCGGATTGCGGTTTGTCGACTCTGGCCATGTGTTGAACCTTCGTTAGAACTTCAGGCCGTGCTCACGCGCGGCATCCGCCAGCGCCTTGACACGGCCGTGATACTTGAACCCCGAGCGGTCGAAAGCGACCGACTCGATGCCCGCGGCTTTCGCACGCTCGGCAATCGCCTTGCCCACGGCCTTGGCCGCGTCGACGTTGCCCGTCGCCTTGAGACCGGCGCGCACGCCTTCCTGCACCGTGGAGGCGCTGCAGATGACTTTGCCGCCATCCGCATCGATGACCTGTGCGTAGATGTGCTGCGCGGAGCGGTGCACGGACAACCGTGCCACGCGCAACTCGCGGATCTTGTGGCGGCTGCGCGCGGCGCGGCGCAGGCGCTGTGCCTTCTTTTCGCTCATTTCTTCTTCGCTTCCTTGAGCGTGATCTGCTCATCGGAGTAACGAACACCCTTGCCCTTGTAGGGCTCGGGCGGACGGAAACCGCGGATCACCGCGGCCACCTGGCCGACCTTCTGACGGTCGATGCCCTTGATGAGGATTTCGGTCTGGCTGGGCGTCTCGATCGTGATGCCTTCCGGGATCGGGAAGGCGATCGGATGCGAGAAGCCGAGCGTCAGGTTGAGCTGCTTGCCCTGCACCGCGGCGCGATAGCCGACGCCGACCAGCTCGAGCTTGCGGTCGTAACCCTTGGTCACACCGCGCACCATGTTCGCCAGGTGCGCGCGCGTGGCGCCCGCGACGGCGTTGATGTTCTCGCCCGCGCCGGCCTGCACCGCGAGCTTCTGCTGCTCCTGCACGACCTTGATGCCCGGGCCGAGCGGCAGCGTCAGGCTCCCCTTGGCGCCCTTGATGGTGACGCCGGTGGCCGCGACAGTGGCGGTTACGCCCTGCGGCAGATCGACCGGCATTTTTGCAACTCTGGACATGTGAGTAACTCTCTTACGAGACCGCTCTTACGAGACTATGCAGAGCACTTCGCCGCCCTGCCCGGCCGCGCGTGCCTGCGCATCGGTCATCAGACCTTTCGGCGTCGAAACGATCACAGTGCCCATGCCGCCGAGCACCTTGGGCAACTGCGTGCGGCCGCGATAGATGCGCAGCCCCGGGCGGCTGACGCGATCCAGGCGATCGATCACCGGGCGGCCCTCGTGGTACTTCAACTGCACGTCGAGGCGGCTCTTGGCGCCGTCGCGCTTCACGGCGAAGTCCGCGACGTAGCCCTCGTCCTTCAGTACCTTCACCAGGGCGACCTTCAGCTTGGAGGCGGGCGCGCTCACGTCGGGCTTGCCGGCGCGCTGCGCGTTGCGGATGCGCGTCAGCAGGTCGGCGATCGGGTCATGCATGCTCATCGTGTGTTCCTCACCAGCTCGCCTTGGTCAGACCCGGGATGTCGCCGTGGTGGGCAGCCTCGCGCAGCTTGACGCGCGACAGGCCGAACTTGCGGTACACGCCGCGCGAGCGGCCGGTGATGGCGCAGCGGTTGCGCTGGCGGGTCGGGTTCGCATCCCGCGGCAGCGACTGCAGTTTCACCTGCGCGGCGGCGCGCTCCTCGGCGCCCGTCTTCGGGTTGCGGATCGTCTCCTTGAGCGCGGCGCGCCGGGCGGCGTACTTCTTGACGATCTTCGCGCGGCGCTTCTCGCGCTCCACCATATTGGTCTTTGCCATTGCGGCTACCTCAAAACCAGCGATGCGGGTCGGGAATATTTCGAGCGGGTCTTGGCCATTGCGAGCTACTTCGAAACCCTGTCGCGGAACGGAAAGTTGAAGGCCTCGAGCAGCGCGCGACCCTGCTTGTCGTCCTTCGCGGTGGTCGTGATCGTGATGTCCATGCCGCGCATCTGGTCGATGGCGTCGTAGGCGATCTCGGGGAAGATGATCTGTTCCTTCACACCCAGGCTGTAGTTGCCCTGGCCGTCGAACGAGCGCGGCGACAGGCCGCGGAAGTCGCGGATGCGCGGGATGGCGATGGTGATCAGCCGGTCCAGGAACTCGTACATGTAGGCGCCGCGCATCGTCACCTTCGCGCCGATGGGCAGGCCGGTGCGGATCTTGAACGTCGCGATCGACTTGCGCGCCTTGGTGACGAGCGGCTTCTGCCCGGTGATCCTGGTGAGATCGCCGACCGCGTTGTCCATGATCTTCTTGTCCGCGACCGCCTCGCCCACGCCCATGTTGACCGTGATCTTGGTGATCTTCGGCACTTCCATGGGGTTGGTGAGGCCGAGCGTCTTGCTGAGCTCGGGCACGATCCGGGTGCGGTAGTCTTGCTGCAATCTGGCCATAGTCTAATCCACAACTTCTTTGTTCGACTTGAAGAAGCGCACGCGGCGCCCGTCGCCGAGCGCGCGGATGCCGACCCGGTCCGCCTTCTTGGTGGCCGGGTTCCACAACGCCACGTTGGAGATGTCCAGCGGCGCTTCCCGCTCGACGATCCCGCCCTGGCGGTTCATCTGCGGGTTGGGCTTCTGGTGCTTCTTCACCATGTTGACGTTCTCGACGAGGACCTTGCCGTCCTCGAGGAGCTTGATGATGGCGCCGCGGCGGCCCTTGTCGCGGCCCGCGATCACCACCACCTCGTCGCCTTTGCGTATCCTGTTCATGTCAACTACCCATCTGTTGAGCGGAGCCCGACACGCGAAGCGCGAGTCCGGCACCGCTATTCATAGTACTTCCGGCGCCAGCGAGATGATCTTCATGAACTGCGCGTTGCGCAGCTCGCGCGTCACCGGCCCGAAGATGCGCGTGCCGATCGGCTCGAGCTTGTTGGTCAGCAGCACCGCGGCGTTGCCGTCGAAGCGGATCAGCGAGCCGTCGGGACGGCGCACGCCGTGCCTGGTGCGCACCACCACCGCGTCGTACACCTCGCCCTTCTTGACCTTGCCGCGCGGGATCGCATCCTTGATGCTGACCTTGATGACGTCGCCCACGTCGCATAGCGGCGGCGCGAGCCACCCAGCACCTTGATGCACATCAGCGTGCGCGCGCCGCTGTTGTCGGCGGCATTGAGCATGGTCCGCATCTGGATCATGGCCGGCTCCTCACTGCGCGCTGGCGCGTTCGATGACGCGCACCAGGCGGTAGGACTTGCGACGTGACACGGGGCGGCAGGGAGCGATGCTCACCGTGTCGCCTTCCTTGCATTCGCGCTTCTCGTCGTGCGCCAGCAGCTTGGTGGTGCGCCGGATGTACTTGCCGTACTTCGGGTGCTTGACCAGGCGCTCGATCTCCACGGCGATGGTCTTGTCCATCTTGTTGCTGGTCACGCGCCCGGTGAGCGTGCGCTCCGCCTTGTGCGTGGCTGCGACTTGTGTCTCGCTCATCGATCGTTACCTCTTCGCCGCGGCGGCGGACTTGGCAAGTCCGGCAGCGGGCTGCTGGCCGAGCACGGTCTTCAGGCGCGCGATGTTCCGGCGCACCTTCTGCCACTGGTCGGGCTTGGGCGGTGAGCCGGTGGCGCGCGCCATGCGCAGGTTGAACTGCTCGCGCCGGAGCTTCATCAGCTCCTCTTTCAGAGCCGCGGGCTCTTTGCCGCGGAGTTCCTTCGCTTTCATCACAGCACCTGCCGCTTGACGAACATGGTGGAGACCGAGAGCTTGGCGGACGCGAGCCGGAAGGCCTCGCGCGCGGTGGTCTCGTCGACGCCTTCCATCTCGAAGAGCACCTTGCCGGGCTGCACGCGCGCGATCCAGTACTCGACGTTGCCCTTGCCCGAGCCCATGCGCACTTCCAGCGGCTTCTGCGTGACCGGCACGTCCGGGAACACGCGGATCCAGATCTTGCCGCCACGCTTGGCGTAGCGGGAGATGGAACGGCGCGCCGCCTCGATCTCGCGCGCGGTCATGCGCCCGCGGCTCGTGGCCTTGAGCCCCCATTCGCCGAACGCGACCGTGCTGCCACGGTGCGCCAGGCCCGGGTTCCTGCCCTTGAACTGTTTGCGGAACTTGGTCCGCTTCGGTTGCATCATGGCCTGCGAATCCTCAAACGCTGGTCCTCAAGCCGACGCCGGTGGCGCTGGCTCGACACTCTTCTCTGGCGCGCCTTTCTCGGGCGCGCTCTTGTCGGCGCCGCCCTTGTCGGCAACGGCGCCCTTCTCGACTTCCGCGGCGCTGACTTCGGCTTCCACCTTGTCGAACACCTCGCCCTTGAAGATCCAGCACTTCACGCCGATCACCCCGTAGGTGGTCATCGCTTCCGCCAGGCCGTAGTCGATGTCGGCGCGGAAGGTGTGCAGCGGAACGCGCCCTTCGCGGTACCACTCGGTGCGGGCGATTTCCGCGCCGTTGAGACGGCCGGACACGCGCACCTTGATGCCCAGCGCACCGCTGCGCATGGTGTTGGTGACTGCGCGCTTCATGGCGCGGCGGAACATCACGCGCTTCTCGAGCTGTTGCGCGATGCTCTCGGCCACGAGCTGCGCATCGAGCTCGGGCTTGCGGATCTCGGCGATGTTCAGGCGCACGTCCTGCACCGCCATCTTCACCATCCTGGCGACCTGGCCGCGCAGCTTCTCGATGTCCTCGCCCTTCTTGCCGATGACGATGCCCGGACGCGCCGTGTGGATCGTGATGTTGATCCGCTTGGCGGCGCGCTCGATCGAGATACGGCTCACCGAAGCCTCGGCGAGCTTCTTCTGCAGCAGGCCGCGCACCAGGTGATCGGTCTGCAAGTGGCCCGGGAACCCCCGGGTACTCGCATACCACTTCGAGTTCCAGTCCCGGGTGATGCCGAGACGAATTCCGATCGGATTGACTTTCTGGCCCATGCTGGTCGTTGCCTCAGTCGCCCGACTTGCCGTCGCCGACGTGGATCGTGATGTGGCTGTTGCGCTTGATGATGCGGTTGCCGCGCCCCTTGGCGCGCGCGTGGAAACGCTTGAGCTGGGGAGCGGCGTCGATCTCGATGCGCGCCACCTTGAGCTCGTCGACGTCCGCGCCGGAGTTGTGCTCGGCGTTCGCGATCGCGGATTCGAGCACCTTGTAGACGAGCTTCGCGCCCTTCTTGGGCATGAACTTGAGCGTCTGCAGCGCGAGCCCGACCGGCTTGCCGCGCACGGTGTCCGCCACCAGCCGGCACTTCTGCGGGCTGATGCGCGCGTACTTGAGTTGAGCCTTCACCTGCATGGGTCTTACTCCGCCGTGACGACCTTCTTGTCGCCGGAATGCGCCTTGAAGGTGCGGGTCGGCGCGAACTCGCCGAGCTTGTGGCCGACCATGTTCTCGGAGACCAGCACCGGCACGTGCTGACGGCCGTTGTGCACGGCCATCGTCAGCCCGACCATGTCGGGGATGATCATCGAGCGGCGCGACCAGGTCTTGATCGGACGCCGGTCGTTCTTCTGCACGGCGACGCGCACCTTGGCCTGCAGGTGCAGGTCGACGAACGGGCCTTTCTTCAGTGAACGGGGCACGGGAACAGCTCCAGTTAATTACGCCGCTGCACGATCATGTTGCTCGTGCGCTTGTTGTGACGCGTCTTCTTGCCCTTGGTCTTCCAGCCCCACGGGCTCACCGGGTGCGGGTTGCCCTGGCCGGACTTGCCCTCGCCGCCACCGTGCGGGTGGTCGACCGGGTTCATGGCCACGCCGCGCACCGTCGGGCGCACGCCGCGCCAGCGGATCGCACCGGCCTTGCCGTAGCTGCGCAGGTTGTGCTCGTCGTTGCCGACCTCGCCGATCGTGGCGCGGCAGTCGACGTGCACCTTGCGCGTCTCGCCGGACTTCAGGCGCAGCGTGGCGTAGATGCCCTCGCGCGCGACGAACTGCGCCGAGCCGCCGGCGCTGCGCGCCAGCTGCGCGCCCTTGCCGGGCTTGAGCTCGATGCAATGGATCGTCGAGCCGACCGGGACGTGGCGCAGCGCCATCGAGTTGCCGGCCTTGATCGGCGCTTCGGAACCGGAGCGCACTTCGTCGCCGGGCTTCATGCCCTTCGGCGCGATGATGTAGCGGCGCTCGCCGTCTTTGTAGAGCACCAGCGCCAGGTGGGCAGTGCGGTTCGGATCGTATTCGAGCCGCTCGACCACGCCCGCGATGCCGTCCTTGTCGCGCTTGAAGTCGACGAGGCGGTACTTCTGCCGCGAGCCGCCGCCGATATGGCGCGTGGTGATGCGCCCGGCGTTGTTGCGCGCGCCGGTCTTGTTCTGGTGCGCCACCAGCCCTTCGAACGGCCCGCCCTTGTGCAGGTGCGCGCGGCTCACCTTCACGACGAAACGCGTGCCGGGAGAGGTTGGCCTGATACTTGATGAGTGCCATGATTGCTGTCTCGTCAGGCCTGCGACCAACTACAAACGCGCCGAAAGATCGGGTTCATGGCTTTGCTCCCATTCCGAAGTCGATGGTCTGGCCGGCGACCAGACGCACGTACGCCTTCTTGTAACCCGAGCGGCGGCCCTTGATCGCGCCGAAGCGGCGGTTCTTGCCGGGCTGGTTCATCACCTGCACGCCGTCGCACCTTCACCTCGAACATCATCTCGACCGCGGCCTGACATCGTGCGCGTGGCGTCGTTACGCACGCGGAACACGAACTGGTTGCCCTCGGCGGAGACGCGCGCGCTCTTCTCCGACACGTGCGGCGCCAGCAGCACGTTGGTCAATTGCTCCTTGGTCAATTTTCGTGCGGAAGGGGGCTTCCGGACGGGCGTCAGCTTGCTATTCATGCCAGGCGCTCCTCGAGCATCTTCAGCGCGCCGACCGTGACCAGCACCTTCTCGTGCCGCGCCAGCGACAGCGGATCGACCGCCGCGGCCGGAACCACGTCGACGTGCGGCAGGTTGCGGGCCGCCAGGAACAGCTTCTCCTCGAACGCCTCGACCACGATCAGCACGTTCTCGAGCGCGAGGGACTTGAGCTTCTCCACCAGCAGCTTGGTCTTCGGCGCATCCAGCTCGAGCGCGGCGGTCACGACCAGGCGGTCCTGGCGAATCAGCTCGGAGAAGATCGCGCGCATCGCGCCGCGATACATCTTGCGATTGACCTTCTGCGTGAAATCCCGCGGGCGCGCCGCGAAAGCACGCCCGCCGCCCACCCAGATCGGGCTGCGGATCGAGCCGACGCGGGCCTGGCCCGTGCCCTTCTGGGCCCACGGCTTCTTGCCACCGCCGCGCACTTCGGCACGCGTCTTCTGGGCCTTGGTGCCCGCCCGGCCGGCGGCGCGGTACGCCGTGACGACCTGGTGCACCAGCGCTTCGTTGAAATCGCGCCCGAAGGTGGCGTCGGAAACCTGGACTTCCGAGCCGGCCGAGCCGGCATTGACGAGTTTGAGCTTCATGACTTCTTCACCGGCGCGATCTTGACGCGGCGCGCGCGGCGCGCGGCCTTGACCGACGGACGCACGATCACGCGGCCACCCTCGACTCCGGGAACGGCGCCGCGAATCAGCAGCAGATTGCGTTCGGCGTCGATCTGCACGACTTCGAGGTTCTCGACCGTGCGGCGGCGCACGCCCATGTGACCCGACATGCGCTTGCCGGGGAACACGCGTCCCGGCGTCTGGCGCTGGCCGATCGAGCCCGGCGCGCGGTGCGACACCGAGTTGCCGTGCGACTTGTACCCGCCGGCGAAATTGTGGCGCTTCATGGTGCCGGCGAAGCCCTTGCCGAGCGTCGTGCCGGTGACGTCCACCACCTGGCCGGGCTTGAACATGTCGACCTTGAACTCCGAGCCCGCCGTGACGTCGGTGGCCTTCGCCCTCGGCGATGCGGAATTCCATGAGGCTGCGGCCCGGCGCAGCGTTCGCCTTGGCATAGTGGCCGGCGAGCGGCTTGCTGAGGAGGGACTGACGGCGGAGCCGGTGGTGACCTGGAGGGCGCGATAGCCGTCGTTGTCAGCGGTCTTGACCTGCGTGACACGGTTGGGCAGCGCCTCGATCACCGTGACCGGCACGTGTTCGCCGGCGTCGGTGAAGACACGGGTCATGCCGCACTTGCGGCCAACCAGACCGATTGCCATTTTCATTCCTCGGTGCCGCTACGGTTGGCGCGCGCTCGCTATCCGGATGGTCCGCGGCAAAAACGGAACCGCCTCGGCGCTTTGCGACCGCGGACACGCGTCTGCTTCTTATTCGCTCCGCGCCATCCCCTGCACAGGGCGGGCCAAAAAGAGCCGCGAAATACAGTTTAACTCCCCTTCTAGTTCAGCTTGATCTGAACGTCCACACCAGCCGGCAATTCGAGCTTCATCAGCGCGTCGACGGTCTTGTCGGTGGGGTTCAGGATGTCCATCAGCCGCTTGTGGGTGCGAAGCTCGAACTGGTCCCGCGCGTCCTTGTCGGCATGCGGGGAGACCAGCACCGTGAAGCGCTCCATCTTGGTCGGCAGCGGCACCGGCCCGCGCACGGTTGCGCCGGTGCGCTTGGCGGTTTCGACGATCTCGCGGGCCGAATTGTCGATCAGGCGATGATCGAACGCCTTCAGGCGGATGCGGATGTTCTGGTTAGCCATGGTATTCCCAGGGGCTGCGCCTCACTGTCCTCGGGATCGCGCAAAGCCGCGACTCCGTCCGATAACGCGCGACACGCGCGAAAAAAGCCCGTTATTTCAGGATCTTCGCCACGACGCCGGCGCCGACGGTTTTGCCGCCCTCGCGGATGGCGAAGCGCAGCCCTTCTTCCATCGCGATCGGGGCGATCAGCTCCACCACCATCTTGATGTTGTCCCCGGGCATGACCATCTCGGTTCCCGCCGGCAGCTCCACCGCTCCCGGTCACATCGGTGGTGCGGAAGTAGAACTGCGGCCGATATCCCTTGAAGAACGGCGTATGCCGGCCGCCCTCTTCCTTGGTCAGCACGTACACCTCGCACTCAAACTTCGTGTGCGGGGTGATCGATCCCGGGCTTGGCCAACACCTGCCCGCGCTCCACTTCCTCCCGCTTCGTGCCGCGCAGCAGCACCCCGACGTTGTCCCCCGCCTGCCCCTCATCCAGGAGCTTTCGGAACATCTCCACCCCGGTGCAGATCGTCTTGGTGGTCGCCTTGATCCCCACGATCTCCACCTCGTCATTGACCTTCACGATCCCGCGCTCGATACGCCCGGTCACCACCGTGCCGCGCCCGGAGATCGAGAACACATCCTCCACCGGCATCAAAAACGCCCCCTCCACCGCCCGCTTCGGGACCGGGATGTACTTGTCCATCTCCTCCACCAGCTTCAGCACCGAGGGCACGCCCAGCTCGCCCTCATCCCCTTCCAGCGCCTTCAACGCCGAACCGATGATGATCGGGGTCTTGTCCCCCGGAAACTGGTAAACGCTCAGAAGATCGCGGACCTCCAGCTCCACCAACTGCAGAAGCTCCGCATCGTCCACCATGTCCGCCTTGTTCATGTACACCACGATGTAGGGCACACCCACCTGGCGGGCCAGCAGAATGTGCTCGCGCGTCTGGGGCATCGGGCCATCGGCCGCGGAGACCACCAGAATCGCCCCGTCCATCTGCGCCGCCCCGGTGATCATGTTCTTCACGTAGTCGGCATGGCCTGGGCAGTCCACGTGCGCGTAGTGCCGGTTGGCGCTCTGGTACTCCACGTGCGCGGTGGAAATCGTGATCCCGCGCGCCTTCTCTTCCGGCGCCTTGTCAATCTGGTCGTAGGCCTTGAACTCCCCGCCAAACTTCTCCGCCAGCACCTTCGTCAACGCCGCCGTCAACGTCGTCTTGCCGTGATCCACATGCCCAATCGTCCCCACGTTCACGTGCGGCTTGGTGCGTGCAAATTTCTCTTTGGCCATGACTGCGATTCTCCGTTTGAAATGTGACTTACGAGGCTTTCTTCATCACCGCTTCCGCGACGTTGTTCGGCACTTCCATGTACTTGGCGAATTCCATGGTGAAGGTCGCGCGACCCTGGCTCATCGAGCGCACCGAGGTCGCGTAGCCGAACATCTCGGCCAGCGGCACTTCGGCGGTGACGACCTTGCCGGAGGGAGACTCTTCCATGCCCAAGATCTGCCCGCGGCGGCGGTTCAGGTCGCCGATGATGTCGCCGTAGTAATCCTCCGGCGTCACCACTTCGACCTTCATGATGGGCTCGAGCAGCACGGGCTTGGCCTTGCGCGAAGCCTTCCTTGAAGCCGATGGAGCCGGCGATCTTGAACGCCATTTCGCTCGAGTCGACGTCGTGGTACGAGCCGTCGAATGCCGTGACCTTGACGTCGACGATCGGATAACCCGCGATGACGCCGGTCTCGATCGACTTCCTTGATGCCCTTGTCCACGGCCGGGATGTACTCGCGCGGCACTGAGCCGCCGACGATGCCGTTGACGAACTCATAGCCCTTGCCCGCTTCCTGCGGCTCGAGCGCAGCCACACGTGGCCATACTGGCCGCGGCCGCCGGACTGGCGCACGAACTTGCCCTGCTGCTCGACCGTGCTGCGGATCGTTTCGCGATACGCGACCTGCGGCTTGCCGACGTTGGCCTCGACTTTGAACTCGCGCTTCATGCGATCGACGATGATTTCGAGGTGCAGCTCGCCCATGCCCGCGATGATGGTCTGGCCGGACTCCTGGTCGGTGCTGCACGCGGAACGAGGGATCTTCCTTCGCCAGGCGCTGCAGCGCCATGCCCATCTTTTCCTGGTCGGCCTTGGTCTTCGGCTCCACGGCGACCGAGATGACCGGCTCCGGGAACACCATCTTCTCGAGCGTGATCGACTTTGTCCGGGTCGCACAGCGTGTCGCCGGTCGTGACGTCTTTGAGGCCCACGGCCGCGGCGATGTCGCCCGCGCGCACTTCCTTGATCTCGGTGCGCTCCGCGGCATGCATCTGCAGCAGGCGTCCGATGCGCTCCTTCTTGTCCTTGATCGGGTTGTAGACCGCGTCGCCCGAATTCAGCGTGCCGGAGTACACCCGGAAGAACGTGAGGTTGCCGACGAACGGGTCGTTGAGGATCTTGAAGGCGAGCGCGGCGAACGGCTCGTCGTCGTCCGGCTTGCGCACCCCGTCCGTCTCGTCTTCGAGCTTGCCCCTGGTCGGCGGCATCTCGATCGGCGAGGGCATGAACTCGATGACCGCATCGAGCATGGCCTGCACGCCCTTGTTCTTGAATGCCGAGCCGCACATCGTCAGGCACGATCTCGTTCTTGATGGCGCGCTCGCGCAGACCCTTGCGGATCTCCTCGCTCGGAGAGCGTGCCGTCTTCGAGAAACTTCTCGAGCAGCTCCTCGTTGGCCTCGGCCGCCGCTTCCACCATCTTGGCGCGATACTCGTCGCACTGTCGCCTGCAGGCTCGCGGGAACCTCGCGGTACTCGAAGCGCATGCCCTGGGTCTCTTCGTCCCAGTAGATCGCCTTGTTGGTGATCAGGTCGACGATGCCCTCGAAGCCCTCCTCGGCGCCGATCGGAATCTGGATCGGCACGGCGTTGCCGCGCAGGCGCTCCTTGATCTGCTGCACGCAGCGCAGGAAGTTGGCGCCGGCGCGGTCCATCTTGTTGACGAACGCGATGCGCGGCACCTTGTAGCGGTTCATCTGCCGCCAAACCGTCTCCGACTGCGGCTGCACGCCGCTGACCGCGCAGAACACGGCTACGGCACTGTCGAGCACGCGCAGGCTGCGTTCCACCTCGATGGTGAAGTCGACGTGGCCCGGCGTGTCGATGATGTTGATGCGGTGCTCGGGGTAATGGCCGTCCATCCCCTTCCAGAAGCAGGTGGTGGCCGCGGCGGTGATCGTGATGCCGCGCTCCTGTTCCTGTTCCATGTAGTCCATGACGGCCGCGCCGTCGTGGACCTCGCCCATCTTGTGCGACACGCCCGTATAGAAAAGGATGCGCTCGGTCGTGGTGGTCTTACCGGCGTCGATGTGAGCGGAAATACCGATGTTGCGGTATCGCTCGATGGGGGTTGTACGTGCCACGGTCGTGTTCTCTGTGCGCTATTGCTCATTACCAACGGTAGTGAGCGAACGCCTTGTTCGCTTCGGCCATGCGGTGCGTGTCCTCACGCTTGCGCACTGCGGAGCCGCGATTCTCGGCGGCATCCATCAGCTCGTGCGCGAGACGATGCGCCATCGATTTCTCGCTGCGCGCGCGCGCCGCCTCGATCATCCAGCGCATGGCGAGGGTCTGGCGCCGGCTGGAGCGCACTTCGACGGGCACCTGATAGGTGGCGCCGCCGACGCGGCGTGACTTCACTTCCACCACGGGCTTGACGTTGTCCAGCGCGTGCTGCAGCAGCTGCATCGCCTCGGGTCCCGGGCTTGCCGGTTTTCTCGACGATGCGATCCAGCGCGCCGTAGATGATCTGCTCGGCCGCCGACTTCTTGCCGCGCTTCATCACCACGTTCATGAACTTCGCCAGCATCTCGCTGTTGAACTTCGGATCCGGAAGGATGCTGCGGCTGGGGCGCTTGTGCTCTACGGGACATGAATTTCGCCTCGGTTATTTCTTCGGCCGCTTGGCGCCGTACTTGGAACGGCCCTGGCGGCGCTCGGTGACGCCCGCGCAATCGAGCGTGCCGCGAATCGTGTGATAACGCACACCCGGCAGATCCTTGACGCGGCCGCCGCGGATCATGACCACCGAGTGCTCCTGCAGGTTGTGGCCTTCGCCACCGATGTAGCTGGTCACCTCGTAGTGATTCGTGAGGCGCACGCGACAGACCTTGCGAAGCGCCGAGTTCGGCTTCTTCGGGGTCGTGGTGTACACGCGCGTGCAGACACCGCGCTTCTGCGGGCTCGCACCCAGCGCCGGGACCTTGCTCTTGTAGGTCGCGGACTGCCGCGGCTTGCGAATCAATTGAGTGGTCGTCGCCATACACTCCTGCGTGCACAAGAACAACGGGCCGCCTGAGCAGGCGGCCCGTCGTGAAGTCTGTTTTTGGGCCCGGCGTGAAAAGGGCCGGGAATCAAAGGCCGCGAATTCTAGGAGTGGGCCCGGGGTATGTCAACCAAATTGCTGCAATGCAATTCGCCCTTCGGGGTCCTCCGGTGCGGACCCGCCGCTGGTTTTCCGCGGCTTTACCCCGCCGGGCTTACCTGGATCGCCAAGGACAAATGCCAGGGGCATTTCAATCAAGGACTAACGGGCACCCGGGCTCTGCCTGACGCCTTACTCCATATATAGTGCCTTATCGCCTCCGACCAACCCCTGGGTAGCGACCGTTTGCGCGGGTTGAAGGTGGGCATCGGTCTTTAGCCTGAGGCTACACCCGGCGCAGCAGCAGCCGCCATGACTCCGCGCCCCGGTCGATCAATCCGGCCATGGATTGCGTGAACAGGTCGGGACGATCGATACGGTAGCGTTCCATCGCGACGAACAGCGTGGAGGGATCGCGGTCCAGCCGCCGCGCCACTTCCGTGAGGGTTGCGACTCCGTTGCGGGTGGCGTGCCAGGTCACGAGCGCGCGCGCCTTGGGGAGTGTCTGCGGCGCGCAGTCGCCTCGCCATGGCGGCAACGATCGTGGTGGCGACAGCGGCCGCGATGCTCCTGGTGTCGAGTCGCGGCGCTGACTGGCACGAAACGGCACGCGGCAGCCGCAGCGTCGTGCACCTGCCGGACGGCTCGAGCATCGAGGTCAACACGGATAGTCGTGTCGGAGTCAGCTACAGCGCCACCGGCCGCAATGTGACGCTGGAGAAAGGCGAGGCGCTGTTCGAAGTCGGCCACGATGCCCTGCTGCGGCCGTTCACCGTGCGCGTGCGCAACGGGGCGTCTGCGCGTCGGATCGAATCGTGGCGCAAGGACAGGTGGTCCTTCGATGGCTGGTCGCTGGAGCGGGCCGCTCGCGAGCACAACCGTTATGTGAACAAGCCGATCCGTATCGACGATGCCGAGCTGGCGCAGAAACGCATCAGTGGAGTGTTCCGCATCGGCGACACGGATGCATTCCTCACAGCCGTGAGCAGGAACGCCCACGCCGAGGTGGTCGACCAGGGCGATTCACTGCTGCTGGTCCCCGCCGAGGAGTAGAAAAGGGGACAGGGTGCGTTCGACGGGTCGATGCAACACCATCTTAGGGGAAGGAGCCTGGAGGGGTGTCATCGATGGCGACGATCCGGCGGTATCGGTTGACGGATGAGCAGCGTGCGCAGCTGTGGGAGCGATGGAAGCAGGGTCAATCGTTAAGCGACATTGCGCGTGCACAGGGCAAGCGGCCTGTGAGCATTTACCAGGTGCTGTTGCGGAATGGGGGTTTTGCGCCCGCGCCACGGCGACGCTCGCGGTTGGCGTTGCAGTTGTCTGAGCGCGAAGAGATCTCTCGGGGACTCGCAGCGGGGCTGTCCCTGCGGCGCATTGCGGCAGGGCTGGGCAGAGCGCCCTCGAGCGTCAGTCGTGAGATCCGCCGGCACGCAGGAGCGCCAGAGTATCGAGCGTGCGAGGCGAACCGGCAGGCGTGGGATCGGGCGTTGCGCCCCAAGCTTTGCAAGCTGGCCCAGCACCCGCGCTTGCAGAGGATCGTGGCTGCAAGACTGGCCCTGGACTGGTCGCCCCAGCAGATCTCAGGTTGGCTTGAGCGGCGCTATCGGCACGATGAGACTATGCGGGTGTCGCACGAAACGATCTACCGCAGCCTGTTCATCCAAGCCCGCGGTGTGCTCAAAAAGGAGCTCATCGCCCATCTGCGCTCACAGCGTGTGATGAGGCGTCCGAAGAAGGCCACCACGACAGGCGGACAGATCATCGATGCCCTCTGTATACGCGAGCGTCCCGCCGAGGTCGAAGATCGCGCCATACCCGGGCATTGGGAAGGGGATCTGCTGTGCGGGGCTCAGAGCTCTTACATCGCCACGCTGGTGGAGCGTCAATCGCGCTTTACCCTTTTGGTGAAGCTGGCGAGCAAGGACAGCACCCACGTTGTCCACGCGCTGGGCAAGCGCATGCGCAAACTCCCCGCGACGCTGCGTCGCTCGATCACCTGGGATCGAGGCACCGAACTGGCGGCTCACAAAGCCTTCAGCGTCGCCACCGATGTGCAGGTCTACTTTTGCGATCCGCACAGTCCCTGGCAGCGCGGCACCAACGAGAACACCAATGGGTTGTTGCGCCAGTATTTTCCCAAGGGCACCGATCTGTCCCCGCTGACGCAACGCCAGCTCGAGCAGGTGGCGCTACGCCTGAATCAGCGGCCCCGTAAGACCTTGGGATACGACACTCCAGCAGATACACTTCGTCGCAGTGTTGCGTCGACCGATTGAGGACGCACAGTCCCCTTTTTCTCGGTACCTATCGGGAGTGGCGTTCGGCTTCCGAGATCAGTTCTGTGATCGTGACTTTGAGGTTGACGGCGATTTCCTGCAGCACGAGCAGGGTGACATTGCGCTGACCCCGTTCCAGCATGCCGATGTAGTTGCGGTGCAGGTGCGCCTTTCCGGCCAGTTCCTCCTGCGAGAATCCCCGCTTCAGGCGCCACGCGCGAAGCTCGTCTCCCAGCGCCCGAAGTAGACCCTTTGCCACATCGCAAGGGTCAAATGTGCCCTCTATAGTGTCTACACACTATTGTGTTCATCAGTGACTTATGGCTAAAGTGTGCACCGCAAGCCGCAATCCGGACGGGGCACATGCTGGTTCTCATGCGACGCACGGGCGAAACGATCCGCATCGGCGAGGACGTCACCTTCACGGTGATCGGCATCGCGGGCGGCCAGGTACGCGTAGGGGTCAGGGCCCCGCGCCACGTCGTCGTCGACCGTGAAGAGGTCCATGAGCGGCGCAGATCGGGTCGGTGGACCGAACGCAAACCTCGGCGTCCGGACGCGCGCTCAGACGGCCGCGCAGGCGGCCAAGCAGACGCCCGGTCGGACCGCCGCGCAGACGGCAGTTCGGACGGCCCCTTGGACAGGTAATAGCCCGTGCCGGCGCGCATCGGAGTCTTCCTCTTTGGATTCCTCGCTGCCGGCATCGCTCTGGCTGGCTATTCCGCGCCGCGCGACTTTGCCGGGTATCGATGGCAGAGCCGTGTGTCGGAGTTCTCAGGCCTCGAGCTCCTCGGCGCGGACATCGCGGAGCTCGCCAATGGCCGCCACGTGCTGGCGCAATACCGCGCACCGCCGGGCAGCGCGGAAGTTTCAGGCATGCGCCCGGCGCACATCTCCTACCTCTTCTGCGGTACCCGGGCCGCGCCCGGCTTCTGCGGCGTCGTGCTGCGTTTCGATGACCAGGACGGCAGCTTCGAACGCGTCGTGGCCGACCTGACGGAGCGCCATGGCGAGCCGGCCGTCGATGAAACGCAGTTCCCCGTCGCCCGCTACGTGTGGGGCGGCAAGGGCCGGAACGACGTTGCGCCCGTTCACGCAGTGGCGATCACCATGACCTTCGAGCCGCGGACCGGCCGCGGCGAGATCATCTATGCGACGCAGGAGCTCTATCGCCTCGCCTACCGCATTCATGCCTACGGTGAGCCTGCCTACTACCTGTATCGTCTGTTGGAAGGTCGACTGGAAGGCCAACAGGAGGATCGGCCGGAGGCTGCCGTTCGTGGACGGCATTCGAATCCGCGCGTGTGCACCGGCAGGTCGTCCTGCGCGAACGAACGCCGGCCGTTGAGTCAGGAGGAGCTCGCCGAGCTGGAACCCGGCCGCTGAGCTGGACTCGACGCGATCGGCTGCCGGACCGGCACTCAGCGCAATCGGCGCTCGACGTGGACGAAGAACTCCGAAAGGGGCATGCCGAAGGCGTCCGCGAGTTGCTTGAGCACCTCGACCCCGGCGACACGCTCCGCGCGCTCGATGAAACCGATGGTATTGCGGCTGACCCCGGCCCGCTCCGCAAATTCCTCCTGCGAGAGCTTCAGGGCTTTGCGCCTCCCCTGCACTTCCTCTCCCAATGCGCGCACGACGCTCCGTGTCATGCTTCAAACGGTCGTTCCTGACCTCCTGAGTGTCTACACACTACTATGTTCAGAGCTCCCGTAGTGGGTCCGGCGGTCCTTGATCGCCGGGTCGAGCCGTCTCGCATCCTCCTGCGGCGGTAGTGATTCGAGGCGAACCGTCTCGGTGCGCAGCCATTCGATATCGCGGGTTTCCACACCCGTTTCAGCTGCGAGGCGCGCGAGCACCGGGTTCATCGTAAGGAGCACCCAGGAGCGCTGGGTGGCGAGCGCCACAGCGCAGGCATCGCTCAGCGCCAGTTGCGGGTGCAGCCGTCGCAACTCCAGCGCTCGCTGCAGCCCGTCGGGCGCCAGCTGCTCCACGCGAAAACCGCGGCGCCTGGCCGTATCGGCGGTACACGTCCGCAACTCGCGTTCGTACAGAAGATCGGTAACAGCCAGCTTGATCTTCCAGTCCAGCGCCGCCGCCAGTAGCGGATCGCCGGCCAGTTCCAGGGCGGCGGCACTGTCGCAGAGCAGAACTTTCATGATCGATTGCATCAGATCGGACCCGCCATGCGCGCGCGCACGTCGCGAACCGTGAGCTCGAGGAGCTCCGCTGCCTTGGTCTCGGAGATCGCACCCTCCGCCAGGGCCCGGTAGCACAATCGCTCGAAACGACGCGGCCGCTGCACAGCCTTCATCGCGCCGGGCTCCTCGTATGGCGGCGTGCGCCAGCCCAGGCGTGAAAACTCGCGAAACAACCGGCGGAAGACCTTGTCGGGAAGGATTTCCAGGTCGCGGCAGCGGTACACCAGCGCCTGCACGCTCACGCCGAACAGTTTCTTGAGCTCGAGCAGCTCGCCGCGGCTGATCGACTGGCGCCGCCTGCCGACCGATGCGCGCAGCGCTTCCGCCGGAACGAGAAACGCGCCGGCGAACCGATGCGCCGCCTTCTCGGTGTCGAGCCCGCCCGTGGTCTGCATGAGCAGATGGCCGAGCTCGTGAGCCAGCGTGAAACGCTGCCGCTCGCCCCACCCCCGCGCATTCACCACGATGACCGGAACCAGCGATTTGTCCGGCCGACCGACGTGCGCCGTGAGCCCATCCACGTCCTTCAGGTCCAGCGTGAGGACCCGGATGCCGCGTTCCTCGAACAGCTCGGCCAGGTTGGGGATCGGGTCGCGGCCCAGTCCCCAGTGAGCACGCAACGCGACCGCGGTCTGCTCGGCGTCCTGCGGCTCGCGGACGGTGAACGGAGCACCGGGCGGATGCTGCCAATCCTCCATGCGCAGCATGAGAGCGGCCTCGACGCTCAGGTAGCGCTCCATGAAATGAAGGACGTTCGCTTCGATCCGCGCTTCCTCTTTGCGTCGCGTGACGACCTTCTTGCGGAACTCCACGCCCTGCAGGACCAGGTCGGCATCGCCCACGAGGTACTCGGGCGACACGCCGAGGGCGCGCGACATTGCCAGCAGCACGTCGGAGCCCGGCATCGATTCGTCACGCTCGTACTTGCCAATCGCCTGCGCGGTGACCCGATCGTCCATCGCGGATTGCAGCCCGCGCAGCGAAAGGCCCGAGGCGGCGCGCGCCAGTTTGAGTCTCTTGCCAATCACGGGCCGTCCACGGTCATCGGTTTACACTCGTGTCATATTCTGAGGGTATTGTAAACCGCACCTGATTCTGGTTCAATCGACTCATGGACGGCGCCGCCTGGTTTCGGACGCAGGAAGGAAATTCCGGCGCGTTTGCGCCGCTCACCGTCGCGGAGCCGAGGCGCGCCACGTACGCGACGCGAGCCCGCCCCACAGCGCACTCCTCCACCACGGCCGAAGCAGATTCGCTGGGTGATGCGATTCGCCAGCTCCGGCTCGCGCTCTCGGTCGTCACGGTCGCGATCGCCGCGCTTCGCAAGCAGAATGCGGATAACGACGCGACATCGCCGAGGTACTCGAGCGCTACGCGAGCGACTGCCTCGACATGCAGATCGAGAGGCTGGAAGCGCTGCTCGTCGCAGTCACGCGTGCGAGCTGACGCGGCCGGTCCGGGCGACGGGCTGCGACTTCGGATGGCGGACGACGAACGGGGCGACCCGACGGAGCCGAAGAGGTGAGGTCTCCGTCCGGTCGAGGGACCATTGCCGCTCGCCGTCCGCAGAGGGTAAGACGTATAGCGGCGGAATTTCGGTAGCGGCCTGGGCCTACCCGATCGTCAGCGTTGCTGCCCTTCGTCGAGCAGAGCGACGAAGGACTCGAGCAGGTCTTCGGTTCGGGCGTGAGCGCGGGCATCCAGGCCCGCCTGGCGCAGCAGCCGGATCGCTTCCAGCCGCGTATTGGGATGCAAAGGAAAGCGGCGGTCGAGAAACCACTGGAGCTGCTCGACCATGCTCTGCAATTGGCGGCGTAATCCGATGTCCATGAGGGCGACGCTCAGCGCGCGCGTGCGTCCATGCGTTGGGCTCAGTCTGCGTTCCGTGCTGCGCCGTTGCGGTAGGACGAGCGATCATCCTCGTGTCGGATACGGGAGACAGGGGCAGTCCCCGCTCTCAGCTGGGAGGTTTTGGAAGAGCGGCTGCCGCGACAGCGCAGCAGCGGTGGAGCGTGAGCTCGTCCGCGGCGGTTCGGGCGCATTGCATGCCCCGCCGGTCTGAATCGAGGTCGCGAACCTCTGCATCGCCGGGTCCGAGCAGATCGCGCAGCTCCTTGCCGGCGCTCGCCAGCCAGGCCTCGCTCGGACTGCAATAGCGCGCGATCAGTCCGGCGGCCATGCAGTGCGCCTGCGCTCCGTCAAGATCCGCGGGCAGCTTTTCCGCCACGACACGCTGCATGCAGCCGTAACTGGATTTGCCGAGGCGGGCGTCGCGGCCGGCAAGTGGCGTGCACGCGCACAGGCTGAGCGCCGCCGCCGTCAGCAGGGCAAGGCCTGCCAGCCGGCTGCTTGCCGTCCGTGTGGGAGAAGGGCAGGCGGTGCCCGACAGGGCAGTTGGGAATATCATCATGTCGTCGCGCGGCGCAACCGCAGGGTCGCGTACGTCTGTGTGGAAGTTCCGGCAGATGCGCGGATCCGCGCGCGAGGAGTTGTCATGATCGATCACTTGGGCATACCAGTTGAGAATCACGCCGTCGCGAAGAAATTCTACTCGGATGTGCTCGCACCCCTGGGCATCGGAGTAATCATGGAGGTGTCGAAGGTGGAAAGCGGCGCCGCCAGCGACGCCACGGGGTTCGGGGCGAACGGCAAGCCGTTCTTCTGAACACCGCCCGTAAGCCGCGCATAAATGAAAAAGGGGCCGCGCGCCGAAACGTGCGACCCCTCGATTCGAAAAGGGGACTGTCCCCTTTTTCTAGTCCCCTTTTTCTAGCCGGCGGTGGCTTCCGCGTCGTCGCGGACACCGACCTCGTCGCTCTCGCCGAGCCCGCCGCCCACGTCCATGAAACTGCGGCGCGTGCTGTCGTCCGTCTTGCGACGCCGGCGCGCGTGGTAGGCGAAGCCCGTGCCCGCCGGGATCAGCCGCCCGACGATCACGTTTTCCTTCAGGCCGCGCAGATCGTCCTTCAGGCCGCGCACCGCCGCTTCCGTGAGCACGCGCGTGGTCTCCTGGAACGATGCCGCCGAGATGAACGATTCGGTGGCGAGCGACGCCTTGGTGATACCGAGCAGCACCGGCTCGAGCGTCGCCGGACTCTTCTTGTCCGCCTTGGCCCGCTCATTGATGTCCATGGCGCGCGAACGGTCCATCTGCTCGCCGCGCAGCAGCCCGGTTTCGCCCGAGGCCTCGACTTCGACCTTGCGCAGCATCTGGCGGATGATCACCTCGATGTGCTTGTCGTTGATCTTCACGCCCTGCAGGCGGTAGACGTCCTGGATCTCGCGCACCAGGTAGTTGGCCAGGGCTTCCACGCCCTGCAGGCGCAGGATGTCGTGCGGGTTCGGCTCGCCGTCGGCGATCACCTCGCCCTTCTCCACCTGCTCGCCTTCGAAGACGTTGAGGTGACGCCACTTCGGGATCAGCTCTTCGTACTTCTCGCCGTCCTCGTGAGTGATCACCAGGCGCCGCTTGCCCTTGGTCTCCTTGCCGAAGCTCACCGTGCCGGTGCGCTCCGCGAGGATCGCCGCATCCTTCGGCTTGCGGGCCTCGAACAGGTCCGCGACGCGCGGCAGACCGCCGGTGATGTCGCGGGTCTTCGAGGATTCCTGCGGAATGCGCGCGATGACGTCGCCGACCGACACCTTCGCACCGTCCTCCAGGCTCACGATCGCACCGGCCGGCAGTGCGTAGACCGCCGGAATGTCGGTGTTGGCGAACGTGACTTCCTTGCCCTTGGTGTTGACCAGTTTCACGACCGGCCGCAGGTCCTTGCCGCCCGAGCCGCGCTGCTTCGGATCGCTCACCACCGTGCTCGACAGGCCCGTGACCTCGTCGACCTGTGAGTTCACCGTGATACCGTCGACGAAGTCCTGGAACTTGATGAAGCCCGCCACCTCGGTAACGACCGGATGCGTGTGCGGATCCCAGGTCGCGACCAGCTGCCCCGAGCTCGCCCTGTCGCCGTCGCTCACGCTGATCATCGCGCCGTACGGGATCTTGTAGCGCTCGCGCTCGCGGCCGAATTCGTCGACCACGCCGAGCTCGCCCGAGCGCGACACCGCAACCAGGTGGCCCTTCTCGTGGTGCACGGTCTTGATGTTGTGCAGGCGGATCGTGCCCTTGCCCTTGATCTCGACGCTGTTGGCCGCCGCCGCCCGCGATGCCGCGCCACCGATGTGGAACGTGCGCATCGTGAGCTGCGTGCCCGGCTCGCCGATCGACTGCGCGGCGATGACACCCACCGCTTCGCCGATGTTGATGCGCCGGCCGCGACCCAGGTCGCGTCCGTAGCACACCGAGCACACCCCGTAACGCGTGGCGCAGGTGATCGGCGAACGCACCATGATCTGGTCGACGCCCATCTTCTCGAGCGTCTTGACGCAGCCCTCGTCGATGAGCTCGCCGGCCGGGAGGATCACTTCGTCCTCGGTACCCGGCTTGAGCACGTCGGACGCGGCGACGCGGCCCAGGACGCGCTCGCCCAGACCCTCGACGACGTCGCCGCCTTCGACGATCGGCGTCATCATCAGGCCGTTGCTGGTGCCGCAGTTGATCTCCGTGACCACCAGATCCTGCGCGACATCGACCAGACGGCGCGTGAGGTAACCCGAGTTCGCGGTCTTCAACGCCGTGTCGGCCAGACCCTTGCGGGCGCCGTGCGTGGAGATGAAGTACTGCAGAACGTTGAGGCCTTCACGGAAGTTCGCGGTGATGGGCGTCTCGATGATCGAGCCGTCCGGCTTGGCCATGAGACCGCGCATGCCCGCGAGCTGACGGATCTGCGCTGCGCTGCCGCGCGCGCCCGAGTCGGCCATCATGAAGATCGAGTTGAACGACTTCTGCGTGAGCTTCTGCCCGCGCGTGTCGGTCGCCTCTTCGGTGCCGAGCTTCTCCATCATCGCCTTGGCGACCTGGTCATTGGTGCGCGACCAGATGTCCACGACCTTGTTGTAGCGCTCGCCGTTGGTGACGAGACCCGAGGCGTACTGGTCCTGGATCTCCTTCACTTCGTGCTCCGCCGCGGCGAGGATGCGCGCCTTCTGCTGCGGTACGACCATGTCGTCCACGCCGATCGACACGCCCGAGCGCGTCGCGTAGTGGAAGCCCGTGTACATCAACTGGTCGGCGAACACCACGGTCTCCTTCAGACCGAGCGATGCGGTAGCAGGCGTTGATGATCGCGGAGATCGCCTTCTTGGTCATGTCCTGGTTGATCAGATCGAAGGACATGCCCGTCGGCAGGATCTCGAACAGCAGGGCGCGGCCGATCGTCGTCTGCACGACGCGCGTGCGCTGCTCGAGCTCGCCTTCGCCGCCGGGAATCAGCAGGCGCTCGGTGATGCGCACCTTGACAGCGCGCCTGCAGCTCCGCCATGCGGCTCTCGTAGGCGCGATGAGCTTCGTGCACGTCGGAAAAGTGCATGCCTTCGCCGCGCGCGCCGATCTTCTCGCGCGTCATGATAATACAGGCCGAGCACCACGTCCTGCGAAGGAACGATGATCGGGTCGCCGTTGGCGGGCGACAGGATGTTGTTCGAGGACATCATCAGCGCGCGCGCTTCGAGCTGAGCTTCGAGCGACAGCGGCACGTGCACGGCCATCTGGTCGCCGTCGAAGTCTGCGTTGAACGCGGTGCAGACGAGCGGATGCAGCTGGATCGCCTTGCCTTCGATCAGCACCGGCTCGAACGCCTGGATGCCGAGGCGGTGCAGGGTCGGTGCGCGATTCGAGCAGCACCGGATGTTCGCGGATCACCTCTTCGAGGATGTCCCACACTTCCGGCCCTTCGCGCTCCACGAGACGCTTGGCCGCCTTGATGGTCGAGGCTTCGCCGCGCAGCTGGAGCTTGGAGAAGATGAACGGCTTGAACAGCTCGAGCGCCATCTTCTTCGGCAGACCGCACTGGTGCAGTCGCAGCGTCGGACCTACGACAATGACGGAACGGCCCGAGTAGTCGACGCGCTTGCCGAGCAGGTTCTGGCGGAACCGGCCTTGCTTGCCCTTGATCATGTCGGCGAGCGACTTGAGCGGGCGCTTGTTGGTGCCCGTGATCGCACGGCCGCGACGGCCGTTGTCGAGTAACGCGTCGACCGCTTCCTGCAGCATGCGCTTCTCGTTGCGAACGATGATGTCCGGCGCGTTCAGCTCCAGGAGCCGGCGCAGGCGGTTGTTGCGGTTGATGACGCGGCGGTACAGGTCGTTGAGATCCGAGGTCGCAAAGCGGCCGCCATCGAGCGGCACCAGCGGACGCAGGTCGGGCGGCAGCACGGGCAGAACCGTCAGCACCATCCACTCGGGCTTGTTGCCCGACTCGATGAACGACTCGAGGAGCTTCAGGCGCTTGGAAAGGCGCTTGATCTTGGTCTCCGAGCTCGTGGCCGCCATGTCCTCGCGGACCTTGGCGATTTCGGCCTGCAGATCGAGCGTGCGCAGCAGCTCGTACACGGCTTCCGCGCCCATGCGCGCGTCGAACTCATCGCCGTGCTCCTCGATCGCCTCGAGGTACATCTCGTCGGTGAGGAGCTGGCCGCGCTGGAGTGAAGTCATGCCGGCGTCGATGACCACGAAGGCCTCGAAGTACAGCACGCGCTCGATCTCGCGCAGCGTCATGTCGAGCATCAGGCCGATGCGCGAGGGGAGCGATTTCAGGAACCAGATGTGCGCCACCGGGCTCGCCAGCTCGATGTGGCCCATGCGCTCGCGGCGCACCTTGGACTGCGTGACTTCCACGCCGCACTTCTCGCAGACCACGCCGCGGTGCTTGAGGCGCTTGTACTTGCCGCACAGGCACTCGTAGTCCTTCACCGGCCCGAAGATCTTGGCGCAGAACAGGCCGTCGCGCTCCGGCTTGAAGGTGCGGTAGTTGATGGTCTCGGGCTTCTTCACCTCCCCGTACGACCACGAGCGCACCAGGTCGGGCGATGCCAGCCCGATCTTGATCGAGTCGAAATTCTCGACGGGCGCCTGCTGCTTGAACAGCTTCAGTAAATCTTTCATTTCACACACCCTGCCGCTCTCGCGGCGAGTTTGTCGGGCATTCTCTTGACTCTTCGCCGGGCCCCAACGAAGTATTCGCGGCTTTGCGCGAAACTTCGTTGGGTGGCTATTCCGTCTCCAGCTCCATGTTGATGCCCAGCGAGCGGATTTCCTTCACGAGCACGTTGAAGGATTCCGGCATCCCCGCATCCATCTGGTGATTGCCGTCCACGATGTTCTTGTACATCTTGGTGCGGCCGTTCACGTCGTCGGACTTGACCGTCAGCATCTCCTGCAGGGTGTAGGAAGCGCCGTAGGCCTCGAGCGCCCACACTTCCATCTCGCCGAAGCGCTGCCCGCCGAACTGCGCCTTGCCGCCGAGCGGCTGCTGCGTGACCAGCAGTACGGCCCGGTCGAGCGTGCATGCATCTTGTCGTCGACCAGGTGGTTGAGCTTGAGCATGTACATGTAGCCGACCGTGATCTGGCGATCGAACTTCTCGCCGGTGCGCCCGTCGTACAGCGTCGTCTGCCCGGAGAGTCGGCAGGTCCGCGAGCTTCAGCATGCGCTTGATCTCCTCCTCGCTGGCGCCGTCGAACACCGGCGTTGCCATCGGCACGCCTTCGCGCAGGTTGCTCGCGAGCTCGATGATCTCCGTGGTCGGTGAGCGACTCGAGGTCCTCCTTCTGCCCGCCCGACTCGTTGTAGATCGTGTCGAGGAAGCCGCGCACTTCGCTGCGCGCGTCTGCTGCGCATCGAGCATGCGGCCGATCTTCAGGCCCAGGCCCTTGGCGGCCCAGCCCAGGTGCGTCTCGAGCACCTGGCCCACGTTCATGCGCGAAGGCACGCCGAGCGGATTCAGCACGACGTCGACCGGCGTGCCGTCCTCGAGGTACGGCATGTCCTCGATCGGGACGATCGTCGAGATGACGCCCTTGTTGCCGTGACGCCCGGCCATCTTGTCGCCGGGCTGCACGCGGCGCTTCACCGCGAGATACACCTTCACCATCTTCAGCACGCCCGGAGCGAGATCATCGCCCGCGGTGATCTTGGCGCGCTTCTCCTCGAAGCGCTTCTCGAAGGTCTTGCGCTGCGCCTGAGGCGCTCGGCGACCGTCTCGAGCTGCGCGTTCGCGTCTTCGTCGCGCAGGCGGATCTCGAACCAGTTCTCGCGCGGCACCTCGTCCAGGTATTCCTGCGTGATCGGTGCACCGGGCTTGAACTTCTTCGGGCCGCCCTCGGCGACCTTGCCGAGCAGCATGGCGGCCACGCGGCTGTAGAGGTCGTCCTCGAGAATGCGCTGCTGGTCGCCGAGGTCCTTGCGCACGCGCTCGAGCTCGGCCTTCTCGATGGCCAGTGCGCGCGAGTCCTTCTCGACGCCGTCGCGCGTGAACACGCGCACGTCGATCACGGTGCCGTCCATGCCCGGGGGCACGCGCAGGCTCGTGTCCTTAACGTCGGAAGCCTTCTCGCCGAAGATGGCGCGCAGGAGCTTCTCTTCCGGCGTGAGCTGGGTCTCGCCCTTCGGCGTGACCTTGCCGACCAGGATGTCGCCGGCGCGCACTTCCGCGCCGATGAAGGCGATGCCGGCCTCGTCGAGCTTCACCAGCGCCGCGTCGCCCACGTTGGGGATGTCGGCGGTGATTTCCTCGGGCCCCAGCTTGGTGTCGCGCGCGACGCAGGTGAGCTCCTCGATATGGATCGTGGTGAAGCGGTCTTCCTGCACGACGCGCTCGGAGATCAGGATCGAGTCTTCGAAGTTGTAGCCGTTCCAGGGCATGAAGGCGACCAGCAGGTTCTGGCCGAGCGCGAGCTCGCCCAGGTGCGTCGAGGGCCCGTCCGCCGAGAACGTCGCCGCGCGCGATCCGGTCGCCCGCGTTCACCAGCGGACGCTGGTTGATGCAGGTGTTCTGATTGGAGCGCGTGTACTTGGTCAGGCTGTAGATATCGACGCCCGGCTCGGCCGCGGTGGTCTCCTCGTCATGGACACGCACGACGATGCGCGAGGCGTCGACGGAATCGACCGTACGCCGCCGCGCTTGCGCGATGACGGTGACGCCGGAATCGATGGCCACCGCGCGTTCCATGCCCGTGCCGACGACGCGGCGTCTCGGAACGCAGCGTCGGCACCGCCTGGCGCTGCATGTTCGAGCCCATGAGCGCGCGGTTCGCGTCGTCGTGCTCGAGGAACGGGATCAGCGAGGCCGCGACCGACACGATCTGCTTCGGACTCACGTCCATGTACTGCGAGCCGGTCGGGCGCTGGAGAGCGTGAACTCGTTCTGGTGACGGCAGGAGACGAGCTCGTCGGTGAAGCCGCCCTTCTCGTCGAGCGTGGCATTCGCCTGCGCGATGACGTACTGGCCTTCCTCGATCGCCGACAGGTAGTCGATCTGCTCGGTGACCTTGCCGTCCGTCGACCTTGCGGTACGGCGTCTCGAGGAAGCCGTACTGGTTGGTGCGCGCATAGACCGACAGCGAATTGATGAGGCCGATGTTCGGGCCTTCCGGCGTTTCGATCGGGCACACCCGGCCGTAGTGCGTCGGATGCACGTCGCGCACTTCGAATCCGGCGCGCTCGCGCGTGAGGCCGCCCGGGCCAAGCGCCGAGACGCGACGCTTGTGCGTCACTTCGGAGAGCGGGTTGTTCTGGTCCATGAACTGCGAGAGCTGCGAGGAGCCGAAGAACTCCTTCACCGCCGCCGCCACCGGCTTGGCGTTGATCATCTCCTGCGGCATCAGGCCTTCGGTCTCGGCGAGCGTCAGGCGCTCCTTGACCGCGCGCTCGACGCGCACCAGGCCGATGCGGAAGGCGTTCTCCGCCATTTCGCCGACACTGCGCACGCGCCGGTTGCCGAGGTGATCGATGTCGTCGACCTGCGCCGTTGCCGTTGCGGATGTCGATCAGCGTCCTCAGCACCGAGATGATGTCTTCCTTGCTGAGCACGCCCGAACCGGTGATCTCCGTGCGACCCGACGCGGCGGTTGAACTTCATGCGGCCCGACGGCCGAGAGGTCGTAGCGCTCGGGGTTGAAGAACAGGTTCTGGAACAGGTTCTCCGCCGCGTCCTTGGTCGGCGGCTCGCCCGGACGCATCATGCGGTAGATCTCCACCAGCGCCTCCAGGCGCGTGCGCGTCGGATCGATGCGCAGCGTGTCGGAGATGTACGGGCCGCGGTCCAGATCGTTCACGTACAGGGTCTGCATCGACTCGATGCCCGCCTCGATGAGCTTGGCGACGCTGGCGGCGGTGAGCTTCTCGTTCGCCTTGGCGAGGATCTCGCCGGTCTCCTTGTTGACGACGTCGTGCGCGAGGATCTTGTCGTGCAGGTAGTCGGGCGGCACCGGCAGCTGCTTGACGCCGGCGTCCTCGAGCTGGCGCACGTGGCGCGCGGTGATGCGCCGGCCTTCCTCGACGATGACCTGCTTGCCGACACGGATTTCGAAAGCATCGCGGTCTCGCCGCGCAGACGCTGCGGGATCAGGCCGAGCGAGATTTCGTTCTTCGACAGATAGAAGGTGTTCTTCTCGAAGAACGTGTCGAGCATCTGCTCCTCGGTGAACCCGAGCGCGCGCAGGATGATCGTCACCGGGAGCTTGCGGCGCCGGTCGATACGCGCGAACACGCAGTCCTTCGGGTCGAACTCGAAATCGAGCCACGAGCCGCGATAGGGAATGATGCGCGCGGAGAACAGGAGCTTGCCCGAAGAGTGGGTCTTGCCCTTGTCGTGGTCGAAGAACACGCCCGGGCTGCGGTGCAGCTGCGACACGATGACGCGCTCGGTGCCGTTGATCACGAACGTGCCGTTGTCGGTCATGAGCGGCAGCTCGCCGAGGTAGACCTCCTGCTCGCGGATGTCCTTGACCGGCTTCTTCGTGCCCGGCGCGTCCTTGTCGAACACCACCAGGCGCACCTTCACGCGCAGCGGGCGCGGCGTAGGTGAGGCCGCGCAGCTGGCACTCCTTGACATCGAACACCGGCTCGCCGAGCCGGTAGCTCACGTACTCGAGCATCGCATTGCCCGAGTAGCTCGTGATCGGGAACACGCTGTGGAAAGCCGCGTGCAGACCCACCTCAGTCGCGCTTCTCCTCAGGCACTTCGGCCTGCAGGAAGCGCCGGTAGGAGTCGAGCTGGATCGCGAGCAGGTACGGCACGTCCAGGATGCTCTGCCGCTTGCCGAAATCCTTGCGGATGCGCTTCTTCTCGGTGAAGGAATATGCCATTGCGATTAACCTCAATCAGTGCTGCGGCGAAGTGCCGCACCAAAGCGACGGCCGGGCGGCGGAAATCCGCTGCCCGGCTAGCCGCGTCGTATGCGCGCCGGAGAAAGCCGCCATCCTTACTTGATCGCAGCCTTGGCGCCGGCGTCTTCGAGCTTCTTCTTGATTGCTTCCGCATCCGCCTTGGAAACGCCTTCCTTGACGGTCGAGGGCACGCCCTCGACCAGGTCCTTGGCTTCTTTGAGGCCGAGACCGGTGATCTCGCGGATGACCTTGATGACGCCGACTTTGTTGGCGCCGAACTCGCTCATGGTCACGGTGAACTCGGTCTGCTCCTCCGCGGCCGGAGCGGCTGCGGCGGCAGCGACCGGCGGCGGCAGCCACCGCGACCGGCGCGGCGGCGGTGACGCCGAACTTCTTCTCCATGTCGGAGATGAGCTCGACCACTTCCATGACGCTCATCTTGGCGATTGCGTCGAGAATATCTTCTTTGCTGACAGCCATGATTGGTCTCCAGAAAAATACTTATGTCAGTTACCCGATTCTGCAATTCAATGTCGCTGTCTCGATGTCGCTCTCAGGCCGCCGCGGCCTGCTTTTGGTCGCCCATCTTCGCATCGCGTATGCTGCGAGGTGCGCACCAGCTTCGGCCTGCGGCTCGGCGAGCGTGCGCACGAGCTTCGAGATGGGCGCCTTCATCAGGCCCATCAATTGCGCGAGCGCCTGCTCGCGCGTCGGCAGGCTGGCGACCTTTTCGATGTCCTTCGGTCCCAGCAGCTGCCCGCCCAGCGAGACGAGCGTCGCCACCAGCTTGTCGTGATCCTTGGCGAACGCCTTGACGACGCGGGCGGCAGCGCCCGGATCGTCCTTGGAGAACGCCAGAACCAGCGGTCCCTTGAGCGCGGGGCTGATGCACTCGAACGGACGTGCCGGCCACGGCCTTGCGCGCCAGCGTGTTCTTGACCACACGCATGTAGACGCCCTGCTGCGCGCGCTTTCGCGCGCAAGCTCGGTCATCTGCGCCACGGTGAGGCCGCGGTTTTCCGCCCCCACCACCGACAGCGCCTTCGCCGCCACCGCATTCACTTCGGCCACGAGAGCTTTCTTGTCTTCAAGATTCAACGGCATGTACTCCTCCTCGCTTGAAGATCACCACCACCGACCCGGACGACTTCATCCGTCTCCATCGGCTACTCCGGGTGGTCATCCTTGAGACACTCGACCCTTTGATGGTGACCTTCACCAGTGAGCAGACGGCCGTCTGTTCGGGTAACACCATCTGCGCAGGCTTCGATCCATTAAGGGTCCCGGGACGGCCCACCTGCGGTCTTCGACGGAACGCTGCCGGGCCGACTGTTGTCCGATCTCGCCTTCAGTTGCTCCCCGATACTCGCTTGGTGAAGGCGAGATCGGACAACAGTCAGGCCCGGCAGCTTTTACTTACAACGGCAATGACGCCTGATCGATCGACACTCCGGGCCCATCGTCGAGGACACGGTGAGCTTCTTCAGATACACGCCCTTGGAGGTCGACGGCTTGTGCTTCTGCAGGTCGTGCAGCAGCGCCACCAGGTTCTCCTTGAGCTTTTCGGCCTCGAAAGTCGACTTGCCGATCGCGCAGTGCACGATGCCGCCCTTGTCGACGCGATAGCGCACCTGGCCGGCCTTGGCGTTCTTGACCGCCTCGGCGACGTTCGGCGTCACCGTGCCGACCTTCGGGTTCGGCATCAGGCCGCGCGGACCGAGGATCTGGCCCAGCTGGCCGACGATGCGCATCGCATCGGGGCTCGCGATCACGACGTCGAAATTGATCTCGCCCGGCCTTCACCTTGCTCGGCGAGGTCCTCGAGACCGACGATGTCGGCGCCCGCGGCGCGTGCCGCATCCGCGTTCTTGCCGCTGGTGAACACCGCGACGCGCACGCTCTTGCCGATGCCATGCGGCATCACGGTCGAGCCGCGCACCTGCTGGTCGGACTTGCTGACGCATCGATGCCGAGGTTCACGGCGACGTCCACGGACTCCGCGAACTTCGCCTTGGCGAATTCCTTCACCAGCGCCAGCGCCTCGTCGATCGGATACTGCTTGCCCGGAACGAGCTTGTCCTTCCAGGCCTTGAATCCGCTTGGCTACTGCTGGCATGTCAGACCCCCTCCACATCGACGCCCATGCTGCGGGCGCTGCCCGCGATGGTGCGCACCGCCGCGTCGAGGTCCGCCGCGGTCAGATCCGGCATCTTGGTCTTGGCGATCTCTTCGAGCTGCTTGCGCGTGACCTTGCCGACTTTCGCCGTGTTCGGCGTGCCGCTGCCCTTTTCGATGCCCAGCGCCTTGCGCAGGAGCACCGATGCCGGCGGCGTCTTGAGAATGAAGGTGAAGCTGCGGTCGCTGTAGACCGTGATCACCACCGGCGTCGGCAGGCCCTTTTCCATGCTCTGGGTCTGCGCGTTGAACGCCTTGCAGAACTCCATGATGTTGACGCCCTGCTGGCCGAGCGCCGGACCCACGGGCGGGCTGGGATTCGCCTGCCCTGCAGGAATCTGCAGCTTGATGTAGCCCTGTACTTTCTTAGCCACTTAGTCACCTCCTGCGGGTGCAAACGCCGTGAGGCTCCCCGGTTGGTGGAAAAGGGGACATTCACCTTTTTTGTCCCCTTTTCCCGTCAGGCCTTCTCGACCTGACTGAAATCCAGTTCCACCGGCGTCGAGCGGCCGAGGATCTGCACCGCCACCTGCAGGCGGTTCTTCTCGTAGTTCACGCTCTCCACCACGCCGTTGAAGTCGTTGAACGGACCGTCGGTCACGCGCACCACTTCGCCCGGCTCGAACAGAACCTTCGGCCGCGGCTTGTCGACGCCTTCCTCGACCCGCCGCAGGATCGACATCGCTTCCTTGTCCGTGATCGGCGCCGGCTTGTCGCTGGTGCCGCCGATGAACCCGAGCACCTTCGGCACTTCCTTCACCAGGTGCCAGGTGTCCTCGTCCATCTCCATCTGCACCAGCACGTAGCCGGGGAAGAACTTGCGGTCGCTCTTGCGCTTCTGGCCGTCGCGCATCTCGACCACTTCCTCGGTCGGCACCAGGATCTCGCCGAACTTGTCGCTCCAGGCCCGTGGCGCTTGATGCGTTCCTTCAGCGACTCGGCCACCTTGTGCTCGAAATTCGAGTACGCGTGCACGACGTACCAGCGCAACGACATTTGCAATCAGCTCCCCTGTCCCGTGAGCTGCTTGGTCGACCCACGCCGAGCACAATGTCGAGCCCCCAGAAGAAACACTCCCGACACCATCACGAACACGAACACCACCGAGCGTCGTCTTCACCGTCTCCTGCTGCGTCGGCCAGACGACCTTGCGCAACTCGACGCGCGCGGCCTGGACGAAACCCCAGAAGCTCGCGGCCGTAGTGCGACTGCAGGGCGATCAGCGCGCCGAGGCCGATGCCCGCCGAGTCACGATCAGCCAGCGCACCACCGGCTGCAGGTCGCCGAAGTAGTAGAACGCCGCGACGCCGCCGGCCAGGACCAGGATGGCCAGCGACCAGCTTGACCGACGTCGAGCGCAGTCGGCTTCGTTGTCGACTTGTGCGTTCATTGTTCCCAGCAATCACTTCGCGGCGGAGCCCGACACGCACGAGGCGCGAGTCCGGCACCGCTGTCATTCATGGCAGGCCAGGAGGGAATCGAACCCCCAACCTGCGGTTTTGGAGACCGCCGCTCTGCCAATTGAGCTACTGGCCTATTTCGGTGCTGACCGTGAGCCGTGCCTTTCTGAAAGCCACGTCTCCCGGCCACCACTCCTTCACTTGAGAATCTTCGCCACGACCCCGGCGCCGACGGTCTTGCCGCCCTCGCGGATGGCGAAGCGCAGCCCCTCTTCCATCGCGATCGGGGCTGATCAGCTCCACCACCATCTTGATGTTGTCCCCCGGCATGACCATCTCGGTCCCCGCCGGCAGCTCCACGCTGCCGGTCACATCGGTGGTGCGGAAGTAGAACTGCGGCCGATACCCCTTGAAGAACGGCGTGTGCCGGCCCCCCTCTTCCTTGGTCAGCACGTACACCTCGCACTCAAAGTTCGTGTGCGGGGTGATCGAACCGGGCTTGGCCAATACCTGCCCGCGCTCCACTTCTTCGCGCTTCGTGCCGCGCAGCAGCACCCCGACGTTGTCCCCCGCCTGCCCCTCATCCAGGAGCTTTCGGAACATCTCCACCCCCGTGCAGATCGTCTTGGTGGTCGCCTTCGATGCCGACGATCTCCACCTCGTCATTGACCTTCACGATCCCGCGCTCAATACGCCCGGTCACCACCGTGCCGCGCCCGGAGATGGAGAACACATCCTCCACCGGCATCAAAAACGCCCCCTCCACCGCCCGCTTCGGGACCGGGATGTACTTGTCCATCTCATCCACGAGCTTCAGCACCGAGGGCACGCCCAGCTCGCCCTCATCCCCTTCCAGCGCTTTCAACGCCGAACCGATGATGATCGGGGTCTTGTCCCCGGGAAACTGGTACACGCTCAATAGATCACGGACCTCCAGCTCCACCAGCTGCAGAAGCTCCGCATCGTCCACCATGTCCGCCTTGTTCATGTACACCACGATGTAGGGCACACCCACCTGGCGGGCCAACAGAATGTGCTCGCGCGTCTGCGGCATCGGGCCATCGGCAGCGGAGACCACCAGAATCGCCCCGTCCATCTGCGCCGCCCCGGTGATCATGTTCTTGATGTAGTCGGCGTGGCCCGGGCAGTCCACGTGCGCGTAGTGCCGGTTGGCACTCTGGTATTCCACGTGCGCGGTGGAAATGGTGATCCCGCGCGCCTTCTCCTCGGGAGCCTTGTCAATCTGGTCGTAGGCCTTGAACTCCCCGCCAAACTTCTCCGCCAGCACCTTCGTCAATGCCGCCGTCAGCGTCGTCTTGCCGTGATCCACGTGCCCAATCGTCCCCACGTTCACATGCGGCTTGGTGCGAGCAAATTTCTCTTTGGCCACGGCTAGTATCCTCACGGGCTGCGTATTGAAATGGGCTGCGCCCAACTATTCTCGGGGTTCGCCCGAAGCGAACCCCGTCCCACAACGGCGCGCTGAACGCGCCCTCAAGTCCAACCTCTCAGCAAACCATCAACTGGAGCTCACGACCGGAATCGAACCGATGACCTCGTCCTTACCAAGGACGTGCTCTACCGACTGAGCTACGTGAGCTGCGTAGTCACTCGATCGGGGCCGCAAGCAGGCAGACTGTTGGAGCGGGTGATGGGAATCGAACCCACACCATCAGCTTGGAAGGCTGAGGTTCTACCATTGAACTACACCCGCAGCGTTCGCCAGCTTCCAATCCACTGCCGACTCGGGCCGCCCTTCCGACTGGTGGAGGGGGTAGGATTCGAACCTACGAAGGCATGAGCCGGCAGATTTACAGTCTGCTCCCGTTGGCCGCTTGGGTACCCCTCCGCGAAAAACGAGCCGCGTATTGTGATTTCGGACCCCCGGGGTGTCAACGGCAAATCGTGTGCCAGAGGGGGTCAAACCGGGGGGTCACTCCTTATATATGGGGTCGGACGGTCCCGGTGCGGGCTTTCGGGCTCATTGGCCGCCCGCCGTGAGCCCAAAGCCCGCACCGGCACCCCTTGAACGCTGCGCCGGCACCTGTCGGAGGATCTGGATGCGAACCGCGGTGATCGCCCTGCTGACTGCCTGTGCCCTCTCGATGTCGGGGGCCGCGCATGCCCAATCGTCCGCGCCGAATCAGGTCCTCGTCGTCGGCGGCACCCGCGCTACCGGCCTGGAGATCGTCAAGCTCCTGCACGCACGCGGGCAGGCTGTGACCGTCATGGCCCGGCACAGTTCAGACATCGCAGTCCTCGAGAAGCTCGGCGTTCCCGTCGTGCGCGCCGATGCGCTACAGACCGCCGAAGTGCGCGCGGCGATCACCCCCGGACGCTATCGCGCAGTGATCTCCACGCTGGGCACATCGGGCCGGGACACGGTGCGACCGGACTTCGAGGGCAATCGCAATCTCATCGACGCGGCCGTCGCCGCAGGCATTCCGCGCTTCGTGCTCGTGACCACGATCGGCGCCGGCGATTCGTCCGACACGCCGCCGATGATCGCCAAGCTCCTCTACAAAGACAGGATGGCGCTGAAGACGCGCGCCGAGGATCACCTGAAGGCGAGCGGCCTCGCTTACACGATCATCCGGCCGGGCGCGCTGCTCGACAAGGAGCCCAGCGGCAAAGCGGTGCTGTCGGAGGATCCGGAGACTTTCAGCTGGATCGCGCGCGCCGATCTCGGCCAGCTGGTCGCGGATGCCCTGGACGATCAGACGACCATCGGCAAGACCTACAGCGCCTTCGATCCGACGCGCGAACGCTTCTGGTCGAGGTGGAAGGAGTGATGCACTCATGGTCCGAACTCACGGGCTGACGCACCTCAGTCTCGCCGTCCGCGATCCGGACGCCTCGCTTGCGTTCTACTCGAAGGTCTTCGGCGTACGCGAGTGCTGCCGTGATGAATCCTCGATCCAGGTGCAGGGGCCTGGACCACACGACGTGATCGCATTCGAGCGCGATGCCAAGCACGCGGGCAAGCGCGCCGGCATCGATCATTTCGGCTTCCGGCTGGTGAAGGCGGCAGACATCGATCTTGCGGTTGAGGAAGTGGAGCGTGTGGGCGGCAGGGTGCTGCGGCGAGGGGAATTCGCGCCGGGTTTTCCGTTCGCGTTCGCCGAGGATCCGGACGGGTACGAGATCGAGATCGGGTACGAGTGATGCGCGAGTGTTGTGGCTAGGCCGCGGCGCCCGTCAATCGCTTCGGCCGACCCCGCGGGCGATGCTGGCGAGTTGCCGCGGGAGCAGCGATGTACAGTGCTGCGGCCTCGTTCACGCCCAGTGTGAAGGGATTGCGTACGGTCACACCACCATACACAGCGCCATCCTGAAAGTCCTCGCTGAGCAGGAGCGAACTGCCTTGAGCCTGCGCGGCAGCGATAATGAGGCAATCCCACCAATTCAGTTGGTGCCGGCGATCGATTTCCCGAGCCCGCCGGAGCAGATTCGCATCGATGGGCTGAGGATCCCAGCCCAGCAGGCTCCGCACTTCATCCCAAGCATCATCCGCCGATAGTGCTGGCTTGATCTTGCGCGTCAGGGTGACGTAGTACTCGTTGAGCACCTGCGCGCTCGTGCGGCCCCGCTGCTCTCTCCACAGGTGACTCAGCCACTGCTCAGCCTGGCGTTGCTTGTTACCCTCGCCGGCTTGGCGCGCATAGACGAACACATTCGTGTCAACGAAGACGGGGGCGCTCATACAACTCCTCTCTCGTGGGACGACGCCCATCCACCCATTCGAACTTGAATGGCTTGCGGGCTAGAAAGCGTTGCATCGCCTCGTTGTACTCTTTCTGCTCGCGCATCCGGTCCTGCAGAAAATCGCCAACGAGACGAGACACGCTCATCCCACGCTTGGCCGCGTGCACGCGCAGCCAGCCGGCCGTCTTCTCATCGAGAGTGATCGTGATGTTCTTCATGCGAGAGCGTGAATTCATTGGTTGTTAGAATATACACTAGTTGAGTGTATTTAGGCAATCCCCCAACCGAAACGCCGTCGACGCGGTATATACATAGTGGTATATACAGGTATGGCAAGACGAAAGAACGATAGCTCTGGCCGCAAGCCTGCGACGCGGACGCGGTCGGCCGCCGTTGCTGAGCCGGCGCCGCCGCCGTACTCGGACTCGATCGAAATCGCGCGCGTATTTCAGTCCGGAAACAGCCAGGCTGTGCGCCTGCCCAAGAGGTTCAGATTGAAGAGTCGCGAAGTACAGATCTTCCGCCGCGGCCGTGACATCGTCTTGCGCGAAAGACCCGCGAAACTCAGCGAGCGTCTGGCCGAGCTGACTCCCCTCTCCGACGATGCATTTCCCGACGAGATCCCCGATCGGCCTCCCGATCCGGTCGAGGAGCTTTGACATGTCGGTGCGTTACCTGCTCGACAGCGACATTTGCATCTATGCGATGAAGCGGCAGCCACGGCTCGTCCGCCGCTTCGATACGCTGGCGGCGCGCTGCGCGCTGTCGATCGTATCCTACGGCGAGCTGTGCTTCGGGCAGGCAGCCAGCAAGCGTCCCATCGAAGCGGGCGCACACCTGGCGGCCCTGCTGGAGACCATCCAGGTGCTGCCCATGCCCGTGGAAGCCGCCGCGAAGTATGGGGACATTCGCGCGCAGCTCGAGCGCGCGGGCCGACCGATTGGAGGCAACGACCTCTGGATCGCCGCCCACGCACTGGCTGCGGGGTTGATCCTGGTCACCAACAACGAGCGCGAATTCGCGCGGGTTCCGGGCTTGCGGCTCGAGAATTGGGCCAAATAAACAGTCGCCCGCATCGACCGAATGGAGATGCGCAGCCGTCCGACCTAGAATCGCCGGCCTCACTTGGATCGCACACTCCGCATGGAGAGTAAAGAAATGCAAGTCGGCAAAGACTCGGTAGCGACGATTCACTACACGCTGCGCAACGACAAGGGCGATGTCCTGGATTCCTCCAGCGGCGGCGAGCCCCTCGCCTACCTGCACGGCCACGGCAACATTGTGCCGGGACTCGAGCGTGCGCTCGAAGGCAAGAGCGCCGGGGACAAGCTCAACGTGAAAATCCCGGCGGAGGAAGGCTACGGCACGCGCGACGAGCGACTGGTCCAGAGCGTGCCACGCTCGACGTTCCCGGAGGACGTCGACATCACGCCCGGAATGCAATTCCACGCGCAATCTGCTGAGGGCGTACGCGCCGTGACCGTGCACGAGGTCGGCGGCGACTCAGTAAAGATCGACGGCAACCACCCGCTCGCAGGCGAGGCGCTCAATTTCGACGTGACGGTCGATGGCGTGCGCGCGGCGACGGAGGAAGAGCTCGAGCATGGGCATGTGCACGGGGATGGCGGGCATCATCACTAGGCGAGCCATAGAGATTGCTAAGGTCCATTCCGAATGGCTGATAGATCGCGCTCAGAATCGGGCACTGCCCGGCGTGCAATTGCATTCGCCATTGTTGCCGTTCACCCGATGTCTGGTGGATAAGGCTCATCAGTTCGATATGCCCGCAAGGGTTGCCGAGTAGTCCGAAAGCGCTCAAGCCGCAGGACCTGATGGTGCTGCTGAAACTGCTTGCAGTGGGCGAAAACGGGCAACCTACGGCGAGCTCGCGGGTGCACTCGGTATGTCAGCCTCCGAAGTCCACGCGAGCATTGGACGAGCCCGATCAGCACGTCTGATCAACATCGAGAACGATCGTCCCACTGTCGTCCGGGCGGCGCTCAAGGAGTTTGTGCGTGTTGCCTCACGTAATTTTGTTACCGGATGCCTCATTTACGATGTTACCGAGGATTGCGGCTTTTCCTGCGTAGGTTCATTCATGAGCCGTAAAACAAGATGAGTCTGACGCCGCAGGCGGCAGAAGCGCGGACTGGGTAATCATGCCGGCCATAGTGCTCATCCGATTCCGGAACCGACATCTTGAGTGAAGTCTTGCATTTCGCAGATCAGCCGCTGCACCGCTTCGTGCCGCCAGATTTTGAGTCGCCGCTGCAGCGTACGCAGCTGCCCGGCGGTGTAGCAGTCAGGGTACTTGGTCCTCAGCGTGGTGAAGAGTTCAGAGCCAGTCTGATCAGGATCGTCGCTTAGCCACTCACACAGCTCCGCCCAATGTGCCTGCAACGGATCGGGGCGTCGACGGGTGCGAGGTATGGGCGATTGCCGATAGCGCAACGGACCAATGATCACGCCGCGAGTTCGTGCATCCTCACGCCAACGTCCGACCCGTTGGGCAAACGCACGGAGTTGACCGCGGTGAAAGCGGCCAGGGTATTGGACGCGCAGTTCATCAAAGAGCTCGGTCGCATTCATGTTCGGGCGCTCCTCGAGTCGACGACACACCAATGGCCAGATCAGCGTGAAGGCGTGTTGCCGACGGATGTGTCGCCTAGCGAACTCCTGTCGCTGAAGTTCACAGCGCTTCTCGATTTCTGCGTCCAACTGAGGCGTGGGCGGTCGGACAGGGGTGACAACCCGCCGTGCTTCCATCTGCACAACCTTCGGCAGGGGTGGCGCAACCAAGTGTCGTGGAGCAACGGTGTGGCAATGCACGGCCGTCTGGAGTGGTCGCAGATAGCGCGGTTGTACCTCTGCGGAGTGCGTCGGGCGGACTTCTCCTGCTCGCCACGCGCTGGACAGGCTCGCCAGGAACACCGGCAGATTCGGTTCCTGCCCGCTTTGGATATCGGGCTTGCCGCCAGTGGCCAGCTCCACCAGATGGCTTTGCATCGCCCGCACTTCCTCGAGCAGCTTCAGTGGATCGAGCGCATTGCCGACCTCGCGCAACTTGACCTTGATGCACTCGGACAGCGTTTCAGCCTGCAAAAGCCGCTCACAAGGCGTTTGCGGTGGATGATACCGCTTCGTCACATGTGCACCCTGCCGATGCTTTTCGGCCAACTTGAAGGAGGGCTGGAAGAAGTTCTCGAACAGCCGCGAGGCGCCGTACAGTCGCGCAAGCACCTGTGCCGCAGCGATGCCTTCGAACCGCCGATACCCCAGATGCTTGCGCACGATGGCGCCGTTCTTTTGTTCGATCCAGGCCTGGTCGTTCTTGCGATAGGGCCGAGAGCGAGTGAGTTCGATGCCATTACGCAGACAGTATTGGATCATCGCTTCGTTCACGAACTCACTGCCGTTGTCGACATCCAGTGCTCGAAGCGCAAAGGGCAGCCCGATGCGGATACGTTCCAGCGCCTCAATGAGCAAGCCGCTTTCACGTACGACCAACGGTGCGCACTCGGTCCAACCGCTCGCGATATCGGTGAGCACGAGACTATTGACGTAACTTCCTTTGTTCACTTCCCCGCAATGCGCGACGAGATCCATTTCCATGCTTCCCGGGGGTGGCTCGTTCCAATCGGCAAAGGTACGCACCGGTATGCGGCGGCGGATCTCCGGCGTCACGCGGCGAGGCTTCCTGGTATCTGTCGCATTGCGCGGCGTGCGCAACAACCGGTCGATCGTTGCAGCACTCATCGCCAGCACCTTGGTGTGGATCGCTTCATCGAGCTGCAAGTGGCCATGGCGCATCGAGAGCGGGCAGCAAAATCCGCAGCAGTGGCCGCAGCCGTTTCCCACAGAGGCGATCGGATGCCTCCCAGAGCACGATCAGCGCCTGGCGCGCCGCATCGTCATACAGGCTCGGACGACGACGTGTCTGAGGCCGCTTGGGTTTGGGCTGCGCGTTCAGCGCACGGATCGCAGATTTAGGGTGGTAGCCACTCACCGCAATGAACTCGTCCAGAATCTTCCGCTTTTCTTTGCCGCTGGCGATCCGATAACGCCGCCGAATGGCATTCGCCAATTCGACACGGGCCGCAAGGCTGATCTTGGTCTCCATAGCGTCCTCCCCAGGGGTCAGGCCGCAATGGTGACATTTCCCTTCACCGGTAACATTTCACGTGAGGCAACGGTGCCGCCGGGTAACATTTATGGTGAGGCAATGCGGGCAGTGGCGGGCTTCATGAGCAACCGCCCCGGCGCCAACTCCGGCGGACAGTCTGCTTCCAGAAACACCCGGGTTTGCACCAGCGATACTCTTTGAGAACGTCGAAATCTCTCCGACATCGACGTTGATAGTCCCGCCGCCACCTGCATTCGCCAGCTGCCTGCCGGGAAGATCGGTCGCGTTGACGAACACGCCGTTCTTCTCGCCAGGTGCGCCGACATATTTTATGACCGCGTCGACCTTTTTGTAGGCGTCCGAAGTCTTATCGAGACCCTTGGCTGCGTCTTTGAGCGTGGATACGAACTTGTCGACAGTCGCACAGTCCCCCGCCTTGTCGCTGGAGCATGTGTACATGCCCTTTGGATCCGTGTGATTCGGCGGGTCGTTGTAGACATAGGCATAGAGATTGAAGTCATCCTTGTACCCCACCGGATCGGTCTGCAAAAACCGTCCACCCAGCGGATCGTAGGCCCGGGCCTTGTAGTGGTACAGGGAGATTTCAGGCAACGCGATCTGCCCGGTGTAACGGAACCGTGAGCCAGTCCAGTCTGTCGGTTCGCCATAGGGCCCGTACTTGTAGATCGTGACCGCCCCAGCCCCATCGCTGTGCGCGATCACCGACCCTCCGACAGCGGCCAGATGAGTCCGGCCTCGTGCGCGCGGCGCACGCACTCCTGCACCGTCGAGCGCGCCGAGCCGATTGTCGATGCGATCTTGCGATCGGAAAAACCGGCGGCCTTGAGCCGCAATACCTCGCGAACCTTGCGCACGGGCAACCTCTGCTGCGCCACTGTCGGCCTCCTTCCTCGTGGAAAAGGAGGCCATGGTGGCGGGGGTTAACCCGCGTCACACCCTATGCCGGCATGCTCCGGAATGGTGGCCCGGCATGCTCCGGAATCAGTGGCCGGCATGGTCCGGAATCCGCAATCCATCGCAAGAGCCAGGGCTGCTACGGATCGCCGCCCATTCACGCCGAGCTTCGCGACGAGCATGGCATTCGGGTCGGCTGCAAACGTGTGGCACGGCTGATGCGCGAAGCCGGCTTGCGAGGCGTGCAGCCAAAGACCTTCGTGCGCACGACGCAAAGCGATGCGGCTGCCGAGGTCTGCGCGGATCTGGTCAACCGCCAGTTCCGTGCCAGTGGAGCGGATCAGCTCTGGGTGGCTGACATCACCTACATTCCGAGCTGGGCGGGCTTTCTTTACCTCGCCGTCGTGCTCGACGTGTTCTCGCGCAAAGTCATCGGCTGGGCGATCGAGAACCACCTGCGCACCGAGCTCGTGCTCTCGGCACTCAACGCCGCCATCGCGCAACGCAAGCCCGAGCTGGTGATGTTTCACTCCGATCACGGATGTCAGTTCACGAGCTACGCCTTCGGCAAGCGTTGCCAGGAGATGAACGTCATGCCCTCGATGGGTTCGGTCGGCGATGCCTACGATAACGCCATGGCCGAGAGCTTCTTCGCCACCCTCGAGCGCGAGGTGCTCAATCGCCGGCGTTTCAAAACGTATGCAGAAGCCAGGATGGCGATCTTCGAGTGGATCGAGGGCTGGTACAACCCGCATCGGCGCCACAGCGGCCTCGGCTACTTGTCGCCGAACAACTTCGAGAGGAGGATGAGCCAACAAGCGGAACTGAAAATGAGTCTTCAACCCGTCCACTGAAGCGGGTCAAGTCCATGAAGCACACTGGCGGCCGGTTGGACCGCACAAATGAGTGCGTGCCTCCACGATATGGACCTTGGAGAGACCCCGCCTCCACAACACAGCGTCTAGCAGCGTTCGCCTACGCGGACTGCCGCATTGCGCTACTTGCGTCATAGGCAACTAATAGCCTTCTCAGAAGCAGCACTGCAAGCAGGCCGACGGCGAGACTCAGCAATAGCCATAGTATTGATGCCACACCTGACGAGTACGCCGAATGTGTGCGACTGACAGCACTCACAGTGCCGGTGGCGACAAACAGATACGCCACTAAGTTGTGCGCTGTGTGCAGAACTGCTGCGGGCACAAACGAGCCAGCTCGGTAGGCGACGTAGCCTAGCGCCGTTGATAAGAATGCCCAATACGGAAGCATTCGAAAATCCGGAAGGCCTGGCAAATGAGCCACTAAAAAGCAAATCGTCACGGCAAATATTGCGGCCCACGGGCGCAGAACCTTCATCAGTGCGTCCTGTAGCAATCCACGGAACGCGCATTCCTCAATCACACCGTGCAAAATAGCGTCGGAGACCATGAACGCGACCACTACAAATGCCGGGAGCTGCAGTAGCGAGCCAAGGTGAAGCTCTGCGCCTTTGACTTGAGACCAATACAAAGCAAAGGCGAACCCGAAGGCTAGCATCGTCGGGAGCCCATATAGAGTCACGGCCAACATCTGTCGGAAGCTGAGTCTCTTGGCTGCAACCCTGGCCGCCGAGCAAGCGTAGACAGTTGCCCAAAGACCGATCAGCAACGCAATGGGGATGGACCAAGGAAGGGTCGGCTTGAACGAAAAATTGAGACTCCAAAGCATGGGCCATCCCTTGGCAACCATGGCGAGCAAGAGGAACGAAAGGATGAGGGACTTCAGCAAACTCACGAGTTTGGCAGTCTCGGTTCACGCTCGGATGAAAGCCAAAGTTACCAGAGGAACGGTAACAGCGAGAATGAAGTACACCGTCGATATGAAGGCATCCACCTTGCGATCAGGGTCAAGCATCGCGGAATAAGCCGATAACACCATGTCGCGATCAAAATGTCTTCTATATATCGCAGTCACAGTGAGGCCCAGCGCCAACTGAAAGGCTGGTGCAAGACAAGCGACCAATCCGTTCGGTTGCAAGCGATGGAATCCAAAAAGCAATATTCCCAAGCAGCCCAAGACGATCGCGGCGCCCAATAGTGCGCTTGCTAGTCTGCCGTTCGCAACGAACCAGCCTGCACCCAAACTCAAGATCGTCGGCACAGCGAGGAGCATAAACAGGGAAAGACCAAAGCTCGATCGTTCAATGGGATGCCCTACAGCACCCGGCGAATTTGATCTAATAGGATGGTGGGCCATGCAAGGCCAGCGATATTTGGAACGTCGCATCTATTGGGCCAGTTGGCATCGCATCAACAACACCACGTGCACCGCCAGCCATGTCCCAAGCCACAGAGCCAGCGAAGGTCCAACCTGTTTTCCCAGCAAAGTTCATGGATGTGTCAATCACGCCGGCTACGCCACGTAGATTGTTACCCTGGCTGAAGTCGCGGCGTGTCTCCTGCGCATCCTTGATAGTGTTCAGCGGATTCAAGATCTTGTTCGCGGAGGCCGTAATTGCCTTCCCACCAGCCTTTCCGAAAGCAGACGCCATTATAGGATTGGCCTTGCCGCCATTCGGCACTGAGTCAGCTTTCGGCAAGCCTTCCGTCGTCGTCCCTATCGCATCCATGGCCATGTCTGCTCCTTGGGCGGCATTCGCTGCATTTTCGAGGCTCGGTGCGTTTGCAACTGCTGCACGGTCGACGCGAATGCTATAAGTCCGAGCGTTGCCGCTTCGCTGGGGCTGCGATAGTCGTTGCTCGCGCGCCCCGCCACAAATTCTCGTACCAGTACAGTCACTTGAAATACCTGACATGCCTGTCGGGTCAGTGCGGTCAAGCGGATCGTTGTACACGTACGCATACAGATTGAAGTCATCCTTGTACCCCACCGGATCAGTCTGCAGGAACCGTCCACCCATCGGATCGTAGACGCGCGCCTTGTAATGATAAAGAGCGACCTCCGGCAGCGCGATCTGCCCGGTGTAACGGAACCGTGAGCCAGTCCAGTCTGTCGGTTCGCCATAGGGCCCGTACTTGTAGATCGTGACCGCCCCAGCGCCATCGCTGTGCGCGATCACCGAGCCTCGCTCATCGGTGTGCAGGTAGCGCTTGTCGGTGAGGGTCGCTCCCTCGTAGGCCGCTCCCTCGTACCACACCAGCGGCTCATCCACTCCCGCCCCGTGCACGTAGCGACGCAGGAGAGTCGAGCCCTCGTACTCCGCCACCAGCCGATCACCCTCGTACAGGAACTGCGTGGTCGCACTGCCCACAGTCTGGCGCAATCTCCCCAGCGGATCGTAGGTGAGCGTAAGACTCGCCCCGCCGGAGACCGAGCTCAGCCGGTTCTCCACATCGTAGGCAAAGCCCCTGGAACCATCGGAGGTAAGGTTGCCGTTCGAGTCGTGGCTGTAGCTCACCCCGCCCACGCTCGTGTATTCATTGAGCTTGTTGACCGCGTAGTTCTTGCTGGGCAGCTGTGTGGTCCAGTCAAAGGCCCCATTGCTGCTCGAGCGGGTCTTGAGCTGGCTGGCGAGCGTGTAACCCAGCCCGTAGCTCTGATCGTTCCCCGTCAATGAGAAGTCCTGCGACAGGCCCGTCAGGCGCGAGGCATTGTCGTAGCTGAAGTCCGTGACCGTGCCATTCGCCCGGGTCAGCAGATCCCGGCGCGAGAAGACATCGTACGCATAGGTCACCAGCACCCCGGGGGCCGTGCAGTCCGCCGAGTTCTCGCACACCTTCTCCAGGCGGTTCAGCGCATCGAACGTGTAGCCTGCGTAGTTCGCATCCGGGAACGTCACCCGCGTGCGGTTGCCCGCCAGGTCGTAGCCGAACCCCACCGTGCGGCCGAAGGAAGTCTCACTCGCCAGGCGCTTGGCGGAGTCGTAGGCATAGACGATACCCACGCCCGACAGGTTGTCGAACACCACCCTGTCGGGGCGTCCCGCCAGGTCGTACTTCGTGTACACGTCATTCGCCGTGCCCACCGGCCAGTCTTTCAGCGTCTGGCGGTTCAGCCGGTCATACCCAAACCCAATGAGCTGCCCGTCGCGCTTGCGCAGAGAGAGGCGATTGCCGCTGGGGTCGTACTCCTGCCGCTCGTAGGTCTGATCGGTAGCGCAAGTCGGATCGGCCAACTCCGTCACCGGCGGTGTGCAGTGCGTCCCGCTGACCGGGTGCGGGAAGTACGTGAAGCGCAGCCGGTCGAGCTTGTCGTACTCGTACTTGGTGAGGTTGTTGTTCGCGTCCTTCACCGTCAGACGCTGGGCGTTGGCCGAATAGGTGTATTCGGCATACCTCACCGGGCCCTGATAACCCGCGTTGGCGTAAGCCACCGGATCCCACGCACAGGGCTGCAGCGGGCCCGCGGGCGAAGGGTACGATCCATTCCACCCTCGCCACGTGCACTTCGTCTGCCCCGCCAAGTCATATTCCTCGCGAGTGCGTCTGTTCTCTGGATCCAGCACTTCCAGCACCCGGTCCAGCGGGTCGTAGCTGTACGTCGTGATATTGGAGGCTCCGTTCTTCTCCGTGAGCACCTTGCTGGTCCGCGTATACGTCGTCTCCTTGCGCATCTGCCACGCCGTCACGTTGGTGCACGAGAAGGCGGTTGCGCCTTGCTCCTGGGTCACCCGCCCCAGCACGTCGTAGATGGTTTGCTCGGCGGCGAGCAGACAGGCGCCGATGCCGCCGTTGTGGTGCTTCATCACCGTCTTGCGCCGATTGGCGTCGTAGGCCATCGAGATGACGTTGTTGCGAGGATCGGTGATCGACGTCACATCGCCGATGGCGTCGTACCCGAAGGCGGTCTGCGCATTGATGTGTGGCGCTGACCCGTAGTCGAGCGTCAACGTCGATAGATTACCGTTAGTGAGATAGATATTGTGAATGAGCAGCCCCGTGGGGTCCGTGGCATCCGCGACCTGGCCGCGGCTGTTGTACGTAAAGGTGTATATCGGCCGTGGCTCGACGCCGTCCGATGAAGGCCTCTCCGCTCTCTGCAGCTGCGAAGCGGCGCCGCTGCTGAAGTAATAGAAGTTGGTTCGATAGCCTCGAGCGTCGTCGATCCAGTCCGGTTTGTTCCACGTCGGATTCCAGCCTGCGGAGATCTGGATCGGCGGGAGTCCCGAACCGGGCTTGGGCGAACGCTTGAACAGCGTCGGATTGTTGCGCTCGTCGTAAGTCAGTTCCTCCTTGTCGCCCTCCGCATAGGTATACGCGCGGACACGCCCGCGGCCGTCGGAAACCACCGCCGTCGGCCGGGCCAGCTCGTCCAGATACAGAATCGCGCGCTTCTTCAGGTCGTAGTAGACCGTGTAACGCCCGCCCGCCGGATCGATGCGCTCGCCACGCAAGCCATCCGCCAGCAGGAACTGGTACGGAGCTCGCCCGCTGCTGCCTTGAAGCGTCTCCGCATCGCGGGCTTCCTTCACGCGCCGGAGCGTGTCGTAGTCGTATTGGATCGAAGGCAGCGTCGTATCGTCCACGTCGAAGACCTGCGTGAGCAGATGCTTGCCGCCCACCAGCGATGCGACATACCTCGTCTTCAGCGAGGCGTTCCCTGGATCGGAGTGCTCAGCGTCGCCGTCTGCCGAGGCGCCGGTTACGGACACGGTGCGCAGGTCGCCTCCCGTCAGCCCGTTGTTGAATCCGCCGCGGCCGGAATCCACGAACACAATCTTGCGTCCGAGGCTGTTGTTGACCTCGGCGAGCTCATCGAGCTGGTACGCGGGTCCGCTCGTGTAGGCGAGATTGACCTGCATGCCGTACGGGAACGTCCATTGGCTCAGGCGGAATCCGTGCAGGCCCGCGCAGTAGTCGCCGCCGATGTCCACATAGTTTTTTGCCCAGAACGCAAAGCTCTGCACGTCACCGTGAGCGCCGGTAACCGCGAACGATACCTGCGAGTAGTTCCAGCCGCGGGTGGTGACATAGGTCGCCCCGGAATCGGGGGGGCAAGCGCTCTGCGTGTCAGCGGCACGGGTGCCCGTCTGGGTCAACGTGGCGTGTGGGCCGGCACCGGTAGCAATGTAGGTGGGGTTGGCGTCGTCGTGCAGCTTCACGAACTGTCGCGTATCGGCACCGACGCTCACGGTCACGACGTTGCCCGTAAGCTGGCGAACCCACCACGCGCCGATGAGCGCACCGGTCACTTCGCGCTGAGGAGAAGGTGCCGCCTTGTAGGCGGCCTGGACCGCAAGGAATGCTGCAATCGTACCGGCAGCGGCCCGCACATCTGATTCGCCCATCGCCTCGAAGCCGCTGCCCGAAACCGTCAGCGTGTTGTTCCAGTTGGTGGTCCACGGCGCCTGCGGCTCGACGTGCGAAGTGGGTCCGAATGTGTCGTCCTTCACGTCCCCGCCGCGCCAGATGAGTTGCGCGGTGAGCTCGTAGGGAAATCCGCCGTTGCCCACCGTGATCGATGCCGGGCTGGTCGTGGTGACGTTGCCCGACTGCATGTCCACGCCGTGCACCTTGGAGCGATCCACGAAGCGCGCCTTCAGAATGTCAGCCGCTGTCGAGGGGTCGTACTGCGCCTGATGCGTGGTCTGCGCACCGCCACCGCCGCCCTTGGCATTGGCATCGGGGCCGACGGCAACGTGGGCGATTTCAACCGGCTCTCCGTTGACGTAGCGCGTCGCGACCAGCGCTCCGCCGCGTTGCTTCGACTCCTCGTGCGTGAATTCCGTCGGCGAACCTGTGCTCTTGAATGCGCCGGCGTGCTGGCCGGGGCCGAGGAACGCTTCCTCAGAGGCTATTACCGACCAGCCGGGCATTGCGTATTCGCTCACCGCCGCGGCGAGCGCGACCATTCGCGCGCTGTATTCACCAGGCGGGATGGTGGGATAGGTGCCAAAATGGAAAGTTGCATTGGGGGACGAGAAACGACCCTCAACCTTCGCCAGGCTGCTCGCTTGCGAAGCCGTCGCCGAGGTGAATTCGTAGAAGCGCCGCGGGCCCGGGCTGGGATACGGCGCCTGATCGCCAGTGGGCTGCTCGAACGCCGGCGGGCGATTGCCCCAGTCGAAGCGCGTGGCCGTGGACACGGTGTCGGGCAGATCGGCAATCTGCGCCGCGACGCTGCCTTCCAGCGCTTCGATGGTCTCGGCTATCGCGTGAATCGTGGCGCGGCGATCCGTCGCGTTCGCCGTCTTGCTGGTGAGGCTGAACGACGAATCGATATCGACGCGATCGAAGCTCTCGGAAACCGTAAAGCGCAAATTCTGCGGGCCGCCGGGATTGGCGTTTATCACCCTGACGACCGAGTCGGCGCCAACCAGCCCGATCGAATGGTGATGCGTGTAAACCGACTTGGCGAGATCGGCGTGCAGGCGCGCGGCTCGCGAGGATTGACCCAGCCAGCTCGCTACCAGCTGCTCGCGTCTGCCATCGCCCATGGATGCGGGATACGTCTGCGCGCACTGCTCGCATCCGGGCGTGTACACGGCCGGCATGGGATTGTCGTGTCGCGCACCCCACTTGTCGACGAGGTCCCGCCCGGCGTCGCCCCAGCCGTGCAGGATGGTGAGAGGGGTCGCGTAGTGCACTCCTTTCGTGACCATCCGGTCCATGTAGGTACCCGACGTCGTCGCGGACCCGTCCGACGCTGCGGCGTAGGGGTGGTTCACGGTCAGCGTCATGTCGCCGCGACTGTATCCGGGATTGTCACCATAACTGCCCGTGTCGAGCGTGACGCCCGCACCCACTTCGTCGACGACCTTGAACCAATACGTGGTGCTCGTGCCCAGCGTGTTGAAGTTCGTGGTCAGCGTCAACTTGCGGCCATAGATTTCATCCACGTAGAGGAGGCGGTTCACGATCACGGCGTCCGGAACGATGTAGGGCGGAACCGCAATCGGCGGGCGCTTCTTCGTGATCTGAACGCGCAACGACGTGCGGTACTGATCCGGGATGTTTCCCGTCCAGGTGCGCTGGACCGCCGGCAGCGGCGTCGTCTGATACGGCAGCGATGTCTGGCGCAACCCGCCGGCCGGTGTAACGTAGCGCTCGATCTTCTTGCCGCCGACCACCTCCTCGATCTCTGCCGCCGGGAACTGGGCCTGGATGTGGCCCAGCACCGCATCGGCTGTGACCTTGAGCTTGTTGGTCAAAGCCTCGGCATTCAGGTTGCGGACATAGGGGACACCGGTCGGCGTCGTGTTGCTCTCGTAGCCGGCCCCCGTCGTCGCCTGCGTGAGAGGCTGACCGTTCGAGAAATCCACGACGCTCGAGAAATCGGCCCCCGGGAAGAACGTGTGTGGCTTGAAGCTGGGATCGAAGACATAGTTCGTGCCGCCGATCGCAACCTGCACCCAGATGTGGCTGAGCTGCACGCTGGTTACGGTCGCCGATCCATAGTTGCACGTGGCCGAGTTCGTCCCGTTGATGGCTGCCGGGATGCCGCCGCTCGACAGGAGCTGACAGGCGGCAGCGGCGTTGCTGATCCCGCTCCAGGCAAGAAACTCAGCGCCACTCAGCGTAACGGTGCCGGCGCGGTACTGCGCTGTCGCGTATCCTGCTTGACGCAGGAGCTCCACCATCAGATGGGCCTGATCGAACGCGGTACCGCTGCGGTCGATCAGCGCACCCAGCGCGCCCTTCTGCAGACCGTAGGTCCAGACGATCTCGACGTTGTTGCGGACGAACTCGTATATGAGGTCGACGTTGTTGTCGAGTGCGCGCGCCAGTTCGACGATTTCGTTCGGGCGCCCGCTCGTTCCCAGGCTGTTGGTGGATGTCGTCGAGGAACCGTACGAGGTATTCGCGTCGCCCGGAACGATCAGCGCTGCGGTGCCAATTCGAACGCTGGCTACTGGCGGCAGCGCGATCGTCGACTTCAGAACGTAGTCTTCGTCCGTATAGACGCCCGGCGAGGGACAACCATCGCCCGTGCCGATCGGCAAGTCCACGCTGCACGCGTAAACGTACTCATTCTGCGGGATGTTCTCCCACAGCCGCCAGGTTCCCGAGCTGTAGCCCCCATACACAACGGCGCTCGCAACGATTTTACCGGCTTCGCCCCGCTGCCAGCTCCAGGTGCCGGCGCAACTATTGACGGTCGAACCGATCGTGGCAGAGGTGCACGACCAGATGAGATTCGTCTCGGCGAAGGCCGCGGGCGCGCCTGACAGCAAAGCTGCGGCGGCCAGCAACCTTACAGTGACAGCACTTGCCAATCGCATGCCCATCACGCCTCTCCCTTTCGACATGATTGCGCCTCTACTTCGTCCGGCAGGCTAGTTGTAGTGAGTACCGCGGGCGTCGACGACTGCGACCCGCTGCCCGGTCACTCCGTCGATCACGATCATCTGCGTGTACTTGGGATCGAGCTCGGCGAAATAGTCGAACACCACCTTGCAGAACACGGCGAGGCTCACTGGATCCGCCTTGTCCCGACCGGAGCCGAGCACCAGTTGCGGAACGCCGTCGACGACTCCCATCCTGCTGAAAACGTCGCGCTGCTTGAGCCACTCGAAGTGCACCTGGCGGCGCGCCTGCATGGTTGGATCGGCAAGCGCAAGCTGACTGCCGACGATCGCAACGAGGATTGGCAGGACGATTGCCCGCATCTTGTGAACGGTTGATGTCATTTTGTGGTTGCTCCACGCCAATCTTCTCTTGCGCACCGATCAGGCATCACTGACAGGCCCCGGCACATACATCGACGTGTTTGTTGTTGGAGTACAAGGAACAGCCCGATGCATTGCAGGCTTTTGCTCGATAGTCATACTCTCCTGCAGTTGCGTTGGTGAAGAGTTTCGACGTGCCTGCACCTGAGTAGACTCGTATGAACGCGCCGCCGTTGGCACTTTCCCAGAGCTCATATCCCGTCGCCCCACTCACAGAACTCCAGGAAATCGTGTAAGACTGACCTTGATCTCGCACGAGACTCCCGCCGCTGATGGTGGGCGGACCCGGCACTGCTGACTCGTTGTCGACGATCGTTACGTTGTTCGACTGGTAGTACGCAGAGGCGCCACCCGTTGCATTCGTCAAGCGGATATCGAACTGCTCGCTGGGATCGGAAATAGCGTCGTCGATGATGCTGACATTGAAAGTCCTGTTCGAGGTGTCCCCGTTCGCCCAGCTAAGGGTTCCCGACGTGGACGTAAAGTCGCTCCCCGCTGTCGCAGTGCCACTCACAGTCGCATAGTCCACGGTGACCGCTCCATAGCTCCCACTGACGCGTGCCACGGTAACCGTGAAGCTTCCGATGTTTTCCGACAGACTGTATGTGGCTGGCGAAAGGTGCAGTACCCCTGCCTCGTTGTCGTTGATCGTGATTGTTCCGGGTGACGTATCCAGCGTAGCGCCGCCGGTGACGTTCGAGAGCGCCAGGTTGATCGTCTCTGCCGATTCGCTGAAGCTGTCTTCTTGAATGGTGACGGCAAACGTCTTCGGGGCGCCGTCGCCGTGGCTCCAGTTGAGCGCGCCAGAGGCATTCAGATAGTCCGGCCCGGCGGTCGCTGTACCGGCACTGGTCGCGTATTGCACGCTCACGGCCAGGTCGGTGCCTCCGGTACGCGTGACGGTCACGGTCACCGTAGTTGCACCTTCCAGGACGGTGTAGGTCGCCGGCCCGAGTGCCAGCGTGCCCGGTACCGCTGGATCGTCATCGGTGATCGTTATGGTCGTCGAGCTCGGGCTTACCAGCGTGCTCCCCGTTGCGCCAGTCAGTACCGCCGTGAACGTCTCGTTGGGCGACTCGTAGCTCGAGTCGCTCGTGATCGGAACGGTGAAACTCTTGGGGGCCGATTCCCCATTGGTCCAGTTGAGTATCCCGGAGCTGAAGGTGAAGTCACTGCCCGCACTCGCGGTGCCGTTCGCGGTGCCGTAGTTCACCGATGCCGCGCCGTAGCTGCCGTTGACGCGTGTGACGTTGATCGTCGCCGTGCCCGCGGCCTCCGCCACCGACGAGTTCGCGGCGGAGAACTGCAGCGTCCCCGTCTCGTTGTCGTTGATGGTAATCGTGCCGGAGGAGGCGCCAAGCAACGCGCCTCCCGTGGCGCTGCTCAGCGCCAGATTGATCGCCTCGGGCGCTTCGCCGGTCGTGTCGTCGGCGATCGTGACTGCGAAGGTCTTGGTGGCGGGGTCCCCGTTCGCCCAATTCAGCGTTCCTGAGGTCGCCGTGAAGTCTGCCGGCGATGACGCCGTGTCCGCCGTTGCGGCATAGCTCACTCCGACTGCACCGTTGGAACCGGCGGTACGCGATACGGACACCGTTACCGTCGTTGCCGCCTCCGTGACGCTGTAGCTGGTGGTCGCGAACTGCAGCTCTCCTGGCTCGAAGTCGGTAACGGTCACCGTGCCCGTCGCGGTTCCCAGCGCCGCTCCGCCGGTCGCGCCACTCAGCGTGAGGTTGAACGATTCGGAGGACTCCACGGTAGTGTCGTCGGTAATCGTCACCGCGAACGTCTTGGCGTCGAAATCTCCGGCCGCCCAGTTCAGCGTGCCGGATGCAGCAGTGAAGTCGCTTCCCAACGTCGCCGACCCATTGGAGGTGGCATAGGTCACGCTGACCGCACCGTCCGTTCCTGAGGTTCGCGTGACCGTGACCGTGACGCTGCCGCCGTTTTCGGCGATTGAATAGCTCGAGGGCGAGAGCTGCAGCGTGCCGGCCTCGTAGTCGGTGATCGCCACCGTGGCCGCAGCGGGCGTCCCGAGTGAAGCGCCCGTGACTCCGGTCAGCGCCAAAGCCAGAGTTTCGTCTCCTTCGAGCGCGGCGTCGTCCAGAACGGGGATGGCGAATGTCTTGGGCGCAGTCTCGCCGTCTATCCAGCTCAGCGTGCCCGAGGCTGCGGTGTAGTCCGATCCCGCTGTCGCCGTGGCGTTGGCGGTCGAGTAGCTCACTGTCGCCGCACCATAGGAGCCGCCGACGCGCGATACCGTGATCGTCAGGCTCGCGACGTTCTCCGCAACTGAGTAGGTGGCGCTGGAAAACTGCAGGAATCCAGGTGGCGGCGTCGTCGTGAAGGCGACGCGATTGCCCGCCGCGTCGAGCGTGTACACGGTCTGCCGGCCGTCTTCGTGAATGACTCGCTTGAGCCGGCCCAACTCGTCGTAGTCGTACGTGATCGTGCCCGCCAGCGCCGTCGCCGTCGCGATGCCCAGCCAGGCAAGCAAGACAGTGATCGCTCCTGCCGGCCGGGAGCGAATGAATGCATGAAACAGCTGCGCAGCAGCGGCGAACGTGGTGTGCATGGAACTCTGTTCCGCTCGGAAATGCGTCGATTCCGCGAACCGACGCGGGGGACTACCGCCGAACTGAGCTCAGAGCGCTATGCGGGCTTGGGGATTCGCCAAGGCGAAAAGGCGACGATGCACTGGAAAGAGACGGGCTGATGACAGCAAAGATCGATACGCATCCGTTCGACTCCCTGATCTTCTTCATCTTCTGACGAAACGAGCGATGCACGCTTGCAACGCTCGCATTTTTATTTTCGCGAAGATAGTCTGCGTTGCGTCGATCGATCGTGTCAAGACCCGCGTGACGAATGGATGCGAACGCGTGATCAGTGGAATGTGACGAAATGGATCCGGCGCTCATCTTCACGGTTCGTTCACAACGTGCCATTCGAACGAGATTTTCTTTTCGGCTGCATGCGTTGCAGTGCTGAAGCCGACTGCTCACAGGAGCGTCTCGTTGCCATCGATGACGAACTTCGCCATAGTGCGCGGGCATCGCCACAGGAACCGGCGACCCATGAAAAGAACAAGCAGCTCCTCCGATGAGAGCGCTGCCACCGAACTTCGCAGTGCGGAGCAGCGCCGATACGGTAGCGCCTGCCTGGCGGACGAGCATCGTACGGCGCCCGAGGGGTTCATCGGCCATCTGATCGATCTGCGCCGCCTCAGCGAATCGGCGGCGACGCGTGTTCGCCGCGTCATCGAGGACACCGGCGAGTGCGCGGTGGGCAGCATCGTCAAGCTCGGGCTGCTTTCCGAAGCGGCGGCCGCCGACGCGCAAGCTGAGTACCTGCACCTTCAACGAGCCCGCCCCGAGATCCGGCCGCAAGTTGCGATCGAGCTTCGCGGAATCAGCGCGCATTTCCTGCGCGAGCAGGAAGTGTTGCCTCTGTCGCTGAGCGAGTCCGACCTCACGGTTGCCGTGTGGGATGGGCTGAACGAATTTGCCATCCGGGCCCTGTCGTTCGCGGGCGAGTGGCGTGTAGTACCGGTCATCGCCACACGCTCGGAAATCGAGCTCGGCCTGCGCGAGCTGTATCCCGAGCCCGGCGACTCCCGGGCCTCGCAAGAGGCCGTGCAGGATGGAACCCTCGACGACGAGCTCGATCAGCTGCGCGACCTGGCGAGCGATGCGCCGGTCATCCGGCTCGTGCAGCGCATCGTCAACGACGCGGTCGCCCGCCGCTCGTCGGACATTCACCTCGAGGCTGAGGAGAGGACGCTCAAGGTCCGCTTTCGAGTCGACGGGCTGCTGCAAACGGCTGAAATCGTGCCAGCCTCGATGCGCGATGCCGTGATCTCCCGCGTGAAGATCATGGCGAACCTCAACATCGCCGAGCGCCGCTTGCCGCAGGACGGGCGCATACGGGTCACGGTGCAGGGCAAGGAGATCGACTTTCGCGTGGCAACCACGCCGACCCTGCACGGCGAGAGCATGGTGCTGCGCATTCTGGACCGCCAGGAGATCACGCTCGACTTTACTTCTCTCGGTTTCGAGGCAGGGATCGCGCAGCAGTTGCGCGGCGCGCTCGCGAAACCGCACGGAATCGTGCTGGTATCAGGTCCCACCGGCAGCGGCAAGACGACCACTCTCTACGCTGCGCTCAGGGAATTGCACACCCCGGACAAGAAGATCCTCACGGTTGAGGATCCAGTCGAGTACACACTCGACGGCCTCAACCAGGTCCACGTCAAACCCTCGATCGGCCTCACGTTCGCCAGCGCGCTGCGAGCGTTCCTGCGCCAGGACCCGGACATCATGATGGTGGGCGAGATCCGCGACCGCGAGACCGCGGAGATCGCGATACAAGCCGCTCTCACCGGCCATCTTCTGCTGTCCACGCTGCACACCAACAGCGCCGCGGCAGCGATCACGCGCCTGCTCGACATGGGTATCGATGACTTCCTCCTGACTTCGACACTCAATCTCGTGATCGGCCAGCGCCTCGTGCGTCGATTGTGCGAGCAGTGTCGTGACCCGTACGCGCCGAGCGCCGAAGTCCTGCGCCACTTTGGCCTGGACGAGCCCATCGAGCGCCTCTACCACCCGCGCGGCTGCAAGCGCTGCGAAGGCACGGGATACCAGGGCAGAACCAGCATCCTGGAGCTCTTCGCGCTCACCGATCCGATTCAGAAGCTGATCCTGAGTCGCGCGGACGCAAATGCGCTCGAAGGCGCTGCGGTGGAGGCTGGCATGCGCACAATGTTCCGACACGGCATCGAGCGAGCCATGGACGGGACGACGACCCTCGAGGAAGTGCTGCGCGTGACGCGCGCACCGTAGAACGCACGTGGCGGCTTTCACCTACAGGGCGCTGGATCGACTGGGCGCACCGCAGACGGGGCGACGCGAAGCCGCATCCCAGGAAGAAGTCATCAGCTGGCTGTCTGGGGCCGGGCTCATTCCGGTCGAAGTACGACCAGGGACGAAATCGCTGCCGGCGTGGCTCACGCAATCCTTGCGCGGCCGCCGGGCCGTGCCAGCCGCCGATCTGCTGCGCGTCACGCTGCAACTCGCCGCGCTCCTGCGCGCGGGACTCAATCTGGATCGCGCGCTCGCGATCGTGCGTCGCCTGATCGATCGGCCCGCGACGCACGCGTTGCTCGATCGTCTGCTCGAGAAGATCCGCGCCGGCAGCTCGTTCGCCGATGCGCTCGGGCGCGAGCCCGACCTCCCTGCGCACTATGTCAGCATGGTGCGTGCCGGCGAGGTGAGCGGCGCGTTGCCCGAATCCCTGGCGCGCCTGGGTGAGTTCCTGCGTCGCAGCCACGAGATCCGTTCGAAAATCCGCTCCGCGCTCGTATATCCGGCGATTCTCGCCGTCACCGTTGTACTCACGCTGCTCGTGGTCCTGACGGTCGTGCTGCCACGGTTCGAAGCACTCTTCGCCGCCTCGGAGGCGCCGATTCCGTGGCCGACGCGGATCGTGCTCGCGCTCGGCAATGGCGTTGCGGACTACGGATGGTTCACGCTCGCATTGCTCGCGGCTGCGGGGCTCTACGCCTGGGCGCGCCTGAACGCGGGCGCCGGACGCATCGCCCTGGACGCCTTCTTGTTGCGCACGCGTTGGACATTCGGCCTGCCCCAAACCCTTGAGGCTGCTCGCTACTTGCGCACAGCATCGACGTTATGCACCGGCGGCCTGCCGTTGCCGGCCGCGCTGCGGATCGCCCAGGAGGGCATAGGCAATCGCGCATTCAAGGCGGCCGCCGTGCCGGTATGGGTGGGAATCAAGGAGGGTCAGCCGTTGAGCCCGCTGCTCGACCGCGCGAAGGTTTATCCCAAGCTGGCTGTCCAGCTCGCGCGTGTGGGGGAGGAGACTGGCCGCCTGCCGGACATGTTGATGCAGGCGGCGGACATGCTCGATGGCGAAGCGCAGAGCATCATCGAGCGCCTGCTGACGTTGATGGTCCCGGTCATCACGCTGGTCATGGGTGCGCTGGTGGCGCTTCTGATCGGCTCGGTGCTCGTCGGGATCTTGAGCGTGAACGACCTGGCGTTCTAGCATCGAAGGTACAACGACAACACGACTGACTCCATGGCGCCTTTCCGATCCTCCCGCGATGCGTGCTCGCGCGGCTTCACGCTCCTCGAGCTGATGGTCGTGCTGCTCATTCTCGCGATGCTCGCGAGTATCGCCGCACCTCAGGTGATCAAGCACTTGCGCAAGGCGAAGCAGGACACAGCGCGAGTGCAGGTGGACGCGCTGGCCGCGAGCCTGGACTTCTTTCAGCTCGACTTGGGCCGATACCCGACACAGAAAGAAGGCCTCGAGGCACTGGTGGAGCGTCCGGCCAAGGAGCCGAAGTGGGATGGGCCTTACATCAAGAAAGAGGCCAGCCTCGTCGATCCGTGGGGCGAGCCTTACTTGTACGGTGTGCCAGGTCGGCGCGGCGAGTATGATCTGTACACTTTCGGCGCAGACAAAAAAGAAGGCGGCGAGGGAGAAAGCCGCGATGTGGGCAACTGGTAGGCGTACCGGCACCGGATTCACGCTGCCTCGAGCTGCTGGTCGTGCTGGCGCTGGTGGCGTTGCTGGCCACCGCGTTGCCGATTGCATTTCGGCACCTGATCCCCGGGCAGCAGCTCAAGGTTGCGACGATTGAGCTCGCAGGCGAGTTGCGGGCTTTGCAGACGAAGTCGGCGCTCACGGGCGAAAAGCAGGAGTTCCGCGTGGAGCACACACGGATGTCGGGAGGGATCAGCGTCGAACTGGCCGCGCCGGGAAACGCGCTTCGGTCCATCGACGCCATCGAGTTCTTCCCCGACGGCTCCTCGAGCGGCGGACGCCTCATTCTCGTTCTTGGCGAGCGCCGCAGTGAGTTGCTCGTGAGCGCGCTTACCGGGCGTGTTGCGCAGGTGTCGCCGTGAGCACGCGGCAGGGCGGATTCACGCTGATCGAAGTGGTGGTCGCCTTTGCAATTCTCGCGCTGTCGTTGGCGGCGCTGTATCGCTCCTTCGCCGTCACTTTGCGCGGCGGCGCGCGCGTGGAACGACGCGAGCACGCGTTGTTGCTCGCGCAGTCCCTGCTCGCGCGCGTCGGACGCGACTTGCGGCTCGAGGTCGGCCGGGTGCAGGGGCACAGCGAGGATGGGCTGGACTGGGTGATTGAAATCTCCTCTTACCCGCCGCCCAAACCTGAACTTCCGTGGCGCTTGCCGGCATACAACGTCGCCGTCAGCGTGAATTGGGGTGCCGGCGAGGCGCAGCGCCTGTCACTGAACTCCCTCGAGCTGGGCGCCCAACCATGAGGCGCTCGCGCGGCTTCACGCTGATCGAGCTGCTGGTGGCATTCGCTGTGCTGGGACTCGTTGCGGCACTCGCTTTCGACGGTCTGCGATTTGCGATGCGCGCGTGGAGCGGCTCGATCGAGCGTTCGGCCGCCGTCCACGAAGTGACGGTCGTCCAACGCTTCCTTCGATCCAGGCTCGAGTCACTGCACGCGTTCGAGGTGGAGCGCGGCCCGCAGCGCCTGGTCTATCCCATCGAGGGAGACGCGGATTCACTATCGTTCTCGGCGCCACTGACGGCCGGCGCAGGGCAAAACGGATTTCAGCGATTCACGATCGCCCAGGCATCCAACACCGGTGCCGGCGTGGACCTCGTTGCCACCTGGCGGATGGATCGAAACGGCCAATCCGATCCGTTGGACACGAGCGAGCCCTCGCGTGAAGTCCTGATCGAGGGTGTCGCGCGCGTCGAGTTCGATTACCTCCTGACGGATCCCTCGGGCACCACGCGCTGGCTGCCGCGGTGGCGCGATCGCGCCGACGTACCTCGGTTGATTCGGGCCCGCATCGCTTTCCCGCAGGGCGATTCCCGGTCATGGCCCGAGCTCGTGGTGGCGCCGCGCGTGACCGCCGACGCCAATTGCGCATTCGACCTGGTTTCGCAGCAATGCAGATCGACCTGAGCCAAGTCGCATTGCGCCTGAACCGGCTGCGCTCGCCATTGGAGCCCTGGGTGCGGTGGTGGCTCGACGAGCTGCGCTCGCTGTGGAGCGATGCGCTGGATCGCCTGCTGCCTTCGGCGCGCACGTTCACCGAGATCCGAAAGGATGGCGATGCCCTGGAGCTCGTGCAGCGACGCGGAAACGTCGTCCTCGCGTCACACCGGCTGGCCGAAGGCGATGCTGCGGGCCTGGCCGGCGTGTCGGGCTCGCGCGGTATCATCCTGCTGCCGGCGTCGGAGGTTCTCATCAAGCGGCTGAGCTTGCCCGCTGCCGTCGAGCCGCGATTGCGACAAAGTCTGGCCCTGCGGCTGGACCGTGAAATGCCGTTGTCGGCGGACCGCGTGTACTTCGACTGTTCCGTCGTGAGGCGCAGGGCGGAAACATCCACGATCAACGTCGACCTGGCCGTCGCCAAGCGTACCTGCGTCGATGCGTGGGAGGCTCGCGTGCGCGATCTCCACATTCGGCCTGTTGCGATCGGTCTTGGCGCCACGGGCGATCGCTCACTGCGGTTCAATTTCCTTCGCGGGCGAGCGGCTTCATCGGGCTCCGCCACGCATCGCTTCGATCGGACGCTGCTCGCGACCGCCGTCGCGCTGGCGATCGCACTCGTCGGCACGGTCGCGTGGCAATGGCGCGCGGAACGCGGTCGAGTAAACGGCGCGATCGCATCGATCAGCGCCGTAGCGACAGCGGCCCAGGACTCTCGCCGGCGCCTCATCGCGCAGGTCGAAACCGCGAGAGAACTGCGGGACCATCTCAATCGCCCATCGTTCAGTGTGGCGCTCACGGAGCTCACCAGAAGCCTCGGCCCGGAGGCGTGGATCCATTCGCTGCAGTTTCGCGGCGACGAGCTGCAGATCAGCGGTGTAGGGCCCAACCCCGCGGCGCTCGCGGGCCAGCTCGAACAGTCCGCGGTGTTCGAGCGCACCGCATTGAAATCGACCACGTCCGCCGGTCTCGGCACGGGCCAGGATCGATTCGACATGACACTGCACACGAGTGGGGCGCGACCGTGACGCCGGCTCGGCTGGAATCCTCGTCTCTCGCCCGACGCCGAGCGATCGCGCTCGCGGCACTGTTGCTGCTCACCGCGCTCGGCGTGGTCGCCGTGATATGGCCGGCGATGGCCGTGATCGCCGGACAGACTGAGTGGAGAGCGGACGCGACGGAACGGCTCGGCCGGTATCGAGCACTCTCCGCCAGCAGGAAAGAGATCGAAGAGCAGCTCCATCGGGCTCAGACTCACCCGTTGTGGAATGGCCTGCTCTCCGGAACGGACGCAGCCGCGGCCACAAACGTGCTCCAGGGGGAGTTTCGGGGATTGCTGGATGCGCAGCGCATCGCCGTGCAGTCCAGTTCGCCGCTCGACGCGCTCGTCGGCCCGCGTATCACGCGGGTCGGCGTGCGCCTCAACATTGATGTCACCATCGATCAGTTGCAGATGTTGCTCGAGCGGGTGCGGGTACACGCGCACCTGCTCGTGCTCGACAACCTGATCGTGACTGCTCCGCAGAACCAGTCACCGGAGCAAAACGCCTCGCTCAACGTGCAGCTGGAAGTGTGGGGATTCATCCGGTCGGCGCCAACCGAGGGGTTGAGCTCATGAACGTCCCCCGGCGGACGCTTGCGCTGGCGGCCGCGAATGCGCTGCTCGTCGCCGCGTTAGGCTGGCGCATTCTGGGACCGCCACTCATGCCGGATCTGCGGGTGCACACGCCGGAGGTGCCGATTGAGTTCGCGGGCGTGTTCGACAGGCCGATGCGAACTGTCGATACGGCGAGCCTGAGCGCGCAACCCGTCTTTCACAAGACGCGCCAGTTCGTGCAGCCGCCCGATCCGAATGCGCGGAGCTTGCGTCCACCGCCGCCTGGTTATCTGTTCGCTGGCGCCATGCTCCTGCCTGACCGGCCACCGGTTGCCTATCTCAAGCACGCTCAGTCCGGCCAGTCCCTCAAGGTAAAGGTTGGAGAAGTGCTCGAGGGCTGGACGGTGAGCGCGATCGACGCGCACAGCGTTGCCCTCAGGTTCGCAGAAGAGGTCATCAACATAGGTGGCGGAGAAAAGGTGACCGGAGGCATCGTCGCCGTGGCGCCACGCGCGGCCTCCTCCATGCCGGCTGGCGGCGTACGCGTGCTCACGGCGCCGAGCGGCGGCGGCGGCCGCTCGATCGCACTGACAGCGCCGCCAACCCCGCAGAGCAAACCGCGGACCTATCAGCCGCCTCCCTCCACTTGAGCTTCTCCGCCTTCGCAGGTCCGCACGTGCCGAACATCCGCCCCCGCCGTCTCGCTCGTCTCTCGATCGCCCTCGCCGCCGCGGGATGGGTCGTGTCGGCGTGCTCCACATCCCCGACTGCGCCTTCGGATCAATCGCCGCCCTCCCCATCCGACCCGGCGCGCGTGCCCGCGGAAACCGACTCGATTCCACTCGATGCCCGTGCCGCACAGTCCGAACAAAAACCGCCGACGGCGACCTTCCCGGGCACCGGAACGTTCGTCAAAGAGCCCGACGCGGCCGTGCCTCTGCCCTCACCACCGGCCGGCACCTTCCAGATTTCGTTCATCGACTCCGACATCGCATCCGTCGTCGCCTCCGTGCTTGGCGATGCACTGGGCCTGGAATATGCGATCGATCCTCAGGTGAAGGGCTCGGTCAGCCTGCAGGCCGCACGACCCCTGTCCAAGGATGAGCTGCTGCCCGCTCTCGAAGGCGCGCTGCGGCTGCAGGGCATGGCGATCGTGAAGACCGGCAACGTGCATGTCGTCGTGCCGCTCAAGGATGCCCCGCGCCGCGCCGGCGTACGGGGTCCGAATGGAGCCGCTGAGGGATATGCGGTGCAGATAGTGCCGCTCGAATACACGAGCGCCGCCGAAATGGAGAAAGTGCTGCAGCCGCTGGCGCCGGAGGGCGCGATCGCGCGAGTCGACACGGCGCGCAACCTGTTGCTGGTCGCCGGCACCAGCCAGGAAATCGCGAGCATCCGCTCCATCGTCGACATGTTCGACGTCGACTGGCTCGCCGGCATGTCCTTCTCGATCTTCACACTCGAATACGTCGACGCACGCACCGCGAGCGGCGAGCTGATGGAGGTCTTCGGTGATCCGAAGAGCCCGATTGCGGGGCTCGTGCGCCTCGTTCCGATCCCGCGGCTGAACGCACTGCTGGCGATCACGCCCCAGGCCAAGTACCTGGCGGACGTCGAAACGTGGATCAAGCGCCTGGACGTCGGCGGTACGGCTCCGGGGCGACGCATCTATGTCTACGACGTGCAGAACGGCAAGGCAGGCGATCTTGCCGCTTCGCTGAACCGCATCTTGTCCCTGCGCGGCGAGGTGTCGGGCTCCCCGTCGGCGCTGAATCCTGCTGCGGCCCCGGTCGACCCCACCGCATTTCCCGGCGTGCCTGCCCCCGGTCGCGGCATGTCTCTTGCGGGACCACCGAACCCGATTTCCGGAAACGAGAGCGCCACAACGGCGCTGGACACGGGCGCGCTCAAGATAGTGCCGAACGAGGAGAACAACTCACTGCTGATCCTCGCCACGCCGAGCGAGTTCAGCGTCATCGACGCGGCACTCAAGCGTCTCGAACGTCCAGCCGAGGCAGGTCCTGATCGAGGCTTCGCTTGCCGAGGTGACGCTCACGGACGAGCTGCGGTTCGGCATCCAGTGGTCGTACTTCGGCGGCGACGGGCCGCTCACGCTCAGCGAGTCCGCCAACGGCGGGGTGGCGCCGCAGTTTCCCGGCTTCTCTTATCTGTTCACAGGGCGCACCGACATCCGCGCGGTGCTCAACGCGCTCGAATCGATCACCGACGTGGACGTGATCTCCTCGCCGAAGCTCATGGTGCTGAACAACCGCGAGGCGAGCATGCAGATCGGCGACCAGGTGCCCATCGCCGTGCAGTCATCGGTCGGCGTTGCCGACCCCGACGCGCCCATCGTGAACGCCGTGCAGTTCCGGGATACGGGCGTGATCCTGAAGCTCACGCCGCGCGTGAACAAGAACGGCCTGGTGCTCCTGGAAATCTCGCAGGAGGTCAGCGACGTAGTGCCGACCACTACCTCGGGCATCGATTCGCCGACCATCCAGCAGCGCAAGATCTCGAGCACGATCGCGGTGCGCAGCGGCGAGACGATTGCCCTGGGCGGCCTGATCCGCGAAAACAAGTCCCGCACACGTACCGGCGTGCCGTACCTCGCGCGCGTACCGCTGCTCGGAGCAGTTTTCCGTTCCACCGACAAGAACGTTCGGCGCACGGAGCTCATCGTAATGATCACGCCGCGCGTGATTCGCGATGCGGACGAGTCTGCCGGTGTAATGGAAGACCTCAGAAATGAGTTCAAGGCGCTTAAGCACTCGATGCCGCAGCCGTAGCGGTCGGCGTGCCGTCAGCAGGCAGCGCACGCGCGGCGTTGCGCTGGTGACGGTGATCTGGCTCGTGGCACTGATGACACTTCTGGCAGGCTCTGCCCTCACCGTCGCCCGCGTGTCCGCGAAGCTTGCCGCCAACCACCTCGCAATCGCGAGGGCCGAGGCGATCGCCGATAGCGGCATTCGCCGCGCGATTCTCTCCTTGCTGGAGGAGGACTATCGGCGGCGCTGGCCGCTCGATGGCACTGCGACGGCATTCAATTTTCACGGCACGACGGTCACGGTACGCATGACAGAAGAGTCCGGACGCGTTGACATCAACGGCGCAGACGCAGCGCTGTTGTCCGCACTACTGGCTGTGAACGGCGTCGAGCTCGAGGAGGCGCGAGCGATGGCGGCGCGCATCGTCGATTGGCGTGACAAGAATGACGACTTGACCCCCGGCGGTGCGGAGAGCGCGGAGTATCGCCGGGAATCGTTGAGCTACGGACCTCGCAACGGCCCGTTCGAATCCGTGGACGAAGCATGGCAGGTGCTGGGCATCACGCAGACATTGCGCGAGCAGCTGGGCTCGAGCCTGACGGTCTACACCGGACAGCTCGGTGTCGACCCTGCCGCTGCGCCGGCCCAGGTCCAGGCTGCGCTCAAATGGGCCGACGCGAGGCAGTGGGGCGAGCGGCGCTGGCTGGTGGAAGGCACTTTAAATTCGCCGCAGCCGGATCGCGAGGTCGCCGGACGCGTCATCCGCATCAGTGCCGTTGCCCAACCCGGGCCAGCCGCGAAGGACAGCCCGAACGAGCCAATCTCGGCGAGTCGGGAAGTGGTGGTTCGGATGACCGGAAATCTGCGCGCGCCGGTGCTCGTGTACGCGTGGGCTTCTTCATCGCAGCGCCGGCCTGTTGATCCGGGTCACCCCTGAACCGTCGAGCTGAACATTCCCGGCCAGGACGGCGGTCGGGCTCACTTCGAGCGCGTATAAGAGAGTGCGGGTCCCGCCATCCTGGCCGGAACGGGTAGACGTAGGCCGCCCCAGAATCGCGATCACCTCTTCCTGCTTCATCCCCGGCCGAATCCGATCCCAGTTTCCCACAACCAGCCATGCCGGCGAGTCATCGCCGCGCCGAAAGACCGGCGCGGAGGCTCGCCCGACGCTGCTCTGAGCCTCACGCACCGCGCGCTCGAGCTGATCGATTCGCCGCGCCTGCGCCGCAATGTCACGCTGCAGGCGTGAGACCTCCCCTTCCAGTTGGCGGATCCGGACGTTGTCGTCGGCGCGCGCCGGCGAAAAGACGAATGGCGATAAGGCGGCCGCGACGGCCAGAGAACGGATGAGCGTTGAACGCATGGGCGGTCACCGGCAGGAAACAGGTGACAGTGATCTTTGCAGATTTCGTCGTCGCTGGCTGTCGGACGACCAAGGCTGTCGCACGAATCAGCCCTCGGACGACGCAGGCTTTCGGACGCCTCAGCCGCGCCGTTCAGCCCGTGGCAGCCTTACCGCCGTGCACGACGCTCATCAGCTCCGCTTCGCCGCGGCTGGTGCCGAAGTTGCTGACCAGCTTGTTCGCATCCGCGCCTTGGCGCGCCACGCTGATCGCGCGCTCGAAAGAACGCGGATCGCTGTGCAGCTCGATCTGTGCCAGCCGATCGGTCAGCGCCGCAAGTTCTTTCTCCGCTTTGCGCAGCCGCTTGCCGACATCCGATGCGTAGGTGACGGCCGAGTGTGCTTCACGGCGAACATGCGCCAGCAGCTCGTCCGTCTCGGTGCACTCGCGGCGCAGTCGGACGATCGCCCGCGACTGAAGGACGGCCAGCGTGACTGCCGTGATGACGACGATGCCGGCAAATGCCGCGGCGGCAAGGAGGATATCGAAGGTCGGCGTCATGGCTAGCGTCACTGGGTCGTGATCGGACGGCGCGTTGACTATATATATATACGGGCTTTGCGGGCTTCCCGACTGGGACCTGCGTCGCGGAATGCTAGGCCGCGTTGGGCGGCGTCATCGGCGATTGGACGGAAATTCGCCCAGGCCGAGGATCTCCAGCCGCTGGGGCTCGATCCCCGCCCGCGAGGCCCGGCCTCAGCAGTACGAGTTCGCTCGACGCATCGCGAGCATCCCGATCGACGCACTCAGATCCGGAGCGATTTCCAGCGTATGCACGCCCCCGCCAGGCCACGTCGGCGAACAACAGGCTCGGGTTGGTCGGGTGAAGCGCGAGCTTGCCAGGTACCCAGCCGCCGTCGAACTTGTTGGGGATGCGCTCCCACGATTGCCCGCGATCGACGGAACGCATCACGAACCAGGTGCTGGGCGGCGCAGTACCGAAATCCACGCTGACCACATAGAGCGTGTTTGGAGTCGTCGGATCGACTTCGATCTGCAGAGGGGAGCTGAAGCCCGTGAATGTGCTCAGCGTGTTCCACGAATCGCCGCTGTTGTCGCTCACCTGCAGCCCGGCGGACGGCCTGACGCGGGCTCGCTTGCGTGCTCTTACGGTGACTGGCGTGACGGACTTTGATGTATTGTTTGGGTCCGAATCGAGCGGCCTGCGGAGGTTGGAAATGAGAGATCTGACGGTCCGACTGGAGAACCGCCCCGGTGCTCTCGCCGAAATGGGCGAAGCGCTCGGCAAGGCCGGAGTGAGCATCGAAGGCGGCGGGGCGTTCGTCGTCGACGGCCACGGTATCGCCCATTTCCTGTTCGAAGACGGCGCGGCAGCACGCCGGGCGCTGGAGGCGGTGGGAATCGAAGTGCTCGCGGACCGCGAAGTGCTGGTACAGAAGCTCGATCAGGAAACGCCCGGGCAGCTCGGCAGCATCGCCCGCAGAATGTCCGACGCCGGTGTGAACATCGAGGTCATGTACAGCGATCACGCCAACCAGCTCATCCTGGGCGTAGCGAATCTGGCCGAACGCCGGAAGGTCTCCGAGGAATGGTCGGGCACGCGCAAGAACCGCGCAGTGCGCGAGCACCGGTATACGGTCGGGGTCCGGTGGACCGGCAACACGGGCACCGGCACCTCCACGTACCGCGCCTACAAGCGCGACCACTGCATCGAAGCCGATGGCAAGGCCACGATCCTGGGGTCATCCGATCCGAACTTCAGGGGCGACAAGACGCGCTGGAATCCGGAAGAGCTGATCGTTGCCTCCCTGTCCACCTGCCATCAGCTCTGGTACCTGCATCTGTGCGCCGATGCCGGCGTGAACGTCATCGCCTACGAAGACCACCCGGAGGGAATGCTTGCGGAGGAAGCCAACGGCGCCGGGCAGTTCACACGCGTCGTGCTGCGGCCGAAAGTCACCATCACGGCCGCTTCGGACCCCAAGCTCGCGGTCTCGCTGCACGAGAAAGCTCACGCGATGTGCTTCATCGCGCGCTCGGTCCGTTTTCCGGTTGCGTGCGAGCCCACGGTCGAGATAGAAACGCCGGGGAAGCGCACATGAGCTTGCACGCGATCAGCCTGATCGGCCTTCCGACCGATCGGCACTCGTCCTACCTGCGCGGCCCTGCCAAGGCGCCAGCGCAAATCCGCGCGGCACTCAACTCCGACAGCGGCAGCCCGGCGGCCGAAAACGGGCTGGAGCTCGGCATCGACATGCAACTCATCGACCGCGGTGATGTGCCGTTGCGCGAAGCCGACGGCGACGATGAGATGATCGAGCAGGCGATCCGCGCTGCGCTGAAGGAAGGCAGCTGCCCGATCGCGCTGGGCGGCGATCACTCCGTGACATACCCGATCCTGCGCGCCCTCGCCGCTGAGACCGGGCCGCTTGAGATCCTGCACTTCGACGCTCACCCCGATCTGTACGATTCCTACCAGGGCAACCCGCGCTCGCACGCCTCGCCGTTCGCGCGAATCATGGAGAATGGGCTCGCGCGGCGGCTGGTTCAGGTCGGCATCCGTACCCTCAACCGACATCTACGCGAGCAGGCGCAGCGGTTCGGTGTCGAGATCGTCGAGATGCGCCACTTCGACCCCGCTGCGGTGCCGGTGCTGAAAAGCCCGCTGTATGTGAGCATCGATCTGGACGGGATCGATCCCGCGTTCGCGCCGGGGGTGTCGCACCATGAGCCCGGCGGTCTCAGCGTGCGAGACGTGTTGCGCGTGTTGCATGCGCAACGCGCGCCGCTCGCCGGCGCCGACGTGGTCGAGCTCAATCCGGAGCGCGATATCAACGGCGTGACCGCCGTGGTCGCTGCGAAGCTTGTGCGGGAGCTGTGCGCCTACGCCACCTCGCGATGGTAGCTTCGGGCGACGCGTAGCGCCGGTGGTTCTGTCGACCGTCCGCCTACCGGCGCGTAGCGGCGCGTTTCATTGCTGCCCCCTGACGATGACCGTCTGTGTTCCAAAGATCACGTTCTCTTCCCCTGCCGGGATCTCCCCACGCGCCGCCGCTGCCTGCTGCTCCCGCATCATCGCAAGCTGCGCGCGCTGCATGTCCAGTTGCTGTTTCATCATCTGGTCGAAGCCCTCGAGCTGCGCCGCCGTCAGGTGTGGCAACACCGCATCGTGAAGCCGCTGCTGGTATGCCTCCGTCCGCTCGATCATTTGATCTAACATTGCGAGACGCTGCTCCGGGCTCGGCACTTGCGCAGGCGGCCGCCGCTGCATCTCGTTGCGCATCTCGGTGGCGGCCAGCCGCTCTGCTTCTGCGATTGCAGCCACCAGCGGCCGAATCTGCTCGGCGCGCAGCGGCTCGGCCGAGCTGTCCAGGGTGTTGCGCAGCTCCCTCGCCTGCATTCGAGCGCCGAGGCTGCCCTGGTACTCCTGCCAGTCCTGGTACTTGGGCCCGAGCAACGCCGCGATCCCCGCCTCCCGACGGCTTTGCTCCTCTTCCATCCGGCGCCGCCATTCGGCCATTTTCTGCTGCTGCTCGGCTGCAGTACCCGCGCTCGCCGGATCCTCGAACGGACCGAACTCGCCCATCGACTGCAGTTGCTGGTCGGCCAGGAGGTCGAGCAGCTTCTCGAGCTCCTCCGGTTGCAGCCGCAATGCCGAGGCTAGATCGGGATAATTCTGTTGCAGCGACATTCGTTGCTGTGCGCGCATCGCCGCCCGGTACTCGGGATTGCTCATCAGTTTGCGCTGGCGCTCGCGCATGTCACGCATTTGTTCCACGTAGATCCGCCGCTCGGTGAGCTCCTTCTCGGCTCCGGCAGTGGGCGCGTGCGCTACGCCCTTCGCAGCGCCTGCCTCGTGCGGTGTGCTCGCTTCGAGTGTCGCGGCCGCGGGCATCGAACTTGAGAAGTTGACAGCTTGATCGACAGGCCCGGCGCCCCGCTCCAGCTCCTGCAAGCGCGCCTGCAATGTTTCCCGCTGCGCTCGCTCACCGCGCACTTGCATCCACAGATACGAGGAGGTAATGCCCAGAGCGAGCGTGGTCGCGCCAAGAATTGCGGTGATCTTGTTCATCGGTACAGCCTGCAACGTGGGAAGCGGGCCATCAAGCTTTCTGGGAGAACTCACGCGCCCCGGGGGACGAAGCGATCGCAGCTGCCGATCGCACCCGCTTACTTTCCATGATGCCTCGCAATCTCTTTCTCGCTGAGACGCAGAAAACGCGCAGCATTGTTGTAGAGTATGTCCCGCTTCTGCTCGTGGCGCAGGAACGGAGCCTCTTCGATCACCGCGATCGAGCGTTCGATCACTCCCGGCCACACCATCTGGTCTGACCCATACATCACCCGGTTGCCGAATCCGCCCTCTACGATTCCCTGAAGGTATCGGTAGAAGGTCGCACGCGGCTGAGAGAAGGCTATTACGGCGACGTCCACATACACTTGGGGATGCGCGTACAGCACGGCGAGCAGGTCATCCAGGAGTGGGAAACCGGCGTGCATGATGTAGACCCGCAGGCGCGGATGTCGCACGAGGACCTCTTCGAGCGTTAGAGCGCTGTGAAGCCGGGCGCGATAGCTGGAAGCACCCAGGTAGATCACCCCGGGCGGACCGGGGCCGATGTGGATACCGGCCGGTATGTCCAGTTCCTCGGCCAGCGCCCAATATGGCTCCATGCGCGCGTCGTCGGGGACGGCCCTGTGCATGCAGCGCACGCAGAGAATCCGGAGTGGGAGTGCCCGCGTCCAGCCGAAACCCGAGGCCGGGAATGAAACGACCCGGCGCGGCAGCCATCCAGGTCGCTACTCGATCGGGGGTGCCACTCAGCACGCCGAAGATGTTCCGACGCTTCATGACCTCGAGCGTTTCCGTCATCAGCGCCTCGTCCGTCATCGGCGACCAGACGGGATGATCACAAGGCGGCTTCTTGAGCATCCCCATGAACGTCGCCTCGTAAGGCTGCGCCGGATCCCAGACCGGAAACGGATTGATGGGAGTACAGACGGCAACAGGAGGTAGTCCCTGATCGTTCGCAGCGAGCGCGTGTACGTGCATGTCGATGATCGGCAAGACCTCCTGCGCATTGACCGAGCCCACGAGCAGAACGAGCAGGACAGCGAGGTTCGCGGTTCTCATTGGCGCTCTCCTGATAGATTTCAGTCGCTCCCACTTCATTTGGCGAGAACGTGAGTGGGAAGTCGCGGGTCTTTCAAGCTCTCGACCTCTTCCGACGTGCGCACATCGACTTGCCAGCTGTACTCGAACTCGTAGGCCATCGAGCGTGCCAATCCGTCAAGCCCTGGGAACAAAGTCGCCTGCGTGATATTCATCGAGTAGAGAGATGCCATTGCTTCCGCACGCAGCTTCGACGTTTGCAGTACGAACTGGACCAAGAGCTCGCCCGAGCCCGGATAGCCGGCGAGAATGGCTTCGACGGTCATGCCCAGGTGGCTCGATACCAGGAACGTACCCGATTGCGCAACAACGCGTTGTGGCATGCGAAAGGGATCGCCCTGCCACACGAATGCACTTCGATTGGGCAAGTAGTAGCGTTCGAAAGCGTCTCTGCTCCGCGGGTCGGCTTCCGTCACTTTCACGCCGCCGATTTTGTGCCGGCTGTGAATTTCCCAAAGGAGCGGCAGATTGATTGCCCAGATCGCCGCGTCGCTCGTTGCGCGTTCCAACGCGAAGAAGGCAGCGACGTAGGGCGACCACGTGAAATCAAGCAGGCGCGTGGGCGCACCGTGGTGCTGCATCAACGCGAGCCACTCGAGCTCGTCGTCTTCGGGAATATCATCGAGAAAGAGGTGGGACTTGCGCTGAAATATGCGCCGAATTCGAGTTTCCTGGAGCTTCCATACGTCGTTACAGACCTTCGATACCTCGATGTGCCGTGACATCGAGCTCTTGAGCGACCATTCGGCGTTGGCTTGACCGCGAAAGCACCAATTTCGGAAACCCTTCCAGCCCTGGATGATGCCGACAAACTCCCCCCAAGTGTGGATCGTGCGCCGCACGACTCGAGGTTCCCGCATGCGATGCCCCGGCAATTTGTCCTTTTTCGGCCGCGATCCGCGGTTCAGTGAGCGCACCGATGGTCACCCCTCTTTGGAAGCTCCTCAGCCACTCCATGCCGGAAGAAGTCTGTCAGCATGACGCCCCAGAAACAAACGATTGCGCCTGCCCAGGCCACGCCGATCAACGGATGAATCCGCTCGAAACCCTCGGCGATTCCAAAGGCCGGTACCAGACTCGCGACTACACCGAGCAACACGAACAATGCGGTAACTGTGGCAATCCCGTTGACGGCACGCCAATAACGTCGTGTCTTGATCGTCGCGTCCAGTCGAGTTGACATGCCCAACGTTTCGTTCGAAGGCACCTAACGTCCCGCCTCAGCGGCGGCATCGTTGTCGAATGACCTTGGCACTCTATCCACGCGCCGTCCGCTGCAGGCGGTAGTTAGGGAGCTTGCAGAACTGCTCTTCGCACTGCTTGCGGTAGTGTTGCGGGAACAAACGATGACTTGGGGTAGAGATAGTCTTCGCCCGATTCGTCTATGACTCTGAGTTGCCCCAGTTTCTCGGCACGGGCATCTGGAATGGCGACATATATCTTGCGACGCTCCAGGGACACCTCGTACCCACTGTTATCGACACAGATGACGAGACGCTTTGCTGCTCTTGCCATGGTTAATACGCCTTAACCGATCCCGTCGCGATTGTCTCCACGCTGGTGATTTCGCCGAGAATCTCGAAATGCATGCGGCATGGTTACAAAGGCTGCGGGAACGGTCAATTTTCGCCTTGAGCGGCCTAGCTCCCAAGCTCAGCTGCCGGCCAGCCGCGAAGCGACTGGACGGTCGGCTGGAGCGCCTTGTTGGGCATAACGGACCTGCTGCACCTGGCGCATCTCTCTACCTTTCTCAAGATCGGGTTCCCTTCCGCACCGCCGATGCGCGCGCACGATAAAGCTTCCAGTAGATTCTTCGTAAGACCCAGGCAGGCAGGTAGCGGTGACGCTCCTCCTCTGAAACGCGGGCGCGCGGATGCGGCCCGAGCAGTGTCAACAGAAAATTAGGAACGGCTCTCTCATGACCGTCGGCTTGCTCACGGGTGTGCAGCTCGATGCAGCACAGGTGCTTGGTGCTTTTGTATCCATACTGCTTCGGGCTGACGAGGCGAACAGGTGCGCCATGGTTGCCATTCAAAGCGGTTTCGCCGAGCTGGTCCGCCAACAGCACGTCATTTTCGAACGCATCGTCCAGCGTAAGGGTGGAGCGGTAGCCATCCGCTCCTTGGAAGAGGATATGGCTCACACCCGGTTCGGGCTTGGCTTCGGGGACGATAACTGACTCATAGAACGTTCGGAACGTTACACCGCCCCAATGCAGGTCTTGCGCCGTCCATCCGGCGACACAATGAAAGTCGGCGATGATCGCTCGCCGCTCGAGTTCGGCGAGGCGGGAGACGGGCACTTCAAGGCGACGAGCTACCGCCCCTTCAACCCGGATCACGGCAGGTTCGCTGATCAGCGGGGGCGGTTCAGCGGAGTGAACGCCGTACCGGGGGAAATAACCGATGACGTGCTGCCCTGGCGGTAGACTCATTTTGCTCTCGCCCTGTCATGCCCAACGTTTGAGCTCAGCCGCGTGCGGAGACCGCAGGCCGTAGTACGTCGGCTGGAGCGAAGGGTTAGGCGTCACTTCGGCCACTGTGCGGCATGGTCAGAGGTTGTGACCAAGTGGGATCTTTGTCGAACGTTCTCGTGCCTGGCGGCAACTGAACCCACGGGTGCCTACGACTGTCGTAGATGGAAACTCGGGGCGCTGGAAAGTTAGGGTCAACAAACGCACCGACGGCGACGCTCACAGACTCATTGTGACCTTCTTCGGTGTGAAACACAGTAGTCCCACAGACTGGGCAGAACCTGAATATGAACTTGGCTCCTTGATCCCCGACACGGACGTATTCGGTGGCAGTACCGAAGACTTTGAACGGAGCAAAGAAGCTGGCCAGGGCTGCGAAGACACTGCCGGTCCTTTGCTGGCAGGCGAGGCAGTGGCAAATGCCAACTCCTCGTGGTTCGCCTTCGACTTGAACGCGCAGTTGTCCGCAGGAACAAGAGGCTGTTCGGGAAGACATTGAGCACCTCGTCGGATGAATCTCGTGACGCCTAAACGCCCCGGTTCAGCGAGCCGGCCGCTGTGAATTGGATGCTGGCACTTTATCCCTCACGGCCCGCTGCAACCAGTTGTCAGGCCGCTTTTCACGGAGCCCTCACATTCAGCCGAGACTGCGATGCGGAGCAGGCCTATCTGGCCCGCACGAGCGAACGAGAGGCCTACAAGCGCGCGTTAGAGAAATCTCAGGCAGCGATAGGGCGGCGATCGCCGAGACCTTCTGATGACTTCGCGTGCGCTGCCTGAGTACCGGGGTGTGCCCGCGCAGGCTCCAAGAGCGGCGCACGAGCGGGGCCATCAGGAGCCCCGCTTCGTCGAGAAAGACCACAGCGGCGTTCAGGCGGGCAGCGTTTTTTTTTACCCGTGGCCAGTCCTGCTCGATCCAGGCTTGGATACGCGCCTCGTCGCGCTCGACGGCGCGTCGTGTGGGCTTCTGTGTGCCCGCATTGCCTCACCATAAATGTTACCCGGCGGCACCGTTGCCTCACGTGAAATGTTACCGGTGAAGGGAAATGTCACCATTGCGGCCTGACCCCTGGGGAGGACGCTATGGAGACCAAGATCAGCCTTGCGGCCCGTGTCGAATTGGCGAATGCCATTCGGCGGCGTTATCGGATCGCCAGCGGCAAAGAAAAGCGGAAGATTCTGGACGAGTTCATTGCGGTGAGTGGCTACCACCCTAAATCTGCGATCCGTGCGCTGAACGCGCAGCCCAAACCCAAGCGGCCTCAGACACGTCGTCGTCCGAGCCTGTATGACGATGCGGCGCGCCAGGCGCTGATCGTGCTCTGGGAGGCATCCGATCGCCTCTGTGGGAAACGGCTGCGGCCACTGCTGCGGATTTTGCTGCCCGCTCTCGAGCGCCATGGCCACTTGCAGCTCGATGAAGCGATCCACACCAAGGTGCTGGCGATGAGTGCTGCAACGATCGACCGGTTGTTGCGCACGCCGCGCAATGCGACAGATACCAGGAAGCCTCGCCGCGTGACGCCGGAGATCCGCCGCCGCATACCGGTGCGTACCTTTGCCGATTGGAACGAGCCACCCCCGGGAAGCATGGAAATGGATCTCGTCGCGCATTGCGGGGAAGTGAACAAAGGAAGTTACGTCAATAGTCTCGTGCTCACCGATATCGCGAGCGGTTGGACCGAGTGCGCACCGTTGGTCGTACGTGAAAGCGGCTTGCTCATTGAGGCGCTGGAACGTATCCGCATCGGGCTGCCCTTTGCGCTTCGAGCACTGGATGTCGACAACGGCAGTGAGTTCGTGAACGAAGCGATGATCCAATACTGTCTGCGTAATGGCATCGAACTCACTCGCTCTCGGCCCTATCGCAAGAACGACCAGGCCTGGATCGAACAAAAGAACGGCGCCATCGTGCGCAAGCATCTGGGGTATCGGCGGTTCGAAGGCATCGCTGCGGCACAGGTGCTTGCGCGACTGTACGGCGCCTCGCGGCTGTTCGAGAACTTCTTCCAGCCCTCCTTCAAGTTGGCCGAAAAGCATCGGCAGGGTGCACATGTGACGAAGCGGTATCATCCACCGCAAACGCCTTGTGAGCGGCTTTTGCAGGCTGAAACGCTGTCCGAGTGCATCAAGGTCAAGTTGCGCGAGGTCGGCAATGCGCTCGATCCACTGAAGCTGCTCGAGGAAGTGCGGGCGATGCAAAGCCATCTGGTGGAGCTGGCCACTGGCGGCAAGCCCGATATCCAAAGCGGGCAGGAACCGAATCTGCCGGTGTTCCTGGCGAGCCTGTCCAGCGCGTGGCGAGCAGGAGAAGTCCGCCCGACGCACTCCGCAGAGGTACAACCGCGCTATCTGCGACCACTCCAGACGGCCGTGCATTGCCACACCGTTGCTCCACGACACTTGGTTGCGCCACCCCTGCCGAAGGTTGTGCAGATGGAAGCACGGCGGGTTGTCACCCCTGTCCGACCGCCCACGCCTCAGTTGGACGCAGAAATCGAGAAGCGCTGTGAACTTCAGCGACAGGAGTTCGCTAGGCGACACATCCGTCGGCAACACGCCTTCACGCTGATCTGGCCATTGGTGTGTCGTCGACTCGAGGAGCGCCCGAACATGAATGCGACCGAGCTCTTTGATGAACTGCGCGTCCAATACCCTGGCCGCTTTCACCGCGGTCAACTCCGTGCGTTTGCCCAACGGGTCGGACGTTGGCGTGAGGATGCACGAACTCGCGGCGTGATCATTGGTCCGTTGCGCTATCGGCAATCGCCCATACCTCGCACCCGTCGACGCCCCGATCCGTTGCAGGCACATTGGGCGGAGCTGTGTGAGTGGCTAAGCGACGATCCTGATCAGACTGGCTCTGAACTCTTCACCACGCTGAGGACCAAGTACCCTGACTGCTACACCGCCGGGCAGCTGCGTACGCTGCAGCGGCGACTCAAAATCTGGCGGCACGAAGCGGTGCAGCGGCTGATCTGCGAAATGCAAGACTTCACTCAAGATGTCGGTTCCGGAATCGGATGAGCACTATGGCCGGCATGATTACCCAGTCCGCGCTTCTGCCGCCTGCGGCGTCAGACTCATCTTGTTTTACGGCTCATGAATGAACCTACGCAGGAAAAGCCGCAATCCTCGGTAACATCGTAAATGAGGCATCCGGTAACAAAATTACGTGAGGCAACACGCACATTCTGTGGGGAGAAACCCAGGCCATGCAGGAGCCGACTCACATGAGCGGCGTGATAGCGCACACCGAAGCGCCGCTGGATCAGCCACGCCACCCTTGGACAGGTCCACAAGTCCGTAGGCAACCCTGCCGCCTGCGCTCCCTGAAGCAGCATTCGCCGCAGCCGTGTGAGATCGCGCCGCTTCAAGCGCCGCGGTCGACCCGGGGCGGGCTTGGCGGCTATCGCTGCCGCTCCACCGCGGCGAGCTGCCGCTTTCCAGCGTCGAACGCTACGGCGATCTACCCCCACGCGCCGTGCCACTTCGACCGGCGCATACCCTTCCTCGAGCAATCGCAACGCGCGAACTCGCCGTTGCTCGAGTTGCGCTGGACTTCCGGAAGGCCGCATACGGCATCACCTCCCGGAAACATGATAGGACATTACTTAGGCATGGATCAATAGCGAAAAAAACTAGTTCAGGGATGTCGATTTAGGCCCATCTCGAACGTCTAGTAAGTGAGCGGTAAAATTGCGTATCCGGCACTCAACGAGACATCCAGCAAAGGAGAAATCACCATTACCCTTCCGATGACCCCTACCATTACCGCCTTTGAACGGTCGCCCGATCGCGGCAAGGGACTGGCGCGTGACATGCGCGTTCGCTGGGCGCTTGAAGAGGTGGGCCAACCTTACGAGGTTCGTCTTGTTTCGTTCGGTGCGATGAAGGAACCCGCGCATCGAGCGCTTCATCCTTTCGGGCAGATTCCGACCTATGAAGAAGGCGATCTTGCCCTCTTCGAGTCGGGGGCGATCGTGTTCCATATCGCTGAGCGCCATGCAGGCCTGCTGCCTGACGATGCGAATGCCCGGGCGCGCGCGATCACATGGATGTTTGCCGCGCTCAACACGGTTGAGCCGCCGATCCTTGATCTCCAAACCACCAGGCTCCTGGAGGGCGACAAGCCCTGGTACGAGCAGCGCCTGCCTGTCGTCGAGGATCGCGTCCGTGACCGGCTGGGCAAACTTTCCGATCGCCTTGGCGATGCCGACTGGCTCGATGGTGCGTTCAGCGCGGGCGACTTGATGATGGTGGCGGTGCTGCTCAGGTTGAAACCATCGGGAATGCTGGACGAATATCCGAACCTCTCCGCCTATGTCGCCCGCGGCGAAGCGCGGCCCGCCTACAAGCGTGCTTTCGACGCTCAATTGGCGGTTTTCACTGGCAAGCCACCGACCCGCTGATGAAGGTCAGCTCTGGGCTCAACGCCGTCATTGCGCTTCGCCACGGCCTGCGCGGATGCGCCCTCTGATGCCGCGCGACAATCAAGGTGAGAGCGGCGCGAGCAGTTGGCACAGCTCATCGCGCAGCTGCCGGTGTGCCTGATCGGGATGGAGGGGTGTTCGGGGGCGCACGAGTGGGCGCGGGGACTTGCAGCACACGGGCACACGGTGCGGCTGATGGCGCCGAAGTTCGTGGCCCCGTACCGCAAGAGCGGCAAGAACGATGGCAACGATGCCGAGGCCATCTGCGAAGCGGTGAGCCGCCCGAACATGCGTTTTGTGCCCGTGAAGAGCCGCGAGCAGCAGGCGACACTCAGTGTGCATCGGGTGCGCCAGGGCTTTATCGAGGAGCGCACCGCCACGATCAATCGCATCCGCGGGCTGCTGGCGGAGTTTGGCCACGTACTGCCGCAGCGCTCGATCGAAGTACACCGCGGCGTGCCGCAGCTGCTCGAGACGCTGCCAGACATGGCCGCACGGGCCGTGGCGGATCTGCTCGCACACCTGCGTCTGCTCGATGAGCGCGTGCTCAAATACGAGCGGCAGATCGGTGCACTGGCGCGGCACAGCGAGCTGGCGCAGCGGGCGCAAGCGTGCCAAGGCATCGGTCCGATTGGCGCCTCGGCCATCGTCGCCACTGTGGGCGAGGCACATGAATTTCGCAACGGCCGGCAGTTCGCCGCCTGGCTCGGCCTGGTGCCCAGGCAGCACGGCACCGGCGACAAGGTGCGTCTCGGGCACATCACGCGCGCCGGGGATGCGTACCTGCGTACGCTCCTGGTGATGGGTGCGCGCGCCGTGCTGCAGCGCGCGGACCGGCTCTCGCGCTGGGCGCTGGCGCTGCGCGAGCGCTGCGGTTATCGCAAAGCGTGCGTGGCGATTGCCGCCAAGAATGCGCGCATCGTGTGGGGGCTGCTCGCCCGCGGGGAGGCACTGCGCACGGCGTGAGCGGCGCAACTGAAATCCGCACACGATTACGGAAGGAGGGATCATCGGCCAACAGCTTCGATCCACCCTACGCTGTGCAACGGGTCAGACCGGCGTTCGCAAAACCTGATCAACGCGATGGCACCCGATGCCTGCTAACGATGGAGGAGCGAACGCGCGGCTTGCATACGGGCCTGAGCCAAAAAAAACGCTGGCTCACCAGAAAGGCCGATTAGAGTCCTGCAGTCTCACCTGATGCCCAACACCGCCGATCGTCGAGGGACTGGATATCGAAAAGCGCCGAGAAGGGTTTGACAAAAACGGGGAGTCCTTAGAGTCCGCGTTGAGCGACGCGCGGCTGAACTGTAAATGATCCTGGCATACATGGACGCCCCTGTTTGCCAAGCGAAGATTCTGGATTTGGTTTTCGGGTAGAGATTGCAGCCATACATCCGGCCTGTGTGTGCGGCGCTTGGCCGCGGGCCCTGATGGAATCAGCTGGTCGGCGCCTGATCACTTTAGCGGACTCATGAAGTCCCGTGCCAAAAGCAGGTTCTGCCAACCCCGGTCTTACCTGTAACGCCATCACCTTTGTCTACGCCTGTGCAATCGATGATCGATGTGATGCCAATGAATCTACTTGCTAGGCTGCCGCGGCGGCATGTCCCGCGCAATACTCACGCCGATGCGCGAGCAACGCCCACACCGTCCGTGCGTTCTTGTTAGCCAGCGCTACCGCGGCCACATTCGGATTACGCCGCGCCCGCAACCGCATCAGCCATCCGTCTTTGTGCTGCGGCTGGCGCATCCGATGGAACATCACCGCACGCGCGCCGTGAATCAGCAGCGTTCGCAGATACGTGTCGCCTCGCTTGCTGATGCCGAGCAAACGCTCTTTGCCACCACTGGAATCCTGGCGCGGCACCAACCCCAGCCAGGCCGCCAGCTGCCGACCATTCTTGAATGTCTTTGCATCCCCAACGCTCGCCACCAGCGCGCTCGCGGTCAGCGCGCCGACTCCCGGAATCGCCTCAAGTCGGCAACTCGCTTCGTTCTGTCGGTGCCAGGCTTTGACCTGGCTCTCCAGTTCCTTCACCTGCAACCCAAGCTGGCGAAAGTGCTCGAACAAACGCGCAAACAACTCTCGGCTCACTCCCGGCAAACCGTTCTCGGCATCTTCGAGGATCTGCGGCAGCCGCTGCTCGATGTGACGAATGCCTTTCGGAATCACGATCCCCAACTCATACAGCAGCCCCCGAATCTGGTTCGCCTGCGCCGTGCGCTCCACCACAAATCCCTGCCGAGCTCGATGTACTGCCAGCACCGTTTGCTGCTCCACGCTCTTCACAGGCACGAATCGCATGTTCGGCCGCGCCACCGCTTCGCAGATCGCTTCCGCATCGCTCGCATCATTCTTGTTAGTCTTTACGTACGGCTTCACAAACTGCGGCGCCATCAGCTTCACCGTGTGCCCAAACTCCATCAGCCGGCGAGCCCAGTAGTGCGCGCTGCCGCACGCTTCCATCCCGATCAGGCAGGCCGGCATGTTCGCAAATACCTTCGTCAGCTCCGCGCGCTTCACCGACTTGCGTAACAAAACCTTGCCGCGCTCATCAACTCCGTGCACCTGAAAAACACTCTTTGCCAGATCAATCCCAACAGTCGTAATGTTCATCTCGACGCCCCTCTCGGTTTAAGTGGTTGCTACAACACTTCCACTTTGGCACGTTCGATGCCGTGCCGAGTAGGGGCGTCCATGCCATTACTTTATCCATCACCGTCCGCTGCAACCGGTTGTTAGGCCCGAGCGATACGCTCACAGGGGCTTCACCCCGGCTTGGCGCTTGAGGCTAAAGCCACTTGCCGAAGGAAGCGATTGGTCGACAGCTGATGACCCGCGTTCGCCAGCCCCCCCGACACCCACGGCAGACCGCAGTCTCACGCTCCCTGTCGTTCGGACGCCTCCGGCGACATATTCTGAAACGCGGTGTGGCGAGTGAACGACCAGTGCGAGTGGATCGCCTTCCATGTACCACCACGGTGCTGATACACCTGAATGTAGTTCACCAGATTGTATGTCAGAAGCGCCATGTTGCCTTCAACAACTACCTGCGGGCTGAGCATCTCGTAGCGGGCGATCTGGATCTTGCCGACCCATGGACGGTAGTAATTCACCATCGCTTGATGCCCGTCGATGCGCGTTGCCGTCACCGGGTCGAAGTAGGTGATGTCGGCCGCATACAGTTCCAGAAAGCCGCCGGGATCGCCTTTGCCCCACCGGTCGAGAGCGCCGCGCTCGAGCATGAGGATCTGATCGGCACTCGTTCGGGTATCGATTGTATTGATCACGCGACCTCCGATGCATGCGGTCTAACATCCGCGTTGAGCGACGCGCTGCTGTGTGATGGATGCCGGCACTTTATCCGTCCCGCGTGCGCTCCAACGCGTTGTCAGGCGACACTGAATTCTGCGCATCAATCAGTGTGCCGAGCAGTAGCTCGTCCACGTCGTTTGGCACCTTGCAACGGCGAACAACCGCTGGCCAAAGCTCAATCGGTGGCTCGCGAATCAGTGTGGCATCGAGATGCACGTCGTCAAGATCATCGTGCAGGTGCGGCCGTTGACCGCAATGGCGAGCGTCGCAACTGGCGTGTATGCCGGGTCTGCACTCGCGCCAGTGGCAAATGCGCCCCCGATATTCACCGGCCAGATTGACAATAAAAATGTCGGCACCGCAATTGTGCTGCTGGGCGGTGCCTTTGAGACGGCGGCCTGCAACTGCAAGGCGGACAAGATCCGCGTCGTCTGGGAAAGTAACCAGCACGTCCGCATCTTTCGGATGGGACTTGTCTGTGGTCAGGGAGCCAACCAAAGCAATCTGAGTAACGCCTGGTATCACCTGCGCTTCCTTCACGAATCGCTGCACGGCTCGAAGAAGTACTTCGCGGGGTGATGCATCCAGCGGATTGGAATGGCGCGCCATGGCGAGGGTTCGTGTCGCCTAACATCCCGCCTCAGCGGCGGCATCGTTGTCGATTGACCTTGGTACTCTATCCATGCGCCGTCCGCTGCGCGCGGTAGTTAGGCGGCTTGCAGAACTGCCCTTCGCACTGACTGCGGAAGCGTTGCAGGAACGAACGATGACTTGGGGTAGAGGTAGTCTTCACCCGACTCGTCTATCACTCTGAGTTGCCCCAATCTCTCGGCACGGGCATCTGGAATGGCGACATATATCTTACGACGCTCCAGGGACACCTCGTACCCACTGTTATCGACACAGATGACGAGACGCTTTGCGGCTTTTGCCATGGCTAGTACGCTCTAAATGAAACGCTTGATCTTGAATTCACGTTTGCCGATGCCTGTGGCTTCGTACCAGTGGACCTCCGCACCCAAGATTTCGCCCGAGTTCAAGAGAACCTCGGCAAACCCCTTTCGCTTGCGCCAACGACCGCGCCCATAGCGCTTGCGAAGTCGAGTTATCTCTCGGATTCCCGACCCCGTCGCGATCGTCTCCACGCCGGTGATTTCGCCGAGAATCTCGAAATGCATGCGACATGGTTACAAAGGCTGCGGCAACGGTCAATTTCGCCTTGAGGGGCCAAACGTCCGCACTGAGCGATTCGCTCGGTGTCATTCACGGGGGAGCACCTTGCGGCGAGTTATCGCCATCAGGCATCTGCGCTGAGAACTCTGCCGGTAGCGAGGGTTCTCGTTCCCATGTCTCCAGCGTCCCATCCTTCTCGTAAACAAAACTCTGCGCTGAGAGTGACTCGACACGGACGACGCTCGTAGTGCCTACGAGATCTGGGTCGCTCGCGCTCACGATCTTCATGGAAAACGTCGCGCCCTCCCGCGCCCGCGCTGTTAGGCGTCATGCAACTCACCGCCGGCGCGCAAGCCCTTCGAGAATGCCCAGCGCCTCCTCGCCCCGCTCCCACGGCACGAACAGGTGATCGTGATGGACGGCGGCAATGACGTTGCACGCAATACGCGCCTGCGCGAGCGCAGCGGCAACGGCTGCCGTCAGGCCAACATCCGCGAAATCGGAATTCACGCCGAGCGTGATCCAGGCGGCGCGAAAGCGCGGCTCGAGGCCGTGAGCGCGCGCGATGTTCTCCTCAAGGACGAGCGTGAGCCCTTCAGCCTCGCGAAATGTCGCGATTACATCGAGGTCCGCTAGCGCTGACCGCTCGCGCGACACCACGCAAAAGACGTACACGCCAAGGTGCAGCGTCGGACGGAGCGAAGCGATCAGCGCGTCGAGGGTTTGTCGGTGAGGTGTAGGGTCCATGCTGGGCATGAGCCCGTCCGGCCTCGCCACCGCCGTGACGAGGCTGGTCCATTGCGGCCGATCAGATCCCAGCTTGCCAGGTGCTCGGAAACCCGGCGCGCTCGATCGCATCTTCGATGACCAGGCAGGCCTCGCGGGCCTCCGGCTGGGCGCGAAGACTGCGGGCGATCGAATTGAGGAACGTGCACATGAGCTGGACGTTCGGGTGATGGGAGCCGAGCTCCGACTGCACCCGATCGATCAGCTCAAACACGTCTTCTTGATCGCACCGCGGAAAGGTGAGCGTGCCAACGGTTTCGTGAACGGCGCTGAGGGCCTGATGGATCCCATTCAGGTGTGCGGCTTCCACGGAACAAATTTGACCCAGCCGCCCGGCAAGCGCAAGCACGTTTAGCCGGGCCTGGCCTGCACTGCAAAAACCGTTCCATGAATCAAACAGATAGGAACCGGGGGCGCGGGCTAGGGTTTGCGCCGGTACAGCCCGTCGAACTGGACCGTCCACGCCTTGCCGTCGGTCATCGAGGTGTCCCACAGCTGGCGCACTTCACCCGACGGCAACGGCGACCAGGTAATCCGGTGCAGGATGGTGACGCCGGTCGACAGGTCCTTTTGTTGGCCCGTGAGCGTCATCTTGCCGTTCTCGAACTGGCCGTCGAGCGCCAGCGCCATGCCGTTGTGGTCGATCCAGGTCTGGTGCCACACCCCCCGGCGCACGTCGTAGAAATTGAGGCTCTTGCCCTGGTGGCCGCTCGCACCGGTCCAGTTCTCCAGCAGAGCGCAGCCCTTCAGGATCTTCTCGATGCGGTTCTCGCCGGCCGGCTTGCCCTCGGCGGTAACCGCCCAGTCGCCGACCCAGAAATCGAACTGCCGGTGCTGCGGCGTTTCGCAGCCTGGCGCCGGCGGCTGCTGGCCGCTGGCGCCGAACGCTACGAAAACGAGGGCTGTGGCGACCCAGGCGGTGCGAATGTTCATTTCGGTTCCTCCCGAACAGGCTCAGGACCCGTATGCCGCGGCAATGCATCGTCCGTCAAGGCGCCGGGGACGAACGCCGGCCAATCGTCACGAGTGGTAAAGTTGCCGCCCGTCCACCGGGAGGCCGCATGACACGCTACGAGCTCGCACAACTCAACGTCGCCGCGCCGAACGCGCAGCCGGCGGGCAACGCACCGTCGCTCGACGAACCCTGCCCGGCGACCTGAGGCATGGCGGCACGCAGCAAGACGGCAGCCGCGAAGGCGGCCCGCAGATCGACGGCGAAGCGCAAGAGGCTGGCGCCGAGCAGGAACAAGCGCGGCCTCGATGCCGCGGACATCGCACTGGCGATGGACGATGCGAGTGTCGCGGCGTTGGCTGCGCAGGTGCGCGAACGAGGCGGCGCGCCCGTGGGCGCCTATCGTGAGCCGATGTCGGGACGCACCGTGCTGGTGGCCGCGCTGCCGCTCTCCGCGGTCCAGCCGACGCCGTTCCAGCGCGATCTGTCGCCCACGCACACCAAGCGCCTGGCACAGAAGATCGACGAGGCCGGGGCGTTCCTCGATCCGATCATCGTGGTGCGCGGCGAAGACGGAGAGTTCTGCACGCCCAACGGGCGACATCGCCTGGCGGCGGCGAAGGTGCTGGGCCTGAAGCAGATCACGGCGCTGGTATCTCCCGACGAGGGACTGGCCTTTCGCATTCTCGCGCTCAACACCGAGAAGGCGCACAACCTCAAGGACCGGAGCCTGGAAGTGATTCGCATGGCGCGCGCGCTCGCCCGCCGCGAACCGCGCGCCAAGGAGAGCGACTACTCCGCGCAGTTCGAATCGCCTGAGTTCCTCACGCTCGGCGTGCTCTACGCCGAGAACGCGCGCTTCGCCGGCGGCGCCTACGGATCGTTCCTGAAGAAGGTCGATCGCTTCGCCGACCGCACGCTGGCGGTGTCGCTGCGCGAACGCGAGGGCTATGCCTCGAGGCTGCGCGACATCGACACGCAGGTGCGCAAGATCGTCAAGACGCTCGAGGCGCGCGGCTTCAAGTCACCGTACCTGCGCACCTTCGTGGTCGCGCGGATCAACCCGGTGCGCTTCCATCGCAGCAAGCCGGGCGACAAGAAACCGCCCATGCCGATCGCCGCGGCGCTCACCCGCATGGCGGCTGCCGCGAAGAATTTCGATCCGGCGGGCGTGCGCCCGGCGGACCTGGCCTTGGTGGCGGCTTTGTCGAACGATTGACGCGAGTGACGGGCAGCGTCTGCTGCCGAGGAAGAAATCGCGATGCAAGAATACGCCCGCTGGCGCCCCCATCCCTGGCACGGGCTCGATCCGGGCGCGGATGCGCCGCGCATCGTCAACGCCTTCATCGAGATCACACCCTTCGACCTGATGAAATACGAGGTCGACAAGGCGAGCGGCTATCTGCGCGTCGATCGTCCGCAGCGCACTTCCTCGCAACCGCCCACCCTTTACGGGTTCATTCCGCAGACTTACTGCGGCAAGCGCGTGGCGAGCCGCGCTCCCGGGAGCGAGCGCGGTGATGGCGATCCCCTCGACATCTGCGTCATCAGCGAGCGTCCCATCACCCGCGCCGAGATCCTGCTGCGCGCCTGCGTCGTCGGCGGCCTGCGGCTCATCGACCGCGGCGAAGCGGACGACAAGATCATCGCGGTGCTGGAGGGCGACTACGTGTGGGGTGGTGCGCGCGAGCTCACTGACGTGCCGGCAACGCTGGTCGAGCGGCTGCGAGCACTACTTCTCGACCTACAAGCTGGTTCCAGGCGAACCGGCCAGTATTTACGTTGCCGGGAAGTACGGTTACGCGGAGGCCGCCGCGGTCATCGAGGCCTCGATAGAGGACTATCGCGAAGCGTTTCTGTGACGATCCCGCCGCCTCTCCAGCGCGAGGTTACCGCGGAAACGTCACGCGCTCGGTCAGCCCGGCATTCCTATTTCTTCTTCTGCGGATTTGCGACGCCATAAATGACCGCCGCCGCCTGGGGCCTGGCGGCAGCCGCACCCGGCGCTCCGTCGGGGCGCGTGCGGAACGCCACTGGAATGACGTATCCCGACTCGCTCTTTGCGAACGGCAGCCCGTTCACGGCCGCGAGGGTGCCGTCGCACAATTCCAGCTTCGGCATGGGCGGCAGGCGCGGATCCGGCCGCGGGATGTCGACCTGCACCTGCGTAATGCCCGCGTCGACCGCGCTGCCGATGTGCAGCACCAGCGCGCGCAGCTGCTTGGCGACGTCCTCGTAGAGCGTGTCGTCGCGTTTGAGGTAGTAGGTCGCGAGGTAGCGCGCGATGCCGGAAGCCTTGCGCATCTCGGCATTCACCAACTCTGCCTCGTTCACCAGGTTCAGAACCGGCTCGGTGGAGACATAGTCGAGCGAATCCGTGGGGACCGCGGGCTCGTCGACGCGCAGGGGCGCCGTGCGCACCTTGAGCGTCGTACCATCACGCTCCACCACTACATCGTCGAGCGGCAGCTCGTAGGAGAGCTTGCCCGGCCAGGCGACGAACATCAGCGGATTCACTCCCGCGACCTCGGGGCAGGCCCGGTACCAGACCGCGATGTGCCGCTCGTGCTCGATGATCGCCTGGGTCTTGAGCTCGGTGACGATGACCCGGATCGGGTCCTCGGGAACCGGTTCGTCCTTGACGCGAAATCCGATCCACGCGCCGAGGGCGAGGGCGAGAACGCCGAACAGGATATGGCGCATGCGCGAATCGCTCCCTAGTCGAAGATCCAGGCGACGACGAAGATGCCGACCATGGCGAATACCAGGGCCAGCTTGAACAGGGTACCGAGAATCAAACCGACCCAGGCGGCGAAGCCGGCGCGCGTGGCATGCGGAGCGTTGCCGGTCGCCAGCAATTCTCCGGCCACGGCGCCGAAGAACGATCCGAAGATCAGGCCGATCGGCCCCATGAAGATCCCGACCAGCGTGCCGATCGCAGCGCCGATCACCGCGCCACGGCTAGCGCCCGCGCGCTTCGCTCCCAGGCTCGCGGCCAGAAAATCGATCAGCACCGCGAAGATGGTCAGAAGGCCGAGGATCAGGATCGTGGTACGGCCGACTTTCTCGAAGTGGTCCACGTACGCGGCCAGCGCCATGCCGGCGAAGACGAACGGCACTCCGGGCAGCACGGGCAGGAAGGTGCCCGCGAGTCCGATCAGCACGAGCGCCGCGGCCAGCGCGTAGAGCACCTCGGGAGGGAGGGCCGGCATATCAGGAGTGCAGGCGCAGGCCGGCCGAGTTCCCGCTCAGCGGCCCTTCTCGTAGGTGCCGATCAGCTCGGCCTCGGCGAGCACGTGACCCTTCATCGCCTCGAGCAGTTGCGCCTTGGTGGGCCTGCCGAGATCGGGCAGCACCGTGTCGAGCGCATACAGCTTGTGAAAGTAGCGATGGCGCCCGATCGGCGGGCATGGGCCTCCGTACCCTGTGCGTTTCCAGTCATTCAGGCCCGGCCGCGTGCCGGACGGCAGCCCCTTCTTCGCGGCGTCTTCCGGCAGATCGGTGGCCGTGACCGGAATGTCATGCAGCACCCAGTGCACCCACACGCGCTGGGGCGCCTTCGGATCGGGCGCGTCCGGATCGTCGACGATGAGCGCGAGGCTCTTGGCCCCGGCGGGCACACCGGACCACTTCAGCGGCGGGGAGATGTCCTTGCCCTCGCAGGTGTACTGCTTGGGAATCGAACCGTTCGGCGCAAACGCCGGTGAGGTGAGCACAAGGGCCATGGCTATCTCTCCTATCATGGCGTACACCTGTCGTTGATCGCAGACATTCCGTGCGCAGCCCCGGCATTACGCTGCATCCGGCAAATCGCTGTCAACTTCCGGCTCGGTCATGCGTTTACGGCGGTGTCGGCCATTTCGTCCCGTGATCACCGGGGTATGCCATGGGGATTGCTGCACGTTCCACTTTTTTCAAGGGTGCTCTCGTCGTCGGCTGCTGCGTATTCGCGGCTGCGTGCGGGGGTGGAGGCGGCCAGGGAGACACGGGGCGACTCAGCCTGTCGGTCACGGATGCGCCCGTAGATGATGCGCGCAGCGTCGTCGTGCAATTTCGCGGCGTCGCCTTCAAGCGTGAAGGCGAGGCTCCCGAGACCGTGCAGAACCTGGATCCCACGCCGCGCCAGATCGATCTGCTGCAGTTTCAGGAAGGCAGGGCGGCCCTGCTGCTGGACGGCGTGACGCTGACGGCCGGCCGATACGAGTGGGTGCGGCTCATCGTCGACAACGAGCCCAATGTGCGGGATTCGTACCTGACGCTCGAATCCGGCGCCGAATGCGAACTGCGCGTGCCGAGCGGGTCCGAGTCGGGGCTGAAGCTCAATCGGGGCTTCACGCTGCCGGCCGACGGCAGCGTCGCACTCACCATCGACTTCGATTTGCGCCAGTCGATCCATGCGCCGCCGGGTCAGAGCGGCTCCGGCGTGGATTGCACGCAGGGCTATCTGATGAGGCCCACCTTGCGACTGGTCGACGATGCCAACGTGGGCGCGATCGCCGGGCGCGTGGACGCCGCCCTGGTTACGGCCGGTTGCCTACCCAAGGTCTACGTGTTCGACGGAACGGGCGTTACGCCGGATGACGTCGAGGAAGTCACCGCCACGACTCCCGATGTCGATCCGTTGCTGGTCGCCGGCGTCGACATCGTCAACGGCGCCACTCAGTACGCCTACCGGCTGGCGTTCGTGCCTGCAGGCAATTACACGGTCGCGTTCACCTGCGGTGACGACGATCCGACGAACGACGACACGCTGACATTCCTGCCGGCGCAGAACGTCACGGTGCAGACCAATCTCGTCAGCACCGTCGACTTCACCGCCCCGGCGCCCTGAGGCGCAAAGACGGTGCCCAAAGACGGAGCCGGACATGGAAAGTCCGGCACCGTCTTTGCGTCTTTGCCCTACCGGCGGCCTTCGGCCTCCCAGCGTTCGAGCAATTTGTCGTAGCGGTCCGCCTGTTTTTCCTGGCGCGAGGCCAGCGCTTCGGAACGCTGCGCAAGCCGTTCACTGCGCGCGAGCAGGACTTCCTGGCGCCGCAGTTGCTGCTCGAAGCGCTCGAGCTGGCGGTCCGTGTGCTCGAGCTGGCGACTCGTCTGTTCCATCTGCTTGCCGCTGAGCTCCAGTTGCCGAGCGTACTCCTGGTTCTGCAGGATCGCGTCCGCTGTCTGCTTGTCGACCTCCGCTTTCAGCACGTAGGGCTCGGGCTCGGCCTTGTACTCGCAACCGCTCACCGCGGCCAGCAAGACCGCCCCAAGCAATACGACCCTCTCGGGCAAGCGACTACCACGGCTCATGACGGCACCTCGCGCAGGGCTACTTTGGACGCCGCGCGCGCCGCGAAGTTTTGCGCCGGGCCCGCTTGCGCGGCCGGGCGACGTCGATCCGACGGGCTCGTTGAGGATGCGGAACAGGTTGCCGAGGAAATCGTTGCGCAGTTTCGCGAGCCGCGCCTCCTGCTCGTCGGTGAACTCGTAGTTCTCGATCTGCGCCTCGAGCGGCATACCGCGCTGCGCGGCCACCGACTCCAGGGCTGCGAAGCGCTCGCGCAGGGTCCAGACCTCGCTGGCGAGCGTGAGCAGCACCGCGAGCACCTTGTCGTCCGCGGCATCGTCGAAATAGATCTTGTTCCTGGGCATGCAATCCTCGCAAGCGTCGTACCCCGGGGCCTGCAACGATAACTCACTCGGCGATCAGGCGCGCGTAACTTGCCGAATCGATGTTGCTGCCGCAGACGATGAGGCCCACGCGCCGTCCCAGCAACTGCGGGCGCAGCGGTCCGAGCAAAGCCGCCATCGCGGCGGCGCCCGCCGGCTCCACCGCGAGCTTGCACTCCCGCTGCATGAGCCGCATCGAGGCGCGCATTTCTTCGTCGCTGATCAGGCACAGCTCATCGACGTTGCGCCGGCACAGCTCGAAGGTGATCGGCATCGCATAGGGAGCGCCGAGACTGTCGGCAATCGTCGCCACGCGCTCGATCGAGCGCGGTTCGCCCGCCGCGAAACTGCGGTGCATGGAGTCCGCGCCCGTCGGCTCGACGCCGTACACGGCGCATTTCGGTTGCAGCAGCTTGACCGCGGAGGACACTCCCGCGCACAGGCCCCCGCCGCCGATCGGTACGATGACCGCATCGAGGTTCGCGACCTGCTCGCACAGCTCGTAACCCAGGGTGGCCGAGCCCATTGCCGTGCGCAGCCCTTCGAACGGATGAATCAGCGGCCTGCCCTCTTCCAGCTCGATCTGCCCGACACGCTCGAATCCCTCGTGCGCGTTCTCGGCGAATTCCACCGCGGCGCCGTACTTGCGGCACAGCTCGACCCGCAATGGATTGGCTGTCTTGATCATCACGAGCCTGGCATTGCTGCCCAGCGTGCGTGCCGCATAGGCCACGGCGACCGCGTGATTTCCGGCACTGATGGCGGTGACGCCGCGCGCCAGCTCATCGCGCGTGAGATTGAGCATGTTGAGAAGCGCGCCGCGCGCCTTGAAGCTGCCGGTGCGCTGCAGGAGCTCGAGCTTGAGGAACACCCGCGTCTGCGCCGACAGCAGCTCGGCGACGGCCGGGCCCTGCCATTCGTGCACGGGCGTCGTGATCACGCGCTCGCCCAGCAGACGGCGGGCGGCAGAGATGTCACCAAGGGTCAGGGCCGGAACCATCGGGCAAGGATAGTGAAATTCAGTGAATTTCGTAGGCCGAATTAGGCCGGCTGATCGCAGGCGACAGGATCTACCTGATCGAAACGATCGACGGCGCACTCGCCGTGGTCGATGCCGATCGCCTCGGCAGGCCTCAGCCAGGGCCAGTGGGATGGCAGAACGATGCGGTTATCGAGAAGTCGCGCTGGAAATCGGGTGGCGCCGGCGTCGCGGCCGCTATTGTCGACGCGACTGCCGACTCCGGGGCTGCCTCCACGGTCGACGTGGCCGTGTTCGTCGAGCCGGCAGTCGAACAGTACGGTGCCGATCTGCGCCACCTGCTCTATAGCCAGGACGCGCGACCCGGCCTCGACAACTGCGGCCGTGGAGCCCTGCTCGGCGATGTGGCCGTCAGCGGCTTCGAATGCGGCCAACACCTCTTTGCGCACGAGATCGGCCACAACTTCGGCGCGCATCACGATCGCGCCAACGTGCAGCCTGCCGGTGCGGCGGGCCCGTACAACTACGGCTACGCGTGCGGCGGCCGCGGCACCATCATGAGTTATGTCAGCGCCGGACGCGTCGATCACTTTTCCTCACCGCTGCTGAGCTTCGCCGGCCAGCCCTGCGGCGTGGCGATCGGCCAACCCGATGCCGCGTTCAACGGCGCCGCGATAGAGCTCAATCGTGGCCGGGTCGAAAGCTTCATGCGCCCGCAGACGACGTTCGGATCGGTGCGCTTCGCGCAGAGCGCCATCCGCGTCGATGAGAAAGGGCCGGCCGTGCCGTTCTCGATCGTGCGCGACGGCGACCTGTCGCACTCCGCATCGGTCGAGATCGGGCTCCTCGACGGCACCGCTACCGAAGGCGAAGACGTGCGCATGCTCCTGCAGCGAGTGGCGTTCGCGCCGGGCGAGAGCACCAAGACACTCGCGATCGAGCCTATCGACGACGAAGCCTTCGATGCTCCGATCGAAACGCTGCGCGCCGTTCTGCGCTACCCCCTGCAGCTGACGGTCGCAGGCGAGCCGCTGCAGGTCGAAGTCGCGGGCAGCGACGATCCGGATCGCGGCAAGGCGACCTTCAACGGCTCGGCGCGCAGCGTGCGGGAGAATTCGGGGGTCGTGGCCATCCAGGTCAGCCGCATCGGCGTCGCGAGCGAGACACTCACCGTTTCCTTCGCGCCGATCGACGAGTCGGCGCGCAACGGCGTGGACTACAGGCTGTCGTCGGGATCGGTGAGCTTCGCGCCAGGAGAGACGGAAAAGAGCATTCCCGTGGCGATCGTCGACGACGCACTGTTCCAGGGTTACGAGGCTTATCGCTCGTTCTCGATTCGCCTGGTGGGGCCGAACCTCGCGGCAGCGCGCGAGTGCCGCATCTTCGTCTTCAACGAAGATCTGCATCGCGGCCGCGCCCAGTTCGAGACTGCCGCGACCAGCGCGGTCGCCGGCGCCGCTCGTGCCGTGCTGACGGTCAAACGCGTCGAGGGTACCGAGGGAGATCTGCGTTTCGACTTCGCTACGGCCGACGGCACCGGCCAGGCAGGCCGCGACTACGCGGCGCGTTCGGGGCAGATCACGCTGGCCAACGGCGCGGCGAGCGCGGCACTCGAGATTCCGCTCATGAGCGGTGGCGGCGTCGATGCCGATCGAACGTTTACGGTCACCTTGGGTGGGGATTCGCTGGGGACGCCCGTGACCAGTACGGTAACGGTCACGCACCGATCGTCGGTGACGTCCGATGCCGGGGGCCGGAGGGGCGGTGGTAGTACGAGTCCGTTAGCGCTGCTGGTATTGGCGATCGCGCTCGGCATCTTCGGCGCGCATCCTGTGCGGCGGCGGGACCGGCAGGTAAGGCACCGCGCCCATCTCCGGAGCGCCCCAGCGGAAATCGGCGATGAGGGCTTCGAACGGGCTCCCAGCGGCGCCTTCGTCTTCCGCGGCCTTGCCGGCAGGGGGCGCTACGGGGACGCTGACAACCCCTGCGGCAGGCGTCGGCTCAACGACCGGGAAATCGGCAATCGGTATGCCGGCAAGCGCCTGGCCGGCGATCAGGAGCGGCGCCATGAGGGCCACGTCACGAAAGCGAAGCATCAGTCAGCACCCCTCCTTTAGAGATAAGTACCGGACTCATAACTGAACGGTACCGCTCTCTTTTAACCGGACACGCACCGCAGCAAGTGAGCGCCGCCTATCAGTTTTCATCTTTCACCTTAATCGTCGGAGCCAGCGCGCGCCACGCTCGAGGCCAAGTAGGGGCGCGTGATGGAACTCACCGCGCGCCGCCGCGACGCCAACGAACTGTCAATACGCCGTAAAGACGATTAGCTCGGCCCGGAATCATTGACCGCAGCCGGGACGCAGAGCGCTGCGGTCATATTCCGATGCAACATATCTGGCGACGCAGCAGAAACCTGTGCCGTGTACCTGTTGCACATGATCGGGGCGAGGCATAATCGCAGCGCCTTGATTCAATAAGAAGAGCACTCGAGCTGGGGACGAAGCGATGGAGCGAAGACTTCACACGCGTCATCGGGCCAAGACCACGGTCTACATCGTGTCGCCTGGCCGTCGCGGCCGCATCTGCAAGGCGAAGAATCTCAGTGCGAACGGCGTATTCATCGAGACCGAGAACCTCGGTCTGCGCAAGGGTCAGCACGTGGAGCTCGCGTTCGCCATCAACCTCGGCGCCATCACCAAGATCCACCGCCGCACCGCGGTCGTCGCGCACGTCTCGCGCGGCGGCACCGGGCTGATGATGGAAAACTACGCCGGCCGCTGAGTCCGGGGCCGTGCCAGGTGGGCCCTGTGCTTTCATTGCGAATCGTTTCATTGCGAATAGCCGCCGCGGCGCTGCTGTGTGCCGCGCCGTGGCTCGCAGGTCGCGCGCTTGCCGACGACGATGTCCTGCGTTGCGGCTCCAAGCTGATCACCACGGGCGTCGACATGCAGTTCGTGCTGCGGTATTGCGGTGAGCCGACACAGCGCTCCAAGGAGGAAGTGCCGCAACTCGGGCGCCGCGCCAACGGCACCACTTACGTGACCGGCAAGGTCATCGTCGAGCAGTGGATCTACGACCGCGGCAGCTCGCGTTTCCCCGCGCATCTCAAGTTCGAGGAAGGCAAGCTGGTCGGCGTCGAATTCGTGCGCCCGTGACAGCCCGTGAGAACCATAGCCGCGCCCCACAATGAGTAGGGGCTGCCGAAGCAGCCCCTAGTGGTACCTACTCTTCTGCGGTGAGGCAGATGTGCAGATTCCACGGGTCACAGGCTGCGCTCATCCGCTGCGTCCCGCCAGAGACACTCGCCGCGTGTTCGCGTCGGAAGACACCTACGCCGCGCGCCTGCTAGCTCAAAAAAAAACGGCGGGCCGAAGCCCGCCGTTTCGTCAGAGCGACGATGTGTGAAGTTGCTTTGTCTTAGAAGTCCACCGTGACCGAGGCGAACCACTGGCGTCCGAGCGTATCGTAGACCTGCGCGAACGTGTTGCCGTTGCACGGACCCGCCGGGCAATTGGCCTGGCCGACCAGAGGAGGATCCTGGTCGAGCAGGTTGTTGGCTCCGACTCGGAACGTGTAGTTCTCGGCAAACGTGATCGCAGCGGTCATATCGACGTAGCTCCGGGCGCTGAAATGCGCGTCCGTCCGCTGCGGATCGGGAATGCCGTCCGGGAGCAGCGGTCCGTTCACCCCGTCCGGATCGATGTCGCGGATCAACTGCGAATCGGTGCTCGACCGGTCCAGGTCGACGCCGTCGAAGTAGCGCCACGCCAGCGAGATATCCAGGCCCGCCCACGGCGTGCTCCAGTCAGCCCGCAGCGAGTGCCGCCACTCCGGCGACGGTACGCCGCAAATGCTGCCGTACAGGCCGGTGCAGTCGTAGAAGTCCCCATCCGGCAGCGGGGCGGTGGAAGCATCCAGCAGCTGCGTGCCCACCAGGCTGAAGCCCAGTCGGTGCGCGCCGAAATTGAGCTTGTAGCTCGCCTGGATGTCGATGCCCTCCGTGGTGAGCCCGCCGAGGTTGAGGCTCGTGTCCTCGACGAATCCTGTCGGCGAGATCCACAACGTGCCCAGCGAGTCGCGGTGGATCAGGTCGCAGAACTGCGCCGCTCCAGTCGCGATGCACTGGTTGATGTAGACGTCCGCGTTGCCGCCGGCCACGCCGCTGATCGTCTTTTCGATTTCGATGTCGAAGTAGTCGACCGCGAGCGTCAGATTGGCGAACTCCGGACGCCACACGAGACCGAACGACACCGTGTCGGATTCCTCGGGCTGCAGCTCCGGGTTGCCGCCTATCAGGCCGTTGTACTGCGCGGCCGGGTTCTCGAGGACCCCCGCCTGGTACTGTGCCTGCGTCATTCCAGTGAGCATGCACTGGGCCAGCGTCGCTTCCGGCGCACCGTCGCACGGATCGTTGGTGCCGTCGAGCCCCGAGACCTGCGTAGCGAACAGCTCGCCGACGTTCGGCGCACGCACCGCATGCTGGAAGCTGGTACGGAAGCGCAGCTGATCGATCGGCGCCCAGTCGAGGCCCGCCTTGTACGTGTCGGTCTTGAAGCCGGTGCTGTAGTCCGAGTACCGATAGCCGGTTTCGAACGACAGCGCCTGGATTCCCGTCTTGCCCTCGACGAGGGGGATACGGGCTTCCATGAACGCTTCCTTGACGCTGTAGCCACCTTCCGTGGCCGTGGTGGCACCACCTGAGCCAGCCAGATCGCCGCTCGTGAACGCGATGTCAGGGCTGAACTGCGTGTCTTCGTCACGGTACTCGGCGCCGACGTTGATCGCCAGACCGGACTCGGCAGTCGGCAGCTTCACGAAGCTGGTCAGATCGCCCGTGAAGTCCGCGTGCACGATCTGCTGAGTGGCATTGGCGCGGATGAATCCGGGCGTCTGCAGGTAGTTCAACGACTCCGGCGTGACTTGGCCGAGGTCGAAGATGTTCCACGGCACGCAGGCAGGATCGCTACCGTCGATGAACGACACGCACTGCGGCGTGCCGAAGGTCGGCACCGGATTGCCGCTGGAGTCCAGCCGGTTGTCGGTCCGCACCGCCAGGGAGCGACCCAGCCGGACGATGGAGAAGTCGTTGTAGGAAGTGACGGCTGACTTCGTCGTGCCGTGCTGGAAGTACGCGTCGTACGACCAGGCCGAGGAGAGCTCGCCGCGGAAGCCGGCGACTGCGCGGATCGATTCGTGACCGATGTCGAGCTGCCGGCCACCGCCCTCGACGTTGCGACGGCCGATGATCAGCGTCGTGGAGTCGGTCGGGGCGAGACCGAGGTCCGCACACCATGCAGTGCGCTGGGTCTGCGACAGGAACGGGCTGTCGCAGTTCACTGCCTGCGGCTGCAGGAAGTTGCCGCTGGGTGCGATCTGCGCCACCGAGCGGTCGTCCATGAACATCACTTCGCCATACGCCTGCGCCTTCTCGCTGACGTCGTAGTTGGCGAAGGCGCCGAACGTGTAGCGCTCGTCAGGACGCTGGTAGAAGTTCAGCGGACCGAAGTTGTACACGTCGGCCGACGTGAACGGACTCAGGCTTCCGCCCGCGCCGACCGCGTCGTCGGTCACGTCCGTTCCCGGAGCGGCACCCGTGAAGCCGGTCGTGTCGATCGCGATGAAGCGGGCCGGGTTGGTGGTACCGGAGCCGCCGCAACCGAAGGCGTTACCCGAGGACAATGCACAGGCACTGTAGTCGTAGTCCGCCTCCAGCACCGCGTCGACCTTGCGATACGTCGCATAGAACGTCGCATGACCGGAGTCGTCGGAGCCACCGAAGCCCATCGCGAAGGTGAAGTCGCGCGCGTAGCCGTTGGTGGTGCTGTCCGGAGCCGCGGTGAAGTTGCGCGAGGCGACCAGGTCCTGCAGGTTCTGATTGCTGTTCTCGTGATCGTAGAACGTGTAGTTCGCATCCAGTCGCACGCCCTCGAAGTCGTTGTCCATGATGAAGTTCACGACACCGGCCACGGCGTCCGCGCCGTACACCGACGAGGCGCCGCCCGTGAGCACGTCGACGCGCTTCACGAGAGCGAGCGGGATCTGGTTCAAATCCGCGGCGCTGCCGCCGTCCGGATCGCCGGGCATGACGCGCCGGCCGTTGACGAGCACCAGCGTGCGATTCACGCCGAGACCGCGAAGGTTGACGCTGGCAGTGCCGTCAGAACCGTTCGAGATGCTCGAGCCCTGCGCAGCGAAGGCCTGCGGCAACTGGTTGATGATGTCCTCGATGCGGACCTTGCCCGTCATGTCCAGGTCTTCCGCGGTGATCGCGGTGACCGGGCTGATGGATTCGAGGTTCGGGGATGAGATTCTCGAGCCGGTGACGACGACGGTGCCTAGAGTGTCGTCAGTCGGCTGGTCCTGGTCCTGGGCAATTGCTGCGGATCCGCAGAATGCGCTCGCTGCAGCGCTCGTTGCCAGGGCCAGCCGGATGGCTCGCCTGAGCTTGGGATCTACCATATGAGTTCTCCTGCGTACGATTGGCGTAAGAACGCGATCGGCTGTGGACGTGTTGCTTCGATGCCATCGCGCATGGCAGCGTGTATAGGGCGCACCCGGCGCCAGCGCTATACGGCTGCCGAACGTCATTCGTGGCTGCATCTTGTCCCGCAGGGCGGCCCGTGGTCCCGGCGGCCCAAGCGCGCAGGAGGCCCCTGCGCGCATGCGGCGTGAAAGAGACATGCCTTTCCTGTCCGTTGCCGGCGGGGTCCGGCGCTACTCCGGAGCCCCCCCCATTCGGCCGATACACCGGCGCTCGCTGCGGTGCATGTGCGCAGCTAGAATTGCCGCCATGAAGATCCATGATCCGGGGCTGCTCGTTCCGCCCCCTTCGCGCCTGCCGTGGCGCACGCTTCTGCTCGTCGTCACGGTGTTCTGGGCTTACGTTTCCTTCACCACCGTCGCGCAGTGGGAGCTGATGCACCAGGCGCTGCCGACCTTGCCTGCGCTGGAATCCAGCGTGAACGCGGTCACCTGCGCCTTGATGTTCCCGGTGCTCCTCCTTCTGACGTTCGTCGCCCACCGCAGCGGCCACGATCCTTCCCGATGGCAGCGCTCGCTGCCCATGCACCTCGCGTTCGCTGCGTTGTTCGGCCTGATTTCCCGGCCCGCGCAGCTCCTCGCCCGGGCGATCGCCGGCGACCTGACGCTGCACGAAAGCATCGTGCGCATGCTCGGCGTGGACACGCCCGTGGTGGTGAGACTGTGGGCATCGAACGTGCTGTACGATGGCATGCAGTACCTGTTTCTGCAGGGCCTGGTCGCGGGTTTTACTTTCCGTGCGCGCTTTCGCCACGAGCAGGCGCTGCGCGAGAGTCTCGCGGTGCTCTACGACCGTGCCCGGCTCAATGCGCTGCGCATGCAGATCAGCCCGCACTTCCTCTACAACACGCTCTCGGCGATCGCGGGCCTCGTGGGCACCAATCCGCACGCCGCCGAACTGATGGTCACGCGGCTCGGCGATCTGTTCCGCCGCGCGCTCGCGGAGCGCGATCTGGAGATGGTGACGCTCGAGCAGGAGCTCGAATACGCGGAAAACTACCTGGAGATCCAGCGCATCCGCTTCGAGGGTCGCCTCAGCTACGCCATCAACGTCGATCCCGCGCTACTGACCACCACGGTACCCCCGCTCCTGCTGCAGCCCCTGCTCGAGAACGCGGTTGAGCACGGCCTGCGCCAGTGCGAGGGCGCCGTCGATGTCAGCCTCGTCGGGCGGGCGAATGGCAGCGGTGTGGAAATCGTGATTCGCAATCGCAGCGAGGGCCGGCAGCTGGACGGCTTCGGCACCGCGGAGCGCACCGGCCTCGGTCTGAATAACGTCCGCGCCCGGCTCGAGGCGGCTTATGCCGGCGCCGGGGAACTTGCTTTCCGCAACCTGCGTCCTGGAGAGTACGAATCGCGCGTGAGCATCCCGCGCGAGTTTCGCGGCATTGCGGCAGAGGTGGCGACGTGAAGATGGTCCGCACGGTGATCGCCGAGGACGAGGCGCCGGCTCTGCAGTGGCTGCGCTCGTTGTGCGGCAAGCACCGCGACCTGCAGATCGTCGGCGAATGCGCCACCGCGAGCGAAACCTCGCAGCGGTTGCGCAGCACGCAAACCGACCTGCTGCTGCTCGACATTCACCTCGGGCCACACCTGGGATTTCGCGTCCTCGACGGCGTGCCCGCCGATGCCGTGCCGCTGGTCATCGTCACGACCGCGCACGACCAGTACGCGGTGCGCGCGTTCGAGAAGAACGCGGTCGACTACCTGTTGAAGCCGGTGCGCGAGGATCGCTTCGCCGTGGCGCTCGACCGGGCGCGGCGGCGATTGCACGCCGGCCTGACGAGCGAGCTGCGCGCTGAGATTCGCGCCGCGCTCGAGCCCATGCAGCAGTTCGCGCAGCGCGCCGCAGCGTCCGAGCCTTCGCTGCTGATAGCAGAGCGCGACGGCGCCATGCACGTGCTGGATGCGCGCACGATCGAGTTGCTGGAGTCCGACGGCAACTACGTGATCATGCACACCAGCAACGCCGACTATTCGGCGCGCAGCACGCTGCAGGCGCTCGAGGATTCGCTGCCGCGGCGGCTGTTCCTGCGGCTCAGCCGCTCGGTAATCGTCAATCTCAGGCGCGTGGAGCGCATCGATCGCGACGACAACGGCGTGCACGAATTCGTGATGGCCAACGGGCGCCGGATCAAGGTCGGACGCTCCTATCGGCAGGGCATCGCGGAGATCATCCGCTCCCAGGGGTTGCTCGAGCGCCGGCCGCAGGAAGGTTGAGACGGCCGATCGAATCGTCATGCGCTGTCTTGCGCAGTTTCACTCCTCGACGCCAGCATCTCGGCAAGCCTGTCGTAGGTCTCGCTCGCGCCGCGCTGCATGCCGGACTTCATGAGGATGTCGCGAACTTCCCGCGACGGGTAGAGCGCCGTGCTCGTGAGCGTCGTCTTGCCACCCTGCTCGACGAGGACCGCGGTTACCAGCACTTCACCCGCGTCCCAGTCTTCCCACGACTCCGTGTGGACGATGCGCTCGGGCGGCACGATCTCGCGATAGACGCCGCGCATGACCCATGTCCTTTCCGTCGGGGCGACGCGACACGAAGCGATAGGCGCCTCCCACCCTGAGATCGATGTCGCAGACCGCCAGCGACCAGCCGCGCGGTCCGAACCAGCGCTTGAGCAGCTCGGGCTTGGTCAAGGCGTCGAAGACCAGGTTGCGCGGAGCATCGAAGACTCGCGTCATCACGATCTCGCGCTCCGTGGGCGTGGTGACTTTCAGGTTCCATTGTGTTTCATCGGTGATCTCCTCCATCGCTTCGTGCGGTCTACGTTTCTTCTTCTTTGGTCTTCAGCTCTTCGAGCAGCGCGTCCAGACGCTGGAAGCTGCTCTCCAGGGACCGGCGGTATCTCTCCAGCCATTCGGTGGCTTGCGCGAGTGGCTTGGGCTCCGCGCGCACCGGCCGCCGCTGCGCATCGCGGCCGCGCGAAACCAGGCCGGCGCGCTCCAGCACCTTCAGATGCTTGGAGATTGCCGGCTGACTCATGGCAAACGGCTCGGCGAGCTCCGTCACCGACGCCTCGCCCGAAGCGAGACGGGCCAGGATCGCCCGCCGGGTGGGGTCGGCCAGCGCCGCGAACGTCGCATCGAGCTGATCGGGACTCATCCGTCCATAACCCATCGGTTGCATAACTCATAGGTTATATAACATGCCGCCAGGCGTCAAGCCAGCCCCTGGAATAATCTCCCTCCCCTGCGCTTCTCATCGAGGCTCGTGCGCCAGTGACGCTCGCTCGAAAAACCCGACCGGCGCTTGGCAAGCTCGGAGTCGTCGTGCTGTGTCTTGCGGTTCTCGCGGCGCTCACGCTGGCGCTGCCGGTCTCGCAGTGGCGAACGGGTCGCCTCGCGGTTCGGCCGCTGTCCCTGGAGCCCGGCGAGCGCTTCGCGCCGAGGCCGAAGCGCATCTGGATCGACACCGATGCCGCCTGTGGCGCGAGTCCCCGGACAGACCCCGATGACTGCTTCGCCATCCTCGCGTCGTCGCACTGGGGCCGCTGACCAACATTGCGGCCGCGCTTCGCTCCAGATCGGACTTGCAACCGCGAGTCACCCGGATCATCGCCGTGATGGGCCACCGGCCCGGCCACCTGTTCCATCCCACGGAAGGTGCGCGTGGGGCGATGCTCTTCGGTCACGGACCGATCTTTCGAGACCTGAACTTTGCCTCGGACCGGCTCGCGGTCGTCGAGATCATGCGAATGCAGGTGCCGCTCGTGCTCGTCCCTTACGACGCGGCCACGAAGGTCGAGCTGACTCGTGCGGACCTCGAGCGAATGCGCGCACGCGGCGGCGCGCCCGCCTGGGTCGCAGACCGCGCCACCGGATGGCTCGATTTCTGGCGCGACGACATCGGCCGCGAGGGCTTCTATCCATTCGATCTCGTCGCGGCGACTCTTGCCATGCGGCCAGACCTGCTCCGGTGCGCCGCGGTCCCGATTCGCGCTGGCAAGGATCCGGGGTTTCGCTGGCCGTTCCGAGAACAAACGGCACTTCTCGCCGGTCCCGACGCGATCGAAGGTGCGGATGCGGATGCGACGCTGGCCGTCGCGACGGCGATCTACTGTCCGAGTGTCACCGACAACCTGCAGAGGTGGCTTGCGTCGATGCTCGGCGGCGGGTCGAACGTGCAATTCCGCCTTGGGCAGCCGACGGATCATGACGACCGGGCTCAGTGCCGTTCACCATAGCGGCCTGCTCAGATTCTCCGTGAATGAAGAAAACATGAGGTTGAAGCTGATGCTGACTCTCTCTTCTTCGCTCGCGCTCGCGTCGACCGAATGCTGCAGGTAGGCCGGAAATACCAGCATCGTTCCGTCCTTTACTCGCACGACGACCTGGTCGGTATTCTCGGCCGTGAGCTCGACGACCGGCGGCCGGATGATCCCGGTCTGATTGCGCGGGTCATGGAAGTTGATGGTGTCCGCACCCGGATGGGTCCGGACGTAGTACACGCCGCTCAGGAAGTTATTGGGGTGCTGGTGCATCTTGTGCGCCGCGCCTCTCGCCAGGACTGTCGCCCAGCAGGCGGTGATCTGGTACGCGTCGTAGCCGATCCTGAGGAACCGCAGAATTCCCGGCACGACGCGGTGCACGCAGGAGACGAGATCCCGAAAGTCGTCGAGCTCGTGGAGCGACTGGCCCGACTGCCACGCCTGTCCGGGCGCGGGCGGCGGCAAGTTCCGCCGCATGCGCGCCAGCGCTGCGAGCGCCTGTGCGCCGATGGCCTCGCGCAATTGTGCCGCGAGCTCGATCTTCCACACGAGGGTGGCGAACATCGGAATCACATCCGATGCCTCCCTCCACGGATCCTGACTGCCCATTTGCGGCTCGCGCTACGCCGTCCACGGATTGTTGTACGCTCTTTGCGCCATGCCGGCCAATCTGTCACCGGAGTACAAGAAGGCCGAGCAGGCATTTCGCAGCGCGCGCGCGCCGCGCGAGCGCCTCGATTGCCTGAAGGAAATGCTGCGCACGATCCCCAAGCACAAGGGGACCGAGCACATCCAGGCCGACATCAAGTCGCGGATCAAGCAGCTCGGGGACGAGCTGGCCGAGCCCCGCAAGGGGCCGACGCGGGGCGGCCCGGCGCACTCGGTCCATCGCGAGGGTGCCGCGCAGGTCGGTCTCATCGGGCCGCCGAACTCGGGAAAATCGAGCCTGCACGCGCTCCTGACCGGTTCGAAGGCCGAGATCGGGCCGTTTCCCTACACGACCCGCGCGCCGCTACCGGGCATGCTGCCGTTCGAGGACATCGCGTTCCAGCTCGTGGACCTTCCGCCGGTTTCGCCGGAACGCACCGAACCGTGGATGGCCGGGCTCCTGCAGACGGCCGATGCGGCGTGGCTCGTGGTCGATATCGCCGATCCGTCCTGCGCCGAGCACGTGCTGGCGGTCCGCTCGCAGCTGGCGCAGCGCAAGATCACGCTCAGCGATCGCTGGCCCGGCGACTACGCCGGCCGCGACGCAGCGCCTGCTTCGCCGCAAACGGGCGAGGCGCGCGATGCCGATGAGGTGCCCGACCCCTTCCGCGTGCAGCTCCCCACGCTTCTCGTCGCGAACAAGACCGATCTCGACACCGACCCCGACGAGGTGCGGGTGCTCGAAGAGCTGACGGAAGTTCGCTTTCCCGCGATCGCCACCTCGACACTGACCGGACACGGCCTGGATCTGCTCGCTGCGTTCGTCTTCAGGGCGCTGGGCATCGTGCGGGTCTACACCAAGCTGCCCGGCAAGCCGGCCGAGAGAGTGCGGCCTTTCGCGGTGCGTCGCGGCGACAGCGTGCTCGATGTCGCGCGACTCGTGCACCAGGACGTCGCTCGCACGCTCAAGTTCGCGCGCCTGTGGGGCAGTGGCGTGTTCGACGGTCAGCAGGTGGGGCCGGAGCACCGGGTCGCCGATGGCGACATCGTGGAGCTGCACGCAAGATAGCGGTATAACAGCGGCCCGCGCCGATCAAGGAGCCACGATGCCAACCACGATTCGCAAAGTGAGCTATGCGTACGTCACGGTGGTGAGCAAGCCAGGGGAAGCGGCCCGCATCCTCGAAGCGCTGCGTGACGCGAACGTCAATCTGCTCGCGTTCTCGGGTTTTCCGCAGGGGCGCAACCGGGCGCAGATCGACCTCGTGACCGAAGATATCGACGCTCTCAAGGCCGCCGCCAGGCGGCACAGGTGGCAACTGAGCCGGACCAAGCGCGCCTTTCTCGCGCAGGGAACGGACGAGGTCGGAGCCGCCGTACCGCCGCTCGCCAGACTCGCGCAGGCGAAAATCAACGTGATCGCGGCTGACGCCGTCGCGGCAGGCGAAGGACGCTTCGGCATGCTCTTCTGGGTCGAGCCTCGCGACTACAATCGCGCCGCGAAACTCCTCGAAGCGCCGTGAGCGCGTGCGCCGATCGGCACCATCGCGCCGCCGGCCGTGACGTTCCTGACAGCGTGAGCCGCCGACCTCGGCGCTGGTCGCACACGGTTGGATTCGACGACGCGCCGTTTGCGCCCGATCATCGCGGCGACGTACTCGTCGTCGGCGCCGTCTACGCGGGCGAGCGGCTCGATGGCGTGCTCTCCTGCCGCGTGCGCCGCGACGGGACAAACGCCACTGCACGGTTGGCCGGCTGCATCAAGCAGTCGCGCTTCTACCCCCAGCTCCAGGTGGTGCTGCTGCAGGGAATCGCATTCGCGGGCTTCAACGTGGTGGACATCCACGCGCTGTCCGAGCTACTCGCCCGACCGGTCATGGTCGTCGTGCGGCGGCGGCCGAATCTCGGCGCCATCCAGCGGGCGCTGCTGACGAGGGTGCGGGGCGGCACGCGCAAATGGCATCTCGTGATGCGCGCAGGCTCCGTCGAAGAAATCGGTGGACTGTTCATCCAGCGCACGGGTATCTCCGCGCGGGAGGCGGCCGCCGTTCTTCGCCGGCACGCACGCCACGGCATCCTGCCCGAGCCGCTGCGCACGGCACACTTGATTGCCGGCGGCCTCGTCCGTGGAGAGAGCTCGGGACGCCCATGAGCCATGCGTCAGTCATCCGCGTGGGCCGGGACGTTGCCCCGGCTCTTCATGGGACGTTTTGGGACGCGTTCGCCGCCTGCAGCTCGCGCTCGAAGAGCTCGCGCGCTGCGCCGAAGCGCTCGCTTACGGCCCGCGCCAACTCGTGCAGCCCTGCCGCGGGCTGCGTTTGCGCCGCGCGTTCGAGCGCCTCAGCCGCGCGTTCGAGTGCCACAGACGCCTGCTGCAGGCTTCGCGCCCCCATGTTTGCGCTCGAACCCTTCAACGTGTGCGCGGCGCGTCGCACCAGCACGGCATCCCCGGCCGTCATTCCCGAATGGATGTCCGCGAGTGCGCGCCGTCCGCCCTCGAGGAAAGTCTCGATCAGGCCGCGCGCCAGCACGCGATCTCCCAGAGCAAGCTCGCGCAGGCGAGAGGAATCCACTTCCGCCGCAGCGCCGGCGGTGTCAGGCACTGGGTCACGGCTCGGCGCGTGCTGCTCGAGTATGGCTTGCAGGCGCGCCGGATCGATCGGCTTGGTGATGAAGTCGTCCATGCCCGCAGCGAGACACTCGTCGAGATCCTGCTGCCTGGCGTTCGCCGTCAGGGCGACGATCGGAGTGCGCCGTCGCCCGGCTTCACGGGCCCGCAAGCGCCGGGCTGCGGTGAGTCCATCCATGACCGGCATCTGCAAATCCATGAAAACGAGATCGAAATCCTGCGCCGCGCACGCATCGAGCGCCTCCTGTCCGTTGGCTGCGGTCGTCACGTTGCAGCCGAGCCTCTCGAGGAAGAGCTGTGCGACGCGCTGGTTCGTGGCGTTGTCATCGACGACGAGTACCAGACCGCCGCGCCGCTGCGGCACGTCGACGATGAGATTGCGCGTGACGAGCGGACGCAGCCGCTGCGTCCACATGTGCGCTTCGTGCTCGAGGACGCGACCGAGCAGAACGAGCAGCTCCTTGCGTCGCACGGGCTTGCTCAGGTAGCCCGCAAAGCCGAGCTCGCGCAGCCGGGTCTCTTCGCCGCTGTCGTCGAGGGAGGTGAGCAGAACCAGCCGTGTGTCGTCGAAGCGGCCGTCGGATCGGATGCGGCTGCCGAGCTGCATGCCGTCGAGATCCGGCATGCGCAGATCGGTGAGCACGACAGGAACACGCTGTCCCTGCTTCGCTGCCCGATCGAGCGCTGTCAAGGCATCTCGAGCGCTCGCGACCGGTTCGACCTCGTAACCCGCCGCACTCAGCATCGCGCCGAGCACCCGGCGGTTCGAATCATTGTCATCGACGACGAGAATGCGCTGGCTCCAGCCAGCGGCGGGCTCCGCGCTCGTGGCGCTGCCGGCTGCGGCGAGCCCGAATCGCGCGGTGAACCAGAACGCCGATCCCTCGCCGGGTGAGCTGTCGACCCCGACTTCGCCGCTCATCAGGCTCACGAGGCGCTTGACGATCGACAGGCCCAGCCCGGTGCCGACCTGCCCGGGCGCGCCGGAGGAATCGAGCTGGCTGAATGGCCGGAAAAGCCTCGAGAGGTGCGCCGCGTCGATCCCTGCTCCGGTGTCGCGTACCGCGAAGCGCAGCACGATCTCGTCGCCCGCCGGCTCGTCGGCGCGTGCCTGCAGGAGCACCTCGCCCCGCGCGGTGAACTTGATGGCGTTGCTCAGGAGATTGGTCAGCACCTGACGCAGGCGTCCCGGATCACCGACCACGCGTGCCGGAAACTGTGGGTCCACCTCGACGATGAGCTCGAGGTCCTTCGCCGCAGCGTGCACGGCCATGGAAGCGGCGGCGTCCTCGATCAGCGTGCGGGGATCGATCTCCACGCGATGCAGCTCGAGGTTTCCGGACTCGATCTTGGAAAAATCGAGGACGTCGTTGATGATCGTCAGCAGCGACTCGGCGCTCGAACGGATGATCTCCGCATACTCGCGCTGCTTGCGATCGAGCGGCGTGTCGAGCAGGAGCGCTGCCATGCCGATCACGCCGTTCATGGGCGTGCGGATCTCGTGGCTCACGTCGGCGAGAAAGCCGCTCTTCGCCGAGCTCGCCGACTCCGCCTGCCGCCTCGCGGCGATGAGCATGTGCTGAACGCGCAGCTCCGCAGTAAGGTCCTGGATCGAGCCCGAGAGCCGCACCAGCTCGCCCGGAGCGTTGGACTCGGCAAAGACGTTCAGCCGGAACCAGCGGTACTTGCCGGACTTGCGTCGCAGCCGCAAGCGCAGGCTGTGCGGGCCGCGATCGCGTATGCATGCCTGCCACTGCGTCTCGAGCCGGGTGCGGTCTTCAGGGTGCGCAAGCTCGAGAAAGGCCACCGCAGCTTCCGGCAGCTCGCCCTCGTCGTGGCCGAGCAACTCGCGGAAGCGCCGCGAATACCAGGCACGCGAGTGTGACGCATCCCACTCCCAGTAGCCGTCCTGGGTGCCGCGGCTCATCCGCTCGAATCTGCGCCGGGTTTCCTCCAACGCAGCGAGCGCAGCGGGCTCCATGTCCACGGAATCATCCATCGTGCAGCGTGACAGACGTCTCGTTTCGAGCGCCCCGGCCCGGGAGCGTTATGTAGCATACGGACTTCGGCTTGCGACGAGCGGTGCGTCGCATTGCCGGGCCGCGGGCGAGGAAATGAGACATATTCCGTCGCTGACTCCGGTACTCCTTATTAGAGTAGCCGGACAATGACGGCCTCTCGACGACGCACCGTCCTCATCATCGAGGATGATCTGCACATCGCGTATCTGCTCGGCTACCTGGTCGAGAAGGAAGGCTTCGCCGTCGAGCGCGCGCCCGATGGGCGCAGCGCTGCCGAGCGACTGAAGCAACTGCCCCCGCCGGACCTGGTGTTGCTCGACGTCATGCTGCCCTACACGGACGGTTTCGAGCTGCTCGCCGGCATGCGCGCTTCGCCAGGCTGGAAGGAAGTGCCGGTGATCGTGCTCACCTCTCGAACCCATGAAGAGGATGCGGTACGCGCTCTCGCCCTCGGCGCTGACGACTACCTGACCAAACCGTTCAGTCCGGCCGAGCTCATCGCGCGGATGCGCCGCAGATTGCGCGCCGCAGCGGCTCCTGCCGCCTGATCCAGTGCGCTCGACCCATGCGTCACTTCGCCGTCACGGTTTGCATTGCCCTGTGCCTGAGTGTCGCGAAGCCGGAATCCGCGGCTGCGCAGTCCACCAGCGATCTTGCCATCCGCGTCGCTGCCAATCCCGATGACACGGACGCTCGCTATGCGCTGGCGCTCGCCCATCTGTACGCCGGCGAGCACGTCGCGGCGGAACGGGAGTTCGACGAGCTGCTCGCCCGCGATCCGGACAATCCGGATTGGCTGCTCGGTCGCGCCCAGTCATTGATGGCACTCGGCCGGGCTGCGGACGCCGTGCCGCCGCTCGAGCGCGCACGCGTCCGGGCGCCGGCTTACGAGGATGTGTGGCGAGTCGAGCTGGCGGCGCTCGAAGCGACCAACGAGATCGGACGCGCCGAAGATCTTCTGCATCGTGCAATACGGCAGTTTCCCGAATCGGAATGGCCCTCCGCCCGCCTCTACGCGCTGCACGAGCGCGAGCTGTTGCGCCGGGGAACACGTGCGTCGCTGAGCAGCAGCTACGAGCACCTGAGCGATGACAGGGGGAAGTGGCGCGCGCTGGCGCTGGACTTCGATCACCCGCTGAAACCGGCGCTGCGCGTGCTGCTCGGGTTGCATGCGCAGGAGCGCTTTGGCCAGCGCGATGAGCAGCTCGCCGCCGGAGTGGTGCAGCGATTCGGCGACAGCTGGACTGCTGTCATCATGGGTGACCTCGCGCCCGACGCGACCGTGCTGCCGCAGAGCTCGTTGCAGCTCGAGATCGGCCGACCGATTGCGACCTACGCGAGCCTCAGTCTGCTCGCGCGCCACGCTCATCACGAGACCGTGGATGTCGACGTGCTGACTGCTACGGCGGAGGCCGGGCGCGGCAGCTACCGCATCGCGTATTCACTGGCTGCAACCCGTCCTTCGGACCTCGACACGAGCTTCGGTCATTCTCTGCGGCTCTCACGCGACTATGGTTTCGACAGCCACATGACTCTCGTGCTCGCTCACGGTGACGAGGCCGAGACCGTAGCGCCAGGGAGGGTGCTCGTCACCCGAAACAACACGATCGCTCTGGCGGGTGTTCACTGGCGCTCCGCAGCCTGGGGTGCGACATGGGAGATCGCCTATCACGAGCAGGGCGATCTGTATCACCTGATGCGGCTCAGCCTTGGTCTCGAACACCGCTTCTGATCTCGTCCTGCTCCTCGCGTGGCGAGGCGCGGAGATCGCCGCGCTTGGTGCGGCCGCGATGCTCGCGGGGGCGCTGGTCGTACGCCGCCTGGCGCAGTACCGCGAGAGCGTGAAGGGTCGCCTCGCCGCGCGCTGGCGCCCCCTTCTCACACGCGCCGCGCTCGACGAAGGCGACGCACTGCTCGATGCGGCGCCGCCGAAGCCACGACACATGGTCCACGTCATGGAGGAGTGGAATGCGTTTCAGGATGCGTTGCGGGGCGGCGGAACCGCGCGGCTGAACGAGCTCGCGCGGGCCATCGGCATCGACATGGCGGCGCGGCGATTGCTGCGAAGAGGCGGCCTCGGTGCACGCATACTGGCAGTCCGGACTCTGGGCCATTTGCGCGACCCGGCGGATTGGCGAGCACTGCAGGGGCAGCTCGTCGCAGCGAATGCGCTGCTTTCCTTCTACGCCGCAGCGGCGCTCATCCAGATCGATGCGCAACGGGCGATGCCCGGCATCGCGCTGCAGCTCGCCGAGCGGGAAGAGTGGCCCGGAGAAGCGATTGCCGGTTTGCTGAAGGAGGCCGGCACGCAGGTGACGCGCGAACCCATCCGCGCGCTGATCTCCTCCCTCGAAGCGGCGAAGGTTCCACCGCTCCTGCCCTGGCTGGGACACGCCGATCCGATTCTTGCGAACGAGGTCGGCGCGCAACTGCTGCGCGGCGGGTCGAAGGATCCGCGCGTGGTCGCCGCGGCGCTGCTGGTGCTGCTGGATCCGGCGATGCTGGCCGAGATTCGCGGCCTGGCCGGATCGCCCGACGCCGAAGTGCGCAAGAATCTGGCGATCACGCTCGGGCGCCTGGGTGACGTGCACGAGCTCGATCTGCTCATCGCGCTCATGGGCGATTCAGTCTGGTGGGTGAGGTATCGCGCAGCGCAGTCACTCCTCAGGCTGCGGGGCATGGATTCCACGGGCCTCGATGCAATGCGCGGGCGCCTCACCGATCGCTACGCCCGCGACATGCTGGATCACGTCCGCGCGGAAGGGCTGCCCACGTGATTCTGCACGCCATACTCGAGATCGTGCAGTGGGTCTTCCTGGGCTACTTCCTGCTGCTCAACGGTACGTACCTGGCGCTCACCGCGAGCGCGCTCTTCGGCCTGCGTCGCTACCTGGGCGGCGGAAACGCGGCGGAGCGCGTTTACGCGCGCCTGGAGATCCCCATCTCTCTCATCGTGCCGGCCTACAACGAGGAGGCGACGATCGTGGCCTCGGTGCGCGCGCTGCTGCAACTTCGCTATCAGCAGTTCGAAGTGATCGTCGTCAACGATGGCTCGCGTGACGGCACGCTCGCCGCGCTGCAGAAGGAATTCGCGCTGCAGCCGTTCCCGGAAGCCTATCGCGTGCAGGTGCGTTCCAAGCCCGTGCGCGGCATCTATCGCTCGCTGACGCATCCCAATCTGCGGGTCATCGACAAGGAGAACGGCGGCGGCAAGGCCGATGCGAGCAATGCCGGCCTGAACGCCGCCCGATATCCGCTGTTCTACTGCGGAGACGCAGACTCCGTGCTGGACCCCGACAGCCTGCGACGCGCCGTGCGCCCGTTTCTCGAAGACCCGTGCACGGTGGCTTGCGGAGGCACCGTGCGCATCGTCAACGGCTGCCGGGTCCGCGGCGGCTTCATGGAGCGCGTGGCGCTGCCGCGCAGTCCGCTGGTTCTCCTGCAGATCATCGAGTATCTGCGTGCGTTTCTCGGCGGACGCATGGGGTGGGCGCCGATCAACGGCCTGCTGATCGTTTCCGGGGCGTTCGGGCTCTTTCACCGGCAGACCGTCATCGACGCGGGCGGGTATCGCCCGGAGGCCATCGGCGAGGACATGGATCTGGTCGTGCGGATGCACCGCATGCTCAGCGAACGCGGCCAGAAGTACCGGATCGCGTTCGTTCCCGATCCGGTGTGCTGGACGGACGCGCCCGAGGACCTCGCAACCTTGTCTCGACAGCGCAAGCGCTGGCAGCGCGGCCTGGCTGACAGCCTCTACCACAGTCGCAAGCTCTGCTTCGCGCGCGGCAGCGGCGCCGCGGGTTGGCTCGCTTTCCCGTTCTTCGTCGTGTTCGAATTGTTGGGCCCGGTGGTGGAGGTGGGCGGCTACCTGATCATGGTGCTCGCCTGGGCTCTCGGCCTGCTGTCCATGCAATCGTTCCTGGTGTTCGCAGCCGCGGCCGTCGGACTCGGAGTGCTGCTCTCGGCCTCATCGTTGCTGCTGGAGGAACTGTCGTTCCACGTCTACCCGCGTGCGCGGGACCTGCTGCTGCTGTTTTTCGTGGCGATCGTCGAGAATCTCGGCTATCGGCAGCTCACGGCGTTGTGGCGCGTGCAGGCCCTCGTCGACTGGCTGCGGGGCCGCGACGTTGCGTGGGGCACGATGAAGCGCTCCACAAAGTGGCAGGAAGACGAGGATCAGCCTCTGCCCTGAATACGCCCGCTACTGGTATTCGTACGCTCCGATATCGATGCGCGCATCGGCGGGCCGCGTCTCGCGCTGCGCTTTGTGCACATACTGGTACGCCGGCGCCAGACTCACGCCGGCCGCGCTGCCCGGTGCCGTGCCACCATCGCGCGCGGGTGAAATCACCGTCAGCCGATAGTCGTACGCGCCCTCGTTCACGAATCCCGGCGCATTCGTGGTGAGGTTCGTGGTTGCCTGCACCACGGTGCCCGACGGTACCGAACCGCCGCCCACGAACAGGTTGTTGATGGTGCGCACCAGGCTCGTGCCGGACTGGATCTGCACGAACTGACCCGAGCCCAGATCGTTCACGAATGTGTTGTTGACCAGATAGAGCTGGTGGGTGCGCCCACTCGACAGCCCTTCCGTGCCGTAATTGACGATCGCCGAGTTGTCGGTGTACGGCCCCTGCTGCAGCAGATTGCCGATCACGAACGTGAGCCCGCCGTTCGGCACGTCGAGCCCATAGCTCGAGGTGCCGGTCTGCTCGTCCATGAGCCGGTTGTAGAGCACGTAGTTCTCGCGCGCGCGCGTCTTCAGCGTGTGACCGATGAGGGTATGGTGCGAGTAGTTGTAGCGAAAGATCAGCCGATCGCCCGCAGCACTGCCCTCGTCCACGTACACGTTGTGGTTGTGCCCGGGATCCCCCGAGCCGTTGTTGGCGAACTCCGAGTATTCGAACAACAGCGTGCCGTACGCGCCGCCGAGGAAACCGTCCTCGTTGTCGTGGAAGTAGCCGTTGCAGATGCTGAGATCGCGGCCCTGATTGCGGATGCCGGCGCCGTTCAGGTCGGCAACGCGCGCCGCCGAGAACTCGAGGTTCTCCACGCTGATGCCGGTACCGCGAATCACCATCAATCCCATGCCGTTGTTGCGGTCCTCGCCCGACACGTACGGGATGACGCGGTTGCCCTTGATGTGCGCGCGCCCGCCGACGCCGCGGAGCGTGACGCGATTCTGGCGCCACACCGTGACGTCATCCGTATACGTGCCGGCATCGATTTCGACTACGGCGCCGTCGGTGGCCACCAGATTCGCCGCACGCAAGGTCGCGTACGGCCTGCCAGGCCCCACCTGCAGCAGGTTCGCGGGCCGGAAGTTCGCCGTCGTACCGCTGCCGCTCAGCGTCACTTGCCGCGCGCCGACGAACACGAGGTTGTCGCTCTGCCCCGCAAGGTCGGCGGCAGCGTCCTGGGTGAACGCGATCGTGTACGTACCCGCGGCGAGACCCAGGCCCGCGAAGCCGAACGTGCAGGCGTTCGCATCCTGCACGACGGGGAGCGTGGTGATCGGCTCGACAGCATCGCCGTCGATGTCGTCCGGCGTGACGTTGCCATTGAACACATAGATGCGGTTGTCACCGAAGCGATCCACGAAGCTCGAGTCGACTCCGCCAAAGAGTCCCGCATTGCCCGGGCTGGTCACATTGACGCTGGCATCGCGGCTCGCGCTGCCGCCTGCACCCGTGCAAGTCAGCGTGAACGTGCTCGAGCTCTGGATTGCGCTGAGGGTCTGCGTTCCGGAAATCGCCTTCGCTCCGCTCCAGCCGCCGGATGCGGCGCAGCTGGTCGCGTCGGTCGACGACCAGGTCAGCTGCGTGCTGCCGCCACTCGAGATGCTGGTTGGATTGGCCGTCAGCGCCACGGTCGGTGCCGGCGGTGTCGGTGGTGCGGACGACCCAATGTTCACCGTGAGCGAGCTTCGCGCCCGTCCGCCGGCACCTGAGCACGTGATGCTGAAAGTGGTCGGGCTGCGCAGATTGCTGATCATCTGAGTGCCGGACACGGGCTTGTCCCCGCTCCAGCCGCCCGAAGCAACGCAGCCGGTGGCGTTCGTAGATGACCAGCTGAGCTGCGTGCTGCCGCCACTCGCCACCTGCGTGGGATTCGCGCTGAACGTCGCGGTGGGCGTCGGACAGGTGGCGGACAGACACTTTGGTAACGGTGTATTGACCGCTACCGTCGCGCTTTCGCTCGACGTGCCGCCACTGCCCGTGCAGGTGAGCGTGAATGTCGTCGTGGCCGTGAGCCGCGGTGTCTGTTCGCTGCCCTGCACCGTGCGCGAGCCGCTCCAGCCACCCGAGGCCGTGCACGATTGCGCGCTGCTCGCCGTCCAGCTCAACGTCGCGCGCTTGTTGCGGGCCATGTAGGTCGGACTGACATTGAGGTCGATCACCGGAGCGCCGGCGCCGTTGCTTACCGTTACGGTGACGCTGCGCGACGCGCTGCCGCCAGCGCCCGAACACTGCAGCGTGAAGGTGCCGGTGTTCGTCAGGTTCGTGATCGTCTGATTCCCGGAGATTGCCTTGCCGCCGCTCCAGGCGCCGGAAGCCGTACAGCCCGTCGCGTTGGTCGAGGACCAACTGAGCTGTGTACTGCCACCCGCCGCGACACTCGTTGGGTTGGCCGACAGCGATACTGTGGGCGCTGGAGTGGGTGCCGGGGTAGCCTGCACGCTGACGGTGGCCGAGCGCTGAACACTACCGCCGGCGCCGGAACAAGTGAGCGTGTAGCTCGTGCTGCTCGAGAGCGCGGTGGTCGCCTGCGAACCCGAAGTCGCCTTGCTGCCGCTCCAGCCGCCCGAAGCTGTGCACGAGGTCGCGTCGGTGCTCGACCAGGCCAGCGTCGAGCTGGTACCGGCTGTCACCGTCGTCGGATTTGCCGTCAACGTGAGCGTTGGAGCTGGTGTGCTCGGCGGCGGCGTGCTCGTGCCGGCGGCCGCAGGGAAAATCGCCCACTGCGGCGCATCGCCGTAGTCGCTGAGTGGATAGGCACCGCGCGAAGTGAGCACGCTGAATGCCTGCTGGGCGTTCGGCACGCCCGCCTCCACCGCCACCGCGGCTGCGGCCTGCAGATTGGCCGGATAGGCCTCCGCTCCGTCCCAGCCAATCATGCTCCCCGTGCCGACGCCGAGGATGCTCGCCATCTGCGAAGAACCGCACTGTGCGTTGAAGAGCTCCTGCTCGCGGCCGCTGATGTCGTTGGTGCCGCGGAAGGCATCGTTGTTCCAACCGAAGATCACGTTGCGCCGCCAGTCGGTCCAGTTCGTGACGAACGCGCTCGAGCCGCCGGCGTAGCGATCGCCTTTCACGTACGGCCAGTAGCTCGAGGCCAGCACCCAGCACATGCCGGGATCGGTGAGGCGACCCACCGGGAACTTCGACTTCCACGCGAGCACCGGCTGCGCTTCGGTGAAGCCCAGTCCGACGATGTGGCCGAAGGTCCACGTCAGGAAGTCATCCATCCACGTCGCGATCCAGTCATCCAGCCCGAGCCACGCGGCGGCACCGGTGTTGGTCACGTAACCGAGTGAGTTGCTGTTCACCCAGTTGGTGCGGTAATAGCTGATGTTGTTCTGCAGCTTGCCGACGAGATATTGCTTCAGCGGATGCGAATCCGGCGTGGCGTAGGCCGCCTGCGCGAGCGTTCTCAACGCCCAGGCTTGTCCGCGCACTTGATCCCAGGCCACCAGTCCTTGCGATCCCCCGCGGCGGCCCGCTTCGCCGTAGAACAGCATCCAGTTGCCCCAGAACGCCAGCTCTTCCATCAGGTAGTAATCGCCCGTGATCAGATACGGGAGGTAAGCGAGCGACGGATGATGCGAGGCCTCGGGCACGAGATTGGTGCTGCAGGTGCCGCCGCACGCGGGAAAATTGCCGTAGATGCCCGACGCTCCGAGAATCGTGGCGTTGGGATAAGTATCGATCGAGATCGGATAGCCTGTGGTCTTGTCGCGATAGTGCATCGGCCAGGCACCCGCCTGCTCGCCATAACCGACGGTCACGCGTCGCGCGCGATCGTCCTGGCTCAGGATGTACCCGGCCTGGAATGCCGGTAGCGGCGCGATCTCGAAGCGCCCGCCCGGCGAGGGCATGTTCGCTTCCAGCGCGCCGATCGACATCACGCCGGGATTGGTGCCGAGTCCGCTCACCCAGCCGTTGAGCGCCGAGCTCGTGACCTGCACGCGCGTGTCGTACGTCGGCACGGCGCGCGTCGCCATGAGATAGGCGCTGTCGTGCTTCACCGTGAACGATGGTGCCGTGCCCCACCACACCACGCGGCGCCAGCGGCTCTGGCGGTAGTGATTCACCGCAGTCTGGCTGAACACGGTGCCACGACCGGCCACATCGATCCGCGCGTCGTAGCTGTAGTTGCGTGGGCCCGTCTCGTACGCCCAGTCGTTCTCCACCACCACTTCGACACGTGCCGCCTGCAGACCCGCATAGGCGCGCACGTAGAAGCGCGCCTGCAGGTGGGGATGCGCGGCGCCCGCCGCTGTCTTGAGCGGTGCACTCAGCAGCCACTCGGTCGCCAGCGGCCCTGACAGCCACGTGGCCGGCGTGGCGGATTGCAGCAGCGCGCGCGCGGATGCCGTGTAGGGTGTACCCCCAATGTTCAGATTGACGCTTGTGTCGAATGTGGTGCCGAGAAGTGCAGCAGCGGTCGGAGCCGTACCGCCGGGACCAGTGCCCGAATTCGTCAGTGTCACCACCTGGGTTGCGCCACCGGCGAGTGACGGCAAGACGGCAGTCAGCACCGCGTGACGCAAGCTGCCATCGGCATGGGTCGCCTTCTTGTCAACCTGAAGCGACACATTGTTGCTTCCGGCACGTGCACCGAGCACGGCGCCCGCCGGCACATCGCCGGGTTTGAACACCTGACCGAATGTCACCGGCACGTTGCTCTGCGCCGCCGTCGAAGTACTGACGAGGGTCACCGCCGTGATGTCGGTTGCCCCTGGGGGTGGCGGTGTCGGTGTCGGGGTTGGGGTCGGGGTCGGCTCCGGCGGCGGTGTCGTGGGTGCGGTGACCGTGACGCTCACCGAACGCGCGACCGCGCCACCGGAGCCAGTGCAATCGAGATTGAAAGTGGTGCTCGCGTTGAGCGCTGCCGAGGTCTCGCTACCCGACGTTGCCTTGGCACCTGCCCATGCACCTGATGCGTTGCAGCTAGCGGCGTTCTGAGTGCTCCAGCTGAGCTGCGTATGGTCGCCGGCAGTGAGCAAGTTCGGCGTTGCGCCCAACGCCAGCGTTGGCGCAGGGGTCGCAGTCGTTACGGTGACCGTCACCGAGCGGCTCGCGTTCACGCCTTGCGTATTTGAGCAGGTCAACGTGAATGTCGAAGCGGCGCTGAATGGTCCACGCGTCTCGCTGCCGCTAGTGGCCTTGCCGCCAGTCCAGCCGTCCGACGCCGTGCAGGCGTTGGCATTGGTCGCCGACCACGTCAGCGTGCTGGTGCTTTGCGCCGGCACGGATGCGGGGCTCGCGCTGAGCGACACAGTGGGCGCGGTGCTGCCACCGCTGGCGGCGTGCCGGTACAAATAGACTTTGGAGTTGTCACCCGCGTATTTCGCGACCGCCACGACGCCGTAGGTGGAAATCGGCGTCCCCACCGCACCAAAGACACCGTAATCGCCCATCGATTGCCAGGGCGGATTGACACTCATGCGCCGCCAGGTATCGGTCAGCGGGTTGAGCTCGTAGAACGCCGAATTGAAGAACACGAGGAAATTGCCGCTCACCGGATCGGTGGTGACGATCGAGTGCGTGGTCCCAAGCTGCGCCGGCGAATTGCTCAAGCGCGTGATCTGCCGGTTGGCATCGAGGCGGAAGAGCGCATTCGTTCCGGAGCTCTCGCCGCCACCGAAGATCATCACCTTGTGCACCGGGCTGTACTCGGCGAAGTTGTGGTAGTCGCCCCAGCCCGCGCCGGAGATCTCCGACCAGCGATTGGCGGCGACGTTGTACAGCATCACGCCGCTGTAGCCATCGGCGAGCACCAGACCATTGAGCTCGGGAAAGTATTCCAGGCCGCTGCAGCAGCCGGGCCGATAGGGCATGGCAGCCGAGCGCGACCAGACGCCCGAAGCGATGTCGTAGATCTCGACGTGATCGCTCGGATCGTAGGCGGGCTGGCGGAAGAAGAACTTGCCGAGCGAGGGGATGATCGCGTTGTGATCGTAGGCGTGCGAGAAGCTCGAGTGCCAGAAGTCCCCTGTGGGCTTGCTGCGCGTCCAGGCGTTGGTGCTCTCGCGATAGCGCAGAAACTCGGCATCGGAGCCGTGACCGCCGCCGACGAACAGCAACTGGCGCGAGACGGGGTCCCACACCATGTCCTCGGTGTAGTAGAAAACGTGATAACCCGCGCCGTCGTCGAGCAGCGCGCGCGTGAAGCTCTGCGTATCGAGCGTCGTCCACTGTCCCGGCTGCAACTGTGCGGCAGCATCCGACAGTGCGGATGCACCGGCAGACCCCGACGCGCCGATCGCGAGCGACAGTGTCGCCGCCAGGCCCGAGCACCATCTCGCTTTCATCGTCATCCCCCCACAGCCCCCCGGCCGCTTGATCCAAATAATCCAATGCGACGACTGCGCTCCACGGCGGCAGATCTGTCGCAGCGCAAGCCACGTGGTCGGGGGCAGGCCTCGATCGAGGCGGGCGATGAATGCGCCCGTGTCGGTGCGGGCGATGCGCGCCGCATGGACTCCTGGCAACCCCGCTGTCGTAGGAAACGAGTTCCCTTAGACCGGTGGCTTTGCGTCCCCGCCTTTCGGCGGGTTTGCCCTTTACAGCGCGCGCGCGAACGCCCGAGCGGAAAAGGTCGCAGCCGGCGCTCGCGTCATCGCGCGCGCCGCTCGTTGCTGCGGTCAGCTCATCGCAGCAGCGAGTTCCGTCAATTGGTTAGCAAGAAGCGAGCCAGCTTTCAGGCCTTGAGGATAATGAGCACGTTACGCGTGCCGCGCGCCGAGAAAGCGGTCAGGACGTTGGCGATGCCCGACACTCAACCGGCGAATGCGCGCTCAGTCGTTCGCTCGGGGGGCTGGGAGTGTCGCCGCATGCCGACGCGCGGGAATCGAAGCACGGTGAAACACGCATGCGGAACTGTCAACAAACGCGTTTACCAGTGTTTGCGCGCGTTCACAGTTTCATGTCGCAGAACGGAGTCAAACCGCGAGCAGGCAGTCATGGCGGAGCACTTACTGTGACGGCCGTCACACCGCAAGCGATGCCAAGGCGCAGCGCCAGGCTGATGAACCAGTGCCAGAACCGCTGATGTCGCGCGAGCTCCTCTTCAGCGGCCCATGCGCTCGATCTCGTCGTCCACAGCGATGTCTTCCAGGCTGCGATGCATCACGTGGACATCGACCAGCCCGCGTTCGCTGTGCCTGAAGGCTTTGGGCACCGTGCCGACGACGCCGAAGCCGAGCTTGCGCCAGAGGGCGACGGCGGGCGCGTTGGTGCTGACGACGAAGTTGAACTGCATCGCCAGGTAACCCGCACGGCGCGCCTCTCGCAGGCAGTGAAGCCCCAGCGCTTCGCCGACCCCGCGCCGTGTATGGCCGGGGTCCACCATGAACGACGCGTTGGCAACGTGAGATCCACGGTCGCGCCTGTTCGGAATGAGCTTGTACATTCCTACGACGCGGCCGTCGTCCTCCGCCACCCATGACGCGATACCCGGTCCGATGAAATAGGCCAGCGCGTCCTCGCGGCGGGTGTCTGCCGAGAATACGTAGGTCGTACCGTCGGCCACGACGGCGCGGAAGATGCGCCACATGGCATCGAGATCCGTCGCGCCTGCCGGTCTGATGGTCATAGAGCCTCTCATGCTTAGTCCTCCCGCTGCAGCAGTCCGCGCAACAGTCCCCAGTCGAACTGCTGCTTCTTCCATGCGACGGTCGCCCGCCCCTGGTAATCGGAACGGTCAGCGGGCAACAGTTGCGGATTGCCTGCCCTGTGGCCCGCACCGACTCCACCCAGATAGGTTCTGATCGAAAAGATCCCGTTGCTGTCGTGACAGATCCTGCAGGTCGACAACACGACGCGACCGCGCAGGCGCTCCGCCCGCGAGTCGTGGAACTGGACAATCCGCTGATACTCCTTTTCGTCCGGCGCCACCGGCTGCAGGCCTCCGGCTCTGGCCGCGAGCAGCTCGCGTCGCCGCATGACGACCTCGAACGCGAGCTGCGAGTCGGCGAAGGGGTATGCCTGGCGTCCCGCAGCGATCCTGGTGAAGACGCGAAACTGCACTGTCTGCGTGATGGGTGTCAGCACCGGTTCGATGCTGTCGTTGATGACCGCCATGCGTCTCACCAGCGCCACCACCGTGCCCTCGGGAAACTGCGGGGTCGCGGGATCGACGCGCAGCGGGTCCCAGCGGACCTTGCGATTACCTGGATGCGTAGTGCCGATTTCGGCCGGTTGCACCACCCAGGGCGTGCGATGCAGGTTCAGCGTTTCGAGATACGAGAGCGTGGCCTTGCGGCCTCCCGGACAGCGGATGAAGACCATGAACGCGGACCGACCCGACACCGTACCGACGTGCACCGGGGCAACCAGTGGCAGGCCACTCTCTCCGATCTGCACCCAGGGTCCGTCGCTGTCGAGCAGATCAAGCGGCAGGAATGCGCGTCCGGGGCGCGCGGGATCGAAATCCCTGGCGAACTTTCCGGACTCGACCGCCTCCGCGTAGTTGTCCTGCAGGCCGGCAATTGCGTGGTCCTTCATCGCGAGCCGTCCAATGACGCTCGCCAGCCGCCGCTGCAACACCTTGTGTTCGCCGCCGGCCGCGAGGTCGAACGCTGCCCAGACATCGTGGAGCAGCAAGGCGCGCCTCAGGTCGCTGGGCGACCTGGCCTCACCCCGGCTGGACAGGAACTCGTCCAGCACCGTGATCACGTTGTCGGCGTCGTCGAAGTCCTCGTTGAAGGGTACGGCGTTGTCCGCGCCGAACTCGACGCCTGCCTCTGTCCGCACGGCGATGGCGCGATACAGGCGATTCCAGAGATGCTCGGGATCCGCATCGTAGATGGCCACCGAGGGCTCCGCCGCCTGCGCAGTCACGCAAGCGAGCGCGAGGATCAAGCTACAGAGCGCAACACGCATCACGAGATCATTGGATGTGCGCTGCATGAGTGCCGGCGACTTTACTGCATCCGTCGAATTGCATGAATCGGAACGGTGGCCCGGCATCGCCGGAATCCGCATGTTAGCGCCCCCACGAATAGTTTGTCGTTCGGATCCAAGCAAGTTTGCAGGCTATCGCGCACTTGATCCGCGCTTTCGTTGCTGGCAATCAACCAGACTGACTGCTGCATATGCCGGTGAGTGCCGTATGCCTCGAGCTTCTTGATGATGCACTCGTGGTTTTGCCCTTGCTTCATCAGGTCGTATGCGACGACGTATCTGGCAATGTGCCCCTCTCGTGACTATCGGTGCATGTCGATAAGGCAGTGTGCGGTTGATCAAATCCAGGATCAACACTACGAGCGGCAGAAGCCTCATAGCGCTATCGAAGTACGCGGGCGGGTGTGGAGTTAGACTGGAAGCGCGCCCTGTTTGCGCAGTTTCTTGAACAAGCCAGAGCGTGTTCCTACGTCCTTACGGCAGCAACTTGGGAGGGATAAGTGAGGCCCTTATCGCACGAGGACCGACCGGGCCTCAGCGGGGATACTACCTACTCTGTCGGGTAAAGGATGACGGGTTTCTCGTTTGGACGCTCGGCTCGCACTTTCTGTTGCCGTTTCTTCTCCGCCTGCAAGTCGCGGGACCGCTGCTCGGACCAGTACTGATATTGGTCAAACACGTATGTAACCTGCTTAGACGAAAGCACGCTCGGCATCAACTCCATCACATGACGTTCGTATTCAATTCGCTCGGCCTCTCGCCGCTCAACGTCCTCCATTGAGTGGATCTCGGGATGCGGTTTCGCGATGTACTGTTCCCGAGTCAGCACCAACTGCTGCAGCAATTGGTCACGCTGAGTATCCGTCAGGGGAACGCCGTTCGTTTGGAGCACGGACGCTATGGCGTGCGCTTCCGCATAGGCAGGGAGGTTTCGTTCCAGAGCCAGGAACTCCTGCAGCTTCTTGTCGCCAATGATTGCCGCGATTCTCTGCGACCGCTCCTGCTCGTCTATTTTTCGACCCCGCATTACGACGGTTGCTGTCTTGGTCCGCGCGTCTATGCTCATCTTTGTGGTTGCAGCTACCTGAACGTCTGTCAGGAGCGACAGCATTTGAGCCTTCTGTCCCGGGCTCAGTGCCAGATCTTGGAGCAGCAAGCCGTAGCGCCCTGATATTTCCTTTGCCGCTTCCTCTTTCGCCTTGTTGCGATAAGCGTCCTCATTTGCAACATCGGTGAAGACGCGGAGGCCAGACGCGCTAGACGTGCGTTCGGTGTCACCCGCAGGCGAAGCCGCTGCAGATGCGCTCGGTTCAAGCATTGTCGACGATGGCTTGCTGCTTTCGTCCGCCCTCACAATCGCTTCTGCAGGCCTTGGTTCGCCTGCCATACGCGAGAAACGATAGGAGCTAACGCCAAAGGCTACCGCCACGACGACACCAACCAGGGCCAGGATTATTGCAGTTTTCGAATGTCTCATGCGATCAGCTCCTGCGATCTACTAGTTCCTGGCGTCGGTCAGCAAGAAAGGCCTGTCGGTCATCGGCTGGCACGGTACATCTAAGAAGTAGAGGGCTCCTCTGGGGTTAGACTGATTTTGAGTGAAAAATGGATACCTGGGATGGCCTGGCGTGTATACGCCAGAAATTCGCCTCCCATGGAGGGCGAGGATCTTGGCCAGCGGTGGCGAATTTCGGCAAGAGCTTACGGCCGAATTGCCTGGGGTCACTTTCGATCGCTGGCTTCAAGAAGCCGCCTGGTGCCCCCACTCGGAATCGAACCAAGCTCTGTGGTTTACAAAACCACTGCATCACCACAATGCTTTGGGGGCGCGCGGTCGCTCCGATATCTTAACGCAAAATTCGCGCGCCGGAGGACGGCGGTACCCAGGAATCCTTGTTGATCTCTTGATGGTGTCGAAGCAGGTTCCTTGTGGCTGGAGATCTTGGCGAGTGAGATTCATCTACTTCGCTTGCCTACCAGTCCAGCCAAGAACTTCGCAAATGGCCTGATGTCGGCGCGCACGCTTGCGGATTCAAGGGCGGCCATATAGTTGTCGCGTTTCTCAAGCGGAACGACAGTCCATGGATAACCTCCGCAGGCCAGCATCAGGTTCATGAGGAATCGGCCCACACGTCCGTTTCCATCAAAGTACGGGTGTATATAGACGAATATGAAATGGCCTAGGACAACGCGAACCGCCGGCTCTTTCTCCAGTTCCAGCAATTCAAACAATGTCGGCATCAGTTCTCGGACGGCTTCGTGGTTAGGGGGCACATGCATCGAGCGCCGAATGTAGATCGGCCCATTGCGATATCCCGCTAGGTCGGCGGCCTTCAGAATGCCAGCCGTGACACTCGGTCCGAACAGTTCTCGGTACCAAGTGCCGTGGTCCTCGTCGGCTACCGTTCCGAGATTCTGACGCCGCAGGACTTTTCCTATGCTTTGCTTGACGGCCTGGAATGCTTGCCAATAACCACGGGCGGCGAGCGCGTTGCGCTGATCCCTGTCGGCTTTGATGGTATCGGGGTTCCAGCTTCCCGAGCGCACGCGCTGGATGAGCTCTGTACTGACCCGGTAACCCTCTATCGACAGGGAGTTGTAGGCATCGGTGACGTAGATCGCATCGACCTCCTTGAGGTATGCAGCTACATCTTTTTTCTTGATCCCAGGTGGAGCAGGAAAAGTCTGCAGGATTGGATCTCGCATTCTTTCCCACATCATTCTCAGGCGATTTACGTAGGGGGAAGTTTCTCGCGCTGCGAAGGTAATAGAGGACTTGTCTTCGAAGGGATCACTTTCATTGATGGTGAAGCCCGCGGACCGCATCGTTTCGACAACGTTGTCTGCAATCCGGTCGCGGCCAATGTTCCGGAAGGCGCCGGCCAGCCGTCCCGCCACGATGCTGTGTCCCCCGGCAAGCAGACGATTCAGCACATCTGAAGCATCCGTCATCATGGCAAGGGCAGCACGCATTTCGATCGGACGGGCGGCAAACTGGCCGGGCGCGCAGGCGATCAGAGCGGCCGGCAAACGCATGATGCGCATGCCCTGCTTCGTTTCCACGTCACTTGCCTGAGGCAGATCCAGACGGACATCGAAAATCGATGTGCCATGAAGCAAGGGGATCGGTTTATTGCCGCCCTTGGGCGATCTGACGAGCAGCTGCCTCGGCACGGTTCGGTCGCCAGTGTGCAGGCTCACGGACTGCTCTGCGCTCAAGCACCAATCTGTGCCAAAGCGCTCATTCAGATAGTCGGCGCTGAAGGCCCAGAAGGATGCGTACCAGGCAGTGCTCTCGCCCGCGGGCTCGTCCGGGGCGCAAGGGATGTACCAGCCCTTCATGACCTCCCGGATGAAACCGCTCTTGAGCAGGCGTTCCCGGTGCGTTCGACTCAAGTGGTCCGAACGGATGGCCGTGATTCCACGATCCTGCAGCTCTTTTAGAGCCGCGAGAGATTCCGCCAGCTTGTCCGAAGGAGCGGCCATATTCCTGCCATTTCCAGGTGTTGATGTCGCATGAGTTCTAGGTTATTGCGTTATATATAATCTAGGTTATTGTGTCAAACCATTTCTAGGTTATTCTGCTTCGATACAGCCGTCGCTGAGGCAGCCGGCCCAGAAGAAACTTCGCCGGCGCAATCGAACAAAGCGTCCCACCAGATCCAGGAGTTCGCCGCGGGCAGGCCTGGATCTCCAGGCGTGATCTTGCCCTTCTCGCCCGGGGTCGTGGAGCGATCGATGAACCCGTCCGTCGGTTTCAGATCCACGCCGATCCAGTAGGTCACTGCCCGGGCGCCTGCGAGGTCGTTGGTGCGCAAGACGGCCCCACCGGTGGCGACACGCTGACGCCGACCACCTACATCCAGCGGGTGAACACCTTTGGAGGACTCGCGCCATCGACCGGCTGCTCCCGGACGGCACAACCGTCCGGTTCCCCCTCGCGGCCTAGGGAACCTCTGCACAGGCGATCGCGAATGCAGTGGATGAATGAAGAATGACAGCGTTGAACACGAAAATGGGCTCGAAAGGCGCAATCAAAGGCGTTTCATCGGTCTTTTCGGATCGACTGGGTGCTCAGTGCCGATCAGCATCGACACGTCTCCTGCGGTGGCAGCAAGCGTCGTCTGAGCAGATACAGGTTGGCCAGCGCAAAGGCGGTGAACAGCCGTGCGGTGTTCTTGGCCAGGCCGCGGTAGCGCACCTTGGCGAAGCCCCACAGGCGCTTGACGACGTGGAAGGCGTGCTCGCCGCGCGCCCGTGCCTTGGAGCGAACGCGATTGATGTAGCGCTGGTGATCGGTGAGCGGATCGCTGTTGCGTGCCGCGGCGGTTGATGCGGTAGCGGATGCCGCGAGCTTTGGCGCCCTGCCGGTGCGCCTCGCTCCAGTAGGCCTGGTCGCCGAAGACCTCCCGCTCCTTCCCGTGCAGCAGCTTGTGCATCTGGGTGATGTCGGCGGCCTTGGCATGCGGTGGTCGCCAGGCTGTGCACGATGCCGCGCTTGTCGGTGCCCACGTGCGCCTTCATCCCGAAGTGCCACTGCTTGCCCTTCTTGGTCTGATGCATCTCCGGATCGCGCGCCTTCTCGGCGTTCTTGGTCGAGGGCGGCGCGGCGATGATCGTCGCATCGACGATCGTGCCGGACTTCAGCAGCAGCCGCTTCTCTTCGAGCAGCGTGCGGATCTCGGCAAAGATCTGCTCGGTCAGCTGGTGCTTCTCCAGCAGGTGGCGAAAGCGCAGGATCGTCGTCTCATCCGGGATCGCCTCTTCGCCCAGCTCGATGCCCGCAAAGCGGCGCATCGACTCGATGTCGTACAGCGAGTCCTCCGCCGCGGGTCCGACAGGTTGAACCATTGCTGCATGAAGTAGATGCGCAGCATCCGCTCCATCGGCATGCGGCTGCGTGCCGTTGCCCGCCTTCGGGTAGTGCGGCTCGATCAGCGCCAGCAGCCGTGCCCACGGAATCACCGCGTCCATCTCCGTCAAGAAAGCGCTCGCGCCGCGTCACCTTGCCCTTGTTGTCCCACGCCACCGAAGCAAACGTCGTCTGCTTCATCGTTACTCGATCACCGAAGCCGGTTACTGCTCACTGCACGCAGTATCGGTCATCCACGATCACCTGTGCAGAGGTTCCCTAGTTCGCCGCGGGGCAGGCCTGGATCTCCAGGCGCGTGATCTTGCCCTTCTCGCTCGGGATCGTGGAGGGATCGATGAACCCATCCGTCGGCTTCAGATCCACGTCGATCCAGTACACGGTCCCCTGGCGCGTGCGATCCGCGATCGTCGGCGTGAATCCCATGGCGCGCACTTCATCCGCGCGGCGCTGCGCCCGCGCCGGCTCGCTGAAGATGCCGAGCGAAATGTCCGCGCCGCGTCCCGCCGCCGGCATGATGTAGGCGTCGCCGATTCCGCGCTGCTTGAGCAGAGTGACGGCGCGCTGGGCTTCGGTTCGAGTCGGCAGCCCGGCGAGGTGCACCCACAATCCCGCCCAGACATCGCCCTCGGCGACGCGCGTGCGCGGGTCGTGACCCGCGGTGCGCAGAGCCGCGGATCCCTGTGTCGCTTCGGCCAGGTCGCGGAACGGCCCGATGCTGACGCAGCGCTGGACTCCCGTCATCAATTCCGCGGACCGCGTTCGCGGCGATGACGTATCCACTGGCGCCGGAGAAGAAGACGGAGCTGCCGCGCCCGCATCACTGGCTGGGGAGGAGTCCGCGTCGACGCCCGGCGATGTCGTCTCGTTCGGCCCGCGCGCCTGAGCCGCGGCCCCTCCCCGTTCATCCGCACCCTTCGCTTCAGTGGCAAGGATCAATTTCGGCACGTTGGCGGGCGGCGCGCTGTCCGCCACCGCCGGCCCGTCGGATCCAAGCCACTGCGACCATGCCAGGTACAGCACGTTCGCCAGCAGCAGTGCCAATCCGAGAGCTTTCATCGGCGGCGATTGTACGACGCTCCCCGCGCCGCTGTTCCACGACCAGTGGCGCTCATTCCGCCGGCCGCAGGCTGCTCGCGCGCCAGCACGGCGAGGCCGCGCAACACCAGCTCGGGAACGATTTCGGTCCTGGTCTGCATGGCGCGCGCCAGCCGTTCGGCGTCGCCGCCGGTCAGGAGGATCCTTGCCGAGCCGCCGCACTGGCGTATCGCCTCCGCGGCGGCACGATCGGCGGCTGCGGCGAGCGTGACCAGTGCACCGTTGGCTACCGCCGCCGCGGTGCTGCTCGCGAACATCTGCACTGCTGCGATGGCGTCCGTACGTGCGCTGCCGGGCCGCTTGCGGGCCTTCTGGGCTATCTCGCTGGTCCGGTCGAGCAGCGCATTCATCATCATGTCGATGCCGGGGACGATCAGGCCACCGCGATGCAGACCTTTCGCGTCCACGACATCGACGGTCACCGCGGTGCCGGCATCGATGACGCAGGCGGCGCCGGCCATCTCGTGCGCGGCAATGACGGCGAGCCAGCGATCCACACCCAGCGCGGAAGGCTCCGAGTAGGCGTTGGTGACGCCGCCCGCAATCGAAGTGGAGCTGGCGAATTCGGGCGTCACCTGCCACTTGAGCTGCGCTTGCGTGCGGATCAGCTCCCCCATCTCGGCTCCGGCGACGCTCGCGACCAGCACGCGAGCCGGTCGAAAGCGCTCGCGGAACAGCTTGTCGAGCCACTCCTTCTGCGCCACGCCCTTGTGTACCAGCGCCTGTTGCGGCGTGAGTGCAGTGCCGAGCAGCTGCGCCCACTTGATTCGCGTGTTGCCGACGTCGAGCAGCAGGATCACTTTCGATTCATCCTTCAGTTACCCGGGCGCACGGTCACTTCGCCGGAGGTGAAGCGCAGGAGCTTGCCCGGAGTTTCCAGGAGCAGTGCGCCGTCCTCATCGATGCCGCGCGCGATACCGCGATACGTGTGCTCCCCATACGCCACGCGCGCGGCGGTCGCGGCGAGCGCATCGGCATTGCGCCACTCCCGCGAGAACGGGCGCAGGCCCTCCTGCTGGAATTCCGTGAGCACGCCCGCGATCTCCCCGATGAGCGCCGCGGTGAGCGCATTGCGCCCGCCCAGTTTCCTGCCCGCTGCCTCATGCAGATCCGCGGCTTCGATTTCCGCAGCTTGCAGCGCACGGCGCGCGCCCGCGCTGAGATGATAGTTCAGGCCCACGCCGATGACGACATAGGCGGGCCCGGAAAATTCGGCGCGCAACTCGATGAGGATGCCACCCAGCTTGCGTCCCGCGAACATGACGTCGTTCGGCCACTTGAGCCGCATGTCGGCGGCGCCGGCTTTGCGCAACGCGCGCAGCACGCCGACACCCACGGCGAGGCTCAGCGCGCTCAATTGCCGCGGCACTTCGGGGAACAGCCAGTTCATCGACAGGCAGATCGATCCGCCGAACGGCGCGCTCCAGGCACGGCCGCGGCGGCCGCGTCCGGCGCTTTGCGCTTCGGCGACGCACGCGTCGGTGCTGCCGATCGGCAGGTCCGAGCGTTCCAGCAGATGGCTGTTGGTCGATGCGATCGTGAGGAACCTTTCGACCTGCCGCACGCGCCGGCGCGCCGCAGCCGGAAGCCCTGCGCGAATCGCGTCGGAGTCGAGCAGCTCGATCGGCTGCGCGAATCGATAGCCGCGCTTGGGCACTGCATGCACTTCGACGCCGAGCTCCTCGAGCTTGCGCAGGGCTTTCCAGATCGCGGTACGCGAAACCCCCAGCGAGCGGCCGAGCTGAGCACCGGAATGGAACTCACCGTCGGCGAGCAGCGTCACGAGTTGCTCGCGCAGATCCGCGCCGGCGGCGTGCACACTGTTCAACGACGCAACAGCCAGAGGCGGCGCGCGCGATTCTCGTTGCCGCGGAGCATGCGGGCGAGGTTGCTGCGATGGGTGAAGATCACGAGCAGCGCCACGCCGGCCGTGAACGTCACCAACGGCACAGGCGGCGGCACCATCGTGAGGCAGACGTAGATCGGCAGCGCCGCGCTCGCGCACATGGTCGCGAGCCCCACGTAGCCGGTGAGCGCCACCGTCACGAACCAGACGATCAGGACCGGAATGAGCAGCGTGGGCTGCAGGCCGAGCAAGGTGCCGATGAGCGTCGCCGCCCCCTTGCCGCCGCGGAAGTCGTACCACACCGGGTAGACATGGCCGATGATCGCGGCACCGGCGCAGGCCACGGTGAGCCACTCGCGCGCCACCAGCGGATCCGGCGACACGCCCGGCACGCGCAGATCCGGCACGACCGCGGCCGCGAGCACACCCTTGCCGACGTCGATGACGATGACCCACAAGGCGAACCACTTGCCCTGGGTGCGCAGCGCGTTGGTGCCACCCGGGTTGCCGCTGCCGGCGGTGCGAATGTCGACACCGCCGCGCAGCCGGCCGACCACCAGGCTGCCGATGATCGAGCCGAGCAGATAGCTCAGAAGAGTCTTGATACCCAGTTCGAGCACTTGCGCCTTCCCCGCGGCGGAACCGCTGTCATTCTACAGGGGGCCGCCCCCGTGGGTCCCGCGTTCGCGTCCCGGTGATAGGATGTTTGAATGATCAGGGGGCCGTGCGCCGGCGATGCGCCGGCCGCGGCTTGCGCCGACCGTTGCGGCAAGGAGATGACCGTGGGGAAGAAGGCCAAGGAGTTCGCAGCCTACCGAGCTCGCATGAACGAGCGGATCCTCGGGTCCGGCAATCGCGTGATCAAGCGCGTGTACTCGGTCGACGCGCTGACGTACGCCGAGGGCGGCGCCTTGACGAAGAAGACCAAGGAGCTGCTCGGCCTGGTCTCGTCCCTCGTCCTGCGATGCGACGACTGCGTGAAGTATCACCTCGCCGAAGCGCGCGCCGCGGGCAATTCACGCGAGGAAATCATGGAAGCGATGAGCGTGGGCCTGGTGGTCGGGGGCACGATCGTCGTGCCACATCTGCGCCGCGCCGTGGAGTTCCTCGACGACCTGGAGCAGCCGGACGGCGGGTAGGAACGTGGCCAGATTCGGGCACGCTTGCAGCCACCGTTTCGGCGGTTGAATCGCGGCGAGCAATACCGCTACGTGACGAGCCAGAAGCTCAGAGTGTCTTCAGCGGAATGCCCAAACCGGCCACCACCAGAGTTACGCGCTCGCAAGCTCCGGCGACCGCTTGATTGAGGCGACCCTGCTCGTCACGGAAGCGCCGCGCGAGCGCATTTGCGGGAACGATGTCGAGTCCAACCTCGTTGCTGACCACGAGCACTTCACCCTCAGCCTGTGCGAGGGCGCAGAGGAACGACGCGCGCTCGCGCTCCCAGTACGGCAACGGCGCAAGCGCTGCATCCGCGGCCCGATCGGCGCCGTCCTGATACAAGCAATTCGACAGCCACAGGGTGAGGCAGTCGATCACGACACAACGTCCGGGCTGCGCCTCGCGCTGCAGAACGGAGCCGAGGTGCAGCGGCTCTTCGCAAGTCCGCCAGTGAGCAGGCCGGTCACGGCGATGCCGGTCGATGCGATCTGCCATCTCGGCGTCAACCGCCCGGGCGGTGGCGATGAAACAGACGGGATGAGAGGGCTCGCCGGCCAGCCGGCTCGCGAGCAGGCTCTTGCCGGATCGCGCTCCGCCGAGAATCAGATGTCGAGCCATCTCGTTGCGATGCAGATGACGAGCAGGGTGCCGGCTTCGCACCACTCGATGCCGGCGCCGAGCGTGTCCCCGTTCATGCCGCCGACACGCACTTTGAGAAACAGCCACCACGCTGTCAGCGCGCCAGGTGCGATGAGCGCCGCGGGAGCCCACGCGAACGAAACCCCGGTCAAGACGATTCCCCAGCTCCAGAGCAAGGCACGCCGGGTCGTCCGGCCGAACCGCTCCCCGCATCCGCTTGCCAGGGGTGGCAATGTGCAGGACCAGATGACCGCGCCGAGTCGGGTCCACGCGGGCAGGAGGATGAGGATCGCGCTCGCCGACGGATGAGTCGCGAGTGCCTGCAGAGCGACGATCTTCGCGAGAACGACGCCGAGGACGGCGAGAACCCCGAACGTCCCCAGGCGCGGATCCCTGAGGACCTCGACGAAGCGCTCGGGGTGACGATGCCGCGCCCCCAATGCATCGGCGAGATCCGCAGCGCCGTCGACGTGCAAACCACCCGTGATCCAGATCCACGCGAGTACTGCGGCAAATGCGCCGACCCACGCGTCGACGCCGGTCAGCCCGCGATGCACGACGGCCACGACCAGACCGATGAGCGCGCCCACGCCCGGGAACCATACCGCTGATGCTTCCAGATCCCGTGCCTCGAGGTCGCGAGCCCGCGGGACCGGCAGCCGCGTGAGAAAACGGGTCGCCGCCCACAGTGCGCGCATCAGCCGCTCCGCGAAACGCCGGCTTCATCGAAGGTGAGCATCTCGGCGTGCATGGCGAGCGCCGCGCGGACGATCGGCAAGGCAAGGAGCGCTCCGGTCCCCTCCCCCAGGCGCAGCTCCAAATCGAGGATTGGCTGGAGGCGGAGCCACTCGAGTGCGACACGGTGGGCGGCCTCGGCGGAGAGATGACCGGCGATGAGCCATTCCCGGCAGCTCGGTGCCATCGACACCGCCAGCACGGCTGCGGCCGCAGAAATGAAACCATCGAGGATGACGGGCACTGCGCGCCGAGCCGATTCGAGATAGGTGCCGGCCATTGCCGCGATCTCGAGCCCGCCGAGCTCGGCGAGCACCTCGACCGGATCGGAGATCGCCGCCCGACGCACGCGACGCACCCCCATCGAAACAGCCTCGACTTTGCGCCGCAGACCTTCCTCGTCAACGCCGGTGCCCCGCCCGACGATCCGCGCCGGCGCCCTCTTCAGCAGTGCGCAGATCAGGGCAGCCGCGGCCGTGGTGTTCGCGATCCCGATTTCGCCCGCGATCAGGAGATCGGCGCCGTCGTCGATTGCTCGCGCCGCCTGTTCGCGGCCGACATCGAGTGCGCGCATGGCCTCGTACCGGGCCATCGCGGCCCCGACGCTCAGGTCCGCGGTGCCGTGTCGCACCTTTGCATGCACCACGCCAGCGATGGCACTGAGATCGGCAGCGACGCCCGCATCGACGATCCGCAGGTCCACGCCGAGTGTGCGTGCAAACACGCTCACCGCAGCGTGGCCGGCGGCGATCGCGGCGACCATTTGTGCCGTCACGCTCGAGGGGTAGGCAGACACGCCTCGCACCGCCACGCCGTGATCCGCTGCGTACACGATCGCGATGGCGGTCACCGGCCTCGGAATGACGCGCCTCTGGCGCCCCGCCATCCAGACGGCGAGTGTCTCGAGACGCCCGAGTGCCCCGGGCGGCTTGGTCAGCTCGCGCTGCCTCGCCGCCGCGTGCGCTTCAGCCACGGAGTCGGGTCCCGGAACATTGGCGATCCGCGCCTCGCCCGAGACTGACTGATCGGGGCTCATGCGCAGATCAAGTTGCCCGCTGCTCGCGGGGCGCCTTCGAGCGAGCGAGAACGTATCGCGCACCGAGGTCGATCAGGGCCGCGATCGCCACGTAGCCCGCGGCAATTTCGAGATAGCGTGGGAAGTACTGCAGGACGGCGCGCGTGTATGCAGTGGCGGTCATCGATCCGAAGTACCCCGACAACAGGAAAAAACTGGCGTTGGAGATCGCGAAGAACGCCGTGACGGCGAGCGTGAGCGTGACTGCGCCGATCGCCGTGCGCCGCACGAGAGGTCCCGCAACTCCCCGTGCGGAGCGGCCCGCGACCCATGGCATTGCGTAGGCCGGGATCAGGAACCAGTAGGCCGGTGTCACGCACCACGCGCTGACGCCGCCCGCGATACTGAGCGCATCGGCCAGTCCGGCGAGCATGAGCAGGATCACCAGAGATTCCCACGTGCCCAGGTACCAGCCGGCAAGGAACAGCACGGCCAGCGTTGCATCCGGTGGATTGACGGGGGAGCCGAAGTGATTGAATCGGGTCGCGAGCAGCACGAGCGACAGGAACGACAGAATGATGATCGAACGTATCGTGGAACGCATGGTGACCTCCGGTACTCAGAATGGCGTGTACTCGACGTTGAGCCAGCCGTGGCGAGTGTCCTGATTGAAGAACGATGCCGTCTGGTAGCGGGTGTTGCAGAGGTTGCCGATGCGACCCCGCAGGACAAGCGCCGGCGCAACGCGCCATGCCAACATCACGTCCACCGTCGCATAGCCGTCCAGTCGGCTCGTGTTGGCAAGATCGTCGAAGCGGCGGCCGGCGGCCACGAGCACTGCGCCGACATCCCAGCGGCCGATGTGTCGCCCGACTTCCACTCGCGCAGACTGCTGTGCACGGCGCGGCAGCACGTGGCCTTCGTGGGGCCCGGGGCCGCGGTTCTCCGGATCGATCAGCGTGAGACTGGCGCGCGCGAGCCAGGGCGCGCGCCGCCAGCTTCCTTCCAGCTCGAGCCCGAGAACACGCGCTGCGGCGATGTTCTGCGCTCGCCTCGTGCTCGCATCGAAGCTGACGAGGTCATCGATCACGGTACCGAAGGCACGCAGCGACCAGCCGCCGGCCGGGTGCGTGCGCTCGAGACCGAGCTCGAGCGAGCGGGCTCGCTCAACGCCGAGATCGGGATTGCCGAACCCCGGAAAGTAGAGCTCGTTGAGTGTCGGGGCCTTGAATGCGGTGCCACCGCTCGCGATCAGATCCAGGTCCGGCGCGAGCTCGATGCCGTAGGCGAGATTGCCCGTGACGCGCTCGCCGAACTGCTGGTCGTCATCGTGTCGCAGCCCGCCGGTGAGCCGATGGCGGCCCGCGCTCCCGTCATATTGCACGAACACGCCCCGATCGATGCGCGAGTCGACCGTGTAGGCGGTCGTGCTGGCCACCCGGTCCCGCAGATAGTCGAAGCCGGAAGTCAGCAGGGCCGACGAAGCTGACGACCAGTCGGCCTGGACGGAGAGCGAATCGCGCTGCGTGTCGAAGCGGGTCCTGAACGTCCGGTCGAGAAAATTCTCGGAGTCATCCCGCGACCGGCCTGCCAGCGCGGTAAGCTGCAACATTGCGGAAGGCCGATGTTGCAGGCGGAGACTTCCAGCCTGCGCGCGGATGCGGGCGCGGTTGGTGAAGGCACCGTCGAATTGCGTTGCGCCGTCCGCGTTCAGGAGGCGCGCCTCGAGCTCGGTGCCGTCGACGATGCGCACACCCGCACGCACGGACAGCGATTCGTTATCGTAGCCGTCGCGATCGGGCTCGTGCGTGAAACAGCCGCCGCCAGGCGGAAACGGCCGTCCGGCGCAGGCGTTGATTCCGTCGGTGACGAAATCCGTGGCGCCGACGGAAAGCCACGCACGCTCCGCCTGCGCGTCGAGGCCGGCACTCAGGCGGCGCGTATCGTGACTGCCGTAGCCAGTCTGAGCCGAGAGGTGCAGACCATCCCGCCGGCCGCGCGTGATGAACTGGATGACGCCGCCGATCGCGTCCGGTCCGTAGAGCGCCGAACGGGGTCCGCGCACGATTTCGATGCGCTCGAGGCGGTCGATCGGCAGGTGCTCGAACGCCGCGATTCCCAGCGTCGGCGAGCCGAAGCGGATCCCGTCGACGAGCACGACGACATGGTCCGACTCCGTGCCGCGCAGGAAAATCGAGGTCGCCTTGCCGAAGCCACCGGCGTTGTCGTGGTCAATGCCGGCAATCCCGCGCAACAGCTCCTCGACGCTGCGTGCCTGCACGCGGTCGATGTCCTCGCGCGTGAGCACGGTCACCGCGGCGAGCGTGTCGCCGAGCGGCCGTTCCGTGCGGGTTGCCGTGACCACGACCGTGTCCGAGTCGGTCGCGCGAACGGGACCGGTAGTCGCAAGAAGCAGGCAGAAAAGAGTGCCGACCGGCCGCGTAGCCGGCGCGCTCGCTGGAGCCGCCATGTTGAATTCCTCTCATGCACACACCCGTGCAACACCTCGGGGGTGAGGGAGAGGAGGGAGAGTGGTGCCGTGGCACGGGCAACGCGCTCGCCCGTGCCGCCCGCCGCAACACCGAGGAACCGCTTCCAGGCCGGTCTCCGGGCTCACGAGTGGCTTGCGCCGGCGGATCGCCTTCCCACGCTTCAGCGCAGTGGCGTCGTGATCCGCTTGTCCTCGTCTACCGTTGCGGGGGCAGCGTCGGCTTTGGATGCGATCCTGACCGACTTCCCGTTTGATTCGGCGTTCCTCACGGAACGCCGGTCACCTGAAAGTGACGCCGATGCTGCATGAGAGTCGCGTGGGCGTCAACCGGAGCAGCCGGACGGCGGGCCGCGGGGTGCCCGGATTCGGACACGCTCGCGGCTAGCGCTTCGGCAGGTGGATCTCGGCGAGCATGCAGCGCACGCTGCCGCCGCTGTAGCGCTCGATGGTCGGGATCGGGACGCTGACCAGTGTGCCGTATGAAGCCAGGCGGCTGCGCTGGTGCGCTGACAGCGAGCCTTCAGCCGCAGCGGACATGACGATGACCGACCCGCCAGCCGCGCCGCGCAGCTCCAGCATGTTGCCGGCAAAAGCCGCCATCTGCGCTTGCGAGATCTCGATCACGTCGTGGCCCGTAGCGGCCAGAATCTGCATCACTGCCGCGCGGCCCGCGGCGTCCGATATCGATTCCGCGCATAGCACCGCGAAGCGCGTGCCGAGGCACATCACGACATTGGTATGGTAGATGGGCGTGCCCGTCGCATCGCAGGCTTCGAAACTGACGATCTCGTAGTCGAGCTGCTGGGCGAAATCGCCGAGGGCTTCGAGGTGCGTGCGCGGCGACAGGCAGGCGAACGCGTTGCGGTTGACGCGGTCGAGCACCAGGCTGCCGGTACCCTCCAGATACACTCCGTCACGTTCGTGCGCGCTCAGATCGACGGTGCGCGAAATGCGAAAGCCATGCGTGCGGCCCAGGGCCTCGAGCACGTCCGCGCGCCGCTCGGTTCGCCGATTGCTGGCGAGCATCGGATACAGCACGGCCGTGCCGTCGGCGTGAAAACTCACCCAGTTGTTGGGGAATATCGCGTCGGGCTTGGGCGGGTCGGACGTGTCATCGACGACATACACGCCGATTCCCGCCCGTTGCAGCGCGGCGGACACGGCCTCGAACTCGCGAGCCACGCTTGCGCGCACCGCTGCGTCCACGCCGCTGCCGTCGCGTGCCTGAAAACGATTGGAGGCGGCCGTCAGCGGATTGGCGCCAAACGCGGCGGGGCGCAGCATCAGGACGCTGGCGGCGGTCTGCGACTCGGGCGTGTTGCTGGTCTGCACGGGCGTATCCGGGCGCGGGCTGGTTGCTAACCCGCCGCGGCCTTGGCGAGGATGACGATGTGTTCGCGGCCCGAAACCACCCAGACCAGCCCGCCGAACTCGTCGATGCATTGCGCCACGGCGCGCGAATCGCCGTGGGCAATGCGTTTCAGAACCGGTTCGGCCATTGGATGTGGCGACTCGAAGCTTGTTTCGGAGGCTGCCCGGCGCTGGATTCAGGCTGGGTGTGATGCGACCGGCATTATAGTACTTATCAAGTGCCGGCCTCGTCGCGCTACTGCGCTGCGCGATTGCGCGTGCGTCGGCGCCGTGCCACTGTGCGAGCCCCTCACATGCACTGTATCTGTCGGGAAGGTTGCCATGAGCAGTGAGCTTTCACGTCGCCGGTTCATCCATTCGGCAATGGCCACGGTGGCCGCAACTGCAGTTTCGAGTGCGCAGGCGGGCGATGCCGGTGCCGGGGTTGCGGCCGCTGGTGCCGCGGAGGCACCAGCCACCGACGGCCAGCGGCGCTTCATCGAAGGATTGCGCGCCGCATCCCTCAGCGCTGCAAATCCCGTCGACAGCCAGGCCGCCGTTGCGGATTACCTGCGTCGCGCGATGACGGACTCGAGCGGGCAACTGGATTTTCTTGGTACCCCGTCGACTGCCGGCATTCACGCCCTTCACCGCAGTGCGGAGCTCACCGTGCTGAACGTAGTCTGGTCGCCTCGCATGGTGCTGTTCCCGCACAATCACAACATGTGGGCGGCCATCGCGGTCTACGGCGGACGCGAGGACAATATTTTCTGGAAACGCCAGGGCGAAAGCATTACCGCCGAGCGCGCGGCCTCGCTTGCGCAGCGCGACGTGCTGACCTTGCCGAGCGACGTGATCCATTCGGTGGTCAACCCGATCGCGAGCCTCACCGGAGCGATACATGTCTACGGTGGAGATTTCTTCGCGCCGGGGCGCAGCGAATGGGATGCGCAGACACTGCGAGAGCGGCCGTGGAGCCTCGAGGCGGCGATCCGCGCGTTCAGGGAGGCGAGCACCTGCCCCGAAGTAAGCGTCATGCCGAGGCCGTCTGGCGTTGGATCGATTGAGTGCTGAGGATGGTGTCCACCTGTTTGGAGGTGGACACCTGCGATGGAGCACTCGATGGAATTGGTGGCGAACCTGGTCCGCGGTCATAAGAGTAACGGCCGACGCGTGTATCACGCGGCGGCGAAGCGCGAGCTGGTGCGCCGATGTCTGGAACCCGGGGTGTCGGTGGCCGGCATGGCGCTGGCACACGGGATCAATGCCAACCTGCTGCGCAAGTGGATTACGAGCGCGGTCCACGATCGCGGACCCGCCGAGAGTGGCGCAGCGGTGTTGCTGCCGATAAAGACGCGGCGTGAGGCGCAGACTGCCCACTCGAGGGCCGGACACATCGAGCTGGTACTGCCGGGCGGCACGTTGCGGATTTGCGGTCACGTGGAGCGCGAGGCGCTGCGGACCGTGATCGACTGCCTGTCGCGACCGTGATCGGGTTGCCGGACGGCACACGGGTGTGGCTGGCGGCGGGCGTCACCGACATGCGGCGCGGCATGTATGGGCTCGCGGCACTGGTTGAGACGACGCTCTCGAGCAACCCGTACTCGGGTCACGTGTTCGTGTTCCGCGGTCGACGCGGGGATCTGCTCAAGGTGCTGTGGGCCGACGGCGATGGGCTGTGTCTGTTTGCCAAGCGCCTCGAGCGCGGCCGCTTCGTGTGGCCGCAGGCGAGCGCGGGCGCGGTGCATCTGAGTTGCGCGCAGCTGTCGATGCTGCTCGAAGGCATCGACTGGCGGCGACCGGAGCGCACGTGGCAACCGCTGCACGTCGTGTAGCGTTGCATGTGGCAAGTCGAGCGTGAAGAAGCGCAGCGCGTGTCTGCGCGCTCGCGTACACTTCGCGCGTGGCGCTCGACTACGCAACGCTGCCGAACGATCCGGAGGAGCTGAAGCAACAGCTGCTGCGCAAAGCCGCCCAAGTCGAGGCGCTGATGGCGGAGGTGCTACGCCTTCGGCGCTGGCGCTTCGGCCGCTCCTCCGAGGTCATCGATAGCGCGCTGGCTCTGGAGCTGCCGCTCACCGGCGGCGTGATCTCGCCTGCGGCGCAACCCTCCAGTGATCTTCCCAAGATCCCGAAGCTCGTCTCGGTCGATGCGCCGCGCGAGACTCGCCTCACTCGTCGCCCGGTGCGTGCGTTGCCGCCCGAGCTGGCGCGCGTGATCCATGTGCACGCACCGTCGAGCTGCAGGTGCCCCGACTGCGGTGGCGTACTGCGCAAGCTCGGCGAGGATGCTTCCGAGCAACTCGACTACGAGCCCGGGTACTTCAAGCCCTGACCGTCAATACGGCCTCGGCGTGACGCTTACCTCCAATCCATCATTGGAGCAACAGAAACGCGCGTAGGTATGGCCATGCGCGATTCCCTATCGAGTTGCGCTGTCTTTCCAGTGGCTTCGTTCAAGGTACGCGCGGGTTGGCACCTGCTTACCGCTGGCACTCTATCGCGCCACACCCCGCTGCAGGCCTTCTGATGACAGCATGCCAGTTGCCAGAGCAGCGAGCGCGCCGAGTAGAAACATTGAAATCAGCTCGGCGCAGACGCAACCATTTCCGTAACCAGCTGATATTAAAGAGTATAAGCACCCTGGGAGCACTGACAGCAATTCAACTTGACAGTGACGCCATTATGACGTCATAGTGACGTCATGGACCTGACGCAATACGTAGACGCTCTTCGCGCCCAAGTCGCTTTGGCCGCAGAAGCGGGCGGCGGGGAATTCGCCGCCACCGCCGAGCGCCTCATGCCCTCGCTCGAAGCAGCGACGCGATTAATGCTCCTGGAGGCGTTGTCCGCCGCAGCCAGCGAGATTACCAGCGAGCTGGCACCCGGCTCCGTCGACGTGCGGTTGCGAGGCCGCAATCCGGAATTCGTGGTGGTTGCACCGGCAGCTGAGCCGGGTTTCCTGGCGATGCGCGACATCACGCCGGAAGGGGCTCCACCGCCCAACGCTGCGGAGCGCAGCGAGAGCGAAGAGGGAGGCACCTCACGCACGACGCTGCGTGTACCCGAACAGCTCAAAACGAGAATTGAGCAGGCCGCTGCCCAAGAGGGGCTTTCCGTCAACGCCTGGCTCATCCGCGCCATCAGTGCCGCTTTGGAAGCCAGGGAGCGCGGTTCTGCGCCGCCCCATTCGTCGAACGAAGGCGAGCGCTACGTCGGCTGGGTCCGTTAGCACAGGCCCAATTCCACATGGCGACCTTTACGACACCCGAGCCGATCACGGTCAGGCTCGACCTGTTCATCGCTGACGTCAGGCTGATCGCAAGCACTCGAAGCGACACGGTCGTGGACGTGCAACCGAGAAACGCCGCGAGGAATTCAGACGTCAAAGCGGCGGAACTGACGCGCGTGGAGTACTCAAACGGTCAGCTGCTCATCAAGGGACCGAAGCAACGGGTCCGCTTGGGTATCGGCAGCAGCGAGGCCATCGATGTGACCGTCCAGTTGCCGGCCGACTCTCACGTACAAGGAGAGATTACGGTAGGCGGGTTGCGCGCCGACGGCGCACTCGGGGACGTCCACTTCGAAACCGGCGTCGGCGACATCATTATCGATCGCTCCATGTCGCTCGCGCTAAAGACCGGCAGTGGCGACATTACGGCCGGCCGCGCACTTGGCCAGACGAACGTCACCACCGGTGCGGGATCGGTGCGCATTCGCGAGATCAGCGGCACCGCCGTGATCAGAAACACGAACGGCAGCACGCACATCGGCGACGCCGCAGGAAATCTGCGCCTGCTGTCCGCGCACGGCAGCATTTCTATCGACCGCACAGCTGCTGCTGTAGTGGCCAAGACTGCCAGCGGCAGCATCCTGATCAACGATCTCGAGCGCGGATCGGTCCAGCTCGAGACTACTTACGGTGCGCTGGAAGTGGGCATCCGCAATGGCACCGCGGCCTGGCTCGACGTGAGTTCCCAGCGCGGCGGCGTGCACAACTCCTTGCGCGCTGACACTCCGCGCGATTCTGATGCCACTGCGCAGGTACGCGCCCGAACCACCTATGGCGACATAGTAATCCGCCGATCTGCCAAGGCGGTCTCTCAACCGAGGAACAAACCGAAATGAATGCCCAGTCACTGCGCCCGGCGATCACCGCGACCAACCTGCGCAAGGCTTATGGCGCAAAGGTCGTGCTCGATGGAATCGACTTGACCATCGCCCCCGGGACGATCTTCGCCTTGCTCGGCCCCAACGGCGCGGGCAAGACAACCGCCGTTCAGATTCTCTCCACTCATACGCGCGCTGACGCAGGCCAGGCCAGCGTTGCTGGTTACGATCTGAGCAGCGAGCCCGATGCGGTACGCGCGGCCATCGGAGTTACCGGTCAGTTCTCGGCAGTCGATAACCTGCTGACCGGCGAAGAGAACCTCATGCTGATCGCGAGCCTGCACCATCTCAGCCCAGGCGAAGGTCGTCAGCGGGCATCGCAGCTGCTCGAACAATTCGACCTGGTCGCGGTAGCCAAGAAGACGCCCGCCACCTATTCCGGTGGCATGCGCCGCAAGCTCGACCTCGCGATGACCCTGGTCGGTCAGCCGCGCGTCATCTTTCTCGACGAACCCACTGTCGGACTGGATCCGCGCAGCCGCCATGCCATGTGGCAGATCATCCGGGATCTCGTGGCGGGCGGCGTCACCATTTTCCTGACGACTCAATACCTGGAGGAGGCGGATCAACTCGCCGACAAGATCGCCGTGCTCGACCACGGCAGGATCGTTGCCCAGGGCAGCGCAGAGGAACTCAAACGGCGCGTTCCCGGTGGCCACGTTCGCCTGCAGTTCGGCGATGCGACGCGGCTGGGCGCGGCTGCCCGGACGTTCCACGAGGCCGTGCGCGACGACAATGCGCTTACGTTGCAGGTTCTCAGTGATGGCGGTGTGCAATCGCTGCGGGCACTGCTCGACCGACTCGACACTGCATCGATCGAGGTCGACGGCCTGTCTTTTCACACTCCGGATCTGGACAACGTTTTTTTCGCTCTCACAGGCAACACCCCTTCTGCAAAGGAACTCGATCGATGAGCACCCTCTCCCATGCAATCAGCGACTCGGTCACCATGCTGGCGCGCGATCTGCGGCGCGCACTGCACTATCCGTTGATGACTCTGAGCGGCATTTTCATGCCACTTCTGATGCTGCTGCTCTTCGTCAATGTCTTCGGCGGGACCATGAGCGCAGGACTCGGCGTCGGCAGCTATATCGACTACGTCGCTCCCGCGATCATCATCATGGCCGTGTGCTCGGGTTCGGCGCTGACTGCCGTAAACGTCAGCGCCGACATGACCGACGGCATCATGGCTCGATTCCGCACCATGGCCATATTCCGTCCGTCGGTGCTGGTTGGACCAGTCATTGGCAGCACGATCCGAACGCTGGTCAGCGTCGCCTTGGTAATCGGCGCTGCGATGCTCATGGGATTCAGACCGGCAGCGGGTCCGCTTGCGTGGGTTGCGGTAACTGGTATGGTCGCGCTGCTCACCTTTGCAGTCCAATGGCTCGCAACCGCAATCGGCCTCGTCAGCAGAAGTCCGGGGGGTGCGAACACTGCGACACTACCGCTTCAGTTCGCCGCATTCATCAGCAGCGCCTTCGTGGACCCGGCCTCGATGCCTTCAGGGCTCGCCTGGTTCGCGGAGAACCAACCGATGACGCCCATCATCGATACGGTCCGCGGACTGCTGATGGATACACCGATCGGTAACAGCGGCGGCGTCGCGATCGCCTGGTGCACCGCCATCGCGTTGACGGGATTTCTCTGGGCCCGCGCCGTCTACGACCGTGAACCCGCGCGGTAAGGCTGGCGGCGAAGTATCGCGTGTAGCCCGCGAATGAGCAGAGGTAGCACGAAGATCGCCAGGAAGGCGTAGGCAATCAGGCGATACCCACTGGCGATGAGCGCCACCAGGCCGAAGCGATCGGCAACGAAAACCGCAATGATCAGCATTCCCGCGGCTACGGCGAACCGCGCAGCGTTCGGGAGCGGGCGACCCTGCGCGGCGCCATAGGTCGATGCGATGCGTTCATTGATCGCGTGCACACAGCCCGTGCCGCTTTCCAGAAGCGCGGCGAAGATCATCAGCTGAAACATCAGCTGGAAGAACGGAAGGTTCAATTGCTGCAGCAGGAAATTGGAGGGCAATGTTTCGGCGCCGATTTGCGGGTAGTACGCCGCCATGCAGATGAAGAACAGCATCGCGGGAATCATCGCCAGCGGCCCGCACAGGGCCCCTGCGATCACCGCGTCCCGGCGGCTCGTCAGATGACGCAGCACCGGCAGGATGATGACGGCACCGATGACGTTGTAGCCCGCGTAGGTCAGTCCGCCCATCATCCAGCCCTCGGCCGGCACCGCGGCTGCGAAGCTCGCGGCGATGCGGTCGCCGAAGGCAGTCAGGGCCAGTGCCAGGAACAGGGCATAGACGGCGTAGAGAAAGAATGAAACGTACTTGAACAGCCGCTCGACGGATTGGTTGCCGAACGTGACGAAGAATGCTATCCCCGCCATCAGCGACATCGTGCCTGTCATCTTTGGCCAACCGAAGAGTGCGGCGAGGATCTCACCCGCCGCGGCACCGAACACCGAAAGAATGACCATGATGGCCGCGCCATAGGCAATCTCGAAGGAGATCCAGGCAGGGCCGAGCAGGTTGCGAAAGAACCTTCGATAGTCCCGACTACCGCTGGTCTGCGCGAAGAGGAAGGTCAGCGTGCAGATCAGACTCCACAGAAGCATGGCGAGCAGCATGCCGAGCAGGCCGCCGCGCGGTCCGGCGGGCAGGAAGAACTCCACGAGCTCGCGTCCTGTCGCATAACCACCGCCGATCACCACAGCCTTGAATGCAAATCCCGGCAACAGGAAGCGTTGAAAGAACGATGAGCCACTCATCCCAAGATCACCCCGCCGAGCCGCCGAGACTGCGCACGGACCGTGCGCATCATTCGTTTGTGATGGGTCTGCGCCGTCCCGGCGCCACTGCATCGACGATCGCTGCAAGATCCGCTGGAATCGACTGCCCGAGAACCTGCGCAGCCAGCAGCGCTGCGGTCGCCGGAGCGGTCTGAATTCCGTAGCCGCCCTGCCCGGCAAGCCAGAACAAACCATCCACTGCTGGATCGCGGCCCACGATGGGCCCGCCATCCGGCGTCAAGGTACGCAAGCCCGCCCACGACCCATCCAGCCGGCTGATCGTCCAGTCGCTCAATCGCTCGAAGCGATCGACGGCAACTGCAAGATCGATATCGTCGGGCTGGGCGTCATGCGGAACGCACGCCGTTGCGTCGGAAGGACTGATGAGGAGCTTCGCGGCTTCGGGCTTGAAATAGATCGTCTCTGAAATCGCCGCCACCATCGGCCAGGCTGAAACCTCCACGGCTGCCGGCGGTTTGACCAGCGCCACCGATCGCCGCGTAGGCAGCAGGCCGGGATCTGCGGCACCAAACAGCGAACCCGTCAGGCCAGCCCACGCGCCCGCAGCATTGATGACCACCGGCGTTGAAATCGTGTAATCACCTGCCTTGACCAGCCACGTATTCCCTGACCGCTCGGCACCCTGTACCTGCGCGTCCTTCAGAATTGTGCCGCCCAGCGACCGCACACGCCTTTGATAGGTGGATTGAAGCGCGTGCACGTCGACATCCGCTGCGGTCTCTTCCATGAATGCGGCGCGAACGGCCTCCGCTCTCAGGGTTGGAATCAACTTGCGAATCTCCGGGGGCGTCAGCTGTGGAAACGCCATGAAATGGCTATCGACCTTCGGGAGAGCTTCGTCGGCGGCGACCAGCCAGAGCAGACCGCGAGGCGCGAGCAGGGGCGTATCGGCGCCCGGCTCGTTGCGCTCGAGCAGCGGCCGGCTGTAGCGGCTCAGGCGCTGCACGATCCTGTTTCCGTAGCTGTCGACGAAGATGGCCGCTGATCTGCCTGTGGCGTGATAAGAAAGCTGGGGCTCTTGCTCCGCCAGTATCACCGCACCGCTTCCGGCGAGTGCCGCGGCAATCGAGACGCCGGCGATGCCCCCGCCGATGACGAGGAAATCACCGTTCACGCAGGTACAAAGCCAGCGACGTCGTCAGGGATTCTTCGGAGCAGCCGGCTCTGCTGTGCCAGACCTGCCTTGCCGCTTGAGCACACGTCCAGGGGTAACACCCGTGACCACTCCATCTTTCAGAACCAGCTGCCCGTTGATGATGACGTGAACGATGCCCTCGGAGAGCGCCTGCGGGGTCGCCCACGTCGATACATCACGCACCGTGCGGGCATCGAACACTGTGATGTCTGCCACCTTGCCTACCTGAAGGCGGCCACGGTCGTACAGCCGAAGGAAGTCGGCTGTCAGAGAGGTCATCTTGCGAATGGCATCAGGAAGCGTCAGCACTTTCTCGTCACGCACGTAGTGCCCCAGCACGCGCGTGAAAGTCCCGGTCGAACGTGGGTGCTGAGCAAGGTTGCCGTCTTTGCCGACGTACGAACCGTCGCTGCCGAACATGTTCCACGGTTGCTGCATCAGTTGGCGCAAGTCACGCTCGTCAATCGTTCCAAGCGTCAATAGCGTCGGTGCGCGGCTCTTGCGTACCAGCTCGACGATCAGCGCAAACGGTTCGACGCCGCGTTCCTTTGCAAGCAGTTCGATGTTCTTGCCGACGAGCTCGGGGAAATCCTTCGAGTCGACGATGCGCATGCTGCCGTAGCCGACAGCCTTGATCCAGCTGAATCCGCCGGCGACTCCATTCTCGCTCGCAGCGCGAATACCGGGCAGAGCTGCCGGGTCGCGAAGCGCATTCTGAACGTGGGCGAGTACAGCCTCCCAGCCCGCTGCGACGGAAGGCCCCATGCCCTCGACTACGATCAGGTTCGCCAGGGATGCAGTCGCTGCGCCGTCGTACGGATACTGATCGGTGACGACCTCGTGCCCGCCCGCGCGCGCACGTTCGATCAGTTTGATCACCTCGTCGATTCGGCCCTGGTTGATCAGCCCCACCGCCTTTTCATGCCCGATCTTGGCAGGAATACCCGCCTCGAGGCCGATACGAATGGCCTCCGCGTCGGACTCGATCAGCTTGAACGCCGGATCGCGCACGTGCGTATCGTAGATTCCATCGAAAGGCCGCACTGCCTTTGCCAGGGCGATGACTTCCGCGGTATCGCTGAACATGCCGGGTTCATACATCAAACCGGTGGACAGCCCCACCGCACCCATCCGCATGCCCTCTTCGACCAGCCGCGTCATGCTCTGAAGTTCATCAGCTGTAGGAGTGCGCTGCGCCGAGCCCATGACCTCCATACGAATACCGTTGTGTCCGATATAGAAGGCGTAGTTGGTGGCAATGCCCGCGCCCTCGAGTCCGCTGATGACTTTGCGCATTCCGGATGGCGAGTAGCCACCGTCCGGACCACCAACGATGGTAGTCACGCCCTGCATCAGGAAGCCTTCATTGAGGATTGGCCCAGTGGCCTTGCTACGCTCCCGCAAGTAGAGAACCGAGCCGTCGACGTGATTGTGCGGATCAATGAATCCCGGCGCCACGATCAAGCCAGTAGCATCGATTGTCGCGCGTGCGGCAGTCGCATCTGCGTGGCCGATGAAGACGATCTCATCGCCTTGCACGCCGATATCCACGAGCTTGCCCGCCGCGCCCGTGCCATCAATGACGGTACCGCCGCGAATCAGCAGATCGTACCGGGGCTGCGCGGCATCGGCGCAGGCGCCTACGATCGCGAGTGCGGCGCAAACGAACAGTATTCTTCCTGGCATGGAGCTACTTCACGCGCCGCGCAGCGAACATGGGATCTACCAGGTTGGTCGCATGACCGGCGGCGTCGCTGCCGAAGAAGGCGACGGGCAGTCCGCCGGCCTGGCCCGGCATCTTTACGAGGAACCGGTCGCCTCCGAGAGCCGTGAGTTCAGCATCCATCAGAGTCCCGAGTGGCAACATCTCCACGGGCACGCCCATCCCGCCAACGTGAATCTGCTTGTAGCGCAGGCGACCTGCCTGCTCGCTGATCTCATAGCGCATCCCGACGCGCGTGAACGTACCAAGGTAGCGTTGGAGATTGGCGACGGCCGGTGGCGGTTCCGGCGCCTGGAGCCGGGGTCCGCTGATTCCAAACGCCGCGCGACTGAATCGGTCGAACATCTGCACCGAGAACAGATCCAGCGCAGCAGGCGTGTTGAGTACGAATGCAAGGACCGCGCGCTTCTCGGGAATCCAGATCAGCTGCGACACACCGTTCTGGTTGCCGCCGGCGTGTCCCCAGACGACTATGTTGTCCCACTTCGACATGTTGGGCCCGAGTCCCCATTTCTCGCCCACGCCCCATGTCGGCATCGATACCGGCACGGCGGTCGTCGGCGTCATCATGGCCTGCACCGCGCCTTCGGACAGCACGCGTTTGCCATTGGCCGCCTTGCCGCCATTGAGGAACAACGCCCCGAAACTGGCGAGATCGTGGGCACTCGTCATCAGGGTTCCACCCGCCGGACCCTCGCCTTGCGAAAGCCCCCAGGGGCGGTTGACCTTCATCTTGCCGTCCGGCGTGGGCGTATAACCGAGCGAGATTCGGTGGTAGGGGAACTGATCGGGTGTCGTCAGAGCATGATTCAGCCCTGCGGGCTCGAAGATGCGCTGTCGGACGAGCGCGTCCCAGGACGCACCGCCTGCCAGCTGCGCTGCGTAACCGGCGATGCAGATGCCCGCGTTCGAATAGCCGAAGCCTTTGCCAGGTGCGAAGGCCTGCGGCAGAGTCTTCAACGACGCGACGTATCGGGCGAGTGCATCGGTACCAGTGAGGTCCGACGCGTGCGGCCCATTGTCCAGACCGGAGCTCATCGACAGCAGCTGTCGCAAGGTAATCGTCTGCAGGGCCTTCTTGTCCGGAAGGCTCAAATCTGGAATGTACTTGATGGCGGGCACATCGAGCGCCAGCTTGCCCTCGTCCACCAGCGTCATGATCAGCGCCGCGTTGAAGACCTTGGTGACGGACCCGATCTGGGTCACGGTATCGATCGTCATCGGAGCGTTGAGCTCGGTGTTGGCGCTGCCGTACACGAAGTCCGCACGCTGATCGCCGAGAACCACCGACACCTGCGCCCCTACGACGTGGCTCGAGGCCGCGATTTCATCGACGATGGCCTGCAACTCGGCGCGGGAGGCAGACCCGATCTTGTCGGTCTGCGCTGCGAGGGTGAAACCGCTGACGGCGAACCCGGACAGGAATATGAACAGACTAAGAATCCAGTTCTTCATCGAGTATTCTCCATTGGTATCGACGAGCGGGGCGCGCTATTTCACGCGCCGGGCCGCGCGCATCGGGTCGACGAGGTTGGTCGCGCGGCCCTGGTCGTCGCGACCGAAGAACGCGCGCGGAAGCCCACTGGGGTATGAGGCGGCCTTGAGGAGGAAGCGATCGCCGCCAAGCGAAGCCAGGTCGCCTTCGATCGTAACTTCGGCAGCCAAGCCGGCCGGAACCCTGTGTTCCCGGTAGTACAGGCCGCCAGCGCGCTCACTGATCTCGAAGCGAGCCTCGAAGCGTTCGTAAATACCTACGAACCGCTTCGGATCGGCTACCGTCGCGGAAGAATCGGGTGCAGGAGGCTTGGGCGCTCGCACGCCGAATACGGCGTGGCTGAAACCATCGAACATCCGAGCGGTAAACGGCTCCAGGGCCGCGGGGACATTCACGGTAAACGCCAGCACCGCACGCTTCTGCGGCATCCAGATCAACTGCGACATGCCACTGCGATTGCCGCCAGCGTGCCCCCAGACCACCGTATCCTCCCATTTCGACATGTTGGGCCCGAGCCCCCACTTGTTTCCCACACCCCACTGCGGCACTGCCATTGGCACATCGGTGGTCGGAGTCACCATCGCTCTGACCGCATCCTCCGACAGCACGCGGTTGCCGCTGGCCGCCTTGCCCCCGTTCACGAAGAGTTCGCCAAAACTGGCGAGATCGCGGGCGCTCATTGCCAACGTCGAGCCCGCAGGGCCTTGCGCCCGGTTCACATACCACGGGCGAACGACCGCAGCGGGCTGACCATTCGCCGGGGGCGCATGGCCGACAGAGACGCGGTAGTACGGAAGTTCCTCTGCCAGTGTTTCCGCGTGTGCAAGGCCGGCGGGCTTGAAGATGCGCTGCCGAAGCAGAGCATCCCAGGACGAGCCGGTTGCTCGTTGCGCTGCGAATCCCGCGATGCAAGTACCGGTATTCGAGTATCCAAACCCCTGCCCGGGAGGAAAGTTCAACGGGATGTCTTTCGCGGTCGCTACGTGTCGAGCCAGCGCATCTTCACCTCGTCCGTGCTCGATATACGGGCCGTTGTCGATTCCCGAACTCATCGAGAGCAACTGGCGCAACGTAACCTTCGTCTGCGCCTCCTGATCGGACAGCCGAAGCTCTGGAATGTACTTGACTACCGGTGTGTCCAGAGCCAGCGTGCCATCGTCTACCAGCGTCATCACCAGCGCGGCGTTCACCACCTTTGTGACAGAGCCGATCTGGACGAGCGTGTCGACCGTCATCGGCATGTTCAGTTCGGTGTTGGCGCTGCCGTAGACGAAATCGGCACGCTGGTCCCCGAGAATCACCGACACCTGCGCACCAGCCGTACCGCTCGCCGTCGCTGCCTCATTCACCAGTGTCTGCAAGTCGCCGATAGTCGCCGACCCGATCCTTCCCGCGTCCGATGCCTGCACTGGACCAGTGAGTGTGAGTGCCAGCAGACAGCAGCGCAGCAACGGTCCGCAAGGCGGACCCGAGGTTGCCGACACTTCGGAATGTTTCATCTTGGCCACTCCGTTTACTTGTCAAACTCGTAGTTCAGTTGGATCCCGATTACGCGCGGGCGCAGCACATTGGCATTGCCAGCCCCGTTGACCCAGGTCAGCGCATATTCATTGGTCAGATTCTGCGCGAACAGCTCGATGCCCAGCGCTCCGAATGCCAGGCCTGTCCTGACACCCAGAGTCGTGTAGTCACCCAGTTGCGGCTCGCTCTGCGTAAGATCGCGCGGGTACTCGCCGACGTAGCCGACATCGGCGCGCACGAACGCATCGCGGGCGCCCAGATTGAAGTCGTAACGCAGACCGAGCGTGCCATTGACGCGCGGCGAGCCGGGCAGTCGATCGCCTGCGGTGCCGGCTGGCGGCAAGTCACGGCGCAGCTCTGCATCGATGTAGGAGCCGCTGAAGTTCGCTCGAAAGTTCTCCAAAACGACTTCGCCCGACAGCTCCACGCCCCTGGATCTGGCCTGCCCCGCGTTGAGCGTGACCGGAAACGCGCAAGTCTGGTTGATGTCGACCGGAATATTCTCCCAATCGACATCGAATGCCGAGACGTTGAGCTGCAGTTTGCGATCGAGCAGCGTGAGCTTGGAACCGATCTCGATGTTCTTGGTTTCGTCGGAACCAACCTGTGTTGGAATCGGGATACCAAGGTCGTCGAGCAGGCCGTCGCCGTCCAGGTCGCAAGTGCTCGGAATCAGCGTGTGCGGGCCGCCCAATCGGAAGCCCTCGGCGTAAGTTGCGAATAGCAGGGCATTGTCGTTGACTCGGTAAGCGAGATTCAGCCTGCTGGTGGTGCCATCGTCCTCATTCTCGACCACGGTGCTGGAGCCGCCACCGGCAAATATGCCGCTGGACGAGATCCGATCCTCTTTCTCGTACTCGTAATATCGCAGTCCCACCGTCGCGGTCAGGTGCTGCAGTACCTGATACGATAATTCGCCAAACAGTGCCTTCTGCTTTGTGTCGTTCTCCTGCGTGTACAGAAGCAGCTCGGTGCCGGCAAACGGATCTCGCGCCGGGTCTCCTCGCCAGTCGACATTGAAACTCCAGCCGGAGTCGCCGCCATCGCCGCCGGTACTCTTGTCCTGGTAGAACGCGCCGGCCAGCCACTGAAGCTTGCCGGACTTGGCTGAGACCAGGCGGATCTCTTCCGTGAAAGCCGTATTGCCGAACCTGTAGAGCTGCGCGACCGGAATGGTGCTGACGCCGAGGAAGGGCCCCACGGTGCGGCCGATATCTGCATCCGAGGCGGTCGTCGCATTGACCCATGCAGTGGATGAGATCAACGATGCCCAACCAAAGTCGTACGTCAGGTCGAGGTTCGTGACCCCAATGTCGATCGAACTTTCCTCGCCACCGAAGTTTGCCTGCTGCAGTCCATCTCCGAGCCCCACTCGCGCCAGCGGTCCGCCGTCCTGTTCAAACTTCTGCTGCACATGGGTCAGTTGCAGGCCGAGGGCCGCGCTCGGATCCCAGCGCAGGGCTATCCTGCCACCCGTGTATTCGCGGCCTCCGACCATCTCGACTGGTGTTTCTCCGCCCCAAAGCGCTGCTGCACCCAGCAGCTCGGCGTTCTCGCCGGCGACGTTCTCGACGAAGGCTTGGTCCTCGTAGCGATAAGCAACGATTCGAAGTCCCAGCTTGTCATCGACCAGAGGGAAGTTGAGGACTCCCTGCACGTCGTAGTTGGCGTCGTCGGAGTTGTCGGTGACGCCGTACGACCCCGCGACCCTGGCTTCAAAGGCGTTGGTCACAGGTCTCGCGGGTATGATGCGCAGCGCTCCTGCCATCGACGCATCCCCGTACAGAGTGCCCTGCGGTCCCGGCAACAGCTCGATGCGTTCGATGTCGACGAGCTTCAGGTCCGGATTGGACACCGAGCTCAAACCCACCAACCCCGAAACCGAGGACTCGCCCATGTACATTCCGACCAGGGCAGGCCGGGTCGTTCCTTCCGGATTGGTGTCCAGCCCGCGGATGATCACCGTGTTGGATGCATAGCCCGTATCGATGAAGGACACGCTGGGCAGGGTTGGCAGGTAGTCAGCCATGCCGACCAGTCCCCGTTCCTGAATATCAGCACCCGTCACGGCGGTGATGCTGACTGGCACGTCGTTGATTGACTGCAGCCCGCGCTTGTTCGCGGTGACGACGACCTCGCCCAGCACCTCCATTTCGGCTGCGAGGCCGTTATCGATCCACGCCAACGCGACCATCAGCGCCACAGCCTTGCGCCACGGCTTGCGAACCCAACGGGCACGCTGATCTGAATGAGATTTGTGAATCATGTCGCCCCCAATTGTCTTGTTTGGCGCCGCTGCCCGCGGCGCCAGCCGGCCTTCGAGTCGCGCCGCGCTCCGAGCAGACCCTCCGTTGCGGCGCAAACCCTTGTCCAATCCGCTGAGCTGCTCACATCGTAGATCGTATACGTCCTGGGCTCATACGACAAGACCAAAGCGGCGAGTTCCTTGTTGAGACTCCGTACACCGTATACGATTCTGCGATCCCGGCCGATGGCGAGCGGCTGCAGACTGGGGCACTGGCGCGGAAATCGCGAAGAGCATGCAAGACAAGGCCTACAAGAAGTATCTGCTGGGCATCCTGCTGGTCACGCTGGCGTTCAACTCGGTAGACCGCCTGGCGCTGGGCCTGGTGCTGCAAGACATCAAGGCCGACCTGCAGCTCAGCGACAGCCAACTGGGTCTTCTGACCGGGTTCGCTTTCGCCCTCTTCTATTCGACCATGGGTATCCCGATTGCACGCTGGGCGGACCGCGGAAATCGGGTGAGAATCATTTCGCTGACCACTGCATTGTCGAGCACATTGGTCGCCCTGTGCAGCACGGCAACGAGCTTCGTGCAACTGCTGCTGCTGCGCGTCGGTGTGGCCGTTGGAGAGGCGGGCTGCGTTCCACCGGCTCATTCGCTGATCGCCGATCGCTTCGCGCGTGCCGAGCGGCCACGCGCAGTGGCGATCTACATGCTGGGCGGATCGCTCAGCTTGTTTACCGGCTACTTCGTCGCCGGCTGGCTCAACGAGCTGTATGGCTGGCGCGCGATGTTCGTGCTTCTCGGCATACCCGGGATCGCACTCGCGATGCTGACCTGGTTCACCGTCAGGGAACCCCGGCGCGCTGGCGGACCCGCGGCCCTGGCGCCCGCCGCCGCGCAACCGAGCATGGCGAGAGTGTGCGTGGCGCTCTGGGCCATCCCCACCTTCCGTCACCTGCTGGCGGCTTTCTCAGTGATTTTTTTCCTGAACTACGGAATCTCTCAATGGCTGCCGGCGTTTTTCATCCGCGTCCACGGATTGCAGACTGGAGAACTGGGAACGTGGTTTGCCCTGATCTTCGGGCTGAGCAGCTTTGCCGGCATCTACCTCGGCGGAGAACTCGCCACGCGCCATGCGGCCAATGACGAGCGCCGGCAATTGCGTATCCTCGCATTCCTGTTTGCCGCGCTCACGGCGATCAGGCCGGTCACCTACCTCGTGCCCGATGTGTATTGGGCATTCGCGTTGCTCGTGCCGACAGTACTGGTCATCACGGTCGGCGACGGCCCGCTGTTTGCGGTCATTCAGACACTGGTGCCCGAGAACATGCGTGCGATGTCGATCGCTCTCATTTACCTGTTCGCCAATCTGATCGGCATGGGCCTGGGCCCGCTCGTGGCCGGCGCCTTGAGCGACTTGTTGCGGCCCTGGGCCGGCGATGAATCGCTGCGCTACGCACTGATCGCCCTGTGCCCCGGGTATCTCTGGGCCATGTGGCATCTGTGGCGCGCCAGCGAGACAGTGGAACGCGACTTGGGCGTCGCGCATGGCGGACGGTCGGCACCCGCCTCACATCCCCTCCCCCGTCCATCCGAAACCGGAGCCGGTCGATGAACGACATTGCGCCGCGGCGCCTGGCGGAGGTTGCGCCTGACCTGGCTCGCAATCTCAAACGCAGCATGGTTCAGACTCCAGCGCGTTTCGCTGTCTCAGATGTGCGCTGCACCACAGTCATGGTGCCGATGCGCGATGGCGTTCGGTTGGCTACCGACATCTATCTGCCGCCCCGGGTTCCGGCCCCGGCAGTTGCGTTGCGCACTCCGGTCGGAAGAGGCATGGACGCCGCCCTCGGCACCTTCTTCTTCCTGGCGAGGCGCGGTTACGTCGTAATCGTGCAGGATTGTCGTGGCACGGGCGCGAGCGAGCCGAGCACGTGGGACTACTACGTGCGTGAGCCCGAGGACGGCTACGACCTCATCGAGTGGGCGAGCAAGCAGGATTGGTTCGATGGGTTCATCGGTGCCCTGGGTGGCTCGTACCTGGGACAGGTTCAGTGGCAAATGGCAATGCATCCCCGCATGTCCACCATAGTCCCCGAGGTCAGCGGACTCGGCGTCGCCATCAACACTGCGCATCTGCACATGTTTCTGAACACCTATGCGCGCTCGGTCGGCAAGGGCGAAGAGAAGACCGATGTGCCGTACTATGAACTCGAAGGCCACATGCTGGAGGAAACACTGGCCACGGGTTACTTCAATGAGCCTCTGCACCTGCCCTTCTCCCCCACGCTGCTGGCTCGCTTCCCCATGCTCCGGACGATGCCACCCTCCCAGGCGAAACGCTGGTTGTGGGAGCAATACTGTGCGCTGACCTGCGCCGAACGCGCCGAGTTCATCAAGCAGGCCAGCGGCGTCGAGAACGTCACCATCCTCGAAATGGAAGCATTGCCCGCGATCTTCGGGCACCAGATCTCGCATGATCGGCACACTCTGCCCCACCCGCGACCGGCGGAGCTGTGTGGGTCGCTCCATACGCCGATTCTGCTGCGCACCGGCTGGTATGACTGGGGACTCAATGACACTCTCGCGACCTGGGAGTTGCTGCAACGCTCGGCGCCGCCGGCGGTACGCTCCCGCTCCCGTCTGCTCATTGCTCCCAGCGCGCACAACATGCCGGGCTACCACGAGGGCATGGACACTCACCCCGAGTTGCATCATTCCCATGGCATCTTCACCAATTTCGAGATGCTGCTGCGCTGGTATGACTCGGTGCGCGCGGACACGCTCGATGCCTGGCCCACGGTGATCTACTACTTGCTGGGCGCCAACGAATGGTGCGTGGCGGATGCATGGCCTCCGCCGGAGGCGCGCGCGGTGTGCCTTTATCTTGGCGCTGGCGGAAGGCTGACGAGGCAGTTGCCGCCCCCTGAATCAGCACCGGATCACTTTACGTACGATCCGTACAACCCCACCCCGACTGTCGGCGGCAGCATCGTTTCGTACGTCTATCCGCCCGGAAGCGTGGATGTGAGCGCGGTGCAGAAACGCTCCGACGTACTGAGTTTCACGACCGCGCCGCTCGAGCGCGACCTCGACGTTGCGGGTCCGTTGCGGGTGACGCTGTTCGCGAGTTCGAGTGCGCTCGATACGGACTTTGCAGCGCGGCTCAGTGACGTGTTTCCCGACGGGCGCGCGATCCAGCTGCAAAGCGCCATGCTGCGGGCTCGCTATCGCAACCTGGAAGGCGAACCCGAGCTGCTCGAGCCGGGGCGCATCTATCGCTTTGCAATCGATCTCTGGGCCACCGCCAACCGCTTCAAGGCCGGCCATCGCCTGCGGCTCGATATCTGCTCCGCGGACTTCCCCAAATACGACCGCAACACCAATCGCGGCGGTGTGCCCGGGGATCCCATACCGGCGCACCAGACCATTCATCACGACGCCGAGCATCCGTCCCACCTCGTGTTGCATGTACTGGGCGAGAAGGATGGGCCGTGGGGATCGCTATAGCCCTTCGACCGGCAGCGGACGCAGGCAGCGTGAGGCTCGGCGGTACGCTCAGCGTGCATCGTCTGGGATTCGGCGCGATGCGTCTTTCAGGAGCAGGCATTTGGGGCGCTCCCAGCGATCCTCGCCTCGCCCAGCTCGTTCTGCGACGCGCGGTGGAGCTCGGCGTCGAATTCATCGACACCGCGGACTCTTATGGTCCGGAGACCAACGAACGGCTGATCGCAACGGCGCTTCATCCGTACCCGGCAGGGCTGGTCATCGCTACCAAGGGCGGGCTGACGAGGGCGGGACCGGATCGATGGGATCGAGACGCGCATCCCCAGCATTTGCGCGCAGCGTGTGAAGGCAGTCTGAGGCGGCTGCGACTCGATCGGATCGACATCTACCAGTTGCATGCGCCGGATCCAAAGGTGCCGCTCGAAGACTCGGTGGGCGAGCTGGTGAGACTGCAGAGTGAGGGCAAGATTCGCTTCATCGGTCTGTCGAACGTGACGATCGCGGAGCTGCAATGCGCTCAGCGCATCACGCCCATTGCCTGCGTACAGAACCGCTACAACGCAGCAGACCGGGCAAGTGAGGCCGTGCTCGTTCGATGCGAGCGCGAGGACATCGCCTTCATCCCCTGGGATCCGCTCGGAGCCTTGCGGCACCCCATGCGCAAGGCAGAGCTCGATCGTGTCGCGCGTGAGCGCGCTGTCACAGTGCCGCAGGCCGCCATCGCCTGGTTGCTGGCCCGTTCGCCGGCAATACTTCCGATCTTCGGCACCTCCTCTCTGCAACATCTCGAAGAGAACATCGCGGCCGCATCCATCAGGTATCGCTGATTGCGTCTGCGCCAGTAAGACCCGGCACATTCGTGGCGCCCGCCGTCTGCATCAGACGTTCGTAGAAGCCCGCGAAGCGATCATCTTTTGCTGCCAGCTTCACCTCGATGATCCAGTACTGTGGATTGCCCTCTTCGTCCAGTGCATTCATCGGCCGGGCGTTGTCGGGCGAGATGAGATGATGCCTGGGGTCACCCGAAACGCGGGCATGACGAAACTCGCCCACGATATGTCCCGCGATCTTCCCCGCGAATCGCCAGCCGATGCTGTCGGCAAAAGAGCATGCGAAGTCGTACAGATTCGCGGCGGTGATCGCGGGCTCGGCCTCGTAGCGCAATCTGATCGCGTCGAAGACGATCGGCAGATCGCGACAGAGCCGGTGCTTTTCCGGGTCAGTGCCCATGGCGTAGCTCTGACCGACATCCCCCTCCCAATTTCCGAAGACCGGGCCCAGGTCAAGGAACACGATATCGTCCTCGCCGACAGTTCGCAGCGGAATGTCGCTGCCGGAGATGAGTGTATTCGCCCCGGCGCGCACGATTCTCTGATGCCAGTGCCGCTTTACGCCGAAATCTCGCCTGGCGATGAGGTGGACGTCGCGCTCGATTTCCCGTTCGCTCCGGCCCGGCGCAATGATGCCCGCTGACTCTATCGCCGCCAGGAGCGCCAGCGCCTTTTCCTGAGCCAGAGTCAGTTCGATGAGACTGCGGCTCGGCTGCGTCTCCACGATTCTACTGCTCCATGCCAAGGCTGCGCCGCCGGCTCGCGTCCACGATCAGGCGGGCCGCGGCCAGGTCTTCGATCGCGGTGCCCACGGACTTGAACAGAGTAAACTCATTTGGATCTGCTCTGCCACTGACGCGCCCGTGTATCAGGTCGGCCAGGCTGCCCTCGACGCGATCCTCTGCGATGATGCCGCGGCGGATCGGGTCGAGCAGATCTCCCGCCTCGGTGAGGGCTCCCTCACGCGTGTCGACGAAGATGCGCGAGCGTCTCACGACACCATCGTCCGCTTCGCGCGTCTGCGGCGAGAAACTCCCCACCAGGTCCACGAAGACGCCTGGCTGCAGCAAGCGGCCAGCCAGTACGGGCGTCGGACTGGTGGTTGCGCAGGTAATGATGTCGGCGATCGGTACGGCGGCCTCCAGAGACTGCGCCACCTGCACGTCGACGTGCTCAACCACGGAGGCTATGGCCGCCTGAGTGGAAGCCGCGCGTTCCCGGCTGCGCCCCCAGACATGAATGCGCTTGATGGAACGCACCGCGCAGTGCGCAAGCGCCATGATTGGTGCCAGCGCTCCCGTGCCGATCACGACCAGCTCGGAGCTGTCGGTCTTCACGATGCCCGCGCCGCCGGGATCGAAAACCGGCATGCAGACGAGCAGCCGTCCAGGGGCGCCCGGCACGTTCGCGATCGTGCGAGGTGGCACCGTGCAGTTGGCCTTGAACGCTGCAGCGACTGCCTCTATGAGCGCCGGCATCGGCGCAAGGCTTCGGATCGCACCTGGGTCGGTAATGGTCAGCACAGGCCGCTCCGTAAATGCGCAAGCGCGCTGCTGCGCGCATGCTCCTAGGGTTTGTATATCTCTACGAGGCCGCGGTCGCCATCCACCCGCACCGTGTCACCGGATGCGACGAGTCTGAAGATATCCTCTTCGAGATCCGTGACGGCCGGAACCCGCAGCACTGCGCATGTCGCACCTAGCCGCGAGTCCGTACGCGGAAACACAAGCGCAAGCGGTCCGACACCGCGCACCCGCGCGCGATGAAATTGGGTTGCAAACCCGGTGGAGCCTCGCGATCCATTGAGGACCAGCACTTTGCCCTTGATGCTGCGTCCGCGCAGCGGGTTACCCACCTCGTTGACCGCGCCGGTCTCCAGATCGAAGAACGTCACCCCATCCCGGCACGCTGTTAGGCCCAACGAGCGCCTCGCCCACGGCCAATCCGGGAAATGCCCCACGCCCACGGACGGTGATGATCGCGCTCACGCCGCAGCACCGGTCCAGACACCGGACACCGCCGCTTCCAGGCAGCGCTCGACCGGACCGACGAATACTTTCGCGCGCGTGCATGACGTCACGTATCGAGCTTGTTTCACGGAGTCGAACACGAGCGCCGGCACATCAGGTATCGCCTGCGAAACCAGTGGGCACGTGCTAGTCAGGACGCTGCCACCGGCGCGTTCGATCTCCAGTACGAAGCCGGACCGCAGCGCGTTCTCACGGATGGGTATCGCCGTCCAGACCTGAAACAGTACGTCCGGGTGGATCGACTTGTCGCGCAGCCACTGGCTGACTTCCTGAATCTGCTTCAATGAATAGTGCGGGCATCCGAGGCTCACGAAATTCACTTTCATGCGCCCGTGCTGGGAGATGCGCCGAGTGACATCCTCCAGATCCGCGCGACTGACACTCAGCGTGCCTGCCGGCTCCTGCCCCTGCAGTGCGGCCTGCAGGGTCGGCGCTTCCGGCGTCAGTCCGACAATGTGGCACATCTCGACCGACCCGCTGGTGGCCATGGCCGCGAAGCAGGCTTTCAGTCTTTCGAGATCGGGCGGCTGGAATTGCCCCACCAGGACGGGCACGGCGGAACTCGGCAACTGCTCCCCGATTGCATAACCCAGCAGATCCCAATCGTGCACGGTATGAGGGTCGGCGTTGATCCTGACGACATGTGTGCCACGTCTGCGTTCGGTAACGTGATTACCCCACAGGGGCGTTCGACCACACACGGCGGAGCAAATCGACGCCTCGATGCTGTCGGCGTTGGCGCGGGCACCCCACATCGAGTTCATGAAGAGCAGCGCGTGCGATTCGGTGCTCACGTAGTGCTCGCCCATCATCGGGATGAATCCGATCATGTACGAGGCGCAGGTACCGCCCTCTGCCGCACCCGCTTGCAGGAAGCGGGCCTTGTAGCGGGCGTTAAGCTGGGCCTGCTCGGGAGCGATTCCCATCTTGCGCCAGTTATCCGGATCCAGCGGCACGACGTCCGTCTGCGTGAAGCAGCCCAGCTTCTCCAGCATGACCTTCTCGGACGAGTTCAGGTACATCTCGGAGATGACCTCGTCAATGTCCGTGGACTTGAGGGTTCGCAGGTAGTGATGCGCGCCAACGAAGATCTGCGCCTTCTTCACCTCGACCAGCCTCTCGGCTCCGAGCGCATCGGCGTACTGCGCGATGAACTGCAGAGCCTTCATCCTGGCCGGGCCGAACTCGCCGGCAAGCATGCGGCGTTCCTCGTCGGTGAGTTGTACGCGGAAGGTCACGGTCACAGTCGCCCGCTCCTTACCGCCACACCTGTCTCGCCACACGCACGTTGTTCTCGCCAAGCAGCCCCGCAACCGCGCTTTCCGACCAGTTGCGCGACAACAGCGCCTCGGCGATGTCCGGAATGCGCTCCGGCTCGATCGTCTGCATCTTGCCGGCTCCATAACCCCATTGGGGCGGCCACATGGCGGGATAGCCGGCCATGAAGCCGTCGGTTTCTCCCTCGACGTCGAAGCAATAATCCAGACCGAGCCCCACGTGCGCGGGCCCGACCAGCTCCGCGACGTACTCGATGTGCCGGATGATCGTCTCCGTGGAGACGTCGTAATCGCCGAGAAAAAGACCCACTCCGTTGACATTGACGACACCGCCGGTAGCAGCGCACGCCTTGATCAGCTCATCGGGAATGTTGCGCGGGTGGTCACGCAGACGCCGAGGATTGGAGTGGGAAAAGATGACCGGGTTGCGCGTGTACTGCATCGCTTCGAGCGCTGTCCGATATCCGGTGTGCGAGCAGCACAGGACCATGCCGACGCGGTTCATCTCGTCGATGACCCGCCGGCCGAACTCGCTCAGACCCGGATCGTCCTCATCGTGACAGCCGCCACCCAGACTGTTTGCTCTGTTGTACGCGATGAGCATCCACCGTACACCCAGAGCATAGTAGGGCTCGACCAGCTCCGGCAGATCGTCGACCGCACAGGCACCTTCCAGATTGAAGGCGACACCCAGTTTGCCCTCTCTCTTGGCACGGTAGATGTCGTCGACGGTTTCAATGCGCAGGTAGTGATCGCGGTTGTGGTCCAGCCACGAGCGGAAGGTCGCAAGGACCTTGAAGCCATGATGCCAGGGCATCAGGTCGAAGGCGACGTTGAGCAGCACGAAGGTCGCGCCGAACGAACGATAGCGTTGCAGTTGCGGGAGGAACGTGGTGTCACCAGGGCGTATCGGCATGCCCGCGTGGTTGTCCCAGATGACGGACTTTTCGAGGAGGGCTCGGGTGCGCGCGGATGTCATGTTCGGCGTCGTCTCGATGATGAGGTGACCGCCGGGAACGCGGTCAACTATTCGTAGATCGTATACGGTCGCTCCCGGCCCGACAAGCGTCTGCTGCCGGCCCCGCCTAAGGCAGCGCGTGAAGCCTGGCGTTCACGAGGTATGGGCTGTCGAAATCGGTCCATTGCCCGGCAACGCGTCCATGCACCGGTTGCAGCCGGGCCGTCAGCGGTTTGCGCCATTTGTAGGCGAGGACGGCCACGTCGCCGATGATTCTCGCGAGCTGCTCCTCGGAAACATCGCCCGGCAACGGAATGGCGTCCAGCCCCGTTCCGCATACCGCCGAGTACGCCAGCAGGGAGCTGATGGCGATGCGGCCCTCGCTCCAGCGCTGGGCGATGCGCGCATCTTCCAGCACCGGCAGCATGAGCCCCGAGTAGCCCACGCGCGGACCGGGAACGCTGCGTACAGCCTCGGTGATCGCGTAGGCAGCCGTCATCGTGCCAGGCGAGCCGAAGGGTGCGGCCAGATAACTCTCGATGGCTGCCCCGATCGAAATGTCCTTCAACGGCGCAGGCGTTGGATCCAGACCCCAATACTTCCAGCCCGTGCGCCGTTCGATATCGGCCGCGACACGCCTCACCTCAAGTGCGTGCCTGGAAAGGTCCGCAGTCAGCGCGGTTGTGGCAGCGGCAAGGTTCCCTCGATTGCGTGCCAGCACCGCCATTACGACGTTGGCGGATTCCAGGCCGATGGAGAACCGTCCGCCCTGGTTGAAATGATACGCACCTGGAAAGAACGGCGAGCCCGGACTCATCATCGCCAGCGCGGCGAAGTTGAATGTGCCCTGACTGCGCGGGCTGCCGACGGCGACCTCCCGAACGTGACGCGCGGCTGCCCGCACGGCGTTCCAGTGAACGCCCGCTTCGCTTGCCACTATCATGCTGGAGCTCAGCGAGGTGCCGCGTCGCTGCACCGCTGCGAGCAGCGCGAGCGATCGCGCGTCGGAGCTGTCATTGATGACAGCTGGCCCGATGTTCACGCCGACTCCGTTGCGTCGAGCAAGTTCCTCGATGCGTAGCAGCAACGCCAGCGCCTCCGACTCGCTCATGTCGTCCACATAGCGCATGAACGGTTGAGTGACCACGCGTAGCGTCTGCACGCTGTAGCCTGCCTGCGCGAAGAGCTCCTGCGCTTGCCTGAGCTTCACCGCCGCTTCTGCGAGCTGTACTTCAAAGCGCGAAGAATCGAGCTCCACGAACACCGTGATCGTGCGCACTTGCGGATTTGCGCCAGCCGCCGTGGACGCGAACAAGAGTGCCGCGAGCAGTGCGCCGAAGCCCGCCAAAGTTGAACGAATCATAGCTGGAGGCGCGATCTGCCTAGGGCTTGGCTCGCTGCAGGGAGAACTTGAACCATGGCGATGCGATAGAGAGCGCCGCGACCGCTCCTGCGGCATCGACCGTAAACGTCGCAAATCCGGGCCCGATCAAATCGTAACCGCCGGCGTTCGTGTGCAGTCGAAAGACATCGTTGTGCCAATGTTCCAACTCGCCCGTAAGAGCACCTTCGCCAAAGCTCAGCATCAGCACACCGTTCTTGACGCTCACGCTGGCCCGTCCTGTGGGAATGCGCTCGTCCTGGTAGCGACCGGCATACTTCTCGAGAGGCAGGGAATGCGGCGCGTTACTCAAGCGAGCCTGCCGCAACTGGACTTCCCTGCGCTCGAACGTCGTGCTGGGCTGCCTGCTTCTGAGTCAGGAACTCCTTGCCCCAATCACGCATCGGCGCCCCGAGCAGCCGGTCGAACAGCCAGAACGCGATCGACCTGTGGAACTTGCCATCATCGGTAATCATCATCGGTCCATTGGACAGCACGACGACCCCGATCTTCCGATCCGGTATCACCGCCATGTAGGCCGGGAATCCGAGCATGCCGCCGCCGTGAGCGAGGTGTACGTGGCCGCGGTACTTGCCTTGAATCCAGCCCATCGCGTAGCTGTCCACGCTATCCAGCGGAAACTGGCCATAGTTGCCGATCCGCAGGTTCTGTGGCGCGTGAAGCTCCTCCACCGTATCCTTCTTCAGGAGCTGCCGTCCCGCGAAACTCCCGTCGTTGACGTGCATGACCAACCAGTTGGCCATATCGGTAGCGCTGGAAACAATCGCACCCGCCGGGGCAGCATTGTCGAACGTGATCCACGGCAACACGTTGATGGCGCCGCTCTCATCCAAGCCATGGGGCATCGCGACATCCCGATCGATTGCCTGATCGATGTGGACGCTACGGACTGGTGCCGAGCCGTAGAACGCCGGCGCAACGTATTTTGCGTCCCAGAACTGATAGGCACTCGTGCCGCTGCGCTTCATTGCCAGCGGCTCCAGCACGCGGCGTTTCATGAATTCGTCCCAGGTCGTACCGGACGCCGCCTCCAGGACCTTACCCGCTGCGGCATACAGCAGATTATTGTAGTGATAGGAATCCCGGAACTCGGACTCGGCGCTCAGATAGCGCAGTTGGCGGACAACCGCGTCCTTGTCGAGGACGGAGGTGTACGCATAGAAGTTATCGGCAACGCCGCTGCGATGGGTGACCGCGTCGCGAATGGTGAGGTGCCGGGTGAGCCAGGGGTCCTGCAACTGGAATTCCGGCAAGTACTTGATCACTGGCTCATCCCAGCCGATCTTGCCCTCGTCGACGAGAATCCCGAGCGCCGCAGTGGTGAACGCTTTCGTCGTCGAACCCACCTCGAACAGCGTGTCTGGCGTGATAGGCGCAGCCTTCCCCCACTCGCGCACCCCGAATCCACGCGCGTAGATCACGTCACTGCCCCGGACGACAGCGACCGCCACACCCACGTTTCCGAAATTCGCCTGGGCCCGCTCGATATAGCGGTCCGCTCCCGCCAGCGGCTTCGGCTCTGCGGCAGTGCTCGTGGCGGCGAGGCCGAAAAGTGCGGCGCCGACGATAAGTGCCATCGCAGAGTCAGTTCGCCCGTTCATTGAAGTGGTCCTGCCTCTGGAGGTTTCACCCTTTTCAGCGTGAAATTGAAATAGGCCGAGCCGACGGAAATCGACGCCACGTTTCCGAGAGGATCGACAGCGAAGTCCGTGAAACCCAGCTCCACCGTGTTGTGTCCCGGTGCATTGGAGTGCAGACGGAACAGGTCATGGTGCCAATGTTCGAGGTAACCGGAGAATGCGCCCGCCCCCGCGAAGCGCAGAGTGAGGCGACCATTCTCGACACGAACGAGGACGAGTCCGGAAGGCACATTTTCATCCTCGTAGTCCCCCGCGTACTTCTCCAGCGGCAGTGACGGTGGCGCGTCCGGCAGGCGTGATCTGCGGAGCTGCTCTGCCGACTTCTCTGCCTGTTGCTGCGAGTCCCGTAGCTGGGTCAGGAATTCCATGCGCCAGTCGCGCACCGGCACTCCGAGCAGCCGGTCGAAGACCCAGAACGCTATGGAGCGGTGAAACTTGTAGTCATCTCCCAATTCCACGGGTCCGTTGGCGAGCACGACGACTCCCAGCTTCTGCTCCGGCAGCAGGGCGACATAGGCGGGGAAGCCGATGATCCCGCCACTGTGCGCCACGTGCATGTGCCCCTGATAGCCACCTCTGAACCATCCCATCGCGACCTGCACGTTGTCGAGAGGGAACACACTGCGACGCATCTGCGGGTTCTGTGCAGCGTGCAATTGCCGCACCGTGTCCGCCTGCAGCAGCTGCTGTCCGGCGAAACGTCCTTCGTTGAGATGGAGAATGAGCCAATTCGCCATGTCGGAGGCGCTCGCCACGATGGAACCAGCGGGAGCGGCGTTGTCGAACGTGAGCCACGGCCGCACGGCCACCGAACCGTCCTCAGCCAGGCCGTGCGGCATGGCGAGGTTGGAGTCGCGAGCCTGATCCAGGCTCGGGCGCTCCACACGCGCAGAGCCGAAGAACACGTCCGCGACGTTCTGCGGGTCCCAGAACTGGTTGGCGCTCGTCCCGCTGCGAGTCATCTGGAGCGGTTTCAGCAGTCGCGCTGCGACGAAATCATGCCAACTCATGCCAGCGGCCGCCTGGATGACCTTGCCGGCGGCGGCATACATGAGGTTGTTGTAACGGAAAGAGGCGCGAAATTCCCCCTCGGGTGTGAGGTAGCGCAGTTGCCGGACTACTGCGTCGTCATCCATGTGCGCGAGATAGGCATAGTAGTTGTCCGGAACACCGCTTCGGTGAGTGACGGCATCACGCAGCGTCACGTGCCGCGTCAGCCATGGGTCCTGCAGTTGAAACTCAGGCACATGCTTGATGATCGGATCATCCCAGGCGATCTTCCCCTCGTCGACGAGGATGCCGAGTGCAGCGGTGGTGAAGGCCTTGGTAGTGGAGCCGATCTGAAACAGTGTTTCCGGGGTTACGGGTTCGGTCCTCCCCGTCTCTCGGAGGCCGAAGCCTCTCACATAGAGCACCTCGGCACCTCGAACGACGGCGACCGCGGCGCCGACATTCTTCCAGTCGGCACGTACCTGTTCGATGTAGCGATCCGCCCCTTGGAGCGGATCCCGCCGACCAGTGGAATCAGCCGCGCCCGCGATCGACGCGCTGAGCAGTGCGGCGCCTATCGCCAGGGGTTTCACGAGACAGAATGGCAAGCTCATCGGAGGGTTGCACCTCACTGGTGTCAGCGTAACGTATACGATCTACGTGATGACGGCAACGTCACGCGACTGCCGCTATGGGCGCGCGGACACCACGTTGCCTGGCGATCGTAGATCATATACGTTGTGCGAATCTCCCCCATGACCCGAGGCGGCGCCGACAGTGGTCGAAACGACATCGAACGCAGACTCGGGGCGCGAAGCGCCGGCTGTATCCTCGAGGAGCGCTGCTCTAAGGATTTGCGTGGCGGGCGTAACCGGCGACGTGGGGCGCGCGCTGACTCCCGCAATACTTGCCCAGCAAGACCTTGTGCTGGCCTCGGCAGTTGCCAGAAGCACCGCAGGCCAGTCGGTGGGAGCGGTTCTCGGCTGCGACAGCGTGATCGATATTCGCGCGTCCGTAGCCGAGGCCCTGGCACGCGACCAATTCGACGTTCTGGTGGACTACACGTCGGCCCGGGCCGTCTTCGATAACGTCCGCGCGGCGGTCGCGGCTGGAATCCACGTGGTCGTCGGCAGTTCCGGTATCAGCGCCGAACAGTTCGACATCCTTGATCGCGAGGCGCGGGCCAAGCGCGTCGGCGTCCTGCACGGCAACTTCGCGATCACGGCGGTGCTGGCACAGGTGTTCGCAACCTGCGCGGCACGCTATGTCGACAGCTGGGAAATCATCGAATACGGCCACGACGACAAGATCGATGCGATCAGCGGCACCGCGCGCGAGCTCGCCAGCCGCCTGCACACGCAGGGCGCGCCCGCACACGCGATCGCCCCTGACTCGTTCGTCGGCGACTGCCGCTCACGAGGTGCGTCAGTTCAGGGCACCCAGATCCACGCCATCCGCCTGCCCGGGCTCGTCTTCGGCTTCGAGATAATCCTGGCGCGGTCGCACGAACGCCTGACGATTCGCCACGACGCCACCAGCCACGCCGAGCCGTTCATCGACGGCACGCTACTGGCCACTCGCAAGGTCACGACCCTCGTGGGTGTCCACCGTGGGCTGGATTCAGTTCTGGACCTGAAAGTACCTTGAGCATCGAGTCGCCGGCTCAGTGCATCCGGCCCGGCTAGTACTTTTTCGGAGATTGCCGCCGTATCTTCAACAGCACTTCGTCCAGCCGAGCACCACCGCGATAATGCTCGAGCTCAGGTCCGCTGGCGATCCCCTCGTCCAGGGCTGTGCACCTGACCGGCTCCCCGGTCCGCATTTCTATCGGGATCTCGCCCGCCCACACCGGCGTGCTGCGGAACTCCTCCGCTTCGTGCGAGGCGGGAAAGTTGCGGATCTTCGCCGAAGCTTCCTCGATGGGCATCTTGAGGAAACTCGCCTGCTTGAGCTCGGCCGGTGTGGGGGGCAGAACCCGCTGGCTTCGGCCAGGCAGGAAATTGTCGATCAGCCACGCCGCCTCCAGACGCTTCTCCTCGGGATCGTCGATGGGCGACGCTCTCCCGAACAGCATCGCGGATCTGTAATTGACGGCGTGCCTGAAAGCGGTGCGCGTGAGTACGATGCCATCCAGGAAAGTGACCGTCAGGCACACGTCGACGTGCTTGACCTGCTCCCTCAGCATCCTGCTGCCAGCGGAGCCATGCCAGATCACGTGGTTCTGCCTCCGCCAGAACAACGTGGGCGTACAGTACGGTTGGCCATCGACGACATACGCGATGTGGCAGAACAGGGCCGCATCCAGCATGGCATAGACCGTTTCGAGGTCGTAGCTCGCGCGCTCGCGCATGCGCTTGGCTTTATTGCGCTTCGTTATCGGGGAGGTTCTTGTTGAAGGCATGGTGATCCGAGATGCGGGATTGCGGGCTCAGTGATACGTCGCTCAGCGCCAGCAGGCTTCGGCGACTCGCAAATGGTTGCCGCCCAGTATCTGGACGATCGCCTCCTGCGGGTACTGATGGTCGATCATGGTCTGAACCAGTGCGGGCAGCCGCTCCGGCTCGGTCATGGCACCGGCAACTTCGGCTGAGTACCCGGCCGAGGCCGGCAATACATCAGGATGCGCGCTGTAGTACTGCAGCACTTCTTCAATGTCGAAGACGTAGTCGATCCCCAGACCGACGTGTTCGGGACCCACGAGCTGGACGAAATGATCGAGGTGTCGGAACAGGCCGGCGGTGCTGTTGTCCACCGTGCCATCCGCGCGACTACCGATGAAAGGCCCGTAACCGACCACGCCGACGACGCCGCCACTGGCGGCGCAGGCCTTCGCCAGGTGATCTGGAATGTTGCGCGGGTTCGCGTGCACTGCATGGGCGTTGGAGTGGGAGAAGATCACGGGACCGTCGACGTAGGCGATGACCTCTTGCGCGGTCTCCCAGCTCGTATGCGAGCAGCAAGGAACCATTCCCACGCGCCGCATCTCGTCGAGAACGGAGCGGCCCAAGCCGGTCAGTCCTCCGGCCTCCAGGCATCCACCGCCCACCGAGTTCTTCTTGTTGTAGGCCATCAGCATCCAGCGCACGCCCAGGTCATAGAAGAGCTCGACCATGCTGAGCTGATCGCCCAGCGCCGCTGCCCCTTCCAGATCGAAGCAGATTCCGAGACGCCCGCTGCGCTTCGCCTCGTGTACGTCGGCGGCCCTTTCGATGAGCATGTACTCATCCGCGTGTCTGCGGATCCAGTGCCGAAAGTGGGCGATCACCCGGACGTTGCTCTCGAACGACATGGCGTCGTACCCAACGTTGAGCGAGACCACGGTATGGCCGGACTGCTTGTGCCGGCTGAGCTGAGGCAGGAAGCCGTCTTCAGCCCTCAACGGCATACATGCGTGGTTATCCCACACGACGGCGCTGCGGATCAGATCAGTTGCAATCAGTGACACCGCGCCTCCACCGTGCATGCTTGAGCCCGGAGGCCCTAGTTTGCTACCGGCCGGTTGGCCTTGGCATGCTCGACCATCGAAACGACCTGCGCGCGGCGCTCGCCGGCCAGTGGCAGGCGCGGTGCACGCACATATTCCGTGCCGCGGCCCATCATGGCCTCGGCCAGCTTGATGGATTGCACGAGGTCGTGCTCTGCATCCAGATGCAGCAGCGGCATGAACCGGCGGTAGATGCGCCGCGCACGGCTCCAGATCTCCCGCGCGCACTGCCGCGTACAACGCCAGCGATTCGACCGGGAAGGCATTGGTCAGGCCCGAAACCCAGCCGCGCGCGCCCAGCAGCAAGCCTTCGAAGGCAATGTCATCCAGTCCAGCGAACAGGACGAAGCGCTCGCCGCAGCGGTTGATGATATCCGTGAAGCGACGCGGATCGGGGCTCGACTCCTTGACGGCGACTATGTTCGGCACCTCCGCCAGCCGATGAAGCGTATCGAGGTCGATGCAGACTCGGTAGGCCGGTGGATTGTTGTACAGCATGATCGGAAGAGAAGTCGCCGCAGCGACTGCCTTGAAGTGCTGCTCCAGTTCCGCAGGAGTCGGCACATAGACCATCGGTGGCAGAACCATCAGACCACCGGCACCGACACGCTCCGCGTCATGCGCGAAGCCGACTGCGGCATCCGTCGTGAACTCCGAGATATCGGCGATCACCGGAACTCTGCCGCCCACCGCGTCGACGCTAGCCTCGAGGAGCGCCCGCTTCTCTGAGGCGCTCAGCGAATTGTTCTCGCCCACCGTGCCGAGGACCACCAGGCCATGGACACCATCGCGCAGCAGGGCTCCTTGTACCGCAAGCGTTCCTGCGAGATCCACCCTCAACTGAGCATCGAACTGGGTGGTGGCTGCGGGGAACACCCCTGCCCATGAACATTCGAGCGGCTGCACCATCATTCCCGGATAAGGACGCGACATTGCCGACGATGAGTAGATCGTATACGTTCTACGGTACGTCAACAAGCCAGACGCAGATCGGCGGCACATCCGATGCCGCTGTGACCCGAGTAACAAGTACGCCCGTGCCGACGGATCACCTTAATCCACGTGCCGTCCCGCGAGCTACCGGCACAGATCGACTCAAGGTCGCAGCAGTGCTCGCCCTGCTCGTTGGCGGCCTGGCCATCGGAAGCTCTGGCATCTTCGTCCGCATTTCCGAAACCGGAACGACTGCCACCGCATTCTGGCGCGGGGCCCTGGCGGTACCGATGTTCGCCCTGTGGCTCTTGATCGTGCGAACTCGCCGCCGTCCAGCACTCGTCGCCGGCAGCAACTCCCTCCAGGTTGGCTGTAGAGAACCAGCAATGTTCTGGGCCGGTGCTCTCTTTGCCGCGGACCTAGCGCTGTGGCACTGGTCACTCATGCTGACTTCGGTCGCAGCCGCGACACTCGAGGCCTGCCTCGCACCATTGCTCATCACGATATTCGCCTGGATCGCCTGGGGAGCCCGTCCTGCACCGCGATTCCTGGCTGCACTCGCGCTTGCTCTGGCAGGGCTGGTGCTGATCGTGGCGCCCAACATCGCCCGCGGCGACACGGCCTTCGTTGGTGATCTGCTCGGGCTCAGTGCCGCCTGCTTCTACGCGGGCTATATCATTGCCATTGCCCGCCTGCGTGCCGCATACCGTACAGCCGTCGTCATGTTGCTGACGACTCTGGCCTTCGCTGTCGTGCTGCTTCCCGTTGCGCTAACGCAGAAGTTTGTACCCGACACGCCGCAAGGCTGGTTGATACTCGCCGCTCTCGCATTCATTGCGCAGTTCATCGGCCAGGGATTGATCGCGTACGCACTTGCTCATCTGCCGGCTACTCTCGGCTCGGTGGGGATCTACATGCAGCCCGTTGCCGCTGCTCTCTACGCATGGGTGCTACTCGACGAAGCGCTGCAGCCACTGCAGGTTGTCGGCGGTATCGTTACCGTTTGTGCGATCGGGTTCGCAACAGCAGCCGGATCGTCGGGCCAGGATCCAGCGATAGCGCGGCGCGAGTTGACCGCGGCCGGAGTCGCGTCTGATCCCTCACGGAAGCAGCGAAATCACTCGTGATCCGACAGCACAGCGGCGAGATCGTCACGAATGGCTTCGATGTGCGCGCTCACCAGACTCTGGGCCGCCTTGGCATTGCCTTTCGACCAGGCATCGTGCAGCTTCGCATGCTCTTTCATTGACCGCTTCGCGCGACCCGCAGTCTGTACGTGCATCCGTACGTAACGTTCCGAGAGGGTATACAGCCGCTGCAGCACTTCGTGCGTGACAGGCTGCAGGCGAGGCACTATGAGTGCAAGATGGAACTCGCTGTTCAGGTCCCCGGAGTACCTGTTCTCCTTCGCAGCCACTGCTCTGCTTTCTGCGAGGAATGCAGCTTTCGCAAGCGCGCGGTCTTCGGCTGACGCAATCCGTGCCCCCGTCGCTACCGCCTCAGGTTCGATGTCCAACCGCAGACGGAAGACTTCCTGCATTTCCCTTGCGGACACGGGCCGCACCTGAAAGCCCCGGTGAGCGTAGATGTCGACCAGCCCCTCCGAGCGCAGATGCACGAGCGCCTCGCGCACCGGAATCTTGCTCACGCCGAACTCAGCGGCTATCACATCCTGCAGCAACTGTTTGCCCGGTGCATACTCTCCCGTGAGAATCCGCTCGCGGATGCGCTTGGTGAGTTGACTACTCATCGTGCGGACCAAGGACTCGTTCATGGTCGCGCTCCGTGCAAAGGCCCGCCAACGCGGGCAGTGGCGGGCTGGGTGATGATCGGAATCGGCCGCTTGTATTTTTTCATGTGCACTCCAGCGTCCGAAAGACGAGGCCGGCGGCAACCAGGTCGCTCAAGGCCGTGCCGACGGACTTGAAGAGGGTGATCTCAGTTTCGCGCTGGCGGCCAGGCACCTTGCCTGCGCATAGCTGCGCCAGGTCGCCAACCAGATGTGGGGGCGCGATGCTTCCTTCCTGAAGTGGGATGAGGATCTCACCGGCCTCGTTCAGCACGTTGGCAGAGCTATCGGCATACACACTGGAGCGCGCGACGAGATCGCTGTCGCACTCACGACTGTTCGGCTCATGGTTGCCCGAGAAATCCGTATGGGTTCCCGGCCGTATCCACTCTCCGAAGATCAGCGGCTGCCGGGCCGCGGTAGCGCAGCTCACGACGTCGGCTGCATGGGCGGACTCCTCGAGGTCGTGGGCTGCAAAGCAGGGCAGCTCGGGTCTGCTCTCGAGGACCGCAGTCACCGTGCGCGCCACTTGATCGCGGCGACGACCCCACACCTCGATGATCTCGTAGTTGCGTACGCAGGCATGCGCAAGAATCATATAGGGTGCCAGGTTGCCGGTGCCGCAGAATAATAGGCGCTTCGCATCCCGCCGCGCGAGGAAATCTGCTGCCAGTGCCGCTATCGCAGCAGTCCGCCAGTAGGTGACTGAAGTTCCATCAACCACCGCCTGCGGCTCTCCCGTATGCCGGTCGAAGAGCAGGATCTTGGCATGCAGAATCTGTCTTCCTCGCGACGCGTTGCCTGGCAAATAGGTGAATGCCTTGACGCCCATGAACTCTTCGTTCCAAGCGGGCAGGACGGCGAAAGCGTCGTGCGAGAGCTCGTCGTCCACGAGTCGATACACGTTGCGGCGTGGTGAACCATGGAGCCCCGCGAACGCTGTGCGCAGCTCCTTGATCAGTTCAGGAAACCTCAGAACGTGTCCCACCTCCTGGGCATCGACTACTCTCATGACGATGGATGTTGCTCCAGTGCTATCGATACCCGCAGCGCGCGGACACGGTGTCGCAGCGCCTCGGATCGTTGTAGCCCGAACGTAGATGGTATACGTTCTACCGATGCCATCACAAGCAAATAAGAAGCCGATCGCTGTCGTGGGCGCCGGCATCATCGGCTGCGCAGTGGCCTGGACCCTCACGCGCGAAGGACACCCCGTCCTGCTCATTGATCGGCATGAGCCCGGTCGGGCAGGCGCCAGCTTCGGGAACGTGGGGCATATCGCGGCGGAGCTTGTTGAGCCCGTGCCGTCGCTACAGCTGCTGTTTGGATTCTGGCGCGAGCTCTTTGCCCTTGGCGGGCCGCTGTCTGTTTCGGTGCGGGGGCTGCCCGAGTTCCTGCCATGGGCCCGCCGCTTCGCCATAGCCGCTTTTCGGCGCGCCGAGAACACTCAATACCTGGAGCCGCTGGTCAAACCGGCTGCCGCCGCGTTCAACAGGCTTCTGAGGGAGATTGGCCACCAGGATCTCCTGCGTCGCAACGGTCACTACCAGTTCTGGACCAGGCCGGGAGCAGCGAGCCGCGCGCGCGCCGAACGGCTGCACATGGAGCATCTCGGCATTTCAACTGACAGCGTCCGCACTGAAGTCCTGAAGGCCGTGGCCGCGGCCGCGGCCGCAAGTGCGCGGCAGATTTCCGGCCTGTGGTTTCCCGAGTCCGCACATGTAGTCGACCCGTTCGAGACCTGTCAGGCGCTGGTGCGTGCGGCAATACGTCGTGGCGCGGTCCTGCAACGGGCAGAGGTCCGCGCAATGTCACCTCGAGGTGACGACATCGAATTGGTTACGGACGACGGCACGCTCGCCGTATCGGGTGTGGTAGTTTGCGCCAGACCGTGGTCAGCGCCGCTTCTACGCGCGTTCGGCTTACACGCACCGCTCCAGGCCGCGCGCGGCTATCACGTCGAACTGCCGGGACATCCTTCACACGTCGATGCGCCGGCTCTGTATGTGGATCACAGAGTTCTGGTCACCCCGATGGCCGGTCGTCTTCGAGCATCGAGTTTCATGGAGTTCGATCTCGCCGACGCACCACCGGATATGCGCAAACCAATGCGTTTACGTCGCCTGCTGCAACAACTCGGTTATCGTGTCGACAGCGACGGGCCGAGCTGGCTGGGCGCAAGGCCGGTACTCCCCGGCTCGCCGTGAACTGGCGCTCGAAGCGGCGCTCGCGCGCTTGGAGCGCTTTGACCTGCTGATCCTCGACGACATCGCCTACGTGACCAAGGACCAAGCGGAAACCTCGGTGCTGTTCGAGTTGATCAGCGCTCGCTACGAGCGCCGCTCGATGCTGATCACGGCGAACCAGCCTTTTGGCGAATGGGGAAAGATCTTCCCGGATCCGGCCATGACCCTCGCAGCGGTGGACCGCCTCGTTCACCATGCGACGATCTTCGAAATGAACGTCGAGAGTTACCGCCGCCGCGCCGCTCTCGAGCGCAAACAGCAAGGCGCAGGACGACCCGCAACCTACGCAACATCCAAAAACGTCGGCGTCCCATCGCCGCGCGACAATCAATCCGAAAAGTAGCCCCTTGTCGTGTTGCCTCACGTAATTTTGTTACCGGATGCCTCACTGAAGATGTTACCGAGAGTTGCGGCTTTTCCTGCGTAAGTTCATCTATGAACCGTAAAACGAAGGGCAGTCTGACGCCGCAGGCGGCAGAAGCTCAGACTGGGTAGTGATGCCGGCCATAGTGTTCACCCGATCCTGGAACCGACATCTTGGGTGAAGTCTTGCATCTCGCAGATCAGCCGCTGCACCGCTTCGTGCCGCCAGGTTTTGAGTCGGCGCTGCAGCGTACGCAGCTGCCCGGCGGTGTAACAGTCAGGGTACTTGGTCCTCAGCGTGGTGAAGAGTTCAGAGCCAGTCTGATCAGGATCGTCGTTTAGCCACTCACACAGCTCTGCCCAATGTGCCTGCAACGGATCGGGGCGTCGACGGGTGCGAGGTATCGGCGATTGCCGATAGCGCAGCGGACCAATGATCACGCCCCGAGCTCGTGCATCCTCACGCCAACGTCCGACCCGTTGGGCAAAGGCACGGAGTTGACCGCGGTGAAAGCGGCCAGGGTACTGGACGCGCAGTTCATCAAACAGCTCGGTCGCATTCATGTTCGGGCGCTCCTCGAGTCGACGACACACCAATGGCCAGATCAGCGTGAAGGCGTGCTGCCGACGGATGTGTCGCCTAGCGAACTCCTGTCGCTGAAGTTCACAGCGCTTCTCGATTTCTGCGTCTAACCGAGGCGTGACAACCGGCCGTGCTTCCATCTGCACAACCTTGGGTTGAGGAGGCGGAACCGCCTGTCGTGGAGCAATGGTGTCCCGACGCACAACAGCTTGGAGTGGTCGTAGATAGCGCGGTTGCGCCTCTGCGGAGTGCGTCGGCCGGACTTCTCCTGCTCGCCAAGCGCTGGACAGGCTCGCCAGGAACACCGGCAAATTCGGTTCCTGCACGCTGGAGACATCGGGCTTGCCGCCATTGGCGAGCTCCACCAGATGGCTTTGCATCGCACGCACTTCCTCGAGCAGCTTCAGTGGATCGAGCGCATTGCCGACCTCGCGCAACTTGACCTTGATGGACTCGGACAGCGTTTCAGCCTGCAAAAGCCGCTCGCAAGGCGTTTGCGGTGGATGATACCGCTTCGTCACATGTGCACCCTGCCGATGCTTTTCGGCCAACTTGAAGGAGGGCTGGAAGAAGTTCTCGAACAGCCGCGAGGCGCCGTACAGTCGCGCGAGCACCTGTGCCGCAGCGATGCCTTCGAACCGCCGATACCCCAAGTGCTTGCGCACGATGGCGCCGTTCTTTTGTTCGATCCAGGCCTGGTCGTTCTTGCGATAGGGCCGAGATCGAGTGAACTCGATGCCATTACGCAGACAATATTGGATCATCGCTTCGTTCACGAACTCACTGCCGTTGTCGACATCCAGAGCTCGAAGCGCAAAGGGCAGCCCGATGCGGATACGTTCCAGCGCCTCAATGAGCAAGCCGCTTTCACGTACGACCAACGGTGTGCACTCGGTCCAACCGCTTGCGATATCGGTGAGCACGAGACTATTGATGTAACTTCCTTTGTTCACTTCCCCGCAATGCGCGACGAGATCCATTTCCATGCTTCCCGGTGGTGGCTCGTTCCAATCGGCAAAGGTACGCACCGGTATGCGGCGGCGGATCTCCGGCGTCACGCGGCGAGGCTTTCGGGTGCCGGTCGCATTGCGCGGCGTGCGCAACAACCGGTCGATCGTTGCAGCACTCATCGCCAGCACCTTGATCTGGATCGCTTCATCGAGCTGCAAGTGGCCATGGCGCATCGAGAGCGGGCAGCAAAATCCGCAGCAGTGGCCGCAGCCGTTTCCCACAGAGGCGATCGGATGCCTCCCAGAGCACGATCAGCGCCTGGCGCGCCGCATCGTCATACAGGCTCGGGCGACGACGTGTCTGAGGCCGCTTGGGTTTTGGCTGCGCGTTCAGCGCACGGATCGCAGATTTAGGGTGGTAGCCACTCACCGCAATGAACTCGTCCAGGATCTTCCGCTTTTCTTTGCCGCTGGCGATCCGATAACGCCGCCGAATGGCATTCGCCCATTCGACACGGGCCGCAAGGCTGATCTTGGTCTCCATAGCGTCCTCCCCAGGGGTCAGGCCGCAATGGTGACATTTCCCTTCACCGGTAACATTTCACGTGAGGCAACGGTGCCGCTGGGTAACATTTATTGTGAGGCAACGCGCACAGAGTTGCTGCCGTGGCGAGTCGCAAGCCGGCTGCCCCTCGCGCACGCGGCGTAGCGTCCCTCACCGCCATGCGGGCGCAGCTCAAGATCGAGCTGCGCGGTGTGACGCCGCTCGTCTGGCGACGCATCCTCGTGCCCGAGACGGTCACGCTCGCGACGTTGCACACGATCTTGCAGTGCACGATGGGCTGGACCGACAGTCATCTACACGAGTATGAGATCGCCCGCCGGCGTTACGGCATCCCGGACGAGGAGTGGCAGACCGAGCCGATCGCCGATGAGCGCCGCGTGCGCCTGAAGCCGCTGATCGAATCCGGCGTGCGCCGGTTCACCTACACCTACGACTTCGGCGATCACTGGGAGCACCTCGTCAAGGTCGAGGATCTTGCGCCGCCCAAGCACGGCTCACCGCCGATCCTGCGATCCTGAGGATCCGGAAGCGGCGGCGGAAAAACGAAAGCCCCGTGAGTCTCGCGACTCACGGGGCTTCGCATTCAAGAGCCTGGCAGTGACCTACTTTTGCATGGCTTGCGGCCACACTATCATCGGCGCAGAGCGTTTTCACTTCCGAGTTCGGAATGGGATCGGGTGGTTCCCACTCGCTATTTCCGCCAGGCAAACTTTTCGAGGTTTGACCTCCGGAGCCGGACGTTGAAAGTCCGGCACCGGAGGCAATCCTCCAATCCGGCTCATTTGTTTCTCGACGCGATCTTCAAAGATCTCACGCTCGACCGTCTGGATGCTCGCATGTCGCGATCATCTCGATAACACCCAACCGCTTGGGTGTTATATGGTCAAGCCTCACGGGCAATTAGTACTGGTTAGCTCAGTGCATTGCTGCGCGTACACACCCAGCCTATCAACGTCATAGTCTGTGACGGCCCTTCAGGGGAATCGAGTTCCCAGGGAGAACTAATCTTGGGGGGGGCTTCCCGCTTAGATGCTTTCAGCGGTTATCCCGTCCGCACATAGCTACCCGGCAGTGCCACTGGCGTGACAACCGGAACACCAGAGGTGCGTCCACTCCGGTCCTCTCGTACTAGGAGCAGCTCACCCTCAATTCTCCAACGCCTACGGCAGATAGGGACCGAACTGTCTCACGACGTTCTGAACCCAGCTCGCGTACCACTTTAAATGGCGAACAGCCATACCCTTGGGACCTGCTACAGCCCCAGGATGTGATGAGCCGACATCGAGGTGCCAAACTCCTCCGTCGATGTGGACTCTTGGGAGGAATAAGCCTGTTATCCCCGGAGTACCTTTTATCCGTTGAGCGATGGCCCTTCCATACAGAACCACCGGATCACTATGACCAGCTTTCGCTACTGCTCGACATGTCCGTCTCGCAGTTAAGCACCCTTATGCCATTGCACTCTATGCGCGATGACCGACCGCGCTGAGGGTACCTTTGCACTCCTCCGTTACTCTTTAGGAGGAGACCGCCCCAGTCAAACTACCCACCATACACTGTTCCCGACCCGGATTACGGGCCTAGGTTAGAACTCCGAACATGCCAGGGTGGTATTTCAAGGTTGCCTCCACGAGAGCTAGCGCCCTCGCTTCAAAGGCTCCCACCTATCCTACACAGACAGGTTCAAAGTTCAGTGTAAAGCTATAGTAAAGGTTCACGGGGTCTTTCCGTCTTGCCGCAGGTACGCCGCATCTTCACAGCGATTTCAACTTCACTGAGTCTCGGGTCGAGACAGTGTGGCCAGCGTTACGCCATTCGTGCAGGTCGGAACTTCATGATCTCCACGGTCGTCCCGTGGCATAGACTATACGTTCACCTGACCACGACGAGCTGAGTGCTCTCATCGCTGTTTGCGGTCAGGGCCGGCGTGTTATGGCCGCGAGGCCATCCAGGGATCTCATCCCCTGAGTCGTTACGGGGATCGAATTGCATTCGATCTTACCCTCGGTATTACCCGCGCGCCCCTGCAAGAGCAGCGGTAGGGCTTCACCGATTTGAGCCGGTTGAATGAAACGGCGTCACCGCCGTTCCGGGCAATGTTACTTACCCGACAAGGAATTTCGCTCGATCACTCCACTCCGTTTCCGGAGCAGCCGGACTTTATCTTGAGCCCCTTGCGGTTCATCTGATCGGCGATCGCGCGGATTCGCTCCACGCCTTCGCGTTTCAAATGTTCACCGCTCTTCATCAGGTTCACGATTTCTCTGAACTTGATGAAGTCAACTCGCTTGCGCGTTTTCAGCGAGTGCTTTTCGAAGAACGGAATGATGTTCTTCGCCAAGTGCTCGTGCCCACGCACGCGATAGGCCATTCGATCGCCGTGATTCTTACGAACCACGCCGCATTCGAAATAGCTCTTCAACGCATGCAGGACCTGGACGTCGCGCTCGTGCTGGACGACCGTGAACTCAGGCAAGACCTGAGCTCCAGCTGACATTTCAGGGTGAGCATTGATGCTCACATGAAAGCAGCCTTCGCCGTCGACGAAGCCGACGATCCACTGCGCATCGAGTTGCATAGGGAACTCCCGAACGTGAAGTCTCTGAGGATTCCCGACTCGTCGCCGGGCCTTTCCTGCGGATTGTCCCCATGTCCGTTGGATTTTTACTGCCGATCCGAAGATCGACGAGTACCAAACGGCTGTGGAGGAGTTTCCCGCATATAGTTCGGTTTAACCAAGGCTAGCGATTAGCAAACCTTAGGACCGTTATAGTTACGGCCGCCGTTTACCGGGGCTTCGATCAGGAGCTTCGCCTTGCGGCTGACCCCATCAATTAACCTTCCGGCACCGGGCAGGCGTCACACCCTATACATCCACTTACGTGTTAGCAGAGTGCTGTGTTTTTGGTAAACAGTCGCAGCCACCGATTATCTGAGACCTCTGGCAGCTCACGGAGCAAGTCCGATCACCATCAGAGGCACACCTTCTCCCGAAGTTACGGTGTCAAATTGCAGAGTTCCTTAACCCGAGTTCTCTCAAGCGCCTTAGCATATTCTGCTCACCCACCAGTGTCGGTTTACGGTACGGACAAGTTCTGCCTGAAGCTTAGAGGCTTTTCCCGGAAGCGGGGCATCAATCACTTCGGTTTCCGAAGAAACCTCGTCGTCACGCCTCGGAGTTAATGCGTCTCCGGATTTACCTGGAGACACCTCCTACATGCTTAAACCGGGAACAACCAGTCCCGGCTGATCTAGCCTTCTCCGTCACCCCATCGCAGCAGAACCTGGTGCAGGAATGTTGACCTGCTTTCCATCGACTACACCTTTCGGTCTCGCCTTAGGTTCCGACTCACCCTCAGCCGATTAACGTGGCTCAGGAAACCTTGGGTTTTCGGCGTGCGGGTTTTTCACCCGCATTAACGTTACTCATGTCAGCATTCGCACTTCTGATACCTCCAGCACACCTCACAGTGCACCTTCGCAGGCTTACAGAACGCTCCCCTACCACTTGCAGGTTCCGAAGAACCCACAAGTCCATAGCTTCGGTGCTCGGCTTGAGCCCCGTTAAATCTTCCGCGCGAGCCGACTAGACCAGTGAGCTATTACGCTTTCTTTAAAGGATGGCTGCTTCTAAGCCAACCTCCTGGCTGTCTATGCCTTCTCACATCGTTCACCACTTAGCCGAGACTTTGGGACCTTAGCTGATGGTCTGGGTTATTTCCCTTTTCACGACGGACGTTAGCACCCGCCGTGTGTCTCCCGTGCTTTGACTTTCCGGTATTCGGAGTTTGCATAGGGTTGGTAGTCCGGGATGGACCCCTAGCCTAAACAGTGCTCTACCCCCGGAAGTGATTGCACGAGGCACTACCTAAATAGCTTTCGGGGAGAACCAGCTATCGCCAGCCTTGATTAGCCTTTCACTCCTATCCACACCTCATCGACGCACTATTGCAACAGTGGTTCGTTCGGACCTCCAGCAGGTGTTACCCTGCCTTCATCCTGGACATGGATAGATCGACTGGCTTCGGGTCTGCTCCCAGCGACTGTGGCGCCCTGTTAAGACTCGGTTTCCCTACGGCTCCCCTATTCGGTTAGCCTCGCCACTGAAAGCAACTCGCTGACCCATTATACAAAAGGTACGCAGTCACCCCTTGCGGGGCTCCTACTGCTTGTACGCATACGGTTTCAGGTTCTATTTCACTCCCCTCTCCGGGGTTCTTTTCGCCTTTCCCTCACGGTACTGGTTCACTATCGGTCGGCAGAGAGTATTTAGCCTTGGAGGATGGTCCCCCCATGTTCAGGCAGGATTGCACGTGTCCCGCCCTACTCTTTGTCGCTCACCAACTTCACCTTTCGTGTACGGGGCTATCACCCGCTATGGCCGGACTTTCCAGACCGTTCCACTAGGTTCCATCGGATTACCACGACTGGGCTTTTCCCCGTTCGCTCGCCACTACTGGGGGAATCTCGGTTGATTTCTATTCCTCCGGGTACTGAGATGTTTCAATTCCCCGGGTTTGCTTTCCTGCCCTATGAATTCAGACAGGAATACTGCTGATGCGGTGGGTTTCCCCATTCGGACATCCCCGGATCGAAGCTTGTTTGCCAGCTCCCCGAGGCTTTTCGCAGGCTACCACGTCCTTCATCGCCTTCTGCCGCCTAGGCATCCACCATATGCGCTTATTCACTTGACCATATAACCCCAAGGAGTCGGAGTCATATGTCGCTGATTCTCGCAAATGCGACATCCAAAAAATCGAAGCATGAAATGCTTTGAAAATTTAGCGTCAAAAAAACAAATGACCAGATTGTTAAAGAGCGGTGCGCGAGCCGAGCTCACGCATCGAATCATCAGCGCTGCACCCGAGCGGACGCAGCGCTGATGAGACGTTTATCGAACCGATGTGTGCGTACGGGCTGGTGGAGCCAGCCGGGATCGAACCGGCGACCTTCTGGTTGCAAACCAGACGCTCTCCCAGCTGAGCTATGGCCCCGCGTCAAACGATACTGGTGGGTCTGGGAGGAGTTGCACCTCCGACCTCACCCTTATCAGGGGTGCGCTCTAACTAACTGAGCTACAGACCCGAAGGTTCTGGAGGCTGGCGCCAACTACGCACTGAACAGGTAACTTGTGTGGGAACTCGCGCCGTTCGCTTCGGACGCGTTTCTCTTTAAAGGAGGTGATCCAGCCGCACGTTCCCGTACGGCTACCTTGTTACGACTTCACCCCAGTCATTGACCACACCGTGGTAGGCGCCCTCCTTGCGGTCAGGCTACCTGCTTCTGGTGCAATCAACTCCCATGGTGTGACGGGCGGTGTGTACAAGACCCGGGAACGTATTCACCGCGACAATGCTGATTCGCGATTACTAGCGATTCCGACTTCACGGAGTCGAGTTGCAGACTCCGATCCGGACTACGACCGGCTTTGTGGGATTGGCTCCCCCTTGCGGGTTGGCAACCCTTTGTACCGGCCATTGTAGCACGTGTGTAGCCCTGGCCATAAAGGCCATGATGACTTGACGTCATCCCCACCTTCCTCCGGTTTGTCACCGGCGGTCTCCTTAGAGTGCCCACCCGAAGTGCTGGCAACTAAGGACAAGGGTTGCGCTCGTTGCGGGACTTAACCCAACATCTCACGACACGAGCTGACGACAGCCATGCAGCACCTGTCTCCCGGTTCCCGAAGGCACCAAGGCATCTCTGCCAAGTTCCGAGGATGTCAAGGCCAGGTAAGGTTCTTCGCGTTGCATCGAATTAAACCACATGCTCCACCGCTTGTGCGGGTCCCCGTCAATTCCTTTGAGTTTCAACCTTGCGGCCGTACTCCCCAGGCGGACAACTTAACGCGTTAGCTGCGACACCGTGAGGCTAACCCTCTCGACATCTAGTTGTCATCGTTTATGGCGTGGACTACCAGGGTATCTAATCCTGTTTGCTCCCCACGCTTTCGCACATGAACGTCAGTATTGGGCCAGGCAGTCGCTTTCGCCACTGATGTTCCTTCCGATATCTACGCATTTCACCGCTACACCGGAAATTCCACTGCCCTCTCCCATACTCCAGTAATGCAGTCTCGAATGCAGTTCCCAGGTTAAGCCCGGGGCTTTCACATCCGACTTACAAGACCGTCTACGTGCGCTTTACGCCCAGTAATTCCGATTAACGCTCGCACCCTCTGTATTACCGCGGCTGCTGGCACAGAGTTAGCCGGTGCTTTTTCTTTGGGTTAGGTCAAGACCACCTGGGTATTAGCCCGGTGCTTTTCATCCCCACTAAAAGTGCTTTACAACCCGCAGGCCTTCTTCACACACGCGGCGTCGCTGGATCAGGGTTTCCCCCATTGTCCAATATTCCCCACTGCTGCCTCCCGTAGGAGTCTGGGCCGTGTCTCAGTCCCAGTGTGGCTGGTCGTCCTCTCAGACCAGCTACGGATTGTCGCCTTGGTAGGCCGTTACCCTACCAACTAGCTAATCCGACTTAGGCTCATCCAATAGCGCGAGGCCTTGCGGTCCCCCGCTTTCTCCACTCCTCTTTCGAAGAATGGACGTATGCGGTATTAGCCCGAGTTTCCCCGGGTTGTTCCCCACTACTGGGAAGATTCCTAAGCGTTACTCACCCGTCCGCCGCTCGTCGCCAGGATTGCTCCCGCGTTACCGCTCGACTTGCATGTGTTAGGCACGCCGCCAGCGTTCAATCTGAGCCAGGATCAAACTCTTCAATTAATAGCTTTGAGACTGATCAATCGAATGAGTGGATCCAAAAGTTCTAGCTCATTACTGTTGCTGGACTCTTGGTCACTCGGGTCTGCGTCAAAGGCGCTCGACACGAGTCCCCACACAAATTACCTGTTGATTTTTAAAGAGCGACCGCAGGGCAACTTTGGCCCCGGGGGACGCGGGAGTATACAGGACTTCCGCAATGCGTCAATAGGCGCACGGCGATCTGTCGGGTTCCCGTGACTGGCAAAACCCGGCCCACGCGTCGAAGGGCGCGCAGTATAGCCGGCGATGTAAGGCTGTCAACGAGCAGAAGAGCCGAACCTGCCGGGGCTGGCTGTCCTCGCCCGCGCACCGGCCTCCACGCCAACGACAATGCCGGACTTTCAGACCCTGAACGTCGGTCCACGCGGCGATTTCCTGGCGCAGCGCTTCGTGCGTCGCGGACTCCTCGGTCGAGAAGCCGTCGTAGTTGCGCAATTTTCCGAAGTTGAGCTGGGTCAGCTCCTCGATGCGCTTCACGCTGACCTGGTAGGTCTTGTACTTGCCGAACACGAACTCCAGGTCGCGGATCAGGCCCGCCTGGCTGATCATGTAGGCGGTCACCGAGCGCCGGCCCTGCGTGCGGATCGCCACGAGCTTCCAGTACTCCTTGGGAATCTGCACGCCCCGATACTCGAGATCGTCGTCGCGGAACACCGGGCCGGTGAGCACGCAGGCGGCGAGATCGTGCACGCGCGCGTTCTGCAGGATGTAGTCCTCCAGTCCGAGCCAGGTCTTCTGGTTCATCCCCTTGTGCTGGGGCGCGCAGTTGGTGAAGTGGAACGTGTCGTCGTTGGCGGTCTGCGCCCGCGGGCCCCACACGGGGTCTTCGCGCCGCACCAGATGGCCGCGATCCAGGTCGTTGTCGGCGTAGAGCGCCTCGCCGATCTGGTGCTGCAGGTCGATGCGCGCGTCGTGGAACCAAACGTCGGTGTCGCGCGTGATCCGGCGCGACTTCGCGCCGTCGATGTTGCATGCGACATAGAACGGCAGGCGCCGCGGCCTGCACATGACCACCGAGAAGTTCTGGTACTTGAGAACCGACCCGCTCCCGTCGACCAGCGGGGTCTCGTCGCTCGCGCGCGCGTTGCGCGGCAGCGGCACCGGGAATTCCTCGATGAACGCGTCGCTGTAGCCGCCGCGGTCGCGGAATCGCGCAGCCCGGTGGATCCGCGGGCCGCGCGCCTCGAGATCCAGGCGCTCCAGCTCGCCGTTCCCTTCGAGATCCGCGGCCAGCTGGCCGAGCGGGACCATTTCCGAAAGCGTCACCGGTTCCTGTTCTCGTTCCTGCTGCATGGGTCCTCCCTCCTGCGCCGCCCGCGAGGTCTCAATGCCCGTTGATGTTTGCGAGGATCGCCTGGATCCACAGGCCCTCATTGGCCTCGTACGAGCCCGCGCCGTGTATGCGCCGCATCGAAGCCGAGCCCGCATGATGAAGCGCGATGAGCTCCCAGCTGGTGTTGAACACTGCGCTGCCGGAGCTGCCAGGTTCCGTCGGCGCGCGGTAGTGCACACGGGGGTCGGCAGGGGCGCCGTGGTCGACGAGCTTGTTGTCCTGAAGCGAAAAGCTCAGTCCGCCGCCGAGCGGATGCCCGATCACGTAGACCTGGGCCTTCCCCGAGAGCGAGGGCAGCGTCGGTGCGATGGGGTACGGCTGCAATTTCTTCGGCTGCTCCTTCAGCGTGAGAACCGTGAAGTCGAGCTTGTCCGGCGGCGAGGTCTTGAGAATCTTTCCGAACCTGGTGCTGAACGGCCTGCCCTTGGCACCGCGCAGCGCATGAAACGTCACTTGCGCACTCTCGGGTGGCAAAGCGTCCGGATCCTCGTTGCTGATCACGTGGGCATTGGTGACGAACACGAACGCGCCGTTCAGCTTCGGCGACAGGCTGCCGCCGGGAATGGCGAAGCCGGTACCGAAGCCGTCGTTCGCCGCCGTTTCCACGCGCCCGATGGCCTTGCAGCGTTCCAGTCCCAGCAGCATTTTTTCGTAGCTGATGAAAGCGGCGTTGCCGAACACCTTCTCGAGAATCGGCGCATCGGCTTCCTGCACGAAATCGCCCGACACGATGGCCGTCTGCGCAACTCGGGACAGCGCCTGCTCGAGCGGCGGCAGAATGTAGCGTCCGGGCCCCTGCGTAGCGGACAGGCCCCAAATCTCCTGCAGCTGTCGAATCGTGCTGGCAAGCGCAAACGGCTCCACGTCCGTGGCCTCGGCATAGCGACGAAACCAGAGCTCGGCCGAATCGAACTTTCCTGCGCAAAGGAATGCTTCGCCTGCCGTGGCCAGGTCCCAAAAATCCGCGGCGCCGGCGCCGAAGCGGCGTTCGATGTTCCTGATGAGTGTCGAGGCGATCCGCGCAGCCGATGCCGAGCTCTTGTGGCGCACGCCGTCCCGTTGCGCCCGGCGCAACATCGCCGCCGCGTTGACGCCGTGCCACGCCGGCTTCTCCTTCAGCTTCGACTTCGCATAGGAGCTCAGGTACCGATCGATGGCGAGCTTGAGCTTTTCCGGGCTGCGCAATCCGGCGCTGCGATCGTTGACGTAGCGCTGCTTGGCGATCCGCCCGAGAAGTCCGCGCGCTTCCAGTGATTCGCGCTCGTCGCCGCGGCGATCGGCCAGCGGCGCGAGCACGGCTTCGGCCTCATCGAGCCTGGCATTCTCGATCAGTGCCTGCCCCTTGAGGCGGGCGAGTTTCGGCGACGCTGCAAATGCGTCTTGCAGTCCCTGCGCGCGTGCCACGAGGAGCATCTCGTCGAACATTTGCCGGCGGCGCAGCTCGTCCATCAGGTCCGCGAGCTTGCCCAGGTCCGCATCACCCAGCTCTGCCTGGCGCTTCGCCAGGTCGCTGAGCTCCGCGTTGGTCAATTTCTCCTGTGCCTGCTTCGCCGGTATCTTCGCCGGGGCAAGCGATTCGAGCCGCGATTCGCGCACCGGCGCCGGCGTGACGGACGTCGAACGCGACGCCGCGCTGCTTATCTTGATCGACGGCACGAGCAGGCTGCGCAACACCTCGCGCAGCTTCGGTCCGCTCAGGTACTTGACGATGTTGTGGCGCCACTTTCCCCAGTTCGCCTCTTCCTGGTCACGCACCGCCGTCTTGCCGCCGCGCAGGAAGTCGTTGGCGAATCTGGCGTCGAAGCCCACCACCGGATCGAGGGAATCGTAGACGTTGATCCATCCGTCCTCGATGTTGTCCGGCGGAAAGTCGACCGCATTGCGCCCGTTCTTCAGCTGGTCCTGCACCTCGTCCAGTCCCAGCGGGCTGCCAACCGTGACGAGCGCGTCGATGCGCGCGCAGCTGCCGATGTTGCGGATGCAGTCATAGGCAATCACAGTCCCCATGCTGTGCGACACGACGATGTGCGGGCGCGAGGCGTCGCTCACTTGCGCGACGGCAGCGATGAACCGCCTTTGCAGCTCGTCGCGCACCTTGAAGGATTCGCCCGCCCGGGGCGACTGCGTCACGTTATAGAAGTAGTGATGCAGGTCGCGCAGCAACCGCTCCATCAGCGGCTTCTTGATGAAGTCCGGCAGCGGGATCCGCTCGAGCGTGGCAGCAGCCGCGGCGGCCGCGGCGCTTTCCTTGGTGCCCACCTCGAAGCGCAGCTCTTTCTCCAGTTTGCCGAGCATCCTCTGCTCTTCGGGCCCGAGCCGCTTGCGCCACGAGGTGTCCTCGGCGGCCGCGCGCTCGACGGCGCCCGCGCCTTCCATTGAAATGCCTTCGATCTGCTGGTTCTCGTTCTCGTAGCTTTCCTGCGTCTCGATCGAAGCGTCCGGCGAGGGATAGAGCACGTCGGCCCAATACACCATGCCGTAGGTCGCGCCGAGGTTGTCGAGCGACACGCCCGGGTTGCCCTTCTTGTGGAGCTGAGGCCGCGGATTGTCGCGGGCGAGTGCGTCGACCCACAGTCCGATCAAGGTATCGGCGGGTGGCTTGTTCGCCAGTCCGTGTACGAACGTCACGTGCGGCATGACGGCTCCCTGTTGTCGGCGGTGAAAGGCCCGTTTTCGGTGGATGGGAACATGCGATGCGGATGGCGGGTGTGACCTTGGTCTGCCTGCTGCGCCTGAGTCTCGAGTGTCAACGCCTCACTGCACGCGCTCAGCCGCAGCCGCATTGTCCCTTCTGGTGAGATCGCGCGTCTGCGGCGTCACGCAAACCAGGTCCTTCGGGTTCGCTTCACGCCAAACGTACCCTTGATTGCAGGTGTTCGGGCCGTAGGGGCCGAACCCCGCGCGCCGGCTGTCCGCCTGGCTGTTGTCGTACCGCACCTCGTCGCGTGTCTTCGGCGTCACGCACACGAGATCGCCGGGAAACGCTTCGCGCCACACGTAGCCGACGATACACGTACCGGACGCAACCGGCGCTGTGGCGTATACGAAGCGAATCGCTTGGCCGGCCTTCAGCGGGGTGTCCTCGGCCGGATCCTGACGAATCACAGTGAACGGTGGGGCGGCATTGGTTGCCTCCGCGCTGCGGCGATCGACCACGAGTCCCAACTTCTGGGCTGTGATCATCGCCTCCTTCACGTGGAGGCCCACGAGCTTCGGCATGCGTGCGCTCGGCTCGACTGCATACACGAGCATCACACGCGCGCCCTCCTCCAGCAGCGTGCCGGGCACGGGCTCCTGGCCAACGACCACTCCCGGTTTCTCAACGCTCGACTCGCGCGCTTTGCGACTCACTTCGAATCCGGATCGTTGCAACTCCACGGCGGCCTTGCGCTGATCCGTGCCCATGAAATCGGGCATCGCGACGCGCGTATCGGTGGGCGTATCGGGCGCCGGCACGGACCCGTCCCGCAAACTGTAATAAAGGAGTCCAGCGACGATGACACCGATCAGCACGCCCCCAACAGCAAGGTACGCGGCACGCGAGGGCGCGACCCGCACCCCGGGGGACGATACGAGTCCGAGCGGTGGCGTCCGCGGCGGTGGCGGCGAAGGCTGCAGCCCTGGCGGCGGCGGCGAAGACAGCGGCCGCGGCGAGCCGCTCTTGTTCGTGATCTTCTCCAACGAATCCATCAGCTCGTCGACGTCGTCGTCCCAGCGCGTGTGACGCAGCTCCATCGCCTGGCGCCACCCGAGCGATTCGAGCTCCTCCGGAAGATCCTCGTGCTTGGGCATCGTGGCCCCGTCCACCAGGACCGGTACGACCGGGATCTCGCGCTTGAGCGCCGACACGACCTCGAGCCGCACGAAATCCTTTGCATCCTGCAGACGCGGAGCGCTGGTCGAGCCGCGAGCTCCGATCCAATTGCGACCGATGACGACCAGCAGGACGTTGCAGGCGCTGACGTGTTCGTCGATCGCCTTGCGGAAATCCTGGCCGATCGCGATGCCGGTCACGTCGATGAAGATCTGCTCGCCCTCGAAGCGGCGCTTGAGGTTCTCAAAGAGCCTGCCGGCGGAGCCGGCGCTGTCCTCGCGGCGATAGCTGATGAAGATCTTCGGCATGCCCGACCCGCCCGCTGGCTTTGCCTCAAACGGCGACGGCTTTCAGGATCAGGGCCGCACCGCATTGCTTGCTGACGGCGTTCTCATCGAACTTGCCGTCCTGGACGAACTTTCCCTTCGTGTAGATGTTCGAGAAGCTCCACAGGTAAGGCGTCGGCACGCCGCGCCGGCGATAGCCGAAGCCGTTGTAGCCTTCGAGCAGATAGAGCATGTGAGGCACGGACCAGTCGGGCTCCTGGTCGAGCTTGCGCAGGCGCAGCGCATCGAGCGCGCTTTCGAACCAGGTGAAGGGCGGTATTCCCGACTTGGGCTGCCCTTTCGGGACGTGGCTGGTTCGCGCACCCAGCGGGTCGCCGTTGTGCAGATGGCCGTAGAAATTGAAGCCGCATTCCATGCCGTGGATCACTCCGACGAAGGGCCACGGGACGCCGAGGGCCGCGCTGACCTGCTCGTAGTTGTTGCGACCCTGCCGCACGCGCTTGACGTAGTAATCGACGTGGGGCTGCATCCCCGCGCGAACGGCGCACTCGCTGTAGTACGCCTGGTACTCCGCCGACAGGTCCGCGAACTTCGTGCTGTCGAGCGGCACGCGGCCGAAGGATTCGAGGGCAGCCGCGCCACCGCGCCGCCGCGCTTTCGGCGCGCCGCCGCGCGCGGCACGCGCGAACGCGGGCGCCAGCGACTCGCGGCCGTGCATCTTCCCGGAAAGCTGGTTGAGCTTCTTCAGGTGATTTTCGATCGCGGTCAGGTAGCCGTCGAACGGTCCCAGCCGTGCGGCCGCGACGGCTTTCTCGAGCTGCGCGGTCACGTTCGAAAGGGAGCTCGCGGCATCGAGCAGCTCCGCCTGGTTCAGCAACCCGATCTGGTTTTCCAGCGCCGTGCTGACCTCGTCCAGCGCGCGCTTCTCCTGATCGTCGGTGCTGCTGCGGAATCGCCGGCCCAGTGTTTCGAGCGCGGCTGAGATCTCTTTCCTCAGATCGTCGATGGCACTCATCGCTCCCCTCCCTGCTGGATTCCTGTGATTGCCGATCGCTTGCGCGGCGCTGGCCGTCAGTCAGTGCCGCGACGCAGCGCGGTGAATGTCCGCCGCCAGACATCTGCCTGCGCGCTCAGCTGCGCGGAGCGTTCCGCGAGCCCTGCCAGGGTCGGCCGGCCATTCTCGTCGTAACTCGCGACCAGCTGCGTGAGCAGCTGTCGATACTGGTCGAGCAGCACGACGTAGTTGGCGATCGCGCCTCGATACGTCTCGATGCGCGCTGCCCGCGCCTTCGCGGCGTCTTCGCTCACCCGCTGGAATCCGCGCAGCGACTGATCCGTCAGCGTGTTGAACAACGTCGGTGCGGTGTTGCGCAGCTGCTCGATCACGGCCAGCGCCTGCGGCGCGACGTCCTTGACGTTGCGTGCCAGCTCCCTGGTGTTGGCGCGCTTGGCGGCGAGCGCGACCACCGGCTGCAGCGCCGCGGAGAAGCCGCTCAGCGCGGTACCGATGCCGGTCGCTCCGGCGAGCTCCAGCGTGGACCCGACGTTGCCCGCGAGCGACTGCAGTTGTGCCTGCGCCGCTTCGATGTTGCGTCCTTCCGCGAGGATCACCAGGACTTCGGTGTAGTCCCCCACCGCGGCGAGCGAGCGCCGGAACGCGGCGGTCGCCGGTGGATCGGCGAGCTCGGAATAGTAGTAACTGTCGTCGAGGCAGTAACCGCGTTGCACGGAGGCGCCGCCCGCACCCGTCACCTCCAGCACATGCGGGCAACGGTCCGTGACCGCAGCGGCCGTCGCTGCGGCTGTGGATGTCGTGGCCGCGGCAGGGGCCGCCGCAGGGGAGCCGGCCGAGTGATTTCGCGCGCGCTCCTGTGCATTGATCCTGCCCTGGGCACGCTCGGCAACGGCAAGGTCGTCGAGGAGCGGAGCGCTCGCCGCGTCGAGATCTTCGAACGCCTTGGCCGCGAGTCGCACTTCGGTGAGCGGCGGCGCGCTCGCGCAGGCCGCCAGCAAGACTGCTGCGAGCGGAGGAAAGCAGTGCCAGCGAATCATTCGCAGACTCCTTGGTCGTCCTTCCTGCGATGGAATCGGGCCGGCATGAAGGCCCAGCCAGTTCCGTGGCGTGGGAGGTTGTGCGGAGTTTTCCGGCCCCTGAAATCGAGCCTGTTGTTCGATTCCCTCGAGAACTTACCTTATACCCGCCCTGCCGCGATTGGAAGAGCGGCGCCAGGCTCCCCGGCGAAGTCAGTCCGGCTTGCGCGACACCGTGATCTGCGCGAAATCCCGCTTGCCCACCTGGTACACGTGCGTGGATCCGCTGCGCACCGCCAAGTCGGGATCCGCCAGCTTCTGGCCGTCGATCTTCACAGCGCCCTGCTGGATCAGGCGATAACCGGCGGAAGTGCTGGCCACCAGCTTCGCCTCCTTCAGCAGGTTGGCGATCTTGACGGACTGGCCGTCGATCTGCACCGCGACCTTGCGCAGATCGGTGGGCAGCTGGCCCTTCTGGAACCGTGCGATGAACTCGGCGTGCGCGTCCTGCGCGGCCTGCTGGCCGTGAAAGCGCGTCACGATCTCCAGAGCCAGCTCGAACTTGACGTCGCGCGGATTGCGGCCGGCCGCCGCCGCCTCGCGCAACGCGGCGATGTCGCGCACCGAGCGGAAGCTCAGCAGCTCGAAATAGCGCCACATCAGCTCATCGGAGATCGACATGAGCTTGCCGAACATGTCGGCAGGCGGCTCGGCGATCCCGATGTAGTTGCCGAGCGACTTGGACATCTTCTGCACCCCGTCCAGTCCCTCGAGCAGCGGCATGGTCATCACCACCTGCGGCTCCTGGCCGTGCGCCTCCTGCAGGTGCCGGCCGACGAGCAGGTTGAATTTCTGATCGGTGCCGCCCAGCTCCACGTCCGCGCGCAGCTCCACCGAGTCGTAGCCCTGCGCCAGCGGGTAGAAGAACTCGTGCACCGAGATCGGCTGGCCGCTCTTGAAGCGCCTGGCGAAGTCGTCGCGCTCGAGCATGCGCGCCACCGTGTACTTGGCCGCAATTTCCACGAACCGGGGCAGCGTCATCGAGCTGAGCCAGCGCGAGTTGAAGTCGATGCGCGTGCGCTGCGGATCGAGGATCTTGAAGATCTGCTGCTCGTAGGTGCGCGCGTTCGCCTGCACGTCCTCCGGCGACAGCCGCGGCCGCGTCGCATTGCGCCCGCTCGGATCGCCGATCAGCCCGGTGAAATCGCCGATGAGGAACACCACCTGGTGACCGAGGTCCTGGAACTGGCGCATCTTGTTGATGAGCACGGTGTGACCGAGGTGCAGGTCAGGCGCGGTGGGATCGAAGCCGGCCTTCACCAGCAGCGGCTTGCCACGCGCGATCTTGCGCACCAGATCGGCCTCGAGCAGCACTTCGTCGGCGCCGCGCTTCAGCTCCCGGAGTTGTTCGTCCGCGCTGGGTCGGTCAGACAATGGCATTCGTACCCCTGGTTCACTTTGGCGAAACGCATGGTTTGCGCCGTGGCGCCGCACTGTAGGAGCAGCGCTGGCCGCGCGCAAACACGAGTTGAGCGCGATGCAAACTGTGACCGAAGCATCAGTAGCGCCGCCTCCGGGCGTCCGAGGCGTGCACTGGAGCACGTACCGGGTCAATCCACCGTTGACCGCGGGACTCATCGCCTATACCCTAACCACCTGTTTTAGATAGGGATTCGCTGTGCACAAGCGCTTCGGAGGAATTCGGGTCGACTACCGGAACGGCCCGTACGGCCGGCGCCGCACCCCGCGGTTCTTCGATCGGCTCGCGCGGCTGTCCCGCTGGTCGCCCTGGAGCATCGCTTGCGCGCTCGCGATCACCGCCGCCGTACTGCTCCAGGGCGGTCGTCACGCCGCGGTAGCGCCAAGCGCGCAACCGATACCGGCACCTGCCACGGAAGTCGCGACCGTCGCCGCCCCGAGCAATGTCCGGGCGCAGATCACCATCCAGGAACTGCCGGCCACCGCGGGCCTGGGCTTCGCCAGCATCGATATTGTCGTACGCAACAACGACACCCTCGACCGCATCTTCCGCCGTCTGCAGCTGAACGTGGCGGATCTCGCACAGATCCGCGGCCTGCCGGGCACCCGCCAGACGCTGGATGCGCTGCGGCCGGGCGACGAGATCAAGGTCATGCACCGCGACGGCACGCTCGAAGGCCTGGTGCGGCAGATCAACGAATCGCAGACGCTTTCGGTGCAGCGCGCCAGCGACGGCTTCCAGGCGCAGATCATCGAGAACCCGGTCGAGACCGAGCTGGTGCACAAGCGCGTGCGCATCGACACCTCGCTGTTCGAGGCCGCCAGCGCCAACGGCGTCTCGGACCAGACGGCGCTCGCGATCGCGAACATCTTCGGCTGGGACGTCGACTTCGTGCTGGATATCCGCGAAGGTGACGAGTTCACGGCGGTCTACGAGAAGATCTCGCAGGACGGCAGCTACGTGCGCGACGGCGCGGTGCTCGCCGCGGAGTTCGTCAACGATGGCCACGTGTATCGCGCCGTGCGCTATGAGATGCCCGACGGCCGCGCCGAGTACTTCACGCCCGAAGGGCGCAGCATGCACCGCGCCTTCCTGCGCGCCCCGGTGGACTTCACCCGCATCAGCTCGCGCTTCAATCCGCGCCGCCGCCATCCGATCCTCAACCGCATCCGTGCCCACAACGGGGTGGACTACGCTGCGCCGACCGGTACGCCGATCCGCGCCGCGGGTGACGGCAGGATTCATTTCCGCGGCATCAAGGGCGGTTATGGACGCGCCATCGTCATCGAGCACGGCGGCAGCGTCTCGACGCTCTACGGCCACATGTCGCGCTTCGCCAGGACGGCCACGCCGGGCCGCCGGATCAAGCAGGGCGAAGTCATCGGCTACGTCGGTCAGTCAGGACTGGCGAGCGGGCCGCACCTGCACTACGAGTACCGGCTCAACGGAGTGCATCGCAACCCGCAGACCGTGCGGCTCCCGGCCGCGAAGCCGATCGCTCCGGAGCTGCGCGGCGATTTCGCGCTGCACGCCGCTCCGCTCGTCGCCGAAATCGAGCTGACCAAGAGCAGCACGCTCGTGGCCGATCGCTGAACGCGCCGCGCCCTCGGACCGCGTTCGCTGTGGCTCTCTTCCTCGGCCTCATTTCGGGTACCAGCATGGACGCCATCGACGTCGCGCTGGTCGACGTGGCGGATGATTCGTGCCGCGTCCTGCATGCCCGCTCCGTTCCCTACGACGCAGCGCTGCGCACCGAGCTGTTCGGCGCGATTGCGAATCCTTCGAGCTGCTCCCTCGATCGCATCGGTCGGCTGGACACGGCGCTCGGCCGGGCGTTCGCCGCTGCCGCGCTGCAAGTCCTGCAGAGCTCGGGCGTCGGCGCAGATCGCATCACCGCCATCGGCAGCCACGGCCAGACCTTGTGGCATCGGCCCGGGGGCGATCTGCCCTTCACCTGGCAGATCGGCGATGCCAGCATCATCGCGCAAAGCACCGGCATCGCCACCGTGGCCGATTTCCGGCGCCGCGATATCGCGGCGGGGGGGGAGGCGCGCCGCTCATGCCTGCCTTCCACCGCGCAGTGCTCGGCAACTCGCGGGAAGCGCGCGCCGTCCTCAACCTGGGTGGCATCGCGAACCTGACCTGGCTGGCGCCCGATGGCACGACGTTCGGCTTCGACACCGGACCGGCGAGTTGCCTGATGGACGGCTGGATCGAGCGGCACCGCGCAGCGCGGTTCGATCGCGATGGAGCGTGGGCGGCGAGCGGCCACGTCAGCACCGGGCTGCTCGAGCGGCTCCTCGCCGAGCCGTATTTCGAACGCCGGGCGCCCAAGAGCACCGGCCGTGAGTTGTTCAACCTGGCCTGGCTGGATCAGCGCCTGCAGGAGGTTCCGCCTCTCGCGCCGCAGGATGTGCAGGCAACGCTTTGCGAGCTCTCGGCCGCCAGCATTGCTGCAGGGCTGCATCAGGCCGGTGCGGCTGCCCGACTCATCGTGTGCGGCGGCGGAACCCACAATGCGAATCTGCTGCAGCGACTGGCCGCACGGGTCCCCGCCGTGCCGATCGAACCGAGCAGCCGGTACGGGATCGACGTCGACTTCGTGGAAGCCGCCGGCTTCGCCTGGCTCGCCGCGCGGACGATCGCCGGCCGTGCCGGCAACATCCCCAGCGTCACGGGTGCCCGTTACCCGGTGATCCTGGGTGCCATCCATGCGGGAAGGCTGTAACACGCGTGAAACACTTTTTCTGCTGATATGCTCGCCCGCCCTCGCTCGCGGGCACCTCGATGGACGCGCCCAACCTCAAATCGCCGCAGTTCTATCTCAACCGCGAGTTGAGCTTCCTGGAGTTCAACCAGCGCGTGTTGGAGCAATCCAAGGACACTTCGCTGCCGTTGCTGGAGCGAGTGCGGTTCCTGGGCATCTCCTGCAGCAATCTCGACGAGTTCTTCGAAATCCGGGTCTCCAGCCTCAAGCAGCGGCTCGAGCTGGGCTCGCCGCAGGCCGGCCCGGATCCACTCACGCTCGCCGAGCAGCTGACCGCGATTCACGAGCGCGCCACTGCGTTGGTGCGCGAGCAGTACAACCTGCTCAACGACGTGCTCACCCCCGCGATGAAGCAGGCGGGAATCCGCTTCGCGGAGCCGGAGAACTGGACGCCCGAGCAGGCCCGGTGGCTGGAAGCGCATTTCGAAAAAGAGGTCGCGCCGGTCCTCTCGCCGCTGGCACTGGATCCTGCGCGTCCCTTCCCGCGCATCCAGAACAAGAGCCTCAACTTCATCGTGCGGGTGAAGGGCGAGGACGCCTTCGGCCGCAACACCTCGCTGGCCATCGTGCAGGCGCCGCGCTCACTGCCGCGCATCATTCGCATGCCGGAGGACAGCGGGCTGCGCGATTTCGTCTACCTGTCCACCGTGGTGGAGGCGTTCGTCGCGAGGTTGTTCACGGGCATGGAAGTGCTGGGCTGTTACCAGTTCCGCGTCACTCGCAACAGCGACCTGTTCGTCGACGAGGAAGAAGTCGACGATCTGCTGCGTGCCGTGGAGGGCGAGCTGGCGCAACGCCGCTATGGCGAGGCGGTGCGCCTGGAGACTGCGCACGATTGCCCCGCCGACCTCGTCTCGATTCCTGCTCAACCACTTCGCTCTCGGCGACCAGGACCTGTACCGCGTCGACGGCCCGGTCAATCTCAACCGCCTGATGGCGATCTACGAACTGGTCGACCGGCCCGACCTGAAGTACCCGGCGTTCACCGCCGGCATACCGCAGCGCCTGCACGGCGTGACCGACATCTTCGCCACCATCCGGCAGAACGATCTGCTGCTGCACCACCCCTACCAGTCATTCGCGCCCGTGACGGATTTCGTGCGCCAGGCTGCGGCCGATCCGGACGTGCTGGCCATCAAGCAGACTCTGTACCGCACCGGCGCGGACTCGCAGATCGTGGATGCACTGGTGGACGCGGCGCAGGCGGGAAAGGACGTGACCGTCATCATCGAATTGCGTGCGCGCTTCGACGAGGCTGCCAACATCGAGCTGGCCACGCGACTGCAGGAGGCGGGCGCGCACGTGATGTACGGCGTGGTGGGCTACAAGACGCACGCCAAGCTGATCATGGTGGTGCGCCGGGAAACCGGCACTGCTGCGCCGCTATTGCCACGTCGGCACCGGGAACTACCACCTGAAGACCGCGCGCGCGTACACCGACTACGGCTTGTTCACGTGCGACGAGGCGATCGGCGAGGACCTGCACGAGCTGTTCCTGCAGCTCACGAGCCTCACGCGCGTGCCACGGCTGCGCAAGATCCTGCAGTCTCCTTTCGACCTGCACGCCTCGCTCCTGGAGAAGATCGCGCGCGAAGCCGCCAACGCCCGGGCCGGGCGCCCGGCGCGCATCATCGCGAAGATGAACGCGCTGATCGAGCCGCAGATCATCCAGGCACTCTACGAAGCCTCGATAGCCGGCGTGCAGCATCGACCTCATCGTGCGCGGCATCTGCGCCCTGCGCCCCGGCATTCCGTGCGTCTCCGACAACATCCAGGTGCGCTCGATCATCGGCCGGTTCCTGGAACACTCGCGCGTCTACTATTTCCACAACGACGGCGCGCACGATCTGTACTGCGCGAGCGCCGACTGGATGGAACGCAATTTCTTCCGGCGCGTCGAGGTGGCCTTCCCGATCGAGCGGCGCAAGCACCGCGAACGCATCCTGCGCGACCTCGAGACCTATCTCGCGGACAACACTCAGGCCTGGGAGCTGCGCCCGGATGGAACCTATGAGCGTGTTGCGCGGCCGCCCGACGCACCACCCATCTCGGCGCAGCAGCAGCTGCTCGCCACATACGCCGCTCCCGGACTGATCGGTTAGGGGATAGGCGGTCAGGGAACAGCGGGGCGACGCAGAGAGGCATTTGTCTCGGGCGGGCGTTTCCAGGAACGCCGTAAACCCATCCCTGGGGGCTCCGAGAAAAACCTCCCTGTTTTTCACGGTCCTGGAAACGCCCGCCCGAGACAAATGCCTCCCTGCGTCGCGTGCTATTCCCTGATGGTGTCGAACACTCGTAATCGCAGCCCGGCGGCCTTCCAGAATTCGACTTCCTGCATCAGGTCCGCGACGGTGAGCGGATGATCCTTGAGCCAGCCGCGCGGGAACTCGACGGTCAGAGCGCGCCCGCGCGCGATCAGTTTGATCTGCAGGAAGCTGCACCGAGCTGCGGCCGCGATGTAGCAGCACCGCGAGCCGCAGCACCAGCATCAGGTACTCCGCCTCGCGGTCCCACGGCGGAATCAGCTCGGCCGTGTCCGCCGGCGGAATCTTGCGGCGGTGCCGCCCCACGAGATATGCGAGCAGGCGCTGCTCTTCGCGCGGGAAGCCCGGCATGTCCGCGTGCTCGAGGAGGTACGCGCCGTGCTTCTGGTACTGCGAGTGCGAAACGTCCAGGCCGATTTCGTGTAGTTGCGCCGCCCAGCCCAGCAGCGTCTCGGTGTCCGGCTCGGTCAAGCCCCACGCCGGCGCCACCTGCCGGAGCAATGACAGCGCCGTCGCCTCGACGCGCTGCGCCTGATCCTCGTCCACGTGATAGCGCTGCTGCATGGCGCGCACCGTGCGCACCCGGGCGTCCTCGTCCTTCAAGCGCCCGACCATGTCGTAGAGCAGCCCTTCGCGCAGCGCGCCGTCGGCCACGCGCATCTGCGCGATCTCGAGCGCATCGAACAGCTCGGCGAGAATCGCCAGGCCGCCCGGGAACACCGGCGCGCGCTCTGCTGTGACCTCCGGCAGGCGGATCTGCGCTGACGCTGCCGGCCTCGATGGTCTCGTGGATCAGCTGCTCGAGGCCCGTCGCGGTCACCGCCGTGGCATTGGAATCGAAATGGCGGATGAGCTCCGCGATCACGCGAATCGTGCCCGAGCTGCCGACGGCGCGCTCCCAGCCCTGCGAGCGGAAGGCCGCCCGGATCGGCTCGAGCTGCAGCCGCGCGGCCACGCGCGCGCGGCGAAACCGTTTCTCCGAGATCTTGCCGTCGCGGAAGTGCTCCAGGCTCATGCTCACGCAGCCCATGTGCAGGCTCTCTAGCTTGAGCGCGTTGAACTGCTCGCCGATGATGAGCTCGGTGCTGCCCCCGCCGATGTCCACGACCAATCGCCTGCCGGGCTCGTTCGGCATGGTGTTGGCCACGCCCACGTAGATCAGGCGCGCCTCTTCGATGCCCGAAATGATCTCGATGGGATGGCCGAGCGCTTCGCGCGCCCGCTCCAGGAAGGACTGCTTGCGGTGCGCCTTGCGCAGCGTGTTGGTGCCCACGACGCGCACGCTCTCGGCCTGCATGTCGCGCAGGCGCTGGCCGAAGCGCTCGAGACATTCCAGCGCGCGCGCGGCCACGGTCTTGTCGATGCGGCCCTGGTCGTCGAGTCCGGCCGCCAGGCGCACCATCTCGCGCAGCCGGTCGAGGATCGCCAGCTGGCCGTGCGAGTGGCGCGCCACCACCATGTGAAAGCTGTTCGATCCCAGATCGACGGCCGCAATGACGTCGGGGATCTTGCCGCTCTTGCTCAACGCAGGTACCGGCTCAACGCAGGTACCGGACTTTGGTTAAAGTCCGGTACGCCTCCTCAGACGTTGAAGGATGAGCCGCAGCCGCAGGTCGTGGCGGCGTTGGGATTGCGGATGACGAATTGCGCGCCCTCGAGGTCCTCGCGATAGTCGATTTCCGCACCGATCAGGTACTGCAGGCTCATCGGGTCGACGAGCAGCTTGACGCCGTCGTTGTCCACGCAGGTGTCGCCGTCCTCGATCTTCTCGTCGAAGGTAAAACCGTACTGGAATCCCGAGCAGCCGCCGCCCGAGACGAACACGCGCAGCTTGAGGTTGGGGTTCTCCTCGCCGCGGATCAGCTCGCCCACCTTGCGCGCCGCGGCATCGGTGAATACCAGTGAGGGCGGGAGTGTGCCCGCCGGATCCGGGATTTGTACGCTTTCTGTCATGGGAGATCTGCCTCGAGCCGCAGTTTAGCGACCGCGGTTATGACGGGTCAAAGTAGCAATCGACAGTCTCAAAGGGCGGGCGGCTCGGCTCCCGCCACCGGCGCGGGCGCATCGACGGCGGGGGCCGCTGCGACGCCTGCGTGAATCAGCTTGCCGTTGATCTCCGCGCCCATCGCCATCTCGATGACACCGTAGTGCACATTACCATTGACCCGGGCCTTGGCGCCGAGTTCGACGCGCTCGAGCGCCACGATGTCGCCCGTGACGGTACCGTTGAGCACCACGTGCGGCACCTCGACCGAACCCTCGATGCAACCGTGCTCGCTGACGCTCAGCACCGAGGTGACACCGGCATCGGCGCGCACGTTGCCGGTCACCTGCCCGTCCAGGTGGAACCCGCCGCCGAACAGCACATCGCCGTTGATGCGGGTGGCGCGGCCGATCAGCGTGTCGATGCTGCGGTTGAGCCTCTGGGTGTCGCGATTGCGTTTGAACATGTCGGCTCCTCGTGCCAGCGGCGCATCATACCGCGCCCGCGCAGCGCGCCAATCACGTGCTCTGCACGGTCCAGTCGAAGGTCTGGGTGGCGGGCGAGCTGGCGCGCCCCGAAGCGCGCACCTCGACGTTCACGCGTGCCGGGGCGAAGCCCTCGGGCAGCTGGATCTCCTGGTCCAGATCCTGAAAATAGCGGAACGAGAAGGGCACCTGCGCGCGCCCGTCGGGCGCGAGCCGGGCGAGATTGTAGGTCACGGTGCGACCGCGTTCCGAGCCCTCCACGGCCAGCGCCACGGTGCCGTTGACAATATTTTCCGGCCGCGCCGCCTGCACCAGCACCACTCGCAGCTTGTAGCGGCGCGGGGCAGTTCCGTTCGCGATCTGGAAGCGCTGCACCTTGACGTTTGGCGCACCGACCGTGGCGCTGACGATACCGCGGTAGAACTGCAGGTCCTGCGTCTGCCGGGCCACCTGCGTCTGCAGTTCCGTGACCGTGCGCGACAGTTCTTCGCGCTCTTGCTGCTGGCTGATGCGGCCGGTTTCCAGCTCCGCGAGCTTGCCACGCAATTCGGCATTGGCCTTTTCCAGCCGCTCGATGGCCACTTCCTGCTCGCGGCGCTGCTGGCCGGCGGACAGCCGATCGTAGCCCCCGTCGAAACGGCCCAGCTCGTAGGTCAGGTAGAGCCCGAGCGGCACGAGTGCGATCACCGCGCCCCAGAACACGCGGCGCACCCACGGGCGCTGCGTACGGATCACCAGTGTGGTCTTGCGCAGCGGCATCAGCGGGGTGGCGCGCGGCCCTTGGCGTTGCCGATCTGATCGCGCTCCGCCCACCAGTCCGGATATCCGGGCAGCCCATCGGGGAAGCCGATCTGGCCGAGCTCGTGCAACGCCTGCGCATACACCTGGCGCTTGAAGTAGATCACCTCGCGCACGGGCGTCCAGAAAGACACCCAGCGCCAGGTTTCGAATTCGGGCTCCTCCGTCGCATCGAAGCGGAATCGCGTGTCGCTCCCCTCGAAACGCAGCAGGAACCAGCGTTGCTTCTGGCCGATGCACAGGGGCGAGGAATTGCGGCGCACGTACTGCGCGGGCAGCCGGTAGCGCAGCCAGGAACGCGTGCTGCCGAGCACGCACACGTCCCGCGCATCCAGGCCGATCTCCTCGTTGAGCTCGCGGTACAGCGCCGTTTCGATGTCTTCATCGGGGCGAATACCGCCCTGCGGAAACTGCCAGCCGCGCCCACCCGTCCGCCCGCCGAGGAACAACTCGCCCGCGGGGCTCATGAGCATGATGCCGACGTTGGCGCGAAAGCCTTGCGCGTCGATCGAGTCGGCCTGGGTGGTTACGGAAGTAGCGGGCATCGGCTGGCATTCTTCCACATCCTCCGCCGAAGCGCCCAGCCTGCCCGCTATTGTCCAGCTCGCGCGTGCTCAGTAGGCTTGCCGCGCCCGTTGCGTGCCGCTCAACTTGAAACGCGCCCCACTCATCTACCTGCTCTGTGCCCTCGCCGCCGCCGCCCTCCTGGCGGTGGTGGCGGCGTTGTCGATCGGCAGCGCCATACCCGACCCGGTGCAGTTCTGGACCGAGGCCTTGCGCGATGAGCATTCGCTCGCGCGGACTCTGGCGATGGAGCTGCGCCTGCCGCGTGCACTGCAGGGGTTCGCAATCGGTGCAATGCTCGCTCTTGCCGGCGTACTCATGCAGGTGCTGCTGCGCAACCCCTTGGCCGACCCGTACATCCTGGGTGTCTCCGGCGGCGCTTCGGTCGCTGCCCTGGGCGTCATGCTGGCCGGCCTCGGCGGCTGGTGGATCGAAATAGGAGCGGCGCTCGGCGCGCTGCTGGCGACCTCGCTCGTGTTTACGCTGGCGCACGGCAGTGGCGCGTGGACGCCGACGAGACTCCTGCTGACCGGAGTGGTCGTGGCTGCTGGCTGCGGCGCGCTGGTCAGCCTGATGCTGGCGCTGGGGCCGGAAAGCAAGTTGCGGGGAATGGTGTTCTGGCTGATCGGCGACCTGTCGCACACCTCGGCGCCGCTTCGCCTGGCACTGGTCCTGGTGCCAGTGTTGATCGCATCCCTGCTGGCCGCGCGGCATCTCAACCTGCTGGCGCGCGGCGACCTGGAAGCGCAGATGCTCGGCCTGCCGGTGCGCGGCGTTCGTTACTCGATCTTCATCGCCTCCTCGCTCCTGACGGCAGCCGCCGTGAGCGCCGCCGGCAGCATCGGTTTCGTCGGGCTCGTCACGCCGCACCTGGTACGACTCATGGGCGGCAGCGATCATCGCGTGGTGGTCCCGGCCGCCGTTCTGCTCGGCGGCACGATTCTGGTCCTCGCCGACCTGCTGGCACGCACCCTCATCGCGCCGCGCCAGCTCCCGGTGGGCGCCCTCACCGCCTTGATCGGAGTGCCTCTCTTCCTCGTCCTGATCCGACGCCAGCGGCTAGTGAGCTAGCGGCCGGTGCAACAGTACGCAGGGAGTGCCGGTGAGGGATCGGTCGGGTCGCCTTTCGAGACCGATCCCTCACCGGCACTCCCTGCCACAACTCAGCAGCGGCCGCTAGTCCTCACTAGCCGCAACGCGCCCGCGGCCTCCCGCCTTGGCACGGTAGAGAGCTGAGTCGGCGCGCGCCAGCAGACGATCCGCGGCCGCCCCCAGGTCGCGCTCGTCCCGCGACGGCCGCAGCGCGCCCACGCCGATCGACAGGGACAGTCGTTCCCTGCCTGCGGGTCCCAGATCCACGGGTGTCGATCCCACGGCCTGCAGAATGCGCTCTGCCAGCCGTACCGCCTCGGCGAGACCGGTTTCCGGGAGCAACAGCGCGAACTCGTCTCCACCGAAGCGCGCGGCCGTGTCGCTGGTGCGGGTGTGCGCATCGATCCGGCGTGCCAGCTCGCGCAGCATCTGGTCGCCCGCGAGGTGCCCGCGCGTGTCGTTGAGCTGCTTGAAGTGATCCACGTCTATCATCAGGCAGGCGACGCTCGCCCCGTGGCGCTGGGCGCGTGCCAGCTCCTCCTTCATGCGCGTGTGCAGGTACCGGCGGTTGTGCCAGCCGGTGAGGAAATCCGTGAGCCCGCTGCGCAACAGCCGCGCGCGGTTCACAGCGTTCTCCAGGCACACGGCCGCGATGATGCCGAGGTGCGCGAGGAAGTCGGTGCCGTGGTGACGGGTGAAGCGCCGCACGTCGGCGGCCCCGAAGCTCAGGATGCCCGTGAGCCGCTTCTGCCGCAGCAGCGGGATCAGGGCCAGGCTGCGCACCACCGCGCCGCGCGTGAACAGGCGCGAGTGCGGATTGGCGGCGAACGGGCCCACCCACGGCCGGCCCAGCGTGCCGAGCGTCGCGCCGATGTCGTTGGGATTGTCGATGAACAGCACGTCGGGGAAATCCTCGAGGCGCTCGCCGTCGGCGATCAGCAGATGGCGGATCTCGTGATCCGGATCGAGCAGCACCAGCGTTACCGCTTGCAGCGCGTACGACTCGCCGAGCCTCCTCACCAGCACCCGCAGCAGATCGGGCAGGGTCTCGGCGCGCAGCAGCTCGAGCTCGCGTTCCTGCGTCTTGCGCAGGATCACCTCGTTCTTCGCCGCCGCCTCGCGCAACGCGCGCAGCTTGACCTTGAGCTCGCGCACGGTCGCCTCGGGCGCAGTCTCGGGCTGTGCGCCGTACGGCGACTTGATGGACGGGCGCCGCGCGGCCAAAGTCGCTCCTAGGTTCCGGCCGTGGCGCGTGCGGCGCTGCGCCCCTCGAGATACTCGCGGCCGCGAATCATCAAGGAAGCGAACTGGGTTTCATCGCCGTCGCTGACGATGCGGCACAGCTGCGCAACCGCCGCGCGCAGCGCCTCCAGAGACTCGCCGCCGTACGCGTTGAGCTTCTGGATCTCGTAATAGAGCGCAGGGCTCTCGGCCGCGACGCGGCTGGCAACGTCGAGTTGCGCATCGAAGGTGGTGCTCGAAAGCCTGGCAAGCCGCGGAGCCGCCTCCCCGCTGCCGGCCAGCGCGGTGAAGAATGCGATGTTCAGGGCGTGCGACAGGCCGAGCACGTACGCGATCAGCCGATCATGCTCGTCGAGCGTCATCACCACCTGGTCAGCCATGGTCTGAGCGAACAGGCTGCGGGCGGCTGCCAGCGCCTGCGCATTGCCCATATCGATGAAGATGACGTGCCTGCCGGAAAGCAGGTCCGTATCCGGACCGAACATCGGGTGCACCGAGGTCACGAGGCAGCCGGCCTCGACCAGCGCCTCGAGCCCGGCGCGCAGCGGTGTCTTGAGCGAACCGATGTCGAATACCAGGCCGCGCGGCCGGCAGCGGGCCAGGGCAGCCATGATTTCCTGGGTGGCGCCGAGGGGCGTTGCGATCACGATGATGTCGTGATCGAGGGCTGCAGCCTGCCAGTTATTGACGTAAGGGTAACCCTCGAGCGGTCCGGCCGGATCGGCGACGGCGACCTCGAAACCCTGCGAGGCGAGGAATTCCACGAACCAGCGGCCCATCTTGCCGCTGCCGCCGATCACCAGAGCCCGCTGGCCGGTCCCCCGGCCTCCCGCCGCCACCCGCGCCTGTTCCTGCGTGGCGAGCGAGGAACGGATCAGCGTCTGCAGGAGCGTTTCGGCGAGATCGGGCGAGATTCCGAGCTCTACGGCGCGCGTGCGCGCCTGCATCAGCACCTCGCGTTCGCGCCGGAAATCGCGCGTCGATAGCCCGGTGGCGCTCTTGACGCGCGCGATTTCGCCGCTGAGCGACTGCCGGCGTGCGGCGAGCTCGAGCAGTTGGCGGTCGAGGATATCGAGCTGCGCACGCAGCGCTTCCAGCATATTCAAGGGCAGGCTCGCGAAATGAAACGGGCGCTGCAGTTTTACCGGCAGCGCCCGCAAGCCGCAACCACGGTACCGGGCCACGGTACCGTGGCGTTCACCAGAGTGGAATCGTGACGATCAGCCGGCCGTCGAAGCCGTCGCCGTAGCCATAGCCATAGCCGTAACGCCAGTCGTCATACCGGGACGGAAAATAGTAACCGCCATAGTAGCGGCCGCGGTAGCCGCGCCAGTGCCAGTCCGGGCAGTAACGAGTATGGCGATGGCCGCTCCAGCGTCGGTCGTCGTAGCGCCAACCCCAGTCATGGCCACCGCGCCAGTCACGGTTCCAGCGCCCGTCGTAGCGACCATCGTAACGCCAGTCATGGCGGCGGCCATCGTAGCGACGAGTGTCGTAGCCGCGGGAATCGTAACGGCGACCGTCGTAGCGATGGTCGTACCTGCGGTCGTGATCACGGTTGCGATCTTGATGGAGGCGATCGCCGTGACGCAGATCGTGGCGGCGGTCGTCGTGGCGGCGGTCGTGCTGACCGCGGTCCGTGGTCCATTGGCGTGGCTTCTGGTCGTCCGCCTGGGCAACGGCGGCAACCAGCAGTGAGCTCGCGAGCAAGGCGGCGGTCCAGGCGGTACGCATCGAAATATCCTCTGCCAGCGTGACGCGATTATGGGCATCGACTATGGGCGCAGGGCGATTAACCGAAACTGAACTCGGCGTTCAGGCAGCGCCTGCTAGACTGTCGGCGCCGAAGTGCCGCGAATTCCACATGAAATTGCCTGCCCAGACACTACCCGACCTGCTCCCGGCCGATCCGATGCCGCTCGCTGCGGGCTGGCTCGCTCAAGCCTGGGAGGAGCGCCTCCAGCCCAACCCGGACGCGATGGTGCTCGCGACCTGCGATGCCGCCGGGCGGCCTTCAGCCCGCGTGGTCCTGTGCAAGCAAATCGTCGCCGGCCCCGGGTACCTGCTCTTCTATACCAACTATCGCTCCCGTAAGGGCCGCGAGCTCGAGGCGAATGCGCAGGCGGCGGGAGTGCTGCACTGGGATGCGCTGCACCGGCAGCTGCGGGTCGAGGGTAGGGTGGTCCGCGCCACCGACGCAGAGAGCGACGCCTACTTTGCCTCGCGCGCCTGGCAGAGCCGGGTGGGTGCATGGGCGAGCCAGCAAAGCGAGCCGGTGCAATCGCGCGCCCTCATGGTGAGCGCAGTTCGTTCCGCAGCCGCCCAGCTCGGAACTCCGGATCCGACCGCTGCGGATGCCGAGCAGACTGGACCGCAATCCGTGCCGCGGCCCCCGCACTGGGGCGGCTATCGGCTCTGGGTGAATTGCGTCGAGCTGTGGGTGGAAGGCGAACATCGCATCCACGACCGCGCGCGCTGGACGAGGTCGCTCGAGCCCGCCGGCGCCCACAGTTTCAAGGCCGGCCCATGGACGGCGTGTCGGCTGCAGCCGTGATGAGGCGGCGCCGGACGTGCATCGCATGAGCGAATTGCTCGTCGGGCAGATGGTCACCTGCCCGCATTGCTGGGAATCGATCCACATCGTCGTCGATCTGTCGGCGGGCGACCAGTGCTACATCGAAGATTGCAGCGTCTGTTGCCGGCCGATCGCGCTGTCGGCCGTCGTGGCCGGCGGCGAGCTGGCAGGGCTGACGGCTGAGGCAGCGGAGTGACCTTTCGACACCTGCGCATCCTGCTGCTGCTGGTCGTCCTGCTGGCGGTGGTCGTGGGTTCGTGGCTCAGCCGCATGCAAACCACGGATTGGGATGCGCCGCTTTGGGTGGCCGTCTACCCTCTCAACGCCGACGGCAGCACGGCCAGCGACGACTACATCGCAAGCCTCTCGGACGAGTCGTTCGAGGCCATCGAAGCGTTCATGCGTCGCGAGGCCGAGCGCTACGGTGTCGCGATCGACGAGCCGGTGCGCGTGGAGATCTATCATCGCATCGATACCCTGCCGCCGGCGCTGGATCCGGGAGCCAATTTCCTGCAGAGCGCCCTGTGGAGCGTGCGCCTGCGCTGGTGGGCGTGGCGTGCCGGGGAATCCGCGGACCGCGCGCCGCCCGACATCCGCATGTTCGTCCTGTATCACGATCCGGCGATCTCCTCCGTGGTGCCCCATTCGCTCGGGTTGGAGAAAGGCCTGCTCGGCGTGGTGCATGCGTTCGCCCAGAGTGACATGACCGGCGCCAACAACATCGTGATCGCTCACGAATTGCTGCATACGCTGGGAGCGACGGACAAATACGATCCGGATACGGCGCAGCCGACGTTTCCCGACGGTTACGCAGACCCGGAGCAGGATCCGCTGTATCCGCAGGAGCGGGCCGAGCTGATGGCCGGTCGGCTGGCACTGAGCGTGAGCGAATGGGAAATGCCGGACAGCCTGCGCAGCGTCGTGGTCGGGCCCCTGACCGCGGCGGAGATCAACTGGGTGCAGCAGCCGTGAGCGCGCCGGTGCTGCTCGAATGCGCGGATGTCAGGGTGGAGATTCCGCGGCGCCGCCTGGTCGAAGGGCTCAGCATGCAGGTGCATGGCGGCGAGTTCGTCGCCTTGCTGGGAGAGAACGGCGCCGGCAAGACCCTGACCCTGCACACCCTCGCAGGTGTGCGGGCGCCGGATGCAGGAGAAGTGAGGCTCGAAGGCCGGCCCCTGCATGCGTGGCCGCGCCGTGAGGTCGCACGCAGGCTCGCGTTGCTCACCCAGGTGAGCGAAGACCCGTTCCCCAACACCGCGCTGGAAACCGCGGTGATGGGCCGCCACCCGCACATCGAGTTCTGGCGCTGGGAGAGCGAGCTCGACTACGAGCGCGCGCGTCACGCGCTCGCTGCCGTGGGCCTGACCGGATGCGGCGAGCGCGACGTGCAGACGTTGTCCGGCGGGGAGCGGCGGCGCGTCGCCATTGCCACCGTGCTGACCCAGGAGCCGCGGGTGTTCATCCTCGATGAGCCCACCAACCACCTCGATCCCCACCATCAACTGGAGATCCTGCGCCTGTTTCGCGCCCGCGCCGATGCCGGCTGCGCGGTGATCGCGAGCCTGCACGATGCCACGCTCGCGGCACAGTTCGCCGATCGCTCGCTGCTCTTGTTCGGCGACGGTCGTTGGGAATTCGGCGCGAGCGACGCCACTCTGACGCCCGCCGCGCTTTCGGCGCTGTATCGCACGCCGATTCACGAAATCGGATTTCGAGGCCGGCGCGTATTCGTTGGTGATTAGGGTGAATGAGAGGCTCCTTCAGCCGGCCCGCAACGCCTGGCGCAGCGATTCATGCAATGCGCCATTGGCGGCCAGCACGGACCCGATCTCGAGCGTCACCGGCTCGCCGTCGAGATCCGTAAAGCGCCCGCCGGCTTCCTCGACGATCATCGCGAGCGCGGCGATGTCGAGGATGTTGACGTCCGACTCGATCACCGCGTCGATCTTGCCCGCGGCCAGCAAGTGATAGTGCAGGAAGTCGCCGTAGCCGCGGATGCGGTCGAGGCGCCCGACCAGCGCGCCCAGGCGGGACCAGCGGCTGCCGAGGGCGAGGGACTTCAGATTGCCCGTCGACAGCGCCGCGTCCTCGATGCGCGTCACGCCGCTGACCTTGACGCGCTGGCCGTTCAGCCACGCCCCTTCCCCGCGTTCGGCATGCGCGAGCTCACCGTACTCGGGCGCGCTCGACACTCCGAGGATCAGCTGCCCGCGGTGCATGAGGGCGATCTGCGTGGAGAACATCGGGTACTCGCGCACGAACGCCTTGGTGCCGTCGATGGGATCGACCACCCAGAGGAACTCGGCGTCGGCCTGCGACTTGCCGGTCTCTTCGCCGTAGAAGCCGTGGCGGGGAAAACGCTCCTCGATGACGGCGCGGATCGCGTTCTCGGCCGCCACGTCCGCGTCCGTGACCGGCGACTTGTCCGCCTTGAGGGTCACGGCGCAATTGCTGCGATACATCCGCGTGATCACTTCCGCGGCCGCGCTCGCCGCATCGAGCGCGGCCCTCAGGAACTCGGACATTGCCTTGTGGAGCCTGTCGCGGCGCCGATCGTCAAAGCTTGACGATTTCGCCCGAGAAGCTCACGCCGCCGACCATCGTTCCCGCCCCGCACTCGTACTCGGTCTCGCTCGCCAGATCGGCGCCGCGATAGACGCTGCGGATGTTGACGACCGCGTCACCGCCCTCGCGGCGCGCCCGGTCCTGCAACGCGAGCATCGCGGACAGGAACGCCCACTCGCAGCCTTCCTTGTCGGACTTGTTGAAGAAATTGGTCTTCTTGTTGGTGGTCACCACACCGTAGCTCTTCGCCGCCTTGGGGTGCGCCTGCGGGCCGAAGAACAGCTTCACGCTGCTGTCGAGCTGCGCTTTGGCGTTGGCGTTGTTGAGCGCCTCGCTGATCGGCAGGCGCAACCGCGTGTCGCGCGCCTCCGCAGCCGAGATCACCACCAGCAGTGCCGCACACACCGCGATCAAGGTCGACCTGGGGGTCGGTCTGGCAATCATGTTTCCTCCACTAGGCTGCGCGCCGGAAGACCAGGGACGTATTGATCCCGCCGAACGCAAAGTTGTTGTTCATGCCGTACTCGCACTCGAGCCGGCGCCCCTCGCGCTGGATATAGTCGAGTTCCCCGCAGCGCTCGTCAACCTGGGAGAGGTTGAGCGTCGGGGCGAACCAGTTGGAATTCATCATGGCGATCGTCAGCCAGCTCTCGATCGCGCCGCAGGCACCCAGGGTGTGCCCCATGTGTCCCTTGAGCGCGCTCACCGGCACCCGCGATCCGAACAGGCGATGGGTCGCCTGCGTCTCGGCGATATCGCCCTGCTCGGTGGCCGTGGCGTGGGCGTTGACGTAGCCGATGCTCGAGGGCGGCAGCCCCGCGTCTTCGAGCGCGAGCCGCATCGCACGCTCCATGGTCACGGTGTTCGGGTGCGTGAGGTGATCGCCGTCGGAGTTGCTGCCGAACCCGACGATCTCCGCGTGGATGCGCGCGCCGCGCGCCAGCGCGTGCTCGTAGTTCTCGAGCACCAGGGAACCGGCGCCCTCGCCGATCACCAGCCCGTCGCGTTCCTTGTCGAATGGCCGCGGCGTCGTCGTGGGTGCATCGTTGCGCGTGCTGGTCGCATAGAGCGCATCGAACACAGCCGCCTCGCTCGCGCACAGCTCTTCGGCGCCGCCCGCCAGCATCAGGAGCTGCTTGCCATGCTTGATCGCCTCGTAGGCGTAGCCGATCGACTGGCTGCCGGAGGTGCACGCGCTGGAGGCGGGGATCACGCGGCCCTTCAGTCCCAGGTAGACACCGATGTTGACGGCGGTGGTGTGCGGCATCATGCGCAGGTACGTGGTCGCGTTGATGTTGCCCATGTCGCCGGTCGACAGCATCTGGGCGAAGTCGTGCACCGCGTCGGTGCTGCCCGTCGAGGATCCGTAGGCGACACCCATGCGCCCGTCGCGAATCGACTCGTCCTGCGCGAGCCCGGCATCCACGACAGCTAGCTCCGAGGCGCGCGTCGCCAGCATCGAGACGCGGCCCATCGAACGCGTGACCTTGCGGGTGAAGTGCGCGGGAAGCACGAAGTCGCGCACCGGTCCGCCCAGGCGCGTGTTCAGGTCGCGGTAGCGGTCCCATTCGGGCATCCTGCGGATGCCGCTCACGTGCGCATGCAGGTTGCGCTCGATTTCGGGCCAGCTCTGTCCGAGCGAAGTGATGCCGGCCATCCCGGTGACTGCAACGCGAACCATCAGCACATACCGCCGTTGACCGCCAGAACCTGGCGGGTGATGTAACCGGCGTCCGGCGACATGAGGAAGCTCACGGCGGCCGCCACTTCGTGCGGCTCGCCGACACGGGCCGCCGGAATCATGTCCAGGATCCTGTCGAGGGGCGCGTTTACCGTCATGTCGGTGCGAATCAGGCCCGGCGCCACGCAGTTCACCGTGATCTGGCGGCTCGCGAGCTCGACGGCCAACGCCTTGGTGGCGCCGATTATGCCGGCTTTGGCCGCACTGTAGTTGACCTGCCCGCGGTTGCCGATGAGTCCGGAAACGGACGACAGGGTGACGATGCGTCCCGGTGCACGCCGCCGGATCATCGGCATGATGAGCGGCTGCAGAACATTGTAGAAGCCGTCCAGATTGGTGCCGAGCACCTCGTCCCAATCTTCATCGCTCAGCGCCGGAAAGGCTCCGTCTCGGGCTACGCCGGCGTTGCAGACGACCCCGTAGCAGGCACCGTGCGCTTCCACGTCCGCGGACAGCACGCCACGCGCCGCAGCGCGATCGGCAATGTCGAACGCCAGGGCGCGCGCCTGCACCCCGGCTGCGCGCACCGCACCCAGGGTCGCATCGAGCGAACCCGCGGAGCGCGCGTGCACCACGATGTTGTAGCCATCGCTCGCCAGGCGCTGGGCGATTGCCGCGCCGATACCGCGGCTCGAGCCGGTCACGAGAATCCACTCAGCCATCGAGGTCTGCCTGCAGATAAGGGTCGATTTCCTCCGGCGCGTAGCCCTTGACCCGGGCCCGCGCCAGCTCCCGGCCGCCTTCGCGCACCACGCAATCGAACACGCCGAGGCCGCCCGCATCGCGCCAATAGAGCTTGGCGAGAACCGTCAGCTCCACTCCGGCCGGAAAATAGGGCGTGTATGCAACGTAGCTGCGCGTCCCGAGCAACAAGCCGATGCGCGGTGGCTTGCCCAGGGCGCGCAACTCCAGGCCCGAGAAGGCGGAGACGGTTTGCGCCATGAGCTCGAGGCCCACCCAGCAAGGTATGCCGCGCTCGCTCGCCAACCAGTGTTGCGGCGCGAGGCGGGCCGCCACCTCGATGTGCTCATCGCCATAGTCGCTCACGCGGTCGATCAGCAGCATGCCGGCTCGCTGCAGAACCAGCTCTTCGATCGGCGGAGCCGAAGGCGTAACGACAGGGACGCAGGCCATGACGCGATTCTGGCTCAACCTACCCACCCCGGCACAGGTCCGCGAGCGTGCGCAGGCGCTGGGCGGCCCGCGGGCCGGTGAACGGATTGTCCCGGTCCCACGCGTAGCCCGCCAGCACCGAACAGATGCGGCGGCGCGTGAGCGGGTCGGGCCGCTCATAAAAGATGATGTCCTGCAGCGTCCCGTCGTACCAGGCGCCGACGAAGGCGCGAAAGGTCTCCACGCCGTACATCAGCGGCTCGCCGAAGCTCGCGTCCCAATCCACGGTCTCGCCACGCAGCTCACGCTGCACCGCCTCGGCCGCCAGCTGCGCCGATTGCATCGCAATGGTCACGCCCGAAGAGAACACCGGATCGAGAAACTCCGCCGCATTGCCCAGCAGCGCGAAACCCTTGCCATGCAGCTGGCTGACGCGCGCGGCATAGCCGACGATCTCGCCGACCTGCGCCACCGGCTTGGCCCTGGCGAGCAGCCGGGCGAGCGCGGGCTCCTCGCGCACCAGCTGCCACAAGCGTTCCTCGGTGCTGCCCTGGAAGCGCTGATGGAATTCGCGGCTCGCGACCACTCCCAGCGAAGAGCGGCCGTTGGAGAAGGGGATGAGCCAGTACCAGACGTCGCGCTCGCGTGGATGAATGCCGACGAGGATCTTCTGGCGATCGAAGGCCCCGGCCTCGATGTGATCCTCGATATGGGTGAACAGGGCCGCGCGCACCGGAAAGTCGGACGGCCGGTCGAGCGCCAGCAGGCGCGGCAGGGTGCGGCCGAAGCCGCTCGCATCGAGCACGAAACGCGGTCGATGCTCGGCCTCTTCGCCGGCGGCGGAGCGGCTGCGCACGCTCGGCAGAGCCGCGGAGAAGTCCACGGCAGTGATCTCCACTTCGTAGCGGACCTTGGCGCCCATGCGCTCCGCTTCCAGCGCGAGCGTGTGATCGAAATCCGCGCGCGGCACCTGGAACGTGAAGGCGGGACCCGGGCTGGTCTTGTCCGCGAAGTTGAAATCGGAGCGGCGCTCCTGGTGCGCGAACGCCGCGCCGTTCTTGAACTGGAAGCCGCGCGCCAGTACCGCTTCGAGCATGCCCGCCGACTCGATGAACTGCAGGCTGTTGGCGAGCAGGCTCTCGCCGATCGAGAAGCGCGGAAAGCGCTGCTTCTCCAGGACCAGCACGTCGTGACCGGTGCGCGCCAGTTGCGCAGCCGCCAGCGACCCGGCCGGCCCCGCTCCGATGACGAGCACGTCGTGGGTGGCGTTCAAGTTGGATTCTCCCCGGTGGTGATCGCGAGCAACCAGCAGGCGCCGATGCCGATGGCGAGCGTCAGGCCGATGGCGCGAATGAACGGCGTGGTGCTGAATGCCAGCAGGCCGAACGACAGCATCGTCGTCAACCCCGACAATGTCACGGCGAGCAAAGCGGTGCGGCGCTCGGCGCGCGCCTCGCGCAGAAAAATCGCGTAGTCGACGCCCATCGCAAGCATCAAGAGCAGCGCCAGCACGGTGAACAGGGTGACCGCAATGCCGAGCCAGCCCAGCGCGCCCAGCGCGATGACGGTCGCTCCGACCGGGGGCACCAGCAACCGGGCCGAAGCGCGGGGGCCGAACGCCAGCGCGAGGATCACGGCGAGCGCCACGTAGGCGCCCACGAGCAGCAGCGCGACCGCACGACGATACTGCGCCAGCGTGGCCGAAATCTCCTGCACACGGTCCACGAATCGCACATTGGCGATGCGCTCGCCGATCGCCCGCAGCTCGCCGAGATCGCTCGCCCCGCCCAGCGTAACGATGGTGGCGAACACCCCGCCCCGCTCACCGAGCCACGCGTAACGCCAGGGCGCGGAGGCCGGATGCGCCAGCCATTGCTCCGGTGTAAGCGGCTGCGCATGCGCGGGAAAGCGCGCCAGCTCGGCCGCAATCGCCGCCTCGTCGAAACCGACCTGGCGCATCACGCGCGGCAGTACGCCGTCGCGTGCATGGACATGGCGTCGTAACAGCTCGTGATCGCTGCGCTGGCGCGCTGCGGAATGAAGGGATTGCGAAACGGCGCGGTAGCTGCCCAGCCGCCCGGCCGCCACGAGCCGGCCCAGCTCCTGCGTCAGCCGCTCTTCGGCTTGCAGCACGGTCTGGGCGTCGGCGCCAGTGACTACGAACAGGGCGGTCTCGGTCGAATCCTGCAGCAGCTCGCGTACGCGCCGCTCCATCTGCACGGGACCCGGCGATCGCGCCTGCAGCGCCCGCACATCGTCCTGGACGCGCACGCGCAGCAATCCGGCGGCAACCAGCAACAGTACAGGCAGGACGACGAGGAGCGTCGCGCGCGAGGGGCGCAGCGCGGTGCGCGATTCCAGCCACGCCAGCGCGCGGGCGCACCAGTCGGGCAAGCGGGCGGGACGCTGCGCGGCGAGCACCGGGTAGAGGCAAAGAACGGTGCCGCAGGCCACCGGCAGACCGGCGATCGCAATCACCGCCATCTGTTGCAGGCCAGGGAACGGCAACAACAGCAGGCCGCCAAACCCGATCAGGGTCGCGGCCATACCCATCAGGATCGGTGCGGCGACGTGGTCGAGCGCCGAAGCGGGCGTCCACTGCGGACTGCGGAACTGGTCGGAGAGAAAATGCATCGAGTAGTCGATCGCCACGCCGATGAGGCTCGAGCCGAAGACCAGCGCGATCAGGTGCACCTGACCGAAGACAAGATGAGTCGCGGTGATTCCTGCACAAGCGCCGGCAGTGAGCGCTACCAGTCCGAGCACGGGCGCCCGCCAGGAGCGGAACAGGCTGAGCAACAGGGCGAGAACCGCCACCGTGCTGATCGTGCTGAATACCGTTACCTCACGCCGAGCCGATTCGGTCGCCGCCGTGGCATGCGGCAACGCGCCCGACATGAGTAGCGATACCGGCCCGCCGGCCACGGCCTGCGCCCGTGCGGTGGCCGCGTCGATCGCTTCGTACGCGTGGCGCTGGACGTCCACGCCGAAGGGGCTTGCGATGGTTTCCCCGAGCACCAGCACGTACGCGCTGTCCCCCTCATGCACGACCAGTTGATCGCCCTCGAGCTGCGCGGCGCCGGCGGCCGGCATCTGCTCGAGGAGCAGACTCGCCTCGAGTCCCAGCGGATCGGAGGCGCCGCCCGGACGGGCGAACGCCAGGGGCGAGTACAAACTGGCGAGTGCGGACTGCTCGAACGCCTCGGAGTGGCCTTCCGAGAGTGCCCGGCGGACGGAATCAGAGAGCAGAGTGGCACGGTGCTCCTGATACAACTTCGCTGCCGCGTCGGCCTCCTCGCCCCAATGGGCGCGTACGTTGGAGAAGGCGCCTGAGCGGGCGAGGCTGTCGGCGAATGCGCTGGCCGCACGCGCTGCCACTTCCGGCGCCTGATGGCCGACCAGGAACAGCACCTTGCGGGAGTTCACAGTCGCAAAGCGGGTGAGGCGGTCGCTCAGGTCGCCTTCGGCCTGGCTGCGCGGCAGCAGATCGAGCAGATCGGTCTCCACGCGCAGCTGTGGCAGCACGACCAGGACGAACGCCGCCGCGATCGCGAGGAGCGCGCCGATCCAGAGCCGGAAGCGAAGCAGCGGGGAGGAAGCCATGGCGACTGAAGCGCAGCTACTGGAAAATCGCGCGCTGCTCGGCGCTCAGCCCATCGGCGCGTACGCTGACGTCGCGCAGCTCGATGAGCAGCTGATCGCCGGCGCCGTTCACGAGCGCGATGGATCGCACACGGTCGCCGCCGCGGACGACGGCCTGGCGGATCGCCCTGGCCGTGGCGTTGTCGCGCGGGCGCATGCCGATCTGCCAGTTCTGCGTCGAACCGGCGCCGAACAACTCGAAGCGACGGTCGAGCGCGTCCAGGTCGAGTGAGAACAGCGCGAACAGCAGCTCGGTGGCGGGGCCGAACCGGGGGCGGCGGCTGCGGGCATTGCCAGCGCGACGCTCGCGCAGTCCGGCGCGCGTCAGGACGAATTCGTCTTCCACGGGCTCGAGGGTGTGCCATTGCAGGCCCAGGTCGCGCACCAGCAGGAACCGCCCACGCGACTCGAGCGGTTTCGGCAGCCCGCGCAGCGTGCGCTGCTGGGTGAACGCGCCCTCCAGGACCTGCGAGCGCTCGACCTCGGCAATCGCCTCGGAGAGCAAGCCAGTGCGTAGTTCGGCGCCACTCGCCGGATGCGCGAACGGATCGTCGGACGCCTGCTCCGCGTGCGCGCACGATGCTGCGAGCATGGCCGCCAGTGCGCCAGAGAGGATGCCGAACCGGACCTCGATACGCACGGCGGCGGTGCGCGCTGCGGCTTCGATCATGGCATCGCCCGTCCGAGCAGCCGCGGCAGCCGGCGCAACATCCCGAAGAACAGCCGCGTGTGCATTGCGGCGATGCGCAGGTTGTCGCGCCACAGGTGGAAGTGCGACACGCCGTCGTGAGGATAGACGACCCGCGTGGGCAGGTTCACGACCGGCACGCCGCGCCAGCACAGGTGCACGGCGACTTCGGTGTCGAATTCCATGCGCAATCCGAGCCGCTCCTCGCGCGCCACGTCGAGGAGCGGCCCGAGCGGATAGACGCGGAAGCCGCACATCGAGTCGCGAATCGCGAGCGACAGTGTGTTGATCCACACCCAGACATGCGTGGCATGCCGGCCGTAGAGGCGCGAGCGTGGCACGCTGGCATCGTATTGAGCCGTTCCCAGTATCAGTGCCTGCGGCTGAGCGGCAGCCAGGGCCAGCAGCCGGGGCGCATCGGCAAGCGTGTGCTGGCCATCGGCATCCACCTGCAGAGCGTGTGTGTGCCCGGCATGCGCGGCAGCGCGACAAGCACTCAAGACCGCCGCACCCTTGCCGCGGTTGACGTCGTGCCTGACGATCCTGACCCACTCATTCTCTGCTTGCGCTGCCGCAACGAGGGCTGCGGCAGCGCCCTCGTCAGAGCCGTCATCGGCGATCCAGCACGGCAGGTGCAGCGGCTTCAGCCCGGCGAGCGTCGCTGCGATCGTGAGCGGGTGGTTGAAATACGGAATGACGATGCACGGACGAAACGGGCTCATCATGCACAGGCGATGCGCCCCGAAGAGCAGGTCACACTGTCCTGCCGGTACAGGAAACTCAAGCCGTCCGGGGTGGCCTCGAGCTCCAGCGTGAGACGCGCGCCCGGCCGCACGATGCGGCTGAACTTGAGCCCCAGGACGCGCCCCACCTCGAGGCTCGTACCGAGATACTCGCTCCCAAAACGGATCGCCCAGTCCAGCTGCACGACCCCGGGCAGGATCGGGCAGCCGGGGAAATGACCCTGGAAACAGTCCAGATCCGCTGGCAGCGCGAGCTCCAGGCTCACGGGGGGACCGGTCCGGGCGCGCAGGATCGGCGGCCGCGCCGCACGCGCCGTCACGCCGCGTTCTCGTCGCGCAGCAGGTTGCCGACCGCGGCGACCACATCCCCGACCGTGCGCACGTGCTTGAACTGCTCCGGCTGGACCTTGCGACCCGTGAGCTCCTTGAGCTCCAGGATCAGGTCGATCGCATCGAGGCTGTCGATGTCCAGATCGTCGTAGAGGCGCGCCTGCGGCTGGATGCGGGTAGGGTCGATTTCGAACAGCTCGACGAGAACGCGGCGCACCTGTTCCAGGATCTGATTTTCGGTCTGCATCGTTGTCGTTGTCAGACTGGTTGTTCAGCTGCTGTTTCAGCGGGGTTCATCTCGGCCCGGACCCTCCTCTTGTCCACTTGGATTATAGGCTCGGCGATTCGACACCGGGCGCATTCGTGACCGGCAACGGTCCGGGCTGACCTTGCACCTGGACGCCGCGTGCGAACAGTGCCGCCAGGTGCTGCGTCAGGTGCCGCGCGGCGATCGACGGCGGTCCGCCCTCCAGGAGCAGCGATGCGGCGAGAGGCGCTCCGACCGCTATTGTAAAGTGCGGCCGCCGTAGCGGGACCCGGTACCAGGGGTTCGCCTTGGTCAGCGTCAGAGGCTCGCAAGCAATCACCACGGGCAGCACGGGCGCGGCCGACGCGATCGCGATCTGCGCCGCACCGCGCTTGAGTTGCATCGGCTGGTCCGGCACCGTGCGGCTGCCTTCGGGGAACATGACCAGCGAATGGCCCGCCCGGAGAGTTGCGCTGCAGTCGCGGATCAACGCTTCGCTGTCGCTGTTGGGGATGTATCCCGCCCACGCCACCGGGCCGCGCAGGAACGGGTTGTGCCACAGACCGCGCTTCACCACGCAGGTGGCGTCGGGAACGAGCGAGAGGAGAAAGACCACGTCGATGAGCGTCGGATGGTTGGCGACGATGAGCTGCCCGCCCGGCAGCAGACGCTCCCGGCCCCGCACCTCGTAGGTCAGCAAACTCAGCGTGCGCATCAGCCCCACGAACAGGCGGAATGCCTGGCGCAACGTCGAGCGGATGACGGGTTGAGCACGCGCACGCGAACCCGCCGTGACGCGCAGCAGGGGAAACAGCGTGAGGCTGAGGAACGTGCCGCCGATACCGAACATGGCGAAGCAGAATCCCGTCGCGCACACGCGCCAGGCACGCTCGAACGCGACGCTCATCGAGCGGGCCCCTGCGGTGCGTCGGAGTGCGGCTGCCAGCGGAACACCGCTTCAACCTCGAGCGCCAGATCGGTCCTGCAGATGTCGCCCTGCAGGACGGCGACGGGTGCACGCGCCTGCAATCTCCGGCGCACGATCGGTTCGACTGCGGCGAACAGCTCCGGCGCGCGCACGTAGAGCTTGAACGCTTCGGGGCTGAATCCGCTCGGCGGCGCATCGCCCAGGTGCAACCGCGCTGCATTGCCGAGCAGCGCCTCGATGTTCGCCAGCGTCTCCTCGAGCTGGCGCGCCGCATCGCCGGGGTGCAGCGTCGCGTGCCCGACGACGCTCGACGTGCCCGAGACGAACAGGACCGAGCTGTCGCGCCAGTGTTGCAGCGTGGCGCGCGAGAAGCTCGGGCTGCGCGGTCCGTACTCGCGCGGATAGCAGAACGCACTCACCTGGCGCGGATTTTCCACCTGCAGCGCCGCCTCGCGCCCGGCGAGGAAACAGATCGTCAGCCCCTCGCCGTCCGTGCCGATCGCGGTCGCCGCCGGCAGCTCGCGTTCGAAACCCGGCTTGAGCGCGAGCGCGTGGTGCCGGCCGAGACTGAATTGCCGGTAGCGCTCCTCGTCACCCGGACCGTCGTTGATGCGGGCCAGGTAGTTCCATACGCGCAACCAGTGCGGATAACCGAGGCGGTTGAGCACCTGGTCGATGCGCACGTAGGCGCGCAGCACGCTGCGCTCGATGGTGGCCAGATCACGCTCCGCGAGGTGCAGCGAGCCGAACAGCACCGAGCGGTTCGAGGCGTGGTGGATGCCCTCGCTCGTGCCGACGTCCACGGGCTCGGCGCTGATCCACAATTCGGCCGCGCCCGCCCCGTCCAGGCGGCGCAGCGGGATAGGCACGACGCGAGGATCCGCGGGGCCACCCGCATCGCGGCCATAGCTCAGGCACGCGAGCACGTGCGCGTCGAGGCCGCGCTCCAGCCGGGCCTGCGATACGTCCTCGACGTGAAGCGGGCACGGCTCGACGCACTGCGGTCCGGCCGAGGTGTGGCCCCAGCAGTCTGCCGAGCGTCTGATCGGAGCGCCGTCATGTCCATGGATAGCGTGTGTGTCGTCGGGGGCCGGGTGCCGATCGCGAGGCGCGAAAGCTCTTCGACGGCTTTTCCATCAGCACCGTGACCCCATACAATCAGCTTAACGCGATTCACCAGCCAAGACTGCGATTACGTGTCCGACTCCAGCCCCTTGCCCCCGCTGCCGGTGCTTCCCTCGTATTTCCACGACGAGGCGAGCCGTCGCCAGCGCGTCAGCGCGATGTTCGATTCGACCGCGCGGCACTACGACTGGATCACGTCCGTGATGAGCCTCGGCTCGGGCCGCTGGTATCGGCGCGACGCGCTGCTGCGGCACGGGCTGGCCCCCGGGATGCGCCAGCTGGACGTTGGCGCCGGCACCGGGGTGATTGCCCTAACCGGGCAGCAGATCGTGGGGGAAGCCGGTATTGCGGTCGCTCTGGATCCCAGCCAACCCATGCTCGAAGTCGCGCGCCAGGCCGGCGTGCGCTGCATCGTGCCCGGACGCGGGGAGAGCCTGCCGTGCGCCGATCGCAGTTTCGACTTTCTCAGCATGGGCTATGCGCTGCGCCACGTCCGCGATCTGCGCGGCACCTTCGGCGAGTACCTGCGCGTGCTCAAGCCCGGCGGGCGGGCCCTGCTGCTGGAAATCACGCGTCCCGAGGGACGCCTGGCACGCGCCGCCCTCAAGCTCTACATGAAGCACATCGTCCCGACGGTGGCGCTGGTTTTCCGGCGCTCGCCGCAGACGCGCACGCTGATGCGCTTCTACTGGGACACGATCGAGAACTGCGTGGCGCCGGCGACGATTCTCGCGGCGCTGGCGGACGCGGGTTTCGTCGAGATCGAACGCCGGGTCACGCTCGGCATCTTCAGCGAATATGTCGCCCGGCGTCCCTAGCCGAGCGACGGGAGAAAGAGCGATGTCCGCATCGGCGCTGGTCGCGCAGAACCCCGAAGAGTCCTCGATGGCGCGCCACCTGGTGCAGGCGTTGAACCTGCAACACGTCGCCGCCGACGAGATCGTGCCCACGGCGCCCCTGTTCGGTCACGAAGCCGGGAGCCTGGGGCTGGACTCCATCGATGCGCTGGAGATCGCGCTCGCCGTCCAGCAGCACTACGGTGTCGAGTTGCGCTCGGAGGATCCCGATACGCGCCCGGCATTCGGCTCGCTTCGCGCTCTCACGGAATACGTGCTGCGCAAGCGCACCCTGCGCTGAACGCCGGCTGGCGCCATGCTCGCGCTGGCACTTGCCTATCCACTGCTCGTGCACGCGTCGATCCTGTGGCCCGACCCGTGGATCAAGTGGCTGGCGCTCGCGGTACTTTGCGCGCTGCCGCTGTACGCAGGGCTGCGCGCGCGTCGCTGGTGGGCCTGGGCGGCATTACTGGCCGCCCTCGCCGGCAGCGCGGCGCTGGTTGCGGCCGGCGCGTCCCAGTACCTGCTGTACCTGCCGCCGGTCCTGATTCCGCTTTCTCTCCTGGTTCTCTTCGGCGGATCGCTGCGCCAGGGACGTGAGCCGCTGATCACGCGCATGGCGCGCCTCGCGCGCGGCGCGCTGCCCGCCGATCTGGAGCGCTACACGCGCCGGCTCACCGTGTTGTGGAGCGCGATCTTCGCCGGCCTCGTCCTGTCCGGCGCGGCGTTCGCCTGTTTCGCGCCCTTGCCGATCTGGTCGATCGCGACCAACTTCATTCACTATTTTCTGATCGGTGCGGTATTCGTGGGCGAGTATCTGTTTCGCCGCTGGCGCTTTCGCCATTTACCGCACCCGGGGTTCCTCGCCTACGTGCGCCTGATCGCGCCGCGCATGCGCTCACCATGAGCCAGCCATTGCCAATGATGACGCCACGCAGCGCCGACGCCGCCGTCGTGTGGCGCCGCGGCGGAGCGCTGTCCGTACGCGAGTTGCTTCTACGGGCCGGCGCCGCGGCCAATGCTCTCCCGGCACACCGGTACTACCTCAACGCATGCGAGCGGCGCAGCACGTTCCTGATCGCCTTTCTCGCGGCGCTGCAACGCGGCGCGATCACGCTGCTGCCCGCCAGCCGCAGCGACGGCGCGCTCGCCGACCTGACGCGGCAGTTTCCCGACCAGATGACACTGACGGACGCGAGCATCGAGGAATATGCGAGCGCGACGAGGGGCGCCGAGGCAGATGTCCCTGCAGACACCGAACCTGGCAGGGCCCGAGTCCCCGCAGATCAGGTCGCGGCCATCGTGTTCACCTCGGGGAGCACCGGCACCCCGCTGGGCCATGCCAAGCGCTGGTCGACCCTACTCGACACAGCTGCTCTCGCGCGCGAGCGGCTGCTCGATCCCATCGGCGCCTGCAATCTGGTGACCACGGTGCCGGCGCAGCACATGTACGGGCTCGAGACCGGCATCCTGCTGACGCTCGGTGGCGGGTGCGCGGTCAGCGACGAACGTCCGTTCTTTCCGCGCGATATAACCGAGGAACTGTCTCGCGTACCCGAGCCGCGCGCGCTCGTGACCACGCCCGCGCACCTCCGGGCCTGCGTCGCGGCGCGCGCGCAGCTCCCGCCGCTGGCACTCATTCTATCGGCGACCGCACCGCTGTCTCGCGAACTGGCCGCCGAAGCCGAGGCGCTGAGCGGTGCCCCGGTACATGAGATCTACGGCTGCAGCGAGACCGGCAGCATGGCTTCGCGCCGCACGATCGAGGGCGACCTGTGGCAGCCGTTCCGCGGCTCGCACGTGGAAATCGTCGGCGGGCAGGCGACGTACTCCGGCGAGCACTTGCCCGCTGCCGTGGTCCTGCAGGACATCATCGAGCAGGCGCCAGGCGGCGCGTTTCGCCTCGTCGGCCGCTCGGCGGACCTGGTCAAGATCGCCGGCAAGCGCGCCTCGCTTGCCGATCTCACGCAGCAACTGCTGGCGGTTGCCGGTGTCGCGGACGCGGTGGTGTTCATGCCGAGCGAGGATGGCCGCTGCGCCGCGCTCGCCGTGGCGCCGCACTGCACGCGCGAGCAGGTCCTGGCGGCGCTCGCGACGCGCATCGATTCCGCGTTCCTGCCACGGCCGCTGAAGCTGGTGGCGCGCCTGCCGCGCAACGACGCGGGCAAGTTGCCGCGCGCCGCGCTCCTGGCCGCCCTGGTTGAGTCATGAACGGTGAGTCATGAGTATTGAGTCATGAGCATGGCCGGCCCGTTCGCCGTGGAGCGCGATGATCCTTGCCTGGACGGACATTTTCCCGGCAACCCGCTGGTGCCCGGCGTCGTGGTGCTCGATTTCGCCGCGCATGCGCTGCCGGGCGCCTTGCCGCCGCGGGACGGGGACGGCGCCGCGGCGCAAGTCGCCGGTGTTGCGCAGGTGAAATTCGCCAGTCCGCTGCGACCGGGCGAGCCGTTCACGATCGAGTATCGCACCCTGCCCGAGGCGACCTGCGTCGGCTTCCGCTGCACGAGCGCGGACCGCCTGATCGCCGAAGGCGTTTTCCTGCTGCGCCTTGCGCAGTGCGTATGACGCGCGAGTGGAAACAGCAAGGGGAACGCAGCACGCCGTTCATGCTGCGGCTCCTGGTCCGCTCCTCGCTCCGGCTCAGGCGGCGCGTGATTCGGGCCGCGCTCTGGCCCATCGCTGCGTACTTCTGGCTGACTCACCCTGCGGCTCGCGCCGCGTCGCGCGACTTCCTGACGCGCACGCTCGGCCGCCGGCCCCGCGCCGCGGACGTGGTGCGCCACTTCGAGACCTTCGCCGGCGTGTCGCTCGACCGGGTGTACATGCTCAGCGGCCGTACCGCCGCGCTCGACATCGATACGCAGTACGGACCGCAGGCGCGCGAGACGTTGATGAGCGGCCGCGGCTGCATCCTGGTGGTGGCTCATTTCGGCAGCTTCGAGGCGCTGCGCGTGCCGGCGATCCGCCGGCGCGCACGCGTCGTGCGCATCGTGCTCGATCGTGCGGTCGGGCGCATGGCGCTGGCGCTGCTCGAGGAGCTCGATCCCGATCTCGCGGCCGGCATCATCGATGCGGCGCGCCCCGGCCCGGACGTGATGCTCGACGTCAAGCACGCCCTGGACGCCGGCGACATCGTCGGCATCATGGGCGACCGCGCGCGCAGCGATGAGCGCGCCGTCACCGTCGACTTCCTCGGCGGCAGGGTGCGATTGCCCGCGGGCCCATGGATGATCGCCGCCACGCTCGGCGTGCCCGTCCTTCTCGGCTTCGGCGTCACGCGCGGCAGCCGGCGCTACGAGTGCCGGCTCGAGCTGTTCAGCCAGAGCCTCGTGCTGCCGAGGGCAAACCGGGAAACTGCGTTGCATGCCGTCGTGCAGCGCTACGCCGTGCGCCTGGAGCAGGCCGTGCGCGACGCGCCGTACAACTGGTTCAATTTCTACGACTATTGGCTGTCAGATTCGGGGCTGCCAACGCCGCGATGACGCGCAGCCCACCCCTCAGCATTAGCGCCTGGACCGCGACCTCCGCACTGGGCCGCGGCCGCGATGCCCATGCGCGCGCCCTCATCGAAGGGCGCAGCGGTCTGGCGCAGCGCCAGTTCGAAACCTGCACCCTCGATTGCTGGATCGGCGAAGTGGCCGGGCTCGGCGAGCCGCTGGGCGGCGCGCTCGCACCCTGGGATTGCCGCAACCATCGCCTCGCGCAGCTCGCCCTGGCGCAGGATGATTTCGCCGCGAGCGTCGCGCGTGCGCGCAGCCGCTACGGCAACAGTCGGATCGGCGTATTCATGGGCACCAGCACCTCGGGGATCCACCAGGCGGAGCTGGCGTATCGTCAGCGCGAAGCAAACCGGCTGCCGGCGAGCTTCGATCATCGACGCACGTCCTGCACCTATTCGATCGCGGATTTCGTGCGCACCAGCCTCGGCCTGGAAGGCACGAGCGTGGCGATTTCCACCGCATGCTCCTCGAGCGCCAAGGTGTTCGGCTCGGCGCGCCGAGCCATGCAAGCCGGATTTTGCGACGCCGCGCTGGTCGGCGGCGTCGACAGCCTGTGCCTGACGACGCTGCACGGCTTTCACTCGCTGCAACTCGTGTCGCGCGAGGCGTGCCGGCCCGCCGACGCCGCGCGCGACGGCATCTCGATCGGCGAAGCCGCGGGCTTTGCCTTGCTCGAGCGCGACGCCGGAGAGCTCGCGCTCCTGGGTGACGGCGAGAGCAGCGATGCCTATCACATGTCGGCGCCCGAGCCGAACGGCCGCGGCGCCGCGCAAGCGATGTGCGCCGCGTTGAGGCGTGCGCGGCTGGACCCGAAGCAGATCGACTACGTGAACCTGCACGGCACGGCGACACGCGCCAACGATGCGGCCGAGGACAAGGCCGTCTGTTCGGTGCTCGGCGCCGACACGCCCGTGAGCTCGACCAAGGGCTGGACCGGCCACACGCTCGGTGCGGCGGGCATTCTCGAAGCGGTGATCTCGCTACTGTGCGTGGAACGCGGCCTGCTGCCGCGCAGCCTCAACACGCGGACACTGGACCCGGCGCTGCGCGCCAACGTCCTGCGCGTGAGCCGGACTGCGCCAGTGGATCGCGTGATGTCGAACTCCTTCGGGTTCGGCGGCAGCAACTGTTCCCTGATCCTGGGCCGTCCATGACCGCCTACCTGGAAGCTGTCGGCCTGGTGGCGCCGGGACTGCCCGCGTGGGAGGAAGCCCGCACGGTCCTGGCGATGCAACACCCACCGGCTCCGCAGTCGCCTGGTTGCACACCGCCGCAGCCGCAATTGCTACCGGCCAACGAGCGCCGGCGGGCGCCGCTCTCCGTGCTGATGGCGTTGCAGGCGGCCGAGGACGCCATGCGCCGCACGTCCATCGCCGTTGCGGACACTCCGGCCGTGTTCGCCTCGTCGGACGCCGAAATGGCGATCATCCACCGCATTTCCTCGGCGCTCGCCGAACCCGCGCGCATCGTTTCGCCGACCGATTTCCACAACTCGGTGCACAACGCCGCCGCCGGCTACTGGGGCATCGCGGCGCGCGCGACGCAGTCCGCGACGACGCTCTCGGCATTCGACGGCACGCTGGCCGCGGGCTTGCGCGAGACGTTCGCCCTGCTCGCGGACGGCGCGCCTGCGGTGCTGCTCGTGCTGTACGACGTCCCGCCACCCGTGCCGCTGTATGAAAAGCGGCCGATCGAGACAGCATGCGGTGTGGCTTTGATGCTCACCGGCGAGCGCGTGCCGGGCAGTGTCGCGCGCCTGACGCTGGAGGAGGCCCGGGCCGAGAGCACACTGACCGAGCCATGGCTCGAAACGCTGCGGCGTGGCAATCCGGCGGCACGTGCACTGCCGTTGCTATCGGCTCTCGCACGCCGCAGCGATCAGCTGATCGGGCTTCGCGCCGAAAACGGTGCGCTGCTCGGGATACGCATCCAATGCCTGTGATCGGCCGCGACGAGATCCTGGCGCGCGTGCCGCACGCCGGGCGCATGTGCCTGATCGATGAGGTCACCGCGTGGGACGAAGGCAACATCGTCTGCCTGGCGTCGAATCACCGCCGCGCCGAGCATCCGCTGCGCCGCTTCGGGCGGCTCAGCGCCTTGCACCTGATCGAGTACGCCGCGCAGGCGACCGCGATCCACGGCTCGCTGATCGCCCGCGACCAGCGCGCGCCGCCGGGCATGCTCGCGGCTGCGCGCGATTTCCACACGGCGCTTGCAACGCTCGACGACCTCGGCACGCCCTTGCACATACACGCGCGGCCTCAGTTGCTGCGCGCCGACGGGACCATTTACGCATTCGAAATCAGCACCTTCGACGCGGCGGGAGCGCCCGTGCCCGTGGCGCGCGGCCGCGTCTCGGTGATGCTCGCGGCTTGACAGTCGCCAACCCCCTGCCTACGCTGCCCGCCCACTGTCAGGTGTACGGGAAGCCGGTGAGTCGTTGCGACGACGATGCCGGCGCTGCCCCCGCAACGGTGATCGAGTAGACGGCATCGAATGCCACTGCGAAGCGAGCGCGCAGCTCGCGACGTGGGAAGGCGATGCCGGGCGATGGACTGTCGCAGTCCATGGCGCTCGTAAGCCCGGAGACCGGCCTGATGGTTTTCACCAGTCGCGCGGCGGGCGAGGCCTGGGCTCATCACGAGTTCCCTCCTCTCGGCGCGGCTGGCCCGTAACCTCAGTTCCATGCGGGCGTGCATGGGGAGTGTCTGCTCGTGAATCAGCATCGCATCGCGGCGCGCGCCGCCGCTTCAGGTTTTTTCGTCATCCTCGTTGTCCTCGGGGGGTCGGCGGCCCGCGCCGCTGAAACTCCCACGCCGCTCGGCGCGAGCGTCGTCACCGCCACGCGTACGGTGACGGAGATCGACGAAGTCCTCGCGCCGATCATCGTCATCACGCGCGAGGACCTGGAGCGCTCGCTCGCGCCGGATATCGCCGGGCTGCTGCGCTTCCACGCCGGCATCGACATCGGCCGCAACGGCGGGCCGGGGCAGGTGACCTCGGTGTTCATCCGCGGCACCGACAGCAATCACGCCACCGTGCTGGTCGACGGCGTACGCATCAATCCCGGCACGATCGGCGGCGCGGCACTGCAGAACATCGTCCCCGAATCGATCGAGCGCATCGAGATCGTCAAGGGGCCGCGCTCCACCCTGTACGGCACCGATGCCATCGGCGGCGTGATCAACATCATCACGCGCACGCATTCCGGCAATGCCGCCAGCGCCAGCGTCGGCTACGGGCGCTACGACACTCGCCAGGCGACGTTCGCCGGGGGCTATGGCGGCGAGCGCGGCGACGTCGCGGTGAGCGCCGCGCGGCTTCAGACCGACGGTTTTCCGAGCCGCAGCAGCAGCAACACCGATCGCGGCTATGAGAACTCCTCGTTCACCGCCAAGGGCCGCGTGCATCTCGGCCCGGTCGAGATCGGCGTACGCGGCTGGCACGCCGCGGGCACGACGCAGTACTCGGATTTCTTCCTCCTGCCCGTCGACCAGGACTACGAGAACAGCGCTCTGGCCGCGGAAGCCGCGGTGCGTCCGACGCAGAGCTGGCTCAGCCGGCTCACGGTCAGCCACGTCGAGGACGACATCCGGCAGAACCAGTCCGACGACCGGGTGCGCACGCGGCGCAACGCCTTCGACTGGCAGAACGATCTGCTGCTCGGCGAGAGCAACGTGCTGACGCTCGGCGCGCTGCTCACGCGCGAGCAGGCCGACGCGTTCGAGTTCGGCTCCGGATTCGACGTCGACACCGACGTGGACATGGCGTTCCTGCAGGACCGCCTCGACGTCGGCCGGCACAACCTGCTGGTCGCGGTGGCGGCGCTGGATCACAGCACCTTCGGCAACCGGACCACCTGGAACGTCGACTACGGCTTCGACTTCGGCGCGGCGACGCGCCTGATCGCCGCGGTCGGCACCGCGTTCCGCGCACCCGACAGCACCGATCGCTTCGGATTCGGCGGCAACCCGGACCTGGACCCGGAGCGCTCACGCAACTACGAGCTCTCCCTGCAGCATCACATGGGCCCGGGCCATCAGCTCACTTTCAGCGTGTTCCGCAACGACATCGAGGATCTGATCCAGTTCGTCGTTCTCGATCCGAACACGTTCGACGGCGAGAACCGCAACGTGGAAGAGGCGCGCATCGAAGGCGCGGAGCTGACGTACGAGTATCGCGCCGAGTCGTGGCGGCTGCGGACCGAAGCCATCGTGCAGAATCCGCGCAACCTCACGCAGGACGCCCAGCTCCTGCGCCGGGCGCGCAGGAGCCTGACAGTGTCGGGCGTGAAGCGCCTGGGGGATTTCGAGGCTGGGGTCGATCTGCTGGTCGCCGGCAAGCGCGAAGACTTCGGTTTCCCAGGGCCGGTCGAGCTGGACGGCTACACGCTCGTGAACCTCACCGGCCGCTGGTTCGTCACCGAAGGCTGGTCGGTGCAGGGCGGCATCGAGAACGTCCTCGACGAGCAGTACGAGCTGGCCAACGGTTTCAACACGACGGACCGGAGCCTGTTCGTCGCGACCCGATTCGAGTTTCGCTGAAGCGCAAGGCCCGCGGACGAGGGGACATACTCCTCTGCGACTTATCCACATTTCCCGAAACGCAACCTCCGTCTGCGGCATATCCGGCGGAGCAGTTCGCGGAGTACGGCATCGATCGGCAGGCGTAATCAAGAGTGACGGGGAAATGTGGATAAGTCGCAGAGGAGTCCGTCCTCTCGTCCGCAGGTCTTGCGGCAGGCGTCGGCGGAAGCAACAATCGCTACGCGACGAAGAGAGGCCCCGTGGGACATCGGCTGAGCAAGATCTACACGCGTACGGGTGACGACGGCACGACTGGCCTCGGCGACGGCACGCGCACCGCGAAGGACGCAGCGCGCGTCGAGGCCTACGGCACCGTCGACGAGGTGAACAGCGCGGTGGGGCTGGTGCTCGCCGTGCCGCGGTTGCCCAACGCCGTCGCGGCGTGCCTGACGGAAGTGCAGCACGACCTCTTCGATCTCGGGGGCGAGCTGTGCATTCCCGGACATCGGGCCATCACCGCCGAGTTCGTGACGCGTCTGGAGCAGACGCTCGATCAGTTCAACTCCCGGCTGCCGCCGCTCAAGGAATTCATCCTGCCGGGCGGCGGTCCGGCCGCGGCGGCTTGCCATCTCGCCCGCACCGTGTGCCGCCGCGCGGAGCGCCGCGTGACCTCGCTCGCGCGCGTCGAGCCGCTCGCTCCCGAGGTCACGCAGTACCTGAATCGTCTTTCCGACCTGCTGTTCGTCCTGGCACGCGTGCTGGCGCGGCACGAGGGTGGCAGCGAGGTTCTGTGGAAACGGGGCCGCGGCGCGGTCGCGCCGGATCGGAAGGCGACGCGCAAGCGCAAGCGGTAACGCAGGTCAGCTCGTCGGCAGCCCGAGCCTGGCCAGCAGGCGATACACCAGCGGCACGAGCACGACGCCGCCGGCCGCGAGCATTCCCGCTATCGTGTAGCACACCACGGCGACACGGCGCGCCTCAGCGCCGCGCAATACGCGCCGCACGCGCAGATGCCGCGAGCCGGGCGGCGGGTAAACGCCGGCTGCGCGCACGCGCCACGCGAAATGGCCGATCCAGGCCGCCACGCCGAACAGCGAGACCGCCATCACCACGCCGAGGATCCGGAACAGCAGCGCGGCGCGCGCCAGGTCTTCGGTGGTGGGCAGGCGCGACTTGTCGGTGAGCTTGCGGACGTCCACCGCGAGCCACACCAGCAGCGTGAACCCGGCCAGCACGCCGAGCATGATCGCCAGCATCAACAGCCTGCGACCGAGCGGCGCAGGATGCGGACGACGGCGTTCGCCGCGGCCGCTCCACGTGCCCGACTCGTTCGTATCCGGTTGTGTCACGGCGCCTAGTTCGCCGCAGGCTTGCGGCGCGCGCTGTCGATTGCCGCACAGATCTGCTCGGCGCCCTCCACGATCCGCGTAGTCGAGCGCGCCACCCGATCGGCGCTCACCGTATAGAGGTTGCGCTGCCGCACGGCGCGGATACCGGGCCAGCGGCGCCAGACCGAAAGCGGGTCGCCCTGTGCGCCGTCGGCAGTGATGATCACCTGCGGATCGCGCTCGATCACCGCCTCGACCCCCACCGGCGGCGCGAGTTGCTCGAGCTCGGCGAAGATGTTGCGCCCGCCGCACAGCTCGATCATTTCACTGATCACGTGCTGCCCGCTCACCGTATACAGCGGCGTTTCCGAGATCTGGTAGAACACGCTCAGCGGCGCGCGCCCCGCATTCGCGGCGCGCAGTTGCGCGACTCGCGCAGAGAACGCCCGGGCTGCGCGCAGCGCCTGCGATTGGGTGCCGGCCAGATCGCCGATCTGCACCAGCGCCGCCGGAATATCGGCCAGCCGCGCGATCTGCACGCGCTCCACCCGCAGCCCCAGCGAGCCGATCTGCTCTATCACCGTACTCGGCGTTCCCGTGGTCCAGACCAGCACGAGGTCGGGGCGCAGTGCCAGCAGGCGCTCGTAGTCCACCTGAAACGCGTCGCCGACACGCGGCAATGCGCGTGCCTGCGGCGGATAGTCGCTGTAGGCGTCGGCGCCGACGAGGCGATCGCCGGCGCCGGCCGAATACGCGAGCTCGGTCAGATGCGGCGCCAGCGAGACGATGCGCAGCGCTTTCCCGGCAGGCGACGCAGCCGATGTCGCGGTGTGCGCGGGCGTCGCGGCGAAGAGCGCCACCATTGCGCACGCACCGGCTGCGCCGCGCCACCGATGCACCCAGGCGCGCCGAACGAGCCCGGGTTTCACTGGACCCAGCCGACCAGGACCAGGGCCGATACGATCACCAGCCAGATGATCAGCGCCCGCGTCACCAGCGCCATGCAGGCTTGCACGCTGTGCGCGTCGGCCATCGGCAGCACCTCACCCGGGCCTGGAGCCGGTTCGACCCCCAGCGCGGCGCGGCCCACCTTCGCCAGCAGGTAATCGTTGGTGTCGAAGAAATGCCCGATCGCGGCCTTCGCATAGGTCCGCCACGCGTGCAGGGCGCGCTCGAAATTTCCCGCGAGCGCGCAACCGAAGGCGAGCAGCCGCGCAGGAATCCAGGCGAGCACGCCGTGGATCGCCTGCAGCACCGCGACGAATTCCGGCACCGCCTCGGGGCTGGCGGCACGTTCGCGATACTCGAACACCGCGCGCCGGCGCAACAGGTCGCTGACGCGGAACAGCCATGCGCCCGCGGGCCCGGAGACCATGAACCAGAACGCGACTCCGAACAGGCGGTTGTTGGCCTGAACGAAGATCGCATCCTCGAGCGTGTCGGCCGCGGCACCGGTGCGCTGGGCGGCGTCGTGCTCCATGATCTCGCGCGCCACGGCGGCGGCGGCTTCGCGGTCGCCGCTGGCCAGAGCCTCCAGGTAGTCGTCGGTCTCCTCTTTCAGGTCGCGCGGACCGAACGAGAACACCAGCACGAACGTCGCAAAGGCCACGTAAGGCAGGCCGAGCAGCGTGTCGCGGAAAGCCGCGGCGACCAGAGCGACGGGCACCACCGGCAGCAGCACCAGCAGGACCGTGAGGGCGATGAGCGCCGCGCCGCGCAGGTTGCGAAAGCGCGCCAGGGTCCAGTCGAGATACGCGTCGAACCAGCGCGGCTCGCGCAGATGGAACAGCTGCGTGGCGGCACGTTCGATCGCCAGAGCCAGGAACAGGGCGATCAGGTTCATCCCGGCCCCGCAACCGCCTGCATCGCGAGCAAGGTCCGCAGGCGCGGCCAGTCGAAGGCGATTCCCGGATCGGTCTTGCGTCCCGGCGCGATGTCGCTATGCCCGGTGACGTGCTGCGGTGAGAGCGACGGATACGTCGCGCACAATGCACCGATGAGCGACGCGGCCGCAGCGTACTGCGCATCCTCGTACGCCATGTCATCCGCCCCTTCCAGCTCGATGCCGATCGAGAAGTCGTTGCACGCCCGGCGGCCCGCATAGCTCGAGTCTCCGGCATGCCACGCGCGGCACCGGAACGGCACGTATTGCGTGAGCGATCCGTCGCGCCGGACGAGCACGTGCGCGGAGACCTTGCTGTCGGCGATGGTCGCGAAATACGGATGTGCCGCCGGCGGCAGCGTGTTGATGAACAGCCGGTCGATCCACGGGCCGCCGAATTCCCCCGGCGGCAGGCTGATGCCGTGCATGACGATGAGCTCGGGTACCATGCCGGCCGGCCGCGCGTCGCAATTGGGCGACTCCACGCGGCGCACGCCGCGGATCCAGCCCGGCTTCGCGTCGATGACGAGGCCTTCGATTCGCAGTCCCCGCTCACGCCTCACCCAGTCACCTCGATGTGCTCGTCCGGGGCGTGCATGATGCCAGAAACTCGGGCGGCGGCGCGTCTGTGCCACAATCCCGCCGTGAAAAACGACAGCAACGCCTCGCTGGCGGCGCGCGATCTCGCGGTCGTCTGGCACCCGTGCACGCAGATGCGCGATCACGAGTCGCTGCCCATGATCCCGATCCGCCGCGCCAGCGGCGTCTGGCTCGAGGATCACGACGGCCGGCGCTACCTCGACGCGATCAGCTCCTGGTGGGTGAACCTGTTCGGGCACGCCAATCCGCGCATCAATGCGCGCCTGGCGGAGCAGGCGGCGCGCCTGGAGCACGTGATCCTCGCGGGTTTCACGCACGAACCGGCGGTGGCGCTGGCCGAGCGGCTGATCGCGATCGCGCCGCCCGGACTCACGCGCTGCTTCTATGCCGACAATGGCTCCGCCGCGGTCGAGGTGGCGCTCAAGATGAGCTTCCACTACTGGCGCAACTGCGGGCGGCCGCAGAAGAAGCGTTTCATCACGCTCTCCAACAGCTATCACGGCGAGACCCTGGGCGCGCTCGCGGTCGGCAACGTCGACCTCTACAAGGAGATCTACCAGCCCCTGCTCATGGACGTGATCACGGTGCCCTCCCCGGACTGCTACGAGCGCGAAGCCGGCGAGAGCTGGGAAGCGCACTCGCGACGCAAGTTCGTCCACATGGCCGAAACGCTCGAGCGCCACGCGCACGAGGTCGCAGCGGTCATAGTCGAGCCGCTCGTGCAGTGCGCCGGGAACATGCGCATGTACGATCCGGCGTACCTGCGCTTGTTGCGCGAGCATTGCGATAGGCACCAGGTGCACCTGATCGCCGATGAGATCGCGGTCGGGTTCGGGCGCACGGGGACCATGTTCGCCTGCGAGCAGGCGCAGATCCGCCCCGACCTGCTATGCCTGTCGAAAGGCCTGAGCGGTGGCTACCTGCCGCTGTCCGCCGTGCTGACCACGGATGTGATCTACCAGGCGTTCTACGACGAATACACGAAGCTCACCGCGTTCCTGCATTCGCACAGCTACACCGGCAACGCGCTCGCCTGCACGGCCGCGCTGGCGAGCCTCGATATTTTCGCCGGCGACAACGTCGTCGCGCGCAACCGGCGCCTGTCCGCAGCGATGCGCGACGCCGCCCGGCCGCTCGCCGAGCATCCCCACGTCGCCGAGGTGCGCCAGCACGGGATGATCCTCGCCATCGAGATGGTGCGCGACAAGGCGACGCGCGCGCCTTTCGACTGGCGGGAGCGCCGCGGGCTCATCGTGTATCGTCACGCCCTGGAACGCGGCGTGTTGTTGCGACCGATCGGACCGGTGGTGTATTTCATGCCGCCGTACGTCATCGAACCCGGGGAGATCGCCCTGATCGCGCAGGTGGCGCGCGAAGGCATCGATCTGGCGACATGCGGCTGACGCGCGTCTTCGTCGACGAACCCCTGGCCAGCGGCGCCGAGATGCCGCTCGGCGCCGTGGCGGCTGGTCACGTGGTGCGCGTCCTGCGCCTGAAGACCGGAGATGCGCTGACCCTGTTCGATGGCCGCGGCGGCGAATACGCCGGAACCGTCGCGGATATCCGGCGCGGCGCAGTCCGCGTGCAGGTCGGTCCACACGACCCGGTGGAACGCGAGTCGCCGCTCGCCATCACGCTGGCGCAGGGCGCGGCGCGCGGCGAGCGCATGGATTGGGTAGTGCAGAAGGCCACCGAGCTCGGCGTGCGCACCATAGTGCCGCTGCTCACCGAGCGCAGCGTCCTGAAACTCGACGCCAAGCAGTCCAGCGCCAAGCGCGCGCACTGGCGCGCGGTCGCGGTCTCGGCCTGCGAGCAGTGCGGCCGCAATCGCGTTCCGAGCCTCGCCCCGCCCACCGACCTGCGGGACTGGCTCGCGTCATTGAAGGATTCCGATACCCGCCTGGTGCTCGAAGCGACTGCCCAGCGTTCGCTCGGACTGGCGCCGACCGCGACGGCGCTCACGCTTCTCATCGGCCCCGAGGGCGGCTTCTCCGACGCCGAACGTCAGGCCGCGCGCAGCGTCGGCTTCGACGCCCGCCGCCTCGGCCCGAGAATTCTCCGAACGGAGACCGCCGCCGTGACTGCACTGAGCATCCTGCAAGCCGCCGCAGGGGACCTCGCGCAGTGACGCCGGCCGCACGCTAACGTTGAGTAGGCGGCAAGCTCGGAAAGGGAAGTGTTTTCGAGACCCGCGCGACCGAGCGTCGCGCAGAGCCTCCATGGATGGATTCACGGCCCTGGCTTTCGAAGACGAGGCGAAAACACTTCCCTTTCCGAGCTTGCCGCCTACACTGCTACGTTCGGTTCATCAATGACCGCCCACCAAGGAACGTTTCGATGCAGGCCAGCTCAGTGAAAAACATGGCGGTCTTCTGCGACTTCGAGAACATCGCGCTCGGCGTGCGCGACGCCCGCTACGCGCAGTTCGACATGGGCAAGGTGCTGCAGAAGCTTCTGCTCAAGGGCAGCATCGTAGTCAAGAAGGCCTACTGCGACTGGGAGCGCTACAAGGACTTCAAGGCGGCGATGCACGAGGCCGCCTTCGAGATGATCGAGATCCCGCACGTGCGCCAGTCGGGCAAGAACTCCGCCGACATCCGCTTGGTCGTCGACGCGCTCGACCTGTGCTACACCAAGGAGCACGTCGACACGTTCGTGATCCTGAGCGGCGACTCGGACTTCTCCCCGCTGGTGAGCAAGCTGCGCGAGAACGCCAAGACGGTGATCGGCGTGGGCGTGAAGAATTCGAGCTCGGACCTGCTGATCGCGAACTGCGACGAGTTCATCTACTACGACGACCTGGTGCGCGAGAGCGAAAGCAAGCGCGTGCAGCGCCGCAAGCCGCCGGTGAAGAAGGCAGCGGCCGAAGCTGCCACGCAACCCGCGGCACCGAAAGGCCCGCAGGATCGCAAGCAGGAAGCCTTCGATCTGGTGCTCGCGACGATCGAGGCGCTGCTCGCGGAGCGCGGCGAGGAAGAGAGGATCTGGGGTTCGATGGTGAAGCAGGCGCTCAAGCGCCGCATGCCCGGATTCAACGAGTCCTACTACGGCTTCGATTCCTTCAGCGACCTGCTCGAGGAAGCCGAGCAACGCGGCCTGCTGAGCCTGGAGCGCGACGAGAAATCCGGCGGACACGTGGTGCGCCTGCCGCGCAAGTGACGACGGACGCCCCGGCGGGAGCACAGCGCACACCTGAGTGACGCTGCCGGCGCCTGCTCAACCGCTTTGGGCGCTCAGCCACCGCGGGCTCCTTCGCGTCATTGCCAGTGGGATCCGCTCAGGCGGCGACCGAGGTTTCCTCGCTCAGCATTTCCTCGAGACGCTCCAGGTCCGGGATCAGCGGCGTCTCGTTGATCATGCGCACCTGGCAGATCACCGGCATGCGCTCGGGAAAAGTGCGCGTGAGATCCGCCTTGAGCACGTCGGGGTTCACGCGCACCAGCTGCGGGAAGCCCTGCGTCAGCACGCCGAAGAAACCGGCGGTGAGTTTCTGCCCGATGCAGTAGAATACCACGATGCGCGTGCGTCCGCCGGTGGCGGGAATCGTGTGTCCGCAGGCCCCCTCGAACGACACCACCGGAACGCTGCGGCCGTTCCAGCTGATCGTGCCCAGATACCAGGGCGGTGCGCCCTGCATCTCCGCCGGCGCCTGGTAGCTGATCACCTCGGCCACGGAGGCGCGCGGCACGATCAAGCGCTCGTCGAGCAGCGGGACCAGCAGGCTGTAGAGTTCGGTGGCCGGTGTATCCATCCTGCTGGCTCTCCGGGCTACGAGACCGCGCGCCGGCGGCGCTGCACCAGCGGCTCGATCGCGTCCAGCAGCTGGGCTTCCTGGTACGGCTTGCCGAGGTAGTCGTTCACGCCGATCTCGATGGCGCGCGCGCGATGCTTCTCGCCGACGCGCGAGGTGATCATCACGATCGGCACGTCCTTGAGCCGCGGGTCGTTGCGCACGTGCGTGGCGAATTCGTAGCCGTCCATGCGCGGCATCTCGATGTCGAGCAGGATGATGTCGGGGACGTGCTCCTGCAGGATCGACACGGCGTCCACGCCGTCCTTGGCCGTCATCACGCGCATGCCGTTGCGCTCGAGCAGACGCTGCGTCACGCGGCGCACGGTGATCGAATCGTCCACCACCAGCGCGAAGGTGCGCTTGTCCTCGCGGTCGCGCGCCGACATGTCCAGCGCCGGGCGCGTGCGCCACTCCGAGCGCACCAGCGCGCCGACGTCGAGAATGATCACGATGCGCCCGTCGCCGAGGATGGTGGCGCCGGAAATGCCGCGGATGCCGGAGATCTGCGGGCCGACCGACTTGACGACGATCTCGCGGCTGCCGACCAGCTCGTCGGTGACCAGCGCGGTGGAATGCTCGCCGGCGCGCACCAGGATGATCGGCACCGATACGTCCTGCTCCGGCAGCAGCGCGGGGCCGCCGCCGACGAACGCACCCAGATGCTGGAAGCGGTACTTCTGACCGCCGTATTCGAAGCTCGGCGTCTCCTCGTGCAGGTGGCGCATCACTTCGTCCTTGGTCAGGCGCACGACGCCTTCGACGGTCGGCAGCGGCAGCGCATAGAGCTCGTCGACCACCCGCACGATGAGCGCCTGGCTGATCGCGAGCGTGAACGGCAGGCGCACCGTGAAGGTCGTGCCCACGCCGTGCGTCGACTCGATGAACAGCGCGCCGCCGAGCTTCTTCACTTCGGTGGCGACCACGTCCATGCCGACGCCGCGGCCCGCGGCCTGAGTGAGCTGGCCCGCGGTGCTGAAGCCCGGCTCGAGGATGAGCTGCATCGCCTCCTCGTCGGTGAGCGACTGGCGCGGATCGACCAGGCCCATCGACACGGCCTTGTCGCGGATCGCCCGGACGTTCATGCCCGCGCCGTCGTCGCGCGACCACGATGACGACCTCGGCGCCTTCGCGGCGCAGGCTGACCGTGATCTTGCCGCTCTCGGGCTTGCCGGCCGCCATGCGGTCCGCGGGCGTCTCGATGCCGTGCACGACGGCGTTGCGCAGCATGTGCTCGAACGGCGGCAGCATGCGTTCGAGCACCTGGCGGTCGAGCTCGCCGCGGCGCCCTCGACCGCGAGATCCGCTCGCTTGCCGAGCTCGCTCGCGGCCTGGCGCACGATGCGGCTCAGCCGCTGCACGTGCCGCTGGAACGGCACCATGCGCGTGCGCATCAGCCCGTTCTGCAATTCGGTGATGACGCGCGCCTGCTGCAGCAGCAGGTTCTGCGCTTCGCGAGTGAGGTTCTCCAGCAGGCTCTGGATGCTGCCGACGTCGCTGGCGCCCTCGGCGAGCGCGCGCGAGAACTGCTGGATCGCCGAGTAGCGGTCCAGCTCCAGCGGATCGAACTCGTCGCGGCGCGTGCCGCTCTCCTCGTGGTGCCGGTGCAGGATCTGCGCTTCGGTCTCGATCTCGAGCTTGCGCAGCTGCTCCTTGAGCCGCGTCACGGTGCGCGTCAGCTCGGCCAGGTTGAAGTCGATCGAGCTGACCTGCTGCTCGAGGCGCGAGCGGAAGATGCTGACCTCGCCGGCATTGTTGAGCAGAGTGTCGAGCAGGTCCGCGTCGACGCGCGCCATCTCCTGCCGCTCCGGTGCCGCCTGCGGCTCGCGTCCCGGCGGCAACACCGCGGGCGCCGCTTCGGACTCTTCGTCCGCATCAGGCGCAGCTTCCGTGACAGGCGGGGTGATGGTGACCGCGCGTGGGGGTGTAACTTCGATCCGCCGCGGCGGCTCTGGGGCCGGCGCCGGCGCGCGAGTCTCAGGAGCGGGCTCGGCCACTCGCAGCGGCGGTGACGCCGCAGGACGAGGCGTTTGGGTGGCGGGAGCTGTCGGCTGTGTCGCCTTCGCTCCGGGCGCGTGGGCCGGTACGGCAGGCGCGGTTCCTGGAGCAGTTCTGGGGCGTGGCTCCTCTTCGACGATCGGACGACCGCGCGACAGCTCGCGAATCCGTGCCAACGCTTCGCGGGCCGGCGCGACGCGCCGGCCGGAGCTCACGGCGTCGCGCAGGTGGCTGAGCTCGTCGACGCTTTGCTGGAGCACCTGGTAGGCATGGTCATCGGCCGGCACCAGCCCGGCATCGATCTGGATCACCAGCGTCTCCAGCTCGTGCGCCAGGTCGCCCATCGCCTTGATGCCGGCCATGCGCGCGCCGCCCTTGAGGGTGTGGAGCTGACGCTTCAGCTCGAACGCGCGTTCCTTGTCGTTGCGCGCGCCGTTCCAGTCGCGTAGCGCGGCATCGGCCGCCTCGAGCAGCTCGGTGGCTTCCTCGCTGAAGATCGAGGCGATGTCCGCGTCGTATTCCTGATCCGGCTCGTCTTCCGCGAGCGGCTCCCTATGGTCGCCGGCGGGCGCCTCGCCATGCTCTTCGGCGGGCGCCTCGCCCGACGACTCGATCTCTTCGGGCTGACCACGTGAGGTCGCGGCGAGTCCCCTCGTCGCCTGCGAGGGGATCGATGCCTCGACCTGGCGCTGCGCCAGCTCCTCGTCGAGCTCTTCCTCGAGGACACGGATGCGGTCGACGATGCCGCGATGCGCGACGAAATAGCCGGTGGATTCGTCGATGTTGGCGATCACGTCCGCGATGGCGCGCACCGAGTCCTCGAGCACCGACAGCCCGACCGGAGTGAGCCCCACGCCGTTCTCGAACACCTTGCGCATGTAGTGGTTGAGCGGCTCGGCGATCTTGATGCCCTGGCGCGCTTCGGCCATCTTGGAGCTGCCGCTCAGCGTGTGGCAGGCGCGATAGATCGCCTCCGGCAGGCTCCACGGCGGCGGAAGCCTGGCGCAGCGCGCCAGGTAGTCACGAATGCTGGCGAGGTGACCGGCCGTTTCGCGGCTGTAGATTTCGTGGAGTACGGGGTCCATCGCCGGCCGTGCCGGCGCGGTAGGGCGGGGTGCGTCCGCCGTCGCACCCGGCGACGTCCCTCCCAGCGATGCGGACAGCGACGTGGATTGCGCGAATCCGTCGCCCGCGGCGAGATCGTCCGCGGTCGTGGTGGCGCTGCCCGCGTCGGGCTCACGCCCTTCGGCGTACGCGTGCGCGCGGCTCATGATGGAATCCACTTTGGCTGGCACCGCTCCGCCCGACTCGAGCTGCTCCACCAGGGACGGCAGCGCGGCCACCGCTTCGCGCAGCACCGTCATCATTCCCGGGGTGCGCACCAGCGTCTTGTTGATGATGCGATTGAGCAGGTTCTCGATCGCCCAGGCGAACTCGCCGATCAGCTTGGCACCCACCATGCGGCCGCTGCCCTTGAGCGTGTGGAAGGAGCGGCGCACGTTGACCAGCGCCTCGGTGTCAGCCGGATTCTGGTCCCAGAGCGGGAACTGCCGTCCGATGCCGGTGATTTCCTCCCTCGCTTCCTCGATGAACAGCGCGAGGAACTCCGGATCTATCGGCTCGGCCGTGGCCGCCGCCGGATGCGCCAGGCCCGGCTCGGTCGCGTGCGTCGAGGCCGGATCGCCCGCCGGACGCGAGAGCGCATCGACGGCGGCCCTGGTGCGATCGAGCGCGATGGTGCGCGTATGTACGCCGGCATCGTCCGGAAGACCGGTGGGAATCGCGGCCGGGATCTCCGCCAGCGCCTTCAGGCATGCTTCGGCGTTGTCGAGCATGTACCAGGGATCGCTGCGCCCGCTCTGCACCGTCTCCATGTAGTACTCGATGCTCACGATCGCATCGGCGAGCCGGTCCAGGCGGCCGGCGGAGAGCTGCGATGCCCGGGCTCGAGCATCTCCCCGCACGTGCTCGCCCAATCTCTCGACGATTTCCACGGCGCGGCTCTTGCCGAGCATCAGCAGGCCCGCGTTGATTCCGCGCAGCAGCTGCGGCACCGCGTCCAGTCCCTGCGCTTCACCGGGCTTCTGCAGCACCTGCGTGATCGTTTCCTTGACGCGCGCGAGATTGACGATGCACTCGCGCATCACCGCCTCGGTCACCTGGCGGAAGTCGGTATCGTCGGCGGACACGACCTCGCTGCCGGGCTCGGGCTGCGCTGGCGCCGCGCCGGGCAGGATGAGACGCACCAGCTGATCGTCGAGGCTGTCCTCGACGCTGATGAGGGTCGCCGCCATCTGTACCAGCACCGCGTCGGTCGGATGGCCGCCGCCCTTCACGAGAGCCTGCAGCCCCTGGATCTCGTTCTGCACCTTGGTGCGCAGTCCGCCGAGACCCAGCACGCCCAGCGTGTCGCTGATCTTCTTCAGCAACTCGATCTGCGGGACGAGCTCGTCCATCTGCGTGCCGCCCTTGCGCACGAAGATGTCGAGCACGTCCTTTACCTTGGTGAGGTCTTCCTTGATGGCCGCGCCGACCGTGCGCATGAGCTTGACGCTCGGCGCCGACAGGCTTTCGCGCTCCTGCTCGACCGAATCGTCGACCGGCAGCAGCTCGGACAGCTTGAAGGAGGCCCGCACCGCCACGACGCGGGCGCCCGAGCTGGTCGCGCGCGCCACGTAGTACAGAAGGTTGTTGAGCAGATCGAGCGGCGCGTTCTCGCTGTAGCGCGCCTCGCCCAGGTCGTAGAGGCGCTTGATCTGGCGATCCGCCAGCCCCATGAGCCGCTTGACGGTGGCGCTCTCGGCCAGTCCGCGCTCGCGCAGCGCCTCGAGCACCGCGCCCACCACCCACCAGAGCTGGAATACGGCCTGGGTCGTGGCGACCTGTTCGAGTTTCTCGGCGACGCGCGAGCAGGATTTCCAGGTTCTGCGCGGTGCGCTCGCCGCGGATCCAGCCTAGGAGGCCCGCCTGGAATCGCGTGCGCAGGCGCCGCGCCCATTGCATCGACGGTCATCGGCGGCTCGCCGGTGCGCGGCGGGAGCGGCGCGGCCTGCTGGTCGGAGCGCAGGTTGAGCAGGAGCAGCGTGCCTTCGGACAGCAGCGAGTTGCCGCGCACCGCGCGCAGATCGTTGAGCAGCGGCAGCAGCACGAGGGCGAGGTCGCGTCCGCCCGACAGCACCCGCTCGAGATAGGCGGGCAGCTGGACCATCGCCCGCATCAGCGCGTCGAGCCCCTCGGTCTGGCTCTTCCTTTCCGAAACGACGAGATAGCGCGTGACCTGCTCCATCTCTTCGGCCAGCAGCGAGGCGCCGTAGACCTCCACCAGCCGCAATACGCCGTGCGCCAGGTGCAGGTGGGCGGCGCACTGCTCCAGCAACTGCGGATTGTCGGGGTGCTCGGTGAAATTCTCGAGCCCGACGCGCGCGTCGTTGAGCGTGGTCGTCAGCTCCTTGCTGACGACGTGCAGGGTTTGCGCGGAAACCTCACTCATGACGTTGGCTGTCCTTCAGCGCCCGTGGCCTCGGCCGTGTTGCGGTCGGACGCGCTCACGCGCCGACGCGGACCTTGCGCGGCCCGGGCTTGGATTCGACGGTGCGTTCCGCGGACTTGGGCTGCATCGCCGCCGGTGCCTGCGGCGGCACGTAGTTCGGCAGGCGGAAGCCGGCCACCGACTTGCGCAGCTGGCCGGACAGCTCGGCGAGCTTGCCGATGGCCTGCGAGGTGGCGCTGGTCGAGTCCGCGGTCTGCGAGCTGATCTCGCGCAGGACCTGCATGTTGCGCGAGATGTTGCCCGCCGCCGAAGCCTGGCCGCGCGAGCTCGCGGAGATGTTCTGCACCAGGCTCGCGATCTGGTTGGAGACCTGCTCGATCTCCTCGAGCGCCGCGCCGGCGTTCTCGGCGAGCAGCGCCCCGCCCACCACGTCGGTGGTGCTGCGTTCCATCGACACCACGGCTTCGTTGGTGTCGGTCTGGATGGTGCGCACCAGCACTTCGATCTGCTTGGTGGCATTGGCGGCGCGCTCGGCCAGGCGCTGCACTTCGTCGGCGACCACCGCGAAGCCGCGGCCCGCCTCGCCGGCCATCGAGGCCTGGATCGAGGCGTTGAGGGCGAGAATGTTGGTCTGCTCGGCGATGTCGTTGATGAGCTCGACGATGTTGCCGATCTCCTGCGAGCTCTCGCCGAGGCGCTTGATGCGCTTGGAGGTCTCCTGGATGGTCTCGCGGATCGCGTTCATGCCGTCGATCGTGCGCCGCACCGCGTCGCCGCCCTTGTGCGCGACGTCGACCGAATGGCGCGCCACGTCCGAGGCGCGTTCCGCGTTGCCCGAGACCTCCTCGATCGACGCGGCCATGCCGCTGATCGATTCGGTGGCCGAGGCGATCTGCTTGGATTGCGCGCCGCTTGCCTTCGCCAGGTGGCCGGCGAGCGCCTGGGTCTGCTTGGCGGCGCCGTCGAGGTGGATCGCGGAATCGTTGATCGTGGTGACCAGCTCGCGCAGCGCCTCGATGGCGTAGTTGATCGAATCCGCGATCGCGCCGGTGATGTCCTCGGTAACCGTGGCCTGCACGGTGAGATCGCCGTCGGCGAGGCTGCTGAGCTCATCGAGCAGGCGCAGGATCGCCTCCTGGTTGCGCTCGTTCTGCTTGGCCTGCGTCTCGGCGGTGCGCCGCACGTTGCCGGAGGCAACGTAGATGGCGGTGATGACTGCCAGCAGCAGCACTGCGACGACGAGCAGCGCCAGCGGCAGCGAGCGGCCCAGTAGACTGCCGCCACCGGCCAGGACGGCGCGCGCTTCCGGTATCCGCCCACCGATCGCGGCGGCCGCATTCGACATTTCGCCCGCCGCAACCTGCGCCGCGCCCAGCGCCGGAGCATCGCCGACAGCCTCGCGCGCCCGGTCGTTGACCTGGGCGAACAGCCCTTGCACGGACTTGAGGCGTTGTTCCGCTTCGGCTCCCGTGGCGCGCGGAACACCGAGTCCGCTGTCCTCACCGGACATGCCGCGCAGCACCTGTCCGAGATAGTCGGTGCTGTCGGCGAGGCGCTGGCCGGTGCCCGTCGCATCGACCGTTCCGCCGGCGAGGGCATCCAGATCCTGTTGCACGCGCTGAGCGTTGAGCTCGAAGCGCTCCAGGTGCCGCGCCAGACCTTCGACGCGCGCTCCGCCCATGACGCCGGACAGGTTGCCCAGCTCGGCGAGCAGGCGTGGCATCAGTTCGCGCACCTGGGCCGCTGCGGCACCGATCCGGATGGCGGCGTCCTTGCTCTCCTCCACCGTGGCGGCTCCGTCCTGGAGTTTCTTCCAGTCCGCGTCCGCGGCCAGCTCGGGCTGGGCAGCGAGCGCGGCGTCGAGTTGCTGGCGGGCGGCCGCGAGTTGCTTGAAGGCCTTTTCGTCGCCACGCACCGCGGCAAGGGCACGCAGAGGCAAGGTCTGCGACAGCACCGCGAGCCGTGCGCCGTCGGGCGAGCCACCGGCCGCCGTACCGCCATCCGCGAAGTACATCAGCGCCGCGGCAGCGAGCAGGCTCAGTACGGCGATGCCCATCAGCAGCGGCAACAGCCGAATGCCGTACATCTTGGGCAGGCCAGAATTACTCATATGGAATTCCAGGTGCAGGCGAGCTAGGAGGCTGCCTGCAGAAAACTCGGACTTTCGACCAGATTCTTCAAACTCAGCACCGGCCACACCTCCGAGCCGCGCCGGAACGCCCCGGCCAGGTAGCGGTCGACGCGCACCACCGTCGGCGGCACCTCGGCCGAGAACTCCTTCTCGGCGAAACGCCGGAAGCCCAGCACCTCGTCGACCATGAGCCCCGCCGGCACCTCGCGGTGGTTGACCACCAGCACGCGCGTGTTGCGTCCCGGAACCGTGGCGCCGCTCCCCAGGTACTGCCGCAGATCCAGGATCGGCAACAGCTGCCCACGCACGTTCGCCAGTCCCCTGATCCAGCCGCGCGCTCCCGGAACGCGCGTGATCACGTTCGGCAGCCCCAGCACTTCGCGCGTTTCCTCCCGCGCCACCAGGAACGACTCGCCCGACATGCGAAACGCGACGCCGACCCACTCGCGGCCCACACCGCTGTCGCGCCCCTGCTGGGCGGCGGCCCCCCGGCTGCGCCGCTCCAGGGCGAGCAGCAGCTCGAAGGGCCGATCGCGTAACGACCGCAGCGCGACTTCCGGCTCCATATCAGCCGGCGAGCGCGGCCTGCGCTTTCTCCACCAGCTTGTCCGCCGTCACCGGCTTTACCATGTAATCCACTGCTCCCTGCCGCAGGCCCCAGATGCGGTCCGTCTCCTGACCCTTGGTGGTGACCATGATGATCGGAATGGCGCGCGTGTCCGGATCGTTCGCCAGCGTGCGCGTCGCCTGGAAGCCGTTGACCCCCGGCATGACCACGTCCATGAAGATGAGGTCCGGTTTCATCTCGCGCGCCTTGCGGATGCCTTCGGCGCCGTTCTCCGCCGCCGCCGTCTTGTAGCCGTGGCGCTCGAGTGCCTTCTGCATCACGTGCACTTCGGTCGGCGAGTCATCCACGATCAGTATCAACGCCATGCGGATCTCCCACGCCTGACTACTTGCCTACGTGCGTCTCGATCGCGTTCAGCAGCTCGTCCTTGGTGAACGGCTTGGTGAGGTAGTGCTCCGAGCCCACTATCCGTCCGCGGGCGCGGTCGAACAGGCCGTCCTTGCTGGACAGCATGATCACCGGGATCGACTTGAACACCTTGTTGTGCTTGATCAGCGAACAGGTCTGATAGCCGTCGAGCCGCGGCATCATGATGTCGACGAAGACGATGTCGGGCTGGTGGTCGGCGATCTTCGACAGGGCGTCGAACCCGTCGATGGCCGTGAAAACCTCGCAGCCTTCCTTGGTGAGCAGCGTTTCCGCGGTCCGCCGGATGGTCTTGCTGTCGTCGATGACCAGCACCTTCAGCCCGCTCAGCTTCGACTTGCCGTCCGCCACTTGCTCTACGCTCCTGAAGTTTTCCGCAGGTCGCGGCCTGGAAAAAAACACCGCGGCGCGACAAGGGCGCGTTTTAACATATCGGTTCGCCTGTAGCTAATGCACGCAGTTCACAATTCCAGCGCGCCCGGGCGCCGTCGGCGCACGACGCGACCGGGTTCACGCTGCCCGCCTCCCGGCCTCGCTTCCAGACGCCTGTTGTGCTGGCAATGGAGTTAGTTTATTGACCTGCGCTGCGGGTCTGGGGGTTTGCGCCAGGAGGGGTTTTCAGGACCGTCGGCGACAGGACGTCGCCGTCGGAGCCTCCAGGGATGGATTTACGGCGTTCCTGAAAACCCCTCCTGGCGCAAGCCCCCAGACCGGCACTACGGTCGTCAAGAATCTCGGAGTTCCAGTACATGCCGAAACCGATCCGCCTGGCCGTCGTGATGGACCCGATCGAGGACATCAAGCCGGTCAAGGACAGTACCCTGGCCATGCTGCTGGCCGCCCAGAAGCGCGGCTGGGAGCTGCACTACCTGGAGCTGGCGGACCTCAGGCTGCGCGACGGGCTGGCTCTGGGCCGGGCTCGGCCTCTGGAGGTGCGCGCGGACCTGGAGAACTGGTACAGCCGGGGCGAGCCGCGTGACCAGGCGTTGGGCGAGTTTGACGTAATCCTGATGCGCAAGGACCCGCCGTTCGACACCGAGTACGTCTACTCCACTTATATATTGGAGCGGGCCGAGCTGCAGGGCGCGCTGGTCGTGAACCGGCCGCAGGGACTGCGCGACATGAACGAGAAGGTGTACACGGCGTGGTTCCCGCAATGCTGCGCGCCGACGCTGATCGCGCGCGACATGAACGACCTGCACGCCTTCCTGCGCGAGCACGGCCGGATCGTCTGCAAGCCGCTCCACGGCATGGGCGGGCGCTCGATCTTCGTCATCGAGCGCGGCGACAAGAACACCAACGTGATCTTCGAGACGCTCACCGAGTACGGCACGCGCTACGCCATCGTGCAGCGCTACATTCCCGAAATCGTCGTCCAGGGCGACGCCCGCATCCTGCTGATCGACGGCGAACCGGTGCCCTGTGCGCTGGCCCGCATCCCATCCGAGACCGACAACCGCGGCAACCTGGCCGCGGGTGCGCGCGGCGCAGGACGCCCGCTGTCGGACCGCGATCGCTGGCTGTGCGCGCAGATCGGACCGGCGCTGCGCGAGCGCGGCATGCTGTTCGTCGGCCTGGACGTGATCGGCGACTACGTCACCGAGATCAACGTCACCAGCCCGACCGGGATCCGCGAGCTCGACAAGCAGTTCAAGCTCGACATCGGCTCCCTGCTCGTGGACGCGATCGAGCGCCGGCTGGCGCAGCGGCTATAATTCGCGCCGCAGGAAATGGGCGCCGCAAGCATGGCCACCGCATTGAACCCCGCCCTCAAGGAGGGCCAGGCGCCGATCAGGGACCGGCTCACCACGACGCTGTTCCTGGCCGCGCTGTTTCACGGCATCGTGCTGCTCGGGGTGACCTTCAGCTCCGGTCTCGCGGGCCCTGACCAGCTGCCCACGCTCGAAGTGCTGCTGGTGTCCAACGACCTGCCCGAATCGGCGCAGAACCCGGATGCCGACTACCTCGCCCAACGCAGCCAGCAGGGATCCGGCACGACGACCGAACGGGCGCGTGCCGCCAGCCCGCAATCGGCTCTGGTCCCGATCGACAATCCGGGAATCCCGCAGGGCGAGGCGCTGACCAGCCAGACCTCGGGACAGGAGCGCGGCGCCATGGAGCTGTTGTCCAGCTCCTCGAGCACGACGCAGACCGCGCGCTCCGCCGATACGACCGAGCAGACCACCGGCCCCCAGCAGACCGCGCTGCTGATGCGCGCCGGCCCGGTTTCACCCCTGCCCTCCAGCGACGACGCCGAACAGGTGGTGCTGCGCGGCGAAAAGGTGCGCGAGCTGCTGGTCACGCCCAACACGCGCGAGTCCGGCGTCGCGATCTACCTGGACAGCTGGAAGCGCAAGGTGGAACGCATCGGCACGATGAACTTCCCGGCGCAGGTCCGCGGCCACGGGCTGTCCGGCAGCCCGGTCCTGGAAGTCGCGATCCGCTCCAACGGCGTGCTCGAGGACATCCTGATCCGCCGCAGCAGCGGTCACCGCGAGCTGGACCAGGCGGCACTGTCGATCCTCAAGCTGTCGACGCCGTTCGATCCCTTCCCGCAGGAGTTGGCCGCGCGCCACGACGTGCTGCGCTTCGCATACGAATGGCAGTTTCTCGGCGGCGCCCTGGTCGATTCCTCCGTGCGGCTGCCGGCGGCGCCGCAATGAGCAGCGGCGTCCTTGAGGGATGGCGCGGCGCACGGGATACTGGCGTCATGGCGGATACGGCCTTCCTCTGCAACCAGCTGCTGATCGCGATGCCGGCGATGACGGACCCGAATTTCTCCCAGACCGTCACGCTGGTGTGCGAGCACAGCGACCGCGGCGCGCTCGGGCTGGTCCTCAACCGGCCGCTGCCGATGAAACTGAGCGAGGTCTTCGAGCAGCTCGCGCTGGACAGCAAGAACACGCGGCTCGGCGACTCGCAGGTGCTGCGCGGCGGTCCGGTGCAGACCGACCGCGGCTTCGTCATTCACCGCTTCGGCGGGGCCTGGGATTCGACGCTCAAGGTCTCGGATCGCATCCAGGTCACGACCTCGCGCGACGTGCTCGCGGCGATGGCGCGCGGCGAAGGCCCGCCCGATGCGTTCATCGCCCTGGGCTACGCGGGCTGGGAAGCCGGCCAGCTCGAGCAGGAGATGCTCGCCAACGCCTGGCTGAGCGTGCCGGCCGACGAGGGCGTCATTTTCGACACGCCGTACGAAGAACGCTGGCATGCCGCGGGCCGGCTGCTCGGCATCGATCTCACGCAGATCAGCTCCGTGGCGGGACATGCATGACCGCGTGCACGACGGCGCCTGGGTGGCGCTGGCCTTCGACTTCGGACGCAAGCGCATCGGCGTCGCCACGGGCGACTCCGTGACGCGCCGCGCGTCCCCGCTCACCACCATCAACTGTGGGGCGGCCGGCGTGGACTGGCCGGCCATCGGCCGTCTGGTGAACGAATGGCGTCCCACGGTCCTGGTCGTCGGGATACCGAGCAACGTCGACGGCACAGCCGCTGAGCTCACCGAGCCCGCCCGCGCGTTCGCGCGTGCGCTGGCCAGCCGGCATGGCATCTCTACCGTTGCGGTGGACGAGCGCTACTCGTCGTTGGACGCCGGCGAGCGGCTGCGCGAGTCGCGCCAGCAGGGAATTCGCAAACGGCGCGTGCGGCGCGAGGACGTCGACGCGGTCGCGGCGTGCGTCATCCTCGAGCGCTGGCTCGCAAGCGGCGCAGCCCCGGACGTGGCGGAGCCGTGAGTCAGCAGCTTCGACAGGACGGAAGCCTCCGGCACCTCATCACGCTCGAGGGCCTGGACCGCACGTTGCTCGAGCGCCTGCTCGATCGCGCACAGACCTACGTGCGCACCCTGGACGAGCGTCCCATCAATGCACAGCTCCTCAGGGGAATCACCGTCGCCAACCTCTTCGGCGAGCCGAGCACCCGCACGCGCGCCTCGTTCGAGCTCGCGGCGCGCCGCCTGGGGGCGGAAGTGTTGAACCTCGAAGTGCACCTGTCGTCGCGCACCAAGGGCGAAACCATTCTCGATACGGTGTACACGCTGCAGGCGATGCACCTCGACGTCCTCGTGCTGCGCGAAGCCGAGCCCGGTGTCCCCGCGCTGGTCGCTGCGCACGTCGCCCCGCATGTCAGCGTGGTCAGCGCGGGCGAGGCGCACCTGTCTCATCCCACCCAGGGCCTGCTCGATGCGCTCACGATCCGGCAGCGCAAGGGCGACCTGCGCCGGCTCAAGGTGGCGATCGTCGGCGACGTCGAGCACTCGCGCGTCGCCCGCTCCGCCTGGCACGCGCTCGCCACGCTCGGCACGGGGGAGATCCGCATCGTGGCGCCTCCCGCGTTCATGCCCGGCCCGGCCGATTTCGCCGGCTGCGTGCGCCACGAGAGCATCGACGCGGGCATCCGCGGCGCCAACGTCATCATGATGCTGCGCATCCAGAAGGAGCGCATGGCCGCGGCCAGCGTTCCCGATGCCGACAGTTACTTTTCGCAGTTCGGGCTGAGCAGCGAACGCCTCGCGCTGGCCGCGCGCGATGCCATCGTCATGCACCCCGGCCCCATGAACCGTGGCATCGAGATCGAGTCGCAGGTGGCCGACGGGCCCCAGTCGGTGATCCTGCAGCAGGTGAGCAACGGCGTGGCCGTGCGCATGGCCGTGCTCGAAGCAGTGACGCGCCGGCGATGAACGCACAACTCGCCCCGAAGCCTCACCGCGGCACCATCTTCAACGAGGATGGCGAGGTACTCGAGCAGCACGGCTTCGCCGCCGAGCAGTTCATCGTGCGCCTGCGCGCGCCCAGGTGCGCGGCGACCGCGACGCCCGGCAGCTTCGTGCACCTCACGTGCGACCCGTCGGTGCCGATGCGCCGCCCGCTGTCGATCATGCGCGTCGATCGCGAGGCCGGCTGGATCGAAATGCTGTACAAGATCGTCGGTTCGGGCCTGCGCCACATGTCGATGCGCCGCCCAGGCGACCGCGTCAATGTCCTCGGACCCATCGGCAAGGGATTCGAGCCCCACGCGGACAGGCCGCGCATGCTGCTGGTGGGTGGCGGCGTGGGAATCCCGCCGATGATTTTTCTCGCCGAGAGTCTGCTGGAGCGCAGCGATGCGCGGTGGCGCCCCCTGGTCCTGATGGGCTCGGAGATCCCGTTCCCGTTCCGCGCCCGCCCGTCGACCATTCTCGTACCCGGAATTCCCGCCGGCGTGATTGCCGGCATGCCCTTGCTCGAGCAGTGGGGCGTGCCCAGCCGTCTCGCGAGCTTCGGCGATTTCCCGGGCTGCTATCACGGTTACGTCACGGGACTGGCGGATGCCTGGCTCGCGACGCTGCCGCCGGACGAGTTGCGCGCCGTGGAGATGTTCGCGTGCGGACCGACACCGATGCTCAAGGCTGCCTCCGCCGTGGCGAAGAAATTCGGCGTGCCCTGCCAGGTGTCGCTCGAGGAATTCATGGCGTGCGCCGTCGGCGGCTGCGCCGGCTGCACCGTGCTCGTGCAGACCGCCGAGGGTCCGGCGATGAAGCGCGTCTGCGTGGACGGTCCGGTGTTCGACTCGCGCGCAGTCTTTTGAGCTCGCCCAGCGGCTCAGGCGACGCGCACCACCGCGTCGGGGATCAATTCCTGCAGCAGTCGCGTGAGGGACTGGCGCAGCCGTTCGCTGTAGCCCGCCTTGAGCTTCAGGAAAACCAGAACGTACAGCGGCAGCAAGTCGCGGAACACAGCGGGTTCCAGGCCGAGCGCTTCACAGGCTGTCGTCACGAATGCTCCGACGCGTCCCGCGGATAACTGCCCCGGACTGAACCAGTCGCGCAGCGCCGGCTCTTCGAATTCCGCGAGCGACAGCAGCAAGGTGCACAGGTCCAGGCCCGGCAGTGCGGCGGCGCCGAAGTCCTCCCAGTCGAAGACGACGATGCCCTGAGCGGCCGTCACGCCGACGTTGTTGCGGGTGAGATCGCCGTGCTGCGGCACGCGCGGCAGCTGGCCGAGCGCCGCGAGCGCGCTCTTGTCCAGCCGGCTCACGACCACGCGGGCCCACTCGGCGGTCAGCGGGTCGGCCTGCAGGGCGTCGAGCAGCGCGAGGTGCATTGCGCCACTTTCCCAGGCAGCTTCCTGCTGGACGGAGCACGCAAAGAACTCACGCAGTGCCACAGGTACGGCGCTGCGCGCGGCGAAGTGGGTCAGCGTCAGAGCTTCGAAGCGCACGCCCTCCGTGATGATGACGTTCCCACCCATCGCGCGCGGCGAACGCGAGCGGCCGCGGCACGAAGGCGCCGAAACGCTGCCACGCCGCGAGCGCGGCGCGATACTCGACCTCGAGCGGCTCGAGCTCCGAAGCCTTGATGTGCACGAAGCGCTCCGCGTCCAGATAGGCATCGGCGCTCAGGCTCGCGCCGCGCGTCAGTGCGATGTTGATGCGCGGGCGCGCGCCGGCTTCGATGAGCCGCAACTCCGTCAGCATGGCGCGGGTGAGCTCGATCACGCCTTGCGCCCCCAGAAAAAGATGTCGGCGGAAAGGAAACGCCCGAGCGCGGTGCCGAGGAAGGCGCGGCGCACCAGGTAAGCCTGCCGCGACAGCCATTCGCGGCGTGCGTCGAGCTCGCGGCGCGAGAAATCGCGGAACGCGCGCGCATCCAGGCTCAGCAGGGCGGTGGGCGCCATGGCGTCCGGGAACACCGCGAAAATCTCCAGATCGGTGAGCCCCGCCCGCTCGAGCATGCGCAGGCAGGTGCGCACGGAAAAGGTCGCGCGGCCGTCATGGCGCGTGTCGCGTCCGAGCAGGGTCGCCAGTGAGTAGCGGTTGGCGACGCAGCCGGATACCCAGCCATCGGGCGCGAGCGCGCCGCTCAGCCGGCGGATGAATTCCGTCGCGTCGAAACTGTCGCCGGCGAGCGCGGCATCGCGCGCCAGCACGTCGAGGGTGCGATGCAGAACCAGGAGCCGGTAACCGCCCGGCCGCGACAGCGCACCGATGGGCGCGTGCGCGTCCCACACCGTGGCTTCTCCGGAGAACACGGCAGCCTGCCGGTGGCGGGTCGGCGCGCGGCTGGCGGCTTGCACCTCGAGTATCCGGTCGAGCGGGGCACTCACCCGGATGCGATACAGCGCGCGCACGCGCGCGGCATCCTCCTCGTACGGCCGGGAGGGCCTGAAACGCAGTCCGGTCTGCACGTCGGCGATCACCAGTCCACGTTTCCGCGCTTGCGGGCAACGATCACTGCGGCAGGCGCCACAGGCACCAGCCAGCTGCTCTGAAAGAGCGACTCGGGGGCGGCGTCCGGCACCCTGGAGCCCAGGCGTTCTCCTGTCAGGCGATCACGATAGATCCAGGCACCGATCGGCCGCTGCCACACGATGCGAAATCCTGCCGCGTGCAGCAGGCGGCGCAGCTTGCCGTGGGTGAGGTCCAGATCCCGCGGCCCACCGGTCAGTCGGCGCAGCAACGGTGCGAGGCCGTTGGGATTGCGATGGTTGTCGATCACCAGCCAGCCATCGGGCCGCAAGCAACGCTGCATCGCCGCCAGCGCCGCGCCCCGCAGCTCGTCCTGGGCGTTGCCGAAGAAGCGAAACGCGGTGACGAGGTCGAACGGCTCGGTGCCGAGCTGCGAGCGCGTCAGGTCGATCTGGCGCAGCTCCGTGCGCAGACACTTGCGGCGCGCCTGCTCAAGCATGCTGGGCGAAACATCCACGCCCCACGATTCGAACACGTGGCCTTCGACCTGGCGCGTGATGCGCCCGGTGCCGCACGCGAAATCGAGCGAGCGCCCGATCCGCTGCGGCAGCACGTGCCGAAACACGTGCTCGAGGTGATGCGCCTCCGCTCGCGCGAGATAGTCGTCCCACGGCGATCCGGCAATACCGGCATCGTATTGCTCCCCGCGCTGGAGGTGGCTGAGCCTGTAATCGGGCGCTGCCGGGTCGTGCGTCAAGGTCATGCCGTCCTGCTTCCTTCCTGGTGGGGAGTATATGTCTGTGGCCGGTCACAGCTGCAGTCGAGAAGCGGTGACAACTGGGTAACCGGCGCAGCTGCAGTTCACGGTCCCGCAAGCTCGCCGCACGTCAGGCGCCGTCGGCCAGGAGCGCCGGGCTCACCCAAAGTTGATCTTGGCTTCGAGATTGGTGCGCGAATCGGCGTTGTTGAGCGCCTCTTCGAGCTCGATCTTGCCCTGCTTGAAGAGCGCATACAGCGACACGTCGAAACTCTGCATGCCGCGCTCCGAGCTGTTGCGGATGGCCTCCTTGGCGCCCACCACGTCGCCCTTCTTGATGAGCTCGGAGATGTGCGGGGTGTTGAGCATGACTTCCATCGCCGCCGTGCGCTTGCTGTCGCGCGTGCGCACCAGGCGCTGCGAGATGATCGCGCGCAGGTACTGCGACAGGTCCAGGAACACCTGGTCGTGCTGGTCGCGCGGGAACATGTTGATGATGCGATCCAGCGTCTCGGCGCTGTTGTTGGCGTGCAGCGTGGCGATGCACAGGTGGCCGGTGCCGGCCAGCGTGATCGCCGCCTCCATGCTCTCGCGGTCGCGGATCTCGCCGATCAGGATCACGTCCGGCGCCGCGCGCATCGCGCCGCGCAGCGCGCGCGCGTAGGACTTGGTGTCCAGGCCCACTTCGCGCTGGTTGATGATCGACTTCTTGTTGGAGTGCAGGAACTCGATCGGGTCCTCGATGGTGAGGATGTGGTCCGAGGAAGTCTCGTTGCGGATAGTTGATCATCGCGGCGAGCGTCGTGGACTTGCCCGAGCCGGCGGCGCCGACCATCAGCACCAGCCCGCGCTTCGGCATCACCAGGTCCTTGAGGATCTCCGGCATGCCCAGGCCTGTCGAGCTGCGGCATGTCGGCGGTGATGTAGCGCAACACCATCGCCGGGATAGCCGCGCTGGTGGAACACGTTGACGCGAAAGCGCCCCAGGCCCGGCTTCGGAGATGGCGAAGTCGATCTCCAGCTCGCGGTTGAAGTACTCGATCTGATCCTGGTTCATCAGGCCGAAGGCCGCCTGGCGCACCGTCTCCGGGCTCAGGATCTGCTTGTTCACCGGGATGATCTGGCCCTCGATCTTGATCTTGACCGGCGCGTTGGAGGTGAAGAACAGGTCCGAGGCCTTCTTCTCCACCATCAGCTTGAACAGCGGCTTGGTGTTGAGTATCGGCTTCGCCGCTGGATCGTCTCGCGATCTTCCATGGGCCGCCGCTCATCAGAACACCTTCCCTTCGCTCTCCTCGAGGATGCTGCAGGCTCTGCGCGCCCTCGATCTCGGACTTCATCTCGCGCTTGCTCTCCAGCTTGATGCGCAGGCGCAGCTCGTTCTTCGAGTCGGCGTTGCGCAGCGCATCCTCGTAGGAGATCAGCCGGCTTCGTACAGCTCGAACAGCGCCTGGTCGAAGGTCTTCATGCCGAGGCGGTTGGAGCGCGACATGACTTCCTTGATCTGCGCGACCTCGCCCTTGAAGATCAGGTCCTGGATCAGCGGCGAGTTCAGCATGATCTCCATGGCCGCGATGCGGCCCGTGCCGCTCTCGCGCGGGATCAGGCGCTGCGAGATCATCGCGCGGATGTTGAGCGACAGGTCCATCAGCAGCTGCTCGCGCCGCTCGTCGGGGAAGAAGTTGATGACGCGGTCGAGCGCCTGGTTGGCGCTGTTGGCGTGCAGCGTCGACAGCACCAGGTGGCCGGTCTCGGCGAACTGGATGCCGTACTCCATGGTCTCGCGGTCGCGGATCTCGCCGATCAGGATGACGTCGGGCGCCTGGCGCAGCGTGTTCTTCAGCGCCGTGTGCCAGGACTCGGTGTCGACGCCCACCTCGCGGTGCGTGACGACGCAGCCGGCGTGCGGGTGGATGTACTCGACCGGATCCTCGATGGTGACGATGTGGCCGCGGGTCTTCTCGTTGCGGTGCCCGACCATCGCGGCCAGCGTGGTGGACTTGCCCGAGCCCGTGCCGCCGACGACGATCACCAGGCCGCGCTTGGAGAGCACGACCTCGTGCAGGATCGGCGGCAGCTCGAGCTCCTCGAAGGTGGGGATCTTGGCGTTGATGGTGCGCAGCACCGCGCCGATCATTGCCCTGCTGGACGAAGGCGCTGACGCGAAAGCGCCCGATGCCCGGCGGCGCGATCGCGAAGTTGCACTCCTTGGTCGAGTCGAACTCGCGCGTCTGCTTGTCGTTCATGATGGCGCGCACCAGGGTGCGCGCTCTGCTCGGGCGTGAGCGCGCGGTCGCTCTGCGGGCGGATCTCGCCGTCGATCTTGATCGCCGGCGCGAAGCCCGAGGTGATGAAGAGGTCCGAGCCCTTCTTCTCCACCATGCGCTTGCAGCAGGTCCTGCATCAGCTTGATTGCTTGATCGCGTTCCATGGGTGCTCGCTCCTGCTCCGGTCAGCGCGTCGAGGTTCTGGTCGATCGGGCGGGAGAGGGTGTTCGCCTTGTCTTCAAAGACGAGGGCCGTGAATCCGTCCCCGTAGGCTCCGACGCGAACATCCTGTTCGCGACGGTCCCGAACACCCTCTCCCGCCCGATCGACCAGAACCTCGACGCAAGAAGGGACGGCGCCGCTGCGGCGCGCCGCTGGAAAGCTCCGCAAGCAACACCTTCGGCAGGAATGACCTGGCCTTGAACGTTGGCGTTCAAATGCTGTCCTTGTGCTGCGCCTTGTAGCGCGCTTCTTCCTTGCTGACCACGCCCTTGGTCATGAGCTCCTGCAGGCACTGGTCGAGGGTCTGCATGCCCTGCGCCTGGCCGGTCTGGATCGACGAATACATCTGCGCGATCTTGCCCTCGCGGATCAGGTTGCGGATCGCCGGCGTGCCGATCATGATCTCGTGCGCCGCGATGCGGCCGCCGCCGATGCGCTTCAGCAGCGTCTGCGAGATCACCGCGCGCAGCGACTCGGAGAGCATCGCGCGCACCATTTCCTTTTCCGCCGCCGGGAACACGTCGACGATGCGGTCGATGGTCTTGGCGGCCGAGCTGGTGTGCAGCGTGCCGAACACGAGGTGGCCGGTTTCGGCGGCGGTCAGCGCCAGGCGGATGGTCTCCAGGTCGCGCATTTCGCCGACCAGGATGACGTCCGGGTCCTCGCGCAGCGCCGAGCGCAGCGCCTCGCTGAAACCGAGCGTGTCGCGATGCACTTCGCGCTGGTTGATGAGGCAGCGCTTGCTCTCGTGCACGAACTCGATCGGGTCCTCGATGGTGATGATGTGGTCCGGACGGTTGTCGTTGCAGTGATTGACCATGCCGGCCAGCGTCGTGGACTTGCCCGAGCCGGTCGGACCGGTCACCAGCACCAGGCCGCGCGGCAGCATGCACAGATCCTTGAAGATCTTCGGCGCGGCCAGGTCCTCCAGCGTCAGGATCTGCGAGGGAATGTTGCGGAACACCGCGCCCGCGCCGCGGTTCTGGTTGAAGGCATTGACGCGGAAGCGCGCCAGCTTGGGAATCTCGAAGGAAAAATCGGTCTCGAAGAACTCCTCGTAAGCCTTCCGCTGCTTGTCATTCATGATGTCGTACACCATGCTGTGCACTTCCTTGTGCGTCAGCGCAGGCATGTTGATCCGCTTCATGTCGCCGTCCACGCGGATCATGGGCGGCACGCCCGCCGACAGGTGCAGGTCGGACGCGTTGTTCTTCACCGCGAAGGCGAGCAACTGCGCAATGTCGACGGCCATTCGAACTCCCTGAGACTGGGTGTGCCCGCACAGCCGCGTGCAGTGCGGCAAGGGCAAAAAATCGGCGTCAGTATAGCGGAGGCGGATCGGCTTCAATATGTTAATTAGTCCGCAGAATTTGGCCGAAAATCTGCGTGCCGTACGGGACAGGATCGCCGCTGCAGTCAGCGCCGCAGGAAGACCAGCCGACTGCGTCACACTCATCGCCGTCAGCAAGGGTCACGGCGCGGATATGGTCAGGTCTGCTGCCAAGCTGGGGCTGCGGGATTTTGCCGAGAGCTACCCGCAGGAAGGGGTGGCAAAGATCGCCGCCGCCGCACTGGACGGGCTGTGCTGGCATTTCGTCGGCCAGGTGCAATCCAACAAGACGCGGCTGCTCGCCGAGCGCTTCGACTGGGTGCACGGTGTGGATCGTCTGCAGATAGCGGCGAGGCTCAGCGCCCAGCGGCCGCACTACGCGCCGCCGCTCGATGTGTGCCTGCAGGTGAAACTGGCGCCCGAGCCGGGCAAGGCAGGTGTCGCTCCGGAAGAGGTCGCGGCGCTCGCGGCCGAAGTCGCCGCGCTGCCGCGCATCAGACTGCGCGGGCTGATGTGCATCCCGCCCGAGACCCGCGACGAATCCGAGCAGCGGCGGCAGTTCCGGCGCCTGCGCGAGTTGCAGGTCGCGCTCAACGCTGCCGGACACGAGCTCGATGTCCTGTCCATGGGCATGAGCGGGGACTTCGAGTCCGCGATCCGCGAAGGCGCGACCCACGTGCGCATCGGCACGGCGATCTTCGGGCCGCGCAACTGACCACTTTCGAATTCCGACAGGAGATGCCATTCATGCAGATTGGTCTCATCGGCGCCGGCAACATGGCGCGCAGTCTGATGGGCGGGCTGTGTGCGCGTGGCTACGGGCCGGCGCAAATCACGGTCTGCGATCCGGTGCCCGAGCAGCTCTCTGCAGTTGCACGCCGCTTCGGCGTGCAGACGAGCCCCGACAATGCCGCAGCCTCGCAGGCGGACCTGCTGGTGCTCGCCGTCAAACCACAGGACATGCAAGCCGTGGCCACCGGCATCCGCGCCGCAGTTGCGCGACATCGCCCGCTCATCGTATCGGTTGCTGCCGGGATTCCCGTCGCCGCCCTGTCCCGATGGCTCGGCGGCCACGAGCGTGTCGTGCGCACGATGCCCAATCGCCCGGCGCTCCTCGGCGCCGGCATCACCGGGCTGTTTGCAGGCACTGCGGTCAGTGAAGACGACCGCCGTGCGGCCGACCGCCTGCTCAAGGCCGTGGGCAGCACGGTCTGGGTCGCACGCGAGGCCGACCTCGATGCGGTCACCGCGGTCTCCGGCACCGGCCCCGCTTACTTCTTCCTGCTGATGGAGATGCTGGAGACGGCAGCGCGCGAGCTCGGGCTGCCGGCCGAAACGGCGCGCACGCTGGCGATCGAGACGGCGTACGGCTCTGCCCTCATGGCGCGCGAGCGCGAATTCACGCCCGAGGAACTGCGCGCACAGGTCACCTCGAGCGGCGGTACGACGGAGGCGGCGCTCGCGGTGCTTGAGGACGCGGACGTGCGTGGTATCGTGCGCCGGGCCGTGACGGCCGCCAGCCGGCGCTCCGCCGAGCTCGCCGGACAATTTGGGTCCTGACCGCAGAGGTTTCGCACCGCGATGGATGCAATCCGCTACATCATCAGCGCTTTGCTGTGGCTGCTGTTCTTCGCCTTCCTGTTGCGCGTGATCCTGCAGTTCGTGCGCGCCGACTTCCGCAACCCCATCTCGCAGGCGGTGCTGCGGATCACCAATCCGCTGGTCCTGCCCCTGCGGCGCGTGATCCGGCCCCTCGGCAAGATCGATCTCGCGTCGGTGATCGCGCTGCTGCTGGTCGAGCTGGCCGCGGTGTGCATCGAGCTGTGGCTGCACGGCATCGGCCTGTCACGCGTGCCGCAGCTCCTCACCCTCGTGGCCGTGGACCTGGCGCGCAAGGTCGTCCAGTTCTATCTCGTCGCGCTGATCATCTACGCGGTGCTCAGCTGGGTGGCGCCCGGCACGTACAGTCCCGCCTCCGCCCTCCTCGATCGCATCTGCGAGCCGCTGATCAACCCGGTACGCCGCGTGATTCCGCCGATCGGCGGTCTCGATCTGTCCGTGGTGTTCGTGATGATTCTGCTCGGTGCGTTGTTGCGACTGCTGCCCTGAAGCGCAGTGCTGCGAGCGCGCTCACCTGCGGCTGCAACGGCTTACATCGAATTGCGAAGCAAGAATCGAACTGGCCGCGTCGTCTGCAGGCGACACGCGGCGCACGCGGCAATGCGCCGCGCAGCACCTGCGGCGGGCACCTCGCGCCTCGCGCCATCCGTCGACACATACGCGCGAGGCTTGAAAAACAGGCATTCGCACCATCTCGCGCATCGAAAAAAACGCGCAAGGCGCTTACCGCCCGGGTTTTCTTGTGATATTTTGCCGCGCGACTTTTAACCGGGCGCCCGCTCGCCCGCATCGGAAAACCACAGGAGACTGCAAAGATGGCGAAAAAGAATGCTGCACCGACCAAGTCCGAGATCCTCGCTCACATCTCCAAGGAGACCGAGCTCTCGAAGAAGCAGGTGGGTGCCGTGTTTGATTCCCTCAACGGCCAGATCAAGAAGAGCCTGCGTGGCAACGGACTGTTCACCATGCCCGGACTTCTCAAGATGAAGGTAGTGAAGAAGCCCGCCACCAAGGCCCGTGAAGGCATCAACCCGTTCACGAAGGAAAAGATGGTGTTCAAGGCCAAGCCCGCCAGCAAGAAGGTGCGCGTACTGCCCTTGAAGAGCCTCAAGGCCATGGTGAACTGAGGACAGTGCACTAGACGACTCAAGGCGATTTCCGGAGCGGCCGGGCTCGGCGCCCCTCCGCTCCGGATGTCGACTTCCCCTCCTGCAATCCTCGCGGCCGCCTCGAGCGGGCCCGTGTCAGCCCCCAGCGACCGCTCCGCGCACGACCTCCTTGAGCTCGTGCAGCCGGCCATGGAAGAAGTGTTCGACGCCTGGCAGCAGCTCGACAGTCGGCGGCGGGTGCAGCGTTCGCGTCCAGTCGAGCACTGTGCGGTAATCGACCAGTTCGTCCGCATCGCCCTGCACGACCAGCCAGGGGCAGCGGGGCACGCCGAGGGATGCGAAATCGAAGCGCTGCACGGGCGGCGCAACGGTGATCAGCCGCGCTGTGGCACGCTGCAGGCTGGCGCGCAGCGCGACATAGCTGCCGAACGAGAACCCGGCGAGCCACAGTTGCGCTCCCGGCCAGCGCGCCAGACCCCAGTCGATGACGGCAAGCGTGTCGTCGGTTTCCCCATCGCCATCCCCAAACTCGCCCGCGCTGCGGCCCACGCCGCGAAAATTGAAGCGCACCGTGGGCAACCCCAGCTCCTGCAGCGTTCGTGCCAACGTGTGCACAACCTTGTTGTCCATCGTGCCGCCGAACTGGGGATGCGGATGGCAGACCACGGCGAACCGCTCCACGCGGCCGCTGGACGGATCCTCGACGAGGCCCTCGAGCGAACCCGCGGGACCGGCAATGGTCACCCGCTGTACGGACGGTGGGCGAAAGCGGGGCGCTGAACTCATAATCGGCGCACCGGCCGCGGCTCGCCCCGATACATCTTTGCCGGCCGATCGCTGCCGCCAACGGAGAGTTTCATGCAACTGACCTCAGCGGATTTCTCTCACCAGTCGCGGATACCCGAGCCCTTCGCGTTCTGCAGGTCCACAAGTGGAAGCGGCGCTCAAAGCGCACGTGCTGGCCGAGGCACGCATTACCGGCACGTACACGCTGAACCCCAGAGCGAAGTGACCGCTGGTGAAATAGATACCGTCGAGGCGGCGTGCCAGGCGGGCTGGCGGGGAAGGGTCTTCGGGACCGTCGCGAACAGGATGTTCGCGTCGGAGCCTCCAGGGACGGATTCACGGCGTTCCCGAAGACCCTTCCCCGCCAGCCCGCCTGACACGTCCGCCTACTGCTTGTAGATCACTCCATCTTTCATCACGAAGCTCACGCGCTGCATTGCCGTGATGTCCTCGAGCGGGTTGCCCGGAACCGCCACGAGGTCGGCCGTCTTCCCCACGGCGATGCTTCCCAGGCGATCGTCGATCTTGAGGAAACGCGCGGGCACGCTCGTCGCCGCCCGGATTGCTTCCATCGCCGGCATGCCGGCCCTGACCATGTATTCGAACTCGCGCGCGTTGTCGCCATGCGCGCTGACACCCGAATCGGTGCCGAACATGATCTTGACGCCGGCCTTGTAGGCGGCCGCGAACGTGTTCTGGATCTGCGGACCGACCTCCAGGGCCTTGGGCCGCACCAGCGCGGGGAAGAAGTTCGGATCCTGCGCGCGGTCGAATACCCAGCGTCCGGCGCTGATGGTAGGCACGTAGTAGGTGCCGCGTTGCTTCATGAGCTCCATGGCTTCCTTGTCCATGAACGTGCCGTGCTCGATGCTGTCGACACCGCCCCGGATCGCACGCTTGATGCCCTCTGTGCCATGAGCGTGCGCCGCCACGGTGAAGCCGTAATCACGCGCGGCACTGACTACCGCGCGGACTTCCTCTTCGGTGAACTGCGGGTTCTGGCCGCTCTTCGCCACGCTCAGCACCCCGCCGGTCGCGGTAATCTTGATGACGTCCGCGCCGTCCTTGTAGTGCTGCCGAACGGCCTGCGCGGCCTGTTCAGGGCTGTCGATGACACCCTCCGCAGGGCCGGCCTTGCTGCCCAGGAACGAAGCCCAGCCATTGGTCGGGTCGCCGTGGCCGCCGGTGGTAGAGATGGTCTTACCTGCGGCGAAGATACGCGGCCCTTTCACCCGCCCCGCGTCGATCGCCTTGCGCAGGGAAATCGCGGTATTGAACGAGGAGCCCAGGTCGCGAACCGTCGTGAAACCGGCCAGCAACGTGCGCTCCGCGTACTGCGTGGATTCCAGCGCGATGTCGGCGGCATCGTTCTTGAAGCGCTCCAGCTCCGAGCTGCTGCGGTATTCGCTCGTGAGGTGCACATGCATGTCCATGAGGCCGGGCATCAGCGTGGCGTTGCGCCGGTCGACGACCTTGTCGCCCGCGCCTGGATCGCGAAAGCCGCGCTCCACACCGACGATGCGATTGCCTTCGACGATCACGGTGACGCTGTCCTGCGCACGATCGGCAACACCGTCGATCACACGTCCGGCATGAATCAGCGTTGCGGCACCGGCATCGCCGCCACCCGGCAAAGTGGCCGACAGCGCAAGAGCGGCAGGCAGCAGAAAGCGCAGAGCGAATGAGCTCATCGGAACGGTCCTCCCAGAGTGCAGTGCGGTCAGCTCGTCGGCGCTTCGATGCCGAGCAGCTCGAACGTCGAACACCAGCGTCGCTCCCGGGGGAATCACCCCGCCGGCGCCGCTGTCGCCGTAGGCCAGCGCCGCAGGAATGACGAGCCGGCGCTTGCCGCCGACCTTCATCCCCGCCACGCCCTGATCCCAACCCGGGATCACCTCGCCGGCGCCGACCCTGAACTTGAATGGATCCTTGCCGACCGAGCTGTCGAACTGGGAACCCTTGTTATCGGACGCCGCGGTGTCGTACAGCCAACCGGTGTAATGCACGACCGCCACCTGTCCGGGTGCGACGGCTTCGCCTTGTCCGGTCGCCAGGTCCGTGCTGGCCAGCTGATCCGCCGGCGGCGCGCTCGCGGTCGCCGCGGGTGATTCAGCGTCTGGCGGTGACGCCGGTGAGGAATTTTCGGCAGAACAGGCGGTAGCGAGCACGAGCAAGGTCAGGACAGGCGCAAGACGCGTCGGCATGGAGGGCTCCCAAGGTTGGTAAGAGACGGGAATGACGCTGCCGGAGGAGACTATTTCTTCGGGTTTGACGAGAAATCGAGCGAAGCGGAATTGATGCAATAACGCAGGCCCGAAGGCTGCGGACCGTCGTCGAACACGTGGCCGAGATGCGCACCGCAGTTCGCGCACGTCACTTCGGTGCGCGCCATGCCGTGGCTGCTGTCGGTGTGCGTGCGAACGCGATCGCCGGCGAGCGGCAGGAAGAAGCTCGGCCAGCCCGATCCGGATTCGTACTTGGTGTCGGAGCTGAAGAGCTCGGCGCCGCAGACGACGCAGTTGTAGACGCCCTTGTCCTTGTTGAACGCGAAACGGCCGCTGAAGGCTCGCTCCGTGCCCTTCTCCTGTGTCACGTGATACTGCTCGGGCGTGAGCCGCTTGCGCAGCTCCGCGTCGTCGGGTTTTCCGCTCACGTCTGTCCCCATGCTTCGATGGTCCGGATGACGAAGGCCCGCGATTATTGCAGATATGCCCATGGATGGGCGGTACGTCGCGAGAGGCAGGGACGCCGGTAGCGACGCGCCGCGGATGGGCGGTACGTCGCGAGAGGCAGGGATGCCGGTAGCGACGCTGGGCAGGAGAACTCAGGCCGTCCCGCCGGGCGGCCTCTGGCCGGCGCCCAGCCGCAGCAGCAGGCGATTGAGCCGCGCCACGTAGTCTGCGGGGTCCTGCAGGGGTTCGCCGTTTCCCAGGGTGGCCTGGTCGAACAGGAGCAGGGCCAGCTCGCGGAACTCATTCTCCGCCGTAGCGCCATCGAGCAGCCTCACCAGCGGGTGCTGCACGTTGAGCTCCAGCGCGGGCTTCGCCACCGGCACTTTCTGCCCAGCGGCCTCGAGCGCGCGGCGCAACGGGGCGCCGACGTCCTGCGCGCCGAGCACCAGGCAGGCTGGCGAATCTGCGAGCCGCGTGCTGACGCGCACCTCGCTCACGCGTTCGCCCAGTGCGTCCTTCACGCGCCGCAGCAGCACCTTGCTCTCGCGCAGGTCCGCGTCGTGCACCTTGCGGTCGGCTTCGTTGAGCAGCGTGCCAAGCTCCAGGTCGCCGCGCGCCACGTCGTGCAGCCGCTTGCCGTCGAATTCCTGCAAGTGCGCGACCAGCCACTCGTCGATGCGGTCGGTGAGCAGCAGGACCTCGACGCCCTTGCGCCGCAGGACTTCCAGGTGCGGGCTCGAGCGCGCCGCGTTGTAGGTCTCGGCAATCACGTAATAGATGCGCGTCTGGCCGGCCGGCATGCGCTTGAGGTAGTCCTCGAGCGACTGGTCTTCGACCTCGCGCGCCACTCCCTCCCGGGTGTCGTTTGCGGTCGTCGCGAACCGCAGCAGCTTCGCGACGCGCTCGCGGTTGCCCGGGTCCTCCGCGAGGCCTTCCTTCAGCACCCGGCCGAACTCCTTCCAGAATGCGAGGTACTTGTCGGGCTCCTCTCCCGCCAGGCGTGCGAGCAGGTCCAGGACGCGGCGCGTGAGGGCGCTACGCATGGACTCGATCTCCGGGTCCTGCTGGAGCAGCTCGCGCGAGACGTTCAGCGGCAGGTCGCCCGAATCGACCACGCCCTTGATGAAACGCAGGTACAGCGGCAGGAACTGCTCGGCGTCGTCCATGATGAACACGCGGCGCACGTAGAGCTTCACGCCGCGGGGTGCGTCGCGGTGCCACAGGTCGAAGGGCGCGCGCGCCGGCACGTACAGCAGGCTGGTGTACTCGCGCCTGCCCTCCACCTTGTTGTGGCTCCAGGCGAGCGGGTCGGCGTGGTCGTGCGAGACGTGCTTGTAGAACTCGCGGTAGTCCTCGTCCTTGAGCTCGGTGCGCGGGCGCGTCCAGAGCGCCTGCGCGTGATTCACGGTCTCATAGTCGAGACTCGCCGCGCCTTCCTTGCGCATGCGCACCGGCAGCGCGATGTGATCCGAATAGCGCCGCACCAGGCTGCGCAGGCGGAACGGATCAGCGAACTCGTGGGCATCGGGCCGCAGATGCAGGGTGACACTCGTGCCGCGAGCGTCGCGCGTCCCGGGCTCGACCGTGAATTCGCCCTCGCCGCGCGATTCCCAGTGCACGGCCTCGCCGGCCGCAAGGCCCGCCTTGCGCGACAGAACCTCGACCCGCTCGGCGACGATGAAGGCGGAATAGAAGCCCACGCCGAATTGGCCGATGAGCTGCGAATCGCGCTGCTCGTCGCCTGTGAGGCGGCTGAAGAACTCCGCAGTGCCCGACTTGGCGATGGTACCGAGCTGCTCGACGATCTCCTCGCGGCTCATGCCGATGCCGTTGTCGGCGATGGTCACCGTGCGGGCCGTGGCGTCGTAATCGATGGTGATGGCGAGCTCGCGGTCCTCGCCCAGCAGCGCGGGTTCCGACAGGGCGCGAAAGCGCAACCTGTCGGCCGCGTCGGACGCGTTGGAAACGAGCTCGCGCAGGAAGATCTCCCTGTGGCTGTACAGGGAGTGAATCATCAGCTTGAGGAGCTGTTTGACCTCGGCCTGAAAACCGCGTGTTTCGCGGGCGGCCGCATCGCTACTCGTGCCCATGCTCGCATCCGGGTGACGTTCGCAAGCGAAGGCGAACGGCGTCGCATTCTTGGGACGCGGGCGTGGATGTCAAGCGGGCGGCCCGGAATGGCCCCGCGCGCTGCGGTTCAGCTCAGATTGACCCGTAGACCGAGCCAGACCTGGCGGATGCAGCCGACGAGATCGTCGAGTTCGTCCCAGACCTGCAGAAAGACTTCCATGGGGGCACCAGCAACAACTGGGGCTGGACTATAGGCAGCGGCAGGCCGCACAAGCGTGAGCGCTGTCACATGACCCACCGCTTGGGGGATTGTCCCAGGGCCGTAAGCTTGCGTGCGTCACAGGTGCTGCGTAGTCTGGGGTCCGGCAGTCATTGCCCTTCAGACGTGTCCGTCAGGCGTGTCGCCGGATTCATGCAGCGCATCGTCGTCCTCAATCCCAAAGGCGGCTCCGGCAAGACCACGATCGCCATCAATCTGGCGAGCTATTACGCGGTGCAGGGGCTGCGCCCCGTGCTCATGGACTACGATCCGCAGGGCTCGAGCACGCGCTGGCTCAAGAAACGCTCGCCGCCTCAGCCGCTGATTCACGGCATCGCCGCTTACGATCGCAACGCGCGCACCACGCGCAGCTTCCAGCTGCGCCCGCCGGGCGACTCGCAGCGCCAGGTCATCGATACGGCCGCAGCGATCGAGGCGCGGGAGATGCCGGAGCTGGTGCGCGGTGCCGATTGCATCCTGGTGCCCGTATTGCCCTCCGACATCGACATCCACGCCTGTTCCAAGTGCATCGCCGACCTGCTGCTGGTGGCCAAGGTGAAGCGCGGCGACAACCGCATCGCAGTGATCGCCAACCGCGTGAAGAAACACACGCTGGTCTACCAGTCGCTCATGCGCTTCCTGGCCACGCTGCACATCCCCATCGTGGCGACGTTCCGCGATTCGCAGAACTACATCCGGGCCGCCGAGCTCGGCGTCGGCATTCACGAGATGAAACCCTATCTGGTGCGCGAGGACCTGGATCAGTGGGTCCCACTGTTGCAATGGCTCGAGTCGCGATACGCCAACGGCGAGGCGATTGCGGGCTCCGAACCGGCGCAGCCCGGCCAGGATCATGCCGGAGTGCTGAATGGTGCTGCGCAGGGCAGCCTGGGAGCCGTTCAGGGCGGCGCGACGACGGATCCACCGGCACCATCGCCGGTGCTCGAAGACGGGTCGCTGGTCGACACGATTGTTGCGGGCGAGGACAGCCCGGAGGACGAGGACGACTCCGTGGCGGAAGGCAGCGGCTGATTCGGCAGGTGCCGCGCGACCCGATAACGCAAGTCCGGTGCCGCTTACTTCTTGTTGTCTTCCCAGCTGTCGCGGACCTTGTCGGCCCAGTTCTTGTAGTTGTTCCAGCTGTAGAGATTCTTCGTGATCGCGCCGTGGCGCCCGCCGGTCTTCTGAATGCGGTTCAGCCAGTTGGAGTAGGCCTCCCAACCATCCGCCTTGGCGCGTGCAGCCGTCCCCTCTTCGGCGCTGCTGCGCCTTTCGGTTGCGGACTCTGCTCTGGAGGTTTTGCTGTCGCTCATGGGACTGATCTCGACGCTTGGCGCGACAGTACTGGCGTGGTTCCGGAGGCGACAGGAACTGCATCACAGGCACCCGGCCGCTGCGCGACAAAGGGTGCGCCGCCGGCGGCAATGAGAAGGCGGTCGCAAGCGCACTGCCGAGGCGCATTTAACCTCGGTCATTATTGTGACGGCGGATCGTTCTCTTCGCGCGCTGCGGCAGGCACTCCGAAAAACAGCGGGCGCATTTCCACGAGCGACTGATCGATCGCGTTCGGCAGGAGCGTGGTGTACGCATCGAGCAGCACGACCGCGTTGCGCGCCGGATCGTTGCGCGCCGCCGCGCCGATGCGCTTGGCGATGCCGCGATTGACCTTGTGCAGCTCCTCGTAGGAGGCCTTCAGGCCGGTAAACGCGGCATCCGGCGCGCCACCGGCCGCCGCGTGCAGCATCTGCGCGAGTGAATAGGCAGCTGCAGCCCGAAAGATGGTCTCGTGCTCGCTCGACAGCGGCAGGTGAAAACGCGCCATCGGCCGCAGGAACTCGGTGCGCGGGCAGCCGCTGGAAGCCATGATCAGCCCGAGGAGCGAGCTCAGCGCCTGCTGCGCCGTGGTCTCCTGAGTGACCACCCGCTCGACGGTGTGCACGTCGACGCGCACCTGGTCGTAGGAGACCAGCCGCTCCAGCCTCTCGATGACGGCGACGAGCTGCACCGCGACCGGGCAGTGCGGATGCTCCTCGGCGCGCAGCGGGCAATTTTCGCACTGGTTGAACCCGAGCTCGGTCCAGAACGGCAGCGGCGCCGGATGCGGGTTGAGGATGTGGAAATCGCCAGAATCGAAGAACAGGTCGAACGTCTCGCGGCTGCCGTCCGGCAGCACGAAGCGGTAGCGGATGCGGACGGGCGTCATGCCACGAGCCGGTACACCGGACGGTATTCGCCGGTGGCGATCTTCATGCGCCGCTGCTCCACGAAGGCGGCGAGCAACGCGTCGAGCTGCGCGACCAGCGCCGTCTCGCCATGCAGCTCGAACGGCCCGTATTGCTCGATGGCGCGGATGCCGTATTCCTTGACGTTGCCCGCGACGATTCCGGAAAACGTGCGGCGCAGGTTCGCGGCGAGGGCGTGCGCCGGCAGGGATCGGCGCAGCTCGAGGCCCGCCATGTTGGGGTGGTTGACCTCGAAGGGCTGCTGGAACTCGTGCGGAATGGCGAGCAGCCAGTTGAAGTTGTAGGAGTCGTTGGTGCGCTTGCGCCATTCGCGCACCTCGTCCATGCGGCGCACCATTTCGCGCGCCACGCCCGCGGGGTCGGCGATGATGATGCGGTAGCGCTTTTGCGCTGCGGCGCCGAGCGTGGCGCCGATGAAGCTGTGGATGTGCTCGAAATACGGCCCGCTCTCGACGGGGCCGGTGAACACCAGCGGAAAAGGCTGATCGGCGTTGCGCGGATCGAGCAGGATGCCCAGGAGGTAGAGGATTTCCTCCGCGGTGCCGGCGCCGCCGGGAAACACCATGATGCCATGGCCGACGCGCACGAACGCCTCGAGGCGCTTCTCGATGTCCGGCATGATCACGAGGTTGTTGACGATCGGGTTGGGCGGCTCGGCGGCGATGATGCCCGGCTCGGAGATGCCGATGTAGCGGCCCGGCGAGATGCGCTGCTTCTGGTGCCCGATGGTGGCGCCCTTCATCGGCCCTTTCATGGCGCCCGGCCCGCAGCCGGTGCACACATCCAGGCCCCGCAGACCGAGCTCGTATCCCACCTTCTTGGTGTAGTCGTACTCGGCGCGATTGATGGCGTGACCGCCCCAGCAGACGATCAGGTTGGGGCGCAGCTTCTGATCGAGGATGCGGGCGTTGCGCAGGATGTGAAACACCGCATTGGTGATGCTGGCGCTGTCGCGCAGGTCGAAGCGGCCGCTGTCGATGATCTCGTTGGAGATGTACACGACATCGCGCAGCACGGCGAACAGGTGTTCCTGGATGCCCTTGATCATCTGTCCGTCGACGAACGCCGCCGGCGGGGCATGGTGGACCTCGAGCTTGATGCCCCAGGCCTGGCGCGCGATACGGATCTCGAAATCGCGATAGCGCTCGAAGATCAGCTTGGCATCGTCGATATCACTGCCCGAGTTGAGCACCGCGAGCGCGCACTGGCGGAACAGTGAGTACAGGCCGCCCTGGCCCGCATCGAGGAGCTTGGCGACCTCCGCCTGGGAGAGATTCTCCAGGCTCCCCTTCGGCGTGACACGCGCGTCGACCGCCTCCGGGATGACTATGCTGGCTTGCATAAACTGCATTATGTCGAAGAAGAAGGGGACATTCTCCTTTTGCCAGCCACGTTTGCTGCCGTCTGAGAAGAGGATGTGGGGAAGGGCCCTTCGAAACCGTCGGCGACAGGGATGTCGCCGTCGGAGCCTACAGGGATGTACTTGCGGCGTTTTCGAAGGGCCCTTCCCCACATCCTCTTCTCAGACGGCCCCGGGGCCCTGCGCCAAAGGAGAATGTCCCCTTCTTCTACGGCATGATGTGGATGGGAGTGTCGCGTGCGGTGAGCAACCAGATCTCGACCATGTCGGAGTTCGACACGGCGATGCAGCCGTCGGTCCAGTCGCGCGTCTCGTAGTATTCGGCCGGGTGGCGCGGCTTGTTCGGCACTCCGTGAATCATGATCGAGCCGCCGGGCTGCCAGCCGCGCCGGCGCGCTTGGCGCATGTCGTCGACGCTCGGATAGGAAATCTGGATCGACAGGAAAAACTCGCTGGCGGGGTTGCGCCGCACGAGACTGTAGCGACCCTCGGGCGTGCGGAAGTCACCCTCGCGTTGCTTGGGACCGCTGGGGTCCAGCCCGAGCGCCACCTTGTAGCTGGCGATGACCTGTCCCTCGCGCAGCAGCTCGAGGCGGCGTGTCGCCTTGCGCACGATGACCTGGTCCGCGGAGGCGAGCGATGCCGACGGGTCCGCAGTCGGGGACACCAGCATCAGCATCGGCGCCACGGCGAACGTGGCGAGGCCGCAGATCAGACTTCGCATGCGCAATTCCAGGTTCTGAAAGACGGCCGCAGTATACGGGCGCATGCCGTTCGCCGTGACATGGACTACGTCACAGTAAGGCGCCGATACGCCATTGCGGCATTGTTCATGCAGGGAATTTCCTATCCGAGCTCCACGCGGATCAATTCGACCGCACGGGCGAGCGCCTGTTCGACCACACGCGTGTCCGGATGGCGCAACACGACGTAGCCCGAACCCTCGTACCCGGAGGGCTGCGCCTCGCCGGGTTGTGGCACGCGCGCCTCCACCACCAGCGCGCCGAGTTCCTTCTGCGCCTGCGCCAGTCCGTGCACGGCCTTTACCCGGCCCTGTCCCATGCCGCGCAGATAGGCCGCGCCGGTCGCATAGTCGCGCCGTGGGACGTCGAACTCGTCGAGGATCATGAGGCGTGGCCAGGCGCAGTAGAAATCGAGGTTGCACGCGTAGGAAATCAGCGTCGTGAACTGCGCTCCCGGCGGCCGCGCCGCGATCTCGGAAATCGCGATGCCCCCCTGCGCGCGACGGAACCACTCCATGTGCGTCATCCCGGTCTGTAGTCCGAGCGCGCTCAGGGCTGGGCCCGCCGCCGCGCGGATCGGGGCGAATTCCGGGCCCTCGATCTCCCGCGGCAGGAGCACGCACCATTGGATCCAGGGGTTTTCCACGACGGTCAGCGGCGAGGGCGAATAGTTCGACACCGAGTACCAGACGATGCGCCCGTCGATGCACACGCTGTCGAACGAATGCTCCTCGCCGTGCAGGAACTCCTCGAACAGCACCGGGCGGGCGGCCTGAGGCGGATGGCGCTCGAGGTATTGGGACAGTTGCGACGGCGAATCCAGCCGGAAGGTGCTCACCGCGCCGGCCCCGGCCGGGGGTTTGACCACGATCGGGAACCCGACCTCGGCGGCGAACGACGCTGCATCCGCGGCGCGCTCGATCAGGCAGTGCCGGGCGCACGGCAACCCGGACTGCTCGAACACCGTCTTCATGACCGACTTGTCGCGAAAGCGATGCGCGGCCTGCACCGACAGGCCCGGCAGCCCGAGATGCTCGCGCACCTGCGCGAGCGGCACCTGCAACTGTTCCAGCGAGCCGATCAGCCGCCCGATCTTGCCGATCTGCTGCGCGACGCCGGCGACTCCAGCCGCGATCTGGCGCGGATCGAGCGCGTCCTCGATGCGCCAGTGCGCGGCGATGCGCGTGCGCAGATCGTCCGGCAGCCGCTCGGCGGGATCCTGGCTGACGACAGCCAGGCGCACTCCGGGAAGCGAGGCTGCACCCGCAACGAAGCGCAGCGTTGCCTCCATGAAGAATGGGACGACGAAAACGGCGTTTCTCATCGTGGCTCCCCTTGCGCCGCGGACTTTGCCATTATCCTCGTGTCCAGGGGAACCACCGGGGTCGAAGGGGACGGCCATGCTGCACGCAAGATGTGCCGTGACGGTGCTGCTCGCGCTATGCGCGGGGGGCTGCGTGATCCCGCAGCGCGATGCCGCACGCGAGGTGCTGGACCCGGACACCGGTGCCACGGTGACGGCGATGGGCACGGCACTCGAGTTCTACTCTCCCCGGCCCGACCTCGGTCTGCAGGCCGCGAGCTTCGCGCAGCTGGGAGCGATGGAGACCAATCGCATGGGAGAGCGCCGCCTGCTGCTCTGGTTGAGCGTGTTGCCGGGAGGTGCAGCCGCCCAGCAGGACCAGGCCGAGGTTCCGAAGAGCCTGACGATAGTCACCGGCACAGCCGAACACCGCCTCGCGCTCGTGGCAAGCGCCGCACGCGACATCGGACTCAGCCGCACGCCGTTCAAGCGGCCCGGCGACTGGGCGCACGATGCCTATTTCGACGTAGACCTCGATCAGCTGCGGGAATATGTGACGGCGGATCCCCTGGCGCTCGTCATCACGAGCGCGGACGGCAGCGTGCAGCGCTACGAGCTCTGGAAGCCCGAGCGCGGCAGCCTGGCGCAGTTCATCGAAAAGATCGCGCTGGAATAGCCACGCGCAAAGGCGCCGGATTACGCGGCCGGATTACGCGGATTGTGCAGCGGCGACTTTAGATCGTCTCGAGGGTGACGTTCCGCACAGGATCGGTTGCCGGGACTCATGCGCGCGCTGAGGCGATAGCGCTCGCCTGCCGAAACATCCACCTCGATCGCATGGCGGCTCGCCGTCGCAGTCTCCCCGGAAACCTGACAGTCCACGATGATCTCGTGCTTGCCAGGCGTCACCGCCACGCTCGAATACTGCAGCCCCACCTCGCGACCGTCGACGGCGCGAATCACGAGCGCGAGCGGCAGGACGGTGCGCACCTTGGCCGTTCCCTCGATGATCGCGACCTCGGAGGTCGGTTTTTGCGGCCCCTCGTACGCGCGATAGGTCGCGCACGCACCCAGGAGCAGAGCCGCGGCCAGTGTCGCGGCACGAGTGAACGGGCGCTGCCACGCATGGGTTCGCATCAAGTATCTCCCGCTCCGCCCTGCTGCGGCGCCGTGGTCGACTGAACCTTCGGCATCACCAGCTGGGTGCGCGGCCGGACGTCGCCGAAGTCCACGTCCGGGTTGTACTGGCGCAGGAGCCAGATCGGCACGTTGTTGTACTGCTGCGCGATCACCCACAGCGATTCGCCGGCGCGCACCACGTGCACCTCGCTGCCGACGATGCGGTTGCCGGCGAAGAATTCTTCCTGCAACCGCTGGTGGAAATCGCGCCGCCGCTCCTCGAACACATCGGCGCTGACCCGGGTCAGGTCCACCTTGAGCCGCCGGCCGATGACGACCGGCCGCGAGGGGCGCATGCCGTTGAGCTCGCGCAGGCGGCTCGCGCGCACTCCGAGCCACTCGGCGTAGTGGCCGAGCGTTTCCGCAGCCTGGACCTCGATCGTGCCGTTGTCGGCAACGCTATAGTCGCTCGGATCGGCGGAAGCAGCGGCCTGCGCGCCGGGCACCAGCGTCGGGCTGATCGCCTCCGCTTGCGCCTCGGACACCGGCTCGGCTGACTGCGTGCGCGCGATCTCCTGCTCCGCTTCCTCCTCTTCGCTCGGCATGTTCGCATCGGCCAGCACGGTTACGGTCACGATTTCGCCAGGCAGCGGTTCCGCAGTGGCCGGTGGCTCGCCCGGGTGCTCTGGAGCCTTGAGCTCGCCCGAGGTACGCAGACGCTGGCCCTCATAGATGAAATTCCGATCCTTGATCTGGTTGAGCGCCATCAGCTCGCTTTCGGACAGGCCGACGCGCCTGGCGACGTTGGAGAGCGCATCGCCACGGCGCACGACGTAGATCGAGCCCGGCGCCGGCTTCTCCGCCGGTGCGGCGGGTGCGGCCGCCACCGCCACAGCCGGCCGGCCCGCCGCGGCCCCGGGAAGCTTGCAGCGTCTGTCCACGGCGGATGCTGTGCGCGCTACGAAGGTCGTTCAGCCGCATCAACGTGGCCACCGAAGTACGGTACCGCGCCGCTATCCCGGACAACGATTCCCCCGCAGTGACGCGGTGCGTGACTTCCGGGCGCTGCGCATCGAACTTCTCGGCCGGGCCGAGGCTGGCGAATTTCAGCGCCGGATTGACGTCGGCGAACAGCGATTCGGGCAGGCGCAGCTCAAAATTCTTGGGCACCAGGCGCTCACCCGCCCACACCGAGGAAGTCAGCGAAGGATTGAGGGAACGCAGCACGTTGATGTCGACGCCGAGCGTGCGCTGCAAGATCGGCGCCGCGATGAAAGCTGGCATTTGCACCACGCGCGTCCTGGCCTCGGCGTGACGCTGCAGCGAGCCGAAGTACTTGTCGGCGTTGCGATCGACTTCGAGCGCCGCGAGGAAGGCGATGTAGTAGTTGCGCGAGGCGAATCCGAACGTGCGGCTGGAATGCTTGCGCACGATGGTGACGATGTCGTCCGTGCCCTGCCTCGCCTTGGCGCGACGCATGCCCGCGGCGCCGTGGTTGTAGGCAGTGAGCGCCAACGGCCACGTACCCAGGAGCTTGTGGTTGAATTCGAGCAGCTGTGCCGCGGCCACGGTGGCGCGGTACGGGTCCATGCGCTCGTCGACCACGTTGTCGATGCGCATGTAGCGCCGGCCCGTGGAGCGCATGAACTGCCACAGCCCTGCCGCACCGGCGCGCGAATACGCGGCGGGATTGAAGGAGGACTCGACGTGCGGCAGCGCCGCGAGCTCCGCGGGCAGCCCCATGTTGGTGAGCGTCTCGGCGATGTGCGCCTCGTAGGCGCCGGCGCGGACCAGCCCTTCGCGGAAGCGATCGGCCTGGCCGAGCTGGAAGCGCACGCGTTCCACCGCCTCGCCGAACATGCGCGCGCTGGTATTGTCGGGCCACAGAGCCCGTACCCGCTTCTCTTCCGCCGTGTCGGCAGCGGCGCCGCGCGCGAACGCGCGCAGGATTGCCTGATAGCGCTCCTTCACTGCCTTCACCTGCCGCGATCGCTCGGTCGGCGACATCGTCGCCGGAAACCTGATGACCTCGTACACCACGCCGAGATAGCGGTCATCGTGCATCAGGCCGCCGTCGGTGCCGACCTCGGTGTAGACGCGGGTCCAGAACAGAATGTCCGGTTCGAATTCCTTCGGCCTGACGAAAGGATTTTCGGCGAGAGCCCACGTGGGCGTGAACCCGGCTGCGAACCCGGCTGCGAGCAATGTCGAGAGCAGAAGAGTTGAACGTAGCAGTGTCATCGCGCGCAGCGGATCCTTGGGAACGACGTCAACGGTGAGCTTCGGACATTGACCATATTCGGCGTCGAAGGATTTTACAAACCCTCGTTGCGCGTAAGTGCCTGGTTTGCGACGACGTCGGGGTCCGCGCATGACATAGGTCGGCGGATTCGCCCCGGGTTCGCGTCGCGCGAATTGACAACCCGTCCGCTGGGCGCTTGCGCTCCTCCGCGGCGCAATGCCCCGCCAACGCCGCCGCCGGCTCACGCAAGTGTGCGCCCGCTCACACATCGGCACCGCGAGAGGCGCTTGCAGAGCTCACAGCCGCGCCGCGCGCCGGCGTGGCACATGCCTTGCATTTACTCCGGCACGCATCGGCGAGCCGGGAGTTGGCTCGATCTATGTCAAGCAACAAGCAAGGAAAGAGACCCATGTTCAACAACAAGATCCTTCCGGCGGCCGCACTGCTCCTCGTGGGCAGCGTCAATGCCACGCCGATCAACCTGAGCGGATCAGAGACCAACCTGCAGGGAGTGCTCGACGGCATCACCTGTGACCCGACCACTTACGGCTGCTCGCTCGGCGGACCCTCGAGCATCGACGTGCTCACCGACCAGGCCACGCTCGACGAGCGCTGGAGCCTGGGCGCGACCGGCGCAGCCTTCAGCCAGATCGTGATCGAGATCGCCGGCAACGCCGCGTCGAACCGCTTCGGCATCTACGACATCAACGATCACACGCAGCGCGTCGAGATGTTCGGTGGCGCAGCCACGGCCGGCTCCCGCTCGACGCTGTCGATCACGGCCGACGGCAGCGTCTGGGCCGGCGACATCTTCGGCGGCACTTTCCACGACTCCGGTATCGACTTCCACAACAACGTGTTCGGCTTCTACCTGGATACGCCGGGCGGCATCTGGTACTCGCAGCTCGGGCTCAACTCCGACGGCGCCGATCACATGGTCGCCTACGACGGCCAGTTCGACCTGGTCAAGCTGCCGAACAGCTACCCCGGCTACTGGCTGCCGAACGAGTTCGTGCTTGCCTGGGAAGACCTGCCGAGCACCAGCTGGGACTACGACTACAACGACTTCGTGGTGATGGTGGAGTCGGTGCAGGGCGTGCCCGAGCCCACCTCACTCGCGCTGCTCGGCCTCGGCCTCGCGGTGCTCGCAATCGGCGCCCGGCGCCGCGTGCGGCGCGGCATCGCCGTCAGCAAGTAACGCCGTCCGCAACTAACGGCTGGGCGGTAACGACAGTTTCGACCGATAACAACAACAGCTCAGAACAACAACAAACAGAAGAACAAGAACAGGAAAGACGAAGGACCAACCGCAACAACAACACCAATCCAGGCCCCGCATGCGGGGCCTGATTTTTTCCGGCGCCTGAATAACCAGAGCCCGCGCCACCTCGGGGAGCGCCACGAGGTCCGTGACGCCCGCGACCATTTCCTCAGCGGTTAGATAGCCCTCATCCCCGACCGAGCTTCGTAGCGATGAGCGGTGTGTCATCACTTGGCTGGCTCGGCGCGTCGGCCCGGGCCGCCCCGGCGTGCAACGCGAGCGGAATGACGCCGGCCCAGACGGGCCAGTCCCGGTCGCGTGCGTCTTCCTGCGAAGGCCCGGTGCGGACCTTGGCCGAATATTCATCGATCGCGAGGCAGAGAATTTTCGTCGCCGCGAGCTCCCGCGCCCTTACGGGCCGCAGCTTCGCCCACCTGCCCGGATAGAGCGACTCGACGAGACGCTCGAGTTGCGCCAGACGCGTTGCGGCGTCCGTCACCTCATCGGCACGCCCGAACAGAACCGCCGAGCGATAGTTGACGGAGTGGTGAAACGCCGATCGAGTCAGCACCAGTCCGTCCAGATGCGTGACCGCGAGGCAGACCTCGGCGCCCGCCGCCAGGCGCAACATTCTGCTGGCCCTGGAACCGTGCCAGTAGATCCGGTCGCCGTCGCGCCAATACAGGGTCGGGATCACCACGGGGCAACCGTCGGATACGAATCCGACATGGCAGAGAACTCCCGCATCGAGGATCGCATCCAGCGTGGCACGATCGTACCTGCCCCGATCCGGATAGCGATTCACCCGGGCACGTCGAGCGGATGGGGGGCGTGAACGTCGCGGTGCAGTGGTGGTCATCGGGGGAGCGTGCGTCGGTCTGCGATGCGCGCAGCCAGTATACCCAGAGGGTGGCTATCTGAAATATCCAATTCGTGCGGAAGCGAAGTAACCACTTTGGGAATTAAAAACAGGGCGACCGTTGTCGGCCGCCCTGCAAATCGGCGCGCCACCTCCCTGGCGGGGGAGCTCCCGGGCGGGGAACCCGGTGGGCGCGCGCGAAAACGATTGGTGATCGTTGTTGTGTCTGCCCTCGATTCGCCCTAGCGGTCCTCTCTCAACTTCGCTGCCGCAAGCGCCGTCAGCCGCACTTGGAATCGCCGCAGCTCAGGCACGTCATGCAGCCGTCCATCATGATCACGGCGGCCGTGTTGCACTTCGAGCACAGCTGCGCGCCTTCCGGGTAGACGGACTTGGCGAAGGCGTCGGTCTGGTGGCGCCGCGCCTCGAATTCGGCGCGCTTCTGGTCGATCAGCTTCTGCCGGTGCTCGTCCATCTGCGGCCGCGGCATCAGGCCGATGGCCTGCAGGTGCCGCTCGATGACGTAGCCGAGCTCGGCGATGATCGAAGGCATGAACTTCCCGCCCGGCTGCCAGTAGCCGCCGCGCGGATCGAAGACCGCTTTCAGCTCGTCCACCAGGAAGGTGACGTCGCCGCCCTTGCGGAACACCGCGGAGATGATGCGCGTGAGCGCCACGATCCACTGGTAGTGATCCAGGTTCTTCGAGTTGATGAAGATCTCGAAGGGCCGGCGCTGCTCGTGATCCGTGTCCTCGTTGAGCACGATGTCGTTGATGGTCACGTACATCGCGTGGTCCGACACCGGCGTCTTGATCTTGTAGGTCGAGCCGATCAGCATCTCCGGCCGCTCGAGCCTCTCGTGCATCCGGATGACCTTGGACTCGCGCCCGTCGCGGGTGCGCGCGATCTCGTCGCGGTCCCTCTCCTGCGCCCGTTCCTTCTGAGCCTGTTCCTTCTGTGCTCGTTCCTTTTCGGTCGCCTCGCGCGCCTTGTCGTCGGGCTTGGCGACCTTGTACTTGACGATCTTCCTGTCGATGCGGACTGCGCTCATGGGGCTCACTCTAGAATTTGCCGTAATAGCCTTCTTTCAACGCGTCGAAGAGATTCGCGGCGGTGTGCTTCTCGCCGTCGTACTCGATCTCCTCGTCGCCGCGGACCGCGATCTCGCTGCCGTCCTCGAGCGTGAAGGTGTAGGTGGTGTTCTTCAGGTCCTCTTCCTTCACCAGCACGCCCTGGTGGGCCTCCGGGTTGAAACGGAAGGTGGTGCAACCCTTCAGATCCTGCTCGTACGCGTACAGGTAGATGTCCTTGAAGTCCTCGTACTTGTAGTCGGTGGGCACGTTGGCGGTCTTGGAGATCGACGAGTCGATCCACTTCTGCGACGCCGCCTGGATGTCGACGTGCTCCTTGGGCGTGATGTCGTCGGCCGTGGTGAAGTAGTCGGGCAGCTTCTCGGCCGGATTGGTCGAGCCGGGCATGGCGCGCGGATTGATGATCTCGCGGTATGCCAGCAGCTCGAAAGAGAACACGCCGACTTTTTCCTTGCTCTTGCGCCCCTCGCGCAGCACGTTGCGGAAGTAGTGGTGCGCGAACGAGGGCTCGATGCCGTTGCTGGCATTGTTGGCGAGCGACAGGGAAATCGTGCCGGTGGGCGCGATCGAGCTGTGGTGCGTGAAGCGCGCGCCCACTTCGGCGAGCTCGTCTACCAGCGCCGGCGCGACCTGCGCCACGCGCTGCATGTAGCGGCTGTAGCGCGCATGCAGCACGCGCCCGCTGACCTGCGCGCCGACCTTCCACCCGTCGCGCACCATCTCCGGCCGCTTGCGCAGCATCTCGGCCGTGACCGTGAACTCCTCGTTCATGATCGGCGCCGGCCCCTTCTCGCGCGCCAGGTCGAGCGCCGCTTCCCAGCCGGCGACCGCGAGCTCGCGCGACACGCGCTCGGTGAACTCGACCGACTTCGGCGAGCCGTAGCGCATCCCCAGCAGGGTGATGGTGGAGCCCAGGCCGAGGAAACCCATGCCGTGACGGCGCTTGCGCAGGATTTCCTCCTCCTGGCGCTTGAGGGGCAGCCCGTTGATCTCGCAGACGTTGTCGAGCATGCGCGTGAAGACCTTCACCACGCGCGCGAACTCCTGCCAGTCGAACTCGGCGCCGGCGGTGAACGGCTGGCGCACGAAGCGCGTCAGGTTGATCGAGCCCAGCAGGCAGGAGCCATAGGGCGGAAGCGGCTGCTCTCCGCATTGACCTGTCACAAGAGCATTGAAAATCACCGTGTTGCAATCAGCCTGCGTGGTATCGAACACGGGCTCGCGACCCGCGTGACTGATACTCTGCACGCGGCTCGTGAAGCTCTGCGATTTCCTGGTGGCTTTTCCTTTCACCCACGAGCGGTACTTGTCGTTCTTGGCGTCCGTCACGAAACCGACTTCGGCCATGAAGCGCTCACGCGACTCGCCGTCGACGATCAACTCGTAATCCGCCTTGCACGGATAAAGCCGCTGTCCGCCCTTGCCGTCTGGCAACCTTCGCGCGGATGCCTCGCGACGTTTGAGCACGCGCGCGAATACCCCCAGATTGGCGAGCAGGATCTGCACGTCTTTCAAAAGCGACGGGTAGCTGGAGGCGAGCCGGATCGAACAGCTCGTTCCGTTGTGCCCGGAGACGTTTACGGTTCCATCCGCCTGGAACAAACCGCGCAGATAGCCCTTGACGCAATCCTCGGTGCCCGCCCAAACGATCTCGGGCACCTGCGTCTTGGTCTTCGCCGTGAAACCGAAATACTCGAGCACGCGCGCCAGCAACACCGAGCGGATCATCACCAGGTTGCGTTCGGGAACGGCGACCGCGCTCACTTGGTAGGCACGCGGTCGTGCCGCAAAACCGGCGATCAGCGTATTGATGTACGCAACGACCGTGTCCGCGTAGCTGCGATCCAGCCCCCAGAGGTTCACGACCGCAGCCTGCCGGCCCTTGCCGCGATTGGTGAAGTGGCCGTCGCCGGTCAGCAGGCCCAGCAACAGTCCGAATTCGGCGGTGCCGTTGCGTCCGAACTGACCCTTGCCGGACTGGATCAGGAGCTCATCGCCGGGCTTCAGATCCTTGAGCTTGATCTTGCCGCGCGCGGTGTAGAAATCGTGCCACTCGGTGGCCTTGATCTCATATCCATCCTGCGTTACGACGCGATACACGTCCGCCGATTCCGCAGTCATGAACGCCGGCACGGCCGGACGGACGGCCACGCCCTTGCCTGCGCCGAGCGCGCGCCGGTCCACGGTGACTTCCAGCGCCGCGCCGCTCGCGTACAAATCGCCGATACGCACCATCCCGTGCTGGGTCGCGAGCCGCGTGTCCGCCGTCACACACGGATTGGTGGCGCGGATGTTCTCGCAGAACCAGTTGTTGTTCATCTCGTTGACGCGGTCGACGAGCACGAAACCCGGCTCGGCGAAGTCGTAGGTCGAGGACATGATCACGTCCCACAGGCGCCGTGCCGGCAGCGTCTTATAGATCTTGCAGGCCACCAGCCCCGCGTCGTTGACCACGTAGTTGTCGTGCGTCGGCCATTCGCGCCAGACGAAGCGCGCGGCGTCGTCGAGGTCGGGTTTTTCCGCCTCGTACTCCTTGCGGCCCAGAGGAAAGGCCAGCTGCCACTCGCCGTCGCTCTTCACCGCCTTCATGAACTCGTCGGTGACGAGCAGCGAGAGATTGAACTGCCGCAGCCGCCCGGCCTCGCGCTTGGCGCGGATGAACTCCATGGCGTCCGGGTGGCCGATGTCGAACGTGCCCATCTGCGCGCCGCGCCGCCCGCCGGCGGAGGACACGGTGAAGCACATCTTGTCGTATATATCCATGAAAGACAGCGGGCCGGAGGTGTGCGCACCCGCGCCCGACACGTATGCGCCGCGCGGACGCAGCGTGGAGAACTCGTAGCCGATGCCGCAGCCCGCCTTGAGCGTGAGCCCGGCCTCGTGCACCTTGTTGAGGATGTCGTCCATCGAATCGGTGATGGTTCCCGACACGGTGCAATTGATGGTCGAGGTGGCCGGCTTGTGCTCGAGCGCGCCGGCGTTCGAGGTGACGCGGCCCGCGGGAATCGCGCCCTTGCGCAACGCCCACAGGAACTGCTCGTACCATTGCTCGCGGATCTGCGGGCGCTCCACTTCGGAGAGCGCGCGCGCCACGCGTTGGTAGGTATCGTCCATCGTCTCGTCGATGGGCGTCCCGTCCTTCGCGGTGAGCCGGTACTTCTTGTCCCAGATGTCGAGCGAGGCTTCCTGGAAAGAAACGCTGTCGACGTCTTTGAGCGCGAGCTTGACCACCGTGTTCATGCCTGGATGACACTCCCCTCGAAAATTCGTCCTTGGGCGATGCGGATTTGTTCTTCTGACGAGGTGCCGTGCCCGAGCGGTGGGAACACAACATCTTGTGTCAGGGTGGCAAGACTATTCCGCACCCCGGCGACCGTCAAGAATTATGTCGGACAAAACCAGGTCAAAATTCATTAGTATTTTCATGTGCTTGTAAGATTCTCCTCGCAAATATCGAGGGCGTCGGGGAACCGATCCATCGATCCTGCTCTGCACTCCCACCCCAAGATGTTGTGTCCACCGGCGGATCACAAGGGGCCCACAACTTATTCACCGGCGATCCACAGACGCACCGCGCGACGGGCCGACATCGAGAGTTGAAATCGGATACGCGGGTCCCTGGATCGCGGTCCCCTGCAGAACCCCGACAGCGGGGCAACGGTGGAATCGCGCGAGGAGAAGAACGGCTACCGGCGCGTGGAACGCGTCAGCGGCGAGTTCTTCCGCCGCTTCACGCTGCCCGACACGGCGGACGCGCAGGCCATCGAGGCCAGGCACGTCAACGGCGTCCTCGAGGTCGTCATCCCGAAGCAGGCGACCGTGTCGCCGCGGCGGATCAACGTCGCGACGCACTGAGGGCGCATTCAGGCATCTGCGGCGGCCGGGTGCGGGCGGGCGGAACTTTCCGTCCGCCGACCCGGTCTGGTACGCAGCACTGCGCCGTCACCGGATTGCGCGCCGGCAGCGATGCGGCACATTTCGAACGCTTCCCTGGCCGCCGGCGTTTTTCTCTCTAGAATCTTCCGTCGGGAATTTTCCGGGCTAGTATCTGACTCTCACGCACCCTGCCGACCGATCCGGCCAGAGGAATTTTCATCGCATGCGTACGCACGCCGTTCGTTCATTTGCTCCCGTTCTGGCGCTCACTGCGCTGGTGTCGGTCGCCCTCCTGACGACAGGTGTCAGCGCCCAGGCCCAGCTGCCGGCCAAGGTCGGCGAGACTCCGGTGCCCTCGCTGGCGCCGATGATCAAGAGGATCTCTCCCTCGGTGGTGAGCATCGCCACGCGCGGCACGGTCAAGGGGCGCGCACCGAATCCGTTGCTCGACGATCCGTTCTTCCGGCGTTTCTTCGAAGGACCGAATGCGCCGATGCCGCGCGAGCGCGAGTTCCGCAGTGCCGGTTCGGGCGTGGTCGTCGACTCCAGGCTCGGTTACATCATCACCAACGCCCACGTGGTGGAGAACGCCAGCGAGATCACGGTCACCACCGAGGACAACCACAACTACACGGCGGAAGTGGTCGGCTCCGACAAGCCGTCGGACGTCGCAGTGCTCAAGCTCAAGGACAAGGTGACGCTCGCCTCGATTTCGCTGGGCGATTCCTCGCGCCTGGAAGTGGGTGATTTCGTCGTCGCGATCGGCAATCCATTCGGACTGCAGCACACCGTCACCTCGGGCATCGTCAGCGCGCTCGGCCGCACTCCGCGCATCAGCGAGGATGGCTACGAGAATTTCATCCAGACCGACGCCTCGATCAACCCGGGCAATTCCGGTGGTGCGCTGGTAAACCTCAGGGGCGAGCTGGTCGGCATCAACAGCGCGATCCTGTCGGAGAGCGGCGGCAACATCGGCATCGGCTTCGCGATCCCGGTGAACATGGTCAAGAACGTCATGGACCAGCTGGTGCGCTTCGGCGAAGTGAAGCGCGGCATCCTCGGCGTGAGAATCTTCACGCTCACGCCGGACCTGCTGGAAGCGGCCGGCGCCCCGCCCGACACCACCGGCGCGCTGGTTTCGCAGGTGGATGAAGGTTCGGCAGCGGAAAAAGCGGGCATCAAGATCAACGACGTCATCACTTCGATCAACGGTACGGCCGTGAAGAGTGGCGGCGAGTTGCGCTATGCCATCGGCCTGCTGCGCGTCGGCGACCGGGTCGACATCGGCCTGCTGCGCGATGGCAAGCCGCGCAAGGTCACGGCGCTGATCGCCGAGGCCGGCGAGACGCAGATCGCCGCGGCCATGGACATTCACCGCGGCCTGGAAGGCGCGCGTCTGGCGGATGCGCCGGACGGCAGCGGCGTGATGGTCGCGGAGATCGAACAGGGCACGCCCGCGGCGCAGGCGGGTCTGCGGCCGAACGACGTGATCGTCGGAGTGAACCGCGCGCGTATCGGCAACGTGCGCCAGCTGCGCGAAGCGACCGACCAGCTGCGCACCGCGGCCAAGGGCTCCAACTATTCGCTGGTGCTGAGCGTACGGCGCGGCAACGCCACGCTGCTCGTGCCGGTCCGCTGAGGCAAAAAAAAGAGAGCCCCTCGTGTGAGGGGCTCGCTGGGCCGGAAACCGGCAGGTTGCTGATCGGTATTACTTGAAGTTCAGCCGGGCGTTGATCCCGTAGGTGGTCACGTCGTCGCCGATGGCGATGCCGACGCCGACCGCGAACATGGGAGTGAAGAAGTAACGCGCCGCGCCGCTGAACGACGTGTCGCCGCTGCTGTCCCCGCCCAGATCCACGTAGTCGATGCCGCCTTCGAGCTCGAAGCTCTCGGCCAGCGTGCCGCGCACACCCACGCCGACGCCGAATCCGTCCTCGTCGAAATCGCCGAACGGCGTCTGCACCTCGCTCTGTACATAGGCGAGCCGCACGATCAGATCGGCCGATTCGGTGATGCCCTGGTTGTAGCCACCGCCCACGCGGATGGTGTTGGCGTCGACGTTGGCGTCGAAGTCCGCAGTGGTGTAGTCGGCGAACAGGTGCACGTTCGGCGCGACGGCAAGCGAGCCGGCGATACCGAAACCGTCACCATCCACTTGGTTGCCGTTGCCCACGTCGATTTCAGTCTGGCCAACGGTGGCCTCGACGTAGCTGTAGCTCATATCGCCGGCGCCGGCGAACGCCGGCAGCAGCAAGGCACCGGCAAACAGGGTCGTCATCTTTCGATTGGTCATTAGTCCTCCATAAAGGGCCACGCCCGATGTGTGGCCTCCATACAACCGCCCACTTCGACCGGCGAATACCGGCAAAGTTTTGAGTAATTAAACTAACAACATAATGTTGCCCTCCGGCAACATGAACCACCGAACAGTTCACATCTCTATAATCCGCACCCCTGTTCCGACCCCTTCGCATCGCGATCCTCACAGTGCTGAATTCCTCGCTCCATGCGCAGACCATCTGCATCCTCGGCGGCACCGGTTTCGTCGGTACGCGGCTGGTGACGCGGCTCACCGCCGACGGTCACAGGCTGAAAGTGCTGACGCGCAACCGCGAAACGCACCGGCATCTGCTGGTGCTGCCTGACCTGCGCCTGGTGAATGCCGACGTGCACGACCCGGGACAGCTCGCCTCGCAGTTCATGGGCGTGGACGTGGTGGTGAACCTGATCGGCATTCTCAACGAGCGCGGACGCAGCGGTGCGGGCTTTCACCACGCGCACGCCGAGCTCGCAGCCAAGGTCGTCGGGGCTTGCCGCTCCGCTGGCGTGAAGCGCCTGCTGCACATGAGCTCGCTGCGCGCCAATGCCGGCAACGCGCCGAGCCATTACCTGCGCAGCAAGGGCGCGGCCGAGGAGATCGTACGGCGCGAGTGCGGCAGGACCCTGCCGTACGTCATCTTCCGCCCGTCGGTCATCTTCGGGCCCGCGGATTCGTTCATCAATCGCTTCGCGCGCCTGATGCGCCACATGCCGTTCGCCTTCCCGCTGGCGCGCGCTCAGGCCCGTTTCGCGCCCGTCTACGTGGGCGACGTGGTGGAGGCGATCGCCCGCTGCGTCACCGACACGAGCAACGACCGGCGCACACTCGAGCTGTGCGGTCCGGAAGTGTTCACGCTGCGCGAAATCGTCGACTTCACCGCGCAAGCGCTGGGTCGCCGGCGCGTCGTGGTGCCGCTTCCGGATTTCGTCGGGCGTCTGCAGGGATTGCTGATGGATTTCATTCCGGGCAAGCCGTTCTCCTCCGACAACTTCAATTCGCTCACCATCGACAGCGTCTGCGAGCGCAACGGCTTCGCCGAGCTCGGCATCGAGCCGCACTCGATGCGCGGCATCGTGCGGCAGTATCTCGGCAAGACCTCGGCGGCCGGGCGGCGCGACGTGCATCGCCATCGCGCCAGTCGCGCGACGCACGGGTAGGACTGCGCACTGGAAGCGCGCAGTCCTACCCGTGCGTTGGCATGGTGAACTCGGCGCCGTGCGCGCCGCTCGGCCACCGTGCCGTCACTGTCTTTAGTTTCGTGTAGAAGCGAACGCCGCCGGCGCGGTGCGCGAACGGCCTGCTGCTACCGCGCCGCCGATGTAGTGGCCTATTGTCGGCAGTGCTGCCGTTGCCTCAATTGCTGCCGTGCTCATGAACACTCTCCGCGGCTCGCCTGCAGCCGGCATACTCGCTCCTTTCTGGCCTCGGGCGCCAGCTGGGCGATGCCTCTCATGCGCCGATAGAACTCGGCGAGGTCCCCGCCGGTGGCGTCCAGCACCGCCTGAATCCGCGGCACGCATTCCTCGTACGTTGCCACAGAAATCAGGTGCGCATTGTTGATGCCCGAGGCGAACCACCGGTCGAACTCCGAACGCCCTCCCCACTCGGCCTTCAGGCGCGCGTGCTCTTCCGCCAGTCGGGCGAACGTGGCCTGCTTGCTCTGCCGCATCTCGGCCCGGGGAACACCGCTGCGATACAGCTCGCCCAGGCGGCGGCGCGTGTCGATGAGCAGACCCGCGAACTGGGCATAGCGGCGCTGGTAACGGCGGTAGGACTCCAGATCCTTCTCCCGTCCCTGCGCGCTCAGCCAGCGCCGCACGCCCTCGTCCTCCACGACGGTCGCGAAGGCCTCGTTGAACGAGGAGTCGCCCGGCACGTACAGCAACTGGTGACGTCAGCTCATGGAACATGATCGCGGCGAGCTGCACGTCGCTCCAGCCGATCATGGTGTTGAGCACCGGATCGTCGAAATGGCCGAGCGTCGAGTACGCTGCGACGCCGCCCACGTACACGTCAAGGCCGGCAGCGCTCGAGCTGCGCGGCGAACTCGCGCGCCTTCGGCTCGCTGAAATAGCCGCGATACGCAACGCAGCCGGCAATCGGAAAGCACCAGCGTCGCGGCTCAATCGAGAACTCCGGCGCGGCAAAGACGTTCCAGACGACGAACGGCCGGCCCACGTCGGCGTAGCTGCGATAGCTGCCGTTGTCGGGCAAGCCCGAGCTCGCGGACGGCGAAGTCTCGCATCCCGAGCACACGCTGCAAGCTGTGTGCTGACGGCGGGCGGCGTCGCAACGGCTCGCGATGACTCTCGGGATCGGTTCGCGTTTCGACATCACGCCCCACTGGCCGCGCGCGGTATGCATGACGTAGCAGCCGCCGAGCGAGATACACGAGGCGAGCAGTACCAGGACGCGGGGCATGCAGTGCATGGGGCAAATCGGAATCGGTGAGTTAGTATCGGTGGCATGCAAGTCTATCTGGTCGGCGGGGCGGTCCGGGACGAGCTCCTGGGACGGCCCGTTCAGCGAGCGCGACTGGGTGGTCGTCGGCGCCACTGCCGAGGAGATGGAGCGCGCCGGCTACCAGCGGGTGGGCCGCGATTTTCCGGTGTTCCTGCATCCGCGCACGCACGAGGAACACGCGCTGGCGCGCCGCGAGCGCAAGGTGGCGCCGGGCTACCGCGGCTTTACCACCGAGTTCTCACCCGACGTCACGCTCGGGGAGGACCTGCAACGCCGCGACCTGACCATCAACGCGATGGCGCGCCTGCCTGACGGCGCGCTGGTCGATCCGCATGGCGGCGCGCGGGACCTGCAGGAGCGCGTTCTGCGCCACGTCTCGCCCGCTTTCGCCGAGGACCCGGTGCGCATCCTGCGCGTGGCGCGCTTCGCCGCCCGCTTCGCGGCGCTGGGTTTTCGCGTCGCCGGCGAAACGCGCGAGCTCATGCGCTCGATGGTCGACCAGGGCGAAGTCGAAAGCACTGGTCGCCGAACGCGTGTGGCAGGAGACTGCCCGCGCGCTCGAGGAAGATTCACCGCAGGTTTTCTTCGAAGTGCTGCGCGACTGCGGCGCCCTTGCCGCGGTCTTTCCCGAGGTCGACGCACTCTGGGGCGTACCACAGCCGGAACAGCTGGCATCCGGAAATCGACACCGGCGTACACACGATGCTGGCGCTCGCCATGGCGGCGCGGCTGTCGCGCGAGGGTACCGTGCGTTTCGCCGTGCTCACGCACGACCTGGGCAAGGCCGACACGCCTCCCGATCGCCTGCCCAATCATCCCGGCCACGAGGAGCGCAGCGCGCTGCGCATCGATGAGCTGTGCGATCGGCTGCGTGTGCCGAACGAGTATCGCGAGCTCGCGCTCCTGGCAGCACGCCATCACGGCAACGCCCACCGCGCGCACGAACTGCGCCCCGCGACGGTGCTCGATCTGCTGGAGAAGACCGATGCGTTTCGCCGCGGCGAACGTTTCGAGCTGTTTCTGACGGCCTGCGAAGCCGATGCCCGTGGCCGGACCGGCCTCGAATCGCGCGAGTACACGCAGGCGCGGTTGTTGCGCGAAGCGCTCGCGGCGGCACGGCCCATCGTGCCGAGCGAGGACGACCTGTCACACGACGGCGCGACGATCGCGCAGCGACTCCGCCAGCGTCGTGTTGCGGCTATCTCGGCGCTGGCGAAGTGAAACTGCAAGCTCGGGGTCGAGGGTGTTTCTTCGGGACTTATCCACATTTCCCCGTCACTCTTGATTACACCCGACGCACGCTGCCGTACCCCGCGAACGGCCACACCCGAACGTCCGCATACGACCGGTTGCGTTTCGGGAAATGGGGATAAGTCCCGAAGAGACACCCTCGACCCCGACCTCGACCTCAGCCTTCACAGCCCGCCGAGATAGCCGAACACCGTGAAGCCTGCAAACCCGACGGTGCCGACCACATCGCTGTCGGTGACTCCGAGCCGAACCTCGAGGTCGGAACGATCGCCCACCGGAAAGGTCAGCGCCGCGATCAGCGTGTCGGACTGAAGCTCCTGGAACTGTTCGCGATCGTGGAAATAGTCGAGCTCCCAGGTGCGCGGGCCGTCGCGCAATCCGAGGCCGGCGGAGAGCGTGGAATCGAGGAAAGTGGACTCGCGCGTGACGCTGGAGCGCTGCAGGCGCTGGAACTCGAACAACCGAGGCGCAATCAGCGGCAGCAGGTTGGGGCGCAGGCGCAGGAATCGCCCCACGGACGGCGGTGAGAAGTTGGTGAATTCGCAATCGGCGTCGGAATAGTCGTATTCCGTGGCAGAGAGCCGCGCGCTCCACAGACTGCCGACGTACGAAGCCACCGCGCCGAAACCCGTGTTGTCCAGGCTGCAGGTCGAGGTGGCTGACACCAGGATCGCTACGCCCTGGCGCGTGATCACCACGTTCTCGAAGGTCTGCGGATCGAAATCGGTGCTGCGCGTCTCGCCCTTGAGCGCGACGCGCCACGCGCCGCGCTTGAAGTAGAGCGAACCCGCCCAGGTGTTGGCGCGCAGAAACTCGGCATCGTCGCGCCAGCGCGCCTCGAGCGTGACGCCGATGGGGTCGAAGCTGTGATCCAGGCTCAGGCTCGCGACCGTCGAGGTGAAATCGCCGAAATCCGTGGAGGAGTCGGAGCGGCCGACCAACGCGCTCACCGCGGTCGGTTCCACCGGAATCCAGGCCGCGCCGGCGTCGAGGCGGTATCCGGATTCATCGTCGATCTCGCCTCCTGCCGTAAGGACCCAGGAATGCCCCGCGTCCTGTGCGCAGGCCACGGCAGCGGCACCGACGCCCGCCAGCAATGCGCACGCGCGCGCGATGTTACGCAAACGCATAGAGAATCACCGCAGCGAGCAACAACCGGTAGATCGTGAACGGCAGCATGCCGAACTTCTGCAGGAAACGCAGCAGGAAATGGATGCAGGCCAGACCGCTGATCGCGGCGAGCGTGATTCCGAGAATGACCGCCGTCCAGTCGATCGGATGGTCCGCTTCGAGCATCTTCCAGACTTCGTAGGCAGCGGCGAGCGCAGTGGCGGGGACCGCCAGAAGAAAGGAGAAGCGGGCCGAGGACTCGCGCGTGAGCCCCAGCGACAGGCCCGCGGTCATGGTGATGCCCGATCGTGACGTGCCGGGAACCAGCGCCAGTGCCTGCGCCATGCCGATCAGCAGGCCATCGCGCCAGGTCACCGTGTATTCGTCGCGCTGTCGCCGACCCAATCGATCCGCGACCCACAGCAGAACGCCGTAGCCGGACAACGTGGCCGCGACCAGCAGCGGCGAGCGGAAATGGGCTTCGATGAAATCGTTGAATAGCAGGCCGGCCACGCAAACCGGGATCGAGCCCCAGACGATGACCCACGCGAGGCGCGCGTCAGGCGAGCGCTCGTGCCGCGTGATCGAGCGCACCCAGGCGCTCGCCATGTGCGCGAGCTGCGTGCGGAAATACAGGACGATGGCCAGCAGCGTGCCGATGTGGATGGCGGCGTCGTAGGCGAGCCCCTGGTCCGGCCAGCCGAAGAACTGCGGCACCAGGATGAGATGCCCGGAGCTGGAGATCGGCAGAAATTCGCTGATGCCCTGAACGATCGCGAGGACGATGACCTGCAGTGTCTCCATTACGTTTTTTCAATTCCCGATGCTTCGTTACAGCGAGGCCGCCAGGTCGCGCAGCGCGAATCCTGCCAGCGGCGTATTCACGCCGCGTGCCAGACCCAGCACCTTGAAACGCTCGCCCATCTCGCCGGGCAGCGTGAGCAGCATGGCCTGCCGCGCGATGCTGATGCGATCGACCAGCTCGCGCTCTCCCGCCTGCACGAGCTGGCGGTCGATGCCCAGGCCCATGAGGAAATGCGCCTGGGTGGTGAACCCCGCGACCTCGAGCCTCGACTCCACCGCGGCTTCCGCCACGGCGGTGAAATCCACCCACGCGCCGATGTCCTGCAATCCGACCGCGACGAACGGATCGTCATGATAGCGGTGACGAAAATGACAGAGCAGCGTGCCCGCGGCGCGCTCCGGGCGGTAATACTGCCGGCGCGGCAGCCCATAGTCGATGAACAGCATCACCCCCGCGCTCAGCGCGCGTGCCAGCGACTTGATCCAGGGGCGTACCCGCAGGTTGACTTCCGAGCTGTAGCCTTCCGGAAACGGCGAGCCGAGCTCCTCCTCGATGGCGCGCACCGCCTGGAGCAGCTCGCCCTGGGCGCGCGTCTCGGACCAGTCCAGGCGATTGAGTTGCCAGGTGACCCCGAGCGCGTTGACGGCGCTGGAACGGATGCTGAAGCGCTCCACGGGAATGGCATCGAGCACTTCGTTCGCCACGATCACCCCCGAGAACTTGCGCGGCAGGGCGTCCAGCCACTCCACGCGCCTGGCGTGCCTTGCGGCGCTGGCGGCGATCGTGGCGAGCTGGCGCTCGCGCAGCTCGGCGCTCACTTCGAGTATGAGATAACGGTCGGGAAGCGCATCCAGCGCCTCGAGCTCGTTGAGCATGTCGGCCGCCATGATCCCCGAGCCGGCCCCGACCTCCAGGAGCGACCCGCTGCCGAGCGTGCGCAATACATCCGCGCATTGCCTCGCCAGGCAGCGGCTGAAGAGCGGGGAGACCTCCGGAGCGGTGACGAAATCGCCCGCGGCGCCGAACTTGGTCGCCCCCGCGCTGTAGTACCCGAGGCCCGGCTCGTACAACGCCATCTCCATGAAGCGCGCAAAGCTGATCCAGCCCTCACCGGCCTCGATCTCGGCGTGGATGCGCGCGACCAGCCGCTCGCTGTGCTCGGATTCGGCCGCGGACAGCGGCGGGAGCGGCGCGCTCACTTCCACGCGCGACACCTGCGTTCGACTTCGGTAAGGTTTGCGTATGGAGTCAAGCGCGGATCTCGCCGGCCGGGCAGTCCTGGTCACCGGTGCAGCACGGCGCGTGGGTGCGGCGATCGCCCGCCTGCTGCATGCGCACGGCGCGAACCTCGTCATCCATTACCGCTCCTCCGCGGCGGATGCCGAGGCGTTGCGCGCCGAGCTCGAGGCGGGCCGTCCCGGCTCGACCGCTCTGGTACGCGCGGACCTGCGCGACATCGCGTCCTGCACCCGGCTCGTCGACGAGGCCGCGCGCGCCTTCGGGCGCCTCGATGTGCTGATCAACAACGCATCGACCTTCCATCCCACGCCGGTGGGCGCGATCACCGAGGAGCACTGGGACGATCTCGTCGGCACCAACCTCAAGGCACCGCTGTTCCTGTCGCAGGCGGCCGCGCCGCACCTGCGGCGCACGCAGGGATTGATCCTCAACCTGGTGGACATTCATGCATCGCGCCCGCTCAAACGCCACACAGTCTACTCGATCGCCAAGGCCGGCCTGGTGATGCTGACGCGTTCCCTGGCGCGCGAGCTGGGTCCCGAGATCCGGGTGAATGCCATCGCTCCCGGTCCGGTGATGTGGCCCGAGGCGCAGATGGATCAGGCGCTCAAGGATGAAATCATCGGCCACACCGCGCTCAAGCGCAGCGGCTCAGCGGAAGACGTCGCCAGGGCTGCGTTGTTTTTCGTCCGGGATGCACCGTTTGTCACGGGGCAGGTTCTGGCGGTCGACGGCGGGCGGAGCATCGGTTGGTGACGCTGGATCCGCCGCCGCGCCGCGTTCTGCGGCCTGAGCTGTCGGTCGGGCGGGGTTTCGAAAACGCCGTGAATCCATCCCTGGAGGCTCCGACGACGACATCCTGTCGTCGACGGTTTCGAAACCCCGCCCGACCGACAGCTCAGGCCTGAGAAGCTACTGCCGCGGCGGCCGATCCAGCGTCACCGGAGTCATCGGGTGAGCGGTCTGATCGAACGACCGCCAGAGCTCGGCGATCGTCTGGTGCGCGAGTGGGTGCGTGACCTCGCCGGCGATTTCGGCGAGCGGGCCGAGCATGTAGGCGCGGCGCAGCAGGTCGGGGCGCGGGATCTTCACGCCGGGCTCGTCGCTGACCTGGTCGCCATATAAGAGAATGTCCAGGTCCATCGAGCGCGACGTCCACTTCGCCGCATGACGTGGGCGGCCGCATTCCTCTTCTATGTGCCGCAGGGCCGCGATGACTTCGCGCACCGGTTCGTTGCCGCGGAATCCCACCGCGAGATTGACGAAGTCAGGTCCGTCGAATCCGACTGCGGCGTTGCGATAGGCCTGCGACACGCGCACCGCACCGAAACGCTCGCGCAACATCTCGAGCGCGCGCGCGAGGTTGTGCAACGGACGCACATTGCTCCCCGCCGCTACGTAGACATCGACCGCGCCGGCGGAAGTCATCGAGCGAACGGTCGGCTTGGCGGTGTGCGGGGATGGCGAGGTGCCGCGCGCCTTTCAAAACCGTCGGAGGCGGGATGCCGACGCGGAGCCAGGGATGGATTTACGGCGCTTTTGAAAGGCGCGCGGCACCTCGCCATCCCCGCACACGGCATCACGACATTTTCTCGAGGTCTTGCGCCGTGCGCTCGATGACGACCCCCACGTCGCGCGACCCGCGGATCGCGCCCGGCTTGTTGAGCGTGAGCTTGACCCACTCGAGCTTGAACTCGGCCAGCACCATCAGCGCGATGCGCTCCGCCAGCGTCTCGACCAGATGGAACTGCGATTGCGCGACGAATTCCAGGATCCGCTTGGCTACCTTCTTGTAGTTGAGTGTCGCCTCGATCGTATCCGCCGCCGCGGCACGCCGCACGTCGCAGGGGAATTCGAGGTCGATGATCACGGTCTGCTTGACGCGCCGCTCCCAGTCGTAGATGCCGATGATGGCTTCGGTGGTGAGCTCGTGCAGGAAAATTCTGTCCATGCCGTCGTTGCAGGCCTCGGAACGGAAACTCAGTTGGGGGGAGCCACTGCTTCGGACAGCGGCCAGCGCGCGCGCACCCGGATCTCGGGCAATTGATCGCTCTGTCCCGCTTTCAGGCGCCACAGTCCGGCGGCATCGCAATCATGGCCGCGTTGTCGGTGCAGAATTCGAGTGCGCGGGAAATAGAGTCTCGACGCCTCGCGTTTCGGCCAGTGGCGACAGGCGCGTCGCGCAAGGCGCGATTGGCGCCGACCCCGCCCGCGACCACCAGCGTCTGAGCCCGGTCTGCCTCGAGCGCACGCTCGGTTTTGCGGCGAGCGTTTCGACGATCGCGGTCTGGAACGCCAGCGCAAGATTCGCCCGCGCCTGCTCATCGACCTCCCCGCCCCGCAAGGCGAGTTCGCCGCGGTCTTCAAGCCACTGAAGCTGAAATCCAGATCCCGGCCGATCGAGCATCGGCTGTGGGCAGCTTGATCGCTCCGGGTCGGCCTCGCTCCGCCAGGGCCGCGAGGTGCGCGCCACCGGGGTACGGGAGCCCGAGGAGCTTGGCGGTCTTGTCGAAGGCCTCGCCCGCGGCATCGTCCAGGGACTCTCCGAGCAATCCGATATTCGCCAAGCGCCACGACCTCGATCAGCAGCGTATGCCCCCCGGATACCAACAGGGCGAGGAACGGCATGCGGGGTGCGCGCGCGCTCGAGCATTGGCGCCAGCAGGTGCCCTTCGAGATGGTGGACAGCGATGGCCGGAACGCCCCAGGCATAAGCCAGGGCATGTCCCAGGCAAGCGCCCGTTAGCAGGGCGCCGGCGAGACCAGGGCCGGCCGTATAGGCGACGCCATCGATATCCGACGGCGCGCTCCTGGCTTCCTCCAGCGTTTCTTTCAACAGGGGCAACAACTTGCGCACGTGGTCGCGGGAGGCCAGCTCGGGCACCACCCCGCCATAGGCGTCATGCAGGGCCACCTGGCTGAACACGCGGTGCGCGAGCAGGCCCCGGTCCTCGTCCAGAACCGCCACGGCAGACTCGTCACAGGACGATTCGATGCTCAGCACCCGCATGGTGGGTTTCCGTCCGACTCCGGCCTGTCCGGGCCGCGCACCAGGCCAATTTTGCCTTTTGAATCACACACCTTTAGAATCGCGCCCCTTCCGCCGGGGCTCCCCGGCAGAATCACCCGCTTTGGTTCTGTGGTCGAGGTTTCGATGCCCAGCGTCCGTGTCCGAGAGAATGAGTACTTCGACGCCGCCCTGCGGCGGTTCAAGCGCGCCTGCGAGAAGGCGGGCATCCTGACGGAGCTGCGGCGCCGCGAATTCTACGAGAAGCCCACCCAGGAACGGAAACGCAAGAAGGCCGCCGCGATCAAGCGCCACATGAAGCGCGTCTCGCGGGACAGTATGCGCGCCACGCGCTGATCCGCATGGCACTGAAGGAGCGCATCACCGAGGACATGAAGTCCGCGATGCGATCGGGCGAGAAAGAACGTCTCGCCACGATCCGCATGATCCTTGCCGGCATCAAGCAACGCGAAGTCGACGAGCGCATCCAGCTGGATGACGCGCAGGTCACGAGCGTGCTCGAGAAGATGATCAAGACGCGCAAGGAATCAGTGGTCCAGTTCCGGGCCGGCGGCCGTACCGACCTGGTCGACAAAGAGAATGCCGAGATCGCCCTGATCCAGCTCGTACCTGCCTGCGCAGCTCTCCGATGCCGAGCTCGATGCGCTCATCGCCGAGGCGATCGCCTCGACGGGCGCCGCTTCGATCAAGGATATGGGCAAGGCGATGGGCGTCATCAAGGCGAAGGCCGCCGGGCGCGCCGACATGGCGACAGTTGGCGCCAAGGTAAAGGCGAAATTGACCTGACGACGTTGTCGCCCTGATGGCGGTAACGAACGAGAATCTCGGCGCATCCGGCAGATTCTCCACTCACTTCGGGCATAGCAGGCTGCGGATGATTGCCACGCCATGCCCTGCTTGCTCATCTTATCGAACTACTTGTATATTGATGGTGCGCGGCCATGAAGCCGCTGAGGTTCGTCGGCAGCAGTCGAGATGACCTCGCCGCTTTTCCGGAACGTGCCCGGCGCTCCGCCGGCTTCGAGCTGTGGAAGGTGCAGGAAGGGCTCTTGCCGGCCGACTTCAGGCCGATGCCTGCGGTTGGCGCCGGCGCGTGTGAGATTCGTCTACATGGCGGAGGGGAATGGCGCGTGATCTACCTGACGAAGCGGGCCGGCGCCGTTTACGTGCTGCACGCCTTCCAGAAGAAAACACAATCGACGAGATACAAGGATATCGAGCTGGCGCGGCGGCGGTACGGACAGATTGAAGAGTAACCTATGCGAAAGGAAAAGATCGCCAAGTCGAGCGGCAACGTTTTTCAGGACCTCGGATTCCCGCCAGAGGAGGTCGTCGTGCTCAGCATGCGTGCGGACCTCATGGTGCAGCTCGCCCGATTGATCGAACGCCGTGGCTGGACGCAGGCTCGCGCCGCAGAGACACTGGGGATAAACCAATCGCGCGTCAGCGACCTGATCCGCGGCAAATGGGACAAGTTCAGCGTGGACATGTTGTTGGTCTTCGCCGCTCGGGCCGGTTTGCAGCCGCAGCTCAGGCTGACTGAGGCCGCCTGAACCCTATCCACTCGCCCTGGGCGGCGAGTGCTTCATTCCCGAGCAGACATGTAGCATCCGCTGCTGCCACGCCACTTGGCGATTGGCTGCATAATCAGTCACGAATGACTCATGGCGTATCCGCTTGGCCGGTCGAATTCCACAAGCCTTCATCGATGAGCTGGTCGCCCGCGCCGACATCGTCGAGGTGATCGGCAGCCGCGTGCAGCTGAAGAAGGCCGGGCGCGAGTTCAAGGCGTGCTGCCCGTTTCACGGCGAGAAAACGCCCTCGTTCACCGTGAGCCAGGCGAAGCAGTTCTATCACTGCTTCGGTTGCGGCGCGCACGGCACGGCGATCGGCTTTCTCATGGAATACGACAAGCTGAGCTTCGTCGAGGCCGTCGAGGACCTGGCATCGCGCCTCGGGCTCGACGTGCCGCGCGAGGCCGGTGCGAGCGAGCCGCGACAGCAGTCCACGGACGACCTCTACGAGCTGATGGGGCGCGCCGCGCAGTTCTACGACGATTGCCTGAAGGACGACCAGCGCGCGATCGCCTACCTGAAGGGTCGTGGCCTGACGGGTGAGACCGCCGCGCAGTTTCGCATCGGTTACGCGCCCGACTCGTGGAACGCGGTGCTGCGCAAGCTTCGGCGACGACGACGCCGGGCGACGCCGCCTGCTCGCGGCCGGCCTGACGATCGAGCGGGCCGACCGAACACGCGCGATGCCGAAGCCGGCTTCTACGACCGCTTCCGCGACCGCATCATGTTTCCGATCCGCGACGCGCGCGGCCGGGTCATCGCGTTCGGCGGGCGGATCCTCGACAAAGGCGAGCCGAAATACCTGAACTCGCCCGAAACGCCGGTGTTCCACAAGGGCAAGGAACTGTACGGCCTGTACGAGGCGCGACAGTCGCGCCAACCCCTGAATCGCCTGCTGGTCGTTGAAGGCTACATGGACGTCGTGCGCCTGCATCAGGCCGGCATCTGGCTACGCGCTCGCGACGCTCGGCACCGCGACGACCGCCGAGCATCTGCAACCGGATTTTCCGGCTGACCTCGGAGGTCGTGTTCTGCTTCGACGGCGACCGCGCCGGCCGCGCCGCTGCCTGGCGCGCGCTGGAGAACGCGCTGCCCCAGGCTCGCGAGGGACGCCAGATCAGGTTCCTGTTCCTGCCCGAAGGTCACGACCCGGATTCGCTCGTCGGCGAAGAAGGCCGCGAGAGACTTCGAGAAGCGCCTCGACGGCGCCCTGCCGCTGTCCGAATATCTCGTCGAGCCAGCTCGCCGCGCAGGTCGACCTGGAGCACGTGGACGGCCGCGCGCGCCTGGCCGAGCTGGCCCGCCCGCTCTTGCAAAAGATCTCGCCGGGCGTATATCGGGAGCTGCTGATCGATCGGCTCGCCGAAAGTGTACGCATGCCGGCCGCGCGGCTCGCGAGCCTGCTGATCGACGAATCCAAGGATGAGCCGAGCCAGCCGTTGCGCCGTGCGCTCTCGGGCGGTGGCGCGAGTGCGGGCCGCGGCAGCGTGGTCCGGCAGGCCATCGCGGTACTGCTCAATTTCCCCGATGCGGCGAAGGCGCGTGGTGCGTACAGAACAGCTCGCGGGCAACGACCAGGCCGGGAGTGGCGCTGCTCCTGGAGCTGATCAACGACCTGCGCGCGCGGCCCGCGGCGAACAAGGCTGCGGTCGTGGAGCGCTGGCGCGAACGGCCCGACGGGATTCATCTCGCCAAGCTGGCCGCCGCGGAATGCCTGGTGGCGGACTCGCGGGCCGCCATTCATGAGCTGCAGACGGCAGTCGACCGGTTGATTCGGGCATCGGGTCCCGAACGACGCACCGACGAGCTGCTGGTCAAGGCCGAAAAGACCGGCCTGACGGACGAGGAAAAGCTTGAACTTCAAGGACTTCTGCAATCCCGTGGCGGGCGCGGCGACGGCAAACCGTCGACGGGGTCGGACGGCGGTCGAATCTGGCCGACCGGGATCGGTCTGAGTATACTCGCGCGTTCTTTTGCCCCCACCCACCCCTTATCTTCACTGAGGCTCTCCACCTTGAGCGAGAAGAAGGCCACGCACATTGCTGACGAGCGCCAGTCGCAGCTGAAGCTCCTGATCGCCAGCGGCAAGGAGCAGGGCTACCTCACCTACGCCGAGGTCAACGATCACCTGCCGAGCGAGATCGTCGATCCGGAGCAGATCGAAGACATCGTCAACATGATCAACGACATGGGCATCACGGTGTACGAGAAGGCACCGGATGCCGAGTCGTTGCTGCTGTCCGATGCGCCGAGCGCGCCCGACGAAGAGGCCGCCGAGGAAGCCGCCGCCGCGCTCGCCACGGTCGACGCCGAGTTCGGCCGCACCACCGACCCGGTGCGCATGTACATGCGCGAGATGGGCACGGTCGAGCTGCTCACCCGCGAAGGCGAGATCCGCATCGCCAAGCGCATCGAGGAAGGCCTCGACTCCGGTGCGCAGTCGCGCTCGCGATGTATCCGGGCACCGTACGAGCTGATGCTCAGGCAGTACGAGCCGGTGAAGACGGGCCAGAACCGCCTCACGACGTCATCGTCGGCTTCATCGATCCGAACGCGCCGGACGAGATCGCCGCAGCCGCAGAACGCGCGCCTGGAGCTGACGCGCGAGCCGGAAGTGAAGGACGACGAAGAGAGCGAGGAAGGCGACGAGGAAGAAGAGGCCATCGAGACCGGGCCGGATCCGGTAGAGGCGGCGCGCCGCTTCGCAGCTGCTCGCCAAGCTCTACAACCAAGTGCTGAACGCGCTCGACAGCAAGGGCGTCAAGGACCCGAAGACGCTCGAAGCTGCGCAAGAAGCTCGCGGGCGAGTTCATGGAGCTCAAGCTCGCGCCGAAGATGTTCGAGCAGCTGATCGACAACCTGCGCGATCACGTCGCCGAGATCCGCCTGCAGGAGAAGGAGATCATGCTGATCTGCGTCAGCAGGCCGGCATGCCGCGCAAGGATTTCATCGCCACCTTCCCCAAGAACGAGACCAACACTGCGCTGGGTCGACAAGCACATCAAGGCGAAGCAGAAGCACTCCTCGGCGCTGGGCAAGCTCAAGGAAGAAGTCGAGAAGCGCGCAGAAGAAGCTGCAGCAGCTCGAGGACGCCATCACCTGTCGATCAGCGACATCAAGGAGATCAACCGCGAGATGTCGATCGGCGAGGCCAAGGCGCGCCGCGCCAAGAAGGAGATGGTCGAGGCCAACCTGCGCCTCGTGATCTCCATCGCCAAGAAGTACACCAACCGCGGCCTGCAGTTCCTGGACCTGATCCAGGAAGGCAACATCGGCCTGATGAAGGCGGTGGACAAGTTCGAATACCGCCGCGGCTACAAGTTCTCGACCTACGCGACGTGGTGGATCCGCCAGGCCATCACGCGCTCGATCGCCGACCAGGCGCGCACCATCCGCATCCCGGTGCACATGATCGAGACCATCAACAAGCTCAACCGCATCTCGCGGCAGATGCTGCAGGAGATGGGCCGCGAGCCGACGCCGGAAGAGCTGGCGGTGCGCATGGAGATGCCCGAGGACAAGGTGCGCAAGGTGCTCAAGATCGCCAAGGAGCCGATCTCGATGGAGACGCCGATCGGCGACGACGAGGATTCGCACCTCGGCGACTTCATCGAGGACACCTCGGTGTCGATTCGCCGATCGACGCCGCCACCATGGAGTCGCTGCAGGAAACCACGCACGCCGTGCTCGCCGGGCCTGACGCCGCGCGAGGCGAAGGTGCTGCGCATGCGCTTCGGCATCGACATGAACACCGACCACACGCTGGAAGAGGTCGGCAAGCAGTTCGACGTCACGCGCGAGCGCATCCGCCAGATCGAGGCGAAGGCGCTGCGCAAGCTGCGTCATCCCAGCCGCAGCGAGCAGCTGCGCTCGTTCCTGATGGACGATTGAACACGTTACGATCGAGGCTCGAGGCGATCTTGCGCAGACATGCCAGGTCATGCCGGAACAGCCTCGAACGCTGGATCGTAGACGCCTCATCGCGGGGCCGTTGACGTTCCTTACGCGCGCTGAAATGCTCGCCGTGGAGCAAAGCCTGACTGCCGTGCTGGGCATGTAGCAGTCCTAGATCGGAAACACACCTCGTGAACGTCGGCCGGTGGCAGCGAGCCACCGGCCGCGTACTTTGTTGTTGTCCTGCGGAAACGCTGCGCTCACAGGTGCGTCAGGCGACGCAGACGCGGCACCATGAACGGATCCAGACGCGCACCGTACTTCTGCATCATTGCGTTCGCGCCACGAGCTGCGCTCGCGCTGCGGGCAGCGTAGTAGCTGTTGCCGCGCGCCGCGTTGCGGTTCGCGGACTGCGACTGCACCGCGCTGTTTTCGTCGAACGTGCGCAGGAACCTGGGCCGGCGACGCACGTCCGCCGCTGCTTCATACCCGGAGGCGATCTTGATGAGCGTCGGCTCACTCCATGCAGAGGCCATGAAGGTGATGCCAACGGGCAGATCGAAAGTGAAACCTCCGGTCACGGTCACCAGCGGATAGCCGGCCACCGCCGCGAAACCCGAGCTGCCGAACAGGAACGCATCGCCATTGATGAGATCGGTCGGCCACGCCGGGGAGTTCGTCGGCGCCACCAGGCAATCGAGATTGTCGGCGGCCAGCGTCGCGTCGATGCCCTGCTCGGCTGCCAGTATCGGCCCCTGCACCAGTGCATCCAGGTACTCCTGCTCGCTGAAAATTCCGGCCTCGGCGAGCTCCATGAGCTCCTGGCCGAAGAATTTCAGCTCCGCATCGGCATTGTCGAGGTTGAACTGGATCACTTCCGCCAGCGTGCCTGCCGGCACACCCGAGCGCGTCGCGAGATACGCATTCAGATCGCGCTTGAACTCGAAGATCAGCACGATGATCTCGGACTGGTCGGCGTTGAAGGCATCGAACGAGGGGATCTGCACGTCGATGAGCTCCGCGCCGGCGGCGCTCATCACCGCGAGCGACTCCTCGAAGACGGCGTCGATCTCCGTGGTCACGCCGCTGAACTGCCGCGCGACACCGATGCGCGCACCGTTCAGGCCGTCGGCATCAAGGAACTGCCGGTAGTCGCTGAAGGAATGTCCCGCGCTGTTCAACGTCTTGGAATCGCGCGGATCGACACCGGTCATTGCGCCGAGCACCGTCGCCGCGTCGGCCAGCGAACGGCCGTGCGCGCCGATGGTGTCCTGTGTGAACGAAATCGGCACGACACCGGCGCGACTGGTCAGCCCGACCGTGGGCTTGATGCCCGCGACCCCGCATTGGCCCGACGGACATACGATCGAACCATCCGTCTCCGTGCCGAGCGCAGCGGACGTCAACGCGGCTGCCACCGCCGCCGCCGAGCCGGAGCTCGAGCCGCAGGGATTGCGGTCGAGAATGTGCGGGTTGCGGGTCTGGCCACCGACGCCGCTCCAGCCGCTGGAGCTGCCGAAGCCGCGGAAATTGGCCCATTCGCTGAGGTTCGCCTTGCCCAGGATCACCACGCCCGCCCGGCGCAGCCGTGCCGCGACGGTTGCGTCTTGCAGAGCCGACGCGCCCGCGAGCGCCAGGGATCCGGCTGTGGTCTGCATGCCGTCCGCGGTATCGATGTTGTCCTTGAGCAGGACTGGAATGCCGTGCAGCGGGCCGCGTGGCCCCTGGCGCCGCCGCTCGCGGTCGAGATCGTGCGCGATGCGTTCGGCATCCGGGTTGAGCGCAAGCACGCTGCCCAGGTCGAGGCCCTTGTCGATCGCGCGGATCCGGTCCTTGTAGATGTCGACGAGCTCGCGCGAGCTCAACCGACCCGAGGCCATGCGCCGCTGCAACTCGGCGATCGACGCGCCGGCAATGTCGCGATCGCGATCGTCATGGTCGTGACTCTCTGATTCAGCGCCAAGCCCCTGCGCGCCAGCCGCCGACAACGGCGCCAGCGCAGCTCCCGTTCCCGCCAGCGCGCCGGCCTGCAGGAACGTGCGTCGATCGATGCCGCTCGACGGTGCCTGCTTGCCTTTGCGTGTCTTCGGAAGCGATTCCCCTTTGCCTCGCTCGCGTTCGTCCATTGGCGTCTCCCGTTTGGCAGGAGCTGCCAGCCGCAAACGACAGAAGGCCCGGTTCGTGCGACGCAACCGGAGGTTGGGTCGAGTGCGCTGGCGGTTCCGTGTTGTGAGGTTCTAACACCTGCGGCGCTGCCGCGGGTGAGGAGCGCTTATACGCCTACGAGCAGTGGGTGTCACGGCGCCAGCGGCGCGATCAGTCCAGCGCGTGTCGGAGCATGTCGCAGCCGCCTGCCGGTAGCGGCCTACCCTTGTGTCGCGGCGGTACACATTTCGCGGCTCGGTGCCCGCATCGCATGCCATTTCGCGCTGTACGTGAACCTCGGCTGTAATTGTTGCCATTTCCCCAGTGATGGCATGAACCATGCTTGGAACTGAGCAAAGGCGCGGCGCCGGTGCAGTGCTGCGCTCGGTTCGCGCGCAGCGGCTCAGTTCACGCGCGCGGCCGGTGCCGAGACCCTGGGATGCAGCAGCTTGTTGCGCGCTGCCCATTCCGCTTCGGGCGGCAACGAGATCAGGAATTGCGTCGCGCCACCCGAATGCAGCGCGACCGGCACGCCATCGCGCAGCAGCAGGCGATTTGACGCGAGCGCCGGAACGCGTGCGCCGGGCAACAGCAGGCCGGTGAGGTTCAGCGGGTCCGCGGCGCTCAGCGAAACCAGCGTTTCGTCCGGCTGGCGCCGGCGAACGGCACGCAAAGCGCTCACCGCTTCGGGCAAGGCGAACTGCTCACCGCTCATCCAGCGACGAAGCGGCCGCCGCGAATCTGTCCTTGCGCCTCGAGCCGGCGGAAGATGCGCAGCATCGCATGCCACGGCGGCAGGCGATCCGCCTCGCGCTCCAGCATGCGACGGAACACGACGCCGTAGCGGCGCAACAGGATCCACGCCAGCTGCTCGGCAGCGGCAGTGTCGGCCTGCGCCGGCTTGCGTCGCGTGACGCTCCAGCGTCCCGCATCTTCCAATCCGAACAGAGCGACGCGCCGGCGCCGCGCCGCCAACCGTCGCTTGCGCTCGGAAGGCATCAACAGCGCGCGCAGACCGCTGAAGCTGTCGGAATTCACCAATCCGGCGGCGACCAGCTCGCCGAGCCCCGTTTCCGCCTGGGCATGCAGGAGTCCGGCGCCGCTCACGATTTCGTCGAAGAACGAGGCGCCGTGCGCGCGCAGGTAGTCGACGATCGCCCGGGCTGGATGCGAAAGCTCGGCTTTCATCGACAGCGTCGGCTTCCAGGCCGTGCCACAAGGCGGCAGTTCTTGCGAGTGAGCAGCGCGATGGGCGTGGCGCGCACCGGCCCGCCGGTGGCGGCTTTCGGTGGCGTGAGCCGCTGCCCAGATGGCGCGGCCGGACAGGCACAGGCTGTCGAGCCAGTTCGGATCGTAGTCGTTGCATGCGCAGCCGCAGCACGTCGGCTTCCCACGCCGCCGCCGGGATCTCGAATCCCTCGAGCTGCTCGACGATCGCGGCCAGCGCTTCACGCCTTCGCGGCCGTGGATCGCGCGTGATGCCCTGCCAATCGAGCAGGAAGCGCATGAAGTCGGCCGTCGTGACCGGCTCGATCTCGGCGCGCAGCGTCTTGATCGTGTAGCGATGGATGCGCGCGAGCAAGCGGCGCTCGCACCATTCGATGTCGCGCGCGTCCGCGCGTGAAGCTGGCCGCGCAGCACGAAGCCTTCGCATCTCCAGGTGCGGTCAGCGCCGCATCGATCGAAAGGCGGGGCACCGCGAGCACTTGCGCGAGCGATTCGGCATCGGTCGGGCCCGACGCCTGCAAACGTCCACGAACCAACTCGACCAGGGCCTCTTCGCAGCTCCACTGCCGCGCGACGTACTCCGCCGGCGCACTGATCTGCGGATCCAGTCTCGACCCGGGGTACACGGCATCGAGCATCGGCAGCTGCTCGGCGGCGACCCAGAACCGGTGCTGACCCGATTGCAGGCGCGCAGCGCGCCGCTCGGCGATCAACGCGTCGAGATGCTGCACCCAGCCCGCCGCAGTGCCTTCCCCCTCGGTGATGGCGCCGAGGGAAATGAGGGCATCGTGCAACTCATCCGCGCTTTCCGCCGCGGGCCACGCCTCCTCGCGCACAGTGGCGATCGCCTGGGGATCGAGCGGCCCAGATCCGCTGCGGTCTGCGGATCGAGCCAGCGACGCGAAGCCACGGCCTGCGTGCGGCGCTCCTCGAGCGGCGCATCGTCCAGGTAGGCATAGGGCCGCGCCGTGAGAATCTCCTGCGCAAGCGGCGAAGGATGCGGCAGATCGCGAGCGATCAGCCCGCTTTTCGCCGCGCTCGAGCGCGCTGCAGCAGCGCGACCAGGCCATCGACGTCCATGGCCTCGTGCAGGCAATCGCGCAGCGTCTGCTGCACCAGCGGATGATCGGGAATCTCACGCTCGCCGGTGAGGTTCTCGGCGCAGGCGATCTGGTCGGGGAACACCACGGCAATGAGGTCTTCGGCGGCCATGCGCTGCAGCGCTGCCGGGGTGCGCTTGCCGCCCAGCGAGCGGCGCACGGCCAGCGAGATGCTCGCGTTCCAGCGCCAGCGCGTCGTGAACAGCGGCGCATCGAGCACCGCCTGCACCAGCACGGACTCGACCGTACGGCTGTTGAGGAAGCGCGCGACATCTTCGAGCGCGAAGCTGTGCGTCTCGCCGAGCGACAGCACGATGGCGTCCTCGGTCGCCGCGGCCTGCAGCTCGAAATTGAAGGTGCGGCAGAAGCGCTTGCGCAGGGCCAGACCGAAGGCGCGATTGATGCGCGCGCCGAACGGCGCGTGAATCACCAGTTGCATGCCGCCGGATTCGTCGAAGAAGCGCTCGAAGACCAGCGTGTCCTGCGTCGGCAAGTCGGCCGAGCACGGCCTTCGCGGCGGCGAGATATTCGACGATCTGCTGCGCCGCCGGCGCGGCTGATGCGTAGCGCTGCATCGGCGACTGCTCGATGCAGCGCTCGATCGTCTCGGCGTTCGACTGTCGGGCAGCGCCGCGTCGATTTCGGCGCGCAGCCGCGACACCGCGGCGGACAGCTCCGTCGGTGCGCGCCGGCGCCTCGCCGAGCCAGAACGGAATCGTCGGCGGCTGGCCCTTGGCGTCCTCGACGCGCACGCGGCCCGCCTCGACGCGCAGGATCCGGTACGACGTGTTGCCGAGCTGGAAGATGTCGCCCGCGAGGCTCTCGACGGCGAAATCCTCGTTGAGCGTGCCGACGAAAATGCCCGTCGGGCTCGAGGATCACCTGGTAGTCGGCGTTGTCGGGAATCGCGCCGCCGCAGGTGATGGCGGTGAGCCGCGCGCCGCGGCGCGCGCGCAACCGGCGGTTGACGGCATCGCGATGCAGATAGGTGGCGCGCCGGCCGCGCCGCGTGCTGAATGCCTTCGGAGAGCATGCGCACGACGGCGTCGAACTCGCGAGCGCGCGAGGTCGCGGTACGGCCAGGCGCCTGCGCACCAGCGCGAACAGCTCATCCTCGCCGTATTCGCGCGAGGCCACTTCCGCCACGATCTGCTGCGCAAGCACATCGAGCGGCTGTTCGCGGAATCGCGCAGCCGATCGAGCTCGCCGCGCGCGTACGGCGTCGAGCAGCGCCGCGCATTCGACCAGCTCATCGCGGCTCAGCGGGAACAGGCGGCCCTTCGGCACGCCGCCGACGGAGTGGTTGGCGCGGCCGACGCGCTGCAGGAACGTCGAGATCGAGCGCGGCGACGCCGAGCTGGCAGACGAGCTCGACGTCGCCGATGTCGATGCCGAGCTCGAGCGACGCGGTGGCGACCAGCGCCTTGCAGCGGCCTTGCCTTGAGCCGCTGCTCGGCGTCGAGGCGCTGTCTCCTTCGCGAGGCTGCCGTGATGCGCGGCGACGTTCGCTTCGCCGAGGCGCTCGCTCGAGATGGCGCGTCACGCGCTCGACCATGCGCCGCGTGTTCGCGAACACCAGCGTCGTGTGGTGTTCTCGGATGAGCGTTGCGAGCGGTCGTAGACCGTCTGCCCAGACCTCGCCCGACATCACCGCTTCCAGCGGCGCGTCCGGCAGCACCAGCGCGAGGTCGCGCTCGCGTACGTGGCCGCTGTCGACGATGACGGGCGCGGGATCGAGGCGATTCGCTGCCGATCGCGGTGCCGGCGCCGGGATTCGACCCCACCAGGAAATTCGCGATCTCTTCGATGGGCTTCTGCGTGGCGGACAAGCCCGATGCGCTGCAGCGGCTGACGCGTGCAGGGCGGCCAGCCGCTCGAGCGACAGCGCCAGGTGCGAGCCGCGCTTGGTGCCGGCCACGGCGTGGATCTCGTCGACGATGACGGTGCGCGCGGTTGCCGAGCATCTCGCGGCCCGACTCGCTGGTCAGCAGCAGATACAGCGACTCGGGCGTCGTCACCAGGATATGCGGCGGACGCTTGCGCATGGCCACGCGCTCGGCCTGCGGCGTATCGCCGGTGCGCACCTGGGCGCGGATCTCGAAGGCGCGGCAGCCCGAGCTCTGTCAGCTCCTGCAGCGATACCCGCGAGCGGCTCCTCGAGATTGCGCTGGATGTCGTTGGACAGCGCCTTCAGCGGCGACACGTAGACGACCTGCGTGACATCCTCGCAGCTCGCCCTCCACCCCCTCGCGCACCAGCGAATCGATGGCCGCGAGGAACGCGGCCAGCGTCTTGCCCGAGCCGGTCGGCGCCGCGATCAGCGCGTGCCGGCCGCTCTTGATCGCCGGCCAAGCGGCTCGCTGTGGCTCGGTCGGCGCGCGAAAGTGCGATCGAACCACGCGGCGACCGCGGGATGGAAGGTATCGAGGGGCACGAGTGAAGTATAAATAAGAGCGTGCAATCTGTACGCAAGACCGCCTGGCTCACGGCGCTGGCCCTGCTGGCGTTCGCGGCCAACTCATTGTTGTGCCGAGCCGCCCTGGGACAAGGCTCGATCGATGCCGCGAGCTTCACCAGCCTCAGGGTCGTCTCGGGCGCGCTCACGCTGGGCCTCATCGTGCTGCCGCGGTGGCGCGACCGCGGCCTCGAATCCGTCGACTGGCGCTCGGCCTCGATGCTGTTTGCCTACATGGTTTTCTTTGCGTTCGCCTACCGTTTCCTCGCCGCGGGCACGGGCGCACTCATCCTGTTCGGCGCGGTTCAATTGACGATGTTCGTCGTCGCGTTGCGCGGCGGTGAACCTTTCCCACTGCTGTCCTGGGTAGGGCTGGTCCTGGCCATCCTCGGGCTCGTCTACCTCGTATCGCCCGGCCTGACGGCACCCCATCCGCTCGGCGCGGCGCTGATGGCAGCCGCCGGAATCGCGTGGGGCGTCTATTCGCTGCTCGGCAGAGGCGCCGCCGATCCTCTGGCAGCCACCGCCAACAACTTTCTGTATTCCGTCCCACTCGTGCTCGCGGTGAATGGGCTGTTTCTGGTGACGAGCGGCCTCCACGCGACGTGGCGCGGCGTTGGCCTCGCGGTGCTTTCGGGCGCGATCACTTCGGGACTAGGCTACGTGATCTGGTATGCGGCCTTGCGCGGTCTGACCGGCACCCACGCTGCGACGATTCAGCTCGCCGTGCCGGTCATCGCAGCGCTGGGCGCCGTGCTGTTGCTGTCCGAACCGATCACGCCGCGTCTGGCACTCGCCGCAGCGATGACTCTTGGGGGTGTGTGGATGGCGCTGGCCACGCGAAGGCGTCGCACGGTTGAAGCAGCCCGGTCTTCCTGAGGCACTGCGCACTGACTTTACGTTCGGCGATTAGACTGGTGAAATCGTACGGCTGAAACACTGCAACTGACAGGAGTCTGGCCATCGTCAACGCAACTGTGCTCATCGCTCTGGCGGTGACCCTCTCGGCCCCAACGGCAAGCTGGGCGCAATCCCGGACACCGCTCGTTCAATCGGTCGACATCCAGATTCCCGCGGCTCCGATTCCAGTCAGGATCGCCGGAAAACGGCACCTTGCCTACGAGCTGCGCATCACGAATTTCCGGCCCGTCGATGTCGCGCTCACCCGCATCGAGGTGCTGGATGCCGATCGGCGAGCACCTCTCGCTGACTTGCGCGATTCGGCGCTCACGGACCGGTTGGGACGGCCCGGCGCGCGCGCCGACCTGGCGGACAAACGGGTCATCGGCCCGGGGATGCTGGCGGTCGTGTACTTCTGGCTGCCGCTCGACGATGCGGCCGTCACGCCCTCGAAGCTCCAGCACAGAATCGAGTTCGACCTGATGCGGCCGTCGGGTCGCGAGCACGGCGTCGTGGAAGGCGGCGCGTCGGCTGTTCGCAGCCAGTCGCCCGTCGTCTTGAGTCCTCCGTTGCGCGGTGGGCCGTGGGTCGCGCTCTATGACCCGTTGCTGGAGCGCGGCCACCGCACTTCGATCTATACGATCGATGGCCGCGCCCGCATCCCGGCTCGTTTCGCGATCGACTGGATCCGGCTGGACGACGATGCCCGTCATGCGCGCGGCGATGCATCGAAGACGGCGAACTGGCTTGGCTATGGCGCCGAACGTCCTGGCCGTGGCGGACGGCATCGTCGCGGACGCGAGGGACGACATCGCCGAAGACCCATCCATTTCCAGCGCGGCGGGACCAGTCGCACTGGAGAAGGCCAGCGGAAACTACGTGACGCTCGATCTGGGCGAAGGACGTTACGCGTTCTACGAACACCTGAAGTCCGGCAGCGTCAAGGTCAAGGCCGGTGCTCGGGTGAAGAGCGGCCAGATACTCGGCTTGCTCGGCAACTCGGGCAGCAGCTCGGCGGGGCCGCACCTGCACTTCCATGTCGCCGACGCCAATTCGGCGCTCGGTGCCGAAGGCTTGCCGTATGTCTTTCGGGAGTTCGAAGTCCTGGGCGGCTACGAGACGATCGGGGGATTCGACAACGGCGAGCGTTGGAAGCCCGTGCCCCCTGAGGCCGGCGGCACGCGAAGCATGGAGCTCCCGGCTGCGAATACCGTCGTGAGATTCAGCGCGCCGGCGCGATAAAACCTCCGCGCCGCTTGACGGACTTCAGCGGGTTCCGCTGGTCAGCAGCCGCCGGTACTGGCCGAGGTGGCGAATGGCGTGTTGCGGCTTTCCCAGAGATTCGTACAACCGCGCGAGGTTGTAATGACAATCCGCAAGATTCGGATCTTCGACGATCGCGCTCTGGTAAGCCTCGAGCGCGGCATTCGTGCGCCCCAGGTCTTCGAGAACGACACCGAGATTGAACATGAGCAGCGGATCGGGTCCGCATTCGCTGAGTGCGCGGCGATACAACCGTTCCGCCTCTTGCTTGCCGCCCTCCTCGTGCAACAGCCGTCCCCAGTTTATCCAGGCGGCGCTGTTGGTCGGATCGACGCTCACCGCACGCTCGTACGCCTTCTGAGCCGCACGCGGATTGGCGCTCTCGAGCTCGAGTCCCGTGGCGAACCAGTCCTCCGGTTCCCTTGCAGCAGACTTCGATCCGGGCTCCGTAGCGGCGGACGTCGGAGCAGCGGACGTTGCAGCAGGCGCCGGTCGCTCGCTGCGCTCGACGACATTCAGCACGCCACCCTGGACGCGCACTTCGAGCTCGAGCAGATACTGCCCGTCGTCGACCTGCCAGCTGCTGGGTCCGTCGCGTACGACGACGCGGTCGCCCACCGCGCAGATACTCAGGCCCGACAGAGGCAGAGTTTCAGGGAGATGGCGCCGCAGATCCTGCAACGAGCTGCTGATGCGCCGGCGCGAAACCTTGGCGAGCGTCAGCGCGCGCGCCGTGCGCAGCACGATGAGATCCTGAAAGGAGAAGCGGTACTGGCGCCGCGGGCCGCGCGTCGGCTTGACCCAGCCGCCGTGGATCAGGCCGCGAATGGTACTGCGCGACAGGCGCAGGACTCGTTCCACGTCCCGCACACTGTACGAATGCATCTGCTCTCTCTTCAGACAATGACCGCCTGAGGCGTCAGCGCCGGGACGATTTGCGTGCCGCTTTCGCTGGCTGCTCGGCGCGCTTCGGCTCGGGCTGTTCGGCGCGCTGCGGCGTGGGTTGCTCGGCGCGCTTCGGAGCCTTGCGCCCACCGAGCTTCGCGGCCGAAGCGCGCGCTGCTTCGCCCTTCTCCAGGCTGGCGCGCAACGCTTCCATCAGGTCGATGACCTTGCCTCCGCCTTCGACCGGAGCTTCGGCAACCGAAATCTCCTGGCCTTCGACTTTCTTCTGGATCGCCGCCTCGATCCGACCCTTGACCTCATCGACGTACGCGGTGGGATCGAACGTGTCAGTGGCCTGTTGATCGATGAGCTGCCGCGCCAGCTTGAGCTCCCCTTCCTTGACCTCCGGCCTGGGGACCTCGACCTCGGTGGGAGGACGAACCTCGGCCGCGAAACGCAGCTGTTGCATCGTCAGCACGTTGTCGATGGGCCGCAGGAGCACGATGTAGGCCTTGCCCTTGGCCGCCCAGCGGCCAACGGCGCAGCGCTTCGATTCCCTGAGCGCTTCGGTCAGCAACCCGTAGGGCTTCGCCGCGCCCTTGTCCGGCGCGAGGTAGTAGGTCTTGTCGTAGTACAACGGATCGATCGATGCGATCGGCACGAACTCGGAAATCTCGACCGCGTGGCTGCCGACTTCCTCGAGCGCCTTGATCTCCTCGGGAGAGAAGGCGACGTACTGGTCCTTGGCGAACTCATAGCCCTTGACCATGTCGTCGCGCTCGACGACCGAACCGTCCTTGATGCAGACGTACTGTTGCTTGAGACGCGACCCGCAGTCCTTGTGCAACAGGTTGAACGAGATGGCGCCCGCCGACTGCGTCGCCGTGTACATCTTCACGGGAATCGCGACGAGTCCGAAGGAGACGGTGAGGGATCCGATCGAGCGTGCGGCCATGACTGCACCTTGGTTGATTGGTCGGGATGCTGGGTTGATTGGTCGGGATACTGATGGGTCAGGAGATCGTTCGTCCAGGTTTAAGTTCGCCTGATGCTTCCGAAAGCCTGCGCAAGGCTATGTTTTGTCGAAAGCGCATCATGCCACCGGTCACCGGTTCTGTCCAAACGCTGCAGTGCATTATTCATCGTGAAGTCCAGGGGCTCGGCCGCCTCCAGTTCATCCCAGGTCAGCGGCATGGAAACCGGGGCACCGGGCACGCCGCGTGGCGAATAGGCGACATTCAGGGTCTTACCCCGCACGTTCATGTTGTAGTCGATGAAGATCTTGCCGGTGCGCTTCTCGGTCGCCCACTCCATGGTGATCTCCTTCGGATGCTCGCGCAGCAGGTGCCGGCCCACCGTCTCGCAGATGTGCCGCGCCTGATCGAACGTCACGGTGCGCTCGATCGGAACGAAGACGTGCAGACCGGTCTTGCCGGAGGTCTTCACGCACGGCCTCGAGTGACATCTGCTTGAGCAGCGCGCGCAGCCAGAACGCGACGCTGCCTGCCCGTCGCGAATCCTTTCTTGTTGAGCTCCGGCTCCGCGCCCTTCGCTTCCTTGCCGGAATAGATGTAGGGATCGATGTCGAACACCAGGTAGTCGGGGTAGTTGAGCACCGAGGCCTCGAGCGCTTCGAGCGAGCTCGAATAGTCGACCGCCGTGCTCGCAGCGTCCGCATCGACGCTGGCGCGCGAATGCCACACGTGAAACTCGAGCGTTCCGACCTGGCCGAGCCAGAGGAGCGTCGGCAGGTTGTTGGCGAGGAGATAGTCGTGCTTCTCGTCCTTGTGGCCCGAGTAGACCGTGATCGTCTCGACGAACTCCGGCAACGCCTGGTCCCAGTGCTTCTGGAAGAAGCGCTCGCCGTCGATTCCCTCGGGCATGCGGATCATCGTCAGCGGCCGATCCTTCAGGTGGGGCAGCATGTAGGGCGATACACCCGCGAGATACGCGGATGAGATCGCGCTTGGTTACCGCCGGATGACGCGCGCGCGGATCGGCGGGCCAGTACTCGCGATCGAGATTCGTGAGCCGGAGGCGTGCGGCGCCGACGGCGAGATCGATCCGGTTCGCCTTGTCGTCGAGCTGCCCGCGAACTGCATCGATCTCGTTCGACGATGTCGAGGTCGCCTCTCGCTGCGGGGTGCTTTCCTTCCCGCCGCTGCGGATGCGGCGCGGCGCGATGTCGTCGCGCAATCTCAGGAACACCGGCGCACGCAAATGGCCGTCCGGTGTCCAGTCCGCGAAGTTGACCTCCGCGACCAGACTGGGCTCGAGCCAGGTCGTGGGTCGATGCAGGTCCGGCTTCTTCGCGAACGGCGATGCCTTTCTCGTCAGCTCGGCCACGCGCCCGCGTAGTTCCTCGAGCACGGCGTCGTTCGAGTCCCGAGCCTACGTGCCCGACGTAGCGCAACTCCTTGCCCTCCCAGTAGCCGAGCAGCAGCGCGCCGAGCGATTCGCGCGCGCCCTTGCCCCGCGTGTAGCCGCCGACGACGAACTCCGCCGATTTGACGGCCTTGATCTTGAGCCAGGCGGGCGAGCGCGCGTCCGGGCTGGTATACGCTGTCCTTGCGTTTCGCGACGATGCCTTCGAAACCGCTGTCGAGGCGACGCGGCATACAACTTCTCGGCGTCGTCGGAGGCGTGGACGAGCTGGATGTGATTCGACGGCAGCAGGCACTGCGACAGGTAGCGGCGCCGATCGGCGTACGGCGCGTCGCGCAGGTTGAGGCCCGCGAAGTGCAGCAGGTCGAAGCACACCAGTGCCACCGGCGTCTGGCGTTGCGCGGCGGCGATCTCCTTCGGCGTCTTGAGATTGACGCGGTTCTGCAGCGCATTGAACGACGGCCGGCCGCCCGCCGTCGAGCGCAACGATCTCTGCCGTCGAGCACCATGCGGTCGACCGCCTGCGCCGCAAGATCGGCCACGATCTCCGGAAACGCCGGCGTCAGATCGATCCCGCGGCGCGACTGCAGCCGCACCTTGCCATCCTGCACGAAGGCGATGACGCGATAGCCGTCGAGCTTCGGCTCATAGAGCCAGCTCGGATCGGAGCGCGCGGTATCGCCCGATCTCGGCGAGCATCGGCTGCAAGGCCTTGCGGGAAGGCCTCCTCGGGCCCGCTGGGCGCGAGGCGCGGCGGCCTCGAGCCGCGCAGGCACGTTGACCGGTGCAGAGGTCGTCGAGCGTGTAACCTGAAAGCACGGACCGGTTTCGCGCCAGGATATCGTTGCCGTGCGCGAACCGATCCTTGTGCTTGATCAGCAGCCATTGCTTGTCGGTCGGATGTGCGCACCAGCGCGAACGAGCCCTTTGAGCTTCTCGCCGCGCAGGAAGAAACTGAGCTTGCCCTGCGCGAGCTCCTCCCTGACGCGCTCCTCGGCCTCGCGCCGATCGCCGAAGCAGTACTCCTGCTCATCGTCCGGCGAGTAGACGCCGCAATCCCAGACGATGACGTTGCCCGCGCCGTACTCCTTGGCCGGTATGACGCCTTCGAACGAGGCGTACTCGAAGGGATGATCTTCGACCTCCACGGCGAGGCGCTTGTCGCCCGGATTGCAGCGACGGGCCTTTCGGCACGGCCCATGACTTGAGCACGCCGTCGAGCTCCAGGCGGAAGTCGTAGTGCAATCGCCGCGCCGCGTGCTTTTGCACCAGGAACAGCAGTGGGCCGTGGCGCGCGGCCGCGACCTCGGGACCGGGTTCCGGCGTGCGCGTGAAAGACCGCTTCGCGGCGTACCGATCCAGCGAGCGCCTGCCTGGCGGTGCTGAACGCGGCGCCGGCGGTGGGGATCGTTTCGTTGCCGGCGCAGGCCGCTTCGTCGTCGACGCGGAGCGTTTCATGTCGATGGCCGGATCACGGAATCGATCCATGCGGCGAGCGCGTCCAGCGCTTCGCCCCTCACTTCCGCGTCCTTGCGCCCCGTGCGCGCCGGCACATGCCAGGAGTGATCGGCCTCCTCGAGCAATTTCAGCGTGGCGCGCGCCCCGAGTCTTGCCACGAGCGGCCGCAGGAGGCTCAGATCGGCGAGCGCATCCCGCGTGCCCTGAACAAAAAGCATGGGAATCCCCACGCCGGGAAGGTGCGCGCCGCGCTCGTCGGAGGGCTGCCCGGCGGGATGCAAGGGAAATGCGAGAAACGCAAGACCGCGGACGCCGGGCAGCGCGGCAGCGGCCTGCGCCTGCGAAGTCATGCGGCCGCCGAACGACCTGCCGCCGGCGAATAGCGGAAGACCGGGAGCGAGCCGCCCGGCCTCTGCGACGGCAGCGCGGACCGTGGCATGGCAAACGGCGGGCGGGTCCGGCCGCCGCATGCGTCGTTCCATGTAGGGAAACTGATAGCGCAACGTTCCGATGCCGCGTCCGTCGAGCTCAGTTGCAACCGTTGCCATGGATGGATGCAGCATGCCGGCCCCTGCGCCGTGCGCCAGGACGAGACACGCCCGGGCGCGCTCCGGCTGTTGCCAAAGCCCGGACACGCGGCGGCCACCCTCGATGGTCAGCGTCACGGGCTCAGCGGGCGCAGGGCCCATGATGGACTCGGGCGACATTCAGCCGATGCCCAGGGCTTGCAGCAGGAGACGCGCAAACTCGGGCCCTTTTCCCGCTTCCTCGTGCTTGAAGTACACGAACACGTCCCTGCAGGCCGAAGTCTTGTCGCGGATGGTCCCGGCCCAGCGCGCGATGTCCTGCGGCGTGTAGCCTTCGTCGCGCAATCTGAAGTACGCATAGTCCGCGGTGATCAGCGCGGGCGCCGCCACTTTCTCGCCATCGGACACACACAGCGCGAGGTTGCGGGCCTTCAGCCTCGAGAACACGTCCTCTTCCATCCAGGAGGCGTGACGGAACTCGAAGGCCGCGCAGGTGTTCGGCGGGATGGATTCCAGGAACGCATCGAACACCGCGAGATCCTTTCTCATGCTCGGCGGCAGCTGAAAGAGAAGCGCGCCCAGCTTCGGCCCGAGCGTCGCGGCCGTTTCGAGAAAGTAGCGCAGGCGATCAGCGCAGTCCCGCAGCCGGGCGTCATGCGTGATCCGCTTCGGCGCCTTCAGCGTCAGCTTGAACCGATCCGGTGTCGCCTGGTTCCAGCCTTCGAGGATCTTCGCGTTCGGCGTGCGATAGAAGGTGTAGTTGATCTCGACGGTCGAGAAGCGCTCCGCGTAGTACGGCAGCATCTTCGCCGCCGGGAGCTTCTCCGGATAGAAGCTCCCCTTCCATTCCGGATAGTTGTAGCCGGACGTTCCGACCCAGGTTGCCATGCGTGAGATCCTGCGAGCGCTGCGCAGAGTTTAGGCATGGAACCCCGCCAAGGGCGAGTCGTTCGCGAGCGCGGCCCGGACGGCGGACGCTCTTACTCGTCCATCGGCAGGTATTTCAAGGGCTGTCGCGAGCGGCTGTCGATCAACGCGATGCCAAAGCCGAAGCGGTGATGTACCGGCAACCAGCGAAGCTCGCTTCTCGAGATGCCCGTTTCCCGGACAGCCCGTTCTATTCGATCCTTGTGCGCCGGATACCGGGTCGACAGCGTTTCCAGCGGTGCGCTGCGCTTGTCGATTTCCTCTCGAGCGGCCCCGTAGCGACGATAATACTTGGGCATCATCTGCACGTCCTTGCCGGAGATCGCCGAGAACAACAGATCGCTGAGCTCATTGGCGTCGGAAGGCATCTGCACTGCCACGAGCCGCGGGCCCGTCCAGGACCGTGAGCGAAACCGCGGCTCGGTTCCTGCCGCGAGGTCGGCGTCCTCCAGCTCGATTGCGGTAACCACTTCGAGCCGGTCTTTTGCGAAGGCGACGAAGACCGGACGCGAGACGGCAATCGTGGAAACCCCGTACAGGAGCGCCGCCAGCTGCACGAAGCCGACTATGGAGTAATCGATGACGAGTTCCCTGCGGGACTTCCTGCCGGAATAGATCACGAGCGAGATCAACGGGCCGAGCGCGACATCGATGCTGACGATGAGCAGGAACAGCCTGGTGCCGCCGACCATCTTGGCGAGGGCACCGGGAAACCAGACGAGGAAAATGACGGCAGCCGCGAGCGCGGCGACGGCCAGCGTGATCAGAAAGTGAATAGTTGCGGCAAGAAAGCGCTCGCGCCAATTGATTCTCATGAGCCCGTCGAGTGTTTCAAAGGGTGAAGACTAACCGTGTGAACGCAGGATGCGGGTCTTGCTCTCTTCGTATTCCTGCCCGGACAGCACGGCCAGCTCCTGGAGCCGGACGTGCTCGCGCATTTCGTCGCGCAGCCGCTGCGCTTGCGTGTGCCGGCGCGCGGCGACTGCCGCGCGGATGTGCGCCGCCAGCTTGGTTTCGAAGGCACGCAGGGCGCGAAAGGTACCGAGCCCGGCGCTGAATTCCAGCAGCTTGGCGCGTCCTGTGCGGCTGTACAGAGAAAATGTCTCGGTAGTGCGATACACGCAGAGCAGCGCCGCGCACGCCGTCCCTGTGAAGAGCAGCACGAACGCCCAGAGCCAGGTGTGCTGCCACCACGGCGACGATGAGGATCCGAGGAACCACACGCCGAGGGCCGAAAGGACGGTCAAGCCGCACGCACCCTGCAACCAGCGCCAGGGAATGTGCCGTGCCCTGCCAATCGCAGGGTCCACGAACCGCAAATCCAGGGCAAATTGTTTGGGCGCCGACCGCCGCCGCGCGGCGCTGACCGCCAGGTAGTAGTAGTCGAAGATATCGAGCGCGATCGAGCCGCCGCGGATCCTGCTGGTGAGCTTCACGCTGGCCTGGATCTTGCGGGCCGCGCGGATGTCGGGCACCTCGGTCTCGTCCGATTCCAGACAGACGTGCTCCGCGACGACCCGCGGGGCCACTACGCCGACCCGTGCACTCATGCCTCACATCCTGCCAGTTTCCAGTCCTTTCCAGCAGAACTGTCTATCGGGCATTGGCGCCGGTCGCCGCGAACTGTTTCGCGTTTTTCGAAGCTGCCGCCCGTTGCGCTCAGCCGACACGGCCGCGGCCGCCCGGCACTGATTTTCGGGGCGGGCACGATTGCGCTCGGCAGGTCTCGGTCATCGCATCGCTCAGGCCCCCAAGCAGGGGGCGCGCCCGTTCGTCCCGGGCGCCGAGTGACTGACGACACGACCCGGGTTCATGGTCACAAAGTTCGCCCATGGCCTTGACCGATGCGTACAACCCTGTCCGTGTTAGTCCTGCGACAGTTTCCGGATCTCGAGGATCGCGCCGCGCACGAACAGTACAAGGCGCAGGTGTTGCGCGAAGGCGCGCTGGTGTGCGCGCGCGCGCGTACCTCGAACCATCGCCCGCACTCGCTGGGACTTTCGATCAAGATGGCGTTCGGCGGGCGCGAAGACTACCTGATCGACGGACGCTGGCGCTCCGTGGACGACGACGTCTACATGATCATCAACGCCGGCCACGACTACTCCAGCCGTATCGTATCGCTCGATCCAGTCCTGTCCGTGGCGGTGATGTTCCCGCAGCCGATGGTCGACTCGGCGCTGCAGTACCTGATGCGAAGCCCAGAGCATGTGCTCGAGTCTCCCGCGGAGAGGATGCCGGCGCCGATCTTCGAGGAGCATCTGCGCCCGCACGATCCGATCGTCTCGCCGTGCCTGAAGTACATCGCGAGCATGTGCGAAAAGGGCAGCGCCGACGACGAGTGGTACGAGGAACAGGCGCACTTCCTGCTGGAGCGCCTCCTGCGCCGCGGCCACGCGGACCAGGTGGAAATCGAGCGGTTGGGCAAGGCGCGACGCCGCACGCGGCTCGAGATCTACCGTCGCGTGAACCGCGCCAGCGACTACCTGCTCAGCTGCTACGACCAGCCGCTGACGCTGGGCACGCTCGCCAACGTCGCCTGCCTCGCGCCACATTACTTCCTGCACGTGTTCAAGGCGGTGCGGGGCCACACGCCATTCGAGTTCCTCACCTGCAAGCGGCTCGCGGTGGCGCTGCGACTGCTGGCGCGCGGCGGCGAGACGACGGCGGAGATCGCCGAGCAGGTGGGATTCGCAGGTCGCGATCGTCTGCATCGCGCGTGCCGCCGCTACGTGAAAACCGCTCCCGCCGCGTGTCGCAAGCTTTTTGCGGCGGATCGCGACGACGTCACCGGCATACCGGATCTACGTCAGATGCTCTCGCGCGACGCGACGAAAAGCGCGGCCCGTTCGTCCCTGGGACAGGAACACGCGCAGCGGGGACGAGCGCCGCGCGAGATCATCGAGCCGTAGAAAAACGGAACGAGCGCGACATCGCGTGGCGGACATGAAGCCACACTCAGGGCGTCTGTGTTTTCGCCACATCGCCAGCACCCTTCACAGGAGGCTTCAGATGAACCGCAACAGCAAGATCGCGCGCGCCGTACAGCTCGCGTTGATCGCGAGCGCCACGGCCGCTGCCAGCCAGGCGCTCGCCCAGGATCAGGATCAAGATCAACCCGCCGAAAACACCCTCGGCACCGTCATCGTCACCGGCTCTCGAATCGCATCTCCGAACCTCGAGTCGATCAGCCCCGTCACCGCGATCACCGCGGAAGATCTGAGTCTCACGGGCAAGGTCCGCATCGAGGACATCATCAACCAGCTGCCGCAGGCCTTCGCGGCGCAGGGCTCGACGATTTCCAACGGCTCCGACGGCACGGCGAGCGTCAACCTGCGGGGTCTCGGCGTGAACCGCACGCTGGTGCTCGTCAACGGCCGCCGCGTCATGCCGGGCAACCCGAACGGCGGCAGTGCTGCCGACCTGAATCAGATTCCGCTGGCTCTGGTGAAGCGCGTCGACGTGCTCACTGGCGGCGCCTCCTCGGTGTACGGCGCGGACGCCGTGGCCGGTGTCGTGAACTTCATCATGGACACCGATTTCGAGGGCGTGAGGCTCGACGGCAACTACAGCTGGTTCGACCACTCGAACAGCAAGGACAACATCCAGCAGGTCGTCAACGGCAGCGGCTTCCCGACGCCGGAAAGCAGCGTGCGCAACGGCTACAGCAAGGACTTCACGTTCGCGCTGGGCCTCGGCGGTGCGGACGACGCCGGACATGCGACGTTCTATGCGACCTATCGCAACGTCGACGCCGTGTTGCAGTCGGAATACGACTACAGCTCGTGCGCCCTGTCTTCCGGCGCCACGTTCGGCTGCGGCGGTTCGCCAACGACCAACCCGGCACGCTTCCAGCCGATCGACGTCGCCACGGGCATGCTGCCCGCCAACGAGGTGCTCGGCGCCGGAAACGTGCTGCGTCCGTTCACGCCGGCCGACGCGTACAACTTCGGGCCGCTCAACTATTACCAGCGTCCCGAGAAGCGCTATACGTTCGGCGCTTTCGCCAACTACAACGTCAGCGAGAAATCGCAGGCGTATGGTGAAGTGATGTTCATGGATGACCGCTCGATCGCCCAGCTCGCGCCCAGCGGCGCCTTCAGCGCCACGCCGACCATCAACTGCGACAACCCGTTGCTGTCACCGTCGATGGTGCAGAGCTGGTGCACGCGGTTCGGTCTGTCGGGGAGCGATCAGACGACGATTCTCGTCGGCCGGCGCAACGTCGAAGGCGGCGGACGCCAGGATGACATCGGCCACGAGTCGATTCGCGCGACCGCGGGCTTCCGCGGCGAGCTCTCCTCGGCCTGGTCGTACGATGCGTACATCCAGCACGGCACCTCGAAGCGCAACAGCACGTTCGGCCGCGACTTCTCGATCACGCGTCTCGGCAGGGCGCTGGACGTCCGCACCGATACGCGGCCGGGACTGGCGACTACCGGCACACCGCAGTGCGAGTCGTTCATCGATGGCACCGATCCGGCCTGCGTGCCATGGAACATCTTCCAGCTCGGCGGAGTGACTCCGGAAGCGCTGGCCTACGTACAGACGCCGGGGTTCATCCGCGCGGAAGCCAGGCAGCAGATCTTCCACACCGATTTCACGGGCGATCTCACCAGCCTCGTGAAGCTGCCGACGGCGGAATCCGGCCTCGTCATCAACGCCGGCGCCGAGTATCGCGACGAGCAGACGCAGTTCCGTCCGGACGTCGCGTTCACGAGCGGCGACCTTTCCGGTCAGGGCGGCGCCACGCCGCCTACCGAGGGCGGGTTCAACGTCAAGGAAGCCTTCATGGAGGCCCGCATTCCGCTGGTCGAGGGCAAGACGGGAATCCAGTCGCTGACCTTCGAGACCGGCTATCGGTACTCGGACTACAACACCGGTTTCAAGACCGACACGTACAAGGCGGGTCTGGACTGGGCGCCGATCGACTCGCTGCGCTTCCGCGGCAGCTACCAGCGCGCGGTGCGCGCACCGAACGTCGCCGAGCTCTTCTCCAGCCAGGCCGTGGCTCTCGACGGTACCGGCGACCCGTGCGACGGAACGGCGGGTGACGGGCTGGACAACGGCCCAACCGCTACGCTGGCGGAGTGCATGCTCACCGGCATGACGGCGGCACAGTACGGCAACGTGCCGGAAAACCCGGCGGCACAGTACAACGGCCTGCTCGGCGGCAATCCGCTGTTGACTCCGGAGGAAGCCGACACCGTGTCGTTCGGACTGGTGTGGCGGCCGGAATTTGCCAAGCTGTCCATCGCGGTCGACTACTTCGACATCGAAGTCGACCAGACGATCAGCAGCGTGTTCGGCGGCAATTCCGACGTGTACATCAACCAGTGCATCGCTACGGGCGCACCGGTGTTCTGCGACCTGATCACCCGCGATGCGTTCGGTTCCCTGTGGATCCTGCCCACGGGATTCGTGCAGGACACGAGTCTGAATCTCGGCGGCATCACCACCGCGGGCGTCGACGTGCAGGCCACCTACCAGCTCCAGTTCGGCGGACACCGGCTGGGCTTCAGCCTGGTGGGCACGTATCTTACGGACAGCTCGACCGCGCCGCTGCCGGACGGGGACTTCTATGACTGCACCGGCCTGTTCGGCGGCATTTGCGGCGTCCCTGCTCCCGAGTGGCGCCATTCGCTGCGCGCCGACTGGGCAACGCCGTGGGCAGGTCTGGGCGTGTCGGCGGCGTGGCGTTTCTTCGATGGCGTCGATCTCGATGCCACGAGCAGCGACACGCAGCTGGCGGACACGGTTCCGGTGACGGACCGTCACTTCAACGCCCGCAGCTACATCGATCTGACCGCCGCGATGACGTTTGCCAAGAGCTACACGGTGCGCGTGGGCGCGAACAACCTGTTCGATCAGGATCCGCCGCTCGTCGGCCAGGCCAACTGCGCGCCGGTGATCTGCAACGGCAATACGTTCTCGCAGGTCTACGACACGCTGGGACGTCAGTGGTTTGCTTCGGTGACCGTCGACTTCTGATCCTCCTCGACACATCGTCGCTGTAGCGATACGGCGGGCCCCCTGGCCCGCCGTTTTTTTTGCAATCCTCAAGAACCTCGCCTGGAATCTCCGGTCAGCTGTATCGCACGAGATGCAGATTTGCATGTCGCGCGCTTGACCCACCCGTGCATCAGGAGATTTCCCATGGCCAACTACGTCGATGGGTTCGTCGTCCCCGTTCCCAGGCGCAACATCGATGCCTACCGCCGCATGGCGCGCAAAGCCGGCAGGGTCTGGCGCGATCACGGTGCGCTCGAGTATCGCGAGGCAATCGCCGACGATGTGAAACCCGGCAAACACACCTCGTTCCCGCAGAGCGTGAAGCTCAAACCCAACGAGGTCGTGTGGTTCTCGTGGATAGTGTACAAGTCGCGCAGGCACCGCGACCGCGTGAACGCCAAGGCGATGAAGGACCCGCGCCTGGCCAGCATGATGGACCCCAAGAAGATGCCGTTCGACGGCAAGCGCATGTTCTGGGGCGGCTTCAAGATCGCGGTGGACATCTGAAGCAGAGCAGCAGATCGATGATTGAACGGAGGCAGCCATGCGCACAGATACCTGGCCCGCCCTGCCCTACCAGGCATGGCGGGAGACGTGCACCAACCTGCAGCTGCGAAGCCAGATCGTCGGAAAGATACGGCTCGCGCAGACTCCGTGGCTGAATCATTCCTGGCACGTCACCGCGTATGTCACGGCGCGCGGTCTGACCACGGGCCCGATCCCGCATGGCGATCGCGTGTTCCAGATCGACTTCGACTTCATCGATCACCGGCTCGTCGTGCAGACGAGCGATGGGCTCACGCGCTCCATGCCGCTGGTCGAGCAGACCATTGCCGATTTCCATGCGGCGGTGGTTGCGCATATGCGCGATCTGAAGCTCGAGGTGAAGTTCCACGGTATTCCGAACGAAGTCCCCGATCCGATACCGTTTACCGAGGACCGCGAGCATCGTGCGTACGACGCCGACGCCGTGCAGCGCTTCTGGCGCGCGCTGCTGCAGATCGATCGGGTGTTCAAGCTGTTTCGCAGCGGATTTCTCGGCAAGGTGAGCCCTGTCCATTTCTTCTGGGGCAGCTTCGACATGGCCGTGACGCGCTTTTCAGGGCGGCCCGCGCCGCCGCTGCCGAGCGCCAATCCCGGCCTGCCTCTCGCGGTAGCGCGCGAGGCTTACTCCCACGAGGTGAGTAGCGCGGGTTTCTGGCCCGGAGGAAGCGGCGTGGACGATGCGGCCTTCTACTCTTATGCGTATCCCCAACCGGAAGGGTTCAGCAAGACCGGAGTGCGACCGCCGCAAACGTTCTATCACGACGAACTGGGGATGTTCCTGTTGCCGTACGAGGTCGTCCGCACAGCCGATTCGCCCGATGAGATGCTGCTGAGTTTCCTGCAGAGCACGTTCGACGCGGCCGCCGATCGCGCTGGTTGGGATCGCGCGGCGCTCGAGTGTGCGCTCGGCGTGCCGCGCGTCCCGCGGCCGTTGGGCTCGGCCGCACGCGGTTGACCGGCGACACATTCTATTTGCGCTCGCGACTGCTGAGTTCGCTGATGTGTGCTCGCGATCCGCACGGCGCGGACCGGCAGGTGAGCCGCTGAGTCAGGTGTCGCTCCGATAGACGTGAAGCATCGAGGTAACGATCGTGTGCCGAAACATCAAGATCCTGTTCAACTTCGAGCCGCCGGTGACGGACGAAGAGATTCGCGCGGCCTCACTGCAATTCGTGAGAAAAGTGAGCGGCTTCAACAAGCCATCCAGGGCCAACGAAGCCGCCTTCCTCGCAGCGGTCGATGAGGTTGCCGCAGTTTCCAGAAGACTCCTCGGCTCTCTCGAGACGAACGCGCCGCCGCGGAACCGCGAAGAAGAGGCCGCCAGGGCACGCGCGCGTGCAGCTCAAAGGTTCGGCGCGTGAGCACGACCCGTCGCGTGATTCGCGCTGATTGCAAGGTCGAACGCAGCATGGCGAAGTAGATTCTTTTTTGGGCCGCACCTGCTCGACATAGCGCGCATACTCCGCGCCCCCAGCCGCATGCGAGCTGAGTTGGCCGGCGAATCCTCGCTGACTACACGTCGAGGTCTAACCCATGGATCAGACAAAGAGCGTTTCGGCTGCGAGAGCCGCCAGGAACGATTACGCAGCCCCCTCGAAGAACATCGTCGATACGGCGCTCGCCGAGGGCAATTGCAACATCTTCGCTGCCAGTATCAAGGCAGCGGGACTGACCGATGTGCTGGCCGCGAAGGGTCCGTTCACGGTATTTGCGCCGACCGACGCAGCGTTCAAGAAGCTGCCGTCCGGCGCGTATGACGCACTGCTCAAGGATTCGGGGAAGCTCAAGGCAATTCTCAGCTATCACGTCGTCTCGGGCTATTTGATGGCCAAGGATATGAAGTCCGGCGAGGTGATGACGCAGCAGGGCACCACGCTGTCGGCGGCGGTATCGCCCTCGGGCGTGTGGGTCAATGGGGCCAGCGTCACGCAGGCGGATCTCGCTGCGACGAATGGCATCGTTCACACCATCGATGCAGTGATCCTGCCCAGACACTGGCAGCTGCTGGCAGTCGCTGCCTGACGATCGCCTCTTGCCGAGCACTTTCGTGCACTGGAAGGCCCCGCTCGCGGGGCCTTCTCTCTTTACGCCAGTCCAGCGATCAGCCGCGCAAGACAGCATCACTTCCTTGCGGGCACGTGGAACGCACCGCAGCAGCGAAAAGATTGCAACGTCGAACAATCGGCGTAAGCTCCGGCTCGCAACACAGACACGGCAGTCGTAGGTAAGGATGCTTCCTTTCATGCGTCGTTGCACTCTCACCGAACCCGTCACGTCGTCCCGGCGCATGGGTTTCTCCTTGCCTCCCTCAGCCGGGTCCAACGGCAGCTGTATCGAAATCAGCAAGAGATAGTTCAGCAAGAAAGCGGAACGAGCCTCCTCTGCGCCCGCGCATCGAGGAGTGACTAGGGGGAACACACCATGATCCTGGTTACGCAGCAGCGTACGGCCGCGCTGGCGTTTGTGCTTTTGCTCGCCGCCGGCAGCCCACCCACGCAAGCCACCACCTTCGAGCGCCTCGGCCTGGAGACGCTCGCCACACTCAGCACGCACGTCGTGCGCGGCCAGGTCCTTTCGGCCGAGAGCGCATGGAACGAGGACAAGAGCGCGATCTACACCAGCGCCAGGTTGCGAGTCGACGAAGCCATCGCCGGGAAAGTCCCGGGAAAGGAAATCGTCGTCTTTGTGCCGGGCGGTCGCGTGGGCGACACCATCCAGACAGTCATCGGCGCTCCGACACTTGAAACCGGCAAGGACGTGGTGCTCATGCTGAGCGCCGCCGACCCTTCTGGATTTGGCGTCGTCGGCCTGTCCCAGGGCGCGTTCGATCTGAAACGCGACCCGGCCTCGGGCAAGACCATGGCGATCAGCCAGGCCGCGGCATTCCTCCCGCCGATCGCGGCTGAAGAGACCGCGCGTTCTCCGACGGGCGCCGAAGGCATACCGCTCGAAGAACTCATTCGAACCGTGCGCGAGGCCAAGCGCGAAACTGCGGCGGCGGCGCCCGGCGAAGGCCAGGAGGCCGAGGGACGTGAAGAAGCCGGAAGCGGCGAGAAGGAAGGCGAGGAAGGCAAGCCTGACCCCGCCGCGCAGGAAGAAAAGAGCGAGGAGCGTTCCGACGAGCCCGCGGTCGGCAGTCGACCTGCACAGGCGGAACAGGAACAGCCCGAGGAACGCGCGAAGCCCAGGGCTCAGGACGATGAAGAGGAGGGCAAACCATGAAACGCCCGACCATTGCCGCGTGCGCCCTGATGTTCGCCGCCCTCATTCCCGCGACGAGTCATGCCTATCGCCTGATCCAGCAGACGGGAGGCCCCGGCACGTTCACTGCGGGCGACAGAGTGGCTCCGGGTTCCGGCGTCACCGTCCATTGGACGCAACGCGCGCTCGACTTCAGAGTGAACACGACGGGCGCCGGCGACGCACTCACGTTCGCTCAAACGCAAACCGCGGTGAGCGCGGCATTCGCCGCGTGGCACGACCTCTCCTGCACGGCAATTTCGTTCCGCCGGCAAGCCGGTACGACCTCCAGGCGCAACGCCACGGACGGCAACAACACCGTGTACTGGGCGGAAACCGGCGCTCCCGAATACACGGGAGCGACGCAGATCCTCGGCCCCGGCACCCTTGCCGTCACCATCATCACGCTGCGAGCCGATCAGTCTCTCACTGACGTCGACATCGCCTTCAACGGCCGCGACTTCGCCTGGACCATCGGCGACACCGCCGTCAGCCGCGACGTGCAGGACACCGCGACCCACGAGATCGGCCACCTGATAGGTCTGCACCACACCGAGAGCAACGCGGCACCGACACCCACGATGTTCGCCTTCGATCAGCCCGGCAACGGGGGACGCACCCTCGAACCGGACGACATCAATGCGGCCTGCTACGTCTACCCGCTCCTGGCGGGCGCGAGCAGCGAAACCATGGGCGATTTCAATGGCGACGCCTACGCCGACCTCGCCATCGGCGTTCCCAACGAGAGCATCGGCTCGATCGGCCAGGCCGGCGCCGTGAGTGTGATCTACGGCTCGGCTGCGGGCACGACCTCGGCCGGAAACCAGCTCTGGCACCAGGACAGCAGTGGCGTGCGCGGCGGGTCCGAGACCGACGATCATTTCGGGTCGGCCGTGGCCAGCGGTGACTTCAACCGCGACGGCTACGACGACCTGGCGATCGGCGTGCGCAACGAAGCCATCGGAACCACGCTCGGCGCCGGCGCGGTCAACGTGCTCTACGGCTCGAGCAGCGGTCTGCGTGCGACGGGAAACCAGCTCTGGCACCAGGATGTATCCCTCGTCCTCGGCGGCGCCGAGACGGGAGATCAGTTCGGCTCGGCGCTTGCCACCGGGGACTTCAACCGCGATGGCTTCGACGATCTCGCCATCGGCGTGCCCAACGAATCGATCGGCGCGATCGCCGGGGCCGGTGCCGTAAGCATTCTCTTCGGCTCAGGCAGCGGACTCATTGCGAACGGCAACCAGCTCTGGCACCAGGACAGCAGCGGCATCAACGGAGGCAGCGAGGTCAACGATCACTTCGGCACGGCGCTGAGCGCGGCGGACTACAACGGCGATGGTTTCGCCGACCTCGCCATCGGCGTGCGCAACGAGAGCATCGGCGCGATCGAGCGCGCCGGCGCGGTCAACATGATTCCTGGCTCCCCGAGCGGCCTCACTTTCATCGGCAATCAGATCTGGCATCAGAACAGCGCCAACATCGACGGCGGCTCCGAGGCCGATGACGGTTTCGGCTCCGCACTCACCAGCGGCCTGTTCAATGGGGATCGGTTCGCCGACCTCGCGATCGGCGTGCCCAAGGAAAGCATCGGCTCGATCCCGGCGGCGGGCGCAGTGAACGTGATCCACGGGTCCGCCGGCGGTCTCACCTCGAACGGCGATCAGATCTGGCATCAGAATGTCACCGGAATCGAAGGCGGATCGGAGGCGAACGATGCATTCGGCTCCGCACTCAGCGCCGGAGACTACAACGCCGACGGGCGTTCGGATCTCGCCATCGGAGTGCCCGTCGAGAGCATCGGGTCGATCCGTGGCGCGGGCGCCGTCAACGTCATCTACGGCTCGGCGGCCGGCCTGCGCGCCAACGGCGATCAGATATTGCATCAGGACCGGGTCGGCATCGCGGGCGGGTGCGAAGCGGACGATGCGTTTGGCTCCGCTCTCGTGAGCGGGCTGGTGCGGTCGAAGAGCCGGCCCGCCGCGCTCGCCATCGGTGTGCGCAACGAAGCAATCGGCGCCGTCGCGGGGGCGGGAGCTGTGAACTTGATCTACGGGTCAGCGGCGGGCCTTGCGGCCGCCGGAAATCAAATGTGGCAACAGGACACCAGCGGCATCGCGGGGGGCGCGGAGAACAACGACAATTTCGGCGCCAGCCTCTGAGCAATAGGCCGTTCAACTGCCTTGGAAATTGCGATGCGCGCTACGCGCTTCTCATCTATTTCGTCTTTGCGTCGTGTTCACTGAGCCTCTGCCCGGAGAATTCTCTTGCTCAGTCAGCTCGTAGCCGACACGTAGCGCTCTTCTATATCAACAGCACCTCCCTGCAACCAACGACTACTCGGCCGCTTGTTGGTTGCATCGCCCCGGACGGGCAAGCGCTCGACTGGATGTACGATGGAATGATCAATGATGACTCACGTCTGTCCGCCATGCCAGTGCTCGCTTCGGTGGCCGTCGCGTACCAGACAATACTTTTCGACCAAGCCCAGCTCGCCGGGCTTGCCGACGTGGTGATGCAGCTGCGTCGCGAACTGGCGGACCCGAACTATCGCCTCAAGATCTTACCTCACCGTGCCCGTTGTCGGTGGCGCGGATGTGGTTACGACCGCCAGTATGCTGATCGGCCGGTTCACCGCGTTGAACCGAGGAGAGCTGGAGCTCGCAGGGTTGCCGAGTACGCAATCTCAGTGGGTTCGCCGCCGACCGCGTTTGATTGACGCGGGTCGGGCGCCGCGGCAAGGATATCCGCGTCGCCGCCCAGCGGGAGTCTCTCCTCGCCGATCGTGACGAAGTAAGCTGCAGCATGAAGTCAGCTGAGCGTCCGTTCGGAGGCAACCAAATGAGTCAGGAAACGTTCAAAGCGAAGGCTTACTTGAAGGCGGATTGTCCGTATTCATTCAAGTATCTGCTGTTCATGGCTGAAGCCGGTCTTCTCGATCGGATCGAGGTCATTCTCTGCAGGCCCGAAACTGCGGAGTACGCAACCATCAAGGCAACGCTCGCGGCCGCCACGAGAAAGCCTGCGATGTTTCCGACCGTGGAGATCGAACCCGGCCGCTACATGTCGGATTCAAATCAATTGATCGTGCACTACTCACGGGCCGGCAACGTTGCCGCGAAAGATCTGCCGGCCCTGTCCTTCTACAGGGAAGGCATATTCCCGCAACTGGTCGAGCTGCATAAGCAGGATCACAGCCACTAGGTGTGCTCACGCGCTGGCGCCCCCGCGAGCCGAGCTTTCTGGGCCATCGGGGACGAGTCACAACGGCAACAGCCCGCGGCGCAAGGCGATCGATACAGCCTCGGCACGCGAGCTCGCGTCGAGCTTCGCGAGGATCTGGCCTACGTGGAACTTCGCGGTGTGCTCGGAGATGTGAAGCTGCACAGCAATTGCCTTGTTGCCGAGCCCGGCGGCGAGCGCATGCAGCACTTCGAGCTCGCGGGCCGTCAAGGGCTCGAGCTGACCTTCAGACCTCGCCGATGCACGCGGCTCATCCTCGCAGAAGAGATCGGCGTGAACGACGAGGAGACCAACGCTTGCGGCTTCGATGGCGGCAACGATTTCCCCGGCGGCGGCATCCGTTGGCAGCAACGCCAGCCCTGAGCGGAGCTCACGCAGCGAGGCGGCGACTTCGACATCGTCGGTCATCACGATAATGGGCATGCCCGCCGCATGCGCGAGCTGCGCGCGCTCGAGCGAAGCGGGCGAGTCATCGAAGACGATCGCGTCCGCGACGCCGGCGCCGAACGACTCGAGATCCGCGTCGGCCGCCTCGCCCGACTCGGCCTGCAGCCGATCACTCTCGCGTACGATCGTGTGCAGATCGTCGCGCAGCTGTCCGGCTTCCACGACGAGCGCGACTCGGATCATGCTGCGCGACACTTCATGCGCTACCGTGCGTGCGGACGTTCTCCGAGCGTGACCTCCACGCTGTGGAGCTCGCCACCTCGAATCAGTTGCAACTGTACGCGACTGCCGACCGACCGCTCCGCGAGTACGCTCATCAGGCGCTCACTGTCCGCTACAGGCGTTGCATCGAGCGCAATCAGCACATCACCGAGCGTGATGCCCGCCGTTTCTGCCGGGCCTGCGCTTGCGATCGAAAGGACGATGAGCCCATGCGTGCCATTGAGCTTGAGCCGGTCGCGAAGGTGTGCGGGAATCTCCACGGATTGCGTGCCGACGCCGAGATACGCGTGCGTGACGCGTCCGTGCGCGAGGAGCTGCTCGACCGCGCGGCGCAAAACCGAGGCGGGAACCACGACAGCACGCCCGCGTGCCAGCGCCGAAGTGCCGATACCGATGATCTGGCCGCCGGCATCCACGATCGGCGCGCCGGAGAATCCGGGCCATAGCCCACCGTCGAGCTGAATCAGGCGGTCCATGCGCCCACCACGCCAAGTGCGCCATTCCCCGCCCGTGCGCGCGATGATGCCCGAGCTCGCGGCGAGCGCGCCGTCGGCACCACGAGCAACTGCAATGACGTAGTTGCCGGGCCTGACCTTCGCCTCTTCGTTCAGCCGCGCGGGCTCGCCTCGCGCAGATTCGAGGCGCAGGACGGCAACGTCCGTTCCCGTATCGACGCCTGCGAGCGTCGCTGATGTCGTGGAGCCGTCCGGCAGAACAGCAGCGATATCGGTTTCACGTCGGATGGTATGCGCGGCCGTGACCAGCACGCCTGGCTGCCAAAGCAGCCCGGACGATGGATACGCTCGTCGGGCGTGCAGGGCCACGACACTGGCGCCGACCCGCTCGACGACATCGGCAAGCTGATCGGAAAACGCGGCAATCGAGGGAGCAGGAGATTCGGACGGGGGCATGGTGGTCTCCTTAAATTGGGGACGGAGACCAGAATGCCAAGGCTGCACCGCGCTCACACCGCCCGAATGGCTAGTTGGCAACGCATGGCAGTGGCCAAGGGCTGAAGATCCGCTCCCGCACCGTGACGTACGCATAGGTCACGTTGCGAGTCGTGCTTGGGCATGACAGATCCTTGATTGGTGAGATCGACAGTACTAGAAAGGACACTGCGCTGTTTGCGGGTTCAGCGAGGCCGTGGCGCACCGGACCCGCCGTCGCTCGAGCACCTGCTGCGTTGCAGGCGCACGCAGTTCGGCCGGGCGAGAACCAAAGCGGGAGATATCGCAATGCAACTTCTCACCGTGAAAATCGATAAACCGGAAACGACGAACTTCATTCTGGGCCAGTCGCACTTCATCAAGACAGTCGAAGACATTCACGAAGCGCTGGTCGCGGCCGTGCCCGGGATAAAGTTCGGGCTGGCCTTCTGCGAGGCGTCGGGCAAGTGCCTGGTACGCTGGTCGGGCACCGATCACGGGCTCGAAGAACTGGCGCGACGCAACGCCATGGCACTTGCCGCCGGCCACAGCTTCATCGTGTTCCTGGGCGAGGGCTTCTACCCGATCAACGTCTTGAACACGATCAAGGGGGTGCCGGAGGTCTGCCGCGTCTTTTGCGCGACCGCCAATCCGACCGAAATCGTGCTGGCCGAGACCGAACAAGGGCGAGGCGTTCTGGGAGTCGTTGACGGCCTTCGCTCGCAGGGCATCGAGCGCGACGAGGACATTCAGTGGCGCCACGATCTGCTGCGGAAGATCGGCTACAAGCTCTGAACCGGTACGGCTTGGTACGAGGCGGACTGACCATGCGCAGCGCTCACGCACCGGGACGGTTCCTGATTGCTTTGAACTCAGCCGCCGGGCTGCTCGCGATCGCGCTTTGCTGCGCTGTGACCAATGCAGCACCGAACGAAGATGAGTACGCGGCTGCTCGCGCCGCACTCCTGCGCGAAATCGCGCCGGACGTGCAAGACACCGTGAAACACTTGAACAAGCGGGCGCCCGATGCACGAATCATGCAGGTGCTGGGACGCGTGCCGCGCCACGAATTCGTGGCGGAGAATCTGCGTCCCTACGCGTATGAGAATGTGCCGCTGCCGATCGGCCACGGCCAGACCATCTCGCAACCTTACATCGTTGCGATCATGACCGATCTGCTCGATCTCAAGCCTGGATGCCGGGCGCTGGAAGTCGGCACAGGCTCGGGCTATCAGGCGGCCGTGCTCGCCGAGATGTGCGCGAAAGTCCACACCATCGAGATCATCGAGCCACTCGGCAACGAAGCTGCAGCGCGCCTGAAGCGACTCGGCTATGAGCGCGTCGAGGTTCGCATCGGCGACGGTTACTACGGCTGGGCGGCGCACGCGCCTTTCGATGCGATCGTCGTGACGGCGGTCGCCACACACGTCCCGCCACCGCTCATCGCGCAACTCAAACCGGGGGGCCGCATGATTCTGCCGGTCGGCACGCGTTTCACCGTCCAGCAGCTCGTGCTGGTGAGCAAGGGCGAGGACGGCCGCGTCACGGCACGACAGATTCTGCCCGTGGCCTTCGTGCCGCTGACCGGTGGACATTGAGTCGAGCGGGGTGCGAGAAGAGGGGCGGCGACTGCCCGTAGTGTCTGTCGCCCTGATTGCGGCCGCCGCACTCGCGTACGAGATCCTGCTGACGCGCATTTTCGCGATCGTCCACTGGCATCACTTCGCCTATTCGATGATCAGCCTGGCGCTGCTCGGCTTCGGCGTGAGCGGGACGCTGCTGGCGCTCCTGCGGCCCTGGGCTATGCGGCAATTCACTGGCGTCTTTGTGACGAGCCTTTGGTCGTTTGGCGTGCTGGCCGTGCTCTGCGCCTGGGCCGCGCAACGCCTGCCCTTTCACGCGGAGGAACTCTTGTGGGATCCGTGGCAGCCGCTGTGGTTGCTGCTCATCTATCTCGTCCTGGCGCTGCCGTTCTTCTTCGCCGCGACCGCGATCGGACTCGCGCTGACCCGCTATCGCGAGCGCGCCGGAAAGATCTACGCGGCCGATCTGGTCGGCGCAGGGCTCGGTAGCCTGTGCCTGCTCGCACTACTCTACGTGCTGTTCCCCGAAGCCGCCCTGCGATCCGTCGGTATCGCCGGTGTTGCGGCGGCCGCCATCGGGGCGGTGGAACTGCGCGGCCACCGCGTTCGCTGGTTCGCGATCGCCGCCGTGTCCTCGATCGCCCTCGCGACGCTGCCGGCCCGCTGGTTGAGGCCGGAGCCATCCACGTACAAGGGCTTGAGCCAGGCTTTGCGAGTGGCGGGAACGCGCATCGTCGCAGAACGCTCCAGTCCGCTCGGACGCATCAGTGTCATCGCAAGCCCGCAGGTGCCACTGCGGTACGCACCGGGACTCAGTCTCAACGCGTCGATCGAGCCACCCGCACAGCTCGGTCTCTTCCGGGATGGCGACAACATGGACGTCATTACCTATGCAGCCACCAGCGGTTCGGCATCAACCACCCCTTCCGGCCAATCTTCTTCCGACCCCTCGCGGCTCGGGTTCCTGCGCGAATCGACCGCCGCACTTCCCTATGCCATTGCATCGCCACGCGCCGTGCTGGTTCTCGGCGCCGGCGGCGGCATGGAAGTTTTGCGCGCATTGAGTTTCGATGCGCGCAGCATCGATGCCGTCGAGCTGGATTCCGAAGTCGTGCGGCTGCTACGGGACGACTTCGATGGCTTCAGCGGCAATCTGCTCAGACGCCCGGGCGTGCGCGTGCACGTGGCCGATGCGCGCGGCTTCCTTGCCCGTATGCCGCGTCGCTTTGATCTCATTCAGGTCTCGATGCTCGGATCGGCCGGCGGCGGCACCGGTGGTCTCGGTGGCCTGAATGAGGACTACCTGCACACCGTCGAAGCACTGCGGCTCTCCCTCGACCGCTTGCAGAGCGGCGGCTTCCTCGCGCTCACGCGCTGGGTCCAGGTACCGCCGCGTGATTCGCTCAAGCTCTTTGCGACCGCCGTGGCCGCACTCGAGACACGCGGTGTCTCCGAGCCCGCAGATCACCTCCTGATGATTCGCAGCTGGCAGACGATCACGCTCCTGGTCAAGAACGAGCCCGTGAGCGAGCAAGAGATCAGAAAGCTGCGCGCGTTCTGCGATCGGTGGTCATTCGATCCGGTGTGGTTTCCCGGCATCCGATCGGACGAAGTCAACCGCTACAACATCCTCGATCAGCCGCTCGACTACGACGGTGCGCGCGCCATTCTCGGACCGGCGCGCGCCAAGTTCTTCCGCGATTACAAGTTCGACGTTCGGCCTGCGACGGACGATCGCCCGTATTTTCAGAATTTCTTCAAGTGGGCGACGCTCGGCGAAGTGCTCGATGCCCGCGGTCGCGGCGGCATGGCGCTGCTCGAAGCGGGCTACCTCGTATTGCTCGCCACACTCGCGCAGGCGACGCTCGCCGGCGTCGTGCTGATCGTCTTGCCTCTGGCGGTGCTGCGTCGTCAGCGCACGCTCAGTGGCGCGCCGTGGCTGCGAGTGACCGTGTACTTCACGGCGATCGGGCTCGCCTTCCTGTTCATCGAGATTGCATTCCTGCAGAAGCTGATCCGTTTCCTGCAACACCCGACGATTGCACTCGCCACGGTGCTCGCGGGCTTCCTGATCTTCGCGGGTCTCGGCAGCGCCTGCACCAACACACTCCAGCCGGCTCGCACGCTGCGTCACGCGGTGGCTGCGATCATCGCGATCGGGGCGGTCTATGCCTTCGGATTCGACCCCTTGCTCGAATCTGCACTTCACTGGCCGTTGGCCGCACGCGCGGCGCTCGCCACCGCGCTGATCGCGCCGCTGGCGTTCGCCATGGGCATGCCACTTCCGCTCGCGCTCACGCGACTCGAACAACCTCTGGTGCCGTGGGCCTGGGGCATCAATGCCTGTGCTTCGGTGCTGAGCGCACCTCTGGCGACGCTGATTGCGATCCACTTCGGCTTTCGAATAGTGCTGTGGCTCGCACTCGGGCTCTACGGGCTGACGCTTGCGGCGAGGCCGATGGGGGATCGCTGATTGTCGGTGCCGAGGGTGCGTCGGCCTTGCGTTGCCTCACGCTGTCGTTACCGTCAGCCGAACGCCGAGCGAGCTCACAACCTTGCGGACTGTTTCGTAACGCACCTTCGCGCCCGGAGCGAGCGCCTTGTAGAGGCTTTCCCGCCCGAGACCAGCGGCCTTGGCGACTTCCGTTATGCCGCGAGCTTTCGCAACATCTGCCACGGCGCGCAGAAACACGTCTGGATTGGGATCCTCGAGCGCCGCAGCGAGGTACTCGGCAATGACCTCCTCGTTGTCGAGATGGTCCGCAGCGTCGAATGACGCGATATCCATCCGGGACCTTCGCTTAGCCATGGGTGCGCGCCTTGTGCCTGCTCTCTCAGCTTGCGCGCCATCTCTTGCGCGCGCTTGATGTCCGCCGCCTGCGTGGACTCGTCTCCGCCGAGAAGCAAGAGAAAAACCGTCTTGCGGCGCCGTATGAAATAAACGCGATAGCCCGGGCCTACGTCGACCCGCATCTCGCTCACGCCTTCGCCGACGGCCTTACAGTCACTGAAATTACCCAGCTCCGCCGAACGAATTCTGGCAATGATTCGCGCCCTGCCTTTCTGTTCACGGAGGGTTCTCAGCCACTCGTCGAACGCGACCGTCCGCAGAATCGTGTTCAAAGCTGAGCGTATCCGATCGGATACAGTGACACAATGCGCTCGCGTCAATTCTCGAGGCTGGCTGTGAAGCCGATCGGTCCTCACATCGCAGCATGTAGGACGATCGGAGATTGCGGATCAGTGCGCGACCAGGAGTAGACTTTGAACCAGCCCATCCTGCGAGGAGCGGCTTGTCCTCTTCTCGCGCGGTGTTTGACATAACGATGGCGCCGGCGCGCCCCTCGATGCGCCGCACGGCGGCCTTTACGTGATTGCGACTGTTGGGGGATACACATCATGAAACATGCAGCCATTGCTGCGCTCGGCGCCTTTCTGCTCGCAACGCTCGCGACATCCGTGTCGGCCGCGAACCAGAACGGCCAGCGATACCTGATCGGATTCAACGCGGGCAATCGCGCGGCGCTCGTGCAGTCGATCGAATCGAACGGCGGCCGGATTGTCTTCGAGCTCAAGAACGTGTCCGGCCTGGTCGCCGACCTGCCCGCCGGCGCCCTCAATGCGGTGCGCCGCAGCGGTAAGGCCACGAGCATCGAGGCGGACGGCGTTCGCCAGCTCCATTCACACCTTCCTGATTTCACCAACGAGTTCATCCCCTGGGGTGTGCTGGCGGTGCGCGCGGACAATGTCTGGAGCACGAATCCCGCCGCGAACACACCGGCTGTCCAGCCAGGTTCCGTGGCTGGAGGCGGAACGGTCGTGGGCGTGCTCGACACGGGCATCGATTTCGGTCATCCGGACCTGGCGGCCAACATCATCGACGATCGCGGCTCGGGCGTGATTCGCGACTTCATTGACGGCGATGACGATGCGAGCGATCCGGTCGACCCGCTGGCGACGATTCGCGGCCACGGCACGAGCTCGGCGAGCGTGATTGCGAGCGTCGACAATGCGGTGGGCGTCATCGGCGTCGCGCCGAAGACCAGAATCCGTCCGTATCGGATCTGCTTTGCCGACCAGACTCGCGGCTGTCCGCTCTCCGCCATCATCGGGGGTCTCGATCAGGCCATCACGGATGGCGTGGATGTCATCAACATGAGTATCGGCGGATCCGCCGGCTTCAATCTCGAGGCCTCGGCCGTCCAGGCGGCCAACAGCCACGGGATAGTCGTCGTGGCCTCGGCCGGCAACGAAAGCACGCAGAAGCCGAGCTTCCCTGCGGCGTACGACACGGTTCTCGCCGTCGGCGCCATCGACATTCAGAACAACCCCGCGTCGTTCACGAACACGGGCGGCTGGGTTGACGTGACCGGCCCAGGCGTCGATGTGCCCGCGGCGACGGTTCGCGGCGAAGGGCAGGATGCGTTCGCCACGGTGAACAGCGGCGCAACGCTCATGCTCGACCCGAATCCGCTCAGCGGCTCGGCGCTCGGTTCTCGCACGGCCGACGTCGTGTACGCCGGTCTCGCCACCGAGGCCGATATCGTCACCTTCTGTGCCGCCAGCGCATGTGCGGGAAAGATCGCGTTGATCTCGCGCGGGGTGATCAGCTTCGCCGAGAAGGTGACGCGCGCCGAAGCGGCCGGCGCCGTGGGAACGATCATCTTCAACAACGTTCCCGGCAACTTCTTCGGCACGCTCGGTGCTTCGCCCTCGACGTTTCCGTCGATCTCGATTTCTCAGGAGCAGGGAACGGCGTTGCGCACCGCGGTGCAGGCGGGCACGGTGAACGTCACGATCGAGGTGACGGCAACCGACTACGAGCTCGTGAGCGGCACCTCGTTCTCAGCGCCGCATGTCGCCGGTGTCGCCGCGCTCGTGCGCTCGGCCAATCAGAACCTGTCGCCGATCGAGGTGCGCAAGATCATCCAGTCGACCGCCATCGATCTCGGAGCACGGAACAGGGACAATGTGTTCGGCTGGGGGCTCGCGAACGCAGAAGCGGCCGTCGCAGCAGCGCTCGCGGCGCAGTAGTCGCTCGATACCGCGTCTTGCCATGGTCGCACCCATGTGGGTGCGACCATGGGCGGTCAATCGCGTACCGAGGACGGAATCGAACGCTCGAGGAGCGTCACGCGCCCGGACGGCAAGACTGCCACGCGCGAAATCACCGTCACCAAGGACGACGAGGGAAAGGCTACCGTGGAAGGCACGCAGACGGGGTTTGATGGCGAAACACGTTCGATCCCCGCGGAAGGCAAGAAGCCTGTCGGTCGTGCCGAGCAGGAGCCCACGGACGCTCAGTAATCCATCGATTGGTGCCAACGAAGCGCGGCCTGCTCGTGGGGCCGCGCTTTCGTTTCGGTCGCAGCCGCTATATCAATCCTGATATGATCCTCTGAAATCCATCAGATTACTCGGCAACGGCCGGCTCGCCGCAACGGGATCTCGAACTCGCAGGCGCCAGCTTCCGCGCACTGATGGACGAGAGCAGGAGGCGGCAGCGATGAGTGCGCGGGTGAGAATGCGCCGTGGCAGCGGCAACGTGTTCTCTGACGTCGGTTTCCCGCGCGCGGAAGCGGAAAATCTGTTGCTGCGCGCGCAGCTCATGTCGAAGATCCGGGACATCGCACGTGGCACGACCCAGGCCGAGGCGGCGAAGCTGTTCGGCGTGACGCAGCCGCGGCTCAATGACCTGCTGCGAGGGAGGATCGAGAAATTCAGCCTCGATGCCCTCATCAACGTGCTCGCCAAGGCCGGGATGCACGTTGAGCTGCGCGTGAAGGCAGCTTGAGGCGTGTTCCCGGCGGGCTTCAGAGTTTGATCGGATCTCGCGAGCATCTGCTGGTCGGTGTCGCGGCTACCGGCTCGACGTGTAGAGACATGAGGTCCCCGCGGGATGCGTTCGTCTCTTGGCCTGGCGAGAGGGTTGCGCTCATGCAGCTGCGTGGCCGCGCAGATCCTTCAGCGTGACAACGCCTTGCGGGAAACGAACCCTCAGTTCGAGCTCTCCACCCATCGCAGCGATGATTCGCTGCAATGTGCTGATCATCATGTCCTCCTGGTTCTCCAACTTGGATATGGCGCCTTGCGACACGCCAAGTGATGCTGCCAACTCTTCCTGCGTCAGCTTGAGAGCCTGACGAAGTTGATGCAGAGGAAGTTCGTCGCTGAGCCGCTTTGTCAGCTTCGCAACCCTCGCGCGACGCTCGGGACTCATCTTCGCGCGCAATTCGTCAAACTTTCTTGCCACGAATCTCTCCTCGAATCGCAATCAAGTGCTCGTCGTGGAGCTGATCGGCCAGCGGCGCCATTTCGGTGCTTCGAGCCGTTGACCTTGCTCGCGTGCGGATACCCGAGATTCGGACCGTATTGCTCAAGCAGACCCACGGAAGCCGCAATCTTGTCTTGCCGGTCCTCGGTCAGTCCCTCCCACCACGCTCCAAAGTCATTCGTGAACTCAACGTCCCAACGCTCGGTATTACTCAAGGGCTATATTACTCCCCGGTTATATCAACAGCAACACATCGAATGCGCCGCGGCTCGCAAGATCGTCGAATCAGTGGCTTGACTCTGCACGTCCCGTCTATGGCGCGGAGACGGCGGAACGTCGATGCGCATTTCGAGGCAATTCGACCAGTTTCTTGACAGTTTCTCGAGCAGCGCCCAGCCTGTCCGCGCGCGACGACCAGATCACGGCTCACCCTATCGTTGCTACGGGGCTCACGATTCCCTGGTTCGCTCGCTGCCGGCGACCGATCCCGCCGGCTCGTGCGTGGCAGCTTCGCCCGCGCTCGACAACTTTTTCGGCCTCAAGCCAGTCCTCGCCGACGGGCGGAACGGGAGCCCTCGATCCAGAGTTGCGACATCATCTGAGCACGTGCTTCCAGTCGGTGATGCGGCGCGCGATCGATGGCTCGAGGTGCAACCCCTACGCCGATGATGACGACGATGAACCCACCACAGGTCCGAAGGTCGCCGCGACGCCGAAGATCACGAACAACGGCGGGAGGACGGAGACGCACGCACATAGCGAGCCGCCCCCGCCGGACACCGAATATCGTCAACCCGTAGTACTCGTCGATCAGTTCCTCGTCGCTCTTCCCGATCAGGCGAGCGTCATTCGGTCTGCGATACTGCGAGCGATATTCGCTGATGAGTTTCCGGAGCAGTTCGCGGTCTTCCGACTCCAGCTCGTACGCGGCGAACAGTCCGAAACTGAACGCATTGCAGAGCGAGTCGTGGATGGTGCCGTGCTGGGGCATGCGGCAGAGGCACTCGGCCAGTTCGTGTTTCTACGATGCGGATGCGTCATCCGAGCCCGGCTGCTCGCGCGATCAGAAACAACCCTGCCCCGACGACGACGGCCCCGATGGCTCGCGCGACGCGCTCACCGGCCGGTGCGAGACGTTCGACGGTGATGGCTGCCGTCACGACAGCCATCGCGCGAAGGTCCATGACCCCGATGACCAGGAGGATCGCCATCAGACCGAAACAGCAGTGGCTGCAGTGGAGGCCGAGGCGCAGGCCGTGTCGCCAGGCCGCGCCGGCGTCGGCCGGCAGCGTACGGCCGCGCCCGGGTGCCTCCCGGCAGCAGGCAAGGTGACGCGCCTTCCATGCGGTGAGCTGGAGGGAACCGGCGATCAGGACGGCTACACCGACCGCGATCGGTACGGCGCGCGCCAGCGCCGGCAGCTGCATCTCGATCGCCGCCAGCGCAACGCCCAGCGGAAAGGCGGCCATTCCGAACACGGTCCAGACGAAGAAGTACCCTGCCCCCACGAGCGCAGTCAGCCGACCGAGGCGCGTGTTGCCTGTCCTGCCGACGGCCTGGCCAACGCTCTGACGATAGCGCCAAAGCATTGGCACCAAGGATGGCAGCATCATCGCTACCATCATCACGACCCACATGCCGAGGAACGACGCCGCGGCGCCGGGCCACGTCTGTCCGGGCATCCGCATCCACGCCATCGACATCGTCCAGCCGCCGGGCATCGGCATCTCGCCCATCGCCGACATGGACGCGCACCAGACGATCGTCACCGCCGCGCTGGCGGCGAAGAGCAGCGCCGAGACGCCGAAGAAGGCTCGCTGGGAAGCTCGCTCGGAAACCATGCGTTGTGAGATCTCCCGTCCCCCGGTTGCGCCAACGACACCCACGACTTGGCTCAGCGCTTGGCGTACTCGTCGTGGCGGCTCCACCAGACGCCCGTCTCGTTGCGTCCCCTGGGGGCGCGGTCGAGCCACTGGTACATGCCCCAGAGGCCGTCCAGTCCGCGCGCATAGGTGGAATAGGTTTGGTAGACGACGCCGTCCTCGAGCACGAACGCGCTCATGCCCGGCCTCTGGCGCGTGTACGTGGCAGCGTCGGTTCCGGTCATGGCTGCGTTCGCGGCGACAGGCTGCGGGATCTGTGTCGTCGCGTCCATCGCGTGGCCGCCGCGCTCGTAGTTGTATTCGATGCGCCCCTCGCGCTGTTGCTCCTCGGTGAACGAGACGTTGAAGTCGAAGTTGAAGTCGCCGCCGGCCGAGGACGCCCAGGGAAACGTCCACCCCATCCGCCGCTTGTACGCCTGCAGCTTCGCGAGAGGCGCCAGCGACACCGCCGAAAGCGTGACGTCGTGGTTGGCCAAGTGCATGGCGAAGCCGTCAAACCCGTCTGCAATTGTCGAGCAGGTCGCACACCCCGCCGTGTACTCGGGGCCGAACATGAAGTGGTAGACGAGGAGCTGCGAGCGCCCTCGGAAGAGGTCTTTCAGCGAGACGCTCCCTTCGTCGGTCTCAAATCGATACTCCTTGTCGATCCGAACCCACGGCAGCTCCTGCCGCCGCCGCGCCAGCTCGTCGCTTTTCCGCGTGAGCTCCTTCTCCGCCTTGAGCAGGTCGACCCGCGCGGCGAGCCATTCTTTACGTGTCCCGGTCATGTGCTTCGTCATTGCTCTATCTCCGTTTGTTGAAACGTGAGATAGCCTAAGCGCCGAGCATCGAACGATGGGAGTTACAAGTGTGACGGGATTCCGATGGACTCACTGATCACGGCCGCGGCGCGTGCGCTGGCAGCGGGTGATCCCCTCGGCGCATTGAAGCGGGTCGCCCTGCGCGACGACGCGCCGGCTCTCGCGCTTCGAGGCATCGCGATGGCGCAGCTCGGCGATCTCGCTCGGGCAAAGGCGCTCCTGCGACGTGCCGCGCGTGCCTTCGGTCTGAAAGAGGCCGTGGCCCGCGCGAGGTGCGTCGTTGCCGAGGCCGAGATCGCGCTCGCCTCGCGCGACCTGGGCTGGCCTGCGAAGGCGCTCGACGCGGCACGGGCGACGCTCGAAGAGCACGGCGATCGGGTGAACGCCGCGCATGCGCGGTTTCTCGAGGTCCGGCGCCTGCTCCTGATCGGGCGTCTCGATGAGGCGGAGCGTACGCTCGACAAGCTCGACGCCGCCCCCTTGCCGCCCGCGTTGAGGGCCGTCCACGAGCTGGTCGTTGCGGGGATCGCGCTGCGACGCCTCCGGACGAAGACGGCGCGTGCTGCGCTCGCTCAGGCCGAGCGCGCCGCGCGCCACGCAGGTATCCCTGCGCTGACGGCGGAGGTCGAAAGCGCATCCCTCGTCCTGAACACGCCCGCTGCGCGCCTGATTGCGCGTGGCGAGGAGCGACTCCTCCTGCTCGAGGAGGTCGAAGCGTTGCTGGCGTCGAAAGCATTCGTCGTGGACGCTTGCAGTCATGTCGTGCGTGATGAAAGCAAGGTGGTCTCGCTCGCAAAGCGTCCGGTGTTGTTCGCGCTCGCACGCGCGCTGGGCGAAGCGTGGCCGGGAGACGTACCGAGGGACACGCTCGTCGCGCGCGCATTCCGAGCGAAGCTCGCCGATGAATCGCATCGCGCGCGGTTGCGAGTCGAAGTCGGGCGGCTTCGCACGGTGCTTCGGACGCTGGCCGACGTGAGCGCGACGAAGCGAGGTTTTGCGCTGGCGCCGCGCCGCGCACGCGAGGTCGTCGTGCTGGCGCGGCCCGTCGAAGAGGAGCATGCGGCGGTGCTCGCCTTCCTCGCCGACGGTGAATCGTGGTCGAGCTCGGCCCTTGCGCTTGCGCTTGGAACGAGCCAGCGCACCGTGCAGCGGGCGCTCGACTCGCTTGCGGCAGCAGGCAAGGTGCAGTCGTTCGGTCGCGGGCGAGCTCGTCGCTGGATGACCCCGCCGTTGCCGGGATTCACGACGACCTTGTTACTCCCCGCTCCGCTGCCGATTGACTAAGATGTCAGCATGAGTCGATCAACCGCCGAGATCGTCCGTGAGTACGGACCCTTTTCAGGTGCCGACAGCGTGCATGGAGTCACGTATGACGGTCAGAACGTCTGGTTTGCGTCCGGAGACAAGCTGAACGCCTTCGATCCTGCGAGCGGGAAGACAGTGCGCTCGATCGATGTCGCCGCTCATGCAGGAACGGCCTTCGACGGCCAGCACCTGTTTCAGCTCGCCGAGGATCGCATCCAGAAGATCGATCCGCAGACCGGCCGTGTGCTCGCCACGATCCCGGCCCCCGGCCGCGGCGGTGACTCGGGGCTCACGTGGGCCGAAGGGACGCTCTGGGTGGGGCAGTATCGGGACCGGAAGATCCATCAAGTCGATCCCCAAACAGGGGCGATTCTTCGCACGATCGAGTCCAACCGCTTCGTCACCGGGGTCACCTGGATCGACGGAGAGCTCTGGCACGGCACCTGGGAAGGTGACGAGAGCGATTTGAGGCGAGTCGATCCTCGAACCGGAGAGGTCCTGGAGAGGCTCGAGATGCCGCCCGGAGTGAGCGTTTCGGGGCTCGAGTCCGATGGCGGCGAACAGTTCTTCTGCGGAGGAGGAAGGAGCGGCAAGGTGAGGACCGTCCGCCGGCCCAAGCGAGGCTCCGCGACGGGCAGCGGCTCCGAGATCCCCGTCGACTCCACGAGCAAGTAATCGAAGCGGCCCTCGCGGGCCCGTACACGAGGCGCAAGGCCGACCTCCCGCCATGTTCAGGTCGGGCAACCAGACTCGAGCTGCCGCGTTACATGTGTTGTCCCGGCGCGCGCATCGCGCCCGCAGCTATTGGAGGATGGACAGCATGTTCAATCGCAAGAATGTTTCGATTCAGGCGATTGCGCTCAGTGCGAGTGCACTGTGTCTGGTGATATCGCTGGGTGGCGACGCCGCTCTTGCCGGTGATCGCGGACACGGTGGCTCAGCACGCATGGAGCGTCCAATGATGAGCCGGCCCCTGCCGGACCGGGCGGCCGATCGCGCCAGGGAGCGGCGTGCCGCGCCCGAGAATGTCGGTGCGCGCACAGTCGTCGAGCGTACGGACGATGGAATGACCCGCACGACCACGGTTACAAACGGTCAGGGTGAGACAATGACGAGCTCGACCACCGTCACGCGCGATCCCGAATCGGGCACGCGCTCCGTGGAGGTCGAGCGCACGGGCTTCGATGGCCGCAGCTCCTCGGTCAGCAGCTCTACCACGCGTACCCAGGACAGTATCGAACGCTCGAGGAGCGTCACGCGCCCGGACGGCAAGACTGCCACGCGCGAAATCACCGTCACCAAGGACGACGAGGGAAAGGCCACCGTGGAAGGCACGCAGACGGGGTTTGATGGCGACACACGTTCGATCCCCGCGGAAGGCAAGAAGCCTGTCGGTCGTGCCGAGCAGGAGCCCACGGACACTCAGTAATCCATCGATTGGTGCCAACGAAGCGTGGCCTGCTCGTGGGGCCGCGCTTTCGTTTCGGTCGCAGCCGCTATATCAATCCTGATATGATGCCCTAATATCCGTCAGATGACTCGGCAACAGCCGGGGCGCCGCAACGGGATCTCGACCTCGCAGGCGCCCGCTTCCGCGCACTGATGGACGAGAGAAGGAGGCAGGAGCGATGAGTGCGCGAGTCAAGATGCGCCGTGGCAGCGGCAACGTGTTCTCGGACGTCGGTTTCCGGCGCGCGGAAGCGGAAAATCTATTGCTGCGCGCACAGCTCATGTCGAAGATCCGGGACGTCGCACGTGGCACGACCCAGGCCGAGGCGGCGAAGCAGTTCGGCGTGACGCAGCCGCGGCTCAATGACCTGATGCGAGGGAAGATCGAGAAATTCAGCCTCGATGCCCTCGTCAACATGCTCGCCAAGGCCGGGATGCACGTTGAGCTGCGCGTGAAAGCAGCTTGAGACCTGTCGCTGACGGGCTTCCAAGGTTGATCGGATCTCGCGAGGGTTGCTGATGCTGGTCGGTGCTTTCACGGCTACCGGCTCGACTTGAGGTCGCAGATTGCGACCTCAAGTGCGTAACCCTGACTCGTAAGTTAGATTGATCATGCCCTACGGCGGCGCCGGACTGCCCTGGTGCCCGCGCCATTGCGTCAATCGTCGAGCTTCGCCGTGAAGCCGATTGGCTTGCTCTGCAGCACGGGCAGATTCATCAGCTTCCGAATGGCATTCAGAATATCGACGATAGTCTCGTCGTGCGCGGAGACCCTGCGTTCCAACTCGATGAAGCGGCGTTCCAGCTCTTTATTCGACGTGAGAAGTTCGCGCATTTTCACAAAGGCGCGAACGACATGGATGCCCATCATCACGGCGCGAGGGGACGTGAGGACGTTGGCAGCCTGGATGGCGCCGTGCTCAGTGAATGCAAAAGGCAAGTAGCGACCGCCGCCCCAACTTGAGGTCGCAATTTGCGACCTCAAGTTTGTAACCTCTGGATCCGTAAGCTGAAACATGAAATCTGCCGGGAAGCGTTCGAGGTTTCGCTTGATCGCTTCGTTGAATCTCTTGGTCGGCACTTCGAAGATCTCAGCCAAGGCGCGGTCCAGAATGACTCGCTGTCCGCGGAGGACGAGGATCGATTCAGCAATCCGCTCGACAGAGGTTGCGGCAACTGTTGATTCGGTCATGTCCTTCCCCCTCCGTGCAGATGTTCGTCCGTACCCTCAAGAGCTCCCGGTCTCACGCGCTCCAGCGTATCCCGGGAAATCCGGCTGAAATCCGCGACGTTTTCGATCTCGATATCGAGCCGATCGATGGCCGCGCGCTCGAGTACGCGCGCGATGTCCTCGTCCGCCTCGCAGTTCTGATGCCGGAGCGCCGCGACCGACACGACGAGGGTGCTCATGACCAGGTTCAGGCCGCGGATGTGCTGACTCATCTGGTCAAAGACTTGGTCGTCTGAGGGCGCCGGTGGGGCGGCTACTTGGCGCTGTCCCTTCGAGCGCCGCGCCGACTGTCCCTGTCGGTGCTGAATATCAGGTCGTTTCGACAACCTTTCGCGCTTGCGGGCACGCGCGCGCTTTGACGTAGGATTGGTCCCAGCCATGGTGATCTCCGAGTGGTCACTGTGGTCAGGCGCTCGTCGGTGTTCTAGCACCGGCGGGCGCCGCTCATGTGATGCGCAGTCTTGCCTCTCTCTCCTTCTGTACTGATTGCAACCGATTTCAATCCGCAGGCTAACGCGCCGATCGTGTTTCGTCGACGCGCATATCAGGGCAATTCGACTAGAATCTCGGCATGCTCAGTCGGGCCAAGATAGTGAACTTGGTGTTCTGTTGGATCGACGATCTCGAAGTTCGCAGTCGACCCCGACTATAATGTCGCGAGTGTTGCACCGTGCTCGGTCAACAGGGAACAGCAAATGGAAGACGGATCGACATCTCCCGCATGGAGGCATCCAGAACTGTTCTTCGCGATGGTTCGCGCGATTGGAACAGACTCAACGCCAGTCAGGGGTGGCTCCGCTTCTTAGGACAGATTTTTGGCCGGGATAAGTGGATCGGCCTGGGCGGTTGATGAAACTGATTTCTTCCTCTTTCCCCGCTTGCTCTGTTTAATGGTACAGCAGAACTGCGATCTGCCGCCGACAGGCGGCAGAAGCTCCGCAGGTTGTCGAGCGCTCGCGCATGCTTCACGCCGCGGCCGCGGTTGCCAGCGCGCCGAAGTACAGCTCGTCCGGCGTGCGGTAGTCGAGGGACTGATGCGAGCGGCGCTCATTGTAAAAGCTGAAGTAGCGGGTCAGGGCGCTGCGCGCCTCGGTTGCATTCGCGTAGGCGTGCAAATAGATCTCCTCGTACTTGACGCTGCGCCACAGCCGCTCGATAAACACGTTGTCGACCCAGCGGCCCTTGCCGTCCATGCTGATCGCGACGCCGGCGTCCTTCAGAGGCTTGAGCCACTCCTCGCACGTGAACTGCGATCCCTGGTCGGTGTTGAAGATCTCAGGCCTGCCGAACTTCGCCAGTGCCTCCTCGAGCGCCTCCACGCAGAAGTCCGCCGTGAGGGTGTTCGAGAGCCGGAATGCCAGCACCTTGCGGCTGGCGACGTCGAGGATCGCCACCAGGTACATGAAGCCGTGCGCCATCGGCAGATAGGTGATGTCGCTGGACCAAACGTGGTTCGGCCGTTCAATCGCCAGACCGGACAGCAGGTACGGAAAAATCGCCGCGCTGCGTGCCGGAATGCTGGTCCGTGGCCGCCGATAAAGCGCCTCGATGCCCATCCGGCGCATCAGCGTCGTGACATGTCGGCGGCCCACCTCGTGCCCTTCCTTGCGCAGCTCCCGCGCGAGCTTGCGCGCGCCGTAGAACGGCCACTTCAAGTGCAGCTCGTCGATCCGCCGCATCAGCTTAAGATCTCGCTCCGACAGCGGGCGCGGCATGTAGTACACGCTTGAGCGGCTGAGCTCGAGAATCTCGGCCTGGCGCTTTACCGTCACCTCAGCACCCCGATCGATCATCGCTTGCCGCTCGGACCGGGGAACTTCCCGAGCGCGCCTTCTAAAAAATCCCGCTCGACTGTCAGCTCGCCGATCTTCGCGTGCAGCTCCCGGATCCGTTCCTTGCCGTCCTCGGCAAGAACATCGCCGCCGAAGATCGCCGCCGCGTTCTCCAGCAGCTGGCTCTTCCACGTCGTCACCTGGTTCGGATGGACCTCGTGGTGGGCCGCAATCTGGGCCACCGTCCTCTCACCTCGGGTCGCTTCCAAGGCCACCCGCGCCTTGAACGCCGCTGAATGGTTACGTCTGGGCTTCCTCATGGACTTCGCTCCTCCGGTCACGTTGGTGCCCGGACCGAAATCCACTTATACCCGTGTCCGAAAAACCGAGGCCACCTCTGTCACCACTGAAATTACCTCGATCCTTGGAGATGCGCAGTATCACGTCGCCAGTATTCAGCTGAGTAGCCGATTTCCGGACATTGGATTCTTGGCGTCCACTCTCAAAGTCGTGCCAGAGGATGAACGCTATCGAACGTATATGAATGCTGGGGACCTCCTTCGGAGTGCAACCCAGCGACCCGATGCCGCGGCTGTGCTTGGGATGATCCAGATAAGGGAAAAGCGCGATGCGTTTATCGCGGACAGCGCCGACACGAAGCGGGGTCGCGCGTACATCGTGAAATCGCTGATGCACCCGAGTGAACTGGAAACGCTTCGACGCGTCTATGGTACTCAGCTCTTCGTTATTTCTGTATTTGCGCCGCGTGATGTGCGTGTCAAACGTCTTGCGCGGAGAATCGCCGAATCATGGGGCGAGCCAGAAGAGAAAATGTCACCGATCGCTGAAGAGCTTGTGAATCGTGATCTCGGGATACCTAAGAGGGACGATGACGTTGCGCAAGCGGTATCGGCAAAGTTCGTGCTTGACGTTCAAAAGACATTTCAGAAGGCAGATCTTTTCATAAGCGTTACGGCGCCGGATGAATCTTCCGAGGCCGTGCGGCGATTCGCGGAGCTGATTTTCGGCCATCCATTTCATACGCCAACTCGCGAAGAATTCGGCATGTGCTTCGCTTACAGCGCGTCCATTAGATCATCGTCACTAGGACGAGGAGTTGGAGCGGCGATTCTTACCAATGAAGGTGACGTAGTTTCTGTAGGGTCGAATGAGGTTCCGCGTTTCGGTGGTGGCCAATATTGGCCAGGGGACCGGCCAGATGGACGAACCTTCGTAGCCGGCTACGATTCCAGCGACAGAATTCGCCGCCAAATGTTCGCCGATCTGATCAGACGGCTGTATGTCGATCGAGTATGGGCGAAAGGCCATGGCGATAAAGAGGACATAGGCGCCCTCAATCGAGTATTGGATGGTCTTGATCTCGATTCAACTGTAACAGCCATTCTGGCATCCGATACCATCAGCAAAGCCCGCGTCCTTGATGTGATCGAATATGGAAGAGAAGTTCATGCGGAGATGGCGGCGATTACTGACGCTGCAAAGCGCGGAGTCCCGGTTCGCGGTTGCGTGCTCTATTGCACGACGTTCCCATGTCACGAATGCGCTCGACTAATTGTCAGCTCAGGAATCAGTCGAGTCGTGTACATCGAACCGTATCCGAAGAGTCGAGTCGCTGACCTGTACGAAGACTCGATTGGGCTGGCGGATCGTCGCACGGATCTTGGCGATCGAGTGAGATTTGAACCATTTGTAGGGATTTCCCCGCGACGGTATTTTGACCTCTTCTCTTGGGTTCCGCGGAAGGTTTCAGAACGTCAAGGGCGCGATACAGGACTACAGCGGAAAGGCCGCTAGCTGGTCAATTGGTAGCGCGGGGTTACGGGATAGTATTGCTGATACGGAATCCTTGCTTTCTGGCGCTCGCTCGCAGTCTATCGAATGTGGGGAGACGCAAAATATTCAAGCATTTGAAAGTAGACTTGCAGAAGCCGAAGAGGCCTCTATTAGGGAAGAAAATTTGCCTTCTGGATATACTGAGACTCGCAGCTGAACACGAGCCTGGCCAGAAAACAGAGGTGATCATGAGTAACAATCGACGACAAGCCGGAAAGTCAAATGCAGTCGCTGCTAAAGAAGGCGTGGCAATTAGTGCTGCTCCTACAAAATCTCAAGAAAAGTCCGGCACCAGGGGGCGGGACTTTTCATGGTATGGCGGTCAGGTTGACGAAAAAGTCATTCGGGAAATTGTGCGGCTAAAGCGAGAGCAAAAGCTGTAAATGACCTTCCTCTTCGCGGCCCGGACCTCCGTCTCGCCGGACTCGATTTGGCCGCAAGTCTCTCGGCTCAACTAGTCCAGTCTATTGGGTGCCGTTAGAAGGCGCCGTTCCCTAGATGAGAAGGGACCGATTGCGAGCGGTAACCCGAGCTTGACTTGCCTACTTGGGGATAGCCAAGTTCCGGAGGTCCGGCTCTATGGCCGACAATAGGTTTGCCTGCACCAAGACGAAGCCCGTGGGATCGAATGCTACCGGAGAACTCTGCCCAGAGTACCTCTTGAAAGTCTCTCCAATCTTCTTTTTCTTGGCTACAACCTTCTTTTTCTCGCCGTGATCGACATCATGCTGTAAGTCTGTGCGCAGCAGATTCACGTCCTTGAAGGATTGAGGGACATTTGGTTCAAGCCGCTGGCCGGGACCCTCCTTGAAAAGGAAATACAAATTATCGATCAGCGCCTTGTATCCCTCCATGTCCCTAACTGGCTGTCCAATCTTCAAGAGCGCCTTGGTTGTCTTGTTTGTTGCCTTGAATAGGTCCTCGCCGTGAATAGCGCTATAGGCGTCATTGAGGCGCGAAACGTGCTCACCTATAACTGCCGCCAGTTCCTGTACGTGCCCGGTAACACCGCTCTCTGCGAGCACGCTTGGATCAAAGACGCTGGCAACGTCCGCGTCATGCATGAATGCCTTTCGAATCAAGATTTCCTGTCGATTGCGCGGCCCTGCTTTGACGTTCGCGTAATGGACTTCTGAAACCGAATGAAGTCATAGTCAGTTGCTGCCTGTCCCAGCTCGACTTGCGCGCCAAGAGTTGCCATGAAGTGCCGTACAAAGGCCCGGAATTTCTTCTCTAGTCCGTCCGCCTTACCCGTCTGTACGAGCCGGCATGCGAACGTGATCACCGATTGCACGATGGTGCGATTCTTGAGGACAGTTTCTCTGTTTGGGAAGGCCGCCGCTAGGAAATCGAGTGCATCCTTCAGGCGCTTCGCTACCGAGGGGCAATTCGTTGGCGAAAAATTCGAAAATCGCTGCAAGACGCTGCTGGCCGTCCACGACCTGAAAGGTTTCTTCAGAGACTTTCACGAAGTAAAACTTGGGAAGCCGCCATCCGCGCAGGATGCTGTCGATTAGCTCCTGCTTCTTCTCGGTGTCCCAAACTTCGCCGCGTTGCCATTCCGGAATTTCGTAGCGGTCGCGTCGTTTGTAGACCTTGTCGAGGGCGCGGCTCTTGGCAGTCATCTTCATTCTTATCCCCCCAATCCGTGTTTCCGTCATGCCCGCGCGTCTACTCCGTAGCGAATGCGACCTCCCGTCGCCTACACGATTTATCGCTAAAGCGTCACTGGGCGCGGTAGGATTCGAACCTACGACCAAGGGATTCACTTCGCCCCAGCGTTTCCGCCGGGAGTGGACTATCTCTTCATCGATGCCCGCGTCGTAAACAGCGCGGATCACGGATGCGGGACGCTCTTGCCTGTCATCAAGGGCACTGAAGCCCTCAGGTAGTCTCTGCACCTTCCGGCGGTGTACCGCCGGCTTGGCTCAGGATTGCCATCGAAGCACGCCTCGTTGACGACAACTTCGGAAGGTTTCCCTGAATTCATCCCGTCCACTTCGCGCCTCGCGGCGCGAAGGCACCTTTTCGATGAGTCCCCTGCACTAACCGCTGTGCTACACGCCCAGGCCGCGATTGTAGCAATACGCGAGCACGGTAGACTCAACCGCGCGACCTACTCGCGCACGACGACCGAGATTTTGCCGATCGTGCGTCCGGTCTCCTGTAGCCGATGCCCCTCCGCCACCTGCTCGAGCGGCAGACGACGGCAGATGTGCGGGTGCAGCCGGCCGCGATCGATCAGGTCCGCGACGTTGCGCAATATGCCGCCGTGCACTTCCGGACGGATGTTGCGCCAGGTCGGAATGCCCATGAACTCGTAGTGGACGGTGGCGCCTTTGTTGAGAAGCTTCTGTCCACTCCCCGCGGTATCCGCGCCGAGGATGGTGACGAGCTGCCCGTTGGTCGCCAGGCATTCCACCGAGCGGCCGAGCACTTCCCCACCGACGAAATCCAGGATCACCGGCGCGCCCTCGCCGCCCGTGAGATCGAGCGTGCGCTGCACGAAATCCTCGGTGCGATGATTGATCACGTGGTCGGCGCCAAGGGACAGGCAGAACGCGATCGATTCCCCGCGACTGGCCGTGGTGATGACCCGGCAACCGAAGAGTTTGGCGAGCTGAATACCGATGTGCCCGACACCGCCGGCGCCCGCGTGAATCAGAACGGTCTGGCCGGCCTCGACGCAGGAGCGCGAGTGCAATGCGGCCCACGCTGTCACTGTTACGAGCGGCACCACCGCGGCAGTGGCGTGATCAAGCGATCGTGGCTTGAGCGCGGCGCTCCTGGAGTCGACGGCGACGAACTCGGCGTTGGCGCCGGGACGAAACAGGTTCAGCGCCGCATAAACCTCATCGCCGATCTTGAATCCCGTCGCCTTCGGTCCCAAGCCCACTACTACACCAGAGACGTCGTATCCGAGAATCAGCGGAAATGGGCGCGGACCCTGGTTGCGGCGCACCTTGGTATCCACCGGATTGACAGACGTCGCGTGGACTTGTACGAGCACATCGTGCTCGCCCGGCGTCGGATCGGGCACCTCCTCGATCCTGAGCACCTCTGGCGTGCCGATCTCGCGCTGAGCGACGGCTTTCATGATGGGCGCAGCATATCACCAGACCACGGTGTCTCCAGACCGGCGCGGGGGCAGCATTGCGAGGCTCATTCGACAATCACGACCGTCGCGCAGGGCCCGGCACCAACCGCTGATCAGTCGGTTGAGCCGGGCACTGTCTCGAGTCATCGACGTTTCGTCTCGTTCAGAGCGGCACGATCTGAATCAGATTACGTTCGCTCGCCGGTGCGTTATCGAGGATGAAATCGATCACTGCAGTCTGGTCGGTCCGATAAGAGAAATCGACACCTGCGCACACGTTGCTTGAGAGACCGAACGACGTGACGCCCACGATCGTGTTGGAGCTGGACGCGCCATAGAAGATCGGCCCGCCCGAATCGCCAAAGCAGGTTCCACCCCCGATGCCGAAGTTGTTGCTGGACTGCATGTTGAAGCCATCGGTCAGCGCGCTGACCAGATTCTGCAGCTTCGATGTAGTCATGAGCCGTTCACGGAACGAGACCGTCCGGCTCGGATTCGTATACGTCAGCCCGTAGCCGCTCGGGGTGAGCGTGAGACTCTGTTGCCCCTTCTTGTTGCTGAAGCCGTTCAACGCCCCCGCCTCGGCCAGTTTGCCGTATTCCGGCAGATTGATCGGCTGGTCGAGGATCACGAGTCCGACGTCCTTGGTATTGGGGAAGCCGGCGGGGTAGCCGAAGTTGTAGAGCTCATCGGACGTGGTGCACGGGGAGGTAAAACACTGCTCCGGGTAGCCCGTCACCGGATCGATGCCGAGCACAGGATCGAAGTTTGCCCCCGCACCCTGTTGAAAATACACGCGCGCCGAGCTCACGCCCTCGACGCAGTGCCCCGCTGTGAGAAACACGCTCGGGGAGAGCAGGGAGCCGGAGCAGCGGTGGCTGAAGTCACCGTTCTGATCGTAAAAAACCACCAGCCCGACGAAAGGATGCTCGAAGTCGTCGAGGAAATTTCCGGTGATCGCCTGCGCGGGCGCGGCGGTCAGCAGAAGCATCGGTGGTAGAGCGAGCACGTACTTGCGCATGGGTAACTCCTTGTACGAGATGCTTCGATGCGAAGCAGGGGTCGCAACTTCTACTCCGGACCGGCGCGCGGTGCAATGCGGTTCGGCGATGGCGAACAGAGGGCTTGCGTGTAACGAATTCAATATGCCGAACCTCCAGGCGATCGGGGCGTCTTTCACTACGGCGGGACTGATAGCATGCGGCCCTTCCTGCTGCCGGACGACTCAAGGAGCAGATCATGCGCTGGCGCGGCGGTCGACAAAGCAGCAACGTCGAGGACTATCGCGGCCGGTCCGGCCGCCTGGGCGGCGGGATGAAATTCGGCGGCGGCGCGATCGTCGCGCTGATCGCCGCCTACTTCCTCGGCGTCGATCCGCGCCTGCTCCTGGGTCTGTTCAGCAGCGTGGACAGCGTGCAGACCGAGCCGGCGCCGCCTGGCGGAGTGCAGCAAACGGGTGCGCCTGACGACGAGCTGGCGCAATTCATCTCCGTGGTGCTCGCGGATACCGAGGACACGTGGGGCGCGCTGCTTGCGCAAGGCGGCGCCCAGTACGTCCAGCCGAAGCTGGTCCTGTTCGAGGAACAGGTGCGTTCGGCCTGCGGAGTGGCCGGCGCCAGCGCCGGTCCGTTCTACTGTCCCGCCGACCAGAAGCTGTACATCGACCTCTCCTTCTATCGTGAGCTGCGCGACAAGTTCCAGGCGCCGGGCGATTTTGCGCAGGCCTACGTCGTGGCGCACGAGGTCGGGCACCACGTGCAGACGTTGCTCGGAACCTCGGACCAGGTGCACGCGCGCCGCGAGCAGGTGGGTGAGGCTGAAGCGAACGCGTTATCGGTGCGGCAGGAGTTGCAGGCGGATTGCTACGCCGGCATCTGGGCGCACCATGCGGATCGCTCGCGTCAGATCCTCGAGCAAGGCGATCTGGAGGAGGCGCTCGGCGCCGCCTCCGCCGTCGGTGACGACACGATCCAGCGTCGCAGTCGCGGCACGGTGGTGCCGGAATCCTTCACGCACGGCACGGCGGAGCAGCGGCAGCGCTGGTTCCGGCGGGGATTGGAGCAAGGCACGCTCGAGACGTGCGATACGTTCGGGGCGCGGACGCTGTAGGTGCCGGTGTTGCTTACCTGACGGTGCCGATGCGGAGGACTGTCTCCTCGGGACTTACCCACATTTCCCGAAACGCAACGACCTGTGGCGGAGTGTCGAACGAAGCAGTTCGCGGAGTACGGCAACGGACGCCACGCGTAAACAAGAGTGACGGGGAAATATGGATAAGTCCCGAGGAGACAGTCCTCCGCATCGGCACCGTCAGGGCTTGTCGTCGCTGCGCGGCCGCTGCTGAAGAGAGCGTGAGGCCACGACGATGGCCTGAAAGATGCGCTGGATGTCCGCGCGCGAGAATGGGCCGCGTACCAGTGCGGCGAGGCGCGCCAGCATCTCGACTTCACGCGGCGGATCCACTACCGGCGCACCGAGCTCGCGCTTCAGCTCCAGGACGCGCATCACCAGTGTGCCGCGCCGCTCCACCGCCCTGAGGATTTCTTCGTTGACCTTGTCGATCTCGTGCCGCAGCTGCTCGAGCCGCTGGCCGGCCAGCGCAGCGGGATCGCGCGCAGCCGGCCGCGACATCAGTCGGCCACCACGGTCCGCGATTTCTTCAGCCAGCGGGCGGCGAGCCAGAACACCGCCACGATCGCCACGCACACGAACAATGTCGTGCGCAGCGCGCCCGTGGGCGCCGCGCCCGTGGAATAGCGGAAGGAAATCCAGGCGGTGACGCTGATCGCGACGATCCACGCCGCCGTCGTTCCATATTCCTTCACGAGCAGCCGGCGCCAGTGAAACTCGCTGCTGCCCAGTGTCTCGCCCAGTCCACGGAACTTGATCAGCCAGCGCGGCACGGCGCGCGCGTATTCGTCGTAACCCGGGCCGAACTTGCCGCGCAGGAAATTCTCCTCGGCCGCGACGATCGACACGTACACCAGGACCGCCAGCGGGATCGCCACCAGCACGACGATCCAGGAGTTCGACGCGACGGCGAGGCCGGCGAGGATCAGGAGATTGCCCACGTACATCGGATTGCGCGTGTGCGAGTAGATCCCGTCGGTCACCAGGTCTTCCGCATAGACGCGGCGGTTGCGTCCGCCGCGCACGATGTACTTCAGGCCGATCGTCATGGCACGCACGATCTGACCGAGCAGCGCGATGCCGGCACCGGCGATCAGCGGCAGATAGGGATCGTCGAAGATGCGCGGTCCGGGCAACAGCACCAGCGCGAACGCCAGCGGCACCAGGAGGTTCCGGTACCTGAAGAAGAAGTTGCCCAGCCCGACGAGCATCTACTTGACCGCCACCATGCCGCAGAAGTTGTACCACTTGAAGAACACGTCGACGTACCTGAAGCCCGCGCGCAGCAGCATCTCGCGGTTCTCGAGCAGCTTGTACGGGATCAGCACGTTCTCCAGCGCCTCACGCTTCTGCGTGATCTCGAGGTCGCTGTAGCCGTTGCGGCGCTTCATGTCGTAGTAGTACTTGATGAACAGCCGGTTGAAGAACGAATCCTCGCCCAGGACCTTCTCCACCAGGATCAGGCAACCATTGTCGTTCAGACCGCGGTACACGTCGGCGATCAGCCGGTCGCGGTACATCGGCCGCACGAACTGCAACGTGAGGATCAGCAGCGCCATCGACAGGTTCTCGACCGCCAGCCCCTGGTTCAGATCGGTGCAGCGCAGATCGAGAGGGCGGCGCACGCCATGCTCGGCCAACTTCGAGCGGCACTTGGCGAGCATGTCCTCGGAATTGTCGATGCCGACGAGGCGCACGTCCGGCGGCAGGAACTTGTCCAGGCACAGGAACGTCGTGCCGGTGGAGCAGCCCAGGTCGACGACGCTGGTGCCGGGCTGGGCGAAGTCCCCGGCCATCTCGCCGATCATGCGCTGCACCTCGCTGTAGAACGGCACCGAGCGGTCCAGCATGTCGTCGAAAACGGCGGCGACGTCGGCGCCGAACTTGAAATCCGCGATCGCGTCCTTCTGTTGCCGAAAGACCTCGTCGCGACTGACCTCAGCCATGATGACCTCCGCTTGGAACAGCAGGAATCGCTGCGGCGCTATTGCGACACCGCATGCGGGTAGTTTTGGGTAGTTGGCTGCATTGTACGCAAGAGCCGCAGGTCGCGTATCGCTGCGACCTGTGACAGCGGCAGGCCGCAGCCGGCAGCCTTGTCGATGACCGATTCCAGGTGGCGGTCGCGGGCAAGGAACAGGACCCGCTCGCCCTCCCCGAGCTCGGTGCACAGAGATTGGGGCCTGCTGAATCCCACTCTCGCCTCCTTCCTGTCGCCCACCTCCTCGATCTCCTTTCCGAGGTAGTGACGCAGGCCGTAGCTCGGCGTCATGTTGATGAAAGCGAGCTCGTCCACTCCGCGCAGGTCGATCTTGGCGCGAATCTCTCGAGCCAGCTGCTCGGCATCCTGCTTGGGCGTGGCTTGCGCGCCGACCGCCTTGAGCACGATGAGTACGATCGCCGTCGTCAGCACGATGCGCGCAAACAGCCGCTGGCGCAGGAATTCCAGCGAAAACAGGCTCGCAATCAGCATGGCCGCGGGCACCGTGAGCGGCACGAGGTAGAGCGGCAGACGCGATTGCGCCACGGCAAAAACGGCGAAGGCAATCAGCAGCCAGGCAAGCAGGAACGTGCGCACGTTCCGCCCATCGCCCGGGTCGGACGGTGCCGGGTCCGGCTGACGCCAGCGCCGATTGAGCAGCAGCAGCGTCCACGGCAGGGCACCCAGCAGGAGCACCGGCCCGTAGGCCCCCGCCAGCCCGCGCCAGCCGGGATTGCGCGAATGCATCGAGGAGCCGATTCGGCCCACGACTTCACTGTGCAGGAAATAGTCGAGCAGTCCCGGCACCCGGTTGATCACGACCAGATACCACCCGAGGCCGATCGCTGCGAAGACCAGCAATCCCGCCGGATGAAAAATTGCCGGCAAGCCGCGGCCGCGCCAGCGCCACGCGGACCAGATGACGATCGCAGCCAGGGGCAAGAGGCCGGGCGGACCCTTGGTTGCGAAAGCCAGCCCGAACCCGAGCCACATCAGCAATCGTGGCACGAGCTCAAGCGCGCCCGAACGCTCCACCGCTCCGGAGGCGACGAATCCGTAGACCGCCAGCGCTTCGAAACACGTCAGCAGCATGTCCGCGCTCGCGATGTTTGCGGCGACCACAGGCAACAGCATGGTCGCCCAGATTGCGGCCGCCGCCGGCGCGCGCTCCGGACTGAGCCGCCGCATGGTCAGGAAAACGAGCAGGGCTGTCGCGATGAACGCCAGCGCGTTGGGCAGGCGCACCGCCCATTCGCTGGATCCGAAAATCGACAGGCTGGCCGCGGTCAGCCAATAGACGAGCGGCGGCTTGGAGAAATGCGCACGCTCGGCGTCGAGGTGCGGGATCAGCCAGTCGCCGCTGTCCAGCATCTCGTGCGCAACATTGGAATAGCGCCCCTCATCGGGATCCCACAAGGATCGCGAACCCTGGAAACCCAGCCCGACGGCCGTCGCCAGCAGCAGCACCAGCAGCACCGCACGTTCGCGTGTCATGCGCGCAGCCCACGCTCGCGAAGGCGAGGCGGGATCAGGGGTAGCGGGCGTTTCGCTTGCCATCGGGGCGCGGACAAGAATGATCCATGGGGGAGCCGGGATCAAATGTCCTCGCGCGGGGCGCGATACACCGGCTTGAAGCTGCCGGCAGCTGCTTGCGCAGGTGTCTCGCGGTCATTCTGGCCGGCGACGCCGATCAGTCGCGCCGGCAGTTGCAATGTGCTGATCACCGAGACCGCGACGGTCGCCGCATAGGGCACCGACTGGATCCACAGCGCCATGCGCCACACGGTCAGGTCCGGACTGTCCATGAGCGGAATGCGGCTCAGGGCAAGCGCCGAGCTCCACAGCGCCAGCATCAGCAACAATTCCTGGCGTGCATCGCCGAGTGCCCGGGCCAGGGGCTGACGGCCGCCCTGCTTGGGCGTGCGGAAGAACGGCTCGTTGCGCGTGAACAGTCCGCTCACGGTGGCCAGTGCGATGGTATGCGCAAGTGGCAAGCCCGGCCAATGCCGCGGCGACCGTCTGGCGCAGATCGGCGCCCACGCGCTAGCGATACAGGTGCACGAGCTTGACCAGCTTGAACGAGAACAGCGAGAGCGGCAGCACGCAGAACATGAGCATCGGGGGATCGAAGCAGCTCCGGGGCCGAACACCATCGCCACGGACCAGCCCAGCGCGGCGAGGTTGAAGACCAGGTTGAAGCCGTCGGCGATCCACGGCAGCCAGCCGGCAATGAAGTGGTAGCGCTGGCCCGCCGAGAGTCCGGCGCGACGCGACGACAGCGTGCGCGCGTGCGACTTGAGAATCTGCATCGCGCCGTAAGCCCAGCGATAGCGTTGCTTCTTGAAATCGATGAACGTGTCCGGCATCAGGCCGCGACCGTAGCTGCGCGCTGTGTAGCTCGCCTCGTACCCGCCTCGAACACGCGCAGGCCGAGCTCCGCATCCTCGGTGATGCACCACGGCGACCAGCCGCCGACCTCGTCGAGCACCTCGCGCCGGACCATGGTCATCGTGCCGTGCTGGATGATCGCGTTGCGCTCGTTGCGCGTGATCATGCCGATGCAGAAGAAGCCGCGGTATTCGGCGTGGCACATCGCTTTGAAGGCGTTGAGCGCGCGTCGCGCCCGACATCACGATAGTCCTGCGGCGCCTGCACGATCGCCATGCGTTCGGGTTGTCGAATGCGGGAACCAGGTCGTGCAGCCAGTTCGGGTCGACGACGTAATCACTGTCGATCACCGCGACGATCTGCGCGTCCGGTGCGGTGCGCGCCAGTGCGAAGTTCAGCGCCCCGGCCTTGAAGCCGGCGAGCGGCGCGACGTGGAAGAAACGAAACCGCTCGCCGAGCGCACGGCAGTGCGCCTCGACCGGGCGCCATGCCGCTTCGTCGCGCGTGTTGTTGTCGATCACGAGAACTTCATAGTCGGGATAGTCCAGGCGCGCGAGCGCATCGAGCGTCTCGACGAGCATCTGCGGCGGCTCGTTGTAGGCAGGCACGTGGATCGAAACCTTCCGCGCACGGGCGCGTTCCGTGGCGCGCGGCGCCAGCACGCGCCGGCGCTCAATCACCCATTGCGCCTCGGCCCATTCGTGCGCTTCGGCGAGCAGCACCGCGATCACGCCCATCATGCCGATCATCAGCACGGCGCCGACGAGCACGCTGGCGAGGGTGAAGTACTGTTGCGAGTAGTCGTAAACGATCCAGACCGCGGCGGTCGCGGTCGCATAGGCCACTGACGGCGAGAAAACTGCGTCCGCGCGCAGCCAGCGTGCGGCTGTTGACGTAGAAAAGTCCGAGCAGCAGCGCCGCGAGCGTTACCGAGACAGCGGCCAGCAGATGCCAGCCGCGGAATGCGCACGATGGGCTCGATGAAGGCGAACTTGGCCTGCCTCGCGCCGTCGTAGACGCCCCAGTACGCGCCGACCGCGCCCTCCTGCTGCCCCTTCCACGGCTGGTCGAAGGCCTCCATCAGGTAGTAGAGATATTTCTCCTGGTGCGCGCGCTGCAGAAAGCGCCGCAGGAACAAGCGCCTCGTTCGATGCCGAAGCCACCGCCGACTTCGCGGGTGCGACCGTTGCTCGGCCAGCCGACTTCGCTGATCACGATCGGCTTGCCCGGGAATGCGCGCTGCACCTGGCGAAAGCGCTCCACGGTGTACTCGACGGCGCGATCGACGTCGATGCCTTCCCAATACGGCAGGATGTGGATGGCGAGAAAATCCACGTGTGCGGCGAGCTCCGGATGCGCCAGCCAGACATGCCAGGGCTCCGCCGTACCTACCGGCTGGCTTATCTGCCCGCGGGCGCGATCCAGATATTCGGTGAGCTGCGCCACGGGAATGTCTCCGCGCAGCACCACTTCGTTGCCGATCAGCACGCGGACCACGTTGCCGTGCTCACTGGCGAGCCGTGCCGCACGCGCCATCTCCGCTTCGTTGTCCGCGAGGTTGGCGTTGATCCATGCGCCGACCGCCACGTTGATGCCGTGTCTGGCGGCGAGTTGCGGCACGGCCTCGAGGGTTCCGGCGGTGCTGTATGTTCGCACTGCGTGCGTCTTGCCCGACAGCAGCGCGAGATCGGCCTCCACCTGGGCGAGCGTGGGAAAATCGCCGCGGCCTGGATGCTGGTCGACCTGGTACGGAGAGAATGCAAAACCCTGCACGCGTGACGGCCACGCGGGTTCGCTGGCGGGGCGATTCGCATACGCCCACGCCCCTACGGTCGCGGCTCCGAAGGCAGCCGCGATGATGAGACTCGTCAGCTTCATGGATCCTGGTACCGAGCCCGGGACAAGGGCGGCCATTCTATCGGGCCGCGCGGCCCGTTCCGGCGCCGCGAGCGTTGCCAATCGGCAACGCCTGGGGACCGCGCCTATCCCCTTGGTGGCCCTCGAAGCGACGTGGCATCAGGAACGGCCGCAATCGCCGGCGGGTGGACGGGCGTACCGATGAGCCAGTCTTCGAACAGCGCGCGCGCCTTGGCTCCTTCCATCTGGCGCCGCACGGCATCCATCACGCGCAGGTGCACGCGTTCGCCGCTGCCGAAAAATCCGAGCCAGTACGGCACGTGCACGTCGATCGGCAGGCGTCGCGCGCGCACCGCGAGGCCGCGCACGCGGAAGAATCCCGCCTGGAACACCGCGCGCTGTACCTTGTCCTCCAGCAGCTGCAGCGAGCGTTCCTCGTCGAGCTGCGGTATCGGGCTGTTGGACGATTCGACCGTGACCAGCTCTTCACCCGCCGGCAGGTGATCGAACTCGTACAGGTCGAGCGAGCCGATGACGGCATCGGCGGCGAAGAACGAGACACTGCGCTTGCCGCCATTCACGACTTCGACTTCGTACAGCCGGAACGGGACGTACGCCGCTGCGACGCTGCGCAGCGGATTTGCGCTCAAGGCCCGCCACACGCCGCGCTGGAACGCGGCGACGGCCTCGGCCTGCGTCACGCGCGGCGCGAGCGAGCGGATCTGCTGGCGGATGCGGTCGTGCACGTGCGCCTACCGGAAATGGATCCACAGACCGATGACCGTCGCCAACAGTAACAGGCTGAACGCGATGTTCAGGCGGCGCTCGAACGGCGTCTCGCGCCTGAGAGCGATCTTCCGGCCGGACACCACGGTGGTGTCGAGCTTCTGGTTCACGGTTGCGAAGGTGAGACCGGAGAGCTTGCGCGGGTCCGGCGCGGGCGTCATCAGGCTCACCATCACCAGCACCGCGGAGCAGACCACGAACATCAGCACCGCGTAGTGCAGGAAATTCATGTCGAGCAGCCAGCGAACCGCCGCCGACTGGAAGTGAGCGGTCTTGTCCAGCACCTCGAGCACGAAGCGCACCGAACCGAGCGCCAGGCCGGTGAGCAGGCAGGAAATGGCCCCGGTGCCGTTCAGGCGCGTCCACAGGATTCCGAGGATGAAGCAGGCGGCGATCGGCGGGCTGATGTAGGCCTGCACCGACTGCAGATAGATATAGAGCTGCGAGCTGAGCAGCTTGATGAAAGGCACCCACAACAGGCCCAGCACCACCAGCACGCCGGTCGCGATGCGGCCCACCAGCACGAGGTTCGATTCGCTCGCCTGCGGCCGCATGCGCTTGTAGAAATCGAGCGTCACCAGCGTGGATGCGGAGTTGAACACCGATGCCATTCCGCCCATCAGCGCCGCGAGCAGCGCGGCCACCATGAGCCCGACGAGGCCCGCCGGCAGCAGATTCACGATGAGCGTCGGATAAGCGATGTCACCGTTGGTCACCGCACCGGCAGCGTTCGTGGTGAAGAGCTGCGGGTACAGCGCGAACGCGATGAGCCCCGGCAGCACCAGCACGAACACCGGCATGATTTTCAGAAAGCCCGCGAAGATCGTACCGGCCTTGGCGTGACCCTCGTCCTTGGCGGACAGCACGCGCTGCACGATCACCTGGTCGGTGCACCAGTACCAGATGCCCAGGATCGGTGCGCCGAGGAAAATCCCGGTCCACGGAAACTCCGGGTGACTGGCCGGCTTGATCATGCTGGAAGTAGTGCTCGGGCAGCGCCGCGCGCAGTCCGCTGAAACCGCCGACTTCGGACAAGCCGATCCAGGTGAGCACCACCGCGCCCGCGAGCAGCACGAGCGTCTGCAGCAGCTCGGTGTAGATCACCGCGGCGAGGCCGCCGATGATCGTGTAGATGCCCGTCGCCACCACCAGCACCACGGCTGCGGTGAGCGGATCCCAGCCGACGACGCGCTCGAGCACGATGGCCGCGGCATACAGGTGCACCGAGATCTTGGTGAAAATGTAGGCGAGGATCGAGATGCTGGCGAGGTACACGCTGCAGGAGCGGCTGAAGCGGCGCTCCAGGAACTCCGGCATGGTGAACACGTTGGAGCGCAGGTAGAACGGCACGAACACCCAGCCGAGGATCAGCAGGATGAGGCACGCCAGCCATTCGAAGTGGCCGACGGCCAGGCCCGAGGTCGCGCCCGAGCCGGCGAGGCCGATGAAATGCTCGGTGGAGATGTTCGAGACGAACAGCGACGCACCGATCGCGAACCAGCCGACGTTGCGGCTGGCGAGGAAGTAATCCTCGGAGGTACGGCCGCGGCGCCCGAAGTACAGGCAGATGCCGAGGATGATCGTGAAGTAGACGGCGATGATGGTGACGTCGAGGCTGGTGAGGCTCTTGTAGGTCGTCACCGCCGCGGCGGCTGCGTCTGTCACCGTCCCCTCCCCTTGCTCCCCGGCCGCACCGGGTCGTCATTCTCACTAGACCGGTTGTCGCCCTGATCCCGCCCCTCGAGAGTCCCGCCGTGCCCGACGCAATGCCTGGCCGCGGGTCAGGCCGTTCACATCGAAACCGTCACTTCGCGCGCAGCGTCTTCGGCAGGCCCGTGTGCTGCGTGGCGAAGCGCTTGGACCGGCGTTCCGGGCTGCGCGCCCCTTCCGGCCTGCCGCCCGTGCCCGCCGGCTGGTAGGTCGGCACGAGATGGTGCTTGCCGTTGCCGATCAGATCGGCGCGGCCCATGCGTCGCAGCGCCTCGCGCAGCAGCGGCCAGTTTTCGGCGTCGTGATAGCGCAGGAATGCCTTGTGCAGGCGGCGGACGCTTCAGCCCCTTGGGAACGTGCACGTCCTCGCTGGTGCGCGTGACTCGCCGCAGCGGATTCTTGCCCGAGTGGTACATCGCCGTGGCGGTCGCCATCGGCGAGGGCAGGAACGCCTGCACCTGGTCGGCGCGATAGCCGTTCGTGCTTGAGCCACAGCGCGAGCTCGAGCATGTCCTCGTCCGTGGTGCCGGGATGCGCCGCGATGAAATACGGGATCAGGTATTGCTCCTTGCCCGCTTCCTTCGAGTAACGGTCGAACAGCTCGCTGAACTTGTAGTAGGCGCCCACGCCGGGCTTCATCATCTTCGACAGCGGCCCCTCGCCGATCGCCTCGGGCGCGATCTTCAGATAGCCGCCGGTGTGGTGCTGCGCCAGTTCCTTCACGTACTCCGGCGATTCGATCGCCAGGTCGTAGCGCACGCCCGACGCGATCAGCACCTTCTTGATGCCGGGCAGCGCGCGCGCGCTTGCGATACAGCTGGATCAGCGGCGCATGGTCGGTGTTCGAGGTTCGGGCACACTGCCGGGATACACGCACGACGGCCGCCGGCACGCGGATTCGATCTCGCGGCTCTTGCACGCGAGCCGGTACATGTTGGCCGTCGGCCCGCCGAGATCGGAGATGACGCCGGTGAAGCCCGGCACGCGTGTCGCGGATCGTCTCGATCTCGCGGAGCACCGAATCCTCCGAGCGGCTCTGGATGATGCGGCCCTCGTGCTCGGTGATCGAGCAGAACGTGCAGCCGCCGAAGCAGCCGCGCTGGATCGCGACGGAGAAGCGGATCATCTCGTAGGCGGGAATCTTCGCGTCGCCGTAGCACGGGTGCGGGCGGCGCGAATACGGCAGCTCGTAGAGCGCGTCCATCTCCGGCGTGGTCAGCGGGATCGGCGGCGGATTGAGCCACACGTCCGCGTCGCCGTGCCGCTGCACCAGCGCGCGCGCGTTGCCGGGATTGGATCTCCAGGTGCAGGATGCGCGACGCGTGCGCGTAGAGCGCCGGATCGTCGCTCGACCTGCTCGATAGGCGGCATGCGGATCACGCTGCGCTCGCGCGTCGCGCATTCGGCACCTGCACGGCTGTGAGCGCACGGTGGCGGATGCTGGCGATCGGTGACGCGGATCTCGGCCGCGCGCCGTTCGCTCGCGGTCACCGAGGCGTTCCATCGCGTAGGGATCGACCGGCGGATTGAGCGGGCCCGGCGTGTCGATGCGTGCTGGAATCGATCTCGTACCCAGTCCGTGCGGCAGCGCCTTGCGCACGAACGCCGTGCCGCGGATGTCGGTGATCGATTGCGATCGCTCTCGCCGGCCGCCAGGCGATGCGCGATCTCGACGATCTGCGCGCTCGGCGTTGCCGTAACACCAGCAGGTCCGCCTTGGCATCGAGCAGGATCGAGCGGCGCACCTTCTCCGACCAGTAGTCGAAGTGCGCGATGCGCCGCAGGCTCGCCTCGATGCCGCCGATGACGATCGGCACATCGCCGAACGCCTCGCGCGCGCGCTGCGCGTAGACAATCACCGAGCGATCGGGTCGCTGCCCGCCGACGCCGCCGGGCGTGTAGGCGTCGTCGCTGCGAATGCGCCGGTCCGCCGTGTAGCGGTTGACCATCGAGTCCATGTTGCCGGCGGTGATGCCGAAGAACAGGTTGCGGCCTGCCCAGGGCGCGCGAACGCCTCGGCGCTGCGCCAGTCGGGCTGCGCGATGATGCCGACGCGAAAGCCCTGGGCTTCGAGCAGCCGGCCGACGATCGCCATGCCGAAGCTCGGGTGATCGACGTAGGCATCGCCGGTGACCAGGATGACGTCGCAGCTGTCCCAGCCGAGCGCGTCCATCTCGGCCCGCGACATGGGCAGGACCGGGGCGACGCCGAAGCGCGCTGCCCAGTGCTTGCGGTAGGAAAAAAGGTCGCGGGCGGCTTGCATGGCGGGCCGCATTATATAAGGTACCGGTGCGGGCAAGCCCCGCCCGCGCAGCGGATGCGCAAGGCCGGAGCCGGCCTCACCTGCCGGATCGGACCCGATCGAGTTCGCGGATGTCTGCGGCCGCCTGGGCGCTCAGGCTGTACCGGCGCTCCGGTCGAAGCTGGCGAGCTGCGCGCGCAGCAGGGTCTCGATATCGGCTTCCGCGTCGAGCCAGTCCTCGAACTCGTGGCCGGACTGGAAGCCGCGGCGCTCCGCACGGTAGTACGCGGCCGTCGCCACCATCGCTCGCCGATCGATGGCGGTGAGGCAAATCGGCCCGTTGTCGGACTTGGCTGCGGCCTTTGCCTGGGTGGGCTCCGGCGCTGAGGTCTTCTTCGCAGTGGACTTGCGCGCGCGCGCGCGTTTCCGCGGCGCACCGTTCGGCGATGCTGATTCGGACATAAATGGATCCCGAGAAAGTAAAGAGGACAGCCGTGCCTGATATACACCCATGCGCGCTGCATCAGCCAGCGCATTCGGGAAAGATGCAGAAATTTCACGCCATGATCATCGTCTCTCCCCACCGCCGGAAGCTTGCCATGAGGACCGAGCCCGCTCTGCTGAGCGGGTGCCGGGAACGCCGACTGCTGAACGCGTTTCACATCCGCCGCACGTGGCCGCTGGCGGCCCGCGGCGGCTGTGCGAAGATGCGCGCCACTCATGACAGCGCGCTTCATGGTTCTCGGTCTCGACGACGCCCTGGGCAGGCAGATCCAGAGCGACCTGCGCGTTGCCTATCCGGCGGCGGTCATCGACAGCGGGCAGATGCCGCAGGACGCGCAGTCCGTGGCCCGGCTCGCCGCGTACGACGCGCTGCTCGTCGCCTACGACCACATCAAGGCGGAACGCGACGGCGCCGCCGGACCGGAAACGGTCCTCGCGCCGTTTCGCGGCTCGGGCGCGCTCGTGCTGCTGATGACGCGCGGCGGCAACGAGCTCACCGCGGTCGATGCGGTGCGCGCCGGCGCCGCCGATTTCATTCCGGTGCGGCTTGCTTCGTCGCACCTGCTGGCCGAACGCATCTCTGCCGCGCTACGCGCGCGCAGTTCGCCGGCGGGTGACCGCCGCCGCGCCCAGACGCGCCGTGTGGCGCAGCCCGAGGAATTGCCCGCAGCCGTCACCGGGTACCGCGTGCTGCAGACGCTGGCGCAATCGGATCGCTCCGCCGTGTACCTCGCCCGGAGCGAGGAGCTCGGCTTCAACGTAGCGCTCAAGGTGCTGCGCCGCTCCACCGACAGTGCCGACACGCGCGGCGACGTGGACCGCTTCGAGCGCGAATACCAGATCATCACGCAGCTGCGCCACCGCGCCATCGTCGACGTCTACGACTTCGGCTCCACCGGCGCCGTGAGTTATATCGCGACGGAATATTTTCCGGCCGGCGACCTCAAGACGCGGCTGCGCAACCCGATGTCCGCCGAAGAGGCGATCAACTACGTGCGGCAGATCGCCGAGGCGCTGCGCGCCATCCACGTGGCCGGGGTACTGCATCGGGACCTGAAGCCGGCCAACGTCATGCTGCGCACCGACAGTTCGATCGTGCTGATCGACTTCGGCCTCGCCAAGGAACTGGCGGGCGACAAAGCGCTCACCGGCGCGGGCGAAATCCGCGGCTCGCCGTACTACATGAGCCCGGAGCAGGCGGGCGGACAGCCCACCGACGAGCGCTCGGATCTCTACAGCCTCGGCGTCATCCTGTACGAGCTGCTGACCGGCGAACGGCCGTTCCAGGGCAACACGGTGTTCGAGATCCTGGCGCAGCATCAGCACGCGCCGGTGCCCCGGATGGACGGGGATGCCGGCCGATTCCAGCCCCTGATCGACCGCCTCCTCGCCAAGCGCCCGGCAGACCGATTCCAGTCCGCCACCGATTTTTTGCAGGCGCTCAAAGGCGGTAATCCCGTCACAGCCTCTGGCTAGTGAAAATATGAACTGCGCCCCTTTTGGGGCCGGAAAAATCCGACCTGCGTCCACATCCCCCGGGTGGACTATTGTCAAAGATAGCGCCCACTTGCCACGGTTGCGTCGCTGGCTGGCGACGCCTGCCGCTGCAGGACGATCCCAGACGATCTCGGGACGCTGCGCTTACGACCCGAACGGTTTGATGAGGCGCAGACAGTCGCGTGCCTGGGACCACACAAGCACGAGGTGGGCGAAAGATGAAGATGTTCAAGATGGGCCGGTACCAGACACTGGTCGCAACCCTGACCTTGTTCATGGTCGGAACCGGCGCGGTTCTCGGATTGAATTATCTGTTCGCCAGCCGCGCGGCCGAGAGCATGGTCGCCGTGCGCTCGATCAGCCAGCAGCGTCTGCAGCCGCGCGTCATCGCCGGCCAGGCGCAGATCGTCAAGAACGACCTCGGCGCACGCCGCTATCTCGGCCGCGGTCTCTCCGAGCTCAAGGGCAACGTCAGCGCCTTCGACGGTGCGCTCGCCGACCTCGACCGGTTCGCCACCGCGAACTCCGCGCTCGCCAGGTTCGGCTACGAGCCGTTCGGCTCGCCCACCACGCAGCGCCGCTTGCAGGAGCTGCGCCAGGTGTGGGGCGAGTATCGCCAGCTGCTCAAGCCGATCGTCGGTTTCACCGCCGGTCCGTACGTGGAGACTGCCGACCGCGGCACGCAGCTCAGCGCCGCCGGCCTGCGCCTGAATCGCCAGCTCAACGAAGCCGTGCGCTTCGGCATGGCGCGGCACGAGGACATGGCCAAGCTGGTGAGCGCCCTCGCCGCTTCCGTCGAAGCGCAGACCCAGGCGCGCGTCGGCAAGTTGCGCATCTACCTGCTGTCGGCGCTGGGCGCCGCCGTCGTGCTGCTGCTCGCCGTGATGTTCTATTTCGGCCGCAACCTCAGCCGCCTGGAGCGCAACTCCACGCGCTCCAAGAAGGAGACGGACGACATCCTGCGCACCGTCAACCAGGGTCTGTTCCTGCTCGACAAGGATCTCAAGATCGGGTCGGAGCGCTCCGAGGCGCTCGAGCGCATCTTCCGCCGCACGGATTTCGACAAGCTCGGCTTCGACGGCCTGCTGCGCGGCATCGTGCCCGAGAAGACCCTCGACACCGCGATGGAGTACGTGCGGCTGCTGTGGGGCGAGCGCGTCAACGAGAAGCTCATCAAGACCATCAATCCGCTGGTCGAAATCGAGGTGCACATCGACAACGGCAACGGCCAGCTCGACACCATGCACCTGGAGTTCGACTTCAACCGCGTGCGCGCCGACGGCTCCATGACGCGACTCCTGGTGACGGTCAACGACGTCACGCGGCGTGTGCACCTGGCGCGCGAGCTGCTCGAATCGCAGGAGAAGGCGCAGGCGCAGCTCGACCTGCTGCTGCACATCCTGCACGTCGATCCGCGCCAGCTCACCGGCTTCCTCGAGGAGAGCGAAGTCGCGATGAAGATGGTGAACTCCATTCTGAAGGAGCCGGCGCGCGAGGAAAACGCGTTCCGTGCCAAGCTCGACGGCATCTTCCGCCAGATCCACGGCGTCAAGGGCGAAGCTGCGGCTCTCGGCCTGAAGACGGTGGAATCGCGCGCCCACGGCTTCGAGGAATCGCTCGCCGAGCTGCGCGGCCGTCCGGCCCTGTCCGGCAACGACTTCCTGCCGCTGGTCGTCAAGCTCGACGACCTGTTCGGCCACCTCTCGTCGGTGCGTGAGATGGTCGGCCGTCTCGCCGACCTGCGCGTCGCCATGTCCAATGAGGATGCCGAGCCGAAGGATCACACCGACACCGGCGTGATGGGACCGGAGGGCACGCTCATCCAGCCCGCGTCGCAGCTGCTGGCGCGCATGGCCGAGGGCGCCGAGGCTTCCGGATCGCTGGAAAGCTCGCTCAAGTCCCTCGCCTCGCGCATCGCGGGCGAGCAGTCCAAGCAGGTGCAGCTCGCCTGCTCGGGCCTGGACAACGTGCCGAAGAACTACCGGCGCGCGGTCAAGGACATCGCCATCCAGATGGTGCGCAACTGCGTCGCTCACGGCATCGAGTCGCCGTCCGAGCGCAGCAACGCCAGCAAGGATGCCGCGGGCACGATCGTCATCAAGTTCGAGAGCCGCGACACCGACGGCTACGAGTTCGTGATCCAGGACGACGGGCGCGGCCTGTCGACCGAACGGCTCAAGGAAACCGCCGTGCAGCGCGGCCTGCTCAGCGCCGACCAGGCGGCGCAGCTCGACGATCGTCGCGCCCTGTCCCTGATCTTCATGCCCGGCTTCACCACGCAGCACGGCGTCACCAAGGACGCCGGCCGCGGCGTCGGCATGGACATCGTGCGCAACCTGGTGCAGGAGCTCGGCGGCAAGGTGGGCGTGTCCACAACGGTGGGGCGCTTCGCGCGCTTCCGTATCTGGCTGCCCGCTGCCTCCAGCGCGCGCGCCGCCTGAGCTCGAGAGCCTGTAAGAACAAAGGACCGAAGCAATGAACGCCGCTGCACCCCTGAAACTGATGATCGTCGATGACTCGAACATCATGCGGCGCAAGATCGAGCGCTCGCACCAGTGCGCGCGCCTGAGCTTCGTCGGCTCCGCGGGCAACGGCAAGCAGGCGGTGGAGCTGTTCCGGCGCACCGAGCCCGACGTGGTGACCATGGACATCACCATGCCGGAGATGGACGGCATCGAGTGCGTCGAGCAGCTGGTGGCGATCAAGCCTGAAGTTCTGATCCTGGTGATCTCGGCCCTCGCCGACAAGGCCACCGCCATCGAGGCGATGAAGCGGGGCGCCAACGGTTTTCTGTGCAAGCCATTCACGGATCGACAGCTCACCGACGCGCTCGACGAGCTGCTCCGAGGAGCCGGCTCATGGCCATGACCAAGGTCGAGCTCGAAACCTTCGTCGAGGGCACGACGCACTACTTCCAGACGGCTGCGAACCAGCCCGCCTCGGTGGGGTCGCCGTACCTCGTCAACGAAGGCGCGCCCAACATCCAGGAGTACACCGGCGTCATCACCATCGCCGGCAAGCGCAAGGGCGTCGTGTATTTCACCGCCTCGCGCCCGATGCTCACCGTCCTGCTGATGCGGCTCGGCGAAACCGACATGACGCACGAGAACATGTGCGACCTGGTCGGCGAAGTGGCCAACCAGATCTCCGGCAACGCGCGCCGCGACTTCGGCAACCAGTTCATGATCTCGGTCCCGCGCGTCGTCGCAGGGCCGCAGGGCGAGCACGTCACGCCGCCCAACATCCGCTCGTTCGTCATTCCGATCAACTGGCGCAGCCACTCGGCCCAGCTGGTGGTGTGCCTCGACTAGCGCGGCCCAGGGTCCGCGCAACGACGTTTTTTCAAGACCCAGTTTCCTTCGCCGGAGAGAAGCTCGTGAAGAACAGTGCCGCACGGAACCTGCGCAACGAACAGGTCAACACCATTGCCCCGGCGCCCTCGGGCGCGGGTGCCGAGATTCTGGCGGTCACGGAGGACGATTTCTTCCTGCTCTCGGTGCGCCGCGTGGTGACGCTGCCCAATCGTCTCTGGCACGCGACCAGCGACGCGCAGGCCGCGGACATGCTCATGCAGACGCCGTGCGCGGTGGTGCTGCTGGACTTCAGTCTCGTGTCCTCACAGCTGGAGGGCGTGGTGACGCGCCTGCGCCAGCAGCTCCCCGAGCTCGGCTTCGTCGTCGCAGGCGAGCCCGAGGACCGGCGCCACGTCGAGGACCTGATCGACAGCGGCGCAGTGCAGGGTTTCATCGTCAAGGCCGATGCCGCATCGAAGCTTGCCGAGCTGCTCGAATCGGGCATCAACCGGCACCTGGAGCTCAAGACCGACACCGCGAGCCGCACCGCCACGCCCGTCTGGAAGAGACTGCCGGTGCTCGGCGGCGTCGCCGCCGTTGTGCTCGCTGCCATCGGCGTGGGTGTCTGGCTGTTCAGCGGCGACGACTCCGCCACGGGGCCGGCGGGGGCCGACGTTTCGCCGATGATGTCGAGCGCCGATTCCCCGCTGGCCGGCAAGGCCGCGGCCGCGGAAGCTTATCTGCAGAAGGCTCGCGAGGCTTTCGAGGCGGGACGCTACATCGACGCCAAGGGCGCCGCGGCACTGGATCATTTCAAGGCGGCGCTGACGGTCGACGCCGAGAATGCCGAAGCACGCGACGGCGTGCACCGCATCGCCGAGGTGATGCTCGCGCGCGCCGAGAGCGCGCTGCTGGAATCGAAGGTGCGCGACGCCGCCGCCTCCATCAAGGTCGCCAAGAGCGTCGAGCCCGGTCATCCGCGCATTGCATTCCTCGAGGCGCAGGTGACGCGCGAGCTGGATCGCTCCAACGCCGCGCAGCAGGAAGCGGCCAAGGCCGACGCGCTCAACCAGAAACTCGCCGGTTTCATCCGGCTCGGCAACGAACGCCTCGCGCAGGACCGGCTGAACGAGCCGGGCAACGACAGCGCGCGCTACTACTTCAGTCAGGCCCGCGAGCTGGATTCCGCCAGCGTCCTCGTGCAGCAGAGCCTGCGTTCGCTGGCCAACAAGATGGTGCAGAAGGGCCAGCAGGCGGGCGCGCGCGGCGACAGCGAAGCCGCCGACCAGTGGATCGCGCAGGCGCGCCAGCTCAACATCAGCGGCATCGACTTCGGCCGCATCGAGCGCGAGGTGAAGACCGCGCAGCGCAGCAAGTCCGGCGACGCCGAACGGCTGCTGGGGCTGGCACGCGCGCGCCTGAGCGATGGTCAGCTTCTCGACCCCGAGAATGACAGCGCCCGCTTTTACGTGACCCAGCTGCGCCAGCAGTTCCCGGATGCCGCGGGGCTCGGTCCCGTCGTCGACGGTCTGCGCAGCCAGCTCGTGAGCCAGGCATCGGCCGCCGCTGCCCGCAACGACGTGCGCGGAGGCCAGCGACTGCTCGAGGAGGCCAAGGCGCTCGGCGCCAGCGGCGCTGGTTTCGATCAGGCGACCTCGGCGGTCAACCTGGCGAAACGCAAGGTCGACGCCCTGGCGACGCCTGTGCCGGTACGCGACAAAATGGTTCTCAAGTCCGTGACGCCCGAATACCCGACTCGCGCGCAGCGCAAGAAGCAGGAAGGCTACGTCGACCTGAACTTCACCGCTTCCGCGTCCGGCGAGGTGAAGGACGTCGTCGTCGCCGCTTCCGAGCCGCAAGGCGTGTTCGACGAGGCGGCGATCCGGGCGATCAAGCGTTGGAAATTCAAACCGAAGGAAGTCGAGGGTCAGGCTATCGACCAGCGGCTCGGCCTGAAAATGCGTTTCGAATTGCAGGACGAATAGTCTGGTGACGTTGTCGGGGCCATCTCCTCTGCCACTTCACCTTCCCCTCCCTGCCGCACTTCGCTACGTTTTCCTCCGGGTCGTTGCGCTTCGGGTCCTTTTCGCGCCGACCCTCACCTGCGTTTCGTGCCGCGGCGGGGTTCCGCGCTCGACGGATCTTCCGGCCAGTAGTGTTTCGGGTAGCGGCCCTTGAGCTCCTTGCGCACTTCTGCGTAGCCGGTGCGCCAGAAGCTCGCCAGGTCGCGCGTTACCTGCACCGGTCGCTGTGCGGGTGACAGGAGCTTGATCAATACCGCCACCGTGCCGCCGCCGATGCGCGGGGTATCGTGCCAGCCGAACACTTCCTGCAGGCGCACGGCAAGCGACGGTGCTGCGCCCTCCGCTGCTTCGCTGTCTGCGTAGTCGACGCGGATGCGCGAGCCGCTCGGCACCGCCAGATGGGTCGGTGCAAGCGCTTCCAGCCGCTGCCGCTGTTTCCATTCCAGGAGCGATTCCAGCGCGGCGCGCAGATCCAGGCGCGCCAGGTGATCGGCGCGGGTCACACGGTCGAGGAAGGGAGCCAGCCAGGCTTCGAGAGCCGCCATCAGGATGGCATCCGAAACGTCGGGCCAGCCGGTCTCGCGCTCGGCGGGCAGATTGCGCACGAACCCGACGCGCGCCTGCCAGTCACGCGTTTCGCGATCCCACGGCAGCGCGGCGATCCCCAGCTCGCGGATGCCCTCGAGCATCGCGGCCCTCACGCGCTGCGGATCGGGCCGGCCGAGCGTGCGGCTTTCGATGGTGAGCGCACCGAGCCGGCGCGCACGCAGCGCGCTCACGGCGCGCGTGCGCGCATCCCAGCGTATGTCCTCGTCCTGCGTCATGTCGGCCGCAAGGTGCGTTTGCAGGGCATGCCGCGAGATGGGGGCGGCAAGGAAGATGCGCGCTTCCCGATCACCGGCGTCGAGCTCGGGAATCACCAGGAACTCGGCGCGGGCGAGCGCCTGGGGTCCGTCGAAGCGCGCCCCGCGTCCGTTGCTGAGGAGATAGCGTCCGGCATCGTCGGCGCGGCTCTGCGCGATCCGGTCCGGGTAGGCGAAGGCGAGCAGAACGCCGACGTCATCGTCGGCGGCGGCGGGCGTGCTGCTCGCGGGATCCAGTTGCATCAGCCGGCGATATTGTGCGGCGCTGCGCCGGACGCGCTCGCGCCCGCCGCGATCGATCGTGTCGGCGGAGCCTGACGTGCCGCGCACGGCATCGAGCCGCACGCGCAGATCGCCGTCTCTCTCGCCGGCGCGGGCCTTGACGATGTCTCGCTCCGACAGCAAGGCCGCGAGATCGCAGGCCAGCGCCACGCGATCCAGATCGCGCGCGCGCAGCAACATGTGTGCGAGGCGAGGATGCAGGCGCAGACTCAGCATGGCGCGCCCGTGCTCGCTGATGCGACCCTGCGCGTCGAGGGCGCCGAGGCGCGCGAGCAGCTCGCGCGCCTGCGCCAGCGCAGCGGCGGGCGGCGGATCGAGCCACGCGAGCCGCGAGGCATCGGCCACGTTCCAGCCGGCGAGCTCGAGGGCGAGCGGCGCCAGATCCGCCTCCAGGATCTCTGCGGGGGCATGCGCCTCGAGCGTGCGTTGCGTCGACTCGCTCCACAGCCGCAGGCACACGCCGGGCGCAAGCCGCCCGGCTCGGCCCGCCCGCTGCTCGGCGGAAGCGCGCGAGATGCGCCGCGTTTCGAGCCGGTTCATGCCGCTGACGGGATCGAAGCGCGAGCGGCGCTCCAGTCCCGCATCCACGACGACGCGCACGCCCTCGATGGTCAGGCTGGTTTCGGCGATGTTGGTGGCGAGAACGACCTTGCGCAAACCCTGCGGCGCCGGTTGCAGCGCGCGGTCCTGCTCGGCCTGGGCGAGATCGCCGAACAGCGGCGCGATCAGGATTCCCGGCGGCAGCGATTCCTGCAATGCCGCGTGAGTGCGCCGGATCTCGGCGGCTCCGGGCAGGAACACCAGCACGTCGCCGTCGTTCTGCAGAGCGCGGCGGATCGCGCCGACGACGCTGCGCGTGAATGCCGCAGCGCTGCCCGAATCGAAGCGCACCGTACCGGGGTCGAGGTGCACAACCTCGACCGGATGACTGCGTCCCGCGCTGCGCACGGTCCGCGCATCGCCCATCAGCTTCGCCACCGGCTCCGCCTCCAGCGTCGCCGACATCACCACCAGGCGCAGCTGTTCGCGCAGGTTTGCCTGCACATCCAGGCACAGCGCGAGCCCCAGATCCGCCTGCAGGCTGCGCTCGTGGAATTCATCGAAGATGACGCAGGCAACGTCCTCGAGCGCCGGATCGCGTTGCAGGATCGTGCCGAGGACGCCTTCCGTGACCACCTCGATGCGCGTCGCGGCACTGACGCGCGTGTCCAGCCGCATGCGATAGCCGATGCTGCGCCCGATCGGCTCGCCGAGCGTGCTCGCCATGCGCTGCGCCACCGCGCGAGTCGCCAGGCGGCGCGGTTCGAGCATCAGGATGCGGCGGCCGTCGACCCACGGCTCCGCGAGCAACTCCAGCGGTACGCGCGTGCTTTTTCCGGCGCCGGGCGGCGCCTGCAGGACGAGATTGCGCTGGCGCCGCAGGGCCGCGCGGATCTCGGGCAGCGCTGTGACGATTGGAAGGTCGGCTGGGTCCATGTCGGCGGCCATATCGGTGGCGAGTATGCCCAAGTCGCCGTGGCGGTTTATGCTTCGCGCTCGCGGACCGGGCCGGACCGGGCCGGCAAGGCGGGCCTGGTTCAAACCAACGACACCCGCGCCGCATCCAACCGCGCTGCCGCCGCAACGCATTCGGGAGGTCACGATGAAGCTGATGAAGGCACTCTGGCTCAGCACGCTGCTGTTGCTCACAACGCCCGCCCTTGCCGGGGACGCGGACGTCGACAAGGTGAACGGCTCGATCCGGGTCGATCCCGGGCAGAGCGCCGGGAAGCTGTCGACCGTGAACGGCTCGATCCGCGTGGGCGACAAGGCCACCGTGGGTTCCGTCGATACGGTCAACGGCAGCATCACTCTGGGCGACGAGGCAAATGCCAGCGGCATCGACAACGTCAACGGCTCGATCTCCCTGGGCTCGCGCGCCAGGGTGGGCGGTGCAATCGACTCGGTGAACGGTTCGATCACTCTGGAGAACGGCGCGGAAGTAAAAGGCGCGGTGGAGAACGTCAACGGCCGGATCCGGCTCAACGCGGCGCACGTCGGCGGCGGCATCCGCACCACCACCGGCGATATCGAGATCGGCGCCAATTCGCGCGTCGAGAACGGCATCCGCGTCGACAAGTCGCACAGCTACAGCCTGTTCACTTTCGGCAAGCCGGACGTGCCGCGCATCGTGATCGGGCCGGGAGCGGTGGTGCAGGGCACGCTCAAGTTCGAGCGCGAAGTGGAGCTCTACGTGAGCGACAAGGCGACGATCGGCCCCGTCGTCGGCGCCAAACCCGTCAAGTTCTCGGGCGCCGAACCTCCGGGCTGAAGCCGAGACTCAACGGTGCCGGCGCGGGCTTTCGCGCCAACTCCTACCAGCCGCCGCCACCGCCGCCACCGCCGCCGCCACCCGACGATCCGCCGCCATCGCTTCCGGAGCTCGAACCGGGAGCAGTGGCGGAAGAGGAAATGGCGCTGTCGAGAGACGAGCCGAGCTGCGAGGAAAATCCGCTCAGGTCGCGCGAATCCCACCCGTCACCCCGGTACCAGGCGGGCGCGTATCCGGGCGCCTGTGTGGCAAACACAGCGGCGAAGCGCTCGGCCCAGCCCTGCTCTACGCCAAGTGCGAGCGCCGCCGGAAGGTTCGTCTCGAACAAGCGCGCCGTCAGCGCCGGCGCGCCCTGCAGCTTGAGCTCATCGCCTTCGGCCACGTCGAGATAGAGCTTGAAGCCCTCGATGCGATCCATGACGTCGCGTCCGGCGACGGTCGGTGCCTTCAGCAGCCTCCCGAAGGCACCGTTGGCGAGGAAACCGAGCAGGAGCGCGACCGCCGCGAGTTGCCCGTGCGCGGTGAAGATGTACCACTCGGGCGTGAAGTCGGCCGACGCGGAGAGCCACACGGCCAACGCGGCTACCAGGATGCTCAGCACGATCCCGAGGCCGTGCCAGCCGCCATTGATCTGAAAGAAGCTCGGCGTGAATTGCTTCTTGAGCACGGTACGCTGCTCCGAGCGCGCGGCCGAGACGACAGTGTGATTGTCGTCCTTGAGCTCGAGCCGGTTGCCGAGCACGAACAGTTGCTTCATGAGCGCGGCCTCGTCGTCGGACGACGGCTTCGCATCGCGCCGCTCGACCACGCGGGCCAGCACGAACTGGCGATCCAGGCCGAAGAGACCGGCCTTTTCCTGCTCGACGACGAGATGGCCCTTGACCGCCAGACTGAGCACGCCGGCGGCGAAACAGCGATCGTCATAGCGCATGCGCCGCAGAAAGCGCATCGCCGCCGGCGACTGGCCTTCCGGGGGCTGGTACTGCGGCACGACGATTCGTCCCGGCGGATCGCGTCCGACCACGAACCAGATGCCGATGTAGTAGCCGATCAGCCCGAGCAGGCCGATCGCGGCAATGGCCAACGGCAGGGAATCGCGCAGCGCATAGCCCACCGCCATGGCCCGGGTCGGCGTGGCGACGTGTCCCTTGGGCCAGGTGACGACGATCGTGAGACCTTCATACGGACCCAGCGGCCGCGACGTGGCAAAGGCTGGCGTGGCCCCCTCTACGCGCGCCACGTAGTCCGTTCCGCGCGCACCCTGGGGTCCGGTGTAGGCCTCGACGTGCAGTTGCCCGGCTGGAACGCCCGCAGGCAGGTGGATCTCGGCCCTTGCGGTGTCGATCGGAAAATCCCAGCCGTTGCCGGTGACGTTCCAGTAAAGCTCGTCGTGGTCGTCGAAGTAGCCGAGCTGCCGGTCGGTGCGATAGCGGAATTCGTAGGTGTACTCGCCCGGGTCGAGGAACACGTCGGCAGCGCCGGCGTACACGCGCATGCCGTTGCGCTGACGCTCGGTTCGATGCGGCTCCGGCCGGCCATCGCGCGACACCGAGACCAGGTCGAACCCCGTCGTCACGCGCCGCCCGCTGCGATCGATGTAGAGCGTGGGAAAGTCGCGATAGATTCCGCGGCGGATATTCACGCCCTCCGCCCGCACCCGGATCGTCTCGCGGACTTCGAGCGTGCTGTCGGGACGCACGGTGACGTCGCTGTCGTAGGCGAGGATGCGTTCCCCGGCTCGCGCCGGCGCCACCGCCAGCGCGCACAGGAGCAGTGCGAACCGGGGCAGAAGGCGGATGAGTACGGCGTATCTCATCGCGCACCCACCAAAGGCGCCTGCGCCATTTCTGCGGCCTCGAGCTCGAAGTATTCCGCCGGCCTGAAGCGCAACGCGCGTGCGACGAGCAGGTCCGGGAAGGTCTCGATGCGCGTGTTGAGATTGTTGACCGCGCCGTTGTAGTAACGGCGCGCATACTGGATCTGGTTCTCGGTGTCCGCGAGCTTGCGCTGCAGGTCCAGGAAATTCTCGCTGGCCTTGAGCTCGGGATAGCTCTCGGCGACGGCGATGATCCGGTGCATGCCGTTTCCCAGCGATCCCTCCAGAGCGCCGCGCGCGCCCGGCGAAGGCTCCGCGGCGCCGCGCGCCCGCAGTGTCGCGACGTTCTCCAGCAGTGTGCGCTCGTACCTGGCGTACTGTTGCACCAGCTCGACGAGCCGCGGCACCAGGTCGTGGCGGCGCGTGAGCTGCACGTCAACGTCGCTCCAGGCCTGAGCGACGCGGTTGCGGTCGCGGACCAGCAGGTTGTAGCAGACGATCGACCAGGCGATGACGACGGCCGCGAGGCTGAGGGTCACCAGCATCAGCATGGCGAAATTAGCGATAGCGATCCACCCACTGGATCTCGAGCTGCTGCGAATCCTTCGCCACCACGCCGTACGGCAGGTCGATCAGCGCGGGCTCGGTGAGCGGCGCGCTGCCCAGGCTGATGCGCAGGTTCTGCGCGCTCTTCGCTTCGAAACCCTCCAGCGCGCCGACGTGCATGCGAAACGCCAGCCGCAGCGGCCAGCCTTGCTCGCGCGGCCTGAGCGTGGCGCGGCCGATGCCGCTCGGACTGTGAATGTCGACGATCAGGCGCGCGCCGTCCCAGCTCTGCTCGAAGCGCTCGCCGGCGGGACTCGCGGTGCCCGACTCGATCGCGAGCACATCGACGATCGGCGCCGCGGGGGGCGCCTTCCTGCCGAACAGGTCCCATTTCATCGGATTCCACGACCACTGGCTGCATCCAGCGAGTGCGAGCGCGGCCAGCGCGCACATCGCCAGCGTTCGCGCCGTCCGGCTGCGCGGCGGCGACAGGAATGCCTCGTGATTCACCATGACACCACCTCAGCCGTCGAAATGAAGACCGGATTGAAGAACGCAGCGCGCACCGATGACGGAACTTACCGTGACCGCGGTTCAATCGCAAAAGGACCGGGGCTCGGTCGATGGCAGCGCGATCCCGGCGCGCAAGGCAAGCGGCTGGGCGCCAGTCGGCGCCGTGGCGGCACACGCGATTCTTTCGCCGCCTGCCGATCTTGGCTAAGGTACGGGACACGATGCCCTCTCATCACTACGCAGCCGACAATCCGCGGGTACGCCGCATTGCGCGCTGGCTCGCTCTGGCCACGGTCCTGCTGATCCTCTACGGCTCGCTGTTTCCGTTCCGTTTCTCCTCGCTGCGCGAGTTCGACCTGTGGGCGCTGCTCACCGGGCTTGATTTCGCGCGTACCTCGCGCGGCGACGTGGTGGCGAACCTCCTGCTGTACGTGCCGCTCGGTCTGTGCCTGATGCTGGCGTGGCCGGCGCGCTGGACGCGCGGCCGCGGTTTCATCTGGGCCGTCCTGGTGGGCACGTTCCTGTCCCTGGCCATCGAGCTGCTGCAGGTTCACGCCAGCTCGCGCGTCTCCAGCCTGACGGACCTGGCGCTCAACGCCGCCGGCACGGCGATCGGCGCGCTGGCCGCCATAATCTATCTGGCGATGGGCAGCACCATCCGCATCCCGGGCGCCGCCGCGGGCCGCCCCGAGCCGATACCGCTGGGCCTGATCGCGCTGTGGCTCGCTTTCCGGCTCGCGCCGTTCGTGCCCACCATCGACTGGCAGAAATACAAGGACGCGCTCAAGCCGCTGCTGTTCGAGCCGGACCTCGCCTGGTTCGACGTGCTGCGCTACATGGTCGGCTGGCTGGCGGTGGGATTCGCCGTGCGCCAGGTGTGGCGCCGCGAGTATGCGATCTACGCGCTGGCGGCCATCGCGGCGGTGGTGCTGGTGGGCCGCGTGGTGGTCGTGGGCAAGGCCCTGTCCGCGTCGGAAGTCGCGGCGCTCATCTGCTGCATTCCGGTCGCAGCGATCCTCATCGTCCTGCCGGAACGGCGCCGCGCACTGATCCTGGCGGCGATGCTCGCCGTCGTGATCGCGATCGCGGGTCTCAAGCCTTTCAGCGTGCAGGCGCAGGCGCAGAATTTCAGCTGGGTGCCGTTCATGAGCTCGCTGAACGACAACCTCGAGGTCAACTACTCGGTGCTGCTCGAGAAATGCTTCTGGTACTTCTCACTGATCTGGCTGCTGTGGCGTCGCGGCACCGGCATTGCCGCGGCGACTTTCATGACCGCGGGGCTGCTGGCCCTCATCGAGCTCGCGCAAGTCTGGATCCCAGGCCGCTCGGCCGAGATCACCGATCCGCTGCTGGCACTCGTCGGCGGCGTGCTGCTCGCGATCCTGGGTACTCACCAGACGACGCGCATCAGAACTGCGCCGGGCTCGTTCGTCGCCCGGCGTTGAGGCTGAGCTCCACGATCGCTCGGTGAGTATATCGGGTGACTCCCTTGCGCTGGCTGCGGGCCAGCCCGACCATCGCCGCCGCCACAGTGGCCGCGCTGACTGCGCGGTAACGCTGCGCGGCGCCGAGCAGGAGCGGGTTCAGGATCGGCAGGAACATCATGCCGGCGAATTCCAGCGGGCGGATTCTCTTGCGCCAGCCGAGCAGGAGCGAGGGCTGGACGATGTCGAGAGCGGGGAAATTGAGTTGCGCCACGTGCGCCTCGGTCTCGCCCTTGGTGCGCAGGTAGAGGTTCTTCGACTGCGGATCCGCGCCCACGGAGGAGTTGAGCACGAAGCGGCGCACCCCGGCCTTGTGCGCGGCGCGCGCGAAAGCGAGCACGTGATCGTGATCGACGACACGAAACTCTTCCGCCGAACCCGCTTCGCGCAGCGTGGTGCCCAGGCAGCAGAAAGCCACGTCGGCGTGCATGCCCTCGAGCGATTGCTCCAGCGACTCGAAACGCACGATGCGGTTGGCGAGCTTGGGATGGTCGTAGGCCAGGGGCCGGCGGGTCACGGCGAGGACGCGCGCGATGTCCGGTTGCGCGCTCAGCAGCTGGAGCAACTCCGCGCCCACCAGGCCGCTGCCGCCGGCGACGAGCGCGACCGTCTTGTGGGGAGCCGTTGCTGTGATTTCTACCATGGCCGGTCCGCGTCCATTGTAGCGAACCTCGTACAATGTGCGCTCGCCGCCGCCGGGCTGAATCCGGACGCCACGGCCGTCCGAAGGGAACCTCGAGGTAGAGGCATGCGCATCGACAGCAGGCTGGGCCTGCGCACCCCGCAACTGCAGCGGCTCGGGCCCGACGAGGCCGTGGCGTCCATCCTGACGACGCTTCACGCATGATCGCGTTCGTGCGCCGGCACGTCGTCGTCCCGGTCGTCGCGTTGCTCAGGCAGGGCATCACGCCCGAGAGAATCGGCCTGAGCCTCGCGTGCGGCACGATCCTGAGTATCTTCCCAGTGCTCGGCACGACGACCGTGCTGTGCACGGCCGTGGCGCTCCTGTGGCGTCTGAACCTGGCCGCGATCCAGGCCGCGAACTTCGCGATGACGCCGTTGCAATTGCTGTTGATCATTCCCTTCGTCCGCATCGGCGAGCGCCTCCTCGGCGATCCCGCCCAGCCACTCTCGATCGGCGCGGGACAGGAAATGATCGCGCAGGGCGCGGGTCAGGCTGTGGCGGTGCTGTGGGACGCCATCGTGCATGCCGTGGTCGGGTGGCTGGTGTTCGGGCCGATCGCGATTTATCTGCTCTACCGCGCGCTCATCCCGGTCCTGGAGCGGGCGGCGCGCCGGTTCCGGCCGCGCCCCGCAATCTCGACTCGAGGCCCCGATGGAGATCGATTCGTCCTGGCTCCTGCTTGCCGTCGGCGCCGTCGCCGTGGCCGGCGCCATGTTCGTTCTCTGGCTGCTCGGCCTGCGCAATCGCAACTTCAGCTACGTGGACATCGGCTGGTCGGCGAATTTCGCGATGCTCGCCGGCCTCTATGGCTTCCTCGCGCCGGGCTGGCTGCCGCGCAAGCTCCTCATCTGCTCGCTGTTCGCCGTGCACGGCCTGCGGCTCGCCGCGCACCTGTCGAAGCGCATCATCGGCCAGCCCGAGGAAGGCCGGTACGTGCAACTGCGCAGCGAATGGGGCGGCGGCAACCTCAACTTGAAGTTCCTGGCGTTCTACGAATTTCAGGCAGCGCTCAACGTGTTCCTGTCGCTGCCGCTGCTGCTGGCGTGCATGAACCGCTATCCGCAGTGGCTGACGCTGGAATGGGTCGGGGTGGCGATCTGCGCGATCGGCCTGATCGGCGAGAGCAGCGCCGATGCGCAGCTCGCGGCCTTCAAACGCGATCCGGCCAACGAGGGCGCGGTCTGCGACGCCGGCCTGTGGCGGCTGTCGCGTCACCCGAACTACTTCTTCGAATGGCTGATCTGGATCGGTTACGCGCTCTTTGCCCTCGCCTCGCCGTATGGCTGGCTTGCTCTCGCCACGCCGGTGCTGATGCTCCATTTCCTCGTCAACGTCACGGGCATCCGGGCAACCGAGGAGCAGGCGCTGCGCAGCAAGGGTGAGCGCTATCGAAGCTACCAGGCACGCACCAGCGCCTTCGTCCCCTGGTTTCCCAGGAAGGAATCGGACCGGTGAGCACCGCGATCTCCAGCGCGCCGCCGGCCAATGCCGAGCGCACCCCCTCCAGTCCGGTGGCCATCAACACGGCCGATGCGAATGCGCAGCATTACGAGGTGCCAGCGCGACGTGCGCCTGCTCGATCACTGGCAGGTGAGCGGCTGGCGCTACCAGCGCACCAGCGAGGCGTGGCTCGCCAACATGGATGCGCGCCGGCATGACATCATGCCGATGCTGGAACGAGCCTACGGACAGGGCGAGGCCGCCAAAGGGTGGGTATATTGGCGCGTGTTCTTCATGGCCTGTGCGGAGTTGTGGGGCTTTCGAGGCGGGCACGAATGGCTGGTATCGCAGTATCTCTTCGAAAAGGGCTTCGAAAAGGGCTTCGAAAAAGGCGCCTGACGGCGCGCGCATTGGCCACAGCGGGGGCCGTTGCGGGGCTTTCTGTCATCGCCAGCCTGGGGCTCGCCGCGGAGGTGGCCAAGGCGGGCAATCCGGGCCCGGCGGCGAATCCGCCCGCTCCTGCGGACACCACGGCGGCGCAGGGCGCCCCCCCTGCCGTACCGGCAGACCGGAGCGCGGCGTACCAACAGTTTCGCGACCACTTCAACGCGCGCCGCTTCGCCGAGGCACTGCCTGCCGCCGAGCAGGTGGTGACGCTGACCGAGCAGCAGTTCGGTACGGAGCGCGCCGAGCTCATCAAGCCGCTGCTCAACGTCGGCACCACGCAGATGCGCCTGAACAACCTCTATGGCGCGGAAACAGCTTATCGGCGCGCGCTGCGCATCGCCGAGGCGCGCGAGGGCGGTTTCTCGCGCGGCGTCATCGAGCCGCTGCACGGCCTGGGCCTCGCGTACCACGCGGGCGGCCAATATCACAACGCGGCCGAAACGCTGCGTCGCGCGGTCGAACGTCAGCCGCAAGCTCGACGGGCTGTTCAATATCCAGCAGCTGCCCCTGGTGGAGTCGCTGGTCGAGAGCTACGTGGCGCTGGAGCAGACCGCCGACGTCGACCGCGAGCAGCAGTACGCGATGCGCCTGAGCGAGAACGCGTACGGCAGGGACGATCCGCGCATGCTCCCGGTCCTGGCCCGCAACGCGCAATGGTGCGAGTCCACGCGCCGCTACCGCATGGCGCGCCAGTCGCACGCGCGCGCGCTCGAAATCCTCGGCCGCACCGCGGGCAAGCGCGACCCTTCAGTGGTCGCACCGCTGCGCGGGATCGCCCACACCTACGTGCAGGAGTTCCTCTACGGCACCGCCGATGCAGAGGAGACGCGACAATTCAGCAGTGCCAGCAGCGTGAGCGGCACGATCGGCGGGATGCCGCAGCCTACTGACTACCGCCCGAGCCGGCTCGACGCGGATGGCGAGCAGGCGCTCAAGCTCGCACTCTCGGTGCTCGCGGAACACCCGGAGCTGACCGGGGTACGCGGCGAGACCCTGCTCGATCTCGGCGATTGGTATGCGCTGGCCGGCAAGCCGGCCGATGCGTCGCGCACCTATCGGGACGCGTGGGCCACGTTTACCGGGCCGAACGGCCCGGGCACCGCCGCCATGGACCAGCCCCTGCAGCTCTATTACCGCCCGCCGTCCAGTGCCTCCCGGCGTCCCGACAAGGATGAGGACGAGATGGAGGAGCACTACGTCGAGGTGGCGTTCACGGTGAACCCGGATGGGCGGGTGATCGACACGAAGACGGTGGCGAGCGATGGCACCGACACGCAGGAGAAGTCAGTGCAGATCGCGCTGCGCCGCGCCCGCTACCGGCCCCGCTTCGTGGATGGCAAGGCCGTGGTGACCAAGGACGTCCGCTATCGCCAGACGCTCTACACCGTGTCGCCCACTAAGGACCCTTCCGCATAGCGCCGGCGTCCGTCCAGCGGCCAGGGGTCTCCTCGGTACTTCCCCGCGGCGACGGTTGCGGGGGCGTCGTGGTCGGGGGCGTAGTGGTCGGCGGCGTCGCGGTCGGCGGCGTGTCCGATGCAGGTGGCGCGGGCGCATTGTCGCCGGCCGGTGCCGAAGATTTATCGGCCGCCGGCGCCGGAGCCTCTTCACCCGACGGCGCCGGATTTGGCTGTGGCGAAGCGGTCTCACCGGTCTTGGTGTCGGTGCCGGGCGCGGTCGGCGCGGCCCCCGTGTCGAGGATCGGCACCGATTCGATCACCACCTTGCCCCCCGGCCCGGCCGGCGCCGCTGGCGTGGCACCACCCGCCACCACGGGGGGCTCTTCCTCGATCAGCGGCAGCTCCGCGATCATCCGCTTGGTGATCGGCTGCTCGGGAAACTGCACCAGGAATTTCGCCGCGGCATCGCGCATCGCCGTCTGGGTGGCGAGGATCATCGGGCTGGTGCTGGTGATGCCGCTCGACGGCGAGCTGCCGTAGCCGGTGAAGGTGAGCGAATCGGCGAGGCGCCCATCCGGTGTGAACACATTGAGCCGGTAGCGGATCGTCACTGCGAAATATTTCGCGCCGGTATCGCGCGGCGTGATGAAGGAGTACTGCTCGATGCGCGGCTCGATGACGGCCCGCAGCGGCCGCTCGCTCGGCAGATCGTCGAGGCTCTTCACCGGCACGGTTTCGCGGAACGCGGCCTGGAACAGCCGGTCGCCCATGCGCACGTGGTACTGGCCCAGCTGGACGTTCCAGTCCGTGCCCCAGCGCTCCTCGGCGTGCTCGTACTTGCGGAATTCGTCGCTGTAGTAGACGCCCACCGTCATCGGCAGCTGATCGACCAGGGGCTTGGGGAATTCCACGTCCGTGCCGACCTGGACATCGCCGCATCCGCTCAACCCGAGAGCGCCCAATCCGAGAGCGCAGAACAGCGGTGCGGCCCCCACCAGCGCTTTCTTGCGTGCCAGGCTCATCCGCGCCTTCCTTTCCTGGGTTCTTCGCTCTGCAGGCCGACGAACGTGCCGCCGTTGCGGTCGCACAGGGCGCGCATCAGCGCGGAGAAACGGTAGTTGCCGTACTGCGGCACCCGGTCCGGCATCGGAAAGCCGATGCCGTGGATGCGCACGCGGCGCTGGCCGTTCTCCACCCGATTGATGCGGTCGACCTGGTCGAGCACGGACTGGATCGACTCGCCGGTGAAGTCGTCGCCGAACACGTAGATGCTGACTTTCTTGTCGGGCGCCCAGAAGGTGCGGATCGCCGCGATGACGCCTTCGACCGGAGAGGAATTGCTGAAGGATTCCCAGCTCTTCATGCGATCGATGATAGCTTTGCGCCGCGCGGGGGTGTCGGGAATCCACTGCCCCCGGTAGCTGCTGAACATGTAGGCGCCTTCGTCGTCCATGACCTGGATTCCCTTGACCTTGGGGTAGATGTCGAGAATCTCGTTCAGCATCTGGTGCGCCCTGGTCCAGTGGTTCTCCTGCATGCTGCCGGAGGTATCGACTACGAAAATGATGTACTCGCTGTCCACGGGGATACCGCCGATCGCCTCGGTGGGCGCGCGCCGGTAACCCTGGGCGAGCAGCCGCTGCATCTCCGCCGTGAGCCGCTGGTAGGCCGCGACCAGCTGACTCTCCATGATGTTCTGCACGGAAGCATCCTTCTGGCTCGCCGCGAACTCACCCTTGATGCTGGTCAGATCGCCCTGCAAGCGCGCCAGCTGCAGCCGGTCCTGCGTCAGCTGTTCGATCCGCCCCTTGAGCTCGCGGTTCAATACGTCGGTCTCGCCGCGGATCTCGTAGAGCTCCTTCTGCAGCTTGGCGACCTGGCCGTCGAGATCCGCGCTCTGGCGCTCGAGCACCACCGGGCGGCCCACCTCGGTGAGCACGATCAACAGGATGATGGCGCCGAAGCCGCAGCAGATGCAGTCGAGGAACGACATGCTGAAGATTTCGGTCTCGTGGCGCTTGAGCTTCACGGCCAATCCTTCGCGGGCATCATGAACACGCCGCCGGTCTCGCGCGCCAGGCGCCAGAAGCGGCTCGGCGCGGGCAGGTCGCCTTCCATCGGCAGCAGGATCACGCTCACCGGTACTCGGGGCGGCAGCGCCGCCAGCGACTGATCGAAGAGTTTCGCGCGCTGGTCCGCATCCACCGCCTTGCGGATCGAGGGCGGGGTGGGTCCCTGCGTGGGCAGCCCGTCGGTGACCACCATGATCTGGTCGGGAAGCGGGTTGAGCGTCTTCGCGACGTTGAATGCATTGATCAGACTGGTGCCGTCACGCGGCACCGTGCGCTTGAGCGTCTCGATGGCGCCGTTGAGCTGTCCAATGTCATTGCCGGCGAGCCACTGCCCCGCAGTGCCCGCGACCAGCGGCGTGGGCTCGGTGTTGAACGTGTAGATCTGGAAATTGCTGGTGGGCGGGATCTGCGTGGACAGCCAGTCCGTGGTCCGGACGGCGCGCTGCCACTTCGGCGCCAGCAGTTTTTGCACGTCCGGGAGGTTGCGCATGCGCAGCACGTTCACCAGCGTCTCATCGAGCATGCTGGCGGAGGCGTCCACCAGGATCAGGATCCGCTGGCCGTTGAGCTTGATGCCGGTGAGATATCTGCGATCGCCGCTGCCGCGGAAGCCGCGCAGCTGGTCGCCTTCCGGCCCCTTGGCGTTGGTTCCGCCCGCCAGCCGCTTGGTGCCCTCCTCCAGCGACAACAGGTCCGACTTGAGCTTGTTGACGTGCGCGCGCCGCGCCAGGCTGTCGCCGGAGTAGCGCGAAGTCTCCTCGCGGATCTGCTGCAGCTCGTCCAGGACCCGCACCGTGCGTGCGGATGCGTGCGCCTTGTCCTCGTCGGTCTTCTCCAGCGTGTTGCGCAGGACCACGAGGTTCTTGTATCCGATCAGCACCTGGTCCTCGAGCTTGTAGGCCTCGGCGGCGAGCTCGTCGTTCTGGCGAATGCGCTTCACGCCCGACTGCGCGCTCATCACCATGTACAGCAGCACCACCGCCCCGAAGCCGCACGTGATGGCGTCGAGGAACGACATGGTGAAGATCTGTATCTGGCGGCGACGCATGGTTCAGTGTGAGGTGCCGGCGTTCGTTCCGGCCCTCATTCGATGGCGATGAGCTCGATCGCAACTCCCGGGCTGCCCACGCGCACGCGATCGCCGGCGCGCAACGGAGCACGGCTCACCACGCGCTCGTCGTTGATCCACGTGCCGTAGCGGCTGTGGTCGATGAGCAGCGCGCCACCGTCCGCGGAGCGCACCAGCGAGCAGTGCACGCGCGAAATGCCGGCGCCGGCTTCGCCGATGCGCAGGTTCACGCCCTGGCCGGTCCCGCCCGTGCCAATCACCAGCGGCCGCGTGCTCATCGCATGCGCGAGCCCGCGGTACAGCGCGTGCGTCGGCACGGCTGCCGCGCCGCTCGCCTGAGCGCGTTGCACCTGCACCGGCGCGAGCCGCGCCACGGTATCCGCCGCGAGTACCGGCGCACTGCGTATCAGCTCGGCATTCTCCTCTTGGAGCGCCCACGGGCGATCGAGAGCTGCGGCAGCCAATGCCGCCACGCCGGGCGCAAACGCCACCACGTCGCAGTCGTGGAATTCGGACAGGCGCGCCACGAGCCCGGGCAGCCGCGCGGCGCGATCGCTCAGTCCGATGGCGGTGGCGTGGCCTGCGCGCCGCAGCCGATGCGCCGCGAGCAGGATCTGGCCGTAGAGCGGCTGAGCCTCGGTCTCGATCAGCTCGCGCGTCAGCGGCACGCGATGCGTCTCGCCGCCGACCTCGATTTCCGCCTCCACGGCATTGTCCGACTGCAGCTGTTCGAGCCATTGCGGCAGGGTCTCGAACAGGTGCTGCTCCGTGCGTGCGTCGTGGAACGGGTCGAACCGGGTTCTCGCCACGAAACGGTTGGCGACCATCTTCATCCACAGGTCGCTCAACCCCGCCCAGCCGGCGCGCGGAACCGACTCGTATCGCTCGCGGCGCGCCTGCGATCCGACCTCCACAGCGGTCAGGACCGCCTCGTGCATGTGCAGGTCGACATAGATGAATCGCCCCTCACCGCCCCAGGCCGCTGCCGCAGCAACTGCGGCGTCGACGAAACCCGCGAGCGGCACCTCGGCTTCGCGCGCGATGCCGAGCAGGAGCATGAGCTGGCGCGGCTGGATCGAGCCCGGAACCACGGCGATCACCTGTTGCAGGCGCTCGCGTACCGGACCGCATACCGCCGACAGATGCTCGAACGCCAGGTCGGCATTGGAGCGCCCGCCGGCCGCGGGGGCCGGCAGAGGCCTGTCGTCGAGCTCGTGCCAGAAACGGCTCGACACTCTGAGCGGCTCGAGGCGCGCCGCTGCGCGCGCGGCCGCGCCGACGATCACGCTGTCGGGGGCGACCAGCGCGTAGCCCGGGCTGGGAGTCGTCAGCTCGCCGTCCTGCGCGAACAGGACGCCACAGTCGTTGAGCTCGAGCGCCGCGACGCTCACGCGCGCTCACCCACGCGCATGTGCCGGATCAGCCGCCCGTCGATGTACGCCTGGGTGTCCAGCACGAACCGTTCCTGCGCGAGTTGCAGCTGGTGCAACACGAACATGACCAGGATGCTCAGCAGCAGCGCGATCAGCGTGGCGTTGAAGGTAATACCCAGGCCCTCGGTGACGCCGGAGATGTCGCCGCTCATGGCGCGATGCGCCGTGGACAGCGCATTGCCGATGCCGCGCACGGTGCCGATGAAGCCGATGGCCGGAATGGCCCACGCCGTGTAGCGCAGCATCGCGTTCTCGGAGTCCAGGCGCGCTGCCTCCGATTCGCACACTTCGCGCGCCGCGGTAGGCCGCGTCCTGCACGTTCTGGGTCGCGCCGAATCGATTGAGCGCGGCCGTGAGCGCGCGCGGCAGCAGCAGGCGGCGCTCGTCGGGCCCCAGCTGCTCGAGCTGGCGCGAATATTCGCGCGCATCCTGCGGCAGCACGCGCAGCCCTTCCGGGACGTGCAGCACGTCGGCATCGAGCAGCTTGCGATCGCGCCCGAGCGCCGAGGACTTGTAGACGAGCAGCGAGATCGACCACAGGAACAGGATGATGCACGTCTCCTGCTCGTAGTCCTTGATGATGACCCACAGCGAGCGGTCCGCGTGCAGCGTCGGATCGTTGCGCGCCTGCTCGCGCTGCAGTGTCATCAGCGCTTCGGCACGCGGACGCACGGCTATCGCGTAGAACGCCTGCACCGCGATGATGGTGACGATCAGCGCGACCAGAGTGATGACGAACTCGCTCGGGTAGCGCGCGGGGCGCGCCGGGCGTGCGGGAGAGGCCTGGATGTTTTCCATTAGATGTCCACTGGGAAGGTTGCACTGTTGTCGGCTTCGGTGCGTTGCGACGGAATGAAACGCTTGGGCGCCTTGGCGGCGGCGCGCTCTTCGTCCTGCGCGGCGTCGGCCTCGTTCGCCGCGCGCTTCTTTTCCTCTTCGCTCGGCTCCTGTTTCGGCGCGCCGGCCGGCGTGGCGGTACCCGAAGGCGGTGGAGGCTGCTTCGCCGGCGGGGGCTGTTCGGCCGGGGGCGGCGGCTGTTCGGCCGGGGGCGGCGGCTGCGTTGCCGGCGGTTGCTCCGCAGTCTGCGCATGACTGGCGCGCGGCTGCGCGACCCCCAGGACGACCAGCATCCCCAGGATCGCTATTGTCATGGCACCGATCCGCACAGGGCCTGTGAAAGCGCTCATGTTCTCACTCGGCATAGCGCGCGACACGGAATCCGAGATGCTGGCTGCGGCCTTCCGCGGGGTCGCGGAATGCCAGACGCAGCTCGGCGATGCTGGCCGTGCGCCAGCTCGAGCCGCGCACCACGTGCGCCAGGCCCGTCTTGGGTCCCATCGGATCGGCATCCGGCCCCGCTCGCAAATCCACCGACGAGGTGTAGTAGTCGTGCATCCACTCCTGGACGTTGCCGCCCATATCGAATAGGCCGAGCGCGTTCGCGGCGTAGGAGCCGACCGGCGCCGTGACCACGAAGCTGTCGGCGTAACCTTCGATCGCGCCGCCAATCACCTCGACAGCTGCGGTATCCGCATAGTTTCCGGAATTCGTCGGGACCGGCAGCGAGCCTCCCCAGGGGAAGCGTCGCGTCGCGGCGCCGTTCTCGTAGCGCGCCACCCACTCCCACTCAGCTTCGGTCGGCAGCCGGTACCCGGTGGTCATGGGGTCCACAGCCACCAGACGCTCGCCGTCCTTGACGTACGCCGGCGGCAGGCCGTCCTGCTCGCTCAGCCAGTTGCAGAAGTCCGCCGCCTCGCGCCAGTTGAGGCTGACGGCCGGCTGGTTATCCAGGTCGAGAGAGCGCTCGCCGACCACCCCCGAGAGGTGCTCTTTGCGGTACTGCCGGTACTCGGCATTCGTGACTTCATGCGTACCCATGTAGAACGGGCGCTGCAGGACCACCGGGCGCTGCGCCTCGTTCGCGCGGCGCCCCGGCTCGCGGCGTGGGCTGCCCATCTGGAAACGCCCGGTCGGCATGAGCTTGACCTCGCCGCCGCTCTTGAGCTTCACGACGGCCGGGAATCGGGAGGTGCGTTTCTGCTCAGCACTCTGCAACGCGAACTCCACGACGCGCGCAATGCCGGGCTGCGGCGTCACCGTGGTGCTGAAAGTCTCCAATCCCGCGCGGCGCACTTCGAGGGCCGTTTCCACGGCAGGCAGGGTCAGTGTCTGATTGGCAGGACCGCGCGGCTGTCCGGCGACGTACAGCACTGCATCGGCCGGCTCGCCGCGCAGCGTCACTTCGCCGAGTATCGGCTTGAGCGAGACCTCGAGCGCCAGCCGCTCCGCGGGCTTGATCGGCACGCGGCGCCGCGCCGGTTCATAGCCTGCGCGCTGGATCACGACATCGTGTTCGACGCCCGGCGCGAGCTCGACGTCGAGCGGGGTGCGGCCGCGATAACGACCCGCGATCGCAACGTCCGCCTGTGCGGGATCGGAGCGCACCGTCAGCTTGCCGTCCGGAAGCCCCAACTCCACGGGGCCGATTTTCTGCGGCGTGTTGGCCTGCACCTGGATCGCGCTCTCCCAGTTCTTGAAGCCTTCCGCGGCGAGACCCAGCGTGTACGTCCCGGCATCCAGCTCCGCGGTGACCGGCGCGACGCCGATGTCGCGGCCATCGACCGTGACACGCGCACCGGCGGGTCTGGATTCGACGCTGACCGGCGCAAATGCCGGAATCAGCGTGAGCTTCACATCCTGCGGCAGCCCGCCGCCCTCCACGTCGATGCGCGCCTTCAGGTCCTGGTAGCGCGGTGCGCGCACGATCAACTCGTGCGAGCCCGCCGCGACCTGGTGCTCGCCCGGCAGCTTGCCGAGCGCCACGCCGTCGACCGTCGCAGCCGCAGCGATACCCTGGGTATCGAATTTCACCTTGCCCGGTAGCCGCACGAGCTTCACTGCCACGCGCGGATCGGCGCCGCCACCGACGCGCACGGGCTTGAGTGCCGTCTCGAATCCTTCGCTCGATGCGACCAGCGTGTACGAGCCCGGCCGCACCAGGTGCCGATCGGAGAGGCTGATCTCGGGCCACGCACCGTCGAAATCCACTTCCGCGCCGACGGGGTCGGACATCACCTGCACCGAGACCGCGGTAGCGAAGAACCAGATGACGAGTGCGACCGCCGCACTGCTCGCTGCGACGCCCCAACGCCTGAGCACCGGGGAGCGGGTGCGCACGGGCCGGCCGCCGGCGAAGCGCTGGAAACGCACGCGCGTGATCGTCTGGGGCGTGGACTCGTCTTCGACCGCGCCGGCCTCGCTGCTGTCATCGAGTAGCGGTGCAGCCGTGGCGTTGTCCGCGAGGTGCACGACGCGCAACGTCGTCGCACCCGGCTCCACGTCGGCATAGATCCGCGCATCGCCGAGCGTGAGGACATCCCCCTTCTGCAGGCGCTGGCGGCCATCGGGGAGGCGGCCGTTGATCCTGAGGCTGCCGGCGACAGCCGGCTCCGACGAATCCTCCGGCCCCTCGACAAACAAGCCGTGCTCGTCTGCACCGATGACGCCCGCGATGGCGTCGCGTTCGATTCCCGGAACCGCGATGCGCGCGCCCTCGCCTCCCAAGGTGAGCGGGAATTCCCCGGGTGCAAGGGTTCGCTCGCCCAGGGGATCGATCAGTCTGAGCTGGGGACTGGAGTCGCGCGGGCTTCGCAGGGGGGCGCTGTTCAAATGCGTTCCTCGCAGCGTATGAGGAGCGGAGGGGGTGCTTGGCCGGGCAGCACGTCGATCTCGCGGCGCACGTCACGGTAGCCCATGCGGGTGCCGACCACAGTGTAGCGGCCCGGCAGCAGGTCCACCTCGCGGTGTTCGAACGCGCCCAGGGGGCCCACGCGGTGGATCACGACTACCGTGGCGTTGTCGGATTCGAGCGCGACGCGCACCGGCGCCTCGACCTTTTTCAGGTTGGTGCGCACCTGCGCCATCTGCTTGGCCAGCACCGGACCCGGCGAAGGCACCCGCTCGGCCTCGGCCAGAAGCTGATAGGCCTGCTCGCGCACCGCGGGACTGGTCAACCGTTCGGGCTTCTGTACGTGGATCTCGAGGGCCTTCGCAAGCTCCAGGCGCGGCATGACGCGTTCGCGGCCCTGCCGCGCGAACTCGACCGCCCTGTCGAGGGCGAGTGCCGCATCGTAGTCCGCCAGGGCCTGCTCCCAGCGCTCGGCGCGCTCGTTGGCCTCGGCCGCAGCGCGATGCGCGGCGATCTGCCGCAGTTTCTCCGCCTCTGCCACCTGCGCGAGGGCGTCGCTGACCTCTTTGGCTCCCGGCCGCACCTGTCCCGCCCTGCCGAACGCCGCGCGTGCGTCGGCGAGGCGCCCGGCACTCAGGTGGCCGAGTCCCTGCGACATCGCGGCGGCATAGGCATCGCCGGCGATCCGGGATTCCACGCGCTTCAGGCCTTCGCTCGCACTCGTCGTGTCTGCGTCGAGCTGCAGCGCCTGGCGATACTTCTGCGCCGCTTCGGACCATTGCGAGCCACGCTCGTCGTTGCTCGCGGCGGTGAGGAGCGCGGTGACCTGGTCGAGCGTTGCGGCGCGCGCGGCACCGCGCACGGCCACGGAGTTCTGCGGGTCGATGCGCCGGACCAGCGTGAACGCGTCGCGCGCCGCGGCCGACTGGCCCGCCTCCAGCGCCGCTTTGCCGCGCGCGAGCTCGCGCTCGACCACTTTCGCGGCGGTGTCGGACGCCTCCTGGAGGCGATCGAGTCCCTTCTTGTAGGTGTCCTGCGCGGCAGCGAATTCGCGCTTGTCGAATTGCGCGGCGGCCTGCTCGCCGAGCGTGCGTCCTGCCGCGAACGGCTCCGCAGCCCATTCGCCGGCGCCTCGCGATTCGAGCGACTTGAATACGGCGTCGAACGCGCCCTGGGCCTGCTCGGCCTTGTCCATGGCGACCGCGAGCGCCTCCAGATCCACCGGCTCGCCGGGTTTCGGCTCGGCTTGCGTTGCTTTCGGCGCGGGCAACGGCGCAGTGACTACCGGCACCGAGTAATTGGGCAAAGCCACGAAAACCGCCACCGCAACGGCGGCCAGGGACGCGATGCCCGCGCCGACGAACCAGGTCCTGCGGCGGCTCGCCCCCGAAACTGCCGCGCGGGCCGCACCGCGCTCCGGCGGCCGCACGATCGGTCGGATGACCACGGCGGGACCAGCCGGCGCCGCGGCCTGCTGGACCATCACTTCGTCATCGGCCTTCGCCAGGAGCTCGCGCAGCTCGGCGGCCACTTCGCGCATCGATTGCGGGCGCCGTGCAGGATCCTTCTCCAGCAGCCGCATCGCCAGCTCGCTGAGCGCGGCCGGAGCTGGATGCACGGGCGCCAGGCGTGCCGGCGCTTCCTGCATGACCCGTTCGCGATTGAAATTCGGATAGAACGGCGGATAGCCGCCGAGCAATTCGTAGAGCAGCGCGCCGCAGGCATAAACGTCGTCGCCGGGCGTGGGTGGCTCGCCGCCGAGCTGTTGCGGACTCTGACTGTAGGGCGAGCCCACATGCGCAGCGGAACCGTCTCCAGCCGACGCGGCGGCGCCCAGGTCGATGACGCGCACCGAGCCGTCCGGCGCGACGATGACGTTGCTGGACTTCAGATCCCGGTGCACCAGGTCCTGTTCATGCAGGGCCGCCAGCGCCTCGGCTACGTCCACCATCGCGGGCGCGATGATGCGCCAGGGTTGCGCGCGCAGCGAAGACAGGTCGCGGCCCTCGACGTAGTCGCGCACCAGAAAGGGCTGGCCGTTTTCGTCGCTTTCCAGCGTGTACCCGGAGGCGATGCCGGGATGCGTGACCCGCCGCGCCGCGTCCAGCTCGGCGCGCAGGCTCTGCAGCGCGGCGGGCGAACGCGCGACTTCGTCGCGCAGGACCTTCACGATCACTTCGCGGTTGCGTGTTTCGTCCAGCGCGCGCCAGGTCTCTCCCAGAGCCCCCTGGCTCAGGCGTTCGCGCACGATGTAGCGCGCAGACAATCGTTGTCCGCTCGAGAATGTCGGCATGGTTGGCTCAGCGTGACGTCGTCGGCGCGCCCGAAGAGGCCGAAGCGGTGGAATCCGCCGTCGCCTGCGAGCTCACGCCGCCCGTCTCCTCCAAATACTGCTCGCGCAGCATCTCGCGCCACTGGCGGTATTGCTCTTCGGCAGTTCCCGTCAGCTTGAGCGTGCGCCCTTCGACTTCCACGACCTGCGGGGCAACCTCGGACTGGAACGAATTCGCCAACTCGCGGATCGCACTGGTGTGGACCTTGGCGTCGGCGCTCTTCTTCAGGCCGCTGACGATGCCCGCGATGCCGCCAGCCGCCGCCGCGGTGCGCGCCGCGCCTTCGATGCGCCGGCAGTTGTAATCGTAGGTCGTGCACTGAGAGGGGATCAGCACGCCGCCGAGGACCGCTGCCGCGCCCATGATCATGCGCGTGCGCGCCTGCGACTTGAGCTTCTCTTCCTTGACGATCTCCTCGTAACTGTAGCGGCGCCAGTTGTCGTAGGGATCGTCGAGGCGCTGGCTGAAATTGCCGTAGTAGTCGCTCACCGTGTCGATGAGCGCCCCGTCGCGCTCGCGGATGCGCTGGATGCGCTCGAGCACCGGGTCGCCGGTTGCCGGCAGCCGCGCCAGCTGGTAGTGGCCCTTGCCGTCGTCGTGCACGTATCCGGCCATCGCCTGCGGGGCCAGGTCCGCGGCGAATCGCATTTCCGTGACCCGCCGGACGTTGACGAGGTCGGCGCTGCCGAGCTTCTTGCGGGCCGCGAGGATGTCGTTCGCGATCTGCGAGTAGACGTTCTGGAACGGATCGCGCAGCTTGATCGCGGCCTCGGACAGGTACGAGCCGACGTCGGCATTGGAGCCGTATTCCTTCGGCTCGAGCCACACGCGGCCGGTGGAATCCCGCGCCGCGACCTGGAGCTTGAGCTCCTTGCCGTTGGACTTGACGATCTTGCCCGAGACCAGCAGGTCGATGAATTCCGCGTTCGCTGGCGTGACGCGCACCGCGCCCCACTGCCCGGACCCTTCGAGCGTGTCGCGCAGGTTCATCGCCAGGTGGCGCGCCTCGGCGCGCCGCACGTCCGGGTAGATGCCCTTGCCGGTCAGGGCCTCCGGGTCGTTCGCCAGCTCGGCCGGAATGCCCGGATCGAACACGCGCACGCCGACGTCGAGGAGCTCGTCGGCGGGGATTTCCGCCTGGGCCTGGATGGCGTTGACCTTGGGGAGCGGCCGGGTTTCCTTGACCATGCAACCGCCGGCGAGGAGCGCGGCCGAGAAGAACGCCAGCGTCGCGCCGAGACGCCGGAGTGAAGCGATCGATCCGAGCACCGTCTGCATACCTGCCTCACTTCTTCTTGGCGTTCTTCTTGTACTCGATGTATTCCTTCCAGAGCTTGTCCCTGAGCTCCGGGTCCGTTTCCTTCTCCGCAGCTTCGCGAATCTGTCTCGCGATGATGTCGTCGTCGCTGCCGTCCGGAACCTGTATCGTCGGGTCGCTCGGGCCTTTACCCGACCGTCCACTGCCGCCACTGCCGCCACCGCCACCTTTGCGCTCGTCGGGTGCGCCCTTGTCGGCATTGGGGCCTTTGCCGTCTGACTTCATGTCGCCGGTGGAGTTCTCGTTGGCGTCGGATTCGCCCGCAGCGGAAGATTTCATGTCGCCTGCGCGCGACCCCTCGCTCGCTGACGGCGCCGTCTCTCCGGCAGCCTCGCCGGAGCCTTCGCCGGTTCCGGTACCCGTCTGGGCATCGCGCTCGCGGGCAATCTGTTCCCGCTCGGCGCGGATCAGGTCATCGAAGCGGCCGAGGGAGTCATCCATCTGCGCCGTCCGCTGTGCACCGCGCTCCCCTTCGGTCTGCGCCTGGCCGCCGTTCACTTCAGGGCCGCGGCCCGCGGAGCTGCCTTGATTGGTCGATTCGCTGGGCGGCGCGCCCGAAGCCGACGGATTCGTTCCGGCCGTGGCGACTGATGGTGTGCTCGGCGTGCCGGACCCGGTGCCCACGGTCGGCACAGGTGAAGTGCCGCCTGGCAGGCCCGCCCCGGGTATGCCCGTCCCGGGCATCCCGGTCGATGTTCCCGCACCTCCGCCCGCGCTGCCACCTGCGCTGCCCGGGTCACCGCCGGGCTCGCTACCGCCTCCGGGCGATCCGCCACCTGACCCGGGCGTCGTGGCGCAGCCGGCGATCACGATTGCGGTCGTGAGAAGAAAAGCCTGCAGCCTGAGCATGGAAGCTACCTCAGTTCATTGCTGGGCGCCGGCCAGTCCGGTCGGTTGCCCGGACGCGTCCTCGCCCAACAGGAAGGTGCGCAACTGATTGGCCATGCGATCGCATGCCGTGCCCTGCACGCGCGCGATGAACGGCAAGGGAACGATGGCGCCGACCAACGCCGAGGTGCCGGTCACGTTGGTGCTGACGGTTCCCGCGGAGCGCGACTGGCGCAGATCCCAGATGGTGGCCTGGTAATCGGATTCCTTCTCCCACCAGCCGAAACCGATACAACCGGCTCCACCGGGCCCGGCGCCGCAGGCAATGCTGCCGCCGCCATCGGTCTTGCGGGTTGCACCGCCCAGCCAGACGACATAACGCACGCCGGTTTCCGCGAGGCGCGCGGCGACGCGCGGCCGCTCGAACAGCGCTGTGAGGGCTTCGGGGCGGGTGGGCGCGGTCGAGGGCTCGAACCACGGGAACATCTGGTCGACGAATTCGTTGTTGTCGCGGACCGTGAGGTGCGCGGAGCTGTGCGCGAGGTCCGCGCCGACGCAGTCGGTGAAGTCCTCTTCGGTGCGCGAGCCTTCGACGCCGGGTTTCGCCAGCAGGACGATTGCCTCGTCGCGCGTGATGGCCGTCTCCAATTCGCGACTTTCCTGGATCTGCGCCTGCATGCAGCCGCCGAGAAACAGGGGGAGCAGGCAAATACAGGCGCCGCGCGCGGGCATGTTGCGCGACACCCTCTCTACACGCGCTGTGCGCTTCATCCGGGCGACCTCTGGGCAGGTTGGGCGAATCCGCGGATCGCTTTGTCAGACTCGAATCGAGTATACGTCAAGCTTCGTGGACGATGAGACCCGGACGCGGGTCCGGCGTTCCGCTTGGCTTTAGTCAAATCGCTGCCTGTCAGGGACGAACCGCCGCGGGGCCGTTTCAGAGCAGGCTCAATTGTCCGTGAGAGGGTGCGGGCACACGAAAGTGAGCTGTCGAAAGTGACATCTCGCGGGTCCGCGCCAGACCGTGACGGCGGCACGCGGCGGCGAAGCGCGTCCGAATCAGGTCCGCGAACGGCCCCTCGCCCTTCATCCGCGTGCCGAAACGCGGATCGTTGTCACGCCCGCCGCGCATCGAGTTGATCAGCGACATCACGTGCGCGGCGCGCAGCGGCATGTGCGTTTCGAGCCACTCTCGAAAGAGATCCTTGACTTCATAGGGCAAGCGCAGCAGCACATAGCCAACAGTCTTTGCACCCGCCTGCGCGCAGGCCGCGACGATGTGCTCCAGCTCGGCGTCGTTGACCGCCGGGATCACCGGAGCCACGAGCACCCCCACCGGCACGCCCGCGTCGCGCAAGCGGCGCACAGCCTGCAGGCGGGCTGCGGGCGACGGCGCCCGCGGCTCCAGGGTGCGCTTGAGCGCCGCATCCAGCGTCGTGATGCTGACGTAGACGGTGATGAGATCGTCCCGCGCCATTTCGCCCAGGATGTCGATGTCGCGCTCCACCAGCGCCGACTTGGTGACGATCGTGAGCGGGTGGCGAAACCGCTGCAGCACCTCGAGGATCGAGCGCGTGACCTTGAGCTTCTTCTCGATCGGCTGGTAAGGGTCGGTGCTGGCGCCGAGATTGATCGGCTTGCAGACATACGAGCGCTTGCGCAGCTCGGTATCGAGAAGCTCCGCGGCTCCCGCCTTGTAGAAGAGCTGGGTCTCGAAATCCAGGCCGGGCGAGAGATTGACGTAGGAATGCGTCGGGCGCGCGAAGCAGTTGTGGGATACGACGCCGTTGGCGATGAAATCACCGGTGCCCGTGGTGATGTCATAAAGGTCGCGCTCGGCGGCGAGCGGCTCTATGGCGGCCACGCTCAGTTCGGCACCTGACTCGACCGCATCCACAGAGTCGTCCAGCACTTCTCGCGCTGCTTGTACCGATTCGCCAAACCCCACCAGCGTGTCGTTCGAACGTCAGGTGGGGGCGATGCTGTCCGGCGACGAACCTCCAGCCGTTCTCTGACAAGAACCGGTGATCGGCGCTGGCGATCAGCTGCGTGCCATCCGCGAGTTGCACGCGGTGCGCCGGCTTGCGTGTCTGCCAGTGCGCCAACACACGCGTTCTGACGTAGCGGCGATAGCCCCCTGATTCCTCCGTACCGAAGATCTCGTCACCCGGACTCAATTCGCCGAGCGGCTTGAAGGTCCCATCGCCCATGAGGATCCGCGACTCGCCCCCCATGCAGTACACACACCCGTGCTCACATCCACGGTACGGGTTGATTGAGACATCGAAACCAACGTCCGGCGAGTCATTGCGAGTGAGGATGCTCCTGGCTTGCTCCGCCATGACGGTGGTCGGCAGAGGCGGCAGCTCAGTCGCATCGTCGTGACTCCAGCCGTCATCGACGACTTCGACACGTTTGCTCTCGAAGCGACCCTCCGGATTGGAAAGCGCGCCGCGGCCTTTTCGGGGTGGGGTGGGAGCGGACATGGCCTGTATGAATATACAGTAGCCCATGAGACCGCGGAAGGCCGATCGGGGGAGGTGCTTTTCAGTCGCTCCCACGATCGGCCTTCCGCGGTCAGGATTTCGGCGCGGGGAAGATGTCCATGGTGCGCAGCTGCGGAAACATTCGCATCCACAGGAAGGCCACGGCCAGGGTCGCAAGGCCTCCGATCACTACCGACCGGACCAGGCCGAACCAGACGGCGGTGACGCCCGATTCGAACTCGCCCAGCTCGTTGGAGGCGCCGATGAAGACCGCGTTCACTGCGCTCACCCGCCCGCGGATCGCATCGGGCGTCTCGAGCTGTATGAGCATGTGGCGGATGTAGACGCTGATCATGTCGCCGACGCCGAGCAGAAACAGGGCCGATAAGAGAGAGCGCGAAGTTGGTAGACAGGCCGAAGACGACGGTCATCACGCCGAACAGCAGGACCCCGGCGAACATCCAGCGGCCGACGTTGCGCAGGATCGGCGTGAAGGCGAGCAATATCGCGCACAGGGAGGCGCCCACTCCGGGCGCGGTGCGCAGCAAGCCCAGGCCGGTCGGCCCGACGTGCAGGACATCGCTCGCGTAGGCCGGCAGCATCGCGACCGCGCCACCGAAGAGCACGGCGAACAGGTCGAGCGAGATGGCGCCCAGCACGATCGGGCGCGAGCGCACGAAGCGCAGGCCCTCGAGGACGGTGTGCCAGCTCACCGGCTCATCGCTCGGCGGCAGCCGTGGCAGGCGCACCGCCGACATCAGGACGACGGCAATCGCGAGCAACGCGACGACGCAGGCATACACGACCGACGGTCCCGCCAGATACAGGACACCGCCGAGAGTCGGCCCTGCGATCGTCGCCAGCTGGAACGTGGACGAATTGAGCGCGATCGCGTTGCCGAGGCTCCCGATCGGCACGAGGTTCGGAGTGATGGCCTGCGAGGCGGGCATGCTGAACGCACGCGCGACGCCGAACAGCACCATCACGGCGAACACGGGCCAGACGACGGTCAGTCCGCTGAGCGTGAAGCCGAGCAGCAGCAGGCCGCACAGCACTTCGATGGCGAAGCACAGGTGAGGATCATGCGCCGGTCGTAGCGGTCGGCGATCTGCCCGGCCGGCGAGCATCAGAGCCAGGAACGGCAGGAATTGCGACAGGCCGATGAGACCCAGGTCGAGCGGGTCGCCGGTGAGCGCATAGACCTGCCAGCCCACCGCGACGCTCTGCATCTGCACGCCGAGCGTGGACAGGAAGCGCGCCGTGATGAAGCGTGCAAAATCCGGATAACGCAGCACGCCGAGCGGATGCAGGCTGCAGCGTCATCGGGACGAAGCGGTTGCGGTCGGCGAACATCATTTCGAGATTGTCGCAGAAAAGGGAATGCACTACGTTACGAACCGGACGACCCCTTCGCAGCGAACAAGAAGCGCCAACAGCCCGATGACCTCCCCGAGCGGCCCGCAACCGAGCGAGATCATGGCGCGCCACTTCCGCCAGGTGGTGCTCTGGCCCGTGCAGCTCATGCCGCTCAAGCCCGGCGTGCAGGTGCAGCGGCACTGGGAGGCGCTGGAGAAGCTCGAAAGCGCCGCGACTGCCCTGGCGCGAGGTCGAGGACGAATTCTGCAGCAACCCGGGCGAATTCAAGGAACGCCACTACAAGGAATTCGTGACGTTCCTGCCCTACGTGCAGCGTTTCCTGTACGGCTCGAGCCGTCGGCCAGGAAGTCAGGCAGCGCGACGGCGAAGCCGAGCATGCGCGTGTTCCGCCGCACCGACGTGGCGCAGCGTGCGCGTGACCTTACGAGGACGACGCGGCGTTCACGTTCGAAGTGGCGCACGTCGACCTGTACTTCTTTCTCGACGCCGACATCGCGATCATGGCCTTCGAGATGCATGCCGACGACGTGCCTCTGGATCGCGTGCAGGACACGCTGTTCCGCTTCGGCCGCGCCTACCCGGCCTTCTGGGACGCTGACGGCGCGCGGCGGCAACTGCCCGCGCAAGCGTCGAATGGCTGGATGCGGCCGGCGCAGGTGCTGGCGACCTCGGACTACGAGGACACGTCCGAAGTACCTCGTGCACGTCGCGCGCAACCGCGCGCCGGCGATCGCCGGCGCACTGGGAATATCCTGCTCAGGCCCATGGTGCTCGAGTATGCCGGCCAGGTCGGCCCGTTGCGCTACCGGCAGCTCGAGTACTACCGCATGCCGCTCATGGCATACCTCGCCGTTCGACGATCCGACCGAGCTGTCGCGCGCGGATTTCGTGCGGCTCGGCCTGGTCACGCGGCCCGGCTGAGCGCGACACCCTGCCCTATTCCGAACGCGTCGCTGGAGAGCTTCGAGGCGGAGTACTGCGACGACCGTTTCTGGGGCCGCGCCGGCGAGAGCGCTCTCGGGCGACACGCGGCTCGCTGCGCCGGGCCAGCTGCTCGCGGTGGTCGGCCGGCACGACGACTATTTCTTCGCCGGTCGCGAAACCGGGATGCTCGGTCAGTTCCGCCACCAGTACTTCCTGCTGTTCCTGATCGCGCACTTCCACAAGGCGGCGCTGCTGTCGATGTCGGACGAGCTCGCGGTGGCGATGAACCGGCTCGACGTCGGCGAACCGAGTCGGTCGGCAGTTCAAGCGCGCCATCCGCTCAGGCGATGGAGATCTTCCTGCGCTTCACGCACCGCTACTGGTTCCACGAGGTCTCGAACCAGACATCGCGCGCAGCATGTTTCAGCGCCTGACGCGCCACCTCGGCACCGACGCGCTCTACGAGGAGGTGCGCGCCGAGGTCGAGGACATGAACGAATACCTCGACACCGACAGCGTGCGCCGCCAGGCCAACACGCATCCTGCGGCTCACGGTCGTGACGATCTTCGGCCTGATCGGCACGGTGGCGACGGGCTTCCTCGGCATGAATCTGCTCGCCGAGGCGGACCGGCCGCTCGCGTGGCGCATGACTGTTCTTCTTCTCATCCTCGGCGTCACCTGCGGCGATCACGCTCTACACGATCGTGAAATCGCAAGCGGCTCGCCGACTTCCTCGACGCGCTGTCCGACGAGCGCGTCGGCTGGCGCGAGAAGTGGCGCACGCTGCTGCGGACCTGGACGGAGAAATGACGAGTCCGCGCTTGCTGCGAACGCGGACCGGGCAATGACGCACCCGACCTCGGTGCGGTTGGACAGGCATGAGCTGGGACCGTACATCGGCATCCGCCAGGCGGGAATGCTCGCCGCCATGGCTGGCGAGCGGATGCCACCGACGAATACGTCGAAGTCAGCGCGGTATGCACTCATCCGCAGTTCGTCGGGCGGGGCCATGCCGCGTTCCTCGTCGGCGTCCTCGTCAACGACATCCTGGCGCGCGGCTCGACGCCCTTCCTGCACGTCAGCGGCCAGAGCGCGCTCGCCTTGTACGAGCGGCTCGGGTTCGTCGAGCGCGCGCGGCTCGGCCTGTGGCTGGTGCAGCGGCCCTAACGTTTCGGGGCGTGGATGACCGAGACGACTTCGACTTGCTTGAGGTGCAGCCACTCGCGCCACACGGCCATCAACACCGCGAGAATCACCGGGCCGAGGAACAGGCCGACCAGACCGAAGGCGGCGATGCCGCCGAGCACGCCGAACATCACGAGCAGGAAGGGAATGCGCGTGGCGTTGCTGATGACCAGCGGGCGCACCAGGTTGTCGACCCAGCTCACGGCGAGCAGACCCCACAGCAAGAGGCCGACGCCCGCGCCAGTACGATCAGTCATGAGCAACCAGATACCGGCGCCACGCCCAGATGAGCGGTGCGCCGAACGGAATGAGCGCGATGAGCGCCGTGGCCGCCCCGAGCACGGCCGGGCGCCTGCAAACCCGCGACCCAGTAGCCCAGTCCGGCGAGAACGCCCTGCGCGACCGCGGCAAGCACGATGCCGTATACCACGGCGCGCGTCGTATCGCCGATGGCCGTCAGGTAAGCGTGCACGCGCTCGCCGATGACGCGCTCGAGCACGTCGCGGACCTGCAGCGCGAGCGCCTCGCCGTTGCGGTACATGAAAAAGAGAGTCAGGAGCGCGAAGAACGTCTTGCCGAGATTGCGTCCGACGCCGCCGATGATCGTGCGGATCTGGCCGAGCGATTGGTCGACCAGGGTGCCGAGCTCGGTAGGCAGCGCGGCGGGATTGCGACTGACGCGATCGATGAAGTCCTGCAGCACCTCTCCGAGCCACGGAACGTTGGCAAGCGCCTCCGGCAGCTGCGGCTTGCGGGCGAGAAAAGCCACGAACTCCGCATAGGCCCCCGCGACTTCGACACGCAACAGGCCGACGAACCACAGCACCGGGATCACGAACGCGGCGGTCAACCCCAGAGTCATGACCAGCGCGGCGAGTGTCGCACGCTCGCGCATCAACCGGCGCAAGCGCACGTACAGCGGCCAGGTCACGTGCGCGAGGATCAGCGCCCAGATCACCGGCACGAGGAATGGCTGCAGCACGGCATAGCTGAGCAGTACCAGGCCGCCGAGGAGCGCGACGAGGGCGATCTGCCGCAGGAGCGGGGAATTGTCTTCGGGAAGCATGGCCGGTGTTGTTGTTTCCAGGCGTTTCTACTGAAGTCCCGCTGGCGACCGTCGCAGTGTAAACGACTGGCCGTGCTGCTGCGCCCGGACGCGCGCTGCACGCAACCAGCGGCGCGCCCATGCGAACTCCGGCCCGAGAATCGCGAGCCCCAGTGGAATGACGATCAGCGCCGGCCCGGGCAGCACGACCATCGCTGCGCCGACGACCAGCACGCTGCCGCCGATGACGCTGATCGCGATGCGCCGCGCCCGGCGCTCGTGCGCGCTCATGCCTGCAGGAACGACTCGATGCGCCGCGCGACCTCTGCGGGCTGCTCGTGATGCATCATGTGACCGACGCCGCCCACGATCTCGACGCGCACGTTCGGAAAACGCGTGCGCAACCGCTCGATCTCGCCGTCCTCGCCCAGCCGGCCGAGGAATTCCGAGTGCTCGGCGAGCAGCATGAGCACCGGCGCCGCGACGCGGCTCCAGCAGGCTTCCGCTTCCTCGCGGCGATAGAGCACCGGATTGACCAGTTTGTGGCGCGGATCGGAGCGGATCTGCCATTGGCCGTTCGCGCCGCGCCCGCTCCAGCTGCGCGCGATGTATTCGGCGCGCTCCGGCGTCAACCGCGGGTTGCGTCTTGCCAGGAATCCGGCGAGCTGCTCGCTGGTCGCGTAGGCGGCGAAACCCGGAGGCGCCTTGAGCTGGTCGAGCCATTCGCGGTAGCGCTCCGGCGCGCGTTCCGGGTTGGTGCGCGGCAGACCGAAGCCCTCGATGTTGACGAGCTTCGCGACGCGCTCGGGCCGCACGCCGGCGTAGAGCGACGCGACGTTCGCGCCCATGCTGTGACCGATGATCGTCACCGGCGCGCGCGGCGCGAGTGCGTCGAGCAGCGCTTCGAGATCCGCGAGATAGTTCGGGAACCAGTAGCCGTGCGGCTCCCAGGCGCTGCGGCCGAACCCGCGCCAGTCCGGCGCGACGAACGCATGCGCATCCCGCATGCAATCGACCAGGAACTGGAACGTGTCACCGGCATCCATCCAGCCGTGCAGCAGGACGATCGGCGCATCGCCCTCGCCCCAGCGGGTGAGGTGATGATCGAGACCGCGCAGCTCGATCGATTCGTGCCGTGGCTCGCGGCGGGGCGCGTACACCGCTGCGATCGTGTCACCCACGCCCGCTCACATCGCCTGGCGAGAACTGGCCGGCAGGTGGCGCGCGTCGATGCTCATGCGCCGAGAAACATCCGGTACGCCGGGTTTTCGGTTTCCTCGGCGTAGGCGTAGTGCAGATCGTCGAGGTGCAGCAGGAATTCCGCGCGCTCGGCCGGCGGCACCTGGATGCCGGCGAGCACGCGGCCGTAGTCCGAGCCGTGATTGCGGTAGTGGAACAGGCTGATGTTCCAGCGGCTGCCGATGGCGCGCAGGAACTTGAGCAGCGCGCCCGGGCGCTCGGGGAACTCGAAGCGATAGAGCCGCTCGTTCTGCGATGCCGCGCGCGTGGCCGCCGACCATGTAGCGCACGTGCAGCTTCGCCATCTCGTTGTCGGTCATGTCGATCACCGGGAACCCCGCGCCCTCCAGGCTGGCGATCACGGCACTGCGCTCCTCGCGCCCCTGCGAGAGCGCGAAGCCGACGAAGATCTGCGCGCGCTCCTCGCTGCCGAAGCGGTAGTTGAATTCGGTGACGCTGCGCGCGCCGAGCGCCTCGCAGAACTTCAGGAAGCTGCCCGGGCGTTCCGGGATCTCCACGGCGAGCAGCGCCTCGCGCTGGCCGCCGAGATCGGCGCGCTCGGCGACGTGCCGCAGCCGGTCGAAGTTCATGTTGGCGCCGCTGTTGATGGCGACCAGCGTCGCATCCTGCAGGCGCTCGCGCGCCACGTATTTCTTGATGCCGGCTACCGCCAGCGCGCCGGCGGGCTCGGCGATGGCGCGCGTGTCCTCGAAGATGTCCTGGATCGCCGCGCAGATCTCGTCGGTGCTGACCAGCATGATCTCGTCGACGTACTGGCGCGCGAGCTTGAAGGTTTCCTCGCCGACGCGCTGCACCGCGACGCCGTCGGCGAAGATGCCGACGCGCTCGAGCGTCACGCGCTCGCGCGCCTTGAGCGACTCGTGCATCGCGGCCGCGTCCTCCGGCTCGACGCCGATGATCTTGACGCGCGGGTACAGGTACTTCACGTAGGCGCGCGATGCCGGCGATCAGGCCGCCGCCGCCGACCGGCACGAAGATCGCGTCGATGTCGCCGCGGGCGCTGGCGCAGGATCTCCATGCCGATCGTGCCCTGCCCCGCGATCACGTCCGGATCGTCGAACGGATGGACGAAGGCCAGGTTGCGCTCGCGCGCCAGCACCAGCGCGTGTTCGTAGGCCTCGTCGTAGTCGTCGCCGTGCAGCACCACTTCGCCGCCGAGATCGACGCACCGCCTGCACCTTGATGCTGCGGCGTGGTCTGCGGCATCACGATCACGGCCGGGAATGCCGCGCTTGCGCGCCGCCAGCGCCACGCCCTGCGCGTGATTGCCGGCCGAGGCGCAGATCACGCCGCGCTCGGCAGCGGTCTGCGACAGGTGGGCGATCTTGTTGTAGGCGCCGCGCAGCTTGAACGAGAACACCGGCTGCAGGTCCTCGCGCTTGAACAGCACCGTGTTGCCGAGGCGGCGCGACAGGCGCGGCGCCGGCTCGAGCGGCGACTCGATCGCGACGTCGTAGACGCGCGCCTTGAGGATCTTCTCGATGTAGCTGTTGTGCACGGGGGACCGCGGTTGCTGCGTTCCGCGGCATTATTGCATCAATCTGCAATGCGATAATCCCCCCCATCGTGGACCGCACCCTCGCCCGCCGGCTCATCTTCGGCTCGGCCGCCATCGGCTCGCTCGGCACCTTCGCCATGCACGCGATCCTGCCGGCGCTGCCCGACATCCGCGAGCATTTCGCCAGCTCGCTCAGCATCACCCAGCTGCTGGTGAGCCTGGCATTGCTGTCGATCGCCGGCGGCAACATCCTGGTGGCGCCGCTGTCGGATCGGTTCGGCCGCCGCCCGATCATCGTCACCGGCCTGTTGCTGTTCCTCGCCGGCAGTCTTCTCGGCGCCGTCGCGCCGAGCATCGGCGTGCTGATCGCGGCGCGCATCGTGCAGGCGTTCGGCAGCGGCGCAGCGATGGCCGTCGCGCGCGCCACGCTCATGGATTTCTTCGGGCCGGAGCGCGCGGCGAGCGGCATCGCGCATACCGCCACCGCTATCCTGGTCGTGCCGATGCTCGCACCCACCTTCGGTGGTCTGGCAGTGGAATGGCAGGGCTGGCGCGCCGTTTTCGTGCTGTGCGCCCTGCTCGGGCTCGCGGTGCTCGCCTTCACGCTGCTGCGCATCCAGGAGACCCAGGTGAGCGCCGTGCGCACCGCGCTGGGCTCGCTGGACAGCTATCGGCAGTTGCTCACGACCCCCGAGTTCCGGGCCTACGCATTCTTCGGTGCGGTGATGTTCGCGAGCGTGTCGGCATTCGTGGCCGGCGCACCGCACGTGGCCATCGACGTGATGGGATTGTCTCCCGCGAGCTACGGCTTGTGGTTCATCGTGCCGGCGGCAGCTTCGTTCAGCGGGTTTTTCACCGCAGCCCGCGTTACACGCCGGCGCGGCGCGCACCGCATGCTACGCACCGGCGTGGCGCTGGCCCTGGCCGGCGGCGCGGCACTCGTGGCGCTCACGGTTGCCGGCATCCGGCATCCGCTCGCGCTGTTCCTTCCCGGTGCCCTGGTCTGCCTGGCGAATGCGATCGCCGCGCCGAGCTCGACATCGAGCGCCATCGCCGTTCGTCCCGGCATCGCCGGCGCGGCGTCGGGTCTCGTCGGGTTCCTGCAGTTGTCGGTGTCCGCGGCGGCGGTACAGGCCGTGGCGCTGTTCGCCAACACCACACCCTATCCGCTGGTTCTCGCAATCTTCGCGCTCAACGCCATCGCGGCCTGGCTGCTCTGGCGCATCGGGCCAAAGGAGACGCAGGGTGGTTTGCCCTCCCCGGACCGTTTCAAGACCGTCGGCGACAGGACGTCGCCGTCGGAGCCTCCAGGGGTTCGTCGCATGCGACGAACGGGCGGCCATGGATGGACGCCCTGGGCCGATCGCGGAGCAGGAGAGCGCAGCGATCGGGATTCACGGCGTTCTTGAAACGGTCCGGGGAGGGCAAACCACCCTCGACACTATGACGATGTGCGATCGCTGAGAGTCTTGAGCGCGAACCGGAATCGGGTCTTGCCGATCATCACCATGTCGCCGTCGACGATGGTGTGGCGCCCTTTGACGCGCCGGCTGTTGACGTAGACGCCGTTGGTGCTGCCGAGATCCTCGAGCACCGTGTAGTTCGATCCGCACAGGATGCGGGCGTGGTGGCGGCTGATGTACTTGGTGTCCACCGCGATGTCGTTGTCCTCAGTGCGGCCGATGCTCGTCGTGCGCTTGTTGATGACGTGCACGACTTCCGAGTCGCCGTCGATGCGCACCAGCAGCCGCGCCTGCGCCTCCGCGACCGGCGCAGCCGGCGCGGGTGCCGCCGGGGCGGCTTCGCTCGAGCTCAGCCGGCGGATGTCGCGCTGGATGTTGCCGATGATATCGCTGCTCGAGCGCAGCTCCACTTCGAGCCGCCCAACCGTCGCATCGCGCGCCGCGAGCGTGTCCTGCAGATGCCGGATCTGGCTGCGATGCTCCTCGCTGGTTCGCTGCGTCCCCGTGAGCTGCTCGCTCTTCTGGCGCACCTGGGATTCGAGCCGCAGCATCGCTTCCTCGGCGGCCCGCACGTCGCCCTCGATCCGCGCCAGCGCCTCGGCCTTGTCGCGCACCTCCTGTTCGAGCAGCGCGATCGTGTCGACCTGGTCGGTGATGGTCTTCTGCAGCGTGGTGATGCGCTCGGCGCGCACCGCCAGCTCCGAGGTGCGTACCTTGAGATCGGATTCCAGGTGCGTGAGGCGCGACTCCTTCTCGCCGACCGCGCCCGCAATCTCCCACCACTTCTCCTTCCAGTTGTCGAGCTCCAGCGCCTGTGCCTCCGCGGTCTCGGCCTGCACGCGCTGGCGTGCCTCGAGCTCCGCGATCGTGTGCGAGCGTGCCGCGAGGTCCGCTTCGAGCGCCGCGACCTTGGCCTGTTCGGATTCCATGAACGACCGCAGCCCGCGGTTCTGGGTGGCGCCCTCGGCGAGCTGACTCTGCAGCGTCTCGTTCGCGCGCTCCAGAGTCGTCAGCGCCTCGATGCGGGCGGCGATTTCCGTCCTGGCCTGCGCCAGCTCGTCGCGCAGCCCGGCGATCGCTGCGTCGCGCGCCGCGACCTCGCCCTGCAGGCGCGCGGTCTCCATCTGCATGGCGCCGAGCCGTTGTTCGCGATCGGCCACGGCGGACCCGGACTCCTGCGTGGCCACGCGCAACGCCTCCACCTCGGCGACCCGCTCGGCGAGCGTCGCGGTGTGCGCCGTCACCTCGCCGCGCAGCGCGGCGATCGTCGCATCGCGCTCGCGCAGCTGCGCCTGCAATGCGTCGCCGTCCTGCACGCGCCGTGCCGCCTCGCCCTCCATTTCCGCAAGCCGCCGCTGCTGCGCCTCGATCTCGCAATCCAGCTCGAACAGGACCTCGTCGTGATAGCGCCGGCGCGTTTCCAGGCCGTGCAATGCTTCGAGCTGCGCCTGCGAACGCCGCTGGGACTCGCGCATGCCGCTTTCGAGCCCGGCGATCCGGACCGCGCCCAGCTCCAGCTGGCGCGTCGCCTCGACGCGAGCTTGTTCCTTCAATCCCAGTTGCGCCGTGAGCTCGGAGGTACGAGAGGCGAGCTCGGCCTGCACCTCGGCGATGCGCGCATCACGCGAGCGCAGGGCTTCATCGCGCGCCACCTGGTCGATGTCGCGCGCGTCGCGATGCCGCTCCAGCTCGCGGATCTGCTCGACGCGCGCTGCCAGATCGGTCTTGAGCTTGGCGATGGTGGCGCCGCGCGACTCCAGATCCGCATGCAACCCCGTGACGCTGTGGTCCAGGTCCTCGATCCGCGTATGGAGCTCGGCGCGCTCCTTCTCCAGCGAACGCAGCTGCCGCTCGGTGGCGCGGGCCGCCTCGGCCTGCGCCGCGAGCCGGGTTTCGAGATTGGCGAGCGCCTGGTGACGCGCCTCGAGCTCGGATTCGATGCGCGCGGTGGCCTGCTCGCGTTCGCGCGCACGCTTTTCGGCGCCGAGGCGGTCGCGCTCGGCGCGCTCGAGCGACTCCTCGAGAACGGCGATGTTCTCGGACTTGGCGCGCAGGTTGCCCTCGAGCGCGCGGATCGTCTCGAAAATCGTTCCCGGCTCGTCGGGCGCCGGGGCGGAATCGTCCGCCAGGGCCCTGCTGCGAGCGGCGCCGGGCGCGGCCTGCGCGGTGAGCGGATTAGGAGCGGCCCAGGTGTCGGTGCTGACGAGCGGATCGACCGGCTCGATGCCGCGGTCCACCTCGAAGGCGCGCATATCGAGCGCCGGCAGCTCGTCGGTGCGATCCGGATCGACACTGCTGCTGGTGTTGCGGTCTGATTTCGAAGTCATGGGCGCTGCCGTCGTTCTTATTGGAGGAGGCGATCGCGAGCCGATGGTGACAAAGACGCGCGCACGCCGTGCACAAAGTAAACATAAGGGGCGCGCCACGGCAAGTTTGCGTGACGCAGCGCAATGGCCGACCGGCCGATTTGCCCGTGCCGAGAGTAGAAACAGAGTACCGGTGCGGCAGGACCGCCCGATCAAACGATGCGGGCGTCCCAGTGCCGCACCCGCACCCTCCCCGGTACAGTAGCGCCCCTCATGCCACGGCACGTCTATCTTCTCGCCCTCGCCCAGCTCCTATCCGCCTCCGGCACCGTGGCGGTAGTGGTATTCGGCGGCATCCTCGGCGCGCGCCTGGCGCCTGATCCCTCTCTCGCGACCCTGCCGGTCTCGATGTCGATCCTCGGTCTCGCGCTGACCACGTTGCCGGCAGCGCTGCTCATGCAGAGGATCGGCCGGCGGCGTGCGTTCATCCTCAGCGCGGCGCTGGCGGGCTGCGCCTCGCTGGTCATCGCCTGGTCGATCTGGCGCTCCAACTACCTGGTGTTCTGTCTCGCCATCGTGCTGCTCGGCGCCAATCTCGCTTTCGTGCAGCAGTATCGTTTCGCAGCGATCGAATACGTCGGCGCCGAACGCGCCAGCCAGGCGGTGTCCATCGTCATGCTGGGCATGCTGGGCGCGGCGTGGCTGTCTCCGCAACTAGCTCTGCTCTCGCGGCACGCGCTCGGCGGCGTCGAGTTCGCAGGATCGTTCGTCGTGGTCGCGCTGCTCTACGCCGGCGCCATCATCGTTCTTTCGCGGCTGCCCGATTCGGCACCGCGTGTCGCGAGCAGTTCGGAGCCGGCCCGCCCCATGCGCGAGGTGGCGCGTCAGCCGCAATTCGTCGTGGCGGTGCTCGCGGGCGTGGCGGCGTTCGGCGTCATGAGCTTCATCATGACCGCAACACCCCTCAGCATGCACGTCGTCGACGGCCACAGCGTCGGCGACACGACGTGGGTGGTACAGAGCCACCTGTTCGGCATGTACGTGCCTTCGCTGGCAAGCGGCTGGCTCATCTCGCGGCTCGGCGTGAAGCCGATGATGCTCATCGGCATCGCGCTCATGAGCACCTGCGTCACCATTTCGATCCTCGGCACGCACCATGTCATGCACTACTGGTGGGGCCTCGTGCTGCTCGGCGCGGGCTGGAATCTGCTGTTCATCGCCGGCACGACCTTGCTCACCACCACCTATCGCGCCTCCGAGCGCTTCAAGGTGCAGGGGCTGAACGAATTCGCGGTGTTCGGCTCGCAGGCCCTCGCTTCGCTACTTGCGGGTCCCGCGATCCACTATCTCGGCTGGTCGAAGCTCAATCTCGCGAGCATTCCGCTGCTCGTGCTGATGCTCGCGGGAATCGGCGTGCTGTATCGATCCCGCGTGCGAGTCGCATCGGCCACCCCGATCACGACCGCCTCCTCGGCAGCGCCCTCGGACTGATCGACGCTGCTCAGGCTGCGCTGAGAAAGGCGCGCACGTGCTGCGCCACGACGCCGGGCGCGACGTCGAACACGCCCAGTCCGTAATCGGGAAGGTCGATCACCTTGACGCCGCGGATCAACTGGCGCGCCTGCGCACTCCCGTCCCAGGTGTGATCCTTCGGCCGCAATGTCAGGACCGGCTGCTTGAGCAGGGGCAGCCGTTCCACGGCAGAGTACTGGTGCGCGGCGCGCGCGCTCCACGCGGCGTTCGCACCGTTGTGCAGCTGTTCCGCAAATGCCTCGCCGAGCGCATCGAGCGTCATGCCGGGGCCGCGCGACTCGATCGAGCGCTGCCATTCGCGCAGCAGGTGCGAGCCGTCCTCGCTGACCGCAGCGGTACTGCCCGGGCGGTTGATGGAGTCGCGTTCCAGCGCGGTGAAGATCGGTGGCGCCACCAGCACCACGCGGCGCACCTGCTCGGGTTTCTGGATCGCGAGCTCGGTCGCGATCAGGGCGCCGCCGTGATAGCCGAGAAGATCCACCTGACGAAAGCGCATCTGATCGAGGAAGTCGCCCATGGCGGCGGCGTAGTCGGCGATCGCCGGCCTGCTGGCCGGGGTGTCGGACTCCCCGCAGCCCGGCGTGTCCGGCGCATAGACCGAGCGGTCGCGCGCGATCTGGGGCAGAAAGCGCGCGAAGGAACGGCTCGACAGCGGGCTGGCGTGGAAGCAGACGAGCGTGGTGTGCTCATCGAAGCCGCCGTTCGACGGGAACGCCGTGCGCACGTGCAGTTGTCCGAAGCGGCAGTCGAAATACGAGCGCCGCACCCAGACGGTGTCGTCGGGCGCACGGCTCACGGTCGGTCGCTTCACTGCCATCGCTGTGTCCCTCCCTGTTCGCATCATAATAGTCTGCGTACCGCCATCGAGGAACCCGCCGTGAAGCTGCGCGGATCCATCGCCTCTCCTTATGTCGCACGCGTGGTGATGTGCGCGCGCGCCAAGGGCATCGCGCTGGACCCCGGGATCGCATTCCCCACCGCGGCGCTGCCGCGTCTGCGCGACTGGTGGCAGCAGATGGGCGAGGACCCGCTGTGCGTGCAAGTGCTCGAGGAGGAGCAAGTGCCGGCGTGAACGGTATCGCGCCATTGCTCCTGGCCATGCTGGTGGGCCTGCTGCTGCCGCTCGTCCTCGTAGTGCCAGTCCACTATCGCGGCCGCGCGCGTGTTCGCGCCAGCAAGCCGCCGGGGTGGGACGGGCCGGGCTGGCGCCTGTGGCACGTGTGGCTCGCATTCTCGCTGCTCATCGTCGCCGAGCTGCTGGCGTTCTATCTGGTACAGCCGGCGACATTCGCGAGGCTGGTCTCCGGCGCATCATCGTCGTCGGCCACGGATTTCGCGTCGGCGCAGGCGGCGTTCGGCCGGCAACTGCTGTGGACTTCAGCGGCGGTGGGCGCCACGGTCCTGGTAATACTTCCGCTGGCGCCGCCGCGATTGCTGCTCGCGACACGATGGAGCGTCCCGCGGGCCCTCGGGGCGGGGGTGCTGGCCTTCCTGGCGCTGCGGATCATCACCGTGATTCTCGCGCCCGCGCTGCCCGCACTCGGCAGCGACGATCATCCGCAGCGTGAGCTCACCGAGAGCCTGCGCCTGATGACGGAACAGCACAGTCTCTGGTTCACCGTGCTGCTCGCCGCCCTCCTCGCGCCCATCGTCGAGGAAATCCTGTTCCGCGGCGTGCTGCTCACAGGCCTGGCGCGCCGCATCTCCTTCGGCTGGGCGAACGCCGTCCAGGCGGCGCTGTTCGCATCGTTGCACCTGACGGCGCCGCTGTTTCCCATCTTCTTTCTCATGGGATTGATCGGCGGAGAGCTGATGCGGCGCTCGGGCGGCCTGCTCGCGCCGCTCACGATGCACGCACTCAACAATGTCACCGCCATCCTGGCGCTGCGCTGGCTCGCGGAACGCGGCTCGGCGTGACACCCGGCGCCGGGAGAGCGCCGGCGCTTCACCTTTCCGCGTGCGCGGCGTAGCCTGAACTGGCGCACCGGGTGTTGCGAGGAGCGCCGCGATGAGAAATTACCAGGTTCGCATCCGGAATCTTCCCGAGGGCGTGCCCACACCCGAGGATTTCGAGTTCGTGGCGACGCAAGCGCCCGAGCCCGACAAGGGCGAAATGCTCTGCCGCACCGAATGGCTGTCCCTGGATCCGTACGTGCGCGCGCGCATCGACGGGCGTCAATACCCCACGCTGCTGCGTCCCGGCGACGTGATGCCGGCCCGCGCGATCTGCGAGGTGGTGCAATCGCGCAATGAGGTCTTCAACGTCGGTGAGAAAGTGGTGATGGAAGCGGGGCTGCAGAGCTACTGCATTTCCGACGGCGTGCACGTTCAGCGCATCAAGACGGGCGGCGCGCCGATGACCACGGCGCTCGGCGTCATGGGCATGCCGGGACTGACAGCGTACTGCGGGCTGCTCGATCTGGCGGAAGTCAGGCAGGGTGAAATCGTGCTGGTCTCGGCCGCCGCCGGCGCGGTGGGCTCGATGGTCGGGCAGATTGCGCGCATCAAGGGTTGCAAGGTCATCGGTATCGCCGGCACGCGCCAGAAATGCGAGTGGTGCGTCAAGGAGGCGCATTTCAACGCCTGCATCAACTATCGCTCCGAGTCGCTCACCCAGCGGCTGCGGCAGCTGGCGCCGCGCGGCGTCCATGTGTTCTTCGACAACAGCGGCGGCGAAATTCTCGATACCGTGGTCAGCGGCGGGCACGTCTCGGCAGGCGGCCGCGTCGTGCTGTGCGGCCTGATCAGGGCGGACGATCTGGTCGAACGCGCGCCGGACGAGAGCCTCGCGCCGGCGGTGCGGGCACGGCCGCGCGTGCTGCCGCTGGTTGCGCACGACTACGAGCACCGCCGCGAGGCCTTCCTCAAGGATGCGATCGCGTGGTTCGCCGAGGGGCACCTGCGCTACAAGGAGGACATCGTGCAGGGCCTGCAGAATGCAGCCGCGCACTTCTGCAAGCTGATGCGCGGCGAGAACTTCGGCAAGGCCCTGGTGAAAGCCTAGATCGATCCGCGCATCGCGCGGTACCGACGTCGCCTCAATACTTGTCGTACTTGTCCGGCCTGCCGCGTACCCGGGCGGCCAGGTTCTTGGGCGTGTGAAACTGGTCCCAGTCGCGCTCGGCGGCGAAGGCGCGCAGGTCCTGACGAAGCTGGTCGAGCTCTTCCACGTGCGAACTCCCGGGCGAACAAGAGGGACAGAGAGCGGCATTGTCCAGCGCTTCGTCGATCCAGGCGAGCGGTTCGGCCCTGTAATTGCGCCAGGGCGCGCGGCTCGGCAGAATCGCCGCCCATTCGAACTCGAGGTACCGCCCGCGAAGAAGGTACCACCCGTCAATCAGGAGTCCCCGATGCGAGTACCCGCGCCGTATGTTTCGTGCTGTATCGCCCTGGCGGTCGCAGCACTTCCGGCTGCAGCCGAGGCTCAGAGCACGCCGCTCACCGCCCAAACCATGTGGCAGCTCGAGCGCCTCGGCGATCCGTCGATCTCCCCCGACGGCAAGCTCGCGGTTCTCGCCGTCACGCAGTACGACGTGGAGAAGAACAAGGGCTTCTCGGACCTGTGGCTGGTGCCGACGGCGGGCGGCGCGGCGCGCCAGCTCACCAGCGACCAGGCGAACGACACTGCGCCGCGCTTCAGTCCCGACGGCCAGTGGATCGCCTTCGTTTCCAAGCGCGGTGAGGACAAGGATAACCAGATCTACGTGATCGCGCCGGACGGCGGCGAAGCGCGCCGCGTCACCAACGTGCCGACCGGGGCCGCCTCGCCGAAGTGGTTTCCGGACTCGCAGCGCATCGCGTTCATCAGCTACGTGTGGCCCGGGCTGCAGAGCTGGAAGCAGATGGAGGACCGCCAGAAGGAGCGCACCGAGACGAAGATGACCGCCAGGGTCTGGGAGAAGGCGCCCTTCAGCTATTGGGACCATTTCATCGACGACCGCTCCGCTCACCTCTACAGCGTCGCGCTTTCCGGCAGCGGCGACCCGGACCCGATCACTCTGCCCACGGGCTTCGCGCTATCGGTGCAGGAGCCGGACGTCGACTCCTACGACATCGCCCCGGACGGCGCCGAAATCGCATTCGCCGCCGACATCGATCGCAGCGGCATCGACTCCAACTATGACATCTTCATCGTGCCGGCCGGCGGCGGCGCCGCTCGCAATCTCACTACCGACAACTCTGCCAACGACACAGGCCCGGTGTATAGCCACGACGGGCGCCACCTGGCATTCACGCGGCAGAAGATCAAGGGCTTCTACGCCGACAAATCGCGGCTCGTGCTGCTCGACCGCCGCAGCGGCACGCAACGCGTCATGACGGAGGACTGGGACCGCTCGGTGGAAGGACTGGTGTGGAGCGCCGATTCGCGCGCGTTGCTCGGATCGATCGACGATGCGGGCACGCGGCGCATCTATCGCCTCGAGACGGGCGGCGGGGCGCCGAAGGCGATCACGAAGGAGTCGAGCTTCTCCGGCCTGAGCCTGGCGGGCCCGACGCTGGTCGCGATCCGTCAGAGCTTCGCCGAACCGCCGACGCTGGTGAGCGTCAATCCGCGCTCGGGAGCCGCGACCAGGCTGTCGACGTTCAACGACGAGAAACTGGCGACCGTGAAGCTCGGACGGGTTGAGAGCGTCACCTACAGGGGCGCGGCCGATCAGGACATCCAGATGTGGATCGTCTATCCGCCCGACTTCGACGCGTCGAAGAAGTACCCCGTCTACATGCTGTTGCACGGCGGCCCGCACAATGGCGTCACCGCAGGCACGCAATGGCGCTGGAACGCGCAGGTGTTCGCGGGATGGGGTTACATCACGACCTGGCACAACTTCCACGGATCGAGCGGTTTCGGCCAGGCCTTCACGGATGCCATCAATCCGGACCAGATCTCGCTGCCGTACGAGGACACGATCAAGGCCGCCGAGTACCTGAAGTCCCGACCCTTTGTCGATGCGCAGCGCATGGCGGCGGGTGGCGGCAGCTATGGCGGTTTTCTCGCGACCACCCTCCTCGGCCGGCCGCATCCGTTCAAGGCGCTGATCGCGCATGCCGCCGTGTACAACAGCTTCACACAGTACGGCGCGGACTACGCCGCCGGGAAGCGCCGCTTCTTCAACTTCTGGGACAAGCCCGCCGACTTCGCGCGCTTCTCGCCGCACACCTCGGCCGGCAACTTCAGCACGCCGACGCTGATCATCCACGGCCAGCTCGACATGCGCGTGCCGGTCAACCACGGCTTCGAGCTGTTCAACACGCTGCAGACGCGCGGCGTGCCGAGCAAGCTGGTGTACTTCCCGGACGAGAACCACTGGGTCCTCAAACCGCAGAACTCGCTCTTCTGGTACCAGACGACGAAGGACTGGCTGGAGAAGTACATCGGACATTGAGTTGTCTGTCGGATTTCAGGCTGGCGCGCGGCTCGCCCGGGGCACTTTCAAAAACGCCGCAAGTACATCCCTGCAGGCTCCGACGGCGACATCCCTGTCGCCGACGGTTTTGAAAGTGCCCCGGGCGAGCCGTGCGCCAGCCTGAAATCCGAAGAGTGGAAAAGAGCAAGGAATGGAGTAGAGACATGAAACGTCGCGACGTTCTGATCGCCGGCAGCGCTTCTGCGCTGGCGGCGGCCCTGTCCTTCCGGTCGGCGAGGGCGGCGGAGCCGCCGGGGAAGCTGAACATTCTCGTGCTCGGCGGCACGCGCTTCGTCGGGCCACACTTCATCGAGGCGGCGCGCGCGCGCGGGCATTCGATCGCCATCTTCAATCGCGGCCGCACCAACGTCGGGCGCGTCAAGGGCGTCGAGGTGCTCAACGGCGATCGCAACGGCCAGCTCGATGCGCTCAAGGGTCGTAAGTGGGACGCGGTGCTCGACACCTCCGGGTACGTGCCGCGCCACGTGCGCCTGTCGGCGGAGCTGCTGGCGCCGAACGTCGCGCATTACCTGTTCGTATCGAGCATCTCGGTGTACGCGAGCCTCGCCAAACCCAACGATGAGGGCTCGCCGGTCGGCAAGACCGCCGACGAGACCATCGAGAACGTGGACGGCGCAACCTATGGACCGCTGAAGGCGCTGTGCGAGCAGGCCGCGGAAAAGGCGATGCCCGGCCGCGTCACGACGCTGCGGCCGGGTCTGATCGTCGGGCCCGAGGACAACACGGACCGCTTCACCTACTGGCCGGCGCGTGTCGCGCGCGGCGGAGAGGTGCTGGCGCCGAACTCACCGGCGGATCGCATCCAGATCATCGACGTACGCGATCTGTGCGATTTCGCGCTGGGCTGCATCGCGAGCCGCGCGTTCGGAACCTTCAATGTCGTTTCGGATCCGCACGCCTTCACGATGGGCTCGCTGCTCGACGCCTGCGTGCGCGCAGCCGGCAACGATGCGAAACCCACATGGGTGCCGGCGCAGTTCCTCGCGGAGCAGAAGGTCGAAGGCTGGAGCGACATGCCGGTGTGGCTGCACGCTGTCGGCGAGGAAGCAGCGTTCGCCGACACCAGCGCCGAGCGCGCGAACAAGGCCGGGCTGAAGATCCGACCGATGCTCGAGACGGTGCGCGACACGCTCGCCTGGCATCTGACGCGCCCCGCCGAACAGCAGGCGAAACTCAAGGCGGGAATCGCACCGGGACGCGAGCGGGAAGTCCTCGCCGCATGGCATGCCTCACAACCGAAGTAGCCAGGGATGCCGAGTCGGTATGTCTGAACGAACTCACACTACGGGACGGTTGCGTTTCGGGAAATGTGGATAAGTCGTTCAGACATACCGACTCGGCATCGCCCCGGAACCGGCTACCAAGCCAGCTCCTTCCCGTCGTAGTTCCAGAAACGTCCTGACTGTTCGGGCGTGAGCCCGGCGATGAGCCGGCGCATGCCGCTCACGCTCGTCGCGGGCTCGATCTCGGCCCTGGGTCCGCCCATGTCCGTGCGCACCCAGCCGGGATTCACGGGCACGGCGATGATGCCGCGCTTGCCGAGGTCGATCGCGAGCGAGCGCACGATCGCGTTGAGTGCGGCCTTGCTGGCGCGGTACGGGTAGGAATTCCCGGAGGTGTTCTGCGCGATCGAACCCATCAGCGAAGTCAGCGATACGATCTTTCTCTGCTCGCCCGCCGCGACGTGATCGATGAAAGCCTCCACCATCTTCATCGGCGCCCAGGCATTGATGCGGAACATCCTGTCCCATTCGGCATAGTCCGAATTGCCGAACTGTTGCACCGACACCCCGCCGCGGTCCGCGCTGCGGCTGCCCATCCAGCCGGCGCAATTGATCAGCACGTCGATCGGCGTTCCCAGAAGACGGCGCGCGAGCGCATCGATGGCGGGGAAATCGGTGACGTCGAGCGCATGCAGGCTGATGTGCCCGGCTGCCTCGCCGGTCAGAGCCTGCAGCTCCGTCGCATCGTCCGGATTGCGGGCGCACGCGTGAATGCGCCAGCCGTCTGCGTGGTACTGGCGCACGAACTCCAGACCCAGGCCGCGGTTGGCGCCCGTGAGCAAGACGGTCGGCATGCTGATCTCCTTTGCGCTCGCCGCGTCGTGGCCGCTCACCGCCTGGCCGGCGCCGCGCCCTTCACCCAGTTGCGATGGTCGGTCACATCGCCCTTGCCGGAGTACCGCGCGGCAGCAGGGTACGGGAAATAGGGCCGCGAGAAATCCACCTGGGCCGGGTCGATCGGAAAGCGCGGCGCGCCCGGATCCACCTCGCCCTGGATGTGATACCCCACCAGCATGTCGGGCGCCTCGTTGCGCTCGACCCAGCGCTCGAGCGCGGTGAGGTAGTCGACGACCGAGGCGCCCTTGCCGCCGCCGCAGTGCCCAACACCCGGCAGCAGGTACAGCCGCGCGAACTCCTGCGTACGCTCCGGGCCGCCCATCACGCGGGTGACCGCTTCGTAGTAGTCGAGCGAACCGGCGGTCGCCGTGGACGGATCGGACCAGCCCTGATGCAGGATCAGGCGGCCGCCGCGCTGGCGAAACGCGCGCAGGTCGGGATTGGAAGCATTCGACAGCGCGTCGGTGAGCGCCAGCCGCGGCGGGTCGCGGTCGAAGTTCAGCTCGCGCACGCTCAGCGGGCGCGAGCTCGCGTCGAACAGGCCGAGGTTTGCCAGGTACTCGTTCGCGACCCGCTCCTCGAAGGGTGGCTCGGCACCGACGGCGATGAAGGCGTTCGCCCACTGCAGCTCCGAGCCCGGCATGACTCCTCCGACGGTGAGGGGCTCGCCGCGCGAATTGCGCGCGCCCTGGTAGAGCTTGCGCGCGACCTCGACCTGCACCGGCGCGAGGCAGTCGGCGGTGGTTCGCGCCTTGCAGCGCATGGCGTTGGGGTCGAAGTTGCAGGCGCGTGGATCGGCCACGATTCCGTCCTTGGTGCCGTCGCGCGCATCGCACGCGGCGAGCACCGCGGCATGGATCAACGGCAGCTGCTCGTCCTTCAGTATCGGCTGGCCGCGCCCGTCGAGATTGGCGCGTACCGACCAGGTGACGTGCACCGATTCTGCGCCGTGGCTCAGGATCGGGCAGCCCGCGATGATGCCGTCGAAGTCAGCGGGAAAACGCTGCGCGAGCATCAAGGCCTGGCGTCCGCCGGTGGCGCAACCCTCGAAATACGCGCGCTGCGGCGCAGCGCCGTAGTAGCGCTCGAGGATCGCTTTGGCCGCGAGTGTGGCTACGTGGGTGGCGCGATAGCCGAAATCGACCTGGGAGGCGAGATTGCCGCGCGCCCACAGTCCGTCGGCCGCCGATGCCGACCGATGACCCATGTCGCTTGCGACGACGGCGTAGCCGCGCGCCAGCGCTTCGTTGCCGGCCTTGAGCTCATCGAGCATCAGCGCGGTGCTGCCGCAGAGTGCTCCGCAACCGACGTGGTAGAGCTTGCCGTTCCACGCGGACTCCGGCAGCCGGACCTCGATGCCGACGTTCGGTGTGACGTACGCGATCACGCGGCACTGCGAGGGCTGGTCGTCCACCGCCGCGACTTGCGCCGTGGCAGCGACGCGCGTCGCCGCGTCGGGAATGCGGCTGAAGTCGAACGCCTCGAGCGCGCTGCAGGCCCTGGCTGGATCCGCGGGACCGGCGGCGTCCGCGACGGGCATTCCCAGCGAGGCGGCGAATACCGAGGCCGCCGCATACACACCCATGCACCGGTTCATCGGCAACTCCTTGGCGGCTGCGTCACATCCCAGGGGGAGCGCGCGGGAGCGGATCAGAGGCTCCCTCGCGCCTCACCACGTCCCCTCGTTCTTCATCGACACCCAGGGCTCGCGCGGCGGCTGCGCAGCGCCCTTCTGCAGCAACTCGATGGAAATGCCGTCCGGCGAGCGCACGAACGCCATGCGTCCGTCGCGCGGCGGACGATTGATCGTCACGCCGCCGTCCATGAGGCGCTGGCAGAGCCCATAGATATCGTCGACGGCGTACGCGAGATGCCCGAAGTTGCGCCCGCCGCCGTAGTCTTCCCGATCCCAGTTGAAGGTGAGCTCGATCTGCGCACTCTCGTCCCCGGGTGCGGCGAGGAACACCAGTGTGTATCGCCCCTGCTCGTTGACGGTGCGACGCAGCTCCCGGAGCCCGAGCCTGTTGCAGTAGAAATCGAGCGAGCGCTCCAGGTCGCTCACCCGCACCATCGTGTGCAGATACTTCATGACGTCAGATCCACCCGGGCAAGTGCGCCAGCAATCCTGCGAAACCACCGCCGAGCACCAGCCACGACACCTTGACCCCGCGCCAGAGCGCGAGCGCGGCGAGCCCGGCGACCGCGAGGGCGAAAGCGTTCCCCTCGCCCCGGTTCCAGAGTACCGCAGTCCCGAACACGACGCCGAGATTGAGAATGACGCCCACCACGGCCGCAGTGACCGCCGCCAACGCCGCATCCAGCCAGCGGACGCCGCGCAGCCGCTCGATGTACGGAGCGCCCAGGAGAATGAAAAAGAAGCTCGGCACGAACGTCGCGTAACTCGTGAGCAGGGCGGCGCTGAGCGCCGCGGCCGCGGGCGTCCATGGCTCGGGCGCATTCCAGCCCGCCACGAAGCCGACGAACTGCAGCACCATGATGAGCGGACCCGGCGTGGTCTCGGCCAGCGCGAAGCCGTCCACCGCCTGGGCGGCTGTGAGCCATCCGAACTGCTGTACCGCGGCCTGGTTCACGTAGGCGAGCACCGCATACGCGCCTCCGAAGGTGACGAACGCCGCCTGGGTGAAGAACAGGTAGACGGGTTTGAGCACGCGTGGCGCCTGGATCATCGCGAGCACCCCGAGCGGGATGACCGTGAGCGCGATCCACAATGCGATGAGACGCAGCGGGCGCGCCGGCCGCGCGACGTTACCTGCGATGGGCGATGAGCTCGCGACGCCGGCAGTACTCGTGGCGGGCGCGTCGCGGCGCACGAAGCCCATGAGCAGGCCGATGCCGATTGCACCGAGCACGATGAGCGGAAACGGCACGTCCAGGAACTGGATCGCCAGGAACGCCGCGGCGGCGAGCACGAAATGCTCGGCGCGCTTGAGCGCGCGCCGGCCGACCGTAACGACTGCGAACAGCACGATCGCGACCACCACCGGCTTGAAACCTGCGAGCACCCCCGCGATGGGACCGACGTGGCCGTAGCTCGCGTAAAGCCACGACAGCAGCAGGAGAATCAACACGGCGGGAAGAAGGAAACCGATTCCGGCGATGACGCCACCCGTGGTGCCGTGCATGAGCCAGCCGATGTAGATCGCGAGCTGCATGGCTTCGGGGCCCGGAAGCAACATGCAGTAGTTGAGCGCGTGCAGGAAGCGCTGCTCGTCGATCCAGGCGCGTTTCTCGACCAGATCGCGATGCATGATCGCGATCTGCCCGGCCGGGCCGCCGAAATTGATCCAGCCGAGGGTCAGCCAGTATCGCGCCGCCGCACCCAGGGAAGGTGCCGATGCGGCCGCGTTCACTTGCGCGCCACACCCAGGGCGCCGCTGCGCACCACCTCGACGATCTCCCCGCAGCGTGCCGCCTCCGCCACGAACCCGTTGATCTGCGCCTCGCCGCTGGTCAGCTCCACGATGTGCGCCGCGCCGCTCACCGACAGGACCTTGCCGCCCGCCCGCGCAACGGCGGCATTGAGCGCTGCATCCTGCGCCGCGTCCGTCACGCTGATCTTGAGGAGCAACAGCTCGCGCTCGACGTGCTCGCCGCGCGTCAGATCCTCCACGCTAACCACGTCCACCAGCTTGAGCAGCTGGCTCGCGATCTGCTGGATGACGGCATCCGAGCCCTTGGTGACGAGCGTGAGCCGTGACACCGCCGGATCGTCGGTGGCCGCGACGCTCAGCGATTCGATGTTGTAGCCGCGCGTGGAGAACAGCCCCGCGACGCGGTTGAGCGCACCGGCTTCGTTCTGCAGCAGGATGGCGATGATATGACGCATGCGTCGCAGTTCTGTCCGACAGAAAGAACACGCCGGCAGCGCGTGCGAGGCGAGCATAGCAAAACTTGCCCGATGCCCAATTGCTGCTAGTCTGGCGCCGAACTTGAGTTATTAAGGGGACATTATCAAAGGGGACTGTCCCCTTAATAACTCAAGTCCGGTATCAGACCAGCAGCAACAGTGAAAGAAAGCCATCAAGTCCTCGAGCGGGCCGCGCACCCACTCGCGGGCAGTATCCTTTCCGGCGCCGAGATGATCGTGCAGGTGCTCGCCGACGAGGGCGTCGACACCATCTTCGGCTACTCGGGCGGCGCCATCCTGCCGACCTACGACGCCGTGTTCCTCTTCAACGAGGCGCATCGCGGCGTGGCCGGCGTGCCGTTGATCGTTCCGGCCAACGAACAGGGAGCGGGATTCATGGCGGCGGGATACGCCCGCGCCAGCGGCCGCGTCGGCGTCTGCCTCGTGACCTCCGGGCCTGGCGCCACCAACACCGTGACGCCGGTGCGCGATTCGATGGCCGATTCCGTGCCGATGGTGGTGATCTGCGGCCAGGTGCCCACCAACGCGATCGGCAGCGACGCGTTCCAGGAGGCGCCGGTCGCGAGCATCATGGGCGCGGTGGCGAAGCACGTGTTCCTCGTCACCGATCCGGCCAAGCTCGAGGCGACGGTGCGTACCGCGTTCGAGATCGCGCGTACCGGCCGGCCCGGCCCGGTGGTGCTCGACGTGCCCAAGGACGTGCAGAACTGGAAGGGCACCTTCAAGGGATCGGGCCGCCTGCCGGTGCCGGGCTATCGGCAGCGCATGAGTCGTCTCACCAGCAACGTGCTGTCGAAGCAGGAGTGCGCCGAGTTCTTCTCGATGCTGAGCGAGGCGAAGCGGCCGCTCATCTACGCCGGCGGCGGCGTGATCAACGGCGGCGCTGCATACGCGATGCGCGAGTTCTCGCAGGCCTTTGGCATTCCGGTGGTCACGACGCTCATGGGCATCGGCTCGTTCGACACGACCCATCCCCTGTCCATGCGCATGCTCGGCATGCACGGCACGGCCTTCGCCAACTACTGCGTCGATGACTGCGACTTCCTCATCGCGCTCGGCTCGCGCTTCGACGACCGCGTGGCCGGCGTTCCAGCCAAGTTCGCGAGCAACGCCAAGCGCATCGCGCACATCGACATCGACGCCTCCGAGATCAACAAGGTCAAGCGCGTGAGCTGGAGCCACGTCGGCGTGCTCGCCGATGCCCTGGTTGCGCTGCTGGAGTACGGCCAGAACGCGGGCGTCACGCTCGACGTGTCCGCGTGGCACGCGCACCTTGCCGGGCTCAAGACGCGCTACGCGATGAACTACGACCGCGCCAGCCCGCTCATCCAGCCCTACTACCTGATCGAGGAGATCAACCGGCTGACGCGCGGCGAGGCGATCATCGCCACCGGCGTCGGACAGCACCAGATGTGGGCCGCGCAGTACTTCGACTTCCGCGCGCCGCGGCTGTGGCTCACCTCGGGCAGCATGGGAACGATGGGGTTCGGGCTGCCGGCGGCGATCGGCGCGCAGGTGGCGCAGCGCGACCGGCTGGTCATCGACATCGACGGCGATGCCAGCATCCGCATGAACATCGGCGAGCTCGAGACCGTGACGACCTACGACCTGCCGGTGAAGGTCGTGGTGCTCAACAACTTCGGCGACGGCATGGTCAAGCAGTGGCAGAAGCTCTTCTTCAAGGGGCGGCTGTCGGCAAGCGACAAGTCGCTGCACAAGAAGGACTTCGTCAAGACCGCGCAGGCGGACGGTTTTCGTTTCGCCAGGCGGCTGGACCGCAAGGAAGACGTGCCGAGCGTGGTCGAGGAATTCGTGACGTTCGCCGGGCCGGCGTTCCTCGAAGTGCTGATCGATCCGGATGCGGGCGTGTACCCGATGGTCGGCCCGGGACAGAGCTACGAGGAGATGATCACCGGCGAACACATCCCGTCGCGCTACCAGACCGATATCAAGGAGCCCGGCGAATCGGAGATGTTCTAGCAGGGCAGCTACATGGGCAGCTGCGTGCCGAGCCGCGACATTCCGCGCTACATCGATTGGTTCAGGTCCGGCTCGCTGCCGATCGACCGGCTGCTGTCGGAGCGCATCGGGCTCGAGGACATCAACGCGGGATTCGACCGCCTTGCCGGCGGCCGCACGGTGCGGCAGCTATTGGTGCCGGACTCGAGTTGAGCCCACGCTGGGGCCCGCGCAACCGGGACAGTTTGCGCGCCCGGCGCAAACTGCCCCGATTGCAACATGCGGCAGGCGTTGCGGCCGTGAGGCTACGGCCACATCGAGCCGAAGATTCCCGCGACGAGCAGCGCGTAGATCAGCGCATCGATCTGCAGACCGAGCACGGCGCGCCACGGCCGGCCGAACCAGATTGCCTCCTGCACGGTTGCGGCGCCGTAGGTGAGCCACGCGGTCACGCCGACGATGCGGAACACGGCGAGGTATTCGGAACCGGGCGCCATGGTGCGGCTCGCGACATACGCGATGACGACGGCAGCGAGCAAGTTGAACACCATCCACTGGATCATCGGCCGCGCCATCGACGGGATGCCGGTCGGCTGTATCGTGATGATCGCCAGCGGCCCTTCCTTGAGCTTGCGCTGGTATTCCGGATCCTTCATCGCCGCGCGCGAAGGGCAATGCGGAACGTGGTATTGCCCGCGCGGCACACCCTTGAGCGCGTTGCGCGCCGTTTCTTCGTTGGGCAGGGCCTGAAAGTCCTTGCGGTGCCAGGGCAGGACCATCCAGACGACGGAGCTGACGATCCAGACGACCACGGCCGAGATCAGGATCGGCAGCCAGAGACTCGCAATTGTTACCATGTCGTGTACCTCCCGGCGCGGATAGTACCGCTAGAAACTGCGTTTCGTATCGACGATGAACTGCACCGGGTCGATGCCGTTGCCGCGGTCGAGCGCGAAGGCCACGTCGAGATGGATGACACTGCCGAAACCGGAGCGTGCGTTGCCCAGCCGCAGCCCGATACCGGCGTCCTTGAGCCAACCCAGGCTCTGCGTGCCGGCAATTCCGCGTCCCCACACGCGGCCGGCATCGAAGAACACCGCACCGCCGACGTTGAACAGGCGAAACGGGAACCAGTCGGTGTAGAGGCGCTGCTCCACCGTGAACTGCACGCGGCTCGTGCCGGCCTGGTAACTGAAAGGATAGCCTCGCAGGTCGGTTTCGCCGCCCATCAGCAGTTGCTCTTCCGGATCCAGATCGTCGGTCGTGGTCGCGGAGAGGCTCGCGTAGAAGACGCGCTTCGGGTGCCAGCGCCAGTAATAGCGTGCAGCGCCGCTGAGCAGGCCATCCTCAACGTCGCCAGAGGTCACCCGCGCGCTGAGGCCGCTGCTCAGGAACATCGAATGCTGCTCGCCCCAGCGCAGGCCGGTTCCGGCCGCGGCCGCCACGATCGCTGCATCGGTGGTGGCGCCGAGACCCTTCGACGAATAACCCAGCTCCAGCCGATAGGACGTGCCGTAGTACAAGTCCTCGGTGCGTCCGATCTGGTTGAGATTCCGGGTTTCACTGTATTCGTCCTCGATCCAGTGCATGCCGACCCATGGATAGCTCAGCGTGCGGTCGGGCGGCAGCGCGATCGGCGGCAGCCGCCCCGGCTCGGGTGCGAAGGTGTGGCGGTCGTAACGAAAGCCCGCAACCAGGCGGCGCGTCCAGCCGTCGGCCAGCCCGTCGGACCAGCCGCCGTGCACTTCGGCAGCCTCGATGTCGTGACGAAATTCGTCGACCACCTGGTTGAGGTCGTAGCGCGGCTCGACCAGGCGCTGGTCGCGGGCCGACAGCCCGGCGTTCCAGCGCGCATCCAGCGAAAAGAACGGCCGCTCGAAGCTCGCGAAACGCAGATGCCCGTCGTCGCTCGATGCGTACGACAGGTCGTCGCGCCAGCGGCTGCCGAGGATGTTCGGGTCGCGCCAGCGCACCAGGAGCGAGGTGCGTTCCTCGTCCTTGCTGCGCGCCACCGTCAGGTTCTTGCCGAAGCCGAACAGGTTCTCCTCCTCGATCTCGAAGCTCGAGCTCTCGGCGCCGCCCTTGCGCGAATAGGAGATGCCCGGCTGCAGCGACCAGAACGTCGCGCGTAGCGACGACCAGCGTCACCTCGCGGCCGTCCCACGCCACCACGCGGATGTCGGCGTCGAACAGGTAGTCGAGCTGGCGCAGATTGCGCTCCGTCTCGCGGATCAGGCCCCACGAGTACCGATCGCCCTCCTTGAACAGCAACTGCGCGCGCAGAGTCGATTCGCGCGTCTTGATGTGCAGGTCGTTGGCCAGCCGGTAGAGCGCTTTGTCCTCGCGCGGATCGTTCTCGTTGAAGATGTCCTGATTCTCGAAGCGGATCTCGCCGATGATCGCGCCACGCGCCTCGAGCTCCTCCGAGCTCGGCATCGGGGTCTTCGGTTCGGAGGCGCGCACCGGCTCGGGCTGCGGCACGGGATCTTCGCTGCCGGCCTGCGCGGACAGCGGCAACGAAAGAACTACAAGTGCCGTCGGCAGCAGTCCCGTGCGCTGGCGCGAGCGCGCGGGACTGCGGACGCGGTGGCCGGGCGTGTCGGCTTTCCCTGTGTCGAGCATGAGTCTTTTCGGACCGCGCGCGGCGCCTGATGATTCCGTTGCGCGCTCGGAGGTACCTGCAGATCGCTCAGGGAATCAGCACCGTGGATCCGATGGTCCGGCGCGCTTCCAGGTCACGGTGCGCGGTGGCAACGTCGCGCAGCGGATAGCTCTGGCCGATGCGGATCTTCACCTTGCCGCTCTTGATCACGCTGAACAGCTCGCGAGCTGCGCTCTCCAGCGAAGAACGGTCGACGATGTAGTTGAAAAGCGTGGGACGGGTGAGAAACAGCGAGCCGCGCTTGCTCAGCTCGAGCGGCGCGATCGGCGGCACGGGGCCCGATGCATTGCCGTAGGAGACCATGAGCCCGAGCGGCTTGAGCGAATCGAGCGAAGCGAAGAAGGTGTCCTTGCCCACCGCATCGTAGACGACGTCCACGCCCGCGCCGCGGTTCACGGCTCTGACCCGCGCGGCGAGATCCGCGTTGCCGATGATGACGTGGTGGCAGCCATGCTGCTTCGCGAGCTTCGCCTTCGCCTCGTTGCCCACCACGCCGATGACCTTCGCGCCCAGGTGGCGCGCCCATTGGCTGGCGATGATGCCGACGCCGCCGGCCGCCGCGTGGATGAGCACCGTGTCGCCGCGCTTCACACGATGCGTGCGGCGCACGAGATAGTGGGCGGTGAGGCCCTTGAGCATCGATGCGGCGGCTTGCTGATCGGTGATTCCTGCCGGAAGGCGCACCAGGCGCTCGGCCGGGCAGATGCGTTGCTCGGCGTACGCACCCGCGACGGGGTAAGTGTAGGCAACGCGATCGCCCACCTTCAGCCCGCGCACTTTCTTGCCGACCGCCTCGACGACGCCCGCTGCCTCGCGGCCCAGCCCGCTCGGCAGCGTGAGCGGATACAGCCCGGTGCGATCGTAGACGTCGATGAAATTCAGGCCGATGGCGGTGTGCCGCACGCGAGCTTCGCCGGGCCCGGGATTGCCGACCTCGACTTCTTCCCAGCGCATGACCTCGGGGCCGCCGTGCTCGTAGATGCGGATGGCTTTGGACATCTCGCCGTCGCCTCGCTGCTGCCTGGAAACTCCGGGGAGTCTAGCAGAAGCGGTTGCGCCGGCTGTGCTGGTGGCTGCGCCCGAAAGCCGGGACGACTCGATGAGCGCCGCCTGAGTCACTAGTCGGAAGTTCGTTGCGCGCGCGCAGCTAACTCCCACCCAACGGATTCTGCGCGAACATGAGCGACTCGACCGGCCTGCCGCCAATCAAATGCTCCTGCAGAATGCGCTCGAGATTGTGCGGCGTGCAGTGCCGGTACCAGGTGCCATCGGGATACACGACCGCGATCGGCCCGTTGGTGCAGATGCGCAGGCAGTCGGCCTTGGTGCGCAGCACTCCGCCGGGCACGTCGACGAGGCCGAGCTCGCGCAGGCGCCGCTTGAGAAACTCCCACGACTCGTTCTGCTGCTCTCGCGGCGCGCAGGATCCGCCGACGCACAGAAAGATGTGCCGGCGGGCGGCGTCGAGCTTGAGCTTGTCGGCCGCGATGCGGATCTGGGGATCGATGTCGTCCATGCGCGCAGGATACCGGACTCGGTACCGTGAGTTATTGGACCTGGGTCAAAGCGCCGCCTCGTCGCTCTCCCCGGTGCGGATCCGCAGTGCGCGCTCGATGTGCGAGACGAAAATCTTGCCGTCGCCGACCTTGCCGGTGCGCGCCGCCGCGGTGATCGCTTCGATGACCTGGTCCACCAGCTCCTCGCGCACCCCCACCTCGATGCGGGTCTTGGGCACGAAATCCACCACGTATTCGGCGCCGCGGTACAGCTCGGTATGGCCGCGCTGGCGCCCGAATCCCTTCACCTCGGTGACGGTCATCCCCGAGATGCCGATGTCGGACAGCGCCGCGCGCACGTCATCGAGCTTGAAGGGCTTGATGATGGCAGTGATCAGTTTCATCGCTTGCAGCTCCCCATGCCGACTCCGACTATAGAATACGAAGGCTATTGCAGATTCCGTGCCGCGGCGTGCGGGCTTTTCAATCAGTGGCTTGGCGCGGGCGCGGACGCCGTCCGGCTTGCAGCGCGCACCAGCCTGGCGCATCGGCGCACCGCGACTGCGCCCAGTTGGTGCGGTTTCGCGGCTCCCTTCACGACATCCACGGCAGCGTCAGATAGGCGACCAGCGCGATGACGAGGACCGCCAGAATATCGACGAACACCCCGGCCCGCATCATCTCGCGCATCGTCACCCGCCCGGTGCCATAGACGATGGCGTTGGGCGGCGTCCCCACCGGCATCATGAATCCGGCCGAAGCGGCCATGGCGGTGGGCGCAACGAGCGCCAGTACCGGATGTGTCGAGGCGGTGGCCAGCGCGGCGACGATCGGCATGAAGGTCGCCGCGGCGGCGACATTGCTGTTGAGCTCCGTCCAGAAAACCAGCAGCAGCACGATCGCGAGTACGAGCGCCGGGAGGGGCCACCCGCCGAGCCCCCGCAGCGCGGCGCCGATGTGCGCGGAGAGGCCGCTGTCCTGGATCGCCGCCGCGAGCGACAGCCCTCCGCCGAACAGCAGCAGCACGTCCCAAGGCACGCGCATCATGTCCTCGCTCTTGAGCAGCGCACCCTCGGCACTGCCGGCCGGCAGGATGAAGAGTGTCAGACCGGCGAGGATCGCGACGGTCATGTCGCTCACGCCGTCGAGCATCGGCAGGTCGCGCAGAACTCCACGGGCGATCCACGCCGCGGCAGTCAGCACGAACACGATCGCCACACGCCTTTCCGCCTTGCCCATCGGGCCGAGCGCCTGGTAGGCCTCGCGTACCGCGCGATGCGCGGCGGCGCCGGTTGTCAGCTGGAACGGAAAACTCACGCGCGTCAGCAGCAGCCAGGTGCCGGGCAACAGCAGGAAGACCGTCGGCAGGCCGAACACCAGCCAGTCGTTGAAGCTCACGTCGACGCCGAAGTTCTGGTGCATGAATCCGGCCACCAGCGTGTTGGTCGGTGTACCGATCAGCGTGCCGAGCCCGCCGATGGTGGCGGAATAGGCGACGCAGAGAACGATCGCGGCGGCGAAGTTGCGCTGGTCGCGGTCCAGCGATTCGCCCGGCGGCGCCAGCACTGCGGCGATCGACATCGCCACCGGCAGCATCATCAGCGTGGTCGAGGTATTGGATGTCCACAGGCTGACGAACGCCGTCGCGATCATCACGCCGAGCACCAGACCGCGGGGCCGGGCTCCGGCGCGCAGGACGATCGAGTACGCGATGCGCTGGTGCAGCTTCCAGCGTTGCATCGCCACGCTGAGCAGAAAGCCGCCGAGGATCAGGAAAATCGTCTCGTTGGCGTACGGCGCGGTGACGTTGTCGAGCGGGGATACGCCGAGCGGCGTGAGCAGCACCAGCGGCACGAGGGCGGTTGCCGACAAGGGCAGCGCCTCCGTGGCCCACCAGATCGCCATCAGCACCGTGACCCCGGCGGCACGCCACGCGGCGGGCTCCATCGACCCCGGCGGTGTCGAGAAGACGGTCCACGCAACCGCGAGCGCGCCCAGTGCCAGTCCGACGTTCTGCAGCGGCGTGCGCGTTCTCATTGCTCTTGTGTCCACCGCGGCTGCGATTGCGTTACGCTGAAGTATATGCCCGAAAACATCGTGATCGTGGGCGGCGGCCACGCCGGTGCTTCCGCGGCCGAGGCCTTGCGGCGCGAGGGCCACGAGGGCCGCATTCTCCTGCTCGGCGCCGAGCCGCACTTGCCGTATCAGCGCCCGCCGCTGTCGAAGAAACTGCTGTCCGGCGAGCAGACGCTGGAGCGCGGACTGATCAGGTCCGCGGCGTTCTACGAACAGGGGCGCATCGAGACGCGGCTCGGCACGCGTGTCGAGGCGCTGGATTGTTCGCAATCACGCCTCACCCTGGCGGACAGCTCGGTGGTGGAATACGACGCGCTCCTGCTGTGCACAGGCAGCGAGCCGCGACGGCTGAGCGTTCCCGGCGCGCAGCTCGATGGCGTCTTCTACCTGCGCACCGCGGACGAAGTCGAGGCGATCCGCTCGCGCTGCCGGCCGGGCGCGCGACTGGTGGTCGTCGGCGGCGGCTACATCGGGCTGGAGGTCGCTGCCACGTGCCGCAAGCTCGGGCTCGAGGTGTGCGTGCTGGAAATGGCTGACCGGGTGATGAACCGCGTGGTCGCACCGGTGGTCTCGTCCTTCTACCAGGCCGAGCACGGCGCGCAGAGCGTGGCAATCCACCTCAAAGCCACCGTGAACGCCTTCGTCGGCGACGGCAGTGTGCGCGAGGTGGTGTGCGCCGACGGCAGCAGCCATCTCGCCGATCTGGTGGTCGTCGGGATCGGCGTGCTGCCGGCAGATCGCCTCGCGCGCGATGCCGGCCTCGCCTGCGACGACGGCATCGTCGTCGATGAGTACTGCCGCACCAGCGCGCCGCAGGTCTTCGCCGCCGGCGACTGCACCAGCCATCCGAGCCCGCGCTACGGCCGGCGCGTGCGCCTGGAATCGGTGGACAACGCATTCGAACAGGGGCGCACCGCCGCGGCCAGCGTGGCCGGCCGGAGCGTCGCGCACGACAAGGTGCCGTGGTTCTGGTCCGACCAGTACGACCTCAAACTCCTCATCGTCGGGCTCTCGCACGGCCACGATGCCGTGGTGGTGCGCGGAGACCCCGCCAATCGCTCGTTCAGCGTCTGTTACCTGCGCGGCGGCGAGTTGATCGCGCTCGACGCCGTCAACAGCCCCAAGGACTACATGGCGGCGCGCAAGCTCATCGCCGAACGCCCCCGCCCCGATCCAGCCCGGCTGGCCGACCCCGCCGTCGCACTCAAGGACTGCAGCTAAAGGGCCTCTGAAATCAGCCGCGGATCAGGATTTCGTCGATCGGCACCGGCAGGCCAATCGCGAATCCCTGCGCGTAGTCGACCCCGATCTCCTTGAGCTTGTCGAGCACGATGCTCTGTTCGACGCATTCCGCCACGGTCTTCTTGCCCATGGCGTGGCCGATGCGGTTGATCGAGCTGACCATCTCGCAGTCCACCGCATCGGTGGCGACGTTGGCGACGAACATGCCGTCGATCTTCAGGTAGTCGACGCTCAGCGCCTTGAGGTAGGCGAAAGAGGACATGCCGCTGCCGAAGTCATCCAGTCCGAACACCACGCCGGCGCGCCGCAACTCCGAGATGATGTGGTTGGCGCGCGTGAGGTTGTTGATCGCGGCGGTCTCGGTGACCTCGAAACCGATCCGCGCGGGCTCGATGTGCGCCGCCTCGAGGCCCTGCAGGATGAAATCCACCAGCTCGCGGTCGCCGAGCGAATCTCCCGACAGATTGATGAAGAAGCGGTCGATGCCCGTGAGCGAGGCGAGCGAGCGGCGCATCCAGGCGAGCGAGGCGCCGATCACGTAGCGATCGAGCCTGCTGGCGAGGTTGTAGCGGTCCACCGCCGGCATGAACGCGCCGGGCGGTACGCGCCGGTCGTTTTCGTCGCGCATCCGCACCAGGATCTCGTAGTGCCTGGCGCCGTGCGCCGGATCGATCGGCACGATCGGCTGCGCTTCCAGGAAGAAGCGATGCTCGGTGAGCGCGCGCTTGACGCGCGCCACCCACTGCATCTCGCCGTGGCGCCGCGCCACCACCGAATCGTCCTCGCGGTACACGTGCACGCGGTTGCGGCCCTGATCCTTGGCCGCGTAGCAGGCGGCATCCGCCGCGCTCAGCACTTGAGTGACGCGGCGCTGATGCCCGTCGATGGGCACCACGCCGATGCTCGCGCCGATGAAGAAGGCGCTCGTGCCCCACACGAACTGGAACTGCTCGATGACCTTGAGCAGCTCGTTGGCGATCTCGGCGGCGTTGTCGAGCGGGCAATCGTGCAGCAGCACGCCGAACTCGTCGCCGCCGAGGCGGGCGAGCGCATCGTTGGTGCGGATCTTGTGCCCGAGCGTGGTGGCGAGCTGGCGCAGCAGCTCGTCGCCCGCGATATGCCCGCAGGTGTCGTTGATGACTTTGAAGTTGTCGAGGTCGAGGTAGCACAGCGCGTGCCGCGCCTGCGTGCCGAGCGCGCCCTCCAGGGCGCGCTGCAGGCGCATCTCGAATTCGCGCCGGTTGATGAGGCCGGTGAGCGCATCGTGGCTCGCCTCGAAGGACAACTGCTGCGAGAGCTCGTGCGCTTCGGTGATGTCCGTCAGCGTGCCCTCGTAGTAGAGCACGGCGCCCTGATCGTTGCGCACCGCGCGCGAGTTCTCCAGCACCACGATCTTGCGGCCGTCCTTGCGCTTGAGCACCAGCTCGGCGTTGCGGATCTCGCCGCTCTGCAGGATGTTGTTGGCCCAGGCGTTGCGATCCTCCGGATACATGTAGAGGTCGCGGCCGATGTCGAGGCCGAGGAGCTCGTCCTCGCTGTCGTAGCCCAGGAGCTTGACGAGCGCCGGGTTGGCGGACATGAACTTGCCGTCGGGCGTCGATTGGAACACGCCCGCCACGACGTTCTCGTACAGCTCGCGGTAACGGGCTTCCGAGGCCTTGAGCGCCAGGAGGGTGTGGGTACGCTCGGTAGCGTAACGCAGCGTCTTTTCGAGGAGGTTGCTGACCACCTGCTGCTTGATCAGGAAATCCAGCGCGCCGCGTTCCATCGCCTCGACAGCCAGCTCCTCGTCGGCCTTGCCCACCAGCACCACGATCGGCACGTCGTTCGCCTTGGGCTGCAGGCGCAGGAAAGTGGTGAGCCCGATGCTGTCGGGGAGCGCGAGGTCGAGGAGAATGACGTTGACCCCGCCGGCCTTGAGGCGCTCCAGTCCATGGGCGAGCGTCGTGGCGGTAGCGAGGGCGAACGGCTGACCCCGAATCTCGGCGAGTTCCTCCGTGAAGAGCAGGTGGTCGGCCGGATTGTGGTCGATCAGCAGTACGGTGGCGCGCTGCATTGGCGGGCGAGTATACGCTGAACGGGTGGCCGGTCTTCCAGCGTCTGTCGCCATTCCAAGACGCTTTGGGCGCCGAGCTCCCAACGAACGGCGCGGACGGCCGTGACCGCAGGCCTGGCGCTGACGAACCTGTGACAGGGTTGTCAGTCCAATCGCCGGGCCGGCTGCTATTACAGCGCCACTCGGTTGGCTGGCACTGACGGAGTTCGGGTGCCAGCTGGGGAGCTGCTGCCGGGATGGCGCGAGGTGACTTGTGAGAAGGATTTTCCGGCTCGGTGCTGCGCTGTCGATTCTCGCGCTCGGCTGCATTGGGCAGGCCAGCGTCTACGCCGATGACTTCAAGGTCATGCGCGCGGAAGCCATCTCGGGCCGCGCAGCGGATCTATCGAGCGCCGATGCCGATCATCCGGCGCGGCTGTCCTTTCAGGCCTATGGCCGGCTCTTCGATTTCTCACTGCAATCCAACGCGCGCTTGCTCGCGCGCCTGCCGCCGGCGCAGAAGCGATCCTTCCAGCAATACCCGATCTATCGCGGCGAGATGGCCGGTCGGCCGGGCTCCTGGGTGCGCCTGACTCGCATCGGCGATGGGCTGCACGGCGCGTTCTGGGACGGTACCGACCTCTACACCATCGCGCCGGCGCGCGACGTTGCGCCCTACGCCATCCAGTCATTGGATGCGAGCGGCTCCGACCCGGTCGTGTACCGATTGGCCGATACGCAATCCGTGCTCGATACGGCGTTCTGCGGCGTCGGCCCCGAGCAGACGCTCGGCGCGTCTGCCAGCTACCAAGAGCTCGTCGGCGAACTGCAGCAGCAGTTCGCGATTGCCGCGGTGGCTCTCGAGGAGATCGAGATCGCCTTCGTCGCGGACTTCGAATTCAGCAACCGCTTCCCGGCCGACACCGAAGGCGCGATGCTGGCGCGCGTCAACGTCATCGACGGCATCTTCGACGGCCAGGTCGGCGTGGCGCTCGTGCCGAATTTCGTGGTTTTCACCACCAGCAACGATCCATTCACTTCGAGCGAGGCCTCGACGCTCCTCAACGAGGTCGGCAACTATCGCCAGTCGACGCCCGCGGTGCGTGCGCGGGGTCTCGCTCACCTGATGACCGGGCGCACTCTCAACGGCAACACGGCGGGAGTTGCGTTCGTCGATTCGCTGTGCGAGGCCTTCGGCGGCGTGGGCCTGAGCCAGAACACGAGCAGCGTGACCACCTCGGCGCTGATCGCCGCGCACGAGATCGGCCACAACTTCGGCGCGCCGCACGACGCGGAGGCGGGCTCGCCCTGCGAAAGCACGCCGCCCACTTTCCTGATGAACACCCAGATCAACGGCAACACGACCTTCTCGCAATGCAGTCTCGATCAGATCCGGCCGCGCGTTGCCGCCGCAACCTGCATTACGCCGTTGTCGGCCGCCGATGCGGCGCTCATCGTCCCGGGCGGGACGATCGCCGCGGTGAACGGCATCGCATTCGACCTGGGGCTCGATGTGAATTCAGCGGGCAATACGCAGGTCGACAATGTCGTGCTGACCGCCGCACCCGGCGCGAGCCTCGCGGTCGATGCGGCGACGCTACCCGGCGGGATGTGCACGACGGGCGCGAACGGCGTGGTGACCTGCGATCTCGGAACGATGGGCGTCGGTACGGCGCGGCGCGTCACGCTGCGTCTGCGCGGAACTGCAGTGGGCGCGACACAGGTCGACGTGAGCCTCGCGTCGTCGAACGATGCGAACGCCCAGAACAACGCGGGTTCGGTGGCGATATCCGTGAATGCTTCCGCGCCGACTCAACCACCCTCCGGTGGCGGGGGTGGCGGCGGCGGCGGCGGCGGGATCGGCTTGCTCACCCTCATTGCACTCGCGGCGCTGTCCATCGGACGCTCGCCCCGGCGCTGGGCGTTGCAATAGAGTGACGGTGTCCACGCGACCGAATGCCCGGTCGAAGTCAGCCCAGAACCACCAGCAGATCCTTCGCGTCGACCTGAAGCCCGGGGCGCGCAAGCACCTCGCTGACCGTCCCTTCCATCTCCGCGCGCACGGCGGCTTCCATCTTCATCGCTTCCATCGTCAGCAGCATTTCGCCACGCGCCACTTTCTGACCGATCTTCACCGCGACGGTCGCGACGGTGCCGGGCATCGGCGCGCCGACGTGGCGCGCATTGCCCGGCTCGATCTTCCGCTGCGGCGGGCGCTGCGCGACCTGTGACCGATCTGTGACCCGCACCGAGCGCGGCTGGCCGTTGAGCTCGAAGAACACCGTGCGCGTGCCGTCCTCGTGCGCTTCGCTCACCGCGAGGAAACGCACGATGAGCGTCTTGCCGCGCTCCAGGTCGACGCTGGTCTCCTGGCCGGGCTCCAGCCCGTAGAAGAAGATCGCGCGTCGGCAGCGCGCTCACGTTTCCGAAACGCGCGCGGTCGACAGCGTAGTCGGTGAAGACCTTCGGATACATGAGATAGGAGGCGAGCTCCTGATCGGTGATCGCTCGCCCTGCCTGCTGCTGCGCCGTGGCCGCGTTCGCTTCGCAAGATCGGCGGCCGGCAGTACCTCTCCGGGGCGCTGCGTAAGCGGTTTGGCACCCTTGAGCACTTTGCGCTGCAAGCCTTCGGGAAACCCGCCGTACGGCTGGCCGAGCTCGCCGCGGAAGAACTGCACCACCGATTCCGGAAACGCGATCTCCGTCTTCGGATCGAGTACGGCCTCGCGCGTCAGCCCGCTCGTCACCATCATCAACGCCATGTCGCCGACGACCTTCGAGGTCGGCGTCACCTTGACGATGTCGCCGAACATCTCGTTGACCTGCGCGTACGCACGCGCGACCTCCGGCCAGCGATGCTCGTCGATGCCGAGCGAGCGCGCCTGCTCACGCAGGTTCGTGTACTGCCCGCCGGGCATGCCGTGCACGTAGACCTCGGACGCGCCCGCGCGGATGTCGCTCTCGAACGCCCCGTACACCTGCCGCACCTGCTCCCAGTACGAGGAGATGCAGACGCAGTTTCTCCGCATCGATCCCCGAATCGCGCGGACTGTGCCGCAGCGCTTCGACGATGGAGCCGAGATTGGGCTGCGAGGTCAGGCCGCTCAATGCGTCGATGGCGCCATCGACGGCATCGGCGCCCGCATCCACCGCGGCGAGCACGCTCGCGGCCGCGATGCCGCTGCGTGTCGTGCGTGTGGAAGTGGATCGGCAGGCCGACCTCCTCTTTGAGCGCCTTCACCAGCAGATGTGCCGCGCGCGGCTGGCACAGGCCCGCCATGTCCTTGATGCCGAGGATGTGCGTGCCCGCCGCCTTCAGTTCCTTCGCGAGCTGGACGTAGTAGGCGAGGTCGTACTTGGTATTGCGCGGGTCGGACAGATTGCCCGTGTAGCAGATCGCGGCCTCGCAGACCTTCCCCGCATCGAGCACCGCGTCGATGGCGACGCGCATGTTGTCGACCCAGTTGAGCGAGTCGAAGATGCGGAACACGTCGATGCCGGCGTTCGCGGCCTGCTCGACGAAGTAGCGCACGACGTTGTCGGGGTAGTTGGTGTAGCCGACGGCATTCGCGGAACGCAGCAGCATCTGCAACAGCAGGTTCGGCATCCGCTCGCGCAGGATGGCGAGACGCTCCCACGGGTCCTCCTTGAGGAAACGCATCGCCACGTCGAACGTCGCCCCGCCCCAGCATTCCACCGAGAACAGCTCGCGGCAGCGAGCCGGGCGTAAGCCGGCGCGATCGCCGCGAGATCCGTGGTGCGAATGCGCGTCGCGAGCAGCGACTGATGCGCATCGCGCATGCTGGTGTCGGTGAGCAGCACGCGCTTCTCGCCCAGCATCCACTGCGCGAACTTCTCCGGGCCCAGCGCATCGAGCTTCTGCTTCGATGCCCGGCGGCGGCTCCTCCAGCTCCGACGCGCGGCGCACGCGGGACGCTCAGCCGCGCGCGGGCGCGCGCGCGCTCTCGTCTCCGGATTGCCGTTGACGATCGTGTCGCCGATGAAGTTCAGCAGCCGCGTGGCGCGATCGCGCCGGCGCGGGATCTGGAACAGCTCCGGCGTCTCGTCGATGAACCTGCGTGGTGTAGTCCGCGCTCACGAAGCGCGGATGCATGATGAGCTGGTCGAGAAAGCGCAGATTGGTCACGACGCCGCGCACGCGGAATTCCCACAGCGCGCGGTGCATGCGCGCGATGGTTTCCTCCGGCGTCGGCGACCAGGCGGTGACCTTCACCAGCAACGAATCGTAGGAGCGCGTGATGATCGCGCCCGAGTACGCCGTGCCGGCATCCAGGCGGATGCCGAAGCCGGCGGGGCTGCGATACGCGGTGATGCGCCCGTAGTCCGGAATGAAGTTGTTCTCCGGATCCTCGGTGGTGACGCGACACTGCAGCGCATGCGCCGAGACGCGGATCTCGGATTGCGGCGGCACGCCGCTCTCCGGCGTGCCGATTTTCGCGCCGTCTGCGATGCGGATCTGCGCCTTGACCAGGTCGATGCCGGTGACGCACTCGGTAACCGTGTGCTCGACCTGGATGCGCGGATTGACCTCGATGAAATAGAACTGGCCGGTGTCGGCGTCCTGCAGGAACTCCACCGTGCCGGCATTTCGATAGCTGCACGGCGCGGCCGATCTTGAGCGCCGCTTCGCACAGGTCGGCGCGCTGCTGGTCGCTGAGGAACACCGCCGGGGCACGCTCGACGACCTTCTGATTGCGCCGCTGCACGGTGCAGTCGCGTTCGTACAAGTGCACCAGATTGCCGTGCGCAGTCCCCGAGGATCTGCACCTCGACGTGGCGCGCGCGCCGCACCAGCTTCTCGAGATACACCTCGTCGTTGCCGAACGCGGCTTTCGCCTCGCGCCGGGCCGCCGCGACGAGCTCGTGCAGCTGCGCTTCGTTCTCCACGACGCGCATGCCGCGGCCGCCGCCGCCCCAGCTCGCTTTCAGCATCACGGGATAGCCGACCTGTGCCGCGAGCCTGGCAGCGGCCCTTTCGTCCGCCGGCAGCGCAGGGGTCGCAGGCATTACCGGAACGCCCGCGCTGACCGCCAGATCGCGCGCCTGCACCTTGTTGCCGAGCCGGCGCAGGGTGTCGGGCGTCGGCCCGACGAAAATGATTCCCGCGGCCGCGCAACGCTCGGCGAAGTCCGGGTTCTCGGCCAGAAACCCATAGCCGGGGTGGATGGCGTCGGCGTGCGCCTCGCGCGCGATGCGGATGACGTCGTCCATGTCGAGATAGGCCTCGACGGGGCCCTTGCCCTCGCCCACGAGGTAGCTCTCGTCCGCCTTCATCCGGTGCAGGGAAAAGCGGTCCTCCTGCGAGTAGACCGCAACGGTGCGGATGGCCGAGCTCGTTCGCCGCCCGCATGACGCGGATGGCGATTTCGCCGCGGTTGGCGATGAGCAGACTCTTGATGCGCGCAGTGGGCATTCGGGTCGGAGCGTTGGTGGCCCTGCCCCGATCCGGTGCAGAGTGCTTGCGTGTTCGGGGGGATACGCGTGGATAATAGCGACACCGGCGCAAGCCATACCAGAGCGGACCGCGGAAACGTCCACGAAAAATTGACCGGTCCGCGCTCCATTGGAACATTTGCCATGAAATCGACAGCCGCACTGCTGGCGGGTTGGTGCCTCCTGCTCGCCAGCGCCAGTGCCTTGGGAGACAAGCCGATGTATGCGATTGCCATCCACGGCGGCGCCGGAACGTTGCCGCGCTCCGAAATGACGCGCGAGCTCGAGGCTCAATACCGCGCCGACCTGCATAAAGCGCTCGACGCGGGTTACAAGGTGCTCGAGTCGGGCGGAGCGAGCATGGACGCCGTGACCACGGCGGTGCGCATCCTCGAGGATTCCCCGCTCTTCAATGCCGGCAAGGGCGCGGTGTTCAATCGCGAGGCCCAGGTCGAGCTCGATGCCGCGGTGATGGATGGGGCCACGCTCAAGGCCGGCGCGGTCGCGGGCGTCAAGCACATCAAGAACCCGATCGACCTGGCGCGCCTGGTGATGGAGCAATCCAATCATGTGTTCCTGATCGGCACGGGCGCGGAGGAATTCGCGCTCGACCACGGCATGACGCTGGTGCCCAACAGCTACTTCCACACCGAGAGGCGGCGCGAGCAGTTGGAACGCGCGCGGCGCGGCGACAAGCTCGCAGCGGTGACCATGAACTACTTCGGCACGGTCGGCGCCGTGGCGCGCGACGGCCAGGGCAACATTGCGGCGGCTACTTCGACGGGCGGGACCACGGGCAAGCGCCCCGGCCGCGTCGGCGATTCACCGATCATCGGCGCCGGCACTTACGCGAACAATGCCACGGCGGCGATCTCCGGCACCGGTCACGGCGAGTTCTTCATGCGCTGGGTCGTCGCGCACGACATCCACGCGCTGATGGAATACAAGGAGATGTCTCTTGAGGATGCGGTGAACGAGGTAGTGCAGAAGAAATTGAAGGCCGCGAAGGGTGAAGGTGGAATCATCGCGGTCGATGCGAAAGGGAACATCGCACTGAGTTTCAATTCAGAGGGCATGTTCCGCGGCGCGAGGGATTCGAAAGGGCGGAACGAGGTCGCCATCTACTGATCTCTTGCAACGCCGGCCCGTGGTCATGAGCCGCTTGCCCGCCTAGCGCGCGCGAAACATCTTGTCAAGCCGCGCGACGGGAAGTTTTTTTTGGCTTCCCGTGAGAATCATCCCCTCCGTTTTTCGCTTTTCTTAGTAGAGGCGAGATAGCGTTTCACGCACCCGCCGCTCGAGGACCAACCAACAACGCTGCTGATTGGGGGAAGGCTCATGGATGCGATTTCTCCGGCGTGCCCACGCCTGCCTGTTCGCTGGGCTGCAATTCTTTCGCTTATCTCTTTGATTCTCCTGACCGACGCTTATGCGGCTGTCGGTCGGACGTCCGGTGCTTTCGACGTTTCCGCCAGCGGCCAGGCGAACTACTCCATTCCGATCGTCACGCCGCCCGGGATCAACGGTATGACGCCGCAGTTGGCCCTGGTGTACGGCCACGGCAGCAGCAATACGCTGATCGGTGTGGGCTGGAACATCGCCGGTCTGACCGCGATCCGGCGCTGCCCGCGTACCTGGGCGCAGGACAACGAGTCGCGCGACGTGCGCAACGACGCCTCCGATCGGTTCTGCCTGGATGGCAACAAGCTGCGGCTCACGGCAGGAACCTATGGTTCGGCCGGCTCCACGTACCAGACGGAGCTCGAGACATTCTCGCGCGTGACCGCATTCGGCGCGGCAGGCAACGGTCCGGCCTACTTCTACGTGGAGGGCAAGGACGGGCTGATCTACGAATACGGCAACACCACCGATTCGCGCATTGAGTCGGTCGGGCAATTTACCGTCCGCACCTGGGCCTTGAACAAGATCCGCGATCGATCAGGCAATGCGATTCAGTTCGCGTACGCCGAGGACACGACCAACGGGGCTTATCGCATCGCATCGATCCAGTACACGAGCAACCCCGCCCAAGGTGTGTCTCCGACGCACACAGTGGAATTTGTCTACGAGACGAAGCCTTCCAGCGAGGTCGACAGCGGCTATGTCGCCGGCAGCAAGGTCAAGGAGATTACGCGCCTCGACCGGATCAATGTGAACTACAACGGCACGACGATCGTGCGCCGCTACGAGCTGACGTACGAAGGGGCGCTGTCCTCTACCAGCAAGAGCCGACTCGCCTCGATCCAGGAATGCTCGGGCTCACCGCTGGATTGCTTGGCGGCGACGACGTTTGCCTACCAGAACGGCACCGTGGGGCTGGCGAGCGAAGCAAATACCGGCGTTTCGGTTCCCGCCTCAGCGATCGCGATTGACGTGAACGGCGATGGGCGCGATGACCTCGTGTATTCCTCGCACGTCACCTCCGGAAGCGGCACATGGATGGTGATGTTCGCCAATGCCTCCGGTGGCTACGACACACCGGTCAATACCGGTGTGACCAATACCAACTACACCGGTGCCATCTCGATCGACTACAACGCTGACGGCAAGTACGACCTGCTGGTTCCTTACTCCGGCGGCACGTGGTGGGTGATGCTTGGCAGTACATCCGGGCTCGGCACGCCGAGTAACACTGCAGCACCGGCCACCGCGACGGGCACAGGGTCGAACGCCGTAGCGACGGACGTCAACGGGGACGGGCTCGACGATCTGGTCTGGATGGACCTATACGGGTATGCGGGCGGAGATGTCATTCGCTATCGGCTGCGGGTATGGGGCGGAACATTTGACGCCGCCGCAACGAACCTCACCACCCCCATGCCGCCGGACGACGGCCTGTTCGCCTACGCGCTTACGGCCGGTTTGGTCGCGAACGGTGCCGGCCGCGGCCGAACCACCGACTTCAACGGCGATGCCCGTGGAGATGTCGCGTACCGCTACACGCGCCGCCAATGGAACGAAGTCACCGGCCAGTACACCTACGCTTACTACATCGGCGCCGCGTGCGCCGGCGCGTGGAATTTTGCAACTTCCACCAGTGCCGCCTCACTGCCGGTCGTCGCAGACTTTAATGACGACGGTAAGACGGATCTCCTCTACTACACGAGCACTGCGGCCATTTCCGTGCTGTTGAGTAAGGGAACCTCTTTTGCCACGGCGTTCAGCGCCGGTTCCATCGCGGGTTACTCGGCACAGTGGGCCGTGCTCGACTGGGACTCTGACGGCTATGACGATTTTCTCCTGCCTCACTCGGCGACAGGCGTCTGGCACCTCTTCCGATCGACGGGCGAAGCCATTGCCTCGCCCGTGAGCACGGGCTTGACCTCGACGGGAGCGAGCGTGTCAACAGTCTCCGACATGAACGGGGATGGGTTGACTGACTTGGGCTATAAAGTCAGCGGTACTTGGCGCAACCGCCCCCATGCCGGGGCGTACCCGGATCTTCTGCAAACGACGACTGACGGGTTCGGCAGCGCTGTCACGTTCAACTATGCGCCACTGCCGACCGCGAACTACACGAAACACACCGATGCCGCATTTCCGGAACAGGACTATCAAGGCCCCTACTACGTCGTGAACAGCCTTTCGGCCTCAAACGGCATCGGCGGTACCTACACGAATACCTTCCAGTACTACGGCGCCCGCGTGCACCGGCAGGGACGCGGCTTTGAAGGCTTCTACAGCAAGCGCACCCAGGACAGCCGCAACAGCCTCTACGGCTATGAGTACTTCAATCGTCTGTTTCCGTACACGGGCACGGTATTCCAGAGCGATCTGGTTCAGCCGGACAACACGACGCTGATTTCGCGCACGCAGAACACGTGGACGACGCACAGCTACAACCCGGGCACCGAAGCACGTAGCTTTCCTTTTGTCAGCAGTTCCACGACGACCCACCGCGAGGTCGGAGGAACTTACAACGGAACGCTCATTCGGACGGTTGTGACGAGTGCGACGGTCGACACCTGGGGCACGCCCTACGACGTGACCACCACCACGACGGAGAACGGCACGGGATTGAACACCGGCGCCACGCACACGCAGCGCCTCTGGCACACGGCGGTCACGAACGATTCGACGAACTGGTGCCTGAACAAACCGACGAGCAGTTCGTCCATCAACAGTCACTCGCTGACCGGTGGCACGCAGATCACGCGAGTGGTCGATCACACCTGGGACTACACCAACTGCCGGATGACCCAGGAGATCGTCGAGCCTTCGAGTACTCAATGGAAAGTCACGACCGACCTGGGCTATGACGCGTTCGGGAACGTGAACAGCCAGACGGTGACACCCGTCGGCCAGCCTGCGCGCGTAACCTCTACGAACTGGGGAACGAGCGGGCGCTTTCCGCTCACGATCACCAATCCCCTGAGCCAGGCGACCACCGCGACCTGGATCGCGGACCTGGGCGTTCTGGATACCGTGACGGATCCCAACGGTCTGACTGCGAATCTCGACTATGACCTGTTCGCCCGCAAGACCCGAGAGCTCAAGCCCGATGGCACGGCAACCCGCTGGAGCTTTGGAGCGTGTTCCTCGCCCAGCTATTGCGGCGACAGCCTCCTGCGCTATTACGTCCAAACCGATACTCGCAATACCAGCGATGCCATCATCAGCGATCACTACAGCTATCGCGACCTGTTCGATCGCGAGAAGTATGACGAGACGCGCACGCTCAACGGGAGTCTTTCTTACATCCACACGGTGTACGACGCACTGGGCCGGGTCTCGACCCGCAGCCTGCCGTATATCTCCGGGAGCAGTGATCCATACAAGGTCTTGACCTACACCTATGACTTGCTCGATCGCGTGAAGAGGGAGGAGCGGGAAGTCAGCGAAGCGGACGCGACTCTGCAGAGCACGCAGTGGACCTACAACGGCCTGTCCGCCATCGCGACCGATGCGCTCTCGCACAACACGACGAAATACTTCACCGCGGCGGGCCAGATCGCGCAGGTCGTCGATGCCGCCGGCAGTGACACCGACTACGAGTACGACGCGTTCGGCAATCTCCTGAAGACCCGAGATTTCTACAGCAACGAGATCACACTCGGTTACAACATCCGCGGCTTCAAGACCAGCCAATCCGATCCTGACCTGGGCGCTTGGACGTACGACTATTTCCCTGCGGGCGAGCTCAAGAGCCAGACCGACGCCAAGAGCCAGACCGTCCAGTTCACCTACGACAAGCTCTCGCGCCCGCTCACCCGCGTCGAAAGCGAAGGCACGACCACCTGGACCTGGGGCACGAGCGCCGCCAGCAAGAACATTGGCCAGCTCGAGTCCGTGAGCTCCCCGGGAAGTTACTCAGAAACCTATAGCTACGACAGCCTCGGCCGACCGAGTCAGGCCTCGATCGTGGCGGATGGCACGACCTATCTCGTCAATCAAGCCTATAACTCTTCTACCGGTTTCCTCGAAACCCTGACTTATCCGACCAGCACCTCCGGCGTGCGCTTCAAGCTGAAGTACACCTACCAAAACGGGCATCTGCAGAAGATCCACGACTACACCGGCGATGCGCAGACCACCAAGTTCTGGGAAGCGATCTCGACCAACGCGCGCGGCATGGTGATCGATGAGGAGCTCGGCAACGGGCTGAAGACCTTCTCCAAGTACGATCACATCGCCGGCTGGCTGGACTATCGGCAAAGCGCTCCCGGCGGCGGCAGCTCAACCCAATATCTCAACTACGCCTGGGACAAAGTCGGCAATCTCATCCAGCGCAAGGATGAGAATCAGACGCTCACGGAGAACTTCGTCTACGACTCGCTCAATCGCCTCGATTACACGAGCGGCGTGTCGAGCCTCGATCTTACTTTCGATGCCATCGGCAACATCACATCCAAGAACAACGTCGGCAGCTACACCTACCACGCCACCAAGAAACACGCGGTCACGGCCGCGGGTTCAAACAGCTACGCGTATGACGCCAACGGCAACATGAATTCGCGCAACGGCGCGAGTATCAGCTGGACCAGCTATAACCTCCCGAGCCTCATCAACCAGAGCGGCGGCAACTCCAGCCAGTTCTGGTATGGCGCGAATCGGCAGCGCTACAAGCAAGCCAACGTCAGCGGCTCGACGACCGAGACCACGATCTACGTCGCGGGCCTCCTCGAGAAAGTCACCGTTGGCGCCGTGACCGACTACAAGCACTACGTGCAGGGCGTCACCGGCATCGCGGCAGTCCACATCCGCAGTTCCTCGGGCTCGAACTCGACCTACTACCCATTGAAAGATCATCTGGGCAGCATGGATCGCGTCACCAATTCTGCGGGCTCAGTTGTCGTTGCCCTCTCCTACGACGCCTTCGGCAAGCGACGGGGCAGTGCGTGGGCGGGAAACCCCGCTTCAGGCGATTGGACCAATATCGCCGCAACCACGCGCCACGGCTTCACTGAGCACGAGCATCTGGACAATCTCGGACTCGTGCATATGAACGGGCGCGTGTACGACCCGAGCATAGGAAGGTTTGGTTCGGCCGATCCATTTGTTGACGGAGCCTTCTCGACGCAAGGCTTCAACCGGATGAGCTACGTTTCGAACAATCCAGCACGCTTTGTCGATCCAACCGGTTACACCACAAAGGACACCAATCCGCCATTGCCTATCAACGGAAACGAGCTACCCCCCGACGTTCCAAACATGGGCGGTTACTGGCAAATGGACGCCTTCGGCACCAGCATCATGAATGGCTGGGGCATGCTCATGGCATACGCAGGAGTGGCAACAGGGCGTGCCGGGAGTAATGGTGGTGGCAGCACAAGCGCCGCGGATCAGCAGCCGGGAGAGGAAGAGGATGAGGATGAGGATGACGAAAAATGCACGGTGGCTGACCTTGTGCATGACTTGTCCAATAGGGCACACGAACTCTTGTGGGAGACGCCCTTCCTGAACTTGTCAATTTCCGCGAGCACTATCTTCGGCACAAATGGAGCCTTCCAGAACTACTCAGCGAGTTTGGGAACCAGTGGAGCAGGTCAAATATTTGCGACCTTTCAAGGACCTCCCGGCGGTAGAGGCACGCCGAACTTACATGGGACCGGGGATTTTGCGTGGGATATCGGGGTCATCAATCTTGGCTTGGACCTCGGTTATACGCGGGGCCCGGTTCAGAGTGGCCATGAAACCGTGGATATGAGCGGCTTCAATGTTGCGGCTGGGCCTGGCTTCGGGGGTGCGATCAGCCGAGGCTCCGGCAGTGCTTCAGCTTCCGTACCCACGGGAGGTCGATTGGGGAGAGTATCTGCTGGTGGTGGCCTTGCCTTTGGATCGTACTCCGGCCAGGCGGACGCCTACACGGCCGCTTCGCCGCCATTCCTAGGGCTAGTGGCGCCTCCTGGAGAGTACAGCGGGTGCGGCGGACGCGTTGATTGAAATGCGACACGCTTTTGGGAGGCGGCACATGAGTTGGATCTCCGTTCGTGCGCTTATCGCTTGTCTCGCAGTACTTGGCGGGATATTGCTGTTCGCCTCGGTTGGCGAAAAACTTCTGGATAACAGCTCACTGCAGTTCTTCGACATCGCACTACTCGTGGTCGGAGTTTCGACTTTGTTGGTTATCGTTGGCGTAGTGCTGCCAAGGCTCGACAAACCACACACTCGAGAACGTCTTGATCGACAGCAGCAAGAAGGCTCGTTGAGTAAGATGTCTCACGCGCGTGCACCTGCAAGAAGAAAATGGATCGTGGTCGTGCTCAGCACAATGGTGAGTGCAGCAGCCTGGGTTGTGCTGATCAGGATGGGGACGACTATCTCGGATCCGGGGATACAGCCATTGGCACTATTTCAGATCCCGTTCGTATCTGCATGCGTAGCCACGATCGCGGTCTTGGCGTTGGGCCCTCTGAGGCGCATCGATCCAGCGAACCGGAAGTCTGCAGACTGGCTTCCGGCGGCTATCGTTGTAACGGTGGCGACATTGGGAGTACTGCTGATCCCCGCTTGCGCAATGTGGGCGTTCAAGTTGCCGCTGACGTTCTCGGCGTACACGCACGAGCTGCTAGCCGGTTTCTTGCTCATGCCATTAGGCGCCGTGCTATTTTCGATTTTGCGTCCTGCTCGCAGGCCATAGAGCAACGCGCGCGCCAGAAATCCTGCTGCGTGCCCTCAAGCAGGAAAATCAGTGTTCGGATATCAGCGCCGCTGTTTTGGATTTCACTGGTGGGGAGAGTAACCAGAGCTTCATCGACGACGTCGTGGACAATTTCGTCGACACAACGGAATGAACCACTGGACTTGACCCGCTTCGGTGGACACCTGATGTTCACACGAAGAGGAGGTCAAGATGGCCAAAGTACACAAGTACACAATCAATACGCGGCGGAGTTTCGGCGCCAGATGGTCGAGCTGCACCGGGCTGGGCGGTCGTTCCACGAGCTGTCGAAAGAGTTTGGCTGTTCGGCGTGGGCGATCCGGTATTGGATAGTGGGGGGTTTGTCGACTGCGTTCTATGGAGGGGTGGTTGGCCAACCGGAGATTACGATGCCTGCACTAGCAGTTGCTGGCACGGGAGGAGTTGGAGCTATTGTGGCTGATGTGCTCCAAGGCGCTGCGGGCATTTTCCAGCGTGCTGGTGGAGCCGGCTATTCCAACCTGAGGAATGCTGCCCTTATTCTAGCGACTGGTTACGGACTTCGCGCAGTCACCATGGGCACGCGTGCAGGCGGGAATCTAACCCGAAGCCAAAGAACAGCAGCTAGCCCGCATATCTCACCGCTCGACTGATTTTGGATGAGCTCGGTTGGGTTGAGGAAGCGGCCGTCAGTCTGTACGGGCGAGGCCTGCGACATCGGTGCCGTGGCATTTTTCAGCGATAGCGATACACCGCTCTGCGCGAGAACGGTGCGGCGAATGAGGAAGGGGGGCGTGCTGGTTCGTGGGTGCGGCGGTTAGCGCGCCGCGGCGCCCAGGGCATGGAAGGCGGCGATGAACTCGCCTTGTTGTGGACAGGCTGAGCTCATCGCGAGCTTCACGCGGCGCACGCTCACGGTGACCACGGCACCGATTTTCAGCATTCGCAGCCGGATCGTGTTGGCGCAGGCACGAGCGAGCGCCGTGCCGGCAAGTCCGACACGGCGCAGCGCGTGCATCAGCACGTAGGCGGCGGAGGCCAGCCACAGGCGCAGCTGGTTGGCGCGGAAGGTTGCCGTTGAGAGCCGATCGGCAAACAGGTCGAGCTGCGCTTCCTTGATGCGGTTTTCCATCTCCCCGCGGGCGCAGTACAACTCCTCGTACAGTTCGCGCGCCGGTAAGTCCGACATGGATAGCGAGGTGACGACGAAGCGCGGATTGGCTTTGTCGCCGGTCTGCTCGGCTTTGCCGACCACGCGCCGGGGGCGGCTCCAACTCTTGCGGGTGCAATACACCAGTTCCTTGAAGCGTCGGGCGGGCCGATGCGTCTGGCCGGATTCTTCGGCGGCGGCTTGTAGTTCGGCGCCGATCGCCCGCTCGAGCCGGCTGTTACGCGCGAGCCCAAACACGTAATCCACAGCGTTTTGCTCGCACCAGCTCATCAGCTCCTCGCGGGCAAAGCCTGAGTCGGCTCGCAAGATGATGGCAACCTCCGGCCAGCGCGTGCGGATGTGGGTGACGATGCGTTCGACTTCCTCGCGCGCACCAGCCGCGGCGTCGATGTTCGAGCGGCGCAGCTTCGCCGCCAGCAGATGCTCGCCACAAAAAATGTACAGCGGCAGGTAGCAGTAGCCGTCGTAGTAGCCGTGAAAGAACCGCCCCTCTTGGTGCCCGTGCAGCGGATCATCGGTCGCATCCAGATCCAGAACGATCTCAGTGGGTGCCGCCCGATGAGCATCGAGAAAGAGATCCACGAACAGCCGCTCGATCGCCACGCCGTCCGGGCGGATCTTGTGATAGCGGCTCATACCCTCCAGTGGATGCAGCTCCAGGCGATTGAGCGTGCTCTTGCCGGCCAGCGGCGCGCAGTCCTTGCGCCTCGCTTCGAGCTTGCCGATCAGCGTCCCCATCACCGGGTCGTGCCGCAGCTCATCGTGATCGTTCAGATCCTCATACCCCAGCGCGATCCCAAATACACGCTGCCCGATCAGTGTGCGCACCGAGTGCTCGATCGCCCCCTGATCCCGCCCGTCGCGAAAACATCCGGCCAATCGCTCGACCAGGTGGATCGCTTCATCGGTGCGCTTCAGCAGCAGCGCTCCGCCATCCGAGCTCACCGTCCCGCCGTCAAACCCCGCCACTACTCGACGGCCTTCAACGCATGAAAACTCCATCTGCTCCGCGCTACACTGTGTCTGCATCGGGTCTCTCCTGAGTCCGGAAACAACTTGTTCTCGCAACTCAAGTTTTACTCGCTCAAAGACCCGATGCACTCCTTATCTGTGAGATATCCGGGCTAGCAGTCGTCAGAATGGTGCCACCGTGGTTGGTGGAACCTACGATCTGCTAACGACTGCGATCAGCTCGCTGGGACCGCAGCAAGCGCAGTGCTCGCGCGAGTAATTGACCGCTACGAGGAATCCGAAATGACTGAAATTTCTTACCTCGGCAAACGAATTCGCGCCGGCATCCTGCTCCTGATCGGGTTGTTCTCTTTGGCGAACTATTACTTCGAGTGGGGCATCTTTGGACGTTTCGATAAAGCGGTCATGATTGGTATTTACTTTTCTCGTTCATTTATCTGGTGCGCGTTGGGCCGACGATCGAGGACATGCTCGCCCATCGAGATGTGAAGAATCGCGAAAAACCCGCCCCCGTCGGGTTCCGTCCGTGGGTATATGTCCTGACGGTGCTGGTCATGATGCTCATCGTCGCTGCACTGATCGGGCCTGTTTTCCAGATGACGAGAGGTGAAGCGGTACAGCAACGGGATTGGATCAGACTGATCGTTACGGAGGCGCTGGTCGTAGCGGCTGGAATCGTAGGCTGGATTCAACTGAAACGACTGCTGCGCCGGAGAGCGGATCGCGGATGAATCAGCCCAGGCGGGCTAAGCCTTCTTCGGTGCCCTGAACGCGCCCGTCTTCAAATCCCCGTATTCCGTCTCCATCACCACGACGCGATTCCTTCCTTGATTCTTCGCCGTGTACAGCGCCTCGTCGGCGAGCTGGATCATGCCTTCCTGGCTTCTTGCCGGCACCGGCTGCACGCAGGCCGCGCCGATGCTCACGGTGAGCTTCTCCGCCACCGTCGAGCGCTCATGGTCGATGCCTAGCGCCTCCACTTCCATGCGCGCGCGCCGCGCCAGGTCAACGACAAACTCACGATCAACGTCGTAGAGCACGATCGCGAATTCCTCCCCGCCATAGCGCGCGGAGAAGTCCAGCGGCCGCCGCGCAAAGCGGCTGAGCACGGCCGCGACTGCACGCAGCGTCTCGTCGCCCGCCTGGTGTCCGTAGCGGTCGTTGAAGGGTTTGAAGAAGTCGATGTCGATGAGGAGCATCGCGATGCGCACCTGCTCGCGCGTCGCCTGGTGCCAGAGCTGCTCGACGCGCTCGTCGAACATGCGCCGGTTGTAGATGCCCGTCAGTCCGTCGCGCGCCGCCATCTCACCGAGGAGCCGCGCCTCGAGATAGCTCGTGCGGTTCGCCGTCTCCAGGTTGTAGCAGACGACGCCGCCCACCATGTTCGCGAGCGCGAGCACCAGGATGCTGTAGGTCACATCCTGTGAGGGCAGGCCCGCGAACAGCGCGATGGTCACGTACGCCAGGAACACGATGATGTTGGAGCGGAACGCCTGGTAGAAGAGCATTCCCACCAGGAAGTAGAGGTACGTCGTCGTGATGACGAGCGTGGCGAACACCAGGTGCACGCCCTCGCGCGCGGCGCGCGTCTCGATCAGCACGACGCAGATGCCGGCCAGCGGCGCGATGATCTGTGCGGTGGCTGGATACCAGCGCGTATAGGCATCCGAATAGCAAACCGCGATCAGGATGCCGATCAGCGGCAGCATCACGCCGAAGCGCAGCACGTCCGGGATGCGCTGCGTCGCCTCCGGCAGCAGCATGCGGTCCATGAGCGCGAACGCCGTGATCAGCAGAACCGCGAGCACCAGGTTGAGCTTGATCTGCGGCCGGTTGGCGAGCAGGTGCGAGACCTGGAATTCCTGCTCGAGCTTGGGCTCGAAGCGCAGCGCGCGATAGCCACGGCGCAGCTGCGCCGCTACCGCGGACTCCTCGAGCTGCTCGATCGCAGTCTTGAGTTGAAGCGTCACTGGGATGCGCCTGTCGAGGGCCGATCGGGACGGAAGTTGAGGCAATGGTATCCGAGGGAGGACGAGCGTGCGCTCGATCGCCCCCGCAGATTCGCGGTCGGGATCAGCCATCCTGGCGGAACGGCATCAACGCGGTGTTTCGTTCGTGTCCGTCTTGTCTCGGGTGTCGCGCGCCTCTTTTACACGCGTGCGCCAGACCTCGTAAGGGTCCCACCCTGCAGCCCCATCAGCTCCCCTATTGTCGGAGACGGCAGATTCGGCAGCTCGATCGTCGTTGGCCGCCATGCCCCCATCCCCGGAGATCCTGACGAGGCCGCCGCTGGTCGTTATAGTCATTGAACGCGGCCTTTCGTCTTCTTGTTCGGGCGGATTCTAGGCTTCCCTTTGTGAAAATCCAGTTAAATCCCGGGCTGAGCCGTGCCGAGCTCGTGAAGAAAATTCAAGCGCAGCAATATGTTAAGAAACACGCCGGGAGCAAGAGTTGCGTCCGTGCTTCCAACCCGCTGATGCCCCTTAGAAACTGCGCGGCAACCACAAGGTGACTGCCAGCCCGCCTCCATCCCGATTCACCAGCGTGATGCGTCCCCCGTGCGCCTCGAGAACCTCGCGACACAGGGTCAACCCTAGCCCCGTGCCCGCGGGCTTGGTCGAATAAAACGGCAGGAGCGCGTTGCGCAGAACGGTCTCGCTCATGCCCGGCCCGCGATCGAACACGCGGATGTGCCAACCCGCGCCCGCCGCTTCGATCGCGATCTCGATGTGCTCCGGCGCCGAGCCGGATTCCTGCGCGTTCTTGAGCAGATTGATGATCACCTGCTGAAGCTGCGCGGGATCGAACTGTGCGCGCTCTCGCGGCACGGCGCCCTGAACCCGGAAAGGCACCATCGCCGCGAGCAGCTCGAGGAACGCCGGCCACGCGACTTCGGCGAGCCGCGGCTGCGGCATCTTCGCGAAGCGCCCGTAGCCGTCGATGAAGGTCTTCAGGTGCGCCGCGCGCTCCTCGATCGTTCCGAAAACCCGATCGAGCTGCGTGGTGTCCGACGCGCGCGCCAGGATCCGGCCGGAATGCGCGAGCGAGGTGATCGGCGCGAGCGAGTTGTTGAGCTCGTGCGCGATCACGCGGATGACTTTCTTCCACGTGGCCACTTCCTGCGCGTTGAGCTCGCGCGTGAGCTGCTTGAGCAGGAAGAGCTGGTGCGGGCGCGCGTTGAGGCGAAAGCCGCGGCAGGTGAGATGGAAGATCTCGGGCTCGGCGCCGACATCAACCGTGAACAACGTATCGCGCCCCGCCGTGAAGGCCTCGCGCATCGGCGCCGGCATTGCTCCGAGCAGCGTCTCGAGCTTCAACCCTTCCGGCTTCTTGCCGCCGGAGAACATCTGGCGCGCTGCGAGATTGCTGTAGAGCACGTGGCCGGCTTCGTCGGTAAGCAGCAATGCGAGCGGCGTGCTCTGGATCACCGTGTCGAGCAGCAATTCCCGCTGCAGCAGATCCTGGCGCTCGTCGCGCAGCGTCGCGCCCAATCCGTTGTAGGCCTTGATCAGCTCACCCAGCTCGTCGTCGTGCTGCTGGGCGATGCTGACACTGAAGTCGCTGTCCTTGAGGCTCGTGATGCCGTCGGTGACTGCGCTCAACGTGCGGCGCATCCGCCGCGCGAAGCGCCGGCTGAGGATCAGGGCCGTCGGCACGAGCAGCGCGAGCGCCATGGCGATGGCGACTCGCAAGTCGTCCAGATACGCAGCGAGCAGCGCGATGATCAGCGCAGCGGCACCGACGAGCGTCGCGCAGAACAGCGCCAGCTTACCTTCGAGTGAGAATCGCGCCAGGCCAGCCTCCCAGCTCGGGTCAGCGGCATCGAGCCGCGAAATGCGGCAAACAAACGATAACCCGCGGCCCTGCGATGCGGCCAGCGAATTGGCCGTGGCCCTGGGGCGCTGGCGCCAAATTGGCTTCAGGGCGGGGCGGCCGCGCTCGGCGTACGTTCCTTGATGCCGAGTTTCTCCATGCGCCGGTACAGTGCCTGGCGGCTCAGACCCAGCGAGCGCGCGGCCTGCGCGATGACGCCGTCGGCGCGTTCCAGGGCGTGCTCCACTTCCTGCCGATCGGGCTCGCGCTCCTGCGCACGCGACTCCGGGGTCATCGTGAAAGCCGGCAAGGCAAGCGTCGCGGCACGGATGGTGCGATCCGTCGTCAGCAGGCAGGCACGGCGGATCACGTTCTTCAGCTCGCGCGTGTTGCCGGGCCACGGGTAGGCGCGCAGCGCCTTCTCCGCCGGTTCGTCCAGAGTGAATCCGGGCTCCAGGAAGTGCCGCGCGAGCGGCACAACGTCTTCCGGACGTGCGGAGAGCTGCGGGACGCGCAGCTCGATCACGTTGAGCCGATAGAACAGGTCCTCGCGAAAGCTACCCGTCGTGATCGCGGCACGCAGATTCGCGTTGGTGGCGCTGAGCACGCGCACCTTCACGCGGCGCGTGACGCTCGAGCCCAGGCGCTCGAACTCCCCGGTCTGCAGAACGCGCAGGAGCTTCGCCTGGCCTGCGAGCGAGAGATTGCCGATCTCATCGAGAAACAGCGTGCCGCCGTCCGCCGCCTCGAAGCGGCCCTGGCGCGCCTTGCCCGCTCCCGTGTATGCACCCGCCTCGGCGCCGAACAGCTCGCTTTCCATGAGCTCCGCGGGCAGCGCGCCCACGTTGACCTTGATATATGGGCCATCGGCGCACGCCGAGTTCGCATGGATGATGTCGGCGAGCACTTCCTTGCCCGCACCGTTCGGGCCAGTGATGAGCACGGGCACATCCGCGGGCGCTACCTGCGTCGCAGTGACCAGCAGCTCGTGCATGGCATCGCTGTCGTAGACGATACCGCGCAAATCGAACTTTCGCGCCAGCGTCTCGCGGACGCTGCGCCGGCTGCGCGACAGCGCCTGCTTCTCGAGCGTGACGGAGCGCAGTTGCAGGAGATTGCGCACGGTCGTCAGCAGGCGCGCGTCGTCCCAGGGCTTGGCGAGATAGTCGGCCGCTCCCGCCTTGACCAGATCGACCGCGGTTTCGAGGTGCGTCCACGCCGTCAGCAGGATGATGGGCAGGTCCGCGTGGCGCGCACGGATGCGGTGGAACAGGTCGATGCCTTCCTCGCCGGTGGTGGCCTCACGGTGGAAGTTCATGTCCTGGATCACCAGGTCGATCTCCTCGCTGCCGAGAAGCGCGAGTCCCTCCTCGGGCGTCGCCGCCTGGCGCACCGTGATGCCCTGCATCGTGAGCAGGATCTCCAGCGCGGTGCGAATCGCCGCGTTGTCGTCGATCAGCAGGACGTTGGGCATGGCGCGCGCGCGCCGCTGCCCGATCCGATGGCCATCGGATCCGGTCGAGCGGCCGGAAGTGCAGGTGCAATGGTTGAGGGGCACCGGATCGCGTCAATGACCACGAATGCTCCTTCGATGCACTAACAGGCCAAAGGGTTGCCGGGGAAGGTATGGGGGAGACTTATCCACATTTCCCCATTCGGCTTTCGTGACACATGCTGCACGCTGAGGTACCCCGCGATCGCTGCCGTCTGGCGTGGCACGACATCCGTCCGTGTCGGGAAATGTGGATAAGTCTCCCCCATACCTTCCCCGGCAATCGTTTTGCGCGAGTCTACTATACGGTTCTCGTCGCTATGGCGGGGGGAACGGAGGCGGCGCGCTGCGCCGGCACGAGCACGGCGAGCTGGCCGATCAGCCACATGGCAATGACACCCGCGCCCACGTACAGCGGACTGAGCTTGGGCAGCTTGAATTCGTTGCTCAGCCAGTAGCTGAAGGCGAACGACAGGATCGCGCCGACCACCACCCCCGCGGTGGTCAGGAGCCAGTTCTCCACCATGAAGTAGCGCAGGATGTCGATGCGGCGTGCGCCGACCGCGCGGCGCGTGCCGATCTGCTTGACGCGCGCGTTCACGGAAAAGCTCGCGAGCCCGACGATGCCGAGGGCCGTCATCGTCACCAGCAGTACGATCAGCGAGCCGAGGAGCACGGCCATGCGCGTATCCGGTTTGTAGCTGCGATTGATGTAGAAGTCGTGCTCGCGCACCCAGCTGATGACGCGCGTGCGGTTGCTGTCGCCGAGCTTGGTTTCGATCTCCTTCATCACTCGCGCGCGCTGGCCGGGGGCGGTGCGCACGACGTAGCGAATCATCGGACCCTCGGCGACGTAAGGGTGGAAGACCACCTGCGGCAACTTGTCCCAGCCCACCCACGCACCGAGCATCTGGTCGATCACGCCGACGATCGTCGCACTCTGGCCAAGATTGTCGTAGACCCTCTTGCCCACTACGTCCTCGGTGTCGAACAGTTTCTTCGCCATGGCGCGCGTCATGATCACTTCCGGCACCATCTCCGAGGTCGGACCGGTGGCGTACTTGATGATCTCCGGCGTGAAGGTACGCCCCGCGACCAGCTTGACACCCAGCGCATCGAGCCCGTGCTCGTCGATGTCGTAGTAGTTGCCGTTCTCCTCGACCGCATCCTGGTCGGCAGAGATCTTGTAGTTGGTCGCGCTGCCGCCGCCGCTCAGCGGAATGCCGTTGATAGGGCTCGCCGCGATCACGCCGGGGTGCGCACGCAGCAGCTCGAGGTCCTCGCGCACCGTGTTGTGGTGGTTGTAACCGGGCGCATAGCCGAAGCTCTGCACGAAGATCAGGTTGTCGGTATCCATGCCCGACGGCCGGCCGATCTTCTCCAGCCGCTGGTTGATGATGAACACGGCGTTGGTGACCACGGCGAGCGTGATCGCGATCTGCAGTGCCACGAGAATCGCGCCGGTCTTGTTGCGGAGCATGGCGCTCAGGATGGGGCGGATTTCCATGGTCGGCTCCTTACTGCGTCTTCAGGTAGGGCGCCGGCTGCAGCCGCATGATGCGCCACGTCGGATACAAGCCCGCGACGACGCCCGAGAGGAGCGCGATGCCCAGCGCCATGAGGCCAACGTCCCAGTTGAGCTGCGTCAGATCGTCGTAGCTGTTGTACAGCCGCCGCAGGCCCAGCAGGCCGAGGAAACCCAGGCCGATGCCGAGCACGCCGCCGGCAATGCCGATCAGCGACACTTCGATCAGGTGCTGGCGAAAGACCATCGAGCGGCTCGCGCCCAGGGCGCGATGCAGGCTGACCTGCGCCGCGGCGCCGGAGAACTTGGCCAGCAGCAGGCCCACCGTGTTGAGCAGGCACACCACCAGGAACATGAAGGAAATGCCGAGCAGCACGCGGTTGTCGTCCGCGATCACCTCGTTCGCCTCGAGCCACTGGTCGGGCTTGTCGAGCTTGTTGTTCATCGGCCGCGGGAAGCGCCCGAGCTTCTTCTGCTCGCTCACGTAACCGTCGATGAACGACTGGAACGCCTGCACCTTGTCGGCGCTGCGCAGCTCCACCCAGGCCTGGATCCAGACGCACTCGCTGTTGAGGAATTCGCGATACGAGTTGATCGACTCGGGTTTCCAGCAGTTCGTGTTGCCGCTGGTCTGCACTTCCAGCATCTCGCTGCGGCTGAAGGGAATGAAGCCGTCCTCGATCTCGTCGAACGAGCCGTTGTTGAGGTCGTAGAACTTCGGCACCGGCGTCCATTCGCCGAGCACGCCAACCACTTTGTACTCGCGCTCGTCGAGCTTGATGGTGCGTCCTACGCTGTTCTCGCCGCCGAACACCTTGTCGTTGGTGGTCTTGCTCAGGACGATCACGGCATCGCCGCTCGCGTCGGCGCCGCGATCCCAGCCGCCGCCGTACTTGAACGGGGTGTCGAACATCGGGAAGAAATCGCCCGGCGTCAGGCGCAGCTCGACGATGTAGGGCTTGACCTCGCTGTTCTCCTCGCCCGGCGCCAGCACGAACGCGCCCTTATGCATCACCACCTTGCGGTCCGGGATGTCGGAGGCGAGTACAGCCATGGCGTCGCGGTGCGTGAGCTCCGGCGGTGGCAGCGTCGGCCGGTCCTCGTCCCAGGGTTCGGCCGGATCCCAGCCGTCCAGCTGCACCGCATACAGCACGTCGTTGCGGTGGGCGATGGGATTGCCGGAGACCAGGTAGTAGACGTTGAGCGTCGTGAGGCACACGCCGACACCGAGGCCGATGGCGCCGATCATGAGCGCGGTGAGTACCGGATTGCGTTTGAAGCTCTTCAGCCCGAGCCGCAGGTGATAGCCGAACATGGTCGACTCCTTCAGGCCAGAGCGGCCCGTTCGCCTTCGACCAGCGGCCGCGGCGCATACGCCTGCAGGTCCGTCACCTTGCCGTCCATGACGTGCACGTTGCGGTGCGCGCGGCGCGCGAGCTCGGCGTCGTGCGTCACCATGATCACGGTGGTGCCGCCGCGATTGATCTCCTCGATCAGGTCGAGAACCTGGCGCGCCATCAGCGAATCGAGATTGCCGGTGGGCTCGTCGGCGAGCAGGAATCGCGGCTCGCCCGCGAGCGCGCGCGCAATGGCTACGCGCTGCTGCTGGCCGCCCGAGAGTTGCGCCGGCACGTGCTTCATGCGCGAGGCCAGGCCGACGAGCTCCAGCGACTGGGTGATGCGCCGCTTGCGCTCGCCGGCGTTGAAGCCGCGGTAGCGCAGCGGCACGTCGACGTTGTCGAACAGGTCGAGGTCCGGGATCAGGTTGAAGCTCTGGAAGATGAAACCGATCTTCTGATTGCGGATGCGCGAGCGCGCATCGTCGGAGAGCTCGTTGACGCTCTCCCCGTCCAGCTTGAAGGTGCCGCTGTCGAAGGTCTCGAGGAGCCCGGCGATGTTGAGGAACGTGGTCTTGCCCGAGCCCGACGGCCCGGTGACCGCGACGAACTCGCCCTCGTCGACCTTCAGGTTGAAGTCGCGCAGCGCGTGGGTCTCGATGAGCTCGGTGCGGTAGACCTTGCTGATGTGTTGCATTTCGAGCATGGCGGTTCCTCTGCTGTCTGTCGGCACTGTCTTTTTCTGAATCAGTCGACCAGGCGTACGACCTGGGCGTTGTCGAAGCTGTCGGTGCTGGAGATGATGATTTCGTCGCCTTCCTTCAGGCCCGAGGCGATCTCCACCTCGGCGATGCTGCTGCCGCCCAGCGTGATCGGCGTGCGACGCGCGAGCCCATCGTCGACGAGGTAAGCGACGCGGCCGGCGCCGGAATCGACGAACGGGCCGCGCTGCACCTTGAGGGCGTTGGCGCGGGATTCGAGCACGATGCGCGTCGACACGCGCTGGTTCTGGCGCAGCCCCGGCGGGACGACGCCGTCGAAGCGCACGCGGCCCGTGACCTGGTTCTGGCGCACTTCCGGCGATATCAACGTCACCTTCGCGGGATAGGTCTTGCCCGCGTAGATCGCCTCGGCGCTCATGCCGATGCCGATGTCGTCCGCGTACGACTCGGGCATCTGGAACTCGATTTCGAAGGCGGACAGATCGACGACCGTGAGCAGCGCGCCGTTCTCGGCTACGGTGCCCTTCTGATTGACCGCGAGCGTGCCGACCATCCCGTCGACCGGCGAGCGGAAAGTGAGCTGATCGACGCGCCGCTTGAGGTCCTGCACCAGCAGGCGCTGGCGATCGCGTTCCAGGCGGCCGGTCCTGAGCTCGAACTCGAGGCTCTCCTTCACCAGCGCCGCATTCGCGATCGCATGCTCGTGCGCGAGGCGGGCGGTGGTCAGGTCATCGTTGGCCTTCTCCCAGTCGCGCTGGCTGATGGCGCGCGCCTTCCACGCTTCCTCGGCCCTCTTGAGCTCGCGCTCCGCGGCCTTGATCGCCACGCCGGCGTTGTCGCTGGTCTGCTGGTTCGTCAGCAACGCTCGGCGCGTCTCGATGCCCTGACGCTGCAAGCCGATCTCGCGGCTCTCCAGCGTGGCGCGCTCGCGATCGTATTCATTCTTGAGTTGCGGGCTGTCGACGGTGCCGAGCACCTGGTCCTTCTTCACCGTGTCGCCCGCTTGTACGGCGTACGTCACGGTGCCGGCGGCAGGAGAGAAGATGGCGGGACTCACGGCCGCGACCACCACGCCCTGAGCCGAAACGTCGCGGATGAACTGCCCGCGCGTCACGACAGCGGTGCGCACACCCTCGCGCGCCACGCTGATCTCGGCATCCAGCCAGCGAAGAGTCGCCGGCACGGCGAGCAGGAGGAGAACGAGCGCCGCGCCGCCTGCACTGAGGGCGATGCGACGGCGTCGCCGCCGTGCCGGCTGTGGATCGATTGCAACGTCCGTGGCGGACGTGTCGCGAATGCCTTCGGGTTCGCCCAGACGCAGCTTCAGGATCGAGGCTCTTTTCACGACCAGCTCCTGGCGCGCGGCGCCTCGAAGCATCGATCGCAGGTCAGCAGGTGTGCGCTGGCGACGATGTATCCGGGAAGCTCCGTCCGCAAGCGCAGGCAGAGGGCGGGGAGCTTGATCTCGAGCACGAGGTAGGACGAATCGAGCGTCACGTGCAGGCCGAACAGGTCGTCGGCGGCAGCGCGGGCCGTCGCCTGCCACATCAGGGCTGCGGCAAGGACCGCGAAGAGCGTCGTTCGAGCGATGCGGGTGGTCGTCATGGCTGTGCGTCCGGGAGCTGTGTCGGGTAAGGAAGTGCACAGCCCGTGCCAGCGCCCGGACGTCACGCCAGGCTATTGATTTGAATTTAAATTACCCGGCCGGAGGCAAGCGGAGAAGAGTGCTTCGGCTGTCCAGCGGCGGACAGCGGACACATCAGCGGACACTCTGATTTGCCCGGCGGCCGGCCGCCGGGCGCTAACGGCCGATGTACTTCCAGTTGCGCGGCTTGCCCTCGGCCTCGCCTTCGCATTGCCTTTGGGCGCCGTGGCAAGATCGGCGGGCACTGAAACCTTTCCTGGGCGGCCCGAACGCGGCTTCACCGCCCGTTTCACACCGGCTTCGTCGAGCGCTACGGCTTTCTTGACGTAGCCGATGATCACTTTCCCGGGCGGCAGATCCGAGAGCCTGGTGATGCGACCGAACTGCCCCATTGCCTGGGTCGCGTCCTTGCCCGGCGCATCGTTGCCGTCGAACACCAGCTTCCCGTTCCAGAATACGAATGCGCAGTGCTGCTTGAACGCCGCCATCCCGCAGACCATGCCGTTGCGCTGGAAATACGGCACGCCCCACTTGATCGTTTCTTCGATGTCCGGCGCGGCCTGGCGCACGACCTTGCGCAGATGCTCGAGGATCGGGCGGGCGAAATCGGCGGACTTCGCGATGTAGGCGTCGACGCGGGGGTTCGTGCTGCTCATGATTACATCGCCGGTCTCGTCTGCTCGGCGCTCGGGCGCGCGAGAATCCGGGCGCTCCAGGCCGCCACGGCGGGTGGCGGTGTGACTTCCATCAACGGCAGGAAGTGCAGGAACGGGCCGTAGGAGACTTCCGCCAGCGTGAAGCGGTTCGCCACCAGGTACTCGCCCGTGCCGAGCTGCCGATCGAGGATGGCGAGGTGCTTCTCGATATTGCGCCTGGCGACGGCCATGGCCGGCTCGTCCCACCGATCCTTGGGAAGAAAACGCTTGGGGAAAACGATCGCTTCCGCCGGTCGCGCCAGCTGCAGGTCGCACAACCGCATGTGCATGTCGACCAGAGAGCGTCCGCGCGCATCCGGCGGAACGAGCGGCGGCGCTGGATGCGTCGCTTCCAGGTACTGCAGAATCGCCGCCGATTCGTAGAGTACGTGGCCGTCCTCCTCGAGGGTCGGGACCCGCCCGTACGGATTCAGCGCCAGATACTCGGGGTCGCGATGCTTGCGTGCGTGCATGTCGAGCGGCACGAGCTCGTGCGGAATCTGCTTTTCCAGCAAGGCGATCCACACACGCCGTGCGTAAGTCGACAGCGGATGGTAGTGCAGCCTGATCATCAATCCGCCAGGTACTGGTGCAGGTACTCGTCGAAGGAGATCTTGTCGGTCGCCTCGATGCGCGCTTGCGCGCGCAGGCTCTCGTCCGCTTCGTCGCGAAACTCGCGCAGGCGCTGCTCGTTCGGCGGGTACAGCTCGAGGAAATAGGCCTTGTGCAACGCCGACATGCGCAGGGCCAGCTGGAAGAACGATTCCCCCGTGGACTTCATCTCCGTGAGCAGCCGCGCCGACGGCGTCAGCGACACGTCGTCGATCTTCGACGATTGCACCGCGAGCGCCGCGGCGTAGGGCCGGTTCGCATCCCCCTCGTCGAGCAGGTCGCAGATGCCCTGCATCTCGTCGAGGATCTCGCGCGCCCAGGTCAGCATCGGATAGTCCCGGCCTTCGCGCTTGAGCGTGAGACCCGGCCGCCGGCCCTCGCGCGCGACGATCACGTGGTCGGCATCGTATTCGAGCTGCTCGGCAGGCTCGAGCGGTGCACTCTCCTTGAGCACGCACAACGCCAGGAAGGCCTCCAGGAAGCGCAGCTTGTTCTGGTTCACGCCCACCGGATCGAACGCGCTCACATCGAGCGCGCGCACCTCGACGTATTCGACGCCCGCGCGGCGCAGCGCCTTGGTCGGGCGCTCGCCGGAGCGCGCCACGCGCTTCGGCCGGATGAAAGCGTAGTACTCGTTCTCGATCTGCAGCAGGTTGGCGTTCAACTGCCGGTACTCGCCGTTCGTCTTCACGCCGATGCGCTCGTAGTCCGCGTTGGGCGTGCTGATCGCGCTCTGCAGATCGCGGACGTAGTGATCGAGGCTGTTGACGGAGATGTTCACTCCCGCCTGGCTCTTGTTGCGATAGCCGAGGTCGCTCATGCGCAGCGAGGTGGCGAACGGCCCGTACGCCGTGCCGGCATCGAGCATCGGCAGCGACGCTTCGCGGCCGGCGAGGAACGACTTGCAGACCGCCGGCGAATTGCCGAACAGGTACAGGATCAGCCAGCCGAAGCGGCGGTAGTTACGCAGCAGGGCGAAATATGCTTCCGAGATCAGGTCCTGGCCGACGGTGCGCGCGCGCACGATGTCCTGGAACACCGGCCAGAAGCCCGGTGGAAACGAATAGTTGTAATGCACGCCGGAGATCGCCTGCATCGTCCGGCCGTAGCGGTGCCCGAGCCCGTTGCGATAGACCGTCTTCATGCGACCGATGTTGGAACGGCCGAACTGCGCGATCGGGATGCTGTCGTCCCCCTTGATGGCGCACGGCATGCTCGTCGCCCACAACAGCTCGTCCTCGATGTGCCGGTACACGAACTGATGCAGGTCGCAGAGGTACTGCAGCAGCTCCCAGCTCTGGGGGAACGCCGGTGTCACCAGTTCGATCAGCGCTTCGGAATAGTCGGTGGTGATGTGCTCGTTGGTGAGCGCGGAGCCGAGGGCCTCGGGATGCGGCCGCTGCGAAATACGGCCGTCCGGCGACACCCGCAGCGATTCCTTTTCGACTCCCTTGCGGCCTCCCTGCAGAACGGCCCTCTGCCCACTATTGACCAGTCCCGCGAGGCGCTGCTCGAAGACGCGATCGATGCCGCGCGTCACCACTTGATGCGCCCCGTCAGCACGTCTTTGAACATCACGAAGTCCCCGGCCAGGCTGTAGAGCGGGTGACGGAAGGTCGCCGGCCGGTTCTTTTCGAAGAAAAAGTGCCCGACCCACGCAAAACCGTAACCGAGCAGCGGTATGAGCCACAGCAGCGAGAATCGTCGCGTGGCGAGCGCCACGAGGACCGTCGCGATGACCAGTCCCGTGCCGATGACGTGCAGCCGCCGGCTGGTCGGGTGGGCGTGTTCACTCAAGTAGAACGGGTAGAAATCGCGGAAACGGTCGAAGCGGCCGGCATGGGGTCCCAGCGTGGTACCGGTCATTGGATCATCCCTTCATCGTGGGGAAGCGAGTGTCTGCGACGCCTCCGAGGCCGTCAACAACCGGAGTTGGGACCGCCTTCCCAACGTCCGGTTCAACTTTGACATATCGGTCACGAAGCGTTTCGAGCGCGGGCCAATCTGTGATCGCGCGCGCAATCGCGGTGTGACCTGCTCTGTATTCTCGCCTCCCAAGTGGTCGGATCCACGAACAAGATTTAAGGGGATCGCTCCTTGACGAGGCGATGGTCGCAATGGGCTGCCGCATCGGTAGTCGCGGCAGCAGTGGTCATGGCGGTGCCAGCGATGGCGAGCGCTGTGCCGATCGATCAGGTGCTGGGGCTCCGCACCGCTGTCTGGCTGGGTGTCGCGGTCGGCCTGTTCGTCGTCGTCGTCTCACTCGTCGGCCTGTCCCTGTGGAATCGCGTGCTGCGCTCCCAGGTCGAGAAGCGCACCGAGGCTCTGAAGCGCGAGCTGGCCGAGCGCCAGCGCATGGAAGTTGCGCTCAACTATGCGCGCGAACAGCTCGAGGAGCGCGTCAAGGAGCGCACCGCGGTGCTCGAGGCGCGCAATCGCGAGCTCAACACGACGCGCATCCAGCTCCAGGAAGCCAACGCCCAGCTGCTCAAGCTCGTGAGCATCGACGGGCTCACCGGCATCGCCAACCGGCGCCATTTCGATGAAGTGCTGGCGCGCGAAGTGCGCCGCTGCCTGCGCGAGCGTCAGCCGCTGTCGCTGATCCTGTGCGACATCGACGGCTTCAAGCGCTTCAACGATACCTACGGCCATGCGCGCGGCGACGATACTCTCAAGCGCGTGGCGCAAGCGGTCGACAAGACATTCCGCCGCGCCGGCGACCTGGCCGCGCGCTACGGCGGTGAAGAATTCGCCATCGTGCTGCCGGGGATCGATGTGCGCCGGGCGTGGCTGTTTGCGGACCGGCTGCGCCGGAACATCTGGCGGCTTGCGGTACCGAACGCGGTTTCACCCGTCGCGGACCGCGTGACCATCAGTGCCGGCGTGGCCACCGCCCTCACCGACCGCATCTACGCGATCGAGGAGCTGATCCACACCGCCGACACTGCCCTGTACCGCGCCAAGGGCAACGGTCGCAACCGCGTGGAAGCGCACTCGCCCATCGCGGGCCCCGACAGTGCTCAGCAGCAGCCGGCGGAAGCGGAAAAGATCAGGGCGGAGGGGTAACGAGAAATGTATCGAGGGAGACGACGATGAAGCGGACATTACGTGCCTCCTCGCGTGCGGCTGCGAAACGGCGCCGCCTGCGCCGGCGCTCGACCGGCGCGGTACTGACATTTGCAACGCACTCAGAGATCGACGCGGCGGTGCTGTACATGGAAGCCGATGCGCGAACCGACGCGCGGCCTTATCCCGACGCACTGTCGGGCACAAGGGACTCTTGCGTATCGCTGCCCTTGTAGGGCATCTCTTTAACAACGTAGAAGAAGAAGAATGGAGGACCGCGGTGCGAAGGGAGCACGGCGAGCGATGGATTTGGCCTAGCGCACGCGTGCGCCGCGTGACCGGCCTGCTGCTTTGTGCCGCCGCGGCGCTCAGCGCGTGCGGCGGCGGTCAGCCGCCCGACACGTCCGCGGTTTTCCCGAACGCGCCTTCCGCTCCGCCGCCCGGATCGCCGACGGCAGCCCAGCGCACATGGTTGTCCGCCGACGATCTGCTCGCGGCGGATGCGCCTGCCAGCACGCCGCTCGACAATCGATTCTATATGCCGATTTCCGGGCCGATTCCCGGGCCGATCGCGGAAGCCGCGCCGGCGAAGCATCGATTCCAGGGTCGCGTGAACGTCGCCGAGCAGCCGATGTCGGGCACGACGGCGGATTCGAACTACGGCCAGAACGGCCTGCTGCAATTCCCCGGTTTCAGCGCGCAGTTCACCACACTCGACGGCTACCTCGTCCCCGTCGAGCGCGGCATCCTCGCGCGCGCCGGTGCGCGCAGCCAGTGGCGCGTAATTCTCTCTCCCGGGCGCGTCTGGTCAGAGCCGTCCGACGGTGAGTGGTCGCGCGCTTCGTTTCCGTTCGTGCTGGTCAGCGACATGACCAACGAAGCGCACAACGGGCTCGCCACTTTCGTGTTCAACGACACGCGCGTCTCGGCGCTGCAGTTCCAGGTCGTCCAGGAAACGGCCTCGTGGGACCGCAACGATTTCTGGGGCCGGCTCAGCGCCGAGTTCGCTCCCGGCGCGGTCGCAGACGAAGCTCGAGTGCAGGACGAGTTTCGCGCCGAGCTGGCCGGCCTGACACCCACGCGGCCCTGGTCGCAGCTCGCCACGGCCAACCCGCAAGCGCAATGGAGCGAGTTCGTGCGCGGGCTCGCGCCACAGGACCTGAGCGCCGCGGGCATCATCGCCGACGGCGTCGTCTATCAGCGCTCCTGTGCGACGCGGTACGGGGATTACCCGTACTGCGAATTCATGCGCCACGGCGCGTTTTCGCTGACGAAGTCGCTGGGCGCCGCGTTGACGCTCCTGCGGCTCGCACAAAAGTACGGCGACGGCGTCTTCCAGCTGCGCATCGCCGACTATGTGCACGTGACCGCCGAGCATCACGGCTGGGATGACGTGCGATTCCTCGACGTCATCAACATGGCCACGGGCGTCGGCGACGGCAATCAGAACGCCGCCGCGCTCGATCCGTTCACGGACGAGAACGCGGTCACCCTCGGCGCGTGGTCGAGCGTGTCATCGCAGGATGCCAAGCTCGCGGCGGTGTTCCGCCAGGGCGACTACCGCTGGGGCCCGGGCGAAGTGTTCCGCTACAACACGACGCAGACGTTCGTGCTGGCCGTGGCGATGCAGAGTTTCCTGGCAAGCCGCGAGGGGCCCGAAGCGCGCCTCTGGGACATGATGACGCGCGAAGTGTTCAACCCGATCGGCATCCGGCATGCGCCGATGATGCACACGGCGGAAGACGCAAGCGACGGCGGCGTCCCGCTCATGGGCATCGGTATGTATCCCACCATCGACGAGCTCGCGAAGATCGCGACGCTCCTGCAGGACGGCGGGCGTCACGACGGTGTGCAACTGCTGAGCGCGGCGGGCGTGGACGACGCACTGCTCAGGACCGGCAAGGGTCTGCGCACCGGCGAGCGCAATTCGGCCGGGGCGAACCGCTACTGGATGTCATTCTGGTCGCTGCCGCATCGCACGCCGGGCCGCTGCAGCGAGCAGATTCCCTACATGGAAGGCTACGGCGGCAATTACGTGGTGCTGATGCCGAACGGCCTGACCGCGTTTCGCATTGCCGACGCGGATGTCTACGACGTCGAAGCGCTCGTAGACGTGGCCGAAGCGATTCGACCGTGGTGCCGATAGCAGACGTATTCGGCGCGGCTCTTCTGCCGATGTCTACTCCCGACTTATCCACATTTCCCCGTCACTCTTGATTACACGCAAGGTGCGCTGTCGCACACCGCGAACTGCGATGCCGGATATCTCGGTGCCGGCGGTTGCGTTTCGGGAAATGTGGGTAAGTCGGGAGTAGACGTCGACAGAAGAGCCGCGCCCAGCCTACCTCTGCTCGAGCGCGAGTTTCGCTCCGAGTCCCACGAAGATTGAACCGGTCACCAAGTCCAGGCCGCGGCGCACTGCCGGCCGCGTCAGCACGCTCGCTGCGCGGGACACCGCGAATGCCACGCCGGACAGCCACACCAGCCCCATGGCGTAGTGGATCGAAGCCAGCATGATCGACTTCACAGCAACCGGATCGCCGGGCGAGATGAACTGCGGGAGGAATGCGAAGTAGAAGACCGCGACCTTCGGGTTGAGCGCGTTCGTGACGAAGCCTTCCACGTACGCCCGCCGGCGTGAACGCACCGGAGCGGCCTGCAATGGCACGCCGCCCGCGGCAGGCCGCAAGCCCTGTCTCAGGCTCTGCACTCCCAGATAAACGAGGTACGCTGCGCCCGCGAGCTTCACCCAGAAGAACGCCTGCGCCGATTGCACCAGGATCAGTGTCAGCCCGAGCGCCGCAAGCAATGCATGCACGCTGCCGCCCGAGATGATTCCCAGCACCGTCGCGAGCCCGCTGCGCACGCCTGCGCCCAGGGTATTGCGAATGACGAGAAACGTGTCCGGGCCGGGACTGAGGGTGACCAGCGCCGCGACCGCGCAGAACGCCAGAACCTGGGCATCGAAGAGCATGATCGACCTCCGATACGTTGCGCGCCGAGGTATGCCGAACCATCATCCATACCTTGCCGCCCTCCAGCCACCCACCTTGGTGAGAAACCTGCATTGGGCCGTGGGTCCGGCGCAATAATGACTGTAATCGGGCGGTCTCCTGGTGCACAGCCATGGCAAACGCTGTGGCACCCCGCGGCTGCGATCGCCGGGCGGCCCTCGAGCACCCCTATTCAGTCGCAAGACAGGAGCGAACCAATGACCGTGAAGAACTCAGTTCTCGCCGCTGCCGTGGGCAGCCTGTTCGTGCTGAGCATGAGCGCGCAGGCGGCCGACAAGCCCGAGATGGAGAAATGCTATGGCGTGACCAAGGCGGGCAAGAACGATTGCGCCGCGAATGGCCATTCCTGCGCCGGCCAGGCGAAGAAGGACAAGGACGCCAGGGAATGGTTGTCGGTGCCGAAGGGCACCTGCGATCGGCTCGTGGGCGGAAGCACCACGCCGGGCAAGTAATGTCTCGCGACGCGACAACGCGGACCATGCGTCCGGGGCCAATTCCGGCGCGAGCCGGCATCGGCCTGCGGGCGCAGCTTCACCAGCCTTTCCTCGACTCGCGCCCCGCAGTCGGCTGGGTCGAGGCGCACAGCGAGAATTACTTCGCCGTCGGCGGCGCCCAGCCCGAGTTTCTGGAGCGGATCCGCGCCGATTACCCGCTGAGCTTGCACGGCGTCGGGCTGTCGCTCGGCTCCAGCGATCCGCTCGACGCCACGCACCTGGCGCACCTGAAGCGCATCGTCGAACGTTTCGAGCCCGGCCTGGTTTCCGAGCACCTGTCGTGGGGCGCGATCCAGGGCCGGCACTTCAACGACCTGCTGCCGTTGCCGTACACGGAGGAGGCGCTGAGTCACATGGTGGCGCGCGTGCGCGAGGTGCAGGACTTGCTCGGACGGCAGATCCTGATCGAGAACGTCTCCAGCTACCTGGAATACACTTGCTCCTCGCTGCGCGAGTGGGAATTCCTCACGGCCCTGGTCTCCGAATCCGGGTGCGGACTGCTGCTCAACGTCAACAACGTCTACGTCAGCGCGCACAACCACGGCTTCGACGCCCGCGAATTTCTCGAGCGCCTCCCGGTGAACGCGGTCAAGGAGATTCACCTCGCCGGGCACAGCCGCAACAGTTTCGGCGGGCGCGACATCCTCGTCGACACGCACAGCACGCACGTGTGCGCAGACGTCTGGGGGCTGTACGCCGCTGCCGTGCGGCGCTTCGGCGAAGTGCCGGCACTGATCGAGTGGGACACCGACATTCCGGCGCTCGAGGTGCTGGTCGCCGAGGCGCACAAGGCCGACTCTGTCCGGGAGCAGATGCATGCCCTCGCTGCATGATCTGCAGCGCGCCTTCGGCACCGCGCTCCTCGCCGGCGACGGCGCGGCCATCGAGGCGCACATCCTCGCCAACGGCGTCGAGCCCTCGGCCCGACTGCGCATCTACCGCAACAACTCCCGCGAAGGGTTCCTCGCAACGCTGCGCACCGCCTATCCTGTCCTTCAGCGGCTGGTCGGCGAGGAGTACTTCCGGCAGACGGCGCTCGAGTACCGCGAGCTCTTCCCTTCGCTGTCCGGCAATCAGCACCACGTGGGCGAGCGGCTGCCCGAATTCCTGGCGCGCCGCTACGCGCAGTCGGAATACCGCTACTTTCAGGATGTGGCGCGGCTCGAATGGGCATTCCAGGAAGTGCTCGTCGCGGCCGATCAGGGCCCCCTCGATATCGAGAGCCTTCAGCATGTCGCAGCGGCCGACTATCCCGGGCTGGTGTTCACACTGCATCCCGCCGCCCGGCTCGTGAGCTCCGAGTATCCGGTCCTCACGATCTGGAACGCGAACCAGCCCGGCGCAGATGCCGACCAGATCATCGATCTCGGCAGCGGCGCGGAACACGTGCTGCTGCTGCGGACCAGTCAGGGCGTCGAGCTGCGCCGGCTCGACGGCGCCGAATTCAGTTTCCTGACGAGCATTGCGCGCGGCGCCAGCCTGGCGGATGCGGCCGAGGCCGCGAGCGGCAGCGGAGCGTTCGATCTGGGCGTAAGCCTGCGTCGCTACGTTGCGGCACAGGTCCTCGTCGACTTTCACGCAGGGCCGACATGAGCGCGCTGACGAAACTGCTGGCCCCGAATCTCCTCGCCGCCCGCGCGCTGAATTTCGTCCAGCCGCTGTTCGCGCTGCTGCTGCGCGGCTACGTAAGCTGGCAATTCCTCAAATCGGGATGGCTCAAGGTCACGACCTGGGACACGACCTTGTGGCTGTTCGAGAACGAGTACCGCACACCGTTCCTGCCGCCGATGACGGCGGCGGTCCTGGGCGTGTTCGGCGAGTTGGTCTTTCCGACGCTCCTGATCGCGGGGTTCGCCAGCCGTCTCAGCGCGGTCGGCCTGTTCGCAGTCAATGCGCTGGCGGTCGTTTCGTATGCGCACGTGCTGCTGATGGAGGGCATGGAGGCGGCGTTTGCGCAACACGTCCTGTGGGGCGTCATGCTCCTGACGCTGGCCGTCTACGGCCCCGGAAAGCTGTCGCTGGATCACCTGCTGAGCCGTCCGCGGCCGAGCCGTGGCGGAGCGGCCGATACGGAGTCCGTGGCCGTCTGACCCCGCTTTGGGCCGTTCGGCCCCTGGGCCTTGCCACCCGTTGGGGATCGCCGCAACATGCCGCACCCGGGCGCGGCTCCACCATGGGATAAAGACTTTGCGCTCAAGGCGTAAGGTTCTGCCGTGCCAGGCGGTCCAATCACCGTGGGGCTCGCTCCACGGGTCCGATCTCAGTGTTCATCCAGTCTCAGCTAAGGAGAATGTTCATGTCCGCAATGAGGAAATTCACCGGGGCCGCGCTCGCGACCGCGGCGGCTCTCGCCTTCTCGGCCGTCAGCATCTCCACGGCCAGCGCCGCGGAAGAAGCGAAAGTGAAGTGCGAGGGGGTCAACTCGTGCAAGGGGACCTCGGCGTGCAAGACCGCCACCAACGAGTGCAAGGGTCAGAACAGTTGCGCCGGTCACGGCTATGTCGAGCTCAGCAAGGCTGAGTGCGACGCCGCCAAGGCCAAGGCGAAAGAAAAGAAGTAGCAGATCGCGGCCCGGAGGGCGGCCGCCCTCCGGGTCCTTTGCGGATCGATCGTGACTGCGCCGGCACCCCGACTGAATGCGCACCTGGGTTTCGGCCTGGGACTGCGTCCCGTGCACTACGACGCGATTCTCGGCGGCTCTCCCGCCGTGGACTGGTTCGAGGTGCTCACCGAAAACTACCTGGTGCCGGGCGGACGGCCGCTGCATTACCTGGGGCGCATCCGGGAGCGCTATCCCGTCGCCATGCATGGCGTGTCGCTGTCGATCGGCAGCACCGATGCGCTCGACTACGACTATCTGCGCCAGCTGCGCACCCTCGCGCGCAGCCTAGAGCCGCAGTGGATCTCCGACCACCTGTGCTGGACCGGGGTCGAGGGCCACAATCTGCACGACCTCATGCCCCTGCCCTATACGCCCAAGGCGTTGCGACATGTCGCCGCGCGTGTGCGCGAAGTGCAGGATTTTCTCGGACGGCGGCTCGTGATCGAAAACGTGTCGAGCTACGTCACTTACACCAGCTCCACGCTCAGCGAGTGGGACTTCCTGCGCGAATTGGCCGAGGCCGCCGACTGCCTGTTGCTGCTCAACGTCAACAACATCTACGTCAGCAGCGTCAATCACGAATTCGACCCGGGGGCGTTTCTCGCCGGCCTGCCCGTGGACCGGGTGCAGCAGATCCATCTCGCCGGCCACCAGGACAACGGCAGCCACCTGATCGACACGCACGATCACCCGATTGCCGATCCGGTGTGGAAACTCTACCGCCGCGCCGTCGAACGCTTCGGTCCGGTGACCACCATGATCGAGCGCGATGCGGATATCCCGCCGCTGGAAGTGCTCGTCGAGGAGCTGAACGCGGCGCGGCGCATCGCCGCGGACGCCCTCGAGCAGGCCGCGTGATGTCGCTCGCTCGCCTCGAGAGCCAGTTCCAGGCGCGGGTGCTCGACGGCACGCCGGGCGTCGAGCGCGAGATCGTCGGCACCGCGCGCGTCCCCACCGAAGTACGGCTCGCGATCTACGGCGACGCCTACCGGGCGCGCCTCACCGAAGCGTTGCAGAACAACTATCCCATGCTCGTCCGCTTGCTGGGCGATCGGCAGTTCGGCGACTTGGCGCAGCTGTACATCGATCAGCATCCTTCGATGCATTTTTCCGTGCGCTGGTTCGGTCACGAGCTCGGTTCTGTGCTCGCCGCCACCGACCCGTACCGCGGGCAGCCGGTGCTGGCGGAGCTCGCATCGTGGGAATGGAACATGGCTCTGGCCTTCGATGCCGCCGACGCTTCCCCGCTCAGGGCCGCGACGCTCGCCAAGCATCCTCCCGAGACATGGGCGGGCTTATCGTTCTCGTTGCAACCTTCGGTCCGCCTGCTCTCACTGGCGACGAACGCGCCGCTGGTGTGGCGTGCGCTCAGCCACGAGGAAACGCCGCCGGCCGGAGCACGGGAAGAAACTCCACGCGAATGGCTGCTATGGCGACGAGGTCTCGATACCCTCTACCGCTCCCTCAGCGCAACAGAGGCGCGCGCTTTGCACGCCGCCCGCGCCGGCGAGTCGTTCGCCACCATCTGCGAAGCTGTGGCGTCGGAGATCGGCGAGGACGACGCCCCAACAGAATCCGCGCGCCTGCTCGCAGGCTGGCTCGAAGAAGAGCTGCTCAGCGACGCGCGTCCTTCGTAGAGCGAAACGTGCTGGACGTGGCAGCACAGGCTCAGGGCAGACTTATCCAGACTTATCCACATTTCCCGAAACGCAACCACCGGCAGCGTGGCTTCTGGCGTAGCAGTTCGCGGTGTGCGGTGGCGGACCGTCGATGTAATCAAGAAGGACGGGGAAATGTGGATAAGTCTGGATAAGTCTCCCCTGAGCCCGCACCGGCACCGCCCGACCGTCATCCACTAACGACAACCGTCGCTGTCAACTCTTCTCGAGCTCCTCGAAGTAGTCGCGGATCCGCGCGGCGTTGACCCCGACGTCACCGACGCCCACGCGCGAAGTCGACCGCACGTCCACCTTGCTGTGCGGACCATCGGCACGCACCCGGATACTGATGTCGTCCTTGAAGCCGAAATAGCCGGACGTGTCGGTGGCCTCGATGCGTCCCTCGCTCGGCACCGACGCCACGATGTCCCAGCCCATCTTGCGCGCGGCGCGATCCGCGGCCTCGAAGGCCTCCGAGGTGAACATCTCCAGTCGCGCCGTCTGGATGTCCGGATACGCCTTGCGCTGTGCTTCGGGCACGTTGATCGTCGTGCCTCTGCGGCCTGGCGCTTCGCGCACGTATTCGTGGGGATTGGGGGCGCCGGCCTTCTCGCGCAGCGGCACGACGTCGGCGAAGTCGGGCGGGTCGTCGAGATCCGTGCTGATGTCGTGAATGGGCGGCGCGCTGGCAGTGCGCTTGATGAGCCCTCCGAAGTTCACAGCCAGGGCGGTGCAGGCCACCAGCGCGAGTAGCGACACCAGGCCTGCGCCTTCGCTCGACGTGGCGCGTGCGCCCAACACACCCGTCACCAACAACACGAAGCTGATGAGCGTGAGAATGATCGCCACTACGAGCACCAGCAGAGCCGGCACCAGTGGCATGACGCCCATGCGATACAAAGGACCGTCGAGAATCAGGAGCACGATCGCGCCACCCAGGAACCAAAGGCCGATACGCACCAGGCGGCGCGGCCACAGACGCTGCGGCACGGGAGATTGCGTGTTCATGTCGTTGCCCTCGTACTCAGTGACCCCTGGTCTCGCTGCAACTCGCCCCGTAGGCGAAGCAGCTGTAACAGCGGTGATGGCGCATCATCACGCGCTTATCGAATGACTCGTTCAATTTCCCGCCCTGGTCGTAGGCCGGGTCGTCGTCCACCAGCGTGCAGGCGTAGACGCGCATGCGCCCGCCGATCTTCACCACCATCTTGCTGTACGCGCACATGAATTCGCGGCGCGAGGTCTCGGTCTGGAACTTCGTCATGCAGCCCTCGGTGACGAACGGCACCTGCGGGTGCGAGCCGGGCGTGGCGAAATCGGGAAACGCGACGATGGTCAGATCCTGAGGCAGCCCGAACTCGCCGAACCAGCGCCGATAGGCGCCATCCACCGCCGCCCGGTCCTCGTTTTTTTCCATCTGCCGCGCCACCGAGACGCGAAAGCCGCGCTCGTGCAACAACCGCAGGGCCTGGAACGACTTCGTGAACATTCCAGCGCCGCGGCCGGCATCGTGCCGCGCCACGTCCGCATGGTCGATGCTGACGCGCAGACTCAGCGCGTGCGGTTTGGCTCGCAGCGCTTCGAGCTGGCGGATGCGCCGGATGAGCGCATCGGTGCCGTTGGTGAGCACCAGGCAGGGGTTGAAATCGAGCGCGTAGTCGAAGATGCGGATCAGGTCCTTGATGATGAAGGGCTCGCCGCCCGTGAAGGAGAACTGCCGCACGCCGAGCGCGACCGCCTCGTCGATGAAAGGCTTCACGTCCGCTAAGCTGACGCGCCCGAGCCGCGTGTCGCCCGGTTTGGAACCCTCCAGGCAGAACGGGCAAGCCAGGTTGCAGGCGGTGCCGATGTGAAACCACAGCTCGCTGAGCGTGTGCGGCTGGATGTAGCCGCGCTTGTCGCCGCGCGGCGTGAGCAGCCAGTCGTCCGTGGCAATTGCGTTCAAGCCGAGGAACCCGATGGTGCGCCCTGCGGCTGCTTCTTCGGGCCGCCGTACCATCGTGCGAGCCGCGCGGGCGCGACGCCGAGCGCGAACCCGGCGGCCAGCAGGCGATTGCTGAACGTGCGCTTGAGCCACCCCTCCCGCTGCCAGCGGCGATCCGAGACCAGGATCGGCAGGGGCAGCACGTCGAATCGTCCCTGGCGCCGCAGCCCCTTCACCAGCGGCACCTCCTCGAAGAGCGGCGTCGATGCAAACCCGCCGCAGACATCGAATGCCTCGCGCGTCGCATACAGGCCCTGGTCGCCATACGGCACGCCGTACCGGATGCGCCACGCGATGCAACGCTCCAGCAGCGCCTTCATCGGCTGCGGGCGGCCATTGAAGCGGAAGGTGAAACAGCCGCCGAGGGCGCCGGAATCGACCGACTCGATGATTGCCTCGAGCGCATCGCGGTCGGGGCTCGCGTCCGCGTGCACGAACCACAGGACCGAGCCGCTGGCGCGGGATGCGCCTTTCGTGAGCTGCATGCCGCGGCCGGGCACCGAGGGCAGCCAGCGTGCCGCGTAACGAATGCAGGCGGCGCGCACCGCCCGGCTGCTCGCCCCGTCGGCGACGATGATCTCGCGCGGCTGCCGCGGCCAGTGGCGGATCGTCGACAGCAAGCTCACCAGGGCCGCGTCATCATCGAGCGTCGGAATGACGACGCTGATGTCGTAGGGCGCGGTCACGGCAAGCCGGCCTTGCGATCGGCATTCCGCCGAGCGGGCGGATTGTGCTTGAGATGGACGTGTTCGACCAGGTCCTGGAAGGTCAAGAGGTTCCAGCGCCCGGCGAACGCATCGGAGATCTCGATCTGCAATTCCTCTTCCATGGCCATGATCAGCTCGACCTTGTCGAGTGAATCGGCTTGCGGCGAGCCATTCATCGTCATCTGCGCAGCCCGAGCCACCAGCGAAACAACCTCGCCACGGTGGGTGTCAGGCGCTGCCGATTGTACGCATCTGCGAGCCGGCGCAGGTACTCCGACCGGGTGGGATAGGGAAGGATCGCCCGCCCCAGCGACTTCAGTCCCAGGCCGCCGTTCATCAGCACCAGCAGGGGCGCGATCTGCTCGCCGGCGTCCTTGCCGACGATCGTGGCGCCGACGATGCGATCGCTCCCCTTGCGGGTCAGCACTTCGACAAACCCGTCGGTCGCGGCATCGGTCCGTGCGCGATCGAGCTGCGACCAGTCGACCCGCCACACGTCCACGCCGCGGCTGTCCGCCTCGGCCTCGCGTCGGTTCATGCCGACGCGCGCCACTTCGGGCGTCGTGTAGGTACACCAGGGCACGATGAGCCCGCTGGTTCGCGCCCGTCCCATGAACAGCGCGTTCTGGATGACGATGCGCGCCTGGGCATCCGCGCTATGAGTGAGCTGCAGCCGCGAACACACGTCGCCCGCCGCGAAGATGTCGCGATGACTCGTGGCCAGCCGGTCGTTCACTTCGATGGCGCCCGTCGTGGTGAGCCGTACTCCCGCCTGCTCCAGGCCCATGTCTTCCACGTTGCGCCGCCGGCCCGCCGCCACGAGGATTTCGTCGGCCTCGAGACGCTCGCCGTTGTCGATCAGCAGCACACGCGCCGCGCCGCTCGAAGCGATGCGCGTGACGCGGCGTCCCAGGTGCAGGCGCACGCCTTCACGCTGCAGAGCGCTGGCGACCAGCGTGGCGGCTTCGGCATCCTCTGCCGGCAGGATGCGCGGCTCCACTTCGACGAGATGCACCTGGGTGCCGAGCCGGGCGAACGCCTGTCCGAGCTCGCAGCCGACGGGACCCGCGCCGAGGATCGCGAGGCGCCGCGGCTGCGCACTCAGATCGAACACCGTTTCGTTGGTCAGGGGCTGCGCCTCGGCGAGACCCTGGACCGGTGGCAGCGCGGCACGCGCCCCGGCCGCGATCACGGTCTTGCGGGTTCGCAACCGGTCGGCACCGACCTCGACGGTGTGCGCATCGAGCAGGCGCGCGTGACCGAGAAAACGTCCACGCCTGCCTGTGAATAGCGCTCCACAGAATCGTGATGAGCGATGCTCGCGCGCACCTCCTTGAGCCATGCGAAGGCGCGCTCGAACTCGAAGCCGCGGCTCGTGGCCCACAGCAACGCCTTCGAGGGGATGCAGCCGACATTGAGGCAATCGCCGCCCATGGCATGCCGTTCGATGAGCGCCACGCGCGCGCCGAGCCCTGCAGCGGCAATCGACGTGATGAGACCGGCGGGTCCGGCCCCGATGACGACCAGGTTGTAGCGCTCCGCCGGCTGCGGATTGCGATACTCCGGCGGAAAAACGAGCCGGCGCCATTCCTGGTCGAACTGCTGGCCCGGAACACTCACGAGGCCTGCAGCTCCCGATCCAGGGCGCGCCGCGCGAGGCGGGTGACCACCACGGCGACGGCGAGTGTCGCGGCCAGACCGACAAAGAACAGAATCCTGCCGCCGGTGCCCGCCTGCACCTCGCCGCGGGCGATCTGCGCAAGGCTCGCCGCCGCCGAACCGAGGTACACATACATCGCGGTGGCCGGCAGCATGCCGGCCCAGGAAGCGAGCACGTAATCGCGCAGCGTCACGCCGGTGAGTCCGTACGCATAGTTGAGCAGGTTGAACGGGAAGAGCGGCGACAGGCGGGTCAGCAGCACGATCAGAAAACCCTTCTGCTCCAGAGCGCGGTCCAGGGCGGCGAATCGGGGCAGTGCCTGCGCCCTGGCCCGTGCCCAGTCGCGCGCGAAGGTCCTGCCGATGAGGAATGCGGCCGACGCTCCGGCGACGCTCGCGAGCGAAACGAGGACGATCCCTTGCACGACGCCGAACAGCGCCCCTGCCGCGATCGTGAGGATGAGGCCCGGCAGCATCAACACGCAGGCGAGGATGTAGGCGGCCACGAACGCGAGCCACGCCACCTGGCGGTGCGTCGCGATCCACTCCAGCAATTGCGCCAGCCATTCGCGCACCGGCAGCGTGAAAGCGCCGACGAGCAGCAGGGCGATGAGGACGACGAAAACGAGAATGCGCCGATTCATGCGGGTCCGGGTGCAGACGATGAGGCGCGTGCCTCGATCAGGACCGCACGCAGCCGGCAGCGCGCGGGCCGTTGGTCGTTCTTCAATGCCTCGATGGCGCGATCGATGTCCGCGCCGGTATCAACGTCGTAGTTGGGTGGCAGCAGCGCGGTCGACAGCCCGGCTTGGCGGCAGCTCTCGAACAAGGATGCGTACAACGTGTCCTGACTCCACGGCAGTTGCGCCAGCCCGCGCCACGGAACGCGCGCGCCCATCAAAGTGACGCCGCCGTCCAGTGCCGGCCCGATGACAACGTCGTGGTCCGCCAGTGCGGCGTCGGCGGCGGAATAGTAGGTGGAATCGAGACCTGGCGCATCCGACCCGATGAAGGCGATCCGCGTGACACCGCGCGTCCGCAGGGTCCGGTCGATGTATTCCAGCCGTTCGCCGAAGCCCAGTGGCGGTTGCGGCACGACCTCGGCGCGCCCATCGAGCACCTGTGCGGCCCATTCCTCATCCGCGGACTCCGCCGGCGAGATCACCACCTCGCCCGGCCACGCTGACGCGTCTTCGAGCGCGCAATCGAGCAACGCCTCCGCGACGGACAACGCCGCCTCGGCACCCAGCTCAGCGGCGAGCCGTTGCTTGCCGATTCGCAGCGACGGCCGGCGGCAGAACAGCACCAGGACGCTGGACCGGCCGTCATCCCCTGCTGCGTCGACTGAGAGAGGGCTTGCTGGCACGCCGCAAAGTCTAATCCGGCGCAACGTCTCCGGCACCAACTTGCTCGCGCCTGCGACCAGACTCGATTTCAACCTTACCCAGGTCGCGCGGGTGCCGCTTGCCGCGGAAGAGGATGAATCGACGAATCCACTGCAAGTAGAATTTCTCGGTGAGATAGCCGTAGTGCTTGGCGCGGAGGCGGTCCCGCTGGCTTCCAACGTCGGCGGGTTTTTTTGCCCGCTGGTTTGTTGAACGATCACTGCCGGCGCCCTCTAACAACGCGTTGGAGCGAACGCGGGAGGGATAAGGTGCGGGCACAACAGCGCGGGTCACGCTTTCGATCGATGAAACCACAGAATTCAAACTATGCGCATAACTGAAATTCCCTTCGGGCTCACCGATTGGTCGAAGATCGAGCCAGCTACTCATGACGGCGAGTCCGGGACCGCCATCTGGCGGACACGGCAATTTGGCGCGATCCGAGTCCGGATGGTTGAGTATTCGCCGAACTATGTTTCCGATCACTGGTGCGAGAAGGGTCACATCCTGCTTTGTCTGGAGGGTGAACTGGAGACGCAACTTGCTGATGGCCGCAAGTTTGTCCTGACGCCGGGCGTCAGTTACCAGGTTGCCGATGATGCAGAACCCCATCGATCATCGACGCGACTCGGCGCGAGGCTCTTTATTGTCGACTAGCGCCGTTGATCGTCGCGAGGCGAACCAGCGGAAGCAGCTCGATCCCGAATAGTCCTCTTCGGAGGTCAACATGACGAACTCAACTCGTATCGCGGGACTGGTCGGCCCTACGCTCATCGCCATCTCTATCACCGAATGGATGAATCTTGGCGTCTTCACTGCCGCTATAGGCCCGTCCTTTGCCCCCCATGTTTACCTCAATGGCACGTTGCTCTTTGTTGCGGGTCTCGCGATCGTCCGTGCTCACAATCATTGGACCGGCGGCTGGCCCGTGCTGGTAACTCTCGTGGGCTGGGTTGCCATGCTTGGCGGTCTGGGCCGGATGGTCGCGCCGCTATCGGCCCAGCAGGCCGGGCAGAGCTCAGCCGTCTTGTATGCTTCACTGGTCGCCCTGCTCGCGATCGGTGGCGTTCTGACCTTCAAATCCCATGGCCGAAGTGAAAGCTAAGCGGACCTGCGTCCCGAGCGGAACATTTCGTTCGTGCTCAATTGGGAGCCAGAGCCATCGGAGATCCCCGCGCGCGCCTGCACTTGCTCGTTCTGTACGAAACATGGCGGCGTTTGGACGTCCTGCCCGACCGGCTCGCTCAAAGTGAACGTCAAGGAGCCCGCACACGTATCGAAGTATTCCTTTGGTACAAAGACCGCTCATTTCCACATCTGCTCCAAGTGTGGCATCGCGCCGGTGGTCACGAGTTGCATCGACGGTCGCCTTCCTGACAGCCGGTTGCAGCAGTCCGTGAGGCATGAAGTGCCGGCATTCAGATGTCAGCTCCCGAGCGCTGAACCGGAACGTCAGGCGGCCGAGGTATCACGAGATGTTTGAGTGGTTGCGAAGCAAACGGCCGAACCTGCCAAGTGCCGCAAGCGAGCCCGATCGCTACCAGGGTCGTCCCATGCTGATCATCCTCGAAAACTACGTACTTGGCTGTATCGGGAATCTGACCGCTGAGAACGAAGCGCGAATGGCGACCGTCGTCCAGCGCGTTTGGCCTGGCGAGGGTGACTGGAAGGAAAAAGTGCGAAGAGCGCTTCACCTCGAAGAGACGACCGACGAGAATCTGCGCGAGCTGTGGTCGAGAAACAGTGCTATCGCCCGCCAGAACGGACAGGATTCTACGTGGACAACGGACCACACCTGTTCCTGTGGCGGCACCTTTCGCCGCTGGCATATTGGCTGGTGCCGAGCCTCGTCGGCGTGCCGATCCTCATTCGCGCGCTACTGCGCCATCCGCTCGTTCATGAGGTGCCGGCATCCAACGCGCATCAGCGCGTTGCTCAACGCGGACGTCAGACGGCGCAGAAAGGGCAGTGACCATGATCGGGCCGTCGCAGCAATCGGACGCCTCGCCGGTATTGCTGCGCGCGGTGCGCTGAGACGCAGCGAATGGAGTTCAGACGATGACGCTGCAACGACTTTTGGGTATCGAGCTATCGATCATTCAAGCACCAATGGCCGGTGTGCAAGACAGCGCTTTGGCGGTGGCGGTGTCCAATGCGAGCGGGCTGGGCTCACTGCCTTGCGCCATGCTCAGTCTCGACGCCATACGCAATGAGCTGGCGGCGATCAAGGCGCAGACGGGGAAACCTTTCAACGTGAATTTCTTTTGCCACGCGCCACCCGCGCCCAATGGCGAACGCGAGGCGACCTGGCGAGCCGCGCTTTCGCCGTATTACAAAGAGTATGGAATTGACGCAGACGCCATTCCGGTCGGGCCGCGGCGCGCGCCCTTCGGCTCCGAAGCCGCTGACGTGCTGTTGCCGCAAGTCGTGCGGGGAGTGAAGGTCCCGGTCATCGCTGCTGGCGGCATCGCGGACGCAAAGGGCGTCGCGGCCGGAGCCGGGGCTCCGATGATTTCTCGCCTCTGTGGTCTGGCCAGAATGCGAGCGGTTGCAGGGAAGTACCAGCCGCCGAATTGACGCGAGAATTGGCTGGGCGCTGACCCGGGACGTCAGCCTCGCAATCCAGTACGCTCGGACCTCTCCGCACTTCGACACCAGGCGCTCGATGTCTCATCCCGCACGTGTTCGCCCAGTAAAACCGGACGACTACTCCGCTTGGAGGCCGCTTTGGGACGGCTACAACACCTTCTATGGTCGCCAGGGCGAGAGCGCACTTCCGGAGCACATTACCCAAACGACCTGGCAGCGATTCTTCGATCCCGGCGAACCGGTTTTCGCCCTCGTCGCGGAACATCGAGGGCAACTCGTCGGCCTGGTGCACTACCTGTTCCATCGCAGCACCACGCGCCTGGAGCTGACGTGCTACCTGCAGGATCTATTCACCCTCCGATCCGAGCGTGGCCGCGGCATTGGACGGAGCCTCATCGAGGCCGTCTACGAGCAAGCAAGGGCCGCCGGGGTAAAGCGGGTCTACTGGCAGACACATGAGTCCAACGCCGCAGGGAGGCTGCTCTACGAAAAGGTGGCCAAACACCACGGATTCATCGTCTACGCGAGTGACGTATGAGTACTCGAGGAGGCTGCACCGAGGACGTATTGAAGCGCCGCTGCCCGAACTGCGGCGGCGAGCTCCAACGCCGACCGCGGCGATCACTGGAGAAGTTGCAGCGCTACCCGGCTTCTTCCGAACGAATCGTGAAGGCAGGCGGTTGCGGCCAATCCGCCGCCTGACAGCCGGTTGCGCCTGTAGCCGATGCGCGACGTGTTGTCGACATTTGGAATGAGGCGCCGTCGCCGCAGGCACCTGGCCATCGAGTGGATATGGACAGGGGCCCAGTTTGCCCCGCAGGAGAAGAAATGATCGCCCGCGTATGGCATGGCGTCGTTCCGAGCGAGAAGGCGGACGACTACGCCGAGTATCTCTCCGGTTTCGGTGTGCGCGACTACCAATCGATTCCCGGAAACCGCGGGGTCTCGCTTCTGCGGCGCGCCGAAGGGGAGCGCGTGCATTTTCTCCTGATATCGCTGTGGGAGTCCTGGGACGCAATCCGAACATACGCGGGCCCGGACGTGGAAGCAGCTCACTACTACGCTTACGACAAGGAGTGCCTGCTGGAACCCGAGCGAACTGTCACTCACTATGAAGTTGTCGTCGGGCCCGAACCGGAACGCGGACGAAGGTGACGGTAATGAAAGCCACGAGACCGGGGGCCATCCGCGCGATTGCCTCGTGCGCACTGCTGATGCTGTCCGCGCACGCGTGGTCGTGCTCCTGCATGCCCTATCCCGAAGATCCGGCTGAAGCGGCGCGAAAGGCGTGGTCGCAATCGGACGCGATCGTTTCCGGCAAGGTGGTGGAGCAGCGCCCGGTCGCCGGCGGCGACGCGCCAGAGGCAATCGAGGTCACGATCGCGGTCAAGCGCCGCTGGAAGGGCCCGAAAGCCGCCACGCTCCGGGTCCGGACTCCGGAATCGTCGGCGGCGTGCGGCTATGGATTTCAAACCGGGCAGGACTACGTGGTGTTCGCCGTTCATGCCGCCGACGATGAATACACGACCCATCTGTGCTCGTTGACCCGGCCGTTGGGTGAAGCATCGAAGTACGTTGCCGCGCTCGATGCGCTGGCGGCGTCGAAATAGGCTCGGCGCCACGCCCGCCGAGCGCTGACGCACACTGGCGAGGAAATCAGCTTTGATCGTGCTCGAGACCGAGCGTATGCAATTGCGTTGGCTGTCGATCGACGACGCGCCATTCATCCTCGAGCTGGTCAACGAGCCCACGTGGCTGCAGTTCATCGGCGATCGTGGCGTGAGGACACTGGACGATGCACGCAACTACATCGTCAAGGGCCCGATCGAGATGTACGGCCGCCTGGGTTATGGCCTGTACCTCGTGCAGCGCAAGGACGATCTCGTGCCGATGGGAATGTGCGGCCTGCTCAAGCGCAGCTACCTGGAGGATGCGGACATCGGCTTCGCCTTCCTCCCGCAGCACGTCGGCAAGGGATATGCGTACGAGGCCGCGGTCGCGGTCATGGGCTATGGGCGCTGCGTGCTCGGCATGAAGCGCATTCTCGCCATCACCAACCCGGAGAATGCGCCTTCGGTGAAGCTGCTCGGCAAGCTCGGACTGCGCTTCGAGCGCATGGTCACGCCGGCGGGCGAAAACCGCGAAGTGTGCTTGTTCGCCACCTGACAGGAGATCGCCGGCGCGTGACTGGCTCCCGGCATCTTCCGGCGGAGACTCGGGAGTTCTAGCCGAACCGGCCGCGGCGCGGCGCGAATGTCTGCGTGCGCGGATGCGAGGCGCCCGAGGTCGTGCCGTGGGTACGGCGCGGCCCCTGCGAATCGGCGTGCCCACGATGATCGCGGCGCTCCGTGCTCTGCGAGGATGATCCCTGACGTCCATCGCTGCGATGGGCGCCGCCCCTGCTGTCGCGCCTCGGGGATTGGTGCGAGCGCGAACCGTGCGAACGTTGCCCGCCGGGGCGCTGGCCATACGATCGCGGCCGGTCGCGATCCTGGTCCTGACGCTCATGCGCCGGCGCATCCGGCGTGATCGCGAACTCGGGAGCCCGCTGGAGCGGCAAGCTGCTCTTCAACACCCTTTCGATGTCGCGCAGGTAACCCCTCTCATCCGGCGACACGAGCGAGAAGGCCTTGCCCTCCGTGCCCGCGCGGCCGGTGCGGCCGATGCGATGCACGTAGTCCTCCGGCACGTTCGGCAACTCGTAGTTGACCACCTGGGGCAATTCCTTGATGTCGAGCCCGCGCGCCGCGACCTCGGTCGCGACCAGCGCCGTGATCTCGCCGGCCTTGAAGTCCTGCAAGGCGCGTACGCGCGCCGCCTGGCTCTTGTTGCCGTGAATCGCCGCGGCCTGGATGCCCGCGCGCTCCAGCTGCTGCGTCAACCGGTTCGCACCGTGCTTGGTGCGCGTGAAGATGAGCACCTGGTGCCAGTTCTGCTCCTTGATCAGGTGCACGAGCAGGTGGCGCTTGTGATCCTTCGCCACCGCGTAGGCATGCTGCTCGACCAGCTCGATCGGCGCATTGCGCGGCGCCACGTCGATGGACAGCGGGTTGTGCAGTATGCGATTCGCGAGCGAGCGGATGTCCTCGGAATACGTCGCCGAGAACATCAGGTTCTGCCGCTGCGCGGGCAGCAGCTTGATGATGCGGCGGATGTCGGGGATGAAGCCCATGTCCAGCATGCGATCGGCTTCGTCGAGCACCAGGATCTGCACGTGGCTCAGATCCACGGCGCGCTGCTGGGCGAGGTCGAGCAGCCGCCCCGGCGTGGCCACGAGCACGTCGCAGCCGGCGCGCAGCGAGCTGATCTGCGGGTTGATGTTGACGCCGCCGAAGACGACGAAGGTCTTGAGGTTGAGGTGACGGCCGTAGCTGCGCGTGCTCTCCGCCACCTGGGCGGCGAGCTCGCGCGTCGGCGTGAGGATCAGCGCGCGCGGCGCCTTGGCGTGCGTGCCGTCCAGGATCTGCAGGATCGGAAGCACGAAGCCGGCAGTCTTGCCCGTGCCGGTCTGCGCGCCGGCGAGAACGTCGCGGCGCGCGAGCACGGCAGGGATCGCCTGCAGCTGAATGGGCGTGGCCGTGTCGTAACCCTTGTCGGCAACAGCACGGAGCAATGCGGGCTTGAGCCCGAGATCGGCAAATGTCATTCGAAAGATTCCTGAAATCGAGCTCGCGGCACGCGCCGGCCTTGCATGGCGACGGAGTGCGTGTCGGTCAACGGCGAGGGGTTGTTTGGTATTCGAAGCCGTGGATGACGGACTGCGAGCGAGTGGCTGCGCTTGACCGCGCGCTGCCGGATTCGACGGGCGCGGACTCTACAGGCTCGCCAACCGAAAGTCCAAGCTTTTCAACGGATTCGTGAAACGTGCCCGATCAGTGGCCGCCCGGCGCCGCAAGTCCGAGCTGCTCTGCGAGCCAGTGCTCGCGGTCCTGGCGAATGATTTCCAGGCGCATTTCGTGCTCGGATTCGTACGTCGCGAGACGCTTCGGTTCGGGCGCCGCTTCGTAGAGCGAGAGGAAAGCGCGCCGCGGCGTGTAGAAGTCCGTCTCGCCGAACTGCAGGAAGAAATGGGCGGGCGACAGTCCAATGATGTTCACCGGATCGATTGCGGCGAACTGCCGTTGCCAGGCCGCGCGCTCCTCGCCCTTGGGCACGCCGGTCGCGGAGCCGAACGAGTACCAGTCGGGGAAGCGCGGCGCGCCGGCGATGAACACGAACGAACGGATTCGCGTATCGACTGCGGCGATCACGGCGCCGTGCATCGCGCCGTAGTCGTGGCCGACCAGGGCGACGCGCTTCGGGTCGACACCCGGCTGCGCCACGAGAATGTCGAGCGCCCGGCGCAGGCTGCGCGCCTGGCGCAGCGAGTTGTCGAAGTCGGTCTGCCAGGTGCGCCGGTCGTAGCGCGCCTGATCGGACCAGAAGGTCGACACGAGCAGCGAGACCGTGCCCCGCTGCGCGAGCGCCCTGGCCTCATCGAGGAATTGCGTGCGGTTGGAGTCCGGCTCCGGCGGGCCGAACCAGTGCACGAACAGGACGGCCGCGAAACGCCCGCTGGCGGGTGCGGCGCCGGCCGCCACCGGCCGCACGAGATAGGCTTGCACGCGCTCAGCGCCCTTGGCGCCGTCGAACGCAACGTCCTGCACCTCCACCCCGGCGGAACTTTGTGTGCCGACGACCTTCACGTCGCGCAGCGATGCGGCTTCGTAAGACAGGAGCGAATCGAGATTCGGCGCGGCCCGGGCTCGATCCAGCAGCGCGAGGAAACCGAGTGCAAGGGACGCGACGATGATTACGCGCGGACGCGGACGAGCGATGCGGGACATGACACTACCGTGTTGTTGGTGGGGCGATCGTACCTGCGCTGCGCAAGCTTTTTGCCCGCGGTGTGACCAGTTCAGGTCATGGCGGGACGATCGTCCGCGACGCCGTGGCGGATTCTTCCGGCGCGGCGCGCCGCGGGCCGCATCAGCGGCAGGAGCGCGTCAGCGGCAGAGGCGCGTGCCGGTAGCGGTGCAGACCTGGTCGTCCGTCGCGGCGCGTCCCAACGAGAACTCGATCGTCTGCGTCATCTCACGCTCGACCGGCGCGCCGTCGACCATGATCGGCTCGAAGCGCCAGCTGCGCACGGCCCGGCGCACCGCGGTTTCGAACACGTGGCGTGGCTGCGCATCGACGATCTGCACGTTGCGCACGTCGCCGTTGCGCCCGATGGTGTAGGTGAACTTCACCCACCCCTCGATACCCTCGAGGCGCGCGTCCACCGGAAACTCCGGCGCCTTGCCGGAAATCGGGCGTGCCAGGCGACTCGGGCTCGCGGCCGGCTCGCTCGGCAACGTCGCGGAGCCACTCGCTGCGGCTTCCGCCTTCGGCGCGTGGGACACGGGTGCCGAGGGCGCGCTGACCGCGGCGGACCTCGTCACGGCGCTGGTCGTGGCTTCCGGAGCCGTTGCAGCGGGATCCACGGCAATCTCAGGACCCGCTCCGGCGAAGGCCGATTCGGCCACGGCGGTTTGTGCGGCCGCGCGCGGCACTGGATTCGTTTCCACCGGTTGCGATCCTGCTCCCGCCCCTGGCGCGCTCGTCCCGCCGGAGCTCGTTTGCGTTGCCGGCGACGGCACGGCTTCCGGTTCCGCCGCCAGCGCCGGCGCCGTGGACTGCACGAATTCGCGCAAGGCCTCGAACGGCGCGGGATCGGCCGTCGGCATCGCCGCCGTTTGCGCGGCAACTTCTACTCGCGCAATCGCCTCGGGCTCTGCGACGCGCTGGGCACCCGGCTGCAGCAACCCGCTCACGCTCATGCCGAATACCGCGAGCATCGCACCGACGCTCCAGTGCGTGGAAACGCGCCGTGGCTCGTGGTCGACCACCAGGCGTTTGATGCGCACGAGCAGCTTGCCGCCATCGCTGCCGACGCTCGTCTGCAGTCCCATCGACTGCGCACCCGCGAGCTCGGCCAGCGCGCGTGCGTAGCTGATCGCATCGCCGGAGCGCGCCACCACGAGATCGTCGCAGCAGTGCTCGCGTTCCTCGCGCACCACGCGCGAAACCCAACGCACCACGGGGTGATAGAAGAGCAGAGTCTCCACCACGACCTGCAGCAGATTGACGAGATAGTCGTGGCGCCGGACGTGCGCCAACTCGTGCATCAGGATGAGCTCGAGCTGCCACGGTGTGAGACCGGTGAAGGCGCTGACCGGTACCAGGATCACGGGACGCAACCAGCCGACGACGATCGGCACGGCGACGCGCGCCGAGCGCAGCACCACCACGGCGCGGTGGACATCGAGGCGTTCTCGCAGACGGGCGACACGTGCGCGCCATTCCGCCGACAGCGGTTCCACGTCCAGCCGGGTGAGCCTGCGGAACGTCCCGCCATTCGAGCAGCAGGCGCGCGGTCATCAGCAGCACGCCGAACGACCAGACGAGGACGGTCCACGGCAGATACGGATCGACGAAGGCGCGCCAGTCCGCCGCGGCGGCGGCAGCGGCCGATATCGGCCCTACGGTCATCGGTGCGGCAACTGCGGCACTTGCGGTCGCTTCGCGGGCGCCCGGCATGAGCCACATGAAAGTGACTACGGGCAGCGCGGCGAGCAAGCCCAGGTGGACGAGTCCGATGTGGTAGCGGGTGCGCGCACCCGCTCGGGACGCGAATGCCAGGGAGACGCCGAACAGGACACCGACCACGGCGCCCTGCCAGAGGAAATGCAGCAATGTCCAGCCGAGAGAGGCGACGATGACCTCGAACATCGGCGAATGGAGCTCGATCATGGGTATCTCCCTGGTGCCGGTGCCTGCATCCGCGGACGCATGTTGTTAGTTCTGAACGTCACGCAAACGGTCGAGCAGGGCCCGGATCTCCTCCAGTTCCTCGGGCTTGACTCGATCCGCGCCACTCAGCGCCTGCAGCACGAGCTGGGAGCGCGAGCCGTCGAAGGCGCCGTCGATCAGCTGCCGGGTGAGCTGGCGCTGCGTGTGCTCGCGGCTGATCGCGGGGCGATAGACGTGCGCCCTTTGCGAGTCCTCGCGCTTCACCAGCCCCTTGTCCAGCATGATCTGCAGGAATTTGAGCACCGTGGTGTAGCCGAGGTTCCGGTCGACCGCGGAGAGCTCCTCGTGCACGTGGCGCACCGTGCTCGGTCCGAGCCGCCACAGCACTCTGAGGATATTGAGCTCGGCGTTGGTCGGACGGACCGTGCGAGGCTCGCTTTTCCTTTTCATGGCTTTTCTCGATCCGAGAAAGGAAGACGACGGGAAGTATATGACAGACGAAGCCGTTCGTATTGAGGGGACAGCCGGCCGGGGGGAGGTCCGGGGGACCTACCCACATTTCCCGACGCGGGCCGAAGGACGGCCGCGGATCGCCGTAATCCCCACGCGGACTACCTCACCGTTGCGCGGACGCTACCGGCGGACTCTTCCCCGCCCCGAACCTGGTTCGGAGGTGACTTAATGCGGGTCCAACTTGTGTTCCACGGCACATTTTCGAGTTTTCTTGCGTTTGCGTGAGAATCACCCCGGTCGTTTTTCGCTTTTACCAAGTGAGGGCGGGCCCTCGGCATTCATGGCTCATTCACGCGGGCTCGGCTACATTTCGCGCCATGCTCCGCTTTATCGCCCTGTTGCTCCTGTCGGCCTTCATGTCGGCCCCGGCTCTGGCATTCCATTGCGGGACGAAACTCGTCCACGAAGGCGACACTGCCGGCGCAGTGCGTGCCAAATGCGGCGAGCCCTCTGAAATCAACGTGCGCAGCATTCTGCGCCGGCCGTTGATCTGGATCCGCGGCCGGCCGGTGTTCGCGAGCACCGAATTCGTCGAAGTGCCGATCGAGACCTGGGTCTACAACCTCGGCCCGAACAAGCTGATGCGCCGGCTGCGTTTCGAGGATGGCCAGCTGGTCGAGATCGAGACGCTCGGGTACGGCTACCTGCCGTCGTCGCAGTAAACTGCCGCGCATGGGGCCACTTCCCGACGGCCGCGCGCCGCCTATTTCATCGTAGAGCGCGACGGGAGCGTGGTCGGCGGCGGCGGCGTCGCCCCGCTCGCGGGCGCGGATCCCAGCGTGTGCGAGCTGCGCAAGATGTACTTCCTCGAGGAAACGCGCGGCCAGGGAATCGGCGCACGGTTGCTCGAGCATTGCCTCGCCGCCGCGCGCGAGCTCGGTTACCGGACCTGTTATCTGGAAACGCTCACCGGCATGGACGCGGCCCTGCATCTGTACCAGAAAGCGGGGTTTCGCAAGCGGTGCGCGCCGATGGGCGCGGCGGGAAATCACGGCTGCGATCGCTACTACGCACTGGACCTGGTCTAAGCAACTGCGCTTTTCTTGCCTCGGCGCCGACGCCGCGCGCATAGTGCGCCGCGCGGCGTTGCGCCGCACATTGCAACGACAACAACGAGAGGGAGATGAAATGCGCAGTTGGGGAATCCTCTGTCTGATCCTGGGCGTCGGCGCTTTCGTCCTGCCGATGATGAACATGCAGTTCCGGCTGCTGGACGTTTTCGGCGAGGAGAACGTGCCGATCGCCGCAGGTGTCCTGATCGCCGTCGGCGTGGTGCTGGTCGCACTCTCGATGCGCAAAGCGAAGGAAACCGCGCCTCCCGCCTGACACGACAGGCACCGAACGGGGGAGGGGGAGGCTTACCCCGGATAAGTCTCCCCCTCCCCCGTTCGGTGCCTGTCGCGTCAGGACTTCCTGGCGGCGATCCAGCGATCGATCTTCGCTTCGAGCACGTCGAGCGGCAGCTGGCCGTCGGTCAGCACCTGCGTGTGGAACTCGCGCACGTCGAAGCGCGGCCCGAGGGCGGCGGCCGCACGCGCCCGCAGTTCCTTGATCTTCAGCTCGCCGATCTTGTAGGCGAGCGCCTGCCCGGGTATCGCGATGTAGCGCTCGGTCTCCGAGACCGCCACGGTCTCGCCCACGGGCCGGTTGGCTCGCATGTAGAGGATCGCCTGCTCCCGCGTCCAGTCCTTCGAGTGCATGCCGGTGTCGACCACGAGCCGGATGGCGCGATACATCTCCGAGCTGAGCGCGCCGAAGTAGCGGTACGGGTCTGAATACAGCCCGAGCTCCTTGCCGAGCGATTCGGCATACAGGCCCCAGCCCTCGCTGTACGCGGTGAACCCGCTGAAGCGCCGGAAGCGCGGCAGCTCCCCCAGCTCGCGCTGGATGGAGATCTGGAAGTGATGGCCTGGCTCAGCCTCGTGCAGGTACAGCGCGTCCATCGCAAAACTGGGCCGCGAGCTGAGATCGTAGGTGTTGGCGTAGAAGATTCCCGGACGCTTGCCGTCGGGCGTGGCCGCCTGGTACTGGCCGCCCGGGCCGGAGCGGGCGCGGAACGGCTCGATGGCGCGGATCTCGAAATCCGCGGCCGGACGCTCGGCGAACAGCAGGGGCAGGCGTTCGGCGACTCCCGACTTCAGCGCGCGGTAACCGTTGAGCAGGTCCGCCTCGTTCTTGAAGTAGAAGCGCGGATCGGTGCGCATGAGCTCGAAGAACTCCTCGAGCGCGCCCTTGAAACCGACCTCGCGCATCACCTTCTGCATCTCGCCGCGCAGGCGCGCGACCTCCGCGAGGCCGATGTCGTGGATCTGCGCGGGCGTGAGATCGGTCGTGGTCTGCTCGCGAACCAGGTACGCATACCAGCGTGCGCCGTTGGGCAGCGCGGAGGCGCTCACCGTGCTGCGCGTCCGGGGCAGATATTCGTCGCGCACGTAGGCATGCAGGCGCTGGTACGATGGCACGATCCGCTCGGCGATCAGCTTCGACAGTGCTGCGCGCAGGCGCGCATGCTCGCCTTCCGGCACCCCGGCCGGAAACTTTTCGATCGGCTCGTAAAAGACGTTCTGCGCCGGATCCGCCACTGCGAGCGCCTGGAGCTGCGGCAGCACTTTCTCCATCAGCACGCGCGGCTGCACCACGCCCTTCGCGACACCCTCGCGCATGTTGACGATCGCCTGGTCGCACCACTCGGGAAACTGCCCCAGACGCTCGAGCCAGTTGTCGTAGTCCTGCGTGGTCGCAAAAGGCTGCACCCCCGTGCCCGCGCCCATCTGCGCCAGCATCTGCGGCAGCCCGCCGAACTGGTTGATGGGTAACAGGTGCGCGGGGAACTCGTATCCTTCGATCTCCTGTGCGCGCACGCGCCGGAAGATCGCGTGCGTGAGACGGTCCTGGCTCTCGAGCCTGGAAGCGTCGATGCGCTCCACCCCGGCCAGGTATTTCTTCTCCAGCGCGAGCGACTTGGCCACGTGCTGCGGGCTGATCGAGATCGACAGCCGGTCGTTGTACTCGTTGTTGCCGTTGAACGTGGCGAAGAGCGGATTGAGCTCCTCGAGCTCGTCCCAGTACTGCTCCACGAGCGTGTGCAGCCGCTCGCTGTCGCTCGGGGCCTGCGCGTACGCAGCACCGGCCAGGACCAGCGCGGCAACCATCAATGCGGTCTGCTTCAGCATCTCTTATCCCTTCTGCTGCGCGATCCAGCGATCGATCTTGGCTTCGAGCACGTCGAGCGGCAGCTGGCCGTCGGTCAGCACCTGCGTGTGGAATTCACGCACGTCGAAGCGTTCGCCGAGCGCGGACGAGGCGCGCGCGCGCAGCTCCTTGAGCTTGAGCTCGCCGGTCTTGTAAGCGAGCGCCTGGCCGGGATTGGCGATGTAGCGCTCGATCTCGGAGATCACGTCGCTGGGGCCGATCGCGCTGTTGGCGGACATGTAGTCGATCGCCTGCTCGCGCGTCCAGCCCTTGGCGTGGACTCCCGTGTCGACCACCAGCCGCACGGCGCGGAAGATCTCCGCGCTCAACGCGCCGAAATAGTCGTACGGATCCGTGTAGAGGCCGAGCTCGCGGCCGAGCGATTCGGCGTACAGGCCCCACCCCTCGCTGAACGCGGTGTAGCCGCCGAAACGGCGGAAGCGCGGCAACGCCTCCAGCTCCTGCTGGATGGAGATCTGGAAATGATGACCGGGCTCCGCTTCGTGCAGGTAGATCGATTCCATCGAAATGCGCGGCCGCGACTTGAGGTCGAAGGTGTTGACGTAGAACACGCCGGGGCGCTTGCCGTCCGGCGTCGCGCTCTGGTACGAGGCGGTCGCCGCCGAGCGCGCCCGGAATTCCTCGACGGCACGGATCTCGAAGTCCGCCTTGGGCGCCACTGCGAACAGCTTGGGCAGCTGCGCTCTCACCCTGTCCTTGAGCGAGCGGTAGCCGTCGAGCAACTCATCGGGCTTGCTGTAGTAGAAACGCGGCTCCTTGCGCACGTACTCGAAGAAGCTCTTCAGGTCGCCCTGGTAGCCGACCTGTTGCAGCACCTCGAGCATCTCGTCCCGGATGCGCGCGACCTCGGCGAGCCCTGTCTGGTGAATCTCTTCCGGCGTGCGGTCGGTCGTCGTCTGCAGCTTGACCAGGTACGCGTACCAGGCATCGCCGTTCGGCAAAGCGCCGAGGCTCACGGTGGCCCGCGTCTTCGGCAGGTACTCGTCGCGCACGAAATCGTGCATGCGTTTGTATGCGGGCACGATCTGGTCGCGCACCGACGCGGCATAGGCTTTGGTCAGTCGCTCGCGGTCGGCGGCCGGAACCGAGTCGGGGAAATGCTGCACGGGCTCGTAGAAGGGGCTCCTGGTCGGATCGTCGACGACCATGGCCGCGAGCTGCGGCAGGACCTTCTCCATGACCACGCGCGGCTGCACCACGCCTTTCTCGATGCCGAGGCGCATGTTGACGATCGCCTGGTCGGACCAGCTTCTCGAAGTCCTTCACGCGCTTGAGCCAGTCTTCGTAGTCCTTGACCGTCTCCATCGGATGGATGCCGTTGGGCACCAGCGGCAGGAGGTTCGGCAGGCTGAAGGACTGGTTCAGCGGCAGCAGCTCCTGTGGAAACTTCTGGCCCTCGATCGCAAGCTCCCGGTCGAGCTTGAAGATGTCGTGCGTGAGCCGCGCCTGGCCTTCGAGGTTCGAGGCATCGATGGCATCGATCCTGACCAGGTACTCCTTCTCGAGCGCGTTGCTCCTGGCGATGTACTCCGGGCTGACGGTGTTCTCGATGCGGTCGTTGTAGCGGTAGTCGCCGTTGAAGGTGCCGTTCAGCGGGTTGAGCTCGATGAACTTGTCCCAGTATTCCTCGACTACCTTGTTCACCTCGGCGCCGAGCGCCGCGGTGGATTGCGCCTGCGCGGTGCGCAGCTCCTCCTCCGTGGGCGCACGCGAACAGGCGGCGAGCGCCGCGAGGAGCAGGACCAGGAAAATACGGTTCGGAGTCATCGGGCGTTTCCTTTGTCGTTGGCGGCATGGAGGCGCTGCTGCGCATCGATCCAGCGGTCGATCTTCATCTCCAGCACGTTCATCGGCACCGAGCCGTCGCGCAGCACCTCGCTGTGAAACTCCTTCACGTCGAAGGCCGGGCCGAGACGGCCCTGGGCCCTGGCGCGCAGCGCGCTGATGCGCAGCTGGCCGATCTTGTAGCCCAGGGCCTGGCCGGGAATCACGATGTAGCGCTCCACTTCCGCAATCACGTCGTGCTCGGCCATCGAAGAATGCTCGAGCATGTAGGCGATCGCCTGCTCGCGCGTCCAGCCCCTGGTATGCAGCCCGGTATCCACGACCAGGCGCATGGCCCGCAGCATCTCGTCGCTCAGGCGTCCGTAGTACTGGTATGGATCGGTGAACAGTCCGAGCTCCTTGCCGATCGATTCGCAGTACAGTGCCCAGCCCTCGGCGTAGGCGACGTTGCCATCGAAGCGGCGGAAGCGCGGAATGTCGCTGAGCTCCTGCTGGATCGCGATCTGGAAGTGGTGGCCGGGCGCGGCTTCGTGCAGCGAGAGCGTCTCCATTCCGAATTTGGGCTGCCCCTTCAGATCATAGGTGTTGACGTAGAAGATGCCCGGGCGCGAGCCGTCTTCGCTCGGCGATTCGTAGAACGCGCCGGCGGAGGATTGCGCCCGGAACGGCTCGACCGCGCGCACCTCGTAGGGCGCCTTGGGAAAGTCCTTGAACATCTTCGGCAGCAGCGCGTCGATGCGACCCTTGAGGGCCGTGAAGCCGTCGACCACTTCCTGCGCACTCTTGAAGTAGAACTTCGGCTCGCTCTTGAGATACGCAAAAAACGCCTTGAGATCGCCCTTGAAACCGACCTGCTCGCGCACCGCGTTCATCTCGGACTCGATGCGCGCCACTTCCTTGACGCCGAGCTCGTGGATTTCCTCGGGCGACATCGAGGTCGTCGTGTACACGGACACGAACTGCGCGTACCACTCCTGGCCCCTGGGCAGCGCCGACCAGCCAACCGTGGAACGCGTCGCGGGCAGATATTCGCTGGCGGTGAAATCGAGCAGGCGGCGGTACGCCGGCATGAGGCGCCGCGCGATGGCCTCGCGATAAGACGCCGTGAGCCTGGCCCGTTCCTGCGGCGAGACATTCGCGGGGAATGCCTTCAGCGGCTCCCAGAACACGCTCTTCTCCGGGTCCTCGACGATGAGCGCCTGCAGCTGCGGCAGCACCTTCAGCATGACGGCGCGCGGCTGCACCACACCGGTTTTCATGCCCTCGCGCATGTTGACGATCGCCTGGTCGATCCACACCACGAAGCCGTCGATGCGCTTGAGGAAGGTCTCGTAGTCCTCGCGCTTGGCGAAGGGGTGCGCGCCGGAGCCCGCACCCATGACGGCGAAGCCGGCGGCGGCGTTGCTGAACTGGTCGATCGGCAGCAGGTGATTCGGGAAGCGGAAGCTGGCGATGTCGCGTTCGCGGCCGCTCTTGAAGATGTCGTAGGTCAGCCGGGAACGCGCCGAGAGCGCGTTCGGATCGATGCGCCCGACGGCATCGAGGTAGCGTTGCTCCATCGCGAGCGATGCGGCGAGCCACTGCGGCCCGATGTTGTTCGCAAAGCGATCGTTGTAGCGGTAGTCGCCGATCTGGCTGGCGAACGTCGGGTTGAGCTCGAGCAGGTCCTCGAAGTACTCATCGACGACGCGATCGAGCTCGCGCTCGGCCGCGTTGCCCTGGGCTGCGCCGCCGTGGGCCGCGGTGGCTGCCGACGCGCAGCCGGCTGCAAACATCAGGACGAACGCCCACATCGCTGGGTGGAATGTCTTCACGGTGTGCCTCGCGCCTCGCAGGCGCCGCTGGTAGCGTTTTTCTGGTTGCGCTGACGAGTCGCGCATCATACGCGCGCCGCACGCAGCGCGCGCCCCGAGATCCATGCGTAGCGCACCGACAACAGGAGTGCACAGACGCTCAGCCCCGCGATCAATCCCACCCACACGTAAGCCGGGCCGCGCCCCAGCGCGATGCCCAGCCCGTACGCGAGCGGAAAGCCGATGCCCCAGTAGGCGAACAGGTTGAGGAGCATCGGCACGCGCGCGTCCTTGAACCCGCGCAGTGCGCCCGCACTGCCGACCTGCAGACCATCCGGGATCTGAAAAATAGCAGCCATCAGCAGGAGTGCGGCGGCCAGGGGACGAACGTCCGGGTCCTGGGTGTAGATGGCTGCGATCTGCCCGCCGAAGAACAATATCACCAGGGCGGACGCGCTCATGAATGCCCCGCACATCGCGATGCCCACCCAGCCGGCGAACCGTCCGGAGGCGGCGTCGCCCCGCCCGAGCGAATGCCCGACGTGAATCGTGGTGGCCGAGTGCAGCGACAGCGGAATCATGAACATCAGCGCCGCGTAGTTGATCGCGATCTGATGGGCGGCGACCACGGCCGTCCCCAGCGTGCCCATCATCAGCGCCGCCACCACGAACAGCCCGCCCTCGGACATCACGCTGCCCGCGATGGGTATGCCGAGAGCGAGGATTTCGCGCTGCGCCGTGGCCTGCGGCCGATCGAAACGCTCGAAGATCCCGAACGGCCGGTACACGCGCCGCCGCCGCACGTACGCCAGCATCATGAAGAACATGATCCACATGACGATCGCGTTCGACACGCCGGTGCCCACCGCGCCGAGGGCCGGCAAGCCGAGCTTGCCGTACATGAAGATGTAGCAACCCATCACGTTCGCCGCCAGCCCGGCGATCGCGGTGTACATGATCGGACGCGTCCAGCCGACGCCTTCGCTGACGAAACGCAGCGCGAGGAACGCCATGATTGCGGGAAAGCCGCAACGGATCGCGCGTACGAAGCCGGAAGCCTTGGCGATGACGTCCGGAGCGATGCCGATCAGCGTGAGAATATCGTCGACGAACAGCATCGGCACGATCAGGCCGAAGGCCAGCAACTGGCTGAGCCACAGCGCCTGGCGGGCGAGGACGCCGATGCGCTGGTTGTTGCCCGCCCCGTAGGCGTGCGCGACCAGCGGGCTCATGGCCATCAGCAGTCCGAGGCCCGTGAGGTAGAAGAAGATGTAGAAAGCGTGGCCGACGGCAACCGCCGCCAGGTCGCGCGCCCCGAGATGACCCGCGAATACCGCGTCGGTGAAACCCATGCCGGCGATCGCCAGGTTGTTGACGATCAGCGGACCGCCCAGGCGCAGGATGCCGCGCGCGTCGGCCTTGAAGCGGGCGCGGAATGGCTGAGATTGCCCGACAGTCGGTGTCAGCATGGCGATGGAACGGCGGCCCCTTGCGAGCCGCGATGGCGGGCGCGGGTGATCGCTGGCATTCTAACCATCATTGCGTGCCGCAATAACTGCCGTCAGTCGGTTGCGAAAGGTCGCCGCGCTGCGTGCTCGCGGCGGATAGTGTCTCTTCGAAGGATTTTCGAGAACGCCGTAAATACGTCCCTGTAGGCTCCGACGGCGACATCCTGTCGCCGACGGTCTCGAAAACCCTTCGAAGAGACACTATCCGCCGCGAAGCGCAGAACTGGTTGCATTCGTGAGTTTGCTCGAGGAGTCTTTCTCAATGATCGTTGGATCCCAGGTTCGTCGCGTTGCCATCGTCGGCGGGGCTCGTATTCCGTTTGCGCGCGCCCACAGCGCTTATGCGAATGTGGGGAATCCGGAAATGTTGACGGCCGCGTTCAAGGCGGTGGTCGACAAGTTCAATCTGCGGGGCGAGCGGCTGGGAGATGCGGGCGCCGGTGCGGTGATGAAGCATTCCAGGGACTGGAATCTGGTGCGCGAGTGCGTGATGAGCAGCGGGCTTGCTTTCGAGACGCCCGGCTACGACCTGCAGCGTGCCTGCGGCACCAGCCTCGAGACCGCGATCATGCTGGGCAACAAGATCGCTCTCGGGCAGATCGATTCGGCGCTGGCCGGCGGCGTGGACACCGCGAGCGATCCGCCCGTGGTGTTCGCGAAGGAGTACCAGCAGCTGCTGTTGCAGAGTTTTCGGGCGCGCACGGCCTGGGGCAGGGTGAAACCTTTCCTGAAAGTGCGCCCGCGTCACTTCAAGCCCGTGTTGCCCGCCGTGATCGAGCCGCGCACCGGGCTGAGCATGGGCCAGAGCTGCGAGCTGATGGCGCAGCAGTGGCAGATCACGCGCGAAGACCAGGACCTGCTCGCCCTGGAAAGTCACAAGCGCGCGGCTGCGGCGTACGACTCCGGCTTCTACGACGACCTGGTCGTGGAGTACCAGGGCCTGAAGGCGGACAACAACCTGCGGCGCGACACGACCCTGGAGCAGCTCGCCAGGCTCAAGCCGTCGTTCGATTTCTCCGGCAAGGGCACGCTCACGGCGGGCAACAGCAGCCCGCTCACCGACGGCGCCTCCGCGGTGTTGCTGGCGTCGGAAGAATGGGCGCAGCAGCGCCGGCTCCCGGTGGTGGCCTATCTCACTCACGGCAAGGTGGCAGCCGTCGACTTCGTGCACAACGAAGGTCTGCTGATGGCGCCCGCCTACGCCGTGCCGGCGATGCTCAAGGACGCGGGACTCAAGCTGCAGGATTTCGATTTCTACGAGATCCACGAAGCGTTCGCCGCGCAGGTGCTGTGCACTCTGAAGGCCTGGGAGTCGCCCGAATTCTGCCGCGAGCGGCTCGGGCTGTCGCAGCCGCTCGGCAGCATCGATCGCTCCAGGCTCAACGTCGCCGGCGGCAGCGTCGCGCTCGGTCATCCCTTCGGCGCCACCGGCACGCGCATCGTGGCGACCCTCGCGAAGCTCCTGGAGCGGCGCAACGGCAAGCGCGGGTTGATCTCGATCTGTACCGCCGGCGGCATGGGTGTCACCGTCATCCTGCAGCGGTAGTCTCGTGTGTGTGCTGGCGGCTGAGTCGCTCGAAGGCGAGGCGCGTGTTTTCAGGAACGCCGTGAATCCATCCCTGGAGGCTCCGACGCGGACATCCTTGTCCGCGACGGTCCCGAAAGGCCCTGCCTCGCCTCATCGACCGGCAGGCCTGAGGCTATCCTTGCCATCAGTTTCATATGAAACTAAATTAGCCTCCCCTCCCCCGTTCCCCCCGGCGGCTGCCATGAAGCGTTACATCTCCTTTCCACGTGTCGAGGGCCAAGCCTCGCGCCAGGCGCATGCGGACATGCCGGCCGGAACCTTCGAGCGCGAGATCAGCAAGGAGGGCTTCTTCGGTCCGGCGGCGCACCTGCATCATCGCCATCCGCCCACCGGCTGGGTGGACTTCCAGGGTCCGCTGAGTCCGCACGCGTTCGATCTCGCCAGGCTCCAGGCGCAGAGCGGCTCGCCCTGGGACGCCGGCGAAGTGCTGTTCAACGCTGCGGTGCGGATTCGCTACTGGCAGACCGGCGGCGCCATGGACCACCTGGCGCGCAACGCCGACGGCGACGACCTGCTGTTCGTGCATCGCGGCCGTGCGGAGTTTTTCTGCGACTACGGTCATCTGTCGATCACCGCCGGCGACTACGTGATGATCCCGCGCGGCACGATGTGGCGCGTCGCCTGCACCGAACCGCTCACCGCGCTGCTGATCGAGGCCACCAACGCGAGCTACTCGCTGCCCGAGAAGGGGCTGGTGGGGCCGCACGCGATCTTCGATCCGGCCATGCTGGACGTGCCCGCGATCGACGATGCCTTCCGTGCGCAGCAGAGCGACACCGAGGCTTGGGCGGTGCGCATCAAGCGCCGCGGCGCGGTTTCGGTGGTGAAGTATCCGTTCAACCCGCTCGACGTGGTCGGCTGGCACGGCGACCTGAGCGTGGCGCGCATCAACGTCAAGGACATCCGGCCGCTGATGAGTCATCGCTATCACCTGCCGCCGTCCGCGCATACCACCTTCGTCGGCAGCCGCTTCGTCGTGTGCACCTTCGTGCCGCGCCCGTTCGAGACCGATCCGCAGGCGCTGAAGGTGCCTTTCTTCCACAACAACGACGACTACGACGAAATGATCTTCTACCACGAGGGCAGCTTCTTCAGCCGCGACAACATCCGTCCGGGCATGATCACGCTGCACCCGGGCGGCTTCACGCACGGACCGCACCCCAAGGCGCTGCAGAACATGCTGCAACAGCCCAAGGCCGGCACGGACGAGATCGCGGTGATGGTCGACACGCGCGACGCGCTCGAGATCAGCCCCGCGGCGCAGTCCGTGGAGTGGCAGGGCTACGTGGACAGCTGGAAGTCGCCGCAAGGCGCTGCGACACGGGTGAAATGAAGCTCGCGACGTTCCGCGACGGCACTCGTGACGGCCAGCTGGTCGTCGTCGACCGCGCCCTCGCGCACGCGATCGCCGTGCCGCACATCGCTCCAACGCTCCAGGCCGCGCTCGACGACTGGTCGCGCGCATCGCCGCTGCTGGCGCGAATCGCCGCGCAGATGGACCAGGGCGCCGTGCAGGATGCGATGGACTTCGATCCGCGGCGCTGCGCTGCGCCGCTGCCGCGCGCGCATCATTGGGCCGACGGCAGCGCCTACGTCAATCACGTGGAGCTGGTGCGCAAGGCGCGTGGAGCGGAAATGCCGCCCTCGTTCTGGACCGATCCGCTGATGTACCAGGGCGGCTCCGACGATCTGCTCGGCCCGCTGGACGACGTTCCGGTGCCCAGCGAGGAATTCGGCATCGACCTGGAAGCCGAGGTGGCCGTGATCACCGACGACGTGCCGATGGGGGCGACGCCGGAAGTCGCGCGCGGACGAATCCGGCTCGTCATGCTCGTGAACGACTGGTCGCTGCGCAACCTGATTCCAAACGAGCTCGCCAAGGGATTCGGCTTCTACCAGTCGAAGCCCGCGACCGCTTTTTCGCCGGTGGCGGTCACGCCCGACGAGCTCGGCGCCGCCTGGGACGGTGGCAAGGTGAATCTGCCGCTCGTGTCGGCCGTCAACGGCAGAGAGCTCGGCCATCCCGACGCCGGCGTGGATATGACCTTCGATTTCCCGCGGCTGATTGCGCACGCGGCGCGCACGCGCCGCCTCGGCGCGGGCAGCATCATCGGCTCGGGCACGGTCTCGAACTGCGACCGGAGCTTCGGCTCGAGCTGCCTCGCGGAAAAACGCACACTGGAGCAGCTCGCGAGCGGCAAGCCCACGACGCCGTTCCTCAAGTTCGGCGATCGGGTACGCATCGAGATGCTGGATGCGAGCGGCCGCAGCATTTTTGGCGCTATCGATCAGCAGGTCGTGAAGGCGCCCACGCCCTGATCCCCGCCGCGGCCGCGCGCCGTCGTTTTGAACTGACGCCTGCCATCCCCATCTATGCATTGGCCATCTATGCATCGAGCTTGTTTCCCGGGGTTGTTCCGGGGGCTCGTTCAGTCCATCGTTCTGGCAAACTGGTCCCCTGCCAAGACCGCGCTGGAAGGCACCGGTAGCGGTTTGCGCACGGTTGAAGCAGCGCGCACGGATTCGATGAGGTAACGACATGCAGCTCAAAGACTCCAAGCTGTTCCGGCAGCAGTGCTACATCGACGGCGAATGGGTCGAAGCAGCGAGCGGCTCCACCATCGATGTGCTCAATCCGGCCACCGGTGAGAAGCTCGGCACCGTTCCCGGCATGGGCTCGGCCGAGACGCGCCGCGCCATTGAAGCCGCCAATGCGGCGTTCCCCGCATGGGCGGCGAAGACTGCCAAGGAACGTGCGCAGATCCTGCGCCGCCTGCACGACCTCATGATGGCGAACCAGGACGATCTCGGCACGCTCATGACCGCCGAACAGGGCAAGCCGCTGGCGGAATCCAAAGGCGAAGTGGCGTATGCCGCCGCGTTCATCGAATGGTTCGGCGAGGAAGGCAAGCGCCTCTACGGCGATGTGATTCCCGGACACCAGCCGGACAAGCGCATCCTGGTGCTGCGCCAGCCGGTGGGCGTGGTCGCGGCGATCACGCCGTGGAATTTTCCGGCCGCGATGATCACGCGCAAGGCGGGGCCCGCACTCGCCGCAGGCTGCCCGATCGTGATCAAGCCGGCCACGCAGACGCCGTACTCAGCACTTGCGATGGCGGAGTTGAGCGCACGCGCCGGGGTTCCCAAAGGCGTGTTCAACGTGCTGACGGGCGCGGCGAGCGAGATAGGCGCAGAGATGACGTTCCAACCCAATCGTGCGCAAGGTGACGTTCACGGGTTCCACCGCGGTCGGCAAGAAACTCATGGCGCAGTGTGCCTCCACGGTGAAGCGCATATCGCTCGAGCTGGGCGGCAATGCTCCCTTCATCGTTTTCGACGATGCGGACCTCGACGCGGCCGTGCAGGGTGCAATCGCGAGCAAGTACCGCAACACCGGCCAGACCTGCGTGTGCGCGAATCGCCTGCTAGTGCAGGACGGCGTCTACGAGGAGTTCGCCGGCAAGCTGGTGGATGCGGTCGCGACGTTGCGCGTCGGCGACGGACTGAAGGGCGTGACCGACCAGGGCCCGCTGATCGACATGAAGGCGGTCGCGAAGGTCGAAGAGCACATCGCGGATGCGCTGGCGAAGGGTGCCGCGGTGGCCATGGGCGGCAAGCGCCATGCGCTTGGCGGCAGTTTTTTCCAGCCGACCGTGCTCACCAACGTGAAGCCGGACATGATGATCGCGCGCGAGGAGACCTTCGGTCCGGTCGCACCGCTGTTCCGCTTCAAGACCGAAGCCGAGGCGATCCGGATGTCCAACGACACCGAGTTCGGCCTCGCAGCGTACTTCTACACGCGCGACCTGGCGCGCGCGTGGCGCGTGGCCGAGGGGCTGGAGTACGGCATCGTCGGGCTCAACACCGGCATCATCTCCACCGAAGTGGCGCCGTTCGGCGGCATGAAGGAATCCGGGATCGGGCGCGAAGGCTCGAAGTACGGCATCCTCGACTACACGGAGATCAAGTACCTGTGCGTCGGCGGCGTGTGAAGCGGAGCGGGGACATTGCCCGCGCCCCGCCGTGACTCTTAAATCTTCCGTGCTGTTGCGTTAGAGTCCGGTCCGCAAGGATGGCCGCCGTGAAACTAACCATGATCCTGCTTGCTGCATTCCTAGTTGGATGCGTGCCGCCGCGAAATGCTGAGCTACAAAGTCGTGCCAGAGAACGGCGAGCTGGCAATCGACGTGCTGGTGAAAGCTGTCAAGCCCGGCAGTGCCACCGCTCGCTTTCTAATCGGTTTCGGTGCGGGTCGCGCATCATTGACGTTCAACGCCACTTATACGGATGCGACCGGGAAGGTGCTGGGAGCCTTTGAAGGCGGATCTATCGCCTATACACAAATGGCAGAACCAAGGACGACATTCGCCATGCGCTAGTCGCGGATTGCGCGTTTCAATTGACCGACTTCATGCGTAAGGACAGCGAGATTCACTGAGGGGGATTACGCCATTTTCTCCGCGAGGTTCTTGAGCGCATCGAGCCGTTTGCTCCAGAACGCCTTCATCTTCTTCGCCGCCGCCGCACTGCCGAGCTTGCCGTGCGCGAGCGCAACCTGCGTCTTCGCAGCGCCCTTGCGCAAGAAACCGACGCTGATGCTCTTGGAGCCGTCGTTCCACGTGGCTCGCAGCGACTTGTTGCGCGTCGCCTTGTGGACGGTGAGCGGGTTGCCGGGAAGCCAGCGTGCCCGAGTCCTGGCGTCGAGCCACGCGTCGAACACCTGGCTCATGCCGGCGTCGATCGTGCGGCTGACGCCGATCTCGAACCCTTCCGGCTTCTGATGCACGGCGCGCAGGCCGCGCGCCTGCTCGTAACCGACCGTGACCATCTGCGACCACCAGCCGGGAACGCGGTACTTCGTGTTCAGGAGCTCCGCGATCGCGGTATGGCCGATGGTGCGGCCCTTCTTGCGATCGATGATCGACAACCACTCGCTCCAGCCGCGACCGGTCCTGGCAGCAACGGTCTGCGACGACATGGGCGGTTTCCAGGTCTTGCCCGGTTTCTTCGCCGCGCTACTCTTCTTTTTCCTTGCAGTCTTTGCAGCCATGGCCCCACCCCGGATTTGGAAGTGCAACACAGGCTACCGGCGCCGCGAGCGCACCGCAAAGTGACGGCGATCACGTGCGCGAGGCCAACTGGCCGTGTTTGTCATGACACGGTCAGACTGCTGGCTGGCCCTGCGGTTGTCCGGTATGTTGCCAAGCGCCCATTGCCTTTGAAAGCCGCCTGGGAAACCCGATGTTTCGTTACGTGAGCTCACCGCAGGACGACGACGGCGCGACGCCTCTCGTCGGTGTGCTGCTCGTCAACCTGGGAACTCCCGACGACCCGACGACGGGCGGCGTGCGACGCTTCCTGGCGCAGATGCTCGCGGACCCGCGCATCGTGGAACTGCCCCGCCTGTTGTGGCTGCCGATCCTGCACGGCGTGATCCTGCGCATCCGCCCGCGCCGCAGCGCGCGCGCTTACCGCAAGATCTGGACCAGTGAAGGCTCGCCGCAGCTCGTGATCGGCAAGAGAATCGCGAATGCGCTGGCCATCGCGCTTCCGCAGGCCATCGCAGGGTTCGCAGCCGTCGAGCTCGGCATGCGGTACGGCAACCCCTCGATTCCCGATGCGCTCGCACGCCTGCGCGCCGCAGGCGCACGACGCATCCTCGTGCTGCCACTGTTCCCGCAATATGCGGGCGCGACGACGGCTTCGGCCTTCGATGCCGTGACGCACGAGTTGCGCCGCTGGCGCCGCATTCCGGCCATGAATTTCATCGCGGACTATCACGACGAGCCCCAATACATCGCGGCACTCGCCGCGAGCGCACGCGAGCACTGGCAGGCGCACGGGCGCGCCGAACACCTGCTGATGTCGTTTCACGGCATGCCGCGGCGTTGCATCGAGCAAGGCGACCCCTACTTCAGTCGGTGCCAGCGGACGGCACAGCTCCTGGCCGCAGCGCTCGATCTGCGAGAGGGTGCATGGAGCTTGTCCTTCCAGTCGCGCTTCGGCAGGCAGGAATGGCTGCGCCCCTACACGATCGATGCGCTCAGCGAGCTCGCGAGCCGCGGCGTGAAGCACATCGAGGTGATCTGCCCCGGCTTCTCGATGGACTGCCTCGAGTCGCTCGAGGAGATCGCGCTCGCGGCCGCCGAGACCTTCAAGGAGCACGGCGGCCAACGGCTCGACTACATTCCCGCGCTCAACGAGCGCGCCGACCACGTCGCGTTCCTGGTGCAGCTGATCGCGAAGCACTGCGCGGGCTGGTCGGAAGGGACGCCGGATCGGGTCTCGCCGGCGAACGCCGCCGCGCCGCGCGATGGAACGCAGCGGCCGAGAATCGCCGGCGGCACGTACTGACTCCTCGCCGCTACCGCGGCGGCGGCCAAGCTGCGCAACGATCGATAGTTGGCGACAGCCAGCGTCTGCAACATGACGGCTCAATGCGCCTCGGCGACCTGCCCCGTTTGCGGCTCGAGCCACTTCTCCAGCCACGCCTGCACCTCGCCGTAGAAGAAGCGGCTGTTCTCGCCCTTCAATACCCAGTGATTCTCATCCGGGAATACCACCAGGCGGCTCGGCACCTTCATCCGCTGCAGCACGCTCCAGTTCTCCAGCGAGTTGTTGAGCGGCACGCGGAAATCCTGCTCGCCCACCGTCACCAGCATCGGCGTGTGGAATTTCGCCGCGTAACGGATCGGGTTCTGCTTGCGCCAGACCGAGCCCTGCTCCCACACCGGCCCGCCCTGGTTCACCTCGCGCGAGTAGATGGTGTCGCTCGTGCCCCACTGCGATTCGAGATTCACCAGGCCGGCATGGCTGATGAGGCACCTGTAGCGGGTCGTCGTGGCCTGCAGCCAGTTGGCCAGGTGCCCGCCGTAGCTGGCGCCACCCGCGCACTGACGCGAAGCGTCGATGAACGGGTAGCGCTTGATCGCCTCGTCCACCGCCTGGTTGATCTCGTCGCCGGGCGTGGCCAGTGGATCGCCCTGGATGTTCTGCGCGAACTTCTCGCCGAAGCCGGTAGAACCGGTGTAGTTGGTCATCAGCAGCACGTAGCCCGGGCGCGCGAGCAGGTGGTAGTTCCAGCGCAGGAAGAAGTTGTCGCGCCACATGCCGTGCGGCCCGCCGTGGATCAGCGCCACGACCGCGTATTTCCGCTTCGCATCGAAGTTCGGCGGCAGCACCACCATGTTGTGGATGCGCCGGCCGCGCTTGCTGGTGAACCAGAAATGCTCCGGCGGCTGCCAGTCGATCTGCGCGACGCGCTCGGCGTTGAAGCTCGACAGCGCCACGTGGCTGCGCTTGCGCAGGTCGATGCGCACCACTTCGGCCGGATTGACCGAGCTCTCCCAGTTCGCGAACAGGGCCGTCGTCTTGGCGCCGTCCGGCGCGGCCAGATTGGTGTACACGCCCTGCTGCATGTCGATCACGAGCTCGGGCTTGCCGCCCTCGTCGGGCACCGCGTACAGCTTCTCGTGTCCCGCGTCCTCGGCCAGCACGTAGAGGTTCCCGTCCAGCGCCGCCACGAAGCTGGTCACGTCGCGATCGAGTTGCGCGGTCACGATGCGGGCCGTGCCGAGGGCCGGCCAATCGAAGGCAGCGACGCGGCCGAGGTTGTAGACACGATCGGTCCGTTTCTCGAGCATGCTGTACAGAGTGCGTCCGTCGGCGCTGAAGCGCGGTCGTCCCCACGAATCCAGAAGCGCAGGGCCGTTGACGTTGCGCGCCGGGGTCAGGCGCTCGGGCTCGCCGCCGTTCGCGCCGACCTTGAACAGATCCGCGTTGGTGAATGCGTAGGCCGCGGTATTGCGGTTCGTGGTCGCCGCGAACACGATCGATCCGCCGTCGGGCGCCCACACCGCATCGAGGTGCTCCTCGCCCGTGTCGCTGCGGCGGCCGCCGAAGCCCGGATTCCGGGCCAGCGCCGTGCCGGCGAGCAGGTTCTTCGCGGTCATGCCCGGCACTCCGGTGGTCGCGGCAGTGGACAGGGCCGCCGCATCCAGTGACATGACGAAGAGGTGCGGTTGCTGGTCCTCGAGCCACTTGTCCCAGTGCCGGATCGGGAAGCTGTCGTAGACGCGCGCGTTGAACTTGCGCGCCTTGCGCTCTTCCGCGATGCGCTTGTTGTCGTCCTCGCTGCGGGCGCCGGGGAAGGAATTGCTGGTGAAGAGCAGGCGCGTGCCGTCCGGGGAGAATTGCGGCGAGCGCGCTCCGGTGGTGAGCGCGGTCACGCGCACCGCTTCGCCGCCGCCCGCGACGTCCAGAACGTAGAGCTGCGACACGTCGTCGCCGTCGCGCTTGGCCGAGAACGCGATGCGCTTGCTGTCTTCGCTCCACGTCACGCCGCTTTCGCCGCCCTTGCTGAACGTCAGCCGCCGCGGCGCACCGCTCCCGTCCGCCGCCACGATCCAAAGATCGGACATCTGCAGCTTGTCGTCGTACGCCGGCTCGGTCACCGGGAACGCCACCCACTGCCCGTCCGGGCTCGGTACGGGCGCGCCGACGCGCTTCATCAGCCAGACGTCCTCGTGCGTGATGGGCCGCCTGGCCGCCTCGGCGTTTGCCGCGGCCGCGGCGAGCAGGGCCAGCAGAATGAAGCAGGTGCGGATCGAAACATGCCGGAACATCCTCAATCTCCTGGTCAGCCGCGCAATGGGCGTGACATGGTAGGAGAAAATCGGCGGCCGGCACACCGGGTTAAGATATACGCCAGGAAGCGGCGAACCCGCCCCATGGAGGACCCTGCATGCTCGGCCGATTTCTGGAAGTGAGCGTTCACGCTCCCAACGCGCTCGAGTCGCTGGAGTTCTACCAGCGCCTGGGCTTTTCCAGCGCCGAGGTCGGCGAGACCTGGTCGCACCCCTACGGCGTGGTCACCGACGGGCGCCTGTGCATCGGCCTGCACCAGTACGAGTTCGATTCGCCCTCGCTCACCTTCGTCAAGCCCGACCTGTGGCGCAATCTCGAGGAATTCGAGGCGCTGGGCGTCGAGTTCGCGTTCCGCAAGCTGGGCGACAACGTCTTCAACGAAGCGGGCTTCCTCGATCCCAACCGGCTCATGGTCACGCTGATCGAGGCGCGCACCTTTTCGCCCCCGGCGCGCGATCCGGGCGAGGTCTCGGCCTGCGGCTATTTCGCCGAATTCGGCATCCCGTGCGCCGACCCGGACGGCTCCAAGCGCTTCTGGGAGCAGCTCGGCTTCGTCGCCGTCGAGGAATTCGCCGAGCCTTTCCGGCGGGTCGCGCTGACCAGCGATTTCCTCGACCTCGGCCTGTATGCGACGCGCGACCTGCACCGCCCGGTGCTGACGTTCGTGGATCCGGACATGCCGGCGCGCATCGCGAGGATCGCGCGGCAGGGGATCGAGCCCTCGCCGCGCCTGCCGCCTTCGTTCGATCCGCATACGACGGCGATGTTCGTCGCGCCGGAAGGCACGCCGCTCCTGCTGATCACGGGAGAGGTCTAGTCCACTCCGGCCCTTGCGCCGTTGGAGACGCATTCCAACCAGTGCCGCCGGTCAGCGCGCCGCGGCGGTCCGTCGCACGCCGCCGGCCGCTCGTACCGGAAACGTGTCGGCAGCCATGAAACCCTCTATTCTTCCGGCCTTTCCGCGCGGCCACGGATAATTCGCACAACATTGGCGCAACAACAGCGGCGCGCGCCTGGCGCCATCGAAGGAGATCGACGATGAAAGTACTGTCCCGCCTCCTGGTGCTGCTCGGGCTCCTGCTCGGCAGCGCCGCACGCGCCGACGAAGGCATGTGGACTTTCGACAACTTCGCCAAGAGCGTGGTGAAGCAGAAGTACGGTATCGACATCGGCGATGCATGGCTCGACAAGGTGCGCCTGTCCACCACGCGCCTGGAATCCGGCTGCACCGGCTCGTTCGTCTCCCCGGACGGACTGATCCTCACCAACCATCACTGCTCACTCTCCTGCCTCTCGCAGCTTTCGACGCCCGACAATGACTTCGTGGCGAACGGCTTCCTGGCGAAGAGCCGCGATCAGGAACGCAAGTGCCCGACCCAGCAGATATCGGTCCTGGTCGGGATGGAGGACGTCACGGCGAAGATCGAGGCCGTGACGCGCGGCCTGGACGACCAGGCGGCGAATACCGCCACCAAGCAGGAGCTGACCAGGCTCGAGCAGGCATGCGAGGAAGCCTCGAAGGCCGACAAGACGACGGGCCCGCTGTCGTGCGAGGCCGTGCGTCTCTACCAGGGCGGCCAGCACTTCATCTACAAGTACCAGCGGTACGACGACGCGCGGCTGGTGTTCGCGCCCGAAGCGGACATCGCGGCGTTCGGCGGCGACCCCGACAACTTTCAGTTTCCGCGCTGGTGCCTGGACATGTCGTTGCTGCGCATCTACCGCGACGGCAAGCCCGTGCGTACGCCGAATTACCTGCGCATCAATTTCGCGGGCCCGGAAGAGAACCAGCCGGTGTTCGTCTCGGGCCAACCCGGCTCCACCGACCGCCTGCTGACCGTGGAAGAGCTCAAGACGCTGCGCAACGTGTTCTTCCCCTTCTGGCTGCAGCGCAATTCCGAGCTGCGCGGCCGCTACATCCAGTTCGCCAAGACCGGCGCGGAGCAGAACCGCATCGTGCAAGACACGCTGCTGCTGCTGGAGAACTCGATCAAGGTGCGCCGCAAGCAGCTCGACGCGCTGCTGGACGACAAGCTGATGGCGGCCAAGCTCGCCGACGAGCAGGCGCTGCGCAACGCGGTGGACGCCGATCCGGCCCTGAGAGCCGGGGCGGGCACGGCATGGGATGACATGGCCAGGGCCCAAGCCGTCTATCGCGACCTGTTGGTGCCGTACACGTTCATCGAGTCCAGCGCCGGATTCAACAGCGTGCTGTACTACTCCGCCAGGAACATCGTGCGCGGCACGGCCGAGCGCGCCAAGCCGAATTCCGAACGATTGCGCGAGTACACCGAATCGGCGCTGCCGCAGCTCGAACAGGCGCTCAAGGCGAAGACGCCCGTGTATCCGGATCTCGAGCGCCTGAAGTTCTCGTTCTCCACCGAGCGCATGCGCGAGTGGCTCGGCCCCGACGCGCCGATCGTGCGCACCGTGCTGGGCGCGGAATCGCCGGACACGCTCGCGGCGAAACTCGTCGACGGCACCAAGCTCGCCGACCCCGAGTACCGCATGCAGCTGTGGAACGGCGGTCCCGCGGCCGTCGCCGCCTCCACCGATCCGATGATCGTGCTGGCGCGCACCGTGGATTCCACCGCCAGGGCGATCCGCAAGCGCTACGAGGACCAGGTGGAAGCGCCCACGCGCACCGCGTCGGAGCGTATCGCGCGCGCTCGCTTCCTCATCAGGGGCACGAGCACCTATCCGGACGCGACGTTCACGCTGCGCCTGAACTATGGAACCGTGCAGGGCTGGATCGAGACAGGCGAGTCCGTGCCGCCGTTCACGCAGCTCGGCCGCCTCTACGAGCGCGCGACCGGCAAGGAGCCGTTCCGCGTTCCCGACAATTGGATGAGCGCCAGGCCGCAGCTCGACCTGTCGACGCGTTTCAATCTCTCCACCGACAACGACATCGTCGGCGGCAACTCGGGCAGCCCGCTGATCGATGCGCGCGGCGACCTCGTCGGCCTGATGTTCGACGGCAACATCCACTCGATCGCCGGCTCGTACTGGTTCGACCCGGACAAGAACCGCGCCATCGCCGTGCACCCGGCCATCATCAAGGAAGGGCTGACGAAGGTTTACAAGGCCGACGCGCTCTACCGCGAAATGTCGGGCGGGAAGAAGTAAGAGACAGGCGGAATCGCCGCGAGTACGCACCCGGCGTTGGCTCGAGATTGCTTGCGCTCACCGCGAGCAATCTCTGCCTATCCGGTGGACACCATCGCGGCGATCCCTCCTGCTCCGGCTTCTTCGCTACTCTCGCTTCGTCGCCACGATCCGAAATTTCACGTCCAGCTCGTCCTGAACCTGCAGCGCGCCCAGCATCACGCTGAACGGCGTCAGCCCGAGCTCGCTCTGTTTGACCTTGAATTCCCCTGAGGCGATGACCCGGTCGCCCTCGTACTGCGCCGTCACGGGAACCGTCACCTCGCGCGCCTGGTCCTTGACCTCGATGCGCGTGCGCACCTGCATGTTCTCGCGCGTTCCCCTGGTCTGCAGCGACGTGAGCGTGATGCCCGGGAAACGGTCCCCGTCCAGCAGCGCTACTGCCAGCATGTTCTTGCGCGTTCCTTCCCTGGCGGACTGCGGCACTTCGTGGGCGAAGTCGGGCCCCTCCTGGCTGCGGCTCTGTGGATCGTCCACCTCGAGCAGGGTCACCGGCATGACGATCTGGAAGCCGCTGCGCGTGAGATCCTCGTGAACCCACACCGTGCCGCTCAAGTTGCGCGACGCGATCACGTGGTTGTGGCCGGCGCTCGACAGCGTGCCGCCCCGGAACACGAGAATGCGCACCAGGGACTCATCGGCGACAACGCGAAAAGGGACCGCACCCGGGAACGTCGGTGCGCCGGTGGGCATTGTTACCGGTGGCAGCGCGGGCGCGGGGCGGCGTGGTGCCGGGCACGCGCTCAACGCGAGCGCGAGCGCGACGAGGACCCAAACCCGGATCTGGCCATGCATTTCTTTCATGATCGGTTCAGGCAGGATCTCGTACAAGCGACTTTCGACAGTTCCGTCTACTATGGTCGCGCGCCCGGCCCCGGCAGTTCCACCGCGGGCGGGCTCGTGAACGAGGCAAGCGGCATGCAGGTGAAGAACAGCTCTACGCAGTGGGGCGTGGTCTCCAAGACGCTGCACTGGGTGATCGTGGTGCTGATCATCGTGCAGTACACGCTCGCTGAGGTGGCCGATGACCTGCCGCTCGGACTGCAGAAGCTCACCGTCCTGGCGCGGCACAAGTCGATCGGCATCACCATCCTCGGATTGGCGATACTGCGCCTGCTGTGGCGCTGGACGAACCCGACCCCGGAGCTGCCGAACACCCTGAAGCCTTACGAGCGCGTGCTGGCGAAATTCACCCACTTCACTCTTTACGCGCTGCTGTTCGCGATGCCCATCACCGGCTGGCTGATGTCCTCGGCCGCGAACTTTCCGGTGAGCTGGTTCGGCTGGTTCACGCTCCCCGATTTCGTCGCCCCGGACAAGGGGCTGCAGGAGCTGCTGCACGAAGTGCACGAAAACCTCTTCCGTGTCCTGGTGACCCTCGCCGTGCTGCACGTGGCGGCGGCACTCAAGCACCATTTCTGGCTCAAAGACAACGTGCTCAAGCGCATGTTGCCCTTCGGGCGGGTGCAGTGAGGGTCAGCCGATGAAAGTCTGCGCAACGCAACTGGCCACGGTGGTAGCGGCGGTCGTGGCCACATTGCCGGCCAGCCCGGCATGGGCGGCGACCGCGTACACGGTGGACTCCGCCAAGAGCACGCTCGGCTTCGGCGCGACGCAGACCGGCGCGGAATTCGATGGCCGCTTCGACAAGTTCCGCGCGCAGATCGCCTTTGCCGACGCCGACTTGCCCGGGAGCAAGTTCGACGTGGTGGTGGACACCGCCTCGGTGAACACGGCCGACGATGAGCGCGACACCGTGCTGCGCGGTTCCGATCTGTTCTACGTGGAGAAGTATCCGACGGCGCGCTTCGTGACCACCGGCTTCAAGCGCAAGGCAGCCGGTTCGTACGAGGCGACGGGCAAGCTGACGATCCGGGACGTGACGCGCGAGATCCAGGTGCCTTTCACGCTCATGACCGTCAAGGAAGCCGGCAAGAGTGGTGCGTGGCTCAAGGGCGCGGCCAGGCTCAAACGGCTGGATTTCGGCGTGGGCCAGGGCGAGTGGCAGGACACCTCCTGGGTTGCCGACGAGGTGACGGTCAAGTTCGCGCTGCACCTGCTGCCGGCTGCGGCGCCGAACGTGCAGAAGCCCACGACTCCGCCCGCCCAGACGACCAAGTAGAACCGTTACGGCAAAAACAAAGGGGGGGTCCGGCGCTCGCCGGACCCCGATTTTCCCGCCACGTTTGCCGGGTTCTCGCCTGTCGTCATTCGCTCGCGTTCGCGTCAATACCCGACGGTGTACCGGGTGAACAGCGACAGCGTGTTCGTGCCGAGGGAACCCACCCCAGCCAGGCTGGCGGCGCCGTCGGAGTAGTTGTCCGCGTTGCCGAACCAGTTGGCGTTGCCGCTTCCGCCGATGCGGGCCAGCGCGTGGTTCGTACCGCTATGGAGCATGATCCAGTAGGCGCCCGGGCTCAGGGCCACGGCGCCTGACGGGAAGTACAGCCACTTCGAGCCCGTGCCCGAATTGATGCTCATCTGGTTGCTCTGCGCGACCAGCGCACCCGGCACACCTCCGTTGTCCCGGTACAGCGCCATGCGCATGTACTGCGTGCCGGAAACCCCGCCGTTGCCGTCGACGTACGCCGCCATGTCGAGCAAGGTGCCCTTCTGCGTCAACGTGAAGCGCGAGCCGCGCTTGTAGTTGTTGGCCATGCCGGGCGAGAAGATCGAGCCGCCGCTGCTGGCCTTGCCGAAGATCTTCGGCCGATCGGTGAGGCGATTGAAGCCTACCGGAGGCGCCGGGGCGTAGCTGTAGGCGCTGGTGGTTTGACCCGAGACGTGCGTGACGCCCTGCACGCTGGTCCACGACTGCGCATCCGCGTTGCTCGTCCCGATCACGAGCACGCGCCGGTGACCCAGACTGCTGAACGTCCTGCCGACGTAGGCGCGGTGATAGACGCTGCCCGAGCCGAAGTGCTCGACCATCACGCCATCGACATACTGTTCGCCGTAATAGCCGCGCGCATCGCTGCCGCCGCCGCGCCACAGGTTGTTGTTGACCACGATGAAGCGCGGGTTGATGGCGCGCCGGAGCACGTCGATGCGCCGGACCAGATCGATGTTGCCGTCGGTCCACGCGTCCTTTTCCCACTGCGGCCACGAGTCCCAGTTCGCCATGCTGCTCCACAGGCGGCTGCCGACGACGTCGAGGAACGCGCCGTCGACCTTGTCCTCGCGCATCAGCTTTTCGACATACGCGACGATCCGGTTGCTGAGCACCGATCCCTTGCGGATATCCAGCATGTGCGTGTTGACGTAGTTCCTGCGGGCGCCGTACGACGGATACGGCCAGCGTGGCGCGCTGGCGCCGCTGCCGCCGTAAACGGCATTGTCGTCCGCACACATCGCCCAGTCGTAGGCGTCGATCGGATTGATATAAGCCAGGACTTCCGCGCCGTTGGAGCGCGCCGTGAGGAAACCCGAATCGAAGTGATTGCAGCGGCCGGTGATGAGCATGCCGCCCGGACGCCCGTACTGCGAAGCTCCGGATGAACTCTGAAAGGCTATTGCGACCGGATTCGTCTTGTAGGTGTTGGCAGCTTCTGCAGCGTTGGAAAAAGTTACAACTGCAAGCCAAAGCAGTGCAACTCCGATCATGGAGTGCTTCATGATTCTCCCTCGCCTCAGGCGAATTTCTAAGGGTGGTTGAAAGCGGATGCGTGCAGCGCGCAAACGCGGAATGGAGTCTAGCGAACCGAGACCAAAAATCTACATGGAAAACTGTCAGCCATCGGCGACAAATTTCCTACGTCTTGGTCCTACAAAGTCCTACAGAGGACGACCTCAGCAGCTGCTGCTGTCCTTGCGGGTGAACCTGCCGCGCGCCCAGCGCAGGTCCACGTCGGGGTAGTGCGCGGAGTCTTCCGCATCCCGATTGCTGATCTCGAGGTAGACGGCGGGCCGCGCGCTGCGATTGACCAGCTGGTGGCCGTCCTCGACGCCGGCTTTGAAGCCGGCGCACATGCCGGCGGTCAGCACCTGCTCGCCGGCGTCGGTCCGCAGGACCACCTCCCCTTCGAGCACGTAAACGAGCTCGTCCTCGTGCGTGTGCCAGTGGCGCATTGCCGACTCCTTGCCGGGCGCGAGCGTGGTCTGATTGATCCCGATGCGCGTCAGGCCACACGCATCGCCGAGTGCGCGCTTCTCGCGCGGCAGGACGCGCGAGCGGAAAGGCTCGGGATAGCCCGAGGTGTTGCGAGGCTCCAGCGCCGCTGGATCGAGGGCCGGTTTGTGCAGGGTCATCGACGAATCCTCCTGAGTTCCATCGGGATCGGGCACTGTATACGCGGCGCACTCCGCGCGACAGCGTCCTTGGCTATCATTGGGTTGCTCGCGCATTGCTCCGGCGCGACCCCCTGGCCACGTTCGGACGGTACCAGCGATGCCCGAGCACTTCGACGACGTCAGCGAATGTGTCGAGGCGACCCTGCGGCGCGTCGGCAAGCGCATCGTGCTCGCCCTGCCGCTCGCGCTCGGCAAGCCCGTGCCGTTCGTCAACGAGCTGTACCGGCGCGCGTTGCGCGACCCCTCGATCGACCTGAAGATCATCACGGCCTTCAGCCTGCGCCGCCCGCAGGCGTCGAGCGATCTGGAGCGCCGTTTCGTCGAGCCGTTCGCGCAGCGCGTGTTCGGCAATTTTCCCGACCTCGATTACGTCGCGGCGGTGCGCACGGGCACCCTGCCCGCCAACATCCAGGTCATCGAGTTCTTCCTGGAGACCGGCGCCTATCTCGGTTCCCCCTACGCGCAGCAACACTACCTGAGCGCCAACTACACACACGTCGCGCGCGACGTGCTGGCGCACGGCGTCAACGTCGTGGCGCAGCTGGTGGCGACCCGCGTAGCCGGCGGCCGCGCCGCAATCAGCCTGAGCTGCAATCCCGACGTCACGCTCGACCTGCTGCCGGCGCTCGAGGCGCGCCGGCGCGCCGGTCACGAGGTGCTGCTGATCGGCGAGGTCAACCGCCAGCTGCCGTTCATGCTCGGGCACGCACAGCTTCCCGCGGACGTCTTCGATTTCCTCATCGAGCACCCACGCTACGAATTCGACCTCTACGGCCCGCCCAACCTGGCTATCGGCACGGCCGATCACCTGATCGGCCTGTATGCCAGCTCGCTGGTTCGCGATGGCGGCACGCTGCAGCTCGGCATCGGCGAGCTCGGCGATGCCATCGTGTATTCGATGGAGCTGCGTCATCAGCAGAACGCGAGGTGGCGGCAGGTACTCGAGGACGCGGGTGGCGCCGGGCGGTTCGCTGCACCGATCGAGGCGATCGGCGGCAGCGGCATCTTCGAGCACGGGGTGTATGGCTGCACCGAGATGTTCGTCGACGGGTTCCTCGACCTGTACCGCTCCGGCATCCTCAAGCGGCGCGTCTATCCGCATCTGCGAGTGCAGCGGCTCCTCAACGACCGCCGCATGAGCGAGACGCTGAATGCCGGCGTGCTCGATGAGCTGCTCGCCAGCGGCATGCCGCTCCTCATCAACGCGCAGGAGTTCGCGGAGCTGCAGGCGGTGGGCGTGTTCGACGCTGACTGCGTGCACGACGGCCACCGCATCCGCACGCCGCACGGCGGCTGGGTGCAGGCTGACCTGTCCATTCCCGAAGCGCGCGCCGTCATTGCCGGCGAGTGCATCGGCCGGCATCTGCGCGGCGGCGTACTGCTGCACGGCGGCTTCTTTCTGGGCCCGCGCGGCTTCTATGCAGCGCTGCGCGATCTGCCGGAAGCCGAGCGCGCCCAGTTCGACATGCGCAGCGTCGGCTTCATCAACCAGGTCGAGGGCGAGGACATCGAGCTGCGGATGGCGCAGCGGCGCGCAGGCCGCTTCATCAACACCTCCATGATGGTGACGCTGCTGGGCGCGGCCATTTCCGATGCTCTCGAGGACGGGCGCGTCGTGAGCGGGGTCGGCGGGCAATACAACTTCGTCGCGATGGCGCACGCCCTGCCGGACGCACGCTCGATTCTCACGGTGCGCAGCACTCGCACCAAGGACGGCCACACCACGTCGAACATCGTCTGGAGCTACGGGCACGTCACCATCCCGCGACACCTGCGTGACGTGGTGGTCACCGAATACGGCATCGCCGACCTGCGCGGCAAGACGGATTCGGAGGTCATCGCCGCGATGCTGGCGGTGTGCGATTCGCGCTTCCAGGAAGGGCTGCTGGCCCGCGCGCAAGCGGCCGGAAAGCTGCCCGCGGACTATCGAATTCCCGATGAGCACCGCCGCAACACGCCCGCTGCCCTGGAGAGTGCGCTCGACGAGCATCGCCGCGCGGGACTGTTCTCCGAGTTCCCGTTCGGCACCGATTTCACGAGCGAGGAGATCGTGCTGACGCGCGCGCTCAAACGGCTGCGGGAGAAGACCGGTTCACCGCTCGGCAAGGCGTGCGCGATCGTCAGCGCCATGCTGCAGCCACCCGCGCCGGACGCCCTCCGCCCGTATCTGCAGCGCATGCAGCTCGATCGGCCTGAAGGACTGCAAGCGTGGTTGCTGCGCAGGCTGCTCTCAGCCGAGCTGCGCCGTGACGTCCCATAGCGGACGCGGTAAGCCCGGACACCGGTCGCCCGGAAGCGACGGCGGGGGCCACTCCCCGCCCGGGGACTGTCCCCTTTCAAGCGCTGTGCAGCACCTCGAAATGCTGGAAAACGACGATCATGTCTTCGTTCGGCTTGCGGCTGATGCGCTGGAGCGAAGTCGCCCAATGCTGCCAGTGAACCTGCCGCCACGCCTCCACCTCGCGCGCCGCCGGCCCCTCATGGCGCGTCTGCTCCGCAGACACTTCGCGATACGGCACCGAGCTCACGTTGATCATGCGGATGGCGCAACCGGGCACACCGTCGAAATCGGTGACGACGAAACAATCGCCGCGCTTGGGTAGCGGGTCGCCGCTCGCCTCCAGCTCCCACAGCAGCGAGAACGTCGCGGTCTTCTCTCCCGCGCGGATCAGGTTCAGCAGGTTGCGGCACCTCTCGGGCGTGCTGCCGAACCGGCGCACGCGAAACTCCGCGGTGGCCAGATCGGGCCGCACGCGCCGACACTCGGCCCAGAAGCGCTCGACTTCGGTAGAAACGGCCGTCACTTGGCCCTTCCGGCGCGCCCGCCGCGCGCCCGCATTGCAGACTTCCTCGACGTGGCTCTCTTGCGGACCGCACTCTTGCGGGTCCTGACTGAAATCCGTCTTTCCCCGACGGCGGTCTTCTTCGAGCCCTGCCCCGCCTTCTTGGCCTTCTTGGCCTTCTTGGCTTTCTTGGTTTTCTTCGCCTTCTTCGCCTTCGTCCCGGCGGCACTCGCTCGCTGCACCGCGCCAGTGGCGGGTTTCTCGACGCCGCGCAGCTGATCCAGAATCGCGGGATTCTCGAGCGTGGACACGTCCTGGGTAATCTCTTCGCCGCGCGCCAGGGCGCGCAGCAGGCGTCGCATGATCTTCCCGGAGCGCGTCTTGGGCAGATTGTCGGCGAAACGGATGTCGTCGGGCTTGGCGATCCCGCCGAGCTGCTCGCCGACCCAATCGCGCAGCTCCTTCGCGAACGCCGCGGTGTCGCCGTCCGGCCGCGCGCCCTTGCAGACCACATAGGCGAACACCGACTCGCCCTTCACTTCGTGCGGCCGACCGACGACGGCCGCTTCGGCCACGCGCGGATGCGCCACCAGCGCGGATTCGATTTCCATCGTGCCGAGCCGATGCCCGGCGACGTTGAGCACGTCGTCGATCCGTCCCATGATCCAGAAATAGCCGTCGGCGTCGCGATGCGCGCTGTCGCCCGCGATGTAGAAGCGTTTCTGGAATTTCTCCCAGTAGGTGCTCACGTAACGGTGGTTGTCGCCCCAGATGGTGCGCAGCATCGCCGGCCACGGCTTGCGTACGACGAGATAGCCGCCGCCGTCGGGCTCGGTCACCGTATTGCCGTCCTCGTCGACGATATCGGCGACGATGCCGGGCAGCGGCCGCGTGCAGGAACCGGGCTTGGTGGCCGTGCACCCGGGAACCGGCGAAATCATGATGGCGCCGGTCTCGGTCTGCCACCACGTGTCGACGATCGGACAGCGCCCCTTGCCGATCACGCGGTGATACCACATCCACGCTTCCGGGTTGATCGGCTCGCCCACCGTGCCGAGGAGGCGCAGCCTGGACAAGTCGTACTGCGCGGGAATTTCGTCGCCGAGCTTCATCAGCGAGCGGATCGCGGTGGGCGCCGTGTAGAAGACCGTGACGCCGTGGTCCTGGCAGATCTTCCAGAAACGTCCGCCGTCCGGAAAGGTCGGGGCGCCCTCGTACATCACGAGCGTCGCGCCATTCGAGAGCGGCCCGTACGCCACGTAGGTGTGTCCCGTGACCCAGCCGACGTCCGCCGTGCACCAGAAGACGTCCGCGTCCTGCAGGTCGAACACCCACTGCGTCGTGACCTTGGCGCCGAGCAGATAGCCGGCGCTGTTGTGCTGGATGCCCTTGGGCTTGCCGGTGGAACCCGACGTATAGAGAAGGAACAGCGGATCCTCGGCGTTGACGTACGTGGGCTCGCAGGTCGCGGGCTGGCCGGCGATGAAATCGTGCCACCACACGTCGCGCCTCGCGTCCATCGGCACGTCGTGCCCGGTGCGCCTGAGAACGACGACCTTCTCGATCGTCGGACAGCCCGCCGCGAGCGCCTTGTCGGTCGCCGCCTTGAGCTGGATCAGGTGCCCGCCGCGGTTCGCGCCGTCCGCCGTGATCACGATCCGGGCCCGCGCGTCCTCGATGCGGTCCTTGAGCGAAAGCGCGGAAAACCCGCCAAACACCACCGAGTGCACCGCGCCGATGCGGGCGCAGGCGTGCATGGCGATCACCGCCTCGGGCACCATCGGCATGTAGATGACCACGCGATCGCCCTTGCGGATGCCCTGCGCCCTGAGCGCGTTGCCGAAGCGGCACACCTCGGCATGCAGCTCGCGATAGCTGAGCCGCCGCACGTCGCCTTTCTCGCCCTCGAAGATGATCGCGGTCTTGTGACCGCGCGCCTCGAGGTGCACGTCGAGGCAATTGACCGAGACGTTCAGGTCGCCGTCGATGAACCAGCGGTAGTTGGGCGCGTGGTGATCGTCGAAGGCGATGGTGAAGGGCCGGTGCCAGGTCAGTTCCTGCCGCGCCAGATCCGCCCAGAAGCCGACGTGGTCCCGGCCTGCCTTGCGCTGCAATGCCTCCAGGTCGGCGGGCTTGACCCGTGCGTGCGCGGTGAACGCCGTGCTGGGCGCGAAGCGGCGTTCTTCGTGCAGGACCGACTGGATGTTCTTCTGGCTCATGAGCTCTCCGCGGTGGTCTGTATATAGCAGGGCTGTCTGAAGCAGGACGCGCCCGGACGGGCGCCGCAGAATAATCCGAGAGCCGTGCAGCGATCCACCTGCGTCCCGGAACTTGACCCGAACGGGCGGCTTCTAACCCGGACCGGACGGCGCCGGGCATTGCGCCGGTCAAGTGCCGCCGGATCCGCAACACAGCCAGGAGGCAACCATGGCCAAAGGAATCAAAGTCAGTCAATGCATGACGCGCGACGTGCGGGTCATCAGTCCCGACCAGACCCTGCGCGAGGCAGCCCACATAATGGCCGAGATCGACGCCGGCTCGCTGCCGGTCCGCGAAGGCGACCGCCTGGTAGGGGTCATCACCGATCGGGACATCACCATCCGTGCCGTGGCCCAGGGCAAGGGTCCCGATACGCCGGTGCGCCAGGTCATGAGCACCGAGGTCAAGTACAGCTTCGAGGACGAGGACGTCGAGGATGTGACCCGCAACATGGGTGAAATCCAGGTCCGCCGGCTGCCGGTCGTGAGCCGCGAGAAGCGGCTGGTGGGCATCGTTTCGCTGGGCGACCTGGCGCGCGGCCCGGGGGGTGCCGACAGCGTCGGCGAGGCACTGGGAGGTATCTCACGCGCCGGCGGACAGCACAGCCAGAGCCAGCCCCATTAAACCGTTTGCTCCCGGGCGGCATCCAACCGCACGATGCCAGCCCCCGGGAGAAACGACATGTCGAGATTCGCGCAGCTTCTGATCGTCGGTCTGGTTGCGGCCGCTGCCTCGATGGCCAGCAAGGCGGACGAATGCGAGTTCAGCGCGCAGCGCGCCGCGAAGCTCGATGCCGCCGGTGCCAGCCGGGTCGAGATCAGCGCCCGCGCCGGGGAGCTGGTGATCGAAGGGGCCAAGGGAGCGACGCAGGTGGCGGCAAGCGGCCGCGCCTGCGCTTCCGATCAGAAGGTTCTCGACGACATCCGCATCGAGGCGCGCCGTGCAGGCGATGTCCTGTACGTCGACGTGCGCATGCCGGACAACGAAAAGGTCATGAGCCTCGGCATCGACGATCTCTATGCAACGCTCGATCTGCGCGTCAGCGTGCCGGACAATCTCGCCGTCGTCGCCCTCGACTCGAGCGGCGAGGCGGAGGTGCGCAACGTGGCGGCGCTGAACATGATCGACAGCTCGGGCGAGCTGCGCATCGACGGCGTGCGCGGCAACGTCGCGGTGCGCGACAGCTCCGGTGAGCTCTGGGTGCGCCACGTCGGCGGCAGTCTGAAGCTCAACGACAGTTCCGGCGACGTGGACGTCGACGGCGTGGAACGCGACGTGGTGGTGGAAGTCGACAGCTCGGGGAACCTGGACATCGGGCACGTCAAGGGCAACGTGCGCATCGATCAGGACAGCTCGGGCGACATCCGCATAGCCGACGTCGGCGGCGAGGTGCGCATCGAGACCGACGGTTCGGGCGGTGTCGACGTACGGCGCGTGGGCGGCGGCTTCAGCCTGGGATCGAAGGGCAGCGGCAACGTGCAGGTTGCCGAGATCAAGGGCAAAGTCGACGTGCCTGATCGCTAGTCGCCGGGCGGCCCGTGCCCCAAGCTCCACGCGCGCAGCGTCCCCCGCGCTACGCGTTCATGCGCGAGCTCCTGCCGGAAACCGGATCGAGCGCGTAGCTCTCGGTCAGGCCCGGCGAGGAACCGTCGCCAGCGGCTTCGATGCTGGCGCGCGGCTTGGTCACGGCGATGCCGCGGGCGTACTCGAGCGCAGCGTCGCGCTCGTCGAACTCCGCCAGCGGCTTTTCGAACCCGGTTTCGCACACGGCCCAGGTGCCGCGCGGCGATTTCTTGACGGTGAACACGATCTGCCTGTGTGCCATGGCTTCGACCCCCTTGCGCGAGAACTGGTGGCAGAAACGGAAGGGGGGCCCAGCACGACGTCACGAGGACGACTTAGATTGAGTGGCTTCATCAGCCACTGGAATCGCCTGCCGAACGCTTCCCAGTGTGTCGAGATGCATCGGGTTGCGAGCACCTCGACACCGCTGCACCAGGTGAACGATCGGATGGGTCGCCGCGCGAGCCGCCCTGAGCCCCTTCACCTGCAGTTTTGCAAACCACATGCCACCGTTTTCGCGACGCAGCGACACGGACTTGCCGCACGAGCGCGGGGTGCACGCGCCGCCGGCGTGCAAAACCCGGCGCAAGCGCGTGCAAGAAGTTCCACGGGTGGCCGCGGCACGCGGCGCCGGCGGCGAGTTCCGCCCCAAAAGCGTCATGTTTCGCGGCGCACCGGCGCGCGCGGGGCGTGGCACAGGGGTTGCACGGCCAGGGACGCAGGAAAGGGATTTTCGAGGCACAGAACATGAACATGCGTGCTTGTGGCGTGGCCCTGGTTCTCGTGGCCGGGATTGGATCGCAGTACGGAAACGGCGAGAGCCAGGCCCGGGAACGGCAGCCCTTCGTTGCGCGCGCGCCGCGCGCCGAGCAGGTCGACCAGGCCGCGCTGGTAGCGCAGCAATGGACCGATCACCAGTGGGAGTACAGCGTTCAGTTGCTCGAGCCGGGACTGCCGGACGCGCAGCACCGTTCGCGCAATCCGGCAGGGCAGCTGGTGTTGCCGGCACGGCAGACGTCGCTCGCGCCGGCGTTCTGACAACCGCAGTCTGCGCGCATCCGTCACGCGCCGCGTGACGATCATTGGAGGTGTTCGATGTCGATCATCATCTGGCTCATCGTGGGTGGATTCGTCGGTTGGCTGGCCAGCCTGATCATGCGCACCGATGGACAGCAGGGCATCCTGCTCAACATCGTGGTCGGCATCATCGGCGCCTTCCTGGGCGGTTTTCTGCTCGCTCCGCTGTTCGGCGCAGGGACCATCAACCAGGGCGACTTCAGCCTGAGCGGCCTCATCGTCTCGCTCCTCGGCGCGATCATCCTGCTCGCTATCGTGAACCTGATCCGGCGCGGCACCGCGCGTTGACCGCGGCGGTTCGCGCCGCCACAGGGCTGGGAGAAATGGAGAGATCATGACCGCTGCGACGTGCGTCGCGGCAGCGGGTCGCCATTTCTCCCTGGCATGCGCGTTGCACTTTCCCTGGCTCCCCCGTAGTGGACGAGAGTGGACGGGACGAGAGTAGTGGATGAATCGGGGGAAGTTTCGCAAGTCAACGTCGCAAACCCAAGGAGAGCATTCATGGCCAGAGCCGCCCGCAAGTCGAGCCGCAGCTCGACCGCCGACGCCGTCGCGCTGCTCGAGCAGGATCACGCCACGGTCAAACAGCAGTTCAAGGATTTCGAGAAAGCAGAGGACGCCGGCGAAAAGCAGGCGATCGCCGAGCTCATCTGCAAGATGCTGACGGTGCACGCCACCATCGAGGAGGAGATCTTCTATCCGGCGGCGCGCGAGGTGCTGGAGGAAGACGATCTGATCGACGAGGCCGAGGTCGAGCACGCCGCGGCCAAGGACCTGATCCGCAAGATCGAGTCGCACGCCGAGCCCTACGACGCCAGCGTCAAGGTGCTGGGCGAGTACATCAATCACCATGTCGAGGAAGAGCAGACGGACATCTTCCCGAAAGTCAAGCGTGCCGGCATGGACACCAAGGATGTCGGCAAGCGCCTCGCGCTGCGCAAGCGCGAGCTGCTCACCGAGCTGGGCCTGCTCGACGAGGGAGATCTGCAGCTCTCCGAGGAAGACGAGGACGAAGAATTGCCGCGCGGCGGCTCTCGTAAACGCAACCAGAGCGAGAGTGTCGAGCGCCGCCAGGCCCGCTCGGGTGGCTCGAACGTCGCGCCGCACGAACGCGCGCGGACGCCGCGGCAACTAGCACGGTACCGGTGCGGGCCGAAAGCCCGCACCGGCACCTCTCATGCGCGCCGCGCTGTCCGGCGACCGCGTGTTCGTGAAGCGCGGCGCCGAGAGTAAGCTGATCGCACCCTTCCACAATGCACGAGCCATGAGCACCTCAGCGGTGGCAGAGGGTCTCGGGCTGCGGCGCATGTAGGAAGGGATGCCTGCGGTGTAACTATTGCTATCGAACCGAGCCGCGCACGAGCCGCAACGAGCGGGCGGCGCCGGCACGCTTCCTCATGCCGTGAGAGGCCACAAGTTTATTCGCGCCTGAACGCCTGCGGCTCGAGCTGATGTTTGCGCAGGAGCTTGTAGAACTCCGAACGGTTGCGCTCGGCGAGGCGCGCGGCCTGCGCGACGTTGCCCTGTGTCATCTGCAACAGGTTGACGAGGTAGTCAAACTCGAAATTGTCGCGCGCGCGCGCGAACGGCAGGAACTCGCGCGGCTTGTCGCGCAGCGCGGTCTGCACCGGTCCCGCCGGAATCAGCGGCGTGGTGGCGAGCACCACGCACTGCTCGACCACGTTGCGCAGCTGGCGCACGTTGCCGGGCCAGGGTGCGGACACCAGCAGCTCGAGCGCCTCGTGCGAGAAGCCGCTGACTTCCACCACCACCTCGCCGAGCCGCGAGCGGATCGAGTTGAGGAAGTGACTGGCGAGCAGCGGGATGTCCTCGCGGCGCTGCGCCAGCGAAGGAATTTCCAGCCGCACCACGTTCAGGCGGTAGTACAGGTCCTCGCGAAAGCGGCGCTCGCGCACCATGGTTTCCAGGTCCTGGTGCGTCGCGGAGATCACGCGCACGTCCACCGCGGTGGACTCGCTCGAGCCCACGGGCCGCACCTCGCGCTCCTGCAGGGTGCGCAACAGTTTCGCCTGGAACTGCATCGGCATGTCGCCGATCTCGTCGAACAGCAGGGTGCCTTCGTGCGCCGATTGCACCAGGCCGGTGCGGCTTTCGCTTGCGCCAGTGAACGAGCCCTTGCGGTGACCGAACAGCTCCGATTCGAACAGGGCTTCGGGAATCGCAGTGCAGTTCACCGCGACGAACGGCTTGTCGGCCCGGCGGCTGGCATTGTGGATGGCTCGCGCCAGCAGCTCCTTGCCGGTGCCGCTTTCGCCTTGCAACAGCACACTCGAATCGCTTTGCGCAACCTTGCGCGCCTGCGCGAGCAGCGCCTCCATGGCGGGGCTGCGCGTCACGATCCCCTCGCGCCATCGCGACTCGTCGGTGCTGATCGCGCTGCGCACGCCGGCGACGCGCAGCGCGCGGTTGATCACTTGCGTGAGCTGGTCGCTCTCGAACGGCTTGGTGAGGTAGGCGAACACGCCGCGCTGCGCGGCGTCCACCGCATCCGGGATGGTGCCGTGCGCCGTGAGGATGATCACGGGGAGCGTCGGGCTGCTGCGCATGAATGGTGTTGAACAGCGCCATGCCGTCCATGCCGCTCATGCGCATGTCGGTCACCACCACGTGGGGACGAAAACGCGGCACCACCGCCAGGGCTTGGCGCGCGCTCTCGGCGCTTTCGATGTCGAAGCCGGCGCGGCGCAGGCGGATCGCGAGCAGCCGCAGCAGGCGCACGTCGTCGTCGACGATCAGGATGCGCGCCGCGTCAACGTGGCGCCCGGCAGCGGGTTCCGAGGTCACGGGGTCTGTGGCCCGTCGCGGTTCTTGATCTGCGCTTCGAGCGACTTGAGCGCCTCGAGCTGATTCTCGAGCTTCTCGCGCAGATTGCGTTCCGCCTCCAGCTGGCGGCCCAGCGAGTCGATGCGGGTCGTGAGCTCGCCGCGCCGGCGCTCCTCGAGCTCCGCCAGGGTCATGAGTTTGTCTTCGCATTCCGTTGCCGCGCACTGCCGCTGGAAGGGAGGCAGTACTCCTAGCAACGCCTGTGCCAGCTGGGCATACACCGAGTTTTCGGGCCCCTCGCCCGCAACGTGCGCCAGCAACTGTGCAGTGCGGTCCGGGTCGTGCAGCGCGGACTGGCGCTGGCCGGTGATCAGCGCCACGTGCAGCGAGCGGCTCGGCGAATCGTCGGTTGCCTCCAGGCGCTGCAGCTCGCCACGCAGAACCTCGTCGGGCTGCTGGCGGACCCAGAGCGAATAGTCCGCGATCTCCTGCAGCACGCGCCCGCGCTCGTCCGGCCTGGACTGCGCGCCGGGATTCACGGGCGTGCCGCCGCAGCCGAGCAGCAAGCCGCCGGCCAGCAGCAGTGCCGAGGCACTGCGCACGATCCGCCGCTCAGGTTGCTGGTTGCACATTGGGAAGAATGACGCGCACGCAGGCCCCTCTTTCAAATCGTGAATCGACGATCTCTATCCGACCGGAATGGGCAGTAACGTATTGGCGCGCGATGGTCAGGCCCAGCCCCGTGCCCTGCACGTAGCCTGCGTATGGCGCGCTTCCCTGGTAGAACGGCTCGAATACCCGCTCGCGCTCGGCCGGCGCGACACCCGGGCCGCTGTCGGAAACTTCCAGGCAGGCGGAACCGTCGCGCGCAGTCAGCGCCACGTCCAGCTCGCCGCCCGCCGGGGTGTATTTGATCGCGTTGGACAAGAGATTGTCCACAACGATCCGCAGCTGATCGGGATCGCCCGCGATCGTCACGGGTTCCAGCACGATCTGCGCGTGCACCGCCTTGGCGGTCCGTCCCAGCGCATGGCTGTCGAAGGCGCTGCGCACGATCTCATCCAGGCGCAGCACCTCCTTGCGCGGCGCATCGCTGCGTGGCACCTGCGTCTTGCCGAATTCCAGCAGGTCCTCGATCAGGCGCTGCAGGTGCTGGCTGCTCTCGCGCATGATCTGGGCAATCTCCTTCTGTTCCTGGCTCAAGTCGTGGTGGCTCTCGTCCATGAGCAGCTCCGAGCCCTCGCGAATGCTGGTGAGCGGCGTCTTGAGCTCGTGGGAGATGTGACGCAGGAAGTTCGCCTTCTGTTCCTCCAGCTCGAGGATGCGCCGGCGCAACCAGTCCAGCCGGCTGCTGAGCTCCTCCAGGTCCTTGGGCCCGCGGATCGACACCGGCGAGGAGAAATCGCCCGAGCCCAGGCGGCGGATCTCGCCGTCGATGCGGCGCAGGGGCCGCGTGATCAGCCCGAAGAACAGGACGCCGAGCAGCAAGGCCACCGGCACGGCGGCGGCGGTCTGCAGCACCAGCGTGCGCTGCAGATTTTCCGCGGCCTTGCGCGCGTTGTTGGCTTCGACCTCGATGAGCGTGCTGCTCTCGGCGAGGATGGTGCGCGCCTGGCTGTTGAGCGAGGCCCAGCGAGCGCCGATGTCCGCCGCCGAGATGTGCTTCATCGGCTGGCCTCGGGCCGTGAGCAGCTGCACGTTGAGCGCGTTCTCGGCATCGACAATGGCGCGCAGGCGGTCGCCCCTGGCCGCACCGATGTCGAGGCGCGAGAGCTTGCGCACCGAGGCGAAGAACCCGTCGCGGCGGGCGAGATAGGTCGTGTAGAAGTCCTTGTCGCCCCACACGAAGTACTGGCCCAGGCTGCGCTCCATCCCGGTGAGGTTCTCCACCAGCGCACGGCTCTCCTGCGTGGCGATCTCCGCATCCAGCACGGCGCGCCGGCCGCGCTGGGCCAGGCGGTCGACCTGGATGACTGCGGTCACCACGGCGGCGATCAGCGGGATCGCCACCGCCGCGAAGGCGATGACGATCAGCCGGACGATCGAGCGAGGGCGGGTGAAACTCACTCGTACATCATACGGGGCGTACGGGGCGTACGGGGCGTACAAGAAAGGGGAGATTCCTTGCCTGGTGGCCGCGTTCATTCTGCAGATGTCACGTCGCGTGGAGCGCGGCGGATCGACCACTCGGCCACTACCGGAAGGTGATCCGAGGCCGCGCGCGCCAGCCGCGAGGCGTGCGCGCTGACCTTGAGCAGCGAGCCGCGCGGACGCGCCCAGATGCGGTCGAGCGCGAAGAGCGGGAAGAACGAGGGAAAGCTCGGCACGTGAGGAGGACGGCCAAACAGGGCATGCAGCCAACGGAGCGGTGCGCCGACCGGCAGCCATTCGTTGATGTCGCCGAGCAGCAGCAGGGGTTCCTCGACCGGCGTTTCGCTGACGAGCGCAAGGATCCTGCGCATCTGGTGCCTGCGCTCCCCCGGCGTGAGACCCAGATGCGTCACGATGATCCGGCTCTCGACTCCGGCCACGTCGACGTCAACGTCCAGGGCGCCGCGCGGCTCGCGCCAGGAGAAGCTGAGGTCGTGGCGGCGCACGCCGAGCACGCGATCGCGCGTCAGCAGCGCATTGCCGTAGTGGCCGAGGTGGCGAATGATGCGCAGCCCGGCGACGGCAGCCATGCCGGTCGCCTGCGCGAGATACTCCAGCTGCTTCGAAGTGGGCGACTCCCCGGGGCTGTTGTCGACTTCCTGCAGCCCGACCAGGTCGCAATCGAGCTCGCGCAGCACGCTCGCCACGCGGGACGGGTCGCAGGTCCGGTCCACGCCGATACAGCGGTGCACGTTGTAGGAAGCCACGCGGACGACGCGCGTGGCATCGCGCCCGCGCTTTGCTGCAGCCTCGCATGCCTGCTCATGGTTGCGCGACATCGTGTCCATGCGCACGCAATTCGGTCGTGAGCAGCCAGCGGCGGACCAGCGCACTTGCCACGACGAGCGCCACGACCACGCCGCCGATCAGCCAGTAGTTGACCTGCCCGGGATCCTGCAGCCCCGCGTGCAGCTGGTCGCCGAACACCGTTGCGGCGAGTGTGCCCGGCAGCATGCCGATCGCGGTACCGAGCAGAAAATCGCGCAACCTCATGTGGATCGCTCCGGCGATCACGCCTTCCACGGCGAACGGCGCGAGCGGCACCAGGCGCAGGGCCGTCATCGCCACCAGGCCCCGCTGGCGCAGCACCCGGATGATTCGATCCAGCTGCGGACCGGAGAGACGCCGCACGATGCCGCGGTCCAGCCGCATGCCCGCAAGATAGGTGAGGAACGCGGACACCAGGATGCCGAACATCGCGTAGACGAAGCCCAACCACGGACCGAATGCCACGACCGCGAAGAGGGTGATCAGCGGGCGTGGAAACAGGATCAGCGCCGCGGGTACGTAGGTCGCCATGACGGCGGCCGGCGCCCATGGCTCGTCCGCGAAACGCCGCGCCCAGGCCGTGATGCGGTCGGCCGAGAGATAGTCCGCCAGCGCAGTGAATCGCCAAAGCGCGGTGAGCCCGGCGATCAGCAGCACGAGGCCGGCCGCCTTGAGCCAGTAGCCCTTGCGGCGACGCAGCTCGCTGCGCGGCGCGAACTGTCCCATCAGGTTCTCGAGCTTGACCGTCTGTTCCGGGTCGGCCAGACCGGCTATGGTCATCACCGCGTCGGAGGCTTCCGGTTCGTGATCGAGCCGTTTCAGCGTGCGCCCGGGCGAGCGCAGCGCTTCGATCGCCGCGCCCAGCGAGCCGCGCTCCCGGACCTCGCGCGCTACGCGCTCGCCATCGACACCCAGGTGCTCGCCGAGCAGCTGATCGCGAAACTCGACGATGCCGCGCTGCACCTCGGGCCGGTCGCGCGCCTCGACGCTCAGGTCGCACTCGGTGTCGAATCCCATCGAGCGGTTGCTGACGTTGGCCGATCCGACGCGCAGGTAACCGTCGTCGATGACCAGCACCTTGGAATGGACGTTGATGCACGTGCCCTGCGCGAGCCCGTCGACATGCGGGTAGCAGACGTGCAGGCGGCCGTGAACGTCGGCCTTGCGCAGGCGCGCGATCAGCGCCTTGCGCAGGTTCTGCATGGTGAGCTCCTCGAGCCAGCCGTGGCTGAGCAGCCGCAGCACCAGCACGATCTCCGGTCCGTCCGGTTCGGCGAGCCGCGCCGCGAGCGCCTCCCCGACGCTGTGCGCGGTGAAATACTGGTTCTCGACGTAGATCGTGCGGCGCGCGGCGGCGATCATGTCCAGGTACAGCGCCTCGACTTCGCGCACCGGCTGGTGCGCGTCGCTGCCGGGGTGGGTTCGCGAGATGGCGACGTCCACGCGCCGCAGTGCGGGCTCGATGTCTTCGGGCCAGGGATCGGTGCGGGTGGCGTTGGTGGCGAGATGCCGCCCCGTGGCGCCTCTCCACCGCTCGCGCGCCAGATCGCCGAGCAGGCGCGCCGCGCGGCCGTCCACCATCATCATGACATCGTGGAACGGCGGGTAGGGCGTGCCCTCGTTGCGACGGCGCTCGTCATCGGGCCGGTGTTCGCGCGTGTCCCAGCGCCGGCAGGTGAGATCCATGCCGCCACAGAAGGCGAGCGCATCGTCGATCACCACGAGCTTCTGGTGGTGCGAACCGGTGACCGGATGCGTGTTGTCGTAGCGCACGCGCACGTGACGGTGCGGTTTCCAGCCCAGCCCGTACACCGAGGGAAACTCGCGGTCCGTGCCGAAGATCATCGGGTAGTCCCAGATCAGGACGCGCACCTCCAGCCCGTGGCGGTGCCGGGCGAGGAAATTGAGAAAGTCGCCCAGGAGCTGCGGCGTCTCGCCACGCGCGTCGCCGCCGCGCAGGCGCGTGCGGCTGTTGAAGTCCCAGGCGAGAATCAGGATCGAATCGCGCGCGCGCTCGGCGGCGGCGGCGAACGCGTGGAAATATTCCTCACCGTCCACGAGCAGCGCGACACGCTCGGCGCGCGCCACGCGCCAGCAGTTCACGCCCTCTCGGAACAGACTGGCGGTGCTGCGCTCCCCGTCAGCCACGATGGTCGGTTCCCGCTTCCATGCGCGCCCCGCAGTCACCGAGCGAAGATTCTCTGCAAGCGGCTCAACGCCCGCTGTGTCCCGCTTGGTAGAGCGGCAGCACGCGCGGCAAGGCGTTTTCCAGATCCTTGATGCGCGACGGTCCGGACGGGTGCGTGCTGAGGAATTGCGGCGGACCGCCGCCCTCCTGCACCGATCCCATTTTCTTCCAGAGACTGACCGCGGCATGCGGGTCGTAGCCGGCGCGCGCCATCAGCTCCAGCCCGATGCGATCGGCCTCGGCCTCCTGCTCGCGGCTGTGCGGCAGCTGGAACGTCACCGTGGCGACCATGTTCGCCAGGTCGACGGTGTCCTGTTTGGCGCCCGCCACGACCGCTACGCCGGCCAGCGCGATCTGCTGCGCATAGGCTCGGGAGAGTCGCTCGCGGCTGTGCTCGCGCAAGGCATGGGCCATCTCGTGACCGATGATCGCCGCCAGCTCGTCGTCCGTGAGTTGCAGCCGCTCGACGATGCCCGAATAGACCATGATCTTGCCACCCGGCATGCAATAGGCGTTCAGCTCCTTGCTCCGCTGCACGTGGACTTCCCAGTCCCACTTGAGCGCGTCCTCACGGAACACGCGCACTTGGGGGATGAGGCGTTCGGCCACCGAACGCACCCGCTGCACCATCCGCGCATCGGCGTCGAGCGCGCCCTGCTCGCGTGCCTTGGCGAGCTCCTGGGCGTAAGCCTGGGCGGCAGCCTTCTCGACTTCCTCCGGCGAAACCAGCATCTGTTGCTTACGCTCGACGCCGACCGCGCCGGCAGAAGTGGTTTGCACGGTCTGACAGCCGCCAGCCAGCGTGAGCAGGGCCACGCAGGCCCCGGCCGCAAAATGTCTCGCCAGTTTCTTCATTCAATCTCCTGCCGCAACTGCTGCAGCCCTCTGTCAGACCGTTGATCCAGGTAATTCGGTTCCCCGCGCCGGCGTCGCCGCCCGGCAACATGCAAAAATCCGGCCGACCCTTCGTTCCGGCGCTTTGCACTTTCTTCTCTTTACCGCCCGCGCCCGCCGTGCCCCTGCCGCGCAAGTTGTTGTATTACGGCGCCGCTGGGTCTGGCACGCGGTTCGCATCAATCTCAGGCGGCGTGTGTGCGCCGCGCTCGGCCAGCATCGGAGGACTCCATATGAACAGGGACGTCATTGCGGGGCATTGGGACCAGATCAAGAGCGACGTGCGCGGCCGTTGGGCGCGCATCACCGATAACGACCTGGAACGCGCCGACGGCGATTTCGAGTACCTGGTCGGGCTGGTTCAGGCACGGTATGGAATGATCCGCGAAGTCGCCGAGCGCCAGGTGCGCGAGTTCGGCCGCCGCCTGGAACACTGACGTGCGCTCCTCGCGCGAACAGCCCGGCGACGAGTCGGCACCGCGCCGCGTGATCCGCGCTTCGGGCGAGGTGGGTCCGCACAAGCTCAAACCCCTGCCCTACGAGGAAGCCGCGCTCGAGCCGATCGTCTCGCGCGAGACGGTCAACCTGCACTACGGCAAGCACCACAAGGGCTATCTCGACCGGCTCAACTCGCTGGTCGGCGGCACCGAGCTCGCGGACCAGCCGCTCGAGGAGATCGTGATGCGCACGGCCGACGATCCGGTGCGCACCAAGATCTTCAACAACGCCGCGCAGGTCTGGAACCACGATTTTTTCTGGCAGAGCCTCAAGCCCGGCGGCGGCGGCACGCCGCCGCACGAGCTGCGCCGGCGCATCGACGCCTCGTTCGGCTCGACCGCCGACATGGAGCGGCGGCTGGGCGAAGCGGCGATTTCGGTGTTCGGCAGCGGTTGGGCGTGGCTGGTCGATGACGGCGACAAATTGCGCCTGATCGAGACCAGCAACGCCGACAACCCGCTGGTGCTGGGCATGACGCCGCTCCTTATCATCGATGTCTGGGAGCACGCCTACTACCTCGACTACCGGAACCGGCGCGAGGACTACGTGCACGCGCTGATCACGGAGCTCATCAACTACGACTTCGCGGCGGCGAACCTCGGCCGCTCCGGCACTGGCTGAGGCAGGTCGAAGCGGGCCGCGTGACGCACCCACAGGATCGTATCTCGCGGCTTTTCAGCCTCGCGGTATTGGCACTGCTCCTCGCCCCGCTGGGTTGCGCATGGTCGCGCCCCAGGGAGGCACCGGCCGCGGCCAGCAGCCCGACCCCCGTAGTCGTCGGCGCAGACGGGCTGCTTTCGCCTGAAAATTCCGAGGAGGCTGTGGAGGATGCCGTGGCCGACGCGCGTCTGCGCGAGCGTGCCGCAATTCTCGTCAAGGCGATCCAGAGCGCCACCGGCGCACCCTTGATCGCGGGCAACCGCGCGCATCTGTTGCTGGACGGACCGCAAACCTACGCTGCGATGTTCGCGGCGGTGCGCGAGGCGAAGCATCACGTCAACGTCGAGACCTACCTATTCGAGGACGACGAGGTCGGCAGGCAGTTCGCGGACCTGCTGATGCAGAAGCGCCGCGAGGGCGTCACCGTGCGCCTGATCTACGATGCGGTCGGCAGCATCGCCAGCGACGACAAGTTCTTCGAGAAGCTCACGGCGCAGGGAATCGAAGTTGCGGAGTTCCGCCCGCTGGAGCCCGTGACGATCTGGCGCGTCAACAACCGCGACCACCGCAAGCTGGTGGTCGTCGATGGTCGCGTCGCGTTTACCGGCGGCATCAACATCAGCGACACCTATTCGAGCGGCTCGGCGAGCCGGCCCGGGCCGGTCAAGGGCAAGGAAACCGGCTGGCGCGACACCAACGTCGAGGTCCGCGGGCCGGTCGTCAAATCCCTGCAGTCGATCTTCATGGAAACCTGGCGGCGGCTGGGCAAGCAGGCCCAGCCCTCCCCCGACCTGTTCCCCGATATCGACAAGGTGGGCGAGCACCTGCTCCAGGTCGTGGCCAGCGACGGCGGTGACAGCAACGAATTCCGCATCTACGACGCCTACCTGACGGCGATCCGCGAGGCGCGCGAGCGGATCTGGATCACGCAGGCGTACTTCGCGCCGAATCGTGAGCTGCGCCGGGCACTGGCCGATGCCGTCGCGCGCGGCGTGGACGTACGCATCATCGTGCCGGGCTTCACCGACTCGGGACTGATATTCCACGCCTCTCGTGCCACCTACGAGGAGCTGCTGCAGGCCAACGTCAAGCTGTTCGAATACACCGAGGCGTTGCTGCATTCCAAGACCGCCGTCATCGACGGCGTCTGGTCGACGGTGGGCTCCTGCAACATCGATCCGCGCAGCTTCGCGCACAACAACGAGCTCAACGTCGCAGTGGTCGGCCGCGAGTTCGCGCACGAGATGGAAGCGATGTTCCGCCGCGACCTGAAACAGACGCGCCCCATCGACGCTGCCGGCTGGGCGAAGCGGCCGATGAGCCACAAGGTCAAGGAGTTCTTCAGCAGCCTGTTCTCGTACTGGCTGTGACGCGCCGAGCGCGTGGCGGCGGATCCGCTATTTCGGTCTCAGTTGGTGCGCTTCGCGCGGTCTGGATCGCCGCGCCCGCCGCGCGCGCACCGCGGCGGCGAACGCTGTAGCGACGTTGCGCACTTCCTGCTGGATGGCGCGATCGCGATCCAGCGCCTCGTGGCTCGTGGCATACGGCTCGAAATAGCCGACGTAGCGGTCCGGGTCCTTGCCGGACGTCGTCGTCGGATCCGGATTGCCGCCGTCGGCGCACACCAGCCGGTCGATCATGAGCTTGAGCACCGAGGGGGCCTGGTACCAGTGCACCGGCGTGACGATGAGGATGCCGTGCGCTGCGACCCACTTCGGATAGATCTCGTTCATCCAGTCCCTGACCTGGCCGATGGCGTGATTCGGATAGCAGGAGCAGGGCCAGTGGCACAAAGGCATGGCGGTCGAAACGCACGCCTTGCAGGGATAGATGACGCGGCCGTATTCGGCGGTCAGGCGGCTCAGATCGAGCACTTCGGTGACGATCCCGCGTGTGCCGTCGAGCACCTCCCTGGCGAGCGTGAGGAGCCGGTGCGTCTTCGACATCTCGCCGGGACAGGTCTCATCGTTGCGCGACGACCCGTTCACGAGCAGCACGCGCGCGGGCCCCGAGCGGCGCTGGTGCTCGCGTTGCGCGGCGAGCACGCGGGCATGGGTCTCGATCCACTCCGCCGAGAGCTCGTAGTCGGGATCGGCGAAGCTCTCGCCCGCGCGCACGGAGATGCCGGGATTGCATTCGTTGCATGGCTCGCCAGTTGTGCAACGAATGCAATCCCGGTACGCCTAGTGGCCGAGCTCCGCCAGCAACCGATCGATCATCGACTGCGCCTGCTCGCGATAGCCGCCGCCGAACAGGTTGAGATGATTGAGCACGTGGTAGAGGTTGTACAGAGTGCGCCGCGTACCGGCAGCCTGGTCCATTGGCCAGGACGACTGGTAGGCGGTATAGAAGGCGTGGCCGAAGCCGCCGAATAGCCGCGTCATGGCGATGTCGGCCTCACGATCGCCGTAGTACACGGCCGGGTCGAAGATCACCGGCGCACCGCCGGCGTCCGCCGCGAAGTTGCCGCTCCACAGGTCGCCATGCAGGAGCGAGGGCACCGGCCGGTAGCTCGTGAAGAACGCGGGCATCAGCGCCAGCAGGCGCCGACCGCGCTCTTGAAGCGCGCCGCCATGGCCGTTGTCGCGCGCCAGGTCCAGTTGGAATTGCAGGCGCCGGTCGCGGAAGAACGCCACCCAGTCCGTCGACGGATCATTGCGTTGCGGCGTGCTGCCGATGGTGTTGCTACGCTGCCAGCCGAAGGTCGCTGCGCCAACCCGATGCTGGAAGGCAAGCTGCTCGCCGAGGAGCGATTCGCAGTCGCTGCCGGCGCGGTGCAGATCCAGCCACTCGAGTGCGAGAAACGCGCGCGACGCAGTGCGGCCACAGGACAGGACCTGCGGCACGCGCACTGCGCGGGCCGAAGCTAGCTCTTCAAGCCCTGCAGCCTCCGCTTCGAAAGCCGCCGCGCTGGCAAGATCGCCGATCTTTACGAACAGCGCGCCGCGCGCGCTTTCCCAGCGGAAGCTCTCGCTGATGCAGCCGCCATGCACGACGTGCGCCGGCTGTGGCTCGACTGGCGCGCCCAGCGCGGCGGCCAGCGACTGCGCGATTCCGGCCATGACGTTGCCGGGCATCGCAATCCCCATTGCATCGTCGCCATCGGCACGATCGGCCATGGCGCCATTCTACCTGCGCGTGCCGGTCACGCCCGCACCTTGCTACGATGCCGGCCCGTCTGCGGCCAACCCTACGGAGAACGGCCTTGAAGATCGAACTGTCGGCGCACGAGGCACGCGTCATCGGCTGCCTGATCGAGAAGCAGATCACCACGCCCGATCAGTATCCCCTGTCGCTCAATGCGCTCGCCAACGCCTGCAACCAGAAGAGCAATCGCGACCCGCTGCTGGCGCTCGACGAGCCGAGCGTGCAGCAGATCGTCGACGGCCTGGTGAAGAAACACCTGGTGATCGAGAAGTCCGGCTTCGGCAGCCGCGTGCCCAAGTTCCAGCACATCTTCTGCAACACGGAGTTCGGCTCGCTCAGGTTCACGCCGCTCGAGACCGCGATCGTGTGCGAGCTCCTGGTGCGTGGACCGCAGACCCCCGGCGAGCTGCGCACGCGCGCGGCGCGGATGGCGCCCGTTGGCGAAGTCGGCGAGGTCGAGGCCGCGCTGCAGTCACTCGCCCAGCGCCCCGACGGCGCACTGGTCGTGAGACTGCCGCGCGAAGCTGGGCGGCGCGATTCGCGCTACGCCCACCTCTTCAGCGGCGAAGTGCAAGTGCCAGCCGCGGCGCACGAAGCAGCGGAACCTGTCGCCCCCGCCGCGCGCGAGCCATCAGAACCTTCACGGCTCGAAAAACTCGAGCAACTCGTCGACCAGCTGCGCCGCGACGTCGACGAGCTCAAGAACCGGCTGACCTGAAGCCGGAGGAACAGGCGCGATCAAACGGGAGGACTGGGCCATGAGAACAATCAAGCGGTCCCATGCGTTGTTACCCATCGGCATGTCGTTGTCGCTCATTGCCGCTTGCGGAACGACGGCGATTCTCGAATCACATCCGGCGTTGGCTTCGGCGGGTGAACGCGACGCGGCAAAAGTGTATTTCCTGAGGCCCGATATCGGCTATCGCGGTGTGATGGGCAACGCGTTCGCCATCTCACTGGACGGCAAGGCACTGCTGACCCTCGCCAAGGAGGAATATGCGCTCGTCTATCTCACGCCGCTTTCGGGAACCGTCACAGTGGAGTCCTCCACTGTCGCCAATCGGGGCGGAATGAACACGATGACGAAGGTGCAGGAATCGCGGCCGTTCTCGTTCGAGGCGGGGCGAACCTACTACCTGGCCTTCAGCGAGAACCAGGAGGGTTGGCTGTCGGGGAACGGAGGCTCATACGTTCCGGTGCTCATCGATGATGCGGCAGCGAGCCAGGCGGCGAGCGGACTGAAGCCCGTTGGCAAGGCAATCCAGGAACCCATACCGCGGCGGGAATAGCGCGGAAAGGAATAGCGAGCGCACAGCCCTTGCTGGACCGACGCAGCCGTAGAACGTCGACGCGGTCAGGCCAGCCAGCGCTGGATGCGATCGTGCAGCGGGCTCGACCGCGGGAAGTGCGCCAGCAGGTATTCCATCTGGTCGGCGAGCACGCGCCGGCCCTTGAGGAAGATGTACTCGGCATACGTGGGCGTGAACGGCACCGCGATCAGCTGCATCTTCGCCTGCTCCGGCGTGCGCGAGGCCTTGGCGTTGTTGCAGCGGCGGCAGGCCGCCACCACGTTCATCCACGTGTCGTGACCGCCCTGGCTGAAGGGGCGGATGTGGTCGCGAGAGAGCTGCGAGGACGGAAAGCGCATGCCGCAATACATGCAGATGTGCCCGTCGCGGCGGAACAGCGTCTGGTTGTTGAGCGGCGGGGTGTAGTCCGCGCGCATGTTGCCCGGGTTGTGCGAGTGGCCGATGGTCGCGATGATCGAGCTGACCTCCACCACGGTACGCGAACCCGAGCGGGCGTTCGTGCCGCCGTACAGGCGATACAGCAGGCTCCCCACCTGGTAGGCGACCTGCTCCATGTGGTACAGCCGCGCCGCCTCGCGGTAGTCGATCCACTCCAGCGGCATGCCGGCGACGTCGGTACGCAGCACCTGTTGCGTCAGGGCGCGCACCACCGCCGGCGTGCGCACGATGCGCTCGTCGTCCCAGTCGTGCACGTGAGGTACGTGGATCTGTCGCATGCCGGGGTTCTCTAACTTGGCGTTGTGTAAGATAAGACAGGTGTATGCAATAATTCAACGGCGCAAACCATTCATAGTTAAAGACAATTCTAACGAGCCGTGGCTTGCAGGCCACGGACCCGTCCAAAAGCTCCCGCAGGAATCGACAGTGGAGGCGGCATGCCAGTGACCATTGGCGCGCTCAAAGAGACTGCGCCAAGCGAAATGCGTGTGGCCCTGGTTCCGGAAGTGGCGGGCAAGCTGGCCGCTGCCGGCGCCCGCGTGATCATGGAACGCGGCGCCGGGGTCAGCGCGCAGTATCCCGATGCGGCCTACAAGAACGTCGAGTGGGTCGACTCGGCCGACGCGGTGCTGGCGCAGGCCGACGTCCTTCTCAAGGTGCAGCCGCCGAGCGCGCGCGAAATCGCCGCGCTGCGCAAGGGTGCGGTGGTCATCGGCTTCATGCAGGCACATCAGCGCCTCGACGACGTGCGCAGCCTGCGCGACCGCTGTATCACCAGCTTTGCGATGGAACTGGTGCCGCGCATTTCGCGCGCGCAGTCCATGGATGCGCTGTCGTCGCAGGCGGCGATCGCCGGCTACAAGGCCGTGCTGATCGGCGCCAACACCCTGGACAAGTTCTTCCCGATGCTCACGACGGCCGCCGGCACCATCCGCCCGGCGCAGGTGCTGGTGATCGGCGCCGGCGTCGCCGGACTGCAGGCCATCGCAACCGCCAGGCGCCTCGGCGCGGTGGTCGAAGCCTACGACGTGCGCAGCGCCACCAGGGATCAGGTCAAATCGCTGGGCGCGAAGTTCGTCGATACCGGGGTGAGCGCGGAAGGCGCGGGCGGCTACGCGCGCGAGCTGACCGCCGAAGAAAAGAGCAGGCAGCAGGAAGTGCTCGACTCGCGCATCGCGGTCGCGGACGTGGTCGTGAGCACGGCGGCGGTGCCCGGCCGCACCGCGCCGCGCATCATCTCGGCCGCCGCCGTCGGCCGGATGAAGGCCGGCGCGGTGATCGTGGACATCGCCGCGGAGTCGGGCGGCAACTGCGAGCTGACGCGCGCAGGCGAAACCGTGGTGCACAACGGCGTGAAAATCGTCGGCCCGGTCAACCTGGCGAGCCAGCTCGCGGCGCACGCCAGCGCGATGTACGCGCGCAACCTGCTCAACTTCCTCAAGCCCGCCATCGACAAGGGCGAGTTGAAGATCGACTGGACCGACGAGGTGTTCGCCCAGTCGGCGCTCACCCACGACGGCGAGGTGAAGCATGAAGCGACGCGCAAGCTCCTCGGCTAGCCCGGGCGTTCGACCGCTACGCTAAGGAACACCGAATGATCGACGGCATCATTGCGCTCTACATCTTCATGCTCGCCGCGTTCACCGGCTACGAGGTGATCGCGCGCGTGCCGGTGATCCTGCACACCCCGCTCATGTCCGGCTCCAACTTCGTGCACGGCATCGTGCTGGTGGGCGCCATGGTGGCGCTCGGGCACGCCGACACCTCGCTGGAGCGGGTCATCGGCTTCATCGGCGTGGTGCTCGCGGCCGGCAACGCAGTCGGCGGCTACGTGGTCACCGAACGCATGCTGGAGATGTTCAAGGCGAGCGGGCAGAAGAAGAGGGGAGCGCACTGATGGACAGCGTGCTCTCCGCAGGCACCGCGCGACTGCTGATCGACGCCAGCTACCTGCTGGTCGCGTTTCTTTTCATCATGGGTCTGAAGCGCATGAGCTCGCCGGTGACCGCGCGCAGCGGCATCTTGTGGGCGGGCTTCGGCATGCTGGTCGCGACCGTGGTGACGTTCGCGTATCCCGGCATGTCGAACCTGTGGCTCATCGTCACCGCAATCCTGATCGGCGGCGTGGCGGCGTGGTGGACCGGCAAGCGCGTCGCCATGACCGACATGCCGCAGATGATCGCGCTCTACAACGGCATGGGCGGCGGCGCGGCGGCGGCGATCGCCGCGGTGGAGCTGTTTTCAGGTCAGGCGCATGGCCTCGCGATCCTCACGCTCGCGGTGCTGGGCGGCATCATCGGCGCGGTCTCGTTCAGCGGCAGCATGATCGCGTTCGGCAAGCTGCAGGGCCTGATCAAGCGCAGCCTGCGTTTCCGCGGTCAGCAGATCATCAACTTGCTGATCCTCGCCGGCGCTCTGATTGCCGGTGGCCTGATCGCCCTGAGCCTGGATGCCTCGCCGGCCGTCCTCGTGACCTTCTTCGCGTTGGCACTGCTCCTCGGTGTGACGATGACGCTGCCCATCGGCGGCGCGGACATGCCGGTGGTGATCTCGCTGTACAACGCGCTCACCGGGCTGGCGGTGGCATTCGAAGGCTTCGTGCTCAACAACGCGGCCATGATCATCGCAGGCACGGTGGTCGGCTCCGCGGGTACCCTGCTCACGCAATTGATGGCGAGGGCGATGAACCGCTCGCTGGGCAACGTGCTGTTCAGCGGATTCGGCGAGAGCGCGGCTTCGGGCGGCGGACCGGTGACGGGCGTGCAGAAGCCCATCGAGGCGAGCGACGCCGGCGTCATGATGGCTTTCGCGCAGAAGGTGATCGTCGTGCCGGGCTACGGCATGGCGGTGGCGCAGGCCCAGCACAAGGTGTGGGAGCTGTGCCAGTTGCTGATCGACCGCGGCGTCGCGGTGCGCTTCGCGATCCACCCGGTCGCCGGCCGCATGCCCGGCCACATGAACGTGCTGCTCGCGGAAGCGGGCGTTCCCTATGACCTGATCGCCGATCTCGACGAGATCAACGCGGAATTCGAGACCGCCGACGTCGCGCTCATCATCGGCGCCAACGACGTTGTCAACCCGGTGGCGCGCAACGACAAGTCGAGCCCCATCTACGGCATGCCGATCCTGAACGCGGACAAGGCCAAGAACGTCATCGTCATCAAGCGCGGCCAGGGACAGGGGTTCTCCGGCATCGAAAACGCACTTTTCTTCCTCGACCAGACGCGGATGCTGTACGGCGACGGACAGGCCGCGGCCAGCCAGCTGATCCAGGCCGTGAAGGCCGCCGGATGAGTCTGCCGCACCAAGGAGCAGCCGATATGAAACGCAGCACCCCACTTGCCGCCCTTCTCCTCGCCTCATTGGCCGCGCAGAGCGGCTGCACGGTCACGGAGCAAGCCATGAGCCCAGCCACGAGCCGACCCGAGTTCCTGAATTCTCCCGAAGCCGCAGCGCGCAACTGGCCCTTCTCGCAAGCCGTGCGGGCCGGTGACTTCCTGTTCCTGGCCGGCCAGCTCGGATCCGATGCGAACGGCAAGCTGGTGGCCGGAGGGATCGTTCCCGAAGCGCGTCAGACGCTCGAAAACGTCAAGGCGGTCCTCGAGCGCAACGGCGCCTCGCTCGCCGACGTGGTGAAGTGCACGGTGTTCCTGGCGGACATGTCCGAGTGGAGCACGTTCAACGGCGTATACACGCAGTTCTTCCAGAAGCCTTACCCGGCGCGCAGCGCGTTCGGCGCCAACGGCCTCGCGCTCAACGCCCGCGTTGAGCTGGAGTGCATCGCATTCGTCCCGCAGGCGAAAAGCTAGCGGCGAGGCGCTGTTCCGCTTCGGCCGCGCTCAATCTTTGCAAATGCGCCAGAAATCCCTGCAGCGCCCGACCCCGGCGCGCGCTAATGTGGGCGCGCCATGGGATTGGGCCTGCTCAGGGATCGAGTGCTCCAGAGGCGCCGGCAGGATGCCGAGCGGCGCCTGTCATTGCTCCTGCGTTCACGGCGCCTGCGCGGTTACGTGTTCCGGCCGCATCACGCCGTCGGCCCGTTCGTAGTTGATTTCATCTGTGTCGAAGAGGCGCTGATCGTCGAGCTGATGGGCGACCAGCACGTCGTCGGGTTGCCGGCCGACACGCAGCGCAAGCTATTCCTCGAGTCGCTGGGATTCCGCGTTCTGCGGTTGTGGGACAGCGAGGTGCTCAGCGATCCAAAGTCGGCGCTCGGTAAGCTGCTCGGCAGCCTGAGTAATTAAAGCACGGTACCGATCTAGTTGCCGCCGCGCGGAGTTCCTGGCCGGGCGCCTTCGCGGCGCTGGCGCGCGCGTTCGCGCAGCCTCTCGCGTTGTTCCGGTGTCAGCCGCTGCCAGGTCTCGCGCAGCTCGCGCCGGCGCTCCGGCGTGAGGTTCTTGTAACGCTTGAAGTTGTCACGAATGCGCTGCTGCTGCTCGGGCGGCAGGTCCTGGAACTGCTCCCAGCGCTCGCGGATGCGCGCGCGCTGCTCGTCGGTGAGCTCGCTCCAGCGCTTGAAGCGCCCGCGCGCCTGCGTGCGCTCTTCGGGGGACATGCTGAGCCAGCGTTCGCCGCCGCGGGCCAGTGCGTTCTGCCGGCCGGGCGGCAGCTGGGCCCAGTTGCTCGCGAACTTGGCCAGCAGCCCCTGCTGTTCCGCGGACAATGAATCCCACGGCACAGCGGCAGCGGGTTCCGCCGGCGTTGCAGCGCCTTCGCTCTGCGCCCAGAGAGGCGCTGCCGCGGCGAGCAACGCCGCGAGCAGCACCGATTGCAAGTTACGGCTCATCATCTTTCACCTTCCCGGCCTTCTCCTCGTCGGCCGCGCGGCTCTGTTTGCCGGCCTCGGCCATGGCGAGAAGCTCGGCCCACGCCTCGTCATCGCTGTCGAGGCTACCCAGAAATTCCAGAAGCTCGGCGTCGACCTCCGGCACATCCGCGGCGCTGGCGCCGCCGGCAGCGAGCAGCGCAACCAGCACCGCGCCCACCGTTGCCGCCATGCGTGCCATGCGTCAGCCGACGTTCGCGTCGCCGCTGCCCGGCGCACTTTCCAGCCACTCGTAGAACTCGAGATCCTCCAGCAGCTCGAAGCTCTCGCTCGCCACCAGCAACTCGAGGTCGTCCATGGATGACGCGGCGCCGGCCGCCTGGACCCCCGCCATCTGCGTGCCGGGCTGGTCGGCCGGCCGGGCGTTCCACAGCAGCACGGCGAGCAGCGCCGCCGCCGCAACACCGCCGGCGGGAATCCAGCTCTGCCACGCGAAGCCGAAGCGGTTCTTGCGCGCAGCCTCGAGCGCGGCGAATCGTGCCTGCGTCAGCCGCGAGCGAATGCGCCCGTCGAGCCCATCGACTCCCGCCTGCAGCAGCTCGCGGCTGCGCCGTTCGAATGCTTCCTCGTCCTCGTTCATGACCAGAACTCTCCGAGTCGCTCGCGCAATGCCTGCACGGCCCTGAAGTAATGTGTCTTTACGCTACCTGGCGAGCAGCCCATCGCTGCCGCGGTCTGCGCCACGTCCAGGCCTTCGACATTGCGCAGGAGAAACGCCTGCTGCTGCCGCGCCGGCAGCTCGCCGATCGCCCGCTCGAGCGCCTGCATCGTTTCGTCGACCTGGACCCGTTCGCCGGGCGCAAGCCCGACGCCGGCGGCCGAGTCGATGGGATCCGGAGCATCCTCGTCGTCCTCGTGCCGAGCCGGAAGCCACGCCAGCACGCGCGCCCGCACCACACGGCGACGCTGGCAGTCCCGGATGCGGTTCTTGAGTATCCGGTAGAAGAGCGGCTTCCATTCCTCACCCGGGCGTGCGCCGTAGCGTCGCGCCAGTTGCAGCATGGCGTCCTGGACGATATCCAGCGCGTCCTCGACGTCGCGCACTGCGATCTGGGCGATCTTGAAGGCGCGGCGCTCGACGTCCGCGAGAAATTGCTCGAGCTCACGGGACCGTTCCAGAGCCGCTTCCTCCGCACCCGGCGTAACGGCGCCGAACACACTCGCGAGAGTGGCAGCCGGAGCCGTGGCGAGACAAGCAGACCCGTTCATGACCCGTTCGCGACCTCCCTAACCGACATCCAGCCGTGCGCGTGGCATCGACGCACGGCCTCCTTGCGGTTATAACGTCGCACCCCGGCGTCGGTTGACGGTGACAACCGGTCAACACAAATCCGCCCGAATCATCGACTTACGCACACGACCCACCAAACCATGTGACGTTTCGGTGACGCGGCCGGCACGGCCGGCTGGCGGCCCTTGCAAGGTCTTGATTCACAGGTGGTTGTGCCTCGGCGCTCAAGAATTGACCAAAGTAACGCGATGCCCCGGAACTCCGCTGACTTGAGCTTTCCCACCCCAGCTCCTCCACAGAGTTATCCACAGCTTTTGGGGACAAGCTGACGGCATGCAGCCCATTCTGAGAGTCGCCGTCGACACGCCGCTGAGGCAGCTGTTCGATTACCTGCCGCCGACCCACTGCGAACCGGCCGACCTCGTTCCCGGTGTCCGTGTTCGCGTGCCTTTCGGTCGGCAGCGCAGCGTCGGCGTGCTGATCGAGGTTGCTGACGGATCGACCGTCCCCGCCGCCAAGCTGCGGCCGGCATTGGAGATTCTGGATTCGGAGCCCGCGCTCGATGCCGGCGTGCTCGGGCTCGCGTTGTTCGCGGCCGACTACTATCACCACCCGGTAGGCGAGGTGCTGGCTGCCACCTTGCCCGCGCATCTGCGCGAAGGGACCCAACTCGTCGCCGCGGAGGAACACTGGCGGCTTACGGCGACAGGCCGGACCGAGGCGCTGCCCGCGCTGGGGCGGCGCGGACCCCGCCAGCGCGCGCTGATCGAGTTTCTGCTCGAACACGATGCTGCCGCGGCGCCGGCACTCGCCGCCTCCGGCGATCGTTGGCGCGATCAGATCCGTGCGCTCGTGGCGAAAGGCTGGGCCGAACGCATGACCCTGCCGCGCTCTGCCGCAACCTGGCAGGGAGGCACCCACGCCGCCGGGCCAGTGCTCACCGCTGCGCAATCCTCCGCAGTGTCCGCCGTGATGGAGGAGTTCGAGCGCTTCGCGGTGTGGCTGCTGCACGGCGTAACCGGTAGCGGCAAGACCGAGGTGTACCTGCGGCTGGTCGAGTACGCGCTGTCGCGCGGCAAGCAGGCACTCGTGCTGGTTCCGGAGATCACGCTCACACCGCAGCTCGTCTCCCGATTCGAACGACGCTTCGCCGCACCGATCGCGGTTTTGCATTCCGCTCTCGGCGACAGCGAGCGCCTTGCCGCCTGGCGGCGCGCACGCGCGCGCGAAGTGGCGATAGTCATCGGCACGCGCTCGGCGGTGTTCACGCCGCTGCCCGGTGCCGGGCTCATTGTCGTCGACGAGGAGCACGACGCGTCGTACAAGCAGCAGGACGGCTTTCGCTACTCCGCGCGCGATCTGGCCATCGTGCGCGCGCAGCGCGAGGGCATTCCGGTGGTGCTGGGCTCGGCGACTCCTTCGCTGGAGACGATCGAGAATGCGAACCAGGGGCGCTATCGCAGGCTCAGTCTTCCGGAACGGCCCGGCGCCGCGCGGCATCCGCGCGTGACGCTCATCGATCTGCGGCGCGAAGCGGTCGAATCAGGCCTCGCGGTGACGACGCTCAACAGCATCGAGCGTCACCTCGGCGCGGGCGGCCAGGTGCTGCTGTACCTCAATCGCCGCGGCTACGCGCCGACGCTCTTCTGCCCCGGCTGCGGCTGGATGGCGCCGTGTCACAACTGCGATGCGCGCATGACCGTGCACCTGCGCCGGCAACGACTGCGCTGCCACCATTGCGGCGCGGACGAGCGCCTGCCACTGGCGTGTCCGACCTGCGCACACGAAGTAAAGCCCGTAGGCCAGGGGACCGAGCGCGTCGAGGAGGCTCTGCGCGACCGCTTCTGCGACCTCGAGATCGTGCGTTTCGACCGCGACAACGTGCGCCGCCGCGGCGAGCTCGAGGAGCTGCTCGACCGCGTCAATACGGGCGAGGCGCGCATCCTGGTCGGCACGCAGATGCTGAGCAAGGGCCACGATTTCCCCGACGTATCGCTGGTGGTGATCGTGCACGCCGACCAGGGACTCTTCAGCGCCGATTTCCGCGCCAGCGAGCGCCTGGCGCAGACCATCGTGCAGGTCGCCGGCCGCGCGGGACGCGCCTCGCGCCCCGGCGAGGTGCTGATCCAGACCGAGTTTCCCGAGCATCCGCTGCTGCGCAGCCTGATCGAGTCGGGCTACGAGGGCTTCGCAAGCACCGCGCTGGCGGAACGCGCACAAGCGCACTGGCCTCCTTACACCCGGCTCGCGCTGATGCGTGCGGACGCCCCGGAACTGGCGCCCGTGATGCGCTTCCTCGAAGCGGCGCGCGACCTGGCGATGCCGCCGCCCGCGCACGTGAGCATCCTCGGCCCGGTGCCGGCCTCGATGGCGCGGCGCGCCGACCGCCATCACGCGCAACTGCTGATCGAAAGCGGGTCGCGCGGCGCTCTGCAGAGCTTCCTCACCGAATGGGTCGGCGCCGTCGCCAAGGTATCTCTCACGCAGCGAGTCCACTGGTCGCTCAACGTCGATCCGATCGACCTCTCTTAGCCGCCGACGGTCGGCACGCGGCGCGGGCGGGGCGACGGCGGCGCGTTGCTCTGGCTCGACCCTTTCGCGAACGCCGCAAGTACATCCCTGTAGGCTCCGAGCGCGACATCCCTGTCGCGCACGGTCGCGAAAGGGTCGAGCCAGATCAATGCGCCGCCGCCGCGACGCAATCGCTCGAACTGGCAGCGTCGGCAACGGATACAGGCTCTCCGTGCCGTTCTCGAAACCGTGCGCGACAGGGGCGAGTCTTCGAGCGGGTTGCCATGGATGGCAACCCTGGGCTTTCGAGTCGCGCAGGATAGCGCGACTCGAAAGTCGCGCTCGGAGCCTACAGGGATGTACTTGCGGCGTTTTCGAGAACGGCACGGAGAGGCCACGTCCACTGCCGACCCACGCCTTCCCGGTGAGCTCGCAAAAAATAGTCAGCCAAGTACCTTTGCGAACAGCTCCCGCGGGTCAACGTCCAGCACGCGCGCGATCTCGATGAACTCTATGACATCGATGCGGCGTTCGCCAGACTCGATACGCCCAACGAAGGAATTCGGCCGCTTTAGGCGGGCGGCCAGGTCGCGCTGCGTCAGCCCCGCCTGCTGGCGGCTCGCGACTAGTATTTCTATCAAGGCGCGGTGCCCGCGGCTACGCAGGGTCTTCCGGAGGGTTGTTCTCGGCATCTCGCTCTGCTCCGAAAAGCGGAGCGGCATTCATAGAGCATCATCCCTGTTGCTCTCGTAATGCGAGCAAGCGTAGGATGACCGCCCATCGAAGAGCGGCCAGCAGGACTGTCGCGGGAGGCGATATGCTTGTACTCATGAGACGGCCCACGGAAACTGTGATGATCGGTAGCGAAGTCAGAATCACGGTGCTCAGTATCAAGGGAAACCAGGTGAGCATCGGCATCAAGGCACCGAAGAGCGTCGCCGTCCATCGGGAGGAAGTTTTCGAGCGCATCAAGCGCGAGCAGCGCAGGCCCGCTTCGGCGTAGCAGATTCACCAGAGCACGCCCGCTGCCAAAGAGGAATGGAAGATGACGGCTCACCACAGCAGGGACGTCCTCTGGTTTCTTTGGCAGTTAGTCCGGCTCCCGGTGTTTACTGTACTCGTGGTTCTTGAGCCGATTGTCCGTCTCGTGCTCGCCGGCATTGCGCTCCTTGCGATCCTGATCTCGATGTTTTTCGAGTTCTCGGGCGCGGCGCCTCAATTCCCATTCTGGGGGATGCTCGGATTGTCCCTCATCTGCGGTCTGATGCTCCTGAGCTACTACGGCCTGATTGGGTTCCTTTCAAGATAGCCCATGAATGTGGAGCCTGTGCTGCCCGAGCAAGGTCGCCGCCGCGACCGTTTTGTCTGGGGCGGTGGAAGTTGCATTGAAAAGGCGCTTGCTAGTTGAGCAGCTTGCCGAAAAGGTGTCGGGGATCAGCCCCCAAGGCTCGAGCGATTTCGATGAACTCGATGACATCTACGCGCCGCTCTCCAGCTTCAATACGACCAACGAAGGAACGTGGCCTTTTTAGACGTGCGGCAAGGTCGCGCTGAGTGAGCTGCGCCTGCTCACGGCTCGCTACCAGCACGTCTATAAGGACGCGATGTCCGCGGCTCCGCAGAGTCTTCCGTAATGTTGTTCTTGGCATGGCGCCCCGCTGCGAAAAATGGAGCGCCCTAAATAAGCTATGATCAGTCTTGCTCTCATAATGAGAGCAAGCGTACGATTGCGACTGGCTGCAGAAAGGAAGTGTTCCAGGCAGGAATGGATGGCGATGTATACGGCACGGGCTACGACTTCCGACGAAGACTCCATGTTGCAACCGCTGCAGGAGGCAATCGAGGACGAACGTGCGCGCCTTGCCCGTGCGGAGGCCGTTCTGGAGTGTTTACGCCTTGCGCTAATTTCCGCAGAAGAGAACAACCAGGGAGGCAAGAGAAGGCGTGTGGACTTCGCCGAGGTAGCCGACCTCGTTGAGGATCTGGTGCGCGAATCTATCAATCGGCTCGATTCCGTATATATCGGGCCACTATTCGAGCGAGCCTCATCGCCTGCTGAAGGCTCTGCAGTTGACCTCGCATCGGCCAAGAGCGATGATTTGGATGCGGACCATCCATAACAATAGCACCCGCCCATTCAAGGACGACCTCGCCCAAGCTGCCAAGGGCCGTCTGACAAGGAACAGGGAAGACTAGGGATGAGCCAAGTTCCGAAATCCGTTGTAGCTTCATCTTGCTGCCGTCGCAATTGCGCGGTCGACCTTGGCAGTGCAACGTCAGATCGTGCAAGGCGCGTCACAGTTGGAATCTGGATAGTGTCTTCGATTGTCGCTGGGTTCCTCGCCGCAGCCGCCTCCGGAAGCTCGGCGCCCGCCAACGAAGGCAAGGACCCCATTGAAGTAGTTCGCGCGGTCCTTCAGGCACCCGAGGACAGCGTGGACCTTGCCACCGCAAAGCTCACTTTCGACAAGTTGATCGACCCGGCGATCGACGTTGGCGCTGGCGTTGCACAGATCAATCGGATGGCTGAAGCCATTCGGGCTATGGCAGGTCTTTCAGCTTCGAGCAGGCAAAAGCTAAGTGCTGTGCGGGACTACATCTATGTCGCCGGTCCCTGGAACAATCACCGGCCTTATCAGTACGATCTCGACGATCCCTTCGGCGAGAAAATCACCAACAAGCTGCTGCCAAACTACATTTCGAGCCGGCGCGGCAACTGCGTCACCATGCCGTTTCTGTTCATCATCCTCGCCGACCGCATGGGGTTGCCTGCAACAGCATCGACGGCCCCGAATCACATATTTGTAAAGGCCACCGATGAGACGACAGGCAAGACATTCAATCTCGAAGCGACGAGCGGCGCGCATGTCACGCGGGATGTCTGGTATCGGCAAAAGATGCCGATGACCGATGCAGCAATCGCCAATGGCGTCTACATGAAGGCACTCACGAGGCGAGAAACCCTCGCCGTCATGGCGAGCACCGTACTTGAGCACTATCGAGCGACAAATCAACACGAAAGAGCAATAGGGGTGGCAAACGCCATGGTCGCCGCCTACCCGAGCTACGCAGACGCGATGGTGCATCGGGGATCGGTATTTGCCGACTTGCTCGAAGAAAACTTTTATCGGAAGTATCCGATGCCTGCCGACGTTCCATTAGGACTGCGTCGAGAGTATTCAGCGCTAGTTGAGGAGAACCGTTCGGCGTTCGAGAAGGCCGAAGCGCTTGGCTGGCGGGCCGCGGAAGAACTAGAACAAGTGTTCCAATACGGTCAGGAAGTAGGGAGTGCGAAATGAAGAACCGGAAACGAGCGCTCATCGCGGCTGGTGTCGCCCTTTGGTTTTTGTCGGCGACGGCCCAGGCGAGATTTCTGCAAGCAGATCCGGTGGGTTACCAGGATGACCTTAACCTCTATGCATATGTCTACAACGATCCGGTCAACAAGAAAGATCCGACTGGTGCGACTTGCGAGACCGACAAGGATGGAAAAGTCACGGCGTGTCATTTCGACAAGGTCGTAGGAAAACTCACGCTCGAGCAAAAACAGCAATTACGCGCGGCGGAGACAGCCTACACGAAAGCGGTGCAGAAACTTCAGGCCGACCCAGATCGGGAGGTATCAATTACGCTTGCAAAACCCGACGCGAAAGGTAACCCCACAAAAGAAACACGCAGTGTCACGACAACTGCCGGAGCGGTTGCCCACGCTCTAATAGGCAGAACCATGGTTGCAGCACCGAATCTGGAAGGCGTTGCATCAACCAAGGGTAACGTCACGACAATGAAGGCGGGCGGGATGTCAGGTGCAGTGAATCTATTCTCGATCAAGAATGCTTCGCCAGCGCTGGTTAGTAGCGTTGTGTTTGTGCATGAAGGCATGCACGGCTGGGGTACCGCAGTAGACAATGTGATGAGAGGCGGAAATGATCAATACGACACGCTACATCAAGACCCGTATAACCATGCAGCGTATGATCTTCTGTATCGCTGACCGGCGATGGACGGGCCTCTGGATGTTTGGGGCGCTGTTCTTGACTACGGCGGTTGCATCCTCTGCAGAGCAACCGGCGCATCCTCCGCAGCAAGTAGTGCGATACGAGAACGCTGGACGCACTAGCTACTTCGAATTTTCTGAAGGATTCCGGACTCACGGAAACATCCGGCCGCAAAATCCAAATCCAGCACAGAAGCGTGAGTTTGACGAGAGCCTTGGGTACCCGCTGTACGACTGCTCCGATTCCAGCTATCAATGCCTGCGATCGTGGTTCAGCGTGTTCGCGATTCCTCGGCGGCACCTGTCGTCCGGTATGAGATACGCAGTTGATGGTGCGCAGCTGAAAGTCGAGCAATGCTTGCGCGGGTCCAACGAACACTGCCAAGTTGCGTTGATTAGCTCAGACTGCCAAGTCATTGTCGGAACTGATGCGTGCAAGCATGGAGAACGCAACAGCTCGGAGTCTGGGCCTATTACCTACTTCATCTTCAATGAAGACTACGGTGTCACTGCCTTCGGAACTGGTGGCGAATGGCCGAAATCGCCAACGGAGCGATTGAGCGTGGCCAGTGCAGTGGCAACGCAGAATATCCTTCAGGGTCGAATTGGCCTGTTGAGAGCGAATGTCGCGACGGCGCCGCTGCCGAAGCTCGAGCAAAAGTAGGGCGCTCAGCAGATGAGATAGAAACGCCCCGTCCCTCAGAAGGAGCGATTTCACCCAACTGTTCGTTGCAACTAACGATTCCAGCGCCGGTATGAACTGCTCGCCGCATAGGGTCGGGCGCCTGCTCGGCCAGATAGTGATTACTGGTGCTCTCTGCTCGTGCGCGAGCAGTACTGCAATGCGCGAGTCTGGAGAGTATCCCTACGACTACTATTGCCCGCTGAGCGACGTCATGCTCTCAGCGAGTGAACGTGACATGAGGTTCTTCGGCCACGCCTACATACCATTTCCCCGATCCGTAGAGGAAACCGGCAGAGCCACGAAAAGTTGGTTCGGCGCACCTTTTGCGGACTGCTCAACAGATGACTTTGTCTGTTTCGAAGTCAAGGGTACCAACGTCGCCGATTCGTTCTATTTGTTCGCCCCGCGGCGGCTCGAAGCGCTGCGAGAGTACAAGTTGAACGGTTCGCGAGCAGTCACTGCATTCTCGATGGCGCCGCGTCATGACGCAATCCAAGTTGTCTTGTGGCAGCCCAGCGGTCGAGCCACGCAGCCTATGAAACTAACGATAGAAAGGTCGCGAGGAGTAGTCTTCTGGAGCGGGATCACCTTTTGGAATGAAGTTCCTTCTGACTCTGGCGAAACGTGCATTCTTCAATCCCCCACTGGCCTCTTCAACCAGGTTGAGGTCGTTGTTCCAAAGGTTCGCGAGTCCGTCCCGGACTAAGCCGCCCATTCGGATCGCTAGCTGGAACCGCGAGTGCGGAAGCGCAGACAAGGGCGATCCAATTTCCTCGTCGCAGGTGCCTCAATCGGCCCCGTCGCTGCTCGAACTCGGCGCGTCGATGCTCACCTGGGACGCCCCCAACTGAAACACGTCGTTCGCTAGCTGAGCGCGACAGGGTCAGCATTCGCGTCATGCGACGAATATTGGCGCAAACGCGAAGGATTTGGGCCTTGACTCGCGCTCGCTGATCTGCCGCAACCAATCTTTCGACGATAAGGAGTACTTGGCAGCACGCGCCGTCACGCCTATAGAATGTCCCGGAGCTGATGAAGAACGAAGATTGGAAGCGACGCCAGCAGTGTGGCGTCCCATTTGCGTGACTAACTGAACGACTTGGAAGGTGCTTTGCCGTTGGCAATAAGCTCGCTCCCAAGGAGTTGAGACCGTGGATATGGACCTCGCGCAGGAAATCTTCCTCGCGACTGCAAGCAGCCAGCAGGAACCTGTGCCAGAAGAACGGCGCGTCCACCTGATCCCGGTCGGTTCGGTGCGCGAGACTGTTCGACCGTTCATGAACTGTGCCCGTTACAGGTAGACTTCGCGGCCTGTACTCGCCGGAACGCTTCGTGAAAGACCAGCTAGCTGACCTCGTCCGCACCGCCCTCGCCGCGCTGCCGCCCGCTTCCGTGCCCGCCGATGCCGCCGCCAGCGTCGAGATCGAGCGCACGCGCGATCCGGCGCACGGCGATTTCGCGACCAACATCGCCCTGCGGCTCGCCAAAGCGGCGCGCCGCAACCCGCGCGAGCTGGCCGCCGACATCGTGCAGGCGCTGCCGCCGAGCGCGCTGGTCCAGAGCGCGGAGGTTGCGGGTGCGGGATTCATCAACCTGCGTCTCGCGCCGGGCGCCTATGCGCGCGAGCTGGTGCAGCTGCACGAACAGGGAGCGAGCTACGGACGCTCGCAGTTCGGGCGCGGCCAGCGCGTTCTCGTCGAGTTCGTTTCCGCCAATCCCACCGGTCCGTTGCACGTCGGGCACGGCCGTCACGCCGCCTACGGCGCCACGGTCGCGAGCCTGCTCGATGCCGTGGGGTACCAGGTCACCCGCGAGTTCTATGTCAACGACGCCGGCCGGCAGATGGACATCCTCGGCGCGAGCGTGTGGCTGAGATATCTGGAGCTGTGCGGCGAGCAGATCGCATTTCCGAGCAACGGCTATCGCGGCGACTACCTGCGGCCGATTGCGCAGGGCCTGCACGCCGCCGAGGGGCGCTCGCTGCACCGGCCAGCCGCGGCGGTGCTCGACGAGCTGCCGCCCGACGCACCGGTGGGAGACAAGGATCAGCACGTCGATGCCCTGATCGCACGCGCTCGCTCCCTCCTGGGCGCCGCGGGCTTCGACCGCGTGCTGGAATTCTCGCTGCAACGCATGCTCGAGGAGATCCGCGCCGACCTGCACGAATTCGGCGTGCACTTCGAGAACTGGTACTCGGAACGGTCGCTGGGCACCAGCGGCGCGATCGACCGCGCGCTCGAGCGGCTCAAGTCGCAGGGCCGCGTCTACACCAGGGACGGCGCGTTGTGGTTTCGCGCCAGCGAATTCGGCGACGACGAGGACCGTGTCGTGGTGCGCGAGAACGGCGTGAAGACCTATTTCGCCTCGGACATCGCCTATCACCTCGACAAGCGCGAGCGCGGCTACGAGCACCTGATCGACGTGCTCGGCGCGGACCATCACGGCTACGTGGCGCGGGTACGCGCCGGCCTGATGGCGATGGGAGAGCCGGGCGACTGCCTCGAGGTGCGCCTGATCCAGCTCGTGAGCCTGTTCCGCGGCAAGGAAAAGCTCTCGATGGGCAAGCGCGAGGGCCAGTTCGTCACGCTGCGCCAGCTGCGCGAGGAAGTCGGCAACGACGCCTGCCGCCTCTTCTATCTCATGCGCGGCAACGACCAGGCGCTCGATTTCGACCTGGAGCTGGCGAAGTCACGCTCCAGCGACAACCCGGTGTTCTACATCCAGTACGCGCACGCGCGCGTCGCCAGCGTGATGAAGAAGCTGCAGGGCCTGGGCCAGAGTTTCGACGCGGCCCAGGCGCGCGCCAGTCTCGACCGGCTGACCCAGGCGCGCGAGCTCGCGGTCCTGCGCAACCTGAGCCGCTACCCCGAGATCGTGCAGCTGGCCGCCGTGAATCGCGCCCCGCACGCGCTGGTGCACTACCTGCGCGAGCTGGCGACCGACCTGCAGACCTACTACGACGCGCATCGCTGGATCGTCGACGACGCCGCGCTGCGCAACGCCCGGCTGATGCTGGCGCTCGGCGTGCAGCAGGTGATTCGCAACGGGCTCGGGCTGCTGGGCGTCTCGGCGCCGGAGACGATGTAAGCCGTGACGCGCGACTACAAATCCGCACGCGGGCGCCGCTCCGGCGGCCTGTCGGGGACGGCGGGGCTCCTGCTCGGCCTGTGTATCGGCTTCGGCGTCGCGCTCGCCGTGTTCATCTACGATCGCCGGCCTGCGGCGGCAACCCGGGAGGAACCGCAGGCTGCGCGGCGCGATGCGCGCGGCACGGACGAGGAAACGGGCGAGGATGCCGGCAAGCAGTACGATTTCTACGAGATGCTGCCGAAGTTCGAAGTGGTGGTGCCCGAGCGCGAGAAGGTCGAATCGCCGGGCGCGCGGTCCGCGACGATCAAGGATCCCGGCGCCTACGTGCTGCAGGCGGGCTCGTACCGCAACTTCGCGGATGCCGACCGCATGCGTGCGCAGCTGGCATTGCAGGGGATCGAATCGCAGATCCAGCGGGTGTCGATCGACAAGGACACCTGGCATCGCGTGCGCATCGGACCGATGGGAGACCTGGGCGAGCTCAACCGCACGCGCGACAAGCTGCGGCAGGCCGACATCGATACGATTGTGCTGCGCGTGGGCGACTAGAGACTACGGACGTTTCCTCGCGACTTACCCACATTTCCCGAAACGCAACCGCTCGCACCGCGCTATCGCGCGCTGCAGTTCGCGGAGTACGGCGTCGCGCTGTCGATGCAATCAAGAAGGACGGGGAAATGTGGATAAGTCGCGAGGAAACGTCCGTAGTCTCTAGTCGTCGCGCTTTTCGGCGACCTGCGCGGCCAGCCAGGCGCGTGCTTGCGGCTCTTCGGTGAAAACGTCGCCGACGAGACCGGCATTGCGCGCCGCCACCATGCCGAACTTCTGCGGATCGATTAACTCTGCTTGCAGGACCATGGCGAGGCGCAGCGCGCCTTGGGCTGCGGCAGCCCATTCGCGCACCATGAAGTAGCGCTCGCCCAGCCCGGGAATGTGCCTGATCCGTAGTTGCAGCGCTACGCGGCTGCAGCTCACCCTACGCGCGTCGGCACGTGCTGCCAAGCCGAGCTGGCCTCGAGCCACGCGGGCACAGGATCAGCGAATGGCGTGGAGGCGCTCTCGAATCGCGATCGACAGCGTTCCCGACAGCAGCGCGAGGATCCAAAGTCCCACGGCCCCGCCTCCACCCCCTCCACCTCCGCCCGACGGAGGCGGTGCAGGCGGTGGCGGAGGTGGCGTTTGCTGAACGGTGATCGGCGTGGGGCACGCATTGCCCGGCAGCAGCGGCACCGCTGTCGTGGCCGCCGCATTGGTGCCCACGATGACATCGGCGAAGTCCTGAGCGCCCGCGTCATCGGTGATCGTCAGGCGCAGCATGAACTGGCCGGACGTGGGCGCGAGCACACTCGCCGTCGGCTGATCCGCGCCCACGATCGTGGGAGGCTGGCTCCCGGGGTTCAGGACCGTCCATGCGAACGTCGCAAGGGTTCGATTGCACGCAGCCGCGCTGGCGCTTGCATCCAGCGGGACGCTTTGCCCGGCGATGACGGTCGCGGGCACTTGAATGCTGACTGACGGGCGCAGTGCGGCGGTGACTGCGCCGGCGGCATCCAGCATTCCGGCTCCGCAGGTCTGCGTCGTGCAGATGCACTCCGCGATCTGCAGGTCGGTATCGTCCACCGGCACGTGACACACCGGCGGCGCGGGCACCGTCGTCGAAGTCGTCGGGAACGCACGCGCGCCTTCGCGCAAGCGTGCCGTCAGCGCTGCCGGTGTCAGCCTCGCGTTCGCGGCGTGCATCAGCGCCGCAGTGCCAGAGACAATGGGCGAGGAGAAGCTGGTGCCGACGTTGAAGTTGAACTGGTCGGTGAACGTGGCGCTCACCGGGCTGGTCGTGCCGGTGTCGGTGGTCGTGTCGATCGAGAACAGGCACGGCTGTCCCGCGCCGATGTTGACGCAGTTTCCGCCGGGCGCGCTGATCGTGACGTCGGGTCCCACGTTGCTGAACCCGACCTTGGTGCCGATGTGGCGGATCGCGCCGACGGCGACCACGCCCGGACAGTTGCCGGGCGCATCGACCCTGCCGCCGTCGTTGCCCGCCGAGGCCACCACCAGCACCCCGGCGGCCGAAAGCTCGTTGAGCACGCTGACGTAGGTGGCCCGGCAGGGACCCTGGCTCCCCAGGCTCAGGTTGATCACTTTCGCCGGATACGGATTGACCGGAGCTCCGGCCACGGTGAATCCCGCGGCCCAGCGCATGGCCGCGAGGATGTCGGAGTCGTTGCCGCCGCACTTGCCGAGCACGCGCACCGGCAACACCCAGGTCGTCCAGCCGAGCCCGGCGATGCCGGTGCCGTTGTCGGTCAGCGCGCCGGCGATGCCGGAAACGCGCGTGCCGTGCCACGAGCTGTCGGCGATCTGGCAGTTGCCGCCGTTGAACGGCGAGCGTTGCAGATCCGCGCTGTCGATCCAGTCACCCGGATCCGAAGCGTCGGCATCACGCCCGTTGGCATCGTTCGCGGTCGAGAACGAGCCGTCCGGATCCTGCGATACGAAATCGAAGCCCGGCAGGAGCTTGCCCGCAGAGGTCGCTCGCACGAGATCGGAGTGGTCGTAGCGCACGCCGGTGTCGAGCACCGCGACCACCGTGCCGCTGCTGCCCGTGGTGGAATCCCAACCTTGCGTGGCGCGAACCGCCGCGATCTGGGCGGTCTGCAGGTACCACTGGTTGACGAACAACGCGTCGCTGGGAATGGCGTGCGCCTGACGCCGCTCGTCGGGCTCGGCGAATTCCACCGCGTCGGCGGCTCGCAATCGAGCCAGCGCATCGGCAAGCCCGGCACCGGCAAGCGGCGCCTCCAGTTCCACCACGTCGAGCGCGGGAGAAATCTGGCTCGCGACTTTGAGCCGCAGCCCGGTGTCGGCACCCAATTTGCTGACACGCGCGGCGCGATCCACTGACTTCTGCTGCGCTCCGCCGACGCCGGACCGCCATTTGACGATCACTCGCTGCGTGGTGGCATCCGTGATACGGGCACGGGGTAGCGACAGCCTGCCGTTGTATTCCTGCGCCGCAGCGGCACTGCCCGCCACGACGGCTGCGCACAGCAGAGCGATACTGACAATCGATTGAACACGCGAGGACACGCGCCCTCCCCTGGCGCCTGAAGCGCCGCCGCCGTCACTCAGAGTTTCACAGGCTACCGGAGGTTCAAACAGCCGGCGCGATGCGTTTCACGTAAATGCGCGCGGTGCACGCCGGCAACTCGAGTGGCGGTCATTCCTGTCGTCGCGCGGCGACAACCAGATGGGCAATAGGGCCACGAACTCTCGGAAGTTAGAAAAGATTGGAAAGTTTCATTTCCTGCAATCTTCGCACCTCACGTCACGCGTTTCTTCGCCTTGCGACAAGACCGGTGCCTCGGGAGGTGCTCCTCGTTCGCCGCTCAGAGGACCTGTGTCGGTGTTCCCGTGTTGTCACGGAGACTCAAGTCGTCGAAGCCGAAATTGTAGTAGCCGCCGTAGTCCGCAACACTCAGTGTGCTGTCGGAGCGGACTTCCGGTGGATTGACCCGGAATGCCTTCGCCTTGCCGCCGAGCACGCAGCTCTCAAGGGCCTGCTTGATGCGAGCGAGAGCAGCGATCACCCGATCGCGTTCCGTGTCGTTCTGGTAATCGTGATCCCTCATAAGTCCCAGGAGCCAGATTTCATATGCAGTTCCTTCGGCCTGCGGTGACTCGTCGAAGGGTTCGATGTCGATCAGCACCGCGCGCAGGGAGCGATGTGCGTCATTGAGAGCCTTTCGGATCTTCTTCTTTGCCGGGTCTAGGCGTGCGTTGAACTCGTCGGGAAAGGCCGGCCTGTCGAAACGCGAGGCGAGCCATGCGACGAAGTGGTTCAGGTAAAGCTCGGCGAGTGAGGCTGAGGAGTCCGGCGAGAGCTCTGCAAGAAGACTGCGGGGAAGACAGAAGCGAGAGGCGGCGATTAGCTCACAGGGAAGTTCCACGCCCGAAACGCTGAGCTGCAAATGAAGGCGGCGTGCGTTGCGCACAGCGAGTTGCAGTGGATCGGCCTGGCCCGGCAACGGAATCACGGGGTAAACGTCGACGTGCGGCTCGTCATCGCGTTCGCAGACAACGTCGCAGCTGTGACTCGCAACGATGAGGCGAAAGCCGTCGTGCAGCTCGCACGGCAGATACGGCGGCGGGCTAACGGTTCCGATAAGGCGAGCAGAATCCTCGGGCGTGAAGAGTCTGCCCTGGCGCCACCCGTGCGCGAGGATGCGGGCACGGTCGATCGGCATGCGCGCGGACCCTAGTCCTCATCCAGAGAAGCGGGGCGCGAGTGCTGGCGGAGCGCTGTGCTGGCTGGGCGCGGGCCCTTGCGCGTGCGAGTCGGCAACGGTTCGATTCTGAGGTCGCCGCGAAGCGTCCTGGAAATCGCTGGCAGCGCCTTCCGGAGCTGCGCGGCAGTCAGACGATCTTGCGTGAGTAGCTCGCCGAGGGTTTGGGCGAGGTCGGGGATACGGCGCGTCCAATGATGGCGGATCGCGGGCAACCGAGCGGCGTGCCATGCATCTGCGAACTCCTCGAGTGCCGCAAGGCGTGCCTGGTTTGAGGCGTGCGGCTGGCGCCCTTCGTACCAGCGGTACAGTGTCGGACGCGTAAGACGGAGCGCGGATGCGACTTGACTCATGGTGATGCCGAGTCGATCGGTAACACGATCGAGGGCCTCGCCACTCTGCGCGGGTTGGGCACTGGTCGTGCTGGGAAAGAAGGCCTCGGCCGGCGAGTGCCCACCGGAAAAAGCCGCGGGCCAATCGTGGAGCTCAATGCGAAGGATGCTGCCCGTGCCGGCGTAGTGGCGAAAGTCGCGCAATGTGCGAGCGCAGTAGTGTTCCTCCGTGGAATCTGACTCCTGCGGAACGGACAACGCCGCCCAGGGCGAGAGGGCACCTGATCCGGTGAGAAAGAGGTGTGCCGCGAAGGGGATGTCCGACGCCGGATCTGCTCTGTGCATGACTAGCTCGTGCGTTTCAGCGGTTCGAACATGCGAACGGCGTGGTCCGTAATGGCGGAGCGAAAGATATCTGCCATCGGGGCTTGCAGTTCGCGGATTCGGCGTTCGATCTCGGCGGGCTCGGGATCGAGCCTGAGGTTTTCTGCGAAATGATCAATGTCGAGTATGAACGACTCACGCTGCGGATCAGGCGAACGTTCAGGCTTAAGTGTCATAGGCAGGAGGTCTGCCGGCAACGGTTCGCTGTGTTTGCCACGCGAGGCGCGCACGAACATCCGCCCCTCTGCCGTGACGAGCTGAGCGAACTGTTGTGCGGTTTGTCGGGTAACGCCGGTGAGTGCCGGTTCAAAGCCAAGCAGCCGATCGACGACGTAGTCAGCAACAGTTTCCTCCGCGGTTGGCGTGATGAGGTCAACGTAGCGCAAGCCGATGCGTTGGATAAAGGGTGGTTTGGTCGCCATCAGTAACGCGCGGAAACCGAACATGATGTTCGCTAGGAAGTCATCAAAGCTTGTGTAGTGCGTGCGATGCGCGATGAGCTGGTCGGGCGCCAGAATGTAGCCGATTGTGCCCTCGCGATTGTCGAATCGCGTCCGACGTTCGTTCTCTAGGAACTCGGGTGGCGCGTTCGGAGTGATCTTGAGCCCTCGCATTTGGACGTTTTGTCTTGCGAAGCCTTCGTCGTGCATGGCCTCGTGCACACGGTCGCTGACCGATTCGGGACGTGGAACGGGGGCGAATCGGATCTGGCATACGACATAGACGACTGGCGGATTGCGCAGGGGGCCGGTGAACTGCGCCACGGTGCTCTCCTGAAGGTCCGTTGGCCTTGAAAGGCCGTAAATCGAAGTTTACACGAAAGGCAACACTTAGCCAGCGGTTCGGGGATGGTCTGTGACACCAGTCCGCCTTGTCTTGTCATGGGGTTGGTGAACAGAGACTCGGGCTCGCTGAGCGCACGTAGCTTGGCGTCGAGCGTCAGCACCCATGCTATTCAGGGATTAGCCGTTTCTTCAGGCATCTGCTGCGGCGCGAATCGTCCAGCGGTCGGGTGCCGAATGCGGATGCCAGTCGACTTCGAACCGGTCGCCCACTGCCAATTCGGCGCCGGCGCCACGCGTCACGATGGCGTTCATTCCGAAAGCCACGCCCTTGAGCGCCGGCAGCCAGCGGAATTTGCGCAGCGTGCGCAGGGGTTCCTCGCCGCGGCGCTCGCCCGTGCGCTGGTCCGTGGTGGTGACGATGCAGCGCGTGCAGGGCTTGACGCACTTGAGCTCGATCGCTCCCGCGCGCAACCAGGTCATGCGGTCCTCGGCGAAGGCCGCAGGTGCGTCGATGACGATGTTGGGCCGGAAACGGTTCATGGGCAGCGGTTCAGGCAGCCGCGCATTGAGCGCGCCGAGCGAGGCAGTGCCGACGATCAACATCGAATACGCATCGGCGAAGAACGCCTGGCCGGTGTCGCTTCCGGTGAACGCGCGATCGGCCTCGCGCGCCTGGCCGTCGATCCCCCGCACCAGCTGGCCGCGCACGCCCGTCACGCGTTGCAGCCAGTCGCGCGTATCGACACGGCTCACCTGCGCGACACAGGTGTCGCGCCAGATCGTCACGCGCCGCGATTCGCCGCCGCTCTCGATCGGGCAATGCAGGCTCGCATGGCCCGGGGCGCCGAGCCGCAGCTCTCCGCCCGCGACCATTGCATCGATCAACGCCAGCCCCGGGCATTCGCGCTGGCTGAGGAAGCGGCCGGATTCGTCGACGAACATCCAGTTCCGGTCCCACTTCAGGCCGGTGGCGCTCAGCGGCGCGCGGGCGAGATCCATCGCACGACAGCCCTTCACAGGGTAGACGTGCAGCGAGACGATCCCGACAGAATCAGTCATCGGTGATGTTGCGGAAGTCCACGCCCAGCGAGCGCAGCTTGCGATACAGGTGCGTGCGCTCCATGCCCACGCGCTTGGCGAGCTGGCCCACCTTGCCGTTGCAGATCAGCAGCTGCTGCTGCAGGTAGGCGCGCTCGAACTGCTCGCGCGCCTCGCGCAACGGCAGCGCCAGCAGATCCAGCTTGACCAGCGGCTCGTCGCCGGGCGCCTGGGTCGACAGCTCGCGCTCGATCTCCTCGAGAGCGATCTCCTCGCCGCCTTTCAGGATCAGCAGCCGATGCACCAGGTTCTTGAGCTCGTGGATGTTGCCCGGCCACGGGTAGTTGCGCAGCCGGTTCTGCGCGGCGACGCTGAAACGGCGGAACGGCAGGCCGGCCTCGTCGACCAGGCGATCGACGTAGTAGCGCAGCAGCTCCGGCACGTCTTCGGCGTATTCGCGCAGCGGCGGCACCTTGAGCGTCACCACGTTCAGTTGCGACAGCAGGTCGCGGCGGAACGGCTCGAGCGCCGGCCGGGTCTCGAACCCGGGCTGCGCCGAGCTGATGACGCGCACGTTGAGCGGCTTGGGTTGCGAGCCGCCGACCGGAACGTAGCTGCCGTTCTCCAGGTCGGCCATCAGCACGCGCTGCGCGCCCGGCGCGAGGTCCTCGAGGCCGTTGATGAACAGCGTGCCGCCGTCGGCCTGCTCGTACAGGCCCGGTTCGGTGCGCTCGCCCGACTGCACGCCGTGCAGCTTCGCAGTCACGTGCTCCTCGTCCAGGCTGCCGGCCACGGCGATGACGAAAGGCCGCGGCGCGCGCGCGCTCTGCGCATGAATGTAGCGGGCAAAGGCCTCGCGGCCCGTGCCCGACTCGCCCAGGAGCAGCACCGGAGCCGCGTGCGGCGCAACCTGCTGAACCTGCTCGCGCAGCGTCTGCATCATGCGGCTGCGCCCCACCGGCGCGAGCGGCGGCGGCAGCAGCGTGCGCGCGCTCTGGCGCTTCTGCCTGCCGATGTCGAGCGCGCGTTCCACGGTGCGCAGGAGCTTGGCCAGCGACAGCGGCTTCTCGATGAAGTCGAAGGCGCCCAGGCGCGTTGCCTCGACGGCGGTTTCCACCGTGCCGTGACCGGACATCATCACCACCGGCGTGTCGGAGCCCGGGCCGCGCACCCACTCGCGCAGCAAGGTGATGCCGTCCGTGTCCGGCATCCAGATGTCGAGCAGCACCAGGTCCGGATCCTGCCTGGCGCGCGAGGCGCGTGCCTGGCTGGCGTCGGCGGCGACGTCCACCTCGTAGCCTTCCTCGGAGAGGATCTCGCGCAGCAGGCTGCGAATGTCGGCCTCGTCATCGACGATCAAAATGCGCGGAGAACTCATGCGCGCTCCCTCCTCATTTCAGACTTGCGCGGCTCGCGGGCTGCGGGCGCACGCGCGTGATCGGTGAGCGGCAGCAGCACGCGCACCCGCGCCCCGCCGCCCTTGACGTTGTCTGCCTCGATGCGTCCGCCGTGCTCCTCGACGATCTTCTTGACGATCGCCAGGCCCAGCCCGGTCCCCTTGGACTTGCTGGTGACGTACGGATCGAACATTTGCCCCATCAGCGTCCGGTCGAAACCGGGCCCGTTGTCCGTGACCACCACCTCGGCGAACGACGCCTCGGCGTGCTGCTCGACCCGGGTGGCGATCTCGATTACGGCGTCGGCGCGCCCTTCCAGCGCCTCCATCGAATTGGTGACCAGGTTGTTGAGTATCTGCCGCACGCGGTTGCGGTCCGCCTCGAGCTCGACCACGTCCGCCTCCAGCACCAGCTTCAACTGTACCCGGCTGTCCTGCGCCCGGTACAGCTCGGCCACCTCCAGCACCAGCTGGTTCAGGTCGAAAGGTGCCACTTTCATGTCGGGCGCGCGCGCATATTCGCTGAAGGCGTTGACCATCTGCTTCATGGTCTCGACCTGCTGCACGATGGTATGCGTGGCGCGCTCGAGCACCTCGGCGTCCTGTGGGTTCATGCTGTCGAGGAACCGGCGCCGCATGCGCTCGGCGGACAGCTGGATGGGCGTGAGCGGATTCTTGATCTCGTGCGCGAGGCGCCGGGCCACTTCGCCCCAGGCGGCGTCGCGCTGCGCCTGCAGGAGCGTGGTGATGTCGTCGAACACGATCACGAAGCCGCCTGGGCCGCCGCCTTCGCCCGGCAGCGCCGTGCACGCGCAACTCAGCACGCGCCGCCCCACCTCGCCCGACAGAGAGAGCTGGTCGCGCCACTCGGACTGCTCGGAGGCCAGATGCTCACGCGTTGCCGTCAGCAGCTGCGCGAGCAGAGGGCTGGACTCGGCGAATTCCTCGAGCGGGTGTCCCGCCGCGTCCTGCAGATTCACGCCGAGAATGCTGCTCGCGGCCTGGTTCGCGAAGCGCACGCGCAGATCCGGCTCGAGGGCGACCACGCCGCCGGACAGGCGCGCCAGGATGATCGCCAGGCTGGCGCGCTCGTTCTCGACGATCTGCTGGCTGCGGCGCGCCTCTTCGCGGGCGCGCGCCAGGCGCTTGGTCATGTCGTTGAAGGAATGCACCAGGAAGCCCATCTCGTCGCGCGAGGACAGCGGCAGGCGCGTGTCGAAATCGCCCTTGCCGACCGCGCGGGTGCCCGCCGCGAGATCCTGGATCGGCTTGACCAGCCGTTGCGCGGAGAAGAACGCACCGTACACCGCGGCCAGCAACGACAGCAGCAGCACGAGGGTGAGAGTCAGGCGGAAGCTGATCTTGAGCGGTTCGCGCAGATACGACAGCTCACCGTACTGCCGGTGCGCCCGTTGCACGGTGTCCGCCAGGGCAGCGAGCCGGTCCGAGATCGGATACAGGGCCAGCAGCAGCCGCTCCTCCCCCATCGCGGTGAACGGCACCGCGGTGCGAACCTGGTAGCCGCCGCCGGCGACGGGCTCCAGGCTCACGTAAGGCCGTCCCTGCTGGACGTGCAGCAGGATTTCCTCGGAAGGGCGCTGCGCCATCGGGCCGGTCAGCGACTCGGAGGTCGTGGCGAGGATGCGCCCGTTCTGTCCCAGCAGCGTGATCGCGCTGGCGCCGCCGCCGCGGCGTTCCAGGTCGAGCCGGCGCAGCAGGTCGACGATGTCGCGGCCCTCGATCTCCTGCGCGAGGCGCTCGGTGCGCCCCAGGTACTCGCGGCGATTCAGGTCGAGCAGCGCGCGGCTCTGGTACAGCGCGGCGTTGAGCTCCTGCTTGACGGCGACGTCGAACCAGCTGTCGATGCCGCGGTTGAGGAATTGCAGCGAGAAGTAGTAGACGATGAGGAGCGGCGCGATCACCAGCGCGCCGAAGATGGCCACCGTGCGCGCCTTGAGGCGCGAGCCGATGACGTGGCGGCGGTAGTCGCGCACCAGCTGCGTCAGCTTGGCGGCCAGCATCACCAGCAGCACCACTACGCCGAGCGCATTGATGAACAGGATCCACAGGTGCGCGTCGCCGAACTGGGCGGGGTTCTGCGCGGTCTGCGCCAGCAGCAGCAGCGCGGCCAGCCACAGGCCCACGCCCAGGCCGATGAGCACGTAGCCCACGTAGCGCTTGATCACTGCAGCAGCGGCCATGTGTACCACTCGCTGACGCCGTGAATGTCGTCGACCCAGAACATCAGCACGCGCAATGCCGTCGGCATGTCGCCGAGGTCGTAGCTGGCCCGCATCGCGAACTGGTAGCGCCGGTCGCTGCCGATGAGCGCCTGGTCGAGAACCGGCAGGCCGCTGATGCGGGTGAGCTGCTCCACCGACGCATCCAGGGTTGGGAAGGAACTCTGCTCGCCGCTGTTGAGATTGCGCACCACGTACCGGTCGCTGACCGCGTCGTATCGCAGCTCGTAGCGTTGCACCAGGGCGGCGACCGTCTCGTCGGTCCAGTAGCGGCGCGCGCCGCTCACTTCGATCTCCAGCTCGAGCGTCAGCGCCACTCCGTCGTTGATCGCGGTGCGCATCCGATCGTTGAGAGGCAGGTGCAGCCGCGCGTTGAGCAGGTAGACGCCGTCGACCAGCTGCGCGTACGCGGTGCGCACGCCGAACGCGGGCGCGGCCTGCGCGAACGCCAGTGCGCAGAACGCCAGCAGCGCCGCGCCGAACGCCGCCAGGCTCAGCGCCGTCCGTTGGGTCCGCCAGCTCGTCAGAGCGAATTCGCGCGCGCAACGCATTGTGGTGGTGTCAGGTCCGGCGCTGTTCCAGGCAAGCATAATAGAAGCCGTCCATGCCCGCTTCCCCGGGGAGGATCTGCAGGCCCGGAGCGTCCGCGCCAGGATGGCCGGGCGCGGCGAGCGGCAGGGCGCGCGCGTCAGGCGTCTGCGCCAGGAATCGTTCGATCACGGCGTGATTCTCGGCGCGCAGCGTCGAGCACGTGGCGTACAGCAGCCGGCCGCCCGGAGCGAGCAGCGGCCAGGATGCGCGCAGCAGTTGACCCTGCTGGCGGGCCAGTACCTCGATGTCCGCGGGCCGGCGCAGCAGCTTGATGTCCGGGTGGCGCCGTATGACTCCACTCGCCGAGCAGGGCGCGTCGATCAGGATCCGGTCGAACGGCCTGCCGTCCCACCACTGCGCCGGCGCAGTGGCATCGCCGGCGACGACCGCGGCGTCGAGTTGCAGCCGCTCGAGGTTCTCGCGCACCTGTTCGAGCCGAGCCGCAGAGGCATCGAGTGCCAGGAGCTCGACGGCCGCATGCTCGAGGATCTGGCAGGCCTTGCCGCCCGGCGCCGCGCAGGCATCGAGGACGCGCATGCCGTCGCGAACGTCGAGCAACGGCGCGGTGAGCTGCGCCGCGCAGTCCTGCACCGAGACCAGTCCCTGCGCGAAGCCCGGCACCTGCTCCACATCGCGCGGTGCCGCGAGCAGGACCGCCTCCGGCGCGTGCTCCGACCGCGCCGCCTGGATACCCGCGTCGGCCAGGCTCTGGATGTAAGCCGCCGCCGTGACCTTGCGCCGGTTGACGCGCAGCCACATCGGCGGCTGCAGGTTGTTTGCCGCCAGGGTCTCGCGCCACTGCGCCGGCCAGTCGGCCCGCAGCGCATCGATGAGCCAGAGCGGATGGGAGAACTCGGCGACCGGATCGCGCGCCGCGCGCTCGAGGAGCGCGGCCCGCTCGCGCAGGAAGCGGCGCAGGACCGCGTTGAGCACCGCGGTGGCGCGCGGCGCGCGCAAGACCCGCGCGGCTTCCACGGTCTCGTCGACGATCGCATGAACCGGATGCGACGATTGTTCGAGCTGGTGCAGCCCGACCGCGAGCAGCGCGCGCACCTGCGGCGCGAGGGCGGCCGGACGCTCCAGCAGCAAAGACATGTAGCGCTCGAGCCGCGGCCACCAGCGAATCGTGCCGTACGCGAGCGCCTGTACGGCCGGACGATCCGCAGCCTGAATGCCGTGGGATTCGCTCTGCAGGGCTTCATCCAGCGGGCGCCGTTCGTCGGCGACGCGACTCACCACGCGCGCCGCAGCCGCAAGACGCCGGGCTGTGGAACCGCGGGCCGGCGCGACGGCGTTCACGGCCTACCCAACACGGCGCCGCGGGGATCGTGGGCCTTGAGAAACTCCTGCACGGCTGCCGGACGCTTGCCCGGCAACTGCAGGATCTCGATTGCCAGCGCGTCTTCGCCACAGGCCACGACCATGCCCGAGGAACCGGCCTCGATCACGGCGCCGGGTTGCGCGCCGTCGCTTCGCGGCACGCGCCGGGCTCGCCAGATACGCAGCTGCTCGCCGTTCCAGCGGGTTTGCGCGATCGGCCAGGGATTGAAGGCGCGCACCGCCCGCGCGATGTGCGTCGCCGGCTGGGACCAGTCGACCGTGGCCTCGCTCTTCTCGAGCTTGCGTGCGTACGTGGCCGCGGCGGCGTCCTGAGGTTCGGGGCGGGCGCGGCCCGCGGCGATCGCATCGAGGGCCTCCACGATGCACTCCGCGCCAGATGCTGCCAGGCGTGCCTGCAGCTCGGCCGCGTTCTCCTGCGGTGCGATGCCGAGCGCGCGCCGCAGGTAGACCGGGCCGGTATCCAGCCCGGCCTCCATCTGCATGATCGATATTCCCGTCTCGGCATCGCCCGCCAGGATGGCGCGCTGGATCGGCGCGGCGCCGCGCCAGCGCGGCAGGAGCGAAGCGTGGATGTTGATACAGCCCGCGGGGGGCGTGTCGAGGATCGACTGCGGCAGGATCAGGCCGTACGCGACCACCACCATCGCATCGACGGCATGGTCGGCGAGCCGCGCGCGCGCCGATTCGTCCTCGAGGCTCGCCGGCTGTTCGATGGGGATTCCCAGCCGCTGCGCGGCCTCTTTCACCGCGCCCGGCGTCAATCGCCGGCCGCGGCCGGCGGGCCGGTCGGGCTGCGTATACACCACGGCGACGCGATGAGCGGAGCGGGCGAGCGCTGCGAGCGCCGGGACGGCGAACTCGGGAGTGCCCGCGAAAGCGAGCCGGAGCGTGCGGCTCAAGCGAGCGGTCGAACGGAAATCAGATCGCGGGCACGCGCGGCCGCGCTGCGGGCAAGCCGGCCTCGCGCAGCTTGCGATCCTTCTCCAGCTTCTTGCGGATGCGCGTGCGCTTGAGCTCGGAGAGGTAGTCGACGAACAGCTTGCCCTCGAGGTGATCCATCTCGTGCTGGATGCACACCGCGAGCAGCCCGTCGGCGTCGAACTCGAACGTCCGGCCCTCGACGTCCTGGGCGCGCACGCGGACCTTCGCCGCGCGCTCCACCTCGGCGAACTCGCCGGGCACCGACAGGCAGCCTTCCTCGCGCATGCACAGACCTTCCCGCGACAGGATCTGGGGATTGACGACGATGCGCGGATCGTCGTGCCCTTCGGAAACGTCCGCCACCAGCAGGCGCCGGTGAACATTCACCTGCGTGGCTGCGAGACCGACGCCGGGCGCGGCGTACATGGTCTCGAGCATGTCCGCCGCGAGATTCCGCAATGCAGCATCGAATACCTTCACCGGCGCCGCGCGCGTACGCAGGCGCGGATCGGGATATTCGAGAATCGTGAGCTTCGCCATCTGTCTCTGCCCGGCCAACCTTACCGCTATGAAAAGCCGTCAAACTTCACAGAATCCGACCAATGTTCTGTTAATTCGCGCCGAATCCATGTATCACCGGAACCCCATCACACTCTTAACCCATTCCCTGAGGATTGCGACCCTAATCCGTTGAGATTATAAAAGCGGGGCTTTTTTGCCCGCGACCACTTTGAGGAGCTTTGGGATGGAGCTGAACCGTCTGCGATCCATGTGGCACACACGCGCAAGCGTCATTCCCGTTGCTCTGTTGACCGGCCTGGCCGCGGCGTGTTCCGGCTCGGGGCCCCAACAGGAGTCCTCGGCCCCAGAGCAGACCCCGGCGACGGCCGGCGAGTCTACCCCAACATCGGCGCAAACGATGCCTGCCGCCCCGGCAGAGCCGGTGGCCTCGGGAGGTGCTGCCGAATCGGCAGCCGGTACCGAAACGGGCTCCGTTGCGGCGCAATCCGAGTCGACCTCGCCCATCGCGCCCAACGCGCCACAGAGCTACACGGTCAAGAAGGGCGACACGCTGTGGGACATCGCCAACGTCTTCCTGCGCGACCCCTGGTATTGGCCCGAGATCTGGTACGTCAACCCGCAGGTCGAGAACCCTCACCTTATATATCCCGGTGACGTGCTGGCCCTCGCCTACGGCGCCGATGGCAGCCCCCAGGTTCGCCTGGAGCGCGGCGGGGCAACGCGCCTCGCGCCGCGCATGCGCAGCCAGCCGCTCGAGGGGGCGATCACCGCCATACCCTACGAGATCATCGCGGCGTTCATGTCCAAGCCGACAGTGCTCGAGAAGGAGCAGATCAAGAGCGCCCCGCACATCGTTTCTTCGCGCGACCAGCACCTGGTGATGGCTGCGGGCAACACGATCTATGCCGCGGGCAAGATCGATGGTGACGTCAACACTCGCTACAACATCATGCGCGTCGGCGACCCGCTGCGCGATCCGGACGACAACGACGTGGTCGGCTATGAAGCCCTCTACGCCGCGTCCGCACGCGTCACGCGCCCCGGCAAGCCGACCACGCTCGAGATCACCGAGTCTTCGCGCGAGGCGCTGGAAGGCGACAAGCTGTTCCCCGGCGACGTGGACGTGCCGCTGGACTTCATCCCGCACGCGCCCGCGGGCCCGGTGGAGGGCCAGATCATCTCCATAGTCGATGGCATCAGCGTGGTGGGCCAGTACCAGGTCGTGGTGATCAACCGCGGCAAGAATCACGGCCTCGAACCGGGTCACATCCTCCTGGTCGAGCAGGCAGGGCCGGTGGTACGCGACAAGATGTCGGGCGGGGCGCGCGTTTCGAATCTCTTTGCCAAGAAAGTGCGGTTGCCCGACGAGCTGGCCGGGACTTTCATGGTGTTCAAGACCTTCGACCGCGTCAGCTACGGGCTGATCATGGAAGCCCAGGGGCCGATGCGGGTTTACGATCACGTAGTCAGCCCATGAAGAATAGCGGTGCCGGACTCGCGTCTTGCGCGTGTCGGGCTCCGCTCAACTGACGGTGCCGGACTCGCGCTTTGCGCGTGTCGGGCTCCGCTCAACGCCGTGAGCGAGCCAGCGGGCGCAGGGAGGCGCCGGTGACGGAACAGACACCGCCGGAAGAACTGCGCGCCTGGACCATTCTGGTGCGTGCTCCGGGTATCAATGCCGAACGGCTGCGGCAGGCGCTGCTGAACCTGCCGGACGCGGCGCGTCTGGTCAGCGCCTCACCCCGCGAGATGGAGCAGCTCGGCCTGCCCGAGAACGCCCGCAAGTATCTCGCTGCGGCGTGCAGTTCGCGCCCACCCGAAGCGGGACTCATCGACGCTGATCTCGCCTGGCTCGCCGCGGGCGCAGAGCGCCGGCTCGTACCGCTCAATTCGCCCGACTATCCGCCCCTGCTCGCGCAGACCAGCGGCGCACCGCTCGCCCTCTACGTACGCGGCGCGCTCGGCGCGCTGCAACTGCCGCAGCTCGCCATCGTCGGCAGCCGCAACCCGACGGCCAGCGGACGGGAGACGGCGTTCGCATTCGCTCGCCATCTCGCCGGTTGCGGACTCGCGATTACCAGCGGCCTAGCAGAGGGAATCGACGCCGCCGCCCATCGCGGCGCACTGGCGGCCAACGTCGCCACGATCGCGGTGTGCGGCACCGGACTCGGCGAGCGTCTATCCGCGCGCAGCACGCGGAGCTCGCCGAGCAGATCGCGGCGCGTGGCGCGCTGGTGTCGGAGTTCCCTCCCGACACGCCGGCGCGCCGCGAAAACTTTCCCCAGCGCAACCGCATCATCAGCGCCCTCGCGCTCGGCACGCTGGTGGTCGAGGCGGCGCGCCAGAGCGGCTCGCTGATCACGGCGCGCTTCGCGGCCGAGCAGGGACGCGAGGTGTTCGCGATCCCCGGGTCGATCCACAGCCCGCTGTCACGCGGCTGTCACCGGCTGATCCGCGACGGCGCGAAACTGGTGGAGACCGCGGACGACGTGCTCGCCGAGCTCGGCATGGTGTTGCAAGTCGCGCGCGGCGATGCGCAGCAAGAGCACGCAGGCGCGGCGCGCGCCGCCGTGCCGGCATTGGACAAGGAGTACGAAATCCTGTTAGATGCGCTCGGCTTCGATCCCACGGGCATAGACGCTCTGGTCGAGCGGAGCGGCTTGAAACCCGAGGCGATCGCCTCAATGCTCCTGATTCTCGAGCTGCGCGGCGAGGTCGAGACCCGTCCCGGCGGGCGCTACTGCCGAAGAGCGAACCAGGCGCCGAAATGAAAGAAAGCGTGCTCGATATCCTCATCTACCTGTTCGAAAACTACATGGACGCCGAAGAACGACCCGCTGCCGGGCCGCAGCGCTCTCAAGGAGGAGCTGGAGCGCGCAGGCTTCGAGGAAGCCGACGTCGAGCGCGCCCTGCAATGGCTCGACGGCCTCGCCGCGAGCGAGGCGGGCACAAGCGTCACGGCGGCCACCGCGCGCGCGATTCGCGTGTTCAGCGGCCACGAGCTGGTGCGGCTCGACACCGACTGCCGCGGCTACATCCTGCACCTGGAGAACATCGGCATCCTGTCGGGCGACGCAGCGCGAGATCGTCATCGACCGGCTGATGGCGCTCGAGGCCGAGGAAATCGACATCGAGCAGGTGAAATGGGTGGTGCTGATGGTCCTGTTCAGCCCAGCCCGGGCAAGAGCAGGCCTATGCGCGCATGGAGGATCTGGTGTTCGAGGAGCGGGCCGACGCACTGCATTGACAAACCGCTCGCCCCTACTCGAAATGTCCTTGCCGCGACTCCTCGCGGTTTTCGTTTTTTTCGGCGCCCGGTTGCATCGCGGCCGCCAATGAAAGATCAAGAGTTACATGACCGCTAATCTCGTCATCGTGGAGTCGCCCGCCAAGGCGAAGACCATCAAGAAGTACCTCGGCAAGGACTTCGAGGTGCTCGCCTCCTATGGGCACGTGCGCGACCTCGTTCCCAAGGAAGGCGCGGTCGATCCTTCGCGCAATTTCGCCATGCAGTACCGGCTGATCGAGCGCAACGAGAAGCACGTGCAGGCGATCGCCAAGGCGCTGAAGAAGGCGCGACGCGCTGTACCTCGCCACCGACCCCGACCGCGAGGGCGAGGCCATCGCCTGGCACCTGCACGAGATCCTCAAGGAACGCGGCGACCTCGACGGCAAGGACGTGCACCGCGTCGCCTTCTACGAGATCACGCGCAACGGCATCCGCGCAGGCGATCGCCGAGCCGCGGCCGCTGTCCGGGGATCTGGTCAACGCGCAGCAGGCGCGCCGCGCGCTCGACTACCTCGTCGGCTTCAACCTCTCGCCGTTGCTGTGGAAGAAGGTGCGCCGCGGCCTGTCGGCCGGCCGCGTGCAGAGCCCGGCGCTGCGCATGATCTGCGAGCGCGAGGAGGAGATCGCGGCGTTCGTCGCGCGCGAATACTGGAGCATCGACGCGCAAGGCGAAGCGGGCGAGCAGAAATTCCCGCTCAAGCTGGTCGAATACCAGGGACGCAAGGTCGAGCAGTTCTCGTTCCAGAACGCCGCCGAGGCGCACGCGGTCGAGCGCACGTTGAACGAGGCGGCGCACGGCGACCTCACCGTGCAGCACATCGACCGCAAGCAGCGCCGACGCAATCCGGCGCCGCCGTTCACCACTTCCACGCTGCAGCAGGAAGCGGCGCGCAAGCTCGGTTTCAGCGCGCAGAAAACCATGCGCACTGCGCAGCGCCTCTACGAAGGCGTCGATACCGGCGACGGCGCCGTCGGCCTGATCACCTACATGCGCACCGATTCGGTGAATCTCGCCGCGGAGGCGGTGACCGAGATCCGCGCCAGCATCGAGAAGCTCTACGGCAAGGAAGGCCTCGCCGAGGAGCCGCGCGTCTACAAGACCAAATCGAAGAACGCACAGGAGGCGCACGAGGCCATCCGCCCCACGATTCCCTCGCTCGTGCCCGCCGACCTCGAGAGCCGGATGGACGCCGACCAGCACCGCCTCTACGCACTGATCTGGAAGCGCGCCATCGCCTGCCAGATGAGCCATGCGGTGTACGACACGGTGGCGGTCGACATGCTGGCCGGCCCGGACGGCGCCCAGCGCCACGTGCTGCGCGCCAACGGCTCGACGATGGTCAAGCCCGGCTTCATGGCCGTGTACCACGAAGGACGTCGACGACTCGGTGCAGGACGAAGCCGACCACGTGCTGCCGCCGATGCAGGAAGGCGAGCACGTCAGGCTCCTGCAAATCCATCCCGAGCAGCATTTCACCGAGCCGCCGCCGCGTTATTCGGAAGCATCGCTGGTGAAGGCGCTCGAAGAGCACGGCATCGGCCGGCCGTCGACCTATGCCTCGATCATCTCGACACTCAAGGATCGCGAATACGTCGAGATGGACAACCGCCGCTTCCTGCCGACCGACATCGGCAAGATCGTCAACCGGTTCCTGACGCAGCCACTTCCACCGCTGGGTCGAATACGGCTTCACCGCGCGCATGGAGGATTCGCTCGATGCGATCTCGCGCGGCGAGGAAGACTGGGTGCCGCTGATGCATCAATTCTGGGAGCCGTTCATCTCGCAGGTGCGGCACACGGAGCAAGAACGTCTCGCGCGACGAAGTGGCGCAGGCGCGCGAGCTGGGCGCGGATCCGGCTTCCGGCCGGCCGATCAGCGTGCGCATGGGCCGCTTCGGGCCGTTCGTGCAGATCGGCACCAAGGACGACGAGGAGAAGCCGCGTTTCGCCGGCCTGCGTCCCGGCCAGAAGATGGACACGATCACGCTCGCCGACGCGTTCGAGCTGTTCAAGCTGCCGCGCCAGCTCGGCGCGACGGCGGAGGGCGAACCGGTCTCGACCAACGTCGGCCGCTTCGGCCCGTACATCAAGTACGGCGCCAAGTACGTATCGCTCAAGGAGGACGATCCGTACACGGTGCAGCTGGAGCGCGCGCTCGAGCTGATCCAGCAGAAGAGGATCGCGGACGCCAACCGCATCATTCGCGATTTCGCCGACGAGGGGATCCAGGTCCTCAACGGGCGCTACGGACCGTACGTCAGCGACAAGACGCGCAACGCCAAGATTCCCAAGGACCGCGATCCGAAGGCGTTGACGCTCGAGGAGTGCAAGGAACTGCTGGCGGCGGCTCCGGTTCGCACCGGGCGCGGCTGGCGGCGCGGCAAGCAACCGGCCGCAGCGGCAACCGCAACTGCCGCTGCCCAGCCAGCGGCCGCCCCGGCGAAGGAAAGCGCAGGCGTGAAGCCGGCGGCGAAGCCCGTCGCGAAAAAGAAGGCGCAGCCACTCCCCAAGACGCCTGGCGCTCCGAAGCCGGAAGCCAAAGCAGCGCGCGCGGAACCCAAGTCCGCGAAAGCAAAGGCTGCATCGACCCGGAAAGCGCCGGCCCGCAAGGCAAAGAGCGCGCGCAAATAGAGGGACAGCGGCCTCGCGACCGGGAGCGGGCGGGACGAACCGGCTCGTAGGCGGGATTGAATTCGCAATATCCAGGGAGTAGGTTCCAGCGCGGGACCAACCAACAAGGCGCACCGCCTCGAGGCGGCAACGCTGGATTTTCCTTCGCCAGAAATCGTTTGCGAATTGCCGGGTTTCGAACACGGATCGGCGAAACCGTCGGAATGAATTGCGGTTGACGGGATTTGGGCTCGTTGCCGGCTCGTGATCGCGGTCTCCCCGTCGTCGTGTTCCGCCTGGTGGCCACAACGTCAGAACACCACAGGGGACGACTGCAATGAAATCAAACAGGTTCGTCGCGCCGCTGCTCAGCGTCGCGATCGGAGCCGTGCTCGGCGCCAACGCGGCGAGCGCGGCGCCCGATCGCGGCGCCTTGTCGACCGCGCGGCTGGAATCGATAACGCTCGAAACGGCGCTGGTGCGCGAGAACGTATCGCTGGCAGCACCGAACGCCCAGGGGCCGATACAGATCATCGCGCGTCTGCGCTCACCGGCGGTCGGCGAAGGGCGCGGCAGCACCAAGTCGCAACTCGTGGCCGAACAGGCCGCGTTCGTCGCGCGCGTCCAGGCCGCCGCGCCGGGCGCGACGGTGCTCGGAAGCACGCAGCTCGTGCTCAACGCGGTGTTCCTCGAAGTCGACGCCGCACAGGTGGCGCAGGTGGCCAGCGACGTTGCGGTCGCCCGGGTAGCCGAAATCGGCGAATACCACACCGATCTCACCGAAACCGTGCCTTACATCGGCGCCGCAGCCCTGCAGGGCCTGGGTGTTTCAGGCGCGGGCATCAGGATCGCAGTGATCGACAGCGGCGTGGACTACACGCATGCGAATTTCGGTGGCGCGGGCACCGTCGCCGCCTACGTCGACGCATACGGCGCGAGCGCCGCAGATCCGCGCAACAAGACGACCGACGGACTGTTCCCGACCAGCAAAGTGGTCGGCGGCTTCGACTTCGTCGGCGAGCTCTGGCCGAACGGCGCGCTGGCGCCGGATCCTGATCCGATCGGCGGGCCCGACCTCTCGACCTTCGGCGGACACGGGACGCACGTCGCTCACATCATCGGCGGCAACAACGGCGTCGCTCCGGGAGTCGCCCTGTATGCGTACAAGGCGTGCTCGACTCCAGCCAGCTCGTGCAGCGGACTGGCGCTGATCCAGTCGATGGAGGCTGCCGTCGACCCGAACGGCGACGGCAATACCTCGGACGCCGTCGACATCATCAACATGTCGCTGGGCGCGAACTACGGCCAGCCGTTCGACGATGACCTGTCGACGGCAGTCGACAACGCCACGGAGATCGGCGTGCTGACCGTCGCCGCTGCCGGCAACGGCTCGGACAAGCCGTACGTGCAGGGCAGCCCGGGCGGCGCGAAGACCGCGATCTCGGTCGCGCAGACCCACGTGCCATCGGCCACTGCGCAGCTCATGCGCATCGTGTCGCCGGCAGCGACACCCGCCGACCGCGGCTCGGTGTTCCAGACGTGGTCGGGCGCTCTCGCCGCGACGATCGAAGGAGCGGTCCTGTTCCCGGCGGCCAACCCGCTGGGTTGCAACCCGTTCGCGGCCGGGTCCCTGGCCGGACGCGTGGTCCTGGTGAATCGCGGCGTCTGCAGCGCCAGTCTCAAGATCCAGAACATCCAGGCCGGCGGCGGCATCCTCGGCATCATCGGCTTCGTCGATGGCAGCGCGCCCTTCGCGTTCGCTTTCGGCGGCGGTGTTCCGCCAACGATTCCCGGCTTCGCGATCAACCTCAACGACGCCAACACGATCCGCGCCGGTTCGACGGTGCGCTTCGATCCGGCCAACCGCTTCGCGCTGATCGGTTCGATGGTGTCGACCTCCTCGCGCGGTCCGTCGTTCGAGGACCACCGCATCAAGCCGGACATCGGCGCTCCGGGCCAGTCCGTCTCGGCGCAGTCGGGCACGGGTAACGGCACGGCGGCGTTCGGCGGCACCTCCGGTGCCACACCGATGGTCGCGGGTTCGGCCGCGCTGCTGCTGCAGCTCAACCCTGCCGCGACGCCCGACCAGGTCAAGCAGATGCTGATCAACACGGCGGACTCCTCCATGACCGCCCCGGCGGCCGTGGCCTCCGTGATCCCGGATTCGCTCGCGCCGGTGAGCCGCATCGGCGGCGGCGAAGTGCGCGTGGATCGCGCCGCGATCGCGGAAATCAGCGTGTATCCGATCGACCCGGAGGTCGGGGCGGTTCGCTCCGGCGGTCTGGGCCTGGGATTCGTGGACGTGTCGCGCGACACCGTCACCATCACTCGCCAGATCGTGATCGTCGACAACTGCATCAACTCGAACTGCAACAAGAGCAAGCAGGTCACGATCACGCCGGTGATGCGCTTCGCCAACGATGCGGCGACCGACGCCGTGAGCATCAGCGTGGCGTCCTCGATCAATCTCGCGCCGCACGGCACGCGCGTGGTCAACGTCCGCTTCACCATCAACGGCAACAACCTGCGCAACAACCTGATGAGCTCGGGCGCGGGACTTGCGCAGTTCAACGGCGGCGGCGACGACCCGACGAAGCTGACGACCAACGAGTACGACGGCTACCTGCAGTTCACCGGCTCGGGCCAGAGCTTCAGCCTGCCCTGGCACGTGCTGCCGCGTAAGGACGCGGACGTCCGCAGCGAAAGCGGGTCGACCCTGCAGTTCGATCCGAACAACGGGCTGGCCACCGTGAATCTGCGCAACGCGGGCGTCGGCCCCGCGCAGAACGATGCCTACGCACTCCTGGCCGTCAGCCCGAATCTGCCGAGCGGGGCGCGCGGCGCACAGTCACCCCAGCCCGACATCCGCGCCTTCGGCGTCAACACGTTCTTCGTGGGGACCGGGTTCTGCCCGAGCGGATACCTGTGGGCGTTCGCGATCAACACGCACGAACGGCAGACGATGCCGGTCAGCGTGAGCCACCAGGTGAACCTCGACATCGACCGCAACGGCAGCGTCGACTTCGTGGTGCTGAACCGGGATGGCTCGTTCAACAACATCACGGACGGTCGTCAGTTCTCGTGGGTGTTCAACGTGGCGGCGGGCACTGCCTCGGCGCGCTTTGGCGCCGAGCATTCGACCAACACGGGCAACACCGTGCTGTATGCGTGCACTGACCAGGTGGGCATCAGCGGCGCCCAGGTCAATGCCGGCAAGCTCGTCAACGCGGACCTGTTCACGCAGGACTTCTACTTCGGCGGTCCTGGCGACGAGGTGGGGCCATTCGTCATCGCCCCGTTCCTCGAGCAGCACCTCGGATTGCCGGACGACATCGCGGCCAGGAGCAATGGCTCGATGACGGTGGTCGACTTCGGGCAGTTCCCGGGGACGACGCCGGAGTTGGGTATCCTGCTCATCACCAACGGCGACCGTGGCTCGGCGAGCCGCGGCGGAGCGACGCAAGCGACCGAAGCACTGCTGTTCGGCGTGCCCGGCGCCGACATCACGCCGTAAGCGACTCGCGGTCTACGGACTGCAGACTCGAGTGGGGCCCCTTCGTCGGAAGGGGCCCCTTTTCTTTGCGTCAGCGCGGCGGTTGCGGGGCTGGAGCCGGGTGTTCGAGCGCGCGAATACCCTGCGACGAATCGCACAGGCGAAGCTGCACCGCTGCGCCGCTCGGCTGAGGGCCGGTGGTCGCCGCGACGGGCATGCCGACGCGGTAGTCGTAGGTCCTGCCTTTCGCGTTCACCACGACGCGGTAGCCGGAGACGGGCAGCTGCGGATAGGTCATTCCCCGTTCCGGGCAGCCGAGGGAGCCGTCGGGCCAGGTGACTGCCCGGGAGTCGACCACGGTAACGGACTCCGGGCTGGTTGCGGCGCGCCGCGCCGCATCCGCGAGCACCAACGAGCGGATGTGCTCCGGCATTGGCTGGCTTTCGCCGTCTGGCGTGGCGGAGGTCGACGGCTCCGGGACTATCGGCGTCACCCTCGGCGTCACGCTCGGCGGCTTCTGCAAGCGCGCACGCTCCTCGCGCGGCACCGTAACGCATTGCCCCGCCTGCGGATCGGTGGTCTGCGCGAGCACTGAAGCGGCGGACACCGTGAGGATGACTGCCAGGAATGCGGATGATCTGTTCACGGCGTTCTCCTTCGTCGGCGAAGCGGGCTCGTAGCTTGAACGCAGGCGTCGAAAGCGGCGGGTCAGGCGCCCTCGCTGCGGATCGTCGTGTGGAAAAACCTGCGAGCGCCGCCGTCGCGCATCGTGCCTCGGCTCCATTATGTCCAACAGGGACCAACGTATGTTTTCGCGGGATTGAATTCCCCGGCGGCGCGGGTTAGTTTCGCCGCGGGACCAACCGACAAGGGCGTTGCGTCGCGAGAGAAGCAACGCCGGACTTCGCAGCCCTCCATGGCGCCGGCCAACGCTGGCCGGGGAATGAAGCGGCCGCGGATGTTTCAGCATCGATCGAAGCGAGCCACGAGAACAACAAGGATCTGGCTGCGAGCTTCCCGCTTGATGCCATCTCACTTGCCGTTCGCGAGAAGTGCGCCTCGTGCGGGTGTTGCTTGTCCTCAACAGAACTCCAAGGGGATGCATCACATGAAAATCACTCCAAGCCCGTTCCGGCGGCGCGCGCTCGCGCTCGCCATCGGAACGATCGTCGGCGTGGCGTCCAACGCGACGTTCGCAGCCGACAGCCTGGGCAAGTCGTACGTCGACGGGCTCCAGGACGAAGTCCAAGTCTTCATTCGCCTCAGTACGCCCTCGGTCTCCGAGCTCAACGCGCAATCGTACGGTTCGACCGGCCGGCTCGCCAGCCGCGCCGTGCAGCAGCAGCAGGCTGCCGCAGTCGACGCCGAGCAGGCAGCTTTCCGCGGCCAGCTCGCTGCGTTCGGCGCAACCGAGCTTTCGACGCAGCGCGTCGGCGCCAACGGCTTTCGCGTCAGCGTCGCCAGGGGCCAGATAGACGCGCTGCGCTCGTTGCCGGGCGTGCGCTCGGTGGGCCGCGTGGAGCGGCACGAGATCAACAACGTCACCAGCGCGCCGTGGATCGGCTCCGAGGCCGTCGCCAGTGCGCTCGGCTTGCGCGGCGAAGGTGTGACCATCGGCGTCATCGACACGGGCATCGACTATACCCACGCCAACTTCGGCGGGCCGGGCACGGTCGCGGCCTACAACGCCAACAACCGCAATGTCGTCGAGCCGGGCTCGTTCCCGACGGCGAAGGTCGTGGGCGGCTTCGACTTTGCCGGCCCAACCTACAACGCCAACGTGGCGGGCAGCGTTCCGGCGCCTGACGCCGATCCGCTGGATCGCAACGGTCACGGCAGCCACGTCTCAGGCTCTGCGGCGGGTCTGGGCGTGCCCGGCATCATCGGCAAGGGCGTCGCGCCCGCAGCCTCGCTGTACGCGCTCAAGGTGTTCGGCGATGTCGCGGGTTCGACCAACCTGACCTCGCTCGCGATCGAGTGGGCGATGGATCCAAACGCGGACGGCGACATGAGCGATCACCTCGACGTGATCAACATGAGCCTCGGTTCGCCGTTCGGCGAGCCGGCCGATCCGTCGGCGATCTCGGCGCAGAACGCCGCGGACGTCGGCATCATCGTGGTGGCCTCGGCCGGCAACGAGGGCAACCTGCCCTACGTCACCGGCGCACCGGCCGTAGCTCACGGCGCGATCTCGGTGGCCGCGAACGTTCCGGGTGGACGCGACTTCGCACGCCTGAACATCACCGCCCCGGCGGGCATTGCCGGCTTCAAGTTCAACGAGGAAGGCACCAGCCCCACGCGCGTCTCGAGCGTATCGCCGCTCTCCGACACGGTGGTGCGCGCTGTGCCGCTTGATGCTTGCGGACCGCTCAGCAATGCAGCCGAGGTCAACGGCAACATCGTTCTGCTCCAGCGCGGCACGTGCACGTTCCAGGTCAAGATGGCCAACGCGCTCGCGGCCGGAGCCCGCGCGGCAATCGCCTTCAACAACGCCGGCGGCGACCCGATCGTCATGGGTGCGGTGACCGCGCTGATTCCGGGCGTGATGGTCAGCCTCGCGGATGGCAGTGCGATCACTGCGCAAGCGACGACGACGGCGGCCAGCCCGGTGACGGCGACGCTGGACTTCGGTCCCGACTCCACGAAGCAGGATCGCATTGCGAGCTTCTCCTCGCGCGGACCGGGCGCAGGCGGCTCGGGCTTCAAGCCCGACCTGTCCGCTCCGGGCGTGGGCATCGTCTCGACGGGCGTCGCTACCGGCAACGGTTCGGCTCCCAATCAGGGTACGTCGATGGCGTCACCGCACGTCGCGGGCGCCGCGGCGTTGATGCGCCAGCTCCATCCGGACCTGCAGCCTTACACCATCAAGGCGTTGCTGCAGAACGCCACCGTGAACGGCAACCCGTCGAATGCGGGCGATACCAGCCTGTCGCGTCATGGCGTGGGCGCGATCCGCGTGGACCGTGCGGCGGCTCTGACGAGCTTCGCACTGCCCGGCGGCGTGTCGTTCGGTCACATCAACCCGACAGCGACGACCAACCGGTCGCAGACCGTGTACCTCGAGAACATGAAGGGCGGCACGCGCACGTTCAACGTGACACACGTGTCGAGCTCCGCGGTTCCGGGCGCCACGGTGACCTGTCCGAGCCCCGTGACCGTCGGCTCGTTCCGCGGCAAGAACACCAGCATCAGGCTGAGGTTCGACCCGCAGGCGAGCGCCGCGGCGGGAGTGTTCGACAACGCCTCGCACAGTCAGCGCGAAGTGGGTGGCTGGTGCATCTTCAGCGATGGCACCGACACGTTGCGCGTCGGCTACCTGGCGGTGGTCGATCCAGCCTCGAACGTCATCGTCAACCCCGGCTCCGGCTCGTTCGGCGTCGACGTGACGAACAAGGGACCGGCAATCGGCTTCGCCGAGGGCTTCACGCTCGTCGGCACCGGCAGCACGGGCGCCACTGGCTCGTACTCCTCGATCGCGAAGGTCGGCGTGCGGCGCGGTGACCCCGCGGCCTACGGCGGCAACGTCATCGAGTTCGGCATCTCGGTCGACCAGCGGTACGAGCACGTCGCGAACCTGGACGTCGACATCTTCCTCGACACCAACAATGACGGAGTCGAGGACGTTCGGCTGGTGGCTCGCGACCACACCTCGCTGTCGGCCACTGGCATCCTCGGCAACTATGTGACGGCGCAGTTCACGATACCCGGCGGCGGGTTCCTGGACTGGAACGTCAATACGTGGGACTTCAACGACCGCGCATTGATCCTGCCGTTCTCGTTGACGACTTACCCGGCGCCGTTCGACGGCCTGGTCACCGACAGCTTCAGCTACCGCATGGTGCTGTCGGACCGCCAGGGCAACGTGAGCGTTCAGACCGGTACGGTCGATCTCGCCGGCGAGATCGTCCCGGACCTGAACAGCTTCGGCCTGCTGTCCGGCGAATCGGTGCACGTGGGTGTGTCGGGCGCCAGCGGCAACATGCTGTGGCTGTTCCCGACCAACAACGAGTGGTACCAGGATGCGACGGCGTTCACCACGCCGGGCGGCTTCCACGAAGAGGATTGAGGACGAACTGGACTTCAGACAGTCGCGCTGATCAGCTGATCAGCGAACCGGCGGGGCCACGGAAACGTGGCCCCGCTCTTTTTTTTTCGGATGACTGCGGCGCCGGTGCGGGGAGGTGTGTCGGTAAGTCCCGGCCCCCTTCCCAAAGCGCGCGACAGCACTAGAGCGCCAGCAATGCCTCGAGCACCGGCCTGGTATCCGGCCGAATGCCACGCCAGAGGTTGAAAGACTCGGCGGCCTGTTCCACCAGCATTCCCCAGCCCTTCTGCGCGAGGCTCGCGCCGTTCGCGCTCGCCCAGTGCGTGAAACTCGTCTCGCCCTTGCCGTAAGCCATGTCGTAGCACAGCGTGCGCGGGCCGATGACCTCGGGGGGGATCGGCGGCACCTCGCCCTGCAGGCTGGCCGAGGTTGCGTTGATCAGCAGGTCGACGGGTTCCGGGTCGATCTGCGCGAAGCCGCAGCCGCTGACCACGCCAAGGTCGGCGAACTCGCTTGCGAGCTCCACCGCACGCTCGGCCGTGCGGTTGGCGATCACCAGCGAAGCGGCGCCCGACTGCAGCAGCGGAGCGACGATGCCGCGGGTTGCACCGCCCGCGCCCAGCACCAGCACGCTGCGGTCGGCCAGCTCGTAGCCGAGATTGGTGACGAGATCGGCGATCAGCCCGGCGCCGTCGGTGTTGTCGCCCAGCAGCTCGTTGCCGGATTGCATGACGATCGTATTGACCGCGCCGGCGCGCTCGGCGCGGCCGGTCATGCGGTTGACGAGCTCCGCCGCGGCGCGCTTGTGCGGCACGGTAACGTTGAGACCGCGCCCGCCGCTGGTGAAGAACTCGAGCGCCGCGGCGCGGAACTTGTCGGCAGGCACATCGTAGAGCTTGTAGCTGAGGGAGGCGCCGGATTGCCTGGCGAACATGCCGTGGATGAACGGCGACCAGCTGTGTCCCACGGGGTGGCCCATCAGACCGTATCGATCAGGCTCGTTGCTCATGGCACCCCGGCTTGAGGTAGATTGAGCGCCCCGTAATCCCCACGCTCAATTCCCGGTCTTATACATGACTCGATCCCATGACGGAACGGATCGGCAGCGGCGTTTCGCCGCGCTGTGCAGCTCCCTGCGCCCGGACCTGTATCGTTTCGCGTTCTGGCTGAGTCGCGACCGCGCCGTCGCCGAAGACGTGGTGCAGGAAACGCTGTTGCGGGCGTGGCGGGCCCTCGACGATCTGCAGGACGAGCAGGCCGCGCGCCACTGGTTGTTGACGATTGCGCGCCGCGAGCACGCGCGCCTCTACGAACGCAAGCGCCTGGAGGTGGTGGACATCGACATGCTGATCGCGCGCGAGGAGCCGATGCTCGCCGCCACCGAGCAACGCGAGATCGAGGACCTGCGGCGCGCGATGTTCCGCCTCGACGACGACTACCGCGAGCCGCTGGTGCTGCAGGTGCTGCTCGGCTATTCGACCGAGGAGATCGCGCGGCACATGGGGCTGAACACGGGCGCGGTTCTGACGCGGCTGTTTCGTGCACGCAATCGCTTGCGCAAGGTATTCGCCGCGGGCGATGCCGGGAAGACGGGGACCTGATGAATTGCCTGGAATATCGCCGCAGCATCGGCGCCGAGCCGTGGCGCACGGATGCCGAGCTCGAAGCTCACGCGCGCTCATGCGCGGCCTGCGCGGAGTTCGGCGCCCAGATGCGGCAGCTCGACGCGCGCATCGAGTCCGCCCTGCGGATTCCCGTACCGCTGTGGTCGTCGATCGGTTCGCTTACGGAACGCTGGCCGCGTGCGCCGCTCGCCCTCGCCGCGAGCCTGCTGTTGGCCGTAACCGTCGCTGCGATCCTGTGGCTGGCGCTGCCGCGTTCGAGCCTGGCGGACGAAGTCATCGCGCACATGCAACACGAACCGGAGGCGTTGCATGCCAGCGCACCGCTGGCGCCGTCCACGGTCGCGGAGGTCCTGGCCAAGTCGCAAGTGCGGCTGCGCGCCCCGCTCGGGCGCGTGACGTACGCGAGCAGTTGCCTGTTTCGCGGGCACCTGGTCCCGCACCTGGTGATCGACGAAGGTCGCGGACCGGTGACCGTCATGCTGCTGTCCGACGAGCGCGTTGCGCGCCCGTTGCATTTTTCGGAGCAGGGCTTTACCGGTGTCATCGTGCCGGCGCAGCGCGGCGCCATCGCGGTCCTGACCTGGGATGAATCGCAGGTCGCGGCCATCGCCGCCCGCCTGTCGCAGTCCGTCGAGTGATGCCGCGCGCCGGCACACGCCTCATGCCGCCACTTCACCTGCAACCAAACCGCTAGAACGCAACGCACCTGACCCATGAGCGAACCGAACTCGATTCCCGACGGACGCCGCCGCTGTGGATGGGTGGCGAAGGGCAACGCGCTGTATTTCGAGTATCACGACGAGGAATGGGGCGTGCCCGTGCACGACGACCGGCGCCACTTCGAATTCCTGGTGCTCGAGGGCGCGCAGGCGGGCCTGAGCTGGTCGACGATCCTCAACAAGCGCGAAGGTTATCGGCGGCTGTTCGCAGACTTCGATCCGCGGCGCGTGGCGCGCTTCACGCCGGCGCGCATCGAGCGCCTGCTGCTCGACCCCGGCATCGTGCGCAACCGGCTCAAGGTCGAGTCGGCGGTCGTCAATGCGCGCGCGTTCCTGGCCGTGCAGAAGGAATTCGGCAGCTTCGACGGCTACGTCTGGCGCTTCGTCGGCGGTCGCCCGCTGCAGCGCCGCCGCCGGCGCATGCAGGACGTTCCAGCCACCTCGCGTGAATCCGATGCGCTGTCGAAGGATCTCAGGCAGCGCGGGTTCAAGTTCGTGGGCTCCACCGTGATCTACGCGCACATGCAGGCGGTGGGAATGGTCAACGATCACGCCATCGACTGCTTTCGCCATGCGCAGTGCGCGGCCCTGGGCTGATTGGCCTGGCTGATGCCCCGGGCTTTGCTCGGCAATCGCCGACGAGCGCTGGCTTCAGCGCTCCGCAACCAGCCAGCTCACGCCGTGCGGGCTGCGCGGGTCGTGAGCGAGCAGCGTGTGCAGCTCGGCGACCGCATCGCGCAGGGCCTCGTCGGCCAGCCAGGGCGGGTTCACGATCAGCACGCCGGCCCCATTCAGCGCGGCGCGCGAATCGTCCTGATAGATGCACAGTTCCGCGACGAGCGTCGGCGGCGGCTCGAGCGCTATCACCGCGCGATGCCATTGTTCGATCTGGGCGCGCAGCTTGATCGGATACCACACGCAGTAGACGCCGGAGCGCCAGCGCCGCAGCGCCTCGCCCAGCGCGGCGATCACTTGGGCAGTTTCCTGCTGCTGCGTCTCGTAGGCCGGATCGACGAGCACAAGGCCGCGCCGTTCCGCAGGTGGGAGCAGCGCCTTCAGGGCTTCGTAGCCGTCGCGGCATTCGACGCGAATGCGCGAATCGCGACCCACCGTTTCAGCGAGCGCGCTGCATTCGTGTTCCTGGATCTCGCACAGCACCGCGCGATCGCGCGCGCGCAGCAGGCGCTGCCCGATCAAACCCGAACCGGGATAGCTCCTGAGCACGCGCTCGGTGCCGAGGCGCGGCTCGAAATCGCCGAGGACCTCGAGATAGGCGCGCAACGCCTCGCTGCGCGGCGTCGCCGCGACCAGCCGCAGCACCCCGTCCTGCGCTTCGCCGCTCTTGAGTGCGGCCTGTGAGGCGAGCGAGTAGCGGCCGCGTCCGGCGTGCGTATCGAGAAAGAAGATCGGCTTGTCCTTGCGCGTGAGCGCGCGCAGCAGCCAGACCAGCGCGGTGTGCTTGAGCACGTCCGCGAAATTTCCAGCGTGGAACGAATGGCGGTACTTCATGGGCGGCAGGCGAGCTGGGCGCGATCGTGGCGCGCAAGGCAGCTCGACCCGTTGGCCGATCCCCTGCGTTTACCGCATAGTAGCCCGCCCGGAGCGGCCCGGCGGGCGCGTTGGTCTCACTGGCGAGGATCTACAGGCATGGCAAAGTTGAACATACAGATGATGGGCAGCTTGGCCTGCGCGCTCGCGATATCCGGCTGCTCGAGCGCCGCGGAAATGCAGGCCGCGGGAGGCGATGCCAGTCCGGCCGCGACTGTACCGGCGCAGGACGCGGCAGCTCACCAGCCCACGGTGGCGCGCGCCCGGGAAGCGTTGCGGGAGGCGGGCGCCGCCGATGCGCAGGACGCGAGGCTGATCTCGGTCGACCCGGCGCAGTGGAACGACTCGAGCCTGGGGTGCCCGCGCCCGCGAACCAGCTATCTGCAGGTCATCACCTCCGGTCACGTGGTGCGCTTTGCCACGGCTACCGGGCCCAAGGAGGTCCATGTCGCCGGCGATGTCGCCGTGGTGTGCGACCAGCAGCCGATCGGCTCGCCCAAGCGCCCCTACTATCCGGTCCGCGCCGCGGCGCTGGAATCGGTCGTTACCCGCGCGCGCCAGGACCTGGCGGCGAAGCTCGGCAAGCCGCTCGACGACATCAAGCTGATCAACGCCCTGCCGTTCACGTGGGAGGACGGAACGTTTCGTTGCGGTGGCAGTGCTGCGAACGACCCGGCGAGGATCTCGGGCTACAAGCTGCGCCTGATGAGCGGGACGGAGAGTTACGTCTACCACACCGATTCCAAGTCGGTGTTCGCCTGTCCGCCCATCGAGACGGAATGACTGCGGCGTCGGTGCGGGGAGGTGTGCGTGGGACTTACCCACATTTCCCGGACACGGTGGAATCCGACGTGAAACCTTGAGTTCCTCGGGTTTTCTGAGCGGATGGCAGCAGCGCCGATTGCCGGCCTACGAAATACCGGCAAGCGTCCGCGAAGTTGATCCAAATCTTCGATATCTGGTTTTCCAATAGTGCCTTCCCCGGTTCACGCCAGTGAACCGGGCCACATCGACCACAATCCTTACCACGCTCATGTGACCAGGCGGGCTGGTCACGATAGCCATGTGACCGCGCTGTGCCTGAAGTACGTGTTCGAAAAGCACGGTGACTTCGAGCTGTCACCGGCAGGACGGCGCAGGATGCTCGACGTTCTCAGGCGCGTTGTGGCCAAGGTTGGGCGAGTGCCTGGCCTTCGACACCTCAACGCATGGTCACGAGCTCTTCAGCACTCGTCGGATGAATCGCCACGGTATCGTCGAAGTCCACCTTGCGCGCACCCATCCGTACGGCGACCGCGAATCCCTGCAGCATCTCGTCCGCCCCCGGCCCGATGACGTGCACGCCCACCACGCGTTCCTCCACGCCGGCGGTGACCAGTTTCATCTCCGAACGCGGCTTCTCATCCTGCACGCCGTAGTACAAGGGCACGAAGCTCGTCGTGTAGACCTTGACCGACTCACCGAAGCGCGCGCGCGCCTCGGCCTCGGTGCAGCCCACGGTGCCGATGGTCGGATGAGTGAAGATCACGGTGGGGATGAAGTCGTATTCCAGGCGGCGCTCGGCCTGACCACCGAACAGCCGATCGCTGAGGCGCCGGCCGGCGGCGATGGCAACGGGGGTGAGCGCTTCGCGCCCGGTGACGTCACCGACGGCGAAGATCCCCGGGACGTTGGTCTCCTGGAACAGATCGGTCGTCGTGAACCCCTGTGCGTCGGGCGATACGCCGGCGCGCTGCAGATCGAGGTCCTCGGTCACCGGCTCGCGCCCCATGGCCCACAGCACGGCATCGAAGCGCCCGGCGGACCGGCCATCTTGCCTCAGCAGCTCCAGATCCCCGTCGCGGCGCAGCTCGGCCAGGGTCACCTGCGTCAGGATCTCGATGCCCTGCGCGCGCATGTGCGCCATCAGCGCTTCGCTCAACATCGGGTCGAAATCCCGCAGCACGCGCTCGCCGCGCAGGATCAGCGTGACGCGCGAGCCGAGCGCGGCGAACACGCCGCCCAGCTCCACGGAAACGTAGCCGCTGCCGACCACCGCGACGCGCTCGGGGCGTTGTTCGAGCTCGAAGAAACCGTCCGAGGTGAAGCCGTGCCCGGCCCCCGGCAGCGCCGGTACGATCGGGCGGCCGCCGGTCGCGATCACGATGTTGCGCGCCTCGAGCAAGGTTTCGCCCACGGCGAGGCGCCGCGGCGCCACGAAACGCGCGCGGCCGCGGATGAGCTCTACCTGCTTCCTGGCCAGGTTGCGCTCGTAGATGCCGTTCAGCCGCAGCACGTACGCGTCGCGCGCGCGCTTGAGCGCGCTCCAGTCGTGCTCGCCGCGCTCCACCTCGAAACCGTAGGCAGGCGCCTCGTCCAAGGCATGCGCAAGACCTGCTGCATGCCACATCACTTTCTTGGGCACGCACCCGACGTTGACGCAGGTGCCACCCAGCCGGTGCGACTCGACCAACGCCACGCGCGCACCGTACTCGGCCGCCCGCTGCGCAGCGGCCAGGCCACCGCTGCCGCCACCGATCACGACCAGATCGTAAGTCATAGTCATTCAAGTCTCCGTTGGCCGACAGGCCCCGCCGGGCCCGCACCGCGCTCGCTGATCTTCGCATCTGGCCATACAATCCCGCAGCTCTCCTAAGGGCGGATTTTCGACAGGCAGCCGATTCATGAATCCCCTTCTCAGCCATGCAGGGCTCCCGGCCTTTGCGGCCATCGAGCCCGAACACGTCGAAGCGGCGGTCCGCGCCCAGCTGCAGGCCAATCGCCGCACGCTGGAGACGGTGCTGGCGCAACCGGAGCGCTCGTTCAGCGCTGTGGTCGAGCCCCTGGAACGCATGCAGCACCGCCTGAACCGCACCTGGTCGCCGGTCAGCCATCTCAACGCCGTGATGAACAATGAGGCGCTGCGCGCCGCCTACACCGCCTGCCTGCCACTCATCAGCGCATACCAGACCGAGCTCGGGCAGAACGAGGCGCTCTACGCCGCCTACCAGCATATCGCCGGCCGCGAGGCGGCGACGCTCGACGCCGCGCAACGCAAGCTCCTCGACAACGCCTTGCGCGACTTTCGCCTCGCGGGCGTTGCGCTCGACACGCAGCGCAAGGCGCGCTTCAAGGAACTGATGCAGACGCTGGCGCGGTTCCAGGCGAAGTTCGAGGAGAACGTGCTCGACAGCGCCGCGGGCTGGTCCAGGCACGTCACCGACGCGGAACTGTTGCAGGGCCTGCCGGAAGGCGTGCTCGCCCGCGCGCGCGTTATGGCCGGCGCGCGCCGGCTCGAGGGATGGCTCCTGACGCTGGATCAGCCGACATATCTGGCGGTGCTCACGCACGCATCGAACCGGGATCTGCGCCGCGAGTTGTACGAGGCCTGGTCGACGCGCGCCTCCGACCGCGGCCCGCTCGCGCGCAGCTTCGACAACACGAGTGTGATCGAGGACATCCTGCGGGCACGCCACGAGGCGGCCGTGCTGCTGGGGTTCGCGAGCTACACCGAGTTCTCGCTCGCCACCAAGATGGCGCATTCGCCGCAGGAAGTACGCGGCTTCCTGGAGCAGCTGGCCGCGCATTGCGTGCCGGTGGCGCGGCGCGAGCTGGCCGAGCTCGAGGAGTTCGCCGGCGGCGAGCTCCAGGCGTGGGACATTCCCTTCTGGTCGGAGCGCCTGCAGCGCGAACGCTATTCGATTTCCGACGACGAGCTGCGGCCTTACTTCCCGCTGCCGCGCGTGCTGCAGGGCATGTTCGGCGTCGCCAGCCAGCTCTACGGGCTGGGGTTCCGCGAGCGCTCCAACGTCGAGCTGTGGCACCCGGACGCGCGCTTCTTCGATCTGCTGGACGGCGCCGGCAACCGCATCGGCGGCTTTTACCTCGACCTGTACGCGCGCTCGCAGAAACGCAGCGGAGCCTGGATGGACGAGTGCATCGGTCGCCTCGACTTCGGCGCCGAGCGGGAATTGCCGGTCGCCTACCTGGTGTGCAATGTCCTGCCCGCCGTGGCGCCGCGCCCCGCCCTGCTTACGCACGACGAGGTCGTGACGCTGTTCCACGAGTTCGGCCACGGTCTGCACCACCTGCTCACGCGCGCCCGCTATCCGAGCATCGCGGGCATCAACGGCGTGCCGTGGGATGCGGTGGAGCTGCCGAGCCAGTTCATGGAGAACTACGCCTGGAGCGAAGCGGTGCTGCCGCACGTATCGGCGCACATCGAGACCGGTGCGCCGCTGCCCGCGGACATGGTCGGCCGCCTGAAGGGCTCGCGCATCTTCCAGGCGGGAATGCGCGCGGTGCGCCAGCTTGAATTCGCGCTTTTCGACCTGCGCCTGCACAGCGAATACGTACCCGAGCAGGGCTCCCGGCTCGCGACGCTCCTGGCCGAGGTGCGCGCCCGCGTCGCGGTGGTGCCCCATCCGGAGTTCAACCGCTTCGCCCACAGCTTCGGTCACGTTTTCGCCGGCGGATACGCGGCCGGGTATTACAGCTACAAGTGGGCGGAGGTGCTCGCAGCCGATGCGTTCGCCGCGTTCGAGGAAGCCGGCGTGTTCGACTCCGGCACTGCGCGCCGCTTCGTCGACTCGATCCTGTCGCGCGGCGGCAGCCGCGATGCGATGGAGGCCTTCGTCGAGTTCCGTGGCCGCAAGCCCGACATCCAGCCGCTGCTGCGCCAGTTCGGAATGGCCGCGTGAGCGCGCGCGACGTCCCGGCCGCCGTCACGAGCCGAGTTGCGCTGGCATTCGCGGCCGCGCTCTTCTTCCTGCCCGGCATGCCGCTGCGCGCCGAGTCGCGCTATGTCACCGAGCAGCTCATCGTCGGTGTCTACTCGCAACCGGATCTGGCCGGCGATCGGCTCGCGCAGATTCGCAGCGCCGACGCAGTCGAGCTGCTGTCGACCGAAGGCGATGCGGCGCAGATTCGCACCGAGGACGGCGTGGAGGGCTGGGTGAAGGCATCGTACCTGGAATCGGAGCAGCCGCTGGGACCGCGGCTCGCGGCGCTGCAGGTCGAGAACGAGAAGCTGCGCAATGCGGAATCCTCCGGCGCGCGCGTCGATCCGAAGCCGCTGCAGAAGGAGATTGCCGAACTGCGTGCGGCACTCGACGCAGCGAACCGCCGCGTCACGGAGCTGCAGGCGCCGGCCGCAAGGGTGGATCGGCCCGCGGACGAGGAGCCAGTCGAGACGGCGCGGCCCGTGCGCAACGAGGGGTTGCGCACTGCATTGCTCTTCGTGCTGGTCGCAGCTCTCGCCACCGGCGCGGGGTATGCGTGGGGCTTCAGGACGCTCGACAAGCGCATCCGCGCGAAATACGGCGGCCTGAAGGTCTACTGAGTCGACTCGCGCGTGCGCATCGCCACCTGGAACGTCAACAGCCTGCGCGTGCGCCTGCCGCACCTGATCAACTGGCTGGAGATGAATCCGGTCGACGTCATCGCGCTGCAGGAGCTCAAGCTCACCAACGAGGACTTCCCGCTCGCCGAGCTGCAGGCCCGCGGCTGGCATTGCGTGGCCAACGGTCAGAAGACCTACAACGGCGTGGCGCTGCTGTCGCGGATCGCGCCCACCGACGTGGTGCGCGATGTGCCGGGCGTCGAGGATCCGCAGCGCCGCGTGCTCGCGGCGAGCTACGGCGATGTGCGTGTCGTGGATCTGTATGTGCCCAACGGTCAGGTGGTCGGTTCCGAGAAGTACGCCTACAAGCTCGGCTGGCTCGCAAGCCTGCGTAACTGGCTCGGGCAGGAGCTGAGCCGTCATGCGAACCTGGTGGCGCTCGGCGACTTCAACATCGCGCCCGAGGACCGCGACGTGCACGATCCGGCAGCATGGGAAGGCAGCGTGCACGTCAGCGAGCCGGAGCGCGCGGCGCTGCGCGCTCTTCTGCAACTGGGTTTGCAGGACGTGTTCCGCTCATTCGAGCAGCCCGTGGGCGCGTTCAGCTGGTGGGACTACCGCATGAACGCTTTTCGCCGCAATCACGGCCTGCGCATCGATCTGATCCTCGCGGGTCCGGGGCTGGCGGCGCGCTGCACCGGCAGCCGGGTGGACCGGGAGCCGCGCGCCTGGGAAAGGCCGTCCGATCATGCGCCGGTCATCGCAGATTTCGATGTTGGCGCGAATATGTCGCATGGCGGCAGCGTTTAGGCCTTTCGGCCGGCCGCCCTCTGTGCCTAGACTCATCGGCAGGGGAACGTGCCGCCAACGCAGCGGCGCGCATACACGACGATGAACCGCGCTCGCCGCAACGATTTCGACGTCACCAACACTGTGCAAGTCAGCTCCACCGCAGCCGTGTGCGAAGCGGTCGAAGTGCTGTTCCACGCCACCTGGCCGGGCGCCTCCTTCGAGCGGGTCGCCCAGACCTTCGAGGATTTCGACAGGCTGTTCGGCGGCCACATGCCGGGCTTTCACGGCGTCGACACCGTCTACCACGACCGCCAGCACACGCTCGACATGACGCTCGCGATGGCTCGGCTGCTGGCCGGTCACGAGCGCATCGAGAGCACGCGGTTCGATGCCGAGCGCGCGACCATGGGCCTGGTCACCTCGCTGTTCCACGATGCGGGCTATATCCGCGAGACCAGCGATCACGAACATCGCAACGGCGCGGAGTTCACCCTGTGCCACGTCACGCGCAGCGCGCACTACCTGGCGCGCTACCTGCCGACGCTCGGCATGGAGGACTGGGTGCCCGTGGCGACGCGCATCGTGCACTTCACCGGCTACGAGGTGCAGTTCGATCAGATCCACCTCGCCGATCCGCTCGACCGCAAGGTCGGGCACCTGCTCGGCACCGCGGACATGATCGCGCAGATGGCCGACCGCTGTTACCTGGAGAAGTGCCGCGACCGGTTGTATCCGGAGTTCGTGCTCGGCGGCGTCGCGGCCAACGAACAACCGGGCGCACTGCGTATCCGCTACAGCTCGGGACTGGACCTGCTGAGGCAGACACCGCAGTTCTTCGCCGAGGTGCGGGCCAAGCGCCTCGATGGCGAATTCGCGCACGCCTATCGCTACGTCGAGACACTGTTCGGCGGGCGCAATCCCTACATGGAATCCATCCAGCAGAACCTCGAGTACCTGGCGCAGATCCTGCGCAGCGAGAGCTGGCCGCTCCTGCGGCGCAATCCGCCCTGCTTCACTTCGCAGCCGCAGCCGTTGCAGAACATTCGCGGATTGATGCTGAGCCACCTCAAGGAAGTCTGGACGCGGGCCTGAGGTGACGTCTGGAATCTCAGCCGCATTCGCCGATTCGCTTGAGCAGGAAGTGTCGTTCGGGCTCCGAGACGCCGCACGCGAGCGCTTCGCGATAGGCAGTGGCGGCTTCGGCGCTACGTCCCAGGCGCCGCAGGCAATCGGCGCGGGTGGCGTGCAGCAGGTGGTAGCCGCTTAGCGCGCCGCGCGCATGCAATGCATCGATCAGGCGCAGCGCGGCTTCGGGTCCATCCACCATCGAGACCGCCGCCGCGTAGTTGAGCTCGATCACCGGCGAGGGATGCAACCGCACCAGCAGGCTGTAGAGGGCGACGATCTGACGCCAATCGGTGTCGGGCGCCGTAGGGGCCTGCGCGTGGAGAGCTGCAATCGCGGCCTGCAACCCATAGGGCCGTGCGCCGCCCTCGCGCAAGGCCCGTTCCACCAGTGCGAGGCCTTCGCGGATCCGGTCGCCGTCCCACAGGGATCGGTCCTGGTGTTCCATCAGCACCAGCTCGCCTTGCGCTGATATCCGCGCGCGCCGGCGCGCATCCTGCAGCAGCATCAACGCGAGCAGAGCGCGCGGTTCGGATTCCGCCGGCAGCAGCTCCGCGACCAGGCGGCCGAGCCGACCGCGCAGGCCAGCACCAGCAGGGCCGGCCGGATCCGGCCGCTCACGTGTTCCGCCAGCGGGGTGATCTTGCCTTCAAAATCGTTGCGCTCCGGATGGGCGTGGGTGATCTGCTCCGCCAGTGTCTTCATCTCGGCCTGGGCGCTGCCAATCGGCACGCCGGGCTTCAGGCGGCCGATGATCGCCATGGTGTTTCCCCAGCGGTTCGTCTCATTGCTCAGCGGAAACGGAAAATACAGATCGAAGTGGCTGCCGGGAGCGAAGACGGACGGCCAAATCGAACGAAGCCGGCAAGTACGCCGGCCACGGTGACCGGCTCATCGTTGATGGTGAGCGTGCGGCCGACCATTCCGGGATCGGAGCCGAACCGCCGCTCCCACAGGCCATGGCTCAACAGCACGGCCTTCGGTCCGTGCCATTTGCATTCGTCGGCGGTGAACAACCTGCCGAGCTGCGGCTGGACGCCGAGCACCTGGAAGAAATTCTCCGATACCGGTACGCCGCTGAGCCGCTCCGGCTCGCCTTGGCCGCTCAGCAGGTTGTCGCCGACGCCATAGAAGGCGAAGTAGGCCGCCATGTCGGAAAAGGACTTGGTTGCGTTCCCGCAGGTCCAGCAGATGATCCTACCTGGGTGGTCTGGCCCGAGAGGCCGCTGGTGTCGTGGTTGGCGATCCAGACCAGCCGCTCGGGCTCGTGGAACGGCAGCGGGCGCAAGCAGCAGGGCGTTCGACTACGCTGAATACCGTTGCGCTCGCGCCGATGCCGAGGCCGACGATCAGAACGCAAAGGTAGTGAATCCCGAGTCCTTGCCTAGCGTTCGAAAGGTGTAGCGCAGGTCCTGCAGGATGCTGTCCAGCGCGGGCAGACGTCGGGTATCGGACATGATTGGCTCCTGATCTCATTATACTGGCGTGCTGCCTAATGGTTACGCGGCCGACTGAGAATTTCCTTCCGGTTGCGGACCGATGGCTTCCACGTCGAACACGCAGCCGCCCCAGGTGCCGCCGCTGGCATCCTGCAGCGCCGCCCAGAGGCGCGTCGCGTCCGGCAGTTGCGGGTCGGGCGCCAGGTCCTCGCGCAGCGGACGCGCGGCCAGCACGCGCGCGCCTTCCTCCGCGCTCGCCGTTCACCACCAGGTTGACCGAGCCCTCCAGCTTCACGCGGTCGATGATGATCTCGATCAGGTCGCCTTCGCGCACCTTGCCGATCGGCCCGCCGGCCAGCGCTTCCGGCGTCACGTGGCCGATGCAGGCGCCCGTCGAGACGCCGCTGAAGCGCGCGTCGGTGATCACCGCCACGTGCTTGCCGAACTCCAGGTACTTCAGCGCCGAGGTGATCTGGTAGATCTCCTCCATGCCCGAGCCCATCGGCCCGCGGCACATCAGCACCAGGACGTCGCCCGGCCGACGATGCCGCCGTTCTTGATCGCCGCGATGGCCGCCTCTTCGGTGCGGAACACGCGCGCCGGGCCCGTTCTTGCGGTAGACGCCGTCGGCGTCCACCACGCTCGGGTCGATCGCCGTGCTCTTGATCACCGAGCCTCCGGGCGCGAGATTGCCCTTGGGGAACGTCACGGTGGAGGTCAGGCCGCGCCGCCGCGCGCCGATCCGGGTCCATGATGACGTCGTCCGGATCGACGCCGTCGCGCTCCCGCAGCACGCGGCGCAGTCGGCGCGCCGCTCGGATTGCTCCCACCAGTCGAGCATCTCGCCCAGCGTCTCGCCGGTGACCGTGAGCGCGTCCAGTCTCCAGCAGGCCCGCGCGGCGCAGGTGCAGCATCACTTCGGGCACGCCGCCCGCCAGGAACACCTGCACCGTGGGATGCATCCGCGGACCGTTGGGCAGCGCATCCACCAGGCGCGGGACCTGCCGGTTGACGCGCGTCCAATCGTCCACCGTGGGACGCGCGCAGGCCCGCCGCGTGCGCGATCGCGGGCAGATGCAGAATCAGGTTGGTCGATCCGCCGAACGCCGCGTGCGTCACCATCGCGTTGTGCACGCAGGCGTCGCGTCAGGATGTCGCGCATCGCGCAGGCCGCGCGCTTCGAGCGCATCGCGGCGCGCGCCGAGCGCCGCGCCATATCGAGCCAGATCGGATGGCCCGGAGGGCGCGAGCGCCGAATGCGTCAGCGACATGCCCGAGCGCTTCGCCCACCACCTGCGACGTGGCCGCCGTGCCCAGGAACTGGCAGCCGCCGCCCGGCGAGGCGCAGGCGCGGCACAGGCTTCGGCCGCGTGCTTCCAGCGTGATCTGGCCGTGCGCGAAGCGCGCGCCCACCGATTGCACCTTGCCCGCGTCCTCGCCCTCTTCCGGCAGCAGCGTCACGCCGCCGGGAACCAGCACGCACGGCAGATCGTGCATGCCGGCCAGCGCCATCATCATCGCCGGCAGTCCCTTGTCGCAGGTGGCCACGCCGATGCACGCCGCGGCGCGTGGGCAGCGAGCGGATCAGGCGCCGGAAGATGGTGGCCGCGTCGTTGCGGTAGGGCAGGCTGTCGAACATGCCCGTGGTGCCCTGCGTGCGGCCGTCGCACGGGTCGGTGCAGTAGCCGGCGAACGGCACCGCGCCCGGCGCCTTCAACTCTTTCGCCGCCGCCTCCATCAGCAGGCCGACTTCCCAGTGCCCGGTGTGGTAGCCCAGCGCGATCGGCGTGCCGTCGGCGGCGCGGATGCCGCCGTGCGTGCTGAGGATCAGGAACTCCTTGCCGCCCAGCAGCGCGCGGGTCCCAGCCCATGCCGGCGTTCTGCGTCCAGCCGAACAGGTCGCCCGAGGGCCGGTGCGAGCAGCATCTCCGGCGTGATCGGCAGCGAGCCCTGCGGCCCGGGCGCTTTGGAGCGCACGTCGAAGAGCGACGCGTCGCCGGAATCGAGAATACGTTCAGGAGCCATAGCCATGCGGTCTGATCGTACCAAACCGCGCGGCCAACTCTCATCTCATCTCTGCTAGACTCGTATCCCAGAGGGTATGGGTGCTGTGAGGGGGATGCGACATCGCCGCCGGTGCTGATGCCTGATGTTTGTCTGCCTGGGCGATGTCGGCAGCCGATTTTCGCGTGGACAGTAATCTGGTGCTGATCCCGGTCAGCGTAACCGATTCCGCGAATCACGCGATCACGGGGCTGGAGCCCCGTGTCTTCCGCATCTTCGACGACAAGGTGGAGCAGACGCTGGTTCAGTTTGCCCGCGAGGATGCTCCGCTTTCTGTGGGCATCGTGTTCGACCTGAGCGGCAGCATGAAAGACAAACTGCAGAGATCGCGCGAGGCGCTGGATCGAGTTCCTGCGCTACTGCCAATCCCGAAGATGAATTCTTTCCTGGCTGGAATTCTCTGACGCCGTGCGCGATTGACGGTGCCCTTCACCACGGACACCGGTGCGGTTCGCGACCGGCTGCGACTCGCCGAGCCCGATGGCAAGACGGCGCTGTCTCGATGCGATCAACCTGGCGATCGATTCGATGAAGCCTGCGCGCAATCCGCGACGCGCGCTCCTAATTCTGTCCGATGGCGGAGATAACGATAGCCGCTACACCCAAACCGAGTTGCTCAGCCGCGTGCGCGAAGCCGATTTGTGGATCTACGCGATGGGGATCTACGACCGCTACACGGCCACCTGCCCGAGGAAACACGCCCCGCGCGCGAGTTGTTGGAAGCTCTCTCCGGAAAGAGCGGCGGGCGGCATTTCGCGGTGGCGTCGCTGGCGGAACTACCGGCAGTTGCCGCCCGGGTCGGGCTGGAACTGCACAATCAGTACATTCTGGGATACCGGCCCGAATGTTCCTCGCCGCGATGGCAAGTATCACCGCGTGCAGGTGAAGATGGCGGAGGGACGCCGTCTGACGGTATCGTCGCGACCCGGATACTACGGGACTGTGGAGTGAGGCGCGAAGCCGCGGGGAGGCCGATTGACCTTCGGCCGCGGAGGTCGACAACCTGCCCCACATTGCTGTCTTAGTCTGTCGTGCTGGCTCAGGGTGGCGATCACGCCGAAATCTTCCAGCGTGGTCGTGTCGCCTTTGACGTCTGCCGTTGCGTGGCGATCTCGCGCAGCAGGCGCCGCATGATTTTGCCGCTGCGCGTCTTGGGCAGCGCGTCGGTGAAGCGGATGTCGTCGGGCTTGGCGAGGGCGCCGATCTCCTTGCGCGACCCACTTGCGCAGCTCTTCCTTCAGCTCGTCGGTGGGCTCGTCGCCCTGCTTCGAGCGTGACGAAGGCCGACGATGGCCTGGCCCTTGATCTCGTCGGGCCGGCCGACGACGGCGGCTTCGGCGACCGTCGGGTGCGCGACCAGCGCGCTTTCGACTTCCATGGTGCCGAGGCGGTGGCCGGCGACGTTGATCACGTCGTCGACGCGGCCCATGATCCAGAAGTAGCCGTCCTCGTCGCGGCGCGCGCCGTCGCCGGTGAAGTAGATGCCGGGAATTCGCTCCAGTACTGCTGCACGTAGCGCTCGGGATCGCCGTAGATGGTGCGCAGCATGCCCGGCCAGGGCTTGCTTGATGACCAGGAAGCCGCCCTGATTCGGCGCCGACGGGCTTGCCGTCCTGGTCGACGACGTCGGCGATCGACGCCGGGGAACGGCAGCGTGCCGAGCCGGGCTTGGTGGCGATCGCGCCGGGCAGCGGCGCGATCATGATGCGCGCCGGTCTCGGTCTGCCACCAGGTGTCGACGATCGGGCAGCGCTCGTTGCCGATGACCTCGTGGTACCACATCCAGGCTTCGGGATTGATCGGCTCGCCGACGGTGCCGAGCAGGCGCAGGCTCGACAGATCGTGCTTCGTTCGGCCACTCGTCGCCCCACTTGATGAAGGCGCGGATGGCGGTGGGCGCGGTGTAGAAGATGTTGACCGGTGACTTCTCGATGATGCGCCAGAAGCGGTCGGGCTCGGGAAAGTTGGGCGCGCCTTCGTACATCAGGCTGGTCGCGCCGTTCGGCAGCGGGCCGTAGACGACGTAGCTGTGGCCGGTGACCCAGCCGATGTCGGCGGTGCACCAGTAGGTGTCTTCGTCCTTGAGATCGAAGACCCACTTCGTGGTGATGTAGGTGCCGCACAGGTAGCCGCCGGTGGTGTGCACGATGCCCTTGGGCTTGCCGGTGGTGCCGCGAGGTGTAGAGGATGAAGAGCGGGTGCTCGGCGTCGAGCGGCTCGGCCGGGCAGTCGTCGGAGGCCGTCGTCCATCAGCTCGTGCCACCAGTGGTCGCGGCCCGGCTGCATGTTGACTGGCGTCGCCGGTGCGCTTGAAGACGACGCACGTGCTTCACCGATGGGGCAGTCTGTCAGCGCTTCGTCCACGGTCGGCTTGAGCGGCACTTCCGCGCCGCGGCGCCAGCCGCCGTCGGCGGTGATGACGACCTTGCGCCTGCGCGTCGTTGATGCGGTCGCGCAGCGCTTCGGCGGAGAAGCCGCCGAAGACGACGCGAGTGCGTGGCGCCGATGCGCGCGCAGGCCAGCATGGCGATCGGCAGCTCGGGGATCATGCGGCATGTAGATGGTGACGCGGTCGCCCTTCTCGACGCCCGAGCGCCTTCAGCACGTTGGCGAAGCGGCAGACCTCGCGGTGCAGTTGCTGATAGGTGAGCATGCGCTGTCGCCGGGCTCGCCTTCCCAGATGATCGCGGCCTTGTTCTTGCGCCAGGTCGTCAGGTGGCGGTCGAGGCAGTTGTAGGAGAGGTTGATCTTGCCGCCGACGAACCATTTCGCCGACGGGACGTTCCATTCGAGGACCTTGTCCCACTTCTTGAACCAGTGCAGTTCGCGGCGATGTCGGCCCCAGAATTTCTCGGGCTCGGCCACGGCTTCCTTATAGAGGCGCTCGTACTCCTCGGAGTTTTGACGTGGGCCTTGTCGCGGAAGTACGTCGGAGACATTCGAAGACTTGCGATCTTCGTGGAGGATGGAGTCGATATTCGTTCCATGAGTGGCGGTTGACATCGACAGTCCTTTCCTAGTTGATCGATGGTTAAGCGGCTCACGCGCTGCGGCGCGGCGGCCGAGGCGCGAGGCTCGATGCGGGGCCGCTTGGCCAGCAACTCGCATATCAGCGCTACGGCGGCCAGCGCGGCCGCCGTGTAAAAGGCTGCCTCTGGTTAGTTGTGAGATACTTGTCGAGCAGCCCGCCGCCGATCCGCGCGGCCGATGATGCCGGCCACGCCCCAGGCGGTGAACAGCAGGCCGTAGTTGATGCCGGCGTTCTTTGTGCCCCAGAAGTCCGAGGCGGCTGACGCCGTTCACCGAGAGCTGCGTGCCGTAGCACCAGTAGACGACGAAGACCGCCAGATACAGCAGCGCCGACGTTGCTGCCGGCGGCGTACAGCGCCGGCATGGCGACCATGGAGATGCCGATCATCGATGCGCAGGACGTTGATGCGGCCCAGCTTGTCCGACATCCAGCCCGACAGGATGCGGCCGGAGGCATTGCCGAACGCGCCGACCACCAGCGTCATGGTGGACAGCGCCGCGGCCGCAATGCCCGACGCTCTTGGCAAACGGCACCAGTTGGCTGATGACCATCAGACCCGCCGAGCAGCCCAGCGCATAGCCCACCCACATCAAGTAGAACGTGGGCGTGCGCAGCATTTCGCCGGGGCTGAACTCGTGCGCGGTGGCGGCGGCTTGGAAGCGGCGCTGGAGCCCAGCCCGCCGGCTTGTAGCCTGCGGGCGGGTTCTTCAGCAGGAGCGCGCCGACCATGGTCATGACAAAGAAGATCGCGCCCAGAATCTGAAACGTGGCCGGAAGGCCGTAGGCGGGGATCAGCTTCAATTGCGCGAGCGGTCCGAAGATGGCCGAGCCGGCGCCGTAGCCGCCCACCGCCAGGCCGACTGCCAGGCCGCGCTTATCCGGGAACCACTTGGCCATGACCGGGATCGGTGTGGCGTAGCCGAAGCCGTTGCCCAGGCCGCCGATCACGCCGAAGCAGACGAACAGGTACGTCAGGCTGGTGGTGTAGGAGCACAGAAAGAAACCCAGGCTCACCAGGATGCCGCCCGCCAGCGAACAGTAGAAGGGGCCGAATTTGTCCTGGATCCGCCCGGCCACCACAAAGCTGAGGGCGAAGACCATGACCGCGATGGTGAACACCATGGAGGTGTCGGCGCGCTTCCACCCGAATTGTTTTTCCAGCGGAGCGACGAAGACGCTCCAGGCGTAGAGAGTGCCAAGCGCCAGGTTCATGGACAGTCCGCCCACTACCCGCCACCAGCGGCTGATGCCGGGTTGTTGGACGGTTTGCGATTCTACATGGATCGATTTGGTTGCCACGGCTGTTTTCCCCCCACATCAAGTATACATCAATTGCAACTGCAAGGTGAACTCGTTGGACGGCTTGAGGGGCGAGCCGTTCTGCGGCAGGGCGCGCAGATACTGGCAGGTCCACTTGAGATTCTGTCCGCGGATGTAGTAGTTGGCGCCCAGGCCGTAGCGGTTGATGTCCTTGGAGGCATTGGCGGAGGCGACGAAGGCTTGCGATTCATACTTCGCAAAGGGCTGGAGCTTGACCTTGTGCATGGAGATGCCGCCTCCAGGAGGAAGTCGTTCTGGTCGGGGATGGCGGTGAATTTGGTGCGGCCGTCGTAATGATAGAACTGGACCTGGGCGGCCACCTCGTCGCCATTGTTGACGGGGGTGTCGGAGGCGATGTTGGCCGAATATCCGCGATAGGATCCTGATTGTCAATGCCGGCATCCACGGCGAGGATCTTCTGCTTGCCGAGCGCGGTGCCGGTGAAGAGGTAGCCCTTTTCGGCTGGTCGAAGAAATCGTACTGCAGGTAGGCGGCGGTACGGAGGGAATTGCGGCCGTTGGCGTCGCGCTCTCCATCGAAAGCGGCCCGACGCGGTACTGCAGACGGTCGTTGGCGAAGTAGCCCTTCAACTGAAAGCCCATGTCGCGGAGGGCGGAAGATTGCGTGGAGGCGTTGGTTACGGTGGACATCGGGCTGACGTCCAGCGTGAGATAGTTAACGCGGGATTCGAAGAGCGTTGCGGCTAAAGGGGCACGGCAAACATCAGACCGCCATCCACCTGGAGAGGTTGCTGTTGAGGGGCTTCCATTCGAGGAAGGCGTCCTAGGGACGAGATCCGCCTGCCAGGTTCTTGGTGTTGATGCCGAGCTTGGGATCGTCGGTCTCGATGAAGAAGTCGATGTCTTGCGGATATCGCCGCCGACGATGAGGCGGTCGGTCAGGTAGAAGTTTTGTTGATAGCCCTGGGTGCCGGAGGAAATCCTGGGTCCAATCGGCCCAGAGTTGACCCTGCACGCCGAACTTGAAGTGCGACATCTTCGTTCTTGACCACAATCTGTGCGGAGAGCGGTGACGTGAGAGCGGCAAGCATCAGGGTGCACCCGAGGCTGAAGTACAACGTACGTGAGAAGCGCAGGGTAAACACTGGACTGCTCCTTAGGGTGATTTGTGTGCAGTATCACACAGAAGATGTTTACAATTCGGAATATAAAAGATGTAATTATTGAGGTGTACAATTACTGGAAAACTAAGAAGATCTAGTTGGTCCGCGAGTTGGTTGATGATCTGCCTCGCGGAACTGGAGCATGGCAAATCCCATCCCCCAAACATCTGTTGGAGCTGTTGCGCATGAAGGGTGCGCACCGAGGTTTCGACGAGGCTGTCGCCGGGTTTCCCGTGGCACTGCTGCGCGGGGCAAAACCGAAGGGCGCTGCGCACACGCCGTGGCAACTTCTGGAGCACCTGCGCCTGGCGCAGTGGGACATCCTCGACTTCAGCCGCAATCCGAAATACAAAACGGGGAGATGAAATTTCCGGCAACCACCTTACCGGCCGAAGACGGAGGCCCCGCCGGATGATGAAGCCTGGATCGAAGCGTCGCGCAGTTCCAGCGGGATCTGAAGGCTATCGAAAAGCTTGTCTCCGATCCGAAGGTGGATCTCACGGAGCGCATCGGGCACGGCACGGGACAGACGCTATTGCGGGAGGCGCTGCTGGTGGCGGACCACAATTCGTATCATCTGGGGCAGTTGGTTTTTCTGCGGGAAGATGCTGGAAGGGACGACGCAAGAATAATGCAGCGGGCGTCGAGTGAGACTCGACGCGGCAGGCAAGAGTGTGTTCAGTCTCATGACATCCTTTACACGCGGTCTCAGGACATCCTTTACACGCCTGAGGGGATCAGAAACTAGCCTCCAAAGGAGACCGGTTGTCGTGGGGAGCGGATGGACGTGAGCGAGCAGAGAGTTAGCGTTTGTGGTCGAGCCAGCAGCGGAAGGAAGACGATGAGGCGCTGTGCGAGGAGTTTGAGATCAGCCGGCCGACCGGATACGCGTGGCTGGGGCGATACGCGGAATGCGGGCGGCTGACAGGAACTGGCCGAGAAAAGCCGGCGGCCCCATCGGCAGCCCGGAGCAGACAGCCAGCGGAGCAAGAGCAGCGGGTGATCGCCTTGCGCAAGCAGCATCCGGACTGGGGGCGCCAAAGCTGGAGGTGTTGCTGGACGCGAGGGAATCTGGCTGACCGCGATCACGGTGCACCGGATTTTGCTGCGGCACGGACTGGTGCGCGGCAGGGACCGGCACCGGGCCGGCGACGCAGCGCTTCGAGCGGGAGGCGCCCAACCAGCTGTGGCAGATGGATTTCAAAGGCCTGCGGGAGCGGACGCGCCGGTGCGGGCCGCTGGTGGTGCTGGACGATCACAGCCGCTACGCGATCGGCCTGTTAGGGAACCTGGTCGGCACGCAAGGCCGAGCCGGTGCAGCAGCGGCTGATCGAAGCGTTTCAGACGGTGCGGCGTGCCGGAAGCGATGCTGATGGATCACGGCACGCCGTGGTGGAACATGCAAGCGCGTGCGGGCTGGACGTGGCTGACGGTGTGGATGATGAAGCAAGGGATCCAGTTGCACTTCAGCGGGTATCGGCATCCGCAGACGCAAGGGAAAATGGAACGCTGCAATGGCAGCCTGGAATCGGCGATGAGCAAACGGCCCAAACCGACGGGACAAAGCTGGCAATGCTGGCTGGACGATTATCGCGAGGAACACAATCACATCCGTCCCCACGAGGCCTTGCACATGGACGTGCCGGCACAACACTGGCAGCCGAGCCCACGGGTTTTCCAAGAACAAACCGCCTGTGAGTATCCCGATCCGAGCAATGTTCGCAAGGTGCGGGAAAACGGAGGCGTGAGCCTACGAGGGCAAAGCTACTTCGTCAGCCGCGCTTTCATCGGGGAGAACGTAACAGCTGGAATTTTTCTGGAGCATCGAGTGATCGTCTGTTTTATCGCACTCTCGTCCGCGAGTTCGATCTCCAGACCGGCACCTCGCATCCCGTCCAATACGAACAAATGCAGCGGGCTCGCACACAAGGCCTCTGACGTTTGCCAAACCGTTTCGGGGGCTTCGCCCCTGCGACCCCTTTCCGGAAAAACCTTCCTTAGAGGTCAAAACCTCTGCTCCTTTCGTGTAAAGGATGTCCTGAGACTGCGTGTAAAGGATGTCCTGATACTTGACACACGAGTGCGTGCGCCACGTCCGGATTGGTTCTAGTTAGGCGGCGCTGACTATTGCCGCTTCGGTGGTTAGCTTTTCGAAGAAGCGGCTCTATGAGGATCTTCGCGGTGGCGTCGATCAGGCGCTGGCCTGCCAGCGATGGTCCTGCCGACGTGGACCTCTCCTTCGTAGGTGACGTCGGTGGCGCCGCCCGGTCTCGGCGAGGGTCAACAGGCCTCGCCTTTCATGAAGCCGATCTTGCCGGTGCCTTCCACAGTGCAGGCGGAAGCTGCGATGGGCGGCAGGGCATCGGTGATGCGCACCTTGCCTTCGAACAGCCGGAGAGGCTTGCCATCACCATCTTCATCTTCATGGGTACTCGTCTTCGCCGATCTTTTCGAGGCCTCGCAGCCGGGCATGCAGCGAGCCAGAACTGTCGGGTCCTGCAGCAGCGCGTAGGCCCGCTGCGCGGCGGTATCGCGAGGCGGTACGGGCCGCGATCTTCACGATGTCCTCGCCAGCGCGGCCGTCGATGGCGGGCGGCGTGGACCCGCGCCAGGTGCGTGCGGTAGTCGGCCGAGGCAAGAGGTCGGAGTTGGCATCCTCGCCCTCGGCGACCAGGGCCGCGGCCGCGGCGCATCGGCGGCCGATCCCTGGGTGCCTTCAGCAGCGCCTCGGCAGCGGGGGCGCGGAAAGGCGCGCGGGCCCACCCGGTGACGCCGATGCGCGCCATGTCGACTCCGCCGCCGGCATGCTTGACGCGTGCGGCGACGCCGACGACGGCGAATCCGGACGCCGGGTGCGGCAACTTTGGTACTTGTGCCCGCTGGGCCTGGTTCGCGACGGGCACGATGACTCGTGACGATTTCGCCGGGTTCGAGCGCGGTGGTGAAGGCGTCGACGAAGAATCTTCGCTGGCTCACGGCGTTCCGCTCGCCTGGCGCGTACCAGCCGGACTCTGGGCTTCGAGCGCCAGCAGCGCGGCCGGATAGTCGGCCGCCGGGTCGGCGTGCGCGACGCTGCCGCCGATGGTGCCCATGTTGCGCACCTGCACGTCGCCGATATGCGACGCGGCTTCGGCCAGCAGCGGGCACTTGCGAGCGCAGCAGGGCCGAAGCTTCGATCTCGTAGTGCGTGGTCGTGGCGCCGATGTCGCATCGTGCCGCCTGCTTCGCGGATGTAGTTCAGGTCCGGCATGCGGCCGCAGATCGACCAGGTGCTCCGGCGCGGCCAGCCGCAGCTTCATCAGCGGGATCAGGCTCATGCCGCCGGCGAGCGGCTTTGGCGTCGCCGTCGGCCAGCAGCCCCAGCGCTTCGTCGAGGTTTGCGGGCGCGGAGTACTCGAAATGTCTGCGGGATCATGCCTGGCCTCCTGGCTGAATCAGGTTCCAGATTTTTCGGGCGTCAGCGGCATGTCGATGTGGCGCACGCCCAGAGGGCTGCAGCGCATCGACCACCGAATTGACCACCGCCGGCGAGCAGCCGATGGTGCCGGCTTCGCCGACGCCCTTCACGCCCAGCGGATTCACCGGCGAGGGCGTCACGGTGTGGCCGCTTTCGATCCACGGCATCATGCTGCGCCTTGGGCATGGCGTAGTCCATCAGCTCGCCGGTGATGAGCTGGCCGTTGTCGTCGTAGACCGCCTGCTCCCACAGCGCCTGGCCGAGGCCCTGCGCGACGCCGCCGTGCACCTGGCCGTCGACGAGGAGCGGGTTGATGATGTTGCCGCAATCGTCCACGGCGACGTAGCGCTTGATCTCGACTTGCGCCGGTCTCGCTGTCGACTTCGGTGACCACGATGTGCGCGCCGAAGGGGAAGGTGAAGTTGGGCGGCTCCCAGAAATGCGTGGCCACCAGGCCCGGCTCGGTGTTGGGCGGCAGCTTCATGGCGCGATAGGACGCGCCGGCGATCTGCGCCGAGCGACACGGATTTGCCGGTCTTGTTGTCAGATGCACACGGCCGTCGGCGAACGTGACGTCGTCGCGATTCGAGCAGCATCGCGCCGAACTTCTTGATCTTCGTCCTTCAGTTCCTGCATCGCGTAGTACAGCGCGGTGCCGCCGACGGCCGTGCCGCGGCTGCCGAAGGTGCCGATGCCGTACTGCACGATGGCGGTGTCGCCATGCAGCACGATGACATCGTCGATGTCGACGCCGAGTACGTCGGCGGCGATCTGCGCGAAAGTGGTTTCCTCGCCCTGGCCGTGCGGCGAAGCGCCGGTCATCACGGTCACTTTGCCGGTGGGCTCGATCTTGACGGTGGCGCTTTCCCATCCGCCGGCCGGCGTGGCGGGCGACGGACCGAAGGCGCAAATCTCGCCGTAGGTGGAGATGCCGATGCCCATCAGCGTGCCCTGCTGCGCGCGCTTCGGTCTGCTCCTGCGCGCAGCTTGTTATAGTCGACCATGTCGAGCGCCTTGTTCAGCGGCGCCGCGTAATCGCCGCTGTCGTAGCTCAGGCCGGTGGCTGTGGTGTACGGGAACTCGTCGTTGCGGACGAAATTCTTCAGGCGGATCTCCGCCGGGTCCATCTTCATTCCGCCGCCAGAATGTCCACCATGCGCTCGATGCCGTGGGTGGCTTCGGGACGTCCTGCGCCGCGATAGGCGTCGGTGGGGACGCAGTTCGTGAACACACCGACAATGTCCGCGAAGATGTTTTTGAAGCGATACAGCCGGGCATCATCAGCACGCTAAGGGTAGGAATCGCGGGCGTCAAGACTTGTGGTAGGCGCCCGGAGGGTAGCGGGTACCTTTTTTTTCGAGAGCTTCAGTTTGAGGCGAACACGAGATTCATAACCAGGTAAGGCAGGGACATAA
>CAVSPB010000009.1:0-335801 GCA_963729745.1 uncultured Gammaproteobacteria bacterium
ACTGGCGTACGCGCTCGTCAACGCCGTCGCCGTCCTCATCATTGCCTGCCCTTGCGCGCTCGGGCTGGCCACCCCCATCTCTATCATGGTGGCCACCGGTCGCGGTGCCCAGTTCGGAGTGCTGTTTCGCGACGCGCAGGCCATCGAGACGCTGCGAACCGTCGATACGCTCGTGATCGACAAGACCGGCACGCTCACGCTCGGTCGGCCGGTCCTGGAACGCATCGTCGCCTTGAACGGTTTCTCCGAGCTCGATGTACTGGGTCTGGCCGCGGGCCTCGAGCGCTCGAGCGAGCATCCGCTGGCGCGTGCAATCGTGCAGGGCGCAGAGGCACGCGGTGGCGCCCCCGTCGAAATCCAGGATTTTGCCTCGGTGACGGGACAAGGTGTCACGGGCATGCATTCCGGCAGAAGACTTGCTCTGGGTAACGCGGCGCTCGTGAGTGCCTCCGGCATCGCTCGGTCGGGCATCGCGGAGGAGGTCGAGAAGGAGCGCCGCCAGGGTCGCACCGTGATGTTCCTGGCGGTGGACGGGCAGCTGGCCGGAATATTTGCCGTGGGCGACCCGATCAAGGAATCCACTCCGGCGGCGCTCGAGATGCTGAAGAGGGACGGACTGCGGATCATCATGTTGACCGGCGACAGCCGCACCACCGCGCAGGCCGTCGCCGCCCGCCTTCCGATCGATGAGGTCATTGCAGAGGTGCAGCCCGCCGACAAGGCTGCCGTGATCGAGCGACTGCAAGCCGAGGGCCATCGGGTTGCCATGGCCGGCGACGGCATAAACGACGCTCCCGCGCTGGCGCGTGCCGATGTCGGCATTGCGATGGGTACCGGCACCGATATCGCGATGGAGAGCGCCGGCGTGACGCTCGTGAAGGGCGACCTGCGCGGGATCGTGCGCGCGCGGCAGCTGAGCCGCAACCATGCGCAACATCCGGCAGAACCTGTTCTTCGCGTTCGTCTACAACGCTCTGGGCATCCCGCTCGCGGCAGGTGTGTTCTATCCGCTGACCGGGTGGCTGCTCAGTCCATTGGTTGCCGCGCTCGCGATGAGCTTCTCTTCGGTGTCGGTGATCGGCAATGCGCTGCGGCTGCGCCGCGCCGGCTCGTGGTAAGTGCGTATTCACGCCCACGCCGGCAAGGCGCAGCGTGAGCGTATCGGGCGGCGCCGCATCCGTGCCAGCACAGGCGGCCGGTGGCAGACGTCAGCCGCTACGGTGAGTCACGATGCGCGCACTACCTCATCACTACGAAAGCGTCGCCTCAGTCCGGCGCCGGCGCAGAACGTCTTCAGTCACATCGATGATCATGCGCGGCTGTCTTCGCACATGAGCCGAGCGTCCTGGGCGATGGGTGGCGGCCGGATGGAAGTGATAACTGATGAAGGTCTCGGCCGCAGGGTCGGATCTTCACATCCGAATGACCGGGCGTGCGTTCGGCATCCGTCTGTCTCTCGACGAGGTCGTGACCGAGCGCGATGTGCCGCGCCGCAAGGTATGGGAAACGGCCGGGCAACCGAGGCTCCTGGTCATCGGTCAGTATCGAATGGGGTTCGAGATCACGCCCCAGGGCAGCGTTTCGCGGCTGTGCGTTTTCATCGATTACGCGTTGCCGGACTCTGCGCCGCAGCGCTGGCTCGGGCGCCTGTTCGGCCGGTATTTCGCGCGCTGGTGCACCCAAAGGATGGCCAGCGACGCGGTCAGCCGCTTCCGGGTCCGCGAGCCGCTGCGGACCATCAAATCAGTCTGACGGTGGTCGCGCGCAGAACCTGGACGGCCCTCGGCGCCTCACGTTCGAATGCCACGGAGCACGCAAATGCACGACGAAGCTGAACGGGGCGGGTCACCGAGTGACACGGCCAGATCGATGTGGCGCTCGCGGGTTGTCGTTGCCGCCGGCATGTTGGCCGTGATCGTGGCCTTCTACCTGCTGCGCGAGCACTGGAGCCACGCGGCGGGCGCCTGGCCATACGCACTCTTGCTGGCATGTCCCCTGATGCACGTGTTCATGCACGGCAGGGGCGGCGCTCACGGCCACGGGCAGCGGCCAGGGCGTTCTTAGAGGACGCCCTGGCCGCGAAGCTGCCGCGGCCGCGTGCGACTGACTTACTTCTTTGCAAGCTCGCGATATTGTGCCGCGAGTGCATCACTCTCTGCGGCGGCAGCACGCAGGTTCTCCGCGATACGTTCGCAATGTTTCGCGATGCTTTCGTGTGCTGTCTTGCCGGTGCCGGCGCCGCCTCGGTGCATCCTGGCGATATTGGCATGCTTCTCGGCATCCGCACGGAGATCGGCCGCCTGCTTGCTGTAGGTCGCGGCGAGCACTGCCGGGTCGTCGGATGAAGGCTCAACGGCATAGGCCTGTGACGACAGCAGCAGCACCGCAATCAGCGCCGCAAGGAGGCCGCGAAGTGGAACTGAGACGATTGAACGGTTCATGGGTGCGCTCTCGAATGGCAGACATCGGCAACATACGCTCTGGTCCAGGGTTGGCGCATTCGTGGAACTACCTAGCGCCAAGCCTGCTGCCCAACGGATCTGCCCGCGCAGGTCGCCCGCGCCTGCGCGACCTGCCGCGGACCAGCTGGGCTAACCAGGCGCGTCCGCCCGTCAGCCCTGATAGCGGCGACAATCGGGCTGACCTGCGAAAACCCAAGCAAATCCGGCCGTTTTCAGGTAAGTTATCGCCGGCTCGTGACATTCCGCCTTGTCTGCCTCGGCCCCACAGCGCCATCCCGGCGCCTATTGACGGCCCTGGTCTCACACCTCAGAAACGTCTGCGAACCAGGAAGTCTCTTCCTGTCGATGTCCTCTATTCTTAACTTGTGAGTAATTCTGCAGTGACCAAACTATTCGTTGGTAATCTCCCCTTCACGGCGACAGAAGAGTCGGTGCGCGCGTTGTTCGCAGCACACGGCACGGTCGAGTCGCTGGCCCTCATCACCGATCGTGACACCGGCCGCCCCCGCGGTTTCGGTTTCATCGAAATGGGTAACGCCGATGCCTCGCGTGCCATCCAGGCACTCAACGGCAAGGACTTCGAGGGCCGTGCGCTCAAGGTGAACGAAGCTCAGGAGCGCGAGCGTTCCGGCGGGAATCGCGGACCGCGCCGCTTCTAAGCAGCACTTCGACCCGCTCCGGCGCCTGGCGCCGGAGCGGGGTTCGAACCGCGAGGATCACGATGGGCTGGCGCACCACGGGGAGCTTCCAGGCCCCGCAGGAAATCCTCGTGATGACCTGCGATGTCTGCGAACGCGACATCGGGAACGAGGATGGACGGCGTCCGAAGCCGCACTACGTGATCAGCCGCCTGCCGAACCTCGGCACGATCGACGACCAGGATCCTCCCGCCCTCATCTGTTCGTCAGCCTGTCTGCGCTCGTTCGCCGCGCAGGCCATCGATCCGGACCAGCATCCGCCACGAACCGGCGGGGCGGGACCGCGGGCGAAACCGCGAGGTACTTCATGAATTCGGCGATCATCGGGACTCTGCTCATTGCCGCGCTCTTCTTCGCCTTCCGCTGGTTCGACTCGAAAACGGAGATCGCTCAGTTGCGGGGCCAGGTCGCTACGCTGAAGCGGCAGCTCGCACGACGAGGCTAGCCGAACCGAACGTACCCGGGGCGCTCATTTCTGTCGCGGGTGAAATCCATCACCCAGTTCGTCTCCCATTCCCGCCCGTCGTACGAGAACGCCTGTTCCCAGCGCGCGGCGTGACGTCCGAGCCGCGTCCAGATGAAACGCACTGTGACCGGCCGGCCGTTGTCCACGTCCTCACCGTAGAACTCGCCACGATCGCCGGCGAAGCCGCCCCGCACGGGCGGCTCCATCACACCCTTCTGACTGTTGATCCAGTAGATGGACCACTGGCGTTTTTCGGCGTTGAAGACACGTATCGACATTCCGGACCAGCCGCGCGAGGGGACGCTCATCTCATCGACGTTGACGACGCCGCCCATGTGCAGATCGGCGCGGAACGTGGCCCGGAAATCATCCCAGTCGTTGCTACCCACGCCACGCTCGCGCAGGCGGCGGTGGGCGATGCTCCACGATCCGGCGAGGAAATCGAAGTCGTGACTGTCGCCGGTGCGCTCCGGTGCGAAAGGCTCCAGGCGACCCAGGGTCGATCGGCTCGTCGGTTCGAGTAGCAGGACCTGGGGCGGCGAGACGAGCAGCTCGGCCAGCTCGGGCTCCACTTGTTCATTCCACATCTTCGAATCCTCCAGGCGGCGAACGTGACGGTGATATGCGTCAGCGTCGGCGAACGAGGCGAGCCACACGAACGCGTGTTCGCCTTCGCGCACCGGCAACGCCGGAAAATTGTTCGCCGCGTACTCTGTCTGGTAGCGCGCGATCGGCTCGGCGCCCGTTTCGACCATGATGGGCCGCACGCGGCGCTCGAAGAATTGCAGGAAACGCTGATCGACCGGCGCCTCGAGCAGGTAGATCGTCGCCATCACGTGCGAGCTCGCACGGTGAAGCGTGCCGACCGGCGGACGCTCCGTCCGCACGGGCACGCCCGACTGCGCATCGACAGGACGCAGGAGCAGGACGTTGTCGGAATCCACCATCGTGGCGTTGGCCGCGTTACGGTGCATCTTCCAGACCGGACCGCCATAGAAGGATTGCAGCCCGCCGGCGCGCGACGGCATGTCGGCGAAGCCGCGCAGCCACACGAAGCGGTTCGGATCGTGCTTGTCGCGAAACTGGCCGAGGACCCGCATTCCGACCGCCTCCTGCGTCTCGATGAACTCGCGATCGAACAGATCGACCAGCACGTCGCGCTGTCCGGGATGCAGCGTGTACTGGCGCAACTCGACGACGGTGCTGGTGTCCTGGCTCGTCTGCTTTCCCGGATCCACGGTGTTTCGCTCCAAGCTCATTCCCGACATCGGGAGTGCCGCGAATGGTGCACCCGTATAGCTGACACCTCTTGTCAGGTATATCTGCTAGCCTTCGAATATGCGCGCGAGCCGGCTCCTGTCGATCCTGTTGCTGCTGCAAGCGCGTGGGCGCATGAGCGCCCAGGAACTTGCCGAGGAAGTGGAAGCCTCGGTGCGAACCGTCTACCGGGACGTCGAGCACTTGAGCGCTTCGGGCGTTCCGGTGACGGTGAAGCGCGGACCGTCGGGCGGTTTCGAGCTGCTCGGCGGGTGGCGCACGCGGCTCACCGGCCTGACACCGAAGGAAGCGCAAGCCATGTTTCTCGCGGGCACGCCCGGACCCGCGGCGCAGCTCGGCCTGGGCGATGCCATGGCCTCCGCTCAATTGAAGCTCCTGGCGGCGCTCCCGGCGCAATGGCAGGCCGATGCGCGCGTCGTCGGCTCGCGCTTTCACCTCGATCCGATCGGCTGGTTCCAGAATCCGCCGCGCATCGATCACCTCGCCGCGATCGCCGAGGCGGTGTGGAACGAGCGACGCGTACGGATTCGCTACGAGAGCTGGAAAGACGTGGTCAATCGCGTGATCGAGCCGCTCGGGCTCGTGTTGAAGGCGGGGGAGTGGTACGTGGTTGCCGGCGCGGAGAATGAGCCGCGCACCTATCGCCTGTCGAACATGCACGAGGTCGAGGTGCGCGAAGAGAAATTCGCGAGGCCGAAGAAGTTCGAGCTCGCCAAGCACTGGGCCGCCTCGATTGCCCGGTTCGAGGCCGGGCTCTACCAGGGATCGGCCGTGGTTCGGGTGTCACCGACAGGCGCGAAACGCCTGCGCAACCTGAGTGCGGCGGTCAGCCAGGCAGTCGATAGCGGCCTCGAGGCCCCGGATGCGCGCGGCTGGCGGCGGATCACGATTCCGATCGAATCGATCGATCACGCCGCGTCGCAGCTGCTGCGGCTGGGGGTGGAGGGCGAGGTGCTCGAGCCGGTCGCGCTCAGGGACAAGCTCGCGGCGACGGCGCGACGCTTGTCGGAGATTTACCCGGCGGGGCCAACTTGACGAGCGTCCGTGGCGAGCTCGGTGGTTGAAACCGACAGGCACTCTCTATATCGTTCGCGCTCCTTTTTTAGCCCCAGGCCGACGATGACCGTCCGCACCCGTTTCGCGCCCAGCCCCACCGGCCTGCTCCACGTCGGCGGCGCGCGCACCGCGCTGTATTGCTGGCTCTACGCCCGCCGCCACGCGGGCAAGTTCATCCTGCGCGTCGAGGACACGGATCGGGAGCGCTCCACTCAGGAAGCGGTGCGGGTGATCCTCGATGGCATGAAGTGGCTGGGCCTCGAGCACGACGAGGGGCCGTTCTATCAGACGCAGCGCATGGACCGGTACCGCGAAGTCATCCAGCAGATGCTGCGCGAGGGCACGGCGTACCACTGCTATTGCACCAAGGAAGAGCTCGATGCGCTGCGCGCCGAGCAGATGGCGCGCAAAGAGAAGCCGCGCTACGACGGGCGCTGGCGCGAGCGCACCGACAAGCGCGAGGGCGTCGACCCGGTAGTGCGGTTCAAGAATCCGCTCGACGGGCATGTCGTGGTCGATGACGTGATCCACGGCCGCGTGACGTTCGACAACCGCGAGCTCGACGATCTCATCATCGCGCGCAGCGATGGCACGCCGACCTACAACTTCTGCGTGGTGGTCGACGACATGGACATGCACGTCACGCACGTGATCCGCGGCGACGATCATCTCAACAACACGCCGCGGCAGATGAACATGCTGACCGCGCTCGGCGTGAAGCCGCCGGTCTATGCGCACGTGCCGATGATCCTGGGGCCGGACGGCGCGAAGTTGTCCAAGCGTCACGGCGCGGTCAGCGTGCTGCAGTATCGCGACGAGGGGTATCTGCCCGAGGCGCTGTTGAATTACCTGGTGCGCCTCGGATGGTCGCACGGTGACCAGGAAGTTTTCACGCTCGAGGAGCTGACGCGCGTGTTCGACATCCATGACGTCAACAAGGCGGCCTCGGCTTTCAATCCTGAGAAGCTGCTGTGGTTGAATCAGCAGCACATGATGCGCGCGCCGCTGCGCTACCTCGCCGAGCAGCTGCAGTGGCAGTTGAAGCAGATCGGCATCGAGGCGAACGATCTCGTGCAGCTCGAGGGCATCGCAGCGGCCCAGCGTGAGCGTTCGAAGACGCTCAAGGAGATGGCGCTGGCGAGCGTGTTTTTCTTCCGGGACTTCGAGAGCTACGACGAAAAGGCGGCGAAGAAGAACCTGACGCCCGAGGCGCTGCCGCTCCTTGCGGCCGTGCGCGGCAAGCTCGCCACCGTGCAGCCTTGGGGCGCGGAGGGCGTGCATGCGGCGTTGAATGCCGTGTGCGCGGAGAGCGGGACGTCCCTCGGCAAGGTCGCCCAGCCTCTGCGCGTGGCGGTGTCAGGCGGGGCCGTGTCGCCCCCGATCGACGCGACCGTCGCGCTGCTCGGAAAGGAGCTGGCCCTGAAGCGGATCGACCGCGCTCTGGAGTACCTCGGGCGCGCGTAACTGCGTGAATCCGTTGGATTTCGTTGACAGTGCGGTGCCGGGTCAGTACAGTCGCGCCCCTCGCGTGGGGCTGTAGCTCAGTTGGGAGAGCGCCTGAATGGCATTCAGGAGGTCGTCGGTTCGATCCCGATCAGCTCCACCAATATTCCCGCGCATTGATGGCTCTCGCCGCGCCTGATTCCTGTCGATTGCTGATTCCTGTCCACCGCGTCCCCATCGTCTAGCCCGGCCTAGGACATCGCCCTTTCACGGCGGTAACGGGGGTTCGAATCCCCCTGGGGACGCCATAAAAACAATAACTTGAGTGCTTTTCACAGCCTTCGCCTAGCGCCGTACGGCTACCGTACGGCTAATGTGTGCTGGAGCAACAGCACAGGGCGTAGCGGACCCATTGGCGGGCAGACGCGGAGTTGAACATAAGCGATAAACCAGTTCCACACTGAACTGGAACCAGAACTGTATTGACACCGGACGGTGAAACTGTTCCCATAGCGCCCGCTCCGATGTCGGTGCATTTCTGGAGAACTCCCGTGGACGGTGGAATTGAGACGAACGGAAAAGCGCTCGTGGATTTTTGGAAGCGAGCTGGAGAGAAGGGCGAAATGAACGGCCACACGGCGCAGTCGCTGCGCGGTGCCGCTGCTCAGGTCCTCTCTGTATTGGACAACTGGGAAAGCGTCGACGTGCGCACCATCGATGTCGATGACGCGTTCCGGCGCTTCATGAATAAGAAAGCGTCGCAGTTCAAGCAGGGAAGTCTGCAGGCGTACTCGAAGCGCTGGCCTATCGCGGTCAGATCCTTTCTGGAATACGCGGCCAATCCCGCCGCGTGGAAGGCACCGGCGAGCGACAAGCCGACGGTGCTCAAGCGCGAGCGCAAGAACAACGGAACCACGATCGAAGAGACTGTGCCGGAAGTCTCTGCCCGGACGCCAGCGGCCCCGGCGATGCCACCTACGTCACCGACATCGGGCTTGGTGGACTATCCGTTCCCGCTGCGGGAAGGGCGGCTCGCTTACCTTCGGCTGCCTGTGGATCTGAAACAGGCGGAAGTGAAGCGGCTCACCGCGTTTCTGAACACGCTGGCAGTTGACGCAGAAGCGGCATAACAACAAAAGATCCACGCCTCGCACGGTAGCGAGTGACGTGGGGGGCGCGCGACTCATCAACTAGGGAGCGAGCTATGGGATGGTCGTCGTGGTCAACGGCAAGCCAGGAACGGTGGAAAAGCGTCGCGACAATATTTTCCCTCATCGCCGTGCCAATCATTCTCGCCATTGGCGGCTGGATGATTCAGCGCCAAGTTTCACAGGAAGGTGTGAAACAGCAGTACGTTCAACTCGCGCTGGGAATCCTGCGGGAACCGCTAGCACCGGAAAACAAAGAAGCTGACAAGCTCCGTCGGTGGGCAGTGGCCATCGTGGACAGAAACGCCCCGGTGAAACTCACTCCCGAAGGACGTGCAGCTCTATTTGCAGAAGGATTGCAAGTCGATCAGGCCGACTTCTCGGCGTATTGGGGCGAAGGCGATGTGCGCGTCTACGGCATGCTAACAACGAACTGCAAGGAGGAGTATATAGTCACAGGCGACAAGAAACGCTACGACAATTGCGTGGAACGACAGCATTGGCTGGAGGCAATGAGACATCGGGGCGAGCAGAAACCGGCGACGGAACAACCGAAGCAATAGCTTGCCCGTCGCATCGCATCAGGCGATTTCTCTTGCTCGCGGGCGAATGCTCGACCCATCATTCGCGCCCATGGCACGGCAGCAAGGCGCGATTCCACCAGTAATCGCACACGGCGTCTTTAGGAAAGGCCCGGTAGATCTCGAAGGCCGCGTGGAGCTGGATCGTGTGAGCGGAAGAGCGTCGCTCAGCTGCGTACCACATCACTGTGCCTTTGGTGAATCGTCACGACGGGCGACTGACACTCTGTCGATCGCGCCGTGAGGAGTGCGCAGGTTGAGCGCAACCAACAGAGTCATCACGAGTCCTCCCGCAATGACGAACGCAGCTGTCCTGGTACCTTCGGCTGTCGCCAGTCGCAGCCCCTCGCCAAGGAGTCCTTGGGTGCCGGAATTGGCGACGAGCACCAGGATGGCGAGGCCGACCGCGGCGCCGATGCCCGAGCCGGTGGACACGATGCCTGAAGCAACGCCCTGCTCGCGGTCCTTCACCCCGGTGGCCGCAGCGATGAACATTGTTGTGAACAGGACACCATCACCGACGCTGACAGCGACAAGGCCAGGGATGAGCGCGGTGTAGGAGCCATCCGCGGATACCGCCAGGCCGACCGCGACGGCGCCGATTGCGCCGAGCGTGAGCGTGGTGACAAGCGTAGGTCTGATGCCGAAGCGCGTCACCGCCTGACCCGCAAGCGTTGAAGCGGCGACGACCACAGTGGTCGGAAGCAGGAATGCGACACCGGTCTTGAGTGCATCGTAGCCCAGCACATTCTGGAAATAGATGGAGAGGAAATAGAGGAGTGAACCGAAGGTCGCCATGAACATGAATGCAATCACCACGGCCATGGTGAGGACACGGTTGGCAAGCAGGCGGGGTGGCACGAGCGGATCGCGGCTGCGCCGCTCGATGACTGTGAAACTCCCGAGCAGCACCAGCCCTACAACAAGGGCGAACAGGATTCCGGGTGAACTCCAGCCGAAGGTCGGGCCCTGCACGAGCGCGAGCACCAGCAAGCTGACAGCGCCCGTGGCCGTGAGCGCACCGGGAAGATCGAACACGCGGCTCGCGTCGCTGGCCCGATCGGCCTCGATCAGATGGAAGGTCAGAATGAGGGCGGCCCCCGCAAGCGGAACATTTACGAAGAACACTGCTTCCCAGCCGAACGCGCGCGTCAGGACGCCGCCCAGCAGGACACCGACCACCAAGCCCGCCGCGCCCGCACCACCCCAGATCCCGAGTGCGCGATTACGCTCGCGGCCTTCTGCAAAAGTGGTGTTGATGAGCGCCAGGGTGCTCGGAAAGACCAGCGCCCCACCGAGCCCCTGCGCCGCACGTGCATGAGCTGAACCTCCGGGCCCCCCGCGAGTCCTCCGGCGAGCGAAGCGATGGCATACAGCGCGAGGCCGGTCGCCAGCACCCGACGTTGCCCCAGCAGATCGGTAGCGCGACCGTCGAGCAGCAGGAACCCGCTCCATGCAACGGCGTAGGCGCTGATCACTGATTGCAACGTCTGCGACGAGTAACCCAAGTCGCGGCCGATATCGGGCAACGCCACGACGACGATGTACTGATCCAGGGAGACGATCAGCATCGCGAACGACAGCAGCGCCAGCGTCGTAGAGCGGCGATTGCCCGCGAGTTCATCTTGCGGTGGAGCACCGTTGACGCGCACGTCGTCACTCCCGAAAGACAAGCCGAAACGATACCGCTCGAACTGCGTCGCGTTTATTGAGCTTCGCTCGCGTACATCTTCACGAGCGCGTGCAGAAAATCCCGGCCGTCGTATACCGATTCCACTCGGATTCGTTCGTTCAGCCCGTGAATGCGCCCGAAATCGGCGTCGAGGAACATGCCGACGCCGTACGTGGGAATTCCGGCCGCATTCAGAAACTGCCCGTCTGTGTAGCCGGGCTGTAGCATCGGCACGAGGGGGACGTCAGGAAAAAACTCGGCCGACGTCTTCTCTATTGGCCGCATGATCGCAGGCTTCAGCTCCGGCGGCGGCGCGATGGGCGCGCGCGTCTTGAGTGCCGTGACGGTAATGGCCGGATCGGCCACGACCTGCTCGAGCGTACGGCGTACATCCTCCACGGCGACGCCAGGGAAAATGCGGCAATTGACGTTGGCACGAGCGCGTTGTGGCAGTGCGTTGGTTGCGTGGCCCGCTTCGAGTAGCGTGGCAATGCATGTAGTACGCAACATTGCGTTCCAGCTCGGGTTGGCCGTCACGAGCTCAGCCGCACTCGCATCCGCCGGGTTCGCCACCAGGGCTTTCATCGCGGTGCCGATCTCACCGCCCTGAATGACAGCCATTCGGTTGAAATAGGTCCGCGTCGTTTCGTTCAAATGAATCGGAAAGTCGTGCTGGCTGAGGCGCGTGAGTCCGGCGGCCAAGTGATAAATGGCGTTGTCCTTCACCGGACGCGAGCTGTGACCGCCTGGGTTGACGACCTCTAGCCGGAAATCCTGCGGTGTCTTCTCGCCCGCTTGCACGCCCAGCATTACGCGGCGGCCCTGCTCGTCGAGGACACCTAGTCCGCCTTCGTTCAGTGCGAACTGTGCATCGATCAGTTCGCGCTGATTGGCGAGCAGGTATTGCACACCGTCGAACGCCCCGATCGTCTCCTCGCCGCAGGTCAGCGCAATTTTTATGTCGCGCGTCGACTGGAAACCCTCCTGATGCAGGCGGATCAGGCTATCGACCCAGACGGCCGCCATCGCCTTGTCGTCAGAAGCGCCTCGCGCGTAGAAATAGCCGTCCACTTCGAACAGCGTGAACGGGTCCCGTGTCCAATCCTCGCGCTTGGCCTCGACGACATCGATGTGCGCGAGCAATAGCAACGGCTTGGCTTTCGCGCGTGGCGCGCGTAGCACCGCGACGAGACTGCCTTCCTTTGGGTGATCCGGCGCCACGATGAGGTGGATGCCGGCGTCGGGAAAGCCTGCGGCCCTGAGTCTCGCCGCCATTTTCTTGGCGGCGTCGGTGCAACTGCCGGACGAGAGCGTGGTGTTGGTCTCGACGAGTTCCTCGTACAGATCGCGGAACGCGAGTTGATCGGGACGCGGCGCAGCGGAGGAGAATGCTGGAATGGACAAGGCTGCAATCGTCGCTGCAACCATCCGCACCGACGCCTGTGGCGCTGCTCTCATTACTTGCACCGATTGTCAAGGCCGCTGTGTCGCGGCTCGTTTTGGGGCGGTTCGATACTAGCCCATCGTCTCCCGCCCGTGTCTCTGTTCGATCGTGCGCACAGCCCCCTTTCCGAGAACTCTGGGCCCGAACCCGATTCGCCCAGGGTGCTCGATCGCGGCCTTGGGGCTCTACGGACTCGATCCGGAAGGAGGCGAGACACACTCTCAACCCGTAGCTATTGCGCGCGGATCCTGCGATGCGAGTCCGGGCAGCCACTGCAGCCGCGTTGCCGCATGCGGAATCAAGCGACGTTGGTGCGGTGTGAGGTCTGACTTTCATGTGTGGCCCGCCTTACCTTGGTTCTGCGCATTGTGATTCTGAAAACTTTGATCGCGAGGCGAGTACTAAGACGCGGAGACCTTGGCGGATTGCAAACAGGAGATGCAAGTGAAGAGACATGTTCAGTTGTTCATTATTGCGTACGCGTGCTTTGCGATGCTGGGCTGCATGACAGTGCAGCCGCTATCAGCCGAGCGCACGCAGCTATCGCAGACTCTCCACCGGAACGATCGTGTGGAAATAGTCACCACCGGCGGTCAACGCCTGAAGTTCAAAGTGGAGAAAGTCGACGAAGATGGCCTGCACGGCGCGGGACAGAACGTCGCATACGACGACATCCAAAGCATCAGTCTCGAGAAAATCTCCGCTGGACGCACTACCCTTGTCGCGCTCGGCATAGCCGCTGTCGCGGCGCTCGCTGCCGGCGGCGGTGGTGGAGGAAGCAGCGGTTACTGAGGCAAGCATCGCGCCGACGGTTCGGCGCTTGCGTTGCAAGCTTTCGCGTTTTTTTGGGCGAATCTGGAGAGTCCTCGTCAGGCGCAGTCGTGACAACGGGCGGCCGATACCCCTGGGTACCTGGACCGGACCCCCCGGCGCGTGCCGCCCGGGAAGTAGCCGTTCAGTTGCAGTTCGCGAGCGAGTTGATCCAATCGCGGATCAGCGTCACGCCGCCGGCATCGACCCGCGCGCCGAGGCCCGCCGGCGGCATGGCATTGGCAACGCCCCGCAGGTTCATGCGCGCGGGCAGCACGGAGCGGTCGGGCGCACCGGGCGCGATGAGCCGCGCGTTGGTGATGCCGAGGTCGCCGAGTCCGGGCGCAATGTCGCAGGCGTTGGTATTCGCGAGTGCGGTCGCGTAACGCAGATCCATGTTGGAGGGCGTCGGGCTGCCCGGGCGATGACACTGCGCGCAGTTGGTGTGCAGGTACGCGCGCGCACGCTCGCCGAGCGTGCCGGCCATTCCGGTCGGATTGGGATACGGAATCTCGTCTGTCGGATTGGCGATCGGCGGTGTCAGCGTGTTGATCGCGTTGAGCGTGACGAGCTGGTGCGCATCGCGACCGGTCTGCGGATACGTGATGTTGAACGCGAGTTGTCGCGTCTCCAGGCCGAGCGAGCGGCCCGCTGCCTGGGTGTGACACTGCACGCATTGCCCTTCGCTCGGGTAGATCCACGTCTGTCCGCCGACCGTCACCTGCTTGCCGCCGCGCACCAGCGTCGCATCGTTCCCCTGCGCGTTCCATTCGTAAGTGTAGCCCGCCCAGACGCCGTCGGGGTGGCGCATGAAGAGGCGCGTCTCGATCAGACGGTTGTCGAGACGGAAGTTCTTCACCAGCACCGTGCCGTTCGGGAAATCCCAATCGCCGTCGGCGCCGACGGTGATGTTCTGTCCGTTCGGCAATCCGATCCAGCGCTCCTTCACCACGCCGTCGGACCAGAATGCAGCGTTCGGCGCGTAGGGAATGAGCCCGCTCGCGGGCAGCGTCGCGTTCGACGCGTTCACGCACCCGGTGGCGGAGAGTTGCGTGGCCACGCCCGAGCCGCCGCCACCCGAGCCGGTGATGCGGTGCAGATCGCCGCGTATGTTCACGACGTAGAGCTCGCCGTCGTTGCCCTCTCCGAACGAGGAGATGAGCAAGCCCGTGTCGAGCCCACCGGTCATCGTCATCGTGGGCTGCGTGTCATTGGGAATGTCCCAGACGCGCCCGGACACGAAGTCGGCGAAGATGTAACGGCCAACGAGACCCGGAACCGCTGTGCCACGGTAGACGTAGCCGCCCGTGACGGCGGCCCCGAGCGTGTGGTCGTACTCGGCAACCGGCGGCAGCGGATTCGCCGGGTTGCCGCAGGCCAGGCCCGTATTCTGCGTACCCTCGAAGCAGCGCCAGCCGTAGTTGCCGCCGCGCACGACGCGATCCACTTCCTCGCGCGCGCTCGCCCCGACGTCGCCGACCCAGAGGGCACCGGTCTGGCGATCGAAGCTCCAGCGCCAGGGATTGCGAAAGCCCCAAGCGTAGATCTCGGGACAGTTCTGCGGGCCGGAGCCGTTCACGTTGCAGAGCGCGGTGCTGGCGACGAACGGATTGTCGGCCGGGATGCGATAGAGCGCCGTGCCCGTTGTGCCCCCGATGTCGATGCGGATGAACTTGCCGAGCAGCGTGGTCAGCCGCTGGGCGTCGTCGATCGGGCGTGCGCCGTTGCCGTCACCCACGCCGAAATAGAGAAAACCGTCGGGGCCGAAGGCAATGCCGCCGCCGTGGTGACTGAGCGTGGGCTTGCTGATCGTGAGGATGATGCGCTCGGAATTGGGATTCAGCGTGAGCCCGCCGTCGGACGAGGTGAATTCCGAGAGCCGTGTATCCGGCCCGGCGCCAGTGCGCTGCAGGCTGGTGTACGTGAGGTACACCCGCGGGGTCGCGGGGAAATCGGGGTGAAACGCCATCCCGAGCAGACCGCATTCGGGGCACACAGACTCGACGCGCGCGCCGATGTCGATGAAAACCGAGGAAGCCGCCACGCCCGCGTTGTTGTCGAACACGCGCACGGCGCCGAACCGCTCCACCACGAACCAGCGGCTCGCATCGCCCGGCGCCTGCAGCATCAAAATGGGGTCGTGCGAACCTTGAGTAACCGGGTCCACGAACCGGAGGTTCGGAAACACCCGCTGCGTGCCGATGGTGACGCTGCCCGTGGCGCGATCGGGCGCGATACAGGTCGTGTTGCTGGGGCGCGCGTCTAGTCCACTGGTCGGGGCCGGCGGTGGCTGGGGGTTCTGCGCAACTCCGCCGCTATCGCAGCCGGCAATCAGGAAAGCCAAAGAAAACAACATCCCTATTGTGTGCCTAGCCCTAGGCATAGGGGCTTCCTCGTATAATCCCTGCCGTTCAATCCCTGCACAGGGCGCGTTCCAATGAGAACGTGTGCGACCGTCGAAGTTCCGCGACGGGCCTTCAGGAGGGGGCATGCGCCTGAAGATGTGAGTTCCATTCTTCAAGCGTTCCGAGAATTTGGTTTGAAGTTTCTTCTCTTGGGCCTCCTTCGTAAGACCCTAAAATAACTAGAAATATTTCGGGTTCAAAAACTTCCTTCGGCAATGTGCATTCAGTCGCACGCTCGATCGCAGAACTCCGTTCCCTCAGATTCGATTTCGCTTTTGGCGAGTTGCGAGAAGGCAAAGGGGTTCGAATCCTCTTGGGCCTCATCTCGCCATCGTCATGAGCCGTGCTCGTGTGCATGAAACCAAAGTTCGGCCATTGTGGCCAAACTTTGATGATCAGTTAGCAAATACTGGCCACGCATGAATATCACGCGCGTCTCCCAGGGAGGATCATTGTACCGCTCCATGTTCCTGCTTGACTCACACATATCTCGGCAGTTATATATCAATCAATAGCCAGCAGGTTATCGATCGCAAATGCCGAACGCTCGCGATGTGCTCTTCAGAACGCTCGCCGATCCGACTCGGCGGGCTATCTTCGAGCGATTGTGCCGCAAAGGAGAGCAGACGGTCGGGGCTCTGACGGCTCGGGCCGGGATCTCGCAACCGGCCGTCTCAAAGCATCTTGGGGTCCTGAAGCAGGCCGGGCTGGTGCGCGACCGCCACGAAGGTCGCCAGACGCACTATAGCGCGCAGCTCAGCGCCTTGGCCCCGCTGATCGACTGGACGAGCCAAATGGCCGGCTTCTGGCAAAGCCGGTTCGACCAGCTCGAAGATCTACTCAAGAGGATGGACCAATGAGCAAACCCGCGACCGAAACGCGCTCCGTCGTCGTCGAACGGGAGATACCTTTTCCGCCGGAAAAGGTCTGGCGCGCGCTCACGCAACCACACCTGATCGAGGAGTGGCTGATGAAGAACGATTTCAAGCCAGTCGTGGGTCACCGTTTTAATCTTCGCGGAGACTGGGGCGGCGTGTTGGACTGCGAGGTCCTCGCCGTCGAGCCGAACAAGACGCTGTCCTACACCTGGAATTTTGCGCACGACGATGCGGCCTACAATCTGAAGAGTGTGGTGACCTTGACTCTCACCCCAACGAGCACGGGGACTCACCTGCGCATGGAGCAGTCGGGCTTCCGGCCGGATCAGAAACAGGCCTACGGGGGCGCCAACGCGGGGTGGCAGCAATTCTTCGCGAAGCTGGAGCAGGTGTTGGCGCGGACAGACTGATGTCTGCCGCGTTACGCTTCAGTTTGTCTTCAGAGGAGGTCCCATTGAACTGGAACAAGTGGCTTCGGCAGATCCATCGTTGGCTGTCCATTGCTTTTACGGTGGCCGTCATCGTCAACATCGTCGCCGTGGTACGGGGGGACTATGCCGCGTGGGTGGGCGTCTTGGCGGTGGCCCCGCTCGCCTTGCTCCTGCCCACCGGTCTGTACTTGTTCGTGCTGCCGTATGCCACCAAGTGGTGTAGCGCGCCACGCGCCGGCGAATAGGAGTGAACACAATGGCCAACAAGACGTCCAGGAAGTCGGTGAAGGTCGCAGAGAAGGCCGCCGCCAGGCGGGTCGCTGCGAAGGCGGCCAATCCGCGCAAGGCGGCGCCGAAGTCGCAGTCCGGCAAGGTCGAAAAGCCAGTCCTCCTCGCAGGCGGGAAACCCGCTTCCCGGCTCATCGACCAGCGGATCCGCGACCTGGGGGGATGGCGCGGGGAGACCCTGGCCCGCATGCGGGCGCTGATCCTGGAAGCCGACCCCGAGATGATCGAGGAGTGGAAGTGGATGGGCACTCCGGTCTGGTCGCACCACGGGATTGTCTGCACCGGGGAGGCGTACACGAAGGTCGTGAAGCTCACGTTCGCCCGGGGGGCCAGCATCCCAGACCCATCGCGCCTCTTCAATTCCAGCTTGGAAGGCAACACGCGAAGGGCGATCGACATCCACGAAGGGGAGAAGGTCGACGCGGGCGCGTTCAAGGCGCTCGTGAAGGCCGCGGTGGCCCAGAATGGCCGCCGGCACCAATCCAACCCGCCGAAGGCAGGCGCGAAGGCCAAGCCAGGTGCGAGTGAGGCCAAGCCGATCAAGGTGCGAAAAGGCGAGAAGGTCGCCGTCGTCCTCCTCTCGGGCGGCAACCCGCAAATCGCGAAGGCGGACGGCGACGCCCCGGTGCAGGCGTACATCGCCGCGATGCCGGGCTGGAAGCGCGACCTCGGGAAGCGCCTCGACGCGCTCATCGTGCGGAACGTGCCCAACGTGCGCAAGGCCGTGAAGTGGAACTCGCCGTTCTACGGCATCGAGGGCCAGGGCTGGTTCCTGTCGTTCCACGTCTTCACCCACTACGTCAAGGTGACCTTCTTCCGCGGCACGTCGCTGCGACCGGTCCCGCCCGGCGCCAGCAAGCACAAGGACGCGCGCTACATCGACATCCACGAAGGCGACGAGCTCGACGAGGCGCAGATTGTGCGCGTTGCCTCACAATAAATGTTACCCAGCGGCACCGTTGCCTCACGTGAAATGTTACCGGTGAAGGGAAATGTCACCATTGCGGCCTGACCCCTGGGGAGGACGCTATGGAGACCAAGATCAGCCTTGCGGCCCGTGTCGAATGGGCGAATGCCATTCGGCGGCGTTATCGGATCGCCAGCGGCAAAGAAAAGCGGAAGATCCTGGACGAGTTCATTGCGGTGAGTGGCTACCACCCTAAATCTGCGATCCGTGCGCTGAACGCGCAGCCAAAACCCAAGCGGCCTCAGACACGTCGTCGCCCGAGCCTGTATGACGATGCGGCGCGCCAGGCGCTGATCGTGCTCTGGGAGGCATCCGATCGCCTCTGTGGGAAACGGCTGCGGCCACTGCTGCGGATTTTGCTGCCCGCTCTCGAGCGCCATGGCCACTTGCAGCTCGATGAAGCGATCCAGATCAAGGTGCTGGCGATGAGTGCTGCAACGATCGACCGGTTGTTGCGCACGCCGCGCAATGCGACCGGCACCCGAAAGCCTCGCCGCGTGACGCCGGAGATCCGCCGCCGCATACCGGTGCGTACCTTTGCCGATTGGAACGAGCCACCACCGGGAAGCATGGAAATGGATCTCGTCGCGCATTGCGGGGAAGTGAACAAAGGAAGTTACATCAATAGTCTCGTGCTCACCGATATCGCAAGCGGTTGGACCGAGTGCACACCGTTGGTCGTACGTGAAAGCGGCTTGCTCATTGAGGCGCTGGAACGTATCCGCATCGGGCTGCCCTTTGCGCTTCGAGCTCTGGATGTCGACAACGGCAGTGAGTTCGTGAACGAAGCGATGATCCAATATTGTCTGCGTAATGGCATCGAGTTCACTCGATCTCGGCCCTATCGCAAGAACGACCAGGCCTGGATCGAACAAAAGAACGGCGCCATCGTGCGCAAGCACTTGGGGTATCGGCGGTTCGAAGGCATCGCTGCGGCACAGGTGCTCGCGCGACTGTACGGCGCCTCGCGGCTGTTCGAGAACTTCTTCCAGCCCTCCTTCAAGTTGGCCGAAAAGCATCGGCAGGGTGCACATGTGACGAAGCGGTATCATCCACCGCAAACGCCTTGCGAGCGGCTTTTGCAGGCTGAAACGCTGTCCGAGTCCATCAAGGTCAAGTTGCGCGAGGTCGGCAATGCGCTCGATCCACTGAAGCTGCTCGAGGAAGTGCGTGCGATGCAAAGCCATCTGGTGGAGCTCGCCAATGGCGGCAAGCCCGATGTCTCCAGCGTGCAGGAACCGAATTTGCCGGTGTTCCTGGCGAGCCTGTCCAGCGCTTGGCGAGCAGGAGAAGTCCGGCCGACGCACTCCGCAGAGGCGCAACCGCGCTATCTACGACCACTCCAAGCTGTTGTGCGTCGGGACACCATTGCTCCACGACAGGCGGTTCCGCCTCCTCAACCCAAGGTTGTGCAGATGGAAGCACGGCCGGTTGTCACGCCTCGGTTAGACGCAGAAATCGAGAAGCGCTGTGAACTTCAGCGACAGGAGTTCGCTAGGCGACACATCCGTCGGCAGCACGCCTTCACGCTGATCTGGCCATTGGTGTGTCGTCGACTCGAGGAGCGCCCGAACATGAATGCGACCGAGCTGTTTGATGAACTGCGCGTCCAGTACCCTGGCCGCTTTCACCGCGGTCAACTCCGTGCCTTTGCCCAACGGGTCGGACGTTGGCGTGAGGATGCACGAGCTCGGGGCGTGATCATTGGTCCGCTGCGCTATCGGCAATCGCCGATACCTCGCACCCGTCGACGCCCCGATCCGTTGCAGGCACATTGGGCAGAGCTGTGTGAGTGGCTAAACGACGATCCTGATCAGACTGGCTCTGAACTCTTCACCACGCTGAGGACCAAGTACCCTGACTGTTACACCGCCGGGCAGCTGCGTACGCTGCAGCGCCGACTCAAAACCTGGCGGCACGAAGCGGTGCAGCGGCTGATCTGCGAGATGCAAGACTTCACCCAAGATGTCGGTTCCAGGATCGGGTGAACACTATGGCCGGCATCACTACCCAGTCTGAGCTTCTGCCGCCTGCGGCGTCAGACTGCCCTTCGTTTTACGGTTCATAGATGAACTTACGCAGGAAAAGCCGCAACTCTCGGTAACATCTTCAGTGAGGCATCCGGTAACAAAATTACGTGAGGCAACACGGGCACGCAGATGGCGAACTGGGTGAAGCAGGCCGCCGCGTTGCCCGGCTTTCTCGGGCCCCGACTCTGACCAGGCCACGTGGCGGGAAAGGAACGCATTGCGGCGATCCTTGGCAGAAGACCATAGAATCAACGGCAGTGGCGTTCCGGCGCCTTTATGTTCGAATCTCAGCCTTCCGTATCCGTTCGGGTCTCACTGTTCTTCTGGCGGCCCTCCACGGCCGGATGGCGCTTTGAGTAGGAAGGCGCACACTGCTTGAGGTAACTCTTCCAGTACCGACATGCGGCTACTGCTGAGCAACTACTCCCTGTTCGCGTATGCGCGTTGCCCGCAAGCTTTGACGAAAAAAAAAGAGGGGCGCATTCCCGCGCCCCTCGAATACTCCATCACTGTCGCCTACTGCCACCGATAGATGTTCCGAACGGTGCTCGCAGCGCTGTGCAGTCGACGCTCTGCCGCCTGCACTTCATTGAGCGCGCCGTATCCGATCTTCGCGCGGTCGTACGGCCCGTGTGGGGGCAGTGCTTCGTCAGGTGCGGGAGCGAGCTGCGCATGCACTGCACCGGCTTGCACCGCTTGCACGACGCGCACACTGATTCCGAACCAGACGGCGATGTCGTCGAGGTCGTCGCCGCGCCGGAGCATTCCTTTCACCTTCGCGGCGACCTCCCGCTCCAGACGCACGGCGTTGTCGCAAAATTGACTGGCCATCGTGGGTGCCTCACGCCGCCGCCGCCGACGGACGCTCGATCGCGCGCTGCTCGCCGTCGGTGAGCGACATGCCGAGTTTCGCCTTGATGAACGCCTTGGTGGCCGCACGAGCCTGCCGGTTCGACACGACAGAGTTCGCGACGATGCAGATGTTGTCCCACTCCGGGTTCTTCTTCGACCAGTCGATGCTCTGCAGCGCCTGCAGGCGATCCTCCCAGCCCGGCTCCTTGGCCAGTTCGGCACCCAAGCCGCCCAAGGCCCGCAGGACCGTCGAATGCGACACGATCTTCTCGGCTCGCAGTTCGACCGCGAGCTTCATGCCCGCGCGCACCTTCGCCCAATCCGGCATGTTCCTGGCCACTACGTTCCAGAAACGAACGATGCGATCCATATTCTCGCTAATGGGCGCGTTGATGTGTTCGCGCAGCAACTCCCTGTTCGCGTCGTACAACGCCGCGAGGGTGAAGAGCTTGGGCGACCTCGACTTCAGAGACGCGTCGTCCTTCTCGACCAGATCTTTGAACGCGTCCACGTGATCGAGCGCCGCGAGCGTCGCAGCAGACAGCTTGTCGCGCTTGTCGTAAAGGATGTCGAGCGACTTCGAGGTCTTCACGACGAAGCGGTTCAAGTCGGAGAACATTTGCTGCATGCGATCCTTGGTCTCCCACGGGAACAGGAGGACAGAGATCGTGTGGTCGCCGATGTTTGGGGTCTCCTTGAGTGCGGCACAGATTCCGGCGCAGCGATGCTGCCCGTCGTTGATGACGAACTCGTCGCCGAGCTTCACCTTCAGGGTGCCGATGCTGTCATCACCGGGTATTGGCGTGAACGCAGGTGGGCACTTGTAGCTGGCGGTGATGGACGCGAAGAGATAGTCGGTCTCGTTGTCGAGGATGTAGTGCTTGAGGTCCGGAACGCGCTTCACGTTGAGCACGCGCTGCTCCCGATCTTCAGGCGAGAAGCCGATCCAGTCCGTGAACTTGAACATTTGGGGTATCGCATTGAGCGGCATGAGGCACGCGTAGTACTCACGAGAACCCATCCGCCCGCGCATCGCAGGAAATTGAACGTACATTTTCAGTTCCTCTCGTTGAGAACTCTTGGGGCGGGGAGAGCGACAATCGCTCATTCGCCTTTGGCGAGTTCGACTTGGTTTTGCCGCCTGCCGACGCAGGTCCGGCCGGGCCGAATTTAGTACAGCTCCTCCGGGTGCGGCAAGGGAGCTGGATGAGAAAAGTTAGGGGAGGTGCGCCTAGAATGCAGCACAGCTCCCCCCTCCATGCCTCCCCCAGCTCGCCGGGTATCGCGACGCTGGCCGGACGCGCAGCGCTGCGAAAGCTGCGAGAAGCCGCTGATTCTGCAAAACAATTCGAGGGGCAGTCCTCGACGTACCCTGGCCGCCGCGCCCCTCGTTACCCTATGTCGCGCCCGCGCCGTCGTCGCAAGGCGGGGACGCCGAGCGTTCTCAAGCACGCCTCGCACCGTCGGGGCGGGCGGTCGTTCGCGTCTGTATGCAGCGAGTTTCGGAAGGGGCGTGTCGTGATTCAGACGGACGTGTACTAGGGGTAACGCGAGGGAAGGAAACGGAAGGTTTTTTTTCGGTAAAAGTAAGTACCGCGTAACACCTTGATTCACATATTTTGTGTACTTTCAATTGGTTATGCGTGTATGATGTGGCTGGAAGCCACATCGCAGAGGTCGCATACGGCGAGAAAGAGAGAGCTGTTTGCCACTGGGTTCAGGTCGATTTGACACTCCCAGGCTTGGGCGCTAAATTGCCCCGTGAACGCAATGGCCAGTTGAGCGTTCGCCCGCCTCGAAAGAGGTCCTCACCAAGAGTGGGATATTCAAGAGGTTCTGGCTAACGAGCCCCGCCCTGTGCGGGGCTTGGCTTTTCTAGGGGGGCTCTTTCAAGTCCTTTCCCAGTAGCGCCGAAGCGAGGATTACGCGGAAGCCTACTGGTTTCCTGCGCTGTCCCTTAGGACGCTGTTCCAATCGGCCGTGGTAAGCACTCTGAACGATCAAATCGACTGAATGGCCTTCGCCAGGCCTCTTTCGAACGATGAAAAAGACTCGATACTCAAATCCCTCGGGCGCGCCTTGCAGTTCGACAGTGAAGAAATTTTCGTTCTTCGAAAAAAAACATTTCCTGTTTCCCAGATCGCGGATCAGTGCCTCCAGTTGAAATGAGGCGTCGTACCGTTCCGCGTTGAATGCTCGCTCCTCGCGATCATCGCGGTAGACCTCCGGGTTCGCTCCTGCATCTTCGATCTCGCAAGTGAAGACATGCATTGCAAACCCGACGTGCACTGCCACGATGCGTGCGGGATGGCCATCCTTGGCTGGCATCTCAACGGTAAATCGAAACGGATGCAGATGAGAAAGCGAATGGCCATTCCCATTCCTGTCGACGTGAGGCTTCCATCTAATTAAGCCGGCCGCCCAGTTAGCCCCCATCCCGCCCCCGTCGCGCGGAGCTCATTCGGCATCTGAATCCCGCATCGGGTGCGGTGTGTATGTTGGTCATAGTGATGATCGTCATGTTCATGATCGTGCGCGTGATCGTCATCATGTTCGTGATCGTCCTGGTGATCGCACCGTCCGGCGGGTTAGCAGAGGTGGCTCCGGTTTTAGAATGCGGCGGCGATCTTCGGCGGCAACGCGATCGCCGAGGACGGTCGAGAGCGGATCCGGGAGCTGCACGAGAAGATTGGCGAGCTGACAGTCGAGCGGGATTTTTTAGAGGGCGCGCTCGGGAAGTTCTCCGGCCTGAGCGGCAGGCGGCGCCAGATGCATGTGGCACTCGAACTGGTCATGTCCGGCGCTGATCTGCGCCACAAGCATCGGCTGCAGTAGCATCAAACGTATGAAGAGGTCAGAACGGCAAAGAAACTCGCCACTTCGGCGAGACTTCCTCGGGAGATCCAACGTCGGGGTCGAGGGTATCGATCTGAGGAATCGGCGCAAGGTGGTCACTGAGTGGCGCCACCTCAGCTCCTCGATCTCATCGACGGACACGTGAAACGCAAACGTCTTCCCGGCATTCAAGTCGCGGGGACGGAGCTGGGCGCCGCTTCAGGCGAAGTTAGCGCAGGCCCACCTTCCGCCTCGCGGCTCTTTCGCAACGCGCGCTTCTCCGCCCGTGACACGAGGCGTGCTGCCGCCACCGCCTTGTCGCCTTCCAGGACCTCGCGCTTGATTACCTCGTTTTGAAGGACGGCGCGCAGTTCATCTTCCTCGACTTTCACATCCACAACGCGCCGGAGCTCTCTTCGAACGACGTCAATGACACTCTCCGTCAGTAATAGGGCGCCAAGCGTAAAACGACTGAGTGCTTGGCGCTGCTCGTGATAGTCGGTCATCCGAGCTTTTGCCCAGCCTTCCTTGCTGAGCAAACCGAGCATATCGATGTGATCGCTCGTACGGTGATTTAGCGAGAGCAAATCAAACTCCACGACGACCTCGTGAGTGATTGGTTTGGCGAAGCTGACCTTATATACGCGCCATAAAGCGCCGTTTGTAAGGCCTACCCAATCGACGCCTTGATTCGCCGCGTAGTCCACGGCTTGCTTGATGTGCTGATCCTTCAGTTCGCTGCCAATCGCCTTCACCTCAAGCAGGAAAGCGAGAGTGCCATCGAGCTTGACGGCCAGATCGCAGAAGGTTCCGCGAATCATGTGTTCGCTCGTGATCTCCGAGTACTTGTCGTACCCGAAGATCGAATGAAGCAAGTCCGTGACGATTACTACGGTGTCGGACTCGTTCACGTCTCGCGCTTTGGCGGACGCAATGATGGGTTGGAATTGCTTCAGTGCAGCACGGATTCGCTCTGCGGCTCTTGCGGGCACTGTGGCCATTGCACGTCTCCCTTGTGCTTATTGTTGTCGATGGAGATTAGCGCTGAAGTTCGGATGACAGCAAGCGAAGAACTGATGAGATGACATAGCGTGGCGGACGGTGAGGAGTGCTGACGGGTGCCCACAAAAGTCAGAACGATCGTGCAGCCGATTGTCACCTGGGAACCAGTGATGCGACGGTTCGTGTCTCCGCCAGCAAGCTCGATCCGTCCCACCGGCCGCCTCAGTCAGCAAGCGCCTTAAGCACATTCTTCGGGTCTTTGCGAATTGCGCGCAACAATACCTTCGCGGGGCCGGTCGGATCACGACGGCCCTGTTCCCAACTGCGCAGAGTGCCTACATCGACATCGAGCAGGCGAGCGAACTGCACTTGGCTGAGCTTCGCCTTTGCTCGTAGCTCGCGGATCATCTGCGCATCAACAGTGAACTTCCGCGACGGCGCACGCTCGCCGCGCACTATCTCGCGCGCCTGCTTCACGCTCGCGAGTAGCTGATTAAAAGCCGCCTTCTTCAGTCACGTGCTCCCACTGTACAGCTCATTTCATCGGGCCAGCGATCGTTCGGGCCTGGAATCGCAGAAGGCGTCCCATTCGGCCTTCACTCTTGCCCTTCGATCTCAGCCGTGAAGCCAATCGGTCGATTCTTCTCGGGAGTCGCCGTATGGAGCGCACGTATCGCGTCGTACACTTCCTTGAACTGACGCTGTGTCTCCACATCAAGTGAGACGAGGGAGCGCTCTAGAGCGGCAAGCTTCCGTTCGAGGTCGCGGTCGGAGATGACCAGCTCTCGCATCCTCACAAATGCGCGGACGACGTAGACGCTCATGTCGATCGCGCGGCGGCTGTTCAGGATCATCGCCGCCATGATTGCTCCGTGCTCCGTGAAGGCATTAGGCGGAATGCGGGGGTTGCGGTGCCGCTGCGAACCGGTCACAGATTGTGACCGGTTACCCCGTATCTCTTTGATAGACAAAGGAAACATGAAATCCTCAGGGAAGCGTTCCGCATTGCGCTTCATTGCCTGGTTCAGTGCTTTGGTTGAGACGCCATAGAGGGCAGCCAGGTCCGCATCCAGCAATACCCTCTGGCCACGCAGGTACAAAGCGGCTTGAACAATCTGGTCGATAGGTACGAGCGCAGCGTCCTTGTCTGCCGGAGCGTCCGATTCAGTCTTGGGTCTGGAAACGTTCATTTGCGCTCCAATGGCATGAGAGCCTGCATGCGCTCCATTTCAATGTCCAATCGGTCCGCCGCGGAGCGCTCGAGGACGGATGCGATGTCTTCATCGATCTCGCAGTTCTGACGTCGTAGCGCAGCGACTGACACGATCACGGCACTCATGGCGGCATGGAGAGCGCGGATATGGGTATCCAGCGCTTCACGCAACGCCTCCTTGTCGGACGCCGTCATGTCGCCCCTTTTGCGAAGCGAAAGGTGGCGCCTCGCGAGCCCTGTAGCTCGGAGTGGCGGGTGGCGCCGTTTCCGCGTTGTTTTGCGCTTGCGGAAACGGGCAGTGTTCGGGCTATGCTTGTTGGCAGCCATGTGAGCTCCTATCAAGTTCACTTTGGTTAGGCGCTCGTTGGTGTTAACGCACCAGCGGGCGCCGCTTGATCTCTTCCTGGTTGGCTTTCCCTCCTGCCTGTCGCGCGCAGCGCGCGCGTTTGCCATCTATCCGCGCACGCTAGTTGTTACGGCTTTGAACGTCGATGCTGAATAGCTGCGCGTTTGTGCAATTTCTGGAGCGGATGAGGTCGCGGAAGGTGGTCACAAGCTGTGACCACCTATGGTCTTAGCATCTACGCTCTCGCTCCGGCCCGCGCGCGAGGCGGTTGCCGACTATGGAACTGGCCCCGCAAGCCGACCTCAAAGGAGCAAGGGCGTGTCGCTCACAGCCGCCGCCGCCGCCGAAAGAGCGCCCCTCAGCGAAAGGAGAAACGTGCATGCGTGTCGTGATCCGAGCATTTGCCACCCTCGCCATCTGGACAGCGCTCGCGGTCACTGCCGTGGCGAAGGATCAGGACCTCGAGCGGGCCGCTGACGCGGAGGGGCTGGTGAAGGTCCACGTCCAGGGGCTGCAGCAGGTCTATGCGCGACCCGACGCGGATTTGAGCGCTTATCGGCAGGTACTGCTCGATCCGATCGAAGTGTCCTTCAGCAAAGGCTGGAATCCGAAGCTCGGCGGCCAGGAGATCACGGCGGCGGAGAAGCAGGAGATACGCGAGGGCCTGGCACGCGTCCTGCGCGAGGAATTCACCCGTGAGCTCGGACGTTCCGGCACTTACCAGGTCGTGGATACTGTCGCGGAAGGCGTGTTGCGCATCAAGGCAGACATCCGCGATCTGCGGCTCAATGCACCGGACGTGCTGCGCCCAGGAGTCGTTCGAACCTACACGATGTCGACGGGCGAGATGACGCTTGTGGCGGAACTGCGCGATGGACCTTCTGGAGAGCTCATTGCCCGCGTCATCGACCGTGAGCGCGATCAGGACTCTGCGTGGTTCGAGCTGACCACCCGGATCGACAATGTCGCGGCCGCACGCGAGGCGGCTCGTCAGTGGGCGGGTGCCTTGCGCCGGCAGCTCGATGCGGCGCACAGCATGCCCAAAGGGTCTACCTCCGGTGACGTGACGTCGGATCGACCGCGCAACTAGTTGCAAACGGCAGCCCTTAGGAGAGGTTAGAGGAATCGTTCAAGGCGGAGTGCGGGATTGGTAGGATGCGTCATGGCCACCGACCTGCTGACCCTTGCTGAAAAATCCTCTTTCCGCCAGACCGGGCGCATCGACGAAGTCGAGCGCCTGAGCGAGGCGCTCGCGCGACGCTGGCCCGAGGCGGTTTCCTCCTTCGAGTATGGGCGCTCGGCGGAAGGTCGACCCCTTCGGGCGCTCGCGATCTCGCGCTGCGGGGCCTTGACGGCCGCGGAGGTCAAGCGGCGCAAATTGCCGTTGCTGATGATCCAGGGCGGCATCCACCCGGGAGAGAGTGACGGCAAGGACGCCGGGTTCATCGCCGTGCGCGAGCTTCTCGAAGGCGCCGCTGCGCCCGGGGTGCTCGAACGGATCGCCTTGTTGTTCGTGCCCGCCTTCAACACGGATGGTCACGAGCGCTTCGGACGATGGAACCGGCCGAACCAGGTGGGCCCGGACGAGATGGGATGGCGCGCCACGGCCCAGAACTTCAACCTGAACCGCGACTACACCAAGGCGCAGGCGCCGGAGATGCAGGCAATGCTGCGCCTCATCAACGAGTGGGACCCGCTCGTGTGCGCGGACCTGCATGTCACCGACGGTGCGGATTTCGAGCCCGACATTTCCAATCAGGCGGAGCCGATCAACCAGGGCGACCCTATCCTGCGCGCGAGCGGCGTGCAGATGCGCGACGAGTTGAATGCAAAGCTCGCCGCGCAAGGCTCCATGCCACTGCCGTTCTATCCAAACCTGGTGAAGACGGACGATCCCGCGTCGGGCTTCGTTCTCACCGTGTACTCGCCGCGCTTTTCTACCGGCTACTTTCCGCAGCGCAATCGTTTCACCGTGCTGGTGGAAACGCATTCATGGAAGAGCTATGCCACGCGCGTGCGCGTGACGCGCAATACGGTCGTTGGCTTAGTCGAGCTCATGGGTGAGCATGGGGCCAAGTGGCTGGAGCAGACGCGGCAGGCGGACGCTGCGGCCACTCGCCTCGGTGGTTCGGACGTCACTCTCGATTACGCTTCGGGATGGCGCGAGCCCTCGACATCAGGCGGCATCAAGAATGAAGCGGACACGGCCGAGGCGCGCACGATCGAGTTTCGCGGTTATGCGTACACGCGCAACAAGTCGCCCATCTCGGGCGATCTGGTGACTGTCTACAATCCGAAGACGCCGCAGATCTGGCGCGTACCGCTGCGGGACAAGGTCCAGCCGTCACTCGTCGTGAAAGCACCGCGCGGCGGCTATATCGTTCCGGTGGCGTACGCTCAGGAGATCGGCGCCAAGCTGGCTCTGCATGGGATTGCGTTCGAGCGGTTGGCGGCGGCTCAGGGCAATGCGCGTGTGGAGATCTTCCGAGCTACGCGCGTGCAGTTCGGAACGACGCCTTTCGAGGGATGCATGCGGGCCACGCTCGAAGGCGGTTGGGTCGAGGATAACCGTGACATTTCCGCGGGGTCCTTGTACGTGCCCATAGCGCAGCCGCTGGCCCGGCTGATCCTGGCGCTGCTGGAACCGCAGGCGCCGGACTCCTTCGCGGCCTGGGGCTTTTTCAACGCGTGCTTCGAGCAGAAGGAGTACCTGGAGCCTTACGTTGCCGAGATGGTTGCGCAGGAGCTGATCACCGCGCATCCCGAGCTGCAGCGGGAGTTCGACCGGAAGCTGAAAGGAGATGCGGCGTTCGCGGCAGATCCGGCATCACGGCGGGAGTTTTTCTGGCGACATCACGCATCGTGGGACGAGCGATGCAACCTGTATCCGGTGATGCGCGCATCGAGCCTGCGCCCATAGCCTCGAGGGCCGTCACCAACCTTCGAATCAGTATGCAAACAGACTCGACCATTCCGGCGACGCGCCCGCCGCGACTTCCGCCTCGCTGAAGAATCGCCCGATGCGGTTCTGATCGATCAGCAGAACGCCGCCGCCCGGCGCGGCGCCGAAGCGGCCCGCGAAGCCGAACACGCGCCCGCCGACGAGTGACCCGCCCAGGAGATAGGTCACCTTGTATTGCTTCAGTTTGCGCCAGCGCGTGCGTCCATCGTCAGACACCCACCAGGTGCTCGTGTCCCGGACGATGCCAAAGCCCAACGGAATCCGCGTCACCTCCAGCCGGATGATGTCGTCGGTGTTGTTGTTGTCGAGATCGGCAAAGAAAAGCTTACGCACATCGTTGGACAGGTGCGGGTTGAGCCTGCGCCAGCTGGTATGCGCGCCTTCGGAGATCGCCCAGCGTCCATTCTCGACGGCGAGCACGTCGGTGACGCCGTCGCCGGTGAAGTCGCCGAACCGTAGCTTGCTCAGCGGAAACGACGAGCTCTGCGCATGCTGCCAATCGGGCGCCGACAGCGCCGTCACCAGCCATTCACCGTTCGGTGCGCGCCGGAACGCGTGCGTAGTGCGACGTGTCACTCCGGGGCGATGGTCGCGGATATTCGGATCGAAACGGCCGAACACCACCTCGCTCAGCGGCACGCCGAAGGCGCCGATGCTCGTCCACTCGCCCGTGCCGCCGCTGGAAATCACCCATTCCCTGCCGCTCTCGGTGAGCACATCGCAGCGCAGATCGTCGTCGAAATAGCCGAGCCGAACCTGCTTCGGGCGCTCGTTACGCGTGGCCAGGAACGACCACGGGAACTCGCCGAAGCTCGAATACCACCACGTCCGGCCCGTGGCGAGAAACAGATCGTCGATGCGGTCGCCATCGAAGTCGCACACGCCGTACTGCCCGTACGGATCGAACTCGATGCTGTTGCCCGGTCCGATCTTGATGACATCGAGGTCGTCGCGGTCGTACACGGCGATCGCATCGTCGCCCCAGTCGTCCTCGAGACCCTCGTGGGGAAAGATGTTGTCGTGGATGTTGATCTCCAGGTGAGGGCGCCCGCGGATGAATATCGCGTTGTCGTTCAGATACTGGAACGCGTTGTGCGAGTACCAGTCCTGCACGCTCGCCTGGCCGCCCTTGCCCCTCGAGCCGGTGCCGTGAATGTCGAACTGGTGCGTGTGCACCGTGAAGAGTCCCCTGTAGTGAATTCCGCCACCCTTCAACACCAGGTTGCGACGGGCTTCGTAACCTCCCGTGTCGCCTGCCGCCGCGATCGCGTGCCGGTTGAAGTCGAAGAGGTTCTCGGTGATGCGGCCCCACGCGCCATGATCGATTTCGACGCCGTAGCCGGCAGTGTGACTATTGAACGCAGTTCTGGGGTGCTGGTTGTGGTGGACGAAATTCCCGAAGATCCTCACCTGCTCGGGACGCCCGATGCGGTCGCCCTCATGGTTGCTCGGCGCCTCCTGGCCCGGTCCCTGCTCCGGATCGTCGACCACATGGATCCCGACGCCGCCCCAGCCTGCGACCTCCATGTTCGAGACTTCGATGTCGAGGCAGCGATGGATGTTGATGCCGATATCGCCGTGCTCCTGGTGCCCGAAAGCGGGACCGTAGAGGCGAAAGCCGGAAATGCGCACGTGATCGGCAGGTTGATCGCCGGCACGGCAGGCGACGTCGATGAAGACGTCATGGTCATCGTCCTTGTGCGGGCCGAACTTGAGGAGCGGACCGCGCGAGCTCGGCGTGCGCGCCGATTGCGGCTGGAAGGGCCCGATGGCGCCGGTCGCGGTTGCGGTTGCGGTTGCGGCTGCTGCTGGCGTTGCCGTATCCGGCGGGAAGACGGTGGTGCTCATGAGCGTTACGCAGGGGCCGACACGCAGCGGGATGTCGTCCTTGCTTGCCTTCGTGAAGTCCAGCACGACATCCGGTCCGAGCAGAATGGTCGTGTTGGCGACGTTGATCTCCTTGACCAGCCGGTCGCGCATGGCATTGTGGTGTTGCTCGTCGGCCTCCGGGTCGGCCGTTCTGATCTCGACCACACGATGCTCGGTGTCCGGACAGAATCGCTGAAACGGCCGTTCTGGCGCCAATGGTCCATCCGGGGGACGTGCCGCTGAATCACGTGCCTCGTCTGGAGGGGAACTACAGCCGATCGCGCCCGCCATGACCAGCAGGCACGCCGCCGGAAAACGTCTGTCCATCAGCGCTCCTCCGTCTTTCTCTGCCTACACCGGTGACGCGAGGCTGCGCATAGCATCGGCCTGCATTCGCAATTCCGCAACATCTCCTCTTTCCGTCCGTAAGAGGCGAGGGCAGTGCCACGGCAGGAGTAGCGGGTCGGCCGGTCCCGCGCGTCCTTTCCATAGCGGAAGCACTTGTGCTATAGTTATTTCGATATAAGACATCGAGTGAGCCATGACTGCAGACGTCGCGACCATCCAGGCACTGCGCAGTGACATGGCTCTACAGATCGCGCGTTACGTCGCGCGCAGCGAGGAGACTCAGAGCACGGCGGCCAAGCGGCTCGGTATTCCCCAGCCCACGCTGAGCAAGATCGTGCACGGCAGGGTAACTGAGCTCTCGCTGGAGCTGCTTATCCGCGTCGCGGTCCGCGCCGGATTGCCTGTGGTGCTGCAAACCGGCAAGAGCCCCGCAGAGGCGGGCGCCTACGTTTCAGGTGCAGAAACAAGGGAACCCACGCGCACCAGATCCAGACTCTCAGAAGAAGCACGCGAAGCGGTGACTGGCAACGGACGCCGACTAACGCCCGAACAACGGCTCGAGGCCCATCTCAGACACAGCGAGCTTGTAACCTCGCTGCACAGGGCCGGCGAGTTGAGGCGCAAGCGACGTCGATGAAAGCACGCCGCTCCGGTCAGTCGGCTCTGCTGCTGCTCGATGTCGCCGCGATACTGACGGAACATGAGATCGACTATGCAGTGATTGGCGCGATGGCGGCTTCCGTGCACGGCGCCATACGTGCCACGGCCGACGCAGACGCACTCGTTTCGATTACCGTAGCCAAGCTTGCGAAGCTCGAGAAGGTATTCAAGCGGGCCGGCTTCGAAACCGGCCTGCGCCGCGGGGACACGGACGACCCAATCCCCGCACTTCTCGCGATCGCCGACCGGCACGGAAACCGCGTCGACCTGCTCGCTGGATTGCGCGGGCTCGACCCGGAAGCCTTCACCCGCTGCATCACCGTACCCTTCCTCCGCACGACCGTACGCGTCATCGGCCGCGAAGACTTTATCGCCATGAAGTGCTTTGCCGGCGGGCCGCAAGATATCGCCGACGCACGCCAGGCCCTCGAAACCAATGACCGGCCGATCGACATCGACCTTGTGCGTCGTGTGACTCGCCGCTTCGGACGTCCCGCCGCCGACAACCTCGAAAAGCTCCTCAGCGCCTGAACCGCACTCGACACTGACAGTGTCACCTGGCTACGCAGTCTCTCAACCTTTCATGCTCGATCTGCCGGCCCTGTGACCGCCCGGGCGCGAACTCCAGTCCGGTCACGCCGTAGGTATTCTTCAGATAGGAAACCTCGAACTCGTATCTATACCCCTCGCGCGGCGTCAGCATCATCTCGATAACGGTCGCGGAATTGCCACTTCTCAAAAAGGAGGAGCGCGAGAACACGTACGCGCGTGGGCTGCTCAGGATCATCGCCGCCATGATCGCTGCGGCCACTCCGGCCATCACTTCGGCTTCGGCGGCTGCCAGACGTGAAGCGGTGCGTGCTCGCTCAGCCGCCGAAAGTCCGTATCCGTCGTCAGCATTGTCAATTGATGTCGAACACAAAGTTGCGCGAGCAAAGCGTCGATGGTGCCAATCTGGATGCCTGCGCGCCGACAGGAATTGCGCATCTCGGACGCATCGGTGTGGTCGCTTCGATCTGGAACAAGCAGCGGCAGCGCGGCGAAGCGCTCGATGATCTGCTCTCGAGCCTTCGCGCCCGTGAAACCTTGCAGTAATTCCTGCAGCACGAGCCCGGTCGTGTAGATGGGCTCACCGGTGTTCAGTGCGCCAACCAGTATCGCTACCTCTGGCACGGCCGGCGGCGCGTCGCGACGCAGCGCCGGCGACCAGACGCTGGTATCGACGAACAGGTTCAAGAACGTGAGCGCTCTTTCTTGTAGTCGAACGAATTGTCCCACTCGAGCTGGCCGACGAGCTCGAGCATTTTCTTTTGCCGCCGGCGCGCAATGAATTCCTGCAGCGCTTTGGTTACCGTTGCCTTCTTGGTGCGTTCGCCGCTGACTTCGAGCGCGCGCTCCAGCAGGTCGGGATCGATGGATAGATTGGTGGCCATGTGTGACTCTCCACACATCAGCCTACACACCGCGACCGGGTCCGGCAATGGGTTAAAGACTTTGGCCGAGCTCTGCTGTAAAGGCGGCGACGGTCGTCTAAGGAAGGGGCGTCAGCAACAAGGGGCGACACACATCCTCATCGTCATTACAGCCAAAAGCAACGATCTGTCCGGCGTCGTTGATGTCATGGGCTTCCGAGACGCGCCAACCCGACCCTGTGATTGGGTCTAGCACCCCGTCCAACTCGACCATGACGCCCGCGCAATACACGAACGCCCGGCTGCCGAGGTCGCGGTCCCGGACAGCCCCGACCACCTGCCCGACATTGTTGATGCCGAAGCCGTCGCTCTCCAATGCCCTGACGCCGATGTCGGTCATGATGCCGTCGCTGTACAGGAACGCGTGGTGAAAATTGGTGTCCCCCGGAACAAGAGACCAGCCCGTCACTCGATCCGCGTTGTTGATCGCCAGACCCTGGCTTTGTCGACCGCCAAGGGTACCCAGGTCGGTCATGTCCCGGCCGTCGAACAGGAATGCGTGCGTACCGGCGTTCGTGGGCGTCTGCGCCCAGCCTGTCACATGTCCGGCGTCGTTGATGCCAAAGGCCTGACTGATCGATCCGCCGAGCGTACCCAGGTCCGTCATGGCGCCGTTGCTGTACAGGAACGCGTGCTCCGAAAAGGGATCGTCGCCGAACGTGTTCGAATAGCCCACCACCTCGCAGGCGTTGTTGATTGCCAGACCGAAACTCTGTAATCCGCCTAACGTGCCCAGATCCTTCATGGCGCCCTTGCTGTAAAGGAACGCATGATTTGAGCGAAAGTCATCGGGGATCGTGTGCGAATAGCCCGCCACGGAACCGCCGGCGTTGATGCCCCGCCCCTGGCTGAACGGCCCCCCGAGCGTTCCGAGGTCCTTTACGACTCCTCGGCTGTACAGAAATGCGTGTTCAGGACCCACGTAGACGCCTGTCACCTGGCCGGCGTTATTGATGGCCAACGCAACACTCGGGGAGTCATTGAGGAGAACGGTGACCCTGTACGTGGTCGGTGCATGCGGCCCACGCACGTCACCGTCGTGAACGGCCCACACGTTGTGCGGCAGGACCGGGCCCGGGCTGTCATTCGCGTGCAAACCAGTGCACATGTCGAACAGCCAGGGAGTTCGTGCAGGGAAGGCTTGGCCGTCAAACCGCCGGTTGGTCGTGTAAGAAACCTTTTCCACGTTGCGGAAGGGTCCGGAGTTAAACGTTCCGCCGGGTCGGTTGCCCAAGGTCACGCTATACAGGTGCTCGAGCTCGCTCGTGCCGGGCACGATGTCGCTGGAGGAGGTAAGGCTTACCGTCGGCAGCCGCCAGCCCTGGTGGTCCCCAATGAACAATGTGCGCGGCCAACCCTGTGCGTCTGCAGGGAGCAGCGCGCCGGAGAGGCCGGCGTCCGCGAGCCACGTGATCTTCAGATCCGTGTCATAGAAGGCGTCAGGAACGGCGTCGCCGTCGTAGTCGCGTGGCTGCAGCGTCCTTTCCCAAGTGCCCTGACCCGGAATAGCTGCGGGACTGCCGGTTGAAGCGCCAGCGCTACCCGAGGATTCGGTGTCCACTGCGGAGGGCGCTGCTGAGGCCGGACTGTTGCCGCCCTCACCACCGCACGCACTGAGCATCGCGCCGACGGCAGCCGCGCCCAACCACGCCCAAACGCTCCTTGTCATGGGGTTCTCCGACAGGTGGGACCTCGTGGTCCTCCCATGCGTTCCCTTCCGGATAGACCGGATGACGATTACGACAGCGGGAGAGGAAGTTATGTTCCGATGCAGGAGCTGGAGACGAGCCGCAAAACACTATTGACGCGTAATCTTCATCGTGCGTGGTCGCATATCCCGGCAACGTGACTCCACAAACGGCGCTGAGGTTCAGGGCGTGGCAGTTACGGACGCCGCCGGCCCCGCTTGCGACGCAGCGTTATCTCTCCGACACATGGGTCGACGAGATTCACGATATCGACCCTCGTCATAGTCCGATTCAAGGTTCTAGCCTGGCCAATGCATGCAGCTCGCTTCGGCCGCAAGGCGCCGTGATCAATACTGAATTCGCCGTCGTCGGTGCCGGCATCGCCGGCGCCGATACGTCGCACGACGCAGGGCTGGTCGTTCGCCCCATCGGCATCGAGCCTAAGCGACGCACCGCACTGCTGCTGCAACCCCCCGCAGGTCTTGCGGTCAAGCGCTGGCCGATGGTCTTTGCGATCGACGAGTCTTTCTATTTCAAGCCCGACGCGGGCAAGCTGCTCGTGTCACCCGCCGACGAAACGCCCTCAACGCCCTGCGACGCCCAGCCGGATGACCTGGACGTCGCGATCGCCGTGGACCGCTTCGAGAACGCGACGACCGTCTCCGTGGACCGTGTCACGCACAGTTGGGCGGGCTGAGGACCTTCGTCGCCGATCGGTCGCCGGTTGCGGGGTTCGATCCCGACGATCAGGCCTTCTTCTGGCTCGTCGGCCATGGCGGCTACGGTTTCCAGACCGCGCCTGCGTTGTCGCGCGTCGCCGCCGCGCTCGCACGCGGGCGTGAAATCGATTCGGACATTCGCGAGCAGGGCGTCACGGTCGAGGCGCTGTCCCCTGCCCGGCTGCGCATGTAGCGAGGTTCAGCGTTGTCTTCCGCAGGCAGCACGCAGCGATTCCAAGGCTGCGATCAATGCTGCCGAAATGACGGGATCCGAAGCGATGTCCTCTTCGGTCCGATGCACTCCAAGGATGGGCACGGCAATGCAGGCCTCCTCGACGAGCACTGCCGACATCACAGTGATTGTTTCGCGCAGAGCGGCCTGGGCGTGCGTGGCGCGGGGTGATGCATTGAGCAGCGCGACGCGCTTGTGGACGAATGCCTCGTTCCCGACCATCCAGTCCAGGGCATTTTTCATGACCGCGGAAACGCCGTGCGCGTACTCCGGGCTGGCAATGATGAGTGCGTCAGACGCGATGATCTGTTCGCGCAGTTGGGCCACCGGCTCGGGATCGTCAGCCTCCATGTCCGGGTTGAAGAGAGGCAATCTGCCGATTCCATCGTAGAGCACGACGCGCATGCCCGGCGGCGCCAGGCGCGCAACGGCTCGCAGGAGCGCAGTGTTCAAGGATGCGGCGCGAAGGCTGCCGGACATCGCGAGGATTTTCATGCCGGGACGCCTGGGAGGCTGCTCATTGCGCGTAAAATCCTCGGTAACAGGGAGGCTGCTCCAGCGCGCGCCTACGGGAAGTCTGTTGTTCCAGGTCAAAGGGAGACAAGTTGTGAAAGGGGAGACCAGCCACCGCCGCCCGAACGTGCAGTTTTTCGTCGCGCTTTGCGCCGTTTGCGCGACGGCCACACCTCTGCTGGCGGGCGAAGCAAGTTTCGTGAAGGATTATCGCGACGCGAAGTTCCGTCCGCTCAATCCACCGATGAGTGCAGGAGCCGAGGTTGCGGTCCTGTGGGGAGATCCGAATACGGGACCTTCAGCCGTGCTGTTCAAGATGCGCAAGGGGGCGACTCCTCTTCACACGCATTCCTCGGATTATCACCTGGCGGTGATCGAAGGCGTGATGAAGCACTGGGTCGAGGGCGAGAGCGAAGCCGCCGCGCGAGAGCTGGGTCCCGGCAGCTACTGGCACATTGGCGGCAACGTCATACATGCCGATTCCTGCCTCACCGACCACTGCGTAGCCTTCATCAAGTGGGACGGAAAGCGTGACGGCAAGATTGTCGAGTAGGCGCGATCGGATCGCGTCTGTCTCATTGTTGCTGGCTGTGTCCAGAACGGACCCCGGATCGTATGGCGGGCCCGGACGGATTCGAACCGCCGACCACTGCGTTCGAAGCGCAGTGCTCTATCCAACTGAGCTACGGGCGCCCGCCGGCATGGTGCCAGCGGAACCGCGGACTGACAACCGCGCTCAATACGGCAGCGCTTCGCAGGTGGCGCGCGGTGCTTCGCCCGTAAAGTTGCCAACGTAGCGATTCCATTCGAGGGGCGGAAGGTTTCCGTCGGCCGCTGCGCAGGCGAGCTGCAGTCGTTCTTCGAGCCCGACAGACCAGATCTTGATCGCGTATGCGCCGGCCTCGCCGGCATCGGGGCGGAATCTCGGGACAGTGGCGAGGAACCGCCCGCCGCCGACGAAGCTGACAGGCTCGATCTCGTCGGATACGGGGCTGCGCAGCAAGGGCAACAACTCGCCGGCAGGCGAGAGCTTCCACACCGTCAAACGCTTTTCGGCGCGCCCCGCGGCCACCGACCAATACGCATCCGCATTCGGGTAAACGACTGAGGCGACGAGATCGTGCGCGGCATCCACGAGAAAGGCGTCGGGGTACGGCGCCGTTCGATCCAGCGAGATGCTGTCCTTGTTCATATCGCGAGCCGGCATGCGCAGGATTTCGCGGCCACTGTCGACACGGATGACATGAAGCGTCGGTTCGGTGCGGCCAAACGTGATAAGGGTTTCCGATTCCACGAGGAGATAGTTACCATCCGACGTGAAGGCTAGCGAGCGCGCTCGTTGAGACACGCTCTTGCTCAGCTCGATGGCGGCACGTGGCTGCACTCCATTCGCGGTATTCAGGATGTCGATCCGGTCCTGGCTGGGCTGTACTGCGACTCGCGTTCCGTCCGGGCTCCATGGGCCGAGGATGCCGTGCCCCGAATACGCTCCCTGCGCCGCTCCGCCATGCAGCGAGAACAGTGAGAAATGCCACGACGAAGTCCTGTGAGAGGGCTGCCCTGAGAAATCGAATTGTTCGTCTCGTGTGATTGCCACGGCCTGCTCGCCGCGAGGCAGAGAGACGAGAGTATCGATTCGTCCGGCGTGAGTTTTGAAGTCTGCGCGACTCTTCCAATGCTCGGTGTCGAGCACGGTGACGCGCCCATCGGTGTGTCCGATCAGTAGATCAATGCCGCTCTCGAGGAGCACCGGCTTCGCGCCAACTTTCCTGGCCGAGTGCACCAGCCTGCCGTCGGGCACGCTCCAGATTTTCAGCTCGCCGTCGCTCGCCCATGCGACGAAGCGCGCGTCTCGACTCATGAAATATGGCTCGAGGCTTTTCAGCCAGGGCTGCTCGGCGGCGCGTTTGCACACAGCGTCCAGCAAACCACACTCTTTGCCCGGTGATGTCTGCGACCTCAGCGTCAACTCCATTGCCGTTGTGAGCCCGGGCAAGGCCCAGAGCATCAGGTGTCCGTCGGCAATGGCGCTCAGGTAGTGCGCGTCTTCGCTGAAGGCCAGCGCGTCGATGCGATGAGGCGAGGAAGTTTGCGTGATCTTCGATGGATCGGAGAGCTTGATCAGCCGCACATTGCGGTTGGACGCGACGGCAAACCAGGGCGCCCGCGGGCTGAATGCCCGAGGCTCAGCCGTGCCGGGCTCGAGCGCCACGCTTGCCAGCTCCGGTGCGTCGGCGAGCTTCCAGGCTCTCAGCTCGTTGTTGGGCGTGACGGTGACGGCAACTGCGCTGTCGGAGCTGATCAACAGGGGCGTATCTCGCGCGGATGCGGGAATGAGGCGCGCCACTCGCATGGAAGGGATCTGCAAGAGCGCCGCCCCATCGACGAGAAAGCGCCCGTCGATGGTAAAGCCTGATGGCATGTGTGCCATCTGCGCAAGCTCGATTCCACCTGCCGTATCGTGCACGCCGACGCGCACGTAGCTGAAATCGTCCATGACCCAGCTGACGGTGTCTTCCTGCACGACTATTGCGAATCGACCATCCGGGCTGAGCCTGATCGCGCGCCACTTTTCGTCGAGATTCCAGCGCGAGTCTTCACGCGCCTCGAGTGCGTTCCAACCCCACACGGCTCGTTCTTCGGCAATGACGAGAGTTTCACCACGAAACGCGAGCTTTGGCTGCCGTGCATTCAAATCCCAGGAACGGCGCTGTTTGCCGGACTCGACATCGAAGAGCACCAGTCGCGTCTTGTATGCGGAGCTCGGGAGCAGCGCGGCAAGGAATTTCGACGCTGCGCTGAACGCCAGCTCGCCGTAGCGTTCCTCACCCTCGTTCGGAATTTCCATCTCAGCGAGCAGTTGCTGTGGCTTTGTGGACCACAGGCACAGTCGCGTGCTCTTGTCGGCCTCGATTGTCAGTGCAGCAAGATGTTTTCCTGTGCCATCGAACCAGACTGCATAGGGCCGGCCGTGGCAGTTGAAGGATGTGGACTCGCCGTCGCCAGCCGAGAGATCGTAAGTGCGTACAACGTCGTTCGTCGCGACAGCGAGCGTTGTTGCGAGTGGAGTGAAAGCCGCAGCGGTCACGTCACCGTCCGCGTCGAAGCGGCGCACGTCGCTCATGCCGAGGGTGTGTCGTACGGCCACAGCTTTTCCGTTCCATGTTGCGACTCGGTCTCCCCGAGCGGACAAGACGACGCCGCCGGGTTTGTTATCCATTCGTACCGCGCCGAGCTTGCGTGCGCGCAGCGAGGCCACTGCATCGACTGTCTCGAGCACATCCGTGGAAGCTCGTCGCTGCGCCAGCAATCGCTTCAAGGACTCGACCGCCAACAGGATTCGCAACTGAGCGCCACTCGCGCCGACATGCCGCTCGCTTTGGCTTTCGACGAGCAGATTGTTCGCGACGGAAAGCTGGGTCTGCCGTTGAGCATCATTACGTTCCCGAACTGCCCAGATCGCGAGCACGGTCGATATTGCGAGCGCTGCGACTGTCGAGCCGAGCACGATTCGTTGCCGGCGCGTGTCCGCGCGACGACTGGCAACGATGAATTCGAGCTGCAGGGGCGAGGGCTCGGGGCTCGGATGCCGTGCGGCGTCACTCAGCCAGCGCTCGGCTTCGTTCAAGTCCTTTCCTCTCACCAGCAAGCTCGAGTCGCGGCCTTTCGCGTCCCACTCCGACGCACGCAGGAGAATTCGCGTGTGGTTCTTGACCCAAGGCAGGTCCGTGTCCAGTGCTTCGAGCAGCATTGCGAATGCGGTGGGGAAATCGTCCGTGGGCCGCATCTGCACCCAGTTCAGCCGGCGCAGCGCTTCGGGGACGGTTTCTGCGTTGCACTCGCGCGCCACGACTGGAATGAGCCGCTTCTTCCGATTCGCTGCGTGCGCCACTTCGAGGCCGCAGACGGTCGAGGCAACCGAGTCCGGGCTCAAAACAAAGACGAATGAATCGGCCGCCTCGATCGCCCCGTAGATTTCCGCGAGCCATTCAGCGGATGGCGGTATGCCTTCCCAGTCAACCCACGCGCCGCGCCCGGCTTTCTCCAGCGCCCCATACAGCCGGCGAACGAAGTCCTGGTCCGCCCGTGAATACGAGATGAAGACGTCGGTCACGGCCGGTAACGTGGTCGGGCGATTCATGGTGGTCAGCAAGATCGCCGCACGACGCTGGTCGAGTCAACCCGGCGCGCTAGAGTGCGCGCACGCGGTCCTCGGGAACGTGATACGGGGGCAACGATGTCACGGGATGCGACAGCCTGGCGTTCCGTTTCGAAGACAGGCGGCCTGACGCAGGAATGACTTTCGATTGCTGGACCTTGTCGTAAACTTCCTTGGAAAGTATCTGCGATTCAGTGCCCACTCCGGCTTTCCGGGCGTCCGCCTTCTCGGCGTACGTCTTGTCGCAGAATGCGAGAACGTGCGTGATCTCGGGGTCCGTGACCATGCGCTCCATGAAAGCGTACTTGTCGTGGCCTTCGCGGAGATCGAACAGGTCCATCACCACATCGACGCCGTCACCAACGAGCCGCTCAGCGAGCTCGCGCACAAAGGTCTTGTGGCTCTCGTCTGTCCAGCTATATGAGATAAACGCCTTTGGTTTCACCAAAAGTATCCCTTCTAAAGCTAGGCCGCTGACCAGCGGGAAAAGGGCCCTTCGGCCCGATTTCGTCACGCTTATCTAAAGAAAAGCGAAAAAACAGGCATGTGATTCTCATCGAAACGAAAATATTTTCAGTTGCGGCCGGTGGCGAATTGCAGTCACGGACCGGCGGCGCGTGAATCCTCCGTTGCGTTCGTTGACTCCGAAGTGATGCGGGCGTACGGTCGATCTCACTCCACGAATCGAAGCTCGTCAGAAGCAGTGGAGACGTTTGAAGGTCCAAAGAAGGGCCGAGGGAGTGTCAGTGGAGAGACAGCAAAGCTGGCTCACGACGATCTTTGATCCCCTTCACTATTACTGCGCGTTCATGCTCGCTCGGGCAATTGGCAATCCGAGGAGTCTGACGTAGGCCGGGACCAGGAATAAGGATGAAGTGCTCGTCGCCCGAGAATTAGAACCAGGCGGGCGGCGGGATTCGACGATGACGTGTACGGGAGGTACAGCGATGGAAGCACCCATGTATCGATCCATTCGGCTCTCGGATGCATCGAGCAAACGTCATGTGGCATCGTGGTTGTGTTTCCCACTCGCAGTCGCGCTGCTCAGCATTGCCAGCGCAGCGGCGTTCGATCCGACGGTCAGCGCACCGCGAGAACTAACGGGCCCCGAGCTCAAGAGCCGTATTCCGACCTATTTTAGGGGCGGTTCGAATTCAACGTTGGCGGCTGCGCTGCGAGACCGCAACGCGCATTCACAGTGGGTCGAATTCCACTGGCAGTTCATGGAAGCGATCGACGCGGGCAGGCCGCTCAAGGAACTGGAGGAATTCGGCCTTGTGTCGAAGGGCGATGGCTCGTACTCGATCGACCTGATCCGATATCCGCACTGGCATCCCTTGGATGCGCGGCTGAAAATGCTACGCAACCAAGGAGGGCTTGACTTCCACATCCAGGAACTTCGCATCAGGGGCTTTCGCGAGAATGACGTTGCGGCGCTTCGAGATTACTTAGCGAAGACAGATCCCGAGCGAGGGCTGCGGGCTGAAGATCTCTCGCGGGCTGACAGTTTCGTTGCTCGTGTGAAGGCGAGGAAGAGCGAGTCTCAGGGGATTGATCGTGCGGAATTGCGCGCGCTCCTCTACCAGCAGCAACGAAGCGCTGCGAAAGCCTCTCGCGCCTGGGCCGTGGGGTTGCTTGATTCCCTTGACCCACAACGCCAGCGGATCCTTGAGTCCTATGTGCTCGAATGGCGCACGCACACCACCATTGCCCCCAGCAAGCCCGCCGATCGAGAGGCGAATCTCAAGGAATTGGAACGTCACCTTCTATCGGGTGAGTACGCGAAACAAAGCGTACTACCCCAAGAGGAGGCTCGGTGATGCGCAATAGCGAGCACCAGAGCGAGCATGGCTCGCAATCGGTGCTGACGACGCGGCTCGACCAATTCTCCAACGTCGGTGAGCTGCTGCATTGCAGCCATGTGCGGCCAAGTGCTGACAAGCAACGGTTTGAAAGCAGATGCTGAACCGTGCACGCGACGCCGCATTCACCGCGCTTGATTTTTGCGCCTTTCGAGCGCAATCCTATCGAGGAGTCCGGGATCGGGGGTTGCATACAAACAAGACGCCCCCGGAGCGACTTGCGAACAGGGAGGACACCATGGAACGTTGGCTCGGCCGCAGGAGCGGCGATCATGCGGGGCGTGCGCGCACTTCATCGTTTGCCCGCAACACCGTCGCGACACACTTGAAACTTCCCGCAGCCGCTCTCGCCGCATTACTGCTCGGCATGCCAATCCTTGGTGCATGCCAGGCCGTCGGCAATAACGCCGAATACGCCGTTCCGTCAACGCCAGCCCCGGTCAAAGGCATTCTCGCCGCACGCCGCTTTACGCTCGAAACGCCGTACCAGTACACGTGGACCAAGGAGCCCAGGATGGTCTCGACAGGCGTTCTCGTCGTGCTCGAGGTGGACCCGGCCTACGTAGTGCCGCGCGACTCACTTGAACCGGTGCTCTACGCGGGAAATGTGGCGGTACACCGGCTCAATCACGGAGACCGCTCGGGCCGCGTCATCGGAATCATCCCTGACAACATCGATCTCGCAACCGCGCCGATCTGGTTCGGTACTCCGGAGCTCCCGGGGCGCGTCACGCCAGCGATGGTCGAAACCGAACGCGCGGGCGCCGAGAAAGCCGGCGTGCGCGCATTCCCGCAGGCGAGGATCAGCGGCGTCCAGCGTCCGGCAGTCGCCGCGAAAGATCTCGCGGAGCTGCTACGCACTGTCGGCGCGCAGCTCGTCTACGAATTCTCGCCGCAAGAAAAAGAACTTGCCGAATCCTGGCGCCTGCCAGTGGCCAAGGCGCCGCCAAAGAAGAAAGCCTGACTAGCGTCCTGCGTGCTCAGGATGCCGGCACGCGACAGGGAGTTGTTGATATGAACGCGCACCGCATTGGCATGCGTGCCAGGGTAGCCGCCCTCTGTCTGCTGTTGCCGCTGTCGGCGGTCGCGGCGATCACCAAGACCGAGCTCGCCGGCAACTCGCTTGGCGTTTACCCGTTCTTCGAATACGTGCGCGCGTTCAACGTCAACGCGCCCGTCAAGGTCGCCATCGATCCGACGCGCTTTGCGGCGATCGCAGGCGACACCTGCGACATCTTCGTGGTCAACCACAAGACTGACTGGGCAACGAACCCGGCACTCGTCGACGTCACGCCGGGTGGTGCGCTCACGCAAACCTTCAGCGGCGCAAACATCCAGGCCAACACTTTCGAAGTGGCGGCAGCCTCCACGTTGAACGCCAACGCGGGTGCCGGCCTCGGCATCGGCTACGACGTGGTGCTCGATTGCGACCAGAACGGCTCGTTGAGCGATGGCGACTTCATCGACGGCATGGGTAGCGAGGCCGGGCTCTACATGGTGCACGACACCACGGCGGCAGGGCCGCATGCGGTGACCGAAGAGCTCTACAACCTCGACTCCGGCGTCGCCGCTGGCTTCGGTATTCCCGGCGACAAGCTCGGCGAGGACCTCTACTACCCGACCAATACCGCCGCGATGGGCAAGCTCCCCATCGTCATCATCAGCCGTGGCAATGGGCACGATTACCGCTGGTACGACCACATCGGAAATCACCTGGCCTCCCATGGCTACGTGGTCATGAGCCACAACAACAACACGGAGACTGACTCGCTCTTCGCCGCGACCACGACGATTGGCCACACCGATGCGCTTATCGACCAGGCAGAGGCAGGTGCCATTGCCAGCGGCGCGCTCGTCGGCCACCTCGACACGCACCGCATCGTATGGATCGGCCACAGCCGCGGCGCAGAAGGCGTGGCGATTGCCTACGACCAGCTGTTCGACGGGACGGCGACGCCAACGCACTTCGGCAGGGCGGATGTGCGGCTGGTCAGCAGCATGTTGCCGACGGACTTCAACGGGCCCAACGTCGCCAATCCGCACGACGCTAACTACCACCTGTGGACGGCGTCGGGCGACGACGACGTCAGCGGCGCGGCCGGCAGCGCTTGCTGTCAAACGTTCCGAATTCACGACCGTGCGACTCACTACAGGCAATCGACGGTCGTGCAGGGCGCCGGCCACGCCTGGTTTCATGCCGGTGGCGGCGACCCCGTCGTCACCGGGCTTTGTCAGATTGGCGAAGCCAATACCCATCTTGTTCAGCTGGGATATCTGTTGCCGCTGGTTTTGCACTACGTCGAGGGCAACGTTCCGGCGCTCGACTTCCTCACGCGACAGTACGAATCCTTCCGTCCCATCGGTGTACCCACGGGCGACGCGTGCATCGTGGTCAGCAACGAGTATCGCAACGGTGCCGCGGTCGGCAACTTCGTCATCGACGACTACCAGACGCAGCCCGCGACCAACACCAGCAGCTCGGGAGCCTCCGTCACGTTCGACGTCGAGAACCTCACCGAGGGTCGCCTCGACGACAACAACTCGGACTTCTCCTGGACCACCACGGATCCGTTCAACGGCGCGACGCAGGGACAGGCGTCCGATACGACGCGCGGCGTGGTGTTCGACTGGACCGGTGCGGACCACTTCTATGAATGGCAGATCGCCGCGGGCACGAACGACTTCACGCGCTTCCTCTATCTTTCGTTCCGCGGCGCGCAGGGGACGCAACATCCGAACACCGCGGCGGTTCTCGGCGATCTCACGTTTTCGGTGACGCTGCGCGATGGCGCGGGCGCGACCAGCCGCATCAACATCGGCGCGTATGGCGGCGGGCTCGAAGAGCCCTATCAGCGCAGCGGCGGCTGGCACAACGAGATGGAGACCATCCGCATCCGCAACACGGATTTCCTGAACAACGGCGCCACCCTCAATCTCACTAACATCGTCGCGGTGCGCCTCGATGTCGGCCCGACTTTCGGATCGAACGAAGGCCGCATCGTCATCGACGAGTTGATGCTCACGAACGATCTTGCACCCCTGGGGCTGCGCATCATCGAGCCGACCACCGCGCGCCCGTCGTTCGCCGGCACTTCGGTGGCGGGCAGCCGTGTGCTGGTGCGATTGATCGGAGGCGGTGGCCTCGATATGTCGCCCGGCAACATGACGATTTCGGTCGCCGGCACGGCGCTCACCGCGGCGCAGATTCCGACTCCGGCCACACAGGTCGGCGGCGAAACCTGGGTCATCATCTCGCCGGGGCCGAAGGTGGACGGCTGCTACGATCTTTCCGTGTCGCTGACTATCCCGGCGGGCGTCAGCGCGACCGAGCCGCAGAGCCTGTGCTACGCCGACGACGAGGCGCGCGACTTCGACCGTGTGCTCGCCATCGACCAGACCAACAGCATGCTCTTTGACGGGCGAACGAACCTTGCCAGCACCGCCAAGATGGACGCGGCGCGCGCGGCGGCGAAGTTCTTTGTCGACCTGTCCAATCCGAACGATCAGATCGGCGTCATCAGCTTCCAGCGACGCGATCAGGACGGCAACGGCACCATCGTCGATCCGGACGAGCTGGCGGAACCGAAGTTCACGATGGTGCCCGCCGGCGAGGGCGGCACCGACCAGCGCCCCAATGCGCGCAACGCCATCGACCTCATTGGGCCGGACACGTCCCCTGGGTTCACCGGCCCCGAGACTTCACCGGGCGCGGGGCTCGTCGAAGCGCGCACCATGCTCGACGGCGGCGCCGTGGCCGGCCATGAGCCCAACATCGTTCTGCTCACCGACGGACTCGAGAACTACGCACCGTTCTGGTCTGCATCGGGCCCCGGAGGGCCGCTGCGCCCGGATTTCGACGCCGACGATATCCGTGTCGATGCGGTCGGAGTCGGCGGTGACGCGGACGACGTGCTGCTGCAGGACATCGCAACGGTCACCGGTGGCGAGTTCCGCAACCTCAACGAAGGCGCGGGATCCTTCGAGCTCCTGAGCCGACTGTCCGACTGGTACAAGTCGGTCGACGAAGACGTGCGCGGCGAACAGCGCTTCTACTATGCCGAAGGGTTCCCGACGACCACAATTACCCTCGCGGACCAGCAGTGGCGCGTGGCATTCTTCGACGTAGAGCCGTCGCTCGACTGGATGACGGTGGCATTCCACTCGAACCTCGACGGTGCGGTGGAGGTGAGACTCTTTGCGCCCGGCGCCACAGCGCCGATCGTCGTCACTCCGCCTGCGGTCACGCTCCGCCAGGACGCCAAGCACTCCGTCTACCGCATTCGCACACCCGTCGCCGGCAAGTGGGTCTACATGGTCCGCGTGCACAAACCTTCCGCGGAATTCTTCGCGGTGGCCTCGGCGCTGACGTCGCTCACGGCGAAGATCGGACCCAGGCAGCTGGCCAGACGCCCGAGCGGCGACTACGTGATGCCGCTGCGCGTGTGGATTGCCGAGCGGCAGTCCGTCCTCGGTGCGAGCGTCTCAGGCTACGTTCGCCGGCCCGATGGCGTGAAGACGCCGGTGACCCTCGTCGATGACGGCTTGTCGATGGATGGCGCCGCGAACGACGGCATCTATGGTCTTGGATTCCCGGCGACGCTGCCCGGCGCCTACTACGTGTATTTGAAGGCCACCGGAACGTCGAGTACCGGCATTCCCTTCGAACGCTATCCGTGGACGTCGTTTGTGATTGCCGGACAACGCAAGCGGCCGAACCAGCCGGGCGAAGGGCTGCCGCTGCCGCCACGTGGGGAAGGCTGCAGTTGCGAGGCCGAGGCGCGATATAGCCTCGCCGTCTTCGGCGGTGTCACCTACCCACATGGCACATTCGATTCGATCGCCGACTCGTCCACGAGCTTCGGCATCAAGGCGGCGCATCACTTCCCGGCATTCGGCGGAAGCGCCTCGTGGGGTCTCTATCTGGGGCGCGACAATTTTGACAATGCCGGTTCCGGTGACGATTTCCACTTGACGCATCTGTCTCCGGAGCTCGAGTTCACGCCGTTGACGCGCTTCTGCCCGAGGCCATCGCTGCATCTCGGAGTGGGTGCCTATCGAGACGAGAACGGCAACACCGAGCTCGGCTTCAACGTGGGCTTGGGGCTGATGATGTGCCTCACTCGGCGCGTGAGCTTTGTCCCGCGCTACGACTACCGCTCCGTCAACGGATTCTCCCGCGACTACTCGACACTGCAACTCGGGCTGCGCTGGAACTTCTGAGCGGTCGCTATCGCACGGGGAGGGGCTATGGCGATGGTGTGCACTCGAGGGCGCGATTCCGACATCCCGCCTGGTGGCGAGCGTGGCGAAGAAGACAGGGAAGAAGTTTGTCATCGACCCCAGAGTGCGTGCCGACGTTACCCTCGTCGGCGAGGACCTCTCGGGCGTCAGCTGCAGTGAGTGTCTGACGATCCTCGGAGTCCACGGATTCGTCGCTTTGGAGGGCGAGGATTACGTGAGCGTAGTGCCGGATGCGGTCGCACGGCGGCTCCCGGTGCCGCTGCTGTCCCCAAAGAATCGTGAGCCGGCATTCATTCCTCGCGCCTGACCTGTAGACTGTGCGGCGGCGATTCCGAGATTTCAGTTGGGGGTAGCAATGGCGACAGTTTCCAGGCGTGCCTTCTTTGGAATGACGACCGCCGGCGCTGCACTCGCAGCCAGCGCCGGGATCGACGCGGCTGGCTCATCGTCGCCGGGCCTAACCTCGCTCACCAAGAACGTTCAGCCAATCAGCGCACAGGAGCACGCCACACGGATCGCCAAGCTGCAGTCCCTGATGCAACAGCGAAAGATCGCGGCACTATTGGTCGAGGCGGGATCCACGCTCCAGTATTTCACCGGCATCCGCTGGTGGAGGTCCGAGCGGACGACCGCGGCTCTCATCCCCGCCCAGGGTGAAGTAGTTGTCGTCACTCCGTTCTTTGAAGAGCCCTCCATCCGCGAAACGCTGATGATCGCCGGCGACGTTCGGCCCTGGAAAGAGGATGAGAGCCCTTTCGATCTCATCGCCGGCGCACTACGCGATCGCGCTTCGACGGAAGGCCCACTCGCCGTGGAAGCCACCACGCGGTTCTTCATCGTTGATCGCGTAGGCAAGGCGTGGGGCGTTGGACGTGGGGTAGTCCCCGGAGACGACCTCGTCCGTGCTTGTCGCACCATCAAGTCACCGACAGAGCTTGCTTTGATGCAGGCAGCCAACGACGTGACGCTTGCAGCATTGAAACACGTGCACGGACGAATTGAAGCCGGCATGCGCGGCGCAGACATCATGCAGGAGTTAGTGACCGCGACTGAGGCGCTGGGCGGCTCGCACGAATTTTCGCTCGTGCTGCTCAACGAGGCGAGCGCCTATCCGCACGGTTCGGTCAAATCGCAGACGGTGCGCAAGGGTTCGGTCGTCCTGGTCGACAGCGGTTGTTCGGTTCACGGCTACCAGTCCGACATCTCCAGAACCTGGATATTCGGCGAACCCTCGTCGCGTCAGCGGGAGGTCTGGAATACGGTCAAGCGTGGCCAGGAGCTTGCCCTCGAGACTGCGAAGATCGGCGTTCCCGTGGGCGCCATCGACAAGACAGTCCGCGCGTTCTACGAGGGCCAAGGGTGGAGCAAAGACTACGGCTTGCCCGGGACGTCGCATCGAACCGGCCACGGGATCGGAATGGACGGGCACGAGCCTCCGAACCTGGTGCGTAACGATACGACCCCACTCGAAGCCGGCATGTGCTTCTCCGACGAGCCCGGAATCTACATTCCGGGAGAATTTGGCGTCCGCATGGAGGATTGCTGGTACATGACGGAGGCGGGGCCGAAGCTCTTCACGCCGCTGGCCACGTCGATCGATCGGCCGGTCTGAGGTCGCATACGGACCTTCCCCGGAATCCAATGAACATTTTTTTCATGGTTTGTGCATTCACGGAATGACGACAAAACTACTCCACAGTGCAGGCGAGCGCTATCGAGGAGCTCCGCGGCTCGCGCGGTAGACACGAATTGCAGAACTGCATGTCGCATCGCGGCATGTGAAACTCCAATCGCAAATTCCCTGCAACAGGCGGGAAGAGTACGATCATGTCCGAAGCTGGGCACCCGCCCAGCAATAAGAAACAACAAGACCAGGAGGGTTTATGGATTGGATACTTGCTGCGATCGTTGGGTGGTGCGGCACGGGCTGGCCCATCCGCATCAGGGGCGGCGGCGGTGGAGGCGTAGAGCCCGGTGATTGGCCGCCGAATTGCTGGGTGTGCGGTCCTCTTGTCGGTGCCATCTCCGGCGTCGTGATCGTGTACGCCTTGGGAGGCCACTTCGCAGAAGCGGGAATGCTGGGGACCGTCGCGCTGGCGTTCTTCGGGGGCAGTTTTGGATCGAAGCTCGTCGGCGGTGTGCGCAGCATGTTCTCGAAGGGTTAGCTTCGGGACGACTTACGACAGAGTCATGCGAGCGTGAGACGGCGCTTCGGCGTCATTGCCGAAGCGCCGGCCTCGCATTCGTGACGAAAGGTTTTCTGGCCACTCATCTTGGAAGCTATCATCAGCCGGGTCGCTCGCAAGATCTGAAACTGACAGGTGGCCCATGTTCAAGAAAGTGGCTTTCACGATGTATCCGATCACGGAACGTCGCCCGGGCGCGAAAGTTCTATGAAGAGACGCTCGGCCTAAAACGCGGCTCGATGGGCAATCAGGGTGAGCGCTATTGGATCGAATATGATCTGCCGGGCGGCGGCTGCCTGGCGCTCACCAATTTCGTTCCGGACAAGCCGAGCGATGCGGCCGGCGGCACGATCGCGTTCGAGGTCGAGGATCTCGATCGCTTGATGGCAGATCTCAAAGCCAAGGGTGTCACGTTCAAGAGCGACATCATTCAGAGTCCTGTCTGCCGCATGGCAGTGTGCCTGGACTCCGAGGGCAACTCGGTCCTGCTCCACCAGCTCGAGCCGAAATCGCGGTAGATCGCGGGGAACCGGCGTCGCGCTAGCATCGTCGCACAAGAGAAGGTCGTTGAGACGGCGTAGATGTACGAAACGGATCAGCCGCGGCGTTTTCCTGCGACGGAGGGCCTTGCCAGATGAATCGCCGGCTTCAGCTCGTTGACGTTTTTCATGGCGAGCCGCTCTCGGGAAATCCACTCGCAGTCGTCTTTGACGCGGAAGGTCTGACGGCGGAGGAGATGCAGCAGATCACTCGCTGGCTCAATCTCTCGGAGACCGCATTCCTGCTCGCGCCAACGTCGAGCGATGCCGACTATCGAGTTCGGATCTTCACATTGGATCGCGAGATGCCATTCGCCGGACATCCGACCCTAGGAACGTGTCACGCGTGGCTCGCGGCCGGTGGCAAGCCACGCGGCAGCACTCGAATCGTGCAGGAATGCGGCGCGGGGCTCATTCCAATAAGACGCGAGGACGACCGCCTGGCCTTCGCCGCACCCGGCCTCATTCGCAGCGGCCCGGTCGAGGAGGGCAAGCTCGAGGAGATCGCACAGGTTCTTCGTATCAAGCGCTCAGACATCGTCGATGCGCAATGGGCCGACAATGGACCTGGTTGGATCGCCATCCTTCTTGCCTCGGCCGAAGCAGTGCTCGCCGTTGAACCGGCGAGGCATCATCCGACGCGCCTCGACATCGGTCTCGTCGGGCCGTATCCACCCGGCGGGCCGCTCGCCTTCGAACTGCGAGCCATCTTTTCGGACCATCGGCGGAGCCTGGTCGAAGACCCGGTGACGGGGAGCTTGAACGCCTCCGTGGCGCAGTGGTTGCTCGCCACGGGCCGCGCGATGGCTCCTTATATTGCAGCACAAGGCGCATGCGTCGGACGCGCTGGCCGCATCTATATCGATCGAGATGCGAGCGGCACAGTCTGGGTTGGTGGAAGAACTACGACCCTCGTGTCCGGCAACTGTTCCGTTTGAAGCGCGGTTCGCAGCGCGCAGAACAGGGACGATCAAGGATCCTTCCAGTCCCCCAACTCGGGCGGATCGTTCATGTGCTCGAAGAGATCCCCGTTGGGCTCGATTTTGCCTAGTTTGCAGCCCGGGATCAGGAAGTACACCAGGACGCAGCGCTCGCTGATCCAGAGAAGAGGCACGCCCTCTTCCGTCCGTTCGACGCGGTGAGTGCGGGAATGCGACCAGCCAAATTCCGGCGCGCGTTTCCCGGGTGCAGCCTCTCGCGGAGAGAACGCCCTCGCGCGGTGTTGAGCTTCCCCGTCTGCCTCGGCAGACCGCCCTGCGGCCGCTTGTGCCTCCGCTCCCCAGTCGACCGTGATCGCGGTGGACTCCGGCTCAGCCGGTGAATGTTTGGCGGGTCCGATCGCAGCAGATACCGCAGGGGGCAGGGCGCGCCTTCGCTGTTCGCGACGCGGATTGATCACTACGGGCGGAGTCTCGACGGGACTGGAGACGAAGAAGATTTCCAGACGCTCCGCTTGGGGTACGGTGCCGGCTGCGCGAGTGTGGCTGCGTAACTCCCACAAGGAAACTACTAGTAGCGCGTGGCCGGCCGCAATCGCGACGAAAGCGGCCACCCGTAGGCGCCGCGATGGCCTGAATGGAAACCGGGACGGGTCGCGGGTGGCGGCTGCGTGCGGCACAGGCTCAATGGGAGCAATCCGGCCCAGGCAAGTTCCCCGGGCTCTGTAGCATGCATTCGAGGTGACCGAGGAGGTGCGTCATGAATTCCTCGATGACAGTGGCACACTCGCGCGCGGCGCACTGGAGCAGCATGTGACGTGCGGAAAGGTACCGCCTGGGGTTGCGAGCGAACGATCCGACCAGGAGACGGCGCCGCTGCCGCAGCGCGCCGATGTGCCGAGGGCCAGAAGGCGCGCCTCCGGCGCGGTTACATGTTCAACGAATAGCTCGTGCTGCGTCCACGCTCCGCGTCCTTCTTCAACGCGCCGCGCTCCATGAGATCCAGTATGTCGCGGTAAGCCGTGTCCTGTGAACACCTGGCAAGCTTCGCCCACTTGGAAGTCGTCAGCTTGCCATCGAAGCCATCGAGCAGCCTGTTCAGTACCTTGATTTGCCGTTCATTGAGCGGCTCTTTCGCGAAGCGCTCCCAGAAGCGGGCCTTGCCGAGGACGCTGCCAAGTGTTTCCTGCGCACCCTCCACCGCTCGTGCGAGACAGCTCAGGAACCAATCCTGCCAGGATGTCACGTCGAGCTTGCCCTTCTGAGCAGCCTCGAGCATCCGGTAGTACTCTTCGCGCTCCCGACGGATCTGTGCGGACATGCTGTAGAAACGCTGCGCGGTTCCTTCCGCTCGAGCCAAGGTCATATCGGCGATCGCGCGGGCTATCCGACCATTGCCGTCATCGAACGGATGGATGGTGACGAACCAAAGGTGCGCGAGGCCGGCGACGAGCAGCGGATCGGTGTCACCGGGATTGGCAAACCATTTCAGGAATTTCTGCATCTCGCGCGGCACGCGCGCAGCGGGCGGCGCCTGGTAGTGCACCTTCTCCCTCCCGACCGCGCCGGAAACCACCTGCATCGGGCCGGTGCGGTCGTCGCGCCAGCGGCCAACCGCGATCTTGCGCATGGAACTACGGCCCGTCGGAAATAACGCGGCGTGCCAGTCGAACAGTCGCTCCTCGGTCAGCGGCTCGGCGTACTTTCCCGTCGCATCGAGCATCAGCTCCACGACGCCGTCGACATTGCGGTCGGAAGCAACCAGGCCTGCGATCTTCAGCCCCAGGCGCCGGGCGATCGATGATCGGACCTGATCAGAGTCGAGGGTCTCGCCTTCGATCTCGGTCGACTTGACCACGTCCTGCGTCAGAGTGCGCAGGTGCGCCTCGCTGCGCAGCGCTAATCCCAGCCCTTCCATCTTGCCGAGCAGCCGTCCCTGTTCGCGGGAGGCACGGGCCAGGAGTAGCGCGAGGCGGCCGTCATCCCAGGTCAGGCCGGGCCATTGCGGTCTTTCCCAGAGGTACATCGATAATCTCCGCATCCAATGCGGATATAATGCCGGCTGATCTCCGCACGCGCAAGAGCGAGCTCCGCGTAAAGTGCGGAGATTAATGGACGGATTCTCCGCCGCACTGGAAGCAGCCAATGGGCACGTCAGCCCAGCATGCCGCCGTGGACAGCGCCCCAACTCCGCGATCGGGCGATACGGCCAAGGCGCGGCCAAACCGGAACGCGTGCGCCCATATTAGCTAAAACCCCTAGAGTCAGCTAATATGCGAGGCCCCCGGGATCCAACGAGTCGTCCGCATGACCACGCAGCGAACCCGCAAAGACCATACCGTCAATGCGACCGAAGCCAAGAACCGCTTCGGCGCGATTCTGAAGGCGGTGAAGAAGTCCCAGCCCGTGTACATCGAGAGGCATGGGACCGCGCAGGCAGTGGTGCTCGACATTGCGTCCTACCAGGCGCTCCTGCATCGAGCTCGCACGACGGAGGACAGTCAGCTCGACGCTCTGCGCCAGGAGTTCGACGCGCTCTATGCGCAGATGCAGACTGCAAAGTCCCGCAAGGCGATCGACCGTCTCACCAGAGCATCGAGCGAAGAATTGACCGCGGTGGCCGGAGCGAATGCCAAGCCGCGCCGCTGAGCGCCGCAGCCGCATCGTTGTCGCCGCCGGCGCCAACGGCGCCGGGAAGAGCGCCATCATCGGCGAATACCTTGCGGCCAAGGGCGGCGCCTACTTCAATCCCGATTTGTTCGCTCGCAGGCTGATCGAGGCCGGAATGCCATCGGCTGCCGCGAACGCCGCGGCCTGGAAAGCTGGTTTCGATGGTTTGCGACGCGCCATCGACCAGCATGACGACTTTACGTTCGAAACGACGCTCGGCGGAACGAGCATCGTCCGGGAACTTCACCGCGCCATCGCCAAGCGCTGCAAACTCCGCGTCTGGTACGTGGGCCTGAGCTCTCCCGAATTGCACATCCAGCGCGTACAGGCGCGCGTGCGCCGCGGCGGCCACGACATCCCTGAGGCCAAGATACGCGAGCGGTACTCCCGGAGCCTCGCGAATCTGGTCAGCCTCATCGGCAAGGCCGCAGAGATACACGTGTTTGACAACAGCGAGGAAACGTTGACGGGCCTGCCCGCGCCGCGGCTCGTGTTCCGCATGAGTGGCAAACGCATCGTCGAGCCCGACGTGCAGACCCTGATGCAGCGGACTCCCGAATGGGCCAAGCCCGCCGTGGCCGCCGCTTTGCGCAGCACTCTCCTCGTCCGCAACCGCGGCCGGGGCCGCCGCAAGAAGTGACGATTGGCCAAGACTGCGGTCGCGCCCTTTCACGGCGGTAACGGGACGGAGCGAATGCGCATGCCGTTGGGCGACACCGTGGGTGAATTCCTGGGCGGTCCGCGCGGTCTGTTCGGGCAGATGGTCGCGGAGGTGGTGCTCGAGATTCTGATCAAGGTTCCCGGCAGTTGTCTCGCCAACTTGATCTTGAAGCCGTTCGGCAAGAGGACGGCTCAGACCTTCTGGAGTGAGCGCATGAATTCCTCGATGACCGTGGCACTCTCGTGCGCGGCGCACTGGAGCAGCATGTGAGGTGCGGAAATGTCGATGCATCGGGCATGCGGAGCAATGCGGCAGATCAGATCGGCGGCGCCGCGGGGCACAAGCCGATCGTGAGTCGCCCGCAAGTACAGGATCGGTACACGAATTCGGGAGAGCGCGGCGGTGACATCGATGTCCGCGACTGCGACCAGGCGCCCGCGCAGCGCGGCGGGCGAGACCTTTGCCATCGTGCGTCGATGCAGGTCGAGGAGCGCCGGGGTTGCGCCGCGATTGATGACGATGCGTGTGGCAAGCCACTGTGGAGCTGTATGAATCGGCAGCAGCGGCAGGACATGCCGTAGTGGCCTGAGGTACCGCCTGGGGTTGCGAGCGAACGATCCGACCAGGATCAACCCGAGCAGGCCAGGCGGGGCGGAGGCCGCGATCGAAATCGCGATGGGACCCGAGAAGGACTCACCGAGGAGCACGTAGGGCGTGTCGGTCGGCAGCGCGCGACGCGCGAGCAATTCGTGCTCGGCGTAGTTGAGCGATGTATCGGTTGGATAGCGAACGACACGCGCGGAAATGCCGGCACCGAACGCGGCCACCACCGGGTCAAACAGGTCGCCCGTGCCGTCGAGCCCTGGAAGTAGATAAATCGTTGATATCATTGGCAAACAGGTAATACCATAGCAGGCCATCATAGTAACAAGGTTTGACATCGAGGCGACACACTTCGAAAATCAAGCCATGAACATTTCACTTACCGAGAAGCTCGAGCGGTTCGTCGCAGAGCAAGTCAAGGCGGGCCGCTATCAGTCGGCGAGCGAGGTCGTCCGCGAAGGTCTGCGACTGTTGCAAGCACATGACGAAGTGCAGCGACTGAAACTCGAGGCACTGCGGACGGCGATCGAGGACGGGTTGAACAGCGGACCGGCCGAGCCTTTGGATATAGAGACCATCATTCGCACGGCCCGTGGGCGACAGTCGCGCAAAGAGTGATCTAGTGCCGCGCGTCGTTCTGCGTCCGAAGGCCCGCGAGGACCTGGTCGAGATCTGGGAGTACATCGCAGATGAGTCCACGCTTGATCGGGCCGACGACTATCTGCGGCGGCTCGCTCACACTCTCCAATACTTGGCGGCGCATCCGCACATGGGACGTTCCCGGCCGGAGCTCGACGAGCGCGTTCGAAGCTTTCCGTTCGAATCACACCTCATTTTCTATGTGCCCCTGGAGCGTCAGCCCGAAAACGGGGTAGAGCTGGTTCGCGTAATCCACGCGTCGCGGGATCTCGAGTCGACCTGGCGAGACGTTGAGGGACAATAACGGCGATATCACCAAGCTCTTCCTACGCGATTGGCAGGCGGAGAGCCGCGATCGGAATCGGACCGGGAACTCAAGGAGATGGTTGTATGACCAGATCGGGATGGATTGCGATTGGATTGTTGGGGTGCTTACCGCTTGTCGCGAAGGCCGGCGTGGTGTGGGAGATGGCGCGGGATTCCGATACCACCTGGCCCGCCGGCGGGTTTCGTTTTACTGCCGACAGGGGACGCGTGCGCGTCGAGCATTTCGCGGCGAGCGGCGAACCTTCGAGCATCTCGATCGTCGTTGACGGAACACAGTCGACTTTTTCGTCGCGACAGAAGACCGTCGACGTATGCGACCCGCAATGCATGACAGAACTCGCAGAGCAACCTGCTGCGATACGTCGTGCCCAAGAGGCGCAGCTCGCGCAAGTGCCGGAGCGGCACCGAGAGTCGATGCGCCAGGGAATGGGCCTCGGACCGCAGCCGGCGGTGAGCGTGCGCAAGACGGAGCGCGTCGAGGTGGTAGGGCAATACCGGTGCTCGCTATGGGAGGTCACGGTCAGCGAGCGAGTTGTGCTCGATGTGTGTGCGGTGCCGTTTTCCAAAGTCTCGGGCGGGCAGGAACTCGGGCAAGCCTACGACGCAGACCGGCAACGGTGGCGCGCCCATGATCTGGCGATGCGCCAGCATTCCGCTGCACAGGTGAGCTGGGCGGAGTTTCGGCCGCCGCTGGAGATACAGGGCCTGCCTGTGCCTGTGCGTGTGCGTGACCGTCGTTTCACTCCGGCGCGAGTGATAGTGATTCGGAGTGTGCGCACTACCGCCGTTGCCGACGACGCCTTTCAGGTTCCCGCTGGACTTCAAGTGCGTGACGTTGGCAAGTCGCTCCCGGATCTCGACAGCGCGGCCAAGACCGCGACGCTCACACCGGAGCAGCAGCGCGCGCAGCAAAAGATGTGGGAAATGCTCGACAAGGTGAAAGCCGAGGAAATCAAGCGTCAGGGCGAAAAGCCGAAGTAAGGCAGGGGTTCTCGATCTGAACGCACCTTCACACCGATCGGCATTGCGCGACGCGGGACCGTCAATCAGCCACTTCAATCGGCGGTCCTGCTGGAGTTGACACCATCGCCGCGCCAACTCCAGAAGCGGCGCCGCTGCCGCAGCGCGCCGATGTCGTGGTGATCGGTGGCGGAATTACCGGTCTCTGCGCGGCGCGAGCCCTCGCCAGACGCGGTGTCGATGTGGTTCTGCTCGAGGCGCAAACGATCGGCTGGGGCGCGAGCACGCGAAACGGCGGCATGGTGTTGACCGGGCTCAAAGTTGGCGCCCGCGCTCTGCTCGACCGCTTTGGCCGGGACCTGGCGAAGGAGCTCTTCAGAGCGTCGGTGGAATCCGTCGACTGTGTCGAGCAGCTCGTCGGCAGCGAGCGGATCGACTGCGACTTCCATCGCAGCGGTCACCTGTCGCTCGCGAGCAAACCGGCGCATTACGAAGGTCTTGTGCGCGCGGCCGAAGTGCTGTCGCGAGACTTCGGGCACGAGGTGCGGCCCGTGTCGCGCGCCGATCTGTCCCGCGAAATCGGCTCGGGCATCTACTTCGGTGGCCTGGTAGATGAGGCCAGTGGTGGCATCAATCCGGCAAAGTACGTGACGGGACTGGCGCGAGCGGCGCGCGAGGCAGGGGCTGCGCTTCACGAGCATACGCCGGTCGTGGCCATTCAACGCGTCGGCGCTCGCTGGCGAGTGGCTGCGATGCGCGGAGCACTCGAGGCGGGAGAAATCCTGATCGCGACGAGTGGCTATACGGGCGCGATCACTCCGTCCTTGCGCCGGAAGATCCTGCCGATCGGCTCGTACGTGATTGCCACCGAAGCGCTGCCGGGATCGCTGGCGCGAGAATTGTGTCCAGGCGATCGCATGATGTACGACTCGCGACATTTCCTTCATTACTTTCGCCTGACGCCGGATCGCCGCGTGCTCTTTGGCGGGCGTGCGCAATTCGTGCCGGAATCGCCGTCCACGATCGAAGCGAGTGCGGCCGTCCTCAGGAAGGGAATGCTCGCCGTGTTTCCGCAATTGCGGGACGTACGCGTCGAGTACGCCTGGGGCGGTACGCTCGATTTCGCTTTCGACACCCTGCCTCATGCCGGGAAGATCGACGGCTATCACTACGCCTTGGGCTATGCCGGTCATGGGGTTGCGCTGGCAACCTATCTTGGTACGCGAATGGGGGAAACGCTCGGCACCGGCGCGATCGACGCCATCCCGTTCGCGCGCGTTCCCTTTCCCGGTGCACCTCTGGGGCTGCACTGGGGCAAGCCCGGGCTCCTGCGTCTTGCGGCCGCCTGGTACAAATTCTTGGATTGGATTGCGTGACCCTAACGCCATAATTGTAAGAACAAACCGCCGGGGAGAGCATCCATGAGCAAGCATGGGCGTTGGTTTCCGCTGTTCCTCGTCTCCTGTTGCCTCGCGCTCTGCGCGTGTTCGAAATCGAAGGAAGGCGCCAGTACGGCGCCACCGCCGCCGAGCGAGCTCGCGGTGCTCGAGTGGGCGGGCTACGACGCCAAGGACTTCTGGATCGACTTCAGCAACAAGAACCCGGAAGCGAAGGTCAGCTTCGAAATCGGCTCGTCCGACGCCGACGTTTACGGAAAGATGAAGGGCGGCGCCAAGGCGGACATCTTCCACGCGTACACCGGCTGGCTGCAGTTCTACGTGGACGAGGGCCTGGTCGAGGAGATCGACGTCTCCAAGCTCTCCAACTGGAGCAAGGTGCCGGAGAATTTCCGGGCCATCGGGCGGATCAACGGCAAGCAGTATTTCGTGCCCTGGGATTGGGGCTTCACCTCCATTCTCTATCGAACGGACAAGGTGAAAAAGAAAATCGATTCGTGGTCTGCGCTGCTCGATCCCGCCTTCAAAGGACACATTTCCACCTGGGACGACGGGCCGGGCATGGTGACGGTCTCCTCGTACATTCACGGCTACGACGAAACGAAAATCAGCGCCGACCAGCTGGCCGCGATCAAGGCGGAGTGGATCAAGCAGCGCCCCCTGAACATTTTCTACTGGGCGGGCGAGCCGGAGTTGATCGACGGCATGGCCAACGGTGATGTGTGGGTGGCGTATGCGTGGCAGGGTGCTTACGCAACGCTCCTCGGCAAGGGCGTGCCGGTCGCTTACGCCGATCCGAAGGAAGGCCGCAACTCCTGGGTCGGCGTGTACGGCATTCGCAAGGGCACGCCGAATCTCGAGCTCGCACTCGAGTTCCTCGACGACAAGCTCGCCAATGCCACCTCCGACGAACGTCGTGAATCAGTTCTACTACGGCTCTTCGAACCAGGAAGTGATGAGCGCCATCACCGATGAGACGCTCAAGCAGGCATTTTCGGTCGATGATCCGACGATTCTGCAGCGGACCAACTTCACGCCGAACCTGACCGCCAAGCAGCGCGACGACTGGACCGCGATGTGGACGGAAGTGAAAGCCGCGCGTTGAAGCTCCCACGGGAGCGCGGGCCGCTCGGGCGGCGCGCGGCATTCTGGGCTCTCTACATCCCGCCAGTCGGATGGGTCGGCCTCTTCTTCCTCGTGCCGATCGTCCTGATGTTCGCGCTCAGTTTCCGCGCGGACATGCAGGGCGATCTCCTGAGCCTCTGGTCGCCGACGATCGCGCAGTACGAGGCGGTGTTCCACGTGAGCAGCTACTGGCGGTTGCTCGCGATTTCGATTGCCATGGCGTTCTGCGTGGCGCTCGTCGCGGTCGCGATGGCCTATCCGGTCGCTTATTTTCTCGTCTTTCGCGCCGGGCGCGCCGCAGGCTTCTGCCTCGTCCTCCTGCTCATTCCTTTCTGGACCAGCTTTCTGCTTCGGGTCATGAGCTGGAAGTTCTTGCTGGGGTCGGAAGGGGCCATCAATTCCCTACTCGCCTACGTCGGGCTCATCACGGAGCCATTGGGCGGCATGCTTTACAGCCGCAGCACCGTGATCGTCACGCTCATCTACGTCTGGATTCCTTTCGCCGCGTTGCCGGTCGCGGCGGGCCTGCAGCGCATCGAGCGCGAGCTGCTCGAGTCGGCTGCGGACCTCGGCGCGCCTCCGTGGCGCAGCTTCTGGGCCATCACTTTCCCGCTGAGCCTGCCCGGCGTACTCGCCGCGTTCTTCATGGTGTTCATTCCGACGGTGGGTGAGTACGTCACTCCGCTCTTGATCGGCGGCAGCAGCGGCAGCATGTACGGCAACATCATCCAGGACTTCTTCACGAAGGCCGCAAACTGGCCACGGGGAGCGGCGCTCTCCATGATCATGCTCGCGGTGTCACTGGTGCTGGTCGCCATCGCGGCGCGGCTCGTCAACGTGCGCAGACTCCTCCAATGAGCGCTCCGGCGCTCCGGGCATTGCCACGCCCGCGACTCCTCGGCATCTATTTCGCGGCGCTGATCGTGCTGCTCTATCTGCCGATCGCCGTGCTCTTTCTGTTTTCGTTCAACGCCGGGACCAGCCTGTCCTTTCCGCTCGAGGGTTTGACGACGCGCTGGTACGAGCGCCTGCTGGATTCACCGGAAGTTCTGCGGGCGGCGCGCAACAGCCTGTTCGTAGCCGCGGTGAGCGGCACAGGGGCAACGATGCTCGGCACCGCCGTCGCGCTGCTGCTCACGCGATTTCGGTTTCGTGGCGAGGTCTTCTTGTTCGCGCTCGCGATGCTGCCGCTGGTCGTGCCGGTCATCGTGCTGGCGGTGGCGCTGCTCGTGCTCTTCCTGGCCGCCGGCATCGATCGCTCATTGTGGACGGTCGCCATCGGCCACACGGTCGTGGCACTGCCCTTCGTCGTGCTGATCATCGCGGCGCGTCTCGCCGGATTCGACGCGAGCCTCGAGGAAGCGGCGATGGATCTCGGCGCGCCGTACCGGCGCGTGATCGGCAGGATCATCCTGCCGCTCATTGCGCCCGCCGTAATCTCCGCGTGGCTCGTTGCGTTTACCGTCTCGCTGGATGAATTCGCGCTGGCGTTGTTCCTCGCCGGCAACCAACCGACGTTTCCGGTGTACCTCTTCAGTCAACTCCGCTTTGCGAGTCGCTTGCCGGTGATGATCGCGCTCGCCGTGCTCCTGATGACGGGCACGCTGCTTCTGGTGCTGCTGGCCGAGTGGATCCGCAGACGCGGTCGTCCCGACCTTGCGTCGCGCGCTTACTGAGGAAGTGGCCGGATATCCCGTCGTAAATAACTGCTCCAACATGCGACTACCTGATCAAAAGGGGGTGATCGCAATCGCCACGCCGGTGCCGGGGGTCGTCTGCTTGCGGGCCAGGAGCGGACGTTCGCACCAAAGTTCGGCGCGCGATGCTATGCTCGCCCGCCATGACCGAGTTGCGCCGGGACCTCACGCTTACTCACGGAATCGCGATCGTCGTCGGAATCACCGTCGGCACGGGCGTGTTCCTCAAATCCGCGCCGATGGCGCAGGCCGTCGGCTCGCCCCTGCTCGTCATGGCCGCGTGGGCTGTCGCGGGCCTCGTGGCGACGCTCGGTGCGCTCTGCTTCGCGGAGCTCGGAACGCTCATGCCGCGCGCCGGCGGCGAGTATCTGTATCTGCGCGCGGCGTTCGGCGACCTGGCGGGATTCCTCTACGTCTGCATGAGCTTCATCATTGGCGGGGCGAGCCTCGCTGCGTACGGCGCGGCGTTTGCGATCTTTCTATCGGACATCGTGCCCCTGCCGGCGCCTTGGATCGAACGCACCCTGGAGATATTCGGTCAGCCGGTTGCGTGGCAGTTCGGCCTCCGACAGATGATCGGTATCGCCGTCATCGCGACCTTCACGCTCGTGAACCTCGCCGGCGTCGCCTTCGGTGGACGCGTGCAGACCTTTCTCACGTCGCTCAAGGTCATCGCACTCCTCGGACTGATCGTCGGCGTATTTCTGTTCGCTCAGGGCAGTGGCAGCAGCGATGGTGCGGCAGCAACCAGTAATGCGCTCACGAACCTGCAGCCTGCAGCGGCGGTCACCGCGAGCGCTTTCGGCGTTGCGATGCTCGCGGCCTTGTGGGCGTACAGCGGCTGGCAGTACCTCCCGATGACGGCCGCAGAAGTGCAGGATCCAGCTCGCAACGTGCCGCGCGCGGTCATCGGTGGCGGCCTGCTCGTCGTGGCGCTGTACCTGCTCGTGAACGCGGCGTACTTCCATGCACTGCCGTTCGACGCGGTGGTCACGTCGAGCTCGACCGCCCACCCGAACGCGCCGGCGGTCGGTGCACGCGCCGCGCAGGAGTTTCTTGGGCCGGATGCACTCGCGATTGCAGCGATCATCTTCCTGATCTCGACAGTCGGCTCGCTCAACGGCGTTCTGCTGACGCGCGCGCGAGTGCCGTACGCGGCTGCGCGCGATGGGCTGTTCTTCGAGCGCTTTGGCCGGCTGAGCCAGGGCGCGAGCGTTCCGGCTGCATCGATAGTCCTGCACGGCGTGCTCGCAGTACTGCTCGCTGTCTCCGGCACGTTCGATCAGCTTACGAATCTCGCGACACTCATCTTCGTTCTTTTCTGGGCGCTGTCGGGGATCGCACTGTTCGTGCTTCGCCGCAAGATGGCGCAGGCGCCCCGGCCCTTCCGCGTCCCGGGCTATCCGATCGTCCCGCTCGCGTTCGTGCTCATCATGGCTGGGATCCTGGTCAGCGCGTTCATCGAGAGTCCCGCCGAAGCTGGGGCGACGTTCGCGCTCCTGGCGCTCGGTCTGCCTCTCTATCCGTTCTTCCGCCGCCGCGCACTGCGGACGGCGATCGAGGGCGGATTGAACAGCGGACCGGCCGAACCCCTGGATATGGAGGCCGTCATTCGCACGGCCCGAGACCGGCGCTGGCGTAACGGTTGACCGGTGCCCGGCGTCGTTCTGCGTTCGAAAGCGCGCGAGGACCTGGTCGAGATCTGGGAGTCGCACGTCGTTTTCCATGTTCCGCTGCAGGGCTCAAGCGACAGCGGCATCGAGCTGGTCCGAGTAATCCACGCGTCGCGGGATCTCGAATCGACCTGGCGCGAGGGCGCGTAGTCAGTCGCGCATGAGCCGCATCTCGCTCGACCACTGGCAGGCCGCTTGCCGCAGCGTTGGCATTGAGGACGCCGAGCACGAATACCGGCGCGTCCTGCGGGCGTGGAGCAGCATCGGGCGTCGTTACCACACGCTCGAACATCTCAATGCCTGCCTGTTGGAGCTGGATGCCGCCCAGGGGCTCGCTCAACACGTCGGGGAGATCGAGCTGGCGCTCTGGTTTCACGATGCGGTCCATCGGACCTGGGCCCACGACAACGAGGCGAAGAGTGCCGCCTGGGCCGAGCGTTTTCTAAACGGCGCAGGCGTTCCAGCCACCCAGGTAACGCGCGTGCGCAAGCATGTGCTGGCGACGGCCCATCATGAATTCTCTCTCGGCGGGGATACTGCGCTGGTGGTCGACATCGATCTGTCGATCCTCGGACAGCCGGACGCGGTTTACGACGCGTTCGAAACCAATGTGCGCCGGGAATATTGGTGGGTACCGCGCAGCCGATACGTTGCGGCCCGCCGCCGCGTGCTGGAATCGTTCATTGCGCGTCCGACGATCTACCACTGGCCGCTCTTTCGAGACCGTTACGAAGCCGCGGCGCGACGAAACATCGAGCGTGCTCTGGAGCGACTTGCCAGCCGCTGACGCTCGCCCGGGCCCTGGGCCCGCATTCCTCCGCTACCGCTCGAAGGTGCGCACCGGAGTCGCACGGGCTTCCCGTTCGCTGCGTTTGCGCTCGTAGATCTCCTCGCGGTCGACGGAGACGTGCCGCGGCGCATCGATGCCGATACGGACCTGGTTGCCCATGATGCCGACGACACGGACTACCACGTCATCGCCGATGTGGATTGCTTCGTTGATGTTGCGTGAGAGAATCAGCATGGAACCCCTCGCTGCACTCATCCAGTGTTCTTCTGCACCTTTGAACGGCCCCGGTCAGGGGGTCTATAAAGAGAGTCGAGCCGGTTCATGGACTCCCGGACCAGCTGTTCGCTATCTCGGTCACTTGGGAGAAACGGGCCGTGGCGATCGTCGTCGCGGGGGCGCCTCTCCTCCGTATAGATTAGCGCCAGTTGCATGCAGCAGAGCAAGGATTGTGACTTTCGCAGAAAACCTGTCGTGCTCCGTTGCCACAGGTGAACCTTGGCACGAGGCCTGCAGTCATACCTGCAACGAGCTGCCGGACAGGTCGATCGTTCTGCCAATAAACGAGGCCAGAACGCAGCCATGCACGCACGCTCGCTGACTGAGGAGGTGCGCGAAGAGCCTGGAGTTTCCCCGCACCGAGATTCAATTGTTCGGCGACACCGCGATCCTTTACTACACGTATGTCTTCGAAACCGGGGGCAACGGCAAGTCCGTAGTAGACGCGGGCCGTGGCACCGAGGTTTTCGTGCGCCGCGACGGCAAGTGGGTCGATGTGGGTTGGCATCTCGACAATGGCCCGTTCTTTCGCAAGGACGGAGAATGGATCAGGGCCGGCGGGCCGTATCCCGAACCAAACCCCGTGCCCGCTTCTCAACCGCGGGATTGATCCAGCCCGGAGACTATTTCCGGCCGCAATCGGTGTGCATGTCCGCTTTGGGGTCGGGTCCCGTCGTTCACCGTTCGACAAGCGCCCAATCGGCAGCATTGCGACGTTCTCGACGGCGCTCGCAACACGGGTTTTGCAGATGCGATCGAATCGTCGGTCCTCCCGATTTGGCGGGAGGCCGACCGACGACTGCGGGCCATGGAGCTGCCACCGAAGTCGGAGAACTCTTCGAGCCTGAGCTACCTTCGCGAGCTCGCTGACAGTCGACGGAAGGCGTACGAACCGTGTGTCAGTGCGGCTCGAATTCACGACATCGAGATGATGCGCCGATGCGTCCAGGAGCTGGCTCGCGGCGATCGAATTGTGAACTCTCGGAAAGGAGCTTCGGCGGAGTAAAGTGCTGCAGCCCTGAGTTCAGTGTTGCTTAAGTTCTGCAATTGCCCGATCGATCAAAACAGCCAGCTCTAACGGTTTACGATCGGGGAATTCGAAGCCCGGTCCCCCGAGTGCCCCAAGCCTCAGCCCGGACCGATCCGGTCCGACGTAGTAGTCAGGACACAGGATGCGGAGCGGGGGGTCAGGCATCCAACAGCTTTCGTGCCCTGAACTCGGTAGGGTGCGCTGTCCTCATTCTTGAGGTTCGGAATGCCTTCTTCGATCCCGGCGAGTTCTCGCTTCGTTAAGGTGAGTTGTGCTTCGTCCACGTGGCTGAGAAGTATATGCCTCAAGTCCCTAGCCGACAGCGTCGTGGGAGTCGGTCGACGGCAGGGACTCTAGGCAGCCACGGCGCCTCGCCGCGCGACCGACCTGACGTCAGCCAGATGCGTACGGATGCGCTGCGCGAGATCCTCGCTCGATGCCGTGACAGCGATGTTCAAGTCCCGGAGATACACGGGCAGCTGTTCGACGACCACGCTGTTCTGGCAATAGAAGAGGGGCTCGAGGCCCTTCGCGAGCGTGTACCCGATCTCGTACATTACATTAGGGTTGATATCCGTGACGTTGGCGATCACCGCGCACGCACGATGGACCGCGTCGACAAAGTTTGCGCGGATCGGAGCGCTCCCGGCTCGGTGGTCCAGCCGATCACAGATCATCACGGACTCCACCGCTGGCTCGATCACGTCCCTGAACAGCGTATCGTGCACCTCGTCGAAGGGCAGGAGCACGAGACAACGGCCAACTCTTGCGCGCGCGACCAAATCCGCCACCGTGCGAGCCGTTTCGGGTAGCCGCGCGGCGACAGCAGCGGGCTTCAGGCCCTCCAGGAACTGGATGTCCTCTGCGCTGAGGGAAAACCACTTCACCACCGAATCCCGGTATAGCTTCCAGAATTCCCGGGAGTCGCCGCCGGCAAACGCCAACGGCAAAGCCGGAACGTTCAGCTCCATGGCTTGCTCGAGGACCTCATTGGTATGACGCTTGCCGCCGATGGTCACTACCACGTCGACGTCGTGCACCATCGCCAACCGCCGGCCCAGGGGGGACTTCTGCCCCATCTTGCGAACGGTGATGCCGTGCTCTTCCTCGCTCATCCGGGCCACGCCTCCCCTCTCCCGGTTGCGATCCAGGTGCGGCTCGGGCAACCACGCCTCGAAGCAGTCGCGCAGACTGACGCCGGCCGCCCGAGCGTGCTTTCGCGCGCCCTTGAGCGCGGCGAGATCGGTGGAGAGCGCGTCGGCCGAGTCTGCAAAGTGCAAGAACCCGCCGGTCACGATCACCGAAGGTGACTTCTTCAGGATCGTGCACGCCAGCTCCGTGACGAACGCGGGGGCCGGCTCGGGAAGAGCCGTGCCGCCGTAGATGCAGACTCGAGGCTTCCTCATTGTTCCCTCCCGTATGCAGGCCCCTTCTCCCCGTGGGCGCAGAGGAGTCCCGCAAGAGCAGTCGGGTACTACTCCGGCGTAATGAGCCGGCGCTTCCTGCGACTGTAGCGCAATGGTATCGCGACGCTCGCCCAGCGGGGCCGCGCAGATTCATGTGACGATGGCCGGACACGGATATCGCCCTTTCACGGCGTAACGGGGAGCCATCGAGCCCCGTCAGTTCGTCATTCACTCGCTTCCCGCGTGCCCTCGCGCGTGATGTGGTATTCCGCTTCCAGTTTCCAGGTCAGGCCGTTGTCCCGTGACCGCTCGCCCCGCCACACGAACGAGTCCGGGCGGATGTCGCTGAACGACCAGCGGCGAATGGCGCCGTTCTCATCCCTGCCGGTCAGCACTATGCCGTCGCCGACGGCGCCTCCCTCGACCATCGTGACGACACCGGCGCTGGGTGCGATCCACACGACTCGCCATTGATTCTTCGTGCGATCGAAAAAGCGCACCGACGTTCCGATGCTGCGCTCCTTGTCCACACCCAGCGGATATGACATCCAGATGTCCTGCATCGCCCAGCCATCGATGATCCAGCCGAAGATGACCTTGCCTCCATACCGGGTCACGGTCCCATCGGCATTGAAATTCGTGTAGTCGATGTTCCAGGTGCCGACGAAAGGATCGAAGAGCCGGCTCTGCTCGGCCAGCGAAGCATGCGGCTTGGTGGCTTCGAGCGTCTTGATCATGTCGCGGCGCGAATCGGATACCGGCGCAGGTGCTCCGAGCGGCGTACTGGCGAGAAACGAAAGACCGATGATCAGGACCGGACCGCGATTGAGCTTGCGCATGGAAGGCGCTCCAGGAAGGACCCAGGTAAGAAAGACCCAGGCAAGACTAGGAGAGCCTTGGAGACCTCGCTATCCGAAAATCAAGCGGCGCGCGACCGCGCCGGAACTGGGTCCTCAGGATCGAGGGAGCCACGCCATAGACGCGGCGGAACGCAAACGTGAGCTGGCTGTGGCTCGAAAAGCCGTGATCGGTCGCCAATGTTGCAAGATCGGTGGCCTCCGAAAGCGCGCTCATCGCGCGGGCGAGGCGCAGGCGTGTCTGGTACCTGTAGAGCGGCATGCCTTCGACGCGCGTGAAGAGCTGGGTGAGATAGACCGGTGAAGCAGCCAGCTCGCGGGCCAGATCGACCAACGACCAGCGGCGCGCGGGGGCTGCGTGCAAGAGCAATTTCGCACGTCTGATCAACCGCCTTGCAGCAGGAGTCACGCGCGGAAGAGGGCGGCAGCCCGCGAGCGCGGTTGCAACGACAGCCAGCGTGCGTCCCTGGAGCTCGAGAGGTTGATCCCGATCCACGAGCCGCAATCTGGACACCTCCAGGTGCAGACCAGGCTCCACACTGCGCTGAGCGATCCGCATGCGCAGCGGCCCGCTCGTGGAGTGCGCAAGATCACCGCAGAGCTCTTCCAGCAGCGACTCTGCCAGACCAATAGAAACGCAGCGATCACCCCCGTTCACGGGGTGACTGACCCGGTACGCTTCGCCAGCGTTGAAGAAGAGCACCTGATTGACGTCCGCAACGGCTTGGCGCATGCCGAGGTGACGGACGAAGGCGCCCCGATACGGAAACACGATGCGGGTCGTTCCAGGGCACTCTTCCGCGGAAATCTCACGTTGGCAGCCGCGGCAATGCACGTCCCGCACGCAGATCGAATCACCGGCGTGCAGGATGACGGAGGAGGGCTCGGGCACGAACTCCCGCGCGTGCTGTTGTTCCATTGCACGAGCATGGCGCGCGTCCGGCGCATCGTGCAAGTCCTGCGCGCTAGCTGACCGCGCGGGGCTCGTTGGCTGCGACGGGACCCGCCGGCGGGTGCGCCGTGAGCATGCGCCCGACCTTGGGCGCGAGCCACCGCTCGATATCGTCGATGAACGTGAACGCCGCCGGCACGATCACGAGCGTCAACGCCGTCGAGGTGATCAACCCGCCGATCACGGCGACCGCCATCGGGCCACGGAAGGAATTGTCGCCGTGGATGCCGATCGCGACCGGGAGCATGCCCGCAACCATCGCCACTGTCGTCATCACGATGGGCCGCGCGCGCTTGTGGCCCGCTTCGACCAGCGCCGTCAGGCGATCCTTGCCCGCGCGCATCTCCTCGATGGCGAAGTCCACCAGCAGAATTGAATTCTTGGCGACGATGCCCATCAGCATCAGGAACCCGATCACGGCGGGTAGTGACAGCGGATAGCCTGAGATGGCAAGCCCCGCCACGGCGCCGCCGATGGACAGCGGCAGGGCGCACAGGATCGTGATGGGCTGGAACACCCGGGCGAACAGCAGTACCAGCACCGCGAACACCATCAGTACGCCCGTACCCATCGCGATCGCGAAATTCGCGAACAGCTCGCCCATCACTTCCGCGTCCCCCACGTCGACGACCTGCACGCCCGGCGGCGGGTTCTTGGCGGTCGGCAGCGCGTGAATCTTGTCCATGGCGGTGCCGAGCTCGACCCCGTTCAGATCCGCCTCGATCCATGCCCGGCGATTCTGGTTGAAGCGACGGATGCGGGTCGGCCCTTCGCCGAAACTGATGTCCGCGACCGACTTGAGCGGCACCCACTTTCCCGAAGTGGTCGGCACGGGCAGGTTCTCGAGTGTCGCCAGGTCGCGCCGCGCGCTCTCGGCCAGGCTGACGCGAATCGGAATCTGGCGATCGGAAAGGGAGAACTTGGCGGCGTTCTGTGGCAGGTCGCCGAGGGTAGCGATACGGATCGTCTGGCTGATGGTCGAGACGGTCACGCCGAGCTGTGCGGCCAGATCCAGCCGCGGCCGGATCAAGATCTCCGGGCGGCTCATGTCGGCGTTGACGCGCGGCTCGCGCAGCTGCGGCAGCGCGCGCATCTCCTCGACCAGCTTCTGTGCGCTCTTCTCTACCGAGGCCGGGTCGCTCCCCACGACGTAGATGTTGACGTCCCGTCCTCCTCCGGCCCCCGACTGGTTCGCGAAGTCGATGCGTGCGTCGGGAATACGCTTGAGCTCCTTGATGACCCGCTGCTCCCATTTCTTCTGGGAGATGTCCCGTTCGCTGCGAGGCACCATGGAGATGAACATCGAAGCCCTGCGGACCTCGCCCGTGTCGTCGGTGCCGACGGCCTCCACGACATCAGTGACCTCGGGCTGCCGGCGCAGGATTTCATACGCCTGGGCGGAGACTGCCGCGGTGTCCTCGAGCCGCACGCCGGGCGGCAATTCGATGGAGAGCTGAGCGCTGCCCAGGTCCGCGGCGGGCACGAACGACTTCTCCACGAAGACCATCGAGAGGACCGAGAGGATGAAGAACACGATACCGAACGCAAGCGTCCGCCCGCGATGCTTGACGCACCAACGCAGTGCGGCGAGGTAGCGCGTCATGATCGGACCGTCGCCGTGCGTCACGACTTTGTCCGCCTTGAGTGTGTAGGCGGCGACCACGGGTGTGATGAGACGAGCCACCAGCAGCGAAAAGAAAACGGCCGCCGCGACCGTGAGGCCGAACTGGATGAAGTACTGACCCGTGATGCCGGGCATGAAGCTCACCGGCACGAACACGGCAATAATGGTGGCGGAGGTCGCGACCACCGCCAGCCCGATCTCATCCGCGGCGTCGAAGGCCGCCTGGAAGCCGCTCTTGCCCATGCGCTTGTGGCGCACGATGTTCTCGATCTCGACGATCGCGTCATCGACGAGCACACCGGCGACGAGCGAGAGCGCGAGCAGGCTCACCTGGTTGAGCGTGAAGCCCATCCACTGCATGAAGGCGAAGGTCGGAATCGCCGAGAGCGGAATCGCAAGCGCCGAGATCGCGGTGGAGCGCCAGTCGCGCAGGAAGAGCCACACCACGATGACTGCGAGGATGGAGCCTTCGATGAGCGCGTTGATGGCCGAGTCGTACATCTCCTGCGTGTACTTGACGGTGGTGAAGACCTTGGTCATCTTCACGTGCGGATTTTCTCGAGTGATCTTGGCGAGCTCGCGCTCCACACTCTCCGCGACCGCGATGTCGGAGGAGCCCTTCGCCTTGAACACGCCAAAGGTGGTCGTGGGGCGGCCATTGAGGCGCGAGAGCGTGCGCACCTCGGCGATCCCGTCGCGTACGGTGGCGAGGTCGCTGAGCCGCGCGATGCGGCCACCGGGCAGCAGGATGCGCGTTTCGGCGAGTTGCTCGGCGGTGCGTGCGCCGCCGAGAACGCGGATCGATTGCTCGCCGCCGCCGACCTGCGCCCGTCCGCCGGGAGCGTCGACATTGAGCGTGCGCAGCTGCTGATTTACATCGACGGCCGTCAGGCCGAGCGCTTGCATGCGCGCGGGATCGAGCTCGATGCGGATCTCGCGGTTGACGCCGCCGGAGCGGGTCACCTGCGCGACGCCGGCGATCGACAGCATGCGCTTCGTGATCGTGTCGTCCACGAACCAGCTGAGCTGCTCCTCCGTCAGTGCGCTGGTGCTGAGGGCGTAGTACACGATCGCGCCGCCCTCGACGTCGACGCGCTGTACCACCGGTTCCTGGATGCCTTCCGGCAGCTCGCTGCGAACCTTGGCGACCGCATCGCGCACGTCCGCGACCGCGCGGTCGATCGGAGTGCCGATCTGGAATTCGATGAAGGCCAGCGCCTGGCCCTCCAACGCGGCGGAAGTGAGCTTGTGGACGTTGCCGACGCTCGCCACCGCGCCTTCGATCTTGGTCAGAATCTGCGTTTCGATTTCCGGCGGCGCCGCGCCCGGCTGGGACACGGTTACCTGTACCAGCGGGAACGAGATGTCGGGGCTCAGGTTGATCGGCAGGCGAATGAACGCGATGGTGCCGATGAAAAAGAGCACGACGAACAGCACCACGGGCGGCACCGGGTGCTGGATCGCCCAGGCCGAGATGCGTTTGATGCTCATGGCGCCGTTGCCTTGGCGGCTGCCACTTCCACCCGCTCGCCGTCTCGCAGGAACCCGGCGGCGGTCGTGACGATGCGCTCGTCGCCGGTCAGGCCCTGGACAATGACGATGCCCTGCGCCGTGGCTTGCCCGATCTTCACCGGGCGGCGTTCAACGAGGCCGTTCTCATTGACCACCATGACGTAGGCTTGCGTACCGTCGGCCAGAACCGCGCTCTTGGGCAGGATCGGTCGTTGCGATTCACCGACGTTCGCCTCGCCGTGCGCGAAGGCCCCGGGCCGCAATCGGGGGTCCGGCGTGAGTGCGACCAGGACCTCGCCGAGACGCGTTTGCGGATCGATCACGGCGCCGAGCAGGCGCACCTTGCCAATGAAAGGCTCAGCCACTCCGGTCAAGTAGACCAGGACCGGCTGATCAACGCTGAGCTTCGGTAGGTCCTGCTCCGCGACCTGGCCGCGCATCTCCACCTCGCCGGCGCGGGCGAGGCGAAAGAGCGGCGGCCCGCCGGGCGCCGCTGTCTGACCGACCTCCGCATCGCGTGTGAGCACGATGCCGTCGGCTGGCGCTCGGATATCCGCGCGGCTGAGGCGCGCCTGGGCCTCGGCGAGCTGCGCGGCTGCGACTTTCACTCGTGCCTCGTCGGTCGCCGATGCTGCGCGTCGACGCTCGATCTCCTCCTTCGACAGCGCACCGGCCGCCTCCACGCCCTGGGCGCGGCCGAACTCCGCGAGCGAAAGCGTGGCTTGCGCGCGAGCCTCCTCGAGGGAAGCGGATAGCCGATTGAGTTGCGGCAACAGCACGGACTGATCCAGTCGGGCGAGGACCTGTCCCCGCCGCACGTGGTCACCTGCTTCGACGAGGACGGCCGTGATGCGGCCGCCTTCGCCTTCGACGCCGATCGGAATGTCGTAGCGTGCCGCGATGGCGCCACTGAAAGTCACAGTGGACTTGACGGCGCTGGCGCGCGGCGCCATCACGGTCACCAGGGGCAGTGATTCCTTGTTCGCGCCCGCGGCGGGCGTAGGCGAGGAGGGCGAGTGTGTGGCCCAGACGATGGCGATGATCGCCAGGAGCAGCGCGAAGCCGCCGACCGCCCACTGCACGGGGGTCAGCTTGAGGCGGCCGAGCAGCCCGGTCCGCGGTGCGAGGCCGAACGGGTGCGGCGTGGCTCCGGCACGATCGCGGATCGGCTGAAGTTCGTTCTTTACGGGGTCCGGCTGAGCGTTCACGCGGTGTCCTTCGGCGGAGCAGGCGCCGATTCGCTCGGCACGCGGCGCGGCAGTTTAGCCCGCCGCGCTATTCGGGCACAAAAAATGCAGTGCGTAGACCGACGCCGCCTCGCCAAGGTTCCGGACAAGCCGCCGCATCATCTGCTCAGGGTATTTTGCATCTCTTCCAGCAAGTCGTCGACGTGGCGCTGCAGGGCCGCGCGCGCAGCTTGGTAGTCGACACTGGCAGCGGGCACATCGTTCCAGGATTGAATCGGAGCGTGCGTGACGCCGCCGTGCATCGACAGGTCGACGCCTATCGCGACGACGCGCCCGGCGCCGGCCAGATCGCCGGCGGTCAGCGCCTGCGGTCGAAAATTCGCGACGTTCGAACTTCTCGCCCCCCAACGCCGCCACGATCTTCGCCGGCACGCGCTCGTCAGGGCTCACGCCGCGCGAGACCGCGTGGACGTCGAGTCCTCGTTCCGCCGCCGCCCGCTCGAACAGCGAGGCGGCGATCAGGCTCTTCACCGAGCCGTGCTCGCAGACGAAGACGATCTGCCCGGGCGCGACGATCGGATCGGGCGCCGCGTCATGGCGCGCGAGCTGGCATGCCGTGAGCCCGGCGAGCCAGATGACCGCGGCGACCATGACGGCCGCCGGTTTGCGTGAATGCGTGACGAGCATGGCAGTCTCCCGAGCCGTCAGGCTCCCAAGGGGCAGGTTGGTGCGCGGAGCATCAGCCGCGCGGGCCTGAGAACGAGTCGTACAGATCGTCGAAGAGCATCGTGGCGCGCTGCAATCGATCCTCGTCGCGCTCGTGCCTCGCGGTGATGCCGGCGAGCAGTTGCTTCACGCCGGCGGCTTCCTCTCGTTCGTACTTGCGGTCCTTCAGGTCGAGATCGTGGACGATCTCGGCGATCGCCTGCAGCGCTTCGTCCCCGGGCTCGACCAGGTCGAGCAGCACCTCGAACGTGCAGCGCTCCGCATCGTGCGTGTATTCGGCGTCGAACATGTCGAAGCGCAACTCGCCGGGAGCCGGTGAGTAGTCCCGCGCCGCAACGAACTTGAAACTGGCCTGCGGATCGATCCAGCGACGGATCAGCCACGCGCTCGCCATGCGATCGACCTGCACGTGGGCGCGGGTGACCCAGGTACGACCGCGCATTTTCTCCGCCGATTCGATCTTCATCGGGATTGCCTCCGGCGGTTCGACGGCGATTCGCGCCTCGAGACGCTGCAACAGCGCGTGCACCTGTTTGCGGCCGCCGGCTGCGAAGAAATCGATCTCCTCGATCTGCGCCAGCCGCTTGCGCAGGCGTGCGAGCTGGCCGGCGGTCTCGGCAGGCAGATCGCGACCGCGCCGGTGCTCGAGGCCTTGCGTGGCGCTGCGCAGCTCGTCCGCAAGGGCGCGGTAGTCCGCTTCGCGCGCGCCATCGAACAGCGCGCGCATCGCCTCATCGCTGGTGCCTTCGACGACCTGCGACTCGAACACCGCGCCTTCGCCGCCCCCGGCACGCACCTCGCGCAGGAGCCACGCGAAGTCCTCCGCGGCTGACTCGCTCGCCGGTAGAACCCAGAGCGAATTGCGGAACGAAAGGGCGCCAACGTCCTGGAGGCGCCGCCAGATCTTCACGCGCAGATAGGCAGGCTGCGCCGGCAACTGGAAGGCGAGGAGGAGCCACGTTGTGCGCTGCGATACAGACATAGATACGACTATATCTCAAATTGCCTACACTGATACACTTGTATCTACAACGACGACGGGAGATCACCATGCGCTGGCTGACCCGCGAGAGAATACTCATCGACCGTGTGGCGTGCCCCTGGCTCATCCGCCGCTTCATCGATCCGCAATCCGAATTCCTTTTCGTCCCCGAGCCCGATCTGCGTGCGGTCGCTGCCCGGACGGGCGCAACGCTCTACGATGTGAAAGATCCGGACGTTGAGCTGACCCACGCGGGCGAGTACTGCAGCTTCGATGCATTCCTGAAGAAGTTCGGTCTCGGTGGCGAGGCGCTGGAGCGCGTCGCGCTCATCGTGCGCGGCGCCGACACCGCGCGGCTCGAACTGACGCCGCAATCCGCCGGACTGCTCGCCATCTCGCAGGGCCTGCGGCGCATAGCAGCGAGCGATGAGCAGATGCTCACGCTCGCGATGCCGATCTACGAGGCGCTGTACGCGTGGGCCTTGAACGAGGATTGGAAAGAGGAGCATCGCTGGACGTACGCGCATCCGAGGGGATGGGCGTGACGCGCCGCGAGCTCGGCTGGGCGGCGCTCGCTGCGGCGCTGGCTGGAACCAAAGCGATGAGCACTCGGGGCGCGCCGCAAGGCATCGACTCGCCGGTGCAGCGCTGGCGCAGCGCCTTTCCGGCACTCGACCAGCGTGTCGAGGGGCGGCCGCTGGTTTACCTCGACAGCGCGGCTACCACGCAGCGGCCGACGGCCGTGCTCGATGCCATTCTGGACTTCTATCGCCGCGACAACGCGAACCCGGGGCGCACGCTGCACACGCTCGCGCGCCGCGCGCACCGACGCTATGAAGAAGCGCGCCGCACTATCGCGAATTTCGTCAACGCCGCGAGCGCGGAGGAAATCGTCTGGGTGCGCGGCACGACCGAGGGCGTCAACCTGGTCGCCGGCGCATGGGCGCGCCCGCGGCTGCGCGCCGGCGATGAGCTTCTGCTGACCATCGCCGAACACGCTTCGAATCTGCTGCCGTGGCAGATCGCCGCCGAGCATACCGGCGCCTCGGTGCGTTTCGTGGACGTGGACGACGCAGGGCGCGTGTCTCTGCAGGACCTGGACCGCAAGCTCAGCGAACGCACGCGCCTGGTCGCCTTCAGCCACGTTTCCAACGTCGCCGGCTACGTCAATCCCGCGCGGGAAATCTGCGCACGCGCGCGCCGGGCCGGAGCGCGGGTGTTCGTGGATGCCGCGCAATCCGCGCCGCACGTCGCGCTCGACGTCCAGGCGATGGGTTGCGATTTCCTGGCGTTCTCGGGCCACAAGATGCTCGGACCGATGGGCGTGGGAGTGCTCTGGGCACGAAAAGAGCTGCTCGAGGAGATGTCCCCGTACCAGGCCGGCTCGAACATGGCTCACGACATCGATCTCGACGGCCACGAGCTCGAGCACGCAGCGCGCAGGTTCGGTGCCGGAACGCCGAACGTCTCCGGCCCGATCGGGCTGGCGGCCGCGGTGGTGTATCTGGGTTCACTGGGCCGCGATGCAGTCGCAAGCCACGAGGCAGCGCTCACTGCGCACGCGCTCGAGCGGCTCGGGAGCGTTCCCGGGCTGCGGCTGATCGGACCGGCGAGGTCTGCGGATCGTATTCCGGTGTTCTCGTTCACGCTGGCCGGCTGGGAACCGCGCGAAGTGCTGCAGCGCCTGGATGCCCGGGGCATCGCCATCCGCGCGGGCGATCTGTCGGCGCTGCCGTTGCTGAAGCGATTCGGCCTCAGCGCCGCGGCGCGCGCTTCGTGCCATCTCTACACGCGCCTCGAGGAAATCGACGCGCTGGCCGATGGGCTCCAGGAGCTGAGCGGCCAGCGGCGCGCGTGACGCACCCGGCGCGCACGAATGCGGTCAGAAACGCAGGCCGCCGTCGAGGTCGATGCAGCGCCCGGTGAAGAAATCGTTCTCCACGATGAAAGCCGCGGCGTGTGCAATTTCTTCCGGGGCGCCGAGCCGCTGCAGGGGCACCGGCGCAACCACCTTCTCGAGCATTTCGGGTCGCATCCCCGCGAGGATGTCCGTCTTCGTGAACCCCGGCGCGATCGCGCCCACGCGGATGCCGTGGCGCGCGAGCTCCTTTGCCCACACCACCGTCAGGGAAGCAACGCCCGCCTTGGCTGCGGTGTAATTGGTCTGTCCCGCGTTGCCCGCGCGCGAGACGCTGGAAATGTTGACGATGACGCCGCCGTCGCCGAGCCTGATCATGTGCGCCGCCGCTTCGCGCGCGCACAGGAACACGCCGGTCAGGTTCACATCGATGACCGCTTGCCACTGGCTCAACGTCATCTTGCCGGTGACCTCGCCGTCCTTGACCTTCACCAGCATGCCGTCCTTGACGATGCCGGCGTTGTTCACCAGGACATCGAGCCGCCCGAAGGTGTCCACGATCTGATCCATGGCCGCTTCGACCTGATCTTCGGCCGCTACGTTGACCTTGAAGCCGTGCGCCTCGATCCCGTGCTCATTGCACAAGCCTCGTGTCTCCTCGAGTGTGGCTTCATCGAGGTCGAGCAGCGCCAGATTGGCGCCGCGTCGTGCGAATTCCACCGCCAGCGCGCGTCCGATGCCGCGGCCCGCTCCCGTGATCGCTATTGTCTTGCCGGAGATCTGCATCGTGCTTCCTCCTGCGCTGCCGTGTTCAACCGTGGACGTATTGCCCTGGGGCGTCGTCCAGCACCGAAAAGCCTGCCGCGGCATCGCCCATCGCAAGCGCGGCGACGCGCTCGGCGCGCGAGCGCTCCACCAGCCACTTCTGCCAGGTCGGCCACCACGAGCCGACGCGCACCGGCGCTTCGCTCAGCCATTCGTCCGGCGACAGCATCGTCGTCGCGTCCGTCCAGTTCAGCACGCGGTGGCGCCGATTCGGGTGCACTGGCCCGCTGACGACGCCGGAATTGTGTCCGCCGTTGGTCAGCAGGAAGGTGTAATCCGTCGATTTGACCAGTCCGCGAACCTTGTAGACCGAGCGCCACGGCGCCACGTGATCCGTTTCCGTGCCGACGACGAACATCGGCAGGCGCAGCCGGCCGAGATCGACGTGCTGGCGTTCGACGACGAGCTCGCCGCGTGCGAGCGCGTTGTCGAGGTAGAGCCCGTGCAGGTATTCGCTGTGCATCCGCGCCGGCATGCGCGTGCCGTCGGAGTTCCAGGCCATCAGGTCGTTCGGCTCGTCGCGCTCGCCGCGCACATAGGTCTTGAGGGCGGGCGCCCACAGCAGGTCGCTGGCGCGCAACAGGGCGAACGCTCCGGCCATGCGCTCGCTCTCCAGCACGCCGGCCTCCTGCATGACGGCATCGAGCATCGCCAGCTGGCTCGGGCTGATGAAGATGGAAAGCTCGCCCGGCTCGCTGAAATCGGTCTGGCCGGCCAGCAGCGTTACCGATGCAAGCCGATCCTCGCCCTGGGCCGCGAGGACCGCGGCTGAGATAGCGAGGAGCGTGCCGCCGATGCAATAACCGACGGCGTGAACCTTGCGCTTCGGCACGATGGCGTTGACGGCATCGAGCGCGGCTCCGCAGCCCAGTCGCAGATAGTCGTCCATGCCGAGGTTGCGATCGGCGGCGGTGGGGTTTTTCCACGAAATCATGAACACCGTGTGCCCCTGCCCGACCAGGTAGCGCACCAGCGAATTGGCCGGCGACAGGTCCAGGATGTAGTACTTCATGATCCACGCCGGCGTGATCAGGATCGGCTCGGCGTGGACGTCCGGCGTTTGCGGCGTGTACTGGATGAGCTCGATCAGCTCGTTGCGCATCACGACCCTGCCCGGCGTGATCGCGATGTTCCTGCCGACTTCGTAGGCCTGCGAGCCCGCGGGCCGCTGCGACGTCAAGGTGCGCTGTACGTCCTCGACCCAGTTGCGGTAGCCGCGAACGAGGTTCTGCCCGGCTTCGGCGCGCGTCGCCGCCAGCAGTTGCGGATTGGTGTGCAGGTAGTGGGCGGGTGAAAGCGCGTCGAGGAGGCGGCGGCCGGCAAAATCCAGCAGCTGCGCGTTGCGCTCGCCGACGCCCGGGACCGTTGTCGTCGCCTCGCGGATCCAGCCCGCCCAGCTACCGAACCAACGCGCGTAGACGTTGTACGGCCACTGGTTCCAGGCCGCGTCGCTGAATCGTGCGTCGGTGGGGGCAGGCGCCGCGCCGGCGGCGGCAAGCGTGGCGTATTGCCAGGTGTCGAGTGCCGTCTGCAGCGCGCTGACTGCGAGCTCGGTCTGCTTGCGGCTCGAGCCGGAGAGGCTCAGCAGCCAGTCCCAATAGGCGCGGACATAGTCGTCGGGGGCGATTCCGCCGGTGACTGCGGCGACTTGCGCCCGGCTCGTGTGTGCCGGGTCTTGTTGCGGGCCGGTCTCGCGCGCGAGACTCGGGCCAGGTCGTGCTGACACGCTCGAGTTCCTTGGGAGCGCCGGGTCAGGGTTTGGGGAACAAGCCCCGACCCGGCATCAAAAGGTACGAGTCTTCAGGCGGCCTTCTTGGTGGCCTTGGCGGTCGCTTCGGTCGCATTGGCAGTCGCTTCGCTCACGAACTGCTTGAACGTGCCTTGCACTTCGGTCGCGAGCTTCACCAGCTCCTGACCGCGGGCGCGCAGCTGCTCGCTGAATTCGCCGGTCAGCTCTGCCTGCTTGGTGAAGAACTCGGTGGGCGACTTGGTATCGACCGCGGCCTTGGCCTGGGCGATGGACCAGTTGAGGCAGTCGCCGGCGACGCCGTACTGGTGGCGTGCGAAGGTCTCGAGCGTCTTGATGCCTTCCTGCTGCGCGCGCAGCACGGGGGCAAAGGCGTCCTTGCAGGTCTCGATCAGGGAGGTCGGGTCGAAGGTGCGGTTGTTCATGGGGTTTCCTTGAAGGGGGCGGGGCGGTGTTAATGCTGGGGTGCATCATAGCCCGATTTGTATGCGGTGCACAATAATTTATGCGCGGCCCATATGCCCAGTTAAGCATTTGTTATCAAAGCATAAAAGCGGCAGTGGTGCGGTCAGACAGACCTTTCTCTACCGCGATGCAGGAGTAGCTCAGTCGGCTCTTGCCCGCACGTACCGGCCGGGGGCCGGCTCGATCGGCAGATAGGTCGGGTTCCCGAGGTCTTGCCGCGCCGGCCTATGCGCGCCCGCATGCTTGGCCAGCCACGCGGACCAGTGAGGCCACCAACTCCCCGGTTCGCTGCGCGCCGCAGCCAGCCACGATTCGGGGTCCGCGCCAGCGGCGCCGCCCACCCAGTAGTTGCGCTTTTTCCTGGCCGGCGGATTGATCACACCGGCGATGTGCCCGCTGGCCCCGAGAACGAAGGTCGTATCGCCACCGAGGATCCGGGTGCTCGCGTACGCCGACTGCCACGGGACGATGTGATCCTCGCGCGATGCGTACAGGTACGCCGGGATGCCGATGGCGCTCAGATCGACGGGTTGACCGCACTGAATCGTGCCGCCCGCAGTGCTCAGCCTGTTCTCCAGATAGGTATTGCGCACGTACCAGCAGAACATCGGCCCGGGCAGGTTGGCGGCATCCGAATTCCAGTAGAGCAGGTCGAACGCCGGCGGCTTCCTGCCCTTGAGATAGCTGTTCACGACGTATTGCCAGATCAGGTCGTTGGCGCGCAGCGAGGAGAAGACGAACCCGAGCTCCCTGCCCGACATGACGCCGCCGGCGCCAATGGCGCTCTCGCGCGCGCCGACGGTACGCTCGCTGACCAGGTGGCCGATTTCGCCGCCATCGGAGAAATCGAGCATCGTCGTGAGCAGGGTCATGCTCGCCGCCTTGTGCTCGCCTCGAGCGGCCTCGACACCGAGAGCGCTGGCCAGGAGCGTGCCGCCCACGCAGAAACCGAGCGTGTTGGCGCGATCCGCGCCCGCGATCTGCAGAGCAACTTCCAGCGCCTGGATGACGCCGCGCCGCACATAGTCGTCCCACGTGAAGTGGCCGGTGTCCGGCGTGATGTTGCGCCAGGAAACGAGGAACACGGTGTGGCCTCGTTCCACGGCATGGCGTACCAGGGAATTCTCCGGCTGCAGGTCGAGGATGTAGTACTTGTTGATGCACGGTGGGACGATGAGCAGCGGACGCTCGTGCACCTGCTCGGTGCGGGGAGCGTATTGGATCAGCTGGATCAGATCGTTCTCGTACACCACTGCGCCCGCGCTCACCGCGACGTTGCGGCCTACCGCGAACGCCTCCTCGTCGGTCATCGAGACGCGGCCCTGCGCGAGATCGTGGAAGAACAGCGACAGACCTTCGGTGAGGCTGCGCCCGCCCGTTTCGGCCGCGAGCTGCAGCGCCTCGGGATTGGTCGCGAGAAAATTGGACGGGCTCATGGCCTCGGCGTACTGACGCACGGCGTAGCGCAACTGTCCCTTGTTCTTCTCATCGAGCGGCGCACCCTCGACCAGGCTTTGCAGCCCGCTCGAGTAGGCGAGATAGGTGCGCGTCAGCGCCTCGAAGCGCGGATCGGTGGCCGGCGTTGCGGGCGCTGATACCACGCCCAGGAGGTTCAGCCACGCCGAGCTCATCTGGTTGAAATACGATTGCTGCAGTTCGATGAACTGCTGCGAGGCCGCGACCAGGTCCACCAGCGGATCGGGTTGGCCGGGCGTTGCGGCCTCGGGCTGTCCCGCTTGCGCCGCGTCGGACGGCCGGCGCGGAAATTCCGCTGCACTGGCGCGCGCCGCCTCCAGCCACATCTGTTGCGCGGCCTTCATCAGGTTCACGAGCTGCTGTGCCGGATCCTTCGGCCCATCGTCCTTGCGCTGATCGCTCATTTCACGCTCTCCGGCGTCTATTGCATGTGCTGGCCGCCATTGATGGCGATGTTGGCGCCGGTCACGAACGCGGCTTCCTCGGAGCACAGGTAGATGATGAGTCCGGCCACCTCGTCGGGCTTGCCCAGGCGTCCCACCGGGATCTGCGGCAGGATCTTGGTGTCGAGCACCTCCTTCGGGATCGCCATCACCATCCTGGTGCCGATGTAGCCGGGGCTGATCGTGTTCACGGTGACGCCCTTGCGCGCCACTTCCAGCGCCAGGGCCTTGGTAAAACCGTGAATCCCTGCCTTGGCCGCCGAGTAGTTGGTCTGCCCGAACGCGCCCTTCGAGCCGTTCACCGAGCTCACGTTGATGATGCGGCCCCAGCCGCGCTCCACCATCGAGTCGCACACCGGCTTGGTCATGTTGAACATGCTGTCGAGATTCGTCTTCATCACCGTGGTCCAGTCGGCGAACGACATCTTCTTGAACGTCGTGTCGCGCGTGATGCCGGCGTTGTTGACCAGCACGTCGATCGGGCCGACTTCCTCCCGGATGCGCGCCACGCAGCGCTGGCAGGAATCGAAATCGGCCACGTCGGCTTCGTAAGCCGCGAAATCGAAGCCCTGGGCCTCATGCTCTGCGAGCCACCCGGACACCCGCGCGTTTCCGGGCGAGTGGGTCACCAGCACCTTGAAGCCCGCGGCGTGCATCTTGGTGCTGATCGATTCGCCCAGGCCGCCCATGCCGCCCGTGATCAGCGCGGTTTTTCGTGTCATGTGGTGTTCTCCGTATCCCCGCATCATCATCGCATGGCTGAACCTCACACGGAGCCCGCAGCAGGGGCGGCAGTCCGGCGCCGGGGCGGTGATCGATGCAGGCATCGCGTATCATTCCGGCGCAGGGCTGGCGGCATGCAAACGCCGGTTGGTTCACGGAATCCGCCGCGCCGCAGGCACGAAAATAGCGCAAAGAATGGCCGTCACGGCCGCCGCAGCCAGGTTTCCCCGGATGTCGAGATTGACCCATCTGCAGAGGCTCGAAGCCGAGAGCATCCACATCATGCGCGAGGTGGTCGCCGAGTGCGAACGCCCGGTGATGCTCTATTCGATAGGCAAGGACAGCTCGGTGATGCTGCACCTCGCGCTCAAGGCGTTCTTCCCGGCGCATCCGCCGTTTCCGCTGCTGCACGTGGACACGACCTGGAAGTTCCGCGCGATGTACGAGTTCCGCGACCAGGTCGTGCGCCGTCACGGGCTCGAGCTGCTGGTTCACGTCAACCAGGAGGGACTGGCGCAGGGGATCGGCCCGTTCACCCACGGTTCCGCGGTGCACACCGACGTGATGAAGACGCAGGGACTGAAGCAGGCGCTCGACAAGTGGGGCTTCGATGCCGCTTTTGGCGGCGCCCGGCGCGACGAGGAGAAGAGCCGTGCGAAAGAGCGCATCTTCTCGTTTCGCACCACCCAGCACCGCTGGGATCCGAAGAACCAGCGCCCGGAGCTCTGGCACCTCTACAACACGCGCAAGCACCGCGGCGAAAGCATGCGCGTGTTTCCGCTGTCGAACTGGACGGAGCTGGACGTTTGGCAGTACATCCATCTCGAGAACATTCCCATCGTGCCGTTGTACTTCGCCGCGGAGCGGCCCGTGGTCGAGCGTGACGGCGCGCTGATCATGGTCGACGACGAGCGCATGCCGCTGCGGCCGGGCGAGGCAGCCAGACCGCGCCGCGTGCGCTTCCGCACCCTGGGTTGCTATCCGCTCACCGGTGCGGTCGAGAGCGAGGCGAGCACGCTCACCGACATCATCCAGGAGATGCTCCTGACGAGCACCTCGGAGCGCCAGGGCAGGGTCATCGATCACGACGCCGCGGGCTCCATGGAAAAGAAGAAGCAGGAGGGCTACTTCTGATGGCGCACCGCTCCGAGCTCATCGGCACCGACATCGACGCCTACCTGCGGGCGCATCAGCACAAGAGTCTGCTGCGTTTCATCACCTGCGGCAGCGTCGACGACGGCAAGAGCACGCTCATCGGCCGCCTGCTGTACGAATCGAAAATGATATTCGAGGACCAGCTGTCCGCGCTGGAGGCCGACTCGCGCAAGGTGGGAACGCGCGGCGGGGAGATCGATTTCGCGCTGCTGATGGACGGCCTGGCGGCGGAACGCGAGCAGGGCATCACTATCGACGTGGCCTACCGGTTCTTCTCGACCGACCGCCGCAAGTTCATCGTGGCCGATACGCCCGGGCACGAGCAGTACACGCGCAACATGGTCACCGGCGCTTCCACCGCCGATCTCGCCGTGATCCTGATCGACGCGCGCAAGGGCGTGCTGACACAGACGCGTCGTCACTCGTTCCTGGCCGCGTTGCTCGGCATCCGCCACGTCGTCCTGGCAGTGAACAAGATGGACCTGGTCGGTTATTCGCAGGAGAGGTACGAGGCGATCGTGAGCGACTACCGCGAGTTCGCGGCGCGCATCGATCTGGGCTCGATCGTGGCGATTCCGATGTCGGCGGTCGAGGGCGCCAACATCCTGGAGCGCAGCGCCAGGATGCCGTGGTACTCCGGCACGACGCTGATGGAGCATCTGGAAAGCGTGGAGGTCGAGCAGAGGGCGGCCGCGCAGCCGTTCCGCATGTCGGTGCAGTGGGTCAACCGTCCCAACCAGGACTTTCGCGGCTTTGCCGGCCTGGTGGCCGCCGGCACGGTGCGCGTGGACGAGGAGATCCGCGTGTTGCCGTCGGGCCGCCAGAGCCGCATCGCGCGGATCGTGACGGCCGACGGTGATTTGTCCGAGGCGGTGGCGGGGCAGGCGGTGACGCTCACACTGCGCGACGAAATCGACGCGAGCCGCGGCGACGTCTTCGTGACGGGCAGTGCGCCGCCCCAGGTCGCCGACCAGTTCGAGGCGACGCTGGTGTGGATGCACGACGAACCGATGCTGCAGGGCCGTTCGTATCAGCTCAAGATCGGCACCCGGACGGTCAGCGCGACCGTGGCGCCGCTCAAGTACAAGATCAACGTCAATACGCTCGAGCACATGCCGGCGGAGCGCCTGGAGCTCAACGAGATCGGCGTGTGCGAGCTGGAGCTGGCACAGCCGATCCCTTTCGAGCCGTACGCCGTCAACCGCGAGCTCGGCGGCTGCATCGTGATCGATCCGCTGACCAACAACACGGTGGGCGCGGCGCTGCTGCATTTCGCATTGCGCCGTTCCCAGAACCTGCATTGGCAGGCCCTGGACGTCACCAAGCAGGTGCGTGCCAAGCTCAAGGGACAGCGCTCGTGCGTGCTGTGGCTCACGGGACTGTCGGGCGCGGGCAAGTCCACCATCGCGAACCTGCTGGAGAAGAAACTCGCGGCGCTCGGGCGGCACACTTACCTGCTGGATGGTGACAACGTCCGCCACGGCCTCAACAAGGATCTGGGTTTCACACCGCAGGACCGCGTCGAAAACATCCGCCGCGTCGCCGAGGTGGCCAGGCTCATGGCGGACGCCGGGCTGATCGTGCTGGTGTCGTTCATTTCGCCGTACCGCGCCGAGCGCCGCATGGCACGCGCCTTGCTCGAACCGGGAGAGTTCTTCGAGGTTTACGTGGACACCCCGCTGGCCGTCGCCGAGAGCCGTGATCCAAAGGGCCTGTATCGCAAGGCGCGCCGCGGGGAGCTGAAGAATCTCACCGGCGTCGATTCGCCCTACGAGGCACCCGAGCATGCCGAGATTCGCATCGACACGACCGCGAAATCCGCGCCTGAAGCGGCCGAGCTGATCATGTCGCGATTGCGCGAGGCGGGGATCCTCGCCGGATAGGCGCCGGCGTTGAACTAACCCTGTGACCTGCCCGTCACATCCGGGGTCATCGTCGCGGCGCAAGAAAGTGCGTCCGCCGGCATCCGCGTCGATGCGTTGATGCCGGGAGGCGTTGAAACACCCCTCTTCCACGCGCTACCGTTCTTCCGCGATCCAAGGCGGGGCCAATGACTCAAGCAGTTCGGTACGAGCGCCGCGGTTCGGTGGGCATCGCGCTGCGGGCCGGGGACATCGACGTGATCTACGTCAACGGCTACGGCTTTCCGGCCTGGCGCGGCGGCCCGATGAAGTACGCGGAGCTCGTCGGGCTGGAGCGGGTGCTGGCCGACATTCGCACGTTTCAAGCGCGCTACGGCGAGCGCTGGGCGCCGGCGCCGCTGCTCGAGAGACTCGTGGCTGGCAAACAGGGATTCGCTCAATTCGAGGCGCAGGCTGCGCAGGGCAAGGCTGCCGGCGACAACCCGGGTACCGGCCGCGAAAACGGGGTATCGTCCTCACGCCAGTCTCCGGCATCCGCACGGGTGGGTCCATGAGAGAAGCTGTAATCGTCTCGACCGCGCGCACACCGATCGGCAAGGCCTATCGCGGCGCGTTCAATGCAACCCCACCGGTTACCCTTGCGGCGCACGCGGTACGCGCGGCTGTGGAACGCGCGGGGATCGACAGCAACGAAGTCGACGACGTGATCCTGGGATGCGTGCTCCAGCAGGGCGGGCAGACGGCGAACATCGGCCGCCTCGCCGGGCTGCGCGCGGGCCTGCCGGTCACCGTGGCGGGCATGTCGATCGACCGGCAATGCTCGTCGGGTCTCATGGCGATCGCGATCGCGGCCAAGCAGATCATCGTCGATGGCCAGCAGATCGTGGTGGCGGGCGGTACCGAGTCGCTCTCGCTGGTGCAGACCGAGCGGCTGTGGGTGGAACCCGATGCCTCGCTGGTCGAGCGTCACGCCCACGCCTACATGTCGATGATCGACACGGCGGAGGTGGTCGCCAGGCGCTATGGCATCTCGCGCGAGGCGCAGGACGAATTCGCCGCGCAGTCCCAGGCGCGCACCGCGGCTGCGCAGGCGGCGGGCCGCTTCGATGCGGAGATCGTGCCGCTGCCGAGCCGCATGGGAGTGATGAACAAGGAAACGAAAGCGGTCAGTTTCAGGGAGATCACGCTGCCCAAGGACGAAGGCAATCGGCCCGACACGACGCTCGAAGGCCTGCGCGGGCTGCAGCCTGTGCGCGGGCCGGCGGGAACGATTACTGCGGGCAATGCCAGCCAGCTGTCCGACGGCTCGTCGGCCTCGGTTCTGATGGAGGCCGGCGAGGCAGCGCGCCGGCGCCTGACGCCGCTCGGTATCTATCGCGGCATGGCGGTTGCCGGCGTCGAGCCGGACGAGATGGGCATCGGACCGGTGTACGCCGTGCCCAAGCTTCTCAGGCAGCACGGGCTCGAGATCGACGACATCGGCCTGTGGGAGCTCAACGAAGCGTTCGCGGTGCAGGTGCTCTATTGCCGCGACCAGCTGGGCATTCCCAATGAGCGACTGAACGTCAACGGCGGCGCGATTTCGATCGGACACCCCTACGGCATGTCGGGTGCGCGCCTCGCCGCGCATGCGCTGATCGAGGGCCGGCGCCGCGGCGTGAAGCACGTCGTCGTCACGATGTGCGTGGGCGGCGGAATGGGCGCAGCGGGATTGTTCGAGGTCGCATGAGCGACGGCGCGGCTCAGGGGAGTTGCTGAAGATGGGCACTGCCCAACCCTTTCGCCTCGATGGGCAGGTCGCGCTGATCACGGGCTCCTCGCGCGGGATCGGCAAGGCGATCGCTCAGCAGCTGGCGCGCGCCGGCGCGAAGGTCGTCATCTCCAGCCGCAAGCTCGACGCCTGCGAGGCCGTTCGCGACGAGATCAAGGCCGAAGGACACGAGGCGATCGCCGTGGCCTGCAACGTCGGCAAGCGCGAAGAGCTGGAAGCGCTGGTTGCTCGCACGCTCGACACCTGGGGTCGCATCGACGTGCTGGTGGCCAACGCCGCCGTCAATCCGCACTACGGTCCGCTCGCCACCATTTCGGAAGACGCCTGGAACAAGGTCCTCGGCTCCAATCTCACGGCGACGCTGCATCTGGCGAATCGCGTGCTGCCGCAGATGGCCGAACGCGGCAAGGGATCGATGATCCTGCTGTCGTCGGTGAGCGCGTTCCTCGGGACCGCGCTGCTCGGTGCGTATGCCGTGTCCAAGGCCGCGGAAGCGCAGCTCGCGCGCAATCTCGCGGTCGAGTGGGGCCGCAAGGGCATTCGCGTCAACGCCATCGCCCCGGGCGTGATCGAGACCGACTTTGCCAAGGCGCTGTGGGAGAACCCCGAGGCGCGCCGCATGATCGAGAACGGCAATTGCATCGGGCGCCTGGGCCAGCCCGAGGACGTCGCGGGCCTGGCCGTGTTCCTCGCCTCCGATGCCGCGAGTTTCATCACGGGCCAGACTCTCCTCGTCGACGGCGGCTCGACTATCTTCACGTCGCTCTCATGAGTGCCGTACAGCTCATCGAGGTGTTGCCGCAGCATTCGTTCAACGAGTCCTCGCTGTGGCGCTACCTGCGTGGGCACCTGGAAGGATTCGCAGAGCCCGCGCGGCTGCAGCAGTTCCAGGGCGGGCAATCCAACCCGACGTTCCTGATCTCGACGCCCGCGCGCCGCTTCGTGCTGCGCAAGAAGCCGCCGGGTCAGCTCCTGCCGTCGGCGCACCTGGTGGAGCGCGAATTTCGCGTGCTGCGCGCGCTGCAATCGCAAGCGGTGCCGGTGCCCGCGGCGCATCTGCTGTGCGAGGACCCGGCGGTGATCGGCACGGCGTTCTTCGTGATGGACCACGTCGACGGGCGCGTGCTCTCCAACGTCTCGCTTCCGGGTCTGAGCCGCGCCGCGCGCCGCGCGCTGTACGAGGATTCGATGCGCGTGCTGGCGCAGATCCACCGCGTCGACTGGCGCGCCAGCGGCCTGGCGGATTTCGGCAAGCCCGAGCGCTACGTCGCACGCCAGCTCGACCGTTGGACGCGGCAGTACCTCGCTTCCCAGACCGAGGACAACCCGACGATGACGCGCCTGATCGAATGGTTGCAGGCGCGCGTTCCGGCCAGCGACGAGACCACGCTGGTGCACGGCGACTTCAGGCTCGGAAACCTGATCGTCCATCCGACCGAGGCGCGCGTCGTCGCGGTCCTCGACTGGGAGCTCGCCACGCTCGGTCACCCGCTCGGCGACCTGGCGTACGCCTGCATGTTCTATCGGTTTCCGCAGAACCAGATGCTGAGCGGCCTGGCGGGCCTGGATCTCGAGGCGCTCGGCATCCCCGACGAGCGCGAGCTGACGCAGATGTATTGCCTTCACGCCGGCATCCACGCCGGGCGCGCCGCGCTCGAGCAGATGGACTTCTTCCTGGCGTTCGCGTTCTTCCGCTCCGCGGCGATCACGCAAGGGGTCTACGCGCGCGCCTTGCAGGGCAATGCGGCCGATCGGCGCGCCATCGAGCACGGCCGCGTGGCGAAAGTAGCCGCACAGATCGGCTGGGAGATTGCCAATGGCGCAGCGTGAAACGCTTCGCGAACCGGGTGCCGGCGAACCGGCCGCGAGCCAGGGGAGCAGCGAGCGCAGCCGGCAATTGCAGGCGCGCGTGACGGCGTTCATGGACGAGCACATCTACCCGAACGAAGCGCACATCACGCGCCAGATCGCGGAGGGCACGACGCGCTGGAAGCCACTGCCGCTGATCGAGGAGCTCAAGGCGAAGGCGAAAGCGCAGGAGCTGTGGAACCTGTTCCTGCCCGAGAGCGAGTACGGCGCCGGCCTGAGCAATCTCGAGTACGCGCCGCTGTGCGAGATCATGGGCAGATCGGTGTGGGCGCCCGAAGCGTTCAACTGCAGCGCGCCCGACACCGGCAACATGGAGGTGCTGGTACGGTATGGAACGCCGGAGCAGAAGAAGCGCTGGCTCGAGCCGCTGCTCGCCGGCGAGATCCGCTCCGCATTCGCGATGACCGAGCCGGCAGTCGCTTCCTCGGATGCCACCAACATCACCACCGACATCCGCCGCGACGGCGGCGAGTACGTGATCAACGGCCACAAGTGGTGGATCTCCGGGGCCTGCGATCCGCGCTGCAGGATATTCATCGTGATGGGCAAGAGCGATGCCGCGAATGCGGACCGTCACCAGCAGCAATCGATGATCCTGGTGCCGCGCGATGCTGCCGGCGTGACGGTCGAGCGTGCGCTGCCGGTGCTGGGCTACGACGATGCGCCGCACGGGCACGCCGAGCTCCGGTTCGAGAACGTGCGCGTACCGCGCGCCAACCTGATTCTCGGCGAAGGGCGCGGATTCGAGATCGCGCAGGGGCGGCTGGGCCCCGGCCGCATCCATCACTGCATGCGTCTCATCGGCGCGGCGGAGCGCGCGCTCGAGCTCATGTGCCGGCGACTGCTGGGGCGCGTGGCATTCGGCCGGCCGATCGCCGAGCAGTCGGTATGGCACGAGCGCATCGCCGAATCGCGCATCGCCATCGACCAGGCGCGGCTCTTGACGCTCAAGGCTGCGCACATGATGGACACCGTCGGCAACAAGGCGGCGCGCGCCGAAATCGCGATGATCAAGGTGGTTGCGCCCAGCATGGCGTGCCGCATCCTCGACTGGGCGATGCAGGCCCACGGTGCGGGCGGCCTCACCGAGGATTTCCCGCTCGCCCACCTGTACGCCAATGCGCGCACCCTGCGCATCGCCGACGGCCCGGACGAAGTGCACCGCAACCAGATCGCCAAGCTCGAGCTCGCTCGCCATGGCAGCCTTTAGCGACATCCGCTACGAGGTGCGCGAGCGGATCGCGACGATCACGCTGTATCGCCCCGACAAGCTGAACGCCTGGACACTGCTGATGCAGGAGGAGCTGCGCAGCGCATTCGAGATGGCGCGCGACGATGCGCAAGTTCGCGTCATCATCGTCACTGGCGCGGGGCGCGGTTTCTGCGCCGGCGCCGATCTGAGCCGGCTCGGTACGGTGCTCGACGGCACGGCGAAGGAGTCCGACGTCGGCCCGATCGCGCGCGACGAGCGACCGGAAGCGGTTTTCGAGCAGCCGTTGAGCTACCCGCTCGGCATACCCAAGCCGGTGATCGCAGCGATCAACGGTCCGGTGGTCGGCATCGGCTTGTGCTTCACGCTGTACTGCGACCTGCGTTTCATGAGCTCCGCCGCCAGGCTGTCCGCTGCCTTCCCGCGGCTCGGGCTGATCGCGGAATACGGCAGCGCATGGCTCCTGCCGCGCCTCGTCGGTCCGATGAACGCATTCGATATCCTCCTGTCGGGGCGGCAGATCGACGCCGACGAGGCCGGGCGCATGGGCCTCGTGCGCGTGCTGCCGGCGGAGACCTTCATGCAGGAGGTTAATGCCTATGCGCAGGACCTCGCGCGGCGCTGCTCGCCACGCTCGCTGGCAGTAATCAAGCGTCAGATCGTCGGCGGCTGGTTCAAAGACCTGTCGCAATCCTGTGTCGAGGCGGATCGGGAGATGCTGGCGAGCTTCACGACCGCCGATTTCCGCGAAGGCGTCGCACACTTCCTGGAGAAGCGTGCGCCGGACTTCACCGGCCGCTGAGGCGGCCATGAACCTGCCACGAACCTGCCACGAACCTGGAAGGGACAGAGCATGTTGCGCGGACAAATGATGGATCGACCCCTGCTCATCACGTCGATCCTGCGTCATGGCGCCAAGTGCCATGGCGCTTCCACCATCACCTCGCGCTTCGGTAACGAGCCCCCGCACCGCTACACCTATGCGGATGCCTGGCGGCGCGCGCAACGGCTGGCGAATGTCCTCACGACGCTCGGTGTGCAGCCCGAAGATCGCGTCGGCACCATCGCCTGGAACGATCACCGCCACTTCGAGCTGTACTACGCGATCCCCGGCATCGGTGCGGTGTGCCACACGATCAACCCGCGCCTGAGCCGCGAGCAACTCCTTTATATAGTCGACCACGCGCAGGATCAGTGGCTGTGCGTCGATCCGATGTTCGTGCCGCTGGTGGAAGGCATCTGGCCGCAACTGACTTCAGTCCGCGGGGTGGTCGTCATGACGCGGGCCGACAGCATGCCGAAGAGCACGCTGCCGAACCTGCTGTGCTACGAGACGCTGATGGCCGCAGCCGCGGCCGAGTTCGGAGCAGCCACGGTGTCCGGATGTTCCAGGGCCGGGGCATGACCGAGACCAGCCCGCTCGGCACCTTTGCTTCGCTCACGCCTGATCTGCTCGAAGCGCCGACGGAACGCCAGCACGATGTCAAGCTCACGGCGGGGCGTGCGGTGTATGGCGTGGAAATCGGTATCGTCGACACGGCCGGCGCGCGCCTGCCGCACGATGGCGTGACGCCGGGCGAGCTGGTAGTGCGCGGCCCATGGATCACCGACGGCTACTACCTCAACCCGGAAGCGACCCGCGGCGCGTTCACCGCGGACGGCTGGTTCCGCACCGGCGACGTCGGCCGGATCGACGCGCGCGGCTACATCACCCTGGTGGACCGCACCAAGGACATCATCAAGTCGGGAGGCGAGTGGATCAGCTCCGCCACGCTGGAAGCCGTCGTGCTGGCGCATCCGGCCGTCGCCGAGGCGGCGGTGATCGGCGTCCCGCATCCGAAGTGGCAAGAGCGGCCGCTCCTGCTCGTCATCGCGCGGCGCGATGCCAAGGTCGGCCGCCAGGAGCTCATCGATTTCATGAAGGATCGCGTGCCGCGCTGGTGGCTGCCCGACGACGTAGTCGTCGTGGAACGCTTTCTCCATGGCGCCACGGGCAAGATCCAGAAGAGCGTCTTGCGGCAGCAGTACGCAACCCATTCATTGCCGACGGCGCAGTGGGCCTCGGGCTGAGCACACCGCTCATTGCAGGACAATCTTCAACGACGCAGCAGGTCGCGACGATGGCAGCAGAACCTCACGGTCTGATCAACGCGGGCGCGGCGGACCCGGAACCCGAAGCGTTTCGCGCCAGTACGCGCGCCTGGCTCGAAGCAAACTGCCCGCCGGAAATGCGCGAGCCGCTCGGGGACGAAAAGCAGCTCTGCTGGGGCGGCCGGCGCTGGCAGTTCGCCAGCGAAGCGCAACGCCTGTGGCTGGAACGGATGGCCGCGCGCGGCTGGACAGTTCCCGAGTGGCCGCAGACCCATGGCGGCGGCGGACTGAGCCCGGATCAGGCTGCGATCCTGCGCGAGGAGATGCGCCGGCTGTCGTGCCGCAACCCGCTCTCGTCCTTCGGCATCTCGATGCTCGGCCCCGCGCTGCTCAAGTACGGGAGCGAGGCGCAGAAACGCGAGCACCTGCCGAAGATCGCGCGCGGTGAGATCCGCTGGTGCCAGGGATACTCCGAGCCGGGAGCGGGATCCGACCTGGCCTCGCTGCGCACGCGCGCCGAAGACCAGGGCGATCACTTCCTGGTCAACGGCCAGAAGATCTGGACCAGTTACGCGGACGAGTCCGACTGGATCTTTTGCCTGGTGCGCACCGATGCCGCAGCGCCCAAGCACGAGGGCATCAGCTTCCTGCTGTTCGACATGGCCAGCCCCGGCGTGTCGACCCAGCCGATCAAGCTCATCTCGGGCAAGTCGCCGTTCTGCCAGACCTTCTTCGACGACGTGCGCGTCCCCAAGGCCAACCTGGTGGGCACGCTCAACGCCGGCTGGGACATCGCCAAGTACCTGCTGACGCACGAACGCGAAATGATCGGCGGCATGAACCTGTCTTCCGGCGGTCAGGGCACTCTGTGCGAGGTTGCGGTGCGCGAAGTGGGACTGGCGCACGGACGGCTCGCCGACGACGCCCTGCGCACCGACCTGGCGCGCTACGAAATCGATTTCCTCGCCTTCGAGCTCACCCTGCAGCGGATCAAGGAGCAGTCGGCGGGAGGGCAGGGCACCGGCGCGCTGTCCTCGATGCTCAAGTACTACGGCACCGAGCTCAACAAGCGCCGCCAGGAGCTCGCCATGTCGATCCACGGCGCGCGCGGCCTGCTGTGGGAGGGCGAAGCGAAGTCGGCGGGCGAAATCGCGCGCACCTGGCTGCGTTCGCGCGGCAACTCCATCGAGGGCGGCACTTCCGAGATTCAGCTGAACATTCTGGCCAAGCACGTACTGAGGCTGCCATGAGCAGTTTTCCGGGTCGGGGCAAGTGGCAGAGGGACTCATCCACATTTCCCCGTCACTCTTGATTACACCTACGGTTCGCTGCCGTACCCCGCGAACTGCTCTGCCCGACAAAGCGATGCCGGTCGTTGCGTTTCGGGAAATGTGGATGAGTCCCTCTGCCACTTGCCCCGACCCTGAGGAAGTTGTCATGACATTTGTACTGAGCGAAGAGCAGCGGTTGTTCAGCGATTCGGCGCGGAAGTTTCTGCAGGCGAGGGCGCCCGTAGCCGCGCTGAGAGGGTTGCGCGATTCGCGCGATGCCACGGGCTTCGGCCGCGACCTGTGGGCCGAGCTCGCCTCGCTGGGTTGGGCGGGAGTGCTGGTGCCGGAGGAGCACGGCGGCGTCGGCTTCGGCTATCTCGGCGCCGGCCTCGCCGCTGAGGAAACGGGCCGCACCCTGACACCCCTGCCGTTCCTTTCGACCGCGGTGCTCGGCGTCACCGCGCTGCTGCGAGGGGGATCGGCACAGCAGCAGAGCGAGTTGCTGCCCGCAATCGCGGCTGGCGAGCTGTTGACGGCGCTCGCGGTGGACGAGCGTTCGCGCCACGCGCCGCATGATATCGCCACGCGCGCGATTCCCACGGCTTCGGGATTTCGGCTGACGGGGCACAAGACTTTCGTCCTCGACGGGCACGTTGCGGACAAGCTGATCGTGTCTGCACAGGCCGGCGACACGGCGCGCGAAACCGGCGCTATCACTTTGTTCCTGATCAACCGCCGCTCGCCCGGGGTCACGCTGGAGCGAACGATCATGGTCGACAGCCGCAACGCCGCCGACCTGCGGCTGCAGGATGTCGAAGTCGCGCGCGCAGACGTCATCGGCGTCGGCGGCGCGGGCGCACCACTCCTCGATGGCATCCTCGATGCGGGACGCGCGGTGCTGGCGGCGGAGCTGGTCGGCATCGCCGGCGAATCGCTCGAACGCACGCTCGACTACCTGCGCCAGCGGGAGCAGTTCGGCCGCAAAGTAGGGGAATTCCAGGCGCTGCAGCACCGCGCCGCGCACCTCTTCTGCGAGATCGAGCTGGCGCGCTCCGCCACCTTCGCCGCACTGCGCGCCCTCGACGATCGCGCCGACAACGCTTCGCTCCTCGTGAGCGTCGCCAAGGCGAAGGCCGGCGAAGCTGCGCGGCTCGCGACCAACGAAGCGTTGCAGATGCACGGCGGCATCGGCATGACTGACGAGTTCGAAATCGGTTTCTTCATGAAGCGCGCTCGCGCCGCCGCCGAGACGTTTGGCGACTATGCGTTTCACGGTGACCGCGTAGCGCGCTTGTATGGGTTCTAGCGCGCCCCAGCCGTGACCGGCATTCTTGGTCCAGGTTTGTTCGGGCGGGCGCTTTCAGGACCGCCGTGAACCCATCCCTGGGGGCTCCGAGAAAAACATCCCTGTTTTTCACGGTCCTGAAAGCCCCCGCCCGAACAAGACTCGACGAGAGCGCCGCTCACGACCGGTGCCGCTAAAGCAATTTGCGCTGACGGCGCACACGGTGAATCGCATGAATACCAATCTGGCGGGCAAGACACTCTTCATTACGGGAGCGAGCCGCGGCATCGGCAAGGCGATCGCTCTGCGCGCGGCGCGTGACGGGGCGAATGTCGCGATCGCGGCCAAGACGGCCGAGCCGCATCCGAAGCTGCCGGGAACGATCTTCAGCGCCGCGCAGGAAATCGAGGCCGCGGGCGGCAAGGCGCTGCCGCTGCAGGTCGACATCCGCAACGAGGAGCAGGTGCAGGACGCGGTTGCGAAAACCGTGCAGCGCTTCGGTGCGATCGACATCCTGGTCAACAACGCCAGCGCCATCAACCTGACGGGCACGCTGCAGACGCCGCTGAAGCGTTTCGACCTGATGATGGGTGTCAACGTCCGCGGCACGTTCCTGTGCTCGCAGGCCTGCATCCCGCACCTGAGGAAGGCGCGCAATCCGCACGTGCTGACGCTCTCGCCGCCGCTCGTGCTGCGGCCGAAGTGGTTCGCGCCGCACGCGGCCTACACGCTCTCCAAGTACGGCATGAGCATGTGCATGCTCGGCATGGCCGAGGAGTTTCGCGCCGACGGCATCGCGTTCAACGCGCTCTGGCCGCGTACGCTGATTGCCACTGCCGCGCTCAGCGTCATCGAGGGCACGTCGACCGCCGGCGCGCGCAAGCCGGAGATCGTTGCCGACGCCGCGCACCTCATTTTCACGCGCGACAGTCGCGGCACGACGGGGCAGTTTTTCATCGACGACGAAGTGCTCGCCTCGGCCGGCATCACCGACCTGAGCGGCTACGCGGTCGTCCCCGGGGCTCCTCTGCAGCCGGATCTCTTTGTCGACGCCGCAACGCTCTGATCTCTCACCCGAAAGTTATTTTGTAACTTGTTGGTATTCTTGGTAATCTTCTTTCCGTCCGCTGCGCCAGTCGGGCCGTAGCGCAGCGGCAGGGCACTGGAACCGGGACTGTGCCGGCGCGCGCATTCGCACAACGTCAAATCAGCGCTGCGCCGGTAAAACGACGCGATCGACCTGCGACCTGGAACACAGTCGGCGCCGCGGGCGATCCATGTGTGAATTCACTCACGTGTCACCCGGAGGTGCTCTTCTAGACTGCGCCCCCTTGCCGGGGGGACTACCGGCTCGCGCAGCAAAGTCCACGCACAGGCACCAGCGACGAACCAACCAGTGCGAATTTTCAGACACTACCTGCAGATGCCGATCGTGATCCTCTTCCTCGTGGAGAGCGCGGCGCTCATCGGAATGCTGTACGTCGCGGTGCTGCTGCGTTTCGATCACCCTCTGGGGCACATGCAGCTCAAGCTCGGTCCCCTCTGGCCGCGCGCACTGCTGTTCGCCTTCCTGATGCAGATGACCATGGTGGCGATGGGCTTGTACAGCGCGCGCCTGCGCGCCACGTACGCTGGCATCCTGATGCGCACTGCGACCAGCGTCTGCATAGCGACGGCCGCCGTAGCACTCATCTATTACTTCCTCCCCGACTTGTTCCTCGGTCGCGGCGTCATGGCCTTTTCCGCGTTCGGGGCGCTGGTCGCGGTGGGGTCGGCGCGCCTGGCGTTCTCGCGCCTCGCCGACGAATCGGTGTTCAAGCGCCGCGTGCTCGTCTACGGCAGCGGCCGGCAGGCGATGAGCATTTCGCAGCTGCGCCGGCGCGCCGACCAGCGCGGCTTCACGATCGTCGGCTACGTCAGGCCGGAAGGCGATCGCGAGATGGTGCCCGCCGAGCGCGTGCTCCTGCCCGAGCAGTCGCTGCTCGAGCTGGCGCGCGACCAGTCCGTGGACGAGATCGTGGTGGCGATGGACGACCGGCGCCGCGCCTTCCCGGTCCAGGAGCTGCTCGAATGCCGGCTGGGCGGCGTCGACGTCATCGACTTGGTGAGTTTCCTGGAACGCGAGACCGGCAGAGTCCGGCTCGACGTGCTCAATCCGAGCTGGATGATCTTCTCCGACGGATTCCGCCGCGATCCGGTGCGGCTCGTCTCGGAACGCGCCTTCGACCTGTTCGCGAGCCTCGCGCTGCTGGCGATCACCTGGCCGCTGATGCTGCTCGCCGTGATCGCCATCAAGCTCGAGGACGGCTTCGGCGCGCCGGTGCTCTACCGGCAGAAGCGCGTCGGCCTGGAGAGCCGCGAGTTCCACGTGCTCAAGTTCCGCAGCATGGTCATCGATGCGGAAAAGGACGGCCAGGCGCGCTGGGCCGAGAAATGCGACAGCCGCGTGACGCGCGTCGGCGCCTGCATCCGCAAGGTGCGCATCGACGAGCTGCCGCAGATCATCAACGTGCTGCGCGGCGACATGAGTTTCGTCGGCCCGCGCCCGGAGCGGCCCGAATTCGTCGCCGAGCTCAACGAGAAGATCCCCTACTACCGCGAGCGCCACTGCGTGAAACCGGGGATCACCGGCTGGGCGCAGCTGTGCTATCCGTACGGGTCCTCCGAGCACGACGCCGCCGAGAAGCTGCAGTACGACCTGTACTACGTGAAGAACCACAGCCTGCTGTTCGACCTCGTCATCCTGCTGCAGACCGCCGAAGTCGTACTCTGGGGCAAGGGCGGGCGGTAGGCGGCGGCGCGGCGTAGAGCGCGGAGCCGGCGACCCGAATCATGCACACGCTGGGAACTCTCAGTTACGGCCTGGCGGCGCTCGCCTACCTGGCGCTGTCGCTGATGCTCCTCACGCGCTGGCGACGGCAGTTTCACGGATCGCTCCTGCTGCCTGCAGCGCTCGTCAGCCTGGCGTGGAGCATCGCGCTCGCCTGGCAGCTGGCGCGCACTGCGCCCCCGCTCGCCGGCCTGTTCTTCTTTCTCGAGATCCTGCGCGACGTCCTCTGGCTTGCCGTGCTGATGCGGGCACTGGCGAGCGTGGCGGAGCGCGCGATCCCGCGCTGGGTCTACGCGATCGTCTATCTGAGCGCGGGGGCAGTCGTTCTCGCGGGCCTGGCTCTGGGAGTGCTGCACGATCTGGGCATCGTCGTCGATGCCGCGCCGCGCGTGATCATCCCCGCAATGCTGCTGATCGCGCTGATCGGCTTCGTCCTGGTGGAGCAGGTCTACCGCAACACGCGCAGCAGCCAGGAGTGGTCGATCAAGTTCCTGTGGATCGCCGCCGGCGCGATGATCGCCTACGACCTATGCCTGTATTCCATCGCACTGCTGTTCAACCAGGTCCCGCTCGCGATGTGGGAGGCGCGCGGCGGCGCCAATGCGCTCGCGGTGCCGCTGCTGGCTGTCGGCGTGGCGCGCACCGCGCGCTGGTCACCGCAGATCTTCATGTCGCGCCGGCCGGTCCTGTACACCGCGAGCATCATGGCCGCCGGCCTGTACCTCCTCGCCGTCGCCGTCGCCGGCTACTACGTACGCATGTTCGGCGGCACCTGGGGCGGTGCGGCGCAGATCATTCTCATGTTCGGCGCCGGCCTGACCCTGGTGCTGGTGCTGTTCTCGGGCCAGGCGCGCGCCTGGCTGCGCGTGTTCCTCACCAAGCATTTCTACGCTTACAAGTACGACTATCGCGTGGAGTGGCTGCGGCTGATCCGTACCCTGGCCTCGGCCGGCGATGCGACGCTCGCGCAGCGCACCATCCGTGCGCTGGCGCAAATCGTGAACAGCGACGCAGGGGGTGTCTGGATCGCCAGGGACGGACTGTACGTTCCCAGCGGTGGCGACCTGGCGGGCCCCGATTTGCCGTCCGAGCCGGCCGACAGCGAATTCGTGCGCTTCATCACCGCGCGCGAGTGGATCGCCGACCTGAACGCGCGCCGCCGCCGCACTGCCGGCGACCGTCCCGAGCTCGCGCTGCCGGACTGGCTGCTGGCAATGGAGCGGGCCTGGCTGGTGATGCCGCTGCTGCAGGAGGACCGCCTGGTCGCGTTCGTCGTCATCACGCAGCCGCTGGCGCCGCACGAGCTCACCTGGGAGGACATCGATCTGCTGCGCACGGTGGGACGACAGGCGGCGAGCTACATCGCACTCGACCAGGCCGCGGGCCAATTGGCGCAATCGCAGCAGTTCGAGGCCTATAATCGCTTCGCCGCGTTCATGATGCACGATCTCAAGAACCTGATCGCGCAGCAGACGCTGGTGGTGCAGAACGCGGCGCGCCATCGCGGCAACCCGCAGTTCATCGACGACGCGATATCGACGATCGACAACAGCGTCAAGCGCATGAATCGCCTGCTGGAGCAGTTGCGGCGCGGCGAGACCATGGGCGTGGCGCGGCGCGTGCGGCTCTCGCAGCTGTGCGCCGACACGGTCGGCCGGTGCGCGGATCGCGCGCCGGCGCCGGTTTTCGGGGCCGACGGCGGCGCCGCGCAGGGGCAGGAAACCCTGGAGGTGCTGGTGAGCGCGGAGCGGCTCAGCCTCGTGCTCGAGCACGTCATCCGCAACGCCCAGGATGCGACGGCGCCCGACGGGCGCGTGGAGGTCGAATTGCGACGCGCCGCGCGGCACGCGATCATCGAAATTCGCGACACTGGCCGCGGCATGGACGCAGCCTTCATCCGCGAGCGGTTGTTCCGGCCGTTCGACACCACCAAGGGCAGCCAGGGCATGGGGATCGGCGCGTTCCAGACGCGCGAGTTCGTACGCATGGCCGGCGGCGACGTGCGCGTGGAGAGCAACGTCGGCAAGGGAACGCGTTTCCTGATCTCGCTGCCGTTGGCCGCCGCGCTGTAGCCGCTGCCCGAAGAGGAGTTTCAGTGTCCGCCGCAAGTGACAAGATGCCCGCCAAGCTGCTGATCGTCGAGGACGATCCGGGGCTGCAGAGGCAGCTGCGCTGGTGCTTCGAGCCACTACGAGGTGCTGCAGGCGACCGACGCGTGTCGAGGCGATCAACGAGCTGCGCAAGCACGAGCCGCCTGTCGTGCTGCAGGACCTCGGGCTGCCGCCGGACCCGGAAGGCGTGCGCGAGGGGCTCGCGACGCTCAAGGAGATCCTGGCGCTCGCACCCGCATACCAAGGTCATCGTGGTCACCGGCAACGACGACCGCGAGAACGCCGTGCGCGCGGTCGGCCATGGGCGCCTACGATTTCTACCAGAAGCCGGTCGACACCGACGTGCTGCGCCTGATCGTGCAGCGCGCCTTCCAGCATGTACGCGCTCGAAGCAGGAGAACCGCTCGCTGCAGCGGCGCCACGGCGCATCGCCGCTGGACGGCATCATCGCCGCGAGCGACCCGATGCTGCAGCGTCTGCCGCATGATCGAGAAGGTCGCGCCCGACGCAGCGCGACGACGCTGCTGCTCGGCGAGAGCGGCACCGGCAAGGAGCTGCTGGCGCGCGCGCTGCACGCGCTGAGCCGCGCGGGCGACCAGGCCGTTCGTCGCGATCAATTGCGCGGCGATTCCCGAGACGCTGCTGGAGAGCGAGCTGTTCGGGCACGAGAAGGGCGCGTTCACCGGTGCCGTCAAGCAGACCCAGGGCAAGATCGAGACCGCCAACGGCGGCACGCTGTTCCTGGACGAGATCGGCGACATGCCGCTGTCGCTGCAGGCCAAGCTGCTGCGCTTCCTGCAGGAGCGCGTGGTCGAGCGCGTCGGCGGGCGCGAGGAGCCATCCCGGTCGACGTGCGCGTGGTGTGCGCCACCAACCAGGATCTGGCCGCGAGCATCGCGGCAGGGCCGTTTCCGCCAGGACCTCTACTACCGCATCAGCGAAGTCACGGTGCGGATCCCGCCGCTTGCGCGAGCGCGACGGCGACAGCCTGGTCATCGCGCAGCACCTGCTCGACGACCGCGCCCGGCGGCACAGCCGCGCCCTGCGCGGGTTCGCTCCCGATGCCATCACGCGCCATCGCAGGAGTATCCCTGGCCCGGCAACATCCGCGAGCTGGAGAACAAGATCAATGGCGCGGTGATCATGGCGGAGGGCAAGCAGGTGACCGCGGCGGATCTGGGGCTGGGCGATGCGACCGGCGATACCGACGTTCCTGAATCTGCGCAGCGCGCGCCAGCGCGCCGAGACGCCAGGCGATCCGCCGCGCTCTGGCGATCGCCGCCGGCAACCTGTCGCGTGCCGCCGAGCTCCTCGGCATCACCCGGCCAACCCTCTATGACCTGCTGGAGAAGAACAACATCGCTGTCGACGGCGATCGCCAGGTGAGCGGATGAGACTGTGCGCCGCAAGCCTGTGGCTGTGCGTCCTGCTGACCGCCTGCAGTGCGCAGCCCGAGGAGCTCCTGCAGCGCGCGCAGCGGAACATCGACCATGGCGATTTCCGCTCGGCCAGCATCGACCTGAAGAGACTGCTCCAGAAGCAGCCCGGCAATGCCGAGGGCCGCTTCTCGCTGGGCATCGCTTCGCTCGAAGCGGGCGATGCCCAGTCGGCGGTGCGCGAGCTGGAGCTGGCACGCAAGCTGGGCATTCCCGCCGACCGGCTCGCCATTCCGCTCGCGCGCGCCCTGCTGGCGAGCCGGCGCTACGACGACGCGCTCGGCGTGGTCGATCCCGCCGAGGCGACGGACCAGGCCACGCGGCGGCAACTGCTGATCCTGCGCGGTGATGCGCAGCTCGGCGCGGATCGCCCCGCCGAAGCGCTGGTGGAATTCGAGCGCGCCCTGGCGATCGATGCCAAGGACGTGACCGCGCGACTGGGCCTGGCTTCGGCCCGCCTGCAGACGGACGGGTTTGCCGCGGCCAAGCGCGAGGCGGACGTCGCCCTGGCGCAGGCGCCGCGCGACCCGCAAGTGCGCCTGCTGCTGGCGACCTTGTACTTGCGCGATCGGCAATTCGAATCCGCGGCGCAGACATTTGCGCAGGCGGCCGAGCTCGCCGAAAAGAGCTCGCCCGGGGTGCGGCTGGTCGCCGCGCTCGCCGGGCTGTGCGAATCGCAGCTTGCCCTGGGGCGCGCCGAGGAGGCGAACGCCACGATCGAGCGGCTCGACCAGCTCGCGCCGGAGAGCTCGGTGACGCTCTACCTGCGCGCGCGCGGCGCGTTTCTCAACGGCGACTACGACCTGGCGCGCACGAATCTGGAACGCATCCTCGCGCGCGACGCCGGCAATCGCCCGGCCCAGCTCATGCTGGGCGCGGTGAACTACGCGAGCGGCAACCTGGGCCAGGCGGACATGCACCTCTCGGCGGTGCTGGCTGCCGAGCCGGAAAACAATTTTGCCCGCCGCCTGCTGGCCGAGTCGCGCCTGCGGCAGCGCAAGCCGCGCGAAGCGCTGTCCGTGCTCGAGCCGCAGGGCCGCGGGGAGCCGGATTCGGCGCGGGCTCTGGCGCTTGCCGGCACCGCTCGCGTTCAGGCGGGCGACCTCGATGCGGGTCTGCAGTACCTGGAGCGCAGCGCGGCCGCCGGGAGCGGCGATCCGGGCACGCTGATCCAGCTCGCCGCCGGCTACATGGCCGCGGGCCGTACCGAAACCGCCATTCGCATTCTCGATTCGCTGGAGGCGGACGGCTCGACGGGCTACCGCCGCGATCTGGTGCTGATCGCGGCACAGCTGCGCTCCGGTGATCGCAAGGGTGCGATCGAGCGCGCGCTCGACCTTGCGCGCCGCAACGCCAGCGCGCCGGAAGTTCAAGCCCTGGTCGGGGGTCTGCTGGTCAGCGTCGGCGAGAATCGCGCTGCGCGCACCCATTTCGACATCGCGCTGGAGCTCAACCCCTCCAGCCCCGCGGCACATCTGAATCTGGGCAAGCTCGACTTGCTGGAAGGCCGGCCGGATTCAGCAGAACGTCGCTTCCAGGAGGCCCTGCGCCTGCGGCCCGGCGAACCGGCGGCGCTGGTGGCGCTGGCGCAGGTTGCGCTCGCCAAGGGCAATCGCGAAGCCGCAGTGCAGTGGCTGCAAACGGCTCGCAAGGACAATCCGCAGGCCGTCGAGCCGCGCGTGCTGCTCGCGCAGTACTACCTCAGCCAGCGCGATCTGCAGCGCGCCGAGTCGCTGGCCAGTGAAGCCATTCGCCTCGCGCCGGACAATGCGACGGCGCTCAACGTGCTCGGGGTCGCGCTCGCCTCCGCCGGCCGCACGCGCGACAGCATCAGCACTCTGAGCCGCGCCGTCGCCGCCAGTCCGACCTCGGCGCAGGTGCAGTTCAGTCTGGCCACGGCCTATCTCGCCGCGGGTGAGCCGGAGCCGGCGTTGCGCGCTGCGCGCGCCGCGCTCGAGCTCGGGCCGCGCAATCTGCCCGCGATGACGTTGGTGGCGGCATCGAGTCGGCGCGCGGCCAGGACAACGAGGCACGCCGGTTCTCGAGGAGATCCGCAAGATCGATCCGAAATACCCGGCCGTGCCGGTACTGGAAGCGGAGCTCGCGATGCGCGCGGGCAATCCCGCGGCGGCGGTGAAGGCGTACGAACGTCGCGCTCGCCACTGCGCCGACGGCGAACGTCGCCGTTCGAGCCTACGCCGCGCGGCTCGAAGCGCGCGCGCCCAATCCGCGCGCGCCGCTGGAGCAATGGCTCGCAACTCATCCGGACGACGCGCGCGTGCGGCTGGTGTTCGCGGACGCCCTGACGAATGCGGGAGACGAGCTGGGCGCGGTCGCCAATCTCGAGGCCGTGCTGCGCATGACGCCGGAGAACGTGGCCGCGCTGAACAACCTGTCCTGGATCTTTCACCGCCGCGGCGATGCGCGGGCGCTGCCGCTCGCCGAGCGCGCGCATCTGCTCCAGCCCAAGAGCCCCGCGGTGACGGACACCTACGGCTGGATCCTGCTTTCGTCGGGGCACGTGGCGCAGGCCGTGCAGGCACTGGAAGAAGCAGCGCAGCTGGCACCCCGGCAACCCGACATTGCCTTCCACTACGCGGCGGCGCTCGCCCGCAGCGGCGCACGGCCCGAGGCCACGCGCAGGCTCCGGACTTTGCTGGCCGACCATGGCGATTTCAGCGAGCGAAAAGCCGCCCAGACGCTGCTCGCGCAGCTCGGCGGCTAGTTCGCGCAAGTTATGGGGAATAGTTGCTAGGATGTTGTCGATAAAGAGGGAATGAGCATGTTTCGAGGTTCGTCAGCCAGCCGCATGGGTCCCTGGTTCCTGCTGCTCGCCTCAGCCCTCGCGCTCCAGGCGTGCGGAGGCGGTAGCGGAGCGGTGCGCGCCGCGGACAAGGCCTCCCTGTCGGCGCCGGAGTCCGAGTACCGCATCGGGCCGGGCGATCAGCTGCGCATCTTCGTGTGGAACCAGCCTGAAATCTCCGGGCAGGTGCCGGTCCGGCCGGACGGCAACATTTCCGCCCCGCTGATCGAGGACGTGGTGGCGGCGGGCAAGACCCCCACCGAGCTGGCCCGCGACATCGAAACGCGGTTGAGCGAGTACATCCGCACACCCAAGGTCAACGTCATCGTGGTGAACTTCCAGGGCACCGCGGCCGACCAGATCAAGGTCGTCGGCCAGGCAACCAACCCGCGCGCGCTGCCCTACCGCAGCAACATGACGCTCCTGGACGTGATGATCGAGGTCGGCGGGCTGACCGAGTTCGCAGCCGGGAATCGGGCCCGCGTGATTCGCATCGTGAACGGCAAGCAGACCGAGATTCCCGTTCGGATCAAGGATTTACTGACGAAAGGGAAGATGGATGCCAACCTGCGGATGCTGCCCGGGGATGTCGTCGTGATACCCGAGTCGATCTTCTGAAGGGCCCTCCACTGTGCGGACGCTTTGGGTGCCCATCGCCGTTAACCCCGTCACACACGGGGCCGGATCGCTCCTGTACAAGGGCGCGCACAACAACGAGCACTAAGTCAGCGTAAATGCAGGAAATCGTCAATCAACTGCTCGTCACGGGACAGGGCATGCTGCGATACCGCTGGCATGCCCTGCTGTTCGCATGGCTGCTCGGCATCGTCGGCTGGGTGGGCGTGATGGTCCTGCCCGACCACTACGAGGCGCGCGCCAAGGTGTACGTCGACACCGATACGGTCCTGCGCCCGTTGCTGAAGGGCCTCGCCGCCGAGAACAACGTCATGACGGAAGTCACCATGATGTCGCGGGCCCTGCTCGCGCAGCCGCAGATGGAGAAGGTGGCGCGCGACACCGATCTATACCTGCGCGCGCGCAGCCCCAAGGAGATGGAGCGGCTCATCGACAGCGTGCGCGAGCGCATCACCATCGAGGTGCTGCCGCAGGCGCCCAACCTCTATTCGATCCGTTATCTCGACCACGACCGCATCATGGCCGAGCGCGTCGTGCAGAAGCTGCTCGATTCCTTCGTCGAGGACACGCTGGGCGTGAAACGCCAGGACACGAGCAGCGCGCAACGCTTCCTGGAACAGCAGATCAGCGACTACGAGCGCAGGCTGCGCGAGGCCGAAGAGCGTCTCGCGGACTTCAAGAAACAGCACGTCGGAATGATGCCGGGCGAGGAGGGCGACTACTACACGCGCCTGCAGGCCGCCATGCAGCGTCTGGACCAGCTGCGCCAGGACTACAAGGTTGCGCAGCAGCGCCGCGACGAGCTCGGCCGGCAGATCGAGGGCGAGGAGCCCACGTTCGGTCTCATGAATTCGATGGCCGAAAGCGCCAGTCCGCTGGCGGGCCAGATCGCCGAGATGCACAAGCGCCTCGAGGCGCTGCTCCTGCAGTACACCGAGAAACACCCCGAAGTGGTTGCGCTCAAGGAGCGCATCGCCACGCTCGAGGAGCAGAAGCGCCACGAAAAGAGCGGCGCGCTGCCGACCACCAAGACCAGCGAGCTGCTCGCCATCAACTCCCTGGATCAGAACCCCGTCTACCAGCGCATGAAGATCCAGCTGAAGGAGTCGGAGGTCGCGCTCACCGAAACGCGCAGCAAGATGAACGAGGCGGCGGGCGAAGTGAGCCGGCTGCGCTCCAGCGTCAACACGATTCCCGAGGTCGAGGCGCAGCTCGCGCGGCTGAACCGCGACTACGAAGTCAACAAGGCGCAGCACGCAGCGCTGCTGCAGCGCCTGGAATCGGCGCGCCTTTCCGAAGACGTCGAGCAGAGCCGCGACGACGTGCGCTTCCGCATCATCGAGCCGCCGGTCGCACCGCTCCGTCCGGTGAGCCCGAACCGGCCGCTGTTCGCCGTGATCGTGATGATCGGCGGCCTCGCCGCGGGCATCGGGCTGGCGTTCCTCCTGCACCAGCTCAATCCCGTGTTCGCCACGCGGCACTCGCTGCGCGAGAGGCTGGATCTGCCGGTTCTCGGGTCGATCACATTCGCGGTGAGCACGCTTCAGCAGGCAGTCGAGCGCAGAGCGAATCTGCGGCTCGGCTTCGCCGCCGGCCTCCTGCTGGTCGCGTTTGTCGTGGTGCTGATCGGCGCGCAGTTCGCTCCGGTCTGGTTGCAGGGAATGATCAAGGGATAGCGCATGAGCATCGTCGAGAAAGCCATAGGCAAGATGCGCAGCGAAGCGCGCTCCGCGGCGCCGGGCGAGCCTTTCCGCCGCCCCGATGCGGCGCCTCACGGCCGCGGCGAGGCGCGCCCCGAATCGCGCAGCGACGGCGCCGCGCGCGCGCCGCGCAGCATCGACGAATGCGTCTCGGTTTGCGCGCCGCTGCAGATCGACATCGAGGCCCTGCGCAGTGCCGGCGCGCTGGCGCCCCAGGATATCGAGCGCCAGATCGCGGATGAATACCGGCGCATCAAGTGGCCGCTGCTGGAGAAGGCGTTCGGCCGCGCCGCGGGCGCGTTGCCCGAGGGCAACCTGGTCATGGTGACGAGCGCGGTGCCGGGCGACGGCAAGACCTTCACCTCGATCAACCTGGCGCTGAGCATCGCGCGCGAGCGCGATTCCTCGGTGCTGCTCATCGACGCCGACATCGCCAAGGCGCACGTGAGCGAGTTGCTGGGCATCCGCCAGCGGCCCGGACTCACCGACCTGCTGGAGAACCCCGGCACCAATCCGGCCGACGCGATTCTCGCCACGGACATCGACGGCCTGCGCGTGATGGCGGCCGGCCGGCGCAGCGACCAGGTTCCGGAGCTGATGGCGAGCCAGCGCATGCGCGATCTGATCGCCGAGCTCGGCGCGCGCAACCGCGACCGCGTCATCATCTTCGATTCCTCGCCGTTGCTCGCCACCAACGAAGCGCAGGTGCTCGCCAAGCTCGTCGGCCAGGTGCTGATGGTGGTGCGCGCCAACGGCACGCCGCGACCGGCAGTCGAGGAAGCGGTGGCGCTTCTCGATCGCAGCCGCTCGATCAGCGTAGTCCTCAACCAGATGCGGCCGCTGTTCGGTCTGGGCAGTTACTACTCGGGTTATTACAACTACGGCGGCAGCCACAGCTGACGCCACGAGGGGGGCAGATGGTCAGAGGATCGCGCCGCGTATTGGCGCTTGCCGCCGCCATAGCGGCCGCGACGACGGCGCGCGCCGCGGACTGGACATTCGAGCCCGAGATCACCCTCGGCGGCACCTACACCGACAATTTCGCGCTGGCGGAGGAAGGACTCGAGGAGTCGGACTTCGTCACCGAGCTGCGACCCTCCTTCAGCCTGAGCGCGCAGGGTCAGCGATTCGAAGCGGACATCGACTACCAGTATCAGCATTTCATCTTCGCCGATGCCAGCGACCGCAACGAGTCGTACCACAACCTCGCGGCGGTCACGAGCACGCAGGTGGTGCCCGAGCGGCTGATCTTCGACCTCAACGCCGCCTACGGCCAGATGCTGATCGATCCGCGCGAGCCGATTCCGGTGAGCAACGTGCTGGTGAGCGGCAACCTCACCAATTTCTGGTCCGCTGACGCGGCGCCTTCGTTCCGTCAGCCCCTCGGCAGCCGGCACCGGCTGCGCCTGGACTACTCGTACGGCGTCGTGCGCTATCCGGATTTCGACTTGAGCCAGGGCAACAACGTCGACAGCGTCGACCGCCAGCGCTACGTCGCGGGCATCGGCACGAACGACGACGAGCCCGGCTTCCAGTGGTTCCTGGGGGCGCGGCGCATCCAGGCGGACTACCAGGACTTCGATACCTTCAAGGACGACAACGTCACCGCCATGCTGCGCATCCCGCTCAGCCGGCAGCTCACCTTCATCGGCCGCGGCGGCATGGAATCGGACGTCGAGGAGGATCCGCGCGGCGGCGGGCTGGACGAGCCTTTCTGGGAGGCCGGTTTCCGCTGGCAGCCGGGCGCGCGCAACCAGTTCGAGGCGCGCGTCGGCAGCCGTTTCTTCGGGTCGACGTACTTCTTCGTGTGGAACATGGACGGCGCGCGGCTCGATGCCAACGTGACCTATCAGGAAGCGCCGACCACCCTGAGCATCGAGCAGCTCAATCCGCGCCGCGTGCTGGTGCGCACCGGCGCCAACCCGGGATTCAACGTCGTCGGGCTCACCAACGACGTGTACATCAACAAGGAAGGCACCGCGCAGATCAGCTGGGGCCTGGCGCGCAGCGAGATCGTGCTCACTGCGCGCGACGTACGCCGCGAATACGTGACTACCAGCGAGCAGGACCGCGAGAGCGGCGCGGGGCTCGCCTGGTATTGGCGGCTCGGTCCGCGCACGCAGGTGAACGTGGGCGCGTACGGCGGGCGCATCACGTTCCGCGGCACGGGCATCACCGACCGCCTTGCGCAGGGCACGCTGGGCGCAACGCGCCTGCTCGGCGAGCGCACGCTGCTGAGCCTGTCGTTCCGGTACGACCAGCGTCGTTCCAACACGGTGCAGCAGGCGAACGAATACACCGAACAGGCCGTGACGCTGATGCTCACGCGCGTGTTCGGGCGCAACCAAGTGGCGTTCGGTGGCCGAAACAACATGCCCGACCTCAGGACGTGAACGGAGGCGTGCCGGCCTGCAGTTGTTCGGAGAGCGCCTTTCGAAAGCGCCGTGAATCCGTCCCTGGAGGCTCCGCGTCGGCATCCTGCCTCCGACGGTTTCGAAAGGCGCTCTCCGAACAACTGCAGGCCGGCACGGCACCATGCAGCACCTTGAATTCGTAGCGGAGCACCTGCGGCTGGCGTCGGACGCGCCCGTCAACGCGATGTCGGTCGACGTGGAGGACTGGTTCCAGGTCTCCGCGTTCGAGCGCACCATCGCGCGCTCCAGCTGGGATAGGCTCGATTGCCGCGTGGAGCGCAACATGGAGCGCATCCTCGCGTTGTTCGCCGAAGCCGACGTCAAGGCGACGTTCTTCACGCTCGGCTGGATAGCCGAGCGCTATCCCGGCGTGGTGCGCTCGATCGTGCGCGCCGGCCACGAGCTGGCGAGCCATGGCTACGGCCACGTGCGCGCCACCGAGCAGAACGAAAGCGAGTTCCGCGAGGACGTGACGCGCACCAAGGCGATGCTCGAGGATCTCGGCGGTGTGGCGGTGAACGGCTATCGCGCCACCAGCTATTCCATCGGCAGGCGCAACCTCTGGGCCCTCGACGAGCTGCAGCGCGCCGGCTACGGCTACAGCTCGAGCATCTATCCGATCCGGCACGATCTGTACGGCATGCCGGACGCCCCGCGCTTCGCCTTTCGCATGCGCCCGGGCTCCATCCTGGAAATCCCGATCACCACCATCGACATCGGGTCGAAGCGCATTCCGTGCGGCGGCGGCGGATTCTTCCGCCTGTTCCCGTACGCGCTGTCGCGTTGGGCCCTGCGCCGCGTCAACCGTCGCGAGCGCCAGCCCGGGGTGTTCTATTTCCATCCCTGGGAAATCGATCCGCAGCAGCCGCGCGTCCGCAATGCGCCGCTGCGCTCGCGGTTCCGTCACTACCTGGCGCTCGAGCGCATGGAGCCGCGCCTCAAGCAGTTGCTGCGCGACTTCCGCTGGTCGCGCATGGACCGCGCCTTCGCGCTGGCGCACTCGCCATGAATGCGATGCTTGCTCCGCAGGCTGCGCTCGACGTGCGCCGCCGCACCGCGGCCGACGACGCGGCCTGGGACCGCTTCGTGCGCTCGCACCCGAACGGCACGTTCTTCCACCTGTCGGCCTGGGCGGGCGTGATCGAGCGCTCGTTCGGCCATCGCAGCCACTATCTCCTCGCCGAGCGCGACGGCGTCATCGCAGCGGTGCTGCCACTCGTGCATCAGAAGAGCCTGCTGTTCGGCAACGCGCTCACGTCGATCCCGTTCGGCGTCTACGGCGGAGTGATTGCCGACAATACGCAGGCTGCGCGCGCCCTGGTCGACGCCGCCTGCGCGCTGGCGCGCGATCTGGGCGTCGATCACCTCGAGCTGCGCAATCGCGAGCGTTCGGACCTCGACTGGCCGACCCGCGACCTGTACGTCACGTTCCGCAAGAGCATGGCGCCCACCGAAGAGGCCAACCTGCTCGCGATCCCGCGCAAGCAGCGCGCCGTGGTGCGCAAGGGCATCGAAGCGGGGCTGAAAGCCGAGGTCGATGCCGGCACCGGGCGCCTGTACGCCGCCTACTCGGAGAGCGTGCGCAATCTCGGCACGCCGGTATTCGGACACGGCTACTTCCGCGAGCTGCAGCGCGCCTTCGGCGCGGACTGCGAGGTGCTCACCGTCGTTCACCAGGGCCAGCCGGTGTCGAGCGTGATGAGCTTCTATTTCCGCGACGAAGTGCTGCCGTACTACGGCGGAGGCACGGCGGCGGCGCGCGACTGCAAGGCGAACGACTTCATGTACTGGGAGTTGATGCGCCGCGCCTGCGCGCGCGGCTCGCGCATCTTCGACTACGGCCGCAGCAAGCGCGGCACCGGCTCGTTTGCCTTCAAGGAGCATTGGGGTTTCGAGCCGGCGCCGCTCCACTACCAGTACTACCTGGTGCGCGCGCGCGAGCTGCCCAATCTCAGCCCGACCAATCCCAGGTACCAGATGTTCATCCGCGCCTGGCGGCGTCTGCCCTTGCCGGTTTCGCGCGCGGTCGGCCCGTTCCTCGCGCGGAGCCTGGGATGAAAGACTTACTGTTCCTGGTCCATCGCATCCCGTATCCGCCCGACAAGGGCGACAAGATCCGTTCGTTTCACCTGCTGCGGGCGCTGGCGTCCGAGTATCGCGTGCACCTTGGGTGCTTCGTCGACCATGCGGCCGATTGGGCGCACGCCGAGGCGCTGCAGCAGTGGTGCGCGACCGTGCAGCTGCGGCCGCTCGTGCCCTGGCGAGCCACGCTGCGCAGTGCACGCGGTCTGTTCACCGGCGAGCCGCTCACCGATCCGTACTACAGCGACCCGGCGATGCGCGCGTGGGTCGAGGCGACCCTGGCGCGCGAGCGCATCGGCGCGATCGTCGTCATGTCCTCTTCCATGGCGCAGTACGTGCCCGAGGACGACGCGCGCGCGCTGCGCTGCGTGGTGGATTTCGTCAACGTCGACTCCGACAAGTGGCTGCAATACTCGGCCGGCGCGCGCTGGCCGATGTCGTGGGTGTACCGGCGCGAGGGCCTGCGGCCTCGAGCAGCGCGAGGCGCACATCGCGCGCATGAGCCACGCGAGCGTCTTCGTCTCCAACGCCGAAGCCGAGCACTTCCGCCGCCTGCACCCGGACACCGGCCATCGCGTGCACGCGGTGGCGAACGGCGTCGACACGGAAAAATTCTCTCCGGCGCACCCCTTCGATTCGCCCTTCGCGGCGGACGAGCGCGCGCTGGTGTTCACCGGGGCGATGGACTACTGGGCCAACGTCGACGCGGTGACCTGGTTCGCCCGCGAGTCGCTGCCCGCCATCCGGGCGCGCGAGCCGCGCGCGCGATTCTGGATCGTCGGTTCCAACCCGACCGCCGCGGTGCGTGCCCTGGCCGGCCGTGACGGCGTGAGCGTCACCGGGCGCGTGCCGGACGTGCGCCCGTACCTGCGCCACGCGCACCTCGCCGTGGCGCCGCTGCGCCTCGCGCGCGGCGTGCAGAACAAGGTGCTCGAAGCGATGGCGATGGCGCGCCCCGTGCTCGCCACGTCCGCCGCGATCCGCGGCATCGATGCCGCTACTCCGCCGGGCGTGGTGATCGCCGACAACGCGGCTGCGATGGCGCAGGCGGCCCTGGCGCTGCTCGGCGCGGACGATCGCGAAGCGCGCGGCCTGGATGCGCGCCGCTACGTCGCCGAACGTTTCGACTGGAACACCAACCTGCGCGCCTTCCTCGCGTTGCTGGCGGAACGCCCCGTGGCTTCGCTCCTGCGCGTGCACGCCGGGAGCCGGGAGTGAACACGACCGCAACGTCGGTGCGTGCGCCGCCGGCAGCTCATCCGCTGACGAGCGGCCCGCTCGTGCCCGTTGCCATCGCGTGGATCGCGGTGCTGATCCTGCTGTGGGGCACGTTCGCCGACATGTGGCGTGTCTGGGGCACGACGGGCACCTTCACGCACGGCTACGCGATCTTCCCGATCGCGTTGTTCCTGCTCTGGCAGGGCCGCGCGCGCTGGATGGAGCTGCCGCTGCAGCCGAATCTCGCCGGCGTGCTGCTCGTTGCGGCCGCAGCGGCCGTCTGGCTGGCGGGCGCGCTGCTGCACCTGAACGTCGTGATGCAATTCGCAGCCGTGGGGATGCTGGCGGCGAGCGTCATCGGCATCGCGGGGCTGGCCGCCTTTCGCGCCGCCGCCTTTGCGCTGCTCTTCATGTTCTTCGCGGTGCCCGCAGGCGAGGAGCTGGTGCCGTGGCTGATGGATTTCACCGCGCATTTCACCGTCGGCGCGCTGGAGGCAGTCGGCATCCCTGTCTATTCCGAGGGCCGGCTGTTCAGCATTCCCACGGGCAATTTCTCGGTCGAGAAGGCCTGCAGCGGCATCCGCTACCTGATCGCCTCGATCGTCCTGGGCACCCTGTTCGCGCATTTCTACTATCGCAGCGCCTCGCGGCGCGTGCTGTTCGTCGCGCTGTGCGTGGTCGTGCCGGTGCTGGCCAACGGGCTGCGCGCCTTCCTGATCGTGATCCTCGCCCACCTGAGCAACAACGAGATCGCGGTCGGCATCGATCACCTGATCTACGGCTGGTTCTTCTTCGGCCTGGTGATGCTGCTGGTGTTCTGGATCGGCCGGCGTTTCGCGGAGCCGCCCGTCGCGCCGCCGCCGGCTGCCCGCCCCCCGGAGCCGGCCGCCGGTCCGGCGCGGGTCGCGTCCTGGATTGCCTTGCTCGCGCTGCTGACGCCGATCGCAGCCGGAAAAATCGCGGCGGCGACGCTGCAAGGACAGCTATACGCCGAAGCATCCGCCGGTGCGCCGCAGGGGCGCGTGCCGGCGCCGCAGGCCGGCTGGACCGGCCCGATCACCGCGTCCGCCGACTGGCAGCCGCGATTCATCGCGCCGACGCGCACCGCCGCCGCCGCCTACCTGCACGGCGTGCAGCCCGTGGATGTCGTGATGTACGGCTACGAACGCGAGCGCCCGGGCGCCGAGCTCGTCAACTCGGAGAACCAGCTGTTCGATCCGGAACGCTGGCGCTGGCTGGGCGAACGCGAGTTCCCGGTGACGCTGGCGGACGGCCGCCGGATTCCCGTGCTCGAAGTGACGGTGCGCGAAGGCCTTGCGCGCCGAGCCATCTGGCGGACGTTCGTGGTCGGCGAGCGCCCGGTTCAGGGCGGCATGCAGGCGAAACTGGCGCGTGCCCGCTCACTCCTGCAAGGCGGCAGCGGGGCGGGGGTGGCGCTGATCGTATCCGCCGCCGTCGCGCAACCCGGACAGGCCGGCGAACCTGCAGCGCCCGAGCGCGAGGTGCGCGAATTTCTGGTCAACTACTACACGCCGCTCCTTGCGTGCCTGGGCGAGGATTCGCTCCAGTCCGCGGCCTGCGTGACCGCGCCCTGAGCAATCAGGGCACAGCAATCAGGGCACAGAGCCAGAGCACAAGACCCGAGCACGACCTTGGCACAGATGACCACCCTAGCGACCAGCAGTGCGCCCGCCGCGCCGCTCATCGTGCACATCGTGCACCGCCTCGACGTGGGCGGCCTGGAGAACGGGTTGGTCAATCTGATCAACCATCTGCCGGCGGCGCAGTATCGCCACGCCATCGTGTGTCTGACCGAGGCCACCGATTTTCGCAAGCGCATCCGGCGCGGCAACGTCGAGGTCTACGCGCTGGGCAAGCGTGCGGGCAAGGACCCCGGCATGTACTGGCGGCTGTGGAAATTGCTGCGCGAGCTGCGGCCGGCGGTCGTGCATACGCGCAATCTGGCGACCGTCGACTGCCAGTTCGTCGCCGCGCTCGCGGGCGTGCGCGGCCGCGTGCACGGCGAGCATGGGTGGGACGTTTACGACCTGCATGGCACCAGCAGCCGCTACCGCTGGCTGCGCCGCGCCGCTGCGCACATCGTCGGGCGCTTCGTCACGATGTCGCGCGACCTGCAGCGCTGGCTGGTGAGCGAGGTCGGCGTGCCGGCCGAACGGGTCACGCAGATCTACAGCGGCGTGGACGCCTCCAGGTTTCATCCGCGCACCGGGACGCGTGCGGCATTCGGGCCGGCCGGTTTCAGCGACGAGCACTCGTTCGTCATCGGTACCGCGGGACGCCTGGAGGCCGTCAAGGATCCGCTCACGCTCCTGCGCGCCTTCGTCACCCTGATCGAGCGGCAGCCGGCCTTGCGCGAGCGCGCGCGGCTGGTGTTCATCGGCGATGGCGCGCTGCGCGCGCAGCTCGAGCGCGAGATCGAGACCGCGGCTGTCGGCTCGCTGTGCTGGCTCGCAGGCTCGCGCGACGATGTTCCCGCGCTGTTGCGCGGCCTGGACCTGTTCGTCCTGCCCTCGCTCAACGAAGGCATCTCCAACACCATTCTCGAAGCGATGGCGACCGCCTTGCCGGTGGTCGCCACCGGCGTCGGCGGCAACGCCGAGCTGGTGCAGCAGGGCACGACCGGCGTGCTGTGCGCTTCGCGCGCGCCCGAGGCGATGGCCGATGCACTGCTCGGCTACGTGACGAATCCGGATCTGGCGCGCCGGCACGGTGCCGCGGCGCGCGCCGTGGTGGAAAAGGACTTTGCGCTGGCGCGCATGGTTCACGACTATGCGTCGGTGTACGAGCGCGTGCTCGCATCGGCGCCGATGCACAAGAGGTAGACAGCGAATGTGCGGAATTGCAGGGCTGTGGACGGGTGAGCGCAACGCCAGCGTGGACCGGGCGTTGCTGGAGCGCATGATCGGCGCGCTCGCGCACCGTGGACCGGACGGCGACGGCATTCACGTGGAGCCCGGCGTCGGCCTGGCTCACCGGCGCCTGTCGATCATCGATCTGTCCGGCGGCGCGCAGCCCCTGGGCAACGAAGACAACACGGTGATGGTCACTTTCAACGGCGAGATCTACAACTTCCAGGAGCTGGCGCGCGAGCTGCAGGGCCTCGGCCACCGGTTCCGCACGCACTCGGACACCGAGGTGATCGTGCATGCCTGGGAACAGTGGGGCGAGGATTGCGTGCGGCGCTTCGCCGGCATGTTCGTGTTCGCGCTGTGGGACCGCAATCGCCAGGCGCTGTTCATCGCGCGCGACCGTCTGGGCAAGAAGCCTCTCTACTATGCATGGCTCGCGGACGGAGGACTCGCGTTCGCCTCGGAGCTCAAGGCGCTGCTGCTGCATCCGCGCATCGGGCGCGAGCTCGATCCGCAGGCCATCGAGGAATACTTCGGCCTGGGCTACGTCCCCGATCCGCGCAGCATCCTGAAGAGCGTGCGCAAGCTGCCCGCCGCGCACACGCTGCTCGTGAGCCGCACCGGCACGCGACCCTCGCCGCGCGAATACTGGGACCTGCCGCGTTTCGCCACCGCCGCGACCGACGAGGCGACCGCGCAGGTGGAGCTGATCGAACAGTTGCGCCAGGCAGTGAAGACGCGCCTGATCTCCGAGGTGCCGCTCGGGGCATTCCTCTCCGGCGGCGTGGATTCGAGCGGCGTCGTCGCGATGATGGCGCAGACTTCGAGCGAGCCGGTCAATACCTGCTCGATCTCCTTCAGCGACCCGCAGTACGACGAGGCGAAGTACGCGCAGATGGTCGCGGACCGCTACCGTACCAACCACCACGTCGAGCGGGTGGAGTCCGACGACTTCGGCCTGATCGATACGCTCGCCAACGTGTACGACGAGCCCTTCGCCGACAGCTCCGCCATTCCCACCTATCGCGTCTGCCAGCTGGCGCGGCGCCGGGTGACGGTGGCCCTGTCGGGCGATGCCGGCGATGAGACCTTCGCCGGTTATCGGCGCTATCGCTGGCACATGCACGAAGAGCGCGTCCGTTCAGTGCTGCCGTACCTGGTGCGCCGGCCGCTGTTCGGCGCGCTCGGCGCGCTGTACCCGAAAATGGATTGGGCGCCTAAAGTGTTTCGCGCCAAATCCACGCTGCAGTCGCTGGCGCTCGATTCGGTGACCGCCTATTTCAACACTGTCTCCGTGGTGCCCGACTACCTGCGCGGCAGGCTGCTGAGCTCGCGGCTGCGCAGCGACCTGCAGGGCTACAACGCCGTTGAAGTGCTGCGCGGTTTCGGCGACCGGGTACGCGATTTCGATCCGCTCTCGCTGGTCCAGTACGTGGATTTCAAGACCTACCTGTGCGGCGACATCCTCACCAAGGTCGATCGCGCCAGCATGGCGCACAGCCTGGAAGTGCGCGTGCCGATGCTCGATCACCGTTTCCTCGAGTGGGCGGTGCGCCTGCAGCCGCAGCTCAAGCTCAACGGCCAGGCGGGCAAGTATGTCCTGAAGAAGGCGCTCGAACCGCATCTGCCGCATGACGTCCTGTATCGCCCCAAGATGGGATTCGCGGTGCCGCTGGCTGCGTGGTTCCGCGGCCCGCTGCGCGGCCGGGTACGTCAGCTGATCGACGGCGGCGAGCTCGCCGCGACCGGCTACTTCGATCCGGGCATGGTGCGGCGTCTGGTGGACGAGCATCAGAGCGGCGCGCGCGAGCACAGCGCCGCGATCTGGGCCCTCCTCATGTTCGATGCGTTCCTGCGCAACGTGCTGCGCTCGGGCGCGAGCGAAGTGCGCCCCGCGCGCGCGGCCTGAGGGGCGCGCCGTTCCGGACTCGCGATGCTCAAGCTCGTCACCTTCTCGACGCTGTTCCCCAACGCCGCCAATCCCGCGCACGGCGTGTTCGTCGAGGAACGGCTGCGCAAGCTGGTCGCGAGCGGACGGGTGCAGGCGCGCGTCGTCGCGCCGGTACCCTGGTTTCCGTTTCGCAGCGAGCGCTTCGGGGACTACGGGCGCTACGCGCGCGCGCCGCACGCCGAGGAGCGGCACGGCCTGGCTGTGACGCATCCGCGTTATCTGCTGTTGCCGCGCTTCGGCATGACGAGCGCGCCGTGGTTTCTCGCGCGCGCCGCCCTGCCCGTGCTCAGGCGGATGCGCGCGGAGGGCTTCGACTTCGATGCGATCGACGCCCACTACTTCTATCCGGACGGCGTTGCGGCCGCCGAGCTGGCGCGCAAGCTCGACGTGCCGCTCGTGGTCACCGCGCGCGGGAGCGACGTGACGCTGTTGCCGCGCTACGCCGCGCCGCGCCGCATGATCGTCGCGGCCGCGCAGCAGGCGGCCGGCATCGTCGCGGTCTGCCAGGCGCTCAAGGACGGTCTGGTCGAGCTGGGGGTGACGCCCGGCAAGATCACCGTATTACGCAACGGGGTGGATCTGAATCGTTTCCGCCCGGTGGCGCGCGATGAAGTGCGCCGCGAGCTCGGCCTCGAGGGCTGTGTGCTGCTGTCGGTCGGCTGGCTGATCACGCGCAAGCGCCACGACCTGGCGATCCGCGCGCTGCCCGCGCTGCCCGATTGCCGGCTCCTGATTGTCGGCACCGGGCCGGAGGAGCGCGCGTTGCGCGCGCTCACGCACGAACTGGGCGTGCAGGATCGCGTGCAGTTCGTCGGTCACGTCGCGCAAGCGGACCTGTACCGCTACTACGCCGCCGCGGACGTGCTGCTGCTGTGCTCGGAACGCGAAGGCTGGGCCAACGTATTGCTCGAGTCGATGGCTTGCGGCACGCCGGTCGCCGCCACCGACGTGGGCGGCACCGCCGAGGTCGTGGCGGCTCCGGCCGCCGGAGTCCTGATCGCCGCGCACTCGGGGACAGCGGTCGCAGAAGCGGTGCGTCGGCTGCTGGCGCACTACCCGTCGCGCGAAGCGACGCGCCGCTACGCCGAGCAATTCAGCTGGGATGAGACCACGCAGGGGCAGCTGGCCGTATTCCGCAGCGCCACCGCAGCGGGAGCCGTGGCGTGAAGATCCTTTATCACCATCGCGTCGGCTCCAAGGACGGGCAGTACGTGCACATCGCCGCGCTGGTCGCGGCGCTGCGCGAGTGCGGGCACGAGCTGATCGTGGTCGGCCCGACCGCGTACGAGAGCCTGCAGTTCGGGGAGCAGCGCAATCTGGTGGCGAGCCTGCGCGCACGCCTGCCGAAGTGGCTGTACGAGCTGCTCGAGGTCGGCTATTCGGTGCTCGACTTCCTGCGCCTGCTGCGCGCGGTGCGGCGGCATCGGCCGGCGGCGATCTACGAGCGCTACAACCTGCACCTGCTGTCCGGCGCGTGGGCGCGCGCGCTGCTGCGCCTGCCCCTCATCCTCGAAGTGAATGCGCCCCTCGCCGAAGAGCGGGGCCGCTACGGCGGGCTGGCGCTGCCGGGACTGGCGCGCCGCCTCGAATCGTACGTCTGGCGCAGTGCGGATTTCGTGCTGCCGGTGACGGGGGTGCTGGCCGGGCACGTGACGGCGGCCGGCGTGCCCGCGCAGCGCATCCGCGTCGTGCCCAACGGCGCGGACCGTGAGTTCCTCGAAGCGCACGATCGCGACGCCGCCAAGGCGCAACTCGGTCTCGCGCACCGCACGGTGCTCGGCTTCACCGGGTTCGTGCGCGAATGGCACCGGCTGGAGCGGGTGCTCGAGCTCATCGCGCAGCATCGCGGCCGCGACTGGCACTTTTCGGTCGTCGGCGACGGGCCGGCGCGTCCGTCCCTGGAAGCGCTGGCGGCGCGGCTCGGAATCGCGGACCGCGTGACGTTCACCGGCGTCGTCGAGCGCGCGCGCGTGCCGGCCCACGTCGCCAGCTTCGACGTGGCCCTGCAGCCGGACGTCGTGCCCTATGCCTCGCCGCTCAAGCTCATCGAGTACTTGGCGATGGGGCGCGCCATCGTCGCGCCCGCGGCGGCGAACATCCGCGAAGTCCTAGAGCACGAGCGCAACGCCCTGCTGTTCGATCCAGCTGACGATGCGGCGTTTGCGGCGGCGATCGTGCGTCTGTGCGGCGATGCGGCGCTGCGCGCCAGGCTCGGCGCGGAAGCGCGCGCGACCATCGATCGGCGCGGGCTCACCTGGAGCGCCAACGCCGCGACCGTGACCGCGTTGTTCCAGGAACTGACGACGAGCGTCGACGATCGAACGTCGACCGCGGCCGGAGCGCCGCGTTAACTTTTTTGCAAAGGGAACGGCATGCGCATCAGTATTTTCGGTCTGGGCTATGTCGGAGCGGTGTCGCTCGCCTGCCTGGCGCGCGACGGCCACGAAGTCATCGGCGTCGACATCGACCCCGGCAAGCTCGACCTGGTCCGGCGCGGGCAGTCGCCGATCATCGAGGAGGGCATCCAGGAGCTGATGCGCACGGTGGTGGCCTCGGGGCGCGTCACGGTCACTGCCGACGCGCGGAGCGCGGTCGCCGGGAGCGACCTCTCGTTCATTTGCGTCGGCACGCCCTCGAGCAGCAACGGCAGCCAGGACCTCAGCGCGGTGCTGCGGCTCGCCGAACAGATCGGCCGTGCGATCGGTGCGAAGGCCGAATTCCACACGCTCGTGGTGCGCTCGACGGTCCAGCCCGGCTGCGTCGAGGAGCAGATCGCGCCGCTCCTCGAGCGGCACAGCGGCAAGCGCTCGGGGCAGGATTTCGGCCTGTGCTTCCAGCCGGAATTCCTGCGCGAGGGCACGTCGATCAAGGACTACGACAGCCCGCCGTTCACGATCATAGGCAGCAACTCCGAGCGCTCCACGGCGCTGGTGCGCGACCTCTTCGGTCACCTGCCGTGCGAGTTCCTGGCGACGCAGGTGCGCACGGCGGAAATGCTCAAGATGGCCTGCAACGCCTTCCACGCGCTCAAGATCACCTTTGCCAACGAGATCGGCCGCATCGCGCAGTCCGTGAGCGTCGACTCGCACGAGGTCATGAAGCTGGTCTGCAAGGACACGCGCCTGAACATCTCGCCGGCCTATCTGCGCCCGGGCTTCGCTTTCGGCGGCTCGTGCCTGCCGAAGGACCTGCGCGCCCTCACCTACATCGCCAAGACCCGGGACGTGAACACGCCGATGCTGTCGAGCCTGCTGGCGAGCAACCGCGTGCATGTCGATCACGCCATCGACCAGGTGCTCGCGGGCGGAGCGCGCACCGTCGGCATGCTGGGCCTGAGCTTCAAGACCGGAACCGACGACCTGCGCGAGAGCCCGCTCGTGGCCATCGCCAAGCGCCTGATCGGCGAGGGCGTGCAGCTGCGCATCTACGACCCGGAAGTCAACCTCTCGTTCCTCATGGGCGCGAACCGGCGCTACATCGAGGAGAACATTCCGCACATCGGCTCGATCATGAGCCCGAGCATGGAGCACATGCTGGCGGGCGCGCACACTGTGATCGTGGGCATCTTCACCCGCGCGCTCGGCGAGGAGCTGTACCGGTGCGTCCAGCCGGGACAGCGGGTCATCGATCTGGTCAACCTGCCGGAGCGCGAGCGCCTGCCCGGCCAGTACGTCGGGGTTTGCTGGTGAGCCAGGACGGGCGCCTGCTGTTCGTCTCGGCGCTGCGCTACGCAGCGCGGCTGGCGGGCGCCCATGCGTGACCTGGTCCTGTTGCTGATCATCGCGGGGCTGCTGCCGTTCATTCTGGCGCGGCCCACGATCGGCGTACTGGTGTGGTCGTGGCTGAGCTACATGAATCCGCACCGGCTCACCTGGGGATTCGCCTACAGCTTTCCGTTCGTCATGGTCGTCGCCATCCTCACGATCCTCGCCATGCCGTTTTCCAAGCAACCCAAGCGCATGCCGTGGTCGCCGCTGACCGTGGTGTGGCTGATGTGGGTGCTGTGGATGTGCGTCACCACGCTCTTCGCGCTCAACACCGTCGATGCGGTGCCCGAGTGGGAGCGCGCGATGAAGATCCAGATGATGGTGCTGGCGATGCTGCTGCTGATGGGTGAGCGCGAGGACATCCACCGGTTGGTCTGGGTCATCGCACTGTCGATCGGGTTCTTCGGCATCAAGGGCGGGTTGTTCACCATCCTCACCGGTGGCAACTACCTGGTATGGGGACCGCCCGGCAGTTTCATCGCGGGCAACAACGAGATCGCGCTGGTGCTGCTCACCGTGCTGCCGCTGTTCCGCTATCTGCAGGTCACCAGCGACAACGTCTGGGTCAAGCGCGCGATGCTGGCCAGCATCGTGCTGATCACGGCCTCCATTCTCGGCTCCTGGTCGCGCGGTGCGCTGCTCGGCGGCGCGGCGATGTTCTTGGTGCTGTGGCTGAAGACCCGCAACAAGTGGCTCTCCGGCGCGGCGATTGCCGTGGCCCTGCTCGCTTTTCTCGCCTTCCTGCCCGAGGGGTGGTTCGAGCGGATGTCGACGATTTCGGATTACAAGGAGGATCGGTCGGCGCTGGGCAGGCTCAACGCCTGGGGCTTTGCCATCAACATGGCGAGCGAGCGGCCGCTGGTCGGCGGGGGCTTCCGCGCGTTCACACCCGAGCTATTCATGAAGTACGCGCCGACGCCCACCAATTTTCACGACGCGCACAGCATCTACTTCGAAGTGCTCGGCGAGCAGGGCTACGTGGGGCTGGGCCTGTTCGTCACGCTCGCCATCCTGGCCTTCCGCACCGGCGGACGCATCCGCAAGAAGGTGGTGGGGCGCAAGGATCTCGCCTGGGCGGGCGACCTCGCGGGCATGGTCCAGGTGGCCCTGATCGGTTATGGCGTCGGCGGCGCGTTCCTCGGCCTGGCGTATTTCGATCTGCCGTATTCGCTGATGGCCATCGTCGCGCTCACCAATGCGAACGTGGATCGGGCGCTGGCCGCGCAGCCCGCGACGAAGCCGCCGGAGACCGCAACTGCCGCCGCTCCGCCTGCGGTTGCCGCGCGCCGCGGGCGGGCGACCTAGGTTGCCTGCGTGAACGCCAAGAACCGCAGCCTCCTCATTCTGACTTACCACCGCGTGCTACCTGCGGCCGACCCGCTGCGCCCCGGAGAAATGACCGAGCGCGCGTTCGAACGGCAAGCGGCGGTCCTGCGCCGCTGGTTCAACGTGCTGCCGCTCGGCGAGGGCTGGCGCCGCACGCTGCAGGGCGACCTGCCGCCGCGCGCGGTCGCCATCACGTTCGACGACGGCTATGCCGACAACGCCGAGATCGCACTGCCGATCCTCGAGCGCCAGGGACTCACTGCCACGTTCTTCGTGGCAACCGGATTTCTCGATGGCGGGCGGATGTGGAACGACACCATCATCGAGGCGTTGCGGCAGGCCCGAACCCCGCTCGACCTGCGCGACCTGGACGGCGGAATGCTCGAAACCACCGCCGTCGCTGCCCGGGGCCGCGCCGTCCTCGCCGTCATCCGCGCCTGGAAGCACCTGCCCCCGCACGAGCGGCAGCGCAGGGTCGACCTGCTCGTCGAGCGCGCCGGCGCCCGTCCGCCGAACGATCTGATGATGCGCAGCGAACAGGTCCGCGAGCTGGCGCAGTCCGGCATGGCCATCGGCGCGCACACGGTGACGCATCCCATCCTGCGCAAGATCGACGACCGTGAGGCCGCGACGGAGATGTCACGCAGCCGCGCGACGCTCGAGGCCCTGACGGGCGCCGCCGTGCGCACGTTCGCGTACCCGAACGGGCGACTGGGCGACGATTACGAGGCGCGCCACGCCCAGATCGCGAAAGACGTTGGCTTCGAGCTGGCGGTCAGCACCAACGCGGGAACGGCGCGGCGCGATTCGGATGCTTACCAGCTACCGCGCTTCGGACCCTGGGCCGAAAGCTCCTGGCGCTTCGCCGTGCGGCTGCTACGGCAGATGTAGTGCCGGCGCGCGTGTTTGCTCGTTGGACGGTTTTCGGGACCGTCGCGAACAGGATGTTCGCGTCGGAGCCTCCAGGGGTTCGTCGCATGCGACGAACGGGCGGCCATGGACGGACGCCCTGGGCCGATCGCGGAGCAGGAAAGCGCAGCGATCGGGATTCACGGCGTTCTCGAAAACCGTCCAACGAGCAAACACGCGCGCCGGCACTTGCTACTGAGGCGGCGGCGGCGGAGCCTTGCTCGCCGCGACCGTGTCGTCCAGCGAGATGCCGAGCTTCTTGAGCTTGTTGCGCAGCCCCGGCAGCGGGTAGCGCTGCGCATAGGCCTTCTGCGCGTACGCCTTGGCCTTGTCGTAGTTCTTCAGCTCGAGGTTGAGCAGGCCCAGGTTGTACTGCACTTCCGGGTCGGTGGGCGCCAGCTCCTCGGCGCGCTGGTAGATCAGCACGGCGCGGTCGTATTCCTTGTTGCGGAACGCGTAGTTGCCCCAGATCATGTAGATCAGCGGGTCGTCGGGCGTGAAGGCGAGCGCGCGCTCGAAATAGCAGTCGGCCGGATAGAACTCGTCGCCCGGCTTGCGCGGATGCTTGAGCTGCCAGTTCGCCATCGCCTGCAGCGCGCGGTGATGATTCACCAGCTGGATCAGCGTGTAGTGGATGTCGCCCGGCAACGGGCCGTTCTGGCCCTTGATGAGATTCTCGATCTCGGGCGTGAAGTGAAAGCGCTCGACGATGTCGCGCTTGTAGGTTTGACTCGGATCGCGATAGTCGACCGGCATGCCCCAGTGGTTCATGTTGAGGGGCGTGCCGCAGTAGGCGCTGGCGGTGGAGCCGGCGCAGGCCAGCAGCGCGAACAGGGCAGGGCGAAGCAGGAATCGCATCATCGGCATTTCCCCCGGCTGACTGTAGCTCAGTTCAGCGGCGCGGACCATCGAAGTCCCGGCTGTCGAGCCACAGCGCCAGCATCATCAGCACCCACAGGAACTCACCATAATAGGCAGCGTGCTCCTCGCGGTGGCGCTGCATCAAACTGTCGATGTATTCCGCGCGCACCAGCCGGCGCTCCCGCAGCGACTCCATGCTGCGGCTCACCAGGCCCTGCAGGCCCCGGTCCTCGCGCATCCATACCCCGAAGGGCAGGCCGAAGCCGTGCTTGGGCTTGTGGATCACCTGCTTCGGCAGGAAGCCTGCCAGGGCGCGTTTGACGAAATATCGCAGCGTCCGGCCGCGCACCTTGGCGGGTCCCGGCACGGTCAGCGACAGGTCCACGATGCGCTCGTCGAGCCACGGGAAACGCACGTCCACGCCGGCGAGCGCGCAGCCCGACATCACCTTGCGCAGGTCGTTGTCGGCGAGCGTGTACTTCCAGTCGAGGTACAACATGCGGTTCACCAGGTCGCGGGTGCGCGGCTCGGCGAACACCACGCGCTGCTCGGCGATCGGCAGGTTCGTGGCGACCGCCGCGGCGAGCTGCGGGTCGAGAATCGCGTCGCTCGACTCGCGCGCCAGGTAATTATAGGTCTGCAGCCGGTCGGGGAGCGGCACCTTCGCCTGCGCGATGTAGCTCTGCAGCTTGCTCACCAGCGGCAGCGAGCCGAGTCCCGATGCAAACGGCTCCACCACGCCCGAGCGCAGCGCCGCGGGCAGGCGGAAGTACCACTCGAACACGTTCTGCTTGGCGTAGCGCGTGTTGCCGCCGAAGAGCTCATCGCCACCGTCGCCGGCGAGCAGCTGCTTGATGCCCTGCGCGCGCGCAGCCAGAGCGCACAGGTAGGAGGGCACGACCGAGGAGTTGCCGAAAGGCTCGTCGAAGTGCGCAGCGAGCTTCGGCACCGCCGCGGCGACGTCCTGCGGCGTCACGTAGTACTCGTGCGCGCGCGTGCCGAAATGCTTCGCCGTGATGCGCGCGTAGCTCACCTCGTCGTAGCCCGCGGCGGCGAAGCCGATCGTGAAAGTGTGCGCCGCGCCCGGCGAGGAGCGCGCCAGCATCCCGGCCACGGTGGAGCTGTCGATGCCGCCGCTGAGGAACGCTGCCGCGTCGCCGCCGTTGCGATGATCGGCGGTGACGGTCTGCAGGCTTTCGAGCAGCTCGCGCGCGCGCGCCGGCTCGTCGAAGCCTTGCAGCTCGTCGTCGAATTCGCAGTCCCAGTAGCGGCGGACGCTGGCACGTCCCGAGGCGAACGCCAGCAGATGTGCGGCCGGCAGCTTGAACACGCCGCGCGCGATGGTGCGCGGCGCGGGCACCATGTGGTGATAAAGGTAGTCGAAGATCGCCTGCGATTCGATCGTGAAGCCGATCACAGGATGCCGCGTGACGTCCTCGATCGTCGCGCCGAACGCGAGCAGGCCGTCCTTGACGGCGTAGCAGAGCCGTTCGACGCCCATGCGGTCGATGGCGAGCAGCGCGCGCGACTGGCGCGCATCGATCACCGCGACGGCAAAGGTGCCGCCGAGCCCCTCGACGAGCTGCTCGCCGAGCGTGTGGTAGGCCTCGAGCAGCGCCTGCGCATCGCCCTGACGGCGCGCGATCGCGGCCAGCGCCGGGTCGCGCCAGCGGGGATGGCCGCAGAGCAGGGCGGCCGTGCCGCGCGCCGCATCCTGCGCGGTGCGCGCGCGTGGGCCCCCCGCCAGCCCGGCGCCGGCGTGCAGCGAAACGGCGATCCCGTTCGTGGCGCGTTGCGGTTCCGCGAGGCGCGTAGCGAGGTCGCCAGCTGCGATTCCGCTGCGGGAATCCAGCCAGCCTGCGTGGTCGGTCATGGAGTTATTGTCGTATTGTTGGGGCCACGCGCTCGGGCGTGGACGCCGGTGCAATGTACCCTTCCGCGGCAACAGTCTACTGTGACAGGTGCCTCGAAAGGCCCTTGATTTGCCTGTAAAGTATCGCGTCCAGAAAGGGCTCTTCGCGAGCCCAGAACGGCCCCGGGGAAGGGCCGCCCCACGGTACCTACGGATCCAGCCTACATGCCCTCGGTTCAGGACGTCATCGGACTGCTCAAAGACATCTTGCAGCTCGGCGAGCGCGCCCAAGGCTTCTCCGACGCCACGCGTCTGCTCGGGCATGTTCCGGAGCTCGATTCGCTCGCGGTCGTGAACGTGATCACCGCGCTCGAGGAGCGCTTCGGCGTCACGGTCAACGACGACGAGATCTCGGCCGACGCCTTCGAGACGGTCGGGAGCCTGCACTCCTTCGTCGTGCAAAAGCTCAACGCATGAGCACCTCCGGCGGTGCGGGCGAGTCCGCCGGCCGGTTCCTCGATACCCCTCACGGCCGCATCTTCTGCATGCACACGCGTGCGCGCGGCGATGCCTGCCTGGTTGTCGTGCCGCCGTTCGCGGAAGAGATGAACAAGAGCCGGCGCATGTGGAGCCTGCTGGCCGCGCAGCTGGCGGCGCAGGGCATTGCCACCCTGATTCCGGATCTGCACGGCACGGGCGAGAGCGACGGCGACTTCGCGGACGCGCGCTGGCAGTCCTGGCGCGAGGACCTCGAGCTCGCGTGCCGCTTCGCGCGGGAGCAGGGCGCGCGCCGCATCGCACTTCTCGGTGTGCGCCTCGGCGCTCTGCTCGCGCTCGACTATCTTGGCACTGACGCGGCCCTGGCGGCGGCGCACGGCGGCATCGTGCAACTGATCCTGTGGCAGCCGGTGCTCAACGGCCAGCAGCACATGAACCAGTTCCTGCGCCTGAAGCTCGCGGCCGGCCTGCGGCAGGCGGCGGCGCGCGAAACCACGGCGACGTTGCGCGAGCGGCTGGCGCGCGGCGAGCGGCTCGAGGTCGCAGGCTACGAGCTGTCGCGCGAGCTGCTCGCGGCCATCGACGCGCTCGACGCGCAGGCACTCGCGCAGGCACTCGCGCCGGCGTCGGCGCCGCGCGTCGACTGGCTCGAAGTCTCGACGCTCGAAACCCTCGCGCTGCTGCCGGCGAGCGAGCGGCTCATCGAGAAGTGGCGCGTGGCCGGAGTGCAGGTTCGCAGCCGCGTCGTGCGCGGTGAGGCGTTCTGGGCGCTGCAGGAAATCACGATTGCGCCGGAGCTCAACGCGCTGACGCGTGATGTCGCGACCGAGGGGCTTGCCGCATGAGCGCGATACCCGGCGCGACGCAGGCCATCGACTTCGACTGCGAAGGCGCACGGCTCCAGGGGATGCTGCACGCGGGTTCGCTGCAGGCGGCGACCGGCGTCCTGGTCGTCGTCGGTGGGCCGCAGTATCGCGTCGGCAGCCACCGTCAGTTCGTGCTTCTCGGGCGAGCCCTCGCGGCGCGGGGCATCCCGGTGTTGCGCTTCGACTATCGGGGGCTCGGCGACAGCGCGGGCGAGGCGCGCACGTTCGAGTCGATCGACGCGGATACGCGGGCGGCCCTCGACGAGTTCTTCAGGCGGGTGCCGAGGCTGCAGCGCGTGGTGCTCTGGGGTCTGTGCGATGCCGCCAGCGCGGCGCTGTTCTACGCGGCACAGGATCCGCGCGTCGCGGGACTGGTGCTGCTCAATCCCTGGGTTCGCTCGCAGCAGACCGTCGCACAGGCCTACCTGCGCAGCTACTACGCGCGGCGGATCTTCGATCCGCAGGCGTGGCGCCAGCTGCTGTTCGGCGGCAAGTCGCCGCTCGCGGCTCTGGGGTCGTTTGCGCGACTCGTGCGCCAGGCGCGCGGCTCGTCGGAAACGAGGCAGGCCGACGCCGCCGACGTTGCGAATTCCGCCTCATCCGCGGACGTCGCATCCTCCAGCCCGCTCGTGCAGGGCATGCAGCGCGGACTCGCCGCGTTTCGCGGACCGATCCTCCTCGTTCTGAGCGGGGATGACATCACCGCGGCGGAGTTTCGTGCCGCGACGACATCGCGCCTCTGGCGCAAGCTGCTCGAACAGCGGCGCGTCAGCCATTGCGCACTCGATGCCGCGGACCACACGTTCTCGTCGCGCGCGTGGCGCGACCAGGTGGCGGGCTGGACGGGCGAGTGGCTGCTGCGCCAGTGGCCGCTCAGCGAAGCGGGCAAGGATCTCAGCGAAGCGGGCAAGAACCTCAGCGAAGCGGGCAAGGACAATAATAATGACAATAGCGGAGCAAACGCCGCGTGAGTGAGCTGCAGGTTCGTATCGACGAATCGCTCGAAGCGATGCCCGCGCCGGCGCGCGAGCTGTGGCTGCGTGAAGAGCCCTCGCTGCAATTCGACCAGACGCTCGGCTGGAGCGAGCTGCTGGCTCGCCACGCTCTCGAACGTGACGAGAAGGTGTGCGTCCTCAGCGCGCACCGCGATTCCGGCGAATGCGCCGGCGTCCTGCCGCTGAAGTCCGTTGCGCCCGAGGGCCTGTGGGGCCTGCGCACGATGCGCGGCCTCGCAAACTACTACTGCTCGCTGTTCGCGCCGATCATCGACTCGCGCTCGGATCGGCCCGCCGTGCTGCGCGCGCTGCTCGCAGCGGTCGGGCGGCTCGAGCCGGATGCCTTCGACCTCAATCCACTGGCGGATGGCCCCGACGCCGCAGCGGCGATCCAGTCGGCCCTCGACGCGCTCGGCTGGCGCACCGAGCGCTATTTCCGCTTCGGCAACTGGTACCTGGAAGTCGCGGGGCGCAGCTTCGCCGAGTATTTCGCGGGCCTGCCTTCGCAGTTGCGCAATACCGTCACGCGCAAGGAAAAGAAACTGCGCCAGCAGCCGGGACTCGACATCACGATCGCGCAGACCGCGGCGCAGGCCGAAGCGGCCCTCGCCGGGTATCAGCGCATCTACGCCGCGAGCTGGAAGAATCCCGAGCCGCATCCGGATTTCGTGCCGGGGCTGGTGCGGCAGCTCGCCGAGCGCGGCTGGCTGCGCATGGGCCTGGTGAAACTCGGCGAGGAACCGGTGGCCGCGCAGATCTGGGCGTGCAAGGACGGCGTCGTGTCCATCTTCAAGCTCGCGTACGACGAGCGCTATGCGCAGTGGTCCGCGGGCTCGGTGCTGACGACGCAACTGATGCGGCACGTCATCGACGTCGACCGCGCCGCCGTGGTCGACTACCTCACCGGCGACGACGCCTACAAGCGCGACTGGATGTCGCATCGCCGCGAACGCGTCGGCGTGCGCGCGTTGGACACGCGCCGCTGGCGTGCGAGGGCCCAGCTAATGTCGAATTCGATCCTCACCGCCCTCAAGCCCGCCCAACGGGCGCTCGTCCGGGTGAGGCAGCTCGCCTCGAATCGTCGCCGCCCGCCGACAAGGCCAAACGCTTGATTCCCCGTGCGGGCGCGATGCGCCACCTCGGCGGCGTCGGGCAACAGCGACAAAGAGACCTGCGCGGACCTCGGTTGCAATACCGCAAATAACGCTAGTCGCTTCAATTTGCAGGAATTGGTCGCCGGTGGCCTGGTTCTTGCTCCTCATTTACGTAACGTGCAGGCGCGCGGCGGGGAATTGCGGCCGCGGCGTCGCTCCAATTGCGTATTGAGACTTTCGGTCGTTAGGCTAAATTGAGCACAACTGCCAAGGGCAAACCCGTCGAAAGGCGGGGACGCAAAGCTTCCGGTCTACGGGAATCCGTTCCTACGACAGCGGGGTTGCCAGGACCAGGGCCCGATGCACGTCGGGCCAGCGACGCCTCAGATGAGCGTCGCAGTGTCCGCCTCTTCTCCTGTTCCGGAAGCTCTTGGTGAGTGCATTGGACGCGTCGACTGACGAGTCTGCGGCGACGGCAATTCGGCAGTAACCAGGGCGGGGAGCATGAACAGGCAAGCTTTACTCAAGATCGCGGGCGCGCTGCTGCTCGCGGGGCAGTGGTCGTTCGCAGGTGCCTCGGCTCTCTCCGATGCGGCCGCGGCGTTGCAACCGGGCCAGTGGGTCCAGCTCAGCACGCAGAACTTCAATTCCGCGCTGCTCGATGACGGCGCCAGCTTCGACGTCTTCTACTACTCCGAGGACATGACCTGGGATCCGGTCACGCGGCAGCTGCTGTTCGTCGGCGGCGGCCACGACAGCGACGCGGAGTTCTTGCGCTACAGTGAAGCCACCAACACCTGGTCGCGCAGCAAGCCCACCGGCGGTTTCTGGCACGCGAACTTCTCGCACGCCTACGACCACAACGCGATCATTCCCTCGCTCGGCAAGTTCTTCTTCCGCCAGCCGGCGTACGACCCGAGCGACCGCATCGAGATCTTCGACATTCCGACCCAGACCTGGACGCGCTCCGCGACCATGCCGGATCGTCCGGGATGCTGCGGCGGCCTCGAGTATTTCCCCGAGCTCAACGGCCTGGTGCTCGCCAACGGCGATGCGGGCCTGCTGCTGTACAACGTGGGCTCGAACAGCTGGCAGACGCTCTCGAGCGCCTCCTGGGGCGATTACCACAACTTCGCCGAGTACAGCCCGGTCCACAAGACGCTGATCTTCGGTGGCGGGGAGTCCTCCGGCACCACGGCGATGTTCCGTCTCAACGCCGATCGCTCGATCACGCGTCTCAACAATGCTCCCCAGCACGTCGGTGAGACCTATTCGATCATCACCACCGATCCGAACAGCGGCAATCACCTGGTCTTCTTCAACAACTCGTTCTACGAATTCAATCCGGCCACCGACACCTGGCGCCTGCAGAGCGGCGATGCGCCGTGGAGCGGCGGGGTATTCGGCACCGTGGCCACGCCCATCTCGACGTACGGCGTGATCCTGTTCGCGCACTACGGCGGCTCGAGCGACGCACGCGTCTACCTGTACCGGCACAGTCCCGGCAGCGGCACCACGGTGCCGACTGTCACGCTGTCAGCCAATCCCGTTTCCGTGGCGAGCGGCGCAATGACGACGCTGGCCTGGTCGAGCACGGATGCGACCAGCTGCACGGCGAGCGGCGGCTGGAGCGGCACCAGGGCGACGAGCGGCAGCGAGACGAGCGCGGCGCTCACCACGAACACGACTTTCACGCTGGCATGCTCGAACGGGCAGGGCGGCAGCACCAGCCGCTCGGTCACCGTCACGGTGGCCTCCTCGACACCGCCCCCTACGGCGAATTTTTCTGCGAGCCCCGGCTCAGTGGCGGTCGGTGGCTCCAGTACGCTGAGCTGGACCACTACTGACGCCGCGAGCTGCTCGGGGAGCGGCGCGTGGTCCGGCAGCAAGTCGGTTCCGAACGGCAGCCAGAGCGTCGGTCCGCTGAGCGCGGCGGCGACCTACATGCTGTCCTGCACCGGCGCGGGCGGCACGACGCAGCGTTCGGTCACAGTCAACATGCTTGCTGCGCCCACGGTTGCGTTCGGCGCGAACCCCACTACGGTTGCGGCTGGCGCCCGCTCCACGCTCACGTGGAGCTCGCAGAACGCCACGGGTTGTACAGCCTCCGGTGCGTGGGCCGGTGGGAAGGCAGCTTCGGGCTCTGAGCAGTCGCCCATCATCAACGCGAGCTCGACTTACAACCTCACCTGCACTGGTGCGGGCGGTTCGACCGGACGATCGGTCACAGTGAACGTGAGCACGAATCCGCCGCCGCCGCCGATGCCGACGGCGAGCTTGAGCGCATCACCCACGACGGTGAGCGTCAACGGCAGTGCCATGCTGAGCTGGTCTTCCACCGATGCAGCCTCGTGCACGGCCTCGGGCGCGTGGAGCGGTGCGAAGCCGACGTCCGGCAGTGAGTCGACTGCGGCTCTGAGCAACACGGCGACATACTCGTTGACCTGCACGGGCGCGGGCGGAACGACCAATCCGCAAAGCGTTACCGTCACCGTGAACCCGGGTGGCGGAACGGGCGGCGGTGGCGCCACGACCGATAGCTCCGGTGGCGGTAGCGTCGATCTGCTGCTGCTGGCGCTGGGCGCGTTGCTGCTCGCGGCGCGGTTCGTGCGCGGCCACGCAAGCTTCATGGCGCTGCCGCGTTCATTCGCTGCGGCGCTTGCTACGCTCGTCACGATGACTGCGGCGTTCTCCGCGCAGGCGGCGGATATCACGACGGTGACGGTCGTCAGCACCAGCGGTAGTGCACAGAGCGATGTGCCGGTGACGTTCGGCCACGTCTTCAAGCCCGGCGATGTGCCGGCCAATGCAGTCATCGGCGTGCGCCAGGGCAGCACCGTGATCCCGCTGCAGGTGGACAAGAAGGCGACGCACGCCGACGGCAGTCTGCGTCACGCCGTGCTGTCGCTCATCGTGCCCTCGATGGGCGCGAACGCATCGCAGGTCCTCACGCTGAACAACACCGGCACGGCGCCGTCGGGCGGTCCCATCACCGCGGCGAGCCTGCTCGGCACGAGCTTCGACACGACGATCGATCTGGACATCGGCGGCGTCGCCTACAGCGCTTCGGCGCGCGAGCTGCTGGCCGGTTCGCCGGCGACCTGGCTTTCGGGCCCGCTCGCCACCGAGTTCCTGCTGAGCGGGCCGGTCAAGACGGCCGCGGGCGTGCCGCATCCGCATCTGCAGGCGCGCTTCCACGTGCGCGCCTACCAGGGATTGCAGGCCGTGCGTGTCGAGGCGGTCCTCGAGAACAACTGGGCCTTCGAAGCGGGCCCGCGCAACTATACGTACAACCTCACGGTCAACGTCGCCGGCCGCGGTGCCGTCTACACTCAGAGCTCCGTGAATCACTATCGCCAGAGCCGCTGGCGCCGCGTCGTGTGGTGGGGCGCCGTGCCCTCGTTCACTGTCAAGCACGACAGCGCTTACCTGATGGCGACGCGTGCAGTGCCGACCTACGACACGCGCGTGCAGGTCTCCAGTACGGCGTTGAACGGCTGGGTGAGTGGCCTTGGCACCAACCCCGGTGTGATGAGCATCGGTGCGCTGGAAGCGAACATGCCCTCGCCGGGTGGCCGCTTCGAGATTGCACCGCTTCCGGCATTCCAGGCGGGCTACATCCTGAGCCAGGACGATCGCGCGCGCCGCGTCACCATCGGCTACGGCGAGCAGGCCGGCGCTTGGCCCATGCACTACCGCGACAAGGTGACGGACCAGCCGATCTCCATCGACACCTATCCGAACGCGACCATCATCGGCGAGTCCGGCATCTTCGGAAACTTCCCGGCGTGCGGCGGCACCTGCAGCACGAACCTGCTGCCCGAAGCCTCGCACCATCCTTCCCTGGTCTATCTGCCTTACCTGATCACCGGCGACTACTACCTGATGGAAGAGCTGGCGTTCTGGGGCAACTGGGTGCTGTTCTACGGCGAAGCCGGCCGCCACGGCGGCTCGCAGGGCTTGCTGGTGTGGGATCAGGTCCGCGGCCAGGCCTGGATGCTGCGCACGCTCACCGAGGCTGCGTACGCGACGCCCGACGCGCATCCGCTCAAGAACTATCTGAAGCAGAAGCTGCAGAACAACATCACCTACTTCCGCAACAACTGGGTCGACAGCAATCCGCTCGGCTACATCACCAACACGGGCGCGGCAGCCTGGCTCGGGCTCGACGACTGGATCGCAACCTGGATGGACGATTTCCTCACCTACGCGTTCGGTCGCATGGTGGCCCTGGGCTTCACGGAGGCTCAGCCCGTCCTGGCGTGGAAGGCCAAGTTCCCGGTCGGCCGGCTCACCGATCCCGGCATGTGCTGGGTGCTGGCCTCGAGCTACTGGCCGTACGTGAAAGGCGATCGCTACGTCGGCGGCTCCGCCGCCTTCGTCACGAACTGGACCGACTGGCGCCGCAACGTGATCTTCGGCTGGAACAACGACGCGTTCCGCGGCACCAACGACATCGGCGGCCGCGAGCAGGAGCTCTTCAACGCACAGTGCGGCTCCTCGCAGATGTCGAGCATCCTGGGTATCGGTGCCGGACAGATGATCGGCTGGGACGGCGCGGAAGCGTACCCGGCGAACTTGCAGGCCGCCGCAGCGGTTGCAGTGGAGGCGGGTGTCGCCAACGCGCAGCAGGCTTGGACGGTTCTGACCTCACGCGGGGGTTACCCGCTCACCGACTATGGAGACGCGCCGCAATGGGCAGTTTGGCCAGCAACTGCCACGGCGAGTCTTCCAGCGGTCCAAATCAGCGCCAATCCGACGGCGGTAGCAAGCGGGCAGACGAGCACTCTGACGTGGAGCGCGACGAACGCGACGTCCTGCACGGCCTCAGGCGGCTGGGCGGGCACCAAGGCGCTGTCGGGAAGTGAGACGACCGCTGCGATCACCACGGCGACCACGTACACACTGACGTGCTCCAACGCGAGCGGCAGCAGCAGTGCGGCTGCCACGGTCACGATTCAAACCGCTTCGGCGCCCACACTGACACTGACGGCGAATCCGACTTCCGTCGCCTCGGGCGGCAGCTCGACGCTCACCTGGTCGAGCACCAACGCTACCGCATGCACGGCCTCGGGCGGTTGGTCAGGTGCGAAGGCAACTTCGGGCAACCAGACGATCACCAACATCACGGCCACCGCGACCTACACGCTTCAGTGCACGGGTGCGGGAGGTTCGATCCAGCGCTCGGCCACGGTAAGCGTCCAGGCTACGCCGCCGGCTCCGACGCTGACACTCGCAGCGAATCCAACTTCCGTCTCCTCGGGCGGCAGCTCGACGCTGACATGGTCGAGCACCAACGCGACCTCGTGCACGGCTTCGGGCGGTTGGACGGGTGCCAAGGCCACGTCCGGCAGTCAGACGTTCACGAACCTCACGGCCAGCGTGACGTACGGCCTGCAGTGCATGGGCGCGGGCGTCAGCAGCCCGCTGCGAAATGCCACGGTGACGGTGAACGGCACACCGCCGCCGCCACCCGCACCGACTGTGACGCTCAATGCGAACCCGACATCGGTCGCGGTTAGCGGCACGACGACTCTCGACTGGACTTCGACGAATGCAACGTCCTGCACGGCGTCCGGTGGCGGCTGGGGCGGCACCAAGCAAACACAGGGCAGCGAGCAATCGCCCGCTATCAGCAATACAACTCAGTTCACTCTGACCTGCAACGGCGCGGGCGGCAGCGCCAGCGATAGCGCCGATGTCACAGTAACGCCGGGCGGCGGCGGTGGCGGCGGAGGCGACAACGGTTCCGGCGGCGGCGGATCGCTGAGTTGGCTGAGCGTCGGATTCCTTGCTCTGGCGGCGGCATGGCGCAGGCGGAACCTGCGCCTGTTCAGCCGCAGCGCGGCTTTTTTTGCGGTTCCGCGGTTTGCCATATTCCGGAGCGCTGCTGCGGTCAGCCTCACGGCGGCGGCGCTGGTGCTCGCTGGCTGCGGCGAGGGAGATGATTCCTCGTCCATGCCGTTGCCCACGTTGACGCTCAGCGCGAACCCGATGTCCGTCGCGAGCGGTGGCAGCACGCAACTCACGTGGGCATCCACCGATGCGACCTCGTGCGCAGGGTCGGGCGACTGGAGCGGCACCGTTGCGCCCTCGGGCACGACGACGATCAGCAACATCACCACGAACAAGACGTTCTCGGCGCAGTGCACGGGCCCCGGTGGTACGAGCGCGACGCAGAGTGTGACTGTTGCTGTGAATGCCCCGCCGGTTCCGACGGCGACGCTGAGTGCGAATCCGACGACGGTGAACAGTGGCGGCAGCACGCAGCTCACCTGGTCTTCGACCAACGCCACCGCCTGCACGGCCTCGGGCGGCTGGAGCGGCTCCAAGAACGCCTCGGGCAATCAGACGATCAACAACCTCACCAACACCACGATGTTCTCGCTGCAGTGTTCGGGCACGGGCGGTAGCAGCCCGATGCAGAACGTGACAGTGACTGTCAACGGCGCACCGCCGCCTCCTGCACCGACGGCGACGATCAGCGCGAATCCGACGACGGTCGCGAGCGGCGGCAGCTCGCAGCTCACCTGGTCCTCGACGAATGCGACGAGCTGCACCGCCTCGGGCGCGTGGAGCGGCTCGCGTGCGACGTCGGGCACGCAGAACCTCACCAACCTCACCGCCACCGCGACATACAGCTTGCAGTGCACCGGAGCTGGCGGCACGACTCCGCTGCGCAGCGCCACGATTACAGTGACGTCGGCACCGGCGCCCACGCTATCGTTGAGCGCGAATCCCGCCACGATCAATTCGGGCGGGCAGAGCGTGCTCACGTGGAATTCCTCCAATGCCACGGCGTGCACCGCCTCGGGCGGCTGGAGCGGTGCGAAGAGCGTCAACGGCAATGAGACTGTCGGCCCGCTCACGCAGACCACGACCTACACACTCACTTGCACGGGCGGCGGCGGCAGCGTCAATCGCAACGCGACCGTGACCGTGAACGGCGGCAGCGCCTCGTTGCAGGGCTCGGTGGACTCCAGTTACGTGGATCGCTTCGGCGACAACCGCATCTATGTGTTCGCCGGCAGCGCTACTCCGGATGATTTCGACGGTGACGCCGGCGACCCGGTGACCACCGTCGCGGTGACCCAGGACGCGAACGCGTGCACGTTCAACTACGGCGGTGGCAACCTCGCGGCAGGCACCTACACGATCGCCTTCACGCAGGACGCGGCCGCGGACGTGCCCGGCCAGGACAATACCCTGGTGTTCGTCGGCACGCGCCAGGTCACGGTCGGCGCGAGCGGCGTGACCTCGGACTTCCGGCCCAGCGGGATCATCACGGTCGGCCCCGGCAGGCAGCACGCCACGCTGAGCGCCGCGCAGCAGGTGGCCACCGATGGCGCGGTGATCGAAATCGATGCGGGCACCTACACCGACGACGTGACCGTGTGGCGGCAGAACCGCGTCACGATCCGCGGCGTCGGCGGCGGCCGCGCGCACATCGTGGGCAACCGCGTCATCCCGTTCGACGGCACCGATCGCAACAACGGCATGGCTCTGATGGTGATCCGCGGCACCGGCATCAGCGTCGAGAACATCGAGTTCTCGAACGCGAAGGTCACCGATCTGAACGGCGCCGGCATCCGCAACCAGGGTCGCGATCTGTCGGTGTGCAACGGTTTCTTCCACGACAACCAGGACGGTTACCTGGGCGAAGCGCTCGGCACGCTCCTGTTCGAGTACAGCGAGTTCGCGCGCAACGGTCTCGACGATCCGGGCTTCAACCACAACCTGTACGTCGATGGCGGCGACCGCCTGATCTTCCGCCACAACTATACGCATCATGCGTTCGTCGGGCACACGCTCAAGACGCGCGCGGCGGAGAACTTCATTCTCTACAACCGGCTCATGGACGAGGACACGGGCAGCTCGAGCTACAACATCGACGTGCCGAACGGCGGCCTCACGTTCGTGATCGGCAACCTGATCCAGCAGGGGCCGAACACCGACAACTCCTCGATGCTCAACTACGGCACCGAGGGGCTCTCCGGCGGGCGCACGCACGAGCTCTACCTGGTGAACAACACGTGGGTCAACGACGCCGGCTTCGGGGGCTTCACGCAGGTGCAGGGCGGCACGAGCCTGGTGCGCGTGATCAACAATCTGTTCGTCGGCCAGGGCTCGATTCCCAGCGGGACGCTCACGACCAACCTGCTGACCAACGCGCCCGGGCTGGTGAGCGAGGCCGGCTTTGACTATCACCTGACCTCGACCTCGCCGGCACGTGACGCCGGCACCGCACCGGGCAGCGCGCGCGGGCAGGACCTCACGCCGGTCTACCAGTACGTCCACAAGGCGCAACGCGAGGCGCGGCCGACCGATGCGCGCATCGACATCGGTGCGTACGAATACACGCCATGAGCCCGCTACGTCGCCGGCGACACGCAGTCGTCGATCACCGGCTTGACGTCGACGACCGGAGTACCGTCGATCGCCTCGATCGGCCCGATCCGCAACCGGGTCCCGGAAACCTCGCGCACGATCACGCGGTGCAGCCCCAACGGGTTCGGTCGGTGCGGAGAGCGTGTGCCGAACACTCCGGTGAGCGGATTCGCGGGGTCACCGCGCGGATGTACTTCGAGCACGTCGCGATCCGCGCGATGCAGCCAGGTGACGACGATGACCTCGTCGCCTGCGGCGATCCGGGATAGACCTCGCGCGAAGGCTGGATACACTTCGAGCCACGCGTCCGGCGCGCCCTCCGGTCCTTGCCGCGGCGCCTCGTCCAGCGCTCGCAGCGTAGATCGGATGTGTCCGATCGGGCGGTGGCCTACCGGATGCTCGGCTCGCTGGGCGAGGCGGAAGATGCCGTGCAGGACGCCTGGTTGCGGCTCAGCCGTTCCGACACGAGCGGAGTCGAGAACCTGGGCGGATGGCTGACGACGGTCGTCGCGCGCGTGTGCCTGGACATGCTCCGCTCGCGCAAGTCGCGGCGCGAGGAGCCACTGGATGCGCACGTCCCTGAGCCGATCGTGAGCCGTGAGGACGGGATCGGCGCTGAGCGTTACGCGGCTGCAGTGCCGGGCGCCCGGCATGACGATTGCACAAAGACAGCAGGTCCCTTCAGGGCGCGCGGGAAACCCGCATCGGGGGAACCCCGCAGCGCTCGTGCGCACGCGCCTGACCGTCGCGTGCTGACGCCAATCGGCGACTTGGAACTGCCTGTTGGCGCGCTGCGCTACAAATCAAGCGCGGCGCGCGCTCACTGTGTGCACTGAGCAAACTCTTGGCGAACTGTCGGCCGCACACAGCGTCGGCCGCAGGCGACAGCGTGCGGCCCCGCACTTCCCGCAAATGGCGATCCTCTTGCCGATAGCGTCGGTCATCGCCGACATTGCGCCGGCACCTCGCCGCCGCGCGACTGCGCGAGATGTGCGTCGTGCCCGCTAAAAGTGCTCATTCTTCGTACCGCGGGAATTCTGGCCCGCTTCTTGCTCTCTCGTGCCCCCGTCGAAACAAGTAAACGCTGGGGGATATCAATGCCGCGGAGTTTTATCTGCACGAGTGCGCTCGTGCTGTCGATTGTCGTTGCCGGGTCCGGAGTCGAGGCGCGCGCTTCGGCGCTCTCGGATGCCGCGGCGGCTCTGCAGCCGGGGCAGTGGACGGTGGTCAACACCGGCAACTTCAATCGCGCGCTGCTCGATGACGGTGCCGGCTACCATGTCTTCTACTACACCGAGGATGTGGAATGGGATCCGGTATCGCGGCAGCTGCTGTTCGTCGGCGGCGGCCATGCCACCGACGCCGAATTCCTGCGCTACCGCGAGAGCACCAATTCCTGGACGCGCACCAAGCCCGCGGGCGACTTCTGGCACTCGAACTTCTCGCACGCCTACGATCACAACGCGATCATCCCCTCGCTCGGCAAGTTCTTCTTCCGCCAGCCCGCTTACGATCCTTCCGACCGGATCGAGATCTATGACATCCCCTCGGGCACGTGGACGCGCTCGGCGGCGATGCCGTATCGCCCCGGCTGCTGCGGCGGACTGGAATATTTCCCGGAGCTCAACGGCCTGGTGCTCGCCAACGGCGACGCCGGCCTGCTGCTCTATGACCCGGTGGCCAAGCGCTGGTCGGAGCTGTCGGGCGGGCATTGGGGCGATTACCACAACTTTGCCGAGTACAGCCCCGTCCACAAGGTGATGATCTTCGGGGGCGGCGAGAGCTCCGGTACCAAAACGATCTTCCGTCTCAACGCCAGCCGGCAGATCACGCGTCTGGCCGACGCACCCGGCCATCTGGGGACCACGCACTCGGTCGTGACCACCGATCCGGTCAGCGGCAACTTCCTCGTGTTCTTCGATAACGCGTTCTATGAGCTCAACCCGGCCACCAACACCTGGCGCAAGATGAGCACCAACGCGCCCTGGCAGGCGTCGGGCGGGATCTGGGGCGTGGTGGCGACGCCGATCTCGACCTACGGCGTGGTCGCGTTCGCGAAGTATGGGGGCGACAACTCGAAGGTCTATCTGTACCGGCACACCGCCGGCTCTGGTGGATCCGCGCCGACCGTCTCGCTGAGTGCCAACCCGACGTCCATGCCTCCGGCCGGCAACAGTACGCTCACGTGGTCGGCCACGAACGCGAACGCGTGCTCGGCATCAGGCGCGTGGACGGGCAACAAGCCCACCAGCGGCACCGAGCAGCGCACGCTCAACGCCACCTCGACGTTCACGCTCAGCTGCTCGAACGCCCAGAGTCAGAGCGCGAGCCGCTCGGTAAACGTCACCGTCGCCGCGGTACCGCCGGCACCTACGCTCACGCTGAGCGCGTGGCCGACGAAGATCGGGCCCGGTGACAACACCAGCCTGATCTGGAGCTCGCAGAACACCACGGGGTGTACCGCCTCCGGTGCCTGGGCCGGCAACAAAGCCGCGTCGGGCGAGCAGGTCACTGCATTGCTGTACTCGAGCGCGACTTTCAATCTCGATTGCACCGGCGCCGGCGGAACGATTTCGCGCTCGGTGAACGTCACCGTCGATCCGAACGTCCTGCCGCGTCCGCTGGTGACGATGTCACTCAGTCCCTGGTCGGTGACCCTCAGCCCCGAGTACTGCGCGGCGCACGGAATGACGCCGACCAACTGCTCGGGCAGCACCGTCATCCGCTGGTCGGCCACGAACGCGACCTCTTGCGTCGCCTCCCAGGGCTGGAGCGGAACCAAGCCCACCTCGGGGCAGGCGACACTGTCCGGAATCAGGGACAGCACGATCTTTTACATCCGCTGCACCGGGCCCGGCGGTTACCGCAACGGCTCCGTGAAATTCACGGTGCATCGCTAGGCGCAATGGGGTAATCGCAATGAGCATCCAATCCTTGCGGCGCGTGGTCGCCGGCCTCGGCTTGACACTCCTGGCTGCCGCTCCCGCGCTGGCCGGCGACGTCACCTCGGCCACCATCGTCAATCCGTCATCGACGGCCCAGATCAGTGTGCCGGTGACGTTCGGACAGGTCTTCAAACCCGGTGACGTTCCCGCCGGGGCCATCATCGGCGCGCGCGCAGGCAGCACGACGATTCCGGTGCAGGTGGACAAGAAGACCGCGCATGCAGATGGCAGCCTGCATCACGGCGTCGTTACCGTGCTGCTGCCAGCTCTCGCCGGCAGCGCCTCGCAGGTCGTGACGCTGACCAATTCGGGCAGCGCGCCAGGCGGGACCGCACCGACGGTCGCGGCGCTGCTCGGCACTTCGTTCGACACGACCATCAACCTCGACATCGGTGGCACTGCGTACACAGCGTCCGCGCGCGCGCTGCTGCAGTCCGGCACGCCCGGTACGTGGCTGTCGGGAAACCTGGTGACGGAGTGGCTGCTGAGTGCCCCGTTGCGCACGGCATCCGGCGCCGCGCATCCGCATCTGCAGGCACGCTTCCACGTGCGCGCCTACCAGGGATTGCAGAGAGTGCGCGTCGAGGCGGTCGTCGAAAACATCTGGGCGTTCGAGCCGGGGCCGCGCAACTATACTTACAACGCGAACATCGGTGTCGCCGGACGCGGCACCGTGTTCAGCGAATCCAACGTCACGCACTACCGGCAGAGCCGCTGGCGCCGCGTCGTGTGGTGGGGCGCGCAACCCGCGTTCAGTGTCAAGCACGACAGGGCCTACCTGATGGCGACGCGCGCGGTGCCGACCTACGACACGCGCGTGCAGATCACCGGCGGTGCGCTGGATGGCTGGGTGAGCGGCCTGGGCGCGAACCCGAAGCTCATGAGCATCGGTGCGCTGGAAGCGAACATGCCCTCGCCGGGCGGACGCTTCGAGATCGCACCACTGCCCGCATTCCAGGCGGGTTACCTCCTCAGCCAGGACGATCGCGCCCGACGCGTGACGATCGGCTATGGCGAGCAAGCGGGCGCGTGGCCGATGCATTACCGTGACAAGGCTACGGGCCAGCCGGTATCGATCGATACCTATCCGAACGCCACCATCCTTGGCGGCTCTGGCATCTTCGGCAATTTTCCGGCGTGCGGCGGCAGCTGCAGCACCAACCTGCTGCCCGAAGCCTCGCACCATCCCTCGCTTGCCTATCTGCCCTACCTCATGACCGGTGACTACTACCTCATGGAAGAGACGCTGTTCTGGGGCAACTGGGTGACCTTCTACGGTGAAGCCGGCCGTCATGGCGGCTCCCAGGGCCTCTTGGTGTGGGATCAGGTTCGTGGGCAGGCCTGGATGCTGCGCACGCTTGCGCAGGCGGCCTACGCGGCTCCGGATTCGCATCCGCTCAAGAGCTACCTGGTGAACAAGCTCCAGAACAACATCACCTACTACCGCAACACCTGGGTCAACAGCAATCCGCTCGGCTACATCACCAACACCGGCGCCGCGCAGTGGCTCGGCCTCGATGACTGGATCGCGACCTGGATGGACGACTTCCTGACGTGGACTTTCGGCCACATCGTCGGATTGGGTTTCACCGAAGCGCAGCCGGTGCTGGCGTGGAAAGCCAGGTTCCCGGTCGGCCGGCTCACCGATCCCGGCATGTGCTGGGTGCTCGCCTCGAGTTACTGGCCGTACGTGAAAGGCGATCGCTACGTTGGCGGTTCCGCTGGCTTCGTCACGAATTGGACCGACTGGCGCCGCAACGTGATCTTCGGCTGGAACAACGACGCGTTCCGCGGCACCAACGACATCGGCGGCCGTGAGCAGGAGCTCTTCAACGCACAGTGCGGTTCCTCGCAGATGGCGAGCATCCTCGGCATCGGTTCCGGAGAGATGATCGGCTGGGACGGCGCGGAAGCGTACGCGGCGAACTTGCAGGCCGCCGCAGCGGTTGCGGTGGAGGCGGGCGTGGCGAACGCGCAGACAGCGTTCAATCGTCTCACGCAGCGTGGAGCCTATCCGCTGAGCGCCTATGGCAGTGCGCCGCAGTGGGCGATATTCCCGGCCAGCACCGGCAGTACGACGCCGACGCCCACCGTGACATTCAACGCGAACCCTGCGTCGATCGCCAGCGGTGGGACGAGCCAGCTGAGCTGGTCATCCACCAATGCCACCGGCTGCACCGCCTCCGGCGGATGGAGCGGCAACAAGGCGGCATCCGGCACACAAAGTGTCGGGCCATTGAGCACCACGACGGACTACGCGCTGGCTTGCAGCGGTTCCGGAGGATCGTCGAGCGCTTCGGCGCGCGTCACGGTGCAAAGCGCCTCGGCGCCGACGCTCACCCTTACCGCGAACCCGGCCACCATCGCCTCGGGCGCGTCGTCCACGCTCAACTGGTCGAGCACGAACGCGACCTCGTGCACGGCTTCGGGTGGATGGAGCGGCGCCAAGGCGACTTCCGGTTCGCAATCGACCGGCGCGCTCACCGCGAACCGCACCTACACGCTGTCGTGCAACGGCGCGGGCGGCAGTATCCAGCGTTCGGCCACCGTGACGGTGCAGGCTTCGGCGCCGGCGCCGACGGTCTCCCTGTCCGCCAAACCGGTGACGGTCCCGTTCGGTGGCGGCTCGACGATCACGTGGAGCTCCACCAACGCAACAGGCTGCACGGCATCGGGCGCCTGGAGCGGAGCACGGGCAACGTCGGGCAGCCAGACGTTCACCGGCATCACCAGCAATCGCACGTTTAGCTTGCAGTGCACGGGATCGGGCGGTAACGCTTCGCGCAGCGTGACGGTGACGGCCTTCAATACCGCCGGCTCACCCGTCATCGACCTCAACGTCACACCCACGGCGATGGGCCAGCAGCAGCGCGCAACGCTGAGCTGGACGGTCGCGAACGGCCAGTCCTGCTTTGCCCAGGGCGCCTGGACCGACTCGCGCATGCTGCAAGGCAGCGAGCAGACCGCGCCACTGACGAGCTCGCAAACCTTCACGCTGACCTGCTCGGGAAGCGGTGGATGGGCGAGCGAGAGCGCGACGGTGTCCGTGGATAGGGCCCTGCCGACGTGCCCGACCGGGCAGACGTGCCCGGCACCGACCGTGATCTTGACGACCACGCCGTCGAACGTTGCGGTCGGCAGCAGCACCACGCTGACGTGGAATGCGGCCAACGCAGCGGATTGCGAGGCGTCCGGCGGCTGGAGCGGCATCAAGCCCACGTCCGGCGGCCAGACGATCTCGAACCTGCGCAGCGAAACGGTGTTCACGATCACGTGTGCGGGCGTCGGCTCGCGTGCACGCGTTTCGCGCACGGTGACGATCGGCGCCACCGCGCCGCCGGCGCCCGCGGTCACGTTCACCGCGAATCCGACGACCGTGGCGCGTGGCGGCAACTCCACGCTGACCTGGTCATCGACCAATGCAACGAGTTGCACCGCATCGGGCGGCTGGAGCGGCTCGAAGGCGACCTCGGGCAACCAGACGATCGGCAACATCCAGGCAACCGCGACCTACACGCTGGCATGCACCGGTGCGGGCGGCAGCGCCAGCCGCAATGCGACCGTGACCGTGAGCGGCGGCAGTGGCAGCGCATCGCTGCTCGGCTCGGTCGATTCGAGCTATATCGATCGCTACCTCGGCAACACCAACAAGGTCTACGTGTTCCAGGGCAACGTCACGCCCGACGACATCGATGGCGATGCGGTCGATCCGATCGCGACCCTTGCGGTCAACCAGGATGCGAATGCCTGCACCTTCGGCTACGCGGGCAACACGCTCGCCGCAGGTACGTACACCGTGGCGTTCACCAACGATGCGAGCGCGGATGCTCCCGGCCAGAGCAACAACCTCGTTTTCGTCGGCACGCGCCAAGTGACCATCGGCAGCACCGGGGTCACTTCCAACTTCAGGCCGGCGAACATCCTGCAGGTGGGAATGGGCAAGCCCTTCACGACGCTGCGCGCGGCCCAGCTCGCCGCGGCCAACGGTGCGGTGATCGAAATCGCCGCCGGCACGTACCTCGACGACGTGACGGTGTGGCGCCAGAACGGTGTCACCCTCCGCGGCGTCGGCGGCCGCGCCCACATCCGCGGCAACCGGCGCATCCCGTTCGTTTCGGGCGACGACCGCAACAACGGCATGGGCCTGATGGTGATCCGCGGCAGCAACATCAGCGTGGAGAACATCGAGTTCTCCAACGCGCAGGTCGCGGACATGAACGGCGCCGGCATCCGCAACCAGGGCAGCAACCTGTCGATCTGCAACGGCTACTTCCACGACAACGAGGACGGCTTCCTCGGCGGCGCCTACGGCACGCTGCTGTTCGAGTACTCGGAGTTCGCCAACAACGGCGCCGGCGACCCGGGCCACAACCACAACGTCTACGTGGACGAGGGCCAGCGGCTGATCTTCCGCCACAACTACTCGCACCATGCGCAGGTCGGGCATACGCTCAAGACGCGCGCGGCCGAGAACCACATTCTCTACAACCGCATCATGGACGAGGCCACGGGCACGTCCAGCTACACCATCGACGTGCCCAACGGCGGCCTGACGTTCGTGATCGGGAACCTGTTGCAACAGGGCCCGAACACGGAGAACTCGGCGATCATGAATTACGGCACCGAGGGCCTGTCGAGCGGGCGTACGCACCAGCTCTACCTGGTGAACAACTCCTTCGTGAACGATCGCGGCTCGGGCTCGTTCCTGCAATACCAGAGTGGCACGGCTCTGGTGCGCACCATCAACAACCTGTTCGTCGGCGGCGGTTCGGTGCCGTCGGGCGGGGTAGTGCAGGCGACCACCAATCTGACGACGGCAGCCCCGGGGTTCGTGAACCCGGGAGCGTACGACTATCGATTGACCGCGACGTCACCGGCACGCGATGCCGGCATGGCGCCGGGAAGCGCGGGCGGCGTGAATCTCGCGCCGGTTTATCAATACGTGCACAAGTCGCAGCGGCAGTCGCGGCCGAGCGACGCGCGCATCGACATCGGCGCGTACGAGTACGCGCCGTGATCGCCGTCTTCGCCGCGTCCGAGCTCGGGGGACTTACCCACATTTCCCGAAACGCAACCACCCCGCACCGCAGGTTCGGACGGAGTGGTTCGCGGGGTACGGCAGCGCGTGGCGGGTGTAATCAAGAGTGACGGGGAAATGTGGATAAGTCCCCCGAGCTCGGACGCGGCGAAGACGTTTCACTTCGCTGGCGGCAGGGCGGGCGAGAGCAGTCGCTCGACTGCCGCTGCGATGCCGAGGAGTTTGCGGTCGGCGCCGTGCTCGCCCATGAGCATGAGGCCGACCGGCGCTTCGGCTTCGCGGTGTATGGGTACGGAGATGGCGCAGCGGTCGAAGTAGTTCGCAATCGCGGCATTGCGCAGCACCAGGGCGTTGAGCGCCAGATAGCGTTCGTCGCTCTCGAGCTCCGCGATACGCGGCGCGACGATCGGCACCGTGGGCAGCGCCACGGCGTCGAAAGCCGCCGTGAGCAGAGCGACTTGCTGCGTCATCTCCGTCCTTTCCCTGAGCAGCAGCGCGTAGTCGGCGCTGCTCTGCTCGCGTCCCTTGAGGATCCTGGTGGCGACGCGCCGGTCGTACTCGCTGCCGCGCCGCTCGAGCAATTCCCGATGCCAGGCGTAGGCCTCCGCCGCCACGATTCCGCCGCGGCTGTTGAGCGCGGGTAATTTCCACAGCGCGGGCAACGGTGCTTGCGTGATGGTGACGCCTGCTTTCGCCAGCGCGGCCAGGGAATGCTCGAAGGTCAGCGCGACGTGCGCGTCCAGATCGTCGAGAACCAGCGTGGAGGGGACCCACAGTCGCAAGCCTTGCAGTGCGGCCTCGGGCTCGGCCTGCGGCAACGTGCCGGCCAGGACCGCATCGAGTAGCGCGCACCCCTCGACGGTCCTTGCCAGCGGTCCCACCGAGTCCAGAGTCGTCGACAGCGGGATCGCGCCTTCGCGCGGCACGCGCCACGCCGTGGGCTTGAAACCCACGATGCCGGTGAGCGCGGCGGGGATACGGCACGAGCCGCCCGTGTCCGTGCCGAGACTCGCCGCCGCCATGCCATCGGTAATCGCTACTGCCGCTCCCGAGGAGGAGCCGCCTGGGACGCGCTTCGCCGCACGATCGAATGGATTGAGCGGCGTGCCGTAGTGTGGATTCAAGCCCAACCCGGAGAAGGCGAACTCCGTCATGTTGGTCCTGCCGATGACGATGCAACCCGCAGCGCGCAGGCGCGCCACCGCCGGTGCATCCGCGGCCGCGGCAGACAGCCCCCGCAGAACGACGGAGCCCGCGCTGGTGACATCACCCTGCACGTCGAAGAGGTCCTTGATCGAGAGCGGAATGCCCGCGAGCGGGGGCAGGCTCGCCCCTTTGCGGCGACGCTGGTCGACAGCGTCCGCTTCCGCACGCGCCCGGTCAGCGTGGACCTGGAGAAACGCCCGGCTTCCCTCGCCGTGCGGATCTGCGATCTGCGCCAGGCAAGATTCGACCAGCTCGCGCGCAGTGGTTTCCCCGGCCGCGAGCTGCCGAAGCAGCTGGCCGATGGGAGGCATCCACGGGCGAGAGGGCGAGGGCATCCGACGTGAGCGTACGCCCAGCCGCGCCGGTTTGCGTCAGACCAGCACTTCGGCCGGGGCCGGATGGCCGAGAAAACGCAATGGGCTGGCGGTGAGGCCATAGGCACCCGACTGCAGCACGACGATCAGGTCGCCCACGTCGGCGCGCGCCATTTCCATGCGATCGGCGAGCAGGTCGAGCGGCGTGCACAACGGGCCCACCACCGAGACCACCTCGCGCTGTGTGCCGCGCACGCGATTGCCGACCAGCACCGGATAGTTCTTGCGGATCACCTGGCCGAAGTTGCCGGAGGCCGCCAGATGCTGGTGCAGACCGCCGTCGGTGATGAGGAACACCTGCCCGCGCGAGATCTTGCGATCGACGACGCGGCTCACGTAGATCCCCGCTTCCGCCGTGAAGTAGCGGCCCAGCTCCAGGACCAGCTCGGCCTGCGGCAATTGCGTCCGCACCTGGGCCGCGAGCGTGCGCAGGTTGGCGGCGATCGGCGCCAGGTCGAGCCGCGCTTCGCCCGGGAAATACGGGATGCCGAAGCCGCCGCCGATGTTGAGCAGCTGCACCGGTCCCGGCGCGTGGCGGGCCAGCTCGAAGGCGAGGGCGACGCTCTTCTGCTGCGCCTCGCAGATCGCATCGGCGCGCAGGTTCTGCGAGCCGCTGAAGATGTGGAAGCCGACGAATTGCAGCGGCAGCGTGCCGAGCTCCGCGAGCATCTGTGGCACGCCCTCGGCATCGACACCGAACTGCTTGGGACCGCCCGACATCTTCATGCCGGAGGTCTTGAGCTCGAAGTCCGGGTTGACGCGGATCGCCACCCGCGGCTGCTTGCCCGCTTCGCGACCGATTTGCGCCAGGCGGCGCATCTCGGTCTCCGATTCCATGTTGAGCGTGACGCCGGCGAGGACCGCCTCGCGCAGTTCCTCGATGCCCTTGCCGGGACCCGCGAAGCTGATGGTCCGGGGATCGGCGCCGCTCGCCAGCGCGACGCGCAGCTCGCCCGCCGAGGCGACATCCAGTCCGTCGGTGAGCGCGGCCAGGTGCTTGACCACTTCGGGCATCGGATTCGCCTTGATGGCGAAGTGCAGGTGCGCCTCGCCGGGCAGCGTGCTGCGCAGAAGCTCGACGCGTTGCGTGAGCCGCGCGCGGTCGTAGGCGTAGAACGGGGTGCGGCCGATCTCCTCCGCCAGTCGGGTGAGCGAGCGGCCGCCGATCTGCAGGCAGTCCTCGACGACGGCGAAGCCTGCGTGCGGCGCGTGCTGTTCGAACGTGAGGGTCACTTTGTCGCGCCGCCGAAGAGTTGCCTGAGCTCGCCCGCAAGGCGCGGCCGATCGAACTTGCCGTTCGGATTGCGCGGCAGCGAATCGCGCCATTCGACGTGCAGCGGCACCATGAAGGTCGGCAGACGCTGCCGGCACTGCAGGAGCAACGCCGCGCTGTCCGCCGCGCGCCCCTCGGCGGGAGCCGCAACTACTACCACGGCCTGTCCGAGGTTGGGATGACTCACGCCCACCGCCACGGCATCGCGCACCAGGCCGGTAGCGTAGAGCACTTCCTCCACTTCCGTCGGGCTGACCCGATAACCGGAGGTCTTGATCATCTCATCGCGCCGGCCGATGAAGTACAGGAACCCCTCGGCGTCCCGGCGCACGGTGTCGCCGGACCATACCGCGAGCTCCGTGAGCACGAGACCGGGGTCCTGCCCGGGCAGGGGTTTGAAACGCTCCGCGGTCTTGTGCGGATCGTTCCAGTAACCGAGCGCGACCAGCGCGCCGCGGTGCACCAGCTCGCCCGGCTCATCCGCGTCGCAGGCATTGCCGTCCGGGCGCACCACGAGGATCTCCGCGTTGGGGATCGCCTTGCCCATCGAATCGGGGCGGCGGTCGACTTCCTCCGGCGGCAGGAAAGTCGATCGGAACGCTTCGGTGAGGCCGTACATCAGGAACGGCCTGGTTCCGGGTAACGCCGCACGCAGCCGATCGAGCGTGGCGCGCGGCATGACGCCCCCGGAATTGGTGATGTAGCGCAGGCTGTCGCGCGCTTCGGCGGGCCAGGTCTGCTCGGCCAGTTGCATCCACAGCGGCGGCACGCCCGCGAGGCCCGTGATGCGCTCCTTCGCCGCCATCACGATGACATCGCGCGCCAACAGGTAGTCCATCAGGGTGACGCTGGCGCCGACCAGGAACGCGGTCGACAGCTGGCTGAAACCGTAGTCGAAACTGAAGGGCAGGACCGCGAGCAACCGGTCCTCGGCAACGTTCTGCAGATACTGCGCGACGCTTTTCGCGCCGGTCATCATGTTCCGGTGCGAAAGCACCACGCCCTTCGGCTTGCCGGTGCTGCCGGAGGTGTAGAGGATCGCCGCCATGTCGACGTCGATGACGCGGTGGGCCGGGGCACGCGGCGCGTCGAGCAACTCCTTCCAGGTGACCTGCGTCTTGCCCCCCGGTGGCGCCGCGGGCGCAGCGCCGCCGACGATCACCAGCGTCTTCAGGTCCGGGCACTCGCCGAGCACACCGCTCAGCTCGCTGAGCCGCTCGGCGGAGGTGATCAGCACGCGCACGTTGCAGTCGCGCAGGATGTGCGCGACCTGGTCAGCCTTGAGCAGCATGTTGACCGGAACGAACACACCGCCCGCGAGGCTCGCACCGAAGTACGCCGCGACGGTTTCGAACTGCTTGGGCAGGTACACCGCCACGCGCTCGGCCCGCCCCAGCCCCAGGCCCGACAATCCGTGGGCGACGCGCTCGATGGCGGCCGCCAGCTCGCCGTAGGCGAGCGACTGCCCCTTGTAGCGCAGTGCCGTCGCGTCCGCGCGTTGCGCGGCGCTTCGCAGGATCAGTTCGGGCAGCAGCGAGTACATCGGTATGTGTAGGAGCAAAAGGCCCTCCTATCTAGCGGAAAGAGCGCGACAATGCCAGTGCGCGCGTTGCCCATTGTGATCCGCATCCAGTAGACTCGCCGCCGCACGCTGGCGGGCTGCAGCTTCCGACAGACTCCTGGCCGCGCGGTTTGCGACCTCGAGCGCAGCGCGCACGCGACAATAAACCGCAAGCTTCCTCGCCGGCCCGAGCTTCCCGGAGTGCAGATGAGCATCGAATCGCGCCCCCTCGTGTCAGTGGTGCTGCCCGCCTACAACGAGGCCGCCATCCTCGAGGACAACCTCGCCGTGGTGCAGGCATACCTGCGCACGCAGGCTGACCGCTATCGTTTCGAGGTGCTCATCATCAACGACGGCAGCGCGGACGCCACCGGGCAGATCGCCGAAGCGCAGCGCGCGCGCTACGACAACGTGCGCGTGATCCATCATCCCACCAACCTCGGCCTGGGCCAGGGGTTCAAGACCGGGTTCGCGCAGTCGCGCGGCGACTACGTCGCCATCCTCGACATCGACCTGAGCTATGCGCCCGAGCACATCGGCGCGCTGCTCGAGCGCATCCGCGCCAGCAAGTCGCAGCTGGTGCTGGCCTCGCCGTACATGGCGGACGGCCGGATCTCCAACGTGCCCTGGCTGCGCCGCACGCTGAGCGTCTGGGCGAACCGTTTCCTGTCGTTCTTCGCGCACGGCAACCTCTCCACGCTCACCTGCATGGTGCGCGTCTACGAGGGCGAATTCGCCCGTTCTCTCGTGCTGCGCTCGGTCGGCATGGAGGTGATGCCCGAGTCGATCTACAAGTCGATGATCCTGCGCGGACGCATCGACCAGATCCCGGCGCACCTCGACTGGAGCCGGCAGATGGCGGCGCCCAGGCGCCGTTCGAGCATGCGCATCCTGCGCCACATTTTCGCCACGGTGCTGCAGGGCTTCATCTTCCGCCCCTTCATGTTCTTCATCCTGCCCGGGCTGGTGCTGCTGGCGTTCTCGCTGTGGACCAATTTCTGGATGGTGGTGCATTTCTTCGATGCCTACGCGAGTCTCGGGAACGTCCCTGGAGACCGGATCTCGGCGGCGGTGGCGCTGGCCTACCAGCAGTTCCCGCACACCTTCATCGTGGGCCTGTTGTCGCTGATGCTGGCCATCCAGCTCATCAGCCTGGGCGTGCTGGCCGTGCAGTCGAAGAGCTACTACGAAGAGGTCTTTTTCCTGGGTTCGAGCATCAAGCGCGCCGTGGATGGGCGCGCGGACGCCGCGCCCGGCGAACGGCCACCCAGTTAACATCGCTGGTGCGCAGAAAAGCGCCAATCGGCCGATTTGGCCGCTGCTGCCGTGTGAACTGAAGCACTCCCCGGCGGGGGGTGGGCCACGTATACTGCGCCGCCAAAATTCCACAATAAATTCAATCGACTGGTGCAATGCGGGAGAGCCCCGGCACGGCGCCGTCGGGCTCAACCGGTCCAGCGCGCGCAGGCGGGCAGGCCGATACTCGCGAAACGCTGGTCGAGACTCAAAGGGTAGATCGAAATGACAACGCCGCAGCGCAAGTTCCTGATCACGGGTGTGGCCGGCTTCCTCGGCTCGAACCTCGCGGAGCGCGCGCTGGCCGATGGCCACGAGATCGTCGGCATCGACAACCTGTCGATGGGCCGGATCGAGAACCTGACCGAGCAGCTCAAGAGCCGCTCCTTCCGCTTCCTGCAACGCGACGTCACCGATGCGGCGACCTTCGCCGACCTGCCGACGGACTTCAACGTCATCGTGCATCTCGCGGCGTTCAAGATCCCGCGCTACGGCAAGGCGATCGATACGCTCAAGATCAACTACCAGGGCACCGAGGCTGCGCTCGAGTTCGGGCGGCGCCTGAGCTGCAAGACGGTGCTCGCCTCGACCTCCGATGTCTACGGACGCAACCCCGAGCTGCCGTTCAGCGAAGAGGGCACCGACCACGTCATCGGTTCGTCCAAGTCGCCGCGCTGGGCCTACGCGGTTTCGAAACTCTTCGACGAGCACCTGGCGCTCGCCTACCAGGACGCCTACGGCTTCCCGGTGGTGCTGCTGCGTTTCTTCGGCTCCTACGGCCCCAACCAGAACACCACGTGGTGGGGCGGGCCGCAGTCGGTGTTCATCGACTGCGTGCTCAACGACAAGCCCATCCCGATCCACGGCGACGGCATGCAGACGCGCAGCTTCACCTACGTGAGCGACACGGTGGAGGGCATCTACCAGGCGATGCTGCGCCCGCAGGCCAACGGCGAGATCATCAACATCGGCAACACCGAGGAGATCACCATCCTCGAGCTCGCCCGGCGCATCCACCGCCTGAGCGGCAAGAGCGGCGAGCCGAACCTCCAGTTCGTTCCGTACGAATCCTTCACCGGCAAGAAGTACGAGGACGTGATGCGGCGCGTACCCGACGTCGCCCTGTGCGCGAAGCTCCTGGGTGTGCGCGCCAAGGTGGGCATCGACGAGGGCCTCGCGCGCACCATCGAGTGGCAGCGCCGCGTGACCGCGGCCTCGCGCAGCGCCTGATGCGGATGGCCTGGTGCGGGCTGCCTGATGTGATCGCGAAATGAGAATTGGAATCATCGGTGGCGGCCTCATGGGCCTGGCGCTCGCGCAGCGCCTGGGCGGGTCGGGCCACGCAGTCGCGGTTTTCGAGCGCGGCAAGCAGGTCGGCGGCCTCGCCACCTGGCACGACTTCGGCCGTTTCACCTGGGATCGCTTCTACCACGTGATCCTGCCCTCGGACGCACCGCTGATCCGCTTCGTCAACGACATCGGCCTGGGCGCGGACCTGCGCTGGGCGGCGACGCGCACCGGGTACTACGTCGACCACAAGTTCTACGGCCTGTCGAACAACATCGAGTTCCTGAAGTTCCCGCCCCTGTCGCTGTGGAGCAAGTTCCGCCTCGCGCTGACGATCCTGTACTGCGCGCGCATCAGCAACTGGCGCCGGCTCGAGAAGGTCAAGGTCGAGGACTGGCTGATACGCACCTCCGGCCGCGCCACCTTCGAGAAATTCTGGCAGCCGCTGCTGCTCGCCAAGCTCGGCGAGAACTACCGCCGCGTGTCGGCGGTGTTCATCTGGTCGTACATCAAGCGCCTGTTCTCCGCGCGCGACGGCTCCGCGAAGAAGGAGCACATGGGCCACGTGCGCGGCGGCTACAAGACGGTCTTCGAGCGGTTGCAGAACCTGATCGGCGCGCAGGGCGGCAGTATCCGCCTCGGCGTCGAAGTGGAGCAGGTGAGCCCGGGTTCGGGCGGCGGCATCCGCGTGCGGGTCGACGGCAAGGTGGAGAGTTTCGACAAGGTGATCTTCACCGGGCCGGTCAACGTGCTGCGGCAGGTGGCCGATCCGGCGCTCATCGCCATGAACGAGAGCGGCCGCGACGTCGAGTACCTGGGCGTCATCTGCATGGTGCTCGCCACGCGCCGGCCCCTCACGCCGTACTACGTTCTCAATATCGGCGACGAACGCATTCCGTTCACCGGCGTGATCGGCATGAGCACGATAGTGGATCCGCAGGAGACCAACGGGCTGCACCTCACCTACCTGCCCAAGTACGTGCTGTCCGACGATCCGCTGCTGCGCGCGCCCGATGGCGAGATCCGCGAACGCTTCCTCGCCGGGCTGCGCGAGATGTATCCGCAGTTCGACCCCGGCGACATCGAGAGCGTGCACATCAACCGCGCCGTGAAGGTGCAGCCGCTGCAGGTGATCGACTATTCGACGCTGGTGCCGCAGCCGCGCACGCGCCACCGCGATTTCTACGTGCTGAACACGGCGCAGTTCGTCAACAACACGCTCAACAACAACGAAGTGATCCGCACCGTGAACGGCTTCTTCGCCGAATACGGAACGCATTTCCCGGCCTGCGCCGCGGCACCGGCCGCGGACGCGAGCCCCAAGCCCGCCTACAACTAGAGAGCACGCTCGCAACATGTCCGACTATTCCGCGCACGCCAGCGCCGTGATCGACCAGCCCTGCCGCATCGGCAAGGGCACGAAGATCTGGCATTTCAGCCACATCATGCGGGACTGCGAGATCGGCGAGCGCTGCAACATCGGCCAGAACGTCGTCATCTCCCCGCAATGCCGCGTCGGCAACAATGTGAAGATCCAGAACAACGTCTCGATCTACACCGGCGTGATCCTTGAGGACGACGTGTTCTGCGGCCCGTCGATGGTGTTCACCAACGTCATCAACCCGCGCAGCCACATCGAGCGCAAGGCCGAGTACAAGGAGACGCTGGTTCGACGCGGCGCCTCGATCGGCGCGAACGCGACGATCGTGTGCGGCGTGACGCTCGGGGCGTACTGCTTCGTCGGCGCCGGCGCAGTGGTCACGCGCGACGTGCCCGACTACGCCATCGTCTACGGCAACCCGAGCCGGCTGCGCGGATGGGCGTGCTATTGTGGCGTGGGCCTGGAAATGGGCCTCGGCGCGGGCGAATCCGAGCACGGCGCGTGCAGCGCCTGCGGCCGCAAGTATCACCGCGACGGCCACGCGGTACGCGACACCACGAGTTCCTGAACGGGGAATTCCTGTATGGCGAATTCTTGAACAGGGCAAACCACGAACCACGGAGCCAATCGATGAATGCCAATCTGAAGGGCGTCAACCGGATGGAAGTGCCGCTGCTCGATCTCAAGGGTCAGTACCAGGCGCTCAAGGCCGAGATCCTGCCGGTCATCGAGAAGGTGTGCGCCGGCCAGCATTTCATTCTCGGCCCGTACGTCAAGGAGCTCGAGCAGCGCGTCGCGGCCTACAGCCAGGCGGCGCACGGTATCGGCATGTCCTCGGGAACCGATGCGCTGCTCGTGGCGCTGATGGCGCTCGACGTCGGGCACGGCGACGAGGTCCTGACGACGCCGTACACGTTCTTCGCCACGGGCGGCACGGTGGCGCGCGTTGGCGCGAAGCCGATCTACGTCGACATCGATCCAGCCACGTTCAACATCTCGCCGCGCGCCGTGCAGGCGTTCATCGACGAGCACTGCGAGCTCGAGGGCGGCAAGCTGTTACGCCGCAACGGCGGGCACGTCAAGGCGCTGATGCCCGTGCACCTGTATGGACAGGTTGCCGACATGAAGCCGCTGCTGGCGATCGCCGGGAAGTACAACCTCAAGGTCATTGAGGATGCGGCGCAGGCCATCGGCTCCGAGTACGGCGACCAGCGCCGCGCCGGCACGATGAGCGACATCGCCTGCTTCTCGTTCTTCCCCTCGAAGAACCTGGGTGCGTTCGGCGACGCCGGCCTGTGCACCGCGAACGACGCCGAGCTGGCCGAGAAGCTGCGCATCCTGCGCGTGCACGGCGGCAAACCCAAGTACTTCCACGCCGTCATCGGCGGCAATTTCCGCATCGACGAGATCCAGGCCGCGGTGCTGTGCGTGAAGCTCAATCACCTCGATTCCTGGACCGAGGCGCGCCAGCGCAATGCGCGCTTCTATGACCAGGCGTTCCCGCGCGCCGGGCTCACGGACCGCGTCACGCTGCCCGTGGCGGTGTCCGGGTATCGCCACATCTACAACCAGTACGTGATCCGCGTCGGCGAGCGCGACAAGCTCAAGGCGCACCTGGGCGAGTGGGGCATCGGCACGGAGATCTACTACCCGGTGCCGCTGCACCTGCAGAAATGCTTCGCGTACCTCGGCTACAAGGAAGGCGACTGCCCGGAGAGCGAGCGCGCCGCGCGTGAGACCATCGCGCTGCCGATCTACCCGGAACTGCGGCAGGAGCAGCTGCAATACGTGGTCGACACGATCGCGCGTTATTACTCGTGATGGGGAAGAGGTGAATCCCGGAATTCATTCCGCTGAGTCGAACCTGATGGCGTCTCCCCTCGGACTTACCCACAATTTCCGGCACGTGCCCACCGTCGGCGTGGGACGCGCCCTTATCGATCGCGGGGTACGCCGCCGTGTTACGAACGTAATCAAGAGGGACGGGAAATTGTGGATAAGTCCGAGGGGAGACGCCATCAAGAGCTGCTTCCGCGGGAATGCTTCCTCGGGACTTATCCACATTTCCCCGTCACTCTTGATGACGCCGAAGGTTCGTTGCCGCGCACCGCGAACTGCTACGCGGGTGCCTTCGTTTACGGTGGTTGCGTTTCGGGAAATGTGGGTAAGTCCCGAGGAAGCATCCCCGCTGAAAGAACTCCCTGAGGCGGCCTAGCATGCGGATTGTCAGCATAGTCGGTGCCCGCCCGCAGTTCGTGAAGCTGGCTCCCGTGTGCCGCGCGCTCGCGCGTCACAACGCCAACGGCGGGGCGCCGGTCGAGGACCTGATCGTCCACACCGGCCAGCACTACGATCCGGGAATGTCGGACGTGTTCTTCACGGAGCTCGACATCCCGCGCGCGAGCGTCGATCTCGGCGTGGGGTCGGGCTCGCACGCGGCGCAGACCGCGCGGATGCTCGAGGGCATCGAGAAGCTGCTGCTCGAGCACAAGCCCGACGCCGTCGTGGTCTACGGCGACACCAATTCCACCGTGGCGGGCGCGCTGGCGGCGGCCAAGCTGCACATCCGCATCGTGCACGTCGAGGCCGGGCTGCGCAGCTTCAACCGCGCCATGCCCGAAGAAATCAACCGCATCGCCACCGATCACATCTCCGATCTGTTGCTGGCGCCCACGCCGACGGCGATGCGCAATCTCGCGGACGAGCGGCTCGCCGAGCGCAGCGTGTATACCGGAGATGTGATGTACGACGCAGTGCTGTATGCGCGCGAGCGCGCCACGGCGCGTTCGCAGATTCTGCAGCGGCTGCAGCTTACGCCGCACGGTTATGGCGTGGTGACGCTGCACCGTGCGGAGAACACTTCCGTGCAGCAGCTGCACGGCATCCTCGGCATGCTCAATGAGGTCGCCGAGCGCCATCTGCCGCTGGTATTCCCGGTGCATCCGCGCACCGCGAGACTGCTGCGCGAGGATCTGGCGGCGTGGATGCCGCGTCCGCAGCTCAGACTCATCGAGCCGCTCGGCTACCTGGACATGGTGCGCCTGGTCGATGGCGCGCGCGTCGTGCTCACCGACTCCGGCGGCCTGCAGAAGGAAGCGTTCTTTCTGGGCTGTCCGTGCGTGACGTTGCGCACCGAGACCGAGTGGGTCGAGACCGTGGAGGCGGGCGGTAACGTCGTCGCTGGCACCGGCCGGGAAGCCGTGCTCGTGGCCGTGGGCAAGTGGCTCACCAAGGCGCCGCGCCCGGACTTTACCTCGCGTGGCGGCAAGCCTTTCGGCGAAGGGCACGCCGCCGACGCGATCGTCGCCGCGCTGTCGCGGACGAATGGCGCGAACTAGAGACGCACGGGTGTCGGATCGCCGGCTCGGCAATCGACGGCAATCGGCGCGGGACCGCAGAGAGGCAAGAACGAACATGGTCGAAGTGGCAGTGGTAGGCATCGGCGGCTGGGGCAAGAACCTGGCGCGCAACTATTCGCAGCTGGCGGAGGCGAACCTGCGCTACGTCTGCGACCTGGATCAGGCCAAGCTCGATCAGGCGGCGCAGCAGTATCCGGGCAGCAAGCTCACGCGCAACTTCGAGGAGCTGCTCGAGGACCAGGAGCTGCAGGCGATCGTGATCGCCACCACCGCGCCCGGGCACTTTCCGCTCGCCAGGCGCGCACTCGAAGCCGGCAAGGACGTGTACGTGGAAAAGCCGCTGGTGCTCGAACGTCGGGCACGCCGAGCAGCTCATCAAGATCGCCGAGCACAACAAGCGCATCCTCATGGTCGGCCACCTGCTCGAGTACCACCCGGTGGTCAACCGCCTGAAGGACATGATCAAGAACGGCGAGCTCGGCCAGGTGTACTACGTCTACGCACAGCGCCTGAATCTCGGCACGGTGCGCGGCGACGAGAACGCCCTGTGGAACTTCGCGCCGCACGACATCTCCTCGATTCTGTACATGCTCGGGCAGGAACCCACCGACGTGTCGGCGCGCGGCCAGTGCTATCTGCAGAAGGACATCGAGGACGTGGTGTTCCTGAGCCTGAACTTCGCCGACAAGGCGATGGCGCACATCCAGGTGAGCTGGCTGGATCCGCACAAGACCCGCAAGATCACCATTGTCGGCAGCCGCAAGATGGCGGTGTTCGACGACCTGGAGGCCAACGAGAAACTGCGCATCTACGACAAGGGCGCGCAGATCAGCACCGACTACGACAGCTTCGCGGAATACGTGGGCCTGCGGTTCGGCGACATTCTGGTCCCGTACATCAAGGTGAGCGAGCCGCTGCGGCTCGAGTGCCTGCATTTCATCGAATGCGTGAAGACACGCCGCAAGCCGGTGAGCGACGGCTACGACGGCCTGCGGGTCGTAAAGGTCCTGGACGCCGCGCAGCGTTCGCTCAAGGCCAACGGCGAGCCGGTGAAGATCGCGCCGCTGAGCGCCGGAGGCGGCCCAGCGCCGCCCCCGAAGCCGTAGATAGATAGAGTGCAGAATATGTTCAATCGCCAATCGTCACGTCCCTGGGCCAGCCTGTCGCTCGACCTCGACAACCAGTGGTCGTACATGAAGACCCACGGCGATCCGGCGTGGCAGCAGTATCCGTCGTACCTGGACGTGGCGGTGCCGCGGATCCTGGAGTTCCTCAAGGCGCGCGGACTCACGATCTCGTTCTTCATCGTCGGCCAGGACGCCGCGCTCGAGCGCAACCGCGCGCCGCTGCGCGCGCTCGCCGATGCGGGGCACGAGATCGCCAATCACAGTTTCAATCACGAGCCCTGGCTGCACCTGTACAGCGAAGAACAGCTCGATGCCGAGCTCGCCAAGGCGGAGCTGCACATCGAGGCGGCGACCGGTGTGCGCCCGGTTGGCTTTCGCGGCCCCGGCTTCAGCCTTTCGAACACCACGCTCAAGGTGCTCGCGAAGCGCGGCTACCTGTACGACGCGACGGTATTTCCGAACCTGCTCAATCCGCTCGCGCGTGCGTACTTCTTCGCGACCAGCAACCTGAGCAAGGAGGAGAAGGAGCAGCGCAAGGCGCTGTTCGGCACGTGGGCCGATGCGCTCAAGCCGCTCAAGCCGTATCGCTGGGAGCTCGAGGGGCGCACGCTCCTGGAAATCCCCGTCACGACCATGCCGATGTTCAAGGTGCCGATCCACCTGAGCTACATCCTGTACCTGAGCAAGTTCTCGCGCCCGCTGGCGCGGCTGTATTTCCGCTTCGCGCTGGCGATGTGCGCGCTCACGCGCACGCAGCCCTCGATTCTGCTGCATCCGCTCGATTTTCTCGGCAAGGAAGACGTCAAGGAGCTGGCTTTCTTCCCGGGCATGGACCTGCCGCGCGAGGACAAGCTCGCGCTGGTGGGCGAGGCGCTGGACCTGATGGCTCGGAAGTACGAGCTGCTGACGATGCGAGCTCACGCCGAGCGCCTCGCGCAGTTGCCGCAGCTCAGAGTAATGCAACCGCAACCGGAGGCCGCATGACACGGCTGCCAGCCGGTTCTTCGCGAGGCCGCGGCCAAGGCGACCTCTCGGGCGGGCGTTTCCAGGACCGTGAAAAACAGGATGTTTTTCTCGGAGCCCCCATGGATGGGTTTACGGCGTTCCTGGAAACGCCCGCCCGAGAGGTCGCCTTGGCCGCGGCCGACGCGCAACGAATCGGAGTATCCGGATGAGCAACGACGACCTGACGCAGATGATCATCGCGGCGACCCGCGAGCTGGCCGCCGAGCAGGGCATCGAGATCGACACCGCCCTCGATGCCGACACGCGCCTGTTCGGCGAGGGCGGATTGCTCGATTCGATGGCGCTGGTGTCGCTCGTCATCGGCGTCGAGCAGGCGCTGGAGGAGAAACACAACGTCACCGTGGCGCTGGCCGACGAGAAGGCGCTTTCGCAGCGTTCCAGCCCGTATCGCACCATCGGCACGCTGGCCGCGTACGCCGCGCAGGAGCTCGCGGCGCGCCGCAAGAGCGGCTGAGCGCCATGGCCGAACCGGTCACACTGATCACCGGCACGCGCAAGGGCATCGGCCGGCATCTGGCCGAGCACTACCTGGCGCAGGGCCACCGCGTGATCGGTTGCAGCCGGCAGCCCGCGGAGCTCGAGCACGCGCACTACCAGCACTTCACGACGGATGTGGCCGACGAGCCGCGCGTCAAGGCCCTGTTCGCGAGCCTGCGCAAGGAGCACGGCCGGCTCGACAACCTGATCAACAATGCCGGCATCGCCTCGATGAACCATTCCCTGCTGACGCCGGTCGAGACCGTGCGCCGCGTGATGGAGACGAATTTCACCGGAGCGTTCCTCTTCGCGCGCGAGGCAGCCAAGCTGATGCAGAAGGCGAAGTACGGCCGCATCGTGAACTTCACCACCGTCGCCGTGGCGCTCAACCTGGAGGGCGAGGCGGCGTACGTCGCATCCAAAGCCGCGGTCGAAGCGCTCACCCGCGTGATGGCGCGCGAGCTCGCCGACTTCGGCATCACCGTCAACGCGGTGGGGCCCGTGCCCGTGGAGACCGACCTGATCCGCGCGGTGCCCAAGGACAAGATCGCCAACCTCGTGGCCCGTCAGGCGATCAAGCGCCTGGGCCGGCTCGAGGACGTCACCAACGTGGTCGACTTCTTCCTCCGGCGCGACAGCGGCTTCGTCACCGGGCAGGTGCTGTACCTCGGGGGCGTCTGATGCACGTCGACTTCCTCGTCGAGCGCTTTCGCAACGCGAGCCAGGCCCCGGCGATCATCTGGCGGGACACCGTGACCGACTATGGCTGGCTCGCGGACGAGCTCGAACGGCTGAGCAAGGCCCTGGCGCAACGCGGCGTGCCGCGCGGCGCCGTCGTCAGCGTGGAAGCGGACTTCTCGCCTCGCGCGGTGGCGCTGCTGCTCGCGCTCATCGAGCACGGCGCGATCATCGTGCCGCTCACCAGCTCCGTGGAGGAGAAGAAGCCCGAATTTCGCGAGATCGCCGAGGTCGAGTGCCTGATCTCGATCGATGCCCAGGACCGGCTGCAGATCGAGATGACCGGCCGGAGCGCCGGGCACGAGCTGCTGCGCGGGCTCAAGAGCCTGGGCCATCCCGGGCTGATCCTGTTCTCGTCGGGCTCCACCGGCAAGAGCAAGGCGGCGTTGCACGACATCGTGCCGATGCTCGAGAAGTTCACGGTGCCGCGCCACACGCTGCGCACCATCACGTTCCTGCTGTTCGACCACATCGGCGGCTTCAACACGCTGCTCTACAACCTGTCGAACACCGGTTGCGTCGTGACGGTGCCGGATCGCCGGCCGGAGACGATCTGCCGCGCCGTGCAGGAGCATGGCGTGGAGCTGCTGCCGACTTCGCCGACGTTCCTGAACCTGCTGCTGGTGAGCGAGGCCTACCGGCAGTACGACCTGTCGAGTCTCAAGATGGTCACGTACGGCACGGAGGTCATGCCGGAAGCGACGCTCAAGCGCTTCCACGCATTGTTCCCCGAGGTCAAGCTGCTGCAGACCTACGGTTTGTCCGAGGTGGGCATCCTGCGCTCGAAGTCGAAGTCCTCCGACTCGCTGTGGGTCAAGGTCGGCGGCGAGGGCTTCGAGACGCGCGTCGTCGACGGCATGCTGGAGATCAAGGCGAAGTCCGCGATGCTCGGCTATCTCAATCACGCCAGCCCATTCACCGCGGACGGCTGGTTCAGGACCGGCGATGCCGTGGAAGTGGACGGCGAGTACCTGCGCATCCTCGGCCGCAAGTCCGAGATCATCAACGTCGGCGGCGAGAAGGTCTATCCGGCCGAAGTGGAGAGCGTGCTGCAGCTCATGGACGGGGTGGAGGACGTCGCCGTCACCGGCCAGCCGCACCCCATCACTGGGCAGATCGTGTTCGCGCGCGTGAAGCTGACGAGCGGCGAATCCCTCGCGCAGTTCCGCTCCCGCATGCGCCAGTTCTGCCAGGACAAGCTGGCGCGCTACGCCGTGCCGCAAAAGGTCGAGCTGGTCGGGGAATCCCTGCACGGCGAGCGCTTCAAGAAGATGCGCCGCGTATGAATGCGGCGGCTCAAATGCCGGGCAATGCGGCCCGCCACGGCCTGGAGCTCGGCGAGGTGCTGCCGAGCGATGCTGCGGGTCTCGAGGCCATCGCCGAATTGCACATGGAGCTGCTCGACTACGGCCCGATGGCGGGCCTGGGCGCGCGGTTCGTGCGCGAGGTCTGCTATCGGGCGCACATGGACGAGGGCGTGCTGCGGGTCATGCTCGCGCGCGTCGACGGCGTCCCGGCGGGATTCGTCGCGGTCACTCCCTACTCGTTGAGTTTCCATCGCAGCGGACTGCGCAAGCATGCGGTGCTTGCCGGATGGGAGACGCTGCGCTCCATTGTTTCGCGGCCGAGTCGCATCCCCAAGCTCCTGCGCGCACTGCGCGTGCTCGGCTCGCGGCGCCACGAGGTCGAGCGCACGGAAGAGGTCCTGGGCGAAGTGGTCTGCATCGCCGTGCGGCCGCAGTTCTTGAGCGGACGCTTCCAGCGCGAGTCCGGCCTGCGCCTGAGCCAGTTGCTGGTGCAACGCTCGGCCGAGTACCTGCGCCGCGCCGGCGTCGAGGACATGCGCATGCTCGTGGACGCCGACAACCGGCCGGTGCTCATGCTCTATCACCTGATGGGCGCGCATTTCAAAGGCTATCAGCTCGGCGGCGAGCCGATGACCGAAGTCTGGTTCGACCTGCGCAACGGCAGGCTCGCGGCCGACCCGGCATTGCCGGCGGCGTGGAGCGCGCCGGCCGCGGCGGCCGGCGGCGGCGCGGACTGGAAGGCTTACTGGGAGAAGATCGAGGATCAGCAGGAAGTGTTCCGCGCCGAGGCGCGCGATCACATCGCCCGCCTGCGCCGCCTCGTGCCGGTCGATGCCGGCACGCGCTCGCTCGACTTCGGTTGCGGCTTCGGTTTCGCCGCGGAGCAGATCGCACCGCACGTGGGCAGCGTGGCGCTGTGGGATGGCGCCGCCAACGTGCGCCGGCGCGCGCGCGCCCGTGTCGCGTGGCTCGCCAACGTCGAGATGGTCGATCTCTCCGATCCCGATGCGCCTGCGACGACCGCCGCATTCGACCTGATCACGGTGCACAGCGTCGTGCAGTACATGTCCGAAAGCGAGCTGCAGGCCTGGCTGCTGCGCTGGCGGCGCATGCTCAAGCCCAACGGACGGCTGGTGCTCTCGGACCTGATCCAGCCGGGCACCAGCTCGGCGCGCGAGCTCCTCGACTATCTCGCCTTCAGCGCACGCAACGGGTTTTTCTTCGATGCCCTGATCGGCGGGGTTCGCGAATTCGCCAGCTACTTCGGCGCGCGCAGCTCGCGTCCGCTGACGCAGGTCGACGAACCGCGGCTCACGCGGTGGGGCGCGCAGGCAGGCCTGAGAGTCGAGTGGCTGCCCGAGAATCTCAGCTACCGCCGCTTCCGCCGCACGGCAGTGCTGCGGGCGGCCAATTGAGCCCGCCATGAGCGATGCCGAGCGCGTTGCCGCGGAGTACACCGAAGCGCGTTACGTGCAGTTCACTGCGAGCCCGGGCGTGCGCGGCCTGATGGCGATTCTTGGCATCCTGACCTGGCCGGTTGCCCTGCCTCTGGCCTTGCTCTCGCGTCTCTCCGACATCATCTTCCGCAGCTGCTCGGAACTTCTCGCCTTCGTCCCCTATTTTCCCGGCGTCATCCTGCGCTACGAGTTCTACCGCTTCGCGCTGCGCGGCTGCGGCCGCAACGTCGTGATCGAAACCGGCGCCATCTTCATCTACCGCGACGTAGTCGTGGGCAGCGACGTGCTGGTGGGGCGCTACAGCATCGTGCACCATTGCGACATCGGCGATCACACGCTGATCGGCGAGCGCTGCACGTTCCTCAGTGGCTCGCGCCAGCATCGTTTCGAACGCACCGACCTGCCGATGACGCAGCAGGGCGGGGAGAAGCGGCGCATCGCGCTCGCGGGCGATTGCTGGATCGGCAGTCACGCGGTCGTGATGAACGACATTGGCCGGGGTGCCATCGTCGCCGCGGGCGCGGTCGTCACCGATCCGGTTGCCGAACATGCGATCGTCGGCGGCGTGCCCGCCAGGATCATCGGTCGGCGAGAGCTCAGATCCGCAGCAGCCGGCTAGCAAGCACGGTTTGCATGTCGCGCCGGCCATCCGTGATCAGGTGAACGAACACTTGTTTGTCGCTGATGCGATAGATGATGCGGTAGGGCTTGAACAGCACCTGGCGAATGGCGTGAACCCCGAGCGAGCGAAGTTCCTTCGGCTCGCTGCCACGGCCGGGATTTCTCGACAGGCTGCGATGACCTCGTCCAGCCTGTGAACCTTGCCTTCCTGGATGTCCTGTTCGCCCAGCGCCAGGATCTTCAGCAGGGCGAGCGTCTCCTGCGTTTCCTCGTATGAAACGACATCCTGGATGACGGCTTTCGCCTCGCCGTTCTGCGTGATGATGTACGGAGTGCGCCGCTCGTTGACCTCGTACAGCACGTCCGCGGCGTTTTCCTTGAGGTGCGTGCGGAATCAGTTCAGATCGACCCGGCTGAAGTTGTCGAAGCTGTAGGCGTCCTCGATGTAGCCGGTGAAGCCGACCGCACCGGCCGTGCTGATGCGCTGTGCTGCGGTGTCGTTCGCGGTTGCCGAGCCGATCACGGTCCACGTTCCGCCGATGAGCTGCTCCACCGTGCCGATGAGCGAAACCGTCGTCGTGCCCATCGTGCTCAGGCGCATGCGGTAGGTATTGCCGTTGACCAGCGGGGTGCTCAGGTTGAACTGCGCCAGGCGCGTCTCGTAGTTGCCGTCGGCGCGCTGGCGCGCGATCACGCAGAGCGTGGGGCTGGTGTCCATGAACATCATGTAACCGTCGAAGCCGTTGTTGGTGCCGGCAGTGGCCTGCTGCAGGCGCGTGATGATCGAGGGATACCCGATTGGCGTCGCTTCCGGCCGGAACTCCATCAGCGCCTCGACGTTGAGGCGGTCCTCGCCCGCCGGGCGGTACACGATGTTGTTGCGGTAGTCGCCGCTCGGCGTGGCGACCTTGTCCGCGCGGCCTGCGGCGATGCCGAAGGCGGCGGCGTTCTTCTCGATCCAGCCGTTGCCGAGCGCGGCAGCGTCGGCACGGTCGAAGTTGTCGCTGAACGTGGTCGTGCCGCTCGGCGAAGTGACGTTGAAGCTGCGCGGCGCCGATTCCGCCGAGCCCGGGTTGACCACGGTGATCGAGGCCGTGCCGGAGGAGGCGCTGTCGCTCGCGTTGATCGTGGCTTGAACCTGCGTGGCGGACAGGAACGTCGTCGTGCGACCCGAGCCGTTCCAGCGCACCGAGGCGCCGTTCTGGAAGCCGCTGCCGTTCACCGTGAGCTGGAACGACGGGCCGCCCGCCGTGGCGCTGCTCGGGCTCAGGCTGCTCAGCGTCGGCGCCGGAGCGAGCGGCGCGAGGTCGCGCACGTAGAAGTTGTCGTAGGTGTCGGTGCGGTTCGTCCACTTCGCGAGGCCGCTCACGCCCGCGCTGGTGAGGGGCTGCGGCATCGTGGGATTCGGGCCATCGCAGTAGATGTTCGGGTTCACCGGCGTGCTCGGCGTGTGGTTGACGGTGCCCTGGGCGATCTGCGTCCACGCCCCGTTCGAATACTGGTCGACTGCGCCCCACAGCACGACGGGTGCGGTACCGGACACGCGGAAGCGCAGGCGGTAGCGTTCGCCGACGACCAGCGGTGCGGGCAGCGGTACCGGGGAGATGTAGCACTCGTTGCGCGTGCCGATCGTCGGCGCGGTGGTGATCCCGAACATGGCGCGCGCCGGGTTGGCCACACTGTCATCGATGAAGAAGATGTAGCTGTCGAGCGTCCAGCCGAAGCCCACCGTGCTCATCTGCACGCGGCTGTGGAGCTGTGGATAGTTCGCCTGATCGAGGTTTACCTGGCTGGTCAGGCGCGTGAACTCCATCGACGCTTCGCTGTCGAGGCGCTGCTCGCCGGCCGGACGGTACATGATGTCCTGCGTGAAGCCGCCGGAGGTCACGATGCTGGGCACCTGGCCGTTGACGATCGAGAACGCGTCCGGGTTCTTTTCGGTCCAGTTGTTGCCGATGTTGACGTTGTTGGTGCGGTTGAAGTTGTCGTACGTGTAGGTGAGCGCGCCGTCCTGCACGAAGAACGTCACCGGAGCCGAGCGTCCGCCGCCGGGCGCGGGCGTGACCACCGTGATCGTCGGCAGGCTGGCGGCGGCCACGTCGGCCGGATCGATGCTCGCGCGCAGCTCGTTCGCCGAAATCACGGTCGTGGTGCGTGCCGTGCCGTTCCAGTGCACGACCGAGGAGGTCACGAAGCTCGAGCCCAGTACCGTCAGCGTAAAGGCGCTGCCTCCGGTCGGCCACGCCGTCGGCGAGGTCGAGGTCAGCACGGGCACCGGGTTGTTGGTCGGCGGCGCGGTGATCGTGAAAGTCCGTCCGCCGGAGGTGCCACCGCCCGGTGTCGGGTTGAACACGGTCACGGTGCGTGTGCCCTGGCTGGCGATATCCGAAGCGGAGATGGCTGCCGTCAGCTGCGTGGCCGACACGTAAGTCGTGGTGCGGTTCGAGCCGTTCCAGCGCACCACCGAGGTCGCCACGAAGTTCGTACCGTTCACTGTCAGCGTGAACGCCGGGCCGCCTGCCGCGGTCGAGGAGGGCGACAGCGAAGTGGTGGTCGGCACCGGGTTGCTGGCCGCGTTGACCGTGAAAGTGAGATTGCCGGAGGTGCCGCCGCCCGGCGTGGGGTTGAACACGGTAACCGTGTTCGTGCCCTGCGACGCGACATCAGCCGCCGTGATCGCGGCGGTGATCTGTGTGCCGTTCAAGAACGTCGTGGTGCGGGCGTTGCCGTTCCAGCGCACCACCGAACCGTTGATGAAATTCGAGCCGTTCACGGTCAGCGTGAACGCCGCGCTGCCTGCCGCTGCCGAGCTCGGTGCGAGACTCGAGGCCACCGGCACCGGGTTGTTGGTCGTGGAGGTAATCGAGAACGTGGCGGTGCCCGAGGTACCGCCGCCTGGAGTGGGGTTGAACACCGTGACGTCGGCGTTACCAGCCGTCGTCGTGTCGGCTGCTGTGATTGCAGCCTGTAGCTGGTTCGACGAGATGATCGTCGTGGTGCGGTTGGCCCCGTTCCAGCGCACGGTCGAGCCGTTGATGAAGTTGCTGCCGTTGACCGTGAGCGTCAGGGCGCCGGATCCCGCGGTGGCGCTGGTCGGCGCGATCGTCGTGAGAACGGGGACCGGGTTGTCCGCCGATCCGCCGAGCGCAGTGCGCGCGAAATTGTCGAAGCGCGGGCTGAGCTCGATGTAGCCGCCGAAGCCGACCGTGCCGGCTGCGGCGATGCGGTTGGCGCTCGAGTCGCTGGCCGTCGCCTGGCCGATGATCTGCCATGCGGTGCCGTTCAGGCGCTCGACGAAAGCCGAGAGCTGCACGGTGGCGGTGCCGGTCGCCTGTAGGCGCAGGCGATAGCGGTCGGTGGTGTTGAGCGCGGGGCTCAGGGTCAGCGTCGCGAGCGGCTCGTCGAAATTCGTGCCGCGCTGGCGCGCGAGAATCGCCTGCGTGGTGCTGTTGTTGATGTAGAGCAGATACGCATCGAGCGTGTTCGTGCCGCCGATCGTGGCGGACTGGCCGCGCACGAAGACCTGCGGATAGCCGGGCGGCACGGCCGTGAAGCGGATCTCGACGGCTGCCTCAACGTCGAGGACATCCTCGGCCGCGGGGCGATACACGATATTGTCGCGATAGTCGACGCCGGTGGCGGTGCGCGCAGCCTCGTTGCTGATGAGCTCGAAGACGGTGGCCGTCTTTTCGATCCAGCCGTTGCCCAGCGCCGCGCTGTTGGCGCGATTGAACGTGTCGACGAAGTCGCCCGGGGTCACCGAATTGATGGTGAATGTGCTGGCTGCCGAGATTGCACCGTCGGAGACGCGCTGCACGGTTACCGAGGCGCTACCGGCGGTGGCGACATCAGCGGCCGTGATCGCGGCCGTGAGCTGCAGGGCCGACACGAACGTGGTGGCGCGGTTGGTGCCGTTCCAGCGCACTACCGACGTGCCGTCGTATCCCGTGCCGTTCACCGTCAGCGTGAACGCCGCCGCGCCGGCGTTGGCGCTCGCGGGCGAGAGCGATCCGATCGTCGGCGCCGGAGTGCCGGCGTTGACCACCGTGAAGTTCTGCGCAGCGGAGGTGCCGCCGCCCGGCGTCGGGTTGAAAACCGTGATCGCCCGTGTGCCCGGAGTTGCGATGTCCGCGGTCGTGATTGCGGCTTCCAGTTCCGAGGGCGAGATGTAGGTCGTGGTGCGATTGGCGCCTTCCCAGCGGACGATCGAGTCCGTGGTGAAGCCGCTGCCCCAAACGACGACGGTCAGGCCCGTTTCGCCCGCATTGGCCTGCGTGGGCGATATCCCGGCGGTGGTCGGGGCCGGATTCGTCGTGCCGACGGCGCCGAGGTCGACGCGCGTGAAGTTGTCGAAAGCGTACGTGGCCTCGGTGTAGCCACCGAAACCCACCGAGCCGGCTGTGGCAAAACGATTCGCGGCGGCATCGCTCGCGCTGCCCTGGCCGATTTCTTCCCAGAACGCGCCGTTGAGCCGCTCGACGAACGCATCCAGCAGCACCGGATTGGTGCCGCGCGCGGCGAGACGCAGGCGATAGCGATCCGTGGTGTTGAGCGCGGTATCGAGATTCAGCGGCGCCAGCGTCGTGAGGAACGCGGTGCCGTTCTGCCGTCCGAGGATCGCCTGGGTATTGCTGTTGTTGATGTACAGGACGTAGCCGTCGAGCGTGTCCGCGTTCACCACGGTGGCGCTCTGCACCCGGACCGCGAGTTGCGCGTAGCCGGGCGCGCCGGTGAACTGCACTTCGACCGCGGCTTCGACGTTGAGCACGTCCTCGCCCGCGGGGCGATAGACCAGGTTGTCCCGATATCCGGTGCCGACAGTCTGCTTGCTCGCGCGGTTGCCCGCGATGGTGAACGCCGCGGCGTTTTTCTCCACCCAGCCGTTGCCGACGGCCGCGTTATCGGCACGGTCGAACGTGTCCGTGAGGTGTGCGAAGGCGGGTGTGCCGGTCCCCGCGAGCACGAGTGCAACGAGCATCAGCCAGAAACGGGAGAACGCAGCGTGGCCGCTACGGCGACCAGGCACTAACGCACGGAGTCTCGCCATGGTGGATTCGAATCCTTCTTGTGTTGGCGAGCGGATAAGAAGCAAGTTCCGGGCCCGGTGCAGAAACTCCCCAGCAATCAGTCGCTTGAAGTCTCCGACGGCACGTCAACGAATCGTCGTGTAAAGAAACTCGACACCATGCTGTGAACCCGTGCACAGCAGCAGGGAATGCGATGAGAACTGGATCACATTCGGGCCGGGAACCGGCCCGGCAAATCAGGTCGATTCGGGTGCCGAAACGATGGTTCGAAGCGTCCCGCCGAGGCGGTGCAGCGCGATCAGACCGGCCACGATCAGTGAGCCGCACACGAGCACGTGATAGAACACCGAAGCGGCGATTGCGGGACCCGCGGGAACGCCGAACGGCGCCAGACCCAGGGTGAAGGCGAGCTGGATGCTGCCGATGTAGCCGGGTCCGGAGGGCAAGCTCATCCCGATGATCGTCAGTCCCAGGACCGAGGCGGCTGCGGCTAATGGCGCATGCAGCCCCAGAGCCGCACAACTCGCGGCGATGCACCCGGCCATCAAGGCCCATTGCGCCAGCGACGACACGCCGAGCCAGAGCCACATCGAAGGGCTGCGCAACGTTGCGGCGCCCGCGGCACCCCGGCGCAACTGGTCGAGAAGGATCGCGCGCGCACGCGCAGGCAGCGGCGCTGCCAGGAGCGCCACGAAGCGCAGCGTCGATTCGGTGAACGCCACGTAGATCACTAGCGCGGCGAGCAGCAGACAGCTCGCCGCACCCAGCATCCACGCGGCGCGCAGCAGACCCTCCGGCAGCGGACCGCCAAGCAGCAACACGGCGGCCAGCACAGCGAGCACCGCGAACAGATCGAGCACGCGCTCGAGCGCGATGGATACGACGACCGGCGCGAGCGAGCGCTCCACGACGCGAGTCGCCGCCCAAGCGCGCACGACTTCGCCGAGCTGCAGGGGCAGGAGGGAAGTGGCCGCGTAGCCGACGAGCACTGCACGCGTCAGGGCGAGCGTGCCGCGCGCAATGGGCAAGCCGAGCAACATTGCCCAGCGCCATGCCTTCGTGACGCAGAACCCTCCGAGCAAAACGAGCACAGCCGCGGCCCAGCGGGCATCGGCAGCGGCGAGAGCCCCGCGCACGTGAGCGAAGTCGACATCGCGCGCCGCGATCCACAGGAACACGACGCTCAGGGCGATTCCGACCAGGAAGACGGCGTGATTGCGGGCGCGCGTGGTCATTGTTGCAAGGGTGCCGGTCAGGAACGACGCCGCAGCAGAATGCTCGTCGGCTGCGTGCCCGCGGTGATCTGCCGGTAGGGCAGCCAGGTGGGCGTCTTGAAACGCGCGACTTCCACGTAGCCGGCCTGGCCCGTCAGCAGGGCCTCGTAGTACGCGCGGATCTGCGGTTCCTGCACACGAGTCGGATCCCCGCTCAGCCACGAATCCGAAAGTACCAGCACGTAGTCGGGCGCGCGCTTGCGCAGCGCCTCGAGGGACAGCTCGGTGCCGAGCAGGTTGTAGCTCATCGCGCTGAATGAATTGCCGACGACCGAGTATCGATACGCATCGGACAGCCGTGGCAGGTAACGGGCCTGTGTGCTGGACTCGATCGTCGCTCCGGCAGGCACGTGCGCACGAACCCAGCGTTCCATCACCTCGCGGCTGTCGCGAGCGAGCGTGACGTGGAGATTCAGCAGCAGCAGGGATTGCCAGAGCAGCGCGGCTGCCGCGAGCGACATTCCGGCGGCGCGCCATGCAATTCGCGGCGCAGCGAGCGCCACGACAATAGCCCTGGCGGCGAGGGGCATGAGCAGGAGGGCGACCCCGAGCAGATAGCGGGAGTGCGACACCGTCGGCGCGATCATCAAGACGTAGTAGCCCAGGGAACAGATTACGAGCAGCAGCGGCAGCCACCGGCGCTCACTCACCACGATCCAGACACCGGCGGCAGCAAGAAGGAGCCCAGGCACACCGACCATTTGCACGAGGAGCGCGGCACTGTGCGCGAGCAGGGTCAGCTGCCGGGCGAGGAGCCCCGGCGCGTCGGCAGCGAGATTCGCTGCATAAAAATCGTCGGCAAACGTCAGGTGACGCTGGTAACCCTCGAAGCCGAACATCAGGTTGTTCGCGAGCCCGAACGTCACGAGCGCCGCTGCGCCCGCGGCCCACAGGCGTCGGTCGCCGAGCACCGTGAGCAGAGCGCCTCGCCGTGGCTGGCGGCGCAGGTCGAGGTGAATGAGCCAGGGAACGAGGATCGGAAAGAGCACGAAGAAGCCCGCCGCCTGATCCTTGGTGGCGACTGCGAGGCTCGCGAACACGCCGCACAAGAGGTAGTTCGACACCCGCTGGCGGAGCGCGGCGCGCATGAGCTGCCAGAACGCCAGCAGCGTCCAGAACAGGTAGGGAACGTCCAGGTTCGATGTCGAACCGTAGTAGGCGAGCGGCGGGATCAGCGCCGCGAGCAACGCGGCCCACAAGCCTGTGCGGCGATCGAACAGGTCGCGTGCGATGAGGTAGACGCACAGGACGCAGCCGGCCGCCATCAGTGCGCTCACCAGGCTGGCGATCAATGTGAGGTGGACGAAGAAATCGGCCGGGCTGGCGGCGCCGAACGGGAACTCGGAGCTCGGGTTCTGCAGCCGCCCGGTCAGGAACGCGGCGCCGACGTACGGCGCGTAGGCGCCCGCGACGACGATGTAGTGGAACACCGGATAGACGACGTTATCGATGCCTTCGCGCGAAAACCGGTGATAGGCCTCGTTGAGCGGGCCGAGCGGCGCAATCGTGTCCACTGCCCAAGGCGAGCTCGTCTCGACAGTTGCACCGTCGGGCAGTCCCCATTGCGCCGACCACAGCGAGTTGCAGAGCGTAAATGCCAGGAGCGCGGCGAGTGCCAGAACGCCGAATCCGCCCGGCGTCGCGTGAGCGGTTTGTGAAGGCGCGGTGTTGCTTGTCATTCTTACACGATACTGGACGAAACGCGTTTGTCGCCAGAGAGCGTCAGTGTCTGCTTCCCGAGACATTGGAACGAAGCCCGTCTTCGGCAACGGCGTCGACGACATCGACCGCGCCAAGATCCAGATCGACGATCCCGCCAATTCCAACCCCGGACCGCCGGCCGACAGTCGGCGCCACGGATTTCACCATCGAGTTCTGGATCAAGGGCGCACTCGCCGACAATCGAGGCAGCACACGCTGCGGCAACACCTACGGCTGGATCGACGGCAACACGGTCATCGACCGCGACCGCTACAACCAGCCGCGCTCCTTCGGCATCTCGCTGGGCAACGGCCGCATCGCGTTCGGCGTCAACGTTGCGAACAACGTCATGACGCTGTGCGGCTCGCGCAACGTGCTCGACGGCCAGTGGCACCACGTTGCCGTGACGCGCGCGCGCAGTAGCGGAACCATGCGCCTGTTCGTCGACGGCATTGCCGATGGCAGCGCCACCGGGCCGACCGGCGATCTGTCCTATCCCGACAACGGCGTGCCCGGGAACTACTGCAGCGGATCTTGCGCCTTTTCCGATCCCTATATCGTGATCGGAGCCGAGAAACACGATGCCGGTCCGGGCTATCCATCCTTCAGCGGCTTCTTCGACGAGCTGCGCCTGTCGACCACGCTGCGCTACGGCGGCAACTTCAGCGTGCCCGCGCAGCCCTTCACCGTCGACGGCGCCACTGCCGCGCTGTATCACCTCGACGCATCGAGCGGCACGACCGTGGCCGACGCAGCGGGGACGAGCCCCGGCTTCCTGCGCGTGGGCGGCAACCCGCAGGGGCCGCTCTGGTCCACGGACACGCCGTTCCCCGGCGGTGGTCCGGGCACGCTGTCGCTGCAGAGTGCGACGTACACGGTGAACGAGAATGGGAGCGCGGCGACCGTCACGGTGGAACGCACCGGCGGCAGCACGGGCTCCGCCTCCGTGACCTACCAGACCAGCGGCGGTACGGCGACGCCGGGCGCGGACTACAACGGCGTCAGCGGTACGTTGAACTGGGCCAGCGGAGACGTGCAGCCGAAGACATTTTCAATCAGCTTGCTCGACGATACGGTCGATGAACCCGACGAGACTGTCGGAATTCAGCTCACCGGCTCGTCCGGTGCCTCGCTGGGTACGCCGTCGGCGGCGACGCTGACCATCGTCGACAACGAGGCGACCGTGCAGCACGGCAGCTTGCGTTTCTCGAGCGCGAGCTACGGCGTCGGCGAGGGCGGCGGGTCGATCAACGTCACGGTGAATCGCATCAACGGGACCGACGGCGCAGTGTCGGTGAATTTCGCCACCGGCACGGGCACGGCGCTGGCCGACAGCGACTACACCACGCAAGCCGGCACGCTGAACTGGGCGGCAGGCGATGCCACCGCGCGCGTCATCACCGTTCCAATCCTCGAAGACGCGCAGTACGAGGGCACCGAATCCTTCACTGTCACCTTGAGCGCGCCGGGCGGCGGTGCCGCGCTGGCGTCGCCGTCGACCGCGACCGTGTCGATCACCGAGAACGATGCGGTGCCGGTGCCCGGAAGCCTGCAGTTTGCGGCCGGCAGCTACAGCCTCAACGAAGGTGCCGGGTGGGTCACGCTCACCGTCAACCGGGTGTCCGGCAGCGCCGGTGCCGTGAGCGTGAACTTCAATTCGAGCAATGGCACCGCCACCTCGGGCAGTGATTTCACGGCGCAGTCCGGCACATTGAGCTGGGGCGCGGGCGATGCGAGCGCCCGCACGATCGTCGTGCCGATTGCCAACGACACGCAGGTCGAGGCCAGCGAATCGTTCTCCCTGACGCTGAGCTCGCCATCGGGTGGCGCGAGCCTGGGTTCGCCGTCAACCGCCAGCGTATCCATAGTCGACAACGACACATCGACGCCGCCGCCGGGCGCGTTGCAGTTCAGCGCGGCCACATACCAGGTCGCCGAAAGCGGCGGATCGATCCTGATCACCGCGCGCCGCGTCAACGGCAGCGGCGGCGTCGTTGCGGTGAGCTATGCGACCAGCAACGGCACGGCGAGCGCAGGCGCCGACTACACGGCCCGCAGTGGCGTCCTGTCCTGGCCCGACGGCGATGTCAGCGACAAGACGTTTGCAGTGTCCATCGCCAGCGATACCCTGGCGGAGGGGAACGAGACCGGCCCAAGCGGCGGCGCCACATTGGGCACGCCCTCGACGAGCGTTCTGACGATCGCCGATTCGACGGCCAATCCGGGCGGCGGATTCACGGACGCGTTCGAGCGCCCCAACGGTGCGGCGATCGGCAACGGCTGGACCGAGAGCGACCCGAATGCATTCAGCCTGAGCGCGGGCCGCGCCGCGAAGAATACGAGCGCGGGCTCGAGCGGGGATGCGCTCGTGTATCGGCCCGCCACGGAGAATCTCGGCGACGTCGAGATCGCGGTCGAAATGCGCCTGACCAGCAGCAATGTCGGCTATCCGCAGATCTTCACGCGGCTGCAGACCGGGAGTCTCGGCACCGGCACCGTGGTGCGCTACGTGCTGTACGTGAACGGCATGCTGAACAACGCGGTGCTCGCACGGCAGAACGGCAGCTCGCTCGTGACGCTCGGCACGTTGAACCTGTCGCCGAGCCTGAACACGATGGACACGTTCCGGCTGCGCATGCGCACCAGCGGCACGAGCCCGGTCGCGGTTGCGGCATTCATCGAGCGCAACGTCGCCGGCGCGTGGCAGATCATCGGCCAGGTCAGCGTCAACGATTCCGCGGCCGCGCGCATCGCATCGTCGGGCTCGACGGGGTTCGGCGGCTTCACCGAGAGCACTTATTCGTTCGACAACTTCGTCCGCACGGCGCTGGGCGCGGGCGGGGCCGTGGCCGGCTCACCGCCGTCGGCATTCGAACTGTGGCCGAGCCAGGCGATGGCGGGCGAGAGCGGGCTCATCGTCGTCGTGAACGGCGCGGATTTCACGCCGGATTCGCGCGTGCGCTGGAACGGCGAGGAGCGAGCCACGACGTTCGTCTCGCCGACCGAGCTGGAGGCGCAGATCGATGCACGCGACCTGAGCGCCGCGGGCAGCGCCTCGATCGATGTGTACACTCCGGGACCCGGGGGTGGCCTGTCCAACCTGCGCCCCTTTACGATCAGTCCTGCCGTGGCCGCTGTGAGGACTGCGCCTCAGCCGCGGGCTGCGCAATAGACGAGACTGCTCGAAGAGGCCGGGGCCGGGAAACGGGGATTTGTCTGAATTTGCAGACATAACCTCTTGAGAGTGTGGGGGTTTCTACCGCGAATCTGGTAGATTGCGCTGGTTGTCCCTCGCCTGGGGAGGATCGTGTGACGACGACCAATGCGGCGCGCTGCCTCGCTGCGATGTCGAGCATCGCGGCGCTTTGCCTCGCGAGCCTCGCGGACGCCGGCTCGATCCGTTTTTTCGGCAATGGCACCAACGACATCGATCGGGTCAAGATCCGGATCGACGATCCAGCCACCAGTACCCCCGGGCCGCCGGCCGACATCGGCGCGGGTGACTTCACCATCGAGTTCTGGATCAAGGGCTCGGCCGCCGACAACAACAATACGGTGAGCCGCTGCGGGCCCGGTCAATACGGCTGGATCGACGGCGACATCGTTTTCGATCGCGATCGTTTCAACCTGCCGCGCTCGTGGGGTCTCGCACTGGGCAGCGGGCGCGTTGCATTCGGCGCCAACGTCGACAACGTCAGCATCGCAACGCACTGCGGGAATCGCAACGTACTCGACGGGCAATGGCACCACGTCGCGGTCACCCGCTCGACGGCGGGAGAGATTCGCCTGTTCGTCGACGGCCTGGCGGATGGATCGATCGGCGGAGTCGCCGGCGATCTTTCCTATCCGGACAACGGCCAGCCGCAAGGCAACAACTGCGGCGGACAGCCGTGCTTCAATTCCGATCCGTTCATCGTGCTGGGCGCGGAGAAGCACGACGCACTGCCCGGTCGGCTGGCGTTCAACGGCTTCCTCGACGAGCTTCGCCTGTCGACGACCCTGCGCTATGCCGCCAACTTCACCGTGCCGACGACGCCGTTCTCGCCTGATGCCGCCACCGCGGGGCTCTATCACTTCGACGAAGCCACGACGGGTAATTGTGCGGAAGGCACGGTGATCAACGATTCCGCGGCCGGAAACGCCAGTCCCGGCGTGTGCCGATTCGGGGGATCGCCGGGCGGACCCGTCTGGTCCACCGACACGCCCTTCGCGACTACCGGCCCCGGAACGCTGCAGCTGTCGGCCGCGACCTACGCGGCGGCGGAGGGTACCGCGGCTCGGGTCATTACCGTCACGCGCAGCAACGGCAGCGCGGGCGCCGTCTCAGTCAGCTACGCGACCACCGACGGCACTGCGGTCGCCCCGGACGACTACACGGCGGTGAGCAATACGCTGATGTGGACTTCCGGCGATGCCGCGGCCAAGACCTTCAACATCCCGATCGTCGACGATCCGGTGATGGATCCGGCGGAGAGCTTCACGGTCGCGATTTCCGCACCTTCCGGCGGCGCCACCCTCGGCACACCGGCGAGCGCGCCCGTCACGATCGCCGACAACGATTCACCGGGTCTGCTGCAGTTCGCAGCCAGCGGATTCACGGTGGCGGAGGGTGCCGGGAGCGCCACGATCACCGTGAACCGCACCAACGGCACGATCGGTGCGGTCGCGGTCAATTACCAGAGCAACAACGGCACCGCGTTCTCGCCAAACGACTACACGGCCGTGAGCGGAACGCTGAACTGGAACAATGGCGAAGGCGGACCAAAAATCTTCACTGTTGCAATTGTCGACGACGCAGCAGTGGAGGGCAACGAGACGCTCAATCTCGCCCTGGCGAACGCGAGCAACGGTGCGACCATCAGTCCGCCCGGCGCCGCCTCGCTGACGATCACGGACAACGACGTGGGGCAACCGGGAACGCTGCAGCTCACCCAGTCTTCGTTCACGGTCAACGAAAGTGCCGGCGCGTTGACGATCACCGTGAGCCGGGCCAACGGCAGCGACGGGCCCGCGCAAGTCAGAGTTGCGAGCACTGACGGCACTGCGCTCGCCGGCTCGGACTTCCAGCTGCTGAATCAGACTCTGATGTGGGCGGCGGGGGAGAATGTCAGCAAGACCGCGACGCTGACCATCACCAACGACGTGGCCGGCGAGAACGCCGAGACTCTGACGATCGATCTGGTCGGCGTCACCGGCGCCACGCTGGGTACGCCCGCCTCGGCAACCGTGACGATCAACGATGACGACCCCGCGGGGGGCGGCGGCACCGGCGGCGGAGGCGGCGGTGGCGCGGCGGATCTCTACTTCGTCCTGCTTGGCCTCATGGCGGCCGTGCAAAGATGGGCCCAGCTCCGCCGGCAAGGCATACTTCACGGGCGTTTGTGACCTGCGCACGGTCGGTTCGGGGCGCCGCCGTGTCTACTGCGCGCCGCAGGACGGCGGCCCCGGACCCGCAGAACAGCGCGTCTAAAGAAGGCGCCACAGAACGCAACTTCGAGAATGCGACGACAGAATCATGAAAAAGGACGTCATCATTCTGACGTATGGTCTTTCCGGCAGCTCGGTCCTCACGGGACTCCTGGTGCGCGGCGGTTATTGGCCGGGAGCCAAGACGTACGTCAAGCCCGACTACGACACGTTCGAGAACGTGCGGCTGATCGAGCTCAACAAGCAGCTGTTCGCGGCGGCGAAGTTCAGCGGCAATTATGAGAACAGCTATTCGCCCGAGGCGCTGAAGGCGATCGCGGATCTGCGCACCAGCGTCGATCCGGCGCCGTTCCGCGAGTTCATCGCCGAATGCGACCGGCACCGCCCGTGGATCTGGAAGGATCCGCGCTTGTGGCTGACGATGCGCTTCTGGGCCGAGCTGCTCGATCTCCAGGACATCCAGTTCGTGCTGCTCACGCGCACGCCGCTCCAGTCATGGATCTCCTACAACCTGCGTCGCCAGGTTCAGTCCTACAGCTACGCGCGGCGCTATTGCCAGCAGATCGAGGCTGCCATCGCACAGTTCCTCGACGAGCGAGGCCTGAAGCGGCACGAGATCCTGTTCGATGACCTGATCGTCCAGCCGGAAGCGACGCTCGAGCGGCTGAACGGCTTTCTCGGCACGAACCTCGCGATCGCCGACCTGCAGGCCGTCTACCATCAACCGCTGCGCCGGGCGCCGCGCAGCCCGCTCGATCTCGTCAAGGCCGCGCTCATCTACGCTCGCAACTATGGCGAGCGCCAGCACTGATTCCCCGCGCGGCCATCTCCTGCGCGGCTCCGCATGGATGATCGCCATGCGCTGGGCGACGCGCGCGCTCGGCCTCATCAGCACGATCATCCTCGCGCGCCTGCTCGCGCCGGAGGATTTCGGCGTCGTCGCCATGGCGATGGTGGTGGTCGGCTTCCTCGAGGTCTTCACGCATACCGGGGTCGACCTCGCGCTCATCCGTGACGCCAGCGCGACGCGCGAGCACTACGACACGGCGTGGACGCTGGAAATCCTGCAGGCGGCGGCGCTGGCGCTCACACTGCTCGTCGCCGCGCCGTTCGCCACGCGCTACTTCGGCGATCCGCGCGTGCTGGAGGTCATGCAACTGCTATCGCTGCGCGCCTTCATCGGCGGTTTCGAGAACATCGGCGTGGTCGCGTTCCGCCGCGACCTGAACTTCGACCGCGAATTCTGGTTCGGCGTGTGCAAGAAGATGTCCACGGTGGCGGTGACCATCACGGCCGCGATCGTGTTCCGCAGCTACTGGGCGCTGGTCATCGGCCTGATCGGCGGACGGATGCTGGACGTGGCGATCAGCTTCCTGATGCACCCCTACCGGCCGCGGCTGACGCTGGCACGCTTCGCGGACATCTGGGGTTTCTCGCGCTGGCTCCTGCTGGCGCGCGTCGCCAATCTCGCCAACCGCAAGCTCGACGAGTTCGTGGTGGGCGGCCAGGCAGGTACCACGGCGATGGGCAACTACTACGTCGCTTCGGACATCGCCACCGCGCCCACCGAGGAGGTGGTGCTGCCGATGTCGCGGGGGATTTTCCCCGTCTACAGCCGTCAGCAGGACGATCACGCGCGGCTCGCCGAGAGTTTTTTCACCGTGCTGCGTTCGACCGCCTACCTGTGCATGGCGCTGGGTCTGGGTATTTCGGCCGTGGCCCCGGAGCTCGTCCCCCTGGTTCTGGGCAAGCAATGGTTCGCCGCCGTGCCCTTGATGCAGTGGCTGGGAATGTGGGGCGCGCTGATGGGCATGGCCCTGGTGCTCGATCCGCTGCTCCTCGCGACCGGCCGTGCTTCGCTGCTCGCGCGCTTCAAGTGGATTCAGCTCGCAGTGCTCATACCGGCATTGATGTACGGGGCGCATGTCGCCGGCGTCGTCGGCATTGCCGCTGCCAAGACTCTGGTAATGGGCGCGACCTTGCCGCTGTTCATGTTCTGGGCGATGCGCGCGCAGCGCATGCCCTTGCGCCGCGCGATCGGTGCGATTGCGCCCGCGCTGTTCGCGGGCCTGGCGATGTATGGCTGCGTGATCGCGAGCGCTCAGGGGCTCCACGACCACGCCCTGTGGCTCAGGCTCCTCGCGGAAGTTGCGATCGGTGCGATCGTCTATGTCACGCTGGTGATCGCGCTCTGGCGCCTGCGCGGGGCGCCGGCCGGTCCCGAACGCGACGTCCTCGAGAAGGTCGGGCGGGTCCTCGGACTGCAGCGCGGCTGAATGGGCGGCCCTCGCTGGGCCCGCGAGGTCGCGCTCAGCGGCTCTTGAAGTCGTCAGGCACCAGCTGGTGCCGGGACAGAAGCTTGTAGAAATCCGTGCGGTTGCGCTTGGCGAGCCGCGCGGCCTGGCTCACGTTGCCCGCCGTGATCTGCAGGATCTGCGCGAGGTAGCTGCGCGTGAACTCGTCGCGCGCTTCGTCGAACGAAGGCAGGCGCGAAGGCGAGCCGCCCAGTGACTGCTGGACCAGCTCGGCGTTGATGATCGGCGTGCGCGACAGCGCCACGTTCTGCCGCACCACGTTGTGCAGCTGGCGGATGTTGCCGGGCCACTCGGCGGTGGCCAGCAGCTCGACCGCCTCCGGCGCGTAGATCTTGCGCGTGCCGGTTTCCTGCGCGATCTGCTCCAGGAAATGCGCGACCAGCAGCGGGATGTCCTCGCGGCGGCGCGAGAGCGGCGGCATCTCGATGTGCACGACGTTGAGCCGGTAGTAGAGGTCTTCGCGGAACGCGCCGCCCGCCATCAGCTGCTGCAGGTCGCGATGCGTGGCGGAGATGACCCGCACGTTGACCGGGATCGCCTCGGTGCTGCCGACCGGGCGCACCTGGTTCTCCTGCAGCACGCGCAGCAGCTTCACCTGCAGGCGCATCGGCATGTCGCCGATCTCGTCGAGCAGCAGCGTGCCGCCGTCGGCGGCCTGGAACAGGCCCTTGTGCGTGCGGATGGCGCCGGTGAACGCGCCTTTCTCGTGGCCGAAGAGCTCCGATTCGAGCAGCTCCTCGGCCATCGCGCTGCAGTTGATCGCCACGAACGGCCCTTCGCGGCGCGCGCTGGCGCGATGAATGGCGCGCGCGAGCAATTCCTTGCCGGTGCCGCTCTCGCCCGAAATGAGCACGCGCGCATCGGTGCCCGCGACCATGTGGGCCTGGGCGAGCTTCTCCTCCATCAGCGGGCTGCGCGTGATGATCTCCGCGCGCCAATCCTCGTCGGATTGCGGGAACGCCGAGATCTTCAGCGCCTTCTGCACCTGCTCGAGCAGTTCCTGCTTGTCGACGGGCTTGGTGAGGAAGCCGAACGCGCCGCTCTGCGTCGCGTGCACCGCGTCGGGAATGGTGCCGTGCGCCGTGAGGATGATGACGCGCAGGCCCGGCCAGCGGCTCTGCAGTTCCTTGAGCAGGCCGATGCCGTCCATCTGGTCCATGCGCAGGTCGGTGATCACCAGGTCCGGCCGGAAGCGCCCGGCCGCGGCAAGCGCCGCGACGCCGCTTTCCACAGCCTCGACCTCGTAGTTCTCGGCTCGCAGGCGGATCGTGAGCAGGCGCAACAGGCCTGGATCGTCGTCTACCGCGAGAATGCGTGCTTTGCGCTTGGGTGTCGGGTTCAAGAGACATCTGCCGCTGGCGGGGCCGCGCGGATTATACAGACCCCGCGCCTTCGTGGCGGCCGAGTGTCCGGTGAGGAGGCGCTTTCGGGACCGTCGCGGACAGGATGTCCGCGTCGGAGCCTCCAGGGATGGATTCACGGCGTTCCCGAAAGCGCCTCCTCACCGGACACTCGACCGCCACGAGGGCGCGAGGCCTCAGCGAGTACCGTTGCCGGGCTTGCGGTCGATGATGGAGCGCTCGATGCGCGTGATCTCGTCGAGCTTTTCCTGCGCTTCCTTGAGGGCACGGCGCAAGCGGTTGTTTTCCTCGATCTCGGCCTGCAGCCGGCGATTGGTCGCGACGCCGCGCTCGCGCTCGGTGCGGGCGTTGTCGGCCTGCAGCTTCTGGTTTTCCTTCTGCAGCACCAGCCGCTTCTCGACGTGATCCAGGAACACGACGGCCAGCGCCCGCTCCGCCGGCAGGAGTCTTTCGGGGCTCGCGAGCAATGCGGAGAGCCGCTGGCGTGCGGCCTCGGGGTCGCTGGCGCCGTGATCCGGCGTGGCCAGCGCCAGGGCGTAGCGCAGCAGGTTGCTGGTGGTGGGTTCGGATTGCGCCGCATCGCGCGCGTCCTTGAAGATCTCCGCCTGTTCCACCGGCGTGCCCTGGTTGAGGCGCGCCATCAGGTTCAGGTGCTCGGCGACGATGCCGAGCGAGGGATCCGGGCGCGCCACGGCGGTCGCCGGCTGCTGCGAGGCCTGCGGCGTGGGGAGCAGGGTACAGCCCGCGAGCAGCAGCACCGGCGCGATGAGGGTCAGGGCGCCACGAGAGCTGTTATGGCGCATGCGCAGACTCGGTGGATGCGGCGTTGGGCTGGCTATGGCGCATGCGCAGACTCGGTGGATGCGGCGTTGGGCTGGTCATGCGGCATGCGCGGGCTCGCTGGACACGACATTCGGCTGGCGCAGCGGCAGGCGGATGCGGAAGTGCGCACCGCTGTACTCGCCATCGACGATCTCGATCGTCCCGCCGTGGGCGTGCACGAACTCGATCACCACCGACAGGCCGATTCCCGTTCCCTTGACGTGGCCGCCCTGCGGGGTGCGGCCCTGGTAGAACGCTTCGAAGATCCGGCCGCGTTCCTCGAGCGGAATGCCCGGACCGGAGTCGGCCACCTCCAGCGCCAGCTGATCGTCGCGTACGCTGGCGTGAATGTGGATCGTGCCGCCGCGCGGCGTGAACTTGATGGCGTTGGACAGCAGGTTGTCGAGCATCAGGCGTACCTTGGCGCGGTCCGCGGACAGCTGCGCATCGGCCACCTTGACGTCGAGCCGCACCCGCTGGCTGACGAGCGTGAGCTGCTGACTCTCCAGCACGGTCTTGACCAGCGGCCGCAGCCTGAACTCGGAGACCTCCAGGCCTGTGCTCTTCGCCTGCCAGGCGCTGAAGCTCAACAGGTTTTCGATCAGCCGCTGCAACTTCATGCCGTTCTCGCGCAGGATCGCCGTGACTTCGCGCTGGTCGTCGGCGAGCTCCCCGACCGATCCGTCCATCAGCAGCTCGGTGCCTTCGCGAATATTGGCGAGCGGCGTCTTGAGCTCGTGCGACATGTGTCGCAGGAATTTGTTCTTTTCCTGCGCCAGGTCCAGCAACCGCGTCCTGAGCCACTCGAGCTGCACACCGAGGGCCTCCAGGTCGCTCGGGCCGCTCACGCGGATCGGCCGCGAGAAGGTCCCGCGGCCGAGCTCGTTGATTACGCGATCGAGCTGGCGGATGGGGCGGGCCAGCAGCAGGGTGAAGACGAGTGTCAGGCCGATGGTGATCGGCACGAGCGCGGCGGCCTGCCACAGCAGCGTGCGCTGCGCATCGTCCGTGGCGCTCTGCATCGTGTCGAGTTGGGCGTCGATGTGCCTGCGATTGGTGTCGGCGAGATCCTGGGCGCTGGCCCAGAGGCGGGAGAAATGCTGGGAGGTGGCGGCGATGGCCGGGGAGTTGGGCGGCGCGCTCTCGATCGCCTGCCAGATGGCCTGCGCCTCGGTTCGCAGGATCAGGAGCTGCGAATCGCTGCGCAGGTCGGTCGTGAGACGGTCGAGATTCTCCAGGGTGTCGCCGAAGCGCTCGTGGTTCTCACGGTACACGTCGACCAGCTCGCGGTTGCCGATCGCCTGGTAGAAACGCGCGCCGCGTTCCATCGAAGCGATCTGCTCGAACAGCAGCTGGTTGTAGCGCGTCGCCTGCACTCCCTGCACTACGAGCTGCTCGCTTTGCTGGGCGAGCTTGCGGATCTGCACGGCCGCGATGATGACGGCGACGAGCAAGGGGAGCGCCACCAGGCAAAAGCCCAGCAGCATGAGTCCGCTCAGCGATCTGGGCTTGCTCAACGCCATGATTGGCGATTCTAGCAGGCTGTTCGCAGCGCCCTAGCGGGAATGGCGCTTAGTTAAGCGCATAGCAGATGACCATGAGTCTGTATCTGTTGGCGCGCTTCGGCCCGAGGTACTTTCAGCCACGGGTAGGATTTGGGGCGTCGCTTGCGAGCCCGTGGCTCGATTCGTCCCGGCCTGTTACCCACGTTGAGCTGGGCGATGAGCCGAAAGAACTCAGCCTTCTGGATAGGATGTGCTTGCAGAGTTTGCGAGGCCCACTCTGTCCACATCTGTACCGTGTGTTTGAAGCTCAGCTCACGCGGATGCACGCCGGCGTCGCGCGCCGCTTGCGCCATCAACAAGCGGATCAGGTTGTAGGCCAGCAAGTACACCCACAATTCCTTCTCAACCATCTGCGGAGTCAGGCAGCGCAGCACTTCCATTCCCAAGGTGGTCTTGATGTTGCGGATGTCCAGCTCCACGTGCCAGCGGCGGGCATAGAGCTCGGAGAGTTCGCTTTTGCGCACCTTGCGCGCATCGAGCATCGTGGTCACCAGCACTTGGCCATCGACCTGCACTTCCCGTACGGTCAGTTCCTCGGGAAAAGCCTCGTACTGTGCCAGAGTCATCCACTCGGGCCGATTTTTCGGCTTCGGCCAGCGCACCAGGTGATCGCGCTGGCCCAGCGGTTGCCCGCGACGAAAGTCGGTGATGCGCGAGCCGTTTTGTTCGAACAGCACGTCAACACCGGCCGCTTGCAGGGTGGCGATCAGAAAGTAGTTGCAGTAGAGGGCGTCGGCCAGCAGCACATCTTGAGCAGACAATGCTCCAAGAAGGCTGCGAAACAGGTCCAGCTCGCTCTGGCCCTTGCCCGCGTGCGGCCCGAGCGCCGCCTCCAGCACGGCTCCGGTCGACAAACAAACGATCCCCACCAGCCGCGCCAGAGGAAAGCCCACGCCCTCGGCTTGGCTACTCGGCTGCGGATAACGCCCTTGGTTCTCGGCGGTGTCCGGCATCGAGATGCCGGTGCCGTCGGCCAGCTTCACGGTTCGACCGCGCCAGCGCCAACAACGCTGCGCCTGAGTCGACAGCAGACGGCCGCTCTCACGCGCGAGCGCCGTGACCATCTCCAGCGGCAAACGCTGGCGCGCCTGACAGTAGCCCCCCGTGCGGATGCTCTGCACGCTCAAGCCTTCGGCCGCGCGTTGCCCCGCCCAGGCATTGACCGCTCTCTGGCAGGAGCGATCCGCTTCCAGCACCTGCTTCATGAACATCGACAAGGTCACCGTCGGCGGATACAGCCGCTCGCGATGCTCAGGCAGATGAGCATCCGTCATCGTAAGCAGCTCCGGTCCGGTGAGAATGTTGAAGAAATCCACCGCGCCCGCCTGGCGAAGCTGCCGGCGGATGCACGCTCGATGTTGCCGCGATTGAAAATCGACATTACGATCGACCAAGGCTGGCCTCCGGGGTTGGTCGGGTGCGTGTGTTGCAACAACATCCTACCAATCCCGGTCAGCCTTCCTCTTCTCCTTCAATCTCTTGGCCTCACGCATCAATCTCGCTGGGGCTTATCTAAGTGCCATTGGCCCTAGCGGCGATGTATCGGCGCGCCCGCCCCAAGGCTCACAACTCGCGGTAGCAGGTTGAGGCGCTGGCTACCAGGGGGACTTGAGCAGACGCCGTTCCCATTCGAGCGACGTGCCGACGATCGTGTCGAGATCGTCGTAGCGGGGCTGCCAGCCGAGCAGCGTACGCACGCGCTCCGCGCGCGCCACCAGCGAGGGTGGGTCGCCCGCGCGGCGCGGCTCTTCGCGCACGTCGAGGCGAACCTTGCCGATGCGTTCCACCGCGCCGAGCAGTTCGCGCACGCTGTACCCGTGTCCATAGCCGCAGTTGAGCGTCGCGGACTCGCCACCCGCGCGCAGGTAGTCGAGCGCCTTCAGGTGGGCATCGGCGAGGTCCTCGACGTGTATATAGTCGCGCACACCCGTGCCGTCCGGGGTGGGATAGTCGGTTCCGAAGATGCTGACGTGCGTTCGCTTGCCGACCGCAGCCTCGCACGCCACCTTGGTGAGAAGCGTGGCCTGCCGCGTGGACTGGCCGATGCGGCCGTGCGGATCGCTGCCGGCGACGTTGAAATAGCGCAGCACCACGTAGCGCAACGGGTTCGCCAGCGCCACATCGCGCAGCATCCATTCCGACACGAGCTTGGAAGTGCCGTACGGATTGATGGGCGCGGTGGGCGTGTCCTCGGATGCCTGGCCGCCGGCGGGGATGCCGTAGACGGCGGCGGTGGAGGAAAACACGAAGTGCTTTACGCCTGCGCCGACGCAGCTCTCGAGCAGCGCGCGCGTCGAGCAGGTGTTGTTGCCGTAGTACTTGAGCGGGTTCTCGACCGATTCGGGCACCACCGTGTGCGCCGCGAAGTGCATCACCGTGTCGATGCCGTGCTCCTGCAGGAGCCGGCTGGTCAGCGCCCGGTCGCCGCTATCGCCGACCACCAGCTCGCCGCCGAGAACGGCTTGCGCAAAGCCGCTGGCAAGATTGTCGAGCACGACGACGCGCTCACCCTTTTCCGCCAGCTGGCGTGCAACGTGGCTGCCGATGTAGCCGGCTCCGCCGGTCACGAGAATGCTTCGATTCATGGATGTCCCGCCGGATTTCCCGTGGTTTGAGAAAGGACCTGTAGCAGCCAGCGCAGCGCCGCTGGCGATGATAGCAATTCATCGTGCCCGGACGGCCGGCGCAGCTGGAAGTTCCCCGGGCTCGGCTCGGCTGCCAGCGCCGGGTCGACTTGCAGATTCTTCGAGCCGGCGCCGTCGAGCAGCAGGCTCGCGGCCGGAACGACATACGGATCCGCGCCGGCGTGCAACGTCACGTACAGGATCGAGCGCGCGCCATCCGGCGGCACGGTTCGCACCCCGGCAGAGTCCCGGCCCACGCCGTACGGAGTCTCATCGACGTTTGGCCCGGGCGCGCCATTCAGACGGAACTGCAGCGCGTTGTGCTCGGCGGAAGCGGCGAATGCCGGGCACATCTGCCGATGGCCGGGACCGAAGGGCCGATCGCAATGCCAGTTGGTGCCGTGATTGGCGCCCGAGGTCGCAATGAATGTCGCAACCCGCTCGGGGTGCAGGACGGCGGCGTACCAGCGTCCGCTCAAGGCGCCCATGCTGTGAGCGACCAGATGCACTTTGCCTATCGGCGCGAGGCCGGCGGCGGCGCGCGCCCGGTTGGTCGTTCCCAGGATGTCCTCGACGAACGGCGCAATCTGCTCTTGCGCCGCACGGAAGTTGTCTCCGTCTCGCGGGCTGAGCTCGACGGCGTGCAAGCAGCTCGCGCCGATTCCGTGGGCGCTCAGGTACGCGACGGCGGGAGCGAAGATCGCTGCGCTCTGATCGAGCCCGTGCACGAAGATCACCGGCGTGGATGCGCAATCCTCGGCCGGCGCCGGTTCCGGGCCGCTACCGGTGCAGGCGGGCGGGGCGGCAGCCAACGACAGGGCGACGGCAATGGCGGGGAATGGAAGGCGCATCGGGGTGGTCTGATATCCGGATAAGATGATGATACCCACCTCACCCGACCGAGCCAGTCCGGCACGTTTCGATGTCTCCAGGCCCACAGTCCGCCGCCTCCGGCGAGTTCCAGCCCTTCGATGCGCTCTCGCCGGATCGCGTGATCGCAGCCGTCGAGTCCTTGGGAATGGCCTGCGACGGCCGTGTCCTGGCGCTGGGCAGCTACGAGAATCGTGTCTACCAGGTCGGGCGCGACGACGCGGAGCCGGTGGTGGCCAAGTTCTACCGGCCGGGCCGTTGGAGCGATGCGGCGATCGGCGAAGAGCATGGTTTCGCGCTCGAGCTGGCCAGGGCCGAGATACCCGTCGTCGCCCCCCTGCTGATCGGCGGTCGCAGCCTGCACCAGCATGGGGAGTTTCGTTTCGCCGTCTTTCCGCGCCGCGGCGGGCATTGGCCGGAGCTCGAGACCAGCGACGACCGCCTGTGGATGGGCCGCTTTCTCGGGCGCCTGCACGCGGTCGGCCGCGCCGGGACGTTCCTGCATCGCCAGCACCTGGACGTGCAGCAGTACGGCGTCGAGGCGCGCGCCACGATCCTGGAGAGCGGCTTCCTGCCGCGCTATGTCGAGGCGCGCTATGCAGATGCCACCGCGGAGCTGATCGACGCCATTTCCGCGGCACTGCAGGCCATCGCGCCCGCGCGCCTGCGCATTCACGGCGACTGCCATCGCGGCAATATTCTCTGGACACCGGGCGGGCCGCACTTCGTCGATCTGGACGACTGCATGAGCGGGCCGGCGATCCAGGACCTGTGGATGCTGCTGAGCGGATCCCGCGACGAGATGACCGTGCAGGTGCGGGACCTGCTGGAGGGCTACGAGCAGTTCGCGCAGTTCGATCGGGCCGAGCTGGCGCTGATCGAGCCGCTGCGCGCGCTGCGCATGATCCACTACTCGGCGTGGCTCGCGCGCCGCTGGCGGGACCCGGCTTTTCCCCGTGCGTTTCCGTGGTTCGCCGAGCCGCGCTACTGGGAGAATCACGTCGTGGAGCTGCAGGAGCAGCTCGAGGCGCTCGCGCAGGGCGCGCTGCGGCCCTGAAGCTGCCGCGCACGGGGTGCTGCCCGCACGAAATTCCGCGAACGGCTCGAATTCCCGCCCGCGGGGCGCTTGTGATAGCTTGCGCTGCGCTGAATCGAGGGAGAGTCCCGGCGACGATGCGATACCGAAGGATGACGACGGCGGCCGCGCGCCTGCGTGGTGCGCTACGCGCTGCGGGAGCGGTCGCGACGCTGGCCATGGTGCTCAGCGGCTGTGGCGGTGGCGGGGGCGGCGACAACAACCCGCCGGGCGCGACCAACGTCACGGTCTCCGGAGCCGTCACCTATCAGAAAGTCCCGTTCCGGGCCGTGGGCATGGGGCTGGACTACAACGCGACTTTCAATGCGCCGGTGCGCGGTGCGGTGGTCGAAGCGATCGACAGTGGCAACGGCACTACGATGCTCGCCACCACCACCGATGCCAGCGGCAACTATTCGATGCAGGTCCCCTCGAGCCGCTCGGTGTTCGTCCGGGTGAAGGCGCAGATGCTGCGCACCGGCACGCCATCCTGGAATTTCCGCGTCCTCAACAACACCAACGGCAATGCGCTCTACGTACTCGACGGAACGGCTTTCACGACGGGCGTCGTCCCGGTCACCGCGAATCTGAACGCGGCCTCGGGCTGGACAGGCGCCAGCTACGGCGCCATTCGTGCCGCCGCACCGTTCTCGCTGCTGGACGTCGCCTACGAGGTCATGACACTGGTGCAGACGGCCGACGCCAACGCCGTGTTCGCGCCGTTGAACATCTTCTGGAGCCCGCAGAACCGTCCGAGCGATTTTTTCACGCCTGCGACCGGAGACATCGTCACCACGTCCTACCAGTCGGGCGCCGGGGGTGGTGTCTTCGTGCTCGGGTTTGCGAACACCGACACCGACGAGTACGACCAGCACGTCATCGCCCACGAGCTCGGCCACTACTTCCAGGACGTGTTCTCGCGCGACGACAGCCTCGGGGGCGACCACAGCTCCGGCAACCTGCTGGACCTGCGGGTCGCCTTCAGCGAAGGCTGGGGCAATGCCTTTTCCGGCATGGTGAAGGGCGATCCGCGCTATCGCGATTCTTTCGGTCCGGCGCAGAACGCGAGCTTCGAGATCGACGTGGAGTTCAACCCGGTCACCAACCGCGGCTGGTACAACGAAGCCTCGGTCCAGTCGCTGATCTACGATTTCTTCGACACGGCCGCCGACGGCGTGGACGCCGTGGCGCTCGGCTTCGCGCCGATCTTCCAGGTGATGAGCGGGGACTTCCCGACTCTCGAGCCGCACACGGCGATATTCCCCTTCGTCGCTCTGCTCAAGTCGCGTAATCCGGGCTCGGCCACGGCCATCGACACGCTGGTGAGCGCTCAGAACATGCAGAGCGCGACGATCGACGAGCTGGGCTCGACCGAGACCAATGCGGGGGGTGCGGCCGCGAATCTGCCCGTGTACGTGCCGATCACCGTGGGAGGGCCCGCCGTCCAGGTCTGCTCTTCCACCGCGAACGGCGACTACAACAAGCTGGGCAACCGCAAGTTCCTGCGCTTCAACGTGCCGTTCGACCGGCAGATCACGATGCGCGCCAACGTGGTCGGCGTCACGGGCCGGGACCCGGATCTCGTGCTGCACCGGCGGGGGCTCATCGACGCGGCGGAATCGAACGTCGCCGATACGGAGCAGCTCACGCGCCAGCTGGCTCCCGGCAACTACGTGCTCGAGGTCTACGATTTCTTCGCGGTAGACTTCCCCGCGCCGTCCGATCCGCCGACCGACGGCAACACCTGTATGGACGTCACGGTTTTCAGCACCCTGTAAACCCAAACTTCAGAGAACATCATGCAGCTCAATCGAGTGGGTCATCTGGTTTCCATGCTTGCGGCCGCGACGCTGCTGATCGCGTGCGGCAGCGAAGCTCCGCAGAGCGCCAAGGCACCGGCGGCTGCAACCCACGCGGACACCGCCAGGAAAGCGGCCGATGCCGCGGCACTCGAGGTCACCAGGCACATGGTGAGCGGCGTGACCAATACCGCGAAGCCCGGTGCGCCCGTCGGGATGTGGTTCGAACTGAAGGACCGCCCCAAGGCGAGCGCACCGCTGGTGATCGACCTCGCCTTCGTTCCCCAGGCGCCGGCCGAAAACCTGCGCGTGACCTTTATCGCCACCGACGGGCTCACGCTCGAGCGCTCCGGGATTCCGGCCGAATTTCACGGTGTCGAGGCGGGCGGGGTGTACCGCTACGAGCTCACGGTGGTGCCGCGCGAGGATGGCGCCTATTACGTCAGTGCGATCGTGTTGATGGACCTGGCGGACGGTCCGGAGGCGCGCACCTTCTCGATCCCGATCGTGGTCGGCGCGCCGGCCGACGTCGCCGCCAAGCCCGCACCGCCGACCGACGCGACGGGGCAGCCCGTGGAGTCGATGCCGTCGAACTAGGTGCCGGCCCTTTGTGGGTAGTCAGGCCTTCTGGGGAACCGCCGCCCCGATCGCGGCAGCCGCGTCGGGCGCGTCGAGGAACTCCCGGATTGCCGGGCCGACCTCGTCCAGGCAATGCAGCATGAACAGGTGCCCGCCGCCGGGCACGATGTGCAGGCGATTGTTGGGAATGAAGAGCGACAGGATGCGCGCGTTCACCGGCGGAACCAGCGGGTCATCCGAGCCTGCCATGATCAGCGTCGGCTGTTTCAGGCGGTGCAGCCAGTGGATGCTGGTCCAGCCCATGCCGGCGAACAGCTGGTACAGGTAGCCGAGGAATCGCGGCGGGATGATCCGACCCGTGTGCGCCGCGATCAGCTCGGGGTGGCCGCGCACCTCGCCGCCGTAGATGTCCCCGGCCGCCTGTTGCATGTAGGCCGGCGACAGGTAGCGCCGCGGCGTCGTCATTTTCATGAGCGCGCTGGGGCGGCCCGGCACCATGAAAGCGCCCGCGGAGGTGGCAGCCAGCACCAGGCGCCGCACACGCTTGCGGTACTGCCGCGCGAACTGCTGCGCTACCGCGCCTCCCCATGAAACTCCCGCCACGTCGACCTCGCGATAGCCGAGGCGATCGAGCAGGCGGTTGGTGAGCCGCGCGATGCCGCTGAAGCGCCGCGGCAGGAGCGACAAGGGCGAGCCGCCGATGCCCGGCATGTCAAAGATAATGGCCTCGCGATCCTCGAGCGCCTCGATGAAGGGGAAGACCACCTCGAGGTTGGCGCCGATGCCGTTGAAGATGAGCAGCGGTGTGCCGCGCCCGGCGCGGATCGCGACGCGCAGCCGCACCCCGTCGACGTCGACGTATTCGATTTTCGGCTGTGCGCTCGAGGATGCTTGTTTCAAGATCGGCTGTCCGTCGTGGCTCGCGAATTTGCGAATCAGCGCTGATGCACGTAGCGCCCCGGCGCCGGATCGCCCGGAGGATGCGCGGCGCTGCCCAGGGTCGTCGGCGCGGGCCGCAGGCCGCCGCCGCGCGCCTCGTACCACTTGAGCCAGTGCTCCCACCACGATCCGGGATGCGCAGTGGCGCCTGCCAGCCATTTATCGGCAGGCTGGCCGAGATCTGGATTGACGTAGTACCTGGCCTTGGGGTTGCCGGGCGGGTTGACGATGCTCTGCACGTGGCCGCTGGAGGTGAGCACGAACTGCATCTGGCCCTTGAGCACCTTGCGCGATTCGTAACAGGCCTGCCACGGCGTGATGTGATCGGTGATGCCCGCGATCACGAAGCTGTCGAAGGTGTGCTGCGACATGTCGATGGGCGTGCCGAGCACCTTCATCCGGTTCGGACGCACCAGCGGGTTCTCCAGGTAGATCTTGAGCAGGTCGGCGTGGAACTCGGCCGGCAGCCGCGTGCTGTCGGAATTCCAGTACAGGATGTCGAAGGCGGGCGGCCGGTTGCCCATCACCCAGTTGTTGGCGACGAACAGCCACACCAGGTCGTTGGGACGCAGCCAGGCGAAGATGCGCCCCATGTCGCTGCCATCGAGCACCCCGTGGGCGCGTGAGCGCTTGATCGCAGTCGCGATCGCCGTGCGCGAAGCGAACATCGACAGCACGGTGGGGCATTCGGTATCGAGCACGGTCACCAGCAAGGTCACGCTGCTCACGCGCTTGCTGCCGCTCGCCGCCAGGTGGCCGAGCAGAGTGGCAAGCGTGAAACCTCCCGCACACGCAGCCAGCGTGTTCACCTGCTCGCTGCCGGAGATCTCGCTCACCACGTCGAGCGCCTGCTTGCAGGCGGTGAGGTAGGTCTCGAGATTCCAGTCGCGCTGCGCCGTCGTCGGGTTGCGCCAGCTGATGCCGAACATCGGCACGCCGTTGCGGACGCCGAATTCCGCGAAGCTCCGTCCGGGGCTGAGGTCGAGCGCGTAGAACTTGTTGATCTGCGGCGGAACGATGAGCAGCGGCCGCTGGTGGACCTGTTGCGTCATCGGCTGGTACTGGATCAGCTCCAGCACCTCGTTGCGATACACCACTGCGCCGGGCGTCAGGGCGAGGTTCTTGCCCACCTGGAACTTGCTCTCGTCGACCTGGCGCGGCATGCCGCCGTTGTTGAGCAGGTCGTCGAGGAAGTTCTGCAGGCCGTACAGCAGGCTCTTGCCCCGGGTCTGGGTGATGCGCATCAGCGCACCGGGATTGCCGATCAGCGTGTTGGTGGGCGCGAAGGCTTCGGTGACCAGCGACAGGGCGAAGCGCGCGCGCTCGCGATCGTCGGCCGATGCGTCGGCGCTCTCGAGCATGTTGTTGAGGCTCTGGCGCCAGGCGAGAAAGCCCTGCATCAGGCGCTTGTAGAAGCCGTTCTTCTGCCAGACGTCGTGGCTGAAACGCCGGTCCTTGGGGTCGGGTTGCAGTTGCGAGCTGCCGGTGAGGACGTTGAACAGCTCGCGCGCAAGCGACAGCTCCTCCTTGACCACCACCTGGGGTTTCAGCGCCAGCAGTTGCGCCAGGCGGCGCAGTCCGTCCATCACCTCGGCCCGGTCGAAACCGATGAGCGGATTCGCTCCCAGGATCTGCTCGGCGGCGAAATTGGCGTCTTCGTGGTCGAGCTCGGGCTCGCCGCGGTGCTCGGGGGTGAAACCATCGCTCCCGGGGAGCTCGATCGGCGCGGAGCTACCGGCGTCTTCGGCGGCCTTGGCCTGTGATTCGTCGCTCATTTTTCCCCTCCGCAGCACCGACCCGCCGAGCCGTGATACGCGTCGTCCGGAACGCCCATTGCCTGTGATTATGGTCACAAGGACATAAGTCAATTCAGCCTATTATCTGCCTTGTCTGACGGTCAATCTTGGAAAGTGTATCGCTGTGCCCAGCCGGCCGTAACGTCAAATTATGCTGACGGTGCGGGGTGGGAGGACAGGCGGCAGGCGGCACACTCCAGTCGGCACTCTCGCTTAGGAGCTTGCGAGCCCCGAGGCCACCCCCTGAGTTGACCCGTGCGGCGGCAAGATGCCGAGGCGCGAAACGAGCGAGAGAGTGCCGACGTAATGACACGTCCCGGAACACTGTTGCTGATCGTCTGCGCGTGCCTGCTGGCACGTGAAGCGTGCGCCGTGGGCACGCCCGCGGGCATTGACGTCGTCAGCCAGGCGCAGGTGACCTTCTCCCAGAACGGCATCCCCGGCAGCGCGGTATCCAACGCCGCCACGTTCACCGTGGGCGAGATCCTCGACGTCAACGTGACCTTGCAGAGCGCGCAGGTGAGCGTCCTTGCCGGTGAGTCGCGCCGCACCCTGCTGTTCCTGGTGACGAACACGGGCAACGGCAGCGAAGCGGTGCCGTTCACGGTAGACAATCTCGTGGCCGGCGACGATTTCGATCCGCTGTCGTCGGCGCCGGCGATCTTCTTCGATTCGGATGCGAGCGGTGACCTGTCCGCAGCCAACGTCGCCTACGTTGCCGGCGGCAACGATGCGACCCTTGCAGCGGACGCCGCCGTGGCGGTCCTGCTCGTGAATGACGTTCCCGGCAGTGTCACCGACGGCCAGCTGGGCCGCAGCCGGCTCGTGACGCGCGCGGCGACCGGTTCGGGTGCGCCCGGCGCGACATTTCCAGGGCAGGGTTCGGGCGGGACCGACGCGATCGTCGGCGCGAGCGGCGCCCTGGCCAACGCGACCGGCGAGTACCTGGTGGGCGAGGTGCAGCTCGCTCTGGTGAAGAACGCCACCGTCATCGATCCTTCCGGCGGCTCGCGGCCGCTGTCCGGCTCGCGCATCACGTACCAGATCGTCGTCAACGTCAGCGGCAGCGGCACGGCGCGCGCGGTCGACATCGACGATGCCATCCCCGCCAACACGACCTACCTGGCCGGCTCGCTGCGCCTGAACGGCGCGCCGCTCACCGACGCCAGCGACGCCGACGGCGGAGAATTCCAGGCCGGGCCGGCGCGCGTGCGCATCGCGCTCGGCGACATCACGCGGGCGTCGGGTGCGCAGGTCGTCGCCTTCGCCGTAACGATCAACTGAGCGAGGAGTTTCACCATGAGAATGATGAAGGGCGGCTGGGTGGTGGTGGCGATGCTGGGGTGCGTCGCCGGCGCCAATGCGCAGGAGAAGGGCTGCATCTTGCTCAAGACCGTGGCCGAGATCGAGCAGCAGACGACCGACGAGCGCGGTAACACCACCGCGCAGCTCGTACCGGTCGAGAAGGTCGTGCCGGGGAACGAAGTGATCTACACGGTGAGCGCGACCAATCTCTGCGACAGCAACGCGGACGCCGTGGTCATCGACAATCCGATTCCCGAGCACATGAGCTACGTCGCCGGATCGGCCATCGGTCCGGGAACCGAGGTGACGTTCTCGGTCGACGGCGGCTTCAACTACGCCAAGCCGCAGGCCCTCACGATGAGCAGTTCCGACGGCAGCAAGCGTCCTGCCGCCGCGGCCGACTACACACACATCCGCTGGGTGATGCGCAACCCGCTCAAGCCCGGTGCGGTCGCGTTCGCGCGCTTCCGCGCCGTCCTCGAATAACAGCGCAGCTTCATTTCAGAGCGAACCGGGGAAACGGTGCCGCGGGCCTGCAGGGGCCTGCGGCGCTGTCGATGTGCCTGCGTGTTCGTAACTACAGTAAGGAGTACCGAAATGATATCGGTCAAGAAGCAGCTCAAGGCGGTAGCCGGCACGATGCTGTTGCTGTCGTCGTTCGCGGGGGTGCAGGCGGCGTATGCCGTCGGCACAGCCGCGAACACGACGGTGAACAACCGCGCCACCGTCAGCTACAGCGTCGGCAGCACCCCGCAGACGCCGATCGAAAGCTCGCCGGCGGGCAACAGCACGCCCGGCGCGGGCAACGGCTCGAGGACTGCGTTCGTCGTCGACAACCGCATCGATCTCACGGTGACGGAAGTCAGCGGCAATGCCACGGTGGTCACTCCGGGGCAGAACAACGCCGTGCTCACGTACCTGGTGGCCAACACCGGCAACGCGTCGCAGGGCTTGCAGCTCAGCGCCGCCAGCCTGGTGGGCACCACGCTGTTCGGCCAGGTCGACAACGTCGACTTCGCGCCGCTCAACGTGTTCGTCGACTCGAACGCCAACGGCGCCTACGACGCCGGCGTCGACACGGCGGCCAACGTGGACACGCTCATCGCCGACGATGACGTCGCGGTGTTCGTGGTGGCCGACGTGCCGCTGAGCGCCACCAACGCCCAGTTCGCCAATGTGCGCCTGCAGGCGCGCGCGGCGGTGCCGGGCACCAACGGCGCCACTCTCGCCACCGAGACCGCGGGCGCCGATACGGCCGGGGTGGACATCGTGTTCGGCGACGCCGGCCGCGATGCCACCGAGGTCGCGGACGACCAGTACGCGGTGCAATCCGCGGCCCTGTCGATCACCAAAACCTCCACCGTGATCAACGACCCGTTCAACGGCGCGACCAATCCGAAAGCCATTCCGGGCGCGGTGGTCGAGTACGTGGTGACGATCGCCAACACGGGGCTGGTGGCGGCGGGCGGCGTGAGCCTCTCCGACACGCTGGACGGCAATCTGACGTTCGCATCTGCGCAGTACGCGGGCGCGACCGACGTGCAGATCGGCGTGGGCGGCGGGCCGGCGACGTTCTGCATCGCCGAGGCCGGCGTGGATACCAACGGCGACGGCTGCAACCGCACGGGTGCGACGCTCAATGTCAGCCCGACGGCGCCGATCGCGGTCGGTCCGGGTCTGTCGGCGGTCGTCCGCTTCCGCGTCACGATCAACTGACGGCTACAAGGATGGCTGAGCGTGCCGCATCGCGGCCGCTCGGTACATTCCTTCGGTCGACAGTCGCTCACCTGCAGACGGCTGCCGGCCGGATGCGTGACCGAGCATTCGGTACTCCGGTACGCACCGGGAGCGGGGCGGACGTGACAGTCCGCTCCGCTCTCCTGCGCTTCCGGGGCGTGCTCGCGCGCGCCCTGGTCGTGCTACTGCTGCAGGCTGCGAGCGCGCCTTTCTCGCCAGTGGCGGCGCAGGCAACTGAGCCGGGTACACCGATCAGCAACTTCGCCGAGGCCCGCTTCGTGCGCGGTGCGAATACCGCCACGACGGTCGCCAGCAACACGGTACTGACAGTGGTGGCGCCCGCGCCCTCGCGCGCGACGATGGCGCTGCTCCGGCCGGCCTCGATTCCGAGTGGTGCGGGCACGGGAGAGGTCTCGGGCCCGACGCACTGTGTCGGCCCCTCGGGCGTGCAGGCCTTGCCCGATCCCGTGCTGATAGGCGGGGCGGCGATCGACCCGACTCAGCCGCGGATCTTCAGCAGCACCGCGAGCTATCACGGCGGCGAGCCGGTGTTCGTGCGCGTCACCGACCCGGATCAGAACCGCGACGCGCTGGTGCGCGACCTGATCGACCTGGAGCTGCGCTCCGTGCAGGGCGGCGACAGCGAGATCGTCCGGCTCACCGAAACCGCCGTGGCCAGCGGCGTGTTCGTGGGTTACGTGCAGACGAGCGCGGCAGCGCCGGTGGCGGGCGACTGCGCGCTGCAGGTAAGTCGCGACGCCACCCTGGTGTCGCGCTACGTCGATGCGCTCGACCCGACGGACGCCGTACAGGCGCAGGCGCTGGTCGATCCGACCGGCCTGCTGTTCGATTCGCGCACCGGCCAGGCGGTGAATGGCGCGCGCGTGCGCATCGTCGATGCCGCCACGGGCGCTCCGGCGCGCGTGCTCGGCGACGACGGCGTGAGCGCCTTCCCCAGTGAAATCGTCACGGGCGCCCAGGCCACGGACTCCGGCGGCACCGTGTACGCCTCCGCGCCGGGGGCGTTCCGCTTCCCGGTGGTCGCACCTGGCGGCTATCGGTTCGAAATCCTGCCGCCGCCGTCGCATCAGTTCCCCTCGCAGGCGGATCCGGCGACGTTCACGACACTGCCCGGCGCGCCGTTCACGACCGGCCCCGGTTCGTTCGGCGCCGACTTCCCGGTCGATGCGCCGCCCGCGGCCAACTTCGACGTGCCTCTCGATCCCGCCGCCGGCGTGCTGTTCCTGCAGAAGAGCAGCGTCACCGCGACCGCTGCGGTGGGCGACTTCGTGCAGTACAGCTTGCGGCTGGAGAACACCGGCACCGGTGTGCCGCTCGATGCCACGCGGATCGTCGACACGCTACCGGTCGGCCTGCGCTACCGCGAAGGCTCGACGCGCATCGACGACGCCGTGGCAGCCGACCCGCAGGTCGCGGCCGACGGGCGCACGTTGACCTTCGCCACGGGCGTGCTTGCGGCCGGCGACGCCCTCTCGATCCGCTACGTCGCGGAAGTCACGGCGGCTGCTCGCGGCGAGCGGCTGGTCAATCGCGCGCGCGCCGACGACGTGAGCGGCTTGCTCTCCAACGATGCCGCGGCCGCGATCCTGCTGCGCGACGAGCTCAATCGCGACCGTGCCTTCATCCTCGGCCGCATCGTCGACGGTGGCTGCGACGCACCCGCCGGAACCGTCCGCGGAGTCGCGGGCGTGCGCGTTTACCTGGAAGACGGTCGCTACGTCATCAGCGACAGCGAAGGCAAGTACCACTTCGAGGACGTGCCTGCGGGCACGCACGTGGTGCAGCTGGACCACGATACGCTGGCCGATACGCTGGAGGCGATCGTGTGCGGCGCGCAGCCGCGCCATGCCGGCCGCTCGTTCTCGCAGTTCGTCGAAGTGAGCGGCGGGTCGATGTGGCGTGCCGACTTCACGCTCGCCACGCGCAAGCCACCGGTCGGGGCGGTGTCGCTGGAGCTGCGCCAGTCGGCCGGCGGCGTGCAGATCGACGCAGCGCTCGACGTGACGGGCGTCGCCGTCGGCAACATGAAACTGCTGGTGATGCTGCCGGACGGCGTCGGCTACGTGGCCGATTCCACGCAGCAGCATCGTTGCGCTACCTGCGCGCCGGAGCCGCGCACCGTGGGCAACGCCAATCCGGTGGTGAGCGGCAACGTGCTCAGTTTTCCGCTGGGCGAGCGAGCCGCCGAATCGAGCGGCACACTGGGTTTCCAATTGCGCAGCAAGACTGCGGGCGCGATGTCCGGCAAGGTGCGCGCGGTGCTGATGTTCGACACGCCGACGCAGAACGGACAGAAGCTTGCTCCGGTCGAGCTGACGCTGGGCGCGGGCGATACGAACGCCGAGGCCGCGGCGGGCGCGGACACCGGCGCGGGGGCGCGTGCGAATGCGGCGACGCGCGGTGTCATCGTGATGATCAAGGCGCCGCGCGCGGCCAGGACAACGACAGAGGCGGAGCAGCCGCCCGATGCGGCGCAGGTGCCGAACGTCGAATCGCTCGCGCCGGGCGTGGACTGGCTGCTGCCGATCGCCGAATTCAATCCCGCCATCACCAGCGTCAAGGTGGCGCTGCGCCACCTGCCCGAGCAGAAGATCGCGCTCAGCCTCAACGGCACGCCGGTCAGCGCACTCAACTTCTACGGCACCACCGTGAACAAGGCGCAGAGCGTTGCGTTGAGCTATTGGCGCGGTGTGGACATTCCGGAAGGGGCGAGCGAGCTCGAAGCGGTGGTCTTCGATTCGCACGGTGCCGAGGTCACACGGCTCACGCGCACGTTGAACTATTCTGGCGGGCCGGTGCGCGGCGAGCTGCTCGCCGACGCCTCCGAGCTCATCGCCGACGGCCGCACGCGGCCGCTGGTGCGCCTGCGTCTCAGCGATGCGCAGGGTCAGCCCGCGCGCCCCGGCACCATCGGCGCTTTCCGCGTCGACCCGCCGCATCGCTCCTGGTTCGAAGTGCAGTCGCTGACCGAGAACAAGCTGCTGGCGAGGGGTCATCGCGAGCCCACGTACACGGTGGGCGAGGATGGCGTCGCGGCACTGGAGCTCGAGCCGACGACGCAGACGGGCCAGGTGGTCCTGCACCTGCGCTTCCGCGAGGGCCGCGAGCAGGAAATCCGTGCCTGGCTGAAGCCCGCGGCGCGCGACTGGATCCTGGTAGGCCTGGCCGAGGGCACGGCCGCGCACCGCACGATCTCGGGCAACATGGAAGCCGCCGATGGCGCGGATCTCGAAGCGGGATACATTGAAGACGGGCGCATCGCTTTCTTCGCCAAGGGTCGCATCCGCGGCGACTTCCTGCTCAGCGTCGCTTACGATTCGGCCCGCTCGAGCCGCGAGGCGCTCGGCCGCCTCAACGACGTGATCGAGCCGCAGCGCTACTACACGCTCTACGGCGATGCCGCCGAGCAGCGCAACGAGGCGGCGAGCCAGCGCAAGCTGTACGTCAAGCTGGAGCGCGAGCAGTTCTACGCGCTGTTCGGCGATTTCCAGACCGGGCTCACCGTGACCGAGCTGGCGCGCTACTCGCGCACGCTCAACGGCGTGCGTGGCGACTACGCCGGCGAGCGCTGGAGCCTGAGCACGTTCGCGGCGCGCGCCGATCAGAACGCCGTGCGCGACGAGCTGCGCGGCGACGGCACCTCCGGACTGTACCGCCTCTCGCGCAGGCCGCTGATCATCGGCAGCGACAGGGTCAGGATCGAAGTGCGCGACCGCTTCCGCACCGAGCGGGTGGTCGACAGTCGCGTGCTGGCGCGCTTCCTCGACTACAGCATCGACTACGGCCAGGGGACACTGTTCTTCAAGCAACCCGTGCCGAGCCGCGATGCGCAGTTCAATCCCGTGTTCATCATCGTCGAGTACGAAACGCAGGGCGCGACGGCAGAAGACACCACGGCAGGTGGGCGCGCTGCGGTGAAGCTGGCGGGTGTGGAAGTCGGTGCGACACTGTTGCGCGAAGGCGCGCAGGCGGGCGATCGCAGTCTCGCCGGACTCGACGTGCGCTGGGCCGTCGGCGAGTCGACCGGGGTGCGCGCGGAAGTGGCGCGCAGCGAGTCGGATTTCACGACGCAGGCGCGCGCCAATGCCTACCTGGCGGAAGTGAGCCATGTCTCCGGCCGGGTCGATGGCCGGGCGTACGTGCGCGAGCAGCAGGCCGAGTTCGGTCTCGGCCAGCAGCTCTCCACCGAAACCGGCACGCGCAAGATGGGCGTGGACGGGCGCGTCGTGATCACCGACCGCCTCGCCGTGCAGGCTGAAGCCTATCGGCAGGAGCACCTCACCGATTCCGCGCAGCGCGAGCTGGCCTCGGCGGAGGTTCGCTACGAGGACGACCACAAGGGCGCGGGCGTCGGAGTGCGGCACGTGACCGACGCAGCGCGCGGCGTGACGCAGGAATCCGAGCAGGCGTTCGCGCAGGCGAGCATCGAGCTGTTCGGGGAGCGCCTGCGCCTGCGTGCTTCCACGGACTTCACGCTCAGCGATGCCGACGACAGCATCGACTATCCGGCCCGGTCGGTGTTTGGCGCCGATTGGCGCCTGACCCCCGACGTCACGCTGTTCGGCGAATACGAGCACGCCGCTGGCGAGAACATCGCGAGCGACATGACGCGCTTCGGCGTCAAGGCGGCACCGTGGAGCCGCGCGCAGATCCAGAGCAGCCTGAGCCAGCAGCAGGGCGAGTACGGTCCGCGCACCTTCGCGAATCTCGGCCTCACGCAGGGTTTCCAGGTCAACGAACGCTGGGCGCTCGACGTCGGCCTCGATCAGAGCAATACACTGCGTGGTCCGGCCACGCAGCCGCTCAATCCGCGCGTGCCGCTCGCCTCCGGAACGCTGGCGGAAGATTTCCTGGCAGCCTTCGCCGGCGCGCTGTACCGCAGCGAGCTGTGGACGTTCACTTCACGCGCCGAGTACCGCAGCTCCGACGTGGAGGATCGCGCGATCCTGACCGGTGGGTTCTATCGCGAGCCGGTGGCCGGGCACGCTTTCTCGATGTCGACGACGGCGCTGCAGAGCCAGATGAGCGCCGGCCCGGAGAGTCTCGAGGTCGACGTGCGCCTGGGCTGGGCGTACCGCCCGGTGGACAGCCGCTGGATCGTCCTCGACCGCCTCGATCTGATCTACGAGACGCGCGAGGATCTGCTCGCGCAGCAGGACACCTCGCGCATCGTCAACAACTTCAACGCCAGCTGGCAGATCGACGACGCCACGCAGCTCTCGCTGCAGTATGGCGCGCGTTACGCGCGCGCCACGTTCGACGGCGACACGTACTCGGGCTTCAGCGACCTGATGGGCGCAGACCTGCGCCGCGATCTCAACCAGCGCTTAGACGTCGGTCTGCACTTCTCGGCGCTCAATTCGTGGCGCAGCGACCTGCACGACTACGCCATCGGCGCCGATCTGGGTATCAGCTTCGCCAAGAACGTGTGGGTCGCGATCGGTTACAACCTCACCGGCTTGCGCGATGCCGATTTCTCGCAAAACCGGTACACCGATCAGGGTCCGTTCATTAAACTGCGCATCAAGGCGGATCAGGAAACGTTCAAGGATCTCGGACTCTGACGGATTTCGACGCGATTCTGGGTGAGGGCGGCGCGCTTGCGCGGCACGTGCCCGGGTTTGCGCCGCGCGCGGAGCAGCTCGAGATGGCGCGGGCCGTCGGCGCTGCGCTCGAGCGGCGCGAAGCGCTGGTCGTGGAGGCTGGCACAGGCACCGGGAAGACCTTCGCATACCTGGTGCCGGCACTGCTTTCTGGCCGCCACACCATCATCTCCACCGGTACGCGCACGCTGCAGGACCAGCTCTTTCACCGCGACCTGCCGGCGCTGTCGGCGGCACTCGGACGTCCGGTCACCGTGGCACTGCTCAAGGGGCGCGCCAACTACCTGTGCCGGCACCGCCTCGACATCACTCGCGCCACGCCGGAGCTGGCCCTGGGTGAGACAACGGGCGGCAAGCGTGCGCTCGAGCGGATCGAACGCTGGGCGCTGACTACCCGGACCGGCGACGTAAGCGAACTGAGCGGCATTCCGGATGGCCATCCGGTCTGGGCGTCGGTGACCTCGACGCGCGAGAACTGCCTCGGTATGCAGTGTGCGGAATACTCTCGTTGCCACGTGGTTGCCGCGCGCCGCGCCGCGCTCGGCGCCGACATCGTGGTCGTCAATCACCACCTGCTGCTTGCCGACTTTGCGCTCAAGCAGGAGGGCTTTGCGGACCTGCTGCCCGGCACCGAGGCGGTGATCCTCGACGAAGCCCACCAGATCCCCGATGTGGCCGCGCAGTTCTTCGGGGCGAGCTTCAGCGGCCGGCAGCTGCAGAATTTCGTACGCGACACGCAGGCCGAGCTCAAGGCCCAGCGGATCGCCGCCACGGAACTGGAGGCGGGCCTCGTTCGCCTCGAACAGCTGCATGCGCAGCTGCGCCGCATCCTGCCGCCGGGTGCCGGCAAGATCGACTGGCAGGTTCTCGGTGCGGATGCGCACGAGGCGCTCGGCGACATCGAGCAGGTGCTGACTGCGGTTCGCGCGGGCTTGGCGGCATTGGGCGATTCGGGCGGCCTGCAGCACTGCGCGCGCCGCGCCGCGGAGCTCGCCGAGGAATGCGCACAGCTTCGCGGCCTGGACCTGGAAAGCGGTGTGCGCTGGATCGAAACGAGCGCGCGCAGCTGGTCGGTGGAGTTCACGCCGTTCGAAGTCGCGGAACGCCTGCGGCAATGGATGGAGGCTGCGCCGAGCGCGTGGATCTTCACCTCGGCTACGCTGGCCATCGGCGATGACTTCCGCCATTTCCTCGCGCGCATCGGCGCAAACGACGCGGAGGCATTGCGCATCGAAAGCCCCTTCGACTTCGAGCGCCAGGCGCTGCTGTACCTGCCGCATCCGATGTCCGATCCCGCCGCTCCCGCGCACACCCGCGATGTGATCGAAGCAGCCTTGCCGTTGATCGAGGCGGCCGGCGGGCGGGCATTCATTCTGTTCACCAGCCATCGGGCCCTGTCGGAAGGCAGCGTCTACCTCAAGCAGCGCGTCGGCGACGCGGCGCCGTTCCCGATCCTCACGCAGGGCGAGGCGCCGCGCGAGCTGTTGCTGCGCCAGTTTCGCGAGCTCGGTAACGCGGTACTGCTCGGCACCGGGAGCTTCTGGGAAGGCGTCGACGTGAAAGGCGAGGCGCTCTCCATTGTCGTGATAGACAAACTGCCGTTCGCGTCTCCCGATGATCCGCTGCTGAAGGCGCGTCTCGAGGGTATCCGGCGCCGTGGCGGCAATCCGTTCGTCGAGCATCAGCTGCCGCAAGCCGTGCTCGCGCTCAAGCAGGGGGTCGGCCGGCTGATTCGCGACGCGAATGACTTTGGCGTGGTGGTGATCTGCGATCCGCGCTTGCGCACCAAGAGCTATGGCGCGACGTTCATTGCCAGCCTGCCGCCGATGCCGGCCACCCACGAAAAGCGCGAGGCCATTCAGTTTCTCGAAGCGCATCTATACTAGTTGAATGTACGAGAGCACCGGCCGCTACTACGCACTCTTCGGCCCGAAAGCCGTCATGCGGGCCGATACGCTTGCCGGGCTGAGCGCAGACCTGCGTGGCGCGGGATTCGGCATCGAACGCGCGTATCGAGCCTACGATCTTGATGCGCCATTCGCGGATGGAGCCGCGATGCTCGTCGCCGTGGCCCGCAGCGGGGATTGAATGCGCATTCTTGCGCTCGACACCGCGACCGAAGCCTGCTCCGTTGCCCTGCTCGACGGTACGCGATGCGTCACGCGATACGAGGAGCCCGGACGCGGGCACGCGGAGCGCATCCTGCCGATGATCGATGCAGTGCTCGCCGAGGCGGGAGTCAAACTCGCCGCACTCGACGGCGTAGCCGTGGGGCGCGGGCCGGGCGCCTTTACGGGAGTGCGCATCGCCATCAGCGTCGCGCAGGGACTCGCGTTCGGCGCCGGTAAGCGCGTCGCGCCGATCTCGGATCTTGCCGCGTTGGCCCAGCGCGCCGTCGACGCCCACGGTGCGGCGCTGGTGGTCGCGAGCATCGACGCGCGGATGGGCGAGGTGTACTGGGGTTGGTACGAACGGGGCGAGGACGGATTGGTGAGCCTCGTGGACGAGGAGCATGTCAGCGCCGCTGAACAGGTGCCATTCCCAGCTGGCGGAGAATGGCACGGTGCGGGATCGGGCTGGAAGGTCGATGCCCTGGTGCGGCGTGCGCAATCGATGGGCGGGGCCAGCCAGCGGCTGCACGGTTCGCTGTTCCCACGCGCCGAGGAGATCGCACGCCTCGCAGTCCCGCAATTCAGCGCCGGGCTGGCGGTGCCGGCCGAGCAGGCCCTGCCGGTGTACCTGCGAGAGCAGGTCGCCGTGCCGCTGCCACAGAAATCACGCAGTTGAAGCGCGAAGTCATCGAACTGTCATACTGTTCCCCTGTAATACGCGCGTCATTCGCCGGCGCAGTTCATGGCCAACAAACAGATCCTCATCGTCGAAGACGAGCGCCCGATCCGCGAGATGATCGCCTTCGGCCTGCGTCGCGCCGGTTTCGACGTGCTGGAGGCCGAGGACTGCAAGGCGGCGCGCGCCCGTATCGCCGACCAGCGGCCGGACCTGCTGCTGGTGGACTGGATGCTGCCGGACATGAGCGGCCTGGAGCTGACCCGTGCCCTGAAGCGCGACAAGGAAACGCGCGAGGTCCCGGTGATCATGCTCACCGCGCGGGCGGAGGAGCAGGACAAGGTCATGGGGCTGGAGGGCGGCGCCGACGACTACATGACCAAGCCTTTCTCGCCGCGCGAGCTGCTCGCCCGTGTCAATGCGGTGTTGCGCAGGGTGGCCGCGGTGGGCGCGGAGGAGGTGGTGGCGATCGAGGGGCTCACGCTCGACGGCGCCAGCCACCGCGTCACGGTCGGGGAGACGACGGTGGCTCTGGGCCCGACCGAATACCGGCTGCTGAGTTTCTTCATGACGCACCCCGAGCGCGTCTACAGCCGTAACCAGTTGCTCGACCGGGTATGGGGCGGTAACGTCTACGTCGAGGAGCGCACCGTCGACGTGCACATCCGCCGGCTGCGCAAGGCGCTCGAGAGCTTCGGCTACGACAGGTTCATCCAGACTGTGCGCGGGGCGGGTTACCGATTCTCGGCACGCGCGGGCTGAGCATCTAATGACAGAGAGCCGCCGCACCCTCACCTCCGCCTGGTCTTTCGCGATTCTCCGTCTCCTCGCGCTGCTCGCCATCGCCACCGCCGGCGGCCTGATCTTCGGCCGGCCGCTCGTGTGGATCATCGTGGTGCTGGCGGCCTACCTGTGCCTGCAGCTCGTCAATCTCTTCCGCCTCGACCGCTGGCTGCGCATGCGCAACTTCATGGAGCCGCCGGACGTGGGCGGCGCCTGGGCGGAAGTCATTGCGCAGGTCGTGCGGCTGCACCGGCGCAAGCGCTTCCACAAGCAGCGCATGATGCAGCTGTTCCGCGAGCTGCGCCGCTCCACCGCGGCCATGCCGGACGGCGTGATCGTGCTCAACGCGGCGCGCGAGATCCTCTGGTTCAACCGCACCGCCGGGCGGCTGCTGGAGCTGCGCCGCAAGGCGGATCTGGGTCTGCGCATCGACAACCTCATCCGCGTACCCGACTTCGTGCGCTACCTCGACGAGCAGGACTATTCCAGCCCGGTCGTCATCAGCCGCAGCGTCGGCGGCGAGCTGTACCTCTCGCTGCGCGTGATTCCCTACGGCAGCGGCCAGCAGTTGCTGCTGGTGCGCGACGTCACGCGGCAGGCCAAGCTGGAGGCGATGCGCAGGGACTTCGTCGCCAACGCATCGCACGAGCTGCGCTCACCGCTCACGGTGATATCGGGTTACCTGGATGCGCTGAGCGACGACGCCTCGGTCGATCCGGCCTGGCAAGGACCGGTCCGCGAAATGCGCCGCCAGGCCGAGCGCATGACGGCGATCATCAACGACCTTCTGGAGCTGTCGAAACTGGAGTCGGCGGGCGCGGAGGCGGGCGAGAACGAGATCGACGTTGCCGGCCTGCTCGCGCTGCTGCGCAAGGAAGTGCTGGCCATGCCGGAGCGGCCGCGCGAGTTCGTTCTGCGACTGGACAGCGACGCGAAGCTCCTGGGGGAGGAGGCCGAGATCCACTCGGCGTTCGCCAACCTCATCGCCAACGCCGTGAAGTACACGCCGGCCGAGGGCCAGATCGACGTGCGCTGGTGGGTTGACGAAGAAGGCGCTCACCTGGCCGTGCGCGATACGGGCATCGGCATTCCTTCCGAGCACATTCCGCGGCTCACCGAGCGTTTCTATCGGGTCGACCCGGGGCGGGCTCGCAAGCACGGTGGCTCAGGGCTCGGGCTGTCGATCGTGCGGCACGCGCTGCAGCGCCACGGCGGGCACCTCGACATCGACAGCGTTGAAGGGCGTGGCAGCATGTTCACCTGCCACTTCCCTTTGCGGCGCGTCGCGGCGAGGGAACGAGACCGCTCGGCGCACCTTGCCGACTTCGGTGGCTACTCGAGGTCCGGAACCGAAGGGAGCTAGGAGCCCGGAGCCCGGCGGAGCCAATGGCGAGCATTCATCGAGGTTGTTTCCGCAACATGGTGCTTCGTAACGAATTCTTTGGCTCTCCTTAATACAGCTGTAACGCGCGCCGCCGACCCTTCCGCACATCGTCCCGGCCCGGAGGGCCCGTATGAGCGCTGCGGCCACGTCGTTCAGCATCCGTCTGCGCACCGCGTTCATCTCCGACGTGCATCTGGGCACGCGCGGATGCCGCGCCGACCTGCTTCTCGAGTTCCTGAAGTCCGTCCACCTCGACACGCTCGTGCTGGCCGGCGACATCGTCGACGTCTGGAGCCTGCGCAGGAGTCTGTTCTGGCCGCAGGCGCACAACAACGTCATCCGCGCCATCCTCGGCATGGCCCGGCACGGCACCCGCGTCATCTACGTCCCCGGCAACCACGACGAAGTGTTTCGCGAGCTGGACGGCTCGGTGTTCGGCAATCTCGAGATTCGCCGCGAATTCATCCACGCCACGGCTGACGGGCGCCGGCTCCTGGTGCTGCACGGCGATGAGTTCGATGCCGTCGTGCAGTGCGGCCCGTGGCTCGCCAGGCTCGGCAGCCGCGCCTACGACCTGACACTGCGGATGAACCGCTACGTCAACGTCGTGCGGCGAACCCTCGGTTTCCCTGACTGGTCGCTGGCCGCGTACCTGAAGCACAAGGTGAAGAACGCGGTGCAGTACATCGGCAACTTCGAGCGGGCCGTCGCCCACGCCGCCCGCAAGCGCGGGGTCGACGGCGTCGTGTGCGGCCACATCCATCGCGCAGAGATCGCGACACTCGAGGGACTCCTCTACTGCAACGACGGCGACTGGGTGGAGAGTTGCACCACACTGGTAGAGGACTTCAACGGCCGACTCGCACTGTGGAACTGGACCGAGCAGCGCGAACGACTCACAACCGCTCTAAAGGCCGCATCGGTGATCGAGCGCGCCGCATGACGATGAGAATCGCGCTCGTCACGGATGCCTGGCGTCCTCAAACGAACGGCGTCGTCACGACGCTCGCCCGCACGCTCGAGTGGCTGGAGCGCCTCGGCCACGTGACCGAGCGCATCACGCCGGAAGGCTTTCGCACCGTTGCGTGCCCTACGTACCCGGAGATTCGCCTCGCACTGCTTCCCGCCAGGAGGGTCGCGAAGACCCTGGGTGATTTCGGCGCGGACGCCGTGCACATCGCCACTGAAGGACCTCTCGGCACCGCCGCACGCTCGTGGTGCCTGCGCGCAGGGATGCCGTTCACCACCTCGTACCACACGCAGTTCCCCCAATACATCCGCGCGCGCCTGCCGATTCCGCTGCGCTGGTCGTACGCATTCCTGCGCCGCTTTCATGGCCGCGCAGCGCGAGTGATGGTCGCCACCGAGCACGTCCGGCGCGACCTCGCGGCCCAGGGTTTCGGGAGGCTGGCGACGTGGACGCGAGGCGTGGATACCGCGATGTTCCAGCCGCGCGAACGGGACTACTTGCCGGCCCCGCGCCCGATCCAGGTCTACGTCGGCCGCGTCGCCGTGGAGAAGAATCTCGAGGCGTTCCTGGCGCTGGAGACGCCTGGAACGAAATATGTGATCGGCGGCGGACCGGCGCTCGCGCAGCTGCGGGCGCGCTATCCGCGGGCCGTGTTCACCGGCTACAGGTACGGCGAAGAGCTGGCGCGGCACATTGCCGCGGCGGATGTCTTCGTGTTCCCTAGCCGTACGGATACCTTCGGTCTGGTGCTGCTCGAAGCGATGGCCTGTGGCGTGCCGATCGCCGCCTTTCCGGTGGTCGGCCCGATCGACGTGGTGAGACACGGCGTCACGGGCGTGCTGCATGAGGATCTGGCGGTCGCGATTCAGGGCGCGCTGCGGTTGAGCAGGGAAGACTGTCGGCAGTATGCGGAGCGTTTCACCTGGGAGAATGCGACGCGGCAATTCATCGCCAACCTCGAGCCGCGCGGCTCGGAGCAACCTGCGAGCCTGGAGACTTGCCAGGATCGGTCGCGATGAAGAGACTGCCTGCAACATTTCCGTCACGTGGCGTTGTCATACTGCCGTCATGGACGCCGACCGATCCTACAACGTGCTCTTTCTGTGCACCGGCAACTCGGCCCGCAGCATCATGGCCGAGGCGCTCATGAAGCGCTGGGGAGAAGGGCGGTTTCTGGGATTCAGCGCCGGGAGCCATCCCACCGGCCAGGTGAACCCCTGGGCGCTCGAGCTCCTGAGCCACATGAATTTCTCAACGGACGGATTGCGCAGCAAGAGCTGGGACGAGTTTGCAGTGCCGGGGGCACCGCACATGGATTTCGTATTCACCGTTTGCGACAACGCAGCCGGCGAAGTCTGTCCCGCATGGCCGGGGCAGCCGATGACCGCGCATTGGGGTGTGGACGACCCCGCCGCAGCGCAGGGGACCGAGGTGGAGAAATCTCTGGTCTTCCGCAAGGCGTTCCGCGAGCTCGAGAACCGCATCAAGATCTTCGTCAGCCTGCCGATCGCGACGCTCGATCGGCTGCGGTTGAAGGAACGCCTCGACGAAATCGGTCGCACCAGGCTCCAGTAGACCGTCGCCGCCGCCCGGCACGACAACAATCCGCGCAGCACCCCATCCTGCCGTGGCTTGACATCGTTCTATAGTTCCAGAATACTCGAATTATGAAAACGACAGACGCGCTGGAATGCCTGTTCGCGCTGGCCCACGAAACGCGCCTGGCCGCCTTCCGACACCTGGTGCAGGCCGGGCCCGCGGGCATGCCGGTGGGCGCGCTGCAGGAAAAGCTCGACGTGCCGGCGGCCACGCTGACCGCGCACCTCAACATCCTGCGCAATGCCGGCCTGGTCGGCGACCAGCGCGAGGGACGAGTCATCCGCGTGAGCGCGGCCTACCCGCGCATGAACGAACTGCTTGCCTACCTGACCCAGAACTGCTGCTCGGGATCGGCCTGCGCGCCCGTCGCAGCGTCCAGCACCCGCAAACGGAGACACTCATGAACCGCTTTCACGTCCACGTACACGTCGCCGATCTCGAAGGCAACATCCGCTTCTACTCGACGCTCTTCGGCGCCGAGCCCACGGTTCGCAAGCACGACTACGCGAAATGGATGATCGACGATCCGCGCCTCAACTTCGCGATCTCCACGCTCGCTGGCCAGAAGGGCGTGTCCCACCTGGGCCTGCAGATGGAGACCGGCGAGGAGTTGGCGGCGATCGGCGCCCGGCTCGAGAAGGCGGGCGCCGTTGCCCTGGCCGAGTTGGGGGCGACCTGCTGCTACGCCAAGTCCGACAAGTTCTGGGCCACGGACCCGCAGGGCGTGCGGTGGGAGACCTTCCGCAGCTTCGGATCCGCCGCGACCTACTATCGCCCCGAAAAGCCTGTGTCTTCCGAGCAGCTCGCCGTGGAGTCGCCCGACCAGTCGACCGAGAGCGCCTGCGGATCGGGTGCGTGCTGCCCAGCCGCGTCGGCTTGAAGCTCGCAGCTGAATTCCTCGGCACCATGCTGCTGCTCGCCACGGTGGTGGGCAGCGGCATCATGGGTGAATCGCTCGCGAACGGTAATCTCGCGGTGGCGCTGCTTGCGAATGCGGCGGCTACCGCGGGAATGCTGTACGTATTGACCTCCCTCCTGGCACCGTTGTCCGGGGCGCACTTCAATCCGGCTGTCACGCTCGTGGCGCTGTCGCGTCGCGAGCTGGGCCCGCGCACGGCGATGCTGTTTCTTCTTGCGCAAATTTCCGGTGCCGTGCTCGGTGTCTGGCTGGCGCATCTGATGTTTGATGCCGAGATCCTCCAATCCGCCGTGCGAGTCCGAACCGGGGTCGGTCAGTGGGTGAGCGAGGGCGTCGCTACCTTCGGCCTGGTGCTGACCGTTCTTCTGGGCGCGCGCCACCGTCCCGCTGCCGTACCGGCACTCATCGCCAGCTACATCTTTGCGGCGTACTGGTTCACGGCCTCGACCTCGTTTGCCAACCCCGCCGTTACCTTGGCCCGTGCGCTCACCGACACCTTCGCCGGCGTCCGGCCGGTCGATGTCCCGGCGTTCCTGGCCGCGCAACTGGCCGGCGCTGCGCTCGCCGCCCTGTGCGCGCGGGCGCTACTCACCCAACGCGTCACAAAACTGCAGTCGAGCGCCTGATTTTCCAAAGCTTTCTTCGCCGTCGCGCGCGCTCTGTATTAGACTGCAACCACGCTGCAGGCGCCATGAAGGCGCCGCCGGAGTAACCCATGGACACCGCCGATCTTTCCCACCACATCTCGCGTCGCTTCAACGAGGATCTCGAGCGCCTGCGCAACAAGGTGCTCACGATGGGCGGCTTCGTCGAGCAGCAGCTGCACAAGGCGATCACCGCGCTCGTCGAGGGTGACAGTACGCTGGGTGAATCGGTCGCCATGGACGATTACAAGGTGAACGGCATGGAAGTGGCGATCGACGAGGAAGCCAGCCGGATTCTCGCCACGCGCGGACCGACGGCCGGCGACCTGCGGGTGATCGTCGCGATCATCAAGACCATCACCGACCTGGAACGCATCGGCGACGAGGGCGAGAAGATCGGCTACATCGCCTCGCGGCTCGCCTCGATGGAGCGGCCGGCCGACAAGTATCGCGAAGTGAAGCACCTCGGCCGCCAGGTCGCGGAGATGGTGCATGCGGCGCTCGATGCGTTCGCGCGGCTGGACGCGCAGGCCGCGATCACGGTGGCGCGCGAGGACAAGAGCATCGACGAGGAATACGAAGCCATCCAGCGGCAGTGCATCACGTTCATGATGGAAGATCCGCGCACCATCCGGCGTGCGCTCGACGTGATGTGGGTGGTGCGGGCGCTGGAGCGCATCGGCGATCACGCCAAGAACATCTGCGAATACGTGATCTACATGGTCCACGGCAAGGACGTGCGCCACACTTCGCTCGAGGACGTGGAGCGCGAGCTGCGCACGCAGGCCAACTGAAACGCATGCGGTTGACGCGACGTGCGGTGAATTTCGCGGGCGCCGGCGCCTGCACCCTGTTGCTCGCCTACGCCTATTACCTGCAGCACTTTCAGGGCCTGGAGCCCTGTCCGCTGTGCATCTTCCAGCGCGTAGCGGTATTCGCACTCGGCGCGGCATTTCTCCTGGCCGCGCTTCACAATCCGGGGCCAACGGGCGCGCGCGTCTATGCCGCGCTCATCGGTCTGGTGGCAGTGGCCGGTGCCGGCGTCGCCGGACGGCACGTCTACATCCAGAGCCTGCCGCCGGGGCAGGTCCCGGAATGCGGCGCCACCCTCGACTTCTTGCTCGAAGTCTTTCCGCTCGTCGACGTCGTGAAACAGGTGCTCACGGCTTCGGGCGAGTGCGGCAAGGTCGACTGGCAATTCATCGGCCTGAGCATGCCCGTCTGGGTTCTGATCAGCCTCGTCGTGCTGGGCGCCGCGGGCATTCTCAACAACGCCCGGCCCGAACCACGCTAGTCGGGGCCACACTCCTGTCGACGATGTTCCTTCCGGCCGGGCAGCGTCCGGGACAGCCCTGGCGCAACGGCGGCGGTGTGACCTACGAGATCGCGCGGGCGCCGCACCCGCGGCGCACGGAGGATTTTCTCTGGCGCGTCAGCATTGCGGAGGTTGCGCTGCCGGGTGCCATCAGCGCTCCGCACGCTCCGCTGTCAGTGAAGATTCGAGACGCGCCGCTCTCCATTTCAGCATCAGGAGATAGGCGGCGGGGATAACGAGCATCGACAGGAGCGGCGCCGTGATCATCCCGCCGACCATCGGCGATGCGATGCGACGCATGACCTCCGAGCCCGTACCCGTTCCCCACATGATCGGCAGCAAGCCCGCGATGATCACGGCAACCGTCATCGCGATCGGCCGCACGCGCAGCGCGGCACCCTCCACGATGGCCTGAACCCGGTCGCGGTCATCGTTGAGGCGCGATTGCGCGGCGCGCGCGCCGACTGCCTGGTTCAGATACACCAGCATGACGACGCCGATCTCCGCCGCCACGCCTCCGAGAGCGATAAATCCCACCGCGGCGGCGACCGACATGTCGTAGCCGAGCAAGAACATCAGCCAGAACCCGCCGACGAGTGCGAACGGCAAGGTCGCCATGATCAGGAGCGCATCGCCGAAACGCCGGAAGGTGAGATAGAGGAGAACAAAGATGATCACGAGTGTCGCCGGCACGACGATCTTGAGCCGCGCGGTGGCCCGTTGCAGATACTCGAACTGGCCGGACCAGGAGATGGAGTAGCCGGGCGGTAACCGGATCTCTCTGGCCACGGCCTGCTGCATCTCGCGTACCGCGGAGCTCAGATCGCGCCCGTGCAGATCGATGTACACCCAGCCCGAGAGCCGCGCGTTCTCGCTCTTCAGCATCGGCGGGCCATCGCTGATACGAATGGCCGCCACGTCGCCGAGGCGGATCTGCGCGCCGCGTTCGGTCAGCACCGGCAGGTCGCGCAGCTTCTGCACCGAATCGCGGAGCTCGCGCGGATAGCGCACGTTGATCGGGAAGCGCTGCAACCCCTCGACCGTCTCGCCGATGTTGTCACCGCCGATCGCGGCAGAGACGATGCTCTGAACGTCCGCGATGTTGAGGCCATGGCGCGACGCCGCGTCGCGGTCGATGTTCACATCGATGTATCGTCCGCCCGTGAGCCGCTCGGCAAATGCCGAGGTCACCCCCGGCACGGGTTTGACCACACGTGCGACTTCCGCAGCGAGCCGATCGACCTCGTGCAGATCCACGCCGGCGACCTTCACGCCCACCGGGCTCTTGATGCCGGTGGCGAGCATGTCGATGCGGTTGCGGATCGGCGGCACCCAGATGTTGGAGAGCCCCGGCACCTTGACGATGGAATCCAGCTCCTCCACCAGCTTGTCGGGCGTCATGCCGGCGCGCCACTGAGCGCGCGGCTTGAACTGGATCGTGGTCTCGAACATCTCGAGCGGCGCAGGGTCCGTGGCGGTCTCGGCGCGCCCCGCCTTGCCGAACACGCTCGCGACTTCGGGGAGGGTCTTGATGAGCCGGTCGGTCTGCTGCAGAAGCTCGGTCACTTTGCCGGCCGAGATGCCGGGCAATGCCGAGGGCATGTAAAGAAGGTCGCCTTCATCCAGCGGCGGCATGAACTCCCCGCCGATCCGCATCACGGGATAGGCGGTCGCGAGCAGCACCAGCAGTGCAACGCCGAGCACCGCTTGCGGGAACGCGAGCACGCGCGTCAGGAGCGGCTGGTACAGCGCAATGAGCCCGCGATTGATCGGATTGCTCTGTTCCGCGGGAATCCGGCCGCGAATGAGGTAGCCCATGAGCACCGGAATCAGGGTGACGGCGAGTCCCGCGGCAGCCGCCATGGCGTAAGTCTTTGTGTATGCGAGCGGCGAAAAGAGCCGCCCCTCCTGGGCCTCGAGCGTGAACACCGGCACGAACGACAGCGTGATGATGAGGAGCGAGAAGAACAGTGCGGGTCCAACTTGGGCTGCTGCATCGCCGATCACTTGCCAGCGCTCGGCACCGTGGAGCTGCGCATCAGGGTGTGCGTGATGCCACGCCTCGATGTGCTTGTGCGCGTTCTCGATCATGACTACCGCGGCATCCACCATCGCACCGATCGCAATGGCGATGCCGCCCAGCGACATGATGTTCGCGTTCACGCCCTGATAGTGCATCACGATGAAGGCCATCAGGATGCCGAGCGGGAGCGAGACGATTGCGACGAACGCGGAACGTAGATGGAAGAGGAACAGCGCGCAGACGAGGGCCACGACGATGAATTCTTCGATGAGCTTTCCTTGCAGGTTATCGATCGCGCGCTTGATCAGACTCGACCGATCGTAGGTCGGCACGATCTCGACGCCGCGCGGCAGACTCGACTCGAGCGCCGCGAGCTTTACCTTCACGGCGTTGATCGTCTCGAGCGCGTTCTTCCCCGAGCGCATGATGATCACGCCGCCGGCGACCTCTCCTTCGCCGTCGAGCTCCGCGATCCCGCGACGCATCTCCGGGCCGACCTGGATGCGCGCGACGTCGCCCAACTTCACCGCGATGCCGGAGTCACTGGTCAGCAGCGGGATCTTGCGAAAGTCATCGAGCGATTGCAGATAGCCCGAGGCGCGCACCATGTACTCGGCTTCGCCCAACTCGAGGACCGAGCCGCCGGTTTCCTGATTCCCCTTCTGCACCGCCTCGATGACCGACTGCGGCGTCATGTTGAACGCGCGCAGCCGATCCGGATCGAGCACGATCTGGTACTGCTTCACCATGCCACCGACGGAAGCGACCTCGGACACGTTCGGTACGGACTTCAGCTCGTACTTCAGAAACCAGTCCTGCAGGGCGCGCAGCTGCGACAGATCCATCGTGCCGCTCTTGTCGACGAGCGCGTACTCGTAGACCCAGCCGACCCCGGTCGCGTCCGGCCCGAGCGAAGCTTTCGCCTGGGCGGGCAGGCGCGACTGCACCTGATTGAGATACTCGAGCACGCGCGAGCGCGCCCAATAGGGATCCGTGCCGTCCTCGAACAGGATGTACACGAAGGAATCGCCGAACATCGAGTAGCCGCGCACCGTTTTCGCGCCAGGCACCGACATCATCGTCGTGGCGAGCGGATAGGTGATCTGATTCTCGACGATCTGAGGCGCCTGGCCCGGGTAGGTGGTGCGGATGATGACCTGCACATCCGAGAGGTCGGGAATGGCATCGAGGGGTGTCCGGAGCATTGCCCATACACCCCAGCCCGCGACCATCAGCGTCGCGAGCAGCACCAGAAAGCGATTCTCGATCGACCAGCGGATGAGGCGCGCGATCACGGCTGCCGCTCCACTTCCACCTCGGGCCCCGATCCTTCCAGCCGATTCACGGTGGACTTGAGGCTGGCCTCGGAGTCGATGAGAAATTGCCCCGACACGACGACCGATTGGCCCTCATCCAGTCCCGAGAGGATTGTCGATCGGCCGCCCTGCTCGGTGCCGACCGCGACGTTCACCACGTCGAACGCGCCGCCTTCGCGGGCGACGATGACCACGCTGCGCTCACCGGTCGTGATCACCGCCTCGCTCGGCACCAGAAGCTGCGGCTCGCCGGCTGGTCCCGAAAAATCGAGCGTCACGTACATCCCTTGAGATAGTTTTTGGTCGGGATTCTCGAGCGCCACGCGCGCCGTGAGCGTGCGCGTCTCACGATCGACCTCCGGCAACAGGGCGATCACGCGACCCGTAAACGCCTCTCCGGGCCAGGCGGTCGCACGCGCCTCGACGGTCGACCCCTTCGGAATGAACGAGACTTTCGCCTCCGGGATCTGCGCATTCACCCAGACGGTTGCGAGACCATTGATGCGGAACAGGGTCGCGCCGGGCATGAACGTCGCGCCCTCGCGCACGCCGAGCTCGGTGACCGCCCCATCGATCGGAGCGTACAGGGTCGTGCTGGCCTCCGTTGTCCGCTTCGATTCGACGGCACGAATGGTAGCCTCGGGGACTCCCAGCACGACCAGTCGTCGGCGGGCCGCTTCGCGAATCGCCTGCACGCTCGGTGAGCGCGCATCGAGCAGCGCGAGGTACTCCTGCTCGGCTTCCAGCCACTGCGGTGCGAGGATCTCGGCGAGCGGCTGCCCACGCCGAACGCGCTCAAGCGGCGTCTTGACATGAAGGCGCGTGACGTAGCCTTCAACACGCGACTGCACCACCTCGAGCAAACGCTCGTCGAAAGCCACGCTGCCGACAGCCAGCAAGTGCGCGGGCACCGTTGCCTTCTCGACCCTGCCGAGACGGATTCCCAGGTTCTGCACGACGTTCGGGCTGACCCGAACGTCACCGCCCCCGCGCCCGTCATCCGCATAGACCGGCACGAGTTGCATGTCCATGAAGGGTGACTTGCCCGGCTTGTCGAACTTGACGTTGGGCACCATCGGATCGTGCCAATAGAGAATCTTGCGCGCCCCGGAACCCGGCGCCACATCGCCAGACGCGTCCATCGCACCCATCGCAGGTACCGACGACATCGTTCGATGCGCCCACCAGTAGCCGACAGCAGCGCCGAGCGCGAGCAGCACGAGCGCGACGAGAACCCACTTGATTTCGCTCATTCGTCGCAGCGTCATGGCGAGGTCCCCGGGTCGTGCAGCAAGTGCAGAAAGGTCCAGGCGCGTGCGACCGCGCCCTCGAGGTCGACGTATTCGAGCTGGGCAGCGATTTCCTCGCTCAGCGCATCGATGGCAGCACGAAGGTCGCCGCGTCCGGCGCCATACGAAATCACGGCTGCGTGCGACCGGTCGCTCGCCAGGGGGAGCAACTCCATTCTGTAGCGCTTGAGGCGCTCACGACCGCCGCGCCATTCGGCGAGCACCACCCGGACCTCCGCCGCGTGCATGCGAATTTCCGCATCCCGCTCCGCCTCCTGCGCGCGCACCATGGCGAGCTTTTCGGCGATGACGGGGTTTTGCCGGTGCGCGGCGAAGAACGGCAGGCCGACCCGGAATTCGAGTGACACCATGTCGGAGAATTCGGAACCGCGGTCCTGATAACTCAGCTCAGCGCTCCAATCCGGGCGCTTGTCGGCGCGCGCGAGCGCCACGTCGGTTCTGGCCGCCTCGAGTTGGGCGATGAGCGGCGCGAGCGGCGCGTGCTGCGGAACCGCGGCCAACAGGGATTCGGGTGGACGACCCAACTCGCGCTCGGTCGGAATGGACGCGAGAGAGCGATCTGCCGCTTCCCCCACCCAGCGCGCGAGCTCCGCCCGGCGCGCCTCGACCTCTTGATCGAGCGCGGCAATGCGCTCGTCCAGCCGCGCGACCACGGATTGCGCGGCGAGTGCGTCCGTCGCGGAGGCTCGGCCGCTGGCGAGTGCAGCGCGGGCGGCCGTGGCCTGCAGTTCCGTCTCAGCCTTCCGCTCGTTTAGGCGCGCGCGCGACTCTTCGGCCACGGCAGCCGCAATCCAGGCTTCGGCCGCTGCGCGCGCGATCTCGAAGCGCGCCTTGCGCAACTGCGCCTGCGCAACCGCGATGTGGTCCTCCGCGCGTTCGCTTTGGAGGCGGCGCTTCTCGTGATTCGGAACGCTCTGCATGAGCCCAATCCGGCGCATCGTCATGAAGTCGCGCGTGAACGAGAAACGATCGGCGGTATTGATCGGCAGGTTGTCCACCGCCGCCACGAGCTCGGGATCGGGCAGCCGGCCGGCACTCGGCGCCGCGGCCAGCGCCGCTTCGAGTGTGGCCACGGCGGCCGCCATTTGCGGCGTCTCCTTGAGAGCTTGGTCGACCGCCTCCTCAAGGGAGAGCGATTCGTCCGCCCGTACGTACGAGTTCCATGTGAGCGCTGTGACTGTCAGGACGACCAGTGCTGATGAAATCCTGGTCATGACGGCATACCTCGATTCGTCTGATGGCGTTCCGCCGGCGCGCACGGTGCGCGCATCGAGCGAGTCAAAATCAGGGGATCAAACGTGCGCCCGCTACACCGCGGGCGCGATCGAGGTGAGCGCTACAAGCGCAGTCGTCCGGTGCGCAGGTAGGTCGAGGCACCGCAGGACGGCACCAGGTCAGTGAATCGTGGTCTGTGGGTAAGCGCGGCGGAGGGGGCGAGCAAGCCGCCCGGGAGCGCTGCGACCGGCGGCAGATCTGCTGCGCCGGACGTTCCGTACGAAGGCTTTCTGTCGCTCATCTGGATCGAGACGGCAAGCGGCTGGCCGATCGGGGCAGCAGCACAGCAATTCTGGTGCGCGTCTGCGAGCGCGTCGGCCGAGCCGGAATCATCGTTGCAGGGGGCCTGCGTGCCCGTCGGGCAACATTCGGAGACCGGTGAATTCATCGCGCAGGCGAGCAATGGCTCCGCAGCCCCGAGGAGGCCGAGCCAGAGTGCCGAAACGACGAAGAAACGACGCATCCCGATACCCACCTTTGGGCTACACGCTACCATGACCGCCGCTCTGCGGAGAAGTTCTGCCCCGGGCCCGCCTGTGACGGAATTGGCAGACGCGCTCAGCCCTTCGGAACTCGATCATGACGGTGACCTGCGCGCCGATGTCGCCGCGCGAGCCCTCGGGCAACTCAGATTCGCGCGGGCACGACGGCGCGCGCACGAGGCCGACGGCCCAGTCTGCCAACCAGGGAACTAGCGTACGGGGCTGGTGTTCCAGCTGAGCCCGGCGCCTGCCCGCGCAGGCTTCGCGAACGGCGCGCGCCGCCGCTGCTCGTTGTTCACCTGCATCAGCGAGAGCTCCGTGTCAGCCGCGATGACCTGGATGAGCGGATGCTTCTCGTCGCGCGGCATCGTCAGTTCGTGCAGCTTTTCCCATGCGCGAATCCGTTGCTCGGGCGTATTCAACTCCGAGGACTGCTCGGCCAGCGCCAGCCGGCGCCGCTCGCGGGCTTCCCGCTGCTCGTTGGCCAGGCGCGCGCGATGATCCGTGATCAGGTCGCCGACGACCGGCGGCGCGGGGCGGGTGCCAATGGCGGCTGGTTTCTCGAAATTAATGAGAGGGTACTCGTGGGGGAGGCTATGCTCACACGGTACCACTCCCCGAGCCGCGGCGTTCGGGTATTTCCTGTGCGCGGGCCGGGTCCGCGCCGCAGCGCGATGGGATTGCCGGTCGTGTCCTACGTGAGCAGGAGCTGCATCGTGCGCAGGTACGCGCGCTGCAGCGTGTCGACGTCCTCCATGCGCACGTGCTCGTCCACCTTGTGAATCGTCGCGTTGATCACGCCGAGCTCCACCACCTGTGCACCCGTTGGAGCGATGAAGCGCCCGTCGGATGTCCCGCCGCCAGTGGAGAGGGCGGGAGTGACGCCCACGATCTCCTGCACGGCCCGGCTCGCGGCTGCGGACAGCTCGCCCGGCGCAGTGAAGAACGGATTGCCGGAGAGAAACCACTCGAGCGTGTACTTGATCTTGTGCCGGGTGAGGATCGACTCTACCGTGGCCTCGAGCCCCTCCACGGTCTGCTCGGTGGAGAAGCGCAGATTGAAGCGCGCCTTGAGCTCGCCCGGGATGACGTTCGGCGCGCCGGTGCCGGCGTTCAGGTTCGACACCTGAAACGTCGTGGGCTGGAAATGCGCATTGCCGTGGTCCCAGACGCGCGTAACGAGATCGGCGAGCGCCGGCGCCAACGCGTGCACCGGATTGTCCGCGAGCTGCGGGTAGGCCACGTGTCCCTGGATGCCGTGAACCGTGAGGCGCCCGCTGAGCGAGCCGCGCCGGCCGATCTTGATGGTGTCGCCGAGCCGGCGTTCGCTCGAGGGCTCGCCGACCAGGCACCAGTCGATCTTCTCGCCGCGCGCCTCGAGCACTTCCACCACGCGCCGCGTGCCGTCGACGGACTGTCCTTCTTCGTCGCTGGTGATGAGCAGGGCGATGGAGCCGCGATGCCGCGGATGGCCGCGCACGAACTCCTCGCACGCGGTGACCATCGCGGCCAGCCCCGTCTTCATGTCCGCTGCACCGCGCCCGTACAGCAGGCCGTCGCGCACCGTCGGCACGAACGGGTCGCTCGACCAGCCTTCCGCGGGTCCGGCGGGCACGACGTCGGTATGCCCGGCGAAACAGAACACCGGTCGCTCGCGGCCCCGCCGCGCCCAGAAATTGTCGACGCCGTTGAAGCGCAGCCGCTCGATTTCGAATCCGCAGGCTGCCAGGCGCTCGATCATGAGGTCCTGGCAGCCGCCATCGGCGGGACTCACGGAGGGGCGGGCGATGAGTGCCTGGGCAAGCTCGAGCGTGGCGGATGACAAGGCGCTTGGGCTCCGGGGGTCGACAAAGAGCAGGCGCTTTATAAAGGAATCGTTGCGCGACTGCGAGCCGTATTGCACCCGGGTGACAGCGCGCGCGGCATTTTTTCGCCCGGCGACCAGAGGCTTAGCGACTCGCGGCGTTGCTGACACAAATCTGTAACCCGCGACCTCTATAACGCTCCCCGTCAAACCTAGTGGGGAGATCGCCGTGATCAGGAAATTCATACTCGCCGGCGGCGCAGCCGCCCTCGCGCTCGCGGGCATCGCTGCCGCCCAGTCTGCGCGCGACTACATCAACGTGGTCGGCTCCTCGACCGTTTATCCGTTCACGACCACGGTCGCCGAGCAGTTCGGCAGGTCGGGCTCGTTCAAGACCCCCAAGGTCGAGAGCACCGGCACCGGTGGCGGCATCAAGCTCTTCTGCGGCGGTGTGGGCGTACAGCACTCCGATGTCGCCAATGCCTCGCGGCGGATCAAGGCGACAGAGGTCGAGACCTGCGCCAAGAACGGCGTCAAGGACATCCTGGAAGTGAAGATCGGCTACGACGGCATCGTCGTCGCCAACGCGAAGTCCGCGCCGACGTACAAGCTCACGCGCAAGGACATCTATCTGGCTCTCGCCAAGAAAGTCCCGGATCCCGCTGCGCCCGAAACACTGGTGACGAACCCGTACCGGACCTGGAATCAGATCAACCCCTCGTTGCCCGCGGAGAAGATCGAAGTACTCGGCCCGCCGCCGACTTCGGGAACGCGCGATGCATTCCACGAGCTGGTGATGGAACCCGGCTGCAGCACCTACGCGTGGATCAAGGCGGCCAAGGACGTGGACGAGAGTCGTTTCAGGGTGATCTGCCACACCATCCGCGAGGACGGCGCGTACATCGAAGCCGGTGAGAACGACAACCTGATCGTTCAGAAGCTGGAGGCCAATCCGAAGGCGCTCGGCATTTTCGGCTACAGCTTCCTCGAGGAGAACCTCAACAAGCTGCACGGCTCGATCGTCGAGGGCCAGGCGCCGACCTTCGAGAACATCGCCTCCACTCGATATCCCGTGTCGCGCCCCCTGTATATCTACGTGAAGAAGGCGCACATCGGTGTCATCCCGGGCCTGAAGGAATTCGTCGCCGAGTACACCAGCGATCGCGCCTTCGGCCCGGACGGCTACCTCGTCGACAAGGGGCTGATCCCGCTGCAGGCGGGCGAGGTGAAGGTGGTGCGCGCCAATGCGACGGCGCTCAAGAACCTCAAGCTCTGAGCACAACAGCAACAACCAACAGGTCAACTCCAGGACACCGAACTCCATGAAGTACACCATTCTCTCGGCGGCCATCGCCGCCGTTCTCGCAGCTCCGGCCGGCGCGCTGGCGGCGTCGGACGCGGACTTCGCCGAGATGCGCCAGGCGCTCGAGTCGGTCAACCGCCGGCTCGATGCGCTCGAGCAGCAGAACCAGACGCTCGAAGCGAAGAACAAGCAGCTCGAGGAGAAGAACGCGAAGCTCGAGGAGGCGAACGACAAGCAGACTGATCAGATTGCGCAGGCGCGCGCCAAGGCCAGCTCCTCGGACTGGGCCTCGAAGATCACCTGGAAGGGCGATCTGCGCTACCGCCACGAATCGGTCGATCCGGAAGAGGCGGTGACCGACCAGCTGCGCCATCGCATCCGTGCGCGGTTCGGGCTGACCGCCAAGGCTACCGATACGCTGAGCGGGACCGTGCAGCTGGCCACCAACGGCGGCAACGGCGATCCGCGCTCCACCAATCAGACGCTCGGTAGCGGCTTCGACCGCAAGGGCGTCGGCATCGACCTGGCGTACGTAGACTGGAAGGCGGCGGAGGGCGTCAACCTGATGCTGGGCAAGATGCCGCAGCCGTTCCAGAAGGTGGCGGACTACTTCTACGACGGTGACATCACGCCGGAAGGTGCGGCGCTGCGTTTCGCGCGCGGCTCGTTCTTCGCCAGCGTGTACGGGTTCTGGTTGCAGGAATCCGCCACGGCTTCTGACGCCAACGTGTTCGGTGCGCAGGTCGGCATCAAGCAAAAGCTCGGCGACACCATGACGGTGACCGGCGCGCTCGGTTACTACGATGTCGGCGCCGTGCAGAACGAAGTGACGTTCGCGGCCGCGCCCTGCACGGTTGCAGTCAACAACGCGTTCTTCGGCGGCTCGGCGACCACCCCGGCGAACGGCAACCGGGTGTCCAACGTGGGTGGCTGCCGGCGCCTGCTCAACGACTTCAACGTCTTCGACGTGCTCGGCCAGGTCGATCTCAAGCTCGGATCGCTGCCGTTCTCGGTGTTCGCCCAGTACGCGCAGAATCGCGACGCCGACGACCAGGACACCGCCTACGCGGGCGGTTTCACACTCGGTCGCGCCAGCGATCCGCTGACCTGGGAGCTCGGCTACACGTATCAGAAGACGGAAGCGGACGCTCTCTTCGGCCAGTTCGTCGATTCCGATTTCGGCGGCGGGTTCACGGATAGCGAAGGCAGCGTGTTCAAGGTCGGCTTCGCGCCCACCAAGAACTGGGTGATCAACGGCACCTACTTCATGAACGATCGCTTCATCGACAATCCGATCGCGGTGGGCGGCGTGCCGACCACGAGCCTCGGATACGACCGCTACCAGATCGACTTCAACGTGCGCTACTGAAGGCCCGCGCTACCGGGCCGGCGAAGTCCACGGCACTCCCGCGGCACGTGGCCTTTCGCCGGGCCGGTATCTTTTCCCGGAACAATGACTTACATCGCGCCGGGCACTTTGTAACAAATCAGCAATACAGCCGCCGTATAAAGACGCTCGTAAACTGCAGTCTTTTCGGCTCTCTTAATATGAATGCGCCGGCGCACCACCGCACGGCGCCAGCCGGGTGATTTTCGGAGGTCGATCGACGTGAGCTTGAAGCGGGCCCTCTTACTGACTCCGGCGGCGGCCATAGTGCTGGCAATAGTGCTGGTGACAGCGGCGCCGGCACAGACGGCACGCGACTACATCAACGTGGTGGGGTCCTCCACCGTGTTCCCTTTCTCCACAGCGGCGGCCGAGCAGTTCGGCAAGGTCAACCGCAGGTTCAAGACCCCCAAGGTCGAGAGCACCGGGACCGGCGGCGGCATCAAGCTGTTCTGCGACGGCGTCGGCGTGCAATACCCGGATGTCGTCAACGCCTCGCGGCGCATCAAGCAATCGGAGATCGACGCGTGCGCGCAGCACGGCGTCAAGGACATCGTCGAGGTCAAGATCGGCTACGACGGCATCGTCCTCGCCAACTCCAGGCGCTCGCCGCGAATGAAGATCTCGCTCAAGGACCTGTGGTTGGCGTTGGCCAAGCAGGTGCCGGATCCCAGGGGCGGGCAGAAACTGGTTCCCAATCCCCACCGCACCTGGAAGCAGGTCAATCCCGCGCTCCCGGCCGACAAGATCGAAGTGCTCGGACCGCCGCCGACCTCAGGGACACGCGATGCGTTCGCCGAGCTCGCCATGGAGGGCGGCTGTTCCGCATTCGGCTGGATCAAGGATCTCAAGAAGGGCGACGAAAAGCGCTTCAAGGCGATCTGCCACACCGTGCGCGAGGACGGCGCCTACGTCGAGGCCGGCGAGAACGACAATCTCATCGTGCAGAAACTGGTCGCCAATCCGCACGCCTTCGGCGTGTTCGGCTACAGCTTCCTCGAACAGAACGCCGACAAGCTGCAGGGCTCGCTGATCGACGGCGTCGCGCCCGAATACGAGCTGATCGCGGACGGCAAGTACCCCGTCTCGCGGGCGCTGTACGTCTACGTCAAGAAGAGTCACGTCGGCGTGATTCCCGGCCTGCGCGAGTACCTCGCCGAGTACGTCAGCGAGCGCGCCATCGGACCGGAAGGCTACCTCGCCGAAAAGGGACTGATCGCGCTGCCCGATGCGCTGCGCAGGCAGGTGCAGGCCGACGCGAAAGCGCTCAAGCCGCTGCCGGCGAAGATCTGAGGCGTGACGACTTCCACGCTCATCCTGGTCCTCTTGCTACTGGCGGCGGCGGCCTACCGTTTCGGCCGCGCCCGTTCGCTCGCCGTGGTGGGCGGTGCGCGCGGCCAGCGCAACCTGCATTCGCTGCCTTCCTACTACGGTCTGCTGGTCGCCATGTGGTGCGGTCTGCCGGCCCTGCTCATCGTGGCCGTGTGGAATTTCGGCCAGGACGCTGTGGTCTCGCGCCTGGTCATCGCGCAGCTGCCGCCCGAGAGCCGGGCGCTGCCGGATGCCGAACTGGGCCTGCTGCTGAACGACGTGCGCAACGTCGTAGCGGGCAACATGACGGCGGCGCAGGTACCGCCCCTCGCCGCGCAGGCGGCGCGCGAGTATCAGCGCCTGCGGTCGATCGGCAACGCGGGGCTCGCGGTGCTCGCGATCACCATGGCACTGCTCGGCGCGATGCTCGTGTGGCGCCGAATCTCGCCGACCTTGCGTGCCCGCAACAGCGTGGAGCGCATCTTCGAGCTGCTGCTGCTGGCGTGCTCGACGATTGCGATCTTCACCACCATCGGCATCATCCTGTCGGTTCTGTTCGAGGCAATTCGTGTTCTTCCGCAGCGTGCCGGTGCACGAGTTCATCTTCGGCACCCAATGGAGCCCGCAGACGGCGATCCGCACGGACCAGGTCGGCTGCTCCGGCGCATTCGGCGCGGTGCCGCTGTTCGCGGGCACGTTGCTGATCTCGGGTATCGCGATGATCGTTGCGGTGCCGATCGGCCTGTTCTCGGCGATCTACCTGGCCGAGTACGCGCACCCGCGCTTTCGCGCGGCCGCCAAGCCGCTGCTCGAGGTGCTGGCCGGCATCCCGACGGTGGTCTATGGATTCTTCGCCGCACTGACGGTCGGACCGTTCCTGCGCGGTTGGGGTGAGGCGCTCGGACTGGACGTCGCCTCCGAGAGCGCCCTGGCCGCGGGCCTGGTCATGGGCATCATGATCATTCCGTTCGTCTCCTCGCTCGTCCGACGACATGATCACGGCCGTGCCGCAGTCATTGCGCGATGGCTCGCTCGCCCTCGGCGGCACGCGGTCCGAGACGATTCGCCGGGTGGTGCTGCCGCGCCGCGCTGCCGGGCATCGTCGGCGGCGTACTGCTCGCAGTCTCGCGCGCTATCGGCGAAACCATGATCGTCGTGATGGCGGCCGGGCTTGTCGGCCAATCTGACCGCCAATCCGCTCGAAGCGGTGACGACGGTGACGGTGCAGATCGTCACGCTGCTGGTCGGCGACCAGGAGTTCGACAGCCCCAAGACGCTGGCCGCGTTCGCGCTCGGCCTGGTGCTGTTCCTCGTGACGCTGGCGCTCAACGTCATCGCGCTGCACGTCGTGCGCAAGTACCGGGAGCAGTATGAGTAACGATACGCCGCAGGCGGGCGCGAACCTGCCGCAGGCGCCACCGCCGGCGCCGGCTGTGGCGCGCACCCTGGCGCTCGTGGAGAAGAGCCTCAAGAGACGTTACCGCGCCGAGGTGCGTTTCCGAGCTCTACGGCATGGGCGCGGTGGCGCTCGGCATCGCCTTCGTCGTATTTCTCTTCTACACGATCATCTCGCAAGGGCTACTCGGCTTTCGCCAGAGCTACGTGAAGCTCGAGGTCAGCTACGATCCGGCTGCGCATCGATCCGGACGGCACGCGCCTGGCGCAGACGCTCGCCGCAGCCGACTACGCCGCGCTCATCCGCGAGAGCCTCATGGCGCACTGTTCCCGGACGTGGAAGGGCGGACCAACCTGCGCCAGCTCTACGCGCTGGTCAGCAGCGGTGCGGCATTCGAGCTGCAGCGGCGCGTCGAGTCGGATCCGCGATCGCATCGGCAGCACCGAGACCGTGTGGGTCCTGGCGAGCGACGACGTCGACATGTATCTGAAGGGACGCATTCGCCAGCGAGCGACGCCGGAGGATTCGCGCGCCGCTCAGCGACCAGCAGCTCGGCTGGGTCGACCGGATGGTCGAACGCGACGCTCGCGGAGCTGCGCTTCAACACGCCCGTTCTTCACCTCGGGCGACTCGCGCGAGCCCGAGCAGGCCGGCGTCTGGGGCGCGGTGGTGGGCTCGTTCTTCACGCTGCTCGTGACGCTGCTGTTGTCATTCCCGATCGGCGTCGCCGCGGCGATCTACCTCGAGGAGTTCGCGCCGAAGAATCGCTGGACGGACCTCATCGAGGTCAACATCAACAACCTGGCGGCGGTGCCCTCGATCGTATTCGGCCTGCTCGGGTCTGGCCGTGTTCATCAATTTCTTCGGCCTGCCGCGTTCGGCCCCGCTGGTGGGCGGCCTGGTGCTGACGCTGATGACGCTGCCGACGATCATCATCGCGAGCCGCGCCGCGCTGAAGGCGGTGCCGCCCTCGATCCGCGAAGCCGCGCTCGGCATGGGCGCTTCCAGCATCCAGACGGTCGCTGCATCACGTGCTGCCGCTCGCGCTGCCCGGGCATGCTCACCGGCACGATCATCGGCATGGCGCGCGCGCTGGGCGAGACCGCGCCGCTCCTGATGATCGGCATGGTGGCCTTCATCGTCGATATCCCGCACGCGCTCACCGACCCCGCCACGGCGCTGCCGGTGCAGATCTTTCTCTGGGCGGACAGTCCGGAGCGCGCCTTCGTCGAGCGCACTTCCGGCGCGATCATCGTGCTGCTGGCCTTCCTGCTCGTGATGAACGGGCTGGCGGTCATCCTGCGCAACCGATTCGAGCGTCGCTGGTAGGCGTCAGCGGCATCGGGACGTACATGAACAACGCAGTCGCCGAAGGGCGCGAAAAGACCGAGAGGCCCGCGGATGGCCAGGCGGGCCTGAATCTCAAGCCGAGCCAGCGTCAGCCCGGCGCGCCGGCGCCCGACCTGCGGGCGCACGCCGGCAAGCACCGTGGGCTCGATCGCGGTCGACAACCCCGTCATGTCGGCGCGCGACGTGAACGTCTACTACGGCGACAAGCACGCCATCAAGAACGTCGACCTCGACATCGGCCGCAACCAGGTCATCGCCATGATCGGCCCGTCGGGCTGCGGCAAGTCGACGTTCCTGCGCTGCCTGAACCGCATGAACGACACCATCGAGTCGGCGCGGTCGTGACCGGAACGATCACGCTGGACGGCCGGGACATCTACGACAGGCGCCAGGACGTGGTGCAGCTGCGCGCGCGCGTCGGCATGGTGTTCCAGAAGCCCAACCCGTTCCCCAAGTCGATCTACGACAACGTCGCCTACGGACCGCGGATCCACGGGCTGGCCGCGGACCGCGTCGAGCTCGACGAGATCGTGCAGACCAGCCTGCAGCGCGCGGGCCTGTGGGACGAGGTCAAGGATCGCCTCGCGCAGCCGGGCACCAGCCTGTCCGGCGGCCAGCAGCAGCGCCTGTGCATCGCGCGCACCATCGCGGTGAATCCCGAGGTCATCCTCATGGACGAACCGTGCTCGGCGCTCGATCCGATCGCCACGGCCCGCATCGAGGACCTGATCGACGAGCTGCGCGCCACGTACGCGATCTGCATCGTCACGCACTCGATGCAGCAGGCCGCGCGCGTCTCGCAGCGCACGGCGTACTTTCACCTCGGCGACCTGATCGAGGTCGGCGAGACCGACCGCATCTTCACCAACCCGCGCCACAAGCTCACCGAGGACTACATCACAGGCCGCTTCGGATGACACCGGCGGACCGCCACGCAGGCACGCGAGCGCAGGCGCCAAGTCGATGAACGAGCTCAGCGAAGGCCACATCGTCCGCGGCTACGACGTCGATCTCGCGGCGCTGCGCATGAAGGTGCTGGAGATGGGCGGTCTGGTGCTCGACCAGGTGCAGCGTGCGGGGCGCGCGCTGGCCGCGGGCGACGCGGAGGCGGCGCGCTCGGTGCTGGCGCGCGAGCAGGATGTCAACGCCTACGACGTGCACATCGAGGAGGACAGCATCGCACTGATCGCGCGCCGCCAGCCGATGGGGAGCGACCTGCGCGTGATCATCTCGATCGCGCGCGCGGTGACGGACCTGGAGCGGATCGGCGACGAGGCCAAGAAGATCGCGCGCTACGCGGCGCAGGAGAACCTCGAGCATCCGCGCCCGGTGGTGCGCAGGCTGGCGCGCGACGTGCGCAACCTGTCGCGCATCGCGCTCGCGATGTTGCGCGACGCGCTCGACGCCTTCGATCGCATGGATCCGCGTGCGGCGGCGGAGATTTCCTGGCGCGACAACGAGCTCAACGCCGAATTCCATTCGGCGCTGCGCCACCAGGTGAGCGTGGCGATGGAGGATCCGCGCCGGCTGCAGGCGACGGTGTCCGCGGTGTTCGTGCTCAAGTCGCTCGAGCGGGTCGGCGACCACGCCAAGAGCATCGCGCGACACGTGGTGTACCTGGTGCAGGGCAGGGACGTGCGGCATGAGGACACCTCAGCAATCGCCGCGCTCGACGATCCCAGACAGGCGGCTTCCTGAGGCCGGGGGCTTCGATGGCGTCGCCGTCCTCGGCAGAATCGCGGCGCTGCCGTCGCGGTGACCGCTTTGTCACCTCGCCGCGACTGACCGGGTAACCCGCGCCTCCTAACATCCTCCTCGAGTTCCATGACTCGAGGTTTTCACCGTGTCCGGCCGTTTGTCGTTTCTCGCGCTGCGCCTCGTCGCGCTGGCCCTGTGCCTGTTGCTCGTGCTGCTCACCAGCCCATTCGCGCGCGCCCAGGACGACACTGCGGATGCGACCCCCAGCCAGGAGTCGCTCGAGCAGCGCGTACGCATCCTGGAGCGCAAGCTCGAGAATGCGGAGGAGGAGGCGGCAGCTAGCGCCAAGAGCGGTGCGACGGCGACTGCAGGAGAGCGCGGTTTCGGCATCAGGTCCGCGGATGGCTCGTTCGATCTCAAGCTGCGCCTGGTGGCGCAGCTGGACGGCCGTTTCGTGGTAGATCCGGACCCGCCGTTCAACGATACGTTCCTGCTGCGCCGCCTGCGTCCGACATTCGAAGCGCAGCTCGGCAAGTACCTCGCGGCCCGCCTCACGCCGGAGTTCGCGGGCAACAGCGCCACCGTCGTCGATGCCTACCTTGACCTCAAGCTCACGCCGCTGTTCGTGATCCGTGCGGGCAAGGTGAAGGGCCCGGTCGGCCTGGAACGCCTGCAATCCGCCAGCAACATCGCGTTCATCGAACGCGCCTATCCCACGGAGCTCGCGCCCAACCGCGACATCGGCGTCACGCTGCTCGGCGACTACGACGGCGGCGTCGTGTCGTACGCGGTGGGCTACTACAACGGCACGGCCGATGGGCGCGATGCGGCGGCAACCGATGTCGACGACAAAAAGGAAGTCACCGCGCGCATCCTCTTCGAGCCGTTCCGCAACGACCCCGGACTGTTCCAGAACCTGGGCTTCGGTGTGGCCGGCAGTACCGGGACCAAACTCGGCAGCACCGTCGGTACCGGAGGCGTCCTGCCCCAATACCGCACGCCGGTGCAGCAGAGCTTCTTTCAGTACGCGACCGGAGTGGCGGCCGACGGCACGCATCAGCGATTGACGGCCCAGGCTTACTGGTATCGCTACGCGCTCGGTCTGTTCGGCGAGTACATCGAGTCCAAGCAGGAAATCGCGCTCGCCGCGGCGCGCGCGGAGCTCGAGCACGCGGCCTGGCAGCTCACGGCGAGCTATGTGCTGACCGGCGAAGACAACGGCTTTCGCGGCGTCGCCAAGCCCCGCAAGCCGTTCGCGAGCGGCGCGGATTCCGGCTGGGGGGCGTTCGAGGTAGTGCTGCGCGCCACCGAGCTGGATGTCGACGACGGCGCATTCTCGGGCTTCGCAAACCCCGCCACGCAGGCAAGCAACGCGCTCACGTATGCGGCCGGACTGAACTGGTACCCGACGGCGAACGCGCGGCTTTCGGTCAATTACGCAATGACGCAGTTCGAGGGCGGTGCTCCCGCTGGCGGCGACCGCGAGGAAGAGAAGGCCGTGCTGGCGCGGTTCCAGATCTCCTACTGAGGGATTCCAGCGCCGCCGGGCGCGCGCACTACTTGATGTTGTAGACCAGGTTCACGGTGGTGAGCCGGTCGGTCTGTTCCTGGCCCGGCGGCGGATCGGAATTGCGCCGCACGCTGTGGCCGACGCTCAGCGCCAGAATGTCGGTCATCGACACCTCGATCGAAAAGTCGTTCTGCGCGAACGTGTTGTCGGAACCCGCTTCCATCAGGAACTTGTCGATCAGCTTCGTGGTACCCGTGATCTGCTGTTCATATTGCACACCGGCGTTTGCAACCACGTCCTCCAACGTCTCGCCCTTGATGCGCTGGATCACCACACCATTCGCGTCCTTGATCAGCTGCTGCCACCCGGCTGATGTATGGTTCACTCTCGACTCCGGCAATGTCGGCTTCGATACAGTTCGTTTCGAGTTTCCGGGCAATGCTCCCACGCCTATTGGTAATGGCAGTTTTGACATCATCATTCCCGTCCGATGGAGGCTGCCGACTGGGCCCAGTGGCGAGGCATCTCTGCCGAATCAACCGCAGTTACACAGTTTGACGGACGTGGCCGGTACTCAGGGCACCATGAATGCTACGAAGTTCTGCACACCAGGTCCCTGCGCGTCTGTAAGCCGAAGAAATCAGTGACCGCTAGCCGAGGAACTCATGGACATGAAAATCACCTACCCTCGCCCTGTCGCCGCGCTGATGCTCGGAACGTTTTGGGCGTTCGGAACTGTTGCCGGTGGTACCGATTCAATGCCCATCGCTGAGGAAATCGCTCAGCTGGAGCGCGCATGGAAACCTGGCGACGGTACTGCCCAATACGCCTACTACTCACACGCAGCCCAGCTCGGCAAACGTCTTTCTCAGTACGACAAGGATGCAGCGAATGCCGCAGCGCTGGATTTACTGAACAACATCATAGCCAAGCGCCCCGTGGGTTCTGAGGTGCGCGACGCGGACTTCGAAGTCAGCAGCGCAGACCTCGTCGCGCTCGACGATGTCGCACGGTTCGCATTGGCGGAAGTGAATGTCCCCATTGGGGATCGGACAAAGAAGATTCAGTCATTTGGCAAATTCCTTGGACGCATTCGAGCAGAGGCGATACTGAACTACGCTCCACAGCCCGTCGGACGTGGACTCACTATCGTTAACACCCCAGAAATGCGAGAACAGAACGAAGCTGCAGTCCGAGCAAACAAGGCCAACAATCTGACCAATACTCGTCAACGCGCATTACGCGACATGGAGGCGAGATTCGCGAAGCCCATTGTCGACTACCTAGCCAGCACGGCAGCCACCAATCCCAAGGCACGCCCGTTAGTTCGTCAAGCAATCGCGGATGCGCGCCTGACCGATGCAGAGAAGGCGGAAGTCATGAAGGCGATGCAGTAGCTCGGCTTCCTTTCCTCCGCCTCTCCGCCGCCTTCACAATCGCCGATGCCTTCGTGCCCAGCGCTCGCGCGAGCGCATCCAACGTGCGCAACGTCAAGTTGCGTTCGCCGCGCTCGATCATGCCGACGTAGTTGGTGCTGATTGCCTGCTGCTTGTGCGAGGGCGCGTTGTGAATGCCCTCTCCGCAATCGCCACCAGCGAACTTCGCGGCCACTTGCGCGCAGAAGAGTGTCTCTCTTCTTGAGCATCATGCCCCGATCAAAAGCCGTTACCTGCTCTCTTTCGCGGGAGGCTGCTGAGGCTTTTCGGCTGGTTTTGCCGGAATCTGGTAGGGAGAAACGGGTTGACCCCGCTTCTCGGGAGCACCAGGAATCTGCTTATCTTTGAACCGCCCCGGCTGCTCCGGAGACTTCCGTGTGTGAGTCAGCGGTTGCCCGCGACGAAAGTCGGTGATGCGCGAGCCGTTTTGTTCGAACAGCACGTCAACACCGGCCGCTTGCAGGGTGGCGATCAGAAAGTAGTTGCAGTACAGGGCCTCGGCCAGCAGCACATCTTGGTAAGCGATCTATCTACCGCGTCCTCGCGTAGCTCTCGGTGGTGTGGTCGATGACAGCGATCGCATCGACCTCGATCAGGTAGCCTGGGGACATCGTCGCTATCCCGACCACTACGTTTGCTGGCTTGTGATCTCCGAACAGGGCTATCTGGGCCGCTTCGATGATCGGCACGTGTTCGTCGCGCTTGTAATCGACGACATAGATGGTGATCTTGCAGACTTGCTCAGGCCGGGCGCCGGCAGCAGCAAGCGCACGGCCGAGATTGCCAAACGCCAGGCGCGCCTGAGCCGCAAAATCACCATCGCCAACGAGCTTACCGTGTATGTCTTCGGGCTGCTGGCCCGAGACGAATATCAGCTTGCTTCCCGTCGCGACGACGACCTGGGTGTACATTTCTGGAATCGGCAGATCATCGGGATTGATGCATTGGAGCGTCATTGAATGGGTCTCCTGCTATGGGTGACGGGAACGGGTAGCTTTGCGTAAACCGTTGATGACTCGAGATCCATGGAGTACCTACGAGGTGGGTGAGGCGTGCTTGACGTTCCACGGCAGCAGGGCGTCGAAATCCTCGAGCTTCTTGGCGTAGGGTAGCTGGGTGAAGAGATGCGTGAGGTAGGCGTGCGGCTCGACGCCATTGGCCTTCGAAGTCTCGACCAGAGAATATAGGTTGGCACTGGCGAGCGCGCCCTTCACGGTGTCACTGAATAACCATCCTTTTCTTCCGATGACAAAAGGGCGAATCGCATTCTCGCATCGGTTGTTGTCCAGTGGCACTTCGCTGTGCTGCAGGAATTTGATCAGCTTGGGCCACTGTCCCAGGGTGTAGTAGACGGCTTTACCCAACAGGCTTTCCGGCAAGACCTGCGAGGCGAGCGCTTCAAGCCAGGCGTGGAACTTCTCCACGACAGGCGCCGACTGCTCGGCGCGAATCTGCAGCCGCTGGTGTGGGGTGCAGGGATGTTCTTTGTCCCACAGGGGCCGCTCGATCCGGTAGAGCTCGCGGATGAATTCCAGTCCGACGCGAGCCTGAGCATCGCTGCCGCGCTGGCTGGCTTTGACGGCTGCATCAAAGCGTCGGCGCGCGTGCGCCATGCAGCCGGCGTGTACGAGACGAAGTGCCTCGGCAACCCGCTCATAAGGCTCATAGCCATCGGTGAGCAGGATCCCACTGCAACCTTGCAGTAAGCGCAGCGGTACCGCCCCTCCCCGGGAAGCATCGTAGTCAAACAGAACGACGCGCCGATCCGGGGGGCCTGCCGCTCGGACCCAGATCCAGTGATCGGCCGTCGGGGCCTTGTCGCTCTTGAGCACCTGCAGGCGCGTCTCATCGCAGTGGATCAGGGGTTGCTCCAGCAGGATGTCGCGCATCAAGTTGATGATCGGCACCACGTGAATGCCACCTAGCTGGATCATCCAGCCGGCCATCGTGGCTCGACCCAGCGTGATGCCCAGACGATCGAACTGTGGCTCTTGCCGATATAGGGGTAGCCCGTCAACGAACTTGGCGGTGGTGATATGTGCCAGCAGTGAGGCCGTGGCCATGCTCTTAGGCAGCAGTTGCAGCGGCACCGGCGCGATCTTTACCCCCGCGTGGCAACAGGGACACGCATACTTGGGACGGATGTTGCGGATCACGCGCAGCTGAGCGGGCTTGAAGTCCAGCTGTTCGGATATCTCCTGCCCAATGCGCTCGAGCGGCGTGCCGTCCGCGGCACAGACCTTCTCGCCCTCAGCGATATCGTGCACGACCTCGATACGGGGAAGTTCTGCTGGAAGCTTTTTGCGCCCGCGCTTGTGGCGCTCATGGGCGGCAATGGTGATGCTCTGAGGCGCTGCCTCGGCCGCTTTGGCCAAGGCCTCAGCTTCGTTGAAGAGCCATGCTTGATCGGGACTGATGTCCTCGACGGGTGTCTTCTCGGATGAGCGGCCGAAGAGCTGGGCTTTGAGCCAACGGTTCTCCTCTTCGAGTAATCGCACACGCTCTTCGCGCGCCGCCAAACGCGCGGCCAGAGCCTGCGCATCGATCGTCTCTGGCATCGTCGGCGCGTTGGGAATCACCCGCAAATTATAGCGAATCCTCGCGCTGCCGAATCAGCTCAACACCGAAAAATGCAGCGTCTCGTGCGGCTTCATGCGCCACACATCATAGCCATCGAGCAGCCAGTTGAGTTGCTCGACTGACAGTGTGATCACGTCTTGCTCAACGTGCCGTGGCCATTGAAATCGATGACGTTCCAGACGCTTGTACCACAGGACAAAGCCGTTGCGTTCCCACAGCAGCAGCTTGAGCTTATTGCGTCTGGAATTAACGAAAGCAAACAGAGCGGCCGACATCGGATCGAGCTGCATCACTTCCTTGGCCAGCAACGACAGCCCGTCAATCTGCCGTCTCATGTCCACGGGAGCGCGGTATAGATACACGCGCTCGATCCCTTGCGCGTCAGGGCGCAGCATCCGCGCGTGCCGACACGAGTGCGGCCAGCCACGACGCCGGTGGCCACTCGGCGCACTCAATCACCGCCGTTCCGATACGCAATCGGCAAATCAGGTTGCTGCCCGAGCTTGAAGCTGTCGGCGGTGCTGAGACCTCCGAACGTGATCTTACGCGCACGGCCACAAACGCTGACCCCGTGCGTGACGCCGTTGGCGTCAACATACCCTTCTTGCGCAGCGCCCCCATCGAATCGTAGATCGGTCGAACCTCTACGCCTTGGGCCCGCGCATAATCGCTCAAGCTCATGCCCACGCTGCGAGCACGCTCCACATGCTCAAGCGCACGCTGCTGCTTCTCCGTTAGGCCTTTGCTCATCACGCTGCCTCCTTCCCAACTGCTCGGCAGCGTGCAAGGAAATCCTTCAGGAAGGAAGAACGCAGATAACTAATCGCTTACACATCTTGAGCAGACAATGCTCCAAGAAGGCTGCGAAACAGGTCCAGCTCGCTCTGGCCCTTGCCCGCGTGCGGCCCGAGCGCCGCCTCCAGCACGGCTCCGGTCGACAAACAAACGATCCCCACCAGCCGCGCCAGAGGAAAGCCCACGCCCTCGGCTTGGCTACTCGGCTGCGGATAACGCCCTTGGTTCTCGGCGGTGTCCGGCATCGAGATGCCGGTGCCGTCGGCCAGCTTCACGGTTCGACCGCGCCAGCGCCAACAACGCTGCGCCTGAGTCGACAGCGAACGGCCGCTCTCACGCGCGAGCGCCGTGACCATCTCCAGCGGCAAACGCTGGCGCGCCTGACAGTAGCCCCCCGTGCGGATGCTCTGCACGCTCAAGCCTTCGGCCGCGCGTTGCCCCGCCCAGGCATTGACCGCTCTCTGGCAGGAGCGATCGGCTTCCAGCACCTGCTTCATGAACATCGACAAGGTCACCGTCGGCGGATACAGCCGCTCGCGATGCTCACAACATCCTACCAATCCCGGTCAGCCTTCCTCTTCTCCTTCAATCTCTTGGCCTCACGCATCAATCTCGCTGGGGCTTATCTAAGTGCCATTGGCCGTAGAGCGCCGTGGCGGCGATCGCGTGTTTCCAGCGCTCGCGGGCGCGCGCCAGCTCGAACTTGGCGTTCGCCGAGTCGGTGTCGGTGTTGCCGCGCGCCATCACGTAGCCGGCCTCGGCCTTGCCCGACCAGTCGGCGTGGGCCGGCAGTGCCGGCAGCATCGACAAGGCAACGCCGGCGGAAACCGCCGAGCGGATCCGCGAAGCGGTCTTGTGATGGCGCACGATGCTTCTCCTTAGCGTCATGAAACGTAGATGAGCGGCGGCGCGCCGTCCTGTTGGTCGTCTTCTTTGGCGTCCTCTGGGCCGTCCTTCAGTCCGCGCGCAGCAAGTCGTTGATGGCAGTCTTGGCGCGCGTCTGCGCATCGACGTGCTTGACGATCACCGCGCAGCTCAGGCTGTACTTGCCATCGGCGGAGGGCAGGCTTCCGGGCACGACGACCGCGCCGGCAGGAACGCGCCCATAGCTGATCTTGCTGCTGGCGCGATCGTAGATCCGGGTGCTCTGGCCGATGAAAACACCCATCGAGATGACCGCACCGGTCTCGACCACGACTCCTTCGACGATTTCCGAGCGCGCACCGATGAAGCAGTCGTCCTCGATGATCGTCGGTGCGGCCTGCAGCGGTTCGAGCACGCCGCCAATACCGACACCTCCCGACAAGTGCACGTTTCTGCCGATCTGCGCGCACGAGCCGACCGTGGCCCAGGTGTCCACCATCGTGCCCTGCCGACATATGCGCCGATGTTGACGTAGCTGGGCATCAGCACGACGTTCGGGGCGATGAACGCGCCCTTGCGCACCATGGCATGCGGCACGACGCGCGCGCCCGACTCGCGAAACGCCGCCGCGTCGTAGCCGGCGTACTTGAGCGGCACCTTGTCGTAGAAGCGCGTGAAGCCGGCATCGAACGGCACATTCTCATGCACGCGGAACGACAGCAGCACCGCCTTCTTCAGCCACTCGTTCACGATCCACCGACCGTCATGCTTCTCCGCGACGCGAACCTCGCCGCGGTCGAGCAGCTCGACGCACGCATCGACGGCGGAGCGCAACGGCAGGCGCGTTCTGCGCCGTCAGAGTCGCGCGTTGCTCGAACGCCGATTCGACGGTCACTCTCAGAGAGTCGAGCGAACTCATCGGTGTCTCAATTGGCTTCCCGTGTGCGATGCGCCGATCTTCCGAGCGGTTTTCGCGACCGTCGGAGGCAGGATGCCGACGCGGAGCCTCCATGGACGGATTCACGGCCCTGGTCTTCAAAGACGATGGCGAAAACCGCTCGGAAGATCGGCGCGTCGCACGAGAATCATAGCTTACGACTCGATCCGGTTCATCGCCGCTCGACGAACGTCCTGATCCGCTCGGCCGCCAGCGTGCAATCCTCGACGCTGGCAACCAGCGACAGGCGAACTCGCCCGCGGCCGGGGTTGCGCCCCTCGTTGTCGCGCGCGAGATAGGTGCCGGGGAGAACGAGCACGTTCTGTCGCGCGTGGAGCTCTCTGGCAAATTCTTCGTCGTCGCCGCCCACGTCCGGCCAGAGGTAGAACGCCGCGTCGGGACGCGATACCTGCAGAACGGCTTCGAGGATGGGCAGTACCGCGGCGAATTTCCTCCGGTAAAGGCCGCGATTGACCGTGGCGTGGGCGTCGTCGTTCCAGGCGGGGATGCTGGCGAGCTGGGTGTGCGTGCCAACGGCGCAGCCGTGATAGGTGCGGTAGAGCAGGAACTGCTGGATGATGGCCGGATCGCCCGCGACGAAGCCGGAACGCAGTCCCGGCACACTGGAACGTTTCGACAGGCTGTGAAATACCACGCAACGCTCGAAGCGGCCGCGCCCGGCTGCTGCGCGCCGCCTGCAGCAGGCCGGGGGGAGGCCGATGTTCATCGAGATAAATGTCCGCATAGCACTCGTCGGCCGCGATCACGAAGTCGTGACGATCGGCGAGCTCGAGCGCCTCGGCGAGATAGCGCTGGCTCATGACCGCGCCGGTCGGGTTGCCTGGCGAACACAGGAACAGGACCTGGCAGCGCCGCCAGATCGCAATCGGGTACTGCCTCCAGATCGGGAAGAAAGCGGTTCTCCGGCCGCGTGTCGAGGTAGTAGGGCTCGGCGCCCGCGAGCAGCGCCGCGCCTTCATAGATCTGATAGAACGGATTGGGCATGGCGACCAGTGGCTGGCGCGCCGGATCGACCACTGCCTGCACGAACGCGAACAGCGCTTCGCGTGTGCCGTTCACCGGCAGCACCATGGTCTGCGGATCGACGCGCCCGCCGGCAACTGAAGCGGCGCTCCAGCCAGCCAGCCGCCGCCGCCCGCGAACTCCGGCAAGCCCAACGCGAGCCGGATACTGTCCAAGGTATGCCGAGGGATTGCGTCAGCGCATCGACAAGGAACTGCGGCGCAGGATGTCGCGGCTCGCCGATCGACAGAGCGATCGGCGCCAGATCGGCAGGGGGCTTGATGCCGGCCATCAGCGCCGCAGGCGCTCGAACGGATAGGGATGTAGCAACGCGAGACGCGGATTCATTCGCGCCGGTCCAGCGTCTCCAGCAATCTCTGTTGCAACTTATCCGCCGCAGCTTCCGACAAGCGGCTGGCCGTCATCATCGCTGACGTAGAAGACGTCTTCGGCGCGCTCGCCGACGGTCATGATCCTGGCGCCGATGGACGTCGACCCGCTCGCTCATGAAGATCTTGCCGACCTCCGACAGCAAGCCCGGGGCGGTCGCCCGCGATCAGCTCGAGGATGGTGCGGTTGCGCTTGCGGGTCTCGCGCTGATCGTCGACCTGCGTGGGCGTCGAGAACATGCGCACCTGGCGCGGCGCACGCCGGGTCACCGCGAGCGGCGTGCCGGCCGGCTGCTGCAGGCTGCGCCACAGCGACTGCTCGATTTCGTGCATGCGCGCGGTGTCGCTGATGGTGCGGCCGTTGTCCTCGAGCACCAGGTACGTCTCGAGGCTGAAGCCGTTCGGCGGTCGGCGTGATGCGCGCGTCGACGATGTTGAGGCCCATCTGATCGAGCACCGCGGTGGTGCGCGCAAAGCTGTGCTGGCGGCCGCGGCGTGTAGGCGAAGATCGGCGTGCCGCCGCGCTCGGTCATGCTGGACTGATGGCGACCAGCGGCGCGTCGTCGTCGGGCTCGCGCGCCGCGAGCAGGGCGGTGTGCCAGGCGATTTCCTCCGGCGTGTGGCGCAGGAAATAGGTGTCGGTGCACGGACTCCCAGACGCTGCTCGACCGCTGCGGCGTCGACGCCGCGTTGCGCGAGCAGCGCGCGCGCGGCGGCCTGCGTCTCGCGCATCAGTTCATCCTGGTCGATCGGACTCTCCAGGCCGCGGCGCAGGGCGCGCTTGGTGCGCTCGTAGAATTCCTCGAACAGCGAGGCCTTCCAGGAATTCCACAGCTTCGGATTGGTGCCGCGCACATCGGCGACGGTCAGCACGTACAGGTAATCCAGGTGGGTCTGGTCGCCGACGAGGCGCGCGAACTCGCTGGATGACCTCCGGGTCGCTGATGTCCTTCTTCTGCGCGGTCATCGACAGCATGAGGTGATTGCGCACCAGCCAGGCGACCAGGCGCGCGTCGTAGCGGCTCAAGCCCTGTTCGAGGCAGAACGCTTCGGCATCGACCGCGCCGAGTTCGGAGTGATCGCCGCCGCGGCCCTTGGCGATGTCGTGAAACAGCGCCGCGAGATAGGCGATCTCCGGCTTCGGCAGCGACTGCATGATCGCGGCTGCAGCGCCGGGAATTCGTGGTCGTACTTCGGCATCGCCAGGCGGCGCAGGTTGCTCACCACGAACAGCGTGTGCGCGTCGACCGTATAGGCATGGAACAGGTCGTACTGCATGCGCCCGACGATGCGGCCGAACGACGGGAATGTAGCGGCCGAGCACGCCGTACAGGTTCATGCGCCGCAGCTCGTGCGTCACGCCGACCGGGGCGCGCAGGATCTCCAGGAACAGCCGGTGATGGCGCGGGTTCTGGCGGAATTCCTCGTCGATCAGCCACAGGCTGCGGCCGATCAGGCGGATCGTCGCGGCGCGCACGCCACGAATCTGCGGGTTGCTGCTGCAGCAGCACGAACAGCTTCCAGCAGCGCCGACGGGTTGCGCGCGAACACGTCATCGCTGCGTGACCTCGCAGATAGTCGTTGCGGATCTGAAAGCGCGCATTGAGCGGCACCGGCTCGCCGCGGTTCGGCGTGAGGATGGCTTCGCGGAACAGCTGCAGCAGCATCTCGTTCAGCAGGCTGACGTCCATCACCGTGCGGTAGTAGCGCTGCATGAACTGCTCGACCGCCAGCGTGTAGGTGGCGTCCTCGTAGCCGAACAGCTTGGCGAGCTTGATCTGGTGATCGAACAGCAGCCGGTCTTCGCGCCGCCCGGTGAGCATGTGCAGGGCGAAGCGCACCCTCCACAGGAATGCCTGGCGCGGTCTTGCAGCTTGCGCAGCTCGTTGCGGGTCAGGAAGCCGTGCGCGACGAGGTCGTCGAGCGTGTCGGTGCCGAAATGCCGCTTCGCCACCCAGCCGATGGTCTGGATGTCGCGCAAGCCCGCCCGGGCTGGACTTGACGTTCGGCTCGAGGTTGTAGCGGTGTCGTGAAAGCGATGATGGCGCGCGAGCTGCTCCTTGACCTTCGCCTCGAAGAAGTCCTGCGCCGAGCCAGATGCGCTCGGGCGCGAGCGCGTGTTTCATCGCCGCGTAGCAGCGCTTCGGGGCCGGCCAGGAGCCGCGACTTCGATCAGCGTGGTGGCGACCTGATGTCCGCGAGGCTCTCGCGCTGGCAGTCGTCGATGGTGCGCACGCTGTGACCGACCTCCAGGCCGATGTCCCACAGGAAGGTCAGGAAGCGCTCCAGGCCCGGCTGCCAGCGGTGCGAATCGCTCTTGGGCAGCAGGATGCAGACGTCGATGTCGGAGCACGGGTGCAGCTCGCCGCGGCCGTAGCCGCCGACGGCGATCAGCGCCAGGTCGCCGGCGTCTTATCCGGCGTTGCAGCTGCCAGGCCGCGCTCGAGCAGTCGCATCGACGAGCCGCGCGCGATCGCGCACCAGCGCTTCGACGGGCTCGTCCTGCGCGAAGCGTTCCCCGCAGCTCGCGTCGCCGCCTCTTCCAGCGCGTCGCGGAACGCAGCGACGCGAGTCGCCGCCGCTCGTCGAGCAGTTCATTCAGGGAGGTGCAGGTAGTCGCCAGGCGCGGCGCTGGCTGCAGTGATCGCGGCTCTTGCCGCATCGTCGTCGATCGTCGTGCGTCAGCGGAATCAACGTGCGCTACGGTCAGCCGACGCGACTCGCGGCTGCCAAGCGTGAGCACTTCGACACCCGTGGGCGGTGACCAGGACGGTGTGTTCCCACTGCGCCGACAGCGAATGATCCTTGGTGACGACGGTCCAGCCGTCGGGGAGCAGCCGCACGTGGCGGCGCCCGGCATTGACCATGGGCTCGATCGTGAACGTCATGCCCGGCTCGAGCTTCGAGCCCGGTGCCGGGCTCGCCGTAGTGCAGGACCTGCGGATCCTCGTGGAACACCCGCCCGATGCCGTGGCCGCAGTACTCGCGCACCACCGAGAAGTGTTGCGACTCGACATAGGTCTGGATCGCATGGCCCGATATCGCCGAGGTGCGCGCCCGGGCGCACCTGCTCGATGCCGCGCCACATGGCCTCGAAGCACACTTCGGTGAGCCGCTGCGCCTGCACCGCGGGCTTGCCGACGAAGTACATGCGGCTGGTGTCGCCGTGGAAGCCGTCCTTGATGACCGTGACGTCGATATTGATGATGTCGCCGTTCTTCAGCACCCGGTCGCCCGGAATGCCGTGGCAGACGACGTGATTGACCGAGGTGCAGATGGTCTTGGGAAACCCCTGGTAATTGAGGTTGGCCGGAATCGAGCTGCTGCGTCATTGACGATGTAGTCGTGGCAGAGCCGGTCGAGCTCCTCGGTGGTCACGCCCGGCACGACGTGCTCGCCGATCATGTCGAGCACCTCGGCCGCCAGCCGGCCGGCGACGCGCATGCGCTCCTGATCTGCAGGAGTCTTGATGGTGACGTTCATGGCCGGGGTGACGGTTGTGCGCATGCATCGGCGGGGGCTCTTGTCCGTTGCGCCTAACGCGTTGTTGCGCTGCAAAAGTATGGTATAAAGCGCGCCGTTTTTTGGCAACGCAAACCACACGCGTACCGACACGTGCGGACGGGTGCCGGCGGCCCTTTGGAGGCCTGGCTCGACGCCAGGTCACTGACGGTCGACAGCGGTTTCCGCACGGGATGCGCGGAGGCTCAACCCCCACAGGAGTATTTCATGCCAGCGTGTCCATGCGACAGATGCTGGAAGCGGGTGTTCATTTCGGACATCAGACCCGCTTCTGGAACCCGAAGATGGCCCCCTTCATCTTCGGCGAGCGTAACAAGATCCACATCATCAATCTCGAGAAGACGCAGCCGCTGTACGCGGAGGCGGCGAACTTCATCAAGAGCGTGGTCGCCGACGGCGGCAAGGTGCTGTTCGTCGGCACCAAGCGCTCGGCGCGCGAGGCCGTGCAGGAGGAAGCCGACCCGTTGCGGCATGCCCTACGTCAACCAGCGCTGGCTGGGCGGCATGCTCACCAATTTCAAGACCATCCGCCAGTCGATCAAGCGCTTGACGGAGCTCGAGGAGATGGCCACGAGCGGCGCGCTGGACAAGCGCGGCAAGAAGGAGGCGCAGAGGCCTGCGCCGCGAGATGGACAAGCTCCGCGGAGCCTGGGCGGCATCAAGGACATGGGCGCGCTGCCCGACGCGCTGTTCGTGATCGACGTCGGCCACGAGGACATCGCGGTGCACGAGGCCAGGAAGCTCGGCATCCCGGTGGTCGCGGTGGTCGATACCAACTGCTCGCCGGACGGCGATCGACTACGTGATCCCGGGCAACGATGACGCCATGCGCGCCATCCAGCTCTATGCCATCGGCATCGCCGACGCGGTGCTGGAAGGCAAGTCGTCGATTCCGGAAGTGCCGGCGGGCGAGGATGAGTTCGTCGAGCTGGACGAGGAGGGCAACCCCAAGAAGAAGTCGGCGCGGCGCCGGCCGGCGCCGGCCAGGAAGAAGGCCGCAATCCGTCGCAAGCCGGCGGCGCAAGATCGTCGACATCGGTCGGCGCCCGAGCAGGCCGCCGCCGCGGACGTCGCGGAGGCAGTCGGATGCGGTGGACGCCGACGTCGATGTGGACAGTCGACGTGGATGCCACCGATGTGCGCGGCGCGGCTGAGCGTTTCGCGGCGGCACGGCCGCGCGGACCAGGCGCCACGGCGGGCGCGCGCAGGCCTGAAACCGGCGCCGGCCCTGCGCCGACGCCCGGCAAGCCCGGCAACGAATAGTCAGCCCGGCATGAGGCAAACGCTGGACAGCGACGATAGACAGATCCGAGGTTCCACGACGATGACGATCACTGCAGATGCGGTCAAACAGCTCCGCGAGCGCACCGGCGCCGGCATGATGGAGTGCAAGAAGGCGCTGGTCGAGCGGAGGCGACTCGATGCCGCCGCCGAGCTCATGCGCAAGCAGGGCCTGGCCAAGGCTGACAAGAAGGCGGCGCGTGTCGCGGCCGAAGGCACGATCGTCGATCGAGCGGGCCGGCGACGGCCTGTCCGCAGCGATCGTCGAAGTGAACTGCGAAACCGATTTCGTGGCGCGCGAGCGACGAGTTTCCGGGCGTTCGCCGCGCGGCCGCGGCGCAACTCGCGCTGCGCACAGCGCAGCGCCGACCTGAGCGCGCTGACTCGATGCGCAGACCGAGCGGCGGCGAGACGCTCGATGAGCGGCGCCGCGCGCTGGTCGCGAAGATCGGCGAGAACATCGCCGTGCGGCGCTTCGCGCGCTGGTGCGCGCACCGACGGCGCTCGGCACCTATCTGCACGGCACGCGCATCGGTGCGCTGGTGGCCCTGAAGGGCGGCGATGAGGCGCTGGCGAAGGACCTGGCCATGCACGTCGCGGCGGCGAACCCGGCGTACGTCACGGCCGCAGCGAGGTGCCGGCCGAGGTGCGTCGGCCAAGGAGCGCGAGATCCTCGCCGAGCAGGCACTGACGGCGAGGGCAAGCCGCCCGAGATCGTCGCAAGATGGTCGAAGGGAGGCTGCGCAAGTACCTCGCCGAGATCACGCTGATCGGCCAGCCGTTCGTCAAGGACGACAAGCTGACCGTCGAGAAGCTGCTCAAGCAGGGCAAGGCGCGAGCGTCAGCGAGTATCGTCCGCTTCGAGGTCGGGCGCGGGCATCGAGAAGAAGCAGGACGATTTCGTCGCCGAAGTCATGGCGACGGTGAAGGGGAGCGGCGGCGCCAGGCACTGACGATACGAAGGACCCCGCCACGGCGGGGTTCTTTATAATGGCCACTCGAAGCCCAGTCATTCGAACGGGCCAGAAGGGCGGCACGCACATGGGCTCGAACGCACGCTATCGGCGCATCCTGGTCAAGCTGAGCGGCGAGGCGCTGCTCGGGGGCGAGGACTACGGCATCGATCCGGCGATGCTCAAGCGCATCGCCGGCGAGATTCGCGAGGTCACCGCAGCTCGGCGTGCAGGTCGCGGTCGTCATCGGCGGCGGCAACATCTTCCGCGGCGCCGGCCTGGCGCGCGCCGGCATGGATCGCGTCACCGCCGACCACATGGGCATGCTCGCCACCGTGATCAACGCGCTCGCGATGCAGGATGCGCTCGAGAGCCTCGGCGACCTACGCGCGCGTGATGTCGGCGCTGCGCATCAACGAGGTCTGCGAGGACTACATCCGCCGCCGCGCCGTGCGCCACCTGGAGAAGGGCCGCGTGGTGATCTTCGCGGCCGGCACGGGCAATCCCGTTCTTCACCACCGACACCGCCGCCAGCCTGCGCGCCATCGAGATCGACGCCGACGTGCTGCTCAAGGCGACCAAGGTCAACGGCGTCTACTCCGCCGATCCGGTCAAGAATCCGGGCGCCAAGCGCTATGCGCGCCTGACCTTCGACAAGGTGCTGACCGACAGGCTCAACGTGATGGACGCGACCGCCATCGTCATGTGCCGCGACAACAACCTGCCGCTGCAGGTGTTCAATCTCAACAACGCCGGCGATCTGATGCGCATCGTGCAGGGCGAAGACGTGGGCACGGTGGTCGGCAACGAAGCGTAACGGACTCACGGGGGATCACCATGCTCGAGGACATCAAGAAAGACGCGACCCAGCGCATGGCACAAGTGCGTGCAGGCATTCCGCAACGATCTGAAGAAGCTGCGCACCGGCCGCGCGCACCCGAGCCTCGTCGAGCACCTCAGGTCGACTACTACGGCAACGAGTGCCGCTGAACCAGGTGGCCAACATCAGCGTCGAGGACGCGCGCACGCTCGCGGTCACCCCCTGGGAGAAGTCCATGGTGCAGGTGATCGAGAAGGCGATCATCAAGTCCGATCTCGGCCTGACGCCGGCGACCGCCGGCCAGGTGATCCGCATTCCGCTGCCGCCGCTCACCGAGGAGCGGCGCCGCGACATCACCAAGGTGGTGCGCCACGAGGCGGAGAACGCGCGCGTCGCCGTGCGCAACGTGCGCCGCGACGTGATGAACGAGCTCAAGGAGATGCTCAAGGAGAAGCTCATCGTCGCAGGACGACGACGACGCGCGCGCAGGACGAGGTGCAGAAGCTCACCGACAAGCACGTCGCCGAGATCGACCAGGTGCTGGCCGAGAAGGAAAAGGAGCTGATGCAGGTCTGAGCTCGAAGGACAGCCTCGGTCGACAGTCCCAGACCGTGCCAGTCCCTGCCCACTCACCGCCGAACGCACGTCCGCAGCACGTCGCCATCATCATGGACGGCAACGGGCGCTGGGCGCAGGCGCGCGGCCTGCCGCGGCATCGCCGGTCACAAGGCCGGCGTCGAGCCGTGCGCATGTGCGTGCGAGGCCTGCGCCGAGCTCGGCATCGAGGTGCTGACGCTGTTCGCCTTCTCGAGCGAGAACTGGCGCCGGCCCGCGGACGAGGTCAGCGCGGCTGATGGAGCTGTTCATGGAGGCGCTCGAGCGCGAGGTCGCGGAGCTGCAACGCAACACGGCGTGCGGCTGCGCTTCATCGGCGAGCGGCGCACCCTGTCGCGTGCGGCTGCAGAGCGCAACTCAACGAAGCGGAGGAGCTGACGCGCGCCAATAGCGGGCTGAACCTGCAGCGTCGCGGTCGGCTACGGCGGCCGCTGGGACATCGTGCAGGCGGCGCGCGCTCTGGCGCGCAGTGCGCGAGCGGGGCGATCGGCGCCGAGGAGATCGACGAGCGAGCGCTGCACGCGCGGCTCGCGCTCGGCGAGCTGCCGGATCCGGACCTGTTCATCCGCACCGGCGGCGAACGTCGCATCAGCAATTTCCTGCTGTGGAATCTCGCCTACACCGAGCTGTATTTCTGCGACGCGCTGTGGCCGGACTTCGTCGCGCCGGGATCTCGCAGCTCGGCGCTCGACTATTTCGCCGGCGCGAGCGCCGCTTCGGGCTCGACCGCCGCAAGCAGATGGTCGGCGCGCTGATGCTCAGGCAGCGCGTCCTCACCGCGGTCGTGCCTCGGCGGCTGGCGCTGCTGGCAGTGATCCTGCTGCTGCCGCCGAGCGTCGCGCTCGGCGTCTTCGCCGCGTCGTGCTCGTGGGCGCGTGGGAATGGTCGGCGTTCCCGCGCTTCCGCGGCAGTGGCGCGCGTTGGCTCTACGTCGCTCGCGCGTTGCGCTCGCGATGGCGTTCGTCTGTCGGGCTGACGCGCGATGCCGCGGCGCCTGCGACGCCCTGCTGTCGTTCGCGCTGGCGTGGTGGTTCGTCGCGTTCCTGTGGGTCACGCTTGCGCCCGCGCGCGCACAGCCGCGTCAGCCGTGGCCGGTGCGGGCTTCTCGTGCTGGTGCCTGCCTGGGTGGCGCTCGCTCACCTTTATCTGCAGTCGACCGTGCAGGGCGCCGCAACGGGTGCTCTTCCTGCTGGTGCTCGTGTGGGCCGCCGACATCGGAGCGTTCTTCGCCGGCCGGCGCTTCGGCCGCGTCAAGCTCGCGCCGCGGGTGAGCCCCAGCAAGACCTGGGAAGGCGTGTCGGCGGCCTGCTCGTTCGCCGTGGCTCATCGCCGTGATCGGCGCCGTGGTGGTTCGGCGCTGCGGCGCCTCGCCTTCGTGTCGTTGTGCGTGGCGGTGGTGCTGCTCTCGATCGTCGGCGATCTCACCGAGAGCATGTTCAAGCGCTATGCGGGTCTCAAGGACAGCGGCTCGATCTTTCCGGGCCACGGCGGCGTGCTGGATCGCATCGACAGCGTGACCGCGGCGGCGCCGGCGTTCCTCCTCGGCCTCGCTCAGCTGGAGGGAATCGCACAGTGAAGGGCGTCGCCATCCTGGGCTCCACCGGCAGCGTCGGCGCGAGCACGCTCGATGTGATCGCGCGGCATCCCGACGCGCTGCGCGTGGTCGCGCTGACTGCGCGCGTCCAACGACGCGCGAGCTCGTTCGAGCAATGCCTGCGAGCACCGGCCGGACGTGGCCGTGCTGGTCGACTGAGGCCGCCGCGCGCACGACTGGCGCGACGCGGCTGCGCGACGCCGGCATCACAGACGCGCGTGCTGCGCGGGGCGGCGGCTCTCGAAGAGGTCGCGCGCCTGCCCGAGGCGCACATGCGTGATGGCGGCGATCGTCGGCGCGGCGGGGCTCGCTGCCGACGCTTGCCGCCGCGCGGGCCGGCAAGCGCCTGCTGCTCGCCAACAAGGAAGCGCTGGTGATGGCGGGCGAGTCTGCTGATCGAGGCGGTGCGCGCGAGCGGCGCGCAGCTCATCCCGATCGACAGCGAGCACAACGCGATCTTCCAGTGCCTGCCCGCCGGCGCGGCTGCCGGGCGACGCGCCCGCCGGCGTGCGCGCGCATCCTGCTGACGGCTTCCGGCGGCCCGTTCCTGCGCACGCCACGCGAGCGAGCTGGCGCGCGTGACGCCCGACGCAGGCCTGCGCGCATCCGAACTGGGTCATGGGCCGCAAGATCTCGGTCGACTCGGCGACGCTGATGAACAAGGGGCTCGAGCTGATCGAGGCCTGCCGGCTGTTCGGCGTGCACGCCCGACGATATCGAGGTCGTCGTGCATCCGCAGAGCGTGGTGCACTCGATGGTCGAGTACGTCGACGGCTCGGTGCTGGCGCAACTGGGCAACCCCGACATGCGCACGCCGATCGCGCACGCGCTGGCCTGGCCGCGAGCGCTGCGAGTCCGGCGTGCAATCGCTCGATATCGTCGCGACCGGGCGGCTCGACGTTCGAGGCGCCGGATCATGGAGCGCTTTCCGTGCCTGGCGCCTGGCGCAGCGGGCGGCGCGCGCCGGCGGCACCGCGCCGGCGTTCTGAACGCCGCCAACGAGGTCGCGGTGCAGGCATTTCTGGAGCGGCGATCTGAACTTTACGCGCGATCCCGGTGGTCATTGAGGGCGTGCTCGACTGCGGGTCGCGACGCACTACCGTGCCGATCTGGACGATGTCCTGGCGGCGGACGCCGAGGCTCGGCGTGCCGCGCAGCGAGCTGATCGCGCGCCTGCAGGGAACGAGCCCCGACTCGAGAGCAGGGGCTCTTGGCATGATGCCTGTCTGACTATCTCGTACTCGCGTTCATCGTCGCGATCAGCGTGCTGGTCGCGGTGCACGAATTCGGGCATTACTGGGTCGCCCGGCGCCTCGGCTTCAAGGTGCTGCGCTTCTCGATCGGCTTCGGCAAGCCGCTGTGGAAGCGCGTCGCCGGCCAGCGATCGCACCGAGTACGTGATCGCCGCCATTCCGCTCGGCGGCTACGTGAAGCTGCTGGACGAACGCGAGGGCCCGGTCGCCGCCGGCCGAGCTGCCGCGCTCTTTCACGCGCCGGCCGGTCTGGCAGCGCCTGCTGGTGCTCGCCGCCGGCCCCGCCTTCAACTTCCTGTTCGCGATCCTCGCCTATTGGGTGCTGTTCATGGCGGGAGTCCCGCAGAGCGCGCCCGGTGGTCGGCGCGGTCACGGTCGACTCGCATGCCGCGCAGCGCCGGGCTTCGAGGTCGGGGACCAGATCCTCGCCGTCGACGGCCATGCGACCGCGGATACCAAGGCGCGTGATCTTCGCGCTGCTCGAGGACGTGCTCGACGACGGGCGCGTGGCGCTCGACGTGCGCACGGAGCGCGGCGAGCCGCGTCAGCTCGAGCTGCGCGTCGACAGCGCCAAGGAGCGGCACCGGCTCACCGAACCCGGCGGGTTGCTGCCCGGACTCGGGCTCGATTTCGCCATGGGCAGGCCGATCGTCAGCGGTGGCCGACGTCCCGGCGGCTCGCCGGCAGAGCGCGGCCGGGCTCGAGGACGGCGACGCGTACGCGCCGTCGACGGCCAGGCGCCCGCCAACACCGGCGAATTCATCGACCGCGTCAGCGGCCGCGCGGGCGAGCGCGATCATGCTCGGCATCGAGCGCGAGGCGCTGCATTGACGCTTCGCGGTGCAGGTCCGCGCGGAGCAGGCGGGCGGCAGGACGGTCGGCAAGATCGGTGCGAAGCTGGAACAGCATGCCGGCCTGGATCAGCCGCCTCGGGCCGGTCGCGGCACTGGGACGCGCGACCGGCGAGACCTGGAGATGTCCAAGCTCACCGTGACGATGCTGTGGAACATGGTATCGGCCGGGTGTCGGTGAAGAACATCAGCGGGCCGATCAACATCGCCGCAGTTCGCCGGCGAGACTGCGCGCATCGGCCTGCGTCCGTTCCTCACGTTCCTGGCCATCGTCAGCATCAGCCTCGGCGTGCTGAACCTGCTGCCGATTCCGATCCTCGATGGCGGCCAGATCTGTTTCAGGTGATCGAAGCGGCCAAGGGCAGTCCGCTGTCGGAGCGCGCGCAGATGTTCGGCCAGCAGGTCGGCATCGCGCTGCTGCTCATGCTGATGAGCCTCGCCTTCTACAACGACATTTCGTCGCGCCTCGTGAACTGATCCGTACCTTCAACCCAAGCCGCAGCAGAACAACAGGTTGCCCGATGAGTCGCTCGTTCCTCGCGTCGCTGTTCCTGTGCTTGCTCGCCTGTGCGCCGCGGCCTCCGCGCTTGCGCAGGCTGGAGGCGCAGTCGAGCTCGGAGTTCACCGTCGGCGACATCCGCGTCGAGGGGCTGCAGCGCATCTCCGAGGGCACGGTCTACAACTACCTGCCGGTGAACATCGGCGACAGGCTCGACGCGCAGCGCATCCAGGAGGCGCTGCGCGCGCTGTACGACACCGGCTTCTTCCGCGACGTGGAATTGCGCCGCGACGGCAACACGCTCGTGGTGGTGGTGCTCGAGCGGCCCGTCGATCGAGAGCTTCGAGATCAAGGGCAACAAGGACATCAAGACCGAGGACCTGCAGAAGAGCCTGCGCAACGTCGGCCTCGCGCACGGGCAAGACCTTCGACCGCTCGGTGCTCGAGGACGTCAAGCAGTACCTCACCGACCAGTACTTCAGCCGCGGCAAGTACGCGCGTGCGCATCGACACCAACGTCGAGGAAGTGCCGGGCAACAGGGTCAAGGTCGACCATCGACATCAACGAGGGCAAGCGCGCCAAGATCCGCCAGATCAACATCGTCGGCAACGACGAAGTTCACGGACAAGGACATCCTCGACGACTTCGAGCTCAAGACGCCCAACTGGCTGTCCTGGTACAAGCAGGACGACCGCTACTCGCGCGAGTCGCTGCAGGGCGACCTCGAGAAGCTGCGCTCGTTCTACATGGACCGCGGCTACGCGAACTTCCAGATCGAGTCCGACGCAGGTGACGATCTCGCCCGAAAAGGACGACATCTTCATCACCGTCAACGTCAACGAAGGCGAGGTCTACAAGGTCAGCGAAGTGAAGCTCGCCGGCACCATGGTGGTGCCCGAGGCGCAGCTGCGAGCGTCTGCTGCTGGTGCAGCCCGGCGAGACGTTCTCCACAAGCTGGTCACCGCCGACGCAGGAGCTGATCAGCTACCGCCTCGGCGCGGACGGCTACGCGTTCGCCAAGGTCGATCCGGTGCCGACGCCGGACGACGCCAAGAAAGAAGGTGTCGCTGACGTTCTTCGTCGATCCGGGCAACCGCGTCTACGTGCGCCACATCAACTTCCACGGCACCACCAGCATCAACGACGAGGTGCTGCGCCGCGAGATGCGCCAGCTCGAGGGCGGCTGGCTGTCGAACGCCGGCGGTGGAGCGTTCCAAGGAGCGCATCCAGCGCCTGCCGTACATGGAGAAGGTCGAGTACGAGACCAACCCGGTGCCCGGCGCGCCTGACCTGGTCGACGTCGACTTCAACATCAAGGAAGGGCTGCCGGGCCAGTTCGGCGGCGGCATCGGCTATTCGGAGTCGCAGCAGTTCATCCTGAACGGCAACTTCGTGCACAGCAACTTCATGGGCACCGGCCAGCGCATCGCGGCGGAGATCAACTCCGGCACGTACAGCAAGGTCTACAGCATCTCGCACACCGACCCGTACACGCACCATCGACGGCGTCGCGCCGCACCACCTCGCTCACCTATCGCGACATCACGCAGTTCGTCTCGGCCTCCTCGGACTTCTCCACCGAGACGATCACCGCGGGACTCGACTACTCCTATCCGATCACCGAGTACCAGGGGCTGCGCTTCGGCCTGTCAGCGCGCAGAAGGCGCAGCTGGTGACGAGCGATCGGGCAGCGCGCGCAGGCCATCGACTGGGTGCAGAACAACGGCAATCCGACCGTGCATCGGCACGCGACCGACTCGACGACCTTCACGGTCTACGGCAGCGAAGTTCATCGCTCGGTCGAGCTGGTCGCCGGCTGGAGCTTCGACACCCGCAACCGCGCCATGTTCGCCGATCGCGGCACGCGCCACTCGATCTGCCGCTGTCTTACGCGGTGCCCGGCAGCGAGGTCAATACTGGATCGCCAACTACGACTACCTGCAGTACGTGCCGCTGTGCGGGCCGCTTCACGCTGGCAGTATCAGGGCGATCTCGGCTACGGCGAGGACATCGGGGACACCACCGCGCTGCCGCCGTACCGGCAGTTCTTCGCCGGCGGGCCGGACTCGGTGCGCGGCTACCGCGAGAGCCGGCTGGGCCCGAAGGACAACTTCGGCAACCCGTACGGCGGCAACATGCAAGGTCGACGGCGCGCGGCGAGATTGCTGTTCCCGATGCCGGAGAAGTGGCGGACCACGGCGCGCGTCAGCTTGTTCTACGACATCGGCAACGTGTTCTCGACCGGCCACGTCGGCTTCTGTCGGGCGCGGACGGCGTCACGCCGGTCGATTACGAGTTCAAGTATGATAAGTTGAAGCATTCGACCGGGTATCGCCGTGCAGTGGCTCGCGCCGCTGGGCATGTTCCGCTTCAGCTACGCGTTCCCGCTGAACGCCTACAAGGGCGACAGCGTGTCTGTTCGAGGACGAAGACGAGCGCTTCCAGTTTTCGGTCGGCCAGGCATTCTGATAGCGGTGCCGGACTCGCGTCTTGCGCGTGTCGGGCTCCGCACAGCAACAGCGGTGCCGGACTCGCGCTTGCGCGTGCCGGGCTCCGCACAACAGAAGGTCCTCAATGCACAAGGTTCGTATCATGCATCGCGTCCTGTTCGCCACGTTGCTCAGCGCGGCAGCGTTCGTTTCCTCGACCCCGGCGCTCGCGCAGATGAAGGTCGGCGTGGTGAGCATCCCGCAGCTGGTGGAGGAGTCCCCGCAGGCCAAGCAGGCCATGCAGGCGCTGCGAGGACGAGTTCAAGCCGCGCCAGCGCGAAATCGTCAGCCAGCAGAAGGAGCTGAAGGCGCGCGAGGAGAAGTTCACGCGCGACAGCGCGGTGATGTCGGAGGCCGAGCGCGCCAAGGCGGAGAGCGATCTGCGCGATGCGCAGCGCGAACTGCGCGCGCAAGCAGAATGAGTTCGTCGAGGACCTCAACGTACGCCGCAACGAGGAGCTCGGCCGGCTGCAGACGACGCTGCTCACGGAAGTGCAGACCTATGCCAAGGCGCAGGGCTTCGATCTGGTGATCGGTGACGGCGTGCTCTACGCCAAGGACTACGCTCGACATCACGCCCGCGGTGCTGAGCGCTCATGCAAGGCGCCAAGCCGCGCCGGCCGCCGCGCCGCGCCGGCGCCAGCTGCAGAAGCCCGCCGCCGACGAAGCCCTGAGCGGCGGTGAGCTCTGGCCGTGACCAGCCGAGCTGCCATGACAGTCGCTGGGCGAGCTGGCGGTGCGCTTCGGCTGCGAGCTGCGAAGGGGATCCCGACTCGAGGTCGATGCCGTCGCGACGCTGCAGAACGCCGCACCGCGCGCGGTCACGTTTCTCGCCAACCCCAGGTATCGGCAAGCACTGGCCGCCACGCGCGCCACGGCGGTGGTGCTCGATCCGCGGCTGGCGGAGGACTGCCCGGTCGCGGCGCTCTTGCGCGCCAATCCGTATGCGACTGTACGCACGCATCGCCGCCGCTCCTGCATCCCGAGCCGCGCTACGAGGCCGGGCATTCATCCCAGCGGCGGTCGTCGATCCGCGCGCGCAGTCATCGATCCCGAGCGCATCCATCGGCCCCGGTGCCGTCGTCGAGCAGGGCGCACGCGTCGGCGCGCGCGCACGGATCGGCCCGGGCTCGGTGGTCGAGCGAGGAGCGGTCGTCGGCGACGACACGCGGCTCGCGGCCAACGTGACGCTGTGCCGTGGAGTGAGCATCGGTGAGCGCTGCACTGCTGCATCCGGGCGTCGTCATCGGCGGCGACGGTTTCGGGCTCGCCCCCGAGCAGCGCCGGCTGGGTCAAGGTGCCGCAGATCGGCTCGTGAGGATCGGCGACGACGTGGAGATCGGCGCCAACACCACCATCGACCGCGGCGCGATCGATGACACCGTGATCGAGGACGGAGTCAAGCTCGACAATCAGATCCAGATCGGGCACAACGTGCGCGTCGGCGCGCACACCGCGATCGCGGGCTGCACCGGGCATCTCGGGCAGCACCACGATCGGCCAGCGTTGCCTGATCGCGGGGCATGGTGGGCATCGCCGGTCACCTGACGATCTGCGACGACGTGGTGGTCACCGGCCGGACTTTCGTGAATCACTCGATTCACGAGACGGGCGTCTACTCAGGCGGGCTGCCGATGGACGAAGCAGCGACGCTGGCGCCGCAACAGCGCGCGCTTTCGCCAGCTGGACGAGCTGGCGCGACGCGTCAACCGCCTGACCCGGTCGGTGGCGGAAGAGGACAACGGTGCGGATGTCGACGACGCCGCAGGGCGAAGAGAAGCCGCAATGAGCGACAAGCCCTTCATGGACATCAACGCGGTGATGCGCCAGCTGCCGCATCGCTATCCGTTCCTGCTGGTCGACCGGGTGCTGGACTGCGTGCCCGGCAAGAGCATCCGCGCGCTCAAGAACGTCACCTATCAACGAGCCATTCTTCACCGGTCATTTCCCGCACCGTCCGGTGATGCCCGGCGTGATGATCATCGAGGCGCTGGCGCAGGCCGCCGGCATTCTGGCGTTCGTGACGGCGGGCGTGATCCCGGACGAGGACACGCGCTTCTACTTCGTCGGCATCGACAAGGCGCGCTTCCGCCGGCCGGTCGAGCCCGGCGACCAGCTCATCCTCAAGGCGCAGCTGCAGCGCGCGTTCAAGGGGATCTGGAGGTTCGACGACCGTAGCCGAGGTCGACGGCGAGGAAGTGCGTTCGGCGGACATGATGGTCGCGCCGGAAACGCGCAAGTTCCCCGCGGGAGCCCCGGCCGCGGATCCGGCTGCATGATCGATCCGCGCGCCGTCGTCGATCCCAGCGCCGAGATTGACCGAGCGTCGAGATCGGCGCCTACGCGGTCATCGGCGCCAACGTGCGCATCGGCGCCGGCACGCGCGATCGGCGCCGCACGCCATGATCCAGGGACCGACCACGATCGGGCGCGACAACCGCATTTTCCAGTTCGCCTCGATCGGCGATGCGCCGCAGGACAAGAAGTACGCAGGCGAGCCGACGCGCCTGGAGATCGGCGACGACAACGTGTTCCGCGAGTAGCTGCACCGTGAATCGCGGCACGACCAAGGACAAGGGCGTCACGCGCATCGGCAACGACAACCTGTTCATGGCCTATTCGCACGTGGCGCACGACTGCGTCGTCGGCGGACCACTGCGTGTTCGCCAACACGGCGACGCTCGGCGGTCACGTCGAAGTCGGCGACTGGGTGATCTTCGGCGGGCTTCTCCGGCGTGCACCAGTTCTGCAAGATCGGCGCGCACGCCTTCATTGCCAACAACACCGCGGTGACGCGCGACGTGCCGCCGTACCTGATGGTGACCGGCCGCCCGGCCGAGCCGCACAGCATCAATTCCGAGGGCCTGAAGCGCCGCGGCTTCACGCCCGAGCAGATCCGCAACCTCAAGAACGCCTTCCGCCTGCTGTACCGCTCGGACCTCAAGCTCGAAGAGGCCACCCAGCGCCTGCAGGCGCTCGCGGTGGAGCAGCCCGAGCTCAAGCCGTTCGTCGAATTTCTCGAAACCTCGGACCGCAGCATCGTGAGATGACGGCGCCGGTGCGCATCGCACTCGTCGCCGGGGAGCACTCCGGCGATCAGCTCGGCGCGGGCCTGATCCGCGCGCTGCGTTCGCGTCTTCCCGATGCCGAGTTCTTCGGTGTCGCCGGCCCGCGCATGACTGCTGAGGGTTGCGCGCCCTGGGCTGCCGCGGACCGGCTCGCCGTGATGGGACTGTTCGAGGTGCTCAAGCATCTGCCAGACCTGATCGCGCTGCGCGCCGACATCACCAGGCGGTTGATCGCCGCGCGGCCGGATGTCTTCGTCGGCGTGGACGCGCCCGAATTCAATCTCGGGTTGGCGCGCCGCCTGCGCCGTGCCGGCATCAGGACCGTCCAGTACGTGAGCCCGCAGGTGTGGGCGTGGCGGCGGGGGCGGGTGCACGGCATCGCGCGCTCGGTCGACAGCGTGCTGTGCCTCCTGCCCTTCGAAGCGGATTTCTATGGTCACGCGGGTGTGCATGCCGAATTCGTCGGCCATCCGCTCGCCGACCAGATCCCGCTGGTGCCCGACCGTGCGGGCGCTCGGGCGCAACTCGGCCTGGCCGATCGCATCACGGTCGCGGTGCTGCCGGGGAGTCGCATGGGGGAGGTGACGCGGCTCGGCGGCGCCTTCGCCGGCGCCGTGGCGTGGCTCAACGAGCGCCGCCCCGACATCCAGTTCGTCGCGCCGATGGCCAACGCACGCGCGCGCGCGCATTTCGAGCACGTGCTTGCAAAGCACGCCGCCGGCGTGCCGGTCAAACTGCTCAACGGCGAGTCTCAGGCCGCCCTCGCGGCGGCGGATGCAGTGATCGTCGCCTCGGGAACCGCCACGCTGGAAGCCCTGTTCAGCAAGCGGCCCATGGTGGTCGCCTATCGCGTAGGTGCCATGACCGCCTGGCTCGTGCGATCCTTCAAGCTCATGAAGGCGCCGTTCTTCGCTCACCCCAACCTGCTCGCCGGCCGGGAAGTGGTGCCGGAGCTCTTCCAGGAAGCGGTGACGCCTGAAGCCATCGGCAGCGCGATCCTGCACCAGCTCGAGGACGCCGCCGGCCGCAGGGAGATCGAGACGACCTTCACGCGCATCCACGAACAGATGCGCCAGGGCGCCAACGAGCGCGCGGCAATCGCCGTGATGAACCTCTTGTCCCAGTCGGGAGCGGCCAACAGCGCCGCGCCGCGCACATGAAGAAGCGCTGGCGTCAGCGCCAGTTGGAGTTCGCAAGGTCTCGCCGCCTCGCAGGTGTCGACGAGGCGGGCCGGGGACCGCTCGCCGGCCCGGTAGTGGCTGCGGCAGTGATCCTGAATCCGCGCCGGCCGATCCGCGGTCTGGCCGATTCCAAGGTGCTCGAGCCCGGGGAGCGCGAGCGGCTCGCGGTGCTGATCCGCGAGCGCGCCCTGGCGTGGTCGGTGGCGTGGGCGGATCGCGAGGAGATCGACGCGATCAACATCCTGCAGGCGACCTTGCTGGCGATGCGCCGCGCGCTGCTCGGTTTGCGCATTTGCCCCGATGCCATCCAGTTCGACGGCAACATCTGCCCCTCCCTGGCTGGGCTGCTGCCGCAATGCCCGGCGGTGGCGGTGGTCGACGGCGATGCCCTGGTGCCGCAGATCAGCGCCGCCTCGATCATCGCCAAAACCTTTCGCGACGCGTGGATGCGACGTTTTCATGAGCTGTATCCGCACTACGGGTTTGCCTCACACAAGGGCTACGGGACGCCGGAGCACCACGAGGCCCTGGCGCGGCACGGAATTTGCGATCTGCATCGGCGGTCGTTCGCGCCGGTACAATTCGCTGCTCACGGGATGATCGAGAGGGTGTCCGTGAATTCCGAGCTTGCGCCCTTCGTGGGGGAGGACCTGCTTTCGGAAACTGCATAGAGGGCGGGGGCGAGCGGGGGAAGGGATGAGGGTGGAAGGGGCTTTCGAGAACGCCGTGAATCCGTCCCTGGAGGCTCCGACGGCGACATCCTGTCGCCGACGGTCTCGAAAGCCCCTTCCACCCTCATCCCTTCCCCCGCTCGCTGCGGCGATCTGCAGCGTTTGGGAAAGTACGTCCTCCTTCGCTGAGCAAAGAGACTGAGTTTGCTGATTCCATGACTTCGTTCGTTCATCTGCGGCTGCATACCGAGTACTCGCTCGTCGACGGGATCGTGCGCGTGCCGGAGCTCGTGGAGGCGGTGGCGGCGGCGGGCATGCCGGCGGTGGCGGTCAGCGACGAGTGCAACCTGTTCGCGATGGTGAAGTTCTATCGGGCGGCGCAGGGGCAGGGCGTCAAGCCGATCGTCGGCGTCGACGTGCTGGTGCGCGAAGCCGGCGAACGCGCCGAGCCTTCGCGTCTCACGCTCCTGTGCCAGAACCTCGAGGGTTATCGCAATCTGACGCGGCTCCTGAGCCGCGCCTACCTCGAGGGCCAGAGAAGGGGCGAGCCGCTCTTCGAGCGAGGCTGGCTCACGGCGGAGACGACTCGTGGCCTGCTCGCATTGTCGGGAGCGCAGGCTGGTGACATCGGCCGCGCCCTCACGAGCCGACGCGGCGCCGAGGCGCGCAAGGCGCTCGAGTATTGGCAGGCGCTGTTCGGCAATCGCTTCTATGTCGAGTTGCAGCGCATCGGCCGTGCGGGCGAGGAAGACCACATCGCAGCGGCACTCGAGCTGGTGGCTGCTTGCCCTGCGCCCGTGGTGGCGACCAACGAGGTGCGCTTCATCAGGCGCGAAGACTTCGAATCCCACGAGGCGCGCGTCTGCATCCACGAAGGACGCCTGCTCACGGATCCCACGCGCGTACGCCGCTACACCGAGCAGCAATACCTGCGCTCGCCGGCAGAGATGACGGAGCTGTTCGCCGATATTCCCGAGGCGCTCGAGAATTCCGTGCAGATCGCGCGCCGCTGCAGCCTGGAGCTGACGCTCGGCGAGTCGCGCCTGCCGGAATATCCCGTGCCGGAAGGCACGACGATGGCGGAGTTCGCGCGCCAGCAGGCGCGGCAGGGCCTGGAAGCGCGCCTGGCCGCGATCGGACGCGATGCAATCGCGGCGGGCAGCGCCGCGGTGGCGCGCGACGTGTACGAGCGACGCCTCGAGACGGAGCTCGAACGTCATCTGCAAGATGGGCTTCGCCGGCTACTTCCTCATCGTCGCGGACTTCATCCGCTGGGCGCGCGACAACGGCATCCCGGTCGGGCCGGGCCGCGGCTCCGGTGCCGGTTCGCTGGTTGCCTGGTGCCTCGGCATCACCGACCTCGATCCCATCGAGCACGACCTGCTGTTCGAGCGTTTCCTCAACCCGGAACGCGTCTCCATGCCGGATTTCGACGTCGATTTCTGCATGGAAGGGCGCGACCGCGTCATCGCCTACGTCGCCGACAAGTACGGGCGCGACCGCGTCTCGCAGATCATCACCTACGGCACGCTGGCGGCGAAGGCTGTGGTGCGCGATTGTGGACGCGTCCTCGGCCTGTCCTATGGCTACGTCGACCGCATTGCCAAGCTGATTCCCTTCGAGCTCGGCATCACCCTCGACAAGGCGCTGGAGGACGAGCCCGAGCTCAGGCGCCTGTACGAGTCGGAGGACGACGTGCGCGGGCTCATCGACCTGGCGCGTTCGCTCGAGGGCCTGACGCGCAACGCCGGAACGCACGCCGGCGGTGTGGTGATCGCCCCGTCGGTGCTGACCGATTTTGCGCCGCTGTACTGCGAAGAAGGCGCGGCCAGCGTCGTGACGCAGTTCGACAAGGACGACGTGGAGGCGGCGGGGCTGGTCAAGTTCGACTTCCTCGGCCTGCGCACGCTGACGATCATCGACTGGACGCTGAAGATCATCAACGCCGAGCGCGCGGCGCGCGGCGAGGGCGCGATCGACATCCACAAGATCCCGATGGACGACGTGGAGACCTTCGCGCTCCTGAAACGCTGCCAGGTCAACGCGGTGTTCCAGCTCGAGTCGCGCGGCATGAAGGATCTGATCCGCCGCCTGCAGCCGGATCGCTTCGGGGACATCGTCGCGCTGGTCGCGCTGTTCCGCCCGGGGCCGCTGCAATCGGGCATGGTCGACGACTTCATCGAGCGCAAGCACGGGCGGTCCGGCAGCGCGATCGACTACCTGCATCCGAGCCTCAAGCCGCTGCTGGAATCGACCTACGGCGTGATCCTCTACCAGGAACAGGTCATGCAGATCGCGCAGGTGCTGGCCGGGTACACGCTCGGCGGCGCCGATCTGCTGCGGCGGGCGATGGGCAAGAAAAAGCCCGAGGAGATGGCCAAGCAGCGCTCGGTGTTCACCGAGGGCGCGGTCAAGCGCGGCGTGCCGGAACCCCAGGCGCGCCACATCTTCGACCTGATGGAGAAGTTCGCCGGCTATGGCTTCAACAAGAGCCATTCCGCGGCGTACGCGCTGCTCTCCTACCAGACGGCGTGGCTCAAGGCGCATTACCCGGAAGCATTCATGGCGGCGGTGCTTTCCTCGGACATGGACCGCACCGACAAGGTCGTGACGCTGATCGACGAATGCGAGAGCCTGCAGCTCACGGTGCAGGCGCCCGACGTCAATGCGTCGCTCTTCGCCTTCGCGGTGAGCGGCCCGCGCACCATTCGCTACGGCATGGGTGCGGTCAAAGGCGTGGGCCAGTCCGCGGTCGAGGCGATCATCGCCGAACGAACGGCAGGCGGGCCGTACACCGGCCTCGAGGATCTATGCCGCCGGCTGGACCTGAACCGGGTGAACAAGCGCGTGCTCGAGGCCTTGATCAAGTCGGGGAGCCTCGATTCGCTCGGCGTGAACCGTAATACTCTTATGACGCGGCTGCCCGCGGCGATGCAATTGGGCGAGCAGAACACGCGCGCGCAGTCATCCGGACAGGACGATCTCTTCGGGCTGGCGCCGACCGCCGCCGCGATGCCGGCGCAGGCCGAAAGCGCGCAACTCGCGGAATGGCCCGAAGCCGTGCGCCTCGCCGGCGAGCGTGAAACACTCGGGTTGTATCTCACCGGCCATCCGATCACGCAGTACGAGAACGAACTGAAGCTGCTGAGCAACGGGCGCATCGCCGATCTGACCGGCGGCCGCCCGATGGCCGCTGGCGAGGGTGGGCGCGGCTGGCAGTCCGGCAGGAACGTGACGGTGGCGGGACTGGTGCTCGACATCCGCAAGCGTGCCAACCGCACCACGCTGATTCTCGACGACCGCAGCGGGCGCATCGAGGTGATGCTCTACGAGGAAGTGTTCCATCAGCACCGCGACCTCATCGCCAAGGATGCGATCCTGCTGGTGGAGGGGCAGCTGCGGTTCGACGAATTCATCGAAGGCTGGCGCGTCAACGCGCGTCGCCTGATGAGCATCGCGCAGGCGCGCGAGCAGAACGCGCGGCGCATCGTGATCGAGTGGCCTGCGAACGGCTCGGGCGAGGCGCTCATGGCGCGGCTCGCCGAGATTCTCACGCCCTTCCGCGGCGGCGGTTGCAGCATCGCGGTGAGGTATCGCGGCGCGGGCGCGAGCGCGGTGCTGACCCTCGGTGAGCAATGGCTCGTCAGGCCGGCCGCGGAGCTGATCGAGCAGCTGCAGGGCCTCGCGGGCCGCGAGGCAGTGCGGGTGCTGTACGGGCCGAAGGCGAGTCCGCCGCGCGACGACCGGGCCGACCGGCTCAGCAGTTGAACGCGGATCGGGCCGCGTGCGCGCCGGCATGCAATGCGGAGCGCACTTGAGATAGCATTCGCGCTCCATGGACCTGAATTTCCTCGATTTCGAACAACCCATCGCCGAGCTCGAAGCCAAGATCGACGAGCTCAAGTTCCTGGGCTCGGACACCGAGATCAACATCGGCGAGGAAATCGCGCGCCTCAAGGCCAAGAGCCGCGCGCTCACCACGAGCATCTTCGCCAGCCTCACGCCCTGGCAGGTCACGCAGCTCGCGCGCCATCCGCAGCGCCCGTACGCGATGGACTACATCGCGCAGGTGTTCACGGAGTTCCAGGAGCTGCATGGCGACCGGATGTACGGCGACGACATGGCGATCGTGGGCGGCCCGGCGCGCCTGGACGGCCGCGCAGTGATGGTGATCGGTCACCAGAAGGGACGCGACACGAAGGAACGTGTGCGCCGCAACTACGGAATGCCGAAGCCGGAGGGCTACCGCAAGGCGCTGCGCCTGATGAGGGCCGCGGAGCGGTTCCAGTTGCCGCTGATCACGCTCATCGATACGCCGGGCGCCTATCCGGGCGTTACATCCGAGGAACGCGGCCAGAGTGAAGCGATCGCGCGCAACCTGTTCGAGATGAGCACGCTGCGGCTGCCGATCGTCAGTGTCGTCATCGGCGAGGGCGGCTCGGGCGGCGCGCTCGCGATCGGGGTCTGCGACCGGCTGCTCATGCTCCAGTACAGCATCTACTCGGTAATCTCGCCGGAAGGATGCGCATCGATCCTGTGGAAGAGCGCGGACAAGAAGGAGCTGGCCGCCGAAGCGATGGGACTGACGGCCGACCGGCTGCACAGGCTCGGGCTCGTGGACGAAGTCATTCGCGAACCCCTGGGTGGTGCACACCGCGAGCCCACCGCGACGGCCGACGCGATGAAGGCATCGATCCAGCGTCATCTGCAGGAGCTCGAGGCCATGTCGCTGGATGAACTGCTCAGGACGCGCGCCGCGCGGCTGAATTCCTTCGGTGTTTACGCGGGCGGAACCGCCTGAGGTACCGGGCTTTGGCGGTCCCGTGCTTCCCATGTTCGACGCCGTCTCCCTTCGCGCCACGCTCGATCGACTGCTTGCCGATCTGCCCGAACGCCGCTACTGCGTCGCGTTCAGCGGCGGCGTGGATTCCACCGCGTTGCTGCACGCCCTGGCGGAATCACGTACGGCGGCCCCGGCGCTCACCGTGCGTGCCGTGCACGTCAATCACCACCTGCAACCGCACGCCGACAGTTGGGCGGCACATGCTCGACGGGTCGCGGCGCAGGTGCAGGTTCCTCTGACCATCCTCGAAACGCAGGTCGCCGCGAACAATGGCGAGTCGATCGAAGCGCTGGCGCGTGAACGCCGCTACGCACGCCTCGGCGCAGAGCTCACCCCGGGAGAGGTGCTCCTGACGGCGCATCACCGCGACGATCAACTCGAGACGTTCCTCCTGCAGTTGCTTCGCGGCGCGGGCGTCGCGGGACTTGCCGCCATGCCGGCGCGAACGCGCTTCGCCGGCGGCTGGCACGTGCGACCGCTGCTCGAGGTGACGCGCGCGGCGCTGGTGGACTACGTGCGACGCCATGCGCTGCCATGGGTCGAAGATGCGAGCAACGCCGAGACGCGGTTCGACCGCAGTTTCCTGCGCCAGAGTGTGCTGCCCGGGCTGCGCGAGCGCTGGCCCGGCATCGCCGCCAATGTCGCGCGCAGCGCCGGGCACATGGCGGAGGCGCGCGAATTGCTCGACGAAGTCGCGCGTGGGGACATGCTCACGGCGCGCGACGGCGATACGCTGCAGTGCGCCGCTTTGCGGGCGCTCGCCCCCGCGCATGCGCGCAACCTGGTGCGCTACTGGCTGCGCAGCCAGGGCCTGATCGTGCCGTCGAGCGCACGCCTGGAGCAGATCGTGAGCGGCGTGCTGCACGCACGAGTGGATGCGATGCCCGCGGTCCGCTGGCCATCGGCTGAAGTGCGCCGCTACCGCGACCGGCTCTACGCGCTGAGTCCGCTGGCGCCGGCACCGAAGAGCTCAATGACGTGGGACTGGAAGAGCAGGCCTTCGATCGACCTCGGTGCGGGTATCGGGACATTGCGCGTGACGCAATCGGGCGAGGCAGGGTTGCGTCTGTGCGATCTGCCTTGCCCGCTACGCATCGAATGGCGCAGCGCCGGGGCGAAACTCAAGCCGGCGCCGGATCGTCCGGCGCGGACACTGCGCTATCTCTTCCAGGAAGCCGGCGTCGTCCCCTGGATGCGCGCCCGCATTCCGCTGCTCGTGTCGGGCGAGCGGCTGATCGCGGTGGGCGACTTGTATGCGGACATCCAGCATCGCGGCGCTTCCGGCGCGGGCAGCGTCGGTCTGGAGTGGCGCGACCACGGACCGATCTACTGACGGCCCACTTCTGAGGGCCACTTCACGCGGCGATGCCTGCCGCAAATGGACGGGCTATGCTCTGGCTCAAAGCGTTTCATGTGGTCTTCGTCGTCACCTGGTTTGCAGGGCTCTTCTACCTGCCGCGCCTGTTCGTCTACCACGTGGCGCTGGAAGATGCGGCAGGGCGCGAACGTTTTGTGGTCATGGAGCGCCGACTGTTTGCCATCATGACGATCGGCGCCGTTCTGGCCATGGCCTTCGGCATCGCGATGCTCATCGCGGCCCCGGGATACCTCGACCTCGGCTGGATGCAACTCAAGCTGGTGCTGGTGGCGCCGCTGATCGCCTATCACGCCTGGTGCCATCGCCTCATGAGCGTCCTGCGCGAAGGTCGCAACGCCCACTCGCAGCGCTGGTATCGCTGGTTCAACGAGATCCCGGGGTTGCTGCTGATCGCAATCGTCGTGCTGGCGGTGGTCAAACCCCCTTTGGGTCCGGGTGAGACTTGAGTTGCAAGTTCCTTGCGGCCTTGTGCAGTGCGGGACACCTGAAACAAAAAAAATAATTGCCCGGCGTGAGAATCACCCCGGTCCCTTTTCGCTTTTCTTATTGGTGAGCGTCGCGTTTCCCTCGGGCCGCGCGATCGAGCCAATGACCAAGAAACAACGTTCAGGGGACCGCTCATGGATTCGACGCTCCTCGACCGTGTCGGCACGGCTTCTCGCTGTGTCGCGCTCACGCTCATGTCCCTGTTTTCGTTCCAGAATGCCCAGGCGGCTGCCGTGGGACGAACGGTGGGCAACTTCGCCGTCTCCTCCAGCGGGGCGGCGCAATACACCATTCCGCTATGGACACCGCCAGGCACCGACGGCCTGAGCCCATCGCTCTCGCTCACCTATTCGAGCAGCAATGGCGCCGGACATTTCGGTGTGGGCTGGAGCCTCACCGGATTGTCGAGCATCTACCGTTGCAACAGCACCTGGGCCCAGAACGGCGTCGCGCGCGACGTGCGCAACGACATGCAGGACCGGTTCTGCCTGGATGGCAACCAGCTTCGGCTGACCGGCGGGACGTACGGGACACCGGGCTCCACCTACCAGACCGAGATCGAGACTTTCTCGCGCGTCACCGCCTACTCCGATCCCGGCTACACCGGTGTTGGACCGGCGTACTTCATCGTCGAGCGCAAGGATGGACTGGTCGCCGAGTACGGTAGAACCGGCGGGCGCATCCTGTCGGTGGGCCAGAACACCGCGCGCGCGTGGGCGCTGAACAAACTCAGTGACCAAGCCGGCAACTCGATCGTTTTCGCGTACTTCATCGACACCACGAACGGAAGTTATCGGCCGACTTCCATCGAATACACCCGCAACGAGGGGCAAGGAATCAACACTGGAGCGTACCTGATCAACTTCCTGACCGAATCGGTCCCGGTGGGCGAGGTCGATTCGCAGTACGTCGCCGGTTCGCAGGTCAGGCGGATCACCCGGTTCAACAAGATCGACATCGTGCACAACGGGTCGACGATCGTGCGCTCCTACAACCTCGCGTACGAACCAGGCCTTCCCTCCACGGGCAAGAGCCGCCTCGCCTCGCTCACCGAGTGCGTCGGATCGGATTGCCTTGCGGCGACGACGTTCACGTATCAGAACGCAACGAGCGGGCTGGGCGCGGCAACGAGCACCGGAATCACCGTTCCGCTGGGCACCACCGCCTGGCCGCTTGATGTGAACGGCGACGGCCGCAAGGACCTGGTCTACTCATCGAGCGCCACCTCCGGCGCAGGGACCTGGCGGGTGGCGTTTGCGAATGCCTCCGGCGGCTACAACACACCGATCGACACGGGAGTGACCAACACCAATTTCGGCGGCGCGACACCGATCGACCACAACGCGGACGGACTAGAGGACCTTCTCGTTCCACTTGCCGACGGCAAATGGTGGGTGATGATTGGAAGCGCCACCGGTCTCGCCGCGCCCATAACCACGGAGGCGCCCGCCACCGGAACGGGAACGAATGCACGTGCGATCGATATCGATGGCGACGGCCGGCAGGACCTGGTGTGGGCCGATCTCGTCGGTTACGCCGGGGGCGATGCCATCCGCTATCGACTGCGCAATGCGAGTGGCAATGGGTTCTCCGCATCTTCGACGAATCTCGTTGGGCCGCTGAGCGCGAATTCGCGCATCGAAGGAGGCGTCTTCGCGCCCCCGGCACAGCCCTTTCCGAGCCGCGTTCCAGACTTCAACGGCGATGGGCGTGGCGATGTGCTGTATCGACGCAGCAACCAGATCTGCGATGACGAAACGGGGTGTCAGTATCTGGGTACCTCCGTCAATGTCATCTGTCCCGGCGGCATGACGTTTGGCGCCTTGGTCGGTGCTTCGACGGCGCCGTACTTTGCTGACTTCAACGGTGACGGCCGGACGGATATCGCCTACATAGTGGCGGGCGTCGGCGCCGCTTTTCGGCTTCGATTCAGCACGGGCACGTCGTTCACGGGCGAAATCGCGGGCCCGGCTGTCGCGAGCTACGGGAGCCCGTTTTTCTTCCTGGATTGGGACGCGGACGGTTTGACGACCTGCTCATCCGCCATGTCGCTTCGAATACGCTGTATCTGTTCCGCTCCACCGGAGTAGGCCTGGCCGCTGGCGTTTCCACGGGAATTCCGTCCGACGGTGCGAACATGGGCAGCATCGATGTCGCCGACGTCACCGGCGATGGCCTGTCCGATCTCGGCTACTGGGACGCAACCGGTGCCTGGAAGCTGCGCGTGCATCCGGGAGTGTTCCCAGACCTCTTGCAGACGGCCACGGACGGCTATGGGGCCGCTGTGACGTTCAACTACGCACCGCTCACCGCCGCGAGCTACTGGAAGTATTCCAATGCCGTGTTTCCAGCGCAGGACTATCAGGGTTCGCTCTACGTCGTGAGCAGCCTCGCGGCCTCCAACGGTATCGGGGGCACGTTCACCAAGACGCTCAACTATTACGGCGCGCGCTTCAATCTGCAGGGCCGCGGGTTCGAGGGCTTCCACGCCAAGCGCACCAAAGACAGTCGCAACAACCTGTACACCTTCGAGTACTTCAATCGATCGTTTCCCTACACTGGCACGACCTTCCAGAGCGATCTGCTGCAGCCTAATGCGACCACCGTGATCACGAGCACGGCGCACACCTGGAATTCGAACATCTATGCGCAGGGAACCAGCGAAGAGCGGCGGTTTCCATTCGTCAACAACACGACCACGACTCAGCGCGAAGTGGGCGGCACTTATGACGGCGTGCTCGTTCGGACTACAGTGACGTCGAGGGTCGTGGACACGTGGGGCACGCCCTACGACGTGACGACGACCACGACGGAGAACGGTACGGGCCTCAGCGCTGGCGCGACGCACACCGAGCGCGTCTGGCACAGTTCAGTGACGAACGATTCCAGCTCGAACTGGTGCCTGAGCAAGCCGACCATCACCTACCTGATCAACAGCCATTCTCTAGCGGGTGGCACGCAGATCACGCGGCGAATCAATCATACGTGGGATTTTCTCAACTGCCGCCTGACACAGGAAGTGATCGAGCCCACGAATCCGCCGTGGACCGTGACTACCGATCTGCAGTACGACGGTTTCGGCAACGTCAATAGTCAGACGGTGACGCCCTATGGCCAAGCGGCGCGCGTCACATCGACCAATTGGGGCAGCACCGGGCGATTCCCCCTCACCGTCACCAATCCTCTCGGTCAGGTGACGACGCTCAATTGGGTGCAAGAGTTCGGGCTGATAGACACGATCACCGATCCCAACAGCCTCACGGTCAATTTCGACTACGACTCGTTCGCCCACAAGGAACGGGTGCTGCGGCCCGACGGTACCGCGACGCGTTGGACGCTTAGTGCGTGTACGTCACCGAGCTATTGCGGGGACAGCTTGCTGCGCTCATCCGTGCGCGTAAGTCTGCGCAACACAGCCGATGCCATCGTGGCGGACAGCTACCTCTACAGGGACATGTTCGATCGGGAGAAGTACGACGAGACGCGGACGCTGAACGGCAGTCTCTCGTACGTGCGCACTTTCCACGATGCGCTGGGGCGCGTGACGACCCGCAGCTTGCCATACATCAACGGCAGCGCGGATCCATACAAGGTGGTGAACTACACTTACGACCTGCTCGATCGATTGAAGAAGTCGGAGCGTGAAACCAGCGAGGCGGACGCGACGCTGCAGAGCACGCAGTGGACGTATGACGGCCTGTCAGTAGCCGAAACCGACCCGCTGTCCAGAACGACGACGAAGAAATTCACAGCCGTCGGGCAGATCGCCCAGGTCATCGATGCCGCCGGAAACGATACGGATTACGAGTACGACGCGTTCGACAATCTGGTGAAAACCCGCGACTTCAACGGCAACGAAATCACGCTCGCTTACAACGTGCGCGGCTTCAAGACGAGTCTCGCCGATCCGGACCTCGGCAGCTGGACATATGACTATTTTCCGCTCGGCGAGCTCAAGAGCCAGACCAACGCGAACAGTCAGTCAACCATCTTTACCATCGATAAGCTCTCGCGGCCGTTAACCCGCGCCGACAACGACGGCACGACGACCTGGACCTGGGGCACGAGCGCACCCAACAAGAACATCGGCCAGCTCGAGTCTGTCTCTTCAACGGAGGGCAGCTACTCCGAGGCATACAGTTTCGACAGCGTGAGCCGGTTGATCCAGACCTCCATCGTGGCGGACGGCACGACGTATCTCGTCAACCAGGGCTACAACGCTTCGACCGGCTTTCCCGAGACCTTGACCTATCCAACGAGCACTTCGGGAGTGCGCTTCAAAATCAAGTACACGTACTTCAACGGGCATCTGCAGAGAATCCACGACTTCACTGGCGACGTGCAGTCCACGAAGCTGTGGGAGGCCGTGTCCACCAACGCCCGGCACGCGGTCATCGACGAGGAGTTTGGCAACCTACTGAAGACATTTTCGAAGTACGACCACATCGCGGGCTGGCTCGACTATCGGCAAAGCGCGCCGGGCGGCGGCAGCTCGACGCAGAACCTCAACTACGACTGGGACAAGGTGGGCAACCTCACGCAGCGCAAGGACGACAACCAGCTACTCACCGAGAATTTCAGCTACGACAGTCTCAATCGCCTCTACCAGACCAGCGGCGTTTCGAGCCTGACGGTCGGCTACGACGCCATCGGCAACATCACGTCCAAGACGGGCGTCGGCAGCTACAGCTACACCGGTGCGCAGACCGGCTGCAGCTACTACACGCATACGCAACCGCACGCGGTGCGCAATGCAGGCGGGACGATCTACTGCTACGACGCCAACGGCAACATGACCAAGCGCGCCGGGGCGACCATCACGTGGAAGTCCTACGACCTGCCGAGCCTGATCAACCAGACGGGCGGCAATTCCAGCCAGTTCTTCTACGGCCCGGATCGTCAGCGCTACAAGCAGGTGAACGTGAACGGCGGCACGACCGAGACCACGATCTACGTCGCCGGGATCCTGGAGAAGGTCACGGTTGGGACCACCACCAACTTCAAGCACTACGTGGAGTCCACCACGGGCACGGCGGCGATCTACATCCGCAGCTCCACGGGAACGAACTCCACCTACTACCCGCTGAAGGATCACCTGGGGAGCATCGATCGCGTTACTAACAGCGCGGGAGCGGTAACCGTTGCTCTGTCCTACGATGCCTTCGGCAAGCGCCGCGGCAGCAATTGGACTGGCAGCCCCAGTTCAGGGGAATGGACCAATATCGCAGCGACCACGCGCCACGGGTTCACCGAGCACGAACATCTGGACAACCTCACGCTCATTCACATGAACGGGCGGGTGTACGAGCCGACCTTGGGGCGCTTCCTTTCCGCCGATCCGTACGTGACCGAGCCGTTCGATTCGCAGGGCTTCAATCGCTATAGCTACGTCAACAACAATCCGCTGTCCTTCACCGACCCCTCGGGCTTCGGGCCCGATGATTCGGACATCAACGATCGGCGCCTGTGCATCGACTGCACGCCGTGGATCCGGGGATTCCCATCGGGCGGGTGTGCCAATCCGGCCGATTCCGAATGCGCCCGCGCCGCGGCCGGGGTCCAGCCCCTCCGCCATTCCACCCAATGGTGTGCCGCGAGATTTCATGCCGGGGGCCTTGGGAATCGGACCCGAAGCGGAACCCGGAGGCGCATGTCCGGCGGCAGGAACTGCAGGTAGCAACCCGGGAGTGGCCCGCTGCGAGGGGAATCAGGACGCTTCCACGCCCTTCTCGCTAAGGGACCTCCTCATCGGCGGTCTAAGACAATGGATCCTCGACAGCAACGAGATGGCCTGGGGCCATAATCCTGTTCTAGTGCTGTTCTAGTGCGCGCATTAGATCTTGCCTATCCGGTCCGTGATACGCCATCGGCACAGGCGGGCGCAGACATTTACCCGATTGCAACAATGGCAACGGGGGCTTTGCCGAAAGTAGGCGCGAAAACTTTCCAACAGATGATCAAGCATCTCGACAAGCTCAAGGCCGCGCGAACCCGAATTAGTGAAATGGAACGCCGACTGGAAGGACTCAAAGGCAAGAAGGCGAGAGATGTCTTGCGCGATGAAATCCAGCGGCTACGAAAGGAAATCAAAGGACATGAGAAAGAGATTGGGCAGAAGTGGCCCCACGTTGATACGGATTCCTGATTGCCAGAGAGCATTGTAGGATTGCGTCGTGAAAACCATCGGCGAAATTGATGCCGGCCTTAGCTCCACCGACGAGAAGGCTCGGTGGGATGCGGCGGAGGCGGCGGGAGAACTCATCGAGCTGAGACCCTGGGATGTCTGGCGCCTGGTGCTGCGCCATGGTGGGAGCGAGAACGAGGATACCAGGACGGCCGTAGCAACCTGCATGCTCGAGCATTTACTCGAGGATCACTTCCACACGTTCTTCCCGCTGCTGGAGGCCCAGATTCGAGCTGGGAACAAACTGCTCGGGGAGACTCTCGGACTTTGTTGGAAGTTTGGAGTCGCCGAGGAACCGCAGAACGCCGAACGGTGGGACAGCCTCCTGCGTGAAGCAAGACGACAGATGACGCGGCGCCAGTCTTGATGCGCTTCTCAAGACAGGTCAGTCAAGCGGAACGAACTCATCGCAGTTGCGACCGCAACTATCGACGCGGAAACGACCACGTAGCCTGGTCACCAAGGGCTGGCGATTGCACGTATGCGGCGTCACGGGGGACCGCGATGATCAGATCGACCACAATCGCTCCACCTAACTCATTGGTACTAGTCGAGGATCCGAGTGGGGGAGAAGTCCCGGAATCTATGGGAAGTTCGGTGACGGCTTCAACTGATTCGTGCATCGCAGTTGGGTGCCGATCGGAGAGTGACGGCAAATCAGAAGTCGTATTGGGGCCGTCTGCCGAAATGGATCCCGGAACTAGTCCTGTCCTTGATCAAGAACTCTCCACACCCAGTCGCAAAGTAGTGGTTCGTACCGTGCTTGGTGATACCGTCCTTGAAAGCCCAGTGTCGACGGAGAAGACGCGAATTCGCGTGTGGGTGAATGATCAGAAGGAACCTGACAGGATACTGATCGGAACGTCCTAGTTGCATCACCGCACCCAAACGAGCTGATCGCGAAACGTGACCCAGCGCGCATACGGAGTATTCACAGGTCTCTCGATTGACTCACGGAGCACGCCCGTTCGCGCGTTTACGCCTGCGGCTTGATGTTGGCGTTCAGCCGCAACAGATTGGTGGGATCGTACTTCGCCTTCAGCGCGGCGAGCCGCTGATAATTGCCACCGTAGGTCGCCAGCAACTGCTGCTGCGGCGATTCCGGTGAGAGCATGTTGGAGTACACGCCGATCGTGAACGGTTCGACGGCGCTCATCGTTGCGCGAACCCAGGCGATGTTGGCTTCGTCCTGCGCCGGGTCTTCGCCACTCGCCTGCACGATGACCGTGTGCGCGGCATCGCGATGCCAGAACGCAGTCGCTTCCCGCGCGACGCGGCCGATGGCGCCACCTTTTTGCGGAAACGCGATACGGGGGCTGGCGATTGTCGCCGCGGCGAAGCGCTCGAGAATCACGTCGATCAGCCCGGGTTGGATCGTCGTGGTGAAACCCGACTTGGTGTAGTAACGACGGCCGTGCCGCGCGCGCTCATCCTGATTGGTCTGCAGTTTGCCGTAGCGAATCGGGCCCAGGGTACCCTGCAAGGGTCTCCCCAAGCGTTGCAACGGCTCGGTTGCGCGTGCGCCGGATGCCATTGATCCGCAATAACACGCCTCGACCATGACCACGCGCTCTCCGTCCGGCCGCGCGATCAGCGCGAGCTCGCCCCAGAACTCGTCCGGCGCGACTGCAGCGAGTTCGGCGTACGTTTCGCACACCGCGCGCGCCTGCGAGATCGGGTAGACCAACACACCGCCAAAGATCATTGGGTCGAACGCATGCAGGCGATACTCGAACGAGGTGACCACGCCGAAGTTGCCGCCGCCGCCACGCACGGCCCAGTACAGATCGGAGTTCTGCGCGGCATCGGCCTGCAGGAGCTGACCGTTTGGCGTCACGATGTCCACGCCGCTGACGTTGTCGCAGGCCATGCCGTACTTGCGCGCCAAACGACCGAAGCCGCCGCCGAGCGTGAGTCCGGCCGCGCCCGTATGAGACACGGTTCCGGTGGTTGTGACCAATCCGAAGGCCAGCGATTCGCGATCCAGGTCGCCCAGCAGCACGCCGGGCTCGATGCGCGCCAGTTTGCGCGCGGCATCCACGCGCACACTGCGCATCGGCGCCAGGTCGATCATCAGCCCGTTCTCGCACACCGACTGTCCCGAGAGGCTGTGTCCTCCGCCGCGCACCGCGACGAGCAGCTGGTGGTCGCGCGCGAAGTTCACGCACTGCACGACATCGGCGGGACCGGCACAACGCGCAATCAGCGCCGGGTGCCGGTCGATCATTCCGTTCCAGATCCTGCGTGCGGCGTCGTACCCTGCATCGTCGCGTAGCAGCAATTGGCCGCGCAGGGCAGCGCGAAATTCTTCGATGGCAGCCCGCGGGATCGTGACCTGGCGCCCGTCGCCGGTGACAGCGCCGAGATCGGCGGAGGCGCCTGAGGCGGCAGCGAAAACACGGCTCAGCGGCATGGCGGCTGCGCCGAGGGCGAGGACCGCTGACGTGCAGAACGCTCTTCTTCTCATGTCGGCCTCCCGGTGGAAGCAGCGCGAGGGCGGCCCTGAGGCGATACGCGCAAAGCATGCTCTCGCGGCCGCAGCGGCTCAAGCGCGCGTTGAGCGCGGACCCCCATTCTGGTATCTTGACCGCCCGTCGAAAATTTGCGATGCGCGGTGCAAGTGATGACGGGGTTGACTTCTCCTCTTCACCGTTGCCCGCCGCATTTTCCCCACTTTTCCGGCGACGGTGGCCTCAAGATGACTCGTTTCGTATTCGTGACCGGCGGTGTCGTTTCCTCGTTGGGGAAGGGCATCGCCTCCGCGTCCCTGGGCGCGATCCTCGAGGCGCGCGGCCTGAAGATCGCGATGGTCAAGCTCGACCCGTACATCAACGTCGACCCGGGAACCATGAGCCCGTTCCAGCACGGCGAGGTGTTCGTCACCCAGGACGGCACCGAGACGGACCTGGACCTCGGCCACTACGAGCGCTTCGTGCGCACCACCACCGGCCGGCACAGCAATTTCACCACCGGGCGCATCTACGAGCGCGTGATCGCCAAGGAGCGGCGCGGGGATTACCTGGGGGCGACCGTGCAGGTCATTCCGCACATCACCGATGAGATCAAGCGCAGCATCCGTCTCGGCGCGGGCGAGGCCGACGTCTGCATGGTGGAGATCGGCGGCACGGTCGGCGACATCGAATCGCTGCCGTTCCTGGAAGCCATCCGCCAGCTCGGCGTCGAGCTGGGGCGCAACAACACGGTGTACATGCACCTGACGCTCATTCCCGAGGTGGGCCCCTCGCGCGAGATCAAGACCAAGCCCACGCAGCATTCGGTGAAGGAGCTGCGCTCGATCGGCATCCAGCCGGACGTGCTCCTGTGCCGTTGCCGGACGCCGCTGCAGGACGAGCAGCGGCGCAAGATCGCGCTGTTTACCAACGTCGAGGAGCGCGCCGTGTTCTCCGCGGTGGATGCGGACGACATCTACAAGATTCCCATCCTGCTGCACGAGCAGGGGCTGGACGACATCGTGGTCGACAAGCTGCGCCTCGACGTGCCCCCGACCGATCTGGCCGAATGGCGCCAGGTGGTGACCGCCAAGGCGAATCCGGAAGCGCAGGTCAACGTCGCGATGGTCGGCAAGTACGTGCAGATCCGCGATTCCTACATCTCGCTCAACGAGGCGCTGACCCACGCCGGCGTGCGCACGCGCACGCGCGTCAACGTGCACTACATCGAATCGCAGGACATCGAGACGCAGGGCACGGGGTGCCTGGACGGCATGGATGCGATCCTCGTGCCGGGCGGTTTCGGCGAGCGCGGCATCGAAGGCAAGATCAAGGCGGTCGAGTACGCGCGGCTGAACGGCATTCCGTACCTCGGCATCTGCCTCGGCATGCAGGTGGCGGTGATCGAGTACGCGCGCCACGTGGCCGGGCTGGAGGGCGCCAACAGCACCGAATTCAATCGCGCCACGCCGCACCCGGTAATCGCGCTGATCACCGAGTGGCAGGACCAGGAGCAAGGCACGCAGACGCGCGATGAGAACTCGGAGAAAGGCGGCACGATGCGCCTGGGTGCGCAGCAGGCGCGCATCGTCTCCGGGTCCCTGGCGCACGCGGTGTACGGCCGCGATCACGTCATGGAGCGTCACCGGCACCGCTACGAGTTCAACAACCGCTACATGGAGCGGCTCAACAAGGCCGGGCTGCGCTTTTCGGGCTTCTCCAGCGACGGGCTGGTCGAGCTGATCGAGCTGCCGGGCCATCCCTGGTTCATGGCCTGCCAGTACCACCCGGAGTTCAATTCGACGCCGCGCGACGGTCATCCCCTGTTCACGGGGTTCATCCGCGCGGCGCGCAATTTTCGCGCCGCTTCGCTGCCGCACGCGGTGAGCGCGTGACGACGGCGGGCGTGCGCGCGCGGACGATGGCATGAAGCTCGGTGGGCATGAAGTCGGCCCCGATCGTCCGTTCTTCCTGATCGCCGGTCCGTGCGTGGTCGAGAGCGAGCAGCTCACGCTCGACACGGCGCAGCGGCTGCGCGAGATCACGACGCGCCTGAATATTCCGTTCATCTTCAAGGCGTCCTACGACAAGGCGAACCGATCCTCGCGCTCGAGCTTCCGCGGTCCCGGGATCGACGAGGGGTTGCGCGTGCTCGCCGAGGTCAAGCGCCAGGTGGGCGTGCCGGTGCTCACCGACGTGCACGAGGACACGCCGTTCGCGGAAGTCGCGAGCGTGGTGGACGTGATGCAGACTCCGGCGTTCCTGTGCCGCCAGACCAATTTCATCGTCAACGTCTGCTCGCACGGCAGGCCCGTCAACATCAAGAAGGGGCAATTCCTCTCGCCGTGGGAGATGCAGAACGTGGTCGACAAGGCGCGTTCCACCGGCAACCAGGCCATCATGGTGTGCGAGCGCGGCTTTTCCTTCGGCTACAACAACCTGGTCTCCGACATGCGCTCGCTTGCGGTGATGCGCGCCACCGGCTGCCCGGTGGTGTTCGATGCCACGCATTCGGTGCAGCTGCCGGGCGGCAAGGGCGATGCTTCCGGCGGGCAGCGTGAGTTCATTCCGGTGCTGGCGCGCGCCGCGGTCGCGGCCGGGGTGTCGGGTCTGTTCATGGAAACGCATCCGGATCCGGAACGCGCGCTCAGCGACGGACCGAATGCCTGGCCGCTGGATCGCATGGAGCCGCTGCTGCAGACGTTGCAGGCCCTGGATGCGGCAGTGAAATCGCAACCCTTCGAGGAAAGCCTGCTATGACGTCCATCGTCGACATCCGCGGACGCGAGATCATCGACTCGCGCGGTAACCCCACTGTGGAAGCCGACGTCGTGCTCGATTCCGGGGCGATGGGACGCGCCTCCGTGCCGTCGGGGGCGTCCACGGGCACGCGCGAGGCTGTGGAACTGCGTGATGGCGACCCGAAACGCTTTCTCGGCAAGGGTGTGCTCAACGCGGTCGCGAACGTCAATGGCCCGATCCGGCAGGCGCTCAAGGGCTTCGATCCGGGCGACCAGAAGGGTCTCGACGCCCGCATGATCGATCTGGACGGCACGGAGAACAAATCACACCTGGGGGCGAACGCAATCCTGGCTGTTTCACTCGCGGCGGCGCACGCGGCGGCGAAGGACCGCAAGGTTTCGCTGTACCGGCACGTGGCCGCGCTGACCGGCAACAAGAGCGCCGACCTGACGCTGCCCGTGCCGATGATGAACATCATCAACGGCGGCGCGCACGCCGACAACAGCATCGACATCCAGGAATTCATGATCCTGCCGGTGGGTGCGCCGAGCCTGAGCGAGGCGGTGCGCATGGGTGCGGAGATCTTCCACACCCTCAAGAAGGTGCTGCACCAGAAGGGACTGGGCACGACGGTGGGCGACGAGGGCGGGTTCGCGCCCGACCTGCCGTCCAACGAGGACGCGCTCGAGGTCATCATCGAGGCCATCGGACTTGCCGGCTACACCGCCGGCGGGGACGTCTATCTCGGCCTCGACGTGGCCAGCTCGGAATTCTTCAGCGAGGACGTCTACACCCTGGAGTCGGAGGACCGCCAGTTCAGCGCCGCGCAGTTCGCCGACTACCTTGCCGACCTCGTCAATCGTTATCCCATAATCACCGTCGAGGACGGCATGAGCGAAGGCGATTGGGCGGGCTGGGCGCTGCTCACGCACAAGCTCGGCAAGCGCGTGCAGCTGGTGGGCGACGACGTGTTCGTCACCAACACCCGGATCCTCAAGGAAGGCATCGAGAAGGGCATCGCCAACTCGATCCTGATCAAGGTGAACCAGATCGGCACGCTCACCGAGACGCTCGCGGCGATCGAGATGGCGACCAAGGCCGGCTACTCGGCGGTGGTGTCGCATCGCTCCGGCGAGACCGAGGACGCCACGATCGCCGACATCTGCGTGGCAACCAACGCCACGCAGATCAAGGCCGGCTCGATGTCACGTTCCGACCGCGTCGCCAAGTACAACCAGCTGCTGCGCATCGAAGCAGAACTCGGCGCGCACGCCACTTATGCCGGCCGCAATGCCTTCCCGATCCCGCTGAAATGACGCGAAACGCGGATGATCGCGAATGTATGCCTGCCACTTATTCACATTTCCCCCGTCACTCTTGGTTACATCCGCCGATCGCCGTCGTACCCCGCGAACTCTTCCGCCGGACCCGACGCTAAGGGGCGGTTACGTTTCGGGAAATGTGGGTAAGTGGCAGGCCTACATTCGCGATCATCCGCGCTGCTCTTAAGCAGCGGTCCGGGTTCTGTTAGGCTCGCGCCGTCATGAAGGTCTTCGCCATCGTTCTGCTGGTGCTCGTGGTGCTGCTGCAGTTCCGGTTGTGGCTGTCGGACGAAGGTGTACGCGAGGTCAGCCGGCTGGAGAAAGCCGTGGCCGAGCAGCAGCACGAGAATGCGACGCTCAAGGCGCGCAACGAGCGTCTGGCCGCCGAGGTGAAGGACCTCAAGGAGGGCATGGCGGCGGTCGAGGAGCGCGCGCGGAGCGATCTGGGCATGGTCGGCGCGAACGAGTCCTTCTACCAGGTGGTGCCGCCCGAAACCGCGGCCAATGCCGCGCCGGCGTCCGACGCGGATTCAAAACAAGCCGCGGCGCGATGAGCGTGCCGGTTTCGGCGCCACGCTGCTGGGTCGTGATCCCGGCCGCGGGGACCGGTCAGCGAATGGCCGCCCACACCCCCAAGCAATACCTGCCGCTGGCGGGCGCCACGGTCATCGAGCATGCGCTTGCGCCGTTTCTGGATCATCCGCGCATCTCGGCCGTGGTCGTCGTGCTCGCGGCTCAGGATCGTGAGTTCCGCCGGCTGGCGTGCGCAGGCAACGCCGCCATCCTCACTGCGACCGGCGGCGAGGAGCGTGGGCGCTCGGTGTTGAACGGCCTGCAGGCGCTGGCCAGGCGGGCGGCAGCGGATGACTGGGTACTGGTTCACGACGCGGCGCGGCCGTGCCTGACGCGTGCGGACGTTGACCGCCTGATCAAGGAACTGGGCGACGAGAAGGTCGGCGGGCTATTGGCGATCCCGGTGGGCGACACGCTCAAGCGCGAGGACTCCGGCCGCGGGCGCAGCGCCGGTTCGGTGGGTCGCGAGGGAGTCTGGCGAGCGCAGACGCCGCAAATGTTCCGCTTCGACCAGTTGCGCGAGGCGCTGCGGCGCGCCATGGCCAGCGGCAATCCGCCTACGGACGAGGCATCGGCCATCGAAGCGCTCGGCCTGCGCCCGCGGCTGGTGCCCGGTTCGCCGCAGAACATCAAGATCACGCAGGCCGAGGATCTGCAGCTCGCAGCGGCGATCCTCGCGGCGAGGAACGAGGCGATGAAAGTAGGTACGGGATTCGACGCGCACCGGTTCGGCGAGGGCGACCACGTCATGCTCGGCGGAGTGCGCGTGGCGCACACGCGCGGCGTAGTGGCTCATTCGGACGGCGACGTGGTGATCCACGCACTGTGCGACGCGCTGCTCGGCGCGGCCGGCCTGGGAGACATCGGCGTGCATTTCCCGGATGCCGACGCGCGCTGGCGCGGCGCGGCCAGTTCCCTGTTCCTCGGGCACGTCATGCAGATGCTGGCCGAGCGCGGTTTGCGGCCGATCAACGTCGACGTCACGCTCCTCGCCGAGGAACCGCGGCTGGCTCCGCACCGCGAAGCGATCCGCAGTACGCTCGCCGGGCTGCTGCGCCTGCCGGCCGACGCCGTGAACCTCAAGGCCACCACGCTCGAGGAGATGGGATTCATCGGCCGAGGCGAGGGTCTCGCCGCTCAGGCGATCGCGTCGGTGGGCAGCATCGGCGTTGCGCACGAGCCGCCCACCGCCAAGAAGGTGACAGCGCCGCGCTCTGCGCGCGCTTCGGCACCTCGCGCAAGGTAGGCGATGGCGTCCGCGTCGTTGCCCGTGCACTGGATGAGCGCTGCCCTGGATCCGCTACGTGCCGGCGGCGATCCGCCGGTCACCGGAAGGCTGCGCGTGCAGCCCGAGGATTTCGTCGTGGACGAAGACCTCGGTTTCTCTCCCGACGGCGAGGGTCCGCACTGGCTCATGCGCGTGCGCAAGCGCGGCGCGAACACCGAGTTCGTGGCGCGCGAATTGGCAAGGCACGCGCGGCTGCCAGCCCATGAAGTGGGGTTTGCGGGTCTGAAGGACCGCAATGCCGTCGCTTCGCAATGGTTCACGGTGCCGCGCGGCAAGACCGTCGCGGAGCAGTGGACTGAGCTGCAGCACGAGGAATTCCGGGTCCTCGAGGCGCATGCGCACCGGCGCAAGCTCAAGCGCGGCGCGCTCGCGGGCAACCGCTTCCAGTTGCGCATCCGCGACCTGAATGGCGACGTTGAGGCGCTGCGTGCGCGCATCGCGGCCGTCGGCGCGCGCGGCGTGCCGAATTTCTTCGGCGCGCAGCGCTTCGGCCGCGATGGCAACAACCTGCACGTGGCGGCCGCGTGGGCTGAATCGGGCGCCGCGCCGCGTTCGCGCTCCGCACAGAGCTTTGCGCTGTCGGCTGCGCGCAGCCTGATCTTCAACGTCGTGCTGTCCGCGCGCGTGCGGCGCGCCGATTGGGACGCGCTGCTCCCCGGCGACGTGGCGAATCTCGATGGCTCGGGCAGCGTGTTCGCGGTTGGCGAGGTCGATGCCGTCCTCGAGCGGCGCCTGCGCGAAGGCGATGTGCATCCGACCGGGCCGATGTGGGGCAGCGGAAGCTCGATGGCGGGCGCAGCGGTGCTCGATCTGGAGAGCGCCGCCGCGCGGGAGTGCATGCCGCTTCCGGGACTGCTGGAACGGGCGGGGATGAGCGCCGAGCGCCGCAGCCTGCGGGTCAGGGTGCAGGATCTGCGGGCCGAATTGGATGGTGACGTGCTAGGGCTCGCGTTCGGCTTGCCAGCGGGAGCGTTCGCAACGACAGTGCTGCGCGAGATACTTCGAGGCCCGGACCATGATCGAGACCTTTGAACACGGCAACGTTCGCGAGATCCGTCTCGCCCGGCCGCCCGCCAACGCGCTCGAAACCGAGATCCTGCGCCGGCTGAGCGGCGCGATCAGGGCGGCCGCCGCCCAGGGCGCGAAGGCGATCGTGCTGTCGGGCCGGCCCGGGATGTTCTGCGCCGGGCTGGATGTTCCGCATCTGTTGCAGCTGAGCCGCGGGCAGATGCTGGAGTTCTGGCGCGAGTTCTTCGGCGCGCAGCAGGCGATTGCGGCGTCGCCGCTTCCCGTAGCCGCCGCCATCACCGGCCACAGCCCGGCGGGCGGCGCGGTGCTCGCCCTGCATTGCGACTACCGCGTCATGGCCGAGGGCAAATACAAGATCGGCCTCAACGAAGTACAGGTCGGCCTGTTTCCCGGCCCGATCATCTACGGCGCGCTCAAGCGCCTGGTTGGCACGCGCCACGCCGATCGCCTGCTGAGCGGCGGCGTGATGCTCGGCTCCGCGGAAGCCGTGCAGGTCGGGTTCGTGGATCGCATCGTGCCTGAGGCAGAGGTGCTTGCTGCCGCGCTCGAGTGGGCGCGCCACATGACCGGCTTGCCGCCGCGGGCATTGGCGCAGACGCGCCAGATGGCGCGGGCCGACCTGATCGCGCTCACCGCCGGGATGGGCGAGAACGACTACGAAGCCATGAACGCCGCATGGTTCAGCGAAGAGACGCAAGCAACGCTGCGCCAACTGGTCGAACGACTCAAGAAGGCCTGAAGCGGAGCTGCAGTACGCGACGGCGGCTGCACTTCGCCGCGAACGCCCGTATTTTCTGTAGCGCCGACGGTGCGCCGCGGCCTAGTACTTCAACAACACGTACAGCGCGCCGGTGCCGCCGTCGACCGGACGCGCCGACGAGAACGCGAGCACCGCGTCGGTGCGCTGCAGGAGCGAATTCACGGTCTGCTTCAGCACCGGGCCGCGATGTCCCGAGCGCAGACCCTTGCCGTGGATGATGCGTACGCAGCGGCAATGCTCGCGGAACATGCCCTCGAGGAATTCGCGCAACTCGGCCTTGGCCTGCGCGATGGTGAAACCGTGCAGATCCAGCTCGGCCTCGCAGCGGAAATCGCCGCGGCGCAGCTTGCGCAGCAGGGACTCGCTGACCTCGGCGCGCCGGAACGCGAGGTCGTCACCGGTCTCGACGAACAGGTCGCCCGGCTGGAGCTCGAGGCTCTCGCGCAGCACTTCCACCTCGTCGCGCCGCGCGAACGTCGCGCGCGCCCGCGGCTTCTTTTTCGGCAGCTCCGCGGCAGCAGCGCGCAAGCGCCTGACGCCACGCACGGCCTCGCGAAACAGCTTCTTGTCTTCCTCTTTGCTCATCGCACGATTCGCCCTTCGCCTTTGCTACTGGCACCCGGCCGGTTTGGGCAGGGCGAGTCGGGCTTGGGCGTTCCGAGACCGTGCGCGACATGGATGTCGCGCTCGGAGCCTACAGGGATGTACTTGCGGCGTTCTCGGAACGCCCAAGCCCGACTCGCCCTGCCCAAACCGGCCGCGCCTTCAACCGCAGGCGACCCGAATCGCGTTCCAGTATAGTGACGCCGCGATTTCGCCCGCCAGTGATCCATTGCCTTCGTGAAGATCCTCCTGAGCAACGATGACGGTTACCGCGCCGAAGGTATCCGCCATCTGGCCGACGCCCTGCGCGGCGCTGCCGAGCTCACCATCGTCGCTCCCGAGCTCAATCGCAGCGGCGCGGGACACTCGCTCACGCTCGAAGCCCCACTGCGCGTGTTCCAGGTGGAGGACAACGTCTACTACGTCAACGGCACGCCGACCGACTGCGTGCACCTGGCGATCTCGGGATTATTCGATGTCGAGCACGACATGGTGGTGAGCGGCATCAACGACGGCGCGAATCTCGGCGACGACGTGCTGTATTCCGGCACGGTGGCCGGGGCCATCGAGGGTAGGTTCCTGGGGCTGCCCACAATGGCGGTGTCGCTGTGCACCGAGGCCAACAGCGCTCGACACTTCACCACCGCGGCGCGCGTCGCGCGCCAGCTGGTCGATCACCTGGTCAGCTCACCGCTCCATGCATCGACGATCCTGAACGTGAACGTGCCGGACCGGCCCTACGAGGAGATCCGCGGGCTGCGTGCGACGCGGCTCGGCAACCGCCATCGCAGCGAGCCGGTCGTGCGCGCGCAGGATCCGAAGGGCCGGCCCATCTACTGGGTAGGACCGGCAGGCGCCGGCCAGGATGCGGGTCCGGGCACCGACTTCGATGCGATCGCCAACGGCTACGTCTCGGTCACGCCGCTGCAGATCGATCTCACCCGGCATGCCGCGCTCGAAGCGATCGGCGGCTGGCTGCGAGGCCTGGATGGTTGACCTGGATGGTTAACGATGGTTGATCCGCGCCTCTCGGGCATCGGCATGACCTCCGCGCGCACCCGCGAGCGGCTGGTGCAACGTCTGCGCGATACCGGGATCCGCAACCCGCTGGTGCTCGACCGGATCCGCAACGTGCCGCGGCACATGTTCGTCGACGAGGCGCTCGGCAGCCGTGCCTACGAGGATACGGCGCTCCCCATCGGCTTCGGCCAGACCATTTCGCAGCCATGGATCGTGGCGCGAATGACGGAGTCGCTGCTGGAGGGACCGCCGCTGCAGAACGTCCTCGAGATCGGCACCGGCTGCGGATACCAGACCGCCGTGCTCGCGCCGCTGGTCGGCAAGCTCTACTCGATCGAACGCATCGGGCCGCTGCTGGAACGAGCCCGGCAGCGCATGAAAGACCTCGAGATCAAGAACGTGCGTTTCCGTCACGGCGACGGCGCGCGCGGCTGGCCGGCGTACGCACCCTTCGACGGCATCCTCATCGCCGCGGCTCCGCACGCAATTCCCAACACGCTGCTCGAGCAGCTCGCACCCGGCGGTCGCATGATCGTGCCGATCGGCGCCGAAGGCGACCAGGAACTCGTGCGGATCACGCGCAAGGAAGCGGGGTTCACTCGCGAGAAGCTCGGCGCTGTAGCGTTCGTGCCGTTGATTCAGGGGCCTGTTTAGCTGGGATGCTCTTGTCTGTCGGGCGCCTCTCGAGAACGCCGTGAATCCATCCCTGGAGGCTCCGCGTCGGCATCCTGCCTCCGACGGTCTCGAGAGGCGCCCGACAGACAAGAGCATCCAAACTAGAGAGCCGTCCTTTGCCTCATCGGCTGACGCGGCATACTTCGCGAATGATCCGAAGGGCCCAGCTTGCGCTGTTCTTGGTTGTCGCGATCGCTCTCACCAGCTGCGGCGAGCCCTACACGCGCCCGGTGACGACCTACACCGTCAAGCCGGGCGACACCGTCTATTCGATCGCGTGGCGCCATCGCATGGACTATCGCGTGCTGGCGCGCTGGAACAAGCTGCCGGCCGACTATCGAATCGAGCCCGGCCAGGTGTTGAGGTTGACGGCGCCTGCGGGCGGGACGGTCGTCATGGGCACGCCGCCGCCTCGACCCTCCACGCCACCTCGTGTACCAGCGCCACCTCCCATCGACCGATCCATCGCCGCATGGTCCTGGCCGGCGGACGGCACGGCAAGCGTCGTCCGGCACGTGGCGACGTCGTCGCAGGGATTGCTCATCCTGGGCACGGAGGGCGCACCGGTTCGAGCCGCAGCGGCCGGGCGTGTCGTCTATACCGGCAGTGGGCTGCGCGGCTTCGGCAACCTGTTGATCATCAAGCACAGCAACGTCTTCCTGAGCGCCTATGCGCATAACCGGGACGTGACCGTCAAAGAGGGCGAGGAGGTCGCCCTGGGCCAGACTATCGCCTTAATGGGCCTTGGGCCGGGCCAGAAGCCGGCCCTGTACTTCGAGATCCGCTATAACGGCACCCCGGTCGACCCCCTGGCTTACCTCCCCAGGCGGGCGGGAGTCGGCCTGTGAACCGGTGGTCCGAACGGCTAGACCGGGTCTGACCGGACACATAAGGGGAACGGGAACTTCCGCGGCGAACCGGATGTTGCTTCTCGTCCCGGCGTGTGTTTAACATGTCGCCAATTGACGACGGTCGGCATTCCACGCAGTTTTATGAGGACCACCGGGAGAAGGCACAGGGGCGAAGGGGGAAGTCCTAGAACAACAAGAACAACAGAGAACAACAACAAAAAAAGAGCAATTGTTCGAGTCTGTCAGCTTCGAACGATTGGTTGGTGATCGATACTTTTGTTCCCTGTGTCTTCCCCCGGTGCTCTTCGGGCACCGGCCTCGATCAGAACCGCAGCCGCCACTCGGCGGCCTTCCTGTACCAGCACGTTGTAAGTCCGGCACGCCGCGCGCGTGTCCATGACTTCCAGGCCCACGCCGGCGCCCAGCGCCACATCCATCACGCTCGGGTCGGGAAAGCACTGCCGCTCGCCCGTGCCGAGCAGGATCAGCTCCGGCTCCAACGCGAGTACCGTGCGCAGATGGTCGGGCGTCAGCGTCGCGACGCTGCGCGGCGGCCAATCGAGCACGAGCTTCTCGCCCGTGAGGATCGCGCTCGAGGTGATCACCTGGTCGCGGACGCGAATCTCCGCCGCCGTGCAGGCGCGAACCAGGTTGAGCGTCGCATCGGTCTGCAGGGTGAACTTCATGCGGCTACGATAAGCGAACCTTCTCGCGATGAGTATAGATGCCCAAGTCCCCGCCGCAGCGCGAGCTCACGTTGATCCTCACCGATCTGTATCTCGCGCCCGAGCTGCGCGATCCGCTCGCCGGATCGATGGGCTCGGGCGGGACGCTGGCAGGGTTGGAATTGCTGCTGGCGCGCGCTTCACGCCGATCGGGAGGCGACTGGCGTGGCCTCGCTTGTGAGATCGCGCGGTTGCCATCGCCGGCGAGCGTGCCCGTGGCCGCGGTGAGTCGTGCCGGCGCGGGTGCGCCGCCAATGGACGTGGCGGACCACTGGTGGGTCGCAACGCCGGTGCACCTGCAGGCTGCGCACGACCACGTGCAGCTCGGCGAGGTGTTGTCCCTCGATGCAGGGGAGTGGATCCAGCTGACGTCGGAGTTCAATCGGGAATTCGCAGGGGAGATCGGGCTGTTGCAGGCGGGACGAGGAACCGAGGCCTACTTGACGATGAAGCAACACATCGAGGCGAGCGCGGTCGATCCGGCGCGCGTCGTCGGATGCGACGTGCACGACTCCCTGCCGGGCGGGCCGCAGGGCAGCGTGCTGCGCCGGCAGATGACGGCTGTGCAGATGTGGCTGCACGATCACCCGCTCAATGCCGCCAGAGAGCGCCGTGGCCTTCCGGCGGCGAATGGCTTGTGGCTCTGGGGCAGCGGCGCGCTGCCGGCGATGCGCGGCGCGGAGCAACTGCCGAGCCTGTTCAGCGACGATCCCTTCCTGCGCGGATTGTGGTTACTGCGCGGCAACCGATCGCCAGTGCAAGCTCGACCCGATACCGCCAAACAGTTGCTACGAGACCTGCGGTCCGACAGCGCGGACGCCGTGGTATCTCTGGCGCTGCGCGACCTTCAGGGCGCGACGTGGCTGGAGCGGCTCGGTACCTTCGATCATCAGTGGCTGGCGCCGCTCATCGCAGCGCTGCGTGGCCGCATGCTCGGCACGCTGCGCCTGCACGTCAACGAGCTCCTGTTCACGCTGCAACGGCGCGACTTGTGGCGCATCTGGCGCCGGCCGCGTCCGTGGCTGGAGGCGATCACGTGACGCCCCGCCTGATTCGCCGCCGCAATACCATCTGCCCACCGCAGTTCGCAGCGCACTTGAATCCCGTAGTGCGCAGGGTTTACGCGGCCCGCGGGCTGCAGCGCGATACCGAGCTCAACCTCGGGCTCGATCAACTGTTGCCCGTGAGCTCGCTCGAAGGCCTGGAGCGCGCCACCGAGCTGCTCCTGCAGCACCGGCAGCGCCGCATCCTGGTCATCGGGGATTTCGACGCTGACGGCGCGACCAGCACCGCGCTCGTGGTGCGTTGCCTGCGCAAGCTCGGGTTCCCGCACGTCGGCTTCCTGGTTCCGAACCGCTTTCATTTCGGTTACGGGCTGACGCCGGAGATCGTCGCGCTCGCGGCCGCGCAGGATCCGGCGCTGCTGATCACGGTCGATAACGGCATCTCCAGCCACGCAGGTGTCGAGGAGGCCGGGCGGCGGGGCATCGACGTGCTGGTGACCGACCATCACCTGCCCGCGGCGCAATTGCCGGCGGCGGCGGCCATCGTCAATCCCAATCTCGCCGGCAGCGCTTTCCTGAGCCGGGCGCTCGCCGGCGTCGGCACGGCGTTCTACGTCATGGCAGCCGTGCAGCGGCGCCTGCAGGAGAGCGGCGACGGCGCGGCGCGCGCCGCGAGTGTCGCGGAGTACCTCGACCTCGTGGCGCTCGGCACCGTCGCCGATCTCGTGCCGCTGGATCACAACAACCGCGTGCTCGTGGCGCAGGGTCTGAAACGCATCCGCGCCGGACGCTGCGTTCCGGGCATCACCGCCTTGCTGGAACAGGCGGGGCGGCGGGCCGCGACGCTGGTCGCGCAGGATCTCGGGTTTGCGGTGGCGCCGCGCCTGAATGCCGCCGGGCGCATCGACGACATGACGATCGGTATCGAATGCCTGCTCACCGACGACGTGACGCGCGCGCGCGAGCTGGCGCTGCGCCTGAGCGAGCTGAACGACGAGCGCCGCGCGATAGAGCAGCGCATGCAGGCCGAAGCGCTCGATGTCGTCGGTGCGCTCGATGTGCGTGCCGAACGCGTGAGCGCGCTGTGCCTGTACGACGCGTCGTGGCACCAGGGCGTCGTGGGGCTGGTGGCCGCGCGCGTGAAGGATCGCGTGCATCGGCCGGTGATCGCACTGGCGCGCGCCGGCGACGGCGTGTTGCGCGGCTCGGCGCGTTCCGTCGCGGGCGTGCACATCCGCGACGTGCTCGATGCCGTGGCCACGCGCCATCCCGGCCTGATCGAGAAGTTCGGCGGCCACGCGATGGCGGCCGGCCTCACGATTCGCGAGTCCGAGCTCGCCCGGTTCGAACAGGCTTTCGTGGAGGAAACGGGGCGCTGGCTCGACCCGTTGGCCGAGGCGGTCTTCGACAGCGACGGAGAGCTGGCTCCGGAGGAGATGACGCTGGCAACCGCATTGGAGCTGCGCGAGGCGGGACCCTGGGGCCAGGCGTTTCCGGAACCTGCCTTCGACGGCGAATTCGCGCTCCTGGACAGTCGCGTGGTGGGGGAGCGCCACGTCAAGTTCCGCGTCCGCCCGCTCACCTCGGGAGAGCAGTTCGAAGCCATCGCCTTCAACTTTCTCACCGCTGAGCGCAGCGCGGCCGACGCCCCCCGTGGCCGCGCGCGGCTGGCCTACCGGCTCGACGTGAACGAATACCTCGGCACGCGCCGGCTGCAGCTGGTGGTCGAGCATCTGCAGGGCGCGTGATACCATTCGCGCCCCATTCGGTGCTTGTCCATGGAAGTCAATCATCTGCGCCGCACGCTCAAAGACCTCGAGGAGCGCTCCGGCTCCCTCACGGGGGTATCTTTGAGTACGACAACAAGAAAGACCGGCTCGTACGAGGTCTCGCGCGAGCTCGAGGACCCGAAGCATCTGGGACACACCGGAGCAAGGCGCAGGAACTCGGGCGCGAGCGCGCCAAGCTCGATACCCTGGTCGGCACACTCGATCGCCTGCAACGCGGGGCTTGCCGATGCCGCCGAGCTCCTCGATCTCGCGGTCGCGGAGGAGGACGCCGCGACGGTGCAGGGCGTGGAGGCCGATCTGGGCCGGCTGGAGAGCGACGTGCGCCGGCTCGAATTCACGCGCATGTTTCCGGGCGCAGATGGATTCGCACAACGCCTTTCTCGACATCCAGGCGGGAGCGGGCGGGACCGAGGCCCAGGACTGGGCGGCAGATGCTGCTGCGCATGTACCTGAAGTGGGGCGACGCGCGCGGCTTCAGGACCGAGGTGATCGACCAGAGCGCCGGCGAAGTGGCGGGCATCAAGAGCGCGATCGGTGAGCGTCACCGGCGAGTACGCCTATGGCTGGCTGCGCACCGAGACCGGCGTGCACCGCCTGGTGCGCAAGTCGCCGTTCGATTCCGGCAACCGCCGCCACACTTCCTTCGCCTCGGTGTTCGTCTCGCCCGGAGGTCGACGAGGACATCAACATCGAGGTGAACCCGGCCGACCTGCGCGTCGACGTATACCGCTCCAGCGGCGCGGGCGGCCAGCACGTCAACAAGACCGAATCGGCGGTGCGCATCACGCATGCGCCCAGCGGCATCGTGGTGGCCTGCCAGAACGAGCGCAGCCAGCACAAGAACCGCTCGACGGCGATGAAGATGCTCAAGGCGAAGCTCTACGAGCTGGAAGTGAACAAGCGCAATGCCGCCGCGAAGGTGCTCGAGGACGCCAAGTCGGACGTGAGCTGGGGCAACCAGATTCGTTCGTACGTGCTCGACCAGTCGCGGATCAAGGATCTGCGTACCGGCGTCGAGATCGGCGCGATCGACAAGGTTCTCGATGGGCAGCTCGATGTGTTCATGGAGGCTAGTCTGAAGCAGGGGCTCTAGGTTGGGCTCCAGGCTGCTTGTCTTTCCGGGACCGCTTTCGAGGACGCCGTGAATCCGTCCCTGGAGGCTCTGACGGCGCCATCCCTGGCGCCGACAGCCTCGAAAGCGGTCCCGGAAAGACAAGCAGCCTGGAGCGCTGAGTTCTGTTCGAATCGTTGATCTACTGAGTGGATGTTCCATGACCGAAGCGCCGAAGAACGTTGACGAAAACAAGCTGATCGCGGAGCGGCGCGCCAAGCTCGCGCGTCAGCGCGAGCTTGGACAGGCGTATCCGAACGATTTCCGGCGTGACGCGCTGGCCGGCGATCTGCTCGCGACGTTCGGCGAGCGGCCCGCCGAGTGGTTCGAGAGCAATGCCCAGCCCGTGAAGGTGGGCGGACGCATGATGTTCAAGCGCCTGTATGGGCAAGGCGAGCTTCGCCAAGCTGCAGGATCGCACCGGGCAGATGCAGGTCTTTCTGCAGCAGGATGCCCTGGGCCCTGCCTACGAAGCGTTCAAGGGGTATGACGTCGGTGACATCCTGGGTGCCGAAGGAACCCTCTTCAAGACGAAGACGGGCGAGCTCACCGTCAGGGTGACCAGGCTCCACCTGCTGGCGAAATCGCTGCGCCCGCTGCCCGACAAGTGGCACGGCATCGCCGACACGGAGCTGCGCTACCGGCGGCGCTACGTCGACCTGGTGATGAGCGAGGAGAGCCGCGAGGTGTTTCGCACGCGCTCGCGCATCGTGAGCTACCTGCGCGATTTCCTCGATGCCCTGGACTTCCTGGAAGTCGAGACGCCGATGCTGCAGGTTATTCCCGGCGGCGCGGCGGCGCGGCCGTTCGTCACGCATCACAATGCGCTCGATCTGGACATGTACCTGCGCATTGCGCCGGAGCTGTACCTGAAGCGCCTGGTGGTCGGCGGCTTCGAGCGCGTGTACGAGATCAACCGCAATTTCCGCAACGAAGGGCTGTCCACGCAGCACAACCCCGAGTTCACCATGCTGGAGCTGTACTGGGCGTACGGCGACTATCGCGACGTGATGGACTGGGTGGAGAAGGCCTTCAAGGGCCTGGCGGACGCGATCCGCGGCACGCGCCAGGTCGAATACCAGGGCCGCCAGTACGACCTGCGCCAGCCGTTCCGCCGCATCACCGTCGAGCAGGCGATCCTCGAGCGAACCCCGACCTCGACGCGCTTTCGATCCGCGACGACGTCGTACCTGCACCGCGTCTGCGAGCGGCTCGAGCATCCCTTTCGAAGCCGGGTGACGGCGCGGGCAAGCTGCAGATCGAGATCTTCGAGAAGACGGTCGAAGCACACGCTGCTCGAGCCCGACGTTCGTCTACGCCTATCCCACGGAGGTCTCGCCGCTGTCGCGCAGCCAACGATGCCGATCCTTTCATCACGGATCGTTTCGAGTTCTTCGTCGCCGGGCGCGAGCTGGCCAACGGTTTCTCCGAGCTCAATGATCCCGAGGAGCAGGCGGCGCGCTTTCGCGCCCAGGCCAGCCGCAAGGCCGAGGGCGACGAGGAGGCGATGTACTTCGACGCGGACTACATTCGCGCGCTGGAATACGGCATGCCGCCGACGGCGGGCCTGGGTGTGGGCATCGACCGGCTGGTGATGTTCTTCACCGATCGCGGCGTCGATCCGCGACGTGCTGCTGTTCCCGCACCTGCGGCCCGAAGCCGAATAGGCCTCGCGAGCCTTGGACGCCGCCGCGCCCATCGGGGTCTTCGATTCAGGCATCGGCGGCCTGACGGTGCTGCGCGCGCTGCGGCTCGCACTCCCCACCGAGGATTTCGTCTATCTCGGCGACACCGCACGGCTGCCCTACGGCACCAAGAGCCGCGAGTCGATCGTGCGTTATTCGGTGCAGGCGGCCGATGCGCTGGTCGAGCGCGGCATCAAGTGCCTGGTCATCGCCTGCAACACCGCTTCGGCAGTGGCCGTCGATGCGCTGCGCGAGCGCCTGGCGCCGCTGCCGGTGATTGGCGTGCTCGAAGCCCGGGCGCGCAGGCCGCGTGCGCCGCATCCGTGACCGGACGCATTGCAGTGATCGCGACCGAAGGCACGGTGCAGGGTGGGGCGTACCAGCGCGCGATCCACGCCATCCGCCCGGATGCGCGCGTGATAGCCCAGGCGTGCCAGCCTGTTCGTGGCGCTCGCGGAGGAAGGCTGGACGCAGGGCCCGCTGGTCGAAGGGATCGTGCGGCGCTACTTCGAGCCGATTTTCTGCGTGCCGCGCGCGGAGCAGCCCGACTGCCTGGTGCTCGGCTGCACCCATTTCCCGGTGCTGCAGGCCCGTGATGCACGCGTGCTGGGCGAGGGCATCGTCATCGTCGACTCCGCGGAGACGACCGCCGACGCGGTTCGCGAGCTGCTCCAGTCCCGATCGCTCGGCAAGCGAAGCGCCGTGGAAGCGGCGACGATGCGCCTGCTGGCGACCGACGGGCGCGAGCGTTTTGCGCGCGTCGGCGGCACGTTCTTCGGGCAGCGGGTGCGAGCCGGAAAGCGTGGAGATGGTGGATCTCTAGGGTGAAACTGTGGATCGCGAATGCGGCGGCGCGGAGCGCTGCTGGCAGCCGGCCGACATCTGGTTCGACTGGGTCGGGCATCGCCTTCGAGGACGCTGCAGCGGAGCGACAGCCAGGAAATCGAGCGCGCCCGCGGCATTGCGCGCGCTGGCTCCACCGCCAGCTCCTCGAGCGGTCGCCGGCCCAGACGGTCATCGACGATCTCGCCGGCGTTGCTTCCCCATCGAACAGCTTGTCTCCCGGTGAGGCGGGCGCTCCCGCGGAACGCGCGCGGACCATGCGGCGTTTGATGCGTCCGAGGTGCTGCGTGCGCGCGATGATTTCCTGCCCGGTATAGCAACCCTTGTGAAACTCAGGCCGCCGATGAGATCCAGGTTGAGCATCTGCGCGACGAACAGCTCGGCGGTCTCGGGATAGACCTGGGGCTCGCCGGCGGCGATCGCGGCCAGGCGCCAGAAGCTCCAGTCTGCGGCGGCGAGCTGCTGCGGGCAGTCGTCACTGAGCGCGGGCGAGCGCATCGCGCGGGCCCGATCAGCAATGTCGCGACGTGGGGACCCGGCGACGCGCAGCGACGCTGACACCTTCGATCCAGGCGATGCGCTGCCGGAAGTCAACGCGTGCGCAATACCGAGGCTTGCGATGCTGGCGGAGGCTCTCGAGGTCGATCCAGCCGAGGACAAAGGGCTGCATCAGCTCAGCTCGGCGGGCGCAGCGTCACCTTGGCGCGCAGACATACTTGCGCAGGCGCTCGATGACCTTGGGGATCATCGCGGCGGCATGCAGTGCGTGGATGTATCCGATCGCGCTCGATCAGGCGCAGCAGGGCGATCACGCGACCCTGCGGCGAGTTGTACGAAGTGCGGCGAGCTGCGAATTTTCGCGGCGTCAATAGGCGCACGTCATTGCTGAGCTGGCCTTGCAGAAAGGCGCGCGCATCGTCGCCAGCGATGCGCAGCACGCCGAGACCCTCGCTGGAGTGCGCATCTTGAACCGGATCTGCCAAAGGGCTGATCCTTTTCCAATTTGTCCATGTGGTTATGCGCGGTTTGATTCTGGCAGACTTGTGGCATGTCGGGCACCCCGAACCCGTCGCAACTCGCCAGCTCTCCAAGCCCCAGAACGCGCGTGCCGCCGGCGCAGAGCCCGCCGCGCGAGGTCGGCGGCCGGGAGGGACCGGAACCGACACGCTACGGAGATTGGGAGAAAGCCGGGCGCTGCATCGACTTTTAGAAGATGACACGCCTCGAACGACCCCTGTCGCCTCATCTGCAGATCTATCGCCCCATGTACACCATGGTGCTGTCGATCATCCATCGCATCACGGGCGTGTTTCTCTCGCTGGGCTCGATCTGTTCGATCTACTGGCTCCTGGCCCTGGCGGTTCGGGCATGGCAGCACGGCGCCGCGAGCGCCTGCTGTCCAGCGGGCCGCAAGGCTGGTCTGGGCAGGACTGTTCAGCTTCTGCTTTCACCTGGCCAATGGCCTGCGGCATCTGGCGTGGGACTGCGGCTGGGGTTCGAGAAGCGCAGGCGCGCGCCAGCGGCTGGGTAGTGGTCGTGGTCTCTGTCGTCATGACGGCGCCGTGATCCTCGCCTCAGTGCGCATGCGCGGAGGCTTCTCATGAGCCTGCGCAGTCCCCTGGGTCGAGTGCTCGGAGCGGTTCGGCGAAAGAGGGTGTTTCGCACTGGTGGACGCAGCGGCTCAGTGCGGCGGCGCTGGTGCCATTGTCGCTGTGGTTTCTGGCGGGCTCCTGTCGCTGCATTGCGCTGCTGGACTACGCGACGGTGCGTGGCTGGCTCACGCAACCACTGCAATACGATGACCGCGTTGTTACTACGCTGGTACTGGCATGGCACTCGACGCCTGGGCGTGCAGGTCGTCATCGAGGACTACGTCCATCACGGAAGCTCAAGCTCGTCTCTTTGCTGCTGGTCGGTTCGCCCACGCCGTGCTCGCCGTGGCGGGCGATCTACGCGATCTCGATGATCGCATTTGCAGCGACGCCCGGGGCGCCCTCGTGAGCGCGTATTCCTTCATCGATCATACGTATGACGTCGTGGTCGTGGGCGCCGGCGGCGCCGGGCTGCGCGCCGACGTTCGGGCTGGCCGAGGCGGGGCTGGCCACCGCCTGCATCACCAAGGTATTCCCGACGCGCAGCCACACGGTCGCGGCGCAGGGCGGCATCAGCGCCGCGCTGGGCAACATGGGAGAAGACGACTGGCGCTGGCACATGTACGACACCGTCAAGGGGTCGGACTGGCTCGGCGACCAGGACGCGATCGAGTACATGTGCAAGGAAGCGCCCAGCGCGGTGATCGAGCTCGAACACTACGGCGTGCCGTTCTCGCGCACCGAGACCGGGCTGATCTATCAGCGGCCGTTCGGCGGCATGACGACGCACTTCGGCAAGGGCATGGCGCAGCGCACCTGCGCGGCCGCGGATCGCACCGGCCACGCGATGTTGCACGCGCTGTACCAGCAGTCGATCAAGCGCGAGGCGGAGTTCTACGTCGAATACTTCGCCATCGATCTGATCATGGATGGCGAGGAATGCCGCGGCGTGGTCGCGCTGAACCTCGCCGACGGCACGTTGCATCGTTTCCGCGCCCACAGGGTGATCCTGGCAACGGGTGGCTACGGCCGCACCTATTTCTCGTGCACCTCGGCGCACACCTGCACCGGCGACGGCGGCGGGATGGTGTTGCGCGCGGGCCTGCCGCTGCAGGACATGGAGTTCGTGCAATTCCATCCCACCGGCATTTACGGCGCGGGCTGCCTGATCACCGAGGGGGCGCGCGGGGAGGGCGGTTACCTCACCAATGCCAAGGGCGAGCGCTTCATGGAACGCTACGCGCCCAATGCCAAGGATCTCGCCTCGCGCGACGTCGTGAGCCGCTCGATGACCGTCGAGATCCGCGAGGGCCGCGGCGTCGGCACGCGGCGCGATCACATCCATCTGCACCTGGAGCACCTGGGGCCCGAACGTCATCAAGGAGCGCCTGCCGGGTATCGCCGAGACCGCGCGCATCTTTGCGGGCGTCGACGTGAGTCGCGAGCCGATCCCGGTGTTGCCCACCGCCCACTACAACATGGGCGGCATCCCCACCAACGTGCACGGCGAGGTGCTGACGCTGAAGGACGGCAATCCCGAGTCCGTGGTGCCCGGCCTGATGGCGGTCGGGGAGGGTGCGTGCGTCTCCGTTCATGGCGCCAACCGGCTCGGCTCCAACTCCCTGCTCGATCTCGTCGTGTTCGGCCGCGCCGCGGCCGCGCAATGCGTGCGCGGCATCGAGCCGCGCAGCCCGCATCGGGAGCTGCCGCGCGGCGCCGGCGATTTCGCGCTCAGCCGCCTCGACCGCCTGCGCCACGCCAGGGGCGAGCGCTCCACCGCGCGGATCCGCCTCGACATGCAACTCGTCATGCAGAACCACGCTGCCGTGTTCCGCTCCGGCGAGGTGCTGCGCGAGGGCATCGAGCAGCTCAAGGCCGTACACCAGTCGTTCGTCGACGCGGTGGGCGTCACAGACCGCTCGCTGATCTGGAACACCGACCTGGTGGAGACGCTGGAGTTGGAGAACCTGCTGTTGCAGGCGGCGGCCACCATCAACGGCGCCGAGAACCGCCAGGAGAGCCGCGGCGCGCACGCGCGCGAGGACTTCCCGCGGCGCGACGACCAGAACTGGCTCAAGCACACGCTCACCTGGGTGAACGAGGCGGCGGACGTGACCATCGACTACCGTCCCGTGCACCTGCAGACGCTCACCGACGAAGTCGAGCCGATTCCGCCCAAGGCGCGTACCTACTAGCGCGCGCCCCGGCGACAACCCCACGAGCAACTCATGGCCCAGTTCCGTCTACCGCAGAACTCGCGAATCCGCCCCGGCCGGACTTTCAAGGCGGCGCCGCAGGCGAAAGCCGTCAAGACCTTCCGCATCTACCGTTTCGATCCGGAAGCCGGCGAGAACCCGCGGGTCGACGCCTACGAGCTCGACATGGACACCTGCGGCCCGATGGTTCTGGACGCGCTCATCAAGATCAAGAACGAGATCGATCCGACGCTGACCTTCCGCCGCTCCTGCCGCGAGGGCATCTGCGGCAGCTGCGCGATGAACATCGAGGGTGCCAACACTCTCGCATGCACGCTGTCGTGCCGCGACCTCGACAGCGAGGTGCGCATCTATCCGCTGCCGCACCTGCCGGTGATCAAGGATCTGGTCCCCGACCTCACGCACTTCTACGCGCAGTACGCCGCGGTGAAGCCGTGGCTGCAGACGCGCACGCCGGCGCCGCCGGACCGGGAACGGCTGCAGTCGAAGGAGGACCAGGAGCGCATCGACCGGCCCTCGGCCTGCATTCTGTGCGCGTGCTGCTCCACCGGCTGCCCCAGCTACTGGTGGAACAGCGATCGCTATCTCGGTCCCGCCGCGCTGCTGGCCGCCTACCGCTGGATCATCGACAGCCGCGACGAGACGCAGGGCGAGCGTCTCGACGATCTCGAGGATCCGTTCCGCCTCTATCGTTGCCACACGATCATGAATTGCACGGAGGCCTGTCCGAAAGACCTCAATCCGGCCAAGGCGATTGCCGAGATCAAGAAGATGCTGGTGGGGCGCCGGCTGTGACGGTCGTGGCCGCATCAGCGGATACCCGGCGATTACAGTGGCGCTGCCGCCGCGGCATGAAGGAACTGGATGTGCTGCTGGAGTGGTACCTGATGAACGAGTTCGCCGCCGCCAGCCCCCGGCGGCAGCGGGCGTTTGCCGGCCTCCTGGAGCTGCCCGATCCGGTGCTGCACGCCTTCATGCTCGGCCGAGCCGTGCCTGAAGAGGAGTCGTTGCGCGATGTCGTCGGCGCGATCACCCGATCTGCGCCTTGAGCTCGCCACGGACTGGCGCGTCGTCAGCGGGCTGCTGCTGTGGATCGCGATCGTCACGGCGGCGGCCTGGCAGGCGGAGCTCGCCCTCGTGTCCCTGGTGATCGTGACGCTGATCCCGCTGGGTCTCGGATTACCGGTCATTGCTTCGCAGTTCTTCCCCGGCTCGGGCGCACGGCTGGTGTGGTCCGCCGATGGACGCTGGCACTACGTGCCGGCGCGCGGCGCGAGTGAGGAATTGGAGCTGTCCGTCCGCAGCCGGGCCTTCCCCGGCGGCGCACTGCTGATTTTCGCGCGGACCCGGACATTGCCGTGGGTGTTGCTCCTGCAACACCGAAGCGGCAACGAGACCCTGCGACGCCTGCGTGCACGACTTTCGCTGGACCGGGGCCGCCGGGACGGCGTCCGCGGGGTGCAAGGTGCGGGCGCAGCAGGTGATTTCGCTGGGAGAAACGCTGGGGGAAACAGGCGGGCGGCCAGGCCGGAGGCCCGCAATTGAGCGCCGGATGCGGCAAGGGATGCCTGCCGGAGCCGCTTGGCTCTACAATCCGCCGCCGCAAAACTAATTTGAACTAAATCACGCTTGATTCAACGCTGACGCACTTGAGTAACTGCAGGGCCAACCGCCGCTTGGACTTACGCGAACTTTCCCGAAACATTCAGGTCTCAGGGGGGGCGCAGGCTGGCTTGAGAACCGCTCCGGGTTGCGCCCGGAGATCGACGATAGCGAGCCCGGCGGATGGGCACTGAAGCCAGCGACCTGGTGCTCGTCGAGCGCGTGCAACGTGGTGAAGCCGGAGCGTTCGATTACCTGGTCCTCAGGTATCAGCACAAGGTTCTCAAGTTGATCATGCGTTATGTCCGTGATCCCGTGGAAGCGGAAGACGTGGCCCAGGAAGCATTTCTGAAGGCGTATCGCGCGCTGCCGAGCTTTCGCGGCGACAGCGCCTTCTACACCTGGCTGTATCGCATCGCGATCAACACGGCCAAGAATGCGCTGGTCTCGAGCCGCCGCCGCCCCGTGGACTACGACCTCGATCTCCAGGACCCCGAGCAGTACGACATGCAGGCGCGGCTCAAGGATGCCGAGACGCCCGAGGGACTGCTGCTCACGGACGAAATCCGCGACACAGTGAACTCCGCGATCGAGCACTTGCCGGAGGACTTGCGCACGGCGATCGTGCTGCGCGAGCTCGAGGGCATGAGCTACGAGGAGATCGCGGCGGCAATGGACTGCCCGGTGGGTACGGTGCGCTCGCGCATCTTCCGCGCGCGCGAGGCGATCGACAAACGCCTGCGGCCGATTTTCGATGGCGGCCTGGGTCGACCGGAAGACTAGGCCTTGGCCTATCTGAGAACCAGGCCGTGGCCTGTCTGAGAACGAGTGCGGACCCGAGGACTAGAGGGGCTCCATGAGCGAACAGTTGTACGAACAGATTTCGGCATTCGTCGATGGCGAGCTGCCCGAGCACGAAACCGAGCTGCTGCTGAGGCGCTTGGAGCGCGAGCCCGAGCTGCGCGCCACGCTGGTTCGCTATACGACAATCGGCGCCAACTTGCGCGAGACCGCCGCCCGCGGCGCCTCGCGCAGCTTCACCGCGCGCGTGAGCGCGGCGATCGCGGCCGAGGGCGCCAGACGCGCCCCCCCACTGCGCATCGGCGCGGCAGCGCACTGGCTCAAGCCGCTGGCCGGTTGGGGTCTGGCGGCCACCGTCGCCGCCGTGGCGATCCTGGGAGTGCAGCAGCTCCAGGGACCCGCTGCCACCTCGCCAACCCAGGTGGCGGATACCGCCGCAGTGTCCACGCCCGCCTCGACATCACCGGTCGTGATCGGCGATGTTCCGGTCAGCGATGCGCCGAGCTACACAGTGCCTGCGCCGGCGCGAAACATGCCCATCGTGCCCGCCGCGCGCCTGACCAACTACGTCGTCGCGCACAGCCAGTATTCATCGACACTCGGGCGGCGCAACGTGCTGTCCGGAATCATCTCCGAAGACCCCACACCGCTCGACGAGTCCGGCGCGCCCTTGCCGCCGGCGGCCACCAAGCCTTGAGCTCAATGCGTCAGCGTCTGCTGGCCGGCGTCTGCCTCGGGCTCGCACTCGGGACCGCGCACGCCGAAGACGACGCGGCGCGCTGGCTGGACCGCATGAATGAGGCGCTGGCTGCGCGCAACTACGACGGTATCTTCTTCCACCTGCGCAACGGCGAAGTCGAAACCCTGCGGATCATCCACCGCGTAGACGGCGGGCGCGTGTCGGAACGGCTGGTGTCGCTCGACAGCGGCCGCGAGATCGTGCGCAACCAGGGAGAGCTGACCTGCTACCTGCCGGACCAGAAGCGCGTGCTGGTGGAGCAGCGTGACGAGCGTGGCGGGCTGCTCGGTACCTTGCCGGCGTTCGATGCGGGCATGTCCGAGTTCTACCGCATCGAGAAGCTGCGCCCGGGGCGGGTGCTCAGGCGCGATACCCAGGTCATCGCGGTCACGCCCCGCGACGCATACCGCTACGGCTACCGCGTGTGGATCGACGAGCGCACCGCGATGCCGCTCAAGACGCAGGTCTGCGACGACAAGGGCAACGTGATCGAGCAGATCCTGTTTGCCAACCTCACGTTGCCGGCCAGCATCCCCAAGTCGGCCGTGCAACCGCAGGTGAAGAGCGACGGATTCGCGTGGGTCCGCCAGCAGACCCCGCCGAACAAGCCGCCGGTGCTCGGCCTGATGTGGCGCGCGCTGCAGGTGCCGCCCGGGTTCAAGCTCACCGCCACCAGCAGTCAGGTCATGGAAGGCTCCAAGGCGCCGGTCGCGCAGCTGGTCTATTCGGACGGCCTCGCCTCGGTATCGGTGTTCATCGAGGCCAAGTCGCAGGAGCACGACGCAATGAAGGGACTGGCTCGCGTCGGCTCGACCTTCACGTACTCGATCACCGTCAAGGGTCACCAGGTCACGGCGGTGGGCGACGTGCCGGCGCAAACCGTGCAGTTCATCGCCAACTCGATGAAGCCGGGCGCGGAACTGCCGCCGTCGATTACCGAACGGGCCCCGTAGCCCACTGGCGACCCCTTTCAGAGTGCTCAGCTTCACGGTCATCACGCGCGAAGGTTGCGACCTTTGCGACGAAATGCTCCTGGAGCTCGAGCGGTTCTGCAGCGGCCAGGCAGCGCACATCCGCGTCGTGGACGTCGACGCCGACCCGCTCCTGAGCACCCGCTATGGCCTCAAGGTCCCCGTGCTGCTCCTCGACGACCAGCCGGTCTGCCACGGCCGCTTCGACGCGGCAGAGGTCGCGCGGCTCATCCGGCGGTACCGGACTTGAGTCATTGACATTCGCGCACGACCCGCGTGGCACCGGCGCCGCCGCGCGCGAATGTCAATAACTCCAGTCCGGTACCCTATAATCCGCCGTCCGCTCAGCTCCGGTTCCCAATGCAGCACATCCGCAACTTTTCGATCATCGCCCACGTCGACCACGGCAAATCCACCCTAGCGGACCGCTTCATCCAGCTCTGCGGCGGCCTGGAAGAGCGCGAAATGCAGGCCCAGGTGCTCGATTCGATGGACCTGGAGCGCGAGCGCGGCATCACCATCAAGGCGCAGAGCGTGTCGCTGCAGCACCGCTCGCGCGACGGGGTCGACTACCAGCTCAACATGATCGACACGCCGGGGCACGTGGACTTCTCCTACGAGGTGTCGCGTTCGCTGGCGGCGTGCGAAGGCGCGCTGCTGGTCGTCGACGCAGCCCAGGGCGTCGAGGCGCAGAGCGTCGCGAATTGCTACACCGCCATCGAACAGGGCCTGGAGGTCGTGCCGGTCATCAACAAGATCGACCTGCCCTCGGCGGACCCCGAGCGCGTCATCCAGGAGATCGAGGAGATCATCGGCATCAAGGCGACGGATGCGATCCGCGTCAGCGCCAAGACCGGCGAGGGCGTCGAGGATCTGCTCGAGGAGCTGATCCGGCGCGTCCCGCCGCCGCGCGGCGACCCGGATGCGCCGCTCCAGGCACTCATCATCGATTCGTGGTTCGACAATTACGTCGGCGTGGTGTCACTGGTGCGCGTGGTCAACGGCACCCTGCGCACCGGGCAGAAGATCCGCATCATGTCCACCGGGCGCAGCCACCAGGTCGACAAGCTCGGGCGCTTCACGCCCAAGTCGGTGGTCCGCGAGTCGCTGGCAGCGGGCGAGGTCGGCTTCGTGATCGCGGGCATCAGGGAAATCGACGGTGCCCCGGTCGGCGACACCATCACGCTGGATGCCAAACCCTGCGCCGCATCGCTGCCGGGTTTCAAGCAGATCAAGCCGCGCGTGTTCGCCGGCCTGTTTCCGGTGAATTCCGAGGACTACGAGTCGTTCCGAGACGCCCTGCAGAAACTCAAGCTCAACGATTCGGCGCTGCATTACGAGCCCGAGGCGTCCACGGCGTTGGGATTCGGGTTTCGCTGCGGTTTCCTCGGCCTGCTGCACATGGACATCGTGCAGGAGCGCCTGGAGCGCGAATACAACCTCGAGCTCGTCACCAGCGCGCCGACGGTGGTGTACGAAGTGATGCTCGCGGACGGCGCGGTCGAGCTGGTCGACAACCCCTCCAAGCTCCCGCCCACCACGAAGATCGAGGAGATCCGCGAGCCGATCATCACCGCCAGCATCCTCGTGCCGCCGGACCACGTCGGCGCGGTGCTGCAGCTGTGCACCGAGAAGCGCGGCGTGCAGAAGAAGATGCAGTACCTGGGCAACCAGGTCGCGCTGCAGTACGACCTGCCGCTCGCCGACGTTGTGCTGGATTTCTTCGACCGGCTCAAGTCGGTGAGCCGCGGCTACGCGTCCTTCGACTACGAGTTCAGCCATTTCCAGGCGGCGCCGCTGGTCAAGCTCGACATCCTCATCAACGGCGACCGGGTCGATGCGCTGTCGATGATCGTGCACAGGGACAACGCCTATTCTCGAGGCCGCGAGCTGGTCGACAAGATGCAGGAGCTGATCCCGCGCCAGATGTTCGAGGTTGCGGTGCAGGCTGCGATCGGCGGGCAGGTCGTGGCGCGCGCCACGGTCAAGGCGCTGCGCAAGAACGTGCTCGCCAAGTGCTACGGCGGCGACATCACGCGCAAGCGCAAGCTCCTCGAGAAGCAGAAGGAAGGCAAGCGGCGCATGAAGCAACTCGGCCAGGTGGAGATCCCGCAGGAGGCGTTCCTGGCGGTGCTCAAGGTCGGCAAGAAATGACGGGCGCGAGCTTGCACGGCCCGGCACAGTTACCCAATACTCGCGCCGCCGCGCACCGGCGGCCCGCACCCATGGCAACCACGCACAAGCAATGATGGAAACCCTCACGGACCTCGCCCCCTGGGCCGCACTCCTCGTCGGTATCGTGCTACTGGTCGACGACCTGACCTACGCGCCGCGTCGGCTCCTGGCCGCGGAACCCGGCGCCGTCGTCACGCCTGCGCCGATTCGCGTGCTGCGCTGGGTGATGCTGGTGTTGCTGGTCGGCACGCTGCGCTGGATGTTCCGTTCGCACGTGATCGATTTCAGCCTGGTGCTGGTGCTGGCGACCCTGTTCACCGGCCTCATCTGGGCGCTGGATCACTGGGTGCTCAAGCCGCGGCGCCTGGCATCGGCCGCTGCGCAGGGCAAGCCCGCGGCGCTCGCCGCCAGCGAGCCGGTGAGCGTCGAGTACGCCCGCAGTTTCTTTCCGGTGATCGTGCTGGTGCTGCTGATCCGCTCGTTCCTGTTCGAGCCGTTCCGCATCCCCTCCGATTCGATGATGCCGACGCTCCTCGCCGGGGATTTCATCTTCGTCAACAAGTTCGCCTACGGGCTGCGCCTGCCGGTCGCGAACAACAAGGTCCTGGAGATCGGCGAGCCGCAGCGCGGCGACGTCGTGGTGTTCCGCATGCCCTCCGACCCGCGCACCAACTACATCAAGCGGCTGGTGGGGCTGCCCGGGGATCGCGTGGAAGTGCGCGACCGCCGGGTCTACGTCAACGGCGAGGTCGTGCCCATGACCATCGATGGCACCTACCAAGGGCACAACCACGACGGCGCGCGCATCGGCGTGGAACGCCTCGGCGAGGTCGAGCATCACGTGCTGTACCTGCCCGGCCGCGAGGACTCGCGCGAGGGCGAGTACGTGGTTCCGCCCGGCAAGTACTTCTTCATGGGCGATAATCGCGACAACAGCCGCGACAGCCGCTTCCCGGAGGTGGGCTTCGTGCCCGAGGGAAACCTGGTCGGCAAAGCGGTGCGGATCTGGTTCAATTGGGACGGCAACGGGCCGATCTGGAGCAGGATCGGCGACTCGATCCGCTAGCCACCTGGCAACAATCGCAGGAGAACGACGATGCGGCATCGCGAACGGGGTGTGACATTTCTCGGCTGGATCTTCCTGCTTTTGCCGATGGCGCTGGTGCTGTACGCCGGTATCCGCCTGACGCCGATCTACCTCGAGTACATGAAGATCGCGCGCACGCTCGAGCAGGTGGCCGACGAATTCAAGGCCGATGACGCCGATGCGCGCGCCATCCGCAACGCGATCGAGAGGCACTTCGACATCGAGAGCGTGGACATCATCAACGTGCGCGATAATGAAGCGCTCAAGATCGCCAAGGAAGGTTCGGGTTACACGGTGCACGTCGCGTATGTCGACACAGCCCCGTTCATCAGCAACGTGCTGTTGCTCGTCGAGTTCGACAAAGTTGTCAAGATCGAGCAGTGAATGGCTGCAGGCGCGGCTCGGCTACAGCAGCCGCGACAGTGCGCTCATCGACGCGGCGCTGACCCATCGCAGCGCCGGCGGTGACAACAACGAGCGCCTGGAATTTCTCGGCGACGGCGTGCTCAACTGCGTCATTGCCGACCTGCTGTACCGCGAGTTTCCGCGCGCCGACGAAGGCGAGCTCAGCCGGCTGCGCGCCAGCCTGGTGCGCGGCGAGGCGCTGGCGCAGATCGCCATCGACCTGGACCTGGGCTCGCAGCTGCGCCTGGGCGCCGGGGAGCTGCGCTCCGGCGGGCACCGGCGTGAATCGATCCTCGCCGACGGGCTCGAGGCCTTGTTCGGCGCCATCTACCTGGACGGCGGTTTCGATGCGGCGCGCGCCGTGATCGAGCGGCTGATGCTGGCGCGGATCGACGGCTTGCCGGCGCCGGCCGATCTGAAAGACGCCAAGACCCGGCTGCAGGAGTATCTTCAGGCTCGCGGCCTGGCGCTGCCGCAGTATGGCCTGGACGAAGTGGAAGGCGAATCGCACAACCAGATGTTCACCGCCAGTTGCGCGGTGAATGCCCTATCGCTGCGAGCCAGCGGCCAGGGCAACAGCCGCCGGCGCGCCGAGCAGGAGGCTGCCCGGCACGTGCTGGAGGCGCTGCTCGCGGCGGACCTGAGGGTGTCCGACTGAACATTCCGATGACTGAACCGCAGACAGCAATGCGCAGCGGCTTCACGGCGATCGTGGGGCGGCCCAACGTCGGCAAGTCGACGCTGCTGAACCGCCTGATCGGCATCAAGCTCAGCATCGTCGCGCCCAAGCCGCAGACCACCCGCCACCGCATCCTCGGGATGCTGAACCGCCCGCATTCGCAGATCGTGTTCGTCGACACGCCCGGCATCCACGCCGCGGGGCGGCGCGTGATGAACCAGTACATGAACCGCTCGGCGCTCGCCTCGCTCCAGGATGCCGACGTGCTGTTGTTCGTCATCGAGGCCTTGCAGTGGACCGAGGACGATGCCCGCGTGCTCGAGCGCGTCAAGGCGGCGGGCCGGCCCGTGATCGCCATCGTGAACAAGGTCGACCGGGTGCACGACAAGGGGCGCCTGCTGCCCTTCATCGCCGAGCTCGCCCAACGCCACGAGTTCCGCGACATCGTGCCGATTTCCGCCGAGAAGGGTGACAACGTGGAGCGCCTGCCGGAGCTGATCGAGCAGCTCCTGCCGGAGTCGCCGCCGCTGTACCCGACCGACCAGATCACCGACCGCAGCGAGCGCTTCCTCGCCGCCGAGATCATCCGCGAGAAGCTCACCTGGCGGCTGCGCGAGGAGCTGCCGTACGGACTCACCGTCGAGATCGAGCGCTTCGGCGAGGAGGAAGGGCGCTTCGTGCTCGGCGCCGTGATCTGGGTCGAACGCACCGGGCAGAAGGCCATCGTCATCGGCGCTGGCGGGGAACGGCTCAAGGAGATCGGTCGCCTGGCGCGCCTCGATCTCAACGAGCTGCTCAAGCGCAATGTGCACCTGGAGCTGTGGGTCAAGGTCAAGGAGAACTGGGCGGACAGCGAGCAGGCGCTCAGGTCGTTCGGTTACGAGCCGCAATGAGGTCCACGGGCCGCATCACGCTGGCGCCGGCGTATCTGCTGCACCATGCGCCGTGGCGCGATTCCAGCCGCCGGCTGGAGCTCCTCGCGCGCGAGTTCGGGCGCATCACGCTCTTCGCGCGGGGAGTGCGTCGCGCCTCCTCGGAGCTGCGCGCCGTGCTGCAGCCGTTTCAGCGGCTGTTGGTGTCGTGGAGCGGCCGCGGTGAGGCGGGGACTCTGATCGGCGCCGAGCTCGACGGTCCCGTCACGGCCCTGCCGCCGGCGCGGCTCATGAGCGGCTTCTATCTGAACGAGCTGCTGCTCAAGCTGTTCGAGCGGCACGATGCCCACCCGCACGTTTTCGACGACTATGCGGCTGCACTGGAACACCTGCGCGGCGCAGCCGACGAGGCACGCGTGCTGCGAATCTTCGAGAAGCGCCTGCTCGACGCCCTGGGATACGGTCTGGATCTGGCGCGCGAGTGCGAGTCCGGCGCAGCGCTCGATCTGCAGGGTCACTATCACTTCCGGGTCGAGCGCGGCATGGCGCGGGCTGTCGAGGAGTCGCCGGCTACCTACAGCGGTGCCTCGCTCAGCTCGCTCGCCACCGAGGATCTCAGTGACGAGCGCAGCCTGCGGGATGCGCGGCGCCTGCTGCGCGAAGCGCTCACGGCGTGCCTGGACGGACGTGATCTGAAGAGCCGCGAGGTGATGCGCGCGATGCGCAAACACGAGGTGCGCGGGTGAGCGCGGCCAGGACAGCCAATCCGATCGCCCTGGGCGTGAACATCGACCACGTCGCGACGCTGCGGCAGGCGCGAGGCACGCGCTATCCCGACCCCGTATACGCCGCACTGATGGCCGAACAGGCGGGCGCGGACAGCATCACGCTGCACCTGCGCGAGGACCGGCGGCACATCCAGGATCACGACCTCACCGCGATCCGCGCGGTGATCCAGACGCGCATGAACCTCGAGATGGCGGTGACCGAGGAGATGCTCGCCATCGCCCTGCGCATCGGGCCGGAGGACTGCTGCCTGGTGCCGGAAAAGCGCAACGAGGTGACGACCGAAGGCGGCCTCGACGTCGCCTCCCAGGTGGCGCGCGTACGCGACGCCTGCGCCGTCCTCGCTGCGCAGCGCATCCGCGTTTCGCTGTTCGTCGATCCCGATCCGCACCAGCTCGATGCCGCCGCCCGGACGGGCGCGCCGGTAGTGGAATTGCACACGGGCGCTTACGCGCAGGCCGGCGCCGGCGAACGCGGCGCAGAGTTGCATCGCGTGCGCGAGGCAGCCCGCCATGCCGCCAGGATCGGTCTGACCGTGCACGCCGGTCACGGGCTGCATTATCACAACGTGCAGCCGATCGCCGCCATCGGCGAGATCGTCGAGCTCAACATCGGTCATGCCATCGTCGCGCGCGCGGTGTTCAACGGGCTGGCGGCCGCGGTCACCGAAATGAAGCACCTGATGCTCGCGGCGCGCGCGGCATGATCTTCGGGATCGGCATCGACGTGCTGGAGGCGGCGCGCATCGCGCGCGTGCACGACAAATATGGCGAGCATTTCGTGAACAAGCTCCTCCTGCCGCCGGAAGAGGCGCAGCTGCGGCGCACCGCGCGGCCGACGCGTTTCCTGGCGATGCGCTTCGCCGCCAAGGAAGCGATCGTCAAGGCGATGGGCACCGGCTTCGCCCACGGCATGTGGATCCGGGACGTGGGTGTGGTGCAGAACGCCTGGGGCAAGCCCGAAGTGATCTGGTCCGAGCGCGGCGAGCGCATGCGCGAGCAGCTCGGCATCGGCGAGGGCCACGTGACCCTGACGGACGAGTCGGGACTGGTGGTGGCGGTGGCCGTGCTGATGCGCAAGCCGGCCGCTTGAGAGTGCGCGGAACACCGGCGATGCACTGCCTGGTATTCGACATCGAGACGATTCCGGACGTCGAGCTCGGCCGGCGCCTGCACGACCTGGACGGGATCGACGATGCCCAGGTCGGGCAGATCATGCTCGCGCGGCGGCGGCAGGATACCGGCAGCGAGTTCCTGTCGCTGGAGCAGCACCGCATCATCGCCATATCGGTGGCGCTGCGCTCGCGCGACTCGTTGCGGCTGTGGACGCTGGGCGAGGCCGCCTCGGGCGAAGCGGAGATCATCACGCGCTTCTTCGAGGGGATCGAGAAATACACGCCGGACCTCGTGTCCTGGAATGGCTCCGGCTTCGACCTGCCGGTGCTGCACTACCGTGCCCTGCGCCATGGCATCGCCGCGCCGCGCTACTGGGAGGTCGGCGACGACGACCCCGCGTTCCGCTACAACAACTACCTCAGCCGTTTTCACTGGCGGCACCTGGATCTCATGGACGTGCTGTCCGGCTACCAGAACCGCGGCCGCGCCGGTCTCGATGCGGTTGCGACGCTGCTCGGTTTCCCGGGAAAGCTGGGAATGGCGGGCGACCAGGTGTGGGAGCAGTATCGGGCCGGGAATATCGCGGGAATCCGCGACTACTGCGAAACCGACGTGCTCAACACCTACCTGATCTATCTGCGCTTCGAGCTCATCCGCGGACGCATGAGCCCGGCGCAGCACGCGGCGGAAATCGCGCGCGCGCGCGACTATCTCGCTGCGCAAGGCGGGGCGCACCTGCAACAGTTTCTCGCGGCCTGGCCCGCTTGAATCTACGACCATGACGCGCGCCGAGCCGGTGGGCGAGGGGCTCGCCACCATCACCTCGCTGTCGCACGACGGCCGCGGGGTCGCGCACGTCGGCGGCAAGGCAGTGTTCGTCGCCGGCGCGCTGCCGGGCGAGACGGTGCGGCTGGCACAGCGCGTGCGCCACCGCCGCTTCGACGAGGCGGAGTTGCAGGCGGTGATCGAGCCGAGCCCCGAGCGCGTGACACCGCGCTGCGCGGCATTCGGAATCTGCGGCGGCTGCGCCCTGCAACACCTCGATCCGCAGGCACAGCTCGCCGCGAAGCAATCGCATCTGCTCGAGGAGCTGTGCCGCATCGGGCGCGTCGAGCCCGAGAGCGTCCTCGCGCCGCTGACCGCCGCTGTCTGGGGTTACCGCAGGCGCGCACGGCTCGGGGCCAAGTTCGTCGCGAAGAAGGGACGCACCGTGGTCGGATTCCGCGAGCGGCTCTCGCCGTTCGTCACGCACCTGCAGCGTTGCGAAATTCTCGCGCCGCCGCTCGATGGCCTGATCGCGCCGCTGTCCGACTTGCTGACCGGGCTGTCGGTGCGCGCCCGCGTCCCGCAGATCGAAGTGGCCGTGGCCGACAACGCGACGGCGCTCGTCCTGCGCGTGCTCGCCGCGCCCACGGCCGAGGACCAAACTGCCCTGCAACGCTTCGGCAGCGAGCACGGCGTGCAGATCCATCTGCAACCCGGGGGTGTCGAGACGATCGCGCCGCTGGGGCACGCCGCGCCGCTGCGCTATCGGCTCGAGGAGTTCGACCTCGAACTGGAGTTTCAACCCGCGGATTTCATCCAGATCAACGGCGCCCTCAATCGTCGCATGGTGGCGCGCGCCGTCGAGCTGCTGCGGCTCGAGCGCTCCGACCGGGTCCTGGATCTGTTCTGCGGGCTGGGCAATTTCACGCTGGCCCTGGCGCGCGGGGCCGGCGAAGCGGTCGGCATCGAGGGCGAGGCTGCGCTGGTGGAGCGGGCGCGCGCCAATGCGCGCCGCAACGGTATCGGCAACGCGCAGTTCCATCTCGCCAACCTGGCGTCGCCGGACGGCGATGCCGCCTGGGCGCGGGGCCGCTACGATGCCCTCCTGCTCGACCCGCCGCGCGCCGGGGCACGTGAAATACTGCCGATTGCTGCTCGTTGTGAGCCCGCCCGCGTCGTGTATATTTCCTGCCACACGGGCAGTCTGGCGCGGGACGCGGGCATTCTGGTGCACGACTTCGGCTTCAAGATGCGGGCGGCGGGTGTGATGGACATGTTTCCGCACACCGCGCACGTCGAGTCGCTGGCGCTCTTCGAGCGCTGAGGGAATGGCGATGTCGCTCGGTCCGCTGATGGTCGACTTCGCCGGGACGGAGCTCACGGCGGAGGATCGCGAGATCCTGTGCCATCCGCTGGTCGGCAGCGTCATCCTCTTCACCCGCAACTACGTCGATCCGCGCCAGCTCGAGGGCCTGGTCGCTCAGGTCCACGCGTTGCGCGACCCGCCACTGGTGGTGGCGGTCGATCACGAGGGCGGGCGCGTGCAACGCTTTCGCAAGCACTTCACTGTCCTGCCACCCGCGCGCCTGATCGGCCATCGCTACGACATCGAGCCGGCCGACGGCGTGGACACGGCGCGCTCCTGCGGTTGGCTGCTCGCCGCGGAGCTGCGCGCCGTGGGCGTGGACCTGAGCTTTGCACCCGTGGTGGATCTGGACTACGCGGTGAGCGAGGTGATCGGCGACCGCGCCTATCATCGCGACAGCAACGCGGTGAGCGCGCTCGCCTCGGCGTTCATGGCCGGGATGCGCGAAGCGGGCATGGCGTCCGTCGCCAAGCACTTCCCGGGTCACGGCGCGGTCGTGGCCGATTCGCACTTCGCCTTGCCGGTGGATCGCCGCGAGCTCGTCGACATGGAGTCGGACATCGCCCCGTACCGGCGGCTGATGGCCAACGGGCTGGTCGGCATCATGGCCGCGCACGTGCAGTTCCCTCGCGTCGACGAGCTGCCGGCGAGCTTGTCGCGCCGCTGGATCGCCGGCGTACTGCGCGGGGATCTCGGATTCCACGGCGTGGTGTTTGCCGACGATCTCAACATGGCCGGCGCAACGGTGGTGGGCAGCATGCTCACGCGCGCCGAGCTGGCGCTGCAGGCGGGTTGCGACGTCCTGCCGGTGTGCAACAATCGCCCGGGCGTGCTCGAGTTGCTGGAGAACCTCCGACACGAAGCCGATGCGGCCAGCCAGGCGCGGCTGGTGCGTTTGCATGGCAAGCAGGCGCCGGTACGCGACGCGTTGCTGGCCTCGGCTCGCTGGCAATCGGCCAATGATCGGGTGCTGCAGGCGATGCAGGCGCCCGTGCTGAGTCTGGATCCGGGTCGCGCATGAACGAGCTGCCGCACAACCTGCTGTCGAGCCTCGTCCAGCTCAATCCGGACGGTATCGTCGTCTGCGAGCGCGGCGCCGACGGCTGGCCGGCGACGTACGTCAACCCGGCCTTCGAACGGCTCACCGGCTATCGCCGCCACGAACTGATCGGCCGCGACCTGCGCTTCCTGCAGGCTGAGGATCGCGAGCAGGACAACCGTACGCGCATACGCCAGGCGCTCACGGACGGCAAGGCCTGCCGCGCGTTGTTGCGCAACTATCGCAACGACGGCAGCCCGTTCTGGAACGAATTCACCATCACGCCGCTCGCGGATCAGGGCGGCCGCGTCACGCACTTCGTCGGTTTTCATCGCGACGCGAGCGAACGCTTGCGCTTCGAGCCCAAGGCCGGTGCGAGCGCCGGGCGCGATCCCATCGGTCCGTCCAGCACGTCCCCCTCGCTGTTGAGCGTGTTGCGGGACGATCGCCTCACGGGGCTCTACAACCGCGGCTACTTCGATGAGCTGTATCGGCGCGACTTCGCAATCTCGCAGCGCGAGGGGCGGCGTATGGCGGTGCTGGTACTCGACATCGACGAGCTCACTGCCTACAACGACACTTTCGGCAAGGCCGCCGGCGATTCGTGCATCAAGCGCGTGGCGCGCACCATCGCCGGAAGCCTGAGGCGCGGCAGCGATCTGGTGGCGCGGCTCGATGGCGGCACCATGGTGGCGATGGTCCACGGCATGACGCCGGAGCAACTGCTGCCGTTCTCGAACACGGTGCTCGAACGCGTGCGCGAGATGCGCATCCATCACCCGAAGTCCACGGTGTTCCGCTATGTCACCGTCAGTGCCGGGGTGCTGAGCGAGGTGCCCCACGCCGAGGAAAAGCCCGAGCACCTCATCGACAAGGCGCAGACCGCGCTGAAAGACGCGAAGACCGCCGGTCGGAATCGGGTCGTCGTCGCCCGCTGACGGCTGGCAGTGAGCGCATCCGCGTGGGAGAGACCGGCTCAGGGCTTCCGCTCCGCATTTCTGAGTGTTCTCGGCCATTACACGCGCAGACGCAGCATGCCCGGCGTGCAATCCTCGCTGGGTGCCGTATACACTGCCGCCATCTCCGGAATCGTCATGCAATCGCATATGGAAGACTGGCTCCCCCGGCATCGGATCACGGTGGACGAGTACTACCGCATGGCCGAGGTGGGTCTGCTCGCCGCGGATGCCCGGGTCGAGCTGATCGAGGGAGAGATCCTCGATATGCCGCCGATAGGAAGTCGGCACGCGGGCGTGGTCAGCCTGCTCGATCGCTTGCTGTCTCGGGCAGCTGGCGATGATGCCATCGTGCGTGTCCAGTCGCCCTTGCGCCTGAGCAACGCCTCAGAGCCGCAACCGGACCTCGCCTTGGTGAAACCGCGCTCCGACTACTACGGCGCGCGCCATCCCGCCGCTGCCGATACTCTGCTCGTCGTCGAAGTGAGCCAGACCACGCTGCGCTATGACCGCCAGATCAAACTGCCGCTCTATGCCCGCCATGCCGTTCCGGAGGTCTGGATCGTCGATCTCGAGAATTGGCGCGTCCACGTGTTTCGATCGCCCCGCGGCGAGGAATACGCGGAACGTCTCGAATATCGCTGAACCAGGAATTCTGGCGCTTGCGCAACTGCCCGCTGTGATGGTCGATCTGTCGCCGATCTTGGGTCTGTTACGCCACCCGGATCGGACGCCGAAGCTGCGCTGAGGGCGTCAGCCGATTTTCTCAGCGGCCACCCACCGGCGACACCATGGCGATGACGCCAAATGCGGGATGGTCGAAGTAGTGCCGCTCGAAGGGCTTGATGCGCCGGTTCTGGCGCAGCGTGAAGGTCACCGGTCCCGATCCGGTGTTTGCGCCCAGCAGGGAATTCGGCGGCGTCTCGGGTGAGTAGGCGAGATCGAGTCTCAGGTGCAGGTAGCGGCCACGTTCCAGCGCAACGGTGCCGCGCAACGGCTCGCCGCCGTTGGCCAGATCCGCCAGCTCCACGGCGAGCCCAGCGCCGCGCGGCGTCGCCGCCTGCGTCCATCCGATGTGGCGCACGAGCTCGTAACCCTTGCTGCGCGCGATGGCCGCATCCACGCCGCCGAGCCGATACTGCCCCGAGGTCAGGGTGCGCACCGCCATCTTCCCCTCGGCATGCGCGGGCGAGTCGAGGGCCTCCTCTTCGGCCTCGCTCGATGCCGGGGCCGCCGCAGAACGGCTCGCTTCGACACTCCAGTCTTCGGGAACGCCGATCGGTGCGACGGGGCGCACGATGACGAGCTCGATGTTGTAGATCGGTTCGGTGGTGCGCGCAGGCTCCGCCGCGGATGCCCTCAGGGCGAAGAGCACCATCAGCCCCGCCGCCACGAGCAATGCCAGGCGCATCAGGCGGCGCGCACATTCGCGCGGACTCGCGCCGCGCACGTCGTCCGCTGCGATCGTCGCGACAATACGGGTGGTGGACATCAACCGGTCGAGCATGTGGCGGAAGTTTAACCGGTCGGCGCGCGGCGCGCAGCGGCCGCGGGCGCCGGCCGCAGCGCGTCGATCAGCTCTCCCGTGCGGACGAAGCGCTCCGCCTCGCTCTCGGCGCGCCATCCGAAGCGCAGCTTGAGAGGTCCATCCAGCCGGTAGTGCTTGGAATTGCGCTGGACCAGCCGGATGACCGCCTGGGGATCGGCGCGGTTGTCCTCATTGAACAGAACGTAGCCTCCCAGGGGACCGGCATCGATCTTGCGGATGCCAAGATCGCGGGCCGCGAGCTTCAGCCGGGTGACGTGGTAGAGGTTCTTCGCCGGCGGCGGCAACGGTCCGAAGCGGTCGACCATCTCGACCTGCAGGTCCTCGAGCGCCTGGGCGTCGGCAGCGCTGGCGATGCGCTTGTACAGCGTCAGCCGCAGATGGACGTCCGACACGTAGTCCTCGGGCAGCAGGGCGGGGAGGTGCAGCTCGATCTCAGGTCCGGTGCGCAGCCCCTGCTCCAGGTCGGGCTCGCGGCCGGACTTGAGGGCCGCCACGGCACGGTCCAGGAGCTCCATGTACAGGTTGAACCCGATCTCGTGGATCTGGCCGCTCTGCTCCTCGCCGAGCAGCTCGCCGGCCCCGCGGATCTCCAGGTCGTGCGTGGCGAGGATGAATCCCGCGCCCAGGTCCTCGAGCGATTCGATCGCCTCGAGGCGCTTGACCGCGTCGGCGCTCATCGCACCGCGCGGCGGGGTCACCAGGTATGCGTAGGCGCGGTGGTGTGACCGGCCGACCCGGCCGCGCAGCTGGTGCAGTTGCGCCAGCCCGAAGCGATCGGCCCGGTCGATGATCATGGTGTTGGCGGTCGGCACGTCGATGCCGCTTTCGATGATCGTCGTGCAGACCAGCAGGTTGAACCGCCGGTGATAGAAATCGAGCATCAGCTGCTCCAGGTCGCGCTCGCGCATCTGCCCGTGCCCGACACGCACCTGGGCCTCGGGCACGAGCTTGCGCAGTTCCTCGGCGCGCTTCTCGATCGTCTCGATGGTGTTGTGCACGAAGTAGATCTGGCCGCCGCGCCGGATCTCGCGCAGCGCCGCCTCGCGGACCTGCGCGGCGTTCCATTCGCTGACGAACGTCTGGATCGCGAGCCGCTCGGCGGGCGGGGTGGTGATCAGCGACAAGTCGCGCAGGCCGCCCAGCGCCATGTTGAGCGTGCGCGGAATCGGCGTCGCGGTCAGCGTCAACACGTCGACCTCGGCGCGCAGCGCCTTGAGGCGTTCCTTGTCGCGCACGCCGAAGCGGTGCTCCTCGTCGATGATCACCAGCCCGAGGTCCTTGAACTTGACGTCGGCGTGCAGCAGCCGATGCGTGGCGATCACGATGTCGACCGAGCCGCGCGCCAGGCCGTCGATGGTGGCATTGCCCTCCCGGGTGCTGCGAAAGCGCGACAGCATCTCCACGCGCACCGGCCAGTCGGCGAAGCGGTCGGTGAAGGTCTGGTTGTGCTGCTGCGCCAGCAGTGTCGTCGGCACCAGCACCGCGACCTGGCGGCCCGCCTGCACCGCGACGAAGGCCGCGCGCAGCGCGACCTCGGTCTTGCCGAAACCCACGTCGCCGCACACCACGCGATCCATCGGTTGGCCGGACTTGAGATCGGCGATGACCTGCTCGATGGCCTGTGCCTGGTCGGGGGTCTCCTCGAAACGGAACGCGGTTTCGAAGGCGCGGTAGTCCGAGTCGCGCGCTTCGAGGCTGGCGCCGCGCCGCGCCGCGCGGCGCGAGTACAGGTCGAGCAGCTCCGCGGCGATGTCGCGGATGCGCTGCGCGGCGCGCTTGCGCGCCTTGGCCCACTGATCCCCGCCGAGCTTGTGCAGCGGGGCGGTTTCCGCCGGCGCGCCGCTGTAGCGGTTGACGCGATCGAGCGCGTGCACCGGAACGTACAGCTTGTCGCCGTCGGCGTACTCCAGCACCAGGAATTCCCCGTGCTGCCCGCTGACCTCCAGGGTCTGCAGCCCCTGGTAACGCCCGACGCCGTAGTCCTCGTGCACCACCGGAGCCCCGATCGTCAGGTCGGTGAGCTCACGCAGGATGGCGGCGGGATCGCGTTCGGCGCGCCGCCGGCGCCGCTCCTGCTGCGCACGTTCACCGAAGATCTGCTCCTCGGTGAGCAGGGCGAGCGCGGGCGACTCGAGCAACAAGCTCCCGGCAGCCGGCGAGACAGTCAGTCCGACCCTGGCATCGCTCGCGACGAAGCTCTGCCAATTGGCGATCGGGTCCAGCGCCACGCCTCGCCCATGCAGCAGGTCGCTGAGAAGTTCGCGTCGGCCGCCCGATTCGGCGGCCAGCAGCACGCGGCCGGGAAACTCTTTCACGAAACGCGCCAGCTCGGCAGCCGGCTGTTCCGCACGCACGTCGATACGCAGCCGGGGAGGAGCGTCGGTCGGGAAGTTCAGGTGCGGCAGCGGCTCGCCCAGCGGGTCGATCTTGGTTCGCTGCACGTCGATGCGCTTCAGCCCTTCGAGGAGCGCGGCCAGCGAGTCCGGATCCAGCGCAATCTCCCGAGGCGCCAGCACCGGGCGCTCCACGTCGTGACGGCGTTGCTCGTAGCGGTCCTCGATCTCGCGCCATGCCGAGTTCGCGCGCGTGGCGCTGTCCGCGGCGTCGACCACGGTTGCGGAGGCCGGCAGGTAGTCGATGAGGGTGGTCAGCTTCTCGAAGAACAGCGGCAGGTAGTACTCGATGCCGGCAGGGGCGAGACCCTCGCTCACGCCGCGGTAAAGGCTCGAGCGCGCCGGGTCGCCTTCGAAGCGCACGCGAAAGCGGCGCCGAAACTCGCGCACGCCCTCCGGGTTGAGCGGGAACTCGCGCGCCGGCAGCAGGCGCAGGCGCTCGAAACTGTCACCGGAGCGCTGCGTCTCGGGATCGAAGCTGCGGATCGAGTCGATGTCGGTGTCGAAGAGGTCGATGCGCAGCGGCTGCTCGCTGCCCATCGGGTAAACGTCGATGAGGGAGCCGCGCACCGCGAACTCACCGTGCGTCATGACCTGCGCGACGTGGGCATAGCCGGCCGCGACCAGGCGCGCACGAAATGCCTCGACGTCGAGGCGCTGGCCGCGCGTCAGATTCAGCGCGTGACTGTCGATCCAGGAGCGCGGCGGCAGGCGCTGCATGAGCGTCGACAACGCCACGACGAGCACGCCACGAGTCAGCGACGGCAGGTCATGCAGTGCCGCGAGCCGCTCGGAAACGATGTCCGGGTGCGGCGCGAAACGTCATAGGGCAGCGTCTCCCAGTCGGGGAACAGCCGCACCGGAACCTGGCTGCCCGCGAAGAAGGCGATCTCGCCCTGCAGCCGCTCCGCTTCGCGCGCACCTTCGGCGATGACCAGCAGCGGGCCAGGTGTGCGCGCCGCCGCCTCGGCGATGGCGAGAGCGGCGGAGCCGCCATACAACTGACCCCATCGGACGTGGGGCCGGGCGGAATCGGGTAAGAGCGGCTGAAGCATCGGCCCCAAAACGGCAAACAATTAAGGATGGCTGCGTGCCCGGCAGGGCACGCGAAGGCGCGCAGCTTACCTGCGCGCCGCGTAGAGGCAAGAAATTAGGACGGGATCGCGATGATAAAGGGCACAGCCTGCTTTCCGGCGGGTGTTTTCGGGACCGTGAAAAACAGGATGTTTTTCTCGGAGCCCCCAGGGATGGGTTTACGGCCCTTGTCTTCGAAAACAGGGCGAAAACACCCGCCGGAAAGCAGGCTGTGCCGCTAATCAGGACCGGGTAGCAACGGCGTGAATAACTTTGTCGTGCTCGAAGAACACCGAGAAATCAGCATAGTCCCAGCGCGTGATCGGCGGCTCGCCTACGGCGGCATGGCGGTTGGCGGGCTGGCCGAAGCGCGCCTGCACCGTCTCCATGGTTTGGCCGCGGCCCGGCCGCTCGACGGTCGACTCGCGCACGGCGATGCCATCGCCGACGCTGATGGTTTCCGCGTTGCCCGGTCCAGCGATCACGACACCCGCGATCACGGCACCTGCGATGCGCGCGGCCCAGATGGCTCGTTTCATATCGATGACTCCCTCGAAGACAGCCCGCCCGGATGGCACGCCGGGAACTGCAGCAGCTGCTGCAGGAGGATCCCGCAAACCGGCTGCACTACCAGGGTCTCTATGCCACGGCCTCTGTGGGCCTGGGCGAGCACGAACTGGCGATCATCCTCTACCGCGAGCTGCTCGCGGCACACCGGAGGACGCGGACCTGCATCTGTCGATCGCGCATGCACTCAAGACGCTGGGGCGGCGCGAGGAGGCGGTCGCATCCTACCGCAGCGCCGCCGCCAGCCGGCCGGGCTTCGGCGATGCCTACTGGAGCCTTGCGAACCTGAAGACCTACCGGTTCACGGACCAGGAGCTGGAGCAGCTGCGCGCCGATGAGGCCGCACCCGGCAGCCAGGCCCGTCGATCGCTACCACCTGTGCTTCGCGCTCGGCAAGGCGCTGGAGGACCGCGGCGAGTACGCGCGAGTCCTTCCGCTATTACGAGCGCGGCAATGCGCTCAAGCGCGCCGAGAGCCGCTATCGAGCCGGAAATCATCGAGACGCAACACGCGCGCAGCAGATCGAGGTCTGCACGCCGGAGTTCTTCGCCAGCCGCCGCGGCTGGGGCGCGCCGGATCCGGATCCGATCTTCATCGTCGGCCTGCCGCGATCCGGCTCGACGCTGATCGAGCAGATCCTGGCCTCGCACTCGCAGGTCGAGGGCACGCAGGAGCTGCCCGACATTCCGCAGTATCGTCGCCACGCTGCGCGGCTCGTGAGCCGGAGCCGCAGAATCCGCGCTATCCGCGCGTGCTCGCCGAGACTCGAGCCCGGCAGGAACTGCGCAGCTCGGCGAACGATATATCTGGCCGACACGCGGGTCTACCGCACCGGCAAGGCCCATTTCATCGACAAGATGCCGAACAATTTCCGGCACCTGGGTCTCATTCATCTGATGCTGCCGAACGCGAGGATCATCGACGCGCGGCGCGAGCCGATGGCCTGCTGCTTCAGCAACTTCAAGCAGCTGTTCGCCAGCGGCCAGGAGTTCACCTACAGCGTCGAGGACATCGCCCGCTACTACCGCACCTACCTGGAGCTCATGCGCCACTGGGATCAGGTGCTGCCGGGGCGGGTGCTGCGCGTGCATCCATGAGGACGTCGTCGATGACCTCGAAGGCAGCGTGCGCCGCCTGCTCGAGTTCTGCGGGCTCGAATTCGAGCCCGCGTGCGTCGATTTCCACAAGACCCAGCGCAGCGTGCGCACCGCGAGCTCCGAGCAGGTGCGCCAGCCGATCTATCGCGACGGCCTCGAGCAGTGGAAGCACTTCGAACCGTGGCTCGAACCCCTGCGCGACGCCCTCGGTGACGCGCTGACGCGCTATCGCGATGCATAGCGCTGCAAGACCAGCCCGTGGGCAGCGGCTGAAATCGGCGCGCTGCGCCGCGCTTGGGTCTGACCAGGCCGCCGCCGGAGGCGAAATGCGGCAGCACCGGGATCCGGCGAGACTGAGCTGCGCGGCGGCACTCCCGACGGCGGGCCTGCCTCTGGAAGATCCTGGGCGTGGCGCTCCTGCGCCAGGGCAAGGACGCGCTGCAGCCCCTGATGCGTGCGGCAGAACTGCTGCCGCTGGATGCCGAGGCCCATCGCAACCTCGGGGCGGCACTGGATGAGCGGGGACAGTGGGAGGCGGCGCTGGTGAGCCTGCAGACGCGCGCTCGCGCTGCAGCCGCGATGACTCGGCGCGCTCATTCGATGCCGGCAATGCCTCAGCGCGCGCTCGGGCGCGTGGCGCGAGGCCATGCCGCTGTACCAGGCGGCGCTGAAGCTCGAGCCGCGGCGCAGTACGAGGCCCACAACAACCTGGGCAATGCGTTCCTGGAACTTATCGCCAGCTCGGGAGGCGGGCGACTGCTACCGGCGGGCCCTCGCGCTGAAGCCCGACGATGCGCAGATACTCGTGCAACCTGGGTAACGCGCTGTGGCGCATCGGCCAGCTGCATGAGGCGCTTGACGGCCGGCGCCGCGGCGTGGCGCTCGCCCCCGGGGCCGAGCATGGCACACAACAACCTCGGACTCCTGATTCTCGCCAGCCGGCGAACGCGTCGAGGCCGCGGAGTGCCTACGCGAGGCCTAAAACTCAACCCCGGTTACACGGAGGCGTGGAACAGCCTGGGAGACGCCTTGCGTGACGAGGGCGCGCGGCGCGAAGCCCTGGCCTGCTACAGGCGGGCCGTCGAGCTCGAGCCGCGGCGCGCCGACAGCCACTGCAAGCTCGGCGACATCCTGTTCGACATGCGCCGGGTCGAGGAAGCGATGGCCAGCTACCGCCAGGCGCTGGCCGCGGAGCCGCGGCACGTTCCCACGCACTGCGGCACTGGCCGTGGCATAGCGCGTCAGCTGCGCCGTCCCGACGAGGCGGAGGCCAGCTGCCGGGCAGCACTGGAGCTCGAGCCGGGCTACGCCGAGGCCTTGTCCCTGCTCGGGGAGCTGCGCGCCGACCGCGGGCCAGTTTGCCGAGGCCGAGGAATTGTTCCGAGCGCGTGCTCGGCGCAGACCCGCAGTTCGCCTCCGCCTACTGCTGCATCGCGACGCACCGGCGCATGACCGCGGGACGATGCCGACTGGCTCCGGGGCGCGAGGAGCCCTGCTGGGCAGGCAGCCGCCGCTCGAGCCAGGAGATCAGCCTGCACTACGCGCTCGGCAAGTACTGCGATGACCTCGGGCAGTACGAGCAGGCCTTCCGTCACTATCGAGCAGGCCAACGAGCTGAGCAAGCGCTATGGCGCTCGCTATGACGGCGCGGGATTCTGCCGCAACTCGTCGACCGGATCATCCGCGTTTTGCGATACCGGCATTCATGCGAGCGCTGCGCCCGTGCGCATCCGACTCCGAGCTGCCGGTCTTCATCATTGGCATGCCGAGATCCGGCACCTCACTCGCCGAGCAGATTCTCGCCTCCCACCCGGCGGTGTACGGAGCCGGCGAAGTCGGCTTACTGGCATCGGGCGTTTGCGAAGCCTTCAGCCGGGTGGGGCGCGCGGGCCAGGATGCCGCCGCGAGATCGTAGGCAGAGTTCGGTCGCGACAACCTGGAGCGGCTCGAGCGCATCGGCGGGGGCGGCCGCAGCGGGTGATCGACAAGATGCCCGCGAATTTTCTGTACGCCGGACTGATACATGCCGCGTTCCCCCGCGCCCGCATCATCCACATGCAGCGCCACCCGCTCGATACCTGCCTGTCGATCTACTTCCAGAATTTCCACAACATCGGCCCCTACGCCAATGATCTCGGGGACCTTGCCCACTACTACGGACAGTACCTGCGCATCATGACTCACTGGCGCAGCGTGCTGCCGGCGAGCGCGCTGCTCGAAGTGCCTTACGAAGCGCTCATCGAGGAGCCGGAAGGCCTGGACACGGCGGCTGGTGGATTTTCTCGGCCTGCCGTGGGACCCGCGTTGCCTGGCGTTTCATCGAGACCGAGCGCGTGGTGATCACGGCCAGCAAATGGCAGGTGCGGCAGAAGATCAGCCACGCCTCGATCGGCCGCTGGCGCCACTACGAACGTTCCTGGGCCCGCTAAAGGTACTTATGCACTTAGGTACATCCCACCATGGCCGCTCATCGCGGCCGGGGCTAACTTCTGGCGCTGCCTGAAACCGACCAGCATGGGCGCGCAACGAGGAGCCTGCAATGATCGACATGAACTATAGTGCGCCACCGCGGGGTCGCGGCGGCGACGCTGATTGCGCTGGTTGCCGTGCTGGCCACTCCCACGGCCTGGGCAGTACCGAGCTTCGCGCGCCAGACGGGCATGGCCTGCGAAGCCTGCCACACGGTGTTTCCGGAGCTGACCCACTTCGGCCGCATGTTCAAGGCCAACGGCTACAACATCGACAACCTCAAGCCCGTGCGGGGCATTACCGCGACGAAGCAGGAGATGCTGGCGTTGAGTGGCCTGCCGCCGATCTCGCTCATGGTGCAGGTCTCGCAGACCAACCTGTCCAAGGAGCTGCCCGAAGGGACCGACCTCGGCACCTCGCAGAGCGGCACGGTGGCCTTTCCCCAGCAGATCAGCCTGTTCTATGCCGGCAAGATCGCGCCGGGCGTGGGCTCCTTCATCCAGCTCACCTATGGCAACGACAGCGGCACGGTGGGCATCGACAACGTCGACCTGCGCTGGGCTGACAACCGCGTGCTCGCCGACGACCGCAGCCTGGTCTACGGCATCGATGCCAACAACAATCCCACGGTGCAGGATCTGTGGAACAGCACGCCCGCCTTCGGCTACCCCTATGCCTCCAGCAATGCCGCGGTGCCGCCGATCGCCGGCACGCAGATCGACGGCACGCTGGGCCAGGACGTCGCGGGCCTGAGCGCATACGTGATGTGGAACGAATCGCTGTATGCCGAATTCGGCACTGTATCGCTCCGCCAAGCAGGGGGCCGCCAACGGCGTGACGGGCGAGGCCGGCCCACTGGATGGCGGCAGCTCCAACGTCATCACCGGCGCCGCTCCCTACTACCGGCTGGCCTACGAGTACCAGTGGGGCCGCAATTCGCTGTCAGTGGGCGTGTACGGGGCCACCTTCAAGCTGCTGCCGGGCGCGGAGGAGCCGAGCACCGCATCCGCTCAGCGGGCCCTACAACGAATTCAAGGACAATGCGCTGGATTTCCAGTACCAGTACATCGGCGAGCGCCACCTGTTCACCATGGCCGGCACGCGTATCAAGGAAGACATGACGCTGAATGCGAGCTACGCCAGCCGGCGGTTCGGAAAATCCCAGCGATGACCTGACGACCTCGCGCGTCGACGGCGACCTACTACTACCAGCGCAAGTATGGCGGCACGCTCGGCGTACTTCTCGACCACTGGTAGCCACGATGCCGGCCTCTATCCGGTGGGCGACTCCCCGGTGGTCACCAGCGCCAACGGCATGCCGGACACCAAAGGCTGGTCGCTGGAGCTGGATTACATGCCCTGGCTCAACACCCGCCTGTCGCTGCAGGCCACGCAGTACTCGAAGTTCAACGGCGGCGGCAATAACTACGACGGCTACGGGCGCAACGCCAGCGACAACAATTCGCTCTATTTCCTGGTCTGGTTCAACTACTGAGGCAGCCGCATATGAAAAGCCAACTATCTGGTCGTCGGCCTGATCGCCGTGCTGGGCGCTACCGCGCGCGAGCCGCGCGCGAGGAGATCAGCGCCGAGGCGCGCCTGGCGGCCCAGCACGTCGCCGTCAATACCTGTGCCAACTGCCACGGCCGCCAGGGACGCAGCATCGCGCCGAAATTCCCGGTGCTGGCCGGGCAGCACGCCGGCTATCTCGCGGCGCAGCTGCACGCCTTCAAGGCGCAGACGCGCGGCGATCCGGACGCGCTTGGGTACATGTGGGGCATGGCCGCTCCGCTCGATGATGAAATGATCACCGCGCTGGCCGACTACTATGCAGCCACAGGCTCCGGGGCCCGGCGCGGTCGGCGAGCCGGGAGTCATCGCCCGAGGCGCCGACATCTACGCCAAGGGGCTCGCGACGACGGCATTCCGCCCTGCGCGGGCTGCCACGGCGCCAACGGCGCGGGCACGGACCAGTTCCCGCGGCTCGCCGGCCAACATGCCCAGTACCTGCTCAAGCAGCTGCGTTCCTTCCAGAGCAACCTGCGTGACGTCGCTGTCATGCACGGTGTGGCCAAGGGCATGGCCATCGGCGAGATGGAGGCCGTTGCGGCCTACCTCGAGTGCGCTCTAGCCTGGCCTCACGCTGCCGCCGCGGCGGAAATCGCGCCATGGCCTCGAGGTCGTTGAGTTCCTGGTCATTGCGCACGTACAGGCGGCTGGCATCGCGCAGCGGCTGGATAGTCCCAGGGCTGGTAGCGGCCCGTCCGCAGGGCGGCGTACACGAGGTGGCGGCGACTGCTGGCTCGCGAGCACCTGCCTGCGTGCAGCTGCGGTGAGCGACCAGCGCCGCGCCACCTCGTCGCGGAATCGCCGCCACGGCCGGCGTCTGCTCGGCGACCGCGCCAGGTTGCGCAGTTCGAGCGGATCCGCCTCCAGGTCGTAGAGCTGGTCCGGATCCGCGCGGCGAATGCACGAACTTGAACCGCCCGCGCCGGATCATCACGATCGGCGCGATCGCGCCCTCCGCGAGATATTCGCCGACGACCTCGGCTGCGCGGCGCGTCCGCGCCGCCGTGCCCGCGAGCATCGGCACCAGGCTGCGGCCGTCGACGGCTGCCGCGTATCCGCGCTCGTGCCCGCGCGCCGCCGAGCTCCACGAGCGTCGGCAGCAGGTCGACGCAGCGAGGCGTGGCCCGGCACGCGGCGCGGCGCAAAGCGCCCGGGCGCCTGCACGATCAGCGGAATGCGGCAGGCGGGCTCGAAGAAATTCATCTTGTACCACAGGCCGCGCTCGCCCAGCATGTCGCCGTGATCGGCGAGCAGCAGCACGATGGTGTTGTCGTCGAGGCGCGGTCTCGCGCAGCGTGCCAGCAGCGCGCCGACCTGGTCATCGACGTACGACACCGCGCCGAGGTAGGCACGGCGCGCCGCGCGCACCTGCCGCTGCGTCCGGCGTCTGCTCACCGAGCCCGATGACGTGGCGCAGGCGCCGCGAGTGCGGATCGTCCGGCGACGCGACCGTGCGCCGACGCGCGGCAGTGTCGATGTCGACTGTCGCGGTAGCGGTCCCAGTACGGCTGCGGAATCACGTAAGGGTCGTGCGGGTGGGTCATCGACACCACGCAGGCAGAACGGCCGCCGGTCCCGGCTGCGCGCGATGTCGAACAGCTTCTGGCGCGCGGCGCCGACGACCTCGTCGTCGAAGTCGATCTGGTTGGTGCGCACGCAGGGGCCGGCCTGCGTGACCGAGTCCATGCGTGTGGTACCAGCGCCGGGCGTTCCTCGATGCGCGTCCAGTCGGGCGTCCAGCCGAAATCGGCCGGGTAGATATCGGTCGTCAGCCGCTCCTCGAAGCCGTGCAGCTGGTCGGGCCCGCAGAAGTGCATCTTGCCGCTCAGCGCCGTCTGGTAGCCGGCGCGGCGCAGGTAGTGCGCGAAGGTGGGCGTCTGCGCGGGGAACTCCGCGGCATTGTCGTAGGCGCCGATCCTCGAGGGCAGCTGCCCCGCCATGAAGGAATAGCGCGACGGTGCGCACAGCGGGCTGTTGCAGTAGAAGGACTCGAACACCACGCCGCGCTGCGCCAGCGCGTCGATGTGCGGTGTGCGGGCACGGCCCGCCGTAGGCCGGCAGCGCGCCGGCGGTCAGCTGGTCGGCCATCAGCAACAGGAAATTAGGCGGCATTGAGCTTTCCCAGTTCCGCGATGTGTTCGGGGCCGATCCCGCAGCAGCCGCCGATGATGCTGGCCCCGCGACTCACCCAGTCGCGCGCCCAGTCGCAGGTAGGCCGGCGGCGTGACGTCGACTGCGCAGATCGCTGAGCTCGGCGTTGGCCTCGGTCGTGACCTGCAGCGGCACGAAGGCGTTGGCGTACACGCCGATCCGCGTTGCCCGCGCCGGACCGCCCAGCTCTTTCAGCGTCTGCGCCGCGATGCGACGGCCGGCGCCCATGACCTCGGGCTGGCTGCAATTGAACAGCACGGCGCGCGCGCCGAGCCGCGCCGCCGTGCTCACGGCCTCGGCCACCGACTCGCCCGAGCGCAGCGTCGGCGCGGCGCCCTGGGCAACTCTGTCTGCGAGCGTGAAGGAGAGCCACAGCGGCTTGGTCGACGGCTGCCACCGGCCGCGGCAATCATGCCGCGCAACCAGTTCCGCTTCCGCGCTCGCGCTCAGGGTCTCGGCCAGCCAAAGGTCCACAGAGGGCGCGAGCGCATCGAGCAGGGTGGCGAGTATCGGCCGTGCCACGACCGGGTCGTAGAGGTCGGTGCGGTAGGAGCCGCACAGCGGCGGCAGGCAGCCGGCGACCGGACAGGCCGTGGCGCAGCGTCGGCGACTGCACGCGCCAAGTGGCCCGCGAGCGTCGCCAGCGCGATGCCCCTCCCGCCCGAAGCGCTCCTGGCCCAGATGGAAGGGCACGACGGCATAGCTGTTGGTCGTGATGACGTCCGCTCCCGCGGCCACGAAGTTCTCGTGCACGCGCGTGACGAATTCCGGGCCTTCCAGCAGCGCCTTGGCCGACCATTCTGGCTGGCGAACGGTGCGCCCATGCGCAGCAACTCGCGGCCGGTGCCGCCGTCGAGCAAGGTGATGCGGGTCGCGCTCATGGTGCTAGGGCGATTCTGACGGCGATGCAGCCGGCGATGCGTGGCTCGCGGTGCTGCAACTCAAGGCCCTCCGCGTAGCCGCGCTGGAAACCCTTCCAGAGCGTGATGCCCGGCGCCACCGGGGCTGTAGGCGCCGTAGGCCGTGCCTGGCAGGCGCCTGCCACTGACCCGAGCTCGATTCCGCACCAGGCACGTCGAGGTAGGCCGCGCGGCTCTCGTCGCCCTTGACGTAGCGATCCAGGAACGCGGTGATCACGTGCAGGCTGACGCCGATGATGCGCTCCTTGCGCCACACGGGATCCTCGAACCAGCTGATGTCCCAGAGGCTGTGCCGCATCTGTGGCGGCACTGGATCGAATCCGAGGGCATGCCCGCCCCCCGGAAGGTCAGCAGGTAGCGCCGGGCGCCGCTGGCTGCCTCCAGGAAGGCGTGCGCGCCCGTGGCGTAGTCCACGGTGTGGTCGCGGTCGCCCGAGATCAGCATCAGCGGCGCGTCGATGTCCGCAAGGCCAGCGCTCCCCCAGATCGCGTAGGACCCGCCCCGCGGCGCGATCGCCACCACGGCCCGAGGCCCTGGACGCAGTGTTTCCGCGCGGCGCGCGCCGCCGCTGCGCATAGGGTGCCAGCAGCTGTCCGGGGACGAACTGGACCGCAGTGCCGTTGCGGGTCGAGGCGCGCGCCCGCCGCAGTCAGCACGCCGTAGCCGCCCATCGAATAGCCCGACCAGCGCCGTACGCGGCGGCGTCGACCTGGCCCTCCTGCGCCAGGGAGCGCTGCAGCGCGCGCGGCGACGAAGGCGACGTCGAGCGGCCGGCGCAACAGGATCTCCGCGAATTCCCGTGGGTCGCTGCGTAGTGGATCCTCGTGGCGGATGGCGGCCACGACGTAGCCCTTGGAGGCAAGGTTCTCCGTGAGCCAGCTCATGCGCCACGGTCGCGTTGCTGCGCCCGTGCGAGACGACGATCAGCGGATAGTGTCCCGCGATCGGCCTGGCGTCGCGCACTGCGATACCCGGCATCGTGAACGCCACCGGCGCCGCGGGCGGTTCGGCCTGGAGAGTAGCCTGATAGACCTCGGGCCTGCGCTCCGTGCGGCAGCGTGGCCGGGTACCAGAGGTCGACCCGCAGCGCCCGGTCGCGGTGCGGCGCCACGACATCGACGGCGTCGCGATCGATCAGCGTGACCGTGCGGACGCCGACGGCCAGGTGGCCGAGCTGCGCCAGCTCCGGGCGAATCGACCGCCGGGCTGGCTGGGTGCCCGGGCGCCTGCGTCGGCGCCGACGCCGATGCCCGGCGTCGCTGCTCGCAGCAGCGACGGCCAGGGGCGAACACGGCGACAGGCGCAGGTCAAGGTTCGTCATCTTCGAGCAACATTTTAGCGCCCTTGTCGGCCACCATGGCGGTCGGTGCATTGGTGTTGCCGGAGGTGATGGTGGGAAAGATCGAGGCGTCGATGACGCGCAGGCCTTCGATGCCATGCACGCGCAGGCGCGCAGTCGACGACGGCAGGTTGCGGGATCGGGGCCCATCATGCAGGTGCTCGACCGGGTGGAATACCGTGCCGGCGCGCTGCGCGGAAATCCTGCAGCAGCTGTGCGTCGGTGGTTTTGTCCGGACCGGGCAGCAACTCGCGCTCGATCATCGGCGGCCAGTGGCGCAGCCGCGGCCAGGCGTCGCAGCAGGCGCGCGCCGGCGCAGCACGTCCTGCAGGTCCTGCTGCGGTGGACAGGTAATTCGGATAGATGGCGGGAGCGACGCGCGGATCGGCGCTAGCGGATCTCGAGGTGACCGCGGCTCGTGGGACGGCAGGCATTGAAGGAAGTGATGAAGCCCGGGAAGGGGTCGGGGTTCATGAGCCGGCGCGTGCGTTCGCGCGTTGCGGTGTAGCTGGCCGGATTGAAGTACAGCTGCAGGTCCGGCGCTCGGCAGCTGCGGGCTGCTGCGCACGAATCCGCCGCCCTGGTTGACGCTCATCGACAGCGGGCCGCGGCGCGTCAACACGTACTGCGACGCCGGCCCGGAGCTTTCCCCACAGCGGATACAATTCATCGTTGAGCGTCGGCCAGCGCGCGCGGTAGACGTAGTTGACGGCCAGATGGTCCTGCAGGTTCCGGCCCACGGCGGGCAGGTCATGCACCACCGCGATGCCGGGCTGCTGCAGCAGCGCGCCGGGCCCGATCCCGGAGAGCTGCAGCAGCTGCGGCGAATTGACGCTGCCGGCCGCGAGGATGACGCGCTTGCTCGGCGCGCACGCTGACGGAGTCGGCCATCGTGCCGGTATGCTGACCCCGACGGCGCGGCGGCCCTCGAAATCGATGCGCAAGGCGTGCGCGTGCAGCTGCGAGCCGCAGGTTGCTGCGCGCCGCAGCGCCGGCCGCAGGAAGGCCGTGGCGGTCGACGCGCGCAAGCCGTGGCGGGTCGTGATCGGGTAGATGCCGACGCCCTCGGGCTGCGAGCCGTTGAAGTCCGGCGTGTAGCCGAAACCCAGCGTCGCCGCGGCGGCGATGTAGGCCTGGCACAGCGGATGGGCCGCGGCCGACACGTCGGTGATCGGCCAGCGCACCGCCCGAGCGCTCGCTCGATGGCCTCGAAGTGCGGCCGCACGCTCGCTCCAGCCCCAGCCCGCATTGCCCCGAGCGCGCCAGTCGTCGAAGTCGCCGGGCTGGCCGCGCACGTAGACCATCGCGTTGATCGAGCCCGAGCCGCCCAGCAGCTTGCCGCGCGGCCAGAAGCTGCGCACGCCGCCGAGCGCCGGCTCCGGCTCGGCCTCGTACATCCAGTTGACCGCCGGGTCGTTGAAGGTGCGGCCATAGCCGATCGGCACGCGCACCCAGAAGCGCCGGTCGGTGCCGCCCGCCTCGAGCACCAGCACCCGGTGCCGGCCGCTCGCCGACAGGCGCTCGGCGACGACGCAGCCGGCGGTGCCGGCGCCGACGATCAGATAGTCCGACTGCCTCCAGCGGGCTTCGGCCCTAGACGATCGGGCGGTCGGCCATCTCGAGGTGCAGCCGCGTGTCCGTGTAGGGATGTCGCCGCGCCACCTCTTCGTTCAGCTCGACGCCGAGGCCCGGCTCGGTCGGCGGCAGCACGTAACCCTCGCTCCAGCGGATCGGCTTGCGCAGGATCTGCGCGTGGAAGCCGTCCCAGCGCTCGATGCCCTCGAGGATCAGGAAGTTCGGGCTGCAGGTGGCGAGCTGGATGTTGGCCGCGCCGACGACCGGGCCGCAGTACAGGTGCGGGGCGATCTGCACGTGGTGCACCTCGGCCATGCCGGCGATCTTCTTGGCTTCCAGCAGGCCGCCGACCCGGCCCAGGTTCATCTGCAGGATCGCCGCCGCGCCCGTGTCGCAGCAGCCGCGCGAAATCGTACTTGGTCGCGAGCCGCTCGCCGGCGGCGATCGGGATGCGCGTGGCGCGCGCCACCCGCGCCATCTCCTCGGGCGCATCCGGCGGCACCGGCTCCTCGAACCACAGCGGATCGTAGGGCTCGAGCCGGCGCGCGAGCCGGATGCGCCCCCGCCGCGGTCATCTGGCCGTGCGTGCCGAACAGCAGGTCCGCCTTGTCGCCGACCGCCGCGCGCAGCTGGCGCACGAAGCGCTCCGACAGCGTCGAGCGCGGGCAGCGACAGCTGGCGGCCGTCGAAGGCCGAATACGGCCCGACCGGATCGAACTTGATGCGCCGTGAATCCCTGTCGCAGGTACTCGACGGCGCGCTCCGCCGACAGGTCGGGATCCTGGTAGACGTCGGTCTTGTCGCCCGGGCGGGCATAGATGTAGGTGTAGCTGCGCAGCCGCTCGTGCACGCGGCCGCCGAGCAGCTTGTAGACCGGCTGCCCGGCCTCCTTGCCGATGATGTCCCAGCAGGCCATCTCCAGCGCGCTCAGCACGCCCATCAGCGTCAGGTCCGGGTGCTGCGTGAAACCCGGCCGAATAGACCCGCCGCCACAAGCGTCTCGATGTCGTGCGGGTCCTGGCCCTGCAGGTAGCGCTCGAACACGTCCTCGAGCATGCGCGCGACCAGGTGCGGATGGAACGGGCACGCAGTAGGCTTCGCCGACGCCGGTGACGTTCTGGTCGGTGGTCAGCTTGACGAACACGAAGTAGCGGCCGCCGTAGTGCGGCGGCGGGTTGCCGACGACGAAGGTCTTGATGTCCCTGAGCTTCATGCGCGACCCGGCGGCGCCGCGGCCTGGTGTGGCAGCACCGGGATGCCGGTGGCGCGCAGCTGGTCGGCTGCGAGGTCGCGCGCGCTGTAGAAATAATGGAATGCCGACCAGAAGCCCACTGGCGCCAGGCACAGCAGCGCCAGCCGCAGCGAGGCGGCATTGGCGACGTGGTCCGGGGCGAACCAGTCGCTCAGCATGCCCGACGACCTTGGGTGCGACGATCAGGTTGCCGACGTTGGCGACGAACAGCGTCGCGGCGCAGAACATGGCGCGCATGCGCGGCTGCGCGAGGTTGTTGAGCAGCCCGAAGATCGGGCCGATGTAGAAATAGATCGACGGGATGAAGATCCAGAACAGCGCCTTGGCCAGCGGCAGTGAATGCGTGCCGTAGATGATGATCGACGGCACCGTGACGACGCCGATGATGCCGCCCAGCAGCCAGACGATGCGCCGCGGATCGAACATCGACGGCCGGGCCAGCAGACCGCCCGTGAGCACCGTGGCGCCGATGCCGGCCCACAGGTTGATCGGGCCGATGATCGCGCCGGCTTCGCCCGTGGTCATGCCGTAGGTGCGCATCAGGAAGGTCGGCGTCCACCACATCAGGCCCCAACCCCACAGCGCCGTCAGCGCGCTGCCGACCATCACGTGCACGGCCGAGCGCTGCTGCCACAGGAAGCGCATGGCTCTCGACCAGGCCGGCGGTGGCGTCGCTAGCCTTGGCGTCGAAGCGTCCGCGGCGCGGCTCCCTGATCGTGAAGAAAATCAGCGCCGCGAGCAGCGCTCCGGGCACACCGAGCGCCAGGAATACGCTGCGCCAGCCGTAGTGATCGGCGATGGCGCCGGCGAAATCCGCGGCCAAGCCAGGCGCCGATCGGCGCGCCCAGGCCGAAGACCGTCAGCGCCATGGGCCGCCGCTCGGTCGGGAAGTAGTCGGAGAGGATCGAGTTCGCGCCGGGCGTGCCGCCGGCCTCGCCGACGCCGACGCCGATGCGCGAGACGATGAGCTGCGTGTAGTTGCGCGCCAGCCCGCACAGCACCGTCATCGCCGACCAGGCCGCCACCGAGGCGGCGATGATGTTGCGGCGGTGGCTGCGGTCGATGAGCCAGGCGATCGGAAAGCCGAAGGTGACGTAGAACAGGCCGAGCGAGACGCCGGTCAGGCTGGCGATGCCGGAATCCGTCAGGTGCAGCTCGAGCCGGATCGACTCCTGCACCGTCGAGATCGCGTAGCGATCGGCAATGCTCATGCGTGTAGACCAGCACCATCACGATCAGCACGTACCAGCGCATGGCCATGGATGGCGCCGCCTCGGCCGTTGCCGTCGCCGCGCATCGCCTGGCTCATCCATGCGCCCGTTCCCCCGTCGACCTGGCTGCGCCGATATTGCCTGAAAAGCGCCGACATATTCGCAACAAAAGCCGCGGCCCCGATCGCCGTACAAATTCACATGCAGCAGTCCGGCCATATGCCTTTTTTAGATGGGCCTTGCGTCGCCGGCGCGACGCGGCCGCATCGCGGCTGTGTACACTCAGCGCCCGGGTCAGCATCCGGAGGCGGCGAGTGAAATCCGTGCGGATCGGATTCATCGGCCTCGGCAACGTCGGCGGCAAGCTGGCCGGCAACCTGCTGCAGCCACGGCGTCGACCTCACGGTGCGCGACCTCGAACACGGAGCTGGTGGCGGCATTCGTGGCGCGGGGCGCGCAGCGCGCCGACGTCGCCCGCGAGCGATGGCGCGAGCAGGTCGACGTCGTCATCACCTGCCTGCCCTCGCCGGCCGCATCGCGCGCCGTGCTCGAGGGCGACCGATGGCGTGCTCGCCGGCATGCGGCCCGGCAAAGTGCTGGCTGGAGATGAGCACCACCGACCAGGCGGAGGTCGTGCGCCTGGGCGCGCTGGTTGCGGCCCGGGGCGGACTGGCGATGGACTGCCCGGTATCCGGGGGCTGCCACCGCGCGGCCACCGGCAATATCTCGATCTTTGCCGGCGGCACGCGCGCGGCCTTCGAGCAGGTGCTGCCGGTGCTGAAGATCCTGGGCCGGCAGATCCTGCACACGGGCCCGATCGGCTCCGCCTCGGCGCTCAAGGTGGTCACCAATTACCTGTGCACGGTGCACCTCGCCGCGCTGGCCGAGGCGCTGACGGTCTGCAAGGTCGCCGGCATGGACCTGAATACCGCCTACGAGGCGATCCGGATCTCATCGGGCAACTCCTTCGTGCACGAGACCGAATCGCAGGTCATCCTCAACGGCAGCCGCGACATCGGCTTCACGATGGATCTGGTCATCAAGGACGTCGGCCTGTTCGACGACTGGGCGCAGCAGCTGCGGGTGCCGCTGGAACTCTCGCCGCTGGTGCTCGGGATCTTCAAGGACGGCGCAGCGGCGCTACGGGCCGCGCGAGCATTCGCCGAACATCATCCGGCGGCTCGAGGAGGCCTGCGGCGTCAAGGTGCTGGGCCAGGGCTTCCCCGCGCGAGATGGTCGACGACCAGCCCGGGGCCGAGGGCTATCGAGGTCGTGCCGCGGAGCGGCTAACCGAAGCCGACGATGCCCTTGACCTCGAGGAAATCGTGGATGCCCCAGTCGGCGTATTCGCGCCCGTTGCCGGATTGCTTGTAGCCGCCAAAGGGCGCCGCCGTGTCCCACTCCGGGTAATTCACGTTGACCTGCCCGGCGCGCAGCTGCCGCGCCACCTGGCGAGCGTGCTCCACGTCGCCCGACTGCACGTAGGCCGCCAGGCCGTAGACGGTATCGTTGGCGATCTCCACGGCCTGCTGCTCCGAATCGTAGGGAATGATCGACAGCACCGGGCCGAAGATTTCCTCGCGCGCGATCGTCATGTCGGGTCGCACCGGCCCGAATACGGTGGGCCGCACGAAATAGCCGCGCTGCAAGGCCCTGGCGGCCTGCCGGGACCGCCGGTGACCAGCGGCGCGCCTTCGGTGATGCCGCGACTCGATGAGCCGCTGAATCTTGGCGTACTGCGTCGCGCTGACCACCGGGCCCGAGCTGCGTGCCCTGGCTGTCGCGGGTCGCCCACGGTGTGGCCTTCGGCGGCCTCGCTGCGCCGCAGCCGAGCGCCTTGTCGAGGCTGCTGCGCGCGGCACCAGCATGCGCGTCGGCGCGTCGCAGGACTGGCCGCTGTTGCCGAAGCAGGCCGCGACGCCCTGCTTCACGGCGGCTTCGAGGTCGGCGTCGGGCAGGATGATGTTGGCGGACTTGCCACCCAGCTCCTGCGTCACGCGCTTGACGGTGTCGGCGGCGCTCTTGGCCACCATGACTCCGGCACGCGTCGATCCGGTGAAGGACACCATGTCGACATCCGGGTGCGGCGCCAGCGCCTGCCCGACGGTCGGCCCATCGCCGTTGACCAGGTTGAACACGCCCGGCGGCACCTGCGCCGCGTGCATGATTTCCGCGAAGATGATGCCGCTGAGCGGCGCGATCTCGCTCGGCTTCAGCACCATGGTGCAGCCGGCCGCGAGCGCCGGCGCCACCTTGAGACGATCTGGTTCAGCGGCCAGTTCCACGGCGTGATGAGCCCCACCACGCCGATGCCTTCGCGGATGATGCGCGTGGTGCCGCGCTGCTCCTCGAATTCGAAGTTGCTCGAGCGCCGCGATCGTGGACTCCAGGTGCGCGCGGCCGGCCCAGACCTGCGCGTCGCGGGCGAACTGGAGCGGCGCGCCCATCTCATCGGACACGACCTGCGCCAGCTCCTCGGCGCGCTCGTTGTAGATCTCGAGGATCCGGCGCGAGCAGCCGCAGGCGCTCGGCCTTGCTGGCTGCGAGAAGGCGGGAAAGGCCGCGCGCGCCGCCGCGACCGCACGCGCGGCATCCTCTTCGTTGCCGATGGCGATGGTGGCGAAAGGCTCGCTCGGTGGCCGGGTTGATGACTTCGAGCGTCGCCGTGCTGAGCGGCTTGACCCAGGCGCCACTGATGTAGAAGCGCAGCAGGTTGTCCATGGCCCATGTTACTGCAAGCTGTGGCGCGGACGCACGGGTGAGCAGCACTCAGGGTCGAACAGTGAAGGACAGGGCCGCGACCGGCGGCCGGTGGCGTGCTTTGGCTGGGCCTCGACACCGGTGGCACCTATACCGACGCCGTGCTGCTTGCAGGACGGGCGCCGCGTCGTCGCCAGCGCCAAGGCGCTGACGACGCACTGGGACCTGAGCGTCGGGCATAGCCGAGGCGATCCGCGCCGTGCTGGCAGCGCTCCCGCGCGGGATGGATCGCGGCGCCGTGCAGCTGGTGTCGGTGTCGACGACGCTGGCGACCAACGCCGTCGTCGAGGGCCGCTTCAGCCCCGTGGCCACGGTGCTGATCGGCTTCGACGCAGCCATGGTGGCACGCTCCGGGCTTGCATCGCGACGCGACCGGGCCCGTATTCCAGATCCGCGGCGGGCACGATGCCACCGGCGAGGAGCTCGAGCCGCTCGACGAGCGCGGCCTCGTCGCGCGCGGTGCAGCGAGTGCGCCGGGCGGGTCGAAGGTTTTGCGGTCGCGGCCTGCTTCTCGGTGCGCAATCCCGCGCACGAATTGCGCGCCCGCGCGCTGATCCGCGCGCTGCTGCGACAAGCCGGTCACCTGTGCGCACGAGCTCAGTTCGCGCCTGGACGCGCCGCGGCGCGCCCTGACCGCGGCACTCAACGCGCGCCTGACGCCGCAGATCCGCCGCCTGATCGAGGCGCTCGGCGCCGTGCTCGCAGGCCGAGTCCGTCGATGCCCCGCTCATGATCGTCAAGGGCGACGGATCGCTGATGAAGGCGGAGGTCGCGCTCGAATGCCCGGTGGAGACCGTGTTGTCCGGGCCGGCCGCCAGCGTCGTCGGCGCGGGATTCCTGTCCGGTCTGGCCGACTTTCTCGTGGCCGACATGGGCGGCACGACCACGGACTGCGCCGTGGTGAGCGGCGGCCGGCCGGCGGTCAACGACGCAGGGGCCCTGATCGGCAGCTGGCGCACGATGGTCGAGGCGGTCGACGTGCGCACCGTCGGCCTGGGCGGCGACAGCCGCGTCGCCTTCGATCGCGCCGGCAAGCTGGCCGTGGGGCCGCGCAAGACCATGCCGCTCAGCCTGCTCGCACTCCAGGCGCCCGCCGTGCTCGCCGACCTGCGCCAGCTCGCAGCACAGCCCCGGCCGCCCGATCTCGCGACGCACTACGCCTTGCGCAATCCCGGCATCGCAGGCGCCGGCGCGGCTCGCCGGACTCGAGCGTCGGATCTGGAGCGAGCTGAAGGACTGCGCCGCAGCGCGTATCGAGCGCTGGCCCACGGCGCGGCCGGGCCTCGCGGCGCTGTGGCGCCTGGCCGATGCGGGCCTCGCCACGATCGCGGCCTTCACGCCGAGCGATGCCATGCACGTGCTCGGCCGGCAACAGCGGCTGGAGCCTCGAGGCGGCGGAGCTCGGCGCGCGGCTGCTGGCCATCGAGGAACGCAACCTGCGCGCCGCGAGCGAGGCCGCACCTACCGCTGAGCTGTGCGAGCGCATCGTCGAGCACGTGGTGCGCGAGTCGGCCCGGCGTCGTGCTCGCGACCGCCCTGGCGCACGATCCGGCGATCGAGGCGCGCGCGGATTCCTGGGGCCTGCTGGGCGATGCACTGGTCGCAGACGTCGATCGCCGGACGGCCATTTTCCGGGTTGCTGCGTGGCGGCTTCAAGCTGGCCACGCCGCTGGTCGCGATCGGCGCGCCGGTTCATGCCTATTACCCGGAAGTCGCGCGCCGCCTGGGCGCAAGCCTCGCCATCCCCGAGCACGCCGCGGTTTGCAACGCGGTCGGCGCGGTCGCCGGCGTCGTGTCGCAGGTTGTCGATGTGCTCGTCAACCAGCCGCAGTTCGGCGTGTTCCGCGTGCACGACCCAGCCGGAAGCCGCGATTTCACGGCACCGGAACCGGCTCTGGATTGTGCGCGCGAGCTGTCGCAGGAGCTCGCGCTGGCGGCAGCGCACCGCGCCGGCGCGCCCGATCCGCACGTCGAGACCACCATCATCGAGCGGCGCGCCCACATGGGCGCGTCCGATTACCTCGCCCAGGCGCGAGTGCGCTCGACGGCGACGGGGCGGCCCCTACGCGGGCCACGTGCGGCCGCGGCTGTGAATGAATCCTAGCTCTTGATGCGCGCGTTCGTCGGGTCGTACCAGGGCTGGAACTGCACGCGTGCGGGCCAGCGCCGGCAGGCGACCTCGATTTCCCAGTGGCCCGACGCGAGCCAGTCCGCGCTGACGCCACGCTCGCAGCTGACGTAGCCCATGCCGAGCGAGCGCTCGAGCCGGAAGCCCCAGGCGCCGGACTTGATCGAGCCTACGATCTGACCGTCGCGCACCAGCGGTTCCTCGTGATACAGCAGCGGCGCCGCGGCCGAATGGTCCTCGAGCATGACCTGCACCATCCGCCTCGACAGGGCGCCGCGCGCGCGTTGCGCGAGCAGGGCCTCGCGGCCCAGGAATCCGCCGGGCTTGTCCCAGGCCACGGTGAAGCCGAGGCCCGCCTCGAGTGGCGTGTCTTCATCGGCGATGTCGTGGCTCCAGTGCCGGTAGCCCTTCTCGACGCGGCACGCACCCATGGCGTGGTAGCCGGCGTGGCGCAGTCCGAGCGGCGTCCCGGCCTCGAGCAGCCGCTCGTAGACGTCGAGGCAGTGCTCCGCCGGCAGGTAGAGTTCCCAGCCCAGTTCGCCGACGTAGGTGATGCGACTCGCGCGCACGCGCGCGTAGCCGATCTCGAGCTCGCGTGACTGCCCGAACGGGTGCGCGTCGTTGGAGAGGTCGGCGCCCGAAAGCTGCCGCAGCAGCTCACGACTGCGCGGGCCCATGAGGCCGAGCATGGCGATGCCGGAAGTCACGTCGGTGACCGCGCAGCGCAGCGCGGGCTGCGCTGCGAGCTGCCGACGGAGCCAGGCCGAGATCGCGCGTCTGGCAGATCGCGGAGGTCACGACCAGGAATTCCTGCTCGCCGAGGCGCGTGATCGTCAGGTCGGCCTCTATGCCGCCGCGCTCATTGAGCCACTGCGCATAGACGATGCGCCCCGGCGCCACGTCGATGTCGGCGGTGCACAGCCGGTTCAGGAACGCGCACGAGTCCGCGCCCTGCACCAGGAACTTCGCGAAGCAGCACTGGTCGTAGAGCGCGACCGCGTCGCGCGTCGCCCGGCATTCCGCGGCGCAGGCCTCGAACCAGTTCTGCCGGCCGAAGGAGTACTGGTAGCGTGGTGCCGAGCCCGGTGCGGCGAACCAGTTCGGGCGTTCCCAGCCGGCCGTCTCGCCCATACAGGCGCCGGCGGCGAGCAGGCGATCGTGCAGCGGGGTGCGGCGTACGCCGCGCGCGGTCTGGTACTGGTAGTACGGCCAGTGCATCGCATAGAGGAGTCCGAGCGTCTCGACCGTGCGATCGCGCAGGTAGCGGCGGTTGGCCTGGAACGGCATGGCTCGCCGGATGTCGACGTCGGCCAGGTCCACGGGCGGGTGGCGATCGACGATCCACTGTGCGAGCACCTTGCCTGCGCCGCCGCTGCCGGCGATCCCGGTCGAATTGAAACCCGTGGTCACGAACAGGTCGCGCACTTCGGGGCTCTCGCCGATGTAGAAGCGGTCGTCGGGCGTGAAGCTCTCGGGGCCGTTGAAGAACAGCTGGATCCCGGCATCGGCCAGCGCCGGCACGCGCTTGATCGCCGCATCCAGTATCGGCTCGAAGTGCTCGTAGTCCTCGGGCAGCGTGTCGAAGCTGAAATCGTCGGGGATGCCATCCATCCCCCAGGGTTTCGCCACCGGCTCGAAGCAGCCGACCAGGAGCTTGCCGGCGTCTTCCTTGTAGTAGGCGCATTCGTCGGTTACGCGCAGCACCGGCAAGTTGCCGGGCAGGCCCGGCATGGGCTCGGTGACGATGTAGAAATGCTCGGCCGCGTGCAGCGGCACGGCAACGCCGCAGGCGCGGGCGAGTTCGCGCGACCACATGCCGGCGCACAGCACCACGGTGCCGGCGGCCATGAATCCATCGTCGAGTTCGACGCCCACCGCGCGCCCGCGCTCGACGCGGATGCGCTTGACGCTCGTGTTCTCGAAGATGCGCGCGCCACGCTGCCTGGCGCCCTTGGCCAGCGCCTGGGTGGTGTCGATGGGGTTGGTCTGTCCGTCCTTGGGCAGGAAGATGCCGCCGACCAGGTCATCGACCGCCAGCAGTGGCCAGCGCTCCTTGATCTCCCGGTCGACAGC
>CAVSPB010000010.1:0-1125782 GCA_963729745.1 uncultured Gammaproteobacteria bacterium
GCGAGAAGCAGTCGCACGCCGCCTACCTGCTCGGCATGCAGGACGTGGCGCGCCTGGACGTTGTCAACTACATCTCGCACGGCCTGTCGAAGATCCCCGAGGAGCGGGTCGACAAGGACGAGGGGCAGGGCGCGGGCGGGGAGGGCGAGCGCGAAGCCGAGGGCGGCGGCGGCTCGAGCGCGCTGGAGAAGTACGCCACCAACCTCAACAAGCAGGCCATCGACGGCAAGATCGATCCGCTGATCGGCCGCAAGACCGAGATCGAGCGCACCGATCGAGATCCTGTGCCGCCGGCGCAAGAACAACCCGCTCTACGTCGGCGAGGCGGGGGTGGGCAAGACCGCCATTGCCGAGGGCCTGGCGCGCATGATCGTCGAGGGCCAGGTGCCCGACGTGCTCACCGATTGCACGATCTATGCGCTCGACATGGGCGCGCTCATCGCCGGCACCAAGTATCGCGGCGACTTCGAGAAGCGCCTCAAGGGCGTGCTCGCGGAGCTCAAGAAGAATCCGGGAGCGATCCTCTTCATCGACGAGATTCACACCGTCATCGGCGCGGGGGCCGCCTCGGGCGGCGTCATGGACGCCTCGAACCTCATCAAGCCGGTGCTCGCCAACGGCGAGCTGCGCTGCATCGGCTCGACGACCTACAACGAGTACCGCGGCATCTTCGAGAAGGACCACGCCCTCGCGCGCCGCTTCCAGAAGATCGACGTCACCGAGCCCAGCGTGGGTGAAACCATCGACATCCTGATGGGATTGAAGCCCAAGTTCGAAGAGCATCACGGCGTGACCTATGCCGACGAGGCGATGAAGGCCGCCGCCGAGCTCGCGGCGCGCCACATCAACGACCGGCGCCTGCCGGACAAGGCGATCGACGTCGTCGACGAGGCTGGCGCGAGCCTGCGGCTGAAGCCGGTCGCCGAGCGCGCGACCACCGTGACGGTCGCGAACATCGAGGAGAACGTGGTGGCGCGCATGGCGCGCATTCCGCCCAAGAACGTGTCGCTCACCGACCGCGACGTGCTCAAGAACCTGGAGCGCAACCTCAAGCTCGTGATCTTCGGGCAGGACAAGGCGATCGACGCGCTGGCCAGCGCCATCAAGATGTCGCGCTCCGGCCTGGGCGATCAGCGCAAGCCGGTCGGCTCGTTCCTGTTCGCCGGGCCCGACCGGCGTCGGCAAGACCGAGGTCACGCGCCAGCTCGCCATCGCGATGGGCGTGGAATTCCTCCGCTTCGACATGTCGGAGTACATGGAGCGGCACACGGTCTCGCGCCTGATCGGCGCGCCGCCGGGCTACGTGGGCTTCGACCAGGGCGGCCTGCTCACCGAGGCGATCACCAAGCATCCGCACTCGGTGCTGCTGCTCGACGAGATCGAGAAGGCGCACCCGGACGTCTTCAACCTGCTGCTGCAGGTGATGGATCACGGCACGCTCACCGACAACAACGGCCGCAAGGCGGACTTCCGCCACGTCATCATCGTGATGACGACCAACGCGGGCGCCCAGGAGATGAGCCGGCCGTCGATCGGCTTCACGCAGTCGGACAACACGCCGCGACGGCATGGAAGCGATACGCCGCCTGTTCTCCCCGGAGTTCCGCAACCGCCTCGACGCCGTCATCCAGTTCAACTCGCTCGACCCGGTGACGATCGAGCGCGTGGTCGACAAGCTCCTGGTGGAAGTGGAAGCGCAGCTCGAGCAGAAGGGCGTCTCGCTCAGTGTCGACGATGCGGCGCGCTCCTGGATCGCGAAGAAGGGCTACGACCCGAAGATGGGTGCCAGGCCCATGGCGCGCATCATCCAGGAATACATCAAGCGGCCGCTGGCCGAGGATCTGCTGTTCGGCAAGCTGGTCGGCGGCGGCCACGTGCGCGTGACCATCACGGAAGACGGCGCAGGCCTGCTGCTGCTGACCCGCACTACCGAGGAACCGGAGCTGCTCAAGCAGCAGTAGGGGGACAGTCAAAGGGGGACTGTCCCCTTTCTTCAACGGCCGCGATAGATGATGCGGCCCTTGGTCAGGTCGTACGGCGTCATTTCCACCGTGACCTGGTCGCCCGTGAGGATGCGGATGTAGTTCTTGCGCATCTTGCCCGAGATGTGCGCGGTGACCACGTGCCCGTTCTTGAGCTGCACGCGGAACGTGGTGTTGGGCAGGGTCTCGACGACCTCGCCTTCCATCTGAATTGCTTCTTCTTTCGCCATGCACTCCGCCAGGGACCCAAAGGCGCGCGAATTGTGCATACGGGCGCGCTGGGTGTCCAGTTGGAATGCGTTCTCGCCCCGGCTACGGGTCATGCGCGACGAGGCCTTCGGTGGCCACCAACAGGACGTTGCTACCCGAGCCGAGTTGATGCTCCGCGCGCAGTTCGGGGCACGCAGCGACATGCAGTAACCCCGCGAGCCCGGCCGCTCCGGACGGTGTCGTATCCGGGCCGCCTGCCTCCCGCAGCGCGCCCACGGCAGCCTGTAGCTGGTCTTCGCCGACGACGACCGATCGAGCGGCGTGCCGCTGCAGGACTTCCAGAGCCGGGGCCGAGGCGAGACCGCACGACAACATCTCGGCTGATGTTTGCAGATTGCCCGGGATGCGCACGGGATGTCCCACGGCCAGGGCTCGGGCCACGCAGGCTGCGGACGCCGGCTCGACGATCAAGAGCCTGTTCGGTTCTCGCATGTGATCTCGAAGGCCGTCGGCCATTGCCGCTGCCAAGCCGCCGACCCCGGCTTGAACGAACAAGTGGCTCGGGCGGTCCCTCACGTCATCGCGGAACTGGGAGAGGAGCTCGCGGGTGAGGATGGCGTATCCAGCCATCACGTCTCTGACGACAGCATCGTTCGGATCGGCGCTCGTGTCCGGTATCAGAAGTCCCTCACCGCGCGCTGCCGCAGCCGCAGCCGCATGGACCGCGTCATCGTAGGTTCCGCAGATCCAGACGATTTCGCTGCCGCATGCCTCGATCCGATCGGCGCGGGCTCGGCTCACGCCTGCTGGCAGATAGACGCAAGCCTTCGCTCCCGCCCTTCGAGCGGCGGCAGCGACCGCGAGTCCGTGGTTGCCATCGCTGGCGCAGATCAGCAGAGGCAGGGAGTCGCGAGGGTTGCGGTTCGAGATCAGGTTCCGAAGCGTAACCCCGCCCGCCGCCCTGGCAAGCGCTCGCAACCCGGCAACCATCCCGCCCAGCACTTTGAAGTTGCCGAGGGGCCGCTCTCCTTCCGCCTTCACGAAGACGCGGCCGACGTTAGTCAGGCGCGCCAGGCCAGGAAGCTCGATCAGCCTCGTCGGCCGGTAGTCTTCCCAAATGTGGGCGGTCTCCGATGCCGGATCGGCGAGCAATGCCTCGGTCATGGCGCCAGTGTGCCGCAGCGACGCGTCGCCCCGCCGCAAAGATGTGAAACCTCAGCGCAAGAGCGGCGTCAGAACGCCCGCGAGCGCGGGAAAGCCGCGCTGACCTGCATGCGCCGCAAAGGACGGCCGCGTGCCGACGTCGAGCTCATTTGTCGGTGTCCAGCGGGATGGGAATCGTCAGCCCTCGTTTGACCACGCTCAGAGCCACATTGGTGGTAAATCGCTTGACGTTCGGGTTCTCGCCGACCAGGCGCGACATGAGCGCATCGTACGTTTCGGTGTCGGGAGCGGTGATGACCAGGACGAAGTCGGTCTCCCCTGTCACGTAGAAGGCCTGCTGGACGTATTCTTGCGCCGCGAGCCACTCTCGGAGCTGCGCCAGCAACTCCGGCCTCTCGCGCTCCACCTCCAGGGAGACGACGAAGAAGGTGGGACTGCCGACCTTCCTGGGGTCGACGACCGCAGACTCCCGCACGATCACTCCCTGCTCGCGCATGCGTCGCAGCCGGCGCTGGATCGCTGATGGCGACAGGCCGAGCTGTTCGGCCAGGCGCTCCGCCGTTTGTCCCGCCTCCTCTTGAATGAGGTTCAGCAGCCGGCGGTCGAATCGATCGAGTTCCATGATTGATGCTTCGCAGGTTGGCGGAACGCAGAAAAAACGCGCACATCAGCCTCGGATCGCGGCCAAAGACCGCGGCTCCCTGTCTACCATCCTAACCTCGCCCGGCGTAACCAGGCACACATGAAACTTCTCTACCAGACGCACTCGCCGTACGCCCGCAAAGCCCTGGTGTTCGCCCACGAAGCCGGGATCGCAGAGCGCATTGAAGTCGTGCATCACGAAACCAGTCCGACACGGCGCAATGAACATGTTTTTGCCGAGAATCCTCTCGGCAAGGTCCCGGTCCTGGTTCGACCGGGGCGGCCGTCGATCTTCGATTCCAACGTCATCTGCGCGTACCTCGACACTCTGCACGACGGACGCCGGTTGATTCCGCCAGAGGGCGAAGCTCGATGGCGGGCGTTGCGCGTGCAGGCGGTGGCTCAGGGGCTCGCCGACGCCGGTATTGCAGTTCGCTGGGAGACGGTCCGCCGGCCGGAAGAACTGCGCTACCCGCCGCTGCGCGACGGATACACGCAGAAGCTGATCGCGAGTTACGACTGGGTGGAACGCGAGCTGGACATCGCCTCGCCCATCCATGTCGGCCACATCGCGCTGGCGACCACGCTGAGCTGGCTCGAGTTTCGCGAGTTGCCGACCTTCCGGGAAAAGCGGCCTCGCCTGGTAGCGTGGTTCGACGAGTTCGAAGCCAGACCCTCGATGCGAGCCACCCCTTTGTCGGGCCAGACGCTCGACTAGAGCGCTTTCCAGCTGCCCGGCTCGTGAGGGCGCGAATGCTCGTGGAGCAGCTGCACGAAATCGGTGCGCGGGATCGAGCGGCTGCCGAGACTTTGCAGGTGCGCGTTGGGGACCTGGCAGTCGATTACCACGATGCCGCGCGCCCGCGCTTCGACCATGAGCCGCACCAGCGCCACCTTGGAGGCGTCCGTCGCGGCGCTGAACATCGATTCGCCGAAGAACACGCGGCCCAGGCAGACTCCGTAGAGGCCCCCCACGAGCCGATCGCCCTGCCAGGTCTCGATGCTGTGGGCGAGACCCAGGTCATGAAGATGCCGGTAAGCGAAGATCATCTCTGCGGTGAGCCAGGTGCCCGGGGCTGAAGGGCGCGGCGCCGCGCAGCCTTCGATGACCGCGGCGAAATCGGTATCCAGGCGCGTGACGAATTTTCCCCTGCGCAACACCTTGCGCAGGCTGCGCGAGATTCTCAGCTCGTCGGGGAACAGCACCGCGCGCGGATCGGGCGACCACCACAATACCGGCTGACCGTCGGAGTACCAGGGAAAAATCCCGCGCTCGTAGGCGCAGACCAGCCGCGCCGGCGTGAGCGCGCCTCCCGCCGCGAGCAGCCCGTCAGGCTCGTCGAGCGCCTGGGATACCGGCGGAAACCACGTCGGGTCGCCTTCGTCGCCCAGCCACACGATGCCATTCACAGGTTTACCGCGTCGGCCGGATCGCTGCGTTCCTTGAACGGCACGTGTTCCGCGACCTGCGCCGCGTATTCGTCCACCGCGGCACGCTCGCGCTGCAGGTAGGTCTCGATGGCGCGCGCGAAGCGCGAATCGGCGATCCAGTGCGCCGACCAGGTGAGCGCCGGCTGGAAGCCGCGACTCACCTTGTGCTCACCCTGGGTTCCGGGTTCGAAGCGTTGCAGGCCTTCGCGGATGCAGTACTCGATGCCCTGGTGGTAGCAGGTCTCGAAATGCAGGCTGTGATGCTCCTCGCTCGCACCCCAGTAGCGGCCGTAGAGCGTCCCGGCGCCGCGAAAGCAGATCGCGGCCGCCACCAGGTGCGAGCCGCGCAGCGCCGCCTGCACCACCAGGTTCTCGGGCATGGTGCGCGCGATCTCCAGAAAGAAATCGACGCCCAGGTAAGGCGTGTGGCCGTGGCGCAGGAAGGTGTCGGTGTGCAGTGCGTGGATCCTGCGCCAGGAGCGCTCGTCGATCTGCGCGCCGTGCAGGGCCCGGATTTCGATGCCCGCTTCGGCAACCCGCCGGCGTTCGCGCCGCGCCTTCTTGCGTTTCTCGGCGGTGAAGGTCTGCAGGAACGCGTCGAAATCCGCGTAGCCGTGGTTGTGCCAGTGAAACTGGCAGTCGCGACGCAGCAGCAAGCCGCGCGCAGCGAGCTCTTGCGCCTCCGCTCTGGCCGGGAACAGCACGTGCACCGAGGACAGGCTCTCGTCGGCCGCGAACTGCAGGACCTGGTCGAGAAGCTCGCGGCGCAGCGCTGCGGCATCGGTACCCGGACGCACCAGCAGCCGCGGGCCGCTGGCGGGCGTGAAGGGGATCGCGCTCACCAGCTTGGGGTAGTAATCGAGCCCATGACGCGCATAGGCCTGCGCCCAGGCGAAATCGAAGACGAACTCGCCCCACGAGTGGAGCTTGCGGTACAGCGGCATCGCGGCGAGCAACACGCCGCGCTCATCGCTGATCGTGAGGTGGCAAGGCGACCAGCCGCTGTCGGCCCCGACGCAATGTCGATGTTCGAGCGCCGCGAGGAATTCGTGGCGCAGGAACGGCGCGCCTGCGGCGGCGAGCGCGTTCCACTCCCCAGCCGTCACCGCGTCGATGCTGGCGAGGATGCGTGTGCGCATGGAACCTGGTCCCGACTCAGACGGCGGAGTCGAGCCTCTCGAGGTACTTGTCGGCATCGAGCGCCGCCATGCAGCCCGTGCCCGCGGACGTGACGGCCTGGCGGTACACGTGGTCGGCCACGTCGCCGGCGGCGAACACGCCGGCGACGCTCGTGGACGTGGCATCGCCGTCGAGGCCCGACTTGACGACGATGTAGCCGCTGCGCATGTCGAGCTGACCCTCGAAGAGCTGAGTGTTGGGTGTATGTCCCACCGCGATGAAGACGCCCGAAACCTGCAGCGTCTTTGGCGCGCCACCCGTGACGGGCGCGATGCGTACGCCGGTTACCCCGCTGGCATCGCCCACGATCTCCTCGACCACGTGATCCCACAGGATCGTGACCTTGCCGGCGCGCTCGCGCTCGAACAGCCGGTCCTGCAGGATCTTCTCGGCGCGCAGCTTGTCGCGGCGGTGAATCAAGGTGACGTGCGAGGCGATGTTGGTGAGATACAGCGCTTCCTCGACCGCGGTGTTGCCGCCGCCGACCACGGCCACGCGCTGGTTCTTGTAGAAGAAGCCGTCGCAGGTCGCGCACGCCGACACTCCCTTGCCGCGAAAGCGCTGCTCGGATTCCAGTCCCAGGTAACGCGCCGAGGCGCCGGTCGCGATGATGAGCGCATCGCAGGTGTATGCGCCGCCGTCACCCTGGAGGCGGAAGGGCCGGCGCGAGAGATCGACCGCGTTGACGTGATCGAACTGGATCTGCGTCGCAAAGCGTTCCGCATGATGCAGCATGCGCTTCATCAGCACCGGACCCTGTAACCCTTCGACGTCGCCCGGCCAGTTGTCGACGTCCGTCGTGGTCATCAGCTGGCCGCCTTGCTCCACTCCGGTGATCAGCAGCGGCTTGCGATTCGCGCGCGCCGCGTACACCGCCGCGGAATATCCCGCGGGGCCCGAGCCGAGGATGATGAGCCGGCTGTGTCGATCTTCCGCCATGTATACTTCGCCTCCACCGCGACTTCGGTATCCGCCACTGCATGCTCGCGAACGCCGTGGCGAAATGGTACCGCTTGAGGAGAGCCCCATGCGAATCGGCATTGCGCGCGCAGCGGTCATGGCGACCCAGCCTTTCGCGATGTGTCGATGACTTGCGCGCGTGCGCGCACTCGACGGCAGCGCGCCTCGCCGGTTCGCGCTCGCACCGACGTGACGTTGAGAATGCCGGGCGCAGCGTCCCCGCTCGTCGCAGGCGCGCTGCGCTCGCGCCGTGCGCTTTCGCATGGGCAGGGCCGGAGTACCGCGGACGCGGGCTCGGACACGGACTGGCGGATCGGTACCGCGCAGGCCCGCCATCCAGTCTTGCCGAGCGGCCAAGCAGACTCGTATAATCAATAACTTGAAAAGTTAGCTTCACGTAAAGTGGGATCAGAAATTGGCTAGCGTTTCCGAACCCGTTGCACGCGCACTGCGCGAGGGCGCGCTGTGGGTGTTCGGCGCGCTCGCGCTCATCCTCCTCATCGCGCTCGGCAGCTACGACGCGCACGACCCGGGTTTCTCCTCGACGGGCGAGCCCGGCAACGTCAGCAACTGGATCGGCAAGGGCGGCGCACTCATCGCCGACATCTTCCTGCTGCTGTTCGGCAAGCCCGCGTTCCTGTTCCCGGTGATGCTCGGCATCACCGGCTGGGTGGTGTATCGCGCGTACCGCACTCCCGAGATCAAGTCGCGCTCCACCCTCGCGTTCCGCGGGATCGGCTTCGTGCTGACACTCGCTACGAGCTGCGGCCTGGCGACGCTGCACTGGGACGGCAGCAACTATCCGAACACCGCGGGCGGCGTGCTGGGCGCGCTGGTCGGTGAAAACCTCGCTGACGGTCTGAGTTTCCTCGGCGCGACGCTGCTCATGCTCGGCGTGTGGCTCGCCAGCGTCTCGCTGTTCCTCGGCGTGTCCTGGCTTGCGGTCATGGACCGGCTCGGGCACTGGACGCTCGGCGGACTGGGTTGGGTGCGCGAGCGGATCGCGAACGCGCGCGCCGCCGCGGAGGGCCGCGAGCGCAAGCAGGCGCGTGCCGAGGTGGTGCGCGAGGAACAGAAGAAGACCGCGACGCGCACGCCGCCGCGCATCGAGCCGGTGGTGGCGCCGATCGAGCGCAGCGAGCGCGTCGAGAAAGAGAAGCAGGCACAGTTGTTCGAGCCGCCGAAGGCGACCGAGCTGCCGGCGCTGTCGCTGCTCGACGATCCGCCGCCGCGCGAGCAAGGCTATTCCTCCGAAGCGCTCGAGGCCATGTCGCGGCTCGTCGAGCTCAAGCTGCGCGACTTCGGTGTCGAGGTCGAAGTGGTCGCCGTGCACCCGGGCCCCGTCGTGACGCGCTTCGAGCTGCGGCCGGCGCCGGGCGTGAAGGTGAACCAGATCAGCAATCTCTCCAAGGACCTGGCGCGCGCGCTGTCGGCGATCAGCGTGCGCGTGGTCGAGGTGATCCCGGGCAAGTCGGTGGTGGGCCTGGAGATCCCGAACGAGAAGCGCGAGCTGGTGACGCTCGGCGACATCGTCAAGTCCAAGGCCTACGACGACCTCGCATCGCCCCTGGCGCTCGCGCTCGGCAAGGACATCGGCGGCAATCCGGTGGTCGTGGACCTCGGGCGCATGCCGCACCTCCTGATTGCCGGCACCACCGGTTCGGGCAAGTCCGTGGCGATCAACGCGATGGTCCTGTCGCTGCTCTACAAGAGCACGCCGGACCACACGCGTCTCATCATGATCGATCCCAAGATGCTCGAGCTCTCGGTGTACGAGGGCATCCCGCAGCTGCTGGCGCCGGTCGTCACCGACATGAAGCAGGCGGCGAACGCGCTGCGCTGGGGCGTTGCCGAGATGGAACGGCGCTACCAGCTGATGGCGGCGCTGGGCGTGCGCAACCTGGCCGGATTCAACCGCAAGGTGAAAGAGGCGGCCGACCACGGCAGGCCGTTGAAGGACCCGCTGCTCGCCGCGAAGGCGGCCAGCAATGCGGAGATGACCCTGGCCGACGTGCCCGATCTGACTCCGCTGCCGTACATCGTCGTCTTCATCGACGAGCTCGCCGACCTGATGCTGGTGGTCGGCAAGAAGGTCGAGGAATTGATCGCGCGTCTGGCGCAGAAAGCCCGCGCCGCGGGGATTCACCTGATCCTGGCGACGCAGCGCCCGTCGGTGGACGTGATCACGGGCCTGATCAAGGCGAACATCCCGGCGCGCATCGCCTTCCAGGTCTCGGCCAAGGTCGATTCGCGCACCATCCTCGACCAGAGCGGCGCCGAGGCGCTGCTCAGCCACGGCGACATGCTGTACCTGCCGCCGGGAACCTCCGTGCCCTCGCGCGTGCACGGGGCGTTCGTTTCGGACCACGAAGTGCACCGCGTGGTGCAAGCCTTACGCAACGCCGGCACTCCCGTGTACATGGATGAAATTCTTTCGGGGCCGCAGGGTCAAATCCCGGGCTTGTCGGACGAGGACGAGGAGAGCGGGGCCGAGGGCGACGCGGAAGGCGAACAGGATCCGCTCTACGACGAGGCGGTGCGCATCGTGCTGGAGAGCCGCAAGGCCTCGATTTCGGGCGTGCAACGGCGGCTCAAGATCGGCTACAACCGCGCCGCGCGCCTCGTGGAGACGATGGAAGCGGTCGGGCTCGTGGGCCCGCTGCAATCCAACGGTTCCCGCGAAGTTCTCGCTCCGGCTCCACCCGAGGACTGAGCATTGAACAAGATCACGACTGTCATGGCCTGGCATCTGGCCTTGGCCCCGGCAGTGCTGTCGCCGCTGGCGTTGCCCGCACAGCAGGCGACCGCAACGGCAAGACCCGCGCAGGCGTCGAATGCGGCGTCGGCCGCCGAGCTCGAGCGTTACCTGGCCGGACTCAAGAGCTTCGAGGCGCAGTTCCGTCAGACGCTGCACGATTCGCGCGGGCGCGTCACCGAGCAGGCGGACGGCCGGCTGTATCTGGAGAAGCCTGGACGCTTTCGCTGGGAATACCGCGAGCCCAACGAGCAGCTCATCGTCTCCGACGGCAAGAACCTGTGGCTGTTCGACGTGGAGCTCGAGCAGGTGACTGTCAAGCCGCTCGATGCATCGCTGGCCATGACCCCGGCATTGCTGCTGGCCGGACAGGCGAGCGTCGGAGAGAGTTTCACCATCGAGGCTGCGCCCGCTGCCGGTGGCATGAAGTGGTTCGCGCTGACGCCCAGGCGCCAGGACACCGATTTCACGCGCCTGAGGCTCGGGTTTGCGGGCCAGGACCTCAGGGCGATGGAGCTCGAGGACAAGCTGCAGCAGCGCACGCTCATCGAATTCTCGGCCGTGAAGCGCAATCCGCGCCTCGGCAGCACGCTGTTCGCGTTCGTGCCGCCCCAGGGCGTCGACGTCATCGGCACGCCGCAGCGCTGACGCATGCTGAGGTTGCCACACGGACGCGTGCTGCTCATCGTGGGCTGGCTGCTGGTGCTGACGATCATCGCCGGCAGCCTGATTCCCGCCATGCCGCGCGTGGGGATCGCGCAAGGCGACAAGATCCTGCATTTCCTCGGTTACTTCAGCCTCACACTGTGGTTCGCCGGTCTGTATCCGCCGCGGCGGCTGTGGATGATCGCGCTCGGGTTCATCTTCATGGGCGGTATGCTCGAGATCCTCCAGGGCCTGCTCGGCGCCGGGCGCGAAATGGACATCTACGATTTCGCGGTCAACACGGTGGCCATCGCCAGCGCCTGCCTCGCGGCGTTGATGGGATTGAGCCAGTGGTCCACCAGGCTCGAAGCGTGGCTGACGCGGCGTCCCGCGCGCCAGGAATAGAATCGCGGCTGCACGACGCAAGCCCGGCCCGACAATCACGTGAACGACCATCGTCCGCTCGCCGACCGCATGCGGCCGCGCTCCCTGGAGGAGTTTGCCGGCCAGGCGCATCTGGTCGGGCCGGGCAAGCCCTTGCGCCGCGTGGCCGAAGGCGGGCGGTTGCATTCGATGATGTTCTGGGGACCGCCGGGCACGGGCAAGACCACGCTGGCGCGGCTGCTGGCCGCGAATTGCGGTCACGAGTTCGTCGGCCTCTCCGCCGTGCTGGCGGGAGTCAAGGACGTGCGCACGGCGGTGGACCTGGCGCAGCGCATGCGCCAGACGCAACAGCGCGGCACGGTGCTGTTCCTGGACGAGGTGCACCGCTTCAACAAGGCGCAGCAGGACAGTTTCCTGCCGTTCGTGGAGGACGGCACGCTCGTGCTGATCGGCGCCACGACCGAGAATCCGTCTTTCGAAGTCAACAGCGCGCTCCTGTCGCGGGCGCGCGTGTATGTCCTGAAGTCACTGACGCGTGAAGATCTGGGACGCGTGCTCGATGCGGCGCTGACAGATTCCGAGCGCGGGCTCGGGTCGCAGCGCGTAACGCTCGAGCCGCAGGCGCGCGAGCTCCTGATCTCCGCGGCGGATGGCGATGCCCGGCGCGCGCTCAATCTGCTGGAAGTCGCCGCGGATCTCGCCGCACCTTCCGGGGACGGCGTGCGTATCGCGACGGCGGTGGCGGCCGAAGTCGCCTCAGGCGGGTACCGGCGCTTCGACAAGGGCGGCGAGCAGTTCTATGACCAGATCTCGGCCCTGCACAAGTCGGTGCGCGGCAGCGATCCCGATGCGGCCCTGTATTGGCTCGCGCGCATGCTCGATGGCGGCTGCGATCCGCTCTACATCGCGCGGCGGGTGGTGCGAATGGCGAGCGAGGACATCGGCAATGCCGACCCACGCGGCCTGTCCATCGCGCTCGACGCCTGGGACACTTTCGAGCGCCTCGGCACCCCGGAGGGCGAGCTCGCAATTGCGCAAGCCGTCGTCTATCTGGCCGTGGCGCCCAAGAGCAACGCGGTTTACACGGCTTTCGGCGCCGCGCGCGAGGACGTGAAGGAGTTCGGCACGCTGGACGTGCCGCTGCATCTGCGCAATGCACCCACGAAACTGATGCAGGATCTCGGTCATGGGCGCGACTACCGGTACGCGCACGACGAGCCGGACGCCTTCGCCGCGGGCGAGAAGTACTTTCCCGACGCGATGCCCGCGCGCTCGTATTATCATCCGGTCCCGCGCGGGCTCGAGATCAGGATCGCCGAGGCGCTCGCGCGATTTCGCAGCCGTAAGTAAAGCAGCCATGATCTCGACACAGGTGGCAACGTGATCGATCCGAAGCTGTTGCGAACCGAGCCCGGAAAGGTGGCGGCGAACCTCGCCCGCCGCGGGTTCCAGTTCGACGTGGCCGCGTTCAAGGCGCTCGAAGAGCAGCGCAAGGCCTGCCAGATCGAGGTCGACCGGCTGCGCAACGAGCGCAACAACCAGGCCAAGGCGGTTGGCAAGGCAAAGGCCGGCGGGCAGGACGTTGCGCCGTTGATTGCTCAGTCCGAAGCGCTCGGCGCCCAGTTGCAGGCCCAGGATGCGCGGCTCGCGGAATTGCAGGCGGAACTGGAGCGGCTGCAACTGGGGCTGCCGAATCTCCTGCACGAGAGCGTCCCGGACGGGAACGATGAGAGCGCGAACGAGGAGGTGAGGCGTTGGGGCGAGCCGCGCAAGCTCGATTTCGAGCCGAGGGACCACGTGGCGCTCGGCGAGGCGCTGCATGGGATGAACTTCGAGGTTGCGGGCAGGATCTCCGGGGCGCGCTTCGTCGTGATGTCGGGTGGGGTGGCGCGCCTGCATCGCGCGCTGGCGCAGTTCATGCTCGACCTGCACACGCGCGAGCACGGCTATCGCGAGGTCTACGTCCCGTATCTCGTGAATGCGACGACACTGACCGGCACGGGGCAGTTGCCGAAATTCGAGCAGGACCTGTTCGCCGTGAAAGGCGAGCACGCCTACTACCTGATTCCCACCGCCGAGGTGCCGGTGACGAACCTGGTGCGCGACGTCATCGTCGACGCCGACCGGCTGCCCGTGCGGTTCGTGGCGCACACGCCGTGCTTCCGGTCGGAGGCGGGCTCCTACGGCAAGGACACGCGCGGCATGATCCGCCAGCATCAGTTCGACAAGGTGGAGCTGGTGCAGATCGCGCGGCCGCAGGAGTCCTACGCCGCGCTCGAGGAGCTCACCGGTCACGCGGAGAAGGTGCTGCAGCTCCTGGATTTGCCGTATCGCGTGGTGGCGCTGTGCGCGGGCGATGTCGGATTCGGCAGCGCGAAGACCTACGACCTCGAGGTGTGGCTGCCGGGCCAGGGCAGGTACCGCGAGATTTCATCCTGCAGCAACTGCGAGAGCTTCCAGGCGCGGCGCATGCAGGCGCGCTGGCGCAATCCGCAGACCGGCAAGCCGGAACCCGTGCATACGCTGAACGGTTCGGGCGTCGCCGTCGGGCGGGCGCTGATCGCGGTGATGGAGAACTATCAGCGGGCCGACGGCAGCATCGAGGTGCCGAAAGCGCTGCGCCACCATCTCGGCGGGCTCGAGCGGCTCGCCGACAAGTAGCTCGCTTTCCCAGACCGGACCGTGTCCGCGGTGCCGCTGCCGTCGGGTTGACCCCCTTCGCGTCGTTACTATACGATCGTACAACAAGGAGATCGGTGGTCCATGAACGTCGCAATGCAGCCGGGTAGGGAAGCGCGCCAGCGTCAGGACACCGACGCCTGGAGTCTGCCCGCCTGGATCTACAGCGACCCCGCGTTCTTCGAGCTGGAAAAGGAAAAGATCTTCCGCACCAGCTGGCAGCTCGTCTGCCACGCGAGCGACGTCCCGAAGCCCGGCGACTACCACCGCTTCGATTTTCTCGGCGAGGCGATCTTTTCGGTGCGCGGCGACGACGGCCAAGTGCGCAGCTTCTACAACGTCTGCCGGCACCGCGCCGGGCGGCTGCTCGATGCGCCCAAGGGCCACTGCGGCCGCCGCATCACTTGCCCCTATCACGCCTGGACCTATGCGCTCGACGGACGCCTCGTCGGCATGCCGCAGCGCGAACGATTCTCCGGCGTGGACATGAGCCGGCACGGCCTCGTCGCGCTCGAGCAGGAAGTGTTCCTCGGCTTCATCTTCGTGCGCTTCGCCCCGGGCGGTCCGAGCGTTGCCGAGATGTGCGCGCCCTATGCCGGGGAGCTGGCCGCGTATCGGCTCGAAGAGCTCGTGCCGCAGGGCCGCGTCACGCTGCGGCCGCGCGCGGTGAACTGGAAGAACGTCGCCGACAACTATTCCGACGGCCTGCACATCCCGGTCGCCCATCCCGGCCTGACGCGTCTCTTCGGCAACACCTACCGCATCGAAGCGCAGCCGTGGATCGACAAGATGTCGGGCGAGCTCGTCGATCAGCCGTCGCAGCCGGCGCGGCGATCGTCGGAGTGGCTGTATCGGAAGGTGTTGCCGCGTGTGGACTGGCTGTCCGCGGAGCGCCAGCGGCGCTGGGTCTATTTCAAGCTCTGGCCCAACGTCGCCTTCGACATCTATCCGGACCAGATCGACTTCATGCAGTTTCTGCCGGTTTCGGCGACCGAAACGGTGATCCGCGAGATCGCCTACGTGCATCCCGACTCGCGCCGCGAAATGCGCGCCGCGCGCTACCTCAACTGGCGCATCAACCGCCGGGTGAACGTCGAGGACAAGGCGCTCATCGAGCGCGTTCAGGCGGGCATGGCTTCGAGCAGCTACACCGTCGGGCCGCTGGGTGAGGGTGAAGTGTGCTTGCGCAGTTTCGGGCGGCGCATGCGCGACCTGATCCCGGAATGCCGTTCCATGCGCAAGCCGGAACCGGCCCCTGCATCATGCTGAAAACCACTCCGTTTCACGCGCGCACGGCCCCTCTCATCCTTGGACAGACCTGGCGGCGCTGGGCCGGCCACGCCGTTGCAAGCTCGTATGACTGGACGCACGATCGCGAGTACGCCGCGGTTCGCAACACTGCAGCGCTGTTCGATGTGTCCCCGCTGCACAAGTACATGGTCACGGGGCCCGACGCCGCCCAGCTCCTCGACCGCATGGTCACGCGCAATGTCGCCAAATCCAAGGTGGGGCAGGTGCTCTATACGCCCTGGTGCGACGCGCATGGCAAGGTGATCGACGACGGCACTATCAGCCGCCTCGGCGAGAGCACGTTTCGGCTCACCTCGGCCGAGCCGAATTCGCGCTGGCTGCACCTCAACGCGTTCCGGCTCAACGTCGACATCCAGGACGTTTCCGACGACTTCGGCGCGCTCGCGCTGCAGGGCCCACGGTCCCGCACGATTCTCAATGCCGTCGCCGACCAGTCTCTCGACGAGCTCAAGTACTTTCGCGTCATGGATAACCGCATCGCCGGCGTGGACGTGCAGGTCTCGCGCACCGGCTACACGGGCGATCTCGGCTACGAGCTGTGGATACCTGCGGCGCAAGCCCTCACAGTGTGGGACGCGCTGATAGCGAGCGGCACGGACTACGGCCTCACGCCCGCGGGCATCTGGGCCCTCGACGTGGCGCGCATCGAAGCGGGGCTGGTCATGCTGGACGTGGACTACCACTCCGCGCACCACGCGATGATCGAGGCGCAGAAGTCCTCGCCCTACGAGCTGTCGCTCGACTGGACCGTCCAGCTCGACAAGGAAGCCTTCAACGGCAAGCGCTCGCTCGAGAACGAAAAGGCGCGAGGACCGGCCTGGCGCTTTGTCGGCATCGAAGTCGACTGGGACTCCTTCGAAGCGCTCTACGCCGCCGTCGACCTCACGCCTTCACTCCCCACCGTTGCGTGGCGCGCGAGCGTGCCGATCTATCGCGGCGGCGAGCACGTCGGCTATGCCTCGAGCGGCTGCTGGTCACCGCTCCTGAAGAAATACCTCGCCCTCGCGCATCTGCGCGCACCGCACTTCGCGCCCGACACCAACGTCGAGATCGAAGTGACGGTCGAGCACCAGCGGCGGCGCGCGAACGCGTGGGTGCGCAAGCTCCCGTTCTTCGACCCACCCCGCAAGAAAGCCTAGGAATCCGACGTGCAACCCAAGCGACAAGACTGGGACGTCATCGTCGTCGGCGGTGGCCACAACGGCCTGGTGAACGCCGCATACCTCGCGCGGGCGGGCCGCAAGGTGCTGGTTCTCGAGCGCCGGCCCGTTCTGGGCGGCGCGGCGGTCAGCGAACAGATCTTTCCGGGTTTCACCTTCTCGGTGTTTTCCTACGTCGTCAGCCTCCTGCGCCCGGAGATCATCCGCGACCTGCAGCTCCCGCGGCACGGACTGCAGATCCTGCCGCTCGAAAGCACCGTGACCCCGCTTCCCAACGGCGACTACCTGGCCGGCTGGGCCGATCCGGATCTCACCCGCCGCGAGATCTACCGGCATTCGCCCAGGGATGCCGAAGCCGCTGTCCACTACGCGCGCCTCATGGTCCACATGGCGAAAGCGGTCAAGCCGTTCCTGGGCATGATGCCGCCCGACCCGACCTCGCTCGCCCCGAGCGATCTCAGAGGAATGCTGCGCCTGGGCCGGCACCTGCGTTCGCTGGGCGCCGAGAAATTTCACGCGCTCTACAAGCTCCTGACGATGAGCTCGGCCGATTACCTCGACGAGTGGTTCGAGTTCGGCCCGCTCAAGGCGACGAAGTCCGCCAGCGGCATCATCGGCACGTTCCTCAGCCCGCGCTCGCCCGGCTCGGCGTACGTGATGCTCCATCACTACATGGGTGAGATCGACGGCGCCTTCCGGGCGTGGGGATTCTGCAAAGGCGGCAATGGCACCGTCAGCGCCGCCATCGCCAGTGCCGCTCTCCAGCATGGGGCTACACTTCGGGTCGAAGCGCCCGTCAAGCAGGTACTGGTGAAGAGCGGCCGCGCGAGAGGCGTGGTGCTGGAGAATGGCGAGGAGATTCTGGCGCCCGTGGTCGTCTCGGGCCTCGATGCGCGCCGCACGTACCTGCAGCTCGTCGAGAGCAAAGAGCTCCCCGACGAGATCCTCGATCAGGTCCGCCGCTTCAAGTTCCGCGGCTCCTCCGGCAAGGTCAACCTTGCGCTGAACGAGCTGCCGGACTTCACGTGCCTCCCGGGCGTCGGGGCACACCATCGCGGCGCCATTTCGATCAGCCCGAGCATCGACTACCTGGAGCGCGCCTTCGACGATGCCAAGGCGGGCGGATTCTCCAGGCGCCCGTACATGGACATCGTCTTCCCCTCGATGATCGACCCGAACATGGCGCCGCCCGGCAAGCACGTCGCCAGCATCTTCGTGCAGTACTGCCCATATCACGTCAACGGCGGCTGGAACGATGCGAAACGCGAAGCGTTCGGCGATGCGGTGATCGATACGCTCAGCGAATACGCGCCGAACCTGAAGTCGGCGATCCTGCACCGCCAGGTCCTCACGCCGGCGGATATCGAACGCACGATCGGCATGAGCGAAGGCAACATCTTCCAGGGCGAGCTCGCGCTGCAGCAGCTCTTCTTCCAGCGCCCCCTCGCCCGGTGGTCGAGCTATCGCACGCCGATCCGCGGCTACTACCAGTGCGGATCGAGCACGCACCCGGGCGGCGGTGTAATGGGCGCCGCCGGCCGCCTGGCTGCGTTGCGAATCCTGGCCGACGGGAACCCGGCGCGCGCCGGCCAGGGCAAGGCCAACGCCGAAGAGGCACGCGCATGAGCGGCGCGGGCACGACACGAAACTTCGATGCGGTGGTGATCGGCGGCGACATCGATGGTCTGGTCGCGGCCACGAGTCTCGCGAGCGCTGGATCGAAAGTGCTGCTGGTCGAGGAGGCCGGGGCACTTGGCGGTGCGCTGCGCGAGATCGAGTTCGCCTCCGGCTACCGCGCGGCGCCCTTGGCGCGCGCAGCCGATCCAACCATCGTCGCACTCGGCGACGGCGAGCCGCTGGTTCTGCACGGGTCCGCCGAACGGACGGCAGCAGGACTCGCCCGCCGCTCGCCGAAGGACGCCGGGCGCTGGCCCGCGTTCGACCGAAAGATCCACGCGCTCGCCGGCTTCCTCGCCGAGCTCTATCGCTCGCCACCGCCGCGCATCGATGCCGACGGTTTCGGCGAGTTCCTGGCGCTGGCGAACCTCGCGCGCAAGTTCCGCAAGCTCGGCCGCACCGGCATGGTCGACCTCCTGCATACGCTGCCGATGCCCATCGAGGACCTTCTCGATGACGAATTTGAAACGGAGTCGCTCAAAGGTGTGCTCGCCGCGCGCAGTGTGACGGACCTGGCGCAGGGGCCCGCAGCGGCGGGTACGGCGTTCACGTTCCTGCACCGCTATGCCACTGCGCCAGCGGAGCGCCCGGCCGCAATGATCAAGGCGCACGAAGCGCGTGCCCGAGCAGCCGGCGTGACAATCGAGACGCAGACCAGGGTCGATCGCGTGACCGTCAAGGGCGGTCGCATCGTGGGCGTGAGCCTCGCGTCGGGCCGCGAATTCGCGACGAGCGAAGAAATCGCGTGCCGCACCGCGATCTCGAGCCTCGATCCCTATACGAGCCTTTTGGAGCTGATCGACCCGAAACACCACGATCCCGAATTCATCCACGCGGTGCGCAACATCCGTTTCCGCGGCGTGACCACCAAGATCCTCGTCGCGCTCGATGCACTGCCGACCGTCGGTGATCTCCCCCTGGCCGGCGCGCTCCTCATCGCTCCGTCGATCCGTCACGTCGAACAGGCCTACGAGGCGACGAAATATGGCCATTGTTCGGATGAGCCCTTCATCGAAATCCGATTTCCGACGCTTGCGCAACCCGACCTCGCGCCCGCGGCACGGCACGTGGCTGTATTGCACGTTCAGTACACACCGTATCGGTTGCGCGAAGGCACGTGGGACAGCCTGCGCGAGCCGCTCGCCGATCGCGCCATCTCGCAGGTCGATCAGCACCTTCCGGGCTTTGCGGCACGCGTGCGCGAACGCACGGTGCTGGCGCCTCCGGATATCGAGTCGCGCTTCGGCCTGCGCGAAGGCGCGCTCTCCCAGGGCGAAATGATGCTCGATCAGATTCTCTTCATGCGGCCGGTTCCCGCTGCATCACGCTACGCGACGCCGATCGAAGGCTACTATCTCTGCGGTGCGGGCACCCACCCCGGGCCGGGCGTCCACGGAACCTCCGGCCAACTCGCCGCACGCGCCGCAACCGGCGCCCGCTGAATGCCGACGCAACGTCGCACGGCCCCCAAGCGCTTCACTCGCAAGCTCGCCGACGATCGCCGCGGCGCTCTCATCGACGCCACGATCGAAAGCCTCAAGCGAAACGGGCACGACGGCCTCGCCGTCCGCAAGATCGCCGCCCAGGCGAAAGTTTCCAGCGGCCTCATCAACCACCATTTCCCGAAGAAGGATGCGTTGATCGCCGCGGCGTATCGTCGTTTTCACGGGCAGCTGCTCGAAGGCTTTCAGGCGGCCGTCGCGCGCGCCCCAGCAACGCCGCGCGCGCGCCTCCATGCGTTCCTCGAAGCCAACTTCGCGCCCCCGAACCTCGACCGCAACGTCCTCAGCGGCTGGCTGGTGTTCTGGAGCCTGTACCGGCACTCCCGGTCGATTCAGCGCGCGCACCGCGACACGTACCACGGTTACGTCGAGCTCGTGCGCCGACTCCTCTCCGACCTGCCGCGCGACGGCGGCGCAAACCGCCTGACTCCGCGTCTCGCCGCGATCGGCCTCACTGCGCTCCTCGACGGCCTGTGGCTCGAGTGGTGCCTCGATCCCGACAACTTCTCGCCGCGCGAAGCCATCAAGCTGTGCGAATCCTGGTGCGACAGCCTGGCCGCGTGACCCACTGCCTCAGACGGTTCGGCTGAAAAGCTGCGCCTCCGGCGCCTTGCGCGCCAGCCGTGCATCGAACGCCATGCACACGTTGCGAATGAACGCTCGGCCGCGCTCGGTCACCTCGCAGCCAGCGTCGTCGAGCCGCACGAGGTCATCGCGCTCCAGCTCGCGCAGGCGCTCGGGGATCGACTGCATGTAATCCGTTTCGCGATCGTCCTCGTCCCATTGCGTGCGGAAGCGCGTCATGAGATCGAGGATGTGATGGCGCAGCGTCAGGTCCTCGGCGTCGAGCAGGTGACCGCGCAACAGCGGCAGCTCGCCTCGGTGCACACGGTCCTGATACGGCTCGATGACCTTCTCGTTCTGCGCGAACGCGGTCCAGGCATCGCCGATCGCCGAAACGCCCAGCCCGATGAGCGGCGCGACGCGACGCGTCGTGTAGCCCATGAAATTGCGATGCAGGTCGCCCGCCACCGTCGCTTTCCACAGGGAGTCCGTTTCCAGCGCGAAATGGTCCATGCCGATCTCGCGATAGCCGGCGCCTTCGAGGATCTCGCGGCCGCGTTCGTAGAGCGCGCGCTTGGCATCGCCGGTCGGCAGGTCGTCCTCGGTGAAACGGCGCTGGCTCGGCTTGATCCAGGGAACGTGCGCGTAGGCGTAGAAGGCGATGCGGTCCGGGCGCAGGCGCTCCACTGCGCCCAGCGTCTGCTCGATCGATGCCAGGGTCTGCAGCGGCAGGCCGTAGATCAGATCGTAGTTGATGCTGTTGAAGCCCAGCTCGCGCGCCTTCTCGGTCAGCACGCGCACCTGCTCCTCGCTCTGCACGCGGTTGACGATGTCCTGTACGCGCGGATCGAAGTCCTGGATGCCGAGGCTCAGGCGGCGAAAGCCGAGGCGCGCCAGCGTCTCGAGCTGCAGGGCATCGGTGACGCGCGGATCGGCCTCCAGCGAGAACTCGGCGCCGCTCGTGACGTCGGCGCGGGCCACGAGGCCCTTGATGAGGAACTCGATCTCCTCCGGGTTGAGATAGGTGGGCGTGCCGCCGCCCAGGTGAATCTCCGACAGGGGCAGGCGCTCGATCTTCAGACGTTCGAGATACAGACGCCACTCTTCGAGGATCGCCTCCAGGTAAGGCAGGGCGATCTTGCGATTGCGCGTGATGCGCGTGTTGCAGCCGCAGTAGGTGCACAGTGAGCGGCAGAACGGAATGTGAACGTAGACCGCCGCGCCGTGATCGCCGCTGCGCGCCTCGCTCGTCAGAGCGTCGCCGAGTGCCGCGATCCACTGAGCTTCGGTCGGCGTGCGCTCCCAGTAGGGGACGGTGGGGTAGCTGGTGTAGCGCGGCCCCGGGACGTTGTACTTGCGGATCAACGCAGACAGATCGTATGTCATGAGAACAATTCCCGCTGCAGGTCGATGAACACGTGTACGTGGCGCTCGGGAGTCGGCGGCAGCACCCCGTGCCCGAGCCCGCAGATCCAGCCGCGCCGCAGCGCGGGCGGCAACTCGAGCAGTGGCGCGAAGTAACCCTCGACCGCGCGCTCGAAATCGTTTTCGGGCAGCAGCAGGGCATGCGGATCGAAATTGCCCTGGATCGCCCACTGCTCGCCGAATTCCTGCAGCGCGTCGGCGAGCCGCGTGCGCCAGTCGATACCGATGCCGGCGAGGTTGAGCTTGCGCAGCTGGCGCCAGTGCCGCGCGTCGGTGCCCTTGGAGTAGTACAGCACCTTGCCGTCCGGGCAGAGGCGATGAAACTCGTCGAGCAGCGCCGACAATTGCGGCACGAGGTGCGCGCCGAACTCCTCCGGCGTGAGCTCGCCCGCGCAGGTGTCGAGCACCGCCAGACAATCGATGTCCGCGCCCCATTGCAGTGCCATGTTGCGCGCCAGGAGCGGCAGGAGTCGGGCGCAGAACCCTTCGTACCGCCCGTCGGTCAGTCCGGCATGCGCGTTCCGCAACGCGCCCTGGTGCGAACCCTCGGCCGCGTAATAGAAAAGCGTCAGGGCACCGCCGACGAATCCGATCAGCCCCTTGTCATTGGGCAATTGCGCGCGGATGCCGCGCAGCGCCTGCGCCTGGAAGGCGAGGGCACTGGCATCGCCGTCATTGCCGTCGAGGCGCGCGAGGTCGGAGGGCTTCTGCAGATGCCAGCCGAGCGTGGGGCCCGGTGTGTAGTCGAGCGGCATCCCCAGCACTTCGAGCGGAAAGAGCAGGTCCGAAAACAGGATGGCGGCGTCGAAGTCGAACTCTTCGATCGGGCCCATCGTGACCAGCGTGGCGATCTGTGGTTGCTTGCACAGGTCCACGAACGAATGGCGTTCGCGAATCCTTCGATAGTGGCTGTGGTAGCGGCCGGCCTGGCGCATGAACCAGACGGGCGGCCGGCCGTCGTTCTGCCGCGAGAGGGCGGCGCGGAACAGGTTGCTCATGGGCCCGCCTCCCGCACCGCGGCCGGGTCGAGCTGGTACCCGACGCCGCGCACGCTGCGGATCGCTTTCGGCTCGGCCGGATCGTGCTCGATGAGCTTGCGCAGGCGCAGGATGAAGTTGTCGACCGTGCGCGGCGTCGGAAACTCATCCTCCGCCCACGCGCGGTCGAGGATCTCGTCGCGAGCCAGCACCGCGCCGTCTTTTTCCAGGAGCAGAGACAACACCGCGCACTCCTTGTGCGTGAGCGCGACGCTCTCGCCGTCCACGCGCGCCTCCATGCGCTTGAGGTCGATGCGCGCGCGGCCCACCTGCAGGGGCTTTTCGAAGCGAATCTCCGCTCCTGCGACGAGCGTGGCGCGGCGCAAGGCATTCTGCAGGCGCAGGTTGAGCTCCTTGAAGTGGAACGGCTTGACGATGTAGTCCTCCGCACCGAGCTCCAGGCCGCGTACCCGATCCTCCGGCGTACCGAAAGCCGTGAGGAACACGATCGCGGTCTGCGGATGGCGGCGCCGCAGCGCTGCCGCCAGCTCGAATCCGGATTGATCCGGAAGACCCACGTCGAGCAGGGCGAGGTCGAATGGCGGCTGACCGTCCTGGGCGAGGGCCTCGCCGGCGGTGCGCGCCCAGGTGACCAGGTACTTCTCGGCGGCGAGCCGCTCGGTGAGCGTGCGCCCGACGTTGATCTCGTCTTCGACGACCAGGATGCGCGGCGTCGTGCTCATGCGAGCTCCTCCGCCGGGCGGAAGTGCAGGCGGGCCTCGAAACCCTGATTGGCGCCGACGTTGAACTCGGCGCGGCCACCCATCAGGTGCATCAGCGACTGGACGAGGTACAGCCCGACGCCGGCGCCCTGCGAGCGCGTGCCGCGAAAGAACAGCGCCCCGAGCTTGCGCTCATCGCCGTTGAATCCCTCACCGTCGTCCGCGAAGCTCACGCAGATCGTCTCCTTGCCCCGATCGATGCGCACGCGCGCGCGCGCGTTCTGGGCCTGCGAGTGGCGCGCGGTATTCTCGACGAGGTTGCGAAAGATGATCTGCAGGGCGCTGGGGTCTGCCAGCACCAGTGGCCGATCGGCGCCCCCGGGCGCCTCCACATCGATCGTCACGCTGCCGATTCGCGCTCCGGAGCGGCAGAAGCGCTGCAGCCAGGTCACGATCGGCAACGGTTGCAGCGCCAGCGCGCCGCCGCCCTCCAGCCGCGCGAGCTCGAGTGTTTTTTCCACCTGCGCCTCGAGCCGGCTCGTGTCCTCGAGCAGCCGCTCGATCAGCGGGTTGGCCTGCGAAGTTTCGGCCAGCGACTCGGCCTGCAGGCGGATGCTGGTCAGCGGGGTCTTGAGCTCGTGCGTCACGGACGCCAGAAACGCCTGCAGCGCATTCGTGCGGCGCTTGTCACGCCAGTAGAGCCAGATGAGCGCGCCGGATACACCGGCGAGCAGCACGAAATAGGTTCCGCCTTCCCACATCAGCATGCGTAGCGTGCCGAGCGGGCGCTCGCTGGCCGTGGGGCTGCTCGGACTGGCAAGGGCCTGCAGCTCGGCGATTCTCTGCGCCTGGCTGTGCACGACCCAGCCCCACCACCCCATGAGCACGAACAACAGCAACACCCAGACGATTGCGACGATCGAGAGCCAGCGCAGACTGCGGCGCGCGATCGCAGTGTGAGAGTCCTTGCGGCTCATCGGGGCACGGCATCGAGCGCATCGCTGAATGCGGCAGTGGCCTGCGCGAGGTCTTCGGCCGTATGCGCTGTGGACAGAAACCCGACTTCGAACCCGCTGGGGGCCAGATAGACGCCGCGCTCGAGCAGAGCATGAAACAGGCGCGCGAAGCGCTCGCGCTGCGTAACCGGAATGGCGCTCACGCAGCGCACGGTGCCGCGAGCCTCACCGAGGACCGGCCACAGAAGCGAAGCGGCGGTCTGGACGGAGAACGGCTCGAATTCCTTCGCGCGCGCCAGGCGCAACATGCCATCGGCAAGGCTCTGCGCCTTCTCTTCCAGCGAGGCATACGGCTTGCGCGCTTCGAGCTTGCGCAACATGGCGAATCCTGCCGCCATCGCCACGGGGTTGGCGCTCAGGGTTCCGGCTTGATAGACCGGTCCGACCGGAGCGACGAGATCCATCAGCGTGGCGCGGCCGCCATAAGCGCCGACCGGGAAGCCGCCGCCGATGACTTTGCCGTAGGTGACCAGGTCCGGGGTAATGCCGAGCTTCTCGGCCATGCCGCCGAACGCGACGCGAAATCCGGAGATCACTTCGTCGAAGATCACCAGCGCGCCGTGCCGGCGCGCCAGCGCAGTGATTTCGCGCAGGAAGTCCTCGCGCTGGATCAGCAGGCCATAGTTCGCCGGCAGCGGCTCGATGATGAGCGCCGCAATCTCGCCGCCCTGGGTGTCGAACAGCTGGCGCACGCGCGCTGCGTCGTCGAGCGGCGCGACCAGGGTGTCGGCAGCCACGTGTCCGGCGATGCCCGCGCTGTCCGGCTGCGCCATTTCCGCGAGCCCGGATCCTGCCTTCACCAGCATCGAATCCACGTGGCCGTGATAGCAGCCCTCGAACTTGAGGATCTTCGACCGCCCGGTGGCGGCGCGCGCCACGCGCAACGCGGACATCACCGCTTCCGTGCCGGAATTCACGAAGCGGATCTTTTCGACCCACGGCAACCGCGCGGTGATGAGCTCCGCCAGCTCGAGCGAGCCGCTCTCCGCCGCACCGTAGCTCCAGCCGCGCGAGATGGCGCTCAGCGTCGCCTCGCGGACTTCTGGATCCTGGTGTCCGAACAGCAGCGGACCCCACGACATGCAGAAATCGATGTAGGTGTTGCCATCGGCATCCGTCAGGCGGCAGCCTTTGGCCTCACGGATGAATCGCGGCACGCCGCCGACACCGCGAAACGCCCGCACCGGCGAATGTACGCCGCCTGGCGCAACGCGCAAGGCGCGTTCGAAGAGCGCGGCGGATGTGGCGGTGTTCTGTGTCATTCGGTGTGCTGCTGCGTTACGCGGCAGCAAGCCACTCGCGCGCCGAGCGCGCGCCGTATGTGATGATGATCGACGCGCCGGCGCGCACGAACGCGGTCCAGCACTCGACGTGCGCCTGGGCGCGCGCAATCAGGTTCTGCGCGGCCAGGGCCTCCACCGCACCGAACTCGCCGCTGACCTCGTAGACCGCCCAGGGACGCTCGATGCGCGAGGACAGATCCTTGAGGATGTCGAGATACGGCAGTCCGGGCTTGACCATCAGGATGTCCGCGCCTTCTTCGGCATCGCGCAGCGAGCTGGCATACGCGTCCTGCGGGCGCGCCGGATCGATCTGATAGGTCGCGCGGTCCTTGAGCGCGGCCGCGCGCGGCGCCGAATCCGCGGCTTCGCGGAACGGGCCGTAGAAGCGCGAGTGGAACTTGGCCGAGTAGCTCATCAGCAACGTGCGCTCGAGCCCGGCGCCGTCGAGCCCGGCGCGAATGGCCGCAACCCGGCCGTCCATCATGTCGCTCGGGGCGACGCAGTTTGCGCCCGCCTGCGCATACGCGACGGCCTCGCGCGCGAGCTCCGTCACGCTGGCATCGTTCACCACGTGATCCTGCTCGCGCGCCAACACACCGCAGTGACCGTGGCTGGTGTACGAGCACAGGCACACGTCGACGCAGATCCAGAGCCGCGCGCCGAACTGCTTGCGCAGGCTCTCGATCTGGCGGGACGTGAAGTCGAATGCGAACCCGGTATCGCGCTTCTCGCCCGGCACGCCGAACAGCAGCACCTTGTCGACGCCCGCTTCGAGATCGCGGCCGACCTGATCGACGAGGCTGCCGGAGGTTTCGCGATGCACGCCGGGCAATCCCGGCACGGGTTCGCGCCCCTTCAAGCCGTCCACCACGAAATGCGGCTGGATGAGTTGCGTCGGGCTCACGCGCACCTGGCGCGTGAGCTCGCGGATGAAGGGATCCTGCCTCAGTCGTCGGAGCGTGAGGCCGTGTCGTCTATCCTGAGCCATCGTCGCCACTCGTCTACTGAAGGAAAAACGGTGAGTTTGCGCACACCGGACGCGCGAATCAGGTCGGCCGTCTTGCCGGGGCCGCACGCATGCTCGACGGCGGACGGCAGCTGTGCGTGCAGCTCGCGAAACTGCGAGCCGGTCGCCCAGAACGCATGCGTCGTGTTGCGCGCGTTGTCGATCACGTGGGCTTCTGGCTGGGGCAGGGCGTAGGTGCCGATCACCTGGCCGCGCGGCCAGGTCTCGATGGCCGAAGCGTGCGTGAGGATCTGCCAGTCGTCCTGCGAGGGCAGCCCGAGGACCGCTTCCTCGAGCGTCGGGGTGATCCAGTCGAAGCCCAGCCCGTCGGCGCAGCCCTCGACCCATACGCCGCGTGCGGCGAGCCGCCGCCAGCTCTGCACGCCGGACGTCCACACGCGCCGGCCGGTCATGCGCGAGTCGCTCCCTGCAGGCAGTGCGCGGCTGTGCGCGATGAACACCGGGGCATCGCTCACGAACAGGGCGGCGTCCATCTCGGATTCCGCAGTGTCGTCGCGTAGCGCGGTTTCGCGAATGCGCATCCCGTCCCACGCCATGATTCGCGCGGGCGGCTCGTCGGGCAGCGACAACCAGCGAACTTCGTCGAGCGGCGTGCCGTCGGCGGCCTTGCCGCGTACGTAGAGCACGTTGCCGCAAGCGGGATGCGTAATGCAGGTGGCGCCGAAGCGCTGATGACAGCCGCCGCCGTAGCGGGCGAGCACCGCGCGCTCCTCGTCGACCTGCCGGGCGGAGGCTTCGTCATGGATACCGCGCAACAATGTGAGAGTCGCCGTGTCGTATTCTCGGCACTCGACCGCGAGAGCACCCTGTCCAGGCGCGGCCGGACATTCGGCGAGTGGCAGCAGCATCCAGCGCACGCCATCGAGCAATTTCTCGAGCCGCGCGCGGCCGCCGTCGGGGCGCTCGTCGCGCCACAGGCGGATCAATCCGGCAAAGGCGAGGACCACGCCTTCCAGCTTGCGGTCGCTCGACTCCGGTTCGTGCAGCCGCGACAGGCGCGTGTCGACGTTGCCGCGGATCTCCAGCCACTGAAACTTGCCGCCCGGCAGCGCACCGGCGAGGAACGGCGGCGCGTTTTCCAGGCGCCGCGGCGCGGAGGTGCCGATGCGAATCGGCGTGCCTTGCTCCAGGCGCTGCGTGACGCCGGGTGCGAAGAGAATGACGTCGCGTGGATTCTCGCGGGTCGGGATCGCGGCGAGCGCAATGCCCTCAGGGCGCTCGAGGCTCAGGTCCTTGAGCGAATGCACCGTGAAATCGACGCGGTCGTCGAGGAGCGCGGCGTCGAGCTCGGCCGTGAAGAATTCCTTGCCTTCGACCTCGCGCAGCGGCACGTGCGTGATGCGATCCCCGCGTGTCTCGATCGGCACGAGCTCGATGTCGAGTTGCGGGTGCAGCATGCGTAGGCGCTCGGCCACCCATAGGCTTTGCGCCCACGCGAGAGTAGAGCGCCGCGTTCCGAGGCGAAGCGTTCGGCGGTTCATGGTCGCAGGATGGCAGATCAGCCGGCGCTGGCGAAGAGGGACAGGTCTTCCCAACCATGGGCGAGCGAGAGGGGCCCGCCGAGGCTGCGCAGATTGGCTTTCTCGCGGCACGCCAGGGCGGCGCGGGCCAGTTGTGCCTCGCGCTGCGCCGTGTGCGTCGCCTGCAACCCGAACAGATCGGTCAGGGTCGCGACGCGCGGCACCTGGTTCCACGGGGACTCGGGCGCGCCGAGCAACCCCAGATGGATGATGCGCCCATGCGTGCGGTCGCGGCTGCGCCACGCCGCAATACGTGCGTCATCGGCCTGCGCGTCGGCCGGGATGCACACGATCACGTTGGTTGCCTGCCGCCAGGCGTCGAGCTCCGCGGCGGCATCGGAGGCGAGCACGCGAATCTTCGCCTTGTCGGTGGCGCGTCCGGTTGCGGACAACAGCTGGGCGAGGCGCGCCTCGCTGCGATTCCAGACATAGAGCGGCTCGCCGGCGAGGTAGGGCAGGACAGCCCGCGCCATGTGCCCGGCGCCGATCAGCAAGGTCGGCGCCCGCGCATCGTCTCCCAGGAGACGACGGGTCAGTCCACCATAAGTCGTGGTGCTCAACGCACGCAGGTGACTCGAACGGATCTCCTTCACGTCCTCGAAAATGCGCTGCATGAGGGGACCGAGATCGCCGACAGGCGCGTGCTGCTGTTTCTCGAAATCGCGCCACGCATCGCGCAGCTGGCCGAAGATGTCGCTCTCCCCCTTGATCTCGCTGTCGAGGCCGCAACCGATGCGCAGGAGGAACTCGTACGCACGACTGCCCTGGTAGCGCTCCATGTCGTCGCGGACGGCCGGGCGCGCGCCGGCGGCTGAGTCGTGGATGATCCACAGCTCGCGCAGACAGGTCTGAAGATGGAAAGTCGGCGGCGTGGACGGGCTCAAAACAGGCGCAGCCGAGTTCTGCGAGCTCTTGTGCCGATGCAGGACGAGTAAGCCGGAAAGCAGCATGCGCGAATGGTAAGGGAAGCCGCCGTTTCACCTTGTCACCACTCTGTCACGCCGCGAGGATGTGCCGTGCGATTTGCCGACCGCGCTTGCGGCAAACCCCTGGCCTCGCCAGAATCGCGGCGCCAAAAGGCGACACGGACGGCCCCAGTTGAGAGTCGTTCTCGTTCGAGGAGAGGTGGCAGAGCGGTTGAATGCACCGGTCTTGAAAACCGGAGGCCCTTCACGGGGCTCGTGGGTTCGAATCCCACCCTCTCCGCCAGAATTAGGGACTTGGAGTTTTCAGGCTGCACGCCTTCGAAACGGTTGACGTCGACACCCTGCGTCTGGCCGGATAAAAACATAGCCATTAGAAAACAAATGGCGCTACTATTATCCGCCATGAGCCAGACACGGGACATCCGAAACGCCCTTTCGACCTTCCGACGCCGTGGCGGCGTACTGCGGACCAGCCAGGCGCTTGCCGCTGGCATCCATCCGGAGACCCTGTATCGGATGCGGGAGGAGGGCAAAGTGACACGGCTTGCGCGCGGGCTGTACCGCCTGTCCACATCTCGGGAATTCAGCAATCCCGACCTGGGTGTGATCGCTGCCAAAGCCCCGGAAGCGGTTGTGTGTCTGATCTCCGCGCTGGCCTTCCACGGGATTACAACCCAGATTCCGCGCGTCGTGCATCTGGCGGTCCCTCGAGGTCGATACTCGCAACTCAAGCTTGGCTCGCCGCCGGTTAAGGTTTATCGATTCGATGTGGCGACCTTCGAAAAGGGCCTCGAGATGCACAAGATCGACGGTCGACCGATCCGGGTCTACGGCGTTGCTCGGACGGTCGTGGACTGCTTCAAGTATCGCAACAAACTCGGTCTCGATATTGCCCTCGAGGCGCTGCAGCTTGCACGCACGCGCAAGCACACCAGCAACCGGGAGTTCCTCGAAATCGCGCGGGATCTACGACTGGAGCGGGTGATGGGGCCGTATCTTCAAGTCGTGCCATGAAGGACCCGCCGAAGAACGTCGTTGCATCGGTGTTGGCACGGCTGCGAAACGTAGCAGACAAGGCTGGCCTGACTTTCAACGACGCTCTACAGTCCTACGTCATCGAGCGATTTCTGGCGCGACTCGCTCAGTCCCAACATGCCGATTCGGTCCTGCTGAAGGGCGCATTGCTGCTGCGGGTCTGGGGCGTCCCCCGCGCACGGCCGACCATGGACATCGATCTCCTGAGGCGAGGGGACGCCGATACGGCAAGTCTCGTGCAGCTGGTCGCAGTCGTTGACGAGAAAAGCTCGTTACGGCATCCCGAGGGAAGTAGCCCGCGAACTCCTCGCCGCGCACCACACGGGTTCGCCGCCTCGTCCTTGAAAGAGCGCCGTAGCACTGCGCCGGCCCGGCCCGATGCAGGGCAGTGATGGCACTTCTGTCCGATATCATTGACAGAAAAGGCATTAATGACGATGATATCGGACACTATGCCGCGAGTCGTCCGAACACCCTTTCCCGCCAGCCGCCGCCAGCTTGCCGCTCTCGGTGAACGGCTCCGTCTTGCCCGCAAGCGCCGGAAGATTTCGACGGTGCTGATGGCGGAGCGTGCGGGTATTTCACGCGATACCCTCAACCGTGTCGAAAAGGGCGATCCCGCGGTGAGTCTCGGCACCTTTCTGCGGGTCTTGCGCGTGCTCGGGCTCGACGGCGACCTCGATCTTCTCGCCGGTGAGGATCGACTCGGCCGCAAGCTCCAGGACCTTGCGCTCGATCCATCCGCGCGACGCGAGACCTGACCATGGCGCGCCGCGCACAGGACGCAGCGGATGCCGTCGAACGTCTACCAGGACGCGATTGAACTCGGCCTCCTGAAGAAGGTCGGCCGCTTGTTTCACCGCCGCTCGCGCTCGCAGAGCGCGCTCTCGTTCGCCTATTCGCCCGAGTGGCTCGCGAATCGCGACGCCTTTCTGCTCGATCCGCGCCTCGAGCCCTACGCGGGTGAACAGTTTGCGGCCGACGGCGCGCCGACGTTCGGCATCTTTCTCGATTCGGCGCCTGATCGCTGGGGTCGAGTCCTGCTCGATCGGCGTGAGGCGATTGCCGCACGAGACGAGCGGCGCGCCGTTCGAGCGCTCGCCGAATGGGACTATCTGCTCGGAGTACACGACGAATGCCGCCTCGGGGCTTTGAGGTTTCGGCGAGACGACACCTCTGCGTTTCTCGACCACCAGGCCCTTGCCGCACCGCCGATCACTTCGCTGCCGGAGCTCGAAGCAGTGAGTCTTGCGCTGCAGAAGGAGGGTGCCGAAGAGCTTCCCGCCTACCGGCAGTGGATCGCGACATTCCTCGCACCCGGCGCGTCGCTGGGCGGCTCACGGCCGAAAGCAAACTTCCGCGACCGCGACGACTCGCTCTGGATCGCAAAGTTTCCGAGCGCCGATGATCGCCACGACATGGGTGCATGGGAACACCTGCTGCACCAACTGGCGGTCGCTGGCCGGATCGAAGTTCCGAGCTATAGACTGGCGCAGTTCAATCATCGGTACCGCACGTTCTGCTCAAAGCGGTTTGACCGCGCGCCGCGCGGCCGAAGGTTCTTCGTTTCCGCCATGACGCTGCTCGAGCGGCACGACGGCGAGGGCGGCAGCTATCTCGAAATCGCCGACTTCATCCAGAACCATGGAGCGCGCGGGGCGGTCGAGGCGGATCTCGAGCAGCTCCTGCGGCGCGTCCTGTTCAATGTGCTGGTCGGAAACACCGACGATCATCTTCGCAACCACGGGTTTCTGCGCGAGAGGACCGGCTGGCGACTCGCACCGGCCTATGACCTGAATCCCAATCCTTCGAGGCGCCATCACGCCCTGCGGCTCGACGAAGCCAGCGATGAGCCGGACATCGATGCCGTCTTGAGCACCGCTGAGCTCTACCGTGTGAGTGCGCGTGACGCACGACGCATTCTCGCGGAGCTGCGCGCGGTCACGGGAAGCTGGCGAAGGCGCGCGAGAGCGGCGCGACTCCCGGCCAGTGAGATCGCGAGCATTGAGCCCGCTTTCGTTCTGAGCGAAGAAACCAGCAAGCAATAGGCCAGCAAGCAATAGGAGAGGGAGGCCGATCGGCGCGGGGCGACGGTGCCGGGGTCTCTGCGACCCCGGCACCATCCTGGATCGCTACTTGGTCTTCGTGCTCTTGATTTCCATGACATTGGCCCACTTGCCGTCGGGGCCCTGCAGATCCATCTTGAACGTATACGCGGTGGGCGAGAGTTCCTTGATCGTGACGCGCGACTTGACCTTCTTGCCGCCCATCATGCTTTCGTCGGTGTAGTTCCAGGTGTCGCCCTGCACCGTTCCACGCGGGGCCGTGGTCATCGTGTAGCCCGAGTTGTCGACGCCGTAGTAGGTATACACCTTCTCTTCAGGGCTGTAGCTCAGGATGCCGAGGCTCTTGGTGGGGCCCGTGGGAGATTTTCCGTCGGAATGACAAACGACGGCGAATCGTCCTTCGAACCAATCGCATTTATCGGTGGATGTGATCTTGCCGGCGGGGCCCATCTCGCTCGGTTTAACCTCCCCCTCGGTGGTCCAGTTTCCCACGTAGTATGCCAACCGCTGGTGCTCGGGGCCGGGCTTTGGCGCCTTGGGCTCCTGGGCCGAGGCGAACTGAAAACCAAGGAGTGAGACAGCAGCGCAGGCCGTAAGGCATTCGATTCTGTTCCTCATGAGGTAATCCTCCGGCTGTGGGTGCGCGATGGTATCCCCGGCATTGCCCAATCGCCACACCGGCCGCTGGGATTGGAAGCCTGATGCACTTCGTTCGCCAGGTTGCGAACCGCCCTCTCAGCGAAATTCGTATTCGAACAGCACGCGCACGACCTGTGCCGGCGACTCGCTCGTCAGGCCGAAGAACAGACCTGCCTCGTACTTGAGAGCGCCGGTCGCGGTGCGCGCGCGGCCGAAGAACGCCGGGCCGGCGACTTGTTCGTGGTCACCCCATGAACCCATGTGGCCGAGCTCTCCGAGCTCGCCATGGAGCTCCAATCCGGGCTCGAATAGCTCACGCAGGCGCCAGCGATACTGGATGGCGTAGCCGACTTCTGTATCCGCGCCGCTCATGAGCTCGCGCTCGAAGAGCAGATTCGCCGTCGCGAGCTGCGGGCCGAACTCCTTTTGCCCGAGCAACCCGAGCTCCACCAGGTTGTTCCCGCCGTCTTCCAGCGAATGTGCGAATTCAGCCAGCACGCCGAAATCGAGCCAATGCGCGCCCTGCGGGGCGAGCTGGAATACGTTTTCCCACGCAACCTCGGTTGCCTGCAGCGCATCACCGGGGGCTTGCGACCACTCGATGACCGCCTCGGTGTTCCACCAGGCAGTGGGCGCGTACTCGAAGTCGAGCTTGTACTGCGAGTCGCCGTCGACCGAATCGTCGGAATCGATGCTGCGAACGCCGCGCCACTCGATGGCGATCTCGCCTTCCTCGACGATCGGCGAGTAGACCTTGCTCGCCGCCTCGGCGGGAGAAGGCGGGAGGGTCGCGACTACGATGAGCGGGGCAAGCGCCGCGGTCAGGCTGGCTGGCGAAAAGCGTCGTCGGCGGGCGATCTGCTGCATGGGGTACCAGGTTGGGTGGAGCCGGCAGCAGTATACAAATGAGAACCATTCGCATCAACTCCAAAGAGGAGGGCGGTCCCCGAGCAGAGGGCGGCCCCCCCGAGCAGGTCGTCGGCTCGGGAACGCGCCTTCGCCCGTTCCTAGTCCGCGGTCACGAAACAGCCTTCGCTGATCGTCTGGTTGCCGTTGTCCGCCACCGCCAGCACCTCGAACGTGTAGGAGGTGCCCGGCTCGAGCAGCCCGTCCGGGACCGTGACCATCGTGCCCGTCGTGCGAATGTCGAAACCGTCGCCGACGATGACCTCGTATTCCTCTATGTCGATGGGCTCGTCATCGATCGAGGTCGTGACCTCGTTCCAGGCAACGGTGAGCGGCAGCGCGACGTTCTCGGTGCATTCGTCTTCGCCCTGGGCGGGGGGCATGAGAACCTCCGGTCCGGCGGGAATGTCGTGGCTGAATTCCGCCTCGCCGAAGAGCTTCGTGCCGTCGGGCGCCCGGCCGGCGAACCGATAGGTTCCTTCCGGAAAGCGTCGCAGGAATACATCCAGTGGCAGCTCGCTCAGGGGAGGTTCCTCGCTCTCGACGAACAGTTCGGTGCCGCCACCCTGCCTGAGCAGCTTGCCCGAGGCCTCAGCCTCGAAAATCTGTTGGCCGTTGGGACTGAAGATGCCGACCGACTTCCAGCCCTCGGAGTCGAGGAAGAATTGCACGCCGATGTCCTCGGCGCTCGAGTTGAACTCGATGATGAGCCGCGCTTCCTTGAACGCAATCGGCGCCTCCTTGTTCCGGTCGTTGCCGGCCAGACTGTCCGCGGTGACCGTGGACAGGACAATGGCTGCGGCAGCGCCCAACAGGACCAACCGGCTGCGTTGTGTCGCTGGGCTGAGCCCTGCATTCGCGTGGCGAGCGTCCATGATGAGTCCTCCTGAATGACTGGACACGATGACGGTGAGCACCGCGAAGCGGGCGAGATCGAGTGCGCCGAATCCGTGGGCTCTGGGACTCTTTAGACGGTGCGTTGCGCGCGGATCAATCGCGCGCGACCGCCTGGGTGATGATTCGGCGTGGTATCAGCGGCGCCGCGCCGGCACGTCGGGGCCCATGCAATAGCTGCGATAGGTCGTGCCGGTCGTGGAGTCCACCTGCATGTCAGGATCGCTCTTCTCCGCCGGCCGGTCCTCTTCGGTCACGTGCAGCGTTCCCTCGGGCGTACACAACAGGCTCTTCTTGAGGGGCTTGCCGTAAACGAGGGGACGCACGTCCAGTCGGAACGAAGAATTGCCCGTGCCACCGGGAGCGGGTTGCGGCGCGTAGTCGAAGCGGCGACCCTCCTGCGTTCCCAGCTCGAGCAGCAGTCGACCCGACACCAAGCCGAAGGGCCGGAAGCATCCGGCCTCGTCGTTCGCCACCTTCAGGTTCGCTGGATAGCCTGCGCGCGGATGATCGATTCGATACTGCTCGATGCACAGATCGATCGCCTGGATTATCTCGAGGGGATTGTCGAACGCCGTGCCGCCGTTACCCTGTGCGTCGGTCGAGTGATATACGGCGCCCGTCTCATCCGAGCGATAGCTGTCGTACGGCGCGCGTGCCGGATCGCGGGCCAGCACTCTGAGCTCGTAGCCTGTGGCTGTGGGCTCGTAGCGGATGTCGAAGCCCTTGACGGAGTTCGACACGCTGTGCGCGCCCGTACACTTAGAACCCTGGGGTCCCAGCTCGACGAGCGTGGTCGGGTAACGTTGCAATCGTTTGTGATGGATTCCGAGGCAATACGTGAGCTCCTGCATGACCTCGCCGGCATGAGCTTCCTCACGCAGCGCCTGCGCCTCGGCACGTTCTGGAGAAGCGAGGTAGCGCCGCACGTTGCCGAAGACGAAGGCCACGACGGCGAGCAGGCTCAGAGAGAGAATGATTGCCAGGAAGCGACCTCCGCCCGAGCCGCCGCGCAGGATGCTGATGGCGCTGAACAGCAGCATGAGGTGCGCAAGGGCACCGACGACCAATGGCACACCGAGCCAGGGTCCCAGGTAGACCACGAGCGCGAGCGCGTCGCCCTCGGAGATCACGATCGCCGCGATCGCGCCGAGCAGCACCAGGCTCGCCAGCGCGACGCTGGTCCAGGCCGCCCCGCGCGTTGCGCCGACTGCTACCAGCAGAACGACCACGAGATAGGGGAAGCTCCACCACAGGCTGCGCAGGGGTACCGCCGTCTGCGCCAGCGCACGCGGATCGATCGTAAAGAATGCGACGGCGCTCAGCACCGCGAGCAGCGCGCACAAGGCCAGGTTCCAGCGCCCGAAGGCCGCGGACGATTCTTGCGCGAGATTCGCATTCATCCGGATCCGCTCGCCGTGTTCGCGGCTGCCATCAGACCACGATGCCGAGCTCATCGAGCGAGCGATGCAGATGCGCGGCGTCACGATAGATGCGGAATGCGCCGGCGCTGGCCAGCTCGTCTTCGCCGTAACCGCCGCTCAACAAGCCGACGCTCAGCATCCCGGCGCGCCGGGCGGCCAGCAGATCCCATACCGCGTCGCCGATGACGTAGCACTCCGATGCCGGCACGCCGAGTTGCCGCTGACAGGCGAGGAACAGGTCGGGCTCAGGTTTGGCGCGCGCCACCTGGCGCCTCTCGATTACCACCGTATCGCTCGGGACGTGCAAGGCCTCGAGAGAGCGATCGATCTCGGGCCGGCTTCCCGAAGTTGCGATGCCGCAGGCGAAGCCCGCACGGCGCAATGCCGCGAGCAGCTCGACGGCGCCGGGCAACGGGCGGCGTTCGGGGAGAAACTCGCGGAACAGCGCGCCGTGGCGCAGCTGCAGAGCCTCAGCCTGCGCCGCATCGATCTCCCGCCCCAGCTCGCGAGCCGCAGCGCGCGCGAACAGACCGCCGCTCATGCCGATGCGTCGGTGGATGCGCCAGCCGTCGATCGCGAGCCCGCTCTCGGCAAAGGCGCGCTGCCAGGCGAAGACGTGGGCGTACACCGTGTCGACCAATGTGCCGTCGAGGTCGAAGATCAGGGCGCGCATGAGCGTTCTCCTTTGCCGTCCGCGTCAGAGCACATCGAGCTCGGCGAGGATCTGCCGTGCGATCGTGGCGCGGGCGGCAGCAAGCTCGGGCCGGACCAGGTCGAGGTTGAGGGCGAAGACGACGGTGCGATCCCTGCGCTCGACCCATCCGACGTACCAGCCCACGGCGGGGCTGGCGGTGAAGACGTAACCGGTCTTGGCGTGCAGAACGTAGTCGTGCGTGCGCTCGACTGTCGTCAGGTCCTGGACGTGCCGCAGGTGATCTCGAGCCCCCTGCAGCTCGCCGCGAGTGAGGCGTTCAAGAAAGTCCGCCTGCTGCAGGGCGCTGATCTTGAGATCGCCTTCCAGCCAGAAGCGGTCGCGCTCTGCGCCGCCGATCTGCATGTTGCCGTAGCGCCAGGCCTGCAGGTAGCGACGGTAGCGCTCCTGGGGCACCTTGCCCGCGATTTCCTGGAAGACCGGGATGCACGAATTGCGAAACGCCGCGCGCAAGGTGATGTCACCGTCGCAGGCCTTGGGGAGCAGCGGCTTCCCGTCGAGGAGAAACTGCGCGTGCGGGCCCTTGAATACGTCGTCGGGGCTCGACACCAGCCCCTCCTCGAACGCAATCAGCGCATTGGGAATCTTGAAGGTGGAGGAGGGCGCAAAGCCGCGCTCAGCGCGTTCGGCGTTGATCGTCACGGGCCGGCCGCTTGTCAGGCCGCGAATCACCATCGTGCCGCGGGTCCCGGCATCGCTGAAATAGTGCTCGAGCGCCGGCCGCGAATCGATCGGGCTCGAATCGACCGGCGGCGGATCGCCCCGCGGCGCGACGGCCGGCTCGGCGCACGCGCAGGACAGGACGAGCGAGAAGCCGGTCCACCACAGTTGCCTCGTCCACGAATGACCGGAGTGCATGAGTCAGGCGGGCAACTGATGTTCGTTTTTCGTCTGACGCATCACCAGCAGCAGTCGGCGGTCGATCCTGTCCAGTGCGGGAGCATTCATGCGGGCGTGAAACAAATGGAAAGCCGGGAGGCCGATTTAGTTTCTCCTGTTTCCCGCCGCGGCGCCACAATGGGCGCATGCAGGCGAGGGAGGCTCTGGTCGATGCGTGCGCGCCGGTCGAGGTCGGCGCGCGCATTCAAGCCCTGGACGCGCTGCGCGGCATTGCCGTGGGGTCTGCGGATGGGCCCGCTGGAATGGTTTTGGCGATGCGGAACCTACTGGCGCTGGTTGCCGATCCGCTGACGCACGGTCGCACGCCGCGTTGACCCTGCACGCGATCCGCTACCATGATCCACGAATGCCGCAAACCGACTTTCTGGGTTTCAGCCCGGTCGAGTCCATCGCGCCGGAAGTGACGCTGTTGCGGAGCTTCGCCGCCCCGACCGCGCGGCTCGTCGAGGAGATCGAGTCGATCGCCAGGACCGTGCCGTTTCGCCACCTCACGACGCGCGGCGGCGGGCGCATGTCGGTCGCAATGACCAACTGCGGGCAGTGGGGATGGCACAGCGATGAGCGCGGCTATCGATACGTCGGGGCGGATCCCGCTTCCGGCACGGCGTGGCCTGCGATGCCCAGGGCGTTCGCGGATCTGGCGCTGCGCGCGGCGGAGCGCGGCGGCTTCCCCGGTTTCGCCCCGGATGCCTGCCTGATCAATCGCTACGAGCCCGGCGCGCAGATGGGCGCGCACCGCGACTTCGACGAGGCGGACATGCGTCATCCGATCGTGTCGGTGTCGATCGGCGTGCCGGCGGTGTTCGCATGGTGGGGCGCGCGGCGCGGCGGCACGCCGCTCATCGTGCCGGTCGAGGACGGAGACGTGATCGTGTGGGGCGGTTCGGCGCGTGCGGGCTATCACGGCGTGCGCAAGCTACCCGCCGCGCAGCACCCGCGCACTGGCGCGTATCGCTACAACCTCACGTTTCGCCGCGCGAAATAGCGCGCGTCGATCCCGCTACTCGCCGCGTTGCGTGTTGATGACCGCGCTGTCCTTTTTCGCCTTGGCAACCCGCACCAGGGCGGCGGAGATGCGCTCATCGGGTTTGTCGAGCAGCCGATCGGCTTTGCGGTACAACTCCTGCGCGGCATCGATCTCACCGGAGACTTCCGCGCACACGCCCAGGCCGTAGAGGATCGGCATCGCGGGCGCCGCGAGCGCTGCGGCTTCGTGCCACAGCTCACAGGCGCGGTCGAGACGGTTGGCCTTCGCAAACTCGATGCCCTGCGCGTGCTTCTTCTTGGCGGTCTTGTCGTCGATCGACTGGCTCGATTCGATCAAGTGAATGTCGACCTTGGAGTAGGAGGGAGCGACAGCCTTGCGAAAGTCCTCGAGCGCCTGGTTTTTCGCGTGCTCCAGGAGCAGCGCGTCTGCGACCGCCGGCTCCGGGTTGTCGGCACAGCGCGCGGTGCTGGCCCCGCCCGTGAAGACGTTCGAATACACGATGCGCCCGGTTTCGATGTCGACCAGCTTGGGCGTGAAAGAGTAGACCACCTCTTTCTTGGAGCACTGGACCGTGTGGTTCGCCCAGGCAAGGCACTTGTTGAATCCGAGGTAACCCGCGACGTTGTTTTTCTTTTCCGCCTGCGTGCAGACCTGGCGTCCTTCCTGTGTGTGGCTCTCGCTCCACACCGGCCTCTCGGCAGTACCCATGTACAGCCCCTCGACGCCCATGAGCTTGCCGGCTTTCTTCGCCTGCTCCGGGCTGATCATCCTTGATTGCGACCACTTGATCTCGCTGATCACCACATCGCGCCGCGTGCGCTCGGCAACGCTGAAGTAAGGCGAGTCGTCGACGACGATGCCGGCGAGGAGGCCCTCGATTTCTCCTGCCAGCTCCTGGCCGCTCGCGCCGTCGAATGGCATTACACCGATGCTTCGTATGCGCGCCGCCTCGCTCGATTGCGCAGGGACCAGGGCGGTGACTGAAATCTTCGGGCTGCGTGCGGCGGCCTCCATGACCGCCAGTGCGGCCCCCAGCACCACCAGAACCGCGATCGATCGTTTCAGGACCCGTTGCCACCTGCCGTTCATGGCGTGGTTCCTCCGCCGTCCGATGCAAGGATGTATGTGCTCTGCAAGCCCTTTCGGAGCGGCTCTAGCCGTGGCGCGATGTTCTCGCGCAGCGAGGCGCGCAGCAGCTCGTCGTTGTCGAAAGCGACGCCGGCTGCCTCGAACCTCACCGTCTTCACGGTTCGATTGGGCACGTCGATGACTGCTCCCTCGACCATTGCAGTGAGGATGGTTGCTTCGGGGCTGCGGGAGTCTCCGCCTCGCCGCGGCTCGCTCATCCGCAGCAGCACGATGCGCTCGATCTGCGCGGGAAGCTTCAGCTGAGAGATATCGCTGATGTCCCCGCCGAGCATGCGATCGAAGAGCTTGTGCTGGTAGAACGAGGGCGTGAACACACCTTGCGTCAGAGGCACTCCGAAGGCGTCCAGCACATCGTGAGCACTCGCGTCGTCCGCCACGATGGCGACTGGAATCTGCCGCGCGCCTGTCAGGGCGGAAGCCTTGATGTAGGACTTGGGAGCGGGCGGCGCTTCGCCGGTCGGGCCGGGCGGCGGCGGTTTTGGCCCGCTGTCTACGACCGCGTCTGGTCCGTCCGAAGGCGGCTCCGGAGGAGGCGGTTCTGGGTCGGGGACCTTCTCCTCGAAGTGAGTTTTCGAATACCACTCAACGTACAGGCCACTGCCAACGGCAACTGCAGCACTGAGGACGACGCCCAGAACAGTGGGCTTTGAGAGATCCATGCTCGCTCCGCCTTCCCTTCCGGAAACGACGAGCCCCGACCGCGTGCGCAGAGCCGCGCACGATTTCTCCCCGGCGGAGACCCCTTCGGCTCGGCGCTGATGCGTAGTTATTTTCTCGCCGGGCAGAAGCGAGTATTCGCCAACCACGCGGCGCTGTCCACAGCACCGGTGCATGCAACGTAATGGGGCGCACGGCACCGATTGTGCAGTGCGCCGCAGATCGGTCGGATGCGTCGTTCGCCTAGTTGCTTCCCGCGCGCGCCGACTGGATGTACGCGTCGATCTGCCGCTCGAGAATCGGCAGCGGGATGCCGCCGTTGGCGAGCACCGCATCGTGGAACGCACGAATGTCGAACTTGTCGCCCAGCTCGCGGCGCGCCCGTTCCCGCAGCTCCAGGATTTTCAGCTCGCCCATCTTGTAGGCGAGCGCCTGGCCGGGCCAGGCGATGTAGCGATCGGTCTCGGTGCGCACCTCGTGCAGCGACAACGCGGTGTTGCTCGCCAGGTAATCGAGCGCCTGCTGGCGCGACCAGCCCATCGAGTGCATGCCGGTATCGACGACCAGCCGGCAGGCGCGCCACATCTCGTAGGTGAGGCGCCCGAAGTCCTCGTAGGGAGTCTTGTACAGCCCCATTTCCTTGCCGAGTTTCTCCGAATACAGCCCCCAGCCTTCGCCGAACGCGTGCGGATACAGGTCGAGACGGAACGCCGGCACATTCTCGAGCTCGTGCGCGAGCGCACCCTGCAGGTGGTGACCCGGCACCGCTTCGTGCAGCGTCAGCGCGGTGAGGACGTAGAGCGGACGCTTGTCGAGCGCGTACGTGTTTACCCAGTATTCGCCGCCCTTGTTGCCACCGATCGGCGGCGGCGAATAGCGCCCCGTCGTGTAGTTCGGCGCGATCTCGGCGGGAACCGGCTGCACGCTGTAGGGCAGGCGCGGCAACTTGCCGAAGTAGGCCGGCAGCAGCCCGTCGATCTGCTTGGCTATGTACGAGGCTTCCTTGAGCAGCTGATCCGGTGTCTTCGCGTAGAACTGCGGATCCGTGCGCAGGAAGGTCAGGAACTCGGCGAAGCTGCCCTTGAAGCCGACCTTGCGGATGATCGCGTCCATCTCTGCACGGATGCGTGCCACCTCGTCGAGGCCGATGCGGTGTACCTGGTCGGGCGTCACATCGAGATTGGTGAAATAGCGCACCAGCGCGGCGTAATAGGCCTTGCCGTCCGGGAGCGAGCTGGCAGCGATCGTCTTGCGGGCGGCCGGCACGTATTCGTCATGCATGAACGTGCGCAGCTTGCGATAGGCACGGCTGACCTCTCCGGCAATCGCCGCCTTGCCCGCGGCGCGCAAACGCTGCTGGTCCGGCGCCGAGATCGAGTCCGGCATCTGCGTGAAAGGCTTGAAGAAGGGGCTCTTCTCCGCATCGCCGATCTGCTGGCCGTCGATCACGTTGACGATGCCCGGCAGGATCTCGGCGGGCAGCGTGAAGCCTTCCCGCGCACCCTGGCGCATGTTGGCCATGTTCTGATCGAAAAAGACCGGGATGGCGCGCAGGCGAGCCACGTAGTCCTCGTAGTTGCGGGTGCGCGGCATCAACACGCCTTCGGCCATGCGCGTGACGTTGACGTGGAAGCCCTCGTCGCTCAGCATCGGGCTGCGATAGCCGCGAAACGGGGCGAGAGCGAGGCGATGCACGAGCACGAAATCGAACAGGTCGTAGTTGAGCTGACCTTCCTTCTCGAGGCGCGCGCGGTCGATTGCCTTCAGACGGCGCTGGAACTCGCGGTCCTGGACGAGACGCCGCTCATAGTCCGCGGGCGTCACCGAGGGCAGACGATCGTCGTAGTCCCGCACTCCGGACTGCGTCGCGAACAGCGGTTCCTCCCGCATCCGGGTGGCCCACTCGTCCGCGAATAGCTGCTTGAGCTGCGCCGCCGGGCCCGAGTCCGCCTGCGCGCGAGCGAGCGGGCCGGCGCCGGCGAAGGAGAGGAGCGCGCAGGTTGCGAACAGCAAGCGTCCGATGGGCGTCATGATCAGCGCGCCGTGCCGTTGCGGATGCGTTCCAGGTAGCGATCGCGCAGCTGCGTCTGGCGCGAGTGATCCGGCTGCAAAGTACCGTCGATGAAGACGCGATCGGCCAGCGTCGTCACTTCGAGCGGGTCGCCGTTCCACAGCACCAGGTCGGCGCGTCGGCCGCGCTCGATCGTACCGACGCGATCGGCTACGGCGAACATCTCGGCCGGTACGCGGGTGAGGCCCGCGAGCGCGGCGTCCCAGGGCAGACCGTGAGCCACCGCATTGCCGGCAGTCTGGCGCAGCTTGCGAATGTTGTGAGGCTCGGTGGTCGGCATCGTGAATGCCACGCGCACGCCCGCCCTGTGCAGGCGCGCGGCATTCTCGAGCGTCGATCCGATCGAATCGAAACTGTCGGGCAGGTTTTCCAACGGGTCGATGAGCACCGGCACCTTGGCGGCGGCGAGCTCGCCCGCGACGCGCCAGGCCTCGGCCGCGCCCGCGATGGCGATGCGCAGCTTCTCCTTCTGCGCCAGGTCCAGCACCTGGCGGATGTCGGCGGCGCGATCCACGTCGAACACGAAGAGCCCGGCGCCATCGAGGAATTCACGCAGCACCTGGCGGCCGGTCGGAGTCAGCACGCGCTGGTCGCCCTCCGCGACGATGCCGGGCGTACGCGCCTCGAGGATTGCCTGGCGCAGCAACATGAACTGCCCCGCGCGGCTCCCGCCGGACAGGGCATTCGAATCGCCGCCGATGTCGATGAAGAGAATGCGCGAGTGCGTTCCCTGGCCGTCCAGCCGGAAGATGGACCCCTCGCCGGCGATGATCGTACCGCCAGGCGCGGCGCTCGGGATGACCGCGGCGAAGGTGATGCCGCCGAGTCGACTCACTCCAAGGGTAGTGGAATCCGGGTTGAAGGCCTTGGTGACGTCGAAGTCGGGCCGCATGGATCCCAGCGTCAACGCATAGTCCTCGGACGTCGGATCGAAGCTGATCTCCTCGATGCCGAGGTGCGTCAGACCGCCGAACAGGCCCGGCGTGAGCGGCCGGCCCTGCGCGTCGATGACTTCAGCCTGCGGCGCAGAGAGATTCGCGCCGACCTGGGTGATGACGCCGTCAGTGATCAGGACATCGGCGCCTTGCAACGTCCCGGCACTGGTCATGGTGTGCACGGTCGCGTTGCGGATGAGGACCGAGGATGCAGCGTCGGCCGGGAGCGAGCTCAGGCCGGCGAGGGTGGCCACGCTTGCGGCCGCGAGGATCAGGCGATTCATTGTGTCACCGTGGCGGCTGCCGGCTGGCCGAGGAGGAAGTCGGATCGCGGTGGCGTGGGCCGCGCGCGGTCGTATTGCACCACACCGTCGACGAGCACGAGCTCGGCGAGCGCGTAGACGCTGAACGGATCGTGGTTCCACACGACCACGTCGGCCATCTTGCCGGGCTCGAGCGTGCCGGTCTGTTCGAGCACGCCGAGCGCTTTCGCGGGATTGCTGGTCAGCCACTTGATGGCGCGCTCGGGCGGGATGTCCATGCCCGCGCGCTTCCCGTATGCGAGGGCCTTCGCCGCCTCCTGGTTGAGCCGCTGGATTCCTTCCGAGGAGTCCGAATGCACGATGGCGCAACCGCCGGGCACCGCATCGACGAAGGCGAGATTCTCCGGAATGCCGTCGTAGGACTCCATCTTGAAGCCCCACCAGTCCGCCCACAGCGCGCCGCAAACGCCGTTGTCGGCGAGCAGGTTCGCGATCTTGTAACTCTCCACGCCGTGGTGGAAGGCGGAGACGTGATAGCCGAACTCCTTCGCCATATCCAGGACGATCGCCATCTCGTCGGCGCGGTAGCAATGCTGGTGCACGAGGATCTCGCCGCGGAGCACCCCGGCGAGCGTGTCGAGGCGCAGATCGCGCTTCACCGGCTTCGCGTCCTTCTCGCCGGCCTTGACTTTCTTCTGGTACTCGTCGAGGTCGCGCACGTACTCCTGCGCCTCGGCCCACTGTGCGCGGTCTCCGGCGACGTTGCCCATGCGCGTCGAGGGAAACTGGTCGTGCCCGCCGTACACGCGCTTGGGATTCTCGCCGCAGGCCATCTTCAATCCCTGCGGCGCGCCGGGGAACTTCATTCCCTGGTACGTGACCGCCGGGACGTTCTTGAGGACGACGCTGCGTCCGCCCATCAGGTTCGCCGAGCCCGGCAGTATCTGCATGCTGGTCACGCCACCTTCGAGCGCCGCGGCGAAACCGGGGTCCTGCGGCCACACGGCGTGTTCCGCCCAGACATTGGCGGTTACCGGTCCCGTGGCCTCGTTGCCATCGGAGTGCGCCTGCACCCCGGGGCTGGGATACACGCCGAGATGGGAATGCACATCGATGATGCCTGGCGTGATCCACTTGCCGTGACCGTCGACTTCACGCGCGCCGGCGGGAGCCTGCAGCCCGGGACCCACGGCGCTGATACGTCCATCGGCGATCAGCACGTCCGCCTCATTCAGCCGCGTTCCAGTGCCCGTCAGCACGGTGGCGTTGCGGATCAGTGTCGGTGGACTCGCCGCGGGCTTGTAGGTGGAAGGGTAGAGATTGGATGGCGCGGCCTTGGCCGCCGTTTCCGATTTCTTCGTCGGTGCAGCACAGCCCGCCACCAGGAATGCGGCGAGCAGGCATGCCACTTTCGCGGCGGTCAGTCTCACGATGACGATCTCCCTGTTGAGGCGAAGCGATGGCCGCGCATTCTAGCCATACAGGGGCGCCAAATCCCGTCGCGTGATGAGTGGTGTGCGGGCGAGGACGAGTGACTCCAATCTACCGCGAGCCGCACCCGGCCAAAGGCCGGTCCGCGCTGTTCGTTGGTCGCGCGTGTGCCGTATCATCGCACGCATGAAAAAGGAACATACCGAGCTGCGCCGCCGCCCGCTGCTCACGCCGATCTGGCTGTCGGCCCTGATCGCCATCGTCCTGCTGGCGGTGCTCGCGGTCTTCGTCGCGTCGATGACGACGACCACCGTGGTCCTGGTGCGTCATGCCGAGAAGGAATTGGGGACCATCGAGGACCCGCCCCTGACGCCCGAGGGCGAGCAACGCGCACAATTGCTGGCGCGGATGTTCGGCGGGCGCGACGGGGTGGGGCGCATCTCCGGTATCTTCGCCAGCGATACGCGCCGGGCGCAACGCACCGCCGCGCCGTTGGCAGATCGCTTGGGCCTCGAGGTCACGACCACGAAAGGCGACGACTACGACGCCATCATCGGCAAGATCCGCTCGGAATTTCGCGGCAGGACGGTGCTGGTGGTCGGACACAGCAACACCGTGCCGGCGCTGGTGCGGCGGCTCGGGCGTGTCGAGGATGTTCCCGAGATTCCCGATATCGAGTTCGGCACGATCTACGTGGTGACCGTGCCGACGCTGGGCCGACCATCAATAGTGCGGATGACGTACTGAATCGAGGTCGATCGAGGGACGTTGCAGGTTCAGGAAGCGGCGCGGCGCACTTCGACGGCCTTCCTCACAAAGTCCTCGTGCCGGCCGATACGAAAGTCGGCCAGCACCGCATCCTGGATCTTCCCGCGCTGATCGATCAGGTACGTCCCGCGCCGCACGCCGATGCCGAGCGGCCCGTCGACCATGTACTGCTTGATCACTTTCTTGTCGGGATCCGACAGCAGCGTGAACGGGAGCGAATACTTCTGGCGAAAGCGCTGGTGGCTTTCGACGGTCTGCGGGCTCACGCCAACGATGCGCAAGCCAGCGCGCTGGATGTCGGTCTGCAGATCGCGCAGCGTGCAGGCCTCGGCGGTACAGCCGGGCGTGAAGTCGGCGGGATAGAAATAAAGAATGAGCGGGCCGTCGCCGAGCAGGGCCGTGAGCGACTGCTCGCGACCGTTGTGATCCTGGAGAGTGAAGTCCGGAGCGGGGCTACCGGGCGTGAGCATGCCAGCCTCCTTGGGACACGCGCGGCGCGCGGCCGTCCGCAGGCATGATAACCCCGGCCGCGCGAAGGGTTGGCGGCTTTGCGGCTGCGAGCCGTTGGGCGACAATGGCTTGCGCGTGGCATCGCATGCGCTTTCGCGCTTTGCGGTGCGAAAGGTCGATGCTAGAATCGCGCCCCTTTCGAACCGTGGGGCGGTAGCTCAGCTGGGAGAGCGCCGCGTTCGCAATGCGGAGGTCGAGGGTTCGATCCCCTTCCGCTCCACCAATGACTTACACGGCCCTGAGCATCGTGGCTGTGGAAGTTTTGCGGGACTTGGCAATCTGGTTGGCAGACTCAACCAGGTTGCCTATTTCCGCAGCGCTGTACTCCGTCGTTACCCTTCCCGCCTTGTGCCCGAGCAGATCCTGACGGTCCTCGAAGCTCACGCCGGTGGCCCGTAGCCGCCGGCCGAACGTGTGCCTCAGATCGTGTGCACGGATCCGCCTGAATCCCTCCGGACACTCCTCCTTCCCCAGTTCCTCCTTGTACCGCGCGGCCGCTCGCCGGCGGGCCCCCTTCCACCCGCTGTTGAGAAGCCGCCACAGCTTTCGGCGCTTTCCCTTCTTCTCGAACGTGAACACGTAGACCGGATGCTCGCCGCGAACTTGCTCGAGCACCGACTGGGCGACGTTGTTCAGCACCAGGGCCCGCGGCTCGGCGTTCTTGGTGACGTTGCCAGGCAGCAAGAACACGCTGCGCTGGATCCCGTCGACGTTCGAGCTCCGGCACGCGGCGCTCCCACTCCCATCGCAGTCCACAGAGCTCCTGGTCGCGCGCGCCGGTGTTCACATCGAACAACGCCATGCGCTCGAGATGTGGCGCGAGCTCGGAGAACAGCAGCCGCTGCTCACCCCAGTCCAACGGGTAAGCCTTCCGCCGGCGCGGATCCTTCGGCATCACGATCAGCGGCGCGGTCTGCAGCCAGGGCATGTTGTTCCCGTGGCGCCAGAGGCGCGCGCACAGGTTCAGGATGTTCCCGGCGACAGAGACGTTGCGGTTGATCGTGTCAACTCTCAGCGGTCGTGCCTTGCTCCCCATGGTCCTCGTGTGACCCACCGTCCTGCACGAGTCGCGATAAGCGTCGAAAGAGCCGTTGTGCATTTGATCGATCCACATGTCCCCGACGAACGGGTCCATGTGTTTCAACGCGAGCGCGTCTCGCTTGATGCCCCTCCTGCCGGCGTAGTCGGTGAGATACTTGGCCGCAGCTTCACGGAACTGACGACGCGGCCGGATGCCGAGACGAGCCGCGGCGCGCGTTTCCGCGACGCGCTTATCGTAGATGGCTTCGGCCGTTTCCCTTTCTGCAGCACTGCATCCAGTGCTTTCTCGAAGTCTCCCCCCGTCGATTTGCTTGTCGATGTGCCAGTACTCAACGCCCGGGCTCGTTTCCCGGAGGTAGAGTCCCGGCCTGCTTCTTCTTGCCATTCAGCCCCCTTCTGCGCGGGGCGGCCGTTGCGCCGCTTATAGTCCTCGAACCAGGCATCGAGCTCAACTCGATCGAATGCGACCCCTCGCTTCCCGATCGGGATCTCCGTAAGGAAAGGGCGCACCTGGGCGTTGAACGCGTTACGGTTCATGCCTAGGTAGCGCGGTGCGTCGCGCAGGCGGTGGACTCGCGGCAACACTGGTCAGCGGTTCGCGTGATCCACGAAGTGCGTTGGATAGACGCAGCCGCGCCGGTAGTAGCCAATGACCGTCATGCCGTCGCTGGTGTGCTCCACCCTTCGGCCGAGCAGGCGCGCGAGAAGGCGTTGCCACCCTGGCGCGTTCACCCACCGCCAAGGCTGCGGCACCATGTCCAGAGTGAGATGGGATTTCATTGCTTCTCGTGGGTTGGGACGTTTGGTAGGCCATGCTGCCATCGCTGGAACAGGGTGCGGATGATTCCGATCGCGTCGTCGCGTCCAACGTTGGACACGTACTGCACTTCGGTTCTTGGCACCTGGTCGAAAGGCGCAAAGATCACGATGAACCCGACGCGGCTGCCGTACTGCTCTTCGAGTACTTCGTCCATCGCCTGGGCCAGCCCCTGCATGCGCAGGGAGAGATTGTAGTCAGCCTTGTTCATAACAGCCCACCGTCCGGATCGGCCTTCGGCGGCCACAACCAATTGGTGAGGTTGTGTTCCTCCTCAAATTGCGTCAGGGCGATTAGCAGCGGCTGGATCTCGTGTGCCATGACGAACTCGTGCGCTTCGTTCAATGCGGCGACGAGCACGGCCAAGTCATCACGAATTGCGATCACTCGGTCGGCAACGCTCGGTTGCTCGTTCATGCGCGTGCTTCCGCAGCTTTCGGAACGGAGCAGTTCGGGCACAGCACGAACCCACGCGCAGGTTCGATCTCCTGGCACGGCATAATCACTGACGGCGACCCGCATTCCAGGCACGTGCAGGCGGTTGGCACGATGAAGTTGAGGCGATCGAGCGGTGCCCGCGCATTACCGAAGCACAACGGCTCAGGGTTGCGCTTGAACCACTCCTGCATAAGCGAGCGCTGCCAGTCGGTAGTCGCGCGCTCCAACGCGCGTGCGAAGCGGTCAGCGGCGGCTCGCTGCAACTGTTCCCTCGTTGCGGGCTGCGCTCTCATGAGCCTTCAGCCCTGGCGATCACGGCGCGGACGTGGGCACAATCGTCACAGGAAGGATCGGCAGCTTTGGCGTAGCGCTTCGTGTCGCTGATACCAGTGCCCATGCACTCCGCGCAGGACGCTGCTATTTCGCGTGCGATGGCCAACAAAGCCACGATTTCGCGCTGCATCCGCTCGATCTCAGCGCGATGAGCGACATACAGCACCCAATCACCGCCGATGGACGGTTTCATCCGCGCGCAGCAGCGACCACGACCATCGCACTGCACGAGATAGGCGCGGGCCGGCGGTGCGCTCATGGCTTCATGTCTTCGGCTGGAGTCGCAGCGCGATCTCTCAGCGGGTGCAGCTTCTCGTACTCGACCAGTGCCGCCGCGCCATGCTCATGGACCTTGGTCAGTTGCTCCAGCAGGTTCGCAAGATGCGAGCGGCCGCGCAGATAGAATTTATCCTCCATCAAATGCTCACGCACGAAGCGGACAGCCTCGCCAATCTTGGCGCCTCCAAACCAACTGTCGCGGTCACTCAGATTGATCCCGCTGGCTTCCTCGAACTCGCGGATACGTGTCTCTAGGCGATAAACATCAATGCGCGCTAATTCCTTGGCGCTGTCGCGTTCCTGCTCGATCCGTTTGTCGGCAGCCTCTATGGCTGCGAGGTATGACGGATGGTCCTGCCACGACGCACACGCGGAACGTACGATGCTGGCGACTAGCAAGCGATCCATCGGCATCGGGTCCATAGATGGCATGGGCTGCTTCGCTATTGTGAGCGAGTCCTTGCGTGGCACCCACCAACCCCATGAAGGCGGAACCTCCTCGAGCTTAACTACACCATCAGGAGCGGCAATGAACCATAGATCGCAGTATTTCCCGATCTCATCGGCCTTTTCCGGCGAGCGCAGTTCCTTGAGCCAATCGTAACGATTGACCTTGATCTCGACGCCGATCACCTGCATACCGCGAGACGGCCAGAGACCGAAGATCATGGCGTCGCAGTAACGCGGCCCAATCTGGTGGCCAGTGCCGTTGCGGACCTCAAACACCGTGGCGTACTCGTTGGGCGGGAACTTAGAGATAATCCGCTCGCGCATGGTCGCGGCGGTCTCTACCGTCTCAGCCTTTGCAGCAGTCTTAGGGGCGCTCATTTAAACAGCCCGCATCAGATGCCGGTTCGCCCGCGCCATGTGCTTTTCCACTGTGCTCACGGCCATACCGAGCTGGCAGCCGATCTGCGCGTGCGAGAATTCGTCGAAGTGATAGAGCACGAACGCCGTCCGGGTCCGCTCGGGGAGTTCCAGGAGCGCGCGGATCAGGAGTGCGACAGACTCTTGCCCCAGCGCAATACGCTCCGGCGAGAAGCCGGCCTCGACCGTGTCGGTGATCGGCACGTGAGCGTCCGCTGCGCGCGTCACGCCCCTGCGGTGTCGATCCTTGAGGACGGAGTTCGCCGTTGTAAATAGGTAGCGTTCCGGTTGTTCGATCGTTTCTATGTCGGCGCGATTCGCCAGACGCAGGAACACGTCCTGCACCATGTCTTCAACGTCGACAGTGCGTGCACGTCGAGAGTGCTTCCAGAAATACTTGAGCAACGGGCCGCGATATTGCTGCGCCCAAGCGTCCAGCGTGGCAGATGCCTTGGGGATGGCGTTCATGCCTATGCCGCCGGCGGCGCGATGTAGTGGGCGTGGCCCCTGGTGCGCGATCGGGTACGGCAGCGGCGGATCCCCGGCCCGAACTCTTGGTTCTCTCCGAAACGATGTCTCGTTCGAACGCAATGGCCCGCTCTACTGTCATGGCTCGATCCGAGTACTTGGTGCTCTCTTGTCATATGTCTCACTCAACACCATTGGTGCTCTCAAGTTCTTCGGTTGTTGGAAACTCGTCCCATGTGCGACCGTCGAGCAGTCGTCCGGCCTTACCCTTCCCGAATCGCATCACCTGCGCGCGATCACCGGCATCGTCGATGTGTGCGAAGGTAACCGGCGTGTGCGCGTCGTTCTCGATCGTCGCCGGCGCCCACTCGCCCCACTGCTTGAAGAAGAACGCGACGCCGGCGGCCACACACTGGTTGCGCAAGGAACGCGCCCAGCGTGGATGCATCGGGCGCGCTCCCGGGCCGGACTCACCGCCGGCGATGACCCAATCGATGCGTGCGAATGGACGTCCGCAGGGGCCGACTGGTAGATCGAGCGGCTTTTGTAAACGTCTAAGATCGATCGCGCCCAGCAGCGGCTCGCAGGATAGAAATCGCACGGCGGCGGACGTTTGCAGCAGCAGCGGGATTCGCTCGGCGGCGCGCTCCTGGTCCTCGACACTCACGCCGAGCCAGACGTTAGGCAGCGGGAAGGCATGCTGGCCGCGGTCCATCGCGGAGGCGCAGGCTTCATCCGCCGTGCCTCCCTGGAGACGATGCAGCACACCGGTGGCCTGGAAGCCCCAGCAGATCTGTCGCGCCTTCCCGACGCGGAAGTAGTCGACCATGCGTGCCGCGCGCTTCGTGAGGATCTGGAAGGTGTGCTGCGGGCACATGGCCATCACGCCGAACACCGCATCGATCACGTGCTCGGGGATCGACTCGTGGAACAGGTCGCTCATCGAGTTGACGAAGATGCGCCGCGGCCGCGCCCAGCGCAGCGGCTGGTATAGGGCCTGCTCAATCAGCTTCGTCGTGCCGTTCCACACGCCGTGGCGATTGATCAGGCCTTCGTACGCCATGCCGGGCCCGTCGAAGCGCGCAGCGATACGCTCGGCGTAGCAGTTCTCACAGCCAGGCGAGACGCGCGAGCAACCGCGGACGGGATTCCACGTCGCGTCGGTCCATTCGATGCCGGTACGGTCTGCCATAGGTCACTCGAACAGGTCATGGCTGGCGCGGAGCTCGCCGCGGCCGGATTGGGTTGCGTAGCCGAGTGCCACGAGCCGGGCGAACGCGGCGGACACGGGCCCGGAGGATGCGTAGCCGGCTCTCTCTAGGATTCGTCCCTTGGCGATTGAGTCCGGATGCGCGTCGAAGAGGACTTCGAGCATCCGCTTTTCCATCCGCGAGCACTTGCTACCGTTTAGGAGGTGCCGACGCAGGTCCTCACCGGTGGGTAGCGGCTGGAAGGAGCCGAGCGCCTGCAGGCCTTCGGGTGTGATGCGCAGACCTGGGCCCTTCGCATCGACCCAGCCGTTGCGAGCGAGCTCGGCGAAGCACGCCGAGACGGGCCCACTGGAGCGGTAGCCGGTGTGCACCAGGATCTGGCCCTTGCTCAGGCCTTCGTGGTGCTGCGCCAGGGCGGTGAGGAAGGCCCGTGGCATGGGCTTGTTTACTTCGGAGGAGGACGACGCGCGCACGTCAATCTGCCTTGCTGCCGGAACCGCCAGCGCCCTTTCGGGTTTTATCCTTGGGCTGTCACCCGCAATCCGGGCGGTGCGTTCTAACGGTGCTTTGGGGTTCTCCGTACGCGCGGCGTCCAGAACAATGATGTCCGTCTCGAGGAGTTTCCGGATCTCGGCGTGGAGGTTTCTCCTCCAGGCAACTGCCGACTGCAAAGCAGCCTTCAGAGCGCCCTGGTATCCGCGCTGCTCAGCCTTGGCGAGCTGCTCGGGGGAGGGCGCCGGCGGCGCGGCCGCGGGCTTCACGCCCTGGCGTACCTGGCGCTCGAGCTCGGCAATCCGCTTCTTCAGCGCGGTCGGGTCGTTGGCCTCGGCTTGTTTCACAACGGCCGAGAGCTTCGCGCGGACATCGTCCAAGTCGACCTCGGCCCAGCCCTTCAGCTTTGCAGCGTCGGCCCGCTGCGGCTTGTACGAGTCGTAGGTGCTGAACATCGGAAACGAAATCCGCTTCGGGCCGAAGTCGATCTCTGGAGACCAGACCCACGCTTCCGGCCGCTTCATCTGTGCGAGCTCGGCGAGGACCTCGCGACCCTTGGAAGCGTCGGCACAGCCGTCGATCCAATCCTTGATCGCGTCGCGGTCGGCCTTATGAATCACGCGGCAGGCGATCAACGTCTCGCAGCTCGTCAGGAAATCGTTGTGCACTTTCTGCGGCCGCTGACTCGCAGCGACGAGGACGAGCCCCTTACCCTGACCTTCGCTCGCCAGGCGGTTGGCCCAATGGAGCGACACGCCAGCCTCCGGGCTCAGCACCTTCCCTTTGGGGCAGAAGTTGTGCACTTCGTCGATTGCAAGGAAGCGCTCGCCGCGCGTCAGCTTGAAGAGCGTCGATGCGAAGTCGATGAAGAAGCGCGTGCGGGCGCCGACCATCCAGCCGCCCAGGTCGATGATGCAGGGCCGGTTACCAGTGGCCACGAGCTCCGCGATGTGCGCGCCGGCGTGCTCGTTGATCGGCACATCCGAGTGTTCGCCACCGAAGATGACGACCGCGTAGCCGGCGCTCTTGCCGTCGGCCGAGGACTTCAATCCCCACCAGTCGCCCTTCGGATCGATGATGCAGACGGGCTTATTGGCGTCGAGGAGCTGCTCGACGATCAGGCGCAGCTTGCTGGATTTCCCTGAACGCGTCTTGCCCAGCGCGATGACGTGCTGCGCGAGGGCCTCAAGCGGGATCGGAAGCCTCTTCATGCGACGTTGTGCCTCGCGCGAGCGTTGAGCCGCTCGTTGATCCCGCGCAGTCGATGGCGCTCCACGGCCGCTGGCGCCAGGCGGAGATCTCCGCTGTCCCAGCGCTTGATCCAATCAGGGCACGTGGAGCACACGCCGCGCTCGCGGGCGCGGTCGACGCGCAGCCAGTGGCAGGGCTGGTCGAGTGGGCCAATACATGCGTCCAGGTCGGTACAGCCGCAGGCGATGCAGATCGCGGCGTTCATGAGTGGGTCATCTCCAGTGCAGATCGAAGCCAGGAGAATCGCTCACCGAGTCTCCGGCGAAGCCTCCAACTGTTGGCGTGCGAGAAGTGTCCGAGATAGCTGGCCCACACGGATTGCAGCTCGCGCAGCTTCACCGGGATCGGCAGCACGCGGCGGCCGCGGACGTAGCGGCGCTGCCAGTCCTCGAGCTTTTCGACGGCGTGAGCGACGACCCGCCGGCGGACCAGCGTGTGCGTGGGAAATATCACGTAGCCCAGGAAGTCGACGCCGGCGGCGAGCGGCCGCAGACGCACGTCATCCTTCAGCGTCAGCCGGAGCCGGCGCTCGAGGAAGACGGCGATCGCCGCGTGCCAGGCCTGCAGCTGCTCGCGACTCTCATGGACCAGGACGAAGTCGTCGACGTAGCGCAGATAGCGGCGGGCCTTGAGCTCGTGCTTCACGAACTGGTCGAGCGCATCGAGGTAGACGTTCGCGAAGAACTGGCTGGAGAGATTGCCGATCGCGATCCCGCAACCGGGTGCGGCGTTGCCGAGCTGCTTGTGGGCCGGCACCTTGGCGCGTTCCGCCGGCGTGCACGCGTAGTGGGCGCCGCGGTGCAGTGGCGAGTGGCGCAGCAGCGCATGCACCGCGCGCTGGACGGTGAGGGGCAAACCATGGGCGCGCATCCGGCGCCGGAGCATTGCGTAGAGCGTCGGCCGGTGGATCGAGTTGAAGAAATTGTGAATGTCGAGCTGCAGGTACCAGCCGCCGCGCTGGCCGCTGTGGACCTCGCGGATGAAGCCGCGCAGGCGGCCGACGGCGGCGTGCGTGCCCTTGCCGCGGCGGTTGGAGAAGCTATCGTAGATGAACGTCGGCTCGTAGACGCGATCGAGCTGTGGCACCAGCCAGTGATGAACGATCCGGTCCCCGAAGTCCGGCGCGTGGATCTCGCGCGCCTTGGGGCGCTGCGCGACGAAGCATGTGGGCGGCGATGGATGCCAGGCGCCGGCATTCAGCCGCTCCTCGAGCTCGATGAGCCCATCCAGCCAGCGCGTATCGAAGGCGAGCTGGTTCGCGCTCGGTTTCTTGCCGCGCCGTGCTTCCCGCCAGGCAGCGTGGAGGTCGCGGAAGGCAACGGCACTCTGACACTCACTGGCGCGCACGGCCCGGACGAAGCCGTTGTTGTCCTGGTGATTCCAGTTCGCGTTGCCGTTGTTGAAGTTGACGTTCCACGCGTAGTCCGCCGGCGAGTTCGCGGCGGGCGACGCTATCCCGTGCTCTTTGGACCTGGCCGCACATCCTTGTGGGTAGCACGGCTTCGTCATGGATTGGCCTCGACCGAGGCGGCCCGGGAACTCAGTATCTGGGGTCGCTGAGCCGGGGCTTGTGGCGCCGGCTCATTCTGCCCCCTGGAGCGCTGTTGCTTCAGCCATCCTCCACACTGCCTGCCGAGATCGTTGGCGATCCGGCCCAAATGCTCGAACTGCTCGAAACTGCGAAAAGCCTCGATCTGTTTGCCGATCTGCAGGGAGAGCTTCAGGTCGTCGATCGCGATAGAGAGGCGACCCGTCCACTCGACCTGGTGCGCGCGATCACGCCAGGTGCGATGGGCGAGCCGCGCAACATGCATCGCCTGCCGTCGGATGTCCGTGCCCAACGCGTACTTGTGGTAACGCGGGAACGAACGCACCGCCAACTCGACCTCCTTGGTCAGGCGCTCCGCCAGCTTCACGATCGGCGGTAACTCGAAGCTCATCTGACTAGACCGAAAGCCCGATTACTGACTGGCGCGCACGGCCCGGACGAAGCCGTCGCTGCCCTGGTGAAGCCAGAGCGCGTTGCCGTAGCTGAAGTTGACGAGCCACGCGTAGTCCGCCGGCGAGCTCGCGGCGGGCGTGGAGGTCCAGTACCAGGACGGCTCGCACTGAAAGACCGACGTGTCGATCGCCGGCTCGTAGCGCTCGTAGTCGACCAGCGTGAGCAGCTCCTTGATGGTGGGCAGCCGCCAGTCGGTGAAGCCGTACAGGTCCACCGCGGCCGCAGCCTTGTGCGCATCGGCCCAATTGCGGCGACCGCCGGCGACAGTCTCGCGCGTCCACCGAAGGCCGGTCGTCGTGTCGAGTACGGTCGCGCTGTCGAGTTGGAAGCGAGGACCATCCGGGCGCGCTGGCGCCGGCGCATGGTCCTTGCCGTTTCCGCAAATCGATCCGGTGATGGAGAGGATCTCCGGTACGGAGGCTTGCTGCACACGCTGGATGATCGTGTTGCGAAGAGCGGCCAACAGCTGGCCCTTGAAATCGTCGTTACTGAGATTCATGTGTTCTCCCTCGAAGAGCCCAAAGGCCGATTACTGACTGGCGCGCACGGCCCGGACGAAGCCGTAGCTGTCCTGGCGAACCCAGTTCGCGTAGCCGTAGCTGAAGTAGACGTTCCACGCGAAGTCCGCCGGCGAGAACGCGGCGGGCGTGGAGGTCCAGTACCAATCCGCCTTGCAGGTGGGGAAGGCGGCGGTGTCGATCGCCGGGCGGTACTTCGAGCGATCGGCCAGGAGGAAGAGTTCCTCGACGGTCGGCAGGCGCCAGTCCTTGAAGCCGCCGGTGCGCAGTTTCTTCACGTAGGCCAAGGCCTGCTTCTGCGTCATCTCCTTCGACTCGGCGGGATCCCACATCAGCCCGCGCCCGGGCTCGAGCACGACGGTGTCGTCCTCGATGATGGTCACGGTGAAACGGGGCGCCGGCGCAGCGGGCGCGCGCTTCGTTGCAGTCCTCATGATGCGAGACTCCTCGGTTCGGAATTGGGGATCGTGGTTTCCAGCGGCTCGGTGGCGAAGTGCTCATCGAAGTTGGCGCAAGCCTCTGGACAACCGGAACACACGCCGACGCCCTCTTCGTAGTTGACGCGCAGCCAGCTGGTCACGTCCTGGCAGTCAGGATCGTCGGAACCACCGCAGCAGATGCAGACGGCGATGACCGCCGGCGTGAACGCCGCGCCGCTCATTTCCGGGCGCTCTTTTTCGCGGCCTTCTTTTTCTTCGCTTGCGGTTTCGCTTTCGCACGCTCCTCCGCGTCGAGCTGCTTGCGGATCGCATCGGCATTCACTCGTAAGCGCTTGGCGGTAGCCAGCAGTGCGGTCGGCCGGTCGCCGGCATATCCGCCGACCAGAAGGTCCTGAGCGAGGGTGCAGTCGAAGAGGGTGCGGGCCAGCTCCTTGTCGGAGAGTGCCCTGATGCGTTTGCCCAGCTCACCGCCGCGTCCGCTGTACCGGTCGAGGGGTTCGCCTTTCGCGTCGAACCATCCCCACAGTTCGCAGACCTTCTTCGACGTCTCGTAGCCGAGGCCATCGATGAAGGCCTCGGCCAGCGCCTGCAGGTCCTGGCGTCCGAGCTTCGTCGGCGCCTTCGCGCGGATGGCATCGATGAGCCGCCGGCGGAACAATGACTCGCGCTTGACCTTCTTCTGTCTGGCCGCGGCCTGTTTGCTGTAGCTGCCGCTCGATCCGCTGCTGCTCTCCTTGAATCCCTTCTTTTTCACGGCCGCTGCAATCTGGCCTTCGGAGACAACCTCCACGATCTTGCCGGTCTCTGGATCCTGAAGGAGCGCCGGCTTCACGTCCTTGCCGACGATCGAAGCGATGGAGCGCACCTTGCCTCCGATGTACTTGTCGTCATCGAGGCGGGTGTAGCCCTTCAGGTAGATGTGCTTCTCGGTGCAGCCGTTGGGCGCGATGCGTTTCGCTTCTGCGCCGGCGATGATCTTCTGGCCGGAGATTTCGGCGAGTTCGCGCTGGCGCACGGCCCAGGCCTCGATCTTCGACTTGAAGCAGCCCGGATCTGTGCACACGTCTGCACCCTTTACATCGCCGAAGAGCTCCGGTTGATTGCCGGTGCGCTTGGGGCATGGGCCGCAGGCGCCGGCTGCGGGGACGAGCTCGGCGTCGGCGGTGGGGAATCCGGCGTCCGCCAAACGCAGCATGTAAGTGTCATGGACATGGCGCGTCGCTTCGCGGTACGACATCGGCTCGGCGTTGCCATACTCGCCCTTGAGAAACGCCTTCAGCGCTTCGTTCTGCGTCTCCTCGGCCGGGATCCGCGCGAGCAGCAGGAAGTGTGAGGCGCTGAGTTTCCCCTCGTAGAAGGCCTTGCGCGCGGTCTTGCCGAGCGCGAGCAGTTTCAGCCGCGCATGGATCGTCGCCTTGGACTTGCCTACCTTCCCCGCGATCTGATCTGGGGAGTAGCCGAGTTTCTTCAGGCCGCCGTAGCTTTCCGCTTCGTGCAATTCGTGCAGTCCTTCGCGCTGCAGGTTCTCGACGAGCTGGATTTCCAGGACCTCATCGTCGGAGAGTTCGCGCACGCTGACTGGAACACTGGTCAGGCCAGCAGCCTTCGCGGCCAGGTAGCGCCTTTCGCCGGCGACGATCTCGAATTGGCCATTCGAGGGCCTGGCAACGAGCGGTTGCAGCACGCCGACTGTCCGGATGCTCTCCGCGAGCTCATTGATCGCCTTCTTGTCGTAGTGCCGTCGGCGCTCGCCCTGTGATCCGATTGTGGAGGTACGTAGTGCGTCGAGCTGCATCGTGCGGATGTCGGTGATAGTGATCATCGGTCTCCCCTGATCGTTGGTTTTGCTTGTCGGCGCGGCGCGGAGTCGAAAGTAACGGCACCAGTGCCGCATGATCCTTGCCCTCTCGAGCGCCCCCTCTGGCGATGTGGCCGGGATGCTGACTACTTGCCAGTGTCCGTGGCTCCTGCACTCAACGTCGAAGTAGCGTTCCTCGAGCGCGACGGTCTCCTTCGCCTGCACGGGGTAATCGAGCATCAGGTGGCTTGGTCTTTGAACGACCGCATGTCCCTGACCTTCGGATCGTTCTCGATCAAGGTGCGAGCGCGTGCCTTGCGCTCAGCCTGGATACGGCGGTACTCGCGGTTCAGCCTGTAATCGAGTTCCAGCCAGGTCTGACGCTCGGCGTACGTGCGCAGGTCCTGTCGATCCCAATCGCCGCGACGCTTCGTGTAGTACTCGAGCAGGTGGCGGTGCAGGCGTTCCTCGAGATTGTCCGGCTCCTGCACGCGCTCGAATTTGCGCGGCGCGCGCCATGGCAGGCGATCGAGCGCGGCCTTCCCGCCGCCGACCGCCAGGAGCAGGCCGAGAATGACGGTCACGGTGAAGATCACGCCAATGACGTCGTCCATCATGCGGCCCTCTCGAAGTCATGCTCGAGCTGCTCGCGGGCCCAGCGATCGCAGAGCCAGTAGGTCCAGTCGACGAACTCGCCGGCGTCGAGCTCCGCCTGGTACTCGGCACGCAGTGGCGCGAGGTTCTTGATCGCCCACGGGATGAAGCCGGCGCTGGCGTCGCGCGCCGGCGTGGGCAGGGAATTGCGGGCCTCGTCCATTGGACGCGGAGGCTAGGACAAGATATCCGCAGTGTAAAGGATTATTTATCCGACTGAGGATGAACCAGGCTCTTTTCGGTGAGTAGCCGGAATACTCCGCTATCGGTCAGGCTGTGTTCTTCAGGCGCGGGGAGGCTATATAACGGCCCAACTCGAAAGGGTGTCCAGTGAGGATCATCCAGGGGTCCGTCCCCGTAGCCTCGCAGAATGGAATGATCATGTGGTGGGGCAGTAGCGTGCGTTTTTCCCACGTTCTATACGTGTCCAGTGGTACCTTGAGCTCGTCGGCGATCGCCTGCTTGCTCTTCGTGGACATGATGCGCGCCGACTTAACCCGTTCGATGAATGCGTCCCGATACTGCTTCGGGGTGCTGGGGCGACGTCGTGCGGTCACGCCCCAAATGCTCATCTGCAGGATGGTCGCGGTCATGGTTTTTCTTGTCCGGCATTGCGCGGATAAATAATCCGGGCTATAACGCCGCGGTGCAAGCGGTTCAGGACATATTTCTTATCTGGCCGTCCGTGCGCCAATTTGCCAGCGATATCAACGAGGAATACGACACCGTACTGCGGTGGCGGCTGCGCGGCCGCATTCCGCAGCACGTCTGGCCGTCCGTGATCAGCCAGGCCGCATTGCGGGGAAAACTCCTGACGATGGCCGACCTGCACGCTGCCAACCGGCCTGAGAAGCGCCGTGGCAGACCGCCACGCCGCGGGCGGGCGGTGGCACCGCATTCGAACGGCGAGGCTCCAGAGAAGGCCGGGAGTGCCATGGAATGACAATTCAGCAGTAGTCGACGTTCTTAGCGGGGTGGGGTGGGGCGTTGAAGAAGAAGTCCGAACCGCTGATCGGATCTGAGCGTCGCGCGCCGTGAGCATCGAGCTCATGACGCTCTCCTGGTACGTCGACGCGTCAACCGCCGACAAGATCGTGCTGCTCGCACTCTCCGACAACGCGAACGATGAGGGTCAGTGCTATCCCTCAGTCGCCACACTGTCGAGGAAGTGCAGCATGGGACGGGCGACCGTGTTCCGGGCAATGGAAGCGCTCGAGCGGGCTGGGCACATGCACCGGGAGCAGCGTGCCGGGAGAAGCACCATCTACCACATCCATCCGCAGGTGGACCCGTCTCAAATTGAGACACGTACCCGTCTCAAATTGAGACGGGTCCTGAAAAGCGACCCGTCTCATCCTGAGACCCCACCCGTCCCGGATCGAGACACCCCCCGTCTCACTGTGAGACCCCACCCGTCTCATCCTGAGACCCATAACCATCAAGGAACCATCACTGAACCGTCAGAGGAAGCGAGCGCGCCCCTGACAGGGCACCCGGGATTCGACCAGGCGCACAACTGGCGAGCGACGCCCGGGCTGAACGTCCCAGCCTTCGCCAGTTGGCTGGACGACCGCATGCAGATGCCGGGCGCCAAGCCGCTGTCGAGAAGGGCGATGCTGGCGCAAGCGAAGCGCCTCGCTGCCACTGGCTCGCACGAGCACCAGGCGGCATTGATCGACGAGCACCGTACCCGTGACTGGCAGCACATCGTTCCGCTATCGCCGGAGCAACTGTTCTCAGAAACGTAACCAAGGACCTACACATGGGCGACGAACCGGATCATTCGCGGACAACCAGCGCCGGCTCGCAGATCGAATTGCTGGCGAAGAGGGGTCGGAGTAACGCAGCGAAGGTGTGGGCCGAGCTCCACCAGATGTTCGGCCAACGCTTCCTGGTCGACTACCACGAGGAACCGCCGCGGTTGTGGGAAGAGGCGCTCGCCGAGTTCCCCTGGCGCGCGGTGAAGGGCGGCCTGCAGCGCCTGCTGCGCAGCGGTGCGGCGCACCCGCCTTCGCTCTCGCTGTTCCTCGCGATGATACGCAACGAGGTCCAGCCACCGCCGACCGTGATCCAGGAGGCGCCGGCGCTCACTGTGTGCCAGCACTGGTCGACCGGCCTGCTGATGCAGTACGCCTGGTGGCGCATCCAGCATGGCAAGCCGTCGCTCACCGAGCTCGGCCGCAACGCGTTCGCCGAGGCGCTCGATTTCGGGAAGTGGTTCCAGATGTTCCTCGACGCTGGCGACCCGCAGGCGACGCGTGAGACCTTCCTGGAGAGGTTCCTCGAGCGGTTCGTCGACGCCGAGGACCACGACGCGCTGCGCGCGGTTGAGCAGCGACGCGCCGCGGCGCTGGTGCAGACGTTTGCACTGGAGCGAAGCGATGCACGGAAATAGTGGGGGGGGGGGGGGCGATGCCTGCGGATTTTGAGCGGCAGATCTGGGATCGCCTCGGAGATCGCGGCGTGACGCGCGCGGAGCTGCAGGCCTCGTTCCCGAAGTCATCCGCCGAGTCGATCAGCGTGAAGGTTTACGCGATGCGTCGCCGCGGCCTTCTGCAGGAGGACACACGCTCTGGCGTGATCTCGCGCAATGCCACCGAGTACAGCGCGCCGTTCGTATCGCAAGCCGGATCCGACAACGAACCGCCGAAACGCGGCGTGGAGCCGGATCCCTACCACGCCGGCGCCGATCACATTTTCGATCGCGGCCAGCAGCGCGGGCTTCTTCCGCCGGCGACCGAGTGCGATTCGCCGCCGCCAGATCCAGAGCCGATAACAACCAGCACCACACAGGAGGGAGAACCGATGTCCGACACGAAACGATGCCCACAGTGCAAACAGTCGAAACCCAAGACGGCGTTCCGCAAGCATAAGCAGCATTGCAACGCATGTCTGGATGGAGGTCAGCCACCGGTCAAGCCGGCGAAGGCGAAGTCGAAGCGGGTGAAGAAGGCGGCTGCTGCGCTCGGAAAACTGGACAGCAATGGAGCGCTGCTGATCCCGGCAGGTCGGGAGGTCCGCGGCAGCGTGGTGCATGGCGATGATGGCGTGCTGTTCGCGGAGATCACGTCGCGCGAGGCCGGCAAGGAACCGGATCAGCGGGTCACGCTCGACCGTGATCAGGTCATTCGAATCCATGCGTGGTTCGGAAGGCTACTGGCGGAATGAGCGACTCGATCAGCTATCGCGAGTACCGCGAGCTCTGCGACCAGGAGGGCAAGCGCGAGTCGTCGCAGCGCCTCGAGGAGAAGGAGCAGATCGCGCTCATCAAGTGGTGCGGTACGGTCCGCCTGCGCAACGGGCGCCGGCTCAGCTCGTACGTGGCCGCTGTGCCCAATGGCGGTTGGCGATCGCCGTTCGAGGCGGCGCGCATGAAAGCGTCGGGCCTGATGCCAGGCTATCCGGATGTGGAGTGCTTCATCGCCGCCGGCGAGTTCACAGGCCTGCACATCGAGATGAAGTTCGGCAAGGGCCGCGTCACAGACACGCAGCGCGGTGTCCACGAGCTCCTGCGCGAGCAGCGACGCAAGGTCGTGGCGTGCTGGAGCTGGGTCGCCGCGGCGAATGAGCTGCGCAGGTACATCGGCCTCGATGCGGCGCAATGGCCGATGATGGTCTACGAGGAGTTGGCGCTATGAACCCCTCACAAGCCTGGTCGTTGCTGACCGCCCGCGCGCTGGGACACAACGCCGAGCCGCGTGGCTTCGGCTCACTGCGGCCGGAGGATATCCGGGCGATGCTGATCGGCCTCGACGCCGAGCCAATGATGACCGGCATGGCCTACCACTTCTTCGACTTCAAGGCCCTTCAATACATCGAGCTTGCGCTGTGGCAGGTGACGCTGGAGACCGCTAGAGCCCAGGACTGGGCGTCAAGCTACAAGAGGGCCGTCAACTCAGCGCTCGCGATTTCGGCATTGCCTTACACCGCTCGACGACTCGCTGGGCTTGCGATCTACGAATGCATGGATCTGCCGATCTGCCCCGAATGCAACGGTAAGGGTACGACGACCTTCAGTCTCGACCGGCATCCGGAGCGGGCGCTGTCGCCGTTCTTTGAGTCGCTCAACGATCACGAGGGGCGGATTCGCTGCGCCACATGCCAAGGCTCAGGGCGTGTCAAGCTGTCGGACCGCAAGCGGGCGGATCTCGCCGGGATCGGGAAGGATTCCTGGCAGCGCATCTGGTCGAAACGCTATGAAGGCACGCACGCGATGGTGCTGGGCTGGCGCGACCAGGCGCACTCACACCTCACGCGCAAGCTCTCCGAGAATTCTCAGGCCGCCTGAGGGCTTGCAGGAGGCGCGACAAACCGGTATATGTTTTTCCTAGCGTGCGGTAACTGCCCACGCGAGAAGCAACGAAGGGCCCGCACCAAGCGGGCCTTTCGCGTTTCTGGGAGATCAAACCATGTGATCTTCATCCCCCTGTGTTGAGTTAGCCCAAACTTCGGCCCGCCTCGTGCGGGCCTTTTTTTATTTCCGGAGCGCGAATGCTGCACGTCTCGCCGTGGAAAGTAGCCGTGATCGGCCTCGCGCTCCTGCACCAGGCGACGCCGCTACGCGCTCAGACGCAGACGGTGAGCAATCTCTCCTGGTCATGCACGAACCAGGCACGTACCGGCACGCCAGTCACCGGTAACTCGTGCACTGGCTCGGAGAGATGGGACTACGGCGACAGCGGAAACCTCGTCGCCGCCTGCGCGGGTAGCTGCATCTCGTGGCAGAACGCCATATGGCGGCCGTGGAGTGATGCCACGGCGCAGGTGTTCGTATGCCGCCTCGTCCGGGCGCCAGGCCCATGGTCGAGTTGCAGCAACGAGGGATTCGTAGCGCGCGCGCAGGTGGCGTTGACTCCGGCACCGCCGCCCCCGCTGCCGGCTGGCAAGCCCCTGGCGCCTGGCGCATTCGCGGCTACGTCCCCGGTTGGCACGTGGAACGTTGCGAAGCTCGAGTGGTCGGCGGTCACGCAGCTCGACGATGGCACGGTGCTCGATCCTGCGGTCGACGTCGTCTACTACCGAGTGCTCTGGTGTGGAGCGCAGGAGAATTGCACGACGCCCACGGAGCTCGGCGTCACGCCGGGGCTCACCTGGACACGTGACCAACTGCTCGAGGGCACGCACTGGTTCTATGTGACCGCACTTCTGCGGGGCGAGGAGTCGCCGCGCTCGAGCGGTGCGATGAAAGTCGTCGGACCTGAGCCGTCGTTCAACTTCTCCGCCGACCGCACGCTGATCGTCGCGGGGGAGAGCGTCACGTTCACTTGGTCGACGACCGGAATGATCGGCTGCGCGCGCTCGTGGGTAACTGATGGCTCCGCTACTCCCTTCACGGGCAACGCGACGGTCGCGCCTACGGTCGACACGTCGTACGAACTGCGCTGCACGAGTCCGACGCGCATCGATGCTTGGATGTCGATCGCCGTGCGGGTGCGTCCAGCCTGGACGCCACCGGCACTACCGAAGTGCTGGCCGGTGGATTTCACCAGGGCGACGGCCGTGCGTGTCATGGCGACCGGAGATCTGCGCTCGCTGCTGACCTCGCTCGGCCTGCAGGAGCTCGTGAGCACCGATGGCGCGACGAGCGCCTTCGGCTATCCCTGCGACACCGCGACGGGCTATACCTACGAGTGGTTCATCATCCAGCACGGCAGCCAGGACCAAAGTTGTTGGCGGCAGGTGAGCTTCCGCTCGCTCTTCACGCCTCAGTTCCTCGAGGCGGTGTGGGAAGTATGCAGCCGTGAGCTCAGCCAGGCTGAGACGAATCTCGGTGCCGATCTGCGTGGCGCCTACACGGCGCGCTTCGCCGTTGCAGCGGCCGCGGCGGGCACCAGGCCGGTGTACCTGCCCAGCGCGAGTGGTGGTGTCGGGGCGCGCGTGACCATCGCCGGTGTTGCGCAATCGATTGCCGTAGGGCGCCCGTGTGATGGCCGGCGACGTTTGATCGGCACGACTGCTCGTTACCACGAGGTCTCCGGCATGCAGTCGACGACTGGCCAGACGTTGCCGGTCAACTCTTTCGCCGTGTGCACGAAGATTGATGCGCCGGCGACCGGATGGCCATGACTTCAGCCCGCCTGTGCCCGCCAAGTCGCGTTAACCGAATTCGCGAGGCGGCGGAACAGGAGCACGGGCGGGCTGATTACTTCGGAGCATAACGCGTATGAGCCGACTCAATTTCCAAGAAACGCTGATGGTCCAGAAGATCGACGGACCAGCGCTTGCGAACACGACGACGCCGACCAGTATCCTGGCCGCGGCCGCGAAGTACCTGGTGCCGGCGAATTTCTTCGAGATCGGCCGGAAGCTGGTGGTCAAGGCGCACGGCCGCATTTCAAACATCGTCACCACGCCCGGCACGCTGACGCTCGACCTGCGTCTCGGCGCGATCGTCATCGCAAACGGCGGCGCGATGGCGCTCAACGTGGTCGCCAAAACCAACGTGCCGTGGTCTCTCATCTGGGAGGTGATCTGTCGGGCTGAGGGCGCCACCGCAAACTGTATGCATCAGGGCGAGTGGCGCAGCGAAAGCGTTATCGGCGCTCTGTTGCCGTCCGTCGGCGGCGTGCCCTCTCACATGTTGCCGAATGCCGCGCCCGCGGTGGGCAGCAACTTCGATTCCGGAGCGGCCGCGGTGTTGGATCTCTTTGGCGCGTGGTCAATCGCGAATGCCGGCAACTCGATCCAGGTGCATGGCTTCGAGTTGATCTCCCCGAACTGATTCGCCTGCATGCGCGGCTTCGCGAGACAGGCGGTCTCGCGCCGCGCGTTCGTCATTTCGGCCGTCGGATCGATCTTCTTCCCGGGCAGCGCAGGCAACGACGAGCGCCGGGTCAAGATCCTCGCCGATACGTCGAGCAAGTCCGCCAACGTTGGCGGCAGCATGACGGTGGAGATGTGGCTGCGGGCAGCGACGACTGCCGCCGGCAACAATCAGGGCGCGATCACCGCTGGCGCCAACAACTTCTGGATAAACGGGAACATTTTCCTCGACCGGGATCGCAACAATCAGAACCGCTCCTGGGGCATGAGCCTCGGTAACGGTCGGGTTGCCTTCGGCCTGCTCGATGCGGCAGGAAGCGCGCGGACGATCGTTGGCACGAGCGATATCCGGGACGACACCGTGGCGCACGTGGCCGCGACGCGCGATGGCGCCACGGGGGACATGGCGTTGTTCGTGCGTGGCACGCGCGAGGCGTTCTTCGCCGGCGGGCCGACGGGGCTGATCAGCTACCCGGACGGCGGGGTGCCTCAATCGGGATTCGAGTTCTCGGACCCGTATCTGGTGCTGGGTGCGGAGAAGCACGACCTGGCTGAGGACTACCGCGGGTACATGTCGGAGCTGCGGATCTCGAACTCGGTGATCTACACCGGTGCGAGCATCACGGTTCCCAGCGCGCCTTTGAGCGGCGGCGCTTCGCTCTACCACTTCAACGAGCAACAGGGCTCCACCGTGGGCGATTCGAGCGGCAACTCTCCAGGCGAGCTGCGCAGCGGCGCGACCTGGGACTCCTGGACGCCGTTCTGACATGGCCGACTTTGGCACAGCCAGCACGCCGGCCACCGGCGTCGGCGGTACGGCGCGCACGATCAATGCGCCCTCCGGTATCACCTCGGGCGATTTTCTGGTGGCCGTGTTCTCGCAGCTGCACGACACGAACGGCGGCGCCGGGGTCATCAACACGTTGTCGGGCTGGAGCTCGAGGTTCTCGAGGCAGCACGACTTCGGGCGCTACCAGATCTTTACCCGCGTCGCCGACGGTTCGGAAGGTGCGACGTTTGCCTTCGTGCACGATGGCAACGGCACGCCGCAGAACTGGGTCGGTGGCTGCATCCGTTGCACGTCGGTCGGCAGCGTCGTCGTGGGGACCGATCAGCTCAACGGCGCCGCGACCGGCGACCCCGGCCAGGTGACCGCGCACGTCTGTCCGTCGATGGATCTCGCGGGCGCTGCTTCGCTGCTCCTGAGCATCGTGATTGACGGCTCTGGATGGGATCAGCACACCGGCTGGACGCCGCCTGGCACGGTCACCGAGCGCCTGGATCAACGCTCTGTCGGTGCGCCCTACGCGGCCATGGGCGGCATCATGGTCGCCACGTCCGCGCCTGGCGCAGGCGCCAGTGGCACGCGCACGTTCACGTCGCAGGCCGGCATCCACAGCTACGGGTTCAGCCTCGAGCTGACCGACGGCGGCGGTGGGCCGGTGCCGGTCGCAAAGCGCGATCGCGAACAGCGCGGTCCGTACTGGATGTTCCGGCGCCAGACGCTGAGCACCGGATTCCCGAGCGGCGCCATCGTCGTTGAGGCGGCAGGGTATGGCTTCGGTTCATCGCGCGCGGACGCGCTAGGCGTCGGCGTCGATGTGCGCAGTGGTCACGGCGCTGGATCATCCCAAGGCCTCGCGGCTGGCGCGGAGTTGCAACCGCGGGCTGCTCATTCTGTCGGCTCATCGAGCGCAACCTCTACGCCAGCGCCGATCGCGTCCGTCGCTGGTTACGCGCAGGCCTATGCGCAAGCCCTTGCTGATGCTCGCGCGATTGCCCAGGTGGGCGGCCACGCATTCGGTGTTGCGTACGGTCTTGGCTCGACAGCTGAGGCAGCGATTGTTTCGGCGGTCGGATATGCGTTCGCCAGTTCGTTCGCGAGCGCAGCGCAGGCCTTGATCGACGCGCGTGCAGGTCACGCCCAGGGAATTGCCTACGGCCAAGCTGGTTGGGTGGCGATTGCTGCGCCCGCTGGCTATGCGTTTGCGTATTCGAGCTCGCAGGCGGGGTCGGCACCGATTGCCGCCATGCCTGGCCACGCATGGGGCGTCGCCTACACGGTTACAGGAATCAGCATCGAAGGGCTGACGGCGCGAATCACCTTCGAGCCGCGGGCGCCTCGCACCTTCAGACCGAGCGCACCGCGCTCATCCAGAGTCCACTGAGGAAACGGCATGTCAAAGAGCAATGCGCTGGAGACCGGCTATCTCGGTCTGCTGTTCAACGCCACCGCGATCGCCGACATCGCTGAGAACGACGCATCGGCACCTCTCGCGAATCTGTTCGCCGCGCTGCACTCACTCTGGCCTGCCGAAGGTGCTGCCCAGAACAGCAACGAGATGGTGTATGGTGGCTATGCGCGCGTGCAGATTGCGCGAACGTCCGGTGGCTTCACCGTCTCTGGATCCAACGTCAATCCTGTAGCCAACGTCGACTTCCCTCAGTGCTCGTCGGGCTCTGATACGGCGCGCTTCTTTTCGATCGGCTCGCTGGTCAGCGGTGCCGGCGTCATCTACTACCGAGGCGTTATTGGTGCGGCGGCACCGCGCGTTGCGAACGGCGCGGCTGTGAACAATACCGTGACCTCCTACGGCCACGGCCTCGCGGTCAATGATCGCGTCGTGTTCTTCACCTTCGGTGGCTCCACGCTGCCTGCCGGCATCGTTGAGGGAACCGAGTACTTCGTCCGCACGGTGCCGGATGCCGACAACATCACGCTGTCCGCCACGCAGGGTGGCGCCGAGTTGGACATCACGGCCAATGGTGGAGGCGTGTGGCAGCGCATCCAGCCGATCGCCATCTCGACGAACGTCATTCCGCGCCTGACCACGGCGACGACGATTTCCGAGGACTGATGACGATCATCCGCGCAGACCCCGCGGACGACATCCTGATCGGCTTCGACTGGGCTGACGTTCCTGGTTGCTGGGGTCACGCTCAGCGCAGTGGAGCACACAGTACCAGCACCACTGGAACGGGTAGCGCAGGCGACCAACGCAGTGGCAGCTACCAGCACAGTGCGAGTGAGGGGCTTCGTGCACGGGAAGGTGTATTCAATAGCAGGTAAGGCAACACTTTCGAATGGAGAGGTGATCGAGCGCAGCATCACCGCTCGCGGCTGGAACGAGTGAGGTGTGGCCGAAGCGATTCGCGGAATAACTGAACTACCAACTCAAGGTGAGAGGAGCATAGCCATGTCGTGGAACGTGACTGTAGTCGGAAAAGCGTCCGCTGTTGCAGCGAAAGTGGCGCAGGACCTTGAGCGCATCAAATGCTCGGAGCCAGAGGAGACGATCAAGAACACTGCGGCGTCGATCATCGCCACTGCCTTGGCCGCGTATCCCGAGGGCTATGCGGTAAAGGTCGAGGCGTCAGGCAGCCAAGGCCCTGGCTACAGCTCGACGGGTCAGCAGCTCGGTGGCCAGGTCAACAGTCTGAACCTGAAGATCGAGCCGGTGTACGGATTCGTGGAATAGGAATTTCGACGGGTCCTTCCTGATCGCGAGAACCGCGGGGTGGTGATGTTTGTCTCTGACCGCATGTATCGCACCACGCGCTGGCTGAAGCTGCGTGCGTGGCACTTGAGCCTCGAGCCCCTATGCAGGTGCTGCAGGGGCCAGGGTCGCACCGTACCTGCAACGGATGTCGATCACGTGATCCCAGTCGCGGAAGGTGGCGAGCGATGGTCCGACAGCAACCTACAGTCTCTGTGTCACACGTGTCACTCACGTAAGACAGCGAGCGAGAACGGAAAGAACGTGAGGCACGGATGTGATGTGCACGGGCGTCCGTGGGATCCGAAACATCACTGGTCAGGGGGTATGGGGGCCAAATCTCCAGAGCCTGCTGGCTCCTGACCGACCCCGGCCTTTCGCACGTATATCCGCAGCTCCAAAACCGCATTTATGGCACGACCGATACCAGAACCAACCGCCGTCAAGCGACGGAAGGGGAATCCCGGCAAGCGTGCGCTTAACAAGCGAGAGCCGCAGTTGCCGGCCGGCGCGCCAGCGATGCCCCATGACCTCGATGCGCTCGCGAAGGTCGAATGGGCGCAGCTGGTGCGAGACGCGCTGAGCATGAAGGTGCTCACTGTTGCCGACCGGCCTGTGCTCAAGGCTGCTGCGCAGGCCTACTCGACATGGTGGCGCGCGGAACTCGCGATCCGGAAGGCCGGCGGCTTCACCTACGAGACCGAGAACACAGCTGGAGCCCTCGTGATCAAGACCAGACCAGAGGTGCCGATCGCCTCCGACGCTTGGCGTCGTTACTTCGCTGCGGTCTGCGAGCTCGGCATGACACCGGCGCGCCGGTCGAAGGTGAGCACTGTTGACCCGACCGAAGAAACGAGCCCCGAAGCGAGTTACTTCCAGTGAGCGCGCTGATCCGGCAACCAGCTACGCGCAGGATGTAGTCGCCGGGCGCATCGTCACCGGACCGCTGGTCGAGCTCGCCTGCGAGCGCCACCTCCGAGATCTCGCGGACGGGCCGAAGCGTGGCCTCGCATGGCGGCTCGATTTGGCCGACAAGATCTACGGCTATTTCCGGCATGTGCTGCGTCTCAACGGCGGACAGTTCGAGGACCTGCCGTTTCTGCTCACGCCGTGGCAATCGTTCATCGTCGGCTCGATCTTCGGGTGGCTCGGCCCGGACGGTTTCAGGCGCTTCCGCGTGGCCTTCGTGGAGATCGGGAAGGGCAACGGCAAGTCGCCGCTCGGCGCCGGCATCGGGCTCTTCTGCCTGACGTCGGACGGTGAGAGTCGCGCGGAGGTGTACGCCGCCGCCGGCACGAAGGACCAGGCGATGATCTCGTTCCGCGACGCGGTCGCCATGAGAGATCAGTCGCCAGCTCTGCGCAGCAAGCTGATCAAGTATGGCGGGCTGAACGTCTGGAGCATGTTCTACCCGCAGACGGATTCGTTCTTCCGTGTGATCTCCTCGGACGACAAGCAGTCAGGCCCGCGGCCGCATTGTTCGATCTGCGACGAGATCCACGAGCACGAATCTGGCGACGTCGTGACGATGCTGCAGGCTGGCCACAAATTCCGGCGCCAACCGCTGACTTTCGAGATCACCAACAGCGGCTTTGACAAGCAGACGATCTGCTACCAGCACCACGATTACTCGGAGCGCGTGCTGCGTCAGCGTGTCGACGACGACGCCTGGTTTGCATACGTCTGCAGTCTGCATCCGAAGGACAACTGGAAGGACGAGCGCAACTGGCCCAAGGCCAACCCGAACCTGGGCGTCTCGATCGAGCTGAAGTACCTGCGTGACCAGGTCAAGAAGGCCGAAGGAATGCCGGCCGAGGCCTCGAAGGTCCAGCGGCTGAACTTCTGCATGTGGGTGGGAGCGGAGAACCCGTGGATCGACGAGGCAAAGTGGACCGTGTGTGAGCGCGACCTCGACTTGTCGGCTTACCGCGGGACGCGGTGCTGGGCTGGCCTGGATCTGTCCGCGCGCAATGACCTCACTGCGCTGGCGCTCGTGTTCCTTCGTCCGGACGGCAGCGGCATGGACGGCTTCGTGTTCTTCTGGGCGCCGGCGGAAGGCATGCAACAGCGCGCCGACAGGGATCGCGTCCCGTACACGCTCTGGCGCGACCAGGGATTCCTTGAGGCGACACCAGGCGCGACCGTGCAGTACGAGTACGTCGCGCGCCGCATCATCGAATTCCGGGAGAGCTACGGCCTGGACGCGCTGGCGTTCGACCGCTACCGCATCGAAGACCTGAAGCGCGAGCTCGACGACGCCGGATTCGAGTACTCGACGCTGGCGATGGATGCGAACGAGGAGGCGATCGCCGCGGCCCAAGGCCTGCGCCTGGTCAACCACGGCCAGGGGTTCAAGGACATGACGCCGGCGGTCGAGGCGCTGAGTACGTCAGTGATCAGCGGGCAGCTGTGTGTCCGCCGCAACCCGGTGCTCACCATGTGCTCGGCAAACGCGGTCGTCGAGTCCGGCGCCGCGGAGGAGAAGAAATTCCACAAGCGCAAATCGCGCGGGCGCATCGACGGTGTCGTAGCGCTCGCCATGGCGGTGCGTTGCGCCGAGGTGTTCAGCGGCCGCAAGGCCGACAAATCCTTCTGGGAGTAACGCGTGCCGAGATTGTGGAGCCGGCTTTTCAAGCGTGAGGTGAAGTCCGACACCCTGGAACTCTTCCGCGAGATCTTCGGCGGCCTCGCCAACTGGGCGGGCAAGGAGATCACCCTGCAGACCGCGATGCAGGTGTCGACGGCGCTGGCGTGCGGGCGAGTGATCGCGGAAGGCCTGGCGATGCTGCCGTGGAAGGTGATGCGCCAACGGGACCGCAGCATCCTGCCGGCGACGGATCACTGGCTGTACGACAAGCTCGCGGTCACGCCCAATCCGTTGCAGACCGCGTTCGAGTTCCAGGAGACCGCGGGTCTGCACCTGGCGTTCTGTGGCAACGCGTTCGTCTGGATGCCGACGGTGAGCCGGCGGATCGATGCGCTGTACCTGCTCGAGCCTAAGTGGGTGACGACCAGGTACAAGTGGCCAGAGGCGCCCACGTACGAGGTTCGCACGACCGAGGGCCAGGTGTTCCCGCTGCGGGCGGATGAGATCTGGCACATCCGCGGCCCGTCCTGGTGCACCTACGTCGGCATGGAGTTCCTCAAGCTGGCGCGCCAGGCGCTGGGTCTTTCGATGGCGATCGAGGAGGGCCAGGCGCGCCTGCAGTCGCAGGGCGTGCGGATGCCCGGCTACATGTCGATCGAGGGCACGCTGACCGAGGAGCAGCACAAGAAGCTGAAGAGCTGGATCGAGAAAGAGCACGCCGGTTCCGAGAACAGCGGGCGACCGATGATCCTCGACAAGGCCTCGAAATGGGTCAGCACGGCAATGTCGAACGTCGACGCGCAGGTCCTCGATCAGCGCCGCCAGCAAGTCGAGGAGGTATGCCGCTTCATGCGCGTGCTGCCGATCATGATCGGGCATAGCGACAAGACGGCGACCTACGCGAGCTCCGAGCAGATGTTCCTGGCGCACTCGATGTACACGAGCGGTCCGTGGGCGCGCCGGCTCGAGCAGAGCGCCGACAAGCGGCTGCTCACGCCCGAGGATCGAGCCGCCGGGCTGTACACCAAGCTCAACGAGAAGGCGGTCCTGCGCATGGCCGCGAAGGATCAGATGGAGTTCCTCGCGCGCGGTGTCCTGTCCGGAATCCTAATGCGCAACGAGGCGCGCGAGAAGCTGGATCTCAATCCGATCGATGGCCTGGACGAGCCGCTGGCGCCGGCGAACACGTTCGTCGGCAATCCGCCGGCGCCGGACCAGGCGCCGAAGCCGCCAACCGACTGACACCTCACGAGGAGATCACGCATGAAGCTCGAGCGTATGCGCTGCGGGCTGGAGCTGAAGTTCGCCCCGAGCGATGACGACACCAAGGTCGGGACGTTCCAGGGCTACGGGGCCGTCTTCAACAACGTCGATCGTGGCGGCGATGTCATCGCTCCCGGCGCGTTCAAGGCGACGCTGAAGGACTGGAGGAGCCGCGGCAAGCTCCCGAAGATGCTGCTGCAGCACGGTGGGTTCTTCGGGCCGGCGGAAGATGGCATCCCGGTTGGTCAGTACACCGAGATGGAGGAGGACGCGAAAGGCCTCTTCCTCGAAGGGCAGCTCTTCGCGCTCGACACGCAGAAGGGCAAGTACATCCACGAGGGGCTGAAATCGGGCGAGCTCGACGGTCTCTCGATCGGCTACGAGGTGATCGACGTGAGCTACGGCAAGAAGCCGGACGAGCCGCGTCGCACGCTCAAGAAACTCAACCTGTCCGAGGTGTCGATCGTCACGTTCCCGATGAACGGCAAGGCGACCGTCGAGGCCGCCAAGGCGATCGAGCAACTCCAGAACCTTTCCGACGCGGAAGACTACCTGCGTGAGGCTTGTGGGTTTTCGCGTCAGCAAGCCGTGGCGTTCGTGTCACGGATCAAAGGCCTTCGTCCGAGTGATTCGGAGCTGGCGAGCGTCGCGACCGGCTTCGGAGCGCGACTCCTTTCCACCATCTCTCAGACGAGGTAACTACAAATGGATCCGCTACAGGAACTGAAGGAAACCTGCGAAAAGCTGGGCACGGCCTTCAACGAGTTCAAGGCCGAGCACACCAAGTCAATCAAGGATGAGGTCAACAAGGTCCTCGTCGAGGCGAAGCTCGACAAGCTCGGGCAGACGCTCGACGATCTGACCGGGAAGAAGGAGGACCTCGAGAAGCGTATCAAGCTGGAGCGCGAAGAACGCGAGGCGCTCGAGCGCAAGGTCAACCTGCTGCGCGCTGGCCCGTCGAAGTCCGACGACTTCGAGCAGAAGGCGCTGAAGGATTTCAACATCGAAGTCAAGGCGGTCGCGAAGACGCGCGGGCTGCCGCAGCCGCCGGAACGTCGAGATCGAAGGTTTCCGCGCCTACAAGTCGTCGTTCGAGTCGATGATGCGCAAGGACGGCAAGGCACTCACGGCCGAGGAATACAAGACGTTGCAGGTCGGCGTTGAGGCCGACGGCGGATTCCTGGTGCCGTCCGACACCAGCGGCCGCATCGTCACCCGCATCTTCGAGCTTTCCCCGATTCGCCCGATCTCGAATGTCCAGCCTATCAGCAGCGATCGCCTTGAGGGTATCGCCGATATCGACGAGGCCGGCGACGGATGGGTAGGGGAGACGGAAGCCAGGCCCGACACGAAGACGCCGCAGATCGGCAAGTACGAGATCCCGGCGCACGAGCAGTATGCACAACCCAAGGCCACGCAGAAGCTGCTCGATGATGCCGCGGTCAACGTCGAGAGCTGGCTGTCTCGGAAAGTCGGCGATCGCTTCGCCAGGCGCGAGGGTGCGGCGTTCGTGATCGGCAACGGCGTCGCGCAGCCGCGTGGCTTCGCGGCCTACCCGACGGCGGCCACCGCCGATGCAACTCGGGTGTGGGGGACACTCGAGCACATCAACACCGGCGTCAACGGCGCTTTCGCGGCGGCCAACCCGGCTGACATCCTTTTTGACCTGGAAGGGTCGTTCAAGAGCGGGTATCTGGCGAACGCGCGTATCGTGACGCGCCGTCAGGTGATCACGTTGGTACGCAAGTTCAAGGACGGCCAGGGCCAGTACCTGTGGCAGCCCGGCCTGCAGGCGGGCAAGCCCGCGCAGCTCATCGGCTACCCGCTGGTGATGGCCGAAGACATGCCGGCGGTTGCGACCGGATCCCTGTCGCTCGCGATGGGGGACTTCAACGAGGGCTACCAGATCGTCGATCGGCTCGGGGTGCGCGTCCTGCGCGATCCGTACACCGACAAGCCCTACATCAAGTTCTACACGATTCGCCGCGTCGGCGGCGCGGTCGTGCAGTTCGAGTGCATCAAGTTCGTCCGCTTCAGCGCCTGAGCGAGTAGGCGACGACGGTCGGGATCCGCGCGGCCCTTCCAAGGCCGCGCGGTCCCCCTTCTCACTTCCATCCTCGAGGAAACCGCAGTCATGCGCGACTTGCTCAATCAGATCCAGGTCAAGCGCGGGCTCTCGCCCGTGGCGAGCGCGGCGAACGACACACCGCTGGTCTCGCAGATCATCGACCGGCAGGGCTACGACTCGGCCGGCTTCATCATCCTTACCGGCGCCATTCCGGATGCGGACGCAACGTTCACTGTGCTCATCGAGCACGGCGATGCCGCGAACCTGTCGGATGCGGCCGCCGTGCCCGACGCGGAGCTCGTCGGCCAGGATCCGGCGAGCGCCAGCACGCCGGAGGTCCAGGCTGGCTTTACATTCGCGCACGACGACCAAGTGCGCAAGATCGGCTACCGCGGCTCCAAGCGGTACCTGCGGTGCACGGTCACGCCCGTGAATAACCTGAGCGCGACCCTGCTCGCGATCGCCGCGCTGCTCGGCAATGCCGAGCAGAAGTCTGTGATCCAGGGCACTGCCTGATCTGACGGTGAAGGCGAGGCTCCGTAGGGGGGCCTCGCCTGTTCCGTTCCACTTACCGTGGGTCTCCAACAGGTCATCGCGCCGGCGACCGATCCGATCACGCTTGGCGAGGCGCGGCAGCACTGCCGCATCACCATGGTGGAGGACGACGGACTGCTGGTCGGCTATCTCATCGCCGCGCGCACGCATGTGGAAACGCACTTGCGCCGCGCGCTGATCACGCAGACCTGGGACTTCACGATTGACCACGACTGGCCGCAGGAGCGCCGAGCGGGCGTTCTGCGCGATCAGATCGTGCTGCCGAAGGCGCCGCTCCAGTCGGTCACCTCGATCTCCTACGTCGACACGGCTGGAAACGTCCAGGTCCTCGCGGCGAACCAGTACCTGGTTGATGCGACGGGCCTGCAGGGTCGAATCGATCCGGCGTACGGCGTTACCTGGCCGACGGTGCGCGAGCAGCTCGCCGCGATCACGGTTCGCATCGTGTGCGGTTATGGCAGCAACCCGGGAGACGTTCCTGAATCGATCCGCCAGGCAATGCTGTTGCTCATCGGCCATTGGTACGAGAACCGCGAGGCGGTGAACGTCGGCAACATCGTGAGCGAGATGCCGATGGCGGTTGAAGCGCTGCTGTTTCCGCATCGAGTCTTCTACTGATGCGCGCCGGCCGACTGCGCGAAATAGTTACCTTCCAGCGCCGCTCTACGGCACAGGACGGCTTCGGGGAGCAGTCGAAGGACTACACCGATCTCGCCACGGTGTGGGGAGCTGTCGAGCCGCTATCCGGCCGCGAGTTTTTCGCTGCGCAACAGGTGCAATCGGACGTGAGCGTGCGCGTCACCTGCAGGTACTCGAGCGCGATCGCCGGCGTGACCGAGAAAGATCGAATTCAGCACGGTGCGGTGTTCTATGACATCCGCTCCGTCATCGACGTGGACAGCAGGCACCGCGAGCTGCAGTTCATGTGTACGAAACATTCCATCCGACAGGTGACACCATGAGCCTCACAGCAAGCATCAAGGCCTTCGTGACCGCGAAGCTGACGCGCCCGCAGGACCAGGGAACTGCGGCGTTTCCGCTGAGTCTGGCGTTCGCGCTGAATCTCGCGGATGGCGTCGGCGCGAACCAAGCCGATCGCATCTGGGCGGATACGCGCACGCTGGGTGCGTCTGCGACGGAGGATCTCGATCTCGCCGGCGTCCTGACGGACGTCTACGGCCAAGCCTTTACGCTCGCGCGGTTGAAGGCGCTGCTGATCACCGCGCCGTTGGCCAACCTCAACAACATCAACGTAAGCCGGCCGGCCGTGAACGGCGTGCCGATCTACCTCGCGGCGGGCGACGGCGAGGTGCTTCATCCGGGCGGTGTGATCCTGAAGGTGTGGCCGGGGTTGACCGCGATTCCAGTGACGGCGGCGACAGCCGACCTGCTGACGATCACGAATGCCGCCGGCGTCAACTCCGTGACCTACAACATTGCACTGATCGGCGCATCGTCCTGAGTGTAGTCAAGGTCAAGGGCTTCAAGGAGCTCCAGCAGCAGATTCGGAACCTCGGCTCAGTCACGGGTGCCAAGGCGATGCGCGGCTCGATGTTCAGCGCGACGAAGCCGCTCTTGGACCGTTCGAAGGTGAACGCTTCGGCCTTCTCACGCCCAGGTGCGAAGTTCGACGGTAAGGTGAGCTCTGGCGCACTCAAGGAGGCGACTGTCCGCTCATTCAGGACCGGTCGCACGGGCGCCGTACTTGGCGGCGGTACGCGCTTCACCATGACCGTCGGGCCGCGCGTCAAACATCGAATGGCGGTCGCGCTCTACAACCTAGTGCACAAGCCGAAGCGCCCGCGCCGCGGGATCTACCACGGCCACTTTCTCGAGTGGGGCACGCGCACCGGAACGACGGCCAGGCATTACCTCGAACGGGCGCTCCGCGCGACGCAAGGCGCGTGCGTCGCACTGCTCGCAACCGAGACCGGAAAGCGCGTCGCGCGCGCGCTGGGAACAAAGCGACCCGTCAATGATTGATGAAAACCTCAAGGCCTACGTGTCCGGTCTCGGGACGGCTGCTGGTAATCGTGTGCATATCGGCAACGCCTTCCAGGACACGGTACTGCCTGTCGTCGTCATCCGTCGCGTATCCGGCAACACGCCGCGCACCCTTGGCGGGCAGAAGTTGCGCTCGCGCGCGCAGTACGCAATCAACATAGTCGGCCTCGACTACGCCAGCGTGATGCCTGTAGCCAATGCGGTGCGTCTCGGGCTCGACGGTTTCATCGGCAGCATGGGCACGACGAGGGTGCACAGCGCACGGTGCCTGTCGGAACCAGCTGATTTCAGCGAGATCGACGGCGATGTCACCCTGCGAGTGATCGGCCAGGAATTCTCTTTCGTGTATTCGGAGGCGTGAAATCATGGATCAATACTACAGCAGCGACTCGGGGGCCTTGCTCTTCATGGGCACTTCCACGGCTACGCCGCTGCCGCCGCCTGGGAGCGACTCGTTCACCGAAGTGCCGCTGCTCGGCACCATTACCCCGCCGGCGATCGAGAAGAGCGTCGGGCGGTTCAACATCCAGAACGACAAAAGCCGCCGGTCGGTCGGCGGCAAGCTCGGCGATCAGGTGATCCCAGGCGATCTGGTGATCGATTGGACCGAGCTCGTGCACCAGCAGATGCAGGCGGATGGCAACCAGGCAGGCGCGATCAAGCGCAACTGGTACATCACCTATCCTGACTCCGGCAACCGGCGCCTTGACTTCGTTGCCTTCGTCTCGAAGTGGAACGAGCGATCGTTCGATTCGAGCGAGGAGGCGGTTGAACATCGCGTCGATTTCGAGCTCAGCATCGACGGTGCCGTGACGGTCACGCCATGAGTTCACGAGAAACCGTTCGCCGGGCCTGCAAGGTCAAGATCGGCTTCGTCGAGGTCGATGGCGAGAGGCTGTACGTGCGGTCCCTGTCCGGACGAGGACGGCACATATACACCCAACTGTTCACGCAGGCGAAGGCTGCGAACGCTTCCGTTGAGTCTCATGTCGTCGTCGCGCTCGGGTTGTGCGATGAGCAGGGCCAGCTCATCTACCGTCACGACGACGACGCCGACCTCAACGAAGTGCTCGAGTTCGACGGCGCTGTCCTCGACAATCTCGCCGTCAAGGTCTTCGAATTGTCCGGTCTGACGAAGGAAGCCCAGGCAGAAGCCGAAAAAAAATAGAGCGCGATCCGGAATTGCTCATCTGGATGCGGATCGCGGCGAATCACGGGTGGTCTCTGCGGCAGGCGCTGGATGAGATCGATTCCAACGAGTTCAACCTGTGGCTCGCCTTCTATGGGCGTGAGCCGTTCGGCTACGACCTGGATAACTGGCGGGCTGGCATGATCGCGGCGACTGTGGCCAACGTGACGCTCAGGCCCAAGAGACCCTTCAAGCCGCTCGATTTCTTCCCTGGCAGCAAGCGCGCTCCGCGCCTCACCGAACGACAACGCCGAGAACTGGAAAAACGACGTGCCAAGCGCCGGAACAGTAACAGTTGACTTCGCTGCCGAAGTCGCCCGGTTCAATGCGCAGCTCAAGACCGTCGACACGCGTCTTAAGACGATGGAGGGCGGCTTCAAGTCGCTCGAGCGTGTAGCGAAGACGGCGCTGAGCTTCTTCTCGTTCGGCATTGCAGCGCAGTTCATCAAGTCATCCGCGCAGGCCGCAGAGCAACTCGGCAAGATGTCCGACCAGCTGCAGAGCAGCACCACGCAGCTCAAGTCCTTCGAGATCGCCGCCAAGGACGCCGGCGTCGCCACCGAGACCGCCAACAAGCTCCTCGCAGACAGTCAGCGCCGCCTGGGTGAAGCCTCGCAGGGCCGTGGCGAAGCGCTGCAATTCATCAAGGTCTTCGGATTCAACATCCGCGAGCTCCAGGCCCTCCACCCCGACCAGCTGTTCACCAAATACGCCGAGGCGATCAATTCCCTCAAGGATCCCTCCCAGCAGCTCGCCGCCGCCCAAGCGCTGTTCGGCCGCAGCGCCCAGGAGGCCTTCGCGCTCATTCAGGCTGGCGGGCCGGCTCTCCAAGAGGCCCGTGAGTTCGTCGAACGGTATGCGTTGGCACTCTCGAAATTAGAGATCCAGAAGATCAAGGATGCTAACAACGATCTCGCTCGTCTCGGCGCGATTGCGCAGAGCGCTGGCGAGCGCATCGCCGTGGGCCTCTCGCCATTCATCCAACAGTTCGCGCAGGCGGTGCTCGATGCCACCGGCCCTACTACCGATCTGCAGACGCGGGCTGAACAGTTCGGCGCGATCGTTTCGACTGCCTTTCAGATCGCCGCCAATGCTGCGCACACGCTCACAGCGGCCTTCTTCGGCCTCGCCGCCGCCGGCGCGAAATTTCTGCAGATCTTCACCTTCGGCGATGTGTCCGAGGCCTTCGCTGCCTCTGTCAACGTCAATCTCGCAAAGGCGAACGACGCGCTCGAGAAGATCAAGTCGATCGAGCAGATCCAGCAATCGATCGTCGACACACTTGAGGCCTCCAGGCAGCGCGCTGAGCAGGCCGTTGCAGCGGCCACGCAGCAGCGTGAAGGGGCATCCCAAACACTGCCCGGCGTGCCATCCAGCGAGGACGACATTGCGGCCTTCGTGGAGGCGGAATTCAAGAAGGCGCAGGCGCGCGAGGAGGTTTGGGCGAAGTTCGACGAGGAATTTATCCGCAGACGCGTTGAGGCGGAAAGGCGGCTTGCGCAGGAACGCGAAAAGCAGACCGAAGATGTAGAAAAACGCATCCTGCAGCTTCGGGAAGGCGCGCTCGATGCGACGCTCGGGCTCCTGCAGACCTTTGGCGCGCGCAGCAAGGGGATTGCGAAGGTAGCGTTCCTGTTCGAGAAGGCGCGCGCGATCGCCGAGACGATCATCGCGACCCAAGCCGCTGCCGCTAAGGCGCTCGAGGTCTACGGTCCGACTCCGGTTGGCTTTGCGGCCGCGGGCGCGGCGATCGCCTTCGGTGTAGCACGCGTCGCCGCGATTGCGGCAACGGCCATTGAAGGCACGCGACAGATCTCCGCTGGTGCCACGCCCGGCACGCCGGCGAACCCGATCTTTACCCAGCCAACCAGTTCGTCGCTCGGCGAGACTCAGGCCAGGGAGCGCGGTGTGACGAACGTCTACTTTCAGGGACCAACGATGGATTCGCCGGAGTTTCGCAACTGGCTGCGCGACACGCTGGAGGACATGACCGATAACGATGTCGTGATCTTCGGTTCGTCTTCGGCTCAGGCGCAGATCGTGCGAGGTGGGTAAGCCGTGTCACTGGTGACCTATACCGCACGGCGCTCTCTTGTGCCAGGCCATGCGGTCGGCGAAACCCACGAGCTTGAACTGCTGGTCCGCGACAGCGGTGTGGTGCCTGGGCGCGCACATCGCTCGGTTCAGCAAGAAGCGCTCGCCGGCGCGGTTGAATCCATCCTGTACATGCACAAGCGGCAGTACGCGGTCACGCTCGCGCCGCTGCAGCTCGAGGAGCTCGATCTGGTACTCGAATTCATCGATTCAGTGATCAACAAAGAGACCTTCACATTCGCGCCCTATGGGATACCCGGGCTGACGCTGAGCGCGATTCTGCTCGAGCCGACGGGCTACGACCTGCAGGAGTTCATGGCTCAGGAAGGCGCTGACGACTACTTCTCCCCGCCCCGCATGGTAATCCGCGAGCTATGAGAACGGATTCGGCCAGGTTCCACCAGGCCAACACCCAGCTCGCGAAAGAACCCCGTCACGTCGTCAATATCGAGTTTCCCACCGCCTCGATCTACTGCACCAGCCACGGTGACATCAGCGGCGTGCCTGGCGTTGTCATGAACGGTGTCCTGCAAAAGCCGATCGTCGTCTCGCAGCGGATCGTGCCGGACGAGGGGCGCTCCGAGATCGGCTCGGCGAGTTTTCGCCTCATCGACCTGGCCAGCGTCTTTACCGATGACATCCGCGCAAAGCTCGCGGCCGGGAATGGGCTGCGCCGTCGTCGCGTGCGGTTCTATCGCGGGTTCGCCGGTTTCGCCTGGGCAGACATGCAACTCATCCAGACGCAGATCGTGCGCGACGTGTCGTTCGACGCCGGCGTCTACCAGGTCGATTGCAATGATGTCACCCGCGAGCAACGCAAGGATGTGTTCACGTTGGGTGAGACCACGCTCACCGCGAACGTGTCGCCGACCGATACGACGATCAACGTCAACAGCACCGCGGCATTCACACTCGTCGTTCACGACGCGTCATACACCGACGCGCCGAGTTCGACCGTGGGATATATCAGGATCAAGGACGAGAGGATTCGCTACACCGGGAAAACCTCGACGACCTTCACGGGCTGCACGCGCGCAGTGTTCGGCACGCGGGCCGCGGCCTACACCGTTGATGCCGGCGTCGCGCAGGACCGGCGCGAGAAAGTCACCGAGTATGTCTACCTCGAGGGTCCGGTCCCGAAGATTCTGTATGCCATCCAGACCGGGATCCTTCATGGCGACAGCGCGAACCTGCCCGCAACCTGGCACTGCGGAATCGACTCGACGCTCATCCGCCTCACCGACTACACAGACATCGGCCCGGATCTGTGGGTGCCTGGGACGCCGACGGCAGGCCTCCGATGCCGCTTCGAGGGGCTGACCAAGACGGACGGCAAGCGCTTCATTGAAAGCGAACTGCTCACGCTGGTCGGATGTTTCCAGCCGGCGTACGCGGATGGCTCGCTCGGCTTGAAGCGCGCAACGCGAATTTCCCGCGACGCCGCGCCGATCTTCGAGCTCAACGAGAGCAACAGCGTCCAGACCGGCGCCCTGCAGCACGACATGAGCTCGCTGCACAACGATTTCAGGATCCACTGGAACTGGAACGGCGAGCGGTTCACCCGCACCAACATCCTGATAGACCAGACTTCGATCAATACACACGGCCGCGCGCCGTTGCGTGAGCTCTCCTTCAAGGGATTGCACGGGTCGATCCACACCGACGGTTTCATCCTGAAGCTCGTTGACAGCCAGCGCGATCGTTATGCCGGGCCGCCGGAGCGGATGCGCGTCGATGTCCTGAACCTGCTGAACAGGGCGGAGGTGGGTGACGTCGTTCGCGCACGCTATGCCACAGTGCGCGATTACGCTGGCCAGGCTGGACCGATGGACCGTGCCTTCGAGATCCAGCAGCTTGTTGACGACAGCGAGCGTCTCTCTTTCGAATTCTTCGGCTCAACCGCCGCCTCGAGCGTGCAATCGCCTACTGGCGCTGCGTCGGCTCTCCCTGATGCCTGGTACACCAGCCAGGGCACGAACCTCACGAGCGTTCTGACGATCGTTGGCGACGTGGTCCAAGCCGGCACCTATAACCTGCCTGGGAATGTCGATCTCAACAACGCCGGCGCGATCTATTACTACGCCGGGAACCTGACCGTTGCGAACGGCGCGACGATCAACATCACAGGGAACGTGCAGCTGCGGATCCGCGGGTTCCTGCAGATCGATGGCACGATCAACGGCCAGGGAAGCGGGATTGCCGGCGTTGTTGACGACGGCTCCAACCTGATCGTCGATTCTGGCTCGCTCAATAGCCCGCCCGTATTGAACACGATCGCTGGCGCGCCCGGATATGTCGGCAATAGTCGTGGCATGGAAGGCGTAATACAGCGTGCGTTCGATTTCGGCGCGTTGAACCTTTACTTGGCGGCGAGCACACCGGCGGCGCTCACGCAGTCGAAATTCAAGGTCGCTCCGGACATAAAGATTGCCGTTGTCGGTGGCGCGCTGGTGGGGCTGCACTCGGACCTGCGCGGCACGGGAGGGGCGCCAGGCGGGCGTGTCTACGACAACCTCGGCGTCGCGTCGCTCGGAGGATCCGGAGCTGCAGGTGGCGCCGGCCTGTGCATCATCTGCCGCGGCATGGCGTTCGGTGCTTCTGGGCAGATCAACTTGCGCGGTGCCAATGCGGCCGCCACCAGCCTCGTCAACCTGCCAGATAGCAATAGCGCTTACCCCGGCGCCGGCGGCGCGGGAGGCCCGGGCACGTTGTACGTCATGCTCGATGGCAACGGGTTATCGGTGCCGGGCATTGGGATCAACAACTTTCTGGCGAGCACCGGAACAGTACCGGTCAACGGCACGCCGATCGCACGCGGATACAACGATGCCGGCGGTGGTAGTAGCGGCAGTGAGGTGCCGCAGCCCATGGCTGGTGTCGATGATGGTCAGCGTATCAGCGGCTTGGATCACTTCAACGCCTGCCAGCGCATCCAGTACGTGCCGGCGCCGGAGACGGCGAACCCCGACGTCGAGAGCCGCCCGCCGGCGCCGACGGCCATACAGCTCTTCCTGGGGTCCTCGTTCATCCTGGTCGCGGTCAGCGCGCCGCCGAATTTCCCGGCCGCGTATGTGATGCGGCTCTATGCCTCTATCACGAACAACCGGCCAGATGCCGTCCAGGTAGGTGAGGGCAGGCAGGATGTGTTCCAGGTTGCGTCGCTCCCAGGCCAGCGACGCTGGTTTTGGGCGACCGCGTACGATACGGCGACCGGGATGGAGTCGGAATTCTTTCCGTCCACCACGACGTCCGTCTACAGCGCCGCGGCGCTCGGCTCGACGGCGTTCCTCGACACGTTCGAGCACCAGGCTTGGGAAGCGATCTACAACAACCGGTCGAACGGCGGTGGTCTGGTAGTCGACTACCCAACGAATGGGAACCATGGCGGGCGGGTGCTGCGCGCGGCGGGCGGGCAACTCTGGATCGCTCACAAGGAGAACATCGCCTACGATCCGACTGCGCTCTACCGGATCACGGCGAAGGTGCGGCGTACGGCGGCTGGTGGCGGTGCTGGTTTCGAGTCTTGCTACGTTGGTGTCGAAGGTGTCGCGGCCGACGGCACAACGCTGATCAACGAGGGCGGGCTGAACCAATCCGGTAACCAGCACTACAACTGCTTCGCAGCTTTCGATCTCGCCGGCGTCGCGCTCGATCAATGGGTGACGGCCGTCGGCTACTTCCGCGGCCTTGGCACCAGCGGTTTTGGTGTCGCGGCCGGCATCCACGCGCCGACGCCGCTGCGGACGGGCGTTCGCTACTTCCGTCCGCTGGTGATCCTGAATTACAACAGCGGCAACGGAACGCAGGAGATCGACCATATCGAGGTCAACGTCCTGAACCCGCTCGAACGTCGCCTTCGTCGGCGAGCTCACCAACGACTCCGTTGCGCTGCCCGCGGACGGGCTCGGGAACATCGTGACGTATGCAGGGGCCAGCGGTACCTTCCGCTGCCGCTACGGCACACAGGACATTCCGGGTTCCGCGCTCGTGTTCTCGATCGTGAGCAATCCGCAGAGTCTCACCGCCTCCATCAACGCCGCGGGCGATTATTCAGTAACCAGCGGTTTCGATGCGGGCGAGGCTACGGCCTCGATCACGTTCCGAGCGAGTTTCCAGGGGTCGAGCATCGACCGGGTGTTCTCGCTCACCAAGGCGGGCGCGGCACCGAGCGTCGAGCTCGCGGCGAGCAGCCAGGTATTCACCTATGACGGTGAGGGCAACGCCTCGCCCACGAGCCAGACGGTCACGTTCACGGCGACGCGTCGGAACGTGCCGAGTGTTGCGAGCTGGACGACGACGCCATCGGTGACGCTCGGCGGGAGTGGTGATGTACGGACGCTCACGATCGCGGACTTCGGCGCCAACAACGCGGTCACGGTACGCGCTACGGCCGATGGGTTCTTCGATGAAATCACCGTGGTGCGGGTCCGCGCGGGGACTGATGTTGTCAGCGGCTTCCTGACCAACGAAGCGCACAGCGTGCCGACGGATGCGGCCGGGAACGTCATCAGCTATGCCGGCGCGACCGGCACATTCCGGGTCTTCTTCGGTGGCACCGAGGTCACGGCCACTGCCGCCTTCAGCGTCATCGCCAACCCGCAGAGCCTGACGGTATCCGGACCGACGGCCGGCACGGGCGCGTATTCGATCACGGCGGGCCTGGATGCCGGTGAGGCAAATGCCACGGTCACGTTCCGCGCGACCTATCTTGGCCGCCAGATCGACAAGGTCTTCTCGCTCGGCAAGGCGCAGCAGGGCGCGGCGAGCTGGACGCCGATTCTGTCCGGTGTCGTGCGCGATGGCCAGACGTTCACGAAGGCGAGCGGCACGGGTGCCTGGAATGCGGCTTTCCGCTCGCAGGAAGGCTACGAGGGCTGCTTCGTCACCTTCCGGCCGAGCCAGGCGAATGCGGATGTCATGGTGGGGCTGAACACCGATCCGGCCGCGGACGATAACTACACGTCACTCGACTACGCCTGGTTAACTGATGGTGGTGGCAATCTGCGTATCTACGAGAGCGGTAGCGAGCAGCAGAATCTCGGCGCCTACTCAGCCAACGAACCGCTGACGATCCTCTACGATCGAGTGCGCGTCAGCTACTACCGCGACACGACGCTCATCCGCAGCACGCCCCGGATTGGCGTGCGCCTGTTTGCGGATTCGTCCTTCTTCACCATCGGCGCCGCCGTCAACTCCGTCGCATTCGGGCCGATGGGTCCGGCAGGGTACAGCAGCGGCAACCTGCTGCGCCTCGATCCGTGGACCGCGGGCGCGCTCACGTCATCTATCGGCAACTTCTCGCTCGTCCAGAGCACGAATGGCGAGAACGCGATCATCAACGGCGTCGGCCCGCACGGCGCGAGTCAGCTGCTCTGGGAATGCCAGTGCGTCGATCCGGGGTTGGGCACCGGGGGCGAGGCGAACGGTGGATGGGGCAACGCCGGCGACCTGAAACAGGTGATCGACGCGACGAAGTCCTATCGTTCCACGGTCTGGGTGCGCGTGCGCGCGGCCGTCGGCGCAAACAATTTTTATCACGGCTGCGGCACCGCGGGCGACACGGTCAACCTGGACGGGAGCGCAAACAGCAACCCGTACTTCAACAGCGGGTTGATGCACTCGACCTACTTCGCGATCGACAAATGGTACTTGTCGGTCGGTATGATCCACGGCTCGGGCTACACGGGCGGGCAAAGCGGATTGTCCGGCTTGTGGGATCCAGCCACTGGCCGGCGTGCAGTCGCAGGCACAGACTTTCGCATGGCCGCTGGTGCGCGGACGCAGGAGCACCGCGCGTTCATGTACTACGGCGGCAACACAACGACGCGCCAGGACCTCACCGATCCGCGCTTCGAGGTCATGGACGGCACGGAGCCCACGCTCTCATCGTTGCTGGTGCCAACGGATGCGGACAACACCGGCAAGAAGCGCCTCGCACCGGATTCGGAATTCGCGTTCGCGACCGATCAGACCTATTGGTATTTGGTGGGCTCGCCGCCGCCCGTCATCTCCCTGACAGGCGGAAACGTCGCTGGGCGCGCGATCTTCGATCTCACACAGAGCACGCAAACAATAGTCTCGCGCCGGAACCCTGCACTCCAGGCGGTGACGAACGAAGCGTGGACAATTAAGTGCCGTTGGCGGCGTCGGGGCACGATCACCGGGTTTGGCCTGTTCCGGTGTCTGATGGATCGCAACAACCAATTGCCGACGGCGGCCGCTCCGAGTTTTTCCGGCATCATTGTGTGCGCGGGAGGGCTGTATCTCGACGAGGTGCAAATGAACGCGCGCACCGTCGACGTATGGCAAGAGGAAGAAGCGATCTGCCTGGTCGTTGCGGACACCGGTTATGTCGGCGGATCCCTCCCGTATTTGAGGCTCTGGTCAGATGTCGAGTCGAACTTGGGTGGCACAAACCTTGAAGTTGATCTTCTCGATGCCGTGCCCGGCTCGACTGGACAGCCTTTCAAGAGGACGTTCAGCGCAGGTGCGACGCTGGCCGAGCGCGACATGATGACTACGTGCATCTACGATTCCGCGTCCGCTGGCACTTTGACGTTGCCTACGCATACGCCGCGGTACGAGAACATTCGCATCTATTTCGAACAGGCTGGCGCGGGACTCTTGACTATTGGAGCGCCTGGCGCTGGTTTGCTGCTCTCGCCACCGAATGCGAGCGGCAACCGTGCGTTGATGGGTCGATATGCGCGAGCTTTCGTCGAGGGCCGCGGCGGCAACTGGTATCTCGCCGGTGCGCTCGCTTGAGTCTTAAAGACCTCGAGGAAGAGATCATCGCGTCCGGCGTCGCTCGCATCACGCTCGCCGATATCAACGTCACGGACTTCGCGATCTCGCCCACCGATGCGACGGCCGGCTATCAACTGGAAAGTGACGGTGATATCACGCGGCAAGACCCAGGAAATTCAGACGCAGGTGATTGGATCGTCCCGCGATTGGCGGCTGGCGGGAGCTATGAAGTGCGCGCTACGCTGCAAGCCGGCTCGCTCGACGCTGGTTCGGATGCGGTTGGTAGTTACCTCGCGCTTTCGGCTACCCGCCTCTGGCGCTGCCGCGTCACGGCTCTTGGGCAGCAGACGGCGACGTTGCTCATCGAGATTCGTCGCGTAGGCACGACCCAGGTGCTGGAGTCCTGCACGGTGAACCTCGACGCATCGGTTGAGCTCTGATGCTCCTTACTTGATCGGGCGTCCCGGCGGCGTCCCTATCGGGTCGACCATCTCGGCGGGACACTTGCGCGAGCCGCCAACTCGCAAGCCGATCTCATGGTTGCGGGCGACGATGGCAGTCTTGTAGCCGATACCCACGACGTGCCACGCGGTCCGGAAGTTGCGCCAACCATCGCCAGAATCGGCTTCGACTTTCCGGTCGAGCCAGCGGGACACGAGGTTGTGACCGGCGGCATACATCAATCCGAGTGCGGCCGCCTCGGCCCGGGTGGGATGCTCGCCGACGAGCGCGCGCGATAGCGGATCCTGCTCGTTGAAGCAACTCCCGGCGCGCGACAGATGATCGGTCTGCGCCATATCGATACCGTTCAAGACTTGCCATGCGCCTTCGGCTTTCTGCGTCGTCGTAAATTCAGCGCATCCGGATAGCAAGAGTGCTGCAGCGAGCACCGCGCACGTTGGTTTCATGGGCGCCCGACTTGAGTAGCCAGGTACGACTTGATCTCTTGGTGAAACTGATCCTTCAACTTGGCGGGTGCGGTGGAGCAGCCTGATTCCCTCGTCGGACCGTTAGGACGCGAATAGCGAACCGAAGGCATCACTTTCGTTTCCAATTGCTCTGTGCCGAGCTTGGCCTTGAGATCGAGGTAGCAGCCGTAGCGGCGAATCGTCGCTGACAATCTCCTCGGGGTGAACACCTGGACGCTCATGTCCGTGTTGTTCGAAACCCAACGGGTGACCGCGTGCCAGACCTCTGCGCATTCCTCGGAGCTGGCACAGCGCGGCGGGTCGATTTCCGCTTCGCCACCTTGCGCTACGCAACTCACGGCGAGTGCCGCCAGCGCGAGAACTGTTCTTTTCATTGGTGCGCCCATCCCTGAGGCGCGAACTGTAAACCTTTCGTGAAAGGAATTGCATGCGATCTCACATATTGCGCGCAACGCTGCACGCTCTGCTCTTCGGAATTCCGGTGTGGTCAATGCATCAGTTGTTGGTTGCTTTCCCTCTGCAACTCCTTGGACTGGTGCTGGTTCCCGTGGGACTCTCTCTGCCGACGGTGACACGTCCGTCCCGCATTTATGCGGATGGCAGAATCATCACCGCCTTTCGTTCGCCGCTCCTGTGGCTGTGGGGGAACGAAGAGGATTCCCTGGCACCGTACTGGTACATCTGGGCGAACGGCGGCAAGGATACGTTTTGGGTGCGCTTCAAGTGGCTGGCGCTGCGGAACCCGCGTCGCATTCGTTTCGTCGGTGCTGGGAAGGAACCGGCGCGCGGTACGGCGGGCTGGTTCTACGTCTGGCAGGGTGTGTACTCCGGCCTTCGCCTGCAGTCGCGAAGCTGGCGCATCTGGATCGGCTGGAAACTCAAGCCCGACGATCGCAACGGCATCGACCCGCGAGACATGCGTGCGCCGCGTTGCGGGTTCGCATTTCAGCTCAAGCGAGTCGGCTGATGGAACAGTGGCTGCGCGATCACTGGCCCGAGGGTGTCGTGGTGGCGACGCTGGCGCTCCTGCGCTGGCTCGGTGTGCGCGAGGTCAATCGCGTCGATGCGCAGATCGAGAACCACGAGCAACGGCTCTCCGATCTAGAGACGGACCGCGTTACGCAGGCGAATGTCGAGGAGCTGCGCGCCTCGCTCACAGCGACGATCACGAGCAGCTCCGAGCGCATCGAGAAGCGCGTCGACCGGATTCTGGATCATCTGCTGGAGCGCGCAAAATGAAACTGACCACTCATTTCACCGCCGAGGAGGTCGTCCGCTCCGAGATCGCCGCCCGGCACGGCATCGTGCAGGTGGCGACGCCCGAGCAGATCGAGCGCGCGCTGTGGCTCGCGGTGCACGTGCTCGAACCCATTCGCACTGCGCTCGCCAAGCCGATCCGGATCAACTCCTGGCTGCGCACTCACAGCGTCAACACGCTGGCGGGCGGAGCGAAGGACAGCGCGCACCTCTACGGGCGCGCGGTCGACTGCGAGTGCGACATGCCGAACCTCGCGTTCGCCCAGTTCGTGCGCAAGCTCAACCTCGCAGCGCTTGACAAACTGATCCTCGAATTCCCTGATCGCGATGATCCGCGCGCGGGCTGGCTGCACCTGCAGGTCGCGCGCCAGGGCGAGTTGCCGCGCGGGCAAGTGTTCACGGCCCTGCACCACCAAGGGCAAACGGTTTATGTGGAGGGCTTGTCGATATGAACGATCCCAATCCCTACATCTGCGCGGTGCTGATACTCATCGGCCAGGCGTTCCACCTGGTGTACTTGCTCGCCATTGAGGAGAAGGCCGGCCGGATCATCTCGCCGTGGGCCTTCATTCGGCAGCATCCCTATTCGACGGCCTCCGTGGTGATGGCGGCGTACCTGTTTGCCGCGGGCCTGTACTTCGTCGGCGAGCTCACCTACAGCTTCGCGATCGCGATCGGCGCCGGCGGCAACGCGGCAGTCGACAAGCTGCGCGCGCGCGCGGAAGCGAAGGTGTCCGCATCTGAGACCGGTGTCTGATGCGCCCCTGGTGGGGGCCTGGAAGGTGGAACCCCGCAGGAAGTGGCTACGGGTGAGAAATGGCGGCCGGGGTGGAAAGCCGCTTTCGCGGTAGATCGACCGTGAGCGTTTCAGCTCGCTTCAATGAGGCCACCCCGACCGCGAGGCCAAGTATACGCCGCCTTTAGTCTCAAAACGTGAGACGACCGAAAACGCCTGACGCGAGGCGGCGGGGGTCTATCGTTCGTGCCAGGAAATCGGCACTCCGGTTCTCCTGCTAGGCCCACGGCTTCGTGACGAACGGGGAGGTCACATGAGAATGTTCTCGCTGAAGATCACGGCGATCGTCGCCGTCGCCGCTTTCTCGCTCGGCAGCTGCACGGGCTGGAAGGCGACGCAACTTTGGTATGCAGATACGGTCGCCGACCTCGAAGCCACTCTCGCCGAGGTGCGGGCGGAGGGTCGCGTCGCTCAAGCCCGCGTCGACGCGACGCAGAAGGCGGGCCAACTCATTGCGGGAGGTATCGCCGATGCCCTGGACCAGAAGATTGCGGACCGCGACGCGCGCCGTGACGGTGCTGTCGATCGCCTCTCTCGTGTGCGGCTGTGCCGCGACGATCCCGGTAGCCGTGCCGTGCCCGAAACCCCCGGAGCCGCCGGCAAAGATGATGGAGGCGCCGGCGGTGACGAACTTCCTCGAGGAGCTGGAGAGGATTCTCCTGGGACCCAGCTCGCCGAGCTCACCCACCAGGCCGACCTCAACACCGACAAGCTCCTCGCCTGCCAGGCCTACGTCCGAAATGTTCTAGGCCTGCTGCGCTAAGCCTTGTACGTCGCGCGCGGCGGCGCCGTGCTGAGCACGATCGAGCCGAGCTCCGACTGTCCGGTCTTCAGCTTGTAGAGCTCGAAGAGACCAGGGTGCATCGGCCGCAGGCCTTGCTCCCAATTGCGCCAAGCGCCCTCGCTACCGTGGATCGTGTCCGCGGCCTGGCGCTGGGTGTGCCCGGCCTTCTCGCGGACGCGCACGATCTCCTCCGGCCGCGGCGTGCTGGCCGGGCCGCGGGTCTTGCCCCGATTCGGATGATTCGCCATATCGGCACTCCTCAACATTGCGTTCATGCTCTCAACTCCGGGCGCCACGCATTTACTACAGACTCAAACTCCGGGCCGAAGCCAAGCGCGTCCGGATAGTGGTCGTGATGCCCCACGTAGGCGAACACCGTCACCATATCGTCCACGATCGCGCGATCGCACGCCCACATCGTCGTGAAGTCGAAACTGCCGCAGCTCCCGGCGTTCCACCACGCAAGCAGAAAGTCTGCAACTCTCCGGCTCTGCCCCGTATCGCTACGCGCGATCTTCAGCAACCGCTCCAGTGCGGCCTTCGTCTGTTCGTTCATGTGCATTCTCCGGCCCCTGACCCCGAGGCGCGGGGAGGGGCGGGAGATAATCCCCCCGCCCTCGTTGTTTCAGATCAGTCCCTGCTCGGCGAAGCTGAACAATCCCTCCTTCGCGACGATCAAGTGATCCAACACGCGCACGTCGAGCAATGCCAGCACTTCCTTCAGGCGCGTCGTGATCAGCCGGTCCGCCTGACTCGGCAGCGGCACACCCGACGGGTGGTTGTGCGCGAGGATGACGGCGGCGGCGTTCAGCTCCAGTGCGCGCTTCGCAACCTCGCGCGGGTGGACGGACGCGTCGTCGATCGTGCCTTGGAACATTTCGTCATACGCGAGCAGGCGATAGCGGATGTCCAGAAACAGCACGACGAACACTTCGGATTCGCGTGCACCGAGCGCCTGTTGCAGGAAGCTCAACGTCGTTCTCGGTGTATCGAGGCCGGGGCCGACCGGCTTGCTCATGGCCTGCGCGTGGATCTCGGCGGCGCTCTTGAGGATCTCTGCCTTGTTGGCCTGCCGGTAGCGACCGGCGGTGGAACGGATCATCAGGTTCATCTTCTTACCCCTTATTGCCCCCAAGTTCGCCGGGGCGCGCGTTGTCTTTATCGACAGTGCTATTGTACACCGGCGGTGTAGTACGTCAATGGGGTAGTTAGCCGAGCCGACGAACGGTCCCTGCGGGGATTTTGCGGGACTCTCCTATGCACTATCATGCGCTTCTGTGCAGATCGCAACGGCCGCACCAGCGCAACGTGTTGAAGTTATTAACCCCTGCAGGCAGAGCGCAGCCTTCGCAATGCGGAGGTCGAGGGTTCGATCCCCTTCCGCTCCACCATTCGATCCGCTCAAGCCCCTCCGTGAGGGCAGGAGCTGATGCACTCTGCCGTACGGGCTGCGCTGCGAGTCGACGTGGTGTACGTCGTAGTGGCCACGCATCGTCCTTCGGCCGCGGTACGTGGCGACTGGTCAATCGTCCGTGATTCGTCAGCGGCACACCGACGCTGGGGCTCGGTGCCTTGATTTCAACGGGCCGGCGCGATGCGCTAGGCTGTTGCCGTTGCTTTCGCTTTCAATGCCCCCGTAGCTCAGTGGATAGAGCGACCGCCTCCTAAGCGGTAGGTCGTCGGTTCAACTCCGGCCGGGGGCGCCACTTTCCAGGTCCAAGGGCGTCCAGGGAAATCCAAAGAAGAACGAAAAACCCTGGAAATCGGCCGAAATCCTGTCCCACACCGTCCGCTACCATCCATTGACATCCTGGCATACGTGTGGGTAAGTCTGTGGGTAACTCGGTAGGTCCGCTGGCAGTTACCCACAAAGCGGCGGGCCGACAGGAAGAATCGGCATGTCTTTGACTGACACAACAATCCGCAGCGCTCGGCCTCGTGAGAAGGCATACAAGCTCGCCGATGGCGGCGGCCTCACGCTTCTCGTCAATCCAAACGGCTCGAAGTGGTGGCGCTTGCGGTACCGGTTCAGCGGGCGCGAGAAGATGTTGTCGGTTGGTGTGTATCCCGACGTTCCGCTCAAGCAGGCGCGTGACAAACGCGACAGCATCCGCAAGCTGATTGCGAGCGGGATCGATCCAAGTGCGCAGCGTGTTGTTGAAAAGCGTTCGCAGGCGGACACCTTCGCTACGATTGCAGCTGAATGGCTGGACCTGCAACGGAAGACCTTTTCGGCGGCCACGCTGGAGAAGGCCGAATGGACAATCAACGATCTACTCAATCCATTCATCGGTGGCCTGCCGATACGCGCGATCACCGCTCCGGAGATTCTTGCGGTCGTGCGTCGGCTCGAAGCCCGCGGCAAACATGAAACTGCACATCGCACGAAGCAAAGAGCAGGGCAGATATTCCGATACGCGATTGCAACGGGCAAAGCGGACCGCGACCCGACGGCAGATCTGCGCGGAGCGCTAGCGCCGATCGTCGCTACGAATCATCCCGCGATCACCGATCCAAGAGCTGTCGGTGAACTGCTGCGCGCGATTCATGGCTATGAGGGGCAACCCGCGACCGAATGCGCCATGAGACTTGCGCCGCTCGTGTTCGTGCGTCCCGGTGAGCTGCGTGCCGCCAAGTGGGAGGAATTCGACCTCGACGCAAAGGAACCGGAATGGAGAATCCCAGCAGCCAGGATGAAGATGCGCGAGCTGCATATCGTGCCGCTCAGCACCCAGGCTGTGGAGATTCTGCGCGAGCTGCAGCCGCTAACCGGCCCGACTGGCTACTGCTTTCCGTCGTTGCGCGACTCCAATCGACCGATGAGCGAAAACGCGATCACTGCGGCGCTGCGCAGAATGGGTTACACGGGCGATCAAATGACGTGGCACGGATTCCGGACGATTGCGAGCACATTGCTAAATGAGCAGGGATGGAATCCGGATTTGATCGAGCTGCAGTTGGCACATGCAGAGCGCAATGTGGTACGTGATGCGTACAACCGGGCGCAGCGACTGCCGGAGCGACGAAAGATGATGCAGGTGTGGGCTGACTATCTCGATACGCTATGCACCGGTGCAGAAGTCATACCCTTCCGCCGGGCGGCAAGGTGATTGCGCAGTTTCGGCAATCCCCCCGAGCGCCCCGGGCTTACCCGAACGTCCGTCAAAAACAGCGGCAACAAGTCGATTTACAGAACAGGCCGCATCGGTGCGGTGCGGTGCTGCGGTACGGTCTATCGAAAGGCAGTCCTCATGGGTGCTGAAGCCAACGAAAAATCAGATGCGATCTTGTCGATTGAGGAGATCGAACGAGATATAGACCGCGCCTTCGCAGCAAGCGCGCTCAAGGAGGAAGGTTATGCGCAGGCGGTATGGACGCTGCTCTCGGTGACAGAAGACACATATCTCAACGTCCTCCATACGCCATCGCACGAGGAAGAGCTGCATATTTTCGTGGACCTTCGGCTGAATTCACTTACCTATGCGATGCGCGTCTGCTATGCGGAGTGCGAGACAAAGGCCGGACAAGTCAGGAACAAGTATATCGACGTGCATTACAAGCTCGCCTGGAACTGGCTGGATGTAGCCGATCACGGTTATTACAGCTTCTGCTCGATCTTTCCGCTCTGGCACCGGGGAAAAGTTGAGATTGCCGTCGACAGAAGGAAGTTGACCGCGCAATACGCGACCCCGCGAGACAGAGCCTACGAGACATATAACCGGCTCATCCGAAAAGACGCGCGGCCCGAGAAGGCACCGTTGCTGAAGAGCGCGGACATCGCGGCGCTCGTGCTGCCGCAGACGTCGCATGGCGAGGATTGGTTCAAGGTGAATTTCAGCCGGCGCTTAGTGGCGCGGCTTGTCTTCGCAATGCGTCCGGTGATGGAACCGCGCCACAGCCTGCCGCCGCAGTGGGCCTTCGAGGGCTTCACGCTGGCGCAATACAGGGAAATCTTCATCACGCTTCAGGCGATGCTGGCGGGCTGGACCGTGGCGCGAAACGATCTCGCAGCAAAGGGCTTGAAGGGGGTGGGTTATCGATCCGTAGTGTGGGTGGTTTCTGGCGAAGGGCTTTTCAACCGCCTGCGCAGGTACACTGGGATCGAGATCGAAACAATCCGCAAGGTGCTCGGGCTCCTCACCTTCGGATCGTCCGGCATCTGTGATCCGGACATTGCCGTTCAGCCGCTCGTCGACTTGAGGAACGGCTTTTTTGCGCTCTCGCCGTTCGTCTGGCTCAACACGAGTGCCGAGCGGAACCTCTGCGTCCTCCTCAACCAGATACCGTCGCAACGGAAAATCTATAGCCGGCTGAAGAACGAAAAGGAATCGCTGCTCAAGACCGAGATGAAGGAGTTCCTACGACCGCTTGGTCTCGATGTCAGAAGCGGTGACGTGGACGGAACCGATCTCGATATTGCGATCATCGACCGCGACAGCAAGCATTGCCTCTGCCTCGAACTGAAATGGTTCATCGAGCCTGCAGAAGTGCGCGAGGGTAAGCAGAAGACCGAAGAACTGAAGGAAGGTATCGCGCAGGCAAAGAAGGTGAGAGCGCTCTTTGAGCGCAGAGATCGGCGGCTGGTGCGCGACGTGCTCGATATCGACACAGATTATTCGTTCATGACGGCGGTTGCCTCATACAACTGGATCGGGCATTCCGACGCCCAGGACCCAGACGTTCCCATCGTGAAGGTCTGGCACCTGCTCAATAAGATCAAGGACAGCGGATCTCTGCGCAGCGCCATGCAGTGGCTATCGAACAGGGACTACATACCAAGGGAAGGGAAAGACTTTTCGGTTCTGCCGGTCGAGATCAAGTGTGGCGATTGGACCTGTGCGTGGTATGGCATCAAACCGCTGGTCATAGATGATCATCCGCAAGCGTAATATTTCTCGTGGTTGACCATCTCCACCAAGTGGCGAAGCTCGCCTGGCCTGGCTCTTTGGCCCTGCCGAATGTCCGCTTTGCGTCGATTCTGCCATCGAATAACATTTAATCGGCGTGCCAGCCCGTATCCGATCTTTCAACCGTCTCAGCAATGTTGGAGCGCGGCGCGCGCCGGGTGATGATCGCTGGCGCATAGATCATGCGCGACAAAGCTTGAGGTCAGAAACAGCAGCACGAGCACTGAGCGGCGCCGCTTGCGCTGGACGTCCATGAACCAACCTAGACTGTACCAGCGAGCACTTTCGCACTGCTGCAACTATCCGCTGAGGGACGAGGGCCGTCACTGCACACCGCAGTGACGGCCCGGAGAAATGCAGCAACAATGCGGGCTGGCGCAGTTCCATAAAAATGTCGCCCGCGTGATGATGGCTCGGCACACTGGCGTTGCAGTGACCTTTTCAGCGAGTATGATCACTGACACCACTGGCGCAGGGCAGTAAGCGCCACATCACGCGAAGTGGTTATTCGCAGATGCCGTACCCATCCGGTTGCCCTCACAGTGCAGGTTCCTGCAAGCGCTGATCCCGATCGGGAGGAACCACTCAGACGCGCTCCGGCTCCGTTCTGCGCGTCGCCCCTACCCATGGGGGGAGCCTAACTGGTCAAAGGCACGGCCTCAGCCTGCCGTCAACACCTGACCGATCGGTGCTTCTTCCATCGCTGGCAATGACACAGGCGCAATGCCTGTTCAGCGCGCCCATTCCTTTTCCCACTTTCACGCAGGAGGTTATCCATCAAAACAAATCTGCGTTCGTCGTCCCATGTAGCACTCCGCCTGAGCTTCCCACAGGAAGCACGGCGGACGCCTCATTCGAGGCAAACAGGTGAGCTGAGCACCTGGCCCTAGCCCCTTTCGGGGATCTCGCCTTGGCGAGTTGGCAAAAACACTAACCGGATCTCGACTCAGCACAAAGCAGATACACGACGCAGTACTAGCCTTTGGAAGCACGCGATGGACGACTTGACCTATACGCTACGACAGCTCTGCCAGCGCAATCGCGATGGCAGTCATGCCACGCAAGCCGACCGGCTGCGCTCGCTGACGCTGGCCGCCCGCCAGCTACGCGAGGCAGGATTCAGACAGATGCGCGCCACGTCGCTCAAGGGCAGGCACCTTGACGCTCTACTCGAACGCTGGCAGGTCGAGAAATTGTCGGCCGGCACGCTCAAGAAACCGGCTGGCGCATCTGCGCTGGTGGGCCGAGAAGGTCGGCAAGGCAGGCATCATTCCTGCGGACAACACTCAACTCGGCGTCCCCGAGCGGCGATTTGTCACCAACGAGAACAAGGCGCGGGAATTGGGCGACAGTTTGGACAAGGTGAATGATCTCTATGTCCGCATGAGCTTGGCTTTACAGCAGGCGTTCGGTCTGCGCCGCGAGGAGTCCATCAAGTTCCGGCCCAGCTATGCCGATCGGGGCGATTGCATTGTGCTCAAGGGATCGTGGACGAAGGGCGGACGCGAGCGCTCAGTGCCGATTTCCACGCCTGAGCAGCGGGCAGCGCTCGATCAAGCGCACCAGTTGGTCGGAGCCGGATCGTTGATCCCAGCGCTCAAGAATTACATTCAGCAGCGCCACGTCTATGACGGGCAATGCAAGGCGGCGGGACTGAGCCACATGCACGGGCTGCGACATCGCTACGCGCAGGCGAGATACGAAGTCTTAACCGGATGGGAGGCACCGGTCGCAGGCGGACCGCCCACGCACGCGCTGAATGATTCACAGCGCGCGAAGGATGCCATCGCCCGTCAGACCATTAGTCGCGAGCTCGGCCATGAGCGCACGGAGATCACAAAGGTCTATCTTGGAAGATAGTCCAAGAATGCCCGCTAAGGCTTGGCACATTGCACGGTTACGTGCCTACAAGCTGTTTGCGCGCTTCACATGTGGCATTAAGAACGTCGCGATCTCTGTCACGATGGTTCCTAGGGGTGGGACCTGTTCTGTATCGATATCTGCGGCAAATGCATTCCATTGCCGCACCTTGTTAGGATCATTAGCGAATTCCGGCGTGAGACCGTCCGGAGTCGCGGCCGGCATCTCTGTATCTCTCCGGCGGAAAGTCGCAGCAATAGCGCTTGCGAGCCGCGTCTCGTCGAACTTGTAGCTGTGACTCATGAGCCAGATGTCGTAGTAGTCAGGGGTGGCTCCGCTTCTTAGGACAGATTTTTGGCCGGGATAAGTGGATCGGCCTGGGCGGTTGATGAAACTGATTTCTTCCTCTTTCCCCGCTTGCTCTGTTTAATGGTACAGCAGAACTGCGATCTGCCGCCGACAGGCGGCAGAAGCTCCGCAGGTTGTCGAGCGCTCGCGCATGCTTCACGCCGCGGCCGCGGTTGCCAGCGCGCCGAAGTACAGCTCGTCCGGCGTGCGGTAGTCGAGGGACTGATGCGAGCGGCGCTCATTGTAAAAGCTGAAGTAGCGGGTCAGGGCGCTGCGCGCCTCGGTTGCATTCGCGTAGGCGTGCAAATAGATCTCCTCGTACTTGACGCTGCGCCACAGCCGCTCGATAAACACGTTGTCGACCCAGCGGCCCTTGCCGTCCATGCTGATCGCGACGCCGGCGTCCTTCAGAGGCTTGAGCCACTCCTCGCACGTGAACTGCGATCCCTGGTCGGTGTTGAAGATCTCAGGCCTGCCGAACTTCGCCAGTGCCTCCTCGAGCGCCTCCACGCAGAAGTCCGCCGTGAGGGTGTTCGAGAGCCGGAATGCCAGCACCTTGCGGCTGGCAACGTCGAGGATCGCCACCAGGTACATGAAGCCGTGCGCCATCGGCAGATAGGTGATGTCGCTGGACCAAACGTGGTTCGGCCGTTCAATCGCCAGACCGGACAGCAGGTACGGAAAAATCGCCGCGCTGCGTGCCGGAATGCTGGTCCGTGGCCGCCGATAAAGCGCCTCGATGCCCATCCGGCGCATCAGCGTCGTGACATGTCGGCGGCCCACCTCGTGCCCTTCCTTGCGCAGCTCCCGCGCGAGCTTGCGCGCGCCGTAGAACGGCCACTTCAAGTGCAGCTCGTCGATCCGCCGCATCAGCTTAAGATCTCGCTCCGACAGCGGGCGCGGCATGTAGTACACGCTTGAGCGGCTGAGCTCGAGAATCTCGGCCTGGCGCTTTACCGTCACCTCAGCACCCCGATCGATCATCGCTTGCCGCTCGGACCGGGGAACTTCCCGAGCGCGCCTTCTAAAAAATCCCGCTCGACTGTCAGCTCGCCGATCTTCGCGTGCAGCTCCCGGATCCGTTCCTTGCCGTCCTCGGCAAGAACATCGCCGCCGAAGATCGCCGCCGCGTTCTCCAGCAGCTGGCTCTTCCACGTCGTCACCTGGTTCGGATGGACCTCGTGGTGGGCCGCAATCTGGGCCACCGTCCTCTCACCTCGGGTCGCTTCCAAGGCCACCCGCGCCTTGAACGCCGCTGAATGGTTACGTCTGGGCTTCCTCATGGACTTCGCTCCTCCGGTCACGTTGGTGCCCGGACCGAAATCCACTTATACCCGTGTCCGAAAAACCGAGGCCACCTCTGTCCTTCATTCGACTATTCGCACGCCCGAGTGCGACCATTGCTTGGAACTTCTCTGCTATTGCCGTCTCGCGTGCGTAGGAACGCAGGTGCGGCGGTGGAAAGTCCAGCAGCACCGGTAGATCAATCTCTTCGAGACCAGGTTCGACAGCGTCGCCGAATCCGATATCTACAACGACGCGAAGTCGAGCTCCAGCAATTGTCGCTGTCGTGCTGAGGCGTAGCCCACCGTATTTGAGTTCTTCGCGTATCACAGTGACGCGGAGTGCCCCGAACGTCAAATGTGACGCCGTCGTCTTGTTCGATGCTGCAGATTTCTCGAAACGCGGCAACGATCGATTCCGCGGACGAATCTCCGAAGCCAAGAAGATCTAGATCGCGGGTCGGTCGGTGCGGATTGTCGAACCAAGTGGTAACGAGCAGAGCGCCCTTCAACACGAAGCGGTTGCGATGCGGCGAGAGGCTCAGTCGATAAAGCAGTCGTTCCAGCGCGTAGCGCGTCAGAAGCAGCTCGAACGGTTGCGCGCGCTCGCGCGACAGATTCAACAGCTTTGCGCGAACTGACCCGCCAATGTCGCGCGGCTTCTTAGTCATACGTTAGCGCCGCGACATACGGTTCCATGACTTTCCAAACACCACCCTCGTTCGCGTATCGTGCGATCTGAGCGGCTGACGCCTTACGCTCGCGCAGCGCGGCGCGTAGTCCCTCGATTGCGACGCCAGTCCCGACTGTATTCCGATAACGAAAGACATCAGCGATCGTCTTGGCAACGCCGAATACTCGAACAGCTATGCCTTCAATGTCGTGCGTCTCGACACCACTGTTGAGGAACTCTGCCGGGAATCGTGCGAACCTGACTGGCGGGTACTTAAGCGTCGGCCGCCAGTCTTTTGAGCCGATGGCGAGCCAGACCTTCGATGGAATCTTGTCGATGAGTTCGTGGAAGGCCAGGGCAGAAGTTAGGCAGACAACGCCCTTGGGCACAAGCTTCGCAGCCTGCGCGAGCGTGTGGTTCGCATCGACATTTGTGTTGGGCAGTTGGTATAGGCCGCGCGCGAGACGTGTGATCGAACCCGCTTCTTCGAGGCGCGAGATTGTTGCCGCGGTAATTCCGGCACTACGGAACTCTGCGAGCCGCGTCATGCCTCGTTCCTTGAGCAGGAGCAGGGCGCGATCACGTTGAGAACGGTTAGCGGTGGCGGGCATGATACTAAACCTCGGGCGTATCTTAGATCATCCGAGGATTTATATCACCACAATCACAGGGCAACAAACTCAGCGGCCTCACCCCGCCGCTGTTCAAGATCACGGTTTGTGATCTTGAAGCCATCGCTTCTCGCCGCTGCTGTGCGCGCGGGAATCCGTGGGGCATTTCCCGAGTATGACCGGTCTATACCCACGGAATAGGCACACAAAGGCCGCGACCTTCATTGAATTGGCCATCGGTGTTCCGAGTCCTTGCGAAGGTTGACGACATCGAGCGCGTTCACTGCCCGGATGATCAGATCCAGCGCAACACGCGCAACATCGCCATAGTCGATACTTGGCGCTTCGTGATTCGCGGAGTACACCAGGCAAGCAAGCACGGCACTTGCCTTCTGCAAGCGCCGTCGTTCCCGTTCGATTCGCCGGCGGGACCGGGTGGGTGACATCAAGACAATCGTCGGCGTTCGCCGGGCGGGTAAACTTTGCGGCAGCCATGACTTAGCACCTCATATGTGCAGGGTTGTGGTTAGCCGTCCGGGGCTGCTCTAACAGCCTCGGCGGCGCTTCTGGATGGCTGTGGTCTGTGTGGGTAGATTTGCGGGTAACAGGATCTTTAGACGCTTCGCCGGAGCTGGAAACAAAGGGTATTTCGCCAAACCTTCAACTCCGGCCGGGGCGCCACTTTCCATTTGCTGTGGTTCGCTTTGACTCCCTTGGAACCTCGGCGACCAGAAATGCAAACGGGGCGGACGATCCCTCGTCCGCCCCGTCTCGATCACGCCCGGCCAGCTCCACGGGCGCGCTATCCTTCAAGTCCCCGGGGGCGTGGCCCCAACCGCCGCCTCCGCATCGACAAACCCATGCCCGGAGTCAAAGTCATACCCGGAGGGCAAAGCGGAGTACTGCGAATTCCCTGGTCCCGGCACCACGAGCACTTCGCGCTTCGTCATGTCTTGCGACGTGCTGCGCAGGGTGTCGTAGATCTGCTGCGCGCTCAAGCCGCCGTTCTTCTGCAACATCAGCGCCGCGACGCCGGCGACGTGCGGGGCCGATGCCGACGTGCCGAAGAAATTCGGCTTCTCGTCCGCCGGGTTGTCCAGGCACGGCGTGATGAACGTGCTCGTCGGGCTGTTGCAACCATCGCCGTCGTCGTCGTCGAACGATGAGTCGGCGAAGAAGAACGTGGTGTTGCCGCCGTCCGGCCCGGTGACGCCCGGCGTCTCGCGCACTTCGGGTGTCGTGAGACGCACGCCGTACTTGTCGAGATAGATCGGCGTGCCGCCGGCCGACGAGAAGTCGTTCAGGCACGCGGGAATGCACGCGCCCGGCGTGTCCTGCACGAGACTCGAGAAGTCCGCGTCGAACTCTTCCGTCAGATACCATGACGACGCACCCACGGCTTCGGCATCGCGCGCATTCGTATGGCCGTACGCTGTGCCGCTCGCGGTATCGTGCTCGACGATGTCGAGCGTGCCACTGAACTCGAAGGCCACGTACTTCACGTTGCGCGGAACCTCGCCGCCCGCGCGCGCGATGCGCAGGTAGAAGGTGCCCGTCTTGGTCTTCGGGCCCGTGGCAATCAGCACCGCGATGTCTACGGCGTCGCCGCCGATGTTGCGGTTGCCCGTGATCTGGCAGGTGATGCCGGTGGCGGTGCCCGGCGGGCACAGCTTCACGAGCTTGAAGTTCTCGTCGTAGATGAGAAGGTCCAGGTCGCCCGTCGCGCCGCGCGGCTGGGAGGTGGGCGTCGGATCGTTCTCGTGCGCGTAGGTGGTGGACGAGAGGAACGGCTGATCCCACTGCAGGCTGAACAAGATGATGCCCTGACCGCCGGGCTGGGTCACGTGAACCTGCTGGAGCGTGTCGCCGCCACCGAAGTCGTGGGCGCGAACGCCGAGCGCTGGATTGCCGGGGCGCCCGAACGGCACGATCGTTTCGCGATACGCGGACTCATAGGACAGCCGTGCACCGTTGCCGGCCGAGGAGAAGTACGCCGCGCCGCGCGCCACGGCTTCATCCGCTGCCTGCGCGATGATGCCGTCCGAGAACATGTTCTCTGCGAAGTAAATGACATCGTCCACGATCACGTCCGAGCCGGCTTCCTCCAGCTGGAGGATACCGTCGGCAAAATCCGTGAGGCTGTTGAAGGCGGTGTGAAACTGCTGGTTGGCGCCGGGCGCCACATCTTTCACGAGCTGCGCCATGCCGCGGCCTTCGTCCGAACCCGGACACGGGCCGTTGTCGAGCACCTCGACACCGGGTGGCACGTCCTGACTCACAACGTCCTGCGCCGCAGTCGTGCTGGGCGCGCCGGGGACGAACGCCGGGGGGTTGCAGTCGTAACTGTCGGACATCACGCCGACGGTCACGCCGGCACCGTCGAGGCCGGTGTTCGCACGGACGGTATCGGCGTTCAGGCTCCTGTCGCCCTGGCTCACGACGCTGCCCTGCGATGCGACGCTCGTCGTCGCGAGCACCGGGGAGGCGAACTTGAGCGAGGGCAGGGCGGCAACTTTTGCCAGCGCCGCCAGAGGCACCTGCGCGGAAAGCAGTGGACCTTGCGCGCTGATCTTCGTGGCGCCGAGCGATACGAGGCTCTGTCGCAGGCTCACGGCATCGTTGGCGTAGAGATCGACCCCGATCTTGCTGCCGCTCACCCGCAGAACCGGGTTCCTGGTCTTGAACTCTTTCTTGTCGGAAGCCTGCTGGTATTCGTCGGCAAGGTTGGCGAGCCACGGCCCGAGCTTTTGCAGCGGGCCATTCTTCACGGCGTCGAGCAATTCCTGTTCCGGCGTCGTGGCTTGAGCGGTGGCGAATTGCGCGCCGGCGATCAGCAGCGGGAGCATGAGCGCGAAGCTCAATCCGGTACGGGATGACATGGGGGTCCCCTCGGTTGTTTAGTGTGCCGTGGAGCCTTGGGCTGCGCGGCGGAGGTCCGCGAGAGTGCGCCACGCGGCGCCGGCGCGCACTCCCGTTCGTCCCAACAGTACGGCGCGCAGCGCGTCAGAGGATGACGGGCTGCAGTGTAGAAGTTACGCAGTACCGAGGGGCTTCACGGCACCGGCGCGGGCGGCTTCGGGGTCGATTCGTTCAACTGCGCCAGCCACAGCTGCGCCTCCCGCGCGCGCCGGTCGGTTTGCGGCACGGCAGCGGTCATCTCTTTCACACTCAACTCCAGCGACTCGCGCGCTGCGTCCTGTTGCTTGAGCAGCATCAGGCTGCGGCCACGCAACGCGCGCGCCTCCGCAATCTGCACGTGCCCTGGATCGAGTCCCTTCTCGCGAATCGCGAGAGTGCGATCGGCAGCTTCGAGCGCCTCCGCCGGACGATTGGCCGCCAGCAGCGTGCGCGCGCGACCGGCGAGGGCCGATGCGATGTAGAGGTGGTCCCCCGGAAGCGTCGCTTCGTAGATCTTGATCGCGTCGTCGAACGCCCGCTCGGCGCCTGCGAGATCCCCGCGCTGACGCCGGACGTTGCCGATGTTGACGAGGTCGTAGCCCACGTACGGATGGTTGGCGCCACGCACCTCGCGATTGAGCGTGAGCGATTCACGGAACACGCGTTCCGCCCGGTCGAGATCGCCGGAGATTTCGAGGAATCTCCCGTAGTTGCCCAGCGCGTCGATCGTGTCGGGATGCTTGTCGCCCATGACCTTGCGCAGCTGCGCAATCGATTGCTCGTACAGCGGCCGCGCTTCCTCCATGCGCCCCTGTTCCTTGAGCGCATCGGCGAGATCGTGCCGACTGTGGATCACCTGAGGCGCGTCAGGACCGAGCAGTTTTTCGTCGATCAGCAGTGCGCGCCGGAACAGCCGCTCCGCCTGAGCGTGGCGGCCTTGCCGCCCCTCGAGCTGCGCCAGTTCGTTGAGTACCGAGGAGGCCGAGCTCGATTCGGCGGCATGCAGAGAGTTGTAGATGAAGAGGCTGTCTTCGAATGCGTCGGTGGCCGCGCGCGACTTGTCACTCACCTTGAGTGCCTGGCCGAGGCGCTGCAGCGTGTCGGCGACGGCGAGGTTGTCGTGGCCGTGAAGGCGCTCGTACATCGCCAACGCCTGGCGGAGGAATTGTTCCGCCACGTCGAGGCGGCCGGCTTCCAGCTCCAGCTCGCCGGCCGCAACCAGGCTCGAGGCGACATCGTCATGGTCGCCCAGAAAGAGCTTGCGGCGCCGCTCGAGCGAGCCCTCGATCTGCGGGCGGGCGAGGTCCTGCCTGCCGAGCTGCAGGTACACGCGGCCGATCGTCTCCATCATCGTCGCCTGGGTCTGCGGCTGCGCCTTCATTTCGCGCTCGACTCGTTCTGCGCCGCGCACGAGGATTTCCTTCGCGGTGATTTCGCGTCCGCGGGCCTCGTTGGGATCCGAGAGCTTGAACAATCCGACCAGGAATCGCGCGACGCCTTCATAGCGCTCCCGTTCCTGCTCCGCCACGGCGCGTTCCCGGTCGATGCGCTGGGCCTGCATGTACATGCCCACTGCGAACACCACGAGCAGGGCTGCGATCGCGCCCGACAACGAGACGGCTACCGCGTGGCGAGTGACGAACTTCGACGAGCGATATCCCCAACTGTCCGGACGCGCGATGACGGGCTCGCCGCTCAAGTGCCGCCCGATGTCGGCGGAGAGCTGATCGGCCGAGGAGTAGCGCCGCTCGGGCTCCTTGCGCATCGCCATCAGCACGATGTTGTCCAGGTCCCCGTTCAGGTCGCGGCGCAGCCGTCGCACGTTCGTGCTGCGCATCTCCGCGATGTGCTCGGCGCCGGGATGCGGATTGGAGGCGCGGCGCGGATCCAGCGCGACGCTCGGCGGGAGCGGCATCTCGCCGCAGATGGCCCGCTCGATTTCCGCTACGTGCAGCGCCTTGATCTTGAAAGGACGCCGGCCGCCGAGCAGCTCGTACATCAGCACGCCCAGCACGTAGACGTCGCTTGCAGTGGTGATCGCTTCGCCACGCACCTGCTCCGGGCTGGCGTGGTCCGGCGTCATCAGCCGTACATCCGCCTGCGTCATGGCCAGCGTATGCGAGCTCTGCTTGACGTCGAGCATCTTGGCAATTCCGAAGTCGAGGAGCTTGGGGACGCCCTCGGCGGTAACCAGGATGTTCGAAGGCTTGAGGTCGCGGTGCACGACCAGGTTCTGGTGAGCGGAGTGCACCGCCGCGCACACCTGGCGGATCAGTGCGAGGCGGGCGCGGATGTCGAGCCGGTGCTTGTCGCAATATTCATCGATCGGCAGGCCCTCGATGTACTCCATCACCAAGTACGGAATGCCATCCGGCGTGGTGCCGCCATCCAGCAGCCGTGCGATATTGGCGTGCGACAGGCGCGCCAGGATCTGTCGCTCGGCACGCAGGCGCGTGCGGATCACCGGGCTCAGGAGGTCCGGGCGCACCAGCTTGATGGCGACGCGCTGGCTGTAGTCGTCGCTCCGCTCGGCGAGATACACCTCGCCCATGCCGCCGCCGCCCAGGCGCCGGATCAGCTTCCAGGTATCGAATTCGGCGCCGGAGCGATCCGCGAGCCGGGGCTCGACGTAGACCTGCTCGTCGCCCTCCGAGGATTCGAGGCCGAACGCATGCAGCGCAAGCTGCAGCTCCGGTGAGCCTTCACCGAGCGTGTCGCGCAGAAACGCGAGTTTCTCGTGCGGGCCGAATGCTTCAGCCCGCGCGAGAACCTCTGACAGTCGCGTCTCGTCGATGTCGGACATGCCGGAGCACGCCCTTGCGGAGGCTTACTGGGGCAGCTTCTGGATCCTCGAGCGCGTCTTGCGACCCGCCGCCTTGCGGCGCGACGACTTGCGTCGCTGTGCCTTGCGGCGCGATGCCTTGCGTCGAGGCGCCTTGCGCTTGCTCGCAGCCTTCCTACCGGCCTTTTTCTTCTTTCGGGCCGCCATGTTCAGCCCATCCCCGAGCCGATGAGCGCACCGACCAGGCCGCCGACCAGACCACCGGCGGCTGCCGCGAGCAGCACTACCTGTGGCTGTTTGACGATTGAAGAATCGGTCGACGGATCACTTCCCGATCCACCGGTGCCGGTGCCGTTCCCATTGTCGCTATTTTCGTCTGGCATGAGTCCTCCCTTGATTGACGTGTGACAGCCCGAGCGCACATTTACCGCGCTTCGCATCGAGGGGTCAACCAACGACTCACTCGGCCCGGCTATCCCGCGCCGCGGCCCGTTCCTGTTCTGAGGCGAGGAGATCGCGTTTGCGCTGCAATCCCCAGTGGTAGCCGCCGAGGCCACCCCCGGTCCGAATCACCCGGTGACAGGGGACGACCAGAGCCGTGGGATTGGCGCCGCAGGCGCCAGCCACCGCGCGAACCGCATCCGGGTGGCCAATGGCCGTCGCGATCTGGCTGTAGGTCCGCGTCTTGCCTGCCGGGATCTTGCGCAGCGCCTTCCAGACCATTTGCTGGAAAGCCGTTCCGCGGATATCGAGCGGCAAGTCGCTGTGCGTCGGCTGGCCGGCCGCCAGTGCGACCACGCCCTGCACCCAGTCGGTGCGCAGTCCGTCGCGCCGCGAGATGTCAGCCGCGCTGAACTCCTCGCGCAGCTCGCGCTCGAGGGACTGTGGGTCGTCGCCCAGCTTGATCGCGCAGATTCCCTTGTCCGTCGCGGCGATGAGCACCTTGCCCAGCGCACAGGGAACCACCGTGTACTCGACCCGCTCGTCCTGGGCGCGTTGCGCGTAACGGCGCGGGGTCATGCCCATCGTGCGGCTGGAGCGCTCGTACACGCGGCTCGGCGAGCTGAAGCCGGCGTCATAGATCGCCTCCGAGACCGAGGCACCCCTGCGCAGGGCGCGTTTGAGGTGATCCATGCGGCAGGCCTCCACGTAGTCGAGCGGTGAGATGCCGACGCGCTGTTTGAACACACGCTGCAGGTGCGCCGGCGAGAGCGAAAAGCGCTTGCCGAGGCGCGCGAGCGTGAGCGACTCGGACGGTGCGCTGCGAATGTAGTGACAGATGGCGAGCACGCGTTCGGTGGCGGCGTCGAGCACACCGATGCGATCTGGCTGGCAGCGCTTGCAGGCACGAAACCCAGCCTGCCGCGCGAGCTCGGGTGCAGTGTAGAACACCACGTTGCGTCGCAGGGGTTTGCGGGCGGGGCAGGAAGGCCGACAGTAGATGCCCGTGGTGCGCACGCCGAACACGAAGCGGCCATCGAAGCTCGCGTTGCGCTCCAGGCAGGCGCGCCACATGCGGGCATTGGATGAGGCCTTGGATGAGGCAAGAGTGGTGTTGTCCGACATGGCGCGTACGGTAAGGCAAGCGACCGGATCGTTCTATCCGGATCGTGCTGTGAATGTGTGTTTTAATCCCTCCCCGGCATGGGGAGGCTCATTTCGTATTTGCGCGAGCGGCGGCCGTTCGGTCGGCAGCTGATCCGCCTCGCCATCTCCGCCATCCCGCTCCTGATCTTCGTCCCGCACGCGCTCGGCATCCGGCCCATCGAGTTCCTGACGCGGGTAGAAAACTATCTCTACGACGTTCGTGTCCGGCTCACCCTCGAGGATACGGTCGACCCGCGCGTCGTCATCGTCGACATCGACGAGGTGAGCATGGCTGCGGAAGGGCGCTGGCCGTGGCGGCGTGACAAGCTGGCCACGCTGGTGAACCGCCTGTTCGACGACTACGGCGTGCGCGTCGTCGGCTTCGACGTGTTCTTCGCCGAGCCCGAGGAAACGACCGCGCTCGCGCTTCTCGACGAACTGGATCGCGATGCCACGCTCACGGAGCCGCAGCGCGAGCAACTGCGCGCGCGCCGAGCGGCGTATGAGACCGACCGGCTGTTCGGCGAATCGCTCATTGCCCGCGACGTGGTGCTCGGCTACGCGTTCAAGCCGCGGGTGGGACCGAACGAGCTGGCACGGGTGGGGGTGTTGCCCGCGCCCGTGCAGCTGCAGGGCACTGCGGACGCATTTCAGCTGGTGCGGGCGGCTGGCTACACGGGCAACCTGCCCGTGCTGCAGGAAGCCGCCAGGGCCGGCGGCTTCTTCGATACGCCGCTCACTGATGATGACGGCATCATTCGCCGCACTCCCTTGTTCCAGACCTTCGAGGGCAGGCTCTACGAGTCGCTGTCCTTCGCGGTGACCCGCATCGCGCTCGGCTCGCCGCCCATCAAGCTCGCTTTCGCGGGTGCGGATCGCAATCGGCGCCTCGCGTTCGTGGAGCTTGGCAGCTCGCGTATCCCGGTCGATCGCAACTCGGGCCTGCTGGTGCCGTTTCACGGGCCCGTCGGCAGCTTCCCCTATGTCTCGGCCACCAACGTCATTCGCGGCAAGGCGCCGCGGGAGCTGCTTGCCGATCGCATCGTGCTGATCGGCGCCAGCGCACCGGGTCTGCTCGACATCCGGCCGACGCCCGTGGCCAAGGAATACATCGGTGTCGAGGCGCACGCGAATCTCATCGCCGGGTTCCTGGACAGCGCCATTCGCTATCGGCCGGCGATGGCGCCACGTATCGAAGGGGGCGTGCTGATCCTCTTCGCGCTCATTGCCGCGCTGTGGCTCGCGCGCCTCTCCCCGTTGAATGGCCTCCTGCAGGTGCTGTTGCTCATCGGCGCATGGGCCAGCCTCAACCTCGTGGTCTGGAGCCGCAACGGCATCGTGCTGCCGCTGGCCGGCCCGGTCGCGTATCTGCTGGTCACTTCGCTCCTGCAACTCGCGTACAGCTATTTCATCGAGATCCGGCGCAAGCGCGAGCTGTCGCGCAAATTCGCGATGTTCGTGCCACCGGCCGTGGTGCACGAGCTGGATGCCAACGAGGCGGAAGTGACGCTCGCCGGCGTGAGCCGGGAGATGTCGGTGCTGTTCTCCGACGTACGCGGGTTCACGACGCTCTCGGAGGGCCTCGAGCCGCGCGAGCTCACGCGGCTGATGAACGAGTTCCTGACGCAGGTCACCGACGTGATCCAGCAGACCGGCCGGGGCACGATCGACAAGTACATGGGCGACGCGGTGATGGCGTTCTGGGGCGCGTTGCCGGTGGACCCGGACCACCCGCGCCACGCGGTGCGCGCTGCTCTGGGCATGGTCGAGCGCGTCCGCGCGCTCAAGCCGACCTTCGAGGCGCGAGGCTGGCCGGCGCTGACCATCGGCGTGGGCGTCAGCACCGGCACCATGAACGTCGGCAACATGGGATCGACGTTTCGTGTCGCGGTGACGGTCATGGGCGACACCGTGAACCTCGGCTCGCGGCTCGAAGGGCTGACCAAGCAGTACGGCGTCGATGTCATCGTCAGCGGCCCCACCGCTGCCGCGGTGCCGGAGATGCTGTTTCGCGAGCTCGACCGGGTGCGGGTCAAGGGCAAGAACGAGCCGGTCGCGATTCTGGAGCCCATCGGTCCGCGCGAAGGCATTGCCGCCGGGTTGATCGAGGACGCCGAGCGCTTCGCCGTGATGCTCGAGCACTATCGGGCGCAGCGCTGGCACGAAGCGCTCGAGATCCTCGTGCCGCTGGCGCGCCTGGACCCGCGGCCCTTGTACCAGATGTACCTGGAACGCATCGCGCGCTGCCGTGCGTTCCCGCCGCCGCCGGACTGGGACGGCGTGTTCGTGTTCGAAACCAAATGAGGTCGCCGTGCGATCTCCTGGACTGGGTCGATTTAGTGATCAATCGCTCGAAACCGGTGCCGGACTTATGTATGGTGCCGGCCCAGTCGGGATGGCTGATTCGCTCGAAGGAATCAAGAATGGGAGGCAAGCGTATGCCGGTGGCGTGCGTCCTCGTGCTGGGCGCATTGGGCGTTGCATCCGCCGCCGCCGATTCGACACCCGCACCTGGCACCGATCCGATGACGCTCTTGCCGTTCGCGCAGGCCGGCGCAACTGCCGACATTGCCGAGCTGCAGCGCGCACAGGCGATGCTGTCGGGCGGCCAGGCCGCCGAGGCCTATCAACTCTTGTCGGGCCGCGAGGCGGATTGGGCCGGCATTCCTCTCTATGACTACCTGCTCGGCATGGCGGCCCTGGATGCCGGCCGGCCGGGCGAGGCGATATTCAGTCTGCAGCGCGTCGTGGCGAACGAACCGGAGTTTTCCGGCGCGCGCATGGAACTGGCGCGGGCGCATTACGAGGCGGGCGAGCTCAAGGCCTCACGCACGCAATTCGAGTATCTGCTGACCCAGTCCCCGCCGCAGAACACGCGCTCGATCATCGAGCGCTACATCGCCGCCATCGACGGCCGCGGACCCGGTGGCGGCGGAGTGCGCCCGTTCATAGAGTTCGGCGCGGGCTACGACAGCAATGCCAACGGCTCCACCGGCGAGCAGACCTTTCTCGGCTTCACGCTCGATACCAACAACGTCGAGACCGCTTCGAGCTTCTTCGAGCTGGCGGCCGGCCTGAACCACGTGGCGCCGCTGGGCGAGTCCGTGGCGTGGATCAACGGCGTGCGGCTCAGCCATCGCCTCAACCCGGACGCGGATTTCGTCGACCAGTCGATCGGCTCGCTCGGCACGATGCTGTCGTGGGCGCATGAGCGCGCACGTGCCAGTGTCGGGATCAACGGCTACTACAGCTTCCTCGACGGCGAGGACCACGAATGGGGCGCGGCCCTGGATCTGGCGACGGGCCGGCGGCTCGGCGACAACTGGGACCTCGGGTTGACGCTGCGCGGCGGGCCGGTGCGCTACGAGAACGACCTGCTCGAGGTGCTGGAGACCGATCGCTATCTGGGCGCCGTGACGCTCTCGCGTCTGAACATCGGCGGGCGCCCCGCGCGCATGGGGCTGACGATCCTCGGCGGGCTCGACGATGAGCGCGAGGACGGTTCGCCGTACGGCAACCAACGGCTCGGTGCGCGGCTCACGGGCGGCTGGGCGATCTCGGCGCGCTCCGGCATGTACGCGGAGGCGGGGTACCTGCGCACCGAGTATGACGATTCGCCCGGCTTCTTCGGCGTGGATCGCGAGGACGAGGAAAGCAGCTGGCTGATCGCTGCGGAGATCCAGGACTGGCCGACCAGGGGCTGGGCCCTGAATCCGCGCCTGCGTTACGCGCAACATGATTCCAACGTCTCGCTGTACGAATACGATCGCTGGGAAGCGAGCGTGTATCTGCGGCGCAGCTTCCGCTAGGCAGGGCAGGCAATGGGCAATCACAGCTCGGTGGCGAAGTGGCAATCCTTCCGCAACGCGTGCTTCGCGGTCGTCCTGCTCGCGGCCAGCGAGCTGGCGTTTGCCTCCGCCGGCAAGGTCCTGTTCGTCGCCGGACCGGTGAGCGTCGAGCGCAACGGGGCGCGCACGCTCAGCAAGGGCGATGCTATCGAGGTGGGCGATATCATCGTGACCGGCGACAAGGCCCGCGCACAGCTCCTGATGGCGGATGGCGCGAAGATCGCGCTGCGCGCCGGCACGCGATTCCGTATCGACGAGTTCACGCTGCCGCCCGCGGTCACCGCGCCGGCGCAGGCCACCGTGATCAATGCCAACGGCAAGAGCGTTGCCAGCCTGCTCAAGGGCGGATTCCGCACGCAGACGGGTGCGATCGGTCGCACCGATCGCGCCGCCTACGAAGTGCGTACGCCGGTCGGCACGCTTGGCATCCGCGGTACGGACTACACCGCCGTGTTCTGCGTCGGCGACTGCACCGATGCGCCCGGTTTGCAGCCCGGGGAAATCATCCGCGACGGTCTGTACCTGGGCGTGACCGAAGGCGGCATCGCCTTCCAGGGCGGCGGCCGGCAGATCGGCTTGGGAGCAGGTCAGTACGCGTTCATTCCGCTTTCCGGTGCTCGCCCCGAGCCGCTGCAAACCCCGCCGGCGTTCCTCGAGGAGGACGGGTACGGTCCGCTGACGATCGGTAGCGGTGGTGGCCAGGCCGGCGGCCGCGATACCGCCAAGCCTGCGGCAAACGCGGATCTCGGCGAGGAATTCCACGATCGGCGCAGCCCCACCGATGCGGGCGACGGCAAGGATCGAGGTGACGGCGGCAAGTCGACTGTCGATCAGCCGGTCATGGGCACGGGGCCGAACGGCCAGCCGGTGGACCTCACCGAAGGCGCGGTGCCGAATCGCGGCCAGGACGTGGCGTTCTCCATCGGGCAACTCGGGAATGCCAATGGCGTGGACGCGGCTGCTGCGAATACGTCCTCGCAGCTCGTGCTCGACGCCGCTGGCAACCTCAGTCAGTTCGTCGCGCCGCTGGCGCGCGGAGGCGCAACCGGCACGCTCGCTCAGGGCACCAGCACGATCACGGACACCGGGTTCGACGCGGCGACCGGCATTCGCTGGGGGCGGTGGACGAACGGCGCCGCGAACGTCACGCCTCCCGCCGGTCAGCCGTTTACCCAGCAGCTGGCGAGTCAGTCATTGCACTGGTTGCTCGGTCCGGCCTACAGCCTGGTTCCGGTTCTGCCGACTTCGGGCACAGCCACGTACGTGCTCGTGGGTTCCACCGTGCCGACGGACACGAGCGCCAACCTCGGTACGCTGGGCGCGGCGAGCTTCAGCGCGGATTTCACCAACCGCACCGTGGCGGGCGCGCTCACCTTGAACATCGATGGCCGGGACTGGTTCGCGAGCGGCAACGGCACGTTCGCCGCCGGCAGCAATCTGTTTGGCGGCGCCTTCAACACCGTGCAGATCGGCGCAATCGTTGATGGAACCGGCTCCCTGTCCGGCCTCCTCGTGGAACCGGGCTTCGGCAGCGCGACGTCCGCCGGCGCGGGAATGAGCTACAACCTCACGGACAGTCTGGGTCAGCTCGGCGTGGTGAGCGGTGTGCTGGTGTTCCAGCAGGGCGCCGGCCAGCCGGTGCCGCCGCCGGCACCGCAACGCCGTGACGTTGCTTTCTCGATCCTGCAGTTGCCGTTGACGCCGTCGACCCTTGCGGTCGTGCAGAATCCCGGCCCGCTTTATGCACTGGATGCGGCGTTCAATCTGACGAGCTTCACCGGCATCTTCGTCCTGGATCCGCCGGAGCCCGCCACCTTCGCGATCGGCACGAGCACCGTGGCGGAATCGAACGCGGACGCGGTGACGCTGTTGCGATGGGGTCGATGGTCCGGCGGCTCCATCAACATCAACACGCTGGTCACGGGGCAGACGTTCACGCAGGACCTCGCGCAGCAGAGCCTGCACTGGATCGAAACCGGCAACGCGCAGAATGCGCCGGTGATGCCGACGGCGGGCACGGCCGTGTATTCGTTCCTCGGCGCCACGAGCCCCACGGACAACGCGGGTAACGTCGGCACGCTGAATCTCGCGACTTTCGCTGCCGACTTCACCAATCAGCTGGTGAACACCTCGCTCGATCTGACGGTGAACGGGAACAACTGGGTGGCCACGGGAACCGGGCCGATCGGCGCACTGGCAGGTCTCGCCGCGCACGAGTTCTCGGGTGCCCTGACCGGCCGGATCAACCCGGCGGGGCTGTCGGCGACCGGCTCGTTCAGCGGATTCTTCAGCGCCCCTGGCGGAACGGCGCCGGGGATTCCCGGCGGCGCAGGGTTTACCTACATCCTCACCGAAGGACAAGGATTGGTCGCTCCAGTGACCGGTGCCGTGGTGTTCCGCGGTCCGTGACCGCTGACTTCAGGATCGCGATCGTCGGTGCCGGCCCCGGCGGGCTGAGCGCAGCCGCACACGCGGCGCAGCTCGGCGTCCGGCACGTTCTTCTCGAAGCGAGCCCGGCGCACGCCCACACCATTCAGCGCTACCAGAAGGGCAAGCACGTGATGGCCGAGCCGAACGTGCTGCCGCTGCGCAGCGCGCTTGAATTCGAAGCCGGGACGCGTGAGACGGTGCTGGGCCGATGGGACGCGGGCCTGGCGCGCAACAAGGTCAACGTGCGCTACGGCGCCGAAGTGGCCCGGCTCACGGGCGGCAAGCCGCATTTCCACATCGAGCTGAAAAACGGCGGGCGTCTGAGCGCCGAGCATGTCGTGTTCGCAATCGGCGTGCAGGGCAATCCGCGCAAGCTCGGCGTCCCCGGCGAGGACCTGCCGTGCGTGCAGTACACGCTCGACGATCCCGAGGAGTATCGCGACGAGACCATCGTCGTGGTGGGCGCGGGCGATGCCGCGATCGAGAACGCCATCGGTCTGACGAAACAGAACCAGGTGTTCATCGTGAACCGCACGGAAGAGTTCACGCGCGTCAAGGACGGCAATCTCAACCTGATCCTCAAGGCCATCGACGAGGGCCGCATCGAATGCTTCTACCGCGCCAGTTGCGCGCGCATCGAGCGCAACGAAAATGGCGCGGCGCGTCCGTACACGCTGGTGCTCGCGACGGACAAGGGTGAGGCGCGGGTCGACTGCACCCGCATCATCGCGCGCATCGGGGCAATCCCGCCGCGCAAGTTCGTCGAGTCCTGCGGGATCCGTTTTCCCAGCGTGGATCCCACATCGCTCCCGCAGCTGAGCGCTCAATACGAGTCGAGCGTGCCGGGGCTGTACGTCATCGGCGCGCTCGGCGGCTACCCGCTGATCAAGCAGGCGATGAACCAGGGCTACGAGACAGTCGAGTACATCCTCGGCCGCTCCATTCAGCCCGCCGACCACCCGCTCCTCGAAAAGAAGTTCGCCTCGCTTCCGTATCGCAGGAGCGTGGACGACACGCTGGCGTTGATGCAGCAACGTGTGCCGCTGTACTCCGAAATCAACCCCCTGCTGTTTCGCGAGCTGATCCTGGGCAGCAACGTGCTGGTGCCGAAGCCGGGCGAGACGATCTTCCGCAAGAACGACTACACCAACACGTTCTTCACGATTCTCGACGGCACGGTAGAGATCGAGCTGGGCGAGGAGGACAAGCACCGCGTGCCGCTCGGCGCGGGGCAATTTTTCGGCGAGATGAGCCTGCTTTCCGGGCGGCGGCGTTCCGGCACGGTGTACGCCGGGTCCGGCTGCGTGCTGGTGGAGTCGCCGCGGCGCGAGATTCTCAAGCTCGTCAATTCGGTCGACGGCGCGAAGCGCGTGATCGACCAGCAATTCGTGATCCGCGCCATCCAGTCGAGCTTCGCGCCCGACGCGGGCTACGAGCAGCTCAAGGAAGTGGCGGCGGGCGCGAAGCTCAATCGCTTCAAGGCCGACCAGCCGCTGTTTCGCGAAGGCGAGGAGGCCGACTGCCTGCACCTGATCCGCAGCGGCTCGGTCGCCGTGGCGCGCAACGTCGGCGGACGCGACGTCGTGATCTCCTACGTGGCTGCGGGCAACTACGTCGGTGAGATGGGCCTGATGGGCCGCACCCGGCGCAGCGCGACGGTGACTGCGACTGTGCCGACCGAAACGGTGAGCCTCGATGCGCCGAGCTTCGCCGCGCTCCTGGAACGCAACCCGAAACTCGCGCAGCAGGTGCAGGCCACGGTGCGCAAGCGCCTCGCCGACAACACGCGCATGCAGGGCCAGCCACAGGCTGGCGATCTGATCTCGTTCCTCATGAGCCAGGGTCTCGGCGAAGCCACCGACGTGCTGCTCATCGACGAAACGCTGTGCGTGGGTTGCGACAACTGCGAGAAGGCGTGCGCCGAGACGCACGGCGGCGCCTCGCGTCTGAAGCGCGAGGCGGGACCGACGTTCGCTCATGTCCACGTGCCGACCTCGTGCCGGCACTGCGAGGACCCGCACTGCATGAAGGACTGCCCGCCCGACGCGATCCGGCGCGCACCCAACGGCGAGGTCTTCATCCGCGACAACTGCATCGGTTGCGGCAACTGCGAGCGCAACTGTCCCTACGGCGTGATCCAGATGGCCGCCGCCGCGCCCCACAACCCGAGCTTGATGTCGTGGCTGCTGTTCGGTCTCGGTCAGGCGCCGGGCGAGAGCGCTGCAAAGATCGCGAAGGGCGACGCGGCAAATAGCGATCTGGCAAGGAGCGATGCGCCCAAGAAAGCAGTCAAGTGCGACATGTGCAAGGACTTGAGCGGCGGGCCGGCATGCGTGCGGGCCTGCCCGACCGGCGCAGCGATTCGCATCAGCCCGGAGAGGTTTGTCGAGCTCGTCGGTGGCCTCGAGAGACTGTGACCGGCTATGCACGTTTCGGTCCTCGCTTACGCTCGAAAACGCTACCTGTGGCTGGCGCTCGCGCTGTGCCTGGGCAGCCTCGTGGCGTATTACTGGCATCGCCCGCTCGATGTGCCGAATGGCGGAACCTGGCTGGGTTACACGCTTGGCGGCATGGGTGCCGCGCTGATCCTGTTGTTGCTCGCGTTTGGCGTGCGCAAGCGCAGTTATCGGTCGAATCTCGGCACGGTTCAGGGCTGGCTGTCGGCGCACGTCTATCTCGGCGCGGCGCTGCTCATCGTGGTCACCCTGCATGCCGGATTTCAGTTCGGCTGGAATGTGCATACGCTCGCCTACGTGTTGATGTGCCTGGTGATCGCCAGCGGGCTCTTCGGCGTGTTTGCCTACCTGCGCTATCCGAACGCGCTGAGCGACAACCGCAGCAATCTCACGCGCGAGCAGATGCTGGAGGAGCTGGCGAGTCTCGACGAGCGCTGCGTGCGAAGCGCGGCGCGCATCCCGGGTGAATTCGCCGACGTGATGGTGAGCAATCGCGATCGCACCCTCATCGGCGGCAGCGCGCTGAGGTTGCTGGCGGGTCGCGATGCTTCGCGCCTCGTGCTCCCCGTCGCCGCAGGCCAGGCCGGCAGCGAGCGTCTCGTTGCCAACCCCGAGCAGGGCGCAGTGCTCGATTGGCTCGGCGATCGGCTGTCACGCAGCACCGACGGAGCTCTGACACAGCAGATTGGGGAGCTCATGTCGCTCGTGAGCACTCGCAGGTTGCTGCTGCGCAAGCTGGTGCGCGACGCGCAGATCAAGGCATGGCTGGAGATCTGGCTTTACTTCCACGTGCCGCTGTCTTTCGCCCTGCTGGCGGCGCTGATCGTGCACGTGACCGTCGTGTTCCTGTACTGGTAGCCCGATGCGCGCGCTCATCCGGTTCCTGGCGCGAGGCGCGGGCGGCACGGTCGAGCAACGCGACAAGACCTTCGAGGGTGATGCCATCACGCTCGGTCGCGCGACCGACCAGGTGCTGCACCTCAAGGATCGGCGCGTCGAGCTCAAGCACGCACGCATCTTCCGCCGCGGCGAGCGCCTGCTGATCAGCAGCAGCGCAATCGCCGGCGTCAGCGTCAACGGCGTGATCTGTCGTGACGCCGCGCTGGCGCCGGGCGATGTAGTCACGATCGGTTCGAATACCTTGCGGCTCTTCCCGCCGCCCGACGGGTTCGACCTGGCATTCACGTTCGAGCTCGATTCCTCGGCGCGCAGCACCGAAGCGGTAGGCGATTCGCCGGTGCTCAAGCTCTCCGAGACCAGGCTGGCGAAACGTCCCTGGGCCTGGGGGCTGTTCGCGTTGGTGGCGGTGGCCTGCCTGATCGTGCCTGCGCTCGGCATGAAGGATGGTGGCATCGGCCGCACGCTGCGTTCCACCGCGCTTCCGGACGACGGTTGGTGGAGCTCCGGGCCGCTGAGCGCCGCTCACGAGAACATCGGCACGAAGTGCGAGGGCTGCCACGAGTCGCCGTTCGTGCGCGTGCGCAGCAGTGCCTGCCTCGAATGTCACGGGGAAACGCTGCCGCGACACGCGTGGTCCGGGCGCGAGCAGCTCACCCACGAGCGCTGCGCCGCGTGCCATCTCGAGCACAACGAGCCGGCGAGCCTCGTGCGCCGCGATCCGCGCCTGTGCGCCGAATGCCACGCCGATCTCGAAGGCGTGCTGGGTGGCCCGCACGAGTCGGCGCCGGTGACCGATTTCGCCATGGCGCACCCGGAGTTCCGGCTCACGATGCTTTTGCCGACAGAATGGCCGCAGGTAACCGAGGAGCGGCGCGTCGATCGCGCGAACGCCGCGGGCCACGAAGCATCGGGGTTGACCTTCCCTCACGACCTGCACCTGGATCGACGTGGCATCAAGGCGCCGACCGGCAACGTCGTGATGACTTGCGCTGACTGTCATCGGCCCGAAGAGCGCGGCGCGCGCATGCAGCCGATCAACATGGAGCAGCACTGCGCGAGCTGTCACCGCCTGGATTTCGAGCCCGCGGACCCGGAGCGCACGGTGCCGCATGGCGACCCGCGAGCAGTACTGCAAACGCTCGTCGAGTACTACAGCGCGCGCTACCTGGAGGGATATCCCGACCCGCACGCCACGGCAATGCCGACGCGCAACGCCGTGCGGCCCGGCGCAGGGCTGAGCGCCGCGCAGCGAGCCCGGGCATTGGAGCTCGCTCGCAGCAAGGCGCTCTCGACCGCACGGGACCTGTTCGAGCGCCGCACCTGCAACGAATGTCATGTGGTTCGCGCGCTCGCCGCGACGGACGGAGCTGCCGGGTGGACGGTCGCCCCGACGGTGCTGACGCATCAATGGATGCCCAAGGCGCACTTCGATCATGGGCGGCACTCCACTGCGCTGACCGCGTGCGACACGTGCCACGCGGCAAGCAAGTCGCGGCAGGCGACCGATGTGCTCATCCCGGGGATCGAGACCTGCCGCGAATGTCATGGTGGGGCGAGGTCCGATGGCGTCGCAAGAAACCGGGTGCCGAGCGAGTGCACGCTCTGCCACTCGTTTCACATGCCCGGCAACGATCTGTGGGTCTCGAAAGACGTTCCGCTGTGCGACTTCTGATCCTCGCATGCGTCGTTGCGGTGACAGCCTGTTCCGGCGGCGGCAGCACGTCATCGCCGGGAGGCGCAGTCGATCCCGCGCCGACCTCGTGCAACGGCTCGTGCGCCAGTGCCGCTACCTTTCTCACGCAAGCCGATGTCGAACGCGTCGTGGCGCAGGCGGTGGGCGAAGCACAGGCGCGTAACGTGCGCGCCACCATCGCGGTGAGCGACCGCGTGGGCAATGTCCTCGGTGTCTTTCGCATGAACGGCGCCGTGACCACAGTGACCCTGCGCTCCACCGCACCGGGCGCGCCGGCGATCGATGGGGGCCTCGAGGGCATCACGATCGTGCCGGATACCATGACCGCGATCGCCAAGGCAGTGACCGGCGCATACCTGTCGAGCGAAGGCAATGCCTTCAGCACGCGCACGGCCAGCCAGATCGTGCAGGAGCATTTCAATCCGGGCGAAGCGCTGGCCCCATCCGGGCCGTTGTTCGGCGTGCAGCTCAGCCAGCTGCCGTGCTCGGACCTGAGCCGGCGATTTTCCGGCGGCGCTGCTGGTGCGGGCCCGATGCGATCCCCGCTGGGACTGGCGGCAGATCCCGGCGGACTGCCCTTATATAAGAGTGGGACGCCGGTCGGCGGCATCGGCGTGATCGCGGACGGCCTGTATGGGCTCGACCGGGATATCGACGGCCGCGATCTCGACGGCGACGAATTGCTGGCGCTCGCCGGCAGTTTCGGTTTTGCGGCGCCCGATGACCGGCGCGGCGATCGCATCACCGCCGACGGCAAGCTCTTTCGCTTCAGCGACGCGATGTTTGCGGATCTGGCCTCCAATCCGGGTGCCGCGCCTGCATTCGCATCGCTCAACGGCGTGATCGGCAACGTCATCGCCGTTCCCGGTTATACGGCAGCGGCAATTCGACCTGGTGTAGCGTTCGGCCAGGCCGCGTCCGGTATCCGCGCGGACGCGCTCGATTTCGCGGGGCTGGACGCCTTCGTCCTCGTCGACGATGCGAACCTCGAGCGCTATCGGCCCCGCGCCGGAACCGAAGGGCTGCAGGCCCTCACTGCTGCGGAAGTGCGCGAGCTGCTCGGCCGTGCGCTCGAAACGGCGAATCGCGCGCGGGCACAGATCCGCAGGCCCCTGGGGGATCCGGCGCGCGTCACGATCAGCGTGGTCGATACCAATGGCGCCATCCTGGGCATCGTCCGCAGCCGCGACGCGCCGGTGTTCGGAGTCGACGTGTCGTTGCAGAAGGCGCGCAGCGCCGCGTTTCTTTCCTCGCCTGCCGCGGCCGCCGCGCTCGGTGCCGTTCCCGCAGCCGAGTATCTCGACGGCGGACTGGTCTCGCTGCGCACCGAGCCGCTCGCCCAGTACGTGAGCGATGCGCGCGCTTTTCTCGGTTTGCCCGCGGCACTGGCCGATGGTGGTGTGGCTTTCACGGCGCGTGCGCTGGGCAATCTCGCCCGCCCGTTCTATCCGGACGGCCTGGATTCCGCGCCGCCCGGTCCGTTCAGCAAGCCGGAGGGGGAGTGGAGTCCGTTCTCGACCGGCCTGCAGCTCGATCTCGTCTACAACGCGCTCGTTCAGCACGTCGGCTTCGTATCCGGCCTGGTCGCTGATGTCGGCAGCAATTGCACCGGTATCGACGGATTCAGCGGCGGCTTCACCGTCGCTGCACCGATCGCCGCCGTCGCGAGCGGCCTGCAGATCTTTCCGGGCGGGGTGCCGATCTATCGCGGCCGGGTCCTCGTGGGTGGCATCGGCGTTTCGGGCGACGGCGTCGATCAGGACGACATGATCGCTTTCCTCGGCGTGCACGAAGCCGCGGCACGCCTGGGCACGATCAATAACGCGCCGGACGATCTGCGCAGCGACGTGCTGGCGCCACGAGGGGCTCGTCTGCGTTACGTCGGTTGCCCGCAGGCGCCGTTCCGCGACTCGACGGTACAGGAAGTTTGCGATGGCAAGTGATGCTGGGTGCCGGCGCCGGCTCTTCTCGCTTGCGACGAACGCGGCGACGGTCGCATCGATCGCGCTCGGCTGCGCTCGAGTCGCGATTGCCGGCGAGCCGGCGTCAGTGCGCTGTCCGCAAGAGCAGCCGGTCGACGCCGAGCGCCGCAGTCCGTCGGTACCGGTGTTGCCGTGGGAGCCGACGCCATGCGAGCCGGCGCGTCTGCCTCGGATCGAAGAGGGGGCGGTCAGCGATTTCGCCGCAGTGCCGGATCGCTGGCGCGTCGTGTCCATGCTCGGCTATCGCGAGAACCTGCTCGATCCCTATGCGGGCAACAATTGGCTCAAGGGCGACCGTCCGGCCTGGGGAGAGGACTGGTTCGTCAACCTGCTGGCGATCTCCGATTCGGTGGTCGAGCCGCGCCGCTTTCCGCTGCCTGTCGGCGGGCCCGCGGCCGGTGACGCGGGTAGTCTCGACACGATCGGCGCCGGCCAGCAGTTCGTGTTCGCGCAGAGCTTCATCCTGGAAGCGGTGGTCTACAAGGGCGACACGGTCTTCAAACCCCCCGACTACGAGTTTCGCTTCACGCCCGTCTTCAACTTCAACTACGCGGACGTCAACGAGTCGGGAGTGCTCAAGGCGCAGGCCGCATCCGGCCAGAGCCGCAGCGAAGCGGTGGTCGGCGTGCAGGCGCTTTTCCTCGACAAGCACCTGCGCAACGTCTCCGCGCGCTACGACTTCGACAGCGTGCGCCTCGGCATTCAGCCGTTCAGCAGCGATTTCCGCGGTTTCCTCTTCCAGGACAGCGCGCCCGGCCTGCGGCTGTTCGGCACGCGCGCCAACAATCGTTACCAGTACAACCTGGCGTGGTTCCGCCGCCTCGAGAAGGACACCAACAGCGGGCTCAACAACCTGATCGAGCTGGGCGGCGACAGCCTGCGCAAGGACGATGTATTCGCCGCGAATGTCTACGCGCAGGATTTTCCCGCAGCCGGGTTCACGTCACAGGCGACCGTCGTGCACAACCGCAATCGCGAGGGCGACGAAATCCGCTACGACGACAACGGCGTCATCCAGCGTCCGGCGTCGAGCGGGCTGGAGCGCGGACGTGACTACCAAGTGACCTACGCGGGCCTGAGCGGCGACGGTCACTGGCAGCGTTGGAACCTGTCGGTCACCGTCTACGGCGCGTTCGGCACTGCGTCGCGCGGCTTGTTCGTGGACACGCGCCAGGACATCGCCGCCGCGTTTGGTGCAGCCGAAGTTTCGCGCGACTTCAGCTGGATCCGCCTGCGCGGCTCGCTGGCCTGCGCCAGTGCGGACGACGATCCGTTCGATGATTCGGCCGGCGGGTTCGACGCCATCTTCGAAAATCCGCTGTTCGCCGGGGCGGACACGAGTTTCTGGATCCGCCAGCCGGTGCCGTTGATCGGCGGAGGCCGCGTGACGCTCTCGGGGCGCAACGGCCTGCTCAACTCGTTGCGCCCGAGCAAGGAATTCGGCCAGTCGAACTTCGAGAATCCGGGCCTCGTGCTGGCCGGCCTCGGCGCCGATTTCGACCTGACGCCCACCACGCGCGTGAGCGTCAACCTCAACTACCTGCAATTCGCCGACACGGCGGTTCTCGAGGTCGCGCGCGCCCAGGCGCCGATCGATCGCGCCATCGGCACGGATGCCTCGGTGGCGCTGACGTGGCGGCCGCTCGCTACCCAGAACATCGTCGTTCGCCTGTCCGCAGCGGCGCTGCTGCCGGGCGAGGGTTGGCGGCAGCTATACGGCGACGAGATCCCGTACTCCGTGCTCGGCAACGTCGTGCTCACGTACTGATGCGCGACATTTCCCGAAGCGCAACCACCCGCAGCGCGTTATCGGATGCAGCAGTCCTCGCTGCGTTGGCGTTGTCGACGATGCTGATGGCACGCGCGACGTTCGCGTCAAGCGAGGAAGAGGAGTCGCCCGTCGAACGCGTGTACGTTACCGCGCCGCCGGCGCCCGTCATGCAGACGCAGCAGCAGGCGGATGAGAAGAGTCTCGGATGCCTGAGCTGCCACACGAGCACTGACCAGCCGACGATGCACGCGAGCGGCGCCGTGGTGCTCGGTTGCGCGGATTGCCACGGCGGGGTAGTGAAGGTCGCACGTGGCGATGCGGCGCCGGGGTCCAGCGAGTACCAGGCGCTACGCGAGCAGGCTCACGTGCTGCCGCGGTTTCCGCACAGCTGGCCGTCGAGCGCCAACCCGGAGCGCAGCTATGCGCTCCTGAATCGCGAGGCGCCGGAGTTCGTGCGCTTCGTGAATCCCGGCGACTATCGCGTCGCACGCGAGGCCTGCGGCGCATGCCACCTGGCAGTCATCAAGGCCGCCGAGCGCAGCCTGATGTCGACCAACGCGATGTTCTGGGGCGGGGCGGCGTACAACAATGGGTTGCTGCCGTTCAAGAACTACATTCTCGGCGAGGCTTACACGCGCGACGGGCAGGCGGCGATCATCGAGGGGGCACCGTTGTCGGCCGAGGAGGCGGCAGTGCACGGGGTGCTGTCGCGCCTGTATCCGCTGCCGCGTTTCGAGAATCTGCAGCCCGCGGACGTGTTCCGCGTCTTCGAGCGCGGCGGCCGCAATCTTTCCAACGTGTTTCCCGAGACCGGCCTGCCGAACGTGCTCGGACAGATCCAACGCCTGGAGGAACCGGGCAAACCGGATCTGAAGCAGTCCAGCCGCGGGCCGGGTACCGGCGCACGCATCGCGGTGCCCGTGCTCAACATCCACAAGACACGGCTCAACGACCCGCTCGCCTGGTTCCTGGGCACCAACGATCAGCCGGGCGACTACCGTTCCTCGGGCTGCACGGCGTGCCACGTCGTCTACGCGAACGATCGCGATGCGCGTCATTCCGGCCCGTATGCGCGCCACGGCCACGACGGCATGAGCCGGAGCGTGGATCCGGTGATACCGCACGAACGCAGCGGGCACCCGATCGCGCACGCGTTCACGCGCGCGGTGCCGACCAGCCAGTGCATGGTGTGCCACATGCACCAGCCGAACATGTTCATGAACACGTTCCTCGGTTACACGATGTGGGACTACGAGGCGGACGCGCCGGCGATGTGGCCCGAAGAGCAGCGCTATCCGACGGCGCAGGAGATGCGCCGCTTCCTCGACCGCAACCCCGAAGGCGCCGTGGTGCGCGGCAAATGGTCGGATCCGCAGTTCCTGCGTTCGGTGTCCGAGCTCAACCCGCAATTGCGGGACACGCAGTTCGCCGACTATCACGGTCACGGCTGGAACTTCCGCGGCGTGTTCAAGCGCGATCGCAGGGGCAACCTGCTGGACGCCGCCGGCGCGGTGGTGGCAGCGGACGACCCGCAGAAGTGGGCCAAGGCCGTGCACCTGTCCTCGATCCACGTCGATGCGGGCATGCATTGCGTGGATTGCCACTTCGCCCAGGACGCCCACGGCAACGGCCACCTGTACGGCGAGGTTGCAGCCGCGGTGGAGATCGACTGCAAGGACTGTCATGGCACGACGCGCAGCTACCCGACGCTGCGCACCTCGGGTCCCGCCGCCGGCCCGAACGGCCTGGACATGAGCGTGCTGCGCAACCCCGATGGCCGCAGGCGCTTCGAATGGATCGGCGGCAGGCTCGTGCAACGCTCGCTCGTCACGCCGGGCGTGGAGTGGGAAGTCTCGCTGGTGAAGGACTCGGTCACTCCCGGAAATGCCCGTTACAACGCGAAGGCCGCGCGTGCCAAGCTCATGAGCCGCGATACATCGAGCCAGCGGTGGGGCACGGATGTCGCGTGGGGCGAGCTGGCGCACAACGACGACGACGTCGAGTGCTATACCTGCCACACGTCCTGGACGACGAGCTGCGGCGGGTGCCACCTGCCGATCGAAGCCAACTGGAAGACCGAGCGGCATCGCTACGAGGGCGGCGCCACGCGCAACTACGCCACCTACAATCCGCAGGTCGCCCGCGACGAGATCTTCATGCTCGGCCGGCGCGGGCCGACCGAGGGCTTCAAGATTGCACCGCTGCGTTCCTCCTCCGCGCTGGTGCTGTCCTCGACCAACGCCAGTCGCGAGCGCATCTACGTGCAGCAGCCGCCGATCGCCGCGTCCGGTTACAGCTCGCAGGCCTTCAATCCGCACTACCCGCACACGGAGCGGCGCACCGAGACCAGGACTTGCAGCGACTGTCACCTCGCCAGGAGCGGCGACAACAATGCACTGATGGCGCAACTGCTGGGGCAGGGCACCCAGTACATCAATTTCCTCGGTCTGCATGCCTGGCTCGGCACCGCGGGCGACGTCACGGCGGTGCAGGTGACGGAGTGGGAGGAACCGCAGGCCGTGATCGGCAGCTACCTGCATCGGTATGCCTATCCGGACTGGTACCGCGCCCATCGGGAGCGCGAAGGGAAGCTGCAATCCGCGCACGCACACCGCTCCGGGGCCGCCCGCTGCGTGCAGCTGCGTGGGGAGTATCTCTACGTCGCGGAAGGCGAGCGCGGTTTGCGCGTATACGACGTCGCGAGCATCGGCAACAAGGGAGTCAGCCAGAAGATCATCACGGCGCCTTTCGCGCCGCTTGGCCACGACACGCAAGTCGCGACGCAGGATGCAACGTGCGTGGTGCTGCCGACCACGCAGCCGATCCATCCGGCGCGCAACCAGGGCGAGCTGATGCGGGTCGCCAACCTCGAGCAACCCTTCAGCGCAATCTACAACTACGCGCTGGTGACGGATGCGCGCGAGGGATTGATCCTGGTGGATGTGAATTCGCTCGCGGACGGGGAGTTTCGCAACAACCGGCTCGAGCGCGCCGTGACGTGGAATCCCGGCGGCCTGCTCGATGGCGCGCGCCATGCGGTCATCGGGGGCAGCTACGTCTACATCGTCGCCAACGCCGGCGTGGTCATAGTCGACGTCAGCGAGCCGCGCGCGCCACGGCACCTCGCTACCGTTGCACTGGCGGATGCGCGCGCCGCGGCGTTGCAATTCCGCTATCTCTTCGTCACCGACGCCCAGGGCCTCAGGGTCGTGGACGTCACGCAACCCGCGCGGCCGCGGCTGCTGCCAGGCACGATCGCACTGGCTGGCGCCCGCAAGCTGTTCGTCGCGCGCATCTATGCGTACGTCGCCAATGGCGCGCAGGGAATTGCCATCGTCGATGTCGAACGTCCGGAGGCGCCTCGGCTCCTGCGCCACTTCGATGCCGATGGGCGCATCCGCGACGCGCGCGATGTGGTGCTCGCGTCGACCAATGCATCGCTCTTTGCCTATGTGGCTGACGGCGCGGCGGGGTTGAAAGTGTTGCAGCTGACGAGCCCGGCCTCGCAGCCGAACCTGTACGGCTTCAGCCCGGAACCGCGCCCGGAACTGATTGCGAGCTTCGCGACGCGCTATGCCGCACTGTCATTGTCGCGGCCGCTGGAGCGCGACCGGGCGGTCGACGAGACTGGGGGGCAGGTCGCGGTATTCGGCCGACGCGGCGCGCGGCCTTTCTCGGCCGAGGACATGAAGAAACTGTACCTGGATGCCCAGGGCGCGCCGTGGTTCGTGGAGGATCGCCAGTGACGCCAAGCCCGGAACGCCTCGCGATCGACGCCCGGAATTTCCGCGCCAGCCGGGGCTGGCGCTTCGTTCGCGACTTCGTGCTGTTACTGCTCGCCGCCGCGCCGCTGCAGGCAGTCGATCGGCATCTCGGCGTGGCCACCTGCGCTTCGTCGCTGTGCCACGGTTCGGCCAGGCCGCTGTCGGTTCATTCCGTGCAACAGAACGAGTACGTCACGTGGTCGCACTTCGACGCGCACGGCCGGGCCTACCGACTGCTGCTCGAGCCGCGCTCACAGAGGATTGCGCAGCGTCTGTCGATCGGACCGGCGCACGAAGCCCGCATCTGCCTCGACTGTCATGCCGACAACGTCGCGCCATCCGAACGCGGGCCGCTGTTCCAGATGAGCGACGGCATCGGCTGTGAATCCTGTCATGGCGCCGCATCGCGTTGGCTCGCCTCGCACGACGACACGCCGCGCGTTGTGCATGCCGACAATCTCGCCAACGGCCTGTATCCGATCGAAGAGCCGCAGGCGCGCGCGCGCATCTGCGTGGCGTGCCACGTCGGGGATGAAGCACGTTTCGCCAGCCATCGCCTGATGGCGGCCGGGCATCCGCGCCTGAGCTTCGAGCTCGACACGTTCACCGAGTTGTGGCGCACCGGCGGAGGGCGCGAACATTTCAGACGCGATGACGACTATCGCGCGCGCAAGGCCGTGCCCGAGGCGAGCGAAGTCTGGATCGCGGGACTGGTGCAAGCCGCCGATGCACAGCTGGGAATGCTGAGAAGCCCTCACTTCCAGAACACCGGCGCACTGCCTGAATTCGCCTTCTACAACTGCTATTCCTGTCACCGCAGCATGCGTTTCGACTATGCCGCCGGCCGCGGTCTCGCCGGTTCCCTGGAGCCGGGCTCGCTCAGGCTCGACGACAGCCGGCTGGTCATGTTGAGCGCCGTGTTCGCGGCGGTCGACCCGCGGTGGAACGAGGAGCTCAGATCGCGCAGCGCGCAGTTGCATCGCGCGGCAGGTGCCAGCCGCGTGGACGCCGCGAAGGCGAGCGAGGAGTTGGCGGATCTGCTCGCGCGGGCCGGCGCCCAACTCGCCAAGCGGCCGCTCACCCGCGAGCAGAAGAGGAAGGTCCTGCAGGCGCTGATTGCAGGGGCGCGAAACGGCGATTTTCCGGACTACGTGGCGGCGGAGCAGGCGGCGATGGCTGCAGTGCTGCTGCTGGCCGAGACCGGGCGCGACCGCGCGCTGCAGCCTGAGATCGACGCACTGTTTGCGGCCCTGGCGCAGGACGATCGGTACGACGCCGCCCGCTTCGAGGCACTGCTGCAGCGCCTGAAAGAGTGACGCGCGTCACAGTCCGCTTTGGCTTCTCACCCGCGCCGAGGTCGGTGGAATTTACAGCTGGCGCGACGGCGCGCCCCCGCAGATTGCGCAACTCCTTGATTGGCTGCCCGACACGCGCGGCGGTATCGAACTTGCATCGCATAGCGGAGCCCAGCAGGGCGGCGCGCCACGGGACCGGCGCGCGCGATCGGGGGAAAGATGCAGACAAAAAGAGATACCGACGGGCGCGAGCAGAACGCGCAGCGCGTCATCAACCAGCTCCGTGGCGTGCGGGCGGTGAGTCCGGGGATCTTCAGCGATCGCCGCGGACTGCGGGAGCGGCGCCGGCTGACGCTCTGGTCGGTGGCCTACGGCGGCTTTCGACCACGGCGGCGCGCAGTGCGGCGCGTGGGTGACGAATCCCTCCCGGTGGTGGACTGGCACGACGCGCATCTGCTCGCAGTCGCCATCGGCATCCTGCTGCTGTGCTGCGCGGATGCTTTCCTCACGCTCAATCTCCTCGTGCTCGGCGCACAGGAGTCCAATCCGTTCATGGCCCGCCTCATCTACGGCGACGTGACCGTGTTCGCCTCCGTGAAGATGGGGCTCACGGGTCTCGGAGTGCTCGTGCTGGTCTTGCTGTCGCGTTACCGCATGTTCGGACGCTTCAGGGTCGTCACGACGCTCTACCTCGCTCTCGGCGTCTACTGCGCTCTCGTCCTCTACGAGCTGACCTTGCTCTTCCACCTCGGCTGATCGCGCTGCGCGCCCGCGCCTCGCCACGTCAAGCCAGCCAAGCCAAGCTTGCTCCGGGCGCCCGGAGCCATTGAGTTCCCGACCCGCCGCCGCCATTAAGGGACGCGCGCTGACGTACCCCGCGAACTGCAACACCCGAATCACCGCGTACGGCCCGTTGCGTTTCGGGAAATGTGGATAAGTCCCGAGGAGACGTCACCGCAGCAGCAAAGCCGCCTTTTTCGCTCAGGAGCGATTTTCCGTTACACTACCGGGCCGCAAACGAGCACCCGGTTTCACGTCCACCGCGTTGATTTGCAAGGCTTAAGCCTGAGGCCCATGAGCGAATCCCTGAGCGACCAGTACGCCACCACGCCCTTGTCGGGTGGCAATGCCACCTACGTCGAATCGCTTTACGAGCAGTTCCTTCAGGACCCCACGTCGGTCGATCCGCAGTGGCGCGAGTACTTCACGCGGTTGCGCGCGGGCGCGAGCGGCGAAGTTCCCCACGGGCCGTTGCGCACGGCGCTCCTCGAGCGCGCGCGCCTGCCGCAGGCGACCAATCCTGTCGATGCCCGCCACGAGGCAAGCGCCAAGCAGGGCGCCGTCTCGCGCCTGATCCAGGTCTACGCGAACCGCGGGCATCTCGTCGCGAGGCTCGACCCGCTCGGAATTTCGCAGAGCGCGACGCCGCGCGTGCTCGACCTGGAGTACTTCGGGTTGACGGCCGCGGACCTGGAGACGGAGTTCTTTACCGGCAGCCGCGTCGAGAAGGCGGTGCCGCGCTTCATGAAGCTCAAGGACATCCTGGAGCAGCTCAAACTCATCTACTGCGAGACGATCGGCGCCGAGTTCGCGCACGTGTCGGACTCGGAGGAGCGCCTGTGGCTCCAGGACCGTTACCAGGAAGGCCGCGTCCTGCACCGCTTCAGCCCCGAGGAGCAGCGCGCGATCCTGTGGCAGCTGACTGCCGCCGAAGGACTCGAACGCTACCTGCACACCAAGTACGTCGGTCAGAAGCGCTTCTCGCTCGAGGGAGGCGAGAGCCTGATCCCGCTGCTCGACGATCTGATCCAGCAGGGCGGCGTGAAGGGCGTGGAGGAGGGCGTCATCGGCATGGCGCATCGCGGGCGCCTCAACGTCCTGGCGAACATCCTCGGCAAGGAGCCGGGCATCCTGTTCTCCGAGTTCGAGGGACACTACGACGTCAACCACATGAAGGGCTCGGGCGACGTCAAGTACCACAAGGGATTCTCGGCGGACCTGAAGACCCCGGGCGGCAATCTGCACGTCGCGCTGGCTTTCAATCCCTCGCACCTCGAAGTCGTCAACCCGGTGGTCGAAGGGTCGGTGCGCGCGCGCCAGGAACGCCGCGGCGACGAGCGCGGCGACAAGGTCGTGCCGGTGCTCATCCACGGCGATGCCGCCTTCGCCGGCCAGGGCGTGGTGATGGAAACCCTGCAGCTCTCGCAGGCGCGCGGCTTCTACACCGGCGGCACGCTGCACGTGATCGTGAACAACCAGGTCGGCTTCACCACCAGCGATCCGCGCGATGCGCGCTCTACGCTGTATTGCAGCGACGTCGCCAAGATGATCGAGGCGCCGATCTTCCACGTGAACGGCGACGATCCGGAGGCGGTGGTGTTCGTGGCGCGGCTCGCGCTCGACTACCGCATGCAGTTCCACAAGGACATCGTCATCGACCTGGTGTGCTACCGGCGCCACGGTCACAACGAGGCGGACGAACCGGCCGCGACGCAGCCGGTGATGTACCAGGTCATTCGCAAGCACCCGACCACGCGCAAGCTCTACGCCGATCGCCTGATCGCCGCGGGCGCGATCACCGAGGCCGGAGCCGGCGAGATGGTCGAGCAGTACCGCCGCGGGCTCGACGAGGGCAAGCCGCAGGCACGCGCCTCGCTCGGCCTGATCGGCAACAAGTACACCGTCGACTGGACTCAGTATCTCGATGCGGACTGGCACGAGAGCGTGCGCACCGCGATCGATCCGGAAACGTTGCGCGCGCTCGGCCGGACGCTGACGACCTTTCCGCAGGACTTCTCCCTGCACCCGCGCGTCGCGCAGGTGATCGCCAATCGCGAGAAGATGATCGGCGGCGAGCTGCCGCTCGACTGGGGTTGCGCCGAGCTGCTCGCCTACGCGGCGCTGCTCAAGGACGGCTACCCGATCCGCATCGTCGGCCAGGACAGCGCTCGCGGTACGTTCTTCCATCGTCACGCCGTGCTGCACGATCAGGCCACCGGCAGGACTTTCATCCCGCTGCAGCATGTGGCGTCCGGCCAGCCGCGCTTCGCCATCATCGATTCGGTGCTGTCGGAAGAAGCCGTGGTCGGCTTCGAGTACGGCTACTCGACCACCGAGCCCAACGCGCTGAACGTCTGGGAAGGCCAGTTCGGCGATTTCGTCAACGGCGCCCAGGTCATCATCGATCAGTTCATCAGCTCGGGCGAAGCGAAGTGGGGACGGCTCTCGGGGCTCACGCTGTTCCTGCCCCACGGCTACGAGGGCCAGGGCCCTGAGCATTCCTCGGCGCGCCTGGAGCGTTTCCTGCAGCTCAGCGCCGAGAACAACATGCAGGTGTGCGTGCCGTCCACGCCCGCGCAGATGTTCCACATGCTGCGCCGGCAGATGCTGCGCGGCTTCCGCAAGCCGCTCATCGTGATGACGCCCAAGAGCCTGCTGCGCCACAAGCAGTCGGCATCGGAGCTGCGCGAAATCACCAACGGACGCTTCGCCAACGTGTTCGACGATGTGAGCCAGCCCGCGCCGGCCCAGGTGAGCCGGATCGTGTTCTGCAGTGGCAAGGTGTACTTCGATCTGCACGAATACCGCGTCAAGCACGAGCTGCGCGACGTCGCCGTCGTACGAGTCGAGCAGCTCTATCCGTTCCCGATCGAGGAATACGCGGCGCTGGTGCGCAAGTACCTCAACGCGCGCGCGATCGTGTGGTGCCAGGAAGAGCCGCAGAACCAGGGCGCGTGGTACCAGATCCGCCACCGCCTGCTCGAGCCGCTCACGACGCGCCACGTGCTGCTGTACGCCGGCCGCGCGCCGGCGGCGGCGCCGGCGACCGGCATTCACCAGATGCACGAAGAACAGCAGCACGCCCTCGTCGCGGCGGCGCTGCAAGCGACGATCACCGAAGAAACCGCACGTGAAACCGCGCGCCTCACGGCGACGGCAGCCAGGAAAACCTCATGACCATCGAAGTTCGAGTTCCGCAGCTCCCCGAATCAGTGGCCGATGCGACGCTGGTGTCCTGGCACAAGAAGCCGGGCGATCCGGTGTCGCGCGACGAGAACCTGGTCGACCTCGAGACCGACAAGGTCGTGCTCGAAGTGCCTGCGCCGACCTCGGGAATTCTCAAGGAGCTGAGGGTCGACAATGGCGCGACCGTTACGAGCGGGCAGGTGCTGGCGATTCTCGAAGAGGGCGCGGCCGCCGTGGGCTCGTCTGCGCCGAAACCTGCCGCTGCATCAGCACCTGCGGCGCCAGCGGCGGCTGCCGCTGTGGCGGGACCGGCGCGCAAGGACGATTCGGCAGCGCAGAAGCTCAGTCCCTCGGTGCGACGCATGGTCGAGGAGAATCAGCTCATTCCGTCCCAGATCCCTGGCTCGGGCAAGGACGGGCGCATCACCAAGACCGACGTCGTGACGCATCTGGGCCAGAAGCCCACCGACGCGAGGGCCCCGGCCGAGGCCCGCAAGCCGAGTCCGCCTCCGGCGCCCGTTTCCACGCTCACGCGCGGCAATCGATCCGAGCATCGCGTGGCGATGACGCGACTGCGCGCGCGCATCGCTGACCGCATGGTGCAGGCGCAGACGACGCAGGCGCTGCTCACCTCCTTCAACGAGGTCGACCTGAAGGCGGTGCGGGAGCTGCGGGCACGCTACAAGGACGAGTTCGAGAAGAATCACGGTGCGCGCCTGGGCTTCATGTCTTTCTTCGTCAAGGCCTCGATCGAGGCGCTGAAGAAGTTTCCGGTGATCAACGCGTCGGTCGAGGGCAACGACATCGTGTACCACGAGTACTACGACATCGGGGTGGCCGTCTCGACCGAGCGCGGTCTGATCGTCCCCATCCTGCGCGATGCGGACCAGATGAGCTTCGCCGACATCGAGAAGGCGGTGGCGCAGTTCGCGCAGCGCGCGCGCGAGGGCACCATCACGCTGGAGGAGCTCACCGGCGGCACTTTCACCATCACCAACGGCGGAGTGTTCGGCTCGCTCATGTCCACGCCGATCGTCAACTCGCCGCAGAGCGCGATCCTCGGCATGCACAAGATCCAGGACCGGCCGATGGTCGTCGACGGTCAGGTCGTGATCCGGCCGATGATGTACATCGCGCTCACCTACGACCATCGAATCATCGACGGGAAAGAGGCCGTGCAATTTCTCGTGACGGTCAAGGAAGTTCTGGAAGACCCGTCGCGCATGCTGCTGCAGATCTGAATGCCTGGGGGCGACTGACGGTGGGGGACGGGTTCACGGCGTTCCCGAAAACCCGTCCCCCATCGTCAGTCGCCCCGAGAGATAGATGAGGAGCTGAGATGTCCGATTCGTTCGATGTCGTCGTCATTGGCGCCGGTCCTGCCGGCTATCCCGCGGCCATTCGCGCCGGGCAGAACAAGCTGTCGGTCGCCTGCGTCGACGAGTGGAAGAATCGCGACGGCACGCATGCGTTCGGCGGCACCTGCCTGAACGCCGGCTGCATTCCCTCCAAGGCGTTGCTCGAATCTTCCGAGCTGTTGCATCGCGTGCACGGCGAGTTCGCAACGCACGGCATCAAGGTGGCCGGCGTTTCGTTGGACTTGCTCGCCATGCAGAAGCGCAAGGCGGCGATCGTCAAGGCCAGCACGAACGGCATCACGGCGCTGTTCAAGAGTGCCGGCGTAACGGGGCTGCAGGGCCATGGACGCCTATTGCCGGGGCGCAAGGTGGAAGTGACGGCGGACGATGGCAGCAAGCGGGTCCTGCAGGCCAAGCACGTGGTGCTCGCCAGCGGCTCGGTGCCCATGGAGCTCAGGTCGGCGCCGTTCGACAACGAGCGGATCGTCGATTCCTGGGGCGCGCTGGAGTTCACTTCGGTGCCACGCCGCCTCGGCGTGATCGGCGCGGGCATCATCGGGTTGGAGCTCGGCAGTGTCTGGCGCCGGCTGGGGAGCGAGGTCATCGTTCTAGAGGCCCTGCCCGACTTTCTCGCAATGGCGGATCAGCAGGTCGCGAAGGAGGCGCTCAGGCATTTCAAGAAACAGGGATTGGACGTGCGCCTCGGCGCCAAGGTCACCGGCGCGACCATCGCGAACGGTGCGGTCACGGTGCGCTTCACCGATGCCAAGGGCGACCAGTCGGCGGAGGTCGACAAGCTCGTCGTGGCGATCGGCCGGCGGCCGTTCACCGAGGATCTGCTCGCGGAGGGCACGGGCGTCGAGCTCGATGAGCGTGGCTTCATCAAGGTGGATCACGAGTGCCGCACCAGCACCGAAGGCGTGTGGGCGGTTGGCGATGCGGTGCGCGGCCCGATGCTCGCGCACAAGGGCAAGGAGGAGGGCGTGATGGTCGCGGACCTGATCGCCGGCCAGTTCTCCGAAGTGAACTACAAGACCATTCCGTCAGTGATCTACACCGCGCCGGAGATCGCGTGGGTGGGGCAGACCGAGGAACAGGTGAAGCAGGCCGGCCGTGCCTACAAGGTCGGGTCGTTTCCGTTCCTGGCGAGCGGCCGGGCGCGCGCGATGGAATCGACCGCCGGGTTCGCCAAAGTCATCTCCGCCGCCGATACGGATGAGATTCTCGGCGTGCACATCATCGGGCCGATGGCGGGCGAACTGATCGCCGAAGCCGTGCTGGCGATGGAGTACTCGGCGAGCACGGAGGACATCCAGCGCACCATCCATGCGCATCCGACCCTGAGCGAGGCGCTGCACGAAGCTGCGCTCGCGGCGGACAAGCGCGCGATCGACTTTCCGAATCGCTGAGCACCACGGTCGCGCCGGCCTCGATGCGACTCGAGGCGCAGTGCGGCCCGGGGACCGACCTCCTGCCCGGCATGATCGTCATCAAGCTTCAGCAACGGGACCACAGCGCGGCGCAGCCGCGGAGGGTTGAATGAGAAGGTGCATCGTCGTACTTGGCGCCGCGGCGCTTTCGGTATCGTGCGCAAGCACGACCCCATCTTCTACCAGCACGAGCACGAGTACCGGTGCGGGCGCGGCGAGCGCTTCGGTTGCCCGGGAGCAGTTCGAAGCGTTGGCGCAGCGCGCGGTCGCACATCAGCTCGACTATGCGCCGATCCTGGCCTACTTCACCGGTTTACCCGCACCTGACCATCGGCGTTGGCCGGATCGCAGTGCCCAGGCCATCGAGGCGTTCGAGCGAACCAACGACCAACTGCTTGCCGAGCTGCGCCGCATCGATCCCGCCGCGCTGCCGCCCGGCTCGGCGACCTACGACATCCTCAAGGAACAACTCGAATCCGAAGCGCAGCTGCGCGTGTGCCGTTCGGAGCTCTGGGAGGTCAGCCACATGAATGGCTGGCACCTGGCGATGGTGAGTGTGGCGCAGGAGCAGCCGGTCGGCACCGCGGACGAACGCGCCCAGGCGCTGCAACGCTGGGGCGCGGCGCCGCGCGCCATCGACCAGGAGATCACGAATCTGCGTCGCGGGCTGAGCGCGGGCTATTCGGCTCCCAAGAGCGTGGTCCAGCGGGTCATCAAGCAGATTGGCGGACTCGCCGGCGCCGCGCCCGACAAGTCTCCGCTCGCATCGCCCGCCGCTCGCAGCGACGATGCGCCGTTCAAGGCGGCGTTCCAGACCCTGATCGCCGAGCAGGTGAACCCGGCATTGCAGCGATACAAGGACTATCTGGAAAAGGAATACCTGCCGAAGGCGCGCGATGCACTGGCGGTGGTGGCCAACCCGAACGGCAAGGAGTGCTATCAGGCCTCGCTGCGCTCGTACACGACGCTCGATCGTTCGCCGCAGGAGGTGTTCGACATCGGTCGCAGCGCCGTGGAGCGCAACGCCGCGGTCGTGGCCGACCTCGGCGAACGCAAGTTCGGCACGCGCGATCTCGCCGCCATCATCCGCAAGGTCAAGGAGGCGCCGGACAACCATTTCGCCTCGCAAGACGAGCTGGTCGCTTTCTCGCGTGCGGTGGTCGACCGGGCGCGCACGCAGAGTGCGCCGCTGTTCGCGGCGATGCCCGGGCAGGTGGTGCTGGTGGAACCGTTCCGCGAATTCATGCTCGGTTCCGGAGCGAGCTCGCACTACGAGTCACAGGTGGATGCGTCGAAGCCGGCGTATTACCGCATCGCGACCGATACCTGGTCGGACGAGACGCGCGGAGCTGCGGAAATCACCGCCATGCACGAGGCGTACCCGGGCCACCACATGCAGATCTCCTTCGCGCGCATGCTCGAACAGAGCCCGGTGAGCAAGTTGTCGTTCAATTCGGCGTACCTCGAAGGCTGGGCGCGTTACTCGGAAATGCTGGCCGAGGAGGCCGGCATGTACGACACGGACTATGCGCTGATCAGCCGCCGCATCTGGCCGGCGCGCGGCATGGTGGCCGACCCGGGCATGCACGTGCTGGGCTGGAGCCGCGAAGAGACGACTCAGTATCTGCGCGACACCGGCCGGTTCAGCCAGCAGGAGTCCGAGGACCTGGTGGATCGGATGGCCGTGTTGCCGGGGCAGCTCACCGCGTACGATTCAGGCGGGCTGGAGATCATGGCGCTGCGCGAGCGCGCCAGGCGCGAGCTCGGCGAGCGATTCGATATCCGCGATTTTCACCAGGTTGTGCTCGGGCAGGGCGTCGTCCCCCTCGGCACCCTGCGTCGCAACGTCGACGCCTGGATCGCACGGCGCAAGGCGGGCGAGCCGCGCCAGTGATGTGCTGAACCGGCGCCGCTGTCGGTGGCGCGCGGGGCAAGACCTCCTCAGCGGGCCCAGGGCCTGAGAATGCCGCGGGCTGGATCGGTGACGGTGGCGCGCGTGCCGGCGTCGAGCAGCCGGCGGCGTCCGAGGTGCCGGATCGCGGACTGCACGCTGGACTTGGACAGCCCCGTCCTGGTGGCGATCGTCTGCAGGCTGACCGAGACCCGGTCGCGCCGCGCCCGCGACGACGTTCGGGCCACCTACCGCCAGCTGCGGCAGCGTGGCGTGGAGTTTCTCGGCGAGCCCAAGGACGAACCGTGGGGCACCTTCGTCATGCTCAAGGACCCGGACGGGAATCAATTCGTGATCGGCTCGGCCTGAGCGGCCGCGCACCGCCGGCTGGCCGGGTGAGCGCGCTCGCGTGCGCGAGGAGCGTCACTCCTCCTTCAACTTGAACTCCACGCGCGTGCGCATGCGTTGTGCGAACGCGGCATCCGGCGCGCGCGGCTCGAATTTCCACTTCCGTACGGCTGCCAGTGCGGCGCGGTCGAACAGGTTGCGCGGGGTCGCACCCTCGACTTTGACGTCGGTCACGTCGCCCGCGGGCGTGAGTGCGAAGCTCACATCCACCCAGCCTTCGATTCCGTCTTCGAGGGCGCGCTGCGGATACTCCGGCACGACAGCGCGCACGCGACGCGGCGGGGTCACCTCTTGCGGAATACGCGCCGCGACCGGGCCAGCCGGCAGGCGAGCTGCGCGCAGGGCATTGTCCGCCACAGCGAGCTCCGGGCCTTCGAACCCAATGGCGCGCGCCTCGTTCAGCAAGCGTGTGGCGGTGTCGTATTGGCGTTGGCTGATGGCGAGCTGCGCGTTGGCCACCAGGCGCCCGCCGAGCGTGCGCACGGCCTGCGCCACTGCCGGGTGCTTCGGGTCCGCCTGGATGAGGCGGCCGAGGTAGAAGCGCGCGCTGTCCTGTGCCGGTTCGAGCAGGCGATTCTCCTCGCTGCGCCGGATCACGAGCTGCAACAAGTCGTTCTTCTGCCGGTCCTGTTGCGCACCCTCGAGTCCGGCGCGGATACCAGTGAGCTGTTCGGGCGTCGCATCCAGGTCCTGCGCCTCCCGCAGCAGCGATCGTGCGGCGTCCAGTTGCCGACGTTGGACGGATTGCTCGGCCTCGGCGATGACGCGTTCCGTCAGATCGCGCAAGCCCTGCTGCACGGCCAGGTTGTTCGGCTCGGCGCGCTGCGCGGCGCGCAGATGAGACTTGGCGCTGTCATTGGGCGGGCTGACGAGCCGGCCCTGGGCGAGGCGCTGCCGCACCGTCTCGAGCTCTCTCTCGACCGTCTGTGTGCGCTCGCGCGCCGTGATGGCTTGCTGCGCGGATTTGACCTCACCGGTCTGGCCAGGCACGACACGTGCCGCCTGCTCGAGCAGCTGCTGCGCCCCGCGCGTGTCTCCGGCCGTCGTGCGCTCGCGCGCCTGTAGCACGAGGCGATCCTGTTGCTCCTTGCGCAGCTGCGTGTCGAGGAAACGCAGGCGCCGATGGTCGGGTTGCACGCGGCGGACGTTCTCGAGCGCCGCCGCGGCCTCGTCGGGCTTGCCCTCGACCATGAAGTTCTCGGCCTGCTCGATGAAACTCTCGGCGATCCGATCCAGTGCCGCGAGCGCCGTGGCATTCTGCGGGTCGTCCTTCAGCACCTGCGCGTAGAAGTGCAGCGCGTTGTCGCCGGGCGGCTCCATCAGGCGGCCGGCATCGAACGCACTCTGCGCCGCCGCCAGATTGGTCTGGATCGCCACTTGGCGAGGATCGGCCGGTGGCGGCAGGGTCGATCGATACCAGAGCCAGCCGCCGGCAGCGGCGAGCAGGGCAATCACCGCGATGCCTCCGCCGATGAGGGCCATCGGCCACTTGCGCCGTTCGGCAAGCGGCTCCTCGGCTGCCTCTTCGATGCCGGCGGCCTCCGCGGATAGGGGCGTGGTCAGTTCGAACTGCGCACCCTCGCGCTCCGCAGCGAGCACCGGGGATGGCGCGAAGCGTGGCCGTGGCTTCGGCTCGGCCTTCGCAGGCGCGCTCAGCAATGACGCGGTGTCCGCGGGAGGCACGTGCGCGTGGGGCGGCTCCACGCGCGGCTGAGGCGCGACGGAGCGCAATGGCGGTCGCGAGGTCGGTACAGGAGCAGTAGTGCGCCGGGGTTGAGTCAACAGGCCGTGATGGTGGCGCGAGGCGGAGTCGATGGCGAGGCGCGCCAGACCTGGCGTGACCGGTTTGAGCAGGAACCGGTGAATGACGCCCGAGCTCAACAGCGCCATGAGGGCATTGCCTTGCTCGCGGCTGCCGACGACCACGGTGACCAGCGCCGCCTCGTGCGTTCCGAGGTGACGGGCGATGCGTTCCAGCGCGGGTTGCGCGAGAGCCATGTCCGTGACCAGCACCGGGCAACGCCCGGTAGCCGCCAGCTCGGTAGCATCCTCGAGCCGTGTCGCGAGATGAGTTTCATGCCGACCCTGGACGGCCGTGCGGATTGCGTCGTAGAGATCGGCGTCGGTGGTCAGCACCGTGACCGGGGCGCCGCCCGAATCGGCCAGCGGAGGCTGGTCGTGCGCCGTTTCCATCACGACGTGCTCGACCTCGCCGGTCTCCTCGGTCGTCACACTCGTGGACCACGCCGCAACCTGCAGCACCTCCTTGAGCTGCTGCGCCGTGCACGGCCGGTTGAGGATCTGGAAGGCGCCGGCGGCGGCGCGCGCGTGCTCCGCGGACCGGCGCTCCTCGGCATCGGCGAGCAGCACGCGCACGGTGCGCGGTGAGCGCTTGCGCGCCTCGCTGAGCAATTCCACGCCGCTGGTGCTGAAGAGCTTCTGGCCGGCGACAATAGCGGCGATCGAGCGATGCTCGAGCAGCGCCAGCGCATCGCTGGCGCTGATGGTGATGTGGAACTCGAACTCGCCGCGCAGCGGAGCCACCAGGGCCTTGAGCACGTTCAGGTCGGCATCGACCACGACCACGTGCTGGCGGGCGGCAGTGGTGGCGGTAGAGGCCTGCGTAGCCATCAGACGGTGCGGCGCGCGCGCACCACGTTGGGCAGGGCGCCGATGCGGCTCAGCACGCGCGAGAGCTCGGCCAGGCCGCGCACGCCCACGCGCAGCGCGACGTCAGCCGTGTTCTCCCTTGAATTCGTGCTGGTCGTCATCTGTTGAATGCTGATTTTCTCGTCGGCGAGCACCGCGCTGATGTCGCGCACCAGGCCCCGGCGGTCGAAGGCATGGACGGCGATCTCCACCGCGAAGAGCTGATCCTGCCGCTGGCCCCATTCGACGCCGATGACGCGCTCAGGCTGGCGCGTCCGCATGCGCAGCAGACTGGCGCAGCTCTGCCGATGAATGCTGACTCCGCGACCCTGTGTAATGTAGCCGACAATCGGCTCCGGAGGCACGGGGCGGCAGCAACGGGCGAAATTGGACATCAGATCGCCCACGCCGTCGACGACGATGCCGCTGGACGCCGCCGCGCCGTTGACGGGGCGGGCGCGGCCGCCCTGTTTTGGGGCGGCGATGGTCTGAACGCCGGATGCGGCGGCGGCGCGCCGCTGCAAGGCATTGGCGACCTGAGCGAGGTGCAAATCGCCGGTGCCGAGGGCGATGTGCACATCGGCCGCCGCCTTGAAACCGAGCTCGCCGATGAGCTCGGGCAGGGTCACGCCGTGCGTTCCCAGGCGTGACAGCTCGCGCTCCAGCATCTCGCGTCCCTGGGCGCGGTTCTGTTCCACGTCCTGCTTGCGGAAGAAACTGCGCACCTTGGTCCGGCTGCGCGGCGAAGCGAGGAAGCCGAGCTGCGGGCTGAGCCAGTCGCGGCTCGGGTGCGCGAGCTTCGCCGCCACGATCTCCACCACGTCGCCGTTCGCGAGGCGATGCGTGAGCGGCACCATCCGGCCGTTGACGCGCGCGCCGCGGCAGCGATGCCCGAGCTCGGTGTGCACCTGGTAAGCGAAATCGAGCGGCGTCGCGCCCTGCGGCAGGTCGATGACTTCGCCGCGGGGGCTGAGCGCGTAGACGCGGTCCTCGAAGATCTCGGCACGCACGCGGTCGATGAAGTCCGCGTCGGCCTCGCCGTCGGGCGTGCCCGGCTCGAGGAGCCTGCGCACCCATTGAATCTTGGATTCGTAGGCTGCATCGCGCGCCCCGCCCTCCTTGTACTTCCAGTGGGCCGCGACGCCGAGCTCGGCGTGCGCGTGCATTTCGCGGGTACGGATCTGCGCCTCGAGCGGCTCGTCGCCGGGGCCGAACACGGCGGTGTGCAATGACCGGTAGTTGTTGTCCTTGGGCGTTGCGATGTAGTCGTCGAACTCGCCGGGGATGTGCCGCCACAGCCCATGCACGACACCCAGCGCGGCATAGCAGTCGGCGATCGTATCGACGAGCACGCGCACGGCACGCACGTCGAGCACCTGCTCGAACGCCAGCTGTTTCCTGGTCATCTTCCGCCAGATGCTGTGGATGTGCTTGGGTCGGCCGGCGACCTGGGCACGGACGCCGACCGCCGCGAGCTCCTGCTCCAGGAGCCTGCACACCGCCTCGATGTACTGCTCGCGATCGGCGCGGCGCAGCTTGAGCGCCGCGGCGATACGCCGGTAGTTCTCCGGCTCCAGGTAGCGGAAGGCGAGGTCCTCGAGCTCCCACTTGAGTTGCCACACACCGAGCCGGTTGGCGAGCGGGGCGTAGAGCTCGCGCGCTTCGAGGGCCAGGCGCCGCTGCGCGTCCGCAGTCGCGGCCTTGGCCTGGCGCAGAGCGAGCAGGTGATCGGCGAGACGCAGCACGATGAGCCGCGGATCGGTGACCACCGCCAACAGCATCTTGCGCAACGTTTCTGCCTGCGTGCCTGACAGCCGCTCCTGCGGTTTCCATTGCGCCGGCAGACCGAACTGTCCGAGCCCGCTCAGCGCCTGCGCCAGGCGCAGCGCTTCATCGCCGAAGGGCTCGACCACCCCCGTGGGAATCGCGTCGGCCTCGAGGAGCGGCAGGGCGAGGGCAGCGAGGACGACGGCGTCGTCGACGGCGAGCATCGCGACCACGTCGGCGAGCGCCAGCGCGCGTTTGCGCACCTGTGGATCGACAACCCAGCCGCTCACCGCGGCACGCGCGGCGAGCACCGCCGCGGTCGGGACTCGTGCGCTGGAAGTCGTTGTTTCCACGGTTGAATCGAAAGGTTGGCGCGGTGTTTCCGGGGAAGCTTTCCGCTATCATACGCGCACTTTTTGTGACGACCGGTTCGCGCAATGGCAGGGCACAGCAAGTGGGCGAACATCCAGCATCGCAAGGGTGCCCAGGACAAGAAGCGCGGCAAGGTCTTCAACAAGCTGATTCGTGAGATCACGACCGCAGCACGCGTGGGTGGCGCCGATGCCGGCTCCAATGCGCGCTTGCGCCTGGCGGTGGACAAGGCGCGCGCGGCAAGCATGCCGCGGGATACCATCGAGCGAGCCGTCAAGCGCGGCTCGGGCGAAGCGGGCAGCGACAATTTCCAGGAAGTGCGCTATGAGGGATACGGTCCGGGCGGCGTCGCAGTGATGGTCCAGTGCCTCACCGACAACCGCAATCGTACGGTATCCGACGTTCGGCACACCTTCACACGCTACGGCGGCAACCTCGGCGCGGACGGCTCGGTCGGCTACCTGTTCAACCAGGTCGGGCTGCTGTGCTTTCCTCCGGGGTCCGACGAAAGCAAAGTGATGGATGCGGCTCTCGAAGCCGGCGCGGAGGATGTCGTCGCCAATACCGACGGTTCCATCGACGTGCTCACCGATCCGGCGGAGTACGAGCAGGTGCGAGATGCCATGACGCGGGCGGGCCTGGCGCCTGCCGAGAGCGAGATCACCATGCGCGCTGCCACGGCCGCGACGCTCGAGGGGGAAACGGCGGAATCCATGGCGAAGATGCTCGAAGCGCTCGAAGACCTGGACGACGTGCAGAACGTCTATTCGAATGCGAACCTCCCGGTCGAGATCCTGGCGCGCCTTTGATCCGGCGGCGCCGGCCGCCGTGCCGCTGCGGGTCGTGCCGCGCGCGGCGCGCGCGCGCATCCTGGGGCTCGACCCGGGATCGCGGCTCACCGGCTTCGGGGTCATCGACTGCGACGGGGCGAGCACCAGGTACGTGGCAAGCGGTGCGATCGCGACGCCGGTCGGCGAATTCCCGGCGCGCCTGCAGGTCATCTTCGAGCGCGTGCGCGAGCTGGTCGTCGAGTTTCGGCCCGAGGAGATCGCCATCGAGCGCGTCTTCGTCAAGCGCAATCCCGACAGCGCGCTCAAGCTCGGGCAGGCGCGCGGCGCCGCCCTGTGTGGCGCGTTCAACGGCGCAGCCGCGGTGTTCGAATACTCGCCGCGCGAGATCAAGATGGCGATCGTGGGCGTCGGCGGCGCGGAGAAACGCCAGGTGCAGCACATGGTGAAGGCCCTTCTGCAGCTGCAAGCGCGCCTGAGTGCCGATGCCGCCGATGCGCTCGCGGTCGCGCTCTGCCATGCCCACGGCCGCACGCTGCGCGCGCGGCTCGGCGCAGCGCCGTGATCGGATTCCTGCGCGGCAGGCTGATAGCCAAGCACCCGCCGACGTTGCTCATGGACGTCCACGGGGTCGGCTACGAGCTCGAAGCGCCGATGAGCACGTTCTACGAACTGCCCGCGGTCGGCGCGGAGCTGCAGCTGTTCACGCACCTGGTGGTCCGCGAGGACGCCCACGTGCTCTACGGTTTCGGCACCGAGGCCGAGCGCCGCCTGTTTCGCGGCCTGCTCAAGGTGTCGGGCGTCGGACCGAAGATCGCGCTCGGCATCCTCTCCGGCATCAGTGTCGAAGCGTTCCTGCGGTGTGTCGAAGCGCAGGAAGTGGATACGCTGGTGCGCATTCCCGGCGTTGGCCGCAAGACCGCGGAGCGGCTGCTCATCGAGATGCGCGACCGGGTACGCGCGCTGACCCCCGTCGGTGAATTCGCGCCCGTCACGGGTGGCAATGGCGCGCAGGCGGAGGCCTTTGGCGCGCTGGTGGCCCTCGGCTACAAGCCGGCCGAGGTCACGCGACTGCTGCGGTCCACGCAAGGCGCGGCCACCACCGAGGAAATCATCCGGCGTGCGTTGCAGGCCGCGGTCAAGGCGCCCGGATCGTCCACGACATGAGCGAGGAACGCGTCATCGCGCCGCAGCCGAACCGCGAGGACGAGGTCGTCGATCGCGCGGTGCGTCCGCGCACGCTTGCCGACTACGTGGGCCAGCCCGCGGTCAAGACGCAGATGGAGATCTTCATCAGCGCGGCGCGCAACCGCGGCGATGCGCTCGATCACGTGCTGATCTTCGGCCCGCCCGGCCTGGGCAAGACCACGCTGGCGCACATCATCGCGAACGAACTGGGTGTGAACCTGCGCCAGACGTCCGGCCCGGTGCTGGAGCGGCCGGGCGATCTGGCGGCGCTGCTCACCAACCTGCAGCCGCGCGATGTGCTGTTCGTCGATGAGATCCACCGCCTGAGCCCGGTGGTCGAGGAAATCCTCTATCCGGCGATGGAGGATTTCCAGCTCGACATCATGATCGGCGAGGGTCCGGCGGCGCGTTCGATCAAGCTGGACCTGCCGCCATTCACCCTGGTGGGCGCGACCACGCGCGCCGGGCTCCTGACCTCGCCGCTGCGCGATCGCTTCGGCATCGTGCAGCGCCTGGAATTCTACGGAATCGACGGACCTGCGGCGCATCGTGACGCGCTCGGCGGCGAATTCTCGGGCTCGCGACGGACAGCCGAGGGCGCCGCGCAGATCGCGGAGCGCGCGCGCGGCACGCCGCGCATCGCCAACCGCCTGCTGCGGCGGGTGCGCGACTACGCGGAGGTGAAGGCGGACGGGCGCGATCACGGCGGATGTGGCCAAGGCGCGCGCTCGACATGCTCGAGGTCGACCCGCAGGGCTTCGATACGCTCGACCGCAAGCTCCTGCTCACCATCATCGAGAAGTTCGACGGCGGGCCGGTCGGCGTCGACAGCCTGGCCGCCGCGCTGAGCGAGGAGCGCGGCACGATCGAGGACGTGATCGAGCCGTTCCTGATCCAGCAGGGCTACATGATGCGCACGGCGCGCGGACGCATGGCGACACGCGCACGCCTATCTGCACTTCGGCCTGCAGCCGCCGCAGGCGGAGCGCTCGGGCAGCACCCTCAGCCTCTTCAAGGACGGCAGCTGATCTTGAAACCCTTCAACTGGCCGGTTCGCGTTTACTGGGAGGACACCGACGCCGGCGGCATCGTCTACTACGCGAACTACCTGAAGTTCATGGAACGCGCGCGCACCGAGTGGCTGCGCAGCGCCGGCGTCGATCAGAGCCGGCTGGCCGCCGAGCAGGGCCTGATCTTCACGATCGTGTCCATGGAGATCGAATACCGGCGCCCGGCGCGGCTCGACGATGAACTGCGCGTCTCCTGCGTTGCCGAAGCGCAGGGTCGTGCCTCGTTTGCGTTCCGGCAGGAGATCCTGCGGGGCCCAGCCGGACCAGGAGAGGAGCTGATCACGAGCGCGCGCACGCGCGCAGCCTGCCTCGAGCTGCAAGTCTCTCAAGCCGCGTCCCTTGCCCACGGAGTTGCTCGATGCCCTCAAGTGATCTCGATGTCATACGCCTGATCCTCGACGCCAGCGTCGTCGTGCAGCTCGTCATGGCGTTGCTGCTCGCAGCGTCGCTCGCTTCCTGGGCGATCATCTTCCGCAAGCGCTCGCTGATCCGCGCCGCGCGCGTGGAAGCGGACAAGTTCGAGACCAATTTCTGGTCGGGCGGCGACCTGTCGACGCTGTACCGCGCGATCGAGAACAAGCGCCAGCCCGCCATCGGCATGGAGTACATCTTCCAGTACGGCTATCGCGAGTTCGGACGCATGCGCCAGCAGGCGGGCGCCAACTCCGCGCAACTGCTCGACGGCGTGCGCCGCGCGATGCGCGTCGCGCAGCTCAAGGACATGGATCGGCTCGAGCACAACCTGGCGACGCTCGCGACCGTCGGCTCCACCAGCCCGTACGTCGGATTGTTCGGCACCGTGTGGGGCATCATGAATTCATTTCATTCCCTCGGGAACGTGCAGCAGGCGACGCTCGCGATGGTCGCGCCGGGCATCGCCGAAGCCTTGATCGCCACGGCGATGGGGCTTTTCGCGGCCATTCCCGCGGTCATCGCGTACAACCGCTACGCGGATCACGTGCAGCGGCTGGAAGTGCGCTACGACGCCTTCATGGAGGAGTTCTCCACCATCCTGCAGCGCAGCGCGGGGACGCGCACGGCCGCGGCGGGGGCAGCGTGAGGCCCGAAGGCCGCAGACGCCGCCTCATGGGCGAGATCAACGTCGTGCCGTACATCGACGTGATGCTCGTGCTGCTCATCATCTTCATGATCACCGCGCCGCTCCTCACGCAGGGCGTGAAGGTCGACCTGCCCAACGCGGCGGCGGAGCCGCTCGATCCGGAGATGCTGAAGAGACACGAACCGCTCGTGCTGAGTGTCGACCGCCAGGGCCGGATGTACCTGAACATCGGCCGCGACGAGGAGCACCCGATCGACGAGCCGACCGTGGTGGCGCGGGCCACCGCGGTCTTGCGCATGGATGCCGAGACACCGGTACTGGTCAAGGCCGACGAGCAGGTTCCCTACGGACGCGTCGTCACCGCCATGGTGCTGCTGCAACAGGCGGGGGCGAAAAAGGTCGGTTTCATCACCGATCCCCTCGAGAAACCCCGCCGCATCGACCGCTGATGGCTTTTTTCCGCGACCGCGCCTGGCCGTTCTTCCTGTCGGTGCTCGTGCACGCGACCATCGTCGGCCTGCTCATCTACGGCGTGGTGAAGTTCAGCGACACGCCCAGGCCGCAGCCCAAGCCGCAGCTCGCGATCGAAGCCGAGGTGGTCGACGAGAGCAAGGTCGCGGAGGAGATGCGCAAGCTGCAGCAGGAGGAGGAACGCAAGCAGCAGCAGCGGCTCGAAGAGGAGCAGCGCGCGGAGGAGATCAAGCGCGAGCGCGAGGCGGAAGAGCAGCGCCTGGAGGAAGTGCGCAAGCAACGCGCCGAGGAGGAAGAGGCTGAGCGGCTGCGGGCCGAACAACGCAAGGCGGAGGAAGCAGAACGCGCCGCACAGGAGGCCAAGCGCAAGGCCGCGGAGACCAAGACGGCGGAGGCGAAAGCCGCGGCGGACAAGAAACGCAAGGACGAAGCGGCGCGCAAGAAGGCGGAGGCGGAGCTCAGGCGGCGCGTCGCGGAAGAGGAAGCGCGCGCCTCGGCGATCGACGCCGGGTTGCTGGCGCAATACATCGCGCAGATCCAGGGGCGAATTCAGCGAGCCTGGATCCGGCCGCCGAGCGCGAGAGCAGGACTGAATTGCGTCGTGTATGTTACGCAGGACCCGAGCGGCGAGGTTGTTTCGGTCCGCGTCGGCGAGTGCAACGGCGATGACATCGTGCGCCAGTCGATCGAGGCAGCGGTGCACCGCGCCTCGCCGCTGCCGTTGCCGTCCGATCCATCGCTGTTCGAGCGGAACCTCAGGCTCAATTTCAAGCCAGATGAATGAAGTGTCCAACCATGGACCAGCAATGGACCAGCAATGGACCAGCAGCGCACGCGCAAGGGAGAACCGAGTGAAGCCGACGCGCATCGTCGCAACGTTGACGGGACTGATTCTCGCGAGCCTCGCCGCCCCACCGGCGGCGCGCGCCGAGCTCACGATCCAGATCACGCAGGGCGTAACCGACCCGGTGCCGATCGCCATCGTGCCGCTCGGATGGCAGGGCGTTGGCAGCCCGCCGTTCGACGTCGGTGAGCTGGTCGCGAGCGACCTGAGGAGCACGGGCCTGTTCAAGCCGATGGAACGCAGCGAGATGGTCGAGCTGCCGACCGCTGCTGCGGAGGTCGACATGGACGATTGGCGCATGCTGCGCCAGGACTTCGTGGTGGTGGGCCGGCTCGAGCCGCAGGGCGAGGGGCGCTACACGATTGCCTTCGAGGTCATGAACGTGCTCAACGGGCAGAAGCTGCTCGACTATCGCCAGCCGGCCACGAGCCGCAACCTGCGCGCCGCGAGCCACCGGGTCAGCGACCTGATCTTCGAGAAGCTCACCGGGATTCGCGGGGCCTTCTCGACGCGCATCGCGTACGTGGAGGTGGAAGGCCCGGTCACGGCGCGCCGCTACAAGCTGCGGGTCGCGGACGCGGACGGGGAGAACCGCGTCACCGTGGCGGACAGCGACGAGCCGTTGATGTCGCCTGCCTGGTCTCCGGACGGACAGAGCCTCGCGTACGTTTCTTTCGAGGGCAAGACGGCCTCGATCTTCACGCAGCACCTGCGCACGGCGACGCGCAGCCGTGTTTCGGCGCGTGCGGGCATCAACGGCGCACCGGCCTGGTCGCCGGACGGGCAGCGCCTCGCGCTCACGCTGTCGCGCAAGGACGGCAACGTCGATGTCTACGTGCTGACCCTCACCGATCAGGCGCTCACGCGCGTCACGGACGACGGCGGCATCGACACCGAGCCGGTCTGGGCGGCGGACGGCAAGAGCCTGTTCTTCACCTCGGACCGCTCCGGCAGCCCGCAGATATACCGGATCACCGTGGCGCCCGGGCAGCGCGCGCAGCGGCTGACTTTCGAAGGGACCTACAACGCGCGGCCGCGGCTGTCGCCGGATGGCACCCAGCTCGCGATGGTGACGCTCGATCGCGGCGCCTATCGCATCGCGGTCCTGAACCTCAAGAACGGCAGCACGCGGGTTCTCAGCAAGGGCCGGCTCGACGAGTCGCCGAGCTTCGCACCGAACGGCGCGGTGCTGATCTACGGCGCGCAGGACAAGGGAAGCGGTGTTCTCGCCACAGTGTCGGTGGATGGCAACGTGCACAGCCAGCTGGCTCAACAGCAGGGCGACGTGCGCGAGCCGGTCTGGTCGCCGTTTCCGCGTTCGTGATAAAAGCAGCGTCGCCCGCAAAGCTCGTGAGTCTGGAGGACTGATATGCGCAAAATCCTGATGTTCGCCCTGTTGTCGGCCACGCTTGCCCTCACGGGCTGCCCCAAGGACAAGGTAGAAGAGACGCCACCCGCGGAGCCAGCTGCGTCGGCAGGCACTCAGGAAGCCGAGCCCGGCGCTCTCGAGGAAGGCGCGGAGGCCGGCGGTGCGTCGGAGGCCGAGCGGCGGGCGCTCGCCGAGCGGGTCGTGTATTTCGACTTCGACAGCTACGAGATTGCGAGCCAGTACGCGGCGATGATCGGCGCGCACGCGCGCAAGATCGCATCGAGCGGCGCCGTCAAGGTGCGACTCGAAGGCCACACGGACGAGCGTGGCTCGCGCGAGTACAACATCGGCCTCGGCGAAAAGCGCGCACAGGCGGTGCGCCGCGCGCTGATGCTGCAGGGCGTCGGCGACGGACAGATCGTCACCGTGAGCTACGGCGAGGAGCGACCTGCCCAGGCGGGAAGCGACGAGGCTTCCTGGGCGAAGAATCGCCGCGTCGAAATCGTCTACGGCGGCTGAGCGTCATGCGCACGCCACCGATGTTTCGCGCACTGCTGCCCGCCCTGGCGGTGGCAACGCTGGCGGCGTGCGCCACGACGCCGGAAAAGGACCCGGTGGCGATCAAGATGAACGACCTCGACCGGCGCCTGGAGCGCCTCGAGCGCGTGCTCTCCAACCAGAGTCTGCTCGAGCTGTCGCAGCAGTTGCAGAACCTTCAGAACGAAACGCGCGCGCTGCGCGGTGAGCTGGAGGAACTGCAGCACGGCGCCGAGACCGCTCGCCGCCAGCAGCGCGATCTCTATGGCGACATCGATCGTCGCCTGCAGGTGATCGAGGTGGGTGCGGCGCCGCCGCCGTCCGTGGGCTCCGCGCCAAATGGCTCGCTGCCGGTGCCTGCAGGTTCGGATCGCGCCAATTATCAGGCGGCCTTCGAGCTGCTGAAGAGTGGGCAGTACGACAAGGCCCGGGCCACGTTCCAGCAGTTCATGGCGACTTTTCCGGACAGTGCGCTGGCCGACAACGCGCAATACTGGCTGGGCGAGACGCACTACGTGATGCGGGATTTCCCGGAGGCGCTCAAGGCGTTTCGCCGCGTGGTGGAGAACTGGCCCGAGTCGCGCAAGCGCGCGGATGCGTGGCTGAAGATCGGCTATACCGAATACGAGCTGAAGAACTGGACGCCGGCGCGCGAAGCGTTGAACCGCGTGGTGCGCGAGCACAAGGATTCCGCCGTCGCCACGGAAGCGGCCAATCGCCTGCAGAAAATGACTGCGGAAGGACACTAATCGCGGCGCGCAAGCGCCGCCTCGAGTTCACGACGTGAACGCCTCGCTCGATTCCGATGTAGGCTCCGCGCTGCAGCGCCTGAAGATCACAGAGATATTTCACTCCCTGCAGGGCGAGGCCGATACCGTCGGCATCCCCACCGTGTTCGTGCGGCTGACGGGTTGCCCTCTGCGTTGCCAGTACTGCGACACGGCGTATGCGTTCTACGGTGGGGAGTGGCAGTCCCTCGACGAGATACTGGAGCGCGTCGCAGGCTTCGGGGCATCGCATGTCTGCGTCACCGGCGGTGAGCCACTGGCGCAACGCAACTGCCTCACGCTTCTGTCGCGCCTGTGCGATGCCGGCTACCGCGTGTCGCTCGAAACCTCGGGCGCCATCGACGTTGCCCCGGTCGATGAGCGCGTCGTCAGGGTCGTCGACATCAAGACGCCCGGGTCGGGTGAGGTGTCGCGCAACCGCCTGGAGAATCTCGCGGTGCTGCGTGCTTCCGATCAGATCAAGTTCGTGATCTGCGACCGTGTCGACTACGAATGGAGCCGCGATTCCGTACGCGAGCACGCCCTGGAGCGGCGCTGCGCCGTGTTGTTCTCGCCGAGCCACGAACAGCTGCGCGCGGTGGAGCTCGCCGACTGGATTCTCGAGGACCGCCTGCCGGTTCGCTTCCAGATCCAGTTGCACAAGTACCTGTGGGGCAACGTGCCGGGAAAATGAAGAGAGAAACGATGCCGCGTGCCGTGGTGTTGCTGTCCGGCGGGCTCGATTCCGCTACCACGCTTGCGATCGCGCGCAGCGAGGGCTTCACCTGTCATGCGCTGAGCTTCCGCTACGGTCAGCGCCATGCGGTCGAGTTGGCGGCGGCCCGGCAGGTCGCCGAGGCGCTCGGCGCGGCCGAGCACCGCGTGATCGATATCGACCTCGGGGCGATCGGCGGATCCGCGCTCACTGATCACAGGATCGAAGTGCCGACACAGCCTTCGGCAGGCATTCCGATCACTTACGTACCGGCGCGCAACACGGTGTTTCTGGCGCTCGCGCTAGGGTTCGCCGAAGTCATCGAGGCGCGGGATATCTTTATCGGTGTCAACGTTCTGGATTCGTCGGGCTATCCCGACTGCCGCCCCGAGTTCATCGCCGCCTTTGAGCGTCTCGCCCAGCTCGCCACGCGTGCGGGCGTGGAGGGCGCGAGGACGCACATTCACGCCCCGCTGATCGCGCTCACCAAGGCAGAGATCATCCGTCGCGGAACCGAGCTGGGTGTGGACTTTGGCATCACGTTGTCGTGCTATCAGCCCACGCCTGCCGCACCGATGCAGAGGGTCGGGGCGACCGCCGGAACGGCCATGGCCAGTCTGGCCTGCGGAGTTTGCGACTCGTGCCGGCTGCGGCGCCAGGGCTTCGAGGCCGCCGGCATCCCTGATCCCACGCGCTATCGATGAAGCATTTCGCGCCCCGGCGCGCTTTCGGCTATCATCCGCGCCCTTCGAAAATCCTCATGCGCACGGGGCGTTAGCTCAGTCGGTAGAGCATCGGACTTTTAATCCGCTGGTCGTCGGTTCGATTCCGACACGCCCCACCAATCCGCACAGGACGCCCCCGAGCGATGCGGCGAACGCAGGCAGCCGCAGGCGGGTAGGCAACCCTCGCGCGCGCCACTTTCCGGCGGCTTGTCAAGCCTTCAGAGCGCAAAAAATATTTCGCGTTTCGTGAGAATCACCCCAGGCATTTTTCGCTTTTCTTATTAGAGGCGGCCTGGCGTTTCAGGCCCTCGTCATTCGAGCACCAACCCAGATTGCTGCTCAGGGGGGAAAGCTCATGGATGCGATTTCTCCGGCGAACCTGCGCGGGTTGATTCGCTGCGCCGCACTTCTTTCGCTCATCTCGTTGTTTCCGCTGACTGATGCCTCTGCTGCTGTCGGGCGCACCGCGGGGGCGTTTGATGTTTCGGCGAGTGGCCAGGCGAGCTACTCGATTCCGATCGTTGCGCCGCCCGGCATCAACGGCCTGACACCGCGGCTTGCGCTCATCTACGACCATGGCAAGCAGCAACACGCTGCAGGGCGTGGGCTGGAACGTTGCGGGCCTTTCGGCGATCCGGCGCTGTTCGCGCACCTGGGCGCAGGATGGCGAGTCGCGCGATGTGCGCAATGACGCCTCGGATCGCTTCTGTCTGGATGGCAACAAGCTGCGCCGCACCAGCGGCACTTACGGCAGCGCCGGCTCGACCTATCAGACCGAGATCGAGACCTTCTCCCGGGTCACGGCGTATGGCACCGCCGGCAACGGTCCGGCGTACTTTTATGTCGAGCGCAAGGACGGGCTCATCTACGAGTACGGCAACACGGCCGACTCGCAGATCCTCTCCGTGGGCCAGACGACGGCGCGTGCCTGGGCGCTGAACAAGATCCGCGACCGCTCGGGCAATGCGATTGTTTTTGCGTACACCGAGGATGCGACCAACGGCAGTTACCGCATCGCCACGATCCAGTACACGAGCAATGCCGGGCAGGGCGTTGCGGCCAGCCACACGATCGAGTTTGTCTACCAGACCAAGCCCGCCAGCGAGATCGACAGCGGCTATCTGGCCGGCAGCGTGATCAAACAGATCACGCGCCTGGATTACATCGACGTGAAGTACGGCGCGACGCTCGTACGCCGCTACGAGCTGACCTACGAAGCGGCGCTGTCCTCCACCAGCAAGAGCCGCCTGGCTTCCATCCAGGAATGCGCCGGCTCACCGCTCGATTGTTTTCCGGCGACGACGTTCTCCCACCAGAACGGAACTTCAGGTCTTGCGGGCGAGGTGAACACCGCATCATCCGTACCGGCCAATCAGACGCCGTGGCCGCTCGATGTGAACGGGGACGCCAGGGACGACCTGGTTTATTCCTCGAGTCTCACCTCGGGCAGCGGCTACTGGATGGTGATGCTCGCGAACGCTTCCGGTGGCAACAACGCACCGGTCAGCACGGGCGTCGTCAATACCAATGGGCTGGGGCCATTCCCATCGACTACAACGCCGATGGCCTGGAGGACCTGCTCGTGCCGTACTCGGGCGGCACCTGGTGGGTGATGCTCGGCACTGCCTCGGGTCTTGCGGCGCCCGCCAATACCGGCGCCCCGACGACCGCCACCGGCACGGGGTAAGCCTCACGATGGGCTACGACGCGATCGGCAACATCACTTCCAAGTCCGATGTCGGCAGCTATACGTACCACGCCACCAAGAAGCACGCAGTCACCGCGGCGGGTTCGAATTCGTACGGCTACGACCTGAACGGCAACATGAACGCGCGCAATGGCGCGAGCATTGCCTGGACCTCCTACAACCTGCCGAGCCAGATCAACCAGACGGGCGGCAACGTCAGCACCTTCTCCTATGGGTCGAGCCGCCAGCGCTTCAAACAGGTGAACGTCAACGGCAGCACGACCGAGACGACGATCTACGTTGCGGGTTTGCTGGAGAAAGTCACCGTCGGGTCGGTGACCGCTTACAAGCACTACGTGCAGGGTGCCACCGGCACCGCGGCGACCCACATTCGCAGCAGCACCGGCACGAACTCAACGTACTACGCGCTCAAGGACCATCTCGGCAGCACCGACCGGATCACCAACTCCGCAGGCTCCGTCGTCGTCGCGCTCTCCTACGATGCGTTCGGCAAGCGACGCGGCAGCAACTGGACCGGAACTCCGAGCTCGGGCGACTTGAGCAACATCGCCGCCACCACCCGTCACGGCTTCACCGCGCACGAGCATCTGGACAACCTCGCCCTCATCCATATGAACGGGCGCGTGCAGGACCCGGTGATCGGGCGCTTCCTCTCTGCCGATCCCTTTGTTCCGGCCCCGTTCGATCCACAGTCGTTCAATCGTTTTAGCTATGTGCGAAATAACATGCTGACACTGACGGATCCGAGCGGCTTTAGAGATGCCCCGGCCGAGTGGGTGTGTATCTACGATTGCACCGCAATTGGCACGGTGGCGATCAGCGATGCAGCTGCCCAGGCGCTGTTCGCGAGTGCGCAAGCGGCGCCGGCCGCCGGATTTGGCGCTGATTTCTGGTCTGAAGTGACGTCTGCCGGCACCTCGTCCTCGAGCCCATTGGGTGGGCCGCCATCCGGCAACATTCCTCGACTCGTCATCGGATTCCGCGGCGCCGGCCTTGGATTTGCAAACCTGGAGGGAGACACGCCATCCCTCGCCGCTTTTGTTGAAGAACTCGGCGGCACTCTCTACGAGCATGGGCCGTTTTCTCGCGCGGCTGCATTGCGAGCGGCGAGAGACTTTGCAGCAGCGAACCCAAACGGCCAGATCGTCCTGACTGGCTACAGTCGTGGCGGACGCTCGGCGTTCATCGTAGCGAACTCGTTGGGCGACTCCGGTGTCGCAGTTGAGGTGTTGATCCTCTTCGATCCGCACGACGTGAATGACAGCGTACTGCAGCTTGAGCATGGCAACGTCGGTAATGCACTGAACTTCTACCAACAGAATCCGACGACATCCGTCCTCGGTGGCAATCCGTTCTCAGGAAGGCCCCTAGCGCCCTACATGGTCGGCTCACCGAACCATAGGCGTTTCACGCCGACAGTAATCGGAGGGTATAACTACACCGGCGAACTTGGCGTGAGCCATCTCAATATCGTGAGTACGTCGCTACGTCGTTATGAGGAGCTGATCCGTGAAGCACTCGGACAATAGATTTTTCTCGCTGCTTCTGCTTCTTTGCTTCGCGCTCGCCGCGAACGTCCTGTACCGCTGCCGACATGACTACGGTGGCCGTCTCTGGTCGCGTAGTTGTAGAGGGCAGCAGTCGCCCTCTGGCGAATCACGATGTTGAACTGTGGACACTGAAGCTTTCGTCCGTGCCTGTTGGCATGGGCAGCTACGTAAAGAAGGCTACAGTGCGTACTGACGCGAATGGTCTCTTCTCGCTCTCAGCGCAGGTCCCCAAAGATCGGCTTTTCGAGCTGCGAACCAGCAATGCAGGTACGGTGTTCGGCGGTGGCGCCGTAAGTCTGCAGCCGGCCGGCTCAATCCAAGATGTGACCATCGTGCATAAGCTGCCGGCTGCACCGAGAGATGCACGCCCTTCTGACTAAGTGGAGCTGCCTGACGCCCGTCACGCTGCTTTCCCTCTACAGGTGACCCGCGCGGGTTCTGCTTCTCCTCGCGACCTCCGAAGTCAGATCACCAACCGAAGCTGCGGCTGGTTGGGAAACGTGACACTGAAGCGCTCGCCGGCTGTTTTGCCGACCAGGGACAAGTGCTGCTGCCACTGCTGGAGCTCGTGCAAGACGCCAAAGCGAGCATCGATGAGTTGATGAACGATGCCGCACGGCAGTTTGTCGAGCAGCTCTTGGTGGTCTCTGCCCAGCTACTTCTGGACAACCTCGCCCTCATCCATATGAACGGGCGCGTGCAGGACCCGGTGATCGGGCGCTTCCTCTCTGCCGATCCCTTTGTTCCGGCCCCGTTCGATCCACAGTCGTTCAATCGTTTTAGCTATGTGCGAAATAACACGCTGACACTGACGGATCCGAGCGGCTTTAGAGATGCCCCGGCCGAGTGGGTGTGTATCTACGATTGCACCGCAATTGGCACGGTGGCGATCAGCGATGCAGCTGCCCAGGCGCTGTTCGCGAGTGGACGGGCTGTGCCGGGAGGAGGATTCGGTGCTGATTTTTGGTCCGAGGTCAGCCCGGCGAGCTCAGCCTCCGCGGGGACAGTGGTGAGCGGCGGATCCTCCAATGAGTCCCGAAGACCGCCGACAGCACACGGCGATGCGGGCGGCAGTAGCTTACGCCCCACAACCGCATCCCCGGGAAACCAGCCGCAAGGGGAGCAGGAGAAGGAGCCAGAGCAGGCGTGCACGAACGGTCCAAGTTACATGGATCGATACGTAGACTTCGTTTCGGATAACGCCATCAATGTCGGCCCATACGCCGTTGCGCTGCTGGGCGGCCTGTGGCCGAAATCCTGGGCTCCAGCAACGTCGGGGCGGCCGCCTTTGTTGGGATCAACCAATCCACTGACGAGTGTACCTCGGGCATTTGGTGTACCTGGCGCGGACTCGGCTCTGGCTCGAACCGGCGCGGCGGGAATCGGATTGCTGACCGTAGGAGTCGGCTTCTACGATGTCACCATAGAGCTTTCGGAGTTCGCGTACGCCATCCCCAGCTACGGAAACGGCTCATGCCCGGAATGAGGTATTGACCATGGGACTCTGGCTTGCGATCGGCTTGGCTACGGCGATAGCCGCGGTACTGGTCTTTAGGGCATTCGCGAAACGATCTGTACTTCGAGGCCGAACGCCGCTGCCGCTGGAACATGCGTACGCTTCAGTGAAGGATCAAGTCTCGTTCGAAGTCTTCAGCGAGGTGTGGTCAGCCCTTGGGAAGGCGTATGGAATGGATCCTCGGCTACTGCGACCAACCGATACGTTTATCGCGCTAGGCGAGATGGATAGCTGGAGTTTGGGCAAGGGTGAGGACCAAATTGGGCGGTGGCTTAAGGAGCGTGGCCATGGCACTCCCCCACAACTCCGGACCCTGCTTGAACTCGCGCAGTGGGTGCAGTCCTCTGCCGCCGGGGGTACAGGGAGATAAGTCGGTACTACGCCGTTCACCGATCTGGGCCGCGTCCTAGACATGCACAATGCCCTTGTGACGTCAGCGCCTCCGGCGGAATCGGCTCGACTAGCATCCTTGCCTCCGCAGCATGTTTCCACCATGTTTCCAGTCGCCCCCGAGCGTGCACGGTTGGGCATGACCGAGCGGCCGAGCTGTCGGGCCTAGCGCTCTGATGCGCTATCGGCCGGTCTTGCTGGCTCGGATTCGCTTTCGCCTTTTAATCCGCTGGTCGACGGTTCGATTCCGTCACGCCCCACCATTCCGGTCAAAGTCGAATAACGCACGTGCTGGCGTTCGATCACGCGTCTGCTGGCGTCGCATCACTTGGCTGCGGGTGCGGCGGCGCAGGTTCCAGAGGGCGGGGGAGATGCGGCGGGGAAGGGCAGGCCCTCGATGATCCAGTTGGCATTGAGGTTCACGGGATTGCCGGCGCCGGTGACATAGACCTGATTGCTTGCGTTGTCGAGCCACAGGTAGTTTCGCCAGCGCGCGTTTTCGATGGCCCATTGTTGCGAGCTGCAGGTCGAGCGGTCGGCGACCCAGAAGCCGGCGGCTTCGCGTGAGACATCTACCCAGGCGTCGTAGAGTTGCGCCGCACCGCTGACCAATTCATAACTGAGCATCAGGCTCGAATTGTCGCGGGCGCGGAAGAACCAGCGATCGTCGTCGGAGCCGACCATGGCGAATCGCAATGGCGTGCCCTGGGTGACATGGATGCGGCTGCCGCCGACCAGGCCACTGACCGCGACCATCGGCGTGTTCTGCGGTTGCGCGGTGCGGACGGTGACCAGTCTGCCGCTGTCAGAGGGCAGGTTGGGCAAGGTCCAGCTTGCCGGCGGCGTTTGCCAGGTCGTGCTGCTTTTCCATTCCCAATTGAATGGCATGCGCAGGAAGGGATCATTCAGATCTGCGTAGCCCGGGGTCGGCTGCGCATTGTAAACGCAAGCGCGTTGCGCCTGGACCAGTTCGTCGACCTTTTCCTGTTGATTGCCGGAGGCGACACCCAGGGACTTCATGCAAGCACTCTGGCTTTGGCCCTTGCCGGTTTGCCCGGCGGCGAGCACGTAGTTTTCGATGCGGTTGGCCTCGGTGTCGTACCAGTGCAGCATTTCATTGCCGTCGAATGCCAGCCAGTTGTCGATCAGGGTCTGCGCTTCCTGTGTTGCGCGGGCACTGCGTTGATCCGGTGCCACGGCCATCGTGCGCAAGAAAGCGGCCCACAGGTCACGATTGGCCTCGGTGGCAACGAGCGCGACATTCTTCATGTTGCTGGCCTTGTAACCCCGCCAGCCCGCATCAAGTTGGGTGCCGGGAATCCAGATCACGTCGCCGCTCTTGTAGTTGAACACTTCGGCTTTGGAGTGCGTGTGTTGTTCGGCGCCGGTAGCGCACAGATAGCTCTTGACCTGGCGGACCTTCTCGAAATTGTCGGGAGTCTCGGTGCGTACCGCGTGTTCGCTGCTGAAGGCATCCTGGAACAGATGCGCGGCACGACCCAGTAGAAAGAAATTGCTGTTGACGCGCACGCGTTGGGCATAGCCGCCGCCGTCCCATACGGTCATGTCCTGTTCTGCCGCGGTTGCCGCGGCGATGAAGTGCGCGGCGAAGCGTTGCTGCGCGCGGGTGGCGGCAATCACGCCGCCCTGGCCGCCGCCGTCGTCGTAGCGGCGCATGAAGTGGTCCTGCTGCAGGTCGGCCGGCTCCTGCGCGGCGGCATCCCAGCAGTCGTACTTGCCGAACGGATTGCTGGTCGAGGTGGTCACGTTGTAGCCGCCGATATCAACCCATCGTTCGCCCATGATCGCGGAGTAGATGAACACGTAGGTCGCTCTGTAGCGCGTGTCATCGACGGTCACCGGCGAACCTGTGAGCGTTTGCACATAGGCCTTCGCGGCGGCGTCGAGATTCGGGTTTTTTGCCAGTCCGCGGGTCCAGTGTTTGCGTGGATCGTTGGGGTCGTTGAGCTGGGACTGCAACGGATCGCCGCCGATCACTTCAAAAGCACCGATACGCGTGATCCATTCGTGACCCATGGGCACGGCATTGCCAATGACGTCGATGCCGACCCCGCTCTGGGTGAATGCATGAGCGGCGGACCACACAACCAGCAGGACCCAGGCAAGGCCCAGGGTTGTGGATCGACTCGGGCTGCGCGGGTAGTTGACTTGTCTGCGACAGGGAGTAGTCATGAGGGCTCCTGCAGGAGAATTCGGTTTGCGCCCCCGCAACTCAGTACTGCGGATAGAGTTCTACGCCGCAGGACACGATCGGATAGTTGTAGCCGGCGGATGAGTCGGCGGCGAAATACGCGATCACGCTGTAATCGGTCAGCGAGTAGTACGCTTTCGAGCGACTGCAGGCGTCGTTCATCGGGCCGGTGGTGGTGCTGGTGAAGAACTTCTGCAATTTCGAATACGGCGTGGTCTGCCAATCGCCGGACAGTTGATACCACTGGTTGCCGGGTGCTAGGCCCCACTTCCAGGTGACGTCGCCCGCGGTGTTCCTGAAATAACACGCCAGCGAGGTTGTTTGCGCCGTGATCAAGGGTGCGCTGGCTGGGGTTGCCTGTTCCGGACTGCTGGGCCCGGTGGTTTGCGCAAACGCGTGTGCGCCCGCAAACGCCAGTGCGGACGTGAAAACGATGGCCCTGAGTTGCATGTGAATCTCCCTTTGCGTGTGACCGTGCGTGATCGCAGGCCAGTTCCGTGAACCGATTTTTTTCCAGATTGGGTAGTGGCTGTGTCGGTTTCTGTCGTCGCAGGCAAGCGTGCTGGATGGCGCAAGCGCAGATTCATGCCGCTGGCCCCGCAGGACGCAGCACGAAGTCTACGCAATTGGTGCGTTCAGGGAATCCTCGTGGGTTGAGCAGGCCGCTGCGCAATCAGGGTGACTGGGGGACGTCCATGAGCTGAGATTGCGCCGGCCGTCGCGAGCGCAACTGCGCGGCACGATACGTTGCGCTTGTGACCGAAGCAAGGCCAGTTGGGATTGTGCACTGCGCTGGGTACTGCCGTGTACAGACGATCTACGTTGCGAGCCTGCTGGAGAAGGTCACCGTCGGGTCGGTGACCGATTACAAACACTACGTACAGGGTGCCACCGGCAACCGCGGCGATCCACATCCGCAGCAGCACCGGCACGAACTCCACCTACTACGCGCTCAAGGATCATCTGGGCAGCACTGACCGGATCACGAATGCCGCGGGCTCAGTCGCAGTCGCGCTCTCCTACGATGCCTTCGGCAAGCGACGCGGGAGCAACTGGACTGGAAATCCGAGTTCGGGTGATCTCAGCAACATCGCCGCGACTACGCGCCACGGCTTCACCGAGCACGAGCATCTCGACAACCTCGCGCTCATCCACATGAACGGGCGGGTGCAGGATCCCGTGATCGGGCGCTTCCTCTCCGCCGATCCCCTCGTGCAGGCGCCTGACTACAGCCAAAGCCTCAACCGCTACGCCTACGCGTGGAATAACCCGCTCTCAAGGATCGATCCGAGCGGGTTTGCGAATGCGCCCACGCAGGAAGATGCCGATGACCCAGAGGCGCGTCACGACAGCGCCGCCATGGCTTGGTTCCACACCGTCATGGTCAATGGCGGCAACGCACCGACCATGTGCATGACCATGGCCTGCAGTGTGAATGAGTCCCTCGCCGGATTTCAGGGCGTGCCACCTGGCCCAATGTACGTCCCGTCGGCCGGGGCGTATTGGCGAACACGGGAAGATCGGGAACGGGCAGAAGACCCAAGACCGCGCGAAGGCGAAGTTTCCGTTACGAACCCTGATGGCACGCCTGAAGATCTTGCAGCCGGTCTTGCGGGAGATATCGAACTCCCGGCGCAGGACCGCCATCTTCCCCCATCGAGCAATCGAGCCACAAACCGCAGCCGCTCATCCATCTTGGAACACTCCTGCCACGGCACTTTTGCTCTCCCGCAAAGAGCCGAGAAGTGTTACCTATGTGTCCGGAATGAACTGTTACCCTTCTGTCGGGAAGGGCACAGAGCTTAGGCGCGAAACCTCGCCGATGGCTCGTCCGCGCACGGATGTTTCGGTTGCTTTCCGTGCCTTCGCGCCTCTGTCGGCGCTGCCTCCGCTCCTGATCACACCAGTTCCGCCTCTTAACTACTAGAAGCGCGTCCTGTCAATGAGAATATTTTTTCCGCGGCATGAGAATCACCCACTCCATTTTCCGCTTTCCTAAGGAGAGGCGGAACGGCTTTCGCGAATTCGGCAGGAGCATTCGTGAGTCTGGCATCTACGCACTGCAGGAAAGCCGATCGTTGGCATACAGAGAAGGCACGTCGTGCGTATCTGGTCCGCAACGAGACTGACTTTCGATGACATGATGACGCACGCGGTTCGCACCTCGAAGCAGCGTTCTCGGTTGAGACTGTCGGCGTCGCTACGAGATCTCAGGTCACTAGAGACAACGACTCAGGGAGTGATATATGTCTGCGCATTCAGGGGTGGCTCCGCTTCTTAGGACAGATTTTTGGCCGGGATAAGTGGATCGGCCTGGGCGGTTGATGAAACTGATTTCTTCCTCTTTCCCCGCTTGCTCTGTTTAATGGTACAGCAGAACTGCGATCTGCCGCCGACAGGCGGCAGAAGCTCCGCAGGTTGTCGAGCGCTCGCGCATGCTTCACGCCGCGGCCGCGGTTGCCAGCGCGCCGAAGTACAGCTCGTCCGGCGTGCGGTAGTCGAGGGACTGATGCGAGCGGCGCTCATTGTAAAAGCTGAAGTAGCGGGTCAGGGCGCTGCGCGCCTCGGTTGCATTCGCGTAGGCGTGCAAATAGATCTCCTCGTACTTGACGCTGCGCCACAGCCGCTCGATAAACACGTTGTCGACCCAGCGGCCCTTGCCGTCCATGCTGATCGCGACGCCGGCGTCCTTCAGAGGCTTGAGCCACTCCTCGCACGTGAACTGCGATCCCTGGTCGGTGTTGAAGATCTCAGGCCTGCCGAACTTCGCCAGTGCCTCCTCGAGCGCCTCCACGCAGAAGTCCGCCGTGAGGGTGTTCGAGAGCCGGAATGCCAGCACCTTGCGGCTGGCAACGTCGAGGATCGCCACCAGGTACATGAAGCCGTGCGCCATCGGCAGATAGGTGATGTCGCTGGACCAAACGTGGTTCGGCCGTTCAATCGCCAGACCGGACAGCAGGTACGGAAAAATCGCCGCGCTGCGTGCCGGAATGCTGGTCCGTGGCCGCCGATAAAGCGCCTCGATGCCCATCCGGCGCATCAGCGTCGTGACATGTCGGCGGCCCACCTCGTGCCCTTCCTTGCGCAGCTCCCGCGCGAGCTTGCGCGCGCCGTAGAACGGCCACTTCAAGTGCAGCTCGTCGATCCGCCGCATCAGCTTCAGATCGCGCTCCGACAGCGGGCGCGGCATGTAGTACACGCTTGAGCGGCTGAGCTCGAGAATCTCGGCCTGGCGCTTTACCGTCACCTCAGCACCCCGATCGATCATCGCTTGCCGCTCGGACCGGGGAACTTCCCGAGCGCGCCTTCTAAAAAATCCCGCTCGACTGTCAGCTCGCCGATCTTCGCGTGCAGCTCCCGGATCCGTTCCTTGCCGTCCTCGGCAAGAACATCGCCGCCGAAGATCGCCGCCGCGTTCTCCAGCAGCTGGCTCTTCCACGTCGTCACCTGGTTCGGATGGACCTCGTGGTGGGCCGCAATCTGGGCCACCGTCCTCTCACCTCGGGTCGCTTCCAAGGCCACCCGCGCCTTGAACGCCGCTGAATGGTTACGTCTGGGCTTCCTCATGGACTTCGCTCCTCCGGTCACGTTGGTGCCCGGACCGAAATCCACTTATACCCGTGTCCGAAAAACCGAGGCCACCTCTTTCGTTGCGGCATCGAGGCATTGCAGCGCTCTCAAGGATTGGTAGTTTGATCAGTCACAACATAGGGAGATGAGTTATGAAAGTCCTTGTGCTTAGTCTAGCTGCCCTGCTTGTGACTGTGGCATTTCAGGCAACTGCAGCACAGCGACCGACAGACGCAGATCTCTCGATCAGCGCAATCGAAGGCTACACCCGGACCGCAGATTCATCAGATAGGGCGATGCGCATTCAAGCGGCGAGAGAAACACTGCAAGCACGCGCAGCGTCATCTCCTGATCAAGAGACCAGCGCTGCGATTTTCTTTGCAGGTGGATTCACGCCTGAGGAAATTGGAAAGCTCGCGACTGACCACGGCGTGGAGATTTCCAGCGCGGAACTGAAGGTAGTAGCTGGTCCGGACCAACGCGTGTTCACAATCTTTGTCGGAACTGACGACCTTCTCGTTGTTCCTGGCTCCCTCAGCGAACGTCTCAAGATTGCCATCGGACACTGGCGAGCCGAGTTTTTTAGTTTGTCCAAAGTAGCTCCGGCCGATGAAGCGGCTCGGTATCTCGAGCTTGCAACAAATCGGTCGATCCGCTGTTTTCGAATTGATGTGATTGGCGAGGTTACATCCGTGCACGCGATATCAAGGAATCCGAGAGTGGCCGCGGCATTTCTGCAGGAATCTTCCGATCTTGTCGACGGATACAGAGCCATCAAACGCGCGTACGACCAAAGGCACGCATCCGCGCCAACAATCGTAAAGGGTCCACGGCCGAGCGAAGATGCACCGCTCAGAGGCTACACAATCGTTCCGCCGACTGATTCACCGGTTCCTAAACCATAGCAAGGGAGCAGCAACCATGCGTCACAAGCGTGCAGTCGCGTATTGGTACATGCTGTTTGTGTTGCTGGCAATAGCTAGTCCCCCACGGGAGGCGACGGCGCAATCGGGTGAACCGCACCGGCTTCTCCGGAGACAGTTTTGTGAGAGTCAAAGCCCAGCGGCCTGAGCCTCACGTTGCTGATAGTACGCTTGCTCGAACTCGATCGGAGGCACATCGCCGATGGGCTCAAGCAAGCGCCGGTTGTTGAACCAATCGACCCATCCGAGCGTCGCGAACTCCACCTCCTCGATGCTCTTCCAAGAGCTTCTTTGTCCGATCACCTCCGTCTTGTACAGCCCGTTGATCGATTCTGCGAGAGCATTGTCATACGAGTCGCCGGTGCTGCCGACGGAAGGCTGGATGGCGCACTCGGCCAGCCGCTCGCTGTATCGAATGGACAGATACTGCGTGCCCTTGTCGCTGTGATGGATCAGCCCTTCGGTGTCGCAGCGCGCATGCACGGCTTGTTCGAGCGCATCGAGCACGAAATCCGTCTTCATGGATGCGCTCACGCGCCAGCCGACGATCATGCGTGCGAACACAGAGGTGGCCTCGGTTTTTCGGACACGGGTATAAGTGGATTTCGGTCCGGGCACCAACGTGACCGGAGGAGCGAAGTCCATGAGGAAGCCCAGACGTAACCATTCAGCGGCGTTCAAGGCGCGGGTGGCCTTGGAAGCGACCCGAGGTGAGAGGACGGTGGCCCAGATTGCGGCCCACCACGAGGTCCATCCGAACCAGGTGACGACGTGGAAGAGCCAGCTGCTGGAGAACGCGGCGGCGATCTTCGGCGGCGATGTTCTTGCCGAGGACGGCAAGGAACGGATCCGGGAGCTGCACGCGAAGATCGGCGAGCTGACAGTCGAGCGGGATTTTTTAGAAGGCGCGCTCGGGAAGTTCCCCGGTCCGAGCGGCAAGCGATGATCGATCGGGGTGCTGAGGTGACGGTAAAGCGCCAGGCCGAGATTCTCGAGCTCAGCCGCTCAAGCGTGTACTACATGCCGCGCCCGCTGTCGGAGCGCGATCTGAAGCTGATGCGGCGGATCGACGAGCTGCACTTGAAGTGGCCGTTCTACGGCGCGCGCAAGCTCGCGCGGGAGCTGCGCAAGGAAGGGCACGAGGTGGGCCGCCGACATGTCACGACGCTGATGCGCCGGATGGGCATCGAGGCGCTTTATCGGCGGCCACGGACCAGCATTCCGGCACGCAGCGCGGCGATTTTTCCGTACCTGCTGTCCGGTCTGGCGATTGAACGGCCGAACCACGTTTGGTCCAGCGACATCACCTATCTGCCGATGGCGCACGGCTTCATGTACCTGGTGGCGATCCTCGACGTCGCCAGCCGCAAGGTGCTGGCATTCCGGCTCTCGAACACCCTCACGGCGGACTTCTGCGTGGAGGCGCTCGAGGAGGCACTGGCGAAGTTCGGCAGGCCTGAGATCTTCAACACCGACCAGGGATCGCAGTTCACGTGCGAGGAGTGGCTCAAGCCTCTGAAGGACGCCGGCGTCGCGATCAGCATGGACGGCAAGGGCCGCTGGGTCGACAACGTGTTTATCGAGCGGCTGTGGCGCAGCGTCAAGTACGAGGAGATCTATTTGCACGCCTACGCGAATGCAACCGAGGCGCGCAGCGCCCTGACCCGCTACTTCAGCTTTTACAATGAGCGCCGCTCGCATCAGTCCCTCGACTACCGCACGCCGGACGAGCTGTACTTCGGCGCGCTGGCAACCGCGGCCGCGGCGTGAAGCATGCGCGAGCGCTCGACAACCTGCGGAGCTTCTGCCGCCTGTCGGCGGCAGATCGCAGTTCTGCTGTACCATTAAACAGAGCAAGCGGGGAAAGAGGAAGAAATCAGTTTCATCAACCGCCCAGGCCGATCCACTTATCCCGGCCAAAAATCTGTCCTAAGAAGCGGAGCCACCCCTCACGTCGATGACGAAGGCGACGAACACGAAGCCACGCCAAGTGGACACGAAAGTGAAATCCGCCACCCACAACGCGTTGGGCCGTGTTGCGACAAAGTGCCGCTGCACCAGGTCAGCCGGCCGCTGCGCGTTCTCATCGGCAATCGTGGTCTTGAACGCCTTGCCGCGCATCACGCCGCACAAGCCCATTTGCCGCATCAGCCTTGCCACCGTGCAGCGCGCCACCTGAACCTGCTCGCGCTTTAATTGCTTCCACGTCTTGCGCGCCCCATACACGCAGCGGTTCTCCTCCCACACCCGCTTTATCTGCGGCTTGAGCTCGGCATCGCGACGCGCACGGGCCGGCAGTCGCTGCGGATCGCGCTCCCGCGCTATGGCTTCGTAGTAAGTGGATGGGGCGATCGGCAACTCCTCGCAGATCGGCTCGACCCCAAAACGCTCCTTGTGCTCCTCGATGTACCGGACCATCACCTGCGTCGGCGGTCGAGCTCCGCCTGCGCAAAAAACGCGGACGCCGTGCGTAGAATCTCGTTCGCGCGCTTGAGCTCCCGGTTCTCGCGCTCCAGATCCTTGAGCCGTTCGCGTTCCGAACTGCTCAAGCCCGCACGCTTACCGTGATCACGCTCGGTCTGCGCCACCCAGCGATGCAATGACTGCGCCGTGCAGCCGATCTTCTGCGCAACCGACACAATCGTCGCCCACTGCGAGCCGTGCTCGGCCTGGTGCTCAAACACCAGACGCACCGCGCGCTCCCGAACTTCCTCTGAATACCGTTTTGCTGTTCCCATATACTCCATCCTCTCTCAGGTTGAAGTCTCCGGGAAAGCCGGCGCGGTTCAATTTCATGTGTTCTGCAATCTGTATGCCAGCGTTTTCGGTGAGAATGCGGCATGCTTTTTCAGTGTCGACCAGACGAACCTAACCCCAGCAGTACCGTGGTAGGTGAGATGCACGACTTCTCTCGAGCCTTGTGATCATGCTTTGGAGGAATGCATCAGACCGAAGGGATTAGAGCTCTACAATCGCCTAATGAATGCACGACTCTGGTCACTTTCTCTTGTTATCGCGTCGGTTCTCTTGCCGTACTTCGCATTAGCAAACGCACGACAGCATATACATGCGAACTACGACGCATTGGGATTCCAAATTGAGGGGAAGGCAGTTGTTGGTCTATTCGTTCTCTGGGCTTCGATTTCGTGCGTGTTATGCCTTGTAGGATTGTTCATCGGGCTCATGGCGTATCGCAAGCTGACCATACCGCGGCCGTTTGCACGAACGGCTGAGCTCATGTTCCTTGCGCTACCTGTTATTCTCTGGGTGCTTTTGGCCGAAACTATTTTCCTGTGGGTGGTTCGGGGCTAGGAAGATAATTTCTAGCGAGCCTGGTTGTGTAGCTTCATCGGCTTCCGGACAAAACGGTACGGCTGAAATGAGAGACTTCGATCTGCTGAGAGGAGCCTGCAGACGGAGCGAAGTGGATGAGCAAACGCGAGTATCGACGATTTACGGCGGAACAGAAGCTGGAGATTTTGCGCGAGGCGGAGCAGCCTGGGGTGACGGTGAGCGAGGTGTGTCGGCGCCATGGTCTGTCGCCCTCGGTGTTGTATCGCTGGCGGGCGGTAGCCCAGACGGGCTCTGCCAGTGCGCTGAAGCAGGACGCCAAGCGTGCTCCTGGCAAGAATGACCTGGAGGTGCGTCGCGAGGCGGAGATGGCCCGACTACGCGCGGTGATCGCGGAGATTACGGCGGAGAACCTGGAGCTGAAAAAAAAGATCTGAGGTTGGACGATCTATCTCCAATTCCGGCAGACAGCAAAGCGGAAGTGATCCGAATCGTGATGCAAACCAAGCAACGTTCCGGCTGGCCAGCACATCGCACGCTCGCAGCCCTTGGGATACCGCGCAGCGTGTACTACGGCTGGCGGCGACGGGAGTGTTTGCAGGATCGCCGCGGCGTGCCATGCCGGGTCTATGAAGTGTTGCCCGCGGAGCGTGCCGCGATCTGCGACTTCGCGCTGAAGTATCCGAAGGTCGGGTATCGCAAGCTCACGTGGATGATGGTGGATGCGGCGATCGTCTGCGTGGGGGAAAGCACGGTTTATCGGGTGCTGAGCGAGGCGGACCTGTTGTCGCGCTGGAAGCGCTCGGAACGCTCCAGCGGCGAATATCACTTCCGGCCGACAGCGCCGAACCAGCAATGGCACACGGACGTGATGTACGTGTGGGTGGCGGCCCGGTTTTACTTCCTCCTGAGTTTTGTCGCCTTCAGCCGCTACATCGTGCACCACAAGCTGCTGCTGTCGCTCGATGGTCAGTCGGTGGCCATCGAGCTGCAGGCGGCGCTCGAAGCCAGCCAGGGCGTTGAGCCTCGGGTGGTGCACGATCATGGCAGCGAGTTCGTCAATCGCGACGTCGCAGCGGTGATCAAGGCGCACAACCTGATCGACATCAAGACGCGGCCGCGGCATCCCGAATCCAACGGCATCGTGGAGCGCTTCAACGGCACCGTGCGCGATGAGACCGACAACGACTACGGCGCCAACTACTTCCAGGCCGAAGCGATCATCGCGAAACTGATGAATCACTACAACGAGGAACGATTGCACGCGGCGCTGGGCTACATGACGCCCGCCACGTGGCATCGTGGGCAACCGGAACAACTTCGTGAACAGCGTGCAGGGCGAATCGCTGCGGCCCGTGCACATCGCAAGTCGATCAATCAGCAGCGGTTAACCCAGGCGGCCTGAGCAGTGAAAGTCTCCCTTTCAAGCCCACCCGTTTTGTCCAAGTTGACGTGAAGCGCGACACCGGTCCGATGAGTCTCGCTTCCAGTCTCGATTTCCGGAGTCACGCGGGTAGTCTCCTCGAGTGCAATGACGACATCCCACAGTTGTGCTTGGGCATGTGGTTGGCGGCTATCTTAACCAAGCAATCGGTACCATGGCAGCTCCAATAGACCGCGCGTGGCGGTGACGATGCGGGCATCGTTGCGCCCAGTGGCCTGGTCACCGATGCGAGCGCCGCGAGCACGGGCGACGCAACGCTCGAGCGGCAACCCGCCCTGATCGACGCAGCTCTCCAGGCGGTGGTCGCGGGAACGCCGGGCACCACCGAGGTGTACTTCCTCAGCTTTGCAGGGGATGGAACGCAGGGAGTGTTCGCGAAGGAGGTGCGGTTCGCGCGTTGCGCACTCTCGCGCCGGCTGGACCTGCGCGGGCGAACCGTCGAGCTGGCAACCTCACCCAAACCCAACGTGAACGCTCCGCTGGCAACGCTGAACGGTCTGCGTCGGGCGATCGCGGGAGTGGGGGCGAAGATGAACCGCGAGGAGGATGTGCTGCTGCTCTATCTGACCTCGCACGGTTCGAGGGACGCGAAGCTCACGGTCGACCAACCGGGACTTGCACTCAAGGATGTGCGAGCCGCAGCAGTGACGACGGCGACCTGACGTTCTTTGGCGAAGCGCTGTTTCGCGATGCTCGCAGGTCTGACCCTGGCACTCTCGAGCGGGCAGCATCGGTTCGAGGCGGCGCCAAGGCCTTGATATTTGTAAATTCGAGGGGTGTCGCAGCGCTCAGACGCCGGCGCTGTAACCGCTTTGTCACCCGCCGGCCACTGACCCGGCCACCGGCGACTTGCAGAATCCGCTTCAAGCGCGCGAGCGCGCGCGACGGGGAGCCGCGTGTCCATTCAATTCGACCAGATCACCAAGCGCTATCGCGGCGTTGCGGTCGTCAACGACGTGACGATCGAGATCGCCACGGGCGAATTCTTCGTCCTGCTCGGCCCCAGCGGCAGCGGCAAGAGCACGCTGCTGCGCGCGGTCGCCGGCCTCACCGCCATCGACCACGGACGTATTTCGCTGCACGGGCGCGACGTCACGCACGTGGAGGCGCGGCATCGCGGGGTCGGCTTCGTCTTCCAGCACTACGCCCTGTTTCGCAACATGAGCGTGGGCGACAACATCGAGTTCGCCCTGCGGGTGCGGCGCATGCGCGCTGCGCAGCGGCGCGAGCGCCGCAAGGAGCTCCTCAAGCTGGTGGATCTGGAGGGCATGGACGATCGCGTGCCCGCTCAGCTCTCCGGTGGTCAGCAGCAGCGTGTCGCAGTGGCGCGCGCACTCGCACATGAGCCGGCAGTGTTGTTGCTCGACGAGCCGTTCGGCGCCCTGGACGCCAAGATCCGCGTCGAGCTGCGGCGCACGATTCGTGACGTGCAGAGGCGCCTGGGCACCACCGCGATCCTCGTCACCCACGACCAGGAAGAGGCGTTCGCGCTCGGCGATCGCATCGGCGTGATGCACAACGGCCGCCTGCTCGAGACCGGCCGACCGGCGCAGCTGTACCGCCATCCCGCCACGCGGTTCGTGGCCAAGTTCCTCGGCGCCGCCAACATCCTCCTCGGCCGGCGCAGCGTCGCGGGAGTGACGCTCGATCCCCGGCACGTCGAGGGAGAGGATGCGCTCGCGGTGGTGCGCCCGGAAGATCTGGAGGTAGCGGTGCAGCGCGGTGCGCTGGCGCAATCCTGGCTCGCCGATGGAACGGTGATCGAAACCAGCTTCGGCGGTGGCATCGAGCGCCTGCGCGTGGCGCTGCCCCCGGACAGCGGCGTGCGCTCGGCCCAGGCGATAGAGGGCTCGAGCGAAGAGCAGGCACCCACGCTGGAAATCACGCGCACCGGAGCCGATGGTCTGCAGTTCCCGGTCGCGCCGGGCCAGTCGGTCGCGATCGGCGTGCGCCGCATTCATTTGCTGCCGACGCCGATCTCCGGCTTCGTCGTGCATGCGCACACGCGGGAGGCGCTGGAGCGCGTGCGTGGCGCGACGATCCTTGCTCACCTGGTTCGCAGCATGCAGGCGCCGGTGCGCGAGGCCGATTGGCCGGACGTGATCGGTGTTTCGGGAGCGCGCGCCAATACCTCTGGAGTCGCCGTGGTCGCGGCTGGCGCCACGGCCGCCGCCGATATCGCGCGGCTGATTGCCGGCGGCACGACGCGCATCCTGTGCCTGTCGCCCGACGCGCCACTGCCGCAGCGCGCGCTCATCACCTGGCTTGGCGACCAGGTGCGTCCGGCCACCATGGCTTTTGCCGCCAGCCTCATCCGTCACATGCCCGTGGAAGCAACATTGGTGGGCCTGCCCGAGGCCCCGAGCGCCGCGGGCGAGCGCAGCGGCGCCTTCCGCCGCATGCTCGATGCACGCGCCGAATTCCGTGCCAGCCACGGGCTGGAACGTCAGCACCGAGATGCACCTCGGCAATCTCGCCTCGCGCGTCCTCGGTCCGGCGGGGCAGGTCGAGTCGGCGATTCTCATCCTCGGCGTGGAAGGTCCGCCCGAGGACCTGCAGGCCACGCTGAGCGCGCAGCTCGACGGGCTGCTGGCCGTGCCCGGCGCCTGCCCGGTCTTTCTCGTCTACCAGCCAACGCGCGCCTTGCCGCAGCAGGCGCGCATCGAAGCGCTGCAGCCCTCATTGGCACCTTTGGCCTCATTGGCACCTTTGGAAAGAGAGGCTCAGTCGTGAAGCATCTGGTTCGCAATGGACTGATCGGGCTCGCGGCGGCAAGCGTCGTTACGCTGTCCACGGCCAGCGCCGCCAACGTCGAGCTCCTCAATGTGTCGTACGACCCGACGCGCGAGCTGTACCGGGACTTCAACGAGCGCTTCGCGCAATACTGGAAGCAGAGGACCGGAGACACCGTGACGATCCGCCAGTCGCACGGCGGATCGGGCAGCCAGGCACGGGCGGTGATCGATGGGCTCGACGCGGACGTCGTGACGCTGGCTCTCGCGTACGACATCGACGCGATCCACCTGCAGGGCCGCAAGCTCGCGGCCGACTGGCAGAAGCGGCTGCCGCGCAACAGCGCGCCGTACACGTCCACGATTGTTTTCCTGGTGCGCAAGGGAAATCCGAAGAACATCCGCGACTGGTCGGATCTGGCGCGCCCGGGCGTTTCCGTGATCACCCCGAACCCGAAGACCTCGGGCGGCGCACGCTGGAACTACCTGGCCGTGTGGGGCTACGAATTGAAGCGCCAGCTCGGCGCTGAATTTACGTCGCCCGCGCGCGTTCCCCCGGCCAGGCTCGCCGAGGCCAACAAGAAGGCCCGTGAATTCGCCGCCAGGGTTTACCGGAACGTGCCGGTGCTGGATCGCGGCGCGCGCGGCTCGACCAATACGTTCGTCCAGCGCGGCATCGGCGATGTGCTGCTGGCCTGGGAAAACGAGGCGGTGCTGGCAATCAAGGAGCTCGGGCCGAACAAGGTGGAAATCGTCGCCCCCTCGGTGAGTATCCTGGCCGAGCCCGCCGTCGCGGTCGTCGACACCGTCGTCGACAAGAAGCGCACGCGGGCAGTGGCCAAGGCCTACCTCGACTACCTGTACAGCGATGTCGGGCAGGAGCTCGCCGCCAAGCACTATTACCGGCCGCGCAACGAGCAGATCGCCGCGCGCTACGCGCGCCAGTTTCCCAAGGTGGAGCTGTTCACCATCGATGCCGTATTCGGCGGCTGGAAGAAAGCGCAGAAGGATCACTTCGACGACGGCGGAACCTTCGATCAGGTCTTCGGCGCCGGCGGCGCGCGATGAACGTAGCCGCTGCGGCAATGAGGCCGGGATGGCGATTCCGCGAGGCGTCGGTGCTGCCCGGATTCGGGCTCACCTTCGGCTTCGCGGTGAGCTATCTGTCGCTGCTGGTGCTCGTGCCTCTCGCGGCGCTCGTGATGCGCGCGCTGAGCGTTTCCATCGGCGATATCTGTCTCGATCCTCACCGAGCCGCGCTTCCTGGCGTCATTGCGACTGTCGTTCGGCACTGCGCTGCTGGCCGCCTCGGTCAACGCGGTGTTCGGCCTCGTCGGTCGCGTGGGCGCTCAGCCGCTACGAATTTCCGGGACGGCGCCTGCTCGACGCGCTGATCGACATGCCATTCGCAATGCCCACCGCGGTGTCCGGTATTGCGCTCGTCACCGTGTTCTCACAGAACGGCTGGGTCGGGCCGCTGGCTGGAGCCGCTCGGAATCCACGTCGCTTACACCTGGATCGGCATCACGGTCGCGCTGACGCTGATCGGGTTGCCGTTCGTCGTGCGCACGCTGCAGCCGGCGCTCATCGCCCTCGAGCGGGACGTGGAGGAAGCGGCCGAATCCCTGGGGGCGACGCGGCTGCAAACCTTCCGCCGCGTCATCCTGCCGGTGCTCATGCCCGCGCTGCTCACTGGGTTCACGCTGGCATTCGCGCGCGGCGTGGGCGAGTACGGCTCCGTGATCTTCATCGCCGGCAACCTGCCGATGAAAACGGAGATCACCCCGCTGCTCATCGTCATCAAGCTCGAGCAGTTCGACTACAACGGCGCCGCGGTACTCGGTTTTGCCATGCTGATCCTCTCCTTCGTGATGCTGCTGCTGATCAACCTGCTGCAAGCCTGGCAGCGGCGGCGCACGACGAGGCAGGACTGATGGCGCTGGTAGATACCCGCAGGCGAGACTCGCAACGCCCCGGCGCGAATTCTGCGCTGAGCCGCGCGCTGCGGGCTCTGATCATCAGCGTCTCGGCGGTGTTCGTCGTCGTCCTGCTGGTCTTGCCTCTGGCCACCGTGTTCGTCGAGGCGCTCAGCCGGGGAGTGGGTGAGTATCTGCACGCGTTCGCCGACCCCGATACCCTGGCGGCGATCCGCCTGACGCTCGTGACGGCGGCCATGGTTGTTCCGCTCAACACGATTTTCGGTATCGCGGCGGCCTATGCCATCGCGCGCTTCGAGTTCCGCGGCAAGAACCTGCTGACCACGCTGATCGAGCTGCCGTTCGCCATTTCGCCGGTGATCTCGGGCCTGGTCTACGTGCTGCTGTTCGGCGCCAACGGCTGGTTCGGGGCATGGCTCGAGGCCACGACATCTCGATCGTGTTCGCGCTTCCCGGGCATCGTGCTGGCGACCATGTTCGTGACCTTTCCCTACGTGGCGCGCGAGCTCATCCCGCTGATGCAGATGCTCGGCACCGAGGAGGAGGAGGCCGCCATCTCCCTCGGCGGCGGCGGCTGGACCACGTTCTTCCGCGTGACGCTGCCGAAGATACAATGGGGCGTGATGTACGGAGTGATCCTCTGCAACGCGCGCGCCATGGGCGAGTTCGGAGCCGTCGCGGTCGTGTCCGGCCACATCCGCGGGCCTGACGACCACGATGCCGCTGCACGTGGAAATTCTCTACAACGAGTACAATTACGTGGGCGCCTTCGCGGTGGCATCGCTCCTGAGCCTGCTGGCCGTGGTGACGCTGGTCATCAAGACGGCGCTCGAATGGCGATCCGCCGCCAGGCAACACTGACAATCCGCCACCAGGCCGCAGAGTGGTCCTTCCCCGTTCGCTCAAGCTGAGTGCCGCTCTGGGCATCGGCAGCGTCGTGATCGTCCTGATCGCGGTGTTGGCGATGGCCCTGAGCTCGCAGAGACTCCTGGGCCGGCTCGCCGAGCGGCAGGCGTTGACGCGCGCGCAACTCGCCGCTGCCGGCGCGCGCGAATACCTGCGCCGGCTGAACGAGGATGCCTTCACGAGCGCCCAGGTGCTGGCCGAGCGCCCCACGCTGCAGCGCCTGCTGCAGGATCAATCGTGGCGCGGGCTGGAGCCGTTCCTGCAGCGTTTTTGTGCATCGAGCGGCGGAGACATCTGCGCGGTCCTGGCGCCCGGAGTCGCGGTCAGCGCCGGCTCTCCAGGGGTTTCGTGGGATGAAGTGCAGGCCGCCGTGGCCGAGCAGGGGCAGCGTTTCGTCTATGCGCCGCGCGACGGGTCGGCGCCGATCACCGGGGCGTTGCTGACGTCGGCAGCCGATCCGCAGGTTCGGGTCGCCGTCTTGCGCCGCCTGGATGGTTCGGTGCTGCGCATCCTGCGCGATCAGCTCGGTGCGGACGTGCGCATCATCAACTACGCGAGCTACACTGCACCGCAGGAAGACCCTTACACAGAATTGCATTCGCTCGCGCTCTCCGACGGCCGATACGCCGCCACCCGGCTTTCGAATCCGGACGTCTACGCGGCGACGACCATGCTCTCCGCGCTCACCGGCGAGATCGTCGGCCTGATCGACGTCGAGTTGCCGGCGGCGGAGTTCGACGGCGCGGTGCAGTCGCTGACGCGCCGGCTGGCGATCATTGCCCTGGTGGTCATCGCCATCGCCGGGTTGGGCGGCGTGCTGTACGGCCGTTGGCTCGTCCACCCGGTTTCCGAGCTGCGCACCGCGGCCGATCGCATCGGGCGCGGCAATTTCTCCACGGCGATCCCCTCGCGCGGCACGCAGGAGGTTTCCGCGCTCGCCGGCACGATGGAGGAGATGCGGCGCAACCTGGTCGAACTGACGACCGCGCTGCGGCGGCGCGAAGCCGAGGCGCAGGCGGTGCTCGGCGGCGTCGTCGAGGGCGTGTTCGCGGTGGACATGGATCGGCGCATCCGCTATGCGAATCCGCAGGCGGCGCGCATCGCCGGGCGCGAACCGGGGCAGATGATCGGGGAGTTCTGCGGCGACGTACTGCGCCCGGAACTGGTGGATGGGAAGCGACCGTGCGAACGCGATTGTCCGATCGTGCATGCGCGTACGCACGGCAGCTACCGCGCGGTCGAGCGGCTGTGCGGCAGCAACGGCGGCGCGGCGAGAACCACGGTGATCCAGAGCGCCGCGCCGGTCGACGGGCAGCAGGTGCAGGTCATCCGCGACGAGACCGAGCTGGAAGCCGTGCGGCGCGCTCGCGATTCGGTGCTCGCCAACATCTCGCATGAGTTCAGGACGCCGCTCGCGGCCCAGCTGGCGTCGATCGAGCTGTTGCACGACGGGGTGGGGAGCCTCACCGACGCGGAGCAGCGCGAGCTGTTCGCCAACCTCGAGCGCGGCGTGCTGCGGCTGATGCGCCTGATCGACAACCTGCTGGAGAGCGTGCGCATCGAATCGGGACAACTGGGCATCCGCCGCAACGCTATTATCGCCGGCGACATCGTCGAGGAAGCGGCGGCTTTCATGCGGCCGCTGCTCGCGCAACGCCGCCAGGACCTGCGCATCGACCTGCCGCGCGATCTGCCGGTGGTGAGCGGCGATGCGCAGCGCCTGATCCAGGTGTTCGTCAACCTGATGTCGAACGCGAGCAAATTCGCGCCGGAGAGCTCGCCCATCCGCGTGAGCGGGGACGTCCGCGACGGCACGCTGCGGCTGTGGGTCGAGGACGAGGGTCCGGGAATCGCCGAGGCCGATCGCGGCGCGCTGTTCGATCGTTTCTCGCGGGCCGGCAACGCCGAGCCCGCGGCGCCGGGGCTGGGGCTGGGATTGTGGATCGTCAAGTCGATCATCGAACGCCACGACGGCCGCATCGAGCTGGTGCGCAGCGAGGATCAGCGCACGCGTTTCGTCGTTACGCTGCCGCTGGGTACGGCCGAATGAAGCTGTTGCTGGTGGATGACGACGCCGATCTGCTCGCGGTGACGGCATTCGCGCTGCAACAGGCGGGATTCATGGTGATCAAGGCCACGACCTGCCCCTCGGCCCTCAACGCGTTTGCCGAGGAACAGCCGGACCTGGTCGTACTCGACATCAACCTGCCGGGCGGCACCGGGTTCGAGCTGTGCGCCTCGATCCGGCACGATTCGCGCGTGCCGATCATGATGCTGACGGCGCGCGGCGAAGAGCAGGATCTGGTGCACGCGCTGGACCTGGGCGCGGACGACTATCTGACCAAGCCGTTCAGCCCGCGCACCCTGATCGCGCGCGTCAAGGCGCTCCTGCGTCGCGCGGGGCTGGAGGCGAGCGGGCGCACGTCGGCGGCGGGTCTGGAGCTCGATCCGGACACGCTCACGCTCAGGTGCGGCGAGGGAACGACGATCCGCGTGACGCAACTGGAGTCGCGGCTCCTGCACCTGCTCATCGCGCAGGCCGGGCAGACCGTGCACACCGATCGGCTGCTGGCGCACGTCTGGGGCCGCAAGGGCGGTGGCGACCGGCAGCTCCTCAAGCAACTCGTGCACCGTCTGCGCCAGAAGATGGGCGAGAAGCCCGACGAGCCGCGCTGGATCGAGACGATCTCTGGCGTGGGCTATCGTGTGCGCGCGGCTCAGGACGCGAAACCGCCCGCGACCTGAGACGGCTGCCAGGATCCCATCCGCCCGGCTACACGCTGTAGTCGAGCGAGATTCCGGCGAGCTCGTAGCCGCGTTTGAAATCGCGGATGTGTTTTTCCATCCAGCTGCGAGCCTCGTCGGCGTTGCGCTGCCGGATGGCGTCGATGAGCCGCCGCTGCGCGGCGACGATGCGCGCGCGCGCCTGCGGCACCTGATCGATCATGCGCCCGAGCGTCGGGGCCAGCAGCCTCGTCAGGGGAGCCTGTGCCATCACCAGCACGCGGTTGTTGCTGCAGCGGGCGAGGGCACGGAAGAAGTCGACGACTGCCGCCACCGCCGCCTCGCTGCTGGCGCCCACCGCCTCGAAGCGCTCGTTGAGCTTGGTCAGCTCGTCGAGCTGCGCGTTGTCGCGCTTGCGCGCGGCAAGCGCCGCGGTCTGCGGCTCGATCAGCATCATCGCTTCCCACACCTCGAGAAACGTCACCCCATGCAGGGTGAGGGCGCGGCTCACGCCGCTGGCCACGTCTGCGGTTCCAGGATGCGTGATGAACAGGCGCTTGCCGCCTTCGCGGCGGCATACCAGCCCCTTGCTCTGCAGCTCGCGCAGCGCCTCGCGCACGGTCGAACGGTTCACGCCGAACTGGCGCGCGAGGTCGAGCTCGGCCGGCAGGCTGTCGCCGTCGTTGAGCGCGCGCGCCATGATCTTGGCTTCGATGGTGGCGGCCACGCGCCGGTAGGCGGGGTCGAGCGAAATCGGTTCGAACAGAGCGGTCATGGGCTTCCTGGGTCGAAAGGGGCGCGGATGCGGATCACTGTCCCTGCCCGGCGCAAAATGCCAGCAACTCGCCTCCGGCACCAGAGTAACCGCTGCGACGCAACACAAGCCAGTATTGACGGACTGTCGGATTGTCGGACAGAATCTGCGCCCCTGTCCAGACGCGAGACGGTTGCCGTGCGCGAATTCGATTTTGGTCTCGGCGAGAACGTGGACCTGCTGCGCGAGGCGGTACGCAACTTCGCCCAGGAGCGCATCGCGCCGGTGGCGGGGGACATCGACCGCGACAACCGCTTTCCGCGCGAGCTGTGGCCCCAGCTCGGTGCGCTGGGTCTGCTCGGCATCACGGTCGAGGAAGAGTTCGGCGGCGCCGGGCTCGGCTACCTCGAGCACGTCGTGGCGATGGAAGAGATCAGCCGCGCCAGCGGCTCGGTCGGGCTTTCCTACGGGGCGCACTCGAACCTGTGCGTCAATCAGATGCGTCGCTGGGGCACGCCCGAGCAGAAACGGCGCTGGCTGCCGAGGCTCGTGAGCGGTGAGCACGTCGGGGCGCTGGCGATGAGCGAGCCCGGCTCCGGTTCCGACGTCGTGGCGATGCGCACGCGTGCCCAGCGGCGCGGCGACAGCTACGTACTCAACGGCACCAAGGCATGGATCACCAATGGCCCCGAAGCCGACGTCGCCATCATCTACGCGACGCTGGATCCCGCGGCCGGCCCCAGGGGCATCACGGCATTCGTGGTGGAGAAGGGCACGCCGGGGTTCCACGCCGCGCAGAAGCTCGACAAGCTCGGCATGCGCGGCTCGGACACCAGCGAGCTCGTGCTCCAGGACTGTGTGATTCCACGCGAGAATGTCCTGCACGAGGAGCTCAAGGGCGCGCGCCTGCTGATGAGCGGCCTGGACTATGAACGGGTGGTGCTGGCGGGTGGGCCTTTGGGCATCATGCAGGCGTGCCTGGAGCTGGTGTTGCCCTACGTGCACGAGCGCAGACAATTCGGCCAGCCCATCGGGACGTTCCAGCTGATGCAGGCCAAGATCGCCGACATGTACACCACGATGAATGCGTGCCGCGCCTACGTGTATTCCGTGGCTCGTGCCTGCGATCGCGGCCAGACCACGCGCTTCGACGCCGCAGGCTGCATCCTCTATGCGGCCGAACGCGCCACCGCCTGCGCGCTCGACGCGATCCAGGCCCTCGGCGGCAATGGCTACACCAACGAATTTCCCGCCGGGCGGCTGCTGCGTGACGCCAAGCTGTACGAGATCGGAGCGGGAACCAGCGAGATCCGGCGCATGCTGATCGGGCGCGAGCTGTACGAGGCTTCGGCTTGACATGGCGGCCTGACCTGGCGGCCGGATATGGCGACTATAGAGAGCACGATCAGCCTGCACTCCGACGAGGCGCGGCGCAACGCGGAGGTGAATCGCGCCCTCGCCGCGGAGCTGCGTGCGCTGGTGGCGCGAATCAGCGAGGGTGGCAGCGCGGAGGCGCGCGCCAAGCACACGGCACGCGGCAAGCTGCTGGTGCGCGAACGGGTCGCCCGCCTGCTCGATGCGGGCTCGCCGTTCCTGGAGATCGGCCAGCTCGCGGCGCACGAGTTGTACGAGGACTGGATTCCCGCCGCGGGCCTGATCACCGGTATCGGGCGCGTGCGCGGCCGGGAGTGCATGATCGTGGCGAACGACGCCACGGTGAAGGGCGGCACCTACTATCCGGTGACGGTGAAGAAGCACCTGCGCGCGCAGGAGATCGCTCTCGAGAATCACCTGCCGTGCATCTACCTGGTCGACTCGGGCGGCGCATTCCTGCCCCTGCAGGACGAAGTCTTTCCGGATCGCGAGCATTTCGGCCGCATCTTCTACAACCAGGCCCAGCTCTCGGCGCGCGGCATTGCGCAGCTTGCAGTGGTCATGGGGTCGTGCACCGCTGGCGGTGCCTACGTGCCGGCAATGAGCGACGAGAGCATCATCGTGCGCAACCAGGGGACGATCTTCCTGGGCGGCCCGCCGCTCGTGAAAGCCGCCACGGGCGAAGTCGTGGACGCCGAGGCCCTGGGTGGCGGCGAGGTGCACAGCAAGACCTCGGGCGTGACCGATCACCTCGCCGAGGACGACATGCACGCTCTCGCCATCGCCCGCACGCTGGTCGGCAATCTCAATCGTGCGCCGGCGGATCAGGCCGGCGGCGCGTGGCGTTCACCGCGCTACGAGGCGGGCGAGCTGTATTCGGTCGTTCCACGCGAGACGCGCTTTCCCTACGACGTGCGCGAGGTGATCGCAAGGCTCGTCGACGATTCCGCGCTCGACGAGTTCAAGGCGCTCTATGGCCGCACGCTGGTGTGCGGCCTGGCCCGCATCGAGGGCCAGCCGGTCGGCATCATCGCCAACAACGGCATCCTGTTTTCCGAATCCGCGCTCAAGGGCGCGCATTTCGTCGAGTTGTGCAACCGGCGGCGCATTGCGCTGTTGTTCCTGCAGAACATCACCGGGTTCATGGTGGGGCGCAAGTACGAGAGCTCGGGCATCGCCAAGGACGGCGCCAAGATGGTGACGGCGGTGGCGTGTGCCTCGGTGCCCAAGCTCACGGTGGTGATCGGCGGATCCTTCGGTGCCGGCAACTATGCGATGTGCGGGCGCGCCTACGGCGCGCGATTTCTGTGGATGTGGCCGAATGCGCGCATCTCGGTGATGGGCGGCGAGCAGGCCGCCACCGTGCTCGCGATCGTGCGCCGCGATGGCCTGGAAGCGCGCGGCCAGCAATGGCCGGCTGAAGAGGAGGAGAAATTCCGCGGCGCGATCCGCGCCCAATACGAAAGCCAGGGCCATCCGTACTATGCGTCGGCGCGGCTGTGGGACGACGGCGTGATCGATCCGGTCGATACGCGCCGCGTGCTCGCGCTGGCGCTCGCCGTCTGCGGCAATGCGCCGGATCGTGGCGAGCAGCGCTACGGAATCTTCCGGATGTAGGCGCCGTGTTCGCTTCCGTGCTGATCGCGAACCGCGGCGAGATCGCCTGCCGCATCATCCGCACCGCGCGGCGCCTCGGCGTGCGGTGCGTGGCGATCTATTCCGATGCCGATGCCAACGCCATGCACGTGCGCCTCGCCGATTCGGCGTATCGCGTCGGCAGCGCAAGCGCGCGCGCAAGCTATCTGAACATCGAAGCGATACTCGATGCCGCGCGGCGCGCGGGCGCGCCAGCCATTCACCCCGGCTACGGTTTCCTGTCGGAGAACGCAGAGTTTGCCGAGGCGTGCGCCGGGGCCGGCATTGCTTTCGTGGGGCCGCCCCCCACGGCGATCCGGGCCATGGGGTCGAAGATCGGCGCCAAACAGCTCATGGAGCGCGCCGGGGTACCGATCGTGCCGGGCTATCACGGAGATTCCCAGGAGGATGCGGTGCTCGGGCGAGCGGCCGAGGGCATCGGCTACCCCATCCTGATCAAGGCTTCCGCGGGCGGCGGCGGCAAGGGCATGCGCGTGGCAAATGGCGCCGATGAGTTGCCCGCAGCGCTGGCCGCGGCGCGTCGCGAGGCCCTCAAGGCATTCGGCGACGATCGCATCCTGCTCGAGCGCTATCTCATCGAGCCGCGCCACATCGAGATGCAGGTGTTCGCCGATGCGCATGGCAATTGCATCCACCTCAACGAACGCGATTGTTCCATCCAGCGGCGGCACCAGAAGATCATCGAAGAGGCGCCGGCGCCCGGCATGACTGCGCAATGGCGCGCCGCGATGGGGGAGGCTGCGATTCGCGCCGCGCGCAGCGTCGGCTACGTGGGCGCGGGCACGGTAGAGTTCATCGCCAGCGGCGGCGATTTCTTCTTCATGGAGATGAACACGCGGCTGCAGGTCGAGCATCCGGTGACCGAGCTGATCACGGGTGTGGACCTGGTCGAGTGGCAATTGCGCATCGCCGCGGGCGAGCGCCTCCCGGCGACGCAGCAGGAGGTCGCGCCGCGCGCACATGCGATCGAGGCGCGCATCTATGCCGAGGATCCGGCCCGCGATTTTGTTCCCTCGACCGGCATCATCGAGCATCTGCGCTGGCCTGCTGCGCAGGACGCGGCCGCCGCAGCTATGCGCATCGACACCGGCGTGGCGGCCGGCGACGAGATCACGATCCACTACGATCCGATGATCGCGAAATTGATCGTCTCGGGCGCGGACCGTGCCGCCGCGATTCGGCGGCTGCAGCACGCGCTGGCCGGCTGCGAGATCGCCGGCGTCACCACCAATCTGGCGCTGCTGCAGGCCATTGCTTCGCATCCCGGGTTCTCGGCCGGGCAAGTCCACACGGGATTCATCGTCAAGCACGAGGCGGAGCTGTTGCGCGCTCCCGACGCCGCGGGTCACGACCGGCTCGCGGCCCTCGCGGTGGCCGGCTGGTTGCTGCGGCACGGACGCGACCCGAGCCGATCCGCATGGACGGCCACTGACGGTTGGCAGCTCAATCTCCCGGCGAACGTCGAGCTGCATCTGATCGACGCAGAGCGCCGCGTCGCGGTCGCTGCGCATTGCGCGGACCAGGGCTGGAGGATCGTCGTGCAGAGCGACACCGCGGCACGGACCTTTTCCGTCTCCGGGCGTCTGGATGAGGACCGACGGCTCGATGCGCGTATCGACGGGGAGAGCATTGCGGCGAGCTGGCTGGAGCTGAAAGACTCGATCCTCGCCTTCGCGGCGGGCAGCAGCGTGCGCCTGCAATGGGATGAGCACGCGCGCGACGTGGAACGTGATGCGCACGGCGGCGGCTTGCGCTCGCCGATGCCCGGGCAGGTGCTGCAGGTCCTGACGAGCGTGGGCGCGGCGGTCAAGCGCGGTCAACCGCTCATGATCGTCGAGGCAATGAAGATGGAGCACACCATCGTGGCGCCGGCCGATGGCACGGTCGAAGCCATCCTGCACGCGGCGGGCGATCGTGTCGCCGAGGGCGCGCAGCTGTTGAAGCTGAGCTCGGCGCAGGCTTAAGAGCCGGGCGGGACCACGCGGATCTGCTCCGCCGGGACGCGCTGCAACGAACGGCGCAGCTCTTCGAGTTGCTCCGGGGTGTCGAGGTCGATCGCCGCGTTCTGCATCGGAACGCGCACCAGCCGGTCGGCGTGACGATGCAACACGGACTTGGCGCCACGGTCGCCGTGCACTCCCATGAGATCGGAGAAGCACCAGCGCGGGAAGATCGCCGGTACACCGGTCGTCCCCGAATACAGGCTGGCGGCAATCACCGTGTCCCGTCCTTTCCAGGCGGAGGCGAGCCGCTTCAGGTCATCCGCGCTGACCGCAACCTGGTCAGCCAGCATCAGCAGTACCGCGTCGCATGCCGGTGGGAGTGCCGCCACGCCCAGCCGGATCGACGACCCCAGGCCTTCGCGCCAGTAGCGGTTGACGATCACGGAAGCGGGCGAATGGCGCAGCAGCTGCGTCAGTTCCTGCGCGTGCGCACCGATTACCACGGTGACGGCGTGGCCGGCCAGGGCCACAGCGCGACCGACCATGGTATGCAGCAACGGGCGCCCGTCGAGGCGTACCAGTTGCTTGGGTTCGCCGAGGCGGGTCGAGGCTCCGGCGGCGAGAACGACGACGTGCAGACTGGAGCTCATGCCTGGATCATAGCTGCCGGCGCCACACCCATCGCTAGCGAAAACCCACTGAGCCCGGGTGTAGGGCCGGGGAGGCGTGCGTGCGGCCTTTCGAAACCGTCGGAGGCAGGATGCCGACGCGGAGCCTCCACGGATGAATTCACGGCGTTTTCGAAAGGCCGCACGCACGCCTCCCCGGCCCTACAGAGGCGGCCTTGGTGGGTTGGAGCGCTCTGTATACAATCCTCTCATGCTGAAGCAGGTGGAGATCGTCGAGGTCGGGCCGCGGGACGGCCTGCAAAGTGAGCCGGGTGTCCTGCCCACGGGCACGAAGATCGAGCTGATCAATCGGCTGATCGCGGCCGGGGTGCGCCGCATCGAGGTCGCGAGCTTCGTCAATCCGAAGAAAGTCCCGCAGATGGCCGACGCCGAGCAGGTGCTTGCGGGGCTCGAACGGCGGCCGGGCGTGCAATACGTCGGCCTGGTCCTGAACCGCAGAGGATTTGATCGGGCACTGGCGGCGGGGTGCACCGAGATCGGCATGGCAGTAGCTGCGAGCGACACTTTCAATCGCCGCAACCAGGGTGTGAGCACCGACGATTCGATCGCCGCATGGCTGGACATCGCCAGGTCCGCGCACGCTGCCGGGTTGCGGCAGCAGGTGACGATATCCACTGCGTTCGGTTGCCCGTTCGAAGGCGAGATGCCCGCGGCGCGCGTGCTGAAAGTCGTCGAGCGCGTCGCTGCGGGCCGTCCGATCGAGATCGCGCTCGCCGACACGATCGGCGTCGGCGTGCCTGCACAGGTCACCGAGCTGGTGAATCGGGCCCGCGAGGCAGTCCCGGGGATGCCGTTACGCTGTCACTTCCACAACACGCGCAACACCGGCATCGCCAATGCGTACGCCGCCGTGGAGGCGGGGGTCGGGGTGCTCGATGCGAGCGTCGGGGGCATCGGCGGTTGCCCATTCGCTCCGGCCGCAACCGGCAACATTCCGACCGAAGATCTCCTCTACATGCTCGAGCGTTCCGGAGTTCACACCGGAATCTCGCTCGACGCCGTGATCGACACGGGCAGGTGGCTGCAGGAGCAGCTCGGCCGGACAGTCCCGGGAATGTTGGTCAAGGCCGGTTCGTTCCCCGGAGCGCGCCCGCGAGCCGCCTGATGAGCGGAGGATCGTGATCGCGCCGGCTGTATACAAGAAGACCGTGGGAAGCGATGGATCGGCAACCCGGCCAGGGGGTTTCGTGGTCAGAGCAGTGGACAAGGCGTACCGGACGGTGCGCGAGGCAATCATCGCCGGGCGCTATGCCGCCGCGGCGCGCATCACCGAGCAGGAGGTCGCGCGTGCCGCCGGTGTCAGTCGCACGCCCGTGCGCGAAGCGTTGCGGCGCCTGCACGCGGAGGGCCTCGTGGACTTCGCGCCGAACCAGGGCGCGGTGGTCACCGCGTGGACCGAAGCGGATTGCGACGAGGCCTTCGAGTTGCGTGCGATGCTGGAAGCCCGCGCCTGAGCAAGACGCTCAACACGCTGCTCGAGGCGCCGCTGATCACGCGGGCCCTCGAGAAGTACACGCCGGACGATCTGCTGCGCAGCGCCGCACAACATATCGAGCTGGTGCGCGCGCTCGAGTCGCGCGACGGCGATTGGGCCGCCGCGATCGTGCACGCCCACGTGCTGGGCGCGCGCGGCGCGATGCGTCGTTAGCTCGTGCGCAACCAGAAAGTCCGCGGCATCGTCGCGATGCTGGCTGCGGTCGGATTCTTCGCGGCCATGGACACGTTCCTGAAGCTCTTTTCGACCCATTATCCGGCGCTCGAGGTGAGCGCGCTGCGCGGCGCGGCCTCGCTCCCCTTCGTGGTTCTGTCGCTGACGCTGACGGGCAAGCTGCACACGATCAAACCCGTGCGGTGGCGCCTGCACCTGCTGCGCGGTGTCCTGGCAATCGCGATGCTCACCACGTTCGTCTACTCCGTGCGTCACCTGCCGCTCGCCGACGCGTACTCGGTTTTCCTTGCGGCGCCGCTCCTGGTGACCGCGCTGTCGGTGCCGATTCTCGGCGAGCACGTCGACCGGCGCCGCTGGCTCGCAGTCGGTGTCGGTCTGGTCGGAGTCCTCATCCTGCTGCGGCCGAGCGGGCAGAGGCTCATCACGCTCGGAGCGCTGGCCGCGTTCGTTTCCGCAGTCTGCTACGCGCTCAGCGCGATATCGGTTCGCGTTCTCACCCGCACCGACACCACCGCGAGCATGGTGTTCTGGTTCATGCTCATGCTCACCGTGTTTGCCGGCATCCTGGCGATTCCGCACTGGGTGCCGCTGCAGCGTGAGCACTGGCCGTGGCTGGCGGCGGTCGGAATCCTCGGCGCGCTGGGCCAGCACTTCATTACCGAGGCGTTCCGTCACGCGCCGGCCTCCACCGTGGCCCCGTTCGAGTACACCGCGCTGCTGTGGGCGGTGGGCATCGACTGGCTCGTCTGGCAGCATGCGCCTTCGGCACGCATGTTCGGCGGCGGGGCCACCATCATCGCCTGCGGACTGTTTCTGATCTTTCTGGAGCGACGGGAGCGGACTTCGACATGAGCTGCGCAACGACTCGGTAATGGGAGTCGTCAGCAGCGGGCGCCTGCGTGCGCATGAGCCGGCGGATGCGCGTAAGATCGGCATTCCCCGCATTTCCCCGCCGCACCGGTTTTGCGTCCATCGGGTTCGCGTTCGCGCCGGAGGGCTCCGGCGCGCGACCGCCGCATGTCAGAGGAGTGAGCATCATGACGATCAAGGTTGGAGACAAGCTGCCTTCGGGCACATTCAAGACGATGACCAAGGACGGGCCGCAGAACGTGACGACCGACCAGCTCTTCAAGGGCAAGACGGTGGCGTTGTTCTCGGTGCCCGGGGCGTTCACGCCGACCTGCGACGCCAAGCACCTGCCGGGATTCGTCGAGCACGCGGCCGCGATCCGGGCGAAGGGTGTCGACACCATCGCGTGCATGGCGGTCAACGACGTGTTCGTGATGAACGCCTGGGGCAAGGCCGGCAACGCGAGCGATCGCGTGCAGATGCTGGCGGATGGCAACGGCGACTATGCGCGCGCGCTCGGCCTGGAGATGGACGCGACCGGCTTCGGCATGGGCAAGCGCGGCAAGCGGTTCTCGCTGGTGGCGAAAGACGGCGTGGTGACGCAGCTCAACCTCGAAGCGCCCGGCGAATTCAAGGTGTCGAGCGCCGAATACCTGCTCGGCCAGCTCTGAATCCATCCACGCCCGACGGGTCCAGCCGTCGGGCGTATTGATGGTTCATTTCGGGTCGGTATCGGGGGCTCTCCGGGGCCCCGCCGTAGGTAAATTGCCTAATGGGCCGTACCCGGCCTTACGTTAAGTCGCACCCGCGCTTCTGGTTGAGTCGCAGGCCCCGGCATGTAATAGTCCCGCGCGTGTCAAGGGCAAACCCGTCGAAAGGCGGGGACGCAAAGCCACCGGTCTTCGGGGAGTCGCTCCCAATGACAGCGGGGTCGCCACAGTCGGATGAAAGACAGCGATAGTCCTATCGCTTCCTCACTCCACCAGGCTACTCCCTCGGACGCTCGCGCGGGGCGAGAGTCGGCAGCCGTCGCAGCGATATCCCGATGACCGTTGTTCGAAAGAGCGGGTCAGGGGGAATTGCATGCGCGAACAGACGGGAGCTTCTGTCGGCGCCGCACCGGCCATGGACGACATGGCATCGGGCGCGCTTTTCATCATCACGCTGAGCTCGTCGAATGCGCCCATGGCGCTCGAAGTGCCGTCGCTGGCGGAGCTCGCCGGCCTGGCAGTGTTCCGCTCGAGAAAAGTGGAGGATGGCCGCGACCGCTTCCGCCTGCACCTCGGCTACTTCGAGTCTCCTGTGGCGGCCGAGGCGGCCCTCAGAGTGGTGCGCGAACATTTTCCCGCCGCCTGGGTAGGTCCCGCGCCGAATAGTGGTATGGGATCGCTGGACGACACCAGCGTGGCGCAATTCAAGTTCATCAAAGCGCCGAACACGCTCAAGTCCGATGGCGGGACCTCGACGCGCCTGAGGGCCCTGAACGCAGGATCGGTTTCCGCGGCGACGACCGCGCCGCCGCCGCGTACGCCAGCGCCGTCGTCGCGCCCGCAAGTAACGCCAAGCAAGCAGCCGTCGCCCGGCAGTCGCACCTTCGAGCGCAAGGTCTATACGGCGCTCGCGGCGCCGATTGCTGCGACGAACCCGCCGCCGCGGCCCCCGGCGCCGACCCAGGCCCCGACGACAATAGCCGGCAGGGAGGTGCTCAGTCTGCTGGAGTCCTCACCGCCGGTGCGGCGCCCGACCCTGCAGGAGCAGATGCAGCCGCGCGAGCGCGCCGCGGTCATCGGCGCCATCCAGAAGTTTGCCGTGCAGCTGATCTGGTCCACCGAGCCGGTGAACCTCGCTGAAATCGCGAAGCTCGCGATCTTCGAGGCTTACACGTTGTACAAGGTGCAGGTCGACCGCGCCGGACGGCGCTGGTACGGCCTGCGCCTGGGTTTCTTTGCCGACCCTGTCTCGGCGCGCCAGGTGGCTCTGTACGCGCGTTCGGATTTCAGTGCCGCGGCCGTGGTGCCGGTGAGCGATCGCGAATGTGACCGTGCCGCGCAGGCGGCCGTGAAGGAGCTCCCGGAGGCGTTGGCAGCGGCGAGGGCGGATGTGGAGATGGAGCTCATCGACGTGCCACGCACTGCCCGGAAATCCGACCTGGATTCGGCATTAGCGCCGGCCGCCAAGCCCAAACCGGTGACGGCGGCGAGGACCGCACCAGCCTCGCGGACCGCAGCAGCAGGCAAGCCCGCGCCGCCGCGAAAGCCCGTGCCAATGAGGGCCGCAACGGCATCGAAGGCCACGGTGGCAGCAAAGGCCGCACCAAGGCCCGTGTTGTCGAAGCCAGCGCCTGTCAGTCCTGCGGTCGCGAAGCCGGCTCAGAGGGCGAACGCGCAACCCGCCGCGCCGCAGCCGGAAAGTGCGACGCCCGAGCCCATCAGGCAGGAGAAGTCGCGCCGACTCAAGAGCACAGCCGAAATGGCCGCGGAACTGCAATCGGAGCCGGATTTCGAGCTGGGCGACGGCGTGGATCCGCTCAACGACACCGGCGTGCGCCATCTGGCGATCACGGTGGTCAAGAAGAAAACCCAGATCGGAAAGCTCTTCAAGCGCCGCTGAGCCTCAGCGGTCGAGGAATCCCGCCCACGCGCTCGCGCGATCTGCGACCGCCGCCGGGCGCGCTTGTGTTTCGGCCGACGCCAGCCGCCGGGCCACCTTCTTTGTCCACTGGTAACGGATGTCCTCGGCGACGTGCGCCAGCAATACTGGCTGGCGTACCTCGCCGATCGTTTCCTTGAGCGGGTGGTCGATCGCGGCGAGGCACGCATCGCCGTAGTGGTCGGTGCGCTTCATCACGTCGAGGAGCATCGCCTGCAGGCGCTCGGCGCCGATCTCCGGTTCACGCTTGCGGATTGCGGCGGCGGAGCCGTCGAACCACGGCCAGTTCAATTCCTGATCGCGCAACCGATGCCAGAGCGACAGCAGGTGCGAGCCGTCCCAGCTGGGCCGAATTGCCGGGCAGTAGCCTTTCCACAGCGAGCGTCGCTCGCTGGCGGCGAGAAGGAATGCGCCGTCGAGCACCAGGCGGTGGACGCGTTGCGGCGCCGAGCGCGCAAGCTCCAGCGCCAGCGCGGTGGCGGTGAACTCGGCGATGACGTCGACCTCGGGGAGGCGCAGCGCATCGAGCACGCCGCGCAGCGCCTCGCGATAGGCCGCGGCATCGGGGTTCGGCAGCGGATCCGAATCGCCCAGTCCGGGAAGGTCCACGGCGATCACGGTGCGATCGCGAGCCAGCTCCTGCATCAGCGGGCGCATCTGCGCGCTCGAGCCCGGCGCCTCGTGCAGCAATAGCACGGGCCGCTTGCTGCCCTGTCCCTGCCGGCGCACCAGCACCTGGCCGTGCGGCAGATCGACGTAACCGCGCGTCTCCTCTGTCCCCGAGGGGGTGGCCAACACATCGGGCAGAGACAACGCGCGCGCGGTTTCCCCGGCCGTGAATTCGCGGAACAGCTCGCGCACGCGCTGGCGCCAGGCTTCCCTGTCGGCAGGCAGGCGTTCGACTGCGACGTTCGCCGGCCGGTTCTCCGGCAGGGCGTCGAGGTAGCGATACAGGGTGTCGTCGGCCCGGCTCATCACGACTGTGCGGGCGCGGATGCGCGCGATCACGGGAATTGCCTGGTGGCGCATCGCTGCGGCGTAGGCGGAGGAGTAGTTGCGCCCGGCGCTGAACAGGTCGACAGCGAAGCGGTGCAGGTGTTTCTCTTCCGGCAGGTCGGTCGCGAGGCGCGAGCGGCCGCTCTTGGCGAACCACGGGAAGAAGCGATGCGCATCGCGCACGCGTGTCCATTCGCGCGCCAGGTGACTGCCGTCCTCGCTCACCTCGAAGGGGCGCATGTAGCGCGCGATGAACTCCGCTTCCGGCGGCCCGAGCGGCAACGACAGCCCGTCGAGGATCGCGCCGCTCAGCCTCTGCGGATTGTGCGCGGCCATTTCCAGCACGATCTTCGAGCTGGTGTGGCGGCCATACAGGGCGCATCGATCCAGCCCGAGGGCGTCGAGAGTCGCCTCGAGAGCGCGCACGAAATCTGCAATCTCAGGCGCCGGGGAAGAGGGCAATGGAGCGGAGTTGCCATAGCCCGGCGTATCGAGGGCGATGGCGGTGAACTCCTCCCCCAGCCAGCGGACGAGCTCGCCGTGCATGGCCGACGAGCGCGGCGAGTCGTGCAGCAGCACCACAGGCGGTCCGGATCCGGCGATCCGGTAGTGCACCGGCCCGTGCGGGGCGCTGACGAAGCCGCGGCGTTCGCGGGGTTCGCGGCGCGCGCTCATGGCGGCACGAGGCTCGCGAGCTCGACTTGCCGGTCCGCTCCAGGCGCGTGCATCGAGCGCGCCGCTCAGCGGGTGCCGATCAGCTTTTCGAGCTCGGGCACGATCGAGAACAGGTCGCCGACCAGCCCGAAGTCCGCGACCTCGAAGATCGGCGCTTCGCCGTCCTTGTTGATCGCGACGATGGTGCGCGCGTCCTTGATCCCGGTGAGATGCTGGATTGCGCCCGAAATGCCGATGGCGATATACAGCTCCGGAGCGATGATCTTGCCCGTCTGGCCCACCTGCATGTCGTTGGGCGCATAGCCCGCATCCACTGCGGCGCGCGACGCGCCCACGCCCGCGCCGAGCTTGTCAGCGAGGTTGTACAGGATCTTGAAGTTGTCCGCACTGCCCAGGGCGCGGCCGCCCGAGACGACGCGCGACGCGGTTTGCAGGTCCGGCCGGCCGGTGGCGGCCGACGAGACGGAAACGAATCGCGTGTGCGAGGGCAATTCAACGTCCAGGGTCCTGGACTCCACGGGGGCCGAACCGCCGCCGGGCGCGGCCTCGAAAGAGGCGACGCGAACCGTGCCTGCGATCTGGGTTGCGGTCACTTCCACGGTGAGAATCGCGTTTCCGGCATACACCGGGCGGCGGAAGCGCGTGGCGCTCTCGACCGCCATGATGTCGCTCAGCTGCGGCGCACCGAGCAGCGCCGCCACGCGCGGCATCAGATCCTTGCCGAACGTCGTGGAGGGGCCGAACACGTGAGTGAAATCGGCGGCGAGGGCTGCTACCTGCGGCGCCCAGGTCGCTGCCAGCGCATGCGCATTGGCCGCGTGATCCACCCGCAGCACACGCGTAGTCCCGGCTATCTGCGCCGCCTGCGCCGCGAGTTGCGCGCCATCGGCGCTGAGCACGGCGATCGCGATCTGCGCGCCGGCGATACCCCTGGCGCAGGAGACGCATTTCGCGGTACTGGGATTGAGTCTGCTGCCGTCGTGTTCGGCAACGATCAGAACCTTGCTCATCACAACAACCCTTTCTTCTTCAGCGCCGCCACCAGTTCCTGCGCGTCCTTGACCATCACGCCCTTTTGCCGCTGGGCGGGCGGGTCGCAGCGCACGACCTTGACCTGCGTACCGGGTGTCACGCCCAGATCGGCCGGGGCGAGAGTCTCCAGCGGCTTCTTCCTGGCTTTCATGATGTCGGGAAGCTTCACGTAGCGTGGCTCGTTGAGGCGCAGGTCGGTGGTGATCACCGCCGGCAGGTCCACCTCGATGGTCTCCAGGCCCGCGTCGACCTCGCGCGTCACCGTGGCCCGGCCGTCCTTGAGCTCGACCTTGGAGGCGAACGTGGCCTGTGGCCGCTGCCACAACGCCGCCAGCATCTGCCCGGTCTGGTTGTTGTCATCGTCGATGGCCTGTTTGCCGAGGATCACCAGGCCCGGTTGTTCGCGCTCGACGAGCGCGAGCAGGACGCGCGCGCCCGTGAGCGGTTCGATCGCCGCATCGGTCTGCACGTGCAACGCGCGATCGGCGCCCATGGCGAGCGCCGTGCGCAGCTGTTGCTGGCAATCCGCCGGGCCGATGGTGGCGACCACCACCTCGCTGGCGGCGCCGCGTTCCTTGATGCGCAATGCCTCTTCGAGCGCGATCTCATCGAACGGATTGATGCTCATCTTCACGCCCTCGGTCGCGACACCGCTCCCGTCGGGCTTGACGCGGACGCGGACGTTGTAATCCACCACGCGCTTGATACCCACCAGAATCTTCATCGGCTCGACGGCTCCCTCTTCGAAAACGGGCCCATTGTATGGGGTGGCCGTGGGCTTGGGGAGGCTATCGGGCGCGCGGCGCGGCGCGCGAGCCCTCGCGCGCTCAATCCGGCGCTGCCGGGCGCGCCTCGGACTGGCCGTTGCCGTTTTCGGCCTGCCGCTGCTCCAGGAAGCGCGAGCGGATCCTGCCCGACGCGTCGCGCAGGCGCGGCAGGAAGCGCTCCAGCGCCAGCTGCATCGGCACTTCCGTGCTGGAGAAGCGCACTGCGACGCAGGCGAGCACGCGATCCTCGAGCTGGATGGGCACGGCGATGCTGGTCTCGTCGGATACGCGCCGCGCGCGCGTCGCCGTGCCGTAACCCTGCGCGCGCACTTCTTCGATCATGCGCGCGGCCTCGGCGCGATCACGGGCCGGCCTGTCCTCCTCGCGCGCCGACCGGCACAGGATGTCGAGCAGCGATTCGCGCTGCCGTGCCGGGCAATGCGCAAGGTAGGCGCGCCCGGCGGCGGTCGTCAGCAGCGGCACGCGAAATCCCGCGGAGTAGCGTTCCACGGCGAGCGGGCTGCGATGATCGGCGGTCTCGCGCACCAGCATCGAGGCGCCCGACAGCGTCGCGATGGCCACGGGCCAGAGGATCTCGCGACCCAGTTCGTACAGGTGGGGCCTGGCGATCAACGTCACCCAGGCCTCGTCGTCGAAGCCGTCGGACAGGCCGCGCACCATGATGGTCAGGCGGTAGCGATCGTCGCTCGGATCGCGGAACACGTAGCCCACCTGGCAGAGCGTTTCCAGGATGCGATACGTCGTGGTGCGCGGCAGGCGAATCTCGCCCGCGACTTCCGACACGGTCGCGCCGTTGCGCAGGTTGAGGACCGTCAGTGCATCGAGTCCGCGCATCAGCGCGCGAATGGGCCGGGTCGATTCCATGGGTGTCGTGTGCGGCGCCGTTGGCCGGATGTGGGCACGAGTGTAACCGTGCGAGCCGCGCTACGGCGACCGCATGGGTGCGCGCGCGGCCTGGCGAGTAGGATCCGCTCCTGTTGTCCAACTGGAGCGGGGCGATGCCGAGGAGGCTGCTGAGGACCGCGTCGGGAGCGCTGGCGCTGCTCGTGCTCGGCGCACTGTTCGTATATCTCTCCGAACCTGTGTTCTGGAGGCGGCTGGTCACCTTTCCGGGTTCGGATGCCATCACCGCCGTCGACTGGTACCAGCCGCTCGAGGAGGTTCCCGGTGAGGAACGCGCCGAGCTGGTCATGGCTGGACCGGAGCAACGGCGCATCTCGCAGGCGGCGCTCAGCGAGGTGCTCGCCTACGGCAGCGAGACCGGCTCAGTGGCCCTGCTGGTCTGGCACGACGGCGCCTTGCAACTCGAGCACTATTGGCCAGGCTACGATCGCAACACGCGCACCGATTCCTCCTCCCTGCACAAGACAGTCCTCGGGCTGCTGTATGGAGCTGCGATCTCCGATGGCGTGATCCGCAGCCCGGACGAGCCGGCGGCGAGTTACCTGCCGGAATGGCGCGGCGATGCGCGCGCGAGGATCCGGATTCGCGATCTGCTGCAGATGTCGAGCGGCCTCGAGGTCGTGGCCTTCTCCGCCAATCCCTTCACCCGGTGGTGGCAGTTGCTCCTCGGTGAGGACGTCACGTCCGTGTCACTGTCGGTACCGGCGGTGCGTGCGCCGGGCGAGCAATTCGAGTACAGCAACTTCAATTCGCAGGCGCTGGGCGTCGCCTTGCAGCGCGCTTCGGGGAAGCGCTATGCGCAGTACCTCTCGGAGCGCCTCTGGAGCCGGCTGGGCGCGGGATCCGCCTCCGTCTGGCTGGACCACGAGGGCGGCATGGCGCGGACCTTTTGCTGTCTGCAGACGACGGCCCGCGGTTGGCTGAGCGTCGGCCGGCTGATCCTCGACCAGGGTCGCGTGGGCCACGAGCAGGTGGTGCCGGCGAGCTGGATCGCCCGAATGACGACGCCCGCGCCTGCCAATCGCAACTATGGACTGCACCTGTGGCTGGGTAGCCCGGCAGGCGCAACGCGCGGCTACGACGGCAGGAGCCGGTTTCGCGCGCGCCATTCCGAGCCGTTCGCGGCTGCCGACGTCGTTTTTCTCGACGGCAACGGCGGCCAGCGCGTCTACGTGATCCCTTCGGCGCAGCTGGTCATCGTCAGAACCGGCGCTGCCGGCGCCGATTGGGATGACGCGCGGCTACCCAACGCGATCCTGAGAGGAATTGTCCGGGCCGGCGCCCCGCCCCCGGCGGAAGCGGGGAGCGGGGCGGGCCGGTAGAGGTCGGCGAGTCGAATCCAGCGCCCGTCAAGCCTCAAGGTCAGCCCGTGGGCTTGTTGGCCATGGCGTCGTTCGACGCGTCGAATCCGACGTTCCCCTGTTCCACGTTTCCAGTCGAAAGCGGTGCTTCGATCGGAGCCAGCGGAACGATGGGCGTCGGCTTGGGCGCGGGAGCAGCAGGCCGCGGCATGATGGTACGCGGTGCTGCCGGGGCAACCGGCTTCGGAGCTGCGGCGACCGGCTTCGGCGCTGCGGCGACCGGCTTCGGTGCCGCTTTGCGCGGCGCTGCGCGCTTGGCCTTCTTGCGTGGCGCCGCCCGCTTCGCCGCCTTGCGCGGAGCGGCTTTTCGTGCCGCGCTCCGCCGCCTGGCAGACTTGCGTGCGACCTTTCTCGATCCTTTGCGCTTGGCGGAGAGCTTCGCTCGACCCCTGCTGCGCTGCGCCTTGCGCCGCGCCTTCTTCTTCGCTGCCATTGCACACCCCTAAAAAAGTTGGACGGCCGTCGGCCGGCGCACAAGGTAAGCACGCTCGCGGACGATTCTCAACCTCTACTTTGCAGAGGAGCCCGATGCAGGAGCACCGGCGTCGCCGCGGATTCACTGGTGCGCGCTCGCGGCGCGGGCGGCGCGCTCGGCGTGAGCCGCTCGCCGATCATCGACGCGGCCTCGCGCGATGGCCGGATCGCTTTGATCCGTCAGAGAATTAGCCGCAGATCGGCAGGCGGCGGCACGGCCCCGCCGCCCACTTCATGGGCGGCGGGGTGCTGCCGGCCCGCTGGAGTCCTGAATAGTCCTTGACAGGAGCACGTCCGTAGCGACGGGCTTCCCGTCGCGGCTGCTGCGGGCTGATGCGCAAACCCGGCGACGGTCTGCTATATAACGCCGGTCGTCAGCCAACGTGGGGCCGATTCTCTTTCGCATGCTGAAACTGCTGTTGCGGCGCCTGGTCGGCGCGGTGCCGACTCTGTTCGTGATCATCACGGCCACGTTCTTCCTCATCCGCCTGGCGCCCGGTGGGCCGTTCGACCAGGAGCAGCGCCTGCCGCCGGAGATCCAAGCCAATCTCGAGGCCGCGTACGGCCTGGACCAGCCCATCCTCGTGCAGTACGGACGCTATCTGCGCGGCCTGCTGCGCGGAGATTTCGGACCCTCGTACAAGTATCGCGATTTCACCGTTTCCGAGCTGATTGCCGGCGGCCTGCCCATCAGTATTTCGCTGGGCGTTGCAGCCGTGCTCTGCGCGGTGCTGATCGGCGTTCCGCTCGGCAGCCTGGCCGCCCTGCGCCGCAATCAATGGCCCGATCATGTCCTCATGATCGTGGCTGTCCTCGGCATCGCGGTGCCCGGCTTCGTGATTGCGCCGCTGCTCGCGCTGGTATTCGGCATCTATCTCAAATGGCTTCCGGTTGCCGGTTGGGAACACGGCACGCTGGTCGATGCAGTCCTGCCCGTGACCGCGCTGGCGCTGCCGGTGATCGCGTTCGTCGCGCGCCTGATGCGCGGGAGTCTGCTGGAAGTGCTGGGTAGCAACTTCATTCGCAGCGCGCGGGCGCGCGGGCTGTCGCAATGGCGCGTCGTGCTTCACCACGCACTGCGTCCGGCGCTTCTGCCGGTCGTGAGCTACCTCGGGCCCGCGACAGCCGCGGTGCTCACCGGCTCGCTGGTGGTGGAGACGATCTTCGGTATTCCCGGCATGGGGCGCTACCTCGTACAGGGCGCCATCAACCGCGACTACACGCTGGTCATGGGCATGGTGATCGTGTTTGCGGCGCTCACGCTCCTGCTCAATCTCGTCGTGGACTTGCTGTACGGCTGGCTCGACCCGCGCGTGCGCGACCATGGGACGGCGCCCCGATGAGTGCGGCGACGCTCCGGCATCTGCGGCACAACCGCGCGGCGATGCTGTGCGCCGTGCTCCTGGCGGGGCTCGCGCTGCTCGCGCTCGTTGGCCCCATGCTCAGTCCGTACGCGCTCGAGGCGCCGGACTGGCAGGCGATGGCGATTCCGCCGACCCTCACCGATGCGCACTGGTTCGGCACGGACCGGCTCGGGCGCGATCTGTGGCTGCGCACCTGGCACGGCACCCGCGTCTCGCTGCTCATCGGTCTGCTCGCGACCGCTGTGAGTCTCGTGATTGGCGTCCTGTGGGGCGCGGTGGCGGGCTACGTCGGCGGCCGCACCGATGCGCTGATGATGCGATTCGTCGATGTGCTGTATTCGCTTCCTTACGTGTTCTTCGTGATCGTGCTGATGGTGCTGTTCGGCCGCAACTTCGTGCTGCTGTTCGTGGCCATCGGCGCGGTGGGCTGGCTGACCATGGCGCGCATCGTGCGCGGACAGACCCTCGCGCTGCGCCGGCGCGAGTTCATCGAGGCGGCGGTGGTCATGGGCGTTCCCACCTGGCGCATCGTGCTGCGGCACATCCTGCCGAACGTGCTCGGCCCGGTGATCGTGTACGCCACGCTCACCATCCCGCAGATGATCCTGTTCGAGAGTTTCCTGAGCTTTCTGGGGCTGGGCGTGCAGGAGCCGCTCGCAAGTCTGGGTAACCTGATCGCGGCCGGCGCCGCCGAGATGGAGAGCGCCCCGTGGATGCTGATCGTGCCGGGCGGCGTGCTGGTATTGCTCCTGGGCTGCTGCAGCTTCCTCGGCGACGGCCTGCGCGATGCGCTCGATCCGCGAGCCTGACCCCGTGAGCGCGTTGCTGGACATTCGCAACCTCAGCGTGCACTTCGATACGCCGCAAGGTACGGTGCGTGCCGTCGATGCCGTGGACTTCGCGATCGCCGCGGGGGAGTGCGTGGGCGTAGTGGGGGAGTCCGGGTCGGGCAAGACACAGCTGTTCCTCGCCGCGCTGGGGCTGCTGGATTCGACTGCACGCGTGACCGGTGCAGCGCGCCTCGAGGCGAGCGAGTTGCTCGGCGCACCGCCGCGGGCTCTCGAAGGCGTGCGCGGCCGCCGCGTGGGCTTCGTGTTCCAGGATCCGATGACCGCGCTGACCCCGCACCTCACCGTCGGCGAGCAGATCGGCGAGGTACTGCGCGTGCATCGCGGGACGAAGCGCGCGGCCGCGCAACAGCGGGCGCTCGAATTGCTCGAGCGCGTGCATGTCGGTGGCGCGGCGCAACGCCTGCGGCACTATCCGCACGAGCTGTCCGGCGGAATGCGTCAGCGCGTCATGATCGCACTCGCCCTGGCGTGCGAGCCGCAATTGTTGATCGCGGACGAGCCCACCACGGCGCTCGACGTCACCGTGCAGGCCGGCGTGCTCGACTTGCTGTACGAGCTGAAACAGGAGCGCCGGCTCGCCATCGTACTGATCACGCACGACTTCGGCGTGGCCGCGGCGCTCTGCGATCGCATCGCGGTGATGTACGCCGGGCGCATCGTCGAAACGGCGGACACGGCGCAGCTGTTCGACCAACCCCGTCACCCGTATTCGCGTTCGCTGCTCGAATCGATGCCGCGCCTGGATACTCCGGTCGGCACGCTGGCGAGCATCCGTGGCCAGCCTCCGGGCGCGTACGAGGACCGCCTGGCGTGCGCGTTCGCGCCCCGCTGCGCGCGTGCCGACGCGCGTTGCGCCAGCGAGCGCCCGGCCCTCGTGGCGGAAACGGATGCACGCTCGGTTGCCTGTCACCATCCTCATGTCTGACCGCGCTGCGCGCCTGCTCGAAGTTCGCGACCTCTCTGTCGCCTACCGCGTACAGCGCTCCGCGTGGGCGCAGCCGCGAATCCTGCGTGCGGTGCGCAACGTGAGCTTCGACCTGGCCGCGGGCGAAACCCTGGGCATCGTCGGGGAATCCGGGTGTGGCAAGTCCACGCTGGCGCGCGCCATCACCGGACTGGTGCCCGCCAGCGAGGGCAGCATCTCGTGGCATGGCCGGGTGCTCACGGAGCATGCAAGGGCGGAACGTCGGGCCGTGCGGCGCGACATGCAGATGGTCTTTCAGGACCCTTGCGCCAGCCTCGATCCGCGCATGAGCGTCGCGGACATCGTGGCGGAACCGCTCGAAGTGTTCGAGGGCGCGCTGTCCAGGCAGGAGCGGGAGAGACGAGTGGCGCGGATCCTCGAGCGCGTCGGCCTGTCGGCCACGCATCTGGGACGGCTGCCGCACCAGCTGAGCGGCGGCCAATGCCAGCGTGTCGCGATCGCGCGCGCCCTGATTCTCGGTCCGCGGCTGCTGATCTGCGACGAGCCGGTGAGCTCGCTCGATGTCTCGGTGCAGGCCCAGATCGTGAACCTGCTGCGCGACCTGCAGCGCGAGCTGGGCCTGTCGCTCATCTTCATCAGCCACAACATGGCGGTCGTGCGGCAAGTGAGCGCGCGAGTGCTGGTGATGTATCTTGGCCGGGTGATGGAGCTCGGCGCGCGCGATGCGGTCTTCGACCATCCGCGTCATCCGTACACGCGTGTGCTGCTCGCTGCCGTCCCGGCCAATGCTCCGCAGGCGGCGCCGCGCCGGGCAGCCCGGCCGCTGTCCGCAGAGATTCCTTCACCTCTCGACCCACCGCCCGGATGCGTCTTCAATACGCGTTGCGCCTGGGCGGTCGAGCAGTGCCGCCTGCAGCTCCCGACCATGGAACAGGCGAACGCCCAGGTGACCGCGCACGCGAGCCTGCAGGCAGTCGCCTGCCATCGTTGGCGTGAACTGTAGCCAGTCGTCCTTGCCACCTCAGGTTGTGCCATGGGTCCGTTGTCCGGCGTCAAAGTCCTAGATCTCAGTCGCGTGCTCGCGGGGCCGTGGGCGACGCAGATGCTCGCCGACCTGGGCGCGGACGTGATCAAGATCGAGCGGCCCGACGGCGGCGACGAGACGCGGGCCTGGGGACCGCCGTATCTGAAGGATGCGCAGGGGCGCGACACGAGCGAATCGGCGTACTACCTCAGCGCCAACCGCGGCAAGCGTTCGGTCGCGATCGATCTTGCCGGCGCGGTCGGTCAGAAACTGGTGCGCGACCTGGCCCTGCAATCCGACGTGCTCGTCGAGAATTTCAAGGTCGGCGGCCTGGCGAAGCACGGTCTGGGCTGGAGCGACCTCGCTGCGCTCAACTCCCGGCTGATCTATTGCTCGATCTCGGCGTTCGGCCAGGACGGTCCGCTCGCGCAGGTACCGGGTTACGACGCGATGATGCAGGCCATGGGCGGTCTGATGAGCATCAACGGTCTGCCCGACGGCGAACCCGGCGGCGGTCCGCAGAAGGTCGGCGTGGCGGTCGTGGACCTGATGGCGGGGATGTACGCGGTGTCCGCGATAAGCGCGGCGCTCTACGAGCGCGAGACCTCGGGGAAGGGGCAGTACATCGAGCTGGCGCTGCTCGACACCCTGGTGGCGTGGCTCGCCAATCAGAGCATGAACTTTCTCGTCTCGGGTCGCCCGCCGCAGCGGCAGGGCAGCGCACATCCCAACATCGTTCCCTACCAGCCGTTTGGTACTGCCGACGGCCGGCTGATGCTGGCCGTAGGCAACGATCGGCAGTTTGTCCGCTTCTGCGCGATCGCGGGGTGCCCGGAGCTGGCGCGCGATGAGCGGTTCGCGACCAACGAGCAGCGCGTCGCCCACCGGTCCAGCCTGGTGCCGATGATCGCGGACCTGCTGCGCGCGCGCGGCACGCAAGAGTGGCTCGGAGCGCTGCGCGCTGCCTCGATTCCCTGCGGGCCGATCAACGACCTGGCGCAGGTGTTCGGCGAGCCCCAGGTGATTCATCGCCAGCTCAAGATCTCGCTGCCGCATCCGACAGCAGGGCAGGCGCCGGGTGTGCGCAACCCGATCCGCTATTCGCGCAGCGAGCTCGATCATCGACTCGCGCCGCCTCTGCTCGGCGAGCACACGCAAGCGGTACTGGAAGAGCGGCTCGGCCTCGGCGCCGCTGAGGTGCGGAGGTTGCGTGAACGCGGTATCGTCCGCTGAGCTTCGTACAGGAAACTTCGCATGACTCCCAGACGACCGATCGGCGCGAGCGAAGGTCTCGCGACGGTCCGCTACGAGATTCGCGGCCGCCTGGCGCGCCGCGCGCTCGAGATGGAACGCCTCGGCTACGAGATCATCTCGCTCAACATCGGCAATCCGGGCGCCTTCGGTTTTCGCACTCCCGAGACCATGCGCCTCGCCATGATCGAAAACCTGCGCGCGGCCGAGGGCTATTGCCACCAGAAGGGCATTTTCCCGGCGCGCGAAGCCGTGGTGATGCAACAGCAGGCGCGCGGCGTGATGGGCGTGAGTGCGGAGGAGGTCTACATCGGCAACGGCGTGAGCGAGCTGATCGACCTCACGTTGCGCGCGCTTCTCAATCCGGGCGACGAGGTGCTGGTGCCCAGCCCGGACTACCCGCTGTGGACGGCGGCCGTGACTCTGAATCGCGGCAAGGCTGTCCACTATCAGTGCGCGCCGCAGCGCGGCTTCGTTCCCGATCCGGAGCAGATCGAGAAGCTGGTGACGCGGCGCACGCGCGCGATCGTGATCATCAACCCCAACAACCCGACCGGTGCGGTGTATCCGCGCGCGGTGCTCGAGGCGCTCGCGCGGCTCGCAGAACGGCACCGCCTGATGGTCCTTAGCGACGAGATCTACGACCAGATCCTGTACGACGGCGCCGAGTTCGTGCCGATGGCGACGCTGGTGCGCGAAACGCTGTGCGCGACGCTGAGCGGACTGTCGAAGGTGTATCGGGCGTGCGGCTATCGCGTCGGCTGGGCCGTGTTCTCCGGAGATCTGGAGCATTGCGGCGAATACCTCGCCGGGCTCGAGCTGCTGGCTTCGCTGCGCCTGTGCAGCAACGTCCCGGCACAGTGGGCGGTGCAGACGGCGTTGGGCGGTCACCAGAGCATTCGCGAGCTGACGGCACCCGGTGGCCGTCTGTACGAGTCGCGGCGCGCGATCCTGGAAGCTGTGGCGCGCAGCCGTTTCCTGCGCGTGGCGGCGCCGGGCGGCGCGATGTATGGATTCATCGAAGTGCGCGACGACCTGCTGCCGCAGTTCGACGACCAGGGCTTCGCGATGGACCTGCTCGAACACAAGCACGTGCTGGTCGCGCCGGGCGTGAGTTTCAACGTGCCGTACCGCAACCACTTTCGCATCACGAACCTGCCCGACGCGCAGGTGCTGGCGCAGGTCTTCGAGCGCATCGAGGAACTGCTGGAGGCGTATGCGGCGCACGGGCAGGAGCGCGCGGCGCCGGCGCTCAAGATCGTGCCACAAGCCTAGAATCCAGGTGACTAACACTTGGTAAGATATTGATCCGGTAGAGCTTTGGAGCGCCTCTCCGTCACTGTGCTGGCGGCGCTGGAGCGCGGTGGCACGATCGTCACCGCCGATCCGCACCAGGCTTATCAGCTGCGACTCGCCTGGGCCGAGCGTCAGCGGGCCGCGGGTCATCACAGCTGGCCGAGCCCCGACATCCTGCCGCTCACTGCCGCGCTGTCGCGCGCCTGGAATCGCGCGCTGATCGATGGCGATGTCGGCCAGCCGAGCCTGCTGCGGCCGAATCAAGAGCGCGTGCTGTGGGAACAGATCGTGCGCGAAGGCGGCGAGCAGCGCTTCCTGCAGCCGCATGGCACGGGGCGAGCCGCGATGCGCGCGTGGCAGCGGCTGCGCGAGTGGGATATCGACCCGGCAGCCGTGGGCGACTTCCCGGGCGAGGAGGCAGCCAGCTTCCACGCATGGGCACATCAGTTCCAGCGTCGTTGCCGCGCCCGGCAGTGGATCGACGCCGCGAGCGCCACGCTCACGATGCCTCTGCCGCGCTTAGCGAGCGCACCCTGGGTCTTCACGGGTTTCGATGCGCCCCCGGCTTCCGTGCGCTCGCTGGTCGAGCGCCTGCAGAGCCAGGGCGTCGAAGCGCACCTCTGCGCCGGCCCGAGTGTGGAGGCGCGCGTCGCGCGGGCGGCGTTCGCTGATGCACAGGCTGAATGGCGCGCGGCCGCGCACTGGGCCCGACGTCGCTTGATGCAGAACCCCCAGCAGCGCCTGCTGATCGTCATTCCGGATCTGGAGCGCGAGCGCGATCGCATCGAGAGGATCTTCGACGAAGTCCTTCGGCCGCAGGCGCTGCTGAATTCGCCGGTCGCGGCCGTGCCGTTCGCCATCGAGGGAGGTATTGCGCTGGCGCGCTATCCGCTCACGGCCGCCGCGCTCACCGCGATCGCGCTGGTAAGCGAGGCGCAGCCGTTCAGCGCGGTGAGCGCGTGGCTGCGCTCGGCGTATCTTGACGGGTCCGGCAAAGGGTCCGGCGCGCACGCCGCGAACCGTGTGCGGCTGGATGTCGAGTTGCGCCGGACGGCGGCGCACGAACTGGACCTGACTGCGCTGGCGCGCGCGCTGGAACGCGCTGCGCGTCGCCTTGCCGTCGAGGAGCCGCTGGTCGGCGCGATGGCTGCATTCCGGTCCGCGCTCACCGGGCGGCATGCGCCGGCGCAATGGAGCGCAAAGGTGAGCAGCGCTTTGCGGCTCCTCGGCTGGCCAGGTGCGGGGGACCGCGACAGCGCCGAGCAGCAGACGCTGGAGAAGTTCAATGACACGCTGGCCGAACTGGCGCTGCTCGACGACATCATCGGTCCGGTCGAAGCGCAGGGCATGCTGCATCAGCTGCGCGCGCTCGCTGAGCGGACTCGATTCCAACCGGAAACGGGGGACGCGCCGCTCACCCTGTCCGCGCGGCTCGCCGATCCGACGCTGGCTCTGGATGGATTGTGGGTGAGTGGACTGCAGGCCGGCGCGTGGCCCCGGGCCCCGCGGCCGGATCCATTCCTGCCGTGGGAATTGCAGCGCGCCTCCGGTATGCCGCAGGCCACGGCGGAGGGCATGCTCGCGCTGGCGCGGCAAGTCACTTCGCGCTGGGCCACGAGCGCGAGCGAAGTCATCTTCAGCTGGCCGCAGCATGTCGACGATGAGGAGGGTCTGCCGTCGCCATTGATCGCCGACCTGCCGGTGCACGCTGACGCGGAGGCGCTCCGATCCCCGGCCAGCGATTACTGGCGACGCATCCGGGACAGTGCGTGTCTCGAGGTGATCGAGGATGCACAGGCTCCGCCACTGCCACCGGGCGCGCCGCTGCCCGGCGGCGCACGCGCGCTCACTCTGCAATCGCTGTGCGCCATCCGCGCTTTCGCCGACCGCCGCCTGCTCGCGCAGCCGCTCGAACAGCCGGAGCCGGGGATCGACGCGCGCACCCGCGGCACGGTCACGCACCACGCACTGGCATTGCTGTGGGGCGATCTGGAATCCCAGGAGCAGCTGCTCGTGCTCGATGTGGGCTCGCGCGCCCGGCTCGTCGAGTCAGCCGTGGCGCGCGCCGCCGCACTTCACCTGGAGCGTTCCGCACGGTGGCCCGTACGGCTCGTCGCTCTCGAGCGCGAGCGGCTTGCGGCCCTGCTGCAGGAGTGGCTCGAGTTGGAGCTGCGGCGCACGCCCTTCCGGGTCGTCGCGCGCGAAACAGCAGTGCCGGCTACGCTCGCCGGGCACGCGATCGAGCTGCGCATCGACCGCATCGATCGATTCGCCGACGGCCGGCGCCTGCTGCTTGATTACAAGACAGGCGCGATGACGCCCGCCGTGTGGTCGGGCGAGCGGCCCGAGGACGTACAGATGCCGCTCTACGCCACCGTTCTGGAGCCACCGGCTGACGGCATTGCGATCGCGCAGGTGCGCAGGGGCAATTGCTCGCTCGCAGGGGTTTCCTCCCTGCCGAGCATGACGCGCGGGAGCGACGATCCCGACGACTGGAGCGGGCAGCTCGACTCATGGCGCCGGACGGTCGGACGGCTGGCGCACGAGTTCGCGCGGGGCGATGCGCGTGTCGATCCAAAGGGGCCGGCTACCTGCCGCACCTGCCACCTGCACTCGTTTTGCCGCATCGACGAGCTCATGGGCGGCCTGATCGACGAGGATGACAGCGATGAGGATTGAAGGCGCCGATGCCGAAGTGCGCCGGCGGGCTCTCGATCCGGGCGCCTCGTTCATCGTGCAGGCGCCGGCGGGCTCGGGCAAGACGGGTCTGCTCACGCAGCGCTTCCTGCGCCTGCTGGCGCTCGTCGACGCGCCGGAACAGATCGTCGCGATCACTTTCACGCGCAAGGCTGCCGCCGAAATGCGCCGCCGCATCGTTCTGGCGCTGCGCGGCGTCGAACCGGGCGAGGATGCCCCGGACGAAAATGCCACACCGGAACACGATCGGCTGACGCGCGAGCTGGCTCGCGCCGCGCGCGCCCGCGCGGACGAGAAGGGCTGGGCCCTCGAACAGCACCCGGCACGGCTGCGTATCCACACCATCGACGCGTTCTGCAGCTCGCTCGCGGCGCAATCACCGGTTCTGGCTCGCGCCGGTTCGGAGCTCGAGGTCGCCGATGACGCACGCGAGCTGTATCGCGACGCCGCGCGCCGCACGCTGGGCCGCGTCGCGGCGGGGGATGCGGCGGGCGAAGCCGTGGCGGCACTGTTGATGCACCGGGATAACCAGGTGCCCGCTACCGAGGATCTCATCGTGCGGATGCTCGGCCGGCGCGATCAATGGTTGCCGCTGGTGCTCGAACTGAGCGGCGCGGCGCTGCGCGAGCGCCTGGAGCGCGACCTCGGGCGCGAAATCCTGGGTCATCTGCACGCGGTAATAGCGCGATGGCCGGCCCATCAATTGCAGTTGGTGTCGCAGCTCATCGCAGGCGCGGCAGACCGCCTCGACGGGGATGCGCTCGGGCCCTGGCGCGGCAATTCCGGAGCGCCACGCGCGGAGCTGCAGGAGGTCGCGCGCTGGCGTGTGCTCGCCGGCATGGTATTGGTCCGCGACCCTGCCTTGCGCAAGCGTGCCTGGCGCAGGCAGGTGGATGCGCGCGTGGGCTTTCCGCCGGCAGCGCGAGCCGACCGCGACGCGATGGAGCAGTTGCTCGCCGAGCTCGGGCAGGATGCGGGGCTGCGTCGCGAGCTCGCGTGGTTGCAGGAGGTCCCGGACGCGCGCCTCTCGGAGGAGCAATGGCGCACGGTCGAGGCGCTCATCGACGTGCTCAAGCTCGCGGCGGCCGAACTGGAGCTCGTGTTCCGGGAAACTGGGCAGGTGGATTACCCGGCGGTACTCAATGCCGCGCTCAACGCCATCGGCGGCGCCGATACGCCGACCGAGCTCGCCCTTTCGCTCGACCGGCGCATCCGTCACCTGCTGGTCGACGAGTACCAGGACACCTCGAGCGCGCAGTTCCGCCTGCTCACAGCGCTCACCCGGGAATGGATCCCCGGCGACGGGCGCTCGGTGTTCTGCGTCGGCGACCCGATGCAATCGATCTATCGCTTCCGCCAGGCGGAAGTGGGGTTGTTCCTGCGCACGCGCGACCGCGGCCTGGGCAACGTCGCGCTGCAGCCCTTGCGACTGGAAAGCAACTTCCGTTCGCAGCGGAGCCTGGTCGAATGGTTCAACCGGGTCTTTGCGGGCGTTCTGCCGGGCGCCGACGACATAGCGCGCGGAGCTGTATGTCATGCGCCGAGTGCCGCCGTGCATGTACCGCTCGATCCGGCGGTATGCGTGCATCCGTTCTTCACGTCGGAGCCGGATCCTGAAACCGAAGCGATCCTGGGTGTGCTGGAGTCGATCCGCGCCGGCATGCCCGAGGCGAGGGTCGGAATTCTGACGCGACAGCGCCCGCACGTCGCTCACCTGGCGGCAGCGCTGCGTGAGCGCGGCCTGCGCTTTCAAGCCGTGGAATTGGAGACGCTCGCATCCCGCCCGGTGGTGCGCGACCTGCTGGCGCTCACGCGCGCGCTGCTGCACGAGGCAGATCGCACCGCGTGGCTCGCGGTTCTGCGATCGCCGGCTTGCGGGCTGACGCTCGCGGATCTCGAGGCGCTGACGCGCGATGCGCCGCGGCGAACCGTGCGCGAGCTCCTCGGCGACAGCGAGGTGATGAATCGGTTGAGCGTCGACGGCCGCCGGCGCGCCGTCGCGGCACATTCCGCCCTGGAGCAAGCGTTGACCAGTAGCGGTCACGTTTCGATTGGCCGGCGGGTCGAGGGCCTGTGGCTGGCGCTGGGCGGACCTGCGACGGCGCGACACGCGGCTTCGCTGGAGGATGCGGCCAGCTTCTTCGATCACCTCAGAAAGGCGGAGGAGCGCGGCGCGCTCCCGGCGGGAGATGCATTCGACGCAAAGTTCGTCGAGCTGTACGCCGAGGCCGATCCGCACGCGTCCGCGCTGCTGCAGGTGATGACCATTCACAAGGCCAAGGGGCTGGAATTCGACGCGGTGCTGCTGCCCGGCCTCGGGCGGGGTCGTACGCGACATGAACCGCCGCTGTTGCACTGGCTCGAGGTTGCGCAGCTGGAGGGTCCTGCGGGGCTGCTGCTCGCGCCGATTGCGCGCAAGGGCGTCGATAGCGATCCGCACGCCAAGTACGTAGCGGAACGTCAGCGCGAGTGTGCAGCCTTCGAGAGTGCCCGGCTGCTCTACGTCGCCGTTACCCGGGCGCGCCGCGAACTCCACCTGTTCGGGCACGTCAAGCTGAAGGAGAAGGACGGGGTGCCGGAGATGGGCGCTCCGGAATTCGACTCGGCGCTCGCGCTGCTGTGGCCCGCGGTGCGCGCGACTTTCGAGGCGGCGTTCGCACGGCGCCCGCCGGACGCCGGGCCGGCAGCGGTCGTTGCGCCGCGCGCAGCGCTGCGAAGGCATGCATCCACATGGTCGTTGCCCCTGGCGGCGGAATCGGTCGGGACGAGCGCGGCAAGGACCATGGCGTCGGCCGCTCTGCAGCGGCCAACGTTCGAATGGGCGAGCGAGGTCAGCAGGCACGTGGGCACGGCGGTTCACGCGGAACTGGATCGCTGGTCGCGCGCCGGTGCACTGCCCGGCGCGGCACAAGTAGCGGCCTCAGGTCGGCGCTTTGAGCGCGTGCTCGCCTCGCTCGGCGTTCCGGCGCACGAGCGCGAAGCAGCGGTCCAGCGCGTCATCGCAGCATTGACGCGTACGCTCGCCGATGAACGCGGCCGCTGGATCTTCGCCGCCGGGCACCGGCAGGCGCGCAGCGAGCTGGCGCTCAGCGGAACCGTCGGTGGTGTGCTCATCAACGCCGTCATCGATCGGACGTTTGTCGACGGCGAGGGAACGCGCTGGATCGTCGACTTCAAGACCGGCAGCCACGAGGGCGGGGCGGTGGAGGAGTTCCTCGACAACGAGGTGGTGCGCTACCGCGATCAGCTGGCGCGCTACGCCGCACTCGTCGCAGGACACGGCCCGGAACGGCTGCGCGCGGGGTTGTACTTCCCGATGCTCGCCGGTTGGCGCGAGTGGAGCCTGCGCTGAGCGCGCGGCGAGACCGGCGGCGAATCAGTACGTCCCGCTTTCCGAAAACGGACGCCGCCCTTGCGCGTCCGGGTCCCCGAGATATCGCAGGTTCTCGACCAATTGCGCTGGAGCATCGGGGCGCGCCGCGACCAGTCCGTCGATCACGTAGCTGCGACCTGGGCCGAGAGTGATCGTGCCGGTCACCTGCACCGGTCCACCCAGGTCCTGCATCCGGCCCACGAGCTGCGCTCCCTGGCGCGAGCTGTCGTCGAATGTCACACGGTAGCTGCCGACGTCTGCACCCCTCTCGCGCAGATTGCGCAGGTCGATCGTTGCCTGCGCCGCCGTCGGCGCGCCGTTCTCGAGTTGCAGCAATGGGGCATTGATCTGCAGATCGCCGATCAATCCCTTCCGCAGCGCGCGTACCGGCAAGTCGCCGAGCGGCCAGCGCGCCTCCAGATCTGTGATCTCGATCTTCCCGCCCGTACCGAGCGCGAAACGGCCGCGCATTTCTCCGCCATCGCGCATCACCGCGGCATCCGCCGCGAGGCGGCCGCGCAGCAGCTGCAGGGGCCGGGCGCGCCACTGCGCGGCGCCCAGGAGCCGTCCGTCGACGCTGAGCGCATCGGCCGAGCCGTTCCAGAGCGTGCCGCTGAGAGTACCCGTCGTGACGTTGGCGGGCAGCCAGTTCGCGATCAAGGAGGCCGGGAGGAAAAGGAGCAGCGTCACCAGAAACGCGATGATCGCCAGTGCGATCAGGAGCCAGTGCTTGGAGCGCATCCTTCGGCCGCGTCGTCGTCGAGCTGACGGTCGATGGCCGGCTCAGCCGGCCCGTTTGAGATTGACGCTGGCATTGACCACGCCGGACGTGGAAGTGCGATCGATGGTCGCCGATTCGACGCTGATGCCATGGTGCTGCTGCAGCTGCGCGAGCCAGCCGATGAGCGTGTCGAATGCCGCGCCGTCGAGGCGTACGCGGATGCCGCCGGATCCGCTCGGCTGCGAATTGGTGAGTGCGCTGCCCAGCCCGGCCGCGCGCGCGGTCTGATCCACGATGACCACGAGCGAACCAGCGCCGGCGCTGGCAACCGGGCCGGCGGCGCGAATTTCCGCCGCGACGCTGCGCATCCAGGCGAGGTCGTTCTGCTTGCGCGCGACGCGTTCGTCCGCCTTGCCGGCAGCGGAGTACAGCGGAATGACCAGCACGCCGAGGAAGAGCAGGGTCGCGGCAGCGATACCGCCCCACACCACCATGCGCCGTTCGCGCTCGGCGAGCGCGTCGAGCCAGGCGCGCAGCTTGTCCAGGGCGCTCATGACTTGCCGCGCCCCTTGATCTGGATGCGCCCTTCGACGCCTTCCTCGCGGACGCTCGAGGACTGCAGCTCGGCCTGCATGCCGCGCTCGGCGACCAGTGTTCGCAGGCGCTCCAGGCTGCTCACGTCCTTGCCGGCAACCTTGAGATCGAGCACGTCGCCGCGAAAGCTGAGCGCGTCGACCGAAACGCCCGGGACCTGCGCGAAGGCGTTGCCCATCGCGTCCAGTACCTCGAGCAGCCCTTCGCCTTCGGCGCTGCCGCCGCGGATGAGGGCGAGCCGCGCCTCCATGCGGCGCCGCGCGTCGACGGCGTTCTGCTCACCCATCGATTCACGAAACACCTGCTCGATCGCGGCATCCAGAGCGCGTTCCTGCTTGCCCAGGCGCCAGATGTCGATGGCCTTGCCGAGAAGGCTCAACCCGATCAGCGCGGCGAGGAGGATGGCGGCGATACGCCAGCTGCGCCAACGCTCGCCCGCCGGCGTGCGCGGCGCATAAGGCCCCTGCAGCAGGTTGATCGGCGGATTGGCGATCACCTCGGAGGCGAGGAGCGGCAGTGCGCCGTGCGGCAGCAGCTGAACCTTCAGATTCTCGAGCCGCTCGCGCGCCGCATCGAGAGCCGCCTGGTGACGATTCCAGTCCTCCTGCGTGAGATACGCGACGACGCTGCGCGGCGTTTCGGCAGGGTAGAGGTCCGCGAGTTCGAGTGCCTCGCCGAGCGGCTGCGCCTCGAGGACCATGGGAATGCTGCCCGGATGGCGGAGGTAAAGGCGATCACCCTCGATCAGCAGCACGCTCTGGGACGGATTGACCGGCAGAGCGGCGCTGTCCGCGAACAGCGCTTCAGGGCTGATCTGCGCCTCGCGCAGCACGCCCAGCCAGTGCTCCATGCGCTCGCGCGGCACGGCGGCCACGGGCACGCCGCGGCGTTCGGCCTCGCGCCGGCCGATCGCGAAATGCATGCTCTCCACGTCGCTCGCCAATTGCTCTTCGAGGGCGAACGGTACGACCTGTGCCAAACGTGCGCCGCCTCGCACCGGCAACTCGGGTTCGGCGAGCAGCACTTCGACGCCCGGCACCAGCACGACCACGCGGCGCGTGCCGGCAACCGCGGCGGCGAGCGACAACGATCCGGACTGCGGATAACCGGGACGCTGCGCCGCTGCATCGAAGATCAGCCAGGAGGCGGCTGCGGACTCGCTTTCGGGCAGGCGAATGATGAGCGTGTCGGTCATGAATCAGTCGGCGCCGAAGTTGCGCATGATGGGGCGCACCTGCCCCTCGTCGCGGTGCAGGAGACTGTACAGGCTGAATTCCGAGGTGCCAATAGTGATGAAGGTGCGCAGCGCGAAGAAATCGGACTTCATGGCAAGGCGCTTCTGTACCTCGCGCTTCAGATCCGGGTCGGTGATGTTCTGCAGAACTTCGTTAAGAGTGGGAAAACAGCCGGACTCGCGCTGCTTCGCCAGCGTGTCGGGAGGCAGGATGCTGTACTGGATCGAGCCGTCGCCGAGTGCGTCGAGCACCGCTCCGGACGCCGTGCACGTGTTGACGGGTGTTCCCACCGGCAGTGCCGTCACGTACGGGCGCAATTTCTGATAGCGCTCCAGCCCGAACTCCGGAAACGCGAGCAGCTCGCTCACGCTCGTGATGGGGAGGTTCGGCGGGCGATACGGCGGCGCCTGCGACAGATAGAGGCTGTCCTCGCCGCCCTCGGGAAGGGGCGTCGTGTCGGCATCCAGCCAATCCGTGAGCACCTCGGCCCACTTGGGCTCCAGCTCGAGGATAGCGAGAAGCTGCTTGAATTCCCGCACGCCTTCGGGGTTCTGGCTGCCGTCGCCGTCGATGAGCGCGTTGAGATTGAACTTGCCGCTCGCATCCTCGAGCTGGCCCTCGATCTGCCCGCCGTCGATGGGAATGGGCGGAATGGGCGTGGCCCAGCGTTCGCCGAGGTGGTCGTCCTTTGAATTCGCCGCATCGTCGCGCAGATAGGACGCTGCCCAGGCCTCCGCGCCGAGCCCGACCTGCAGCGCCTGGTCGAGGAGCAGGATGCCGGCACTGCGGCGCTGCTCGAGCGCGCTGTCGAACCCGATCTTCGTGGCGAGGATCGTCGCCAAAGCGACGATGAGGACAGCCGTAATCAACGCGACGCCTCGTTGTCGCTCCAAAACTCGGACGGGCGCACTGCTCTCGCGCATTGAGGCGCTCTCGGAACGTCGGGTGTTTTCAAAACCCTCAGCGACAGGACGTCGCTGAGGGAGCCTACAGGGATGTACTTGCGGCGCTTTTGAAAACACCCGACGTTCCGAGAGCGCCTCAATGCGCAATGGCCTGTTGCGAAATCTCATCCACCCACCTCGATGAGCCGCTTGATCTCGCCGTAGTCTTCGAGGATCAGCGTCACCTCGACAGCGACCGGGCGCGAGCGCGTCATGCCGGCGACCTGCTGCGTGTTCAACGGCGGCCACTGCTCCTGCCACTGCTTGTTCGCGTCCAGGTAGCGAATGTGCAGCTCCTCGACCTTGTCGATCAGCTCGCGCTTGACCGGCTCGTTGGCCAGTGTCGCGTCGAGCACCGACCCGTGTTCGCGGCGCAGCTTGTTATCCTCGAGGACGTAGTGCACGCGTTGCAGCGTGGGCCGTTGGGTCCCGGCAGGATTCGACCAACCCGCCCGAGTCAATGCCACGACGTAATCGGTGCGCTTGTCGGCGGTCAGTGCGTTCTCCAGCCCCTGGCCGAGCAAGTCGCGCACCGGGCGCGGCGCGAGCTGCTCGAAGTCCTGCGTCATCAGCCGCACCGTCGTCTGCAACTGCTCCAGGCGCTGCATCTGTGCCTTGGAAATCTCCGCCTGCCGGGCGGAGTCGTTGTATCCGCCGTAGGCCATCACGGCGATCACGCTGAAGATGAACACCGCGACCAGCACCTCGATCAGCGTGAAACCGCCGGCGAGTCGCGGCTGCAGGGCCCGCGGCGAGGGTTCGTGGGCGCTCATTGCCTTGGCTGCTGCGGGTCGCCCTGCGGACTTTCGCCGGGAGGTGTCGGGACGGGTTGGCCCGGCGGTGGGGAACCTGGGGGAATCGGTGTGCCTCCGGGTCCGGGTGTGCCACCAGGCCCGCCGCCCGGCATTGGGTTGAAGACGTTCTGAGCGGTGGAGGGCGGCGCGATCGCATCGCCCATGAAGCCGGTGACCTGGGCCACCCAGCTGCCTTCGCGTGCGTCCACCCGTGCGACGCGCGCTTCCAGGCGCACGATGCCTTTCACCGGAGTGAGTATCCTTTCCAGCTCCCAACGCCAGCGCCCCCCGCCGTATTCGAGCTCACCCTCGATGTGATCGTCCGTGGGGATCGCGCCGCCCACGCGCGTCTCGGTGATGCGATTGAGCGCGATCCAGTTCGCGAGAGTCTTCTCGCGCAGGTAGGTGGTCGTCTGCGCGCTCTGGTTCGCAGTCGTGGCGAGAGCGGCCAGCCCCACGACCACGATGGCAAGCGCCACGAGGACCTCGATCAGCGTAAAGCCACGCATCCTGGCGCGACGCAAGCTCATCCGGGCGCCTTGTCCACGCGCTTGAGCTCGATTGTGCCGTCGGCGTTGCCCAGCAGCGTGGCCTCGTGGTCGCTGTCCTCGCGCAGCAGCTTGAGCTCGAATGCCGTCAGGTCGCCGCTCGAGAGCACCATGATCTGGGGCGGCCAGGGCTGTTTCTTGTCGGCGGGCGGTTTGAGTGTGACCTCGCGCGCTTCGACGTAGAGGCGTGGCCGCACGCCGGGCGGAAAGCTGCGACGCCGCAGCAGGTCGTCGCCTTCGACCGCCTGCCATTCGTTGCGCCGCACGTCGAAGCGCAGGAACTGGTAACCGGTCTGCTCGAGGCGCAGGCCGTAGTCGCGGTTCTGCATCTCCGCCTGCTCCTTCACGAGCCCGAGCAGCGCCTCGAGGCGGCGGCTCTCGTCTTCGATCTCGGTGTCGCGGCCGAGCACGTTGATCGACAGCACCACCACCGAGATCACGATGCCGACGATGACCACCACCACCAGCAACTCGATCAGCGTGAAGGCGCGCTGGCGGACGCCGCTGCCGCGCGATCGGCCTTGAATGGAGCTTGAGTTCGTCATGCGGCGAGGCCGCCGGCGCCGCAGCGTGCGGCGTCAGTTGTCGAGGTTCCAGTTGCCGATGTCTGCGTTCACGCCTTCGCCGCCAGGCTGGTTGTCGGCGCCGAGGGTGAACAGGTCGTACTCGGTGCCGTGCGTGCCCGGGTAGACATACTGGTAGTTGATGCCCCACGGATCCTTGCGCATTCCCTGGATGTAGCCACCTTCCTTCCAGTTGCGGATCGTGGGATCGGAGGGCTGCTTCACCAGGGATTCGAGCCCGAGATCGGTGGAGGGGTACTTGTAGTTGTCGAGGTGGAACAGGGTGAGCGCGGTTTCGAAGGCACGGATGTCGTGCTGCGCCTTGGCGATCTGCGCCTGGTCGATGCGCTTGATCACCGCCGGCGCGACCACCGAGGCGAGGATCGCGATGATGACCACGACCACCATGATCTCGATCAAGGTAAAACCGGCGATCGAGGTAAAGCCGGCGGCGAAACGGGCGACCCGCTGCGATTCGGCTCGCGAAGCGAAGCCGCCCGGGCGGCGCGTGAAGCTGTTGGGCATGCGGATGTCTCGCCAGCGGGAGATGGGCTATAAATGGAACGCGATGATAACAAAAAGGGGTTTGACTCATTGAACGCGAGTCCGGCGCCGGGCCGGTCGCGCGCCTGGCTGGCGTCGCTCCATCTGGACGGCGCGCGGCTCACCGGGTTCATTCTCTTTTGCGCGCTGCTCGCGGCGGTCGAGCTCAGCGGCGATGCGGGGCGCGAGGCCCTGCGCTATGAGCGCCTGGCCATCGAGCATGGCGAGTGGTGGCGGCTCGTCACGGGGCATTTCGTCCACCTGGGATGGCAGCACCTGGCGCTCAATGTCATGGGTCTGGCACTCATGTGGGCGCTGTTCTTTCCCGACTATCGGCCGGCGCACTGGGCCGTCATCGCGCTGGCTTCGATGCTCGCCATCGACCTGGGCTTCTATTTTCTCGACCGCGATCTGGTCTGGTACGTCGGCCTCTCGGGCCTGCTGCACGGGGTGATGGCCGCGGGCACGCTCGCGCATCTGCGCCGGCGCGAGCGCGATGCCTGGGTCCTGGTGCCGTTCCTGGTTGGCAAGCTCATTTGGGAGCAGTACTCGGGCGCGATGCCCTACAGCGCGGATTCCGCCGGCGGGCCGGTGGTGGTCGACGCGCACCTGTACGGTGCGCTGGGCGCGCTGCTGGCGGCCCTGTTCCTGCCCCCGCGGCGTCAGCCGCTATAATCGCGCCCCCTGTTTTTTTCTTACGCAGAAGGCGCCCATGTCACTGTCGTTCGTTTTCCCGGGGCAGGGATCACAGGCGGTCGGCATGCTGGCTGCGCTCGCGGCCGCCGAGCCGGTCGTCGAGCAGACCTTTGCCGAAGCGTCGGAAGTGCTGGGCTACGACTTGTGGAAATTGTGCCAGCAGGGACCGGAGACCGACCTCAACTCCACTGAGCGCACGCAACCGGCGATGCTCGCCGCCGGCATCGCCACCTGGCGCGTCTGGCGCAAGCGTGGCGGTCCTGCGCCGACGGTGATGTCCGGGCACAGCCTGGGTGAGTTCACCGCCCTGGTGTGCGCGGACTCACTCGATTTCCGCACCGCGGTCGATCTGGTGCGCTTTCGCGGCAATGTCATGCAGACCGCCGTTCCGCTCGGCCGGGGCGCGATGGCGGCGATCATCGGGCTCGACGATGCGGACGTCGAAGCCGCCTGCGCCGAGGCGGCACAGGGTGAAATCGTCGAGGCGGTGAACTACAACGCGCCCGCGCAGGTGGTGATCGCCGGCGTGACCAGCGCCGTGGAACGCGCGATCGAGGCGTGCAAGGCGCGCGGCGCCAAGCGAGCGATTGCGCTGCCCGTCAGCGTGCCGTCGCACAGTTCCCTCATGAAGCCCGCCGCGGAGAAACTGCGCGCGCGGCTCGAGCAGACCGAGGTGCGCAGCCCGCTGGTGCCGGAAATCTACACGGTGGACGTACGCAAGCACGGCCATCCGCACGGCATCAAGGCCGCGCTCGTGCAGCAGCTATTCAGCCCGGTGCGCTGGGCCGAGACGGTGCGGCGCATGGTTTCGAACGGCGCCACGCACATCGTCGAGTGCGGTCCGGGCAAGATACTCACGGGATTGAACCGGCGCGTCGAACGGCGCAAGGAAATTTCCGTGTTCGCCATCGACGACAGCGAAACGATCGATACCGCCATCACGGCGTGCTGGGGAACGCAGGATGCCTGAGCAAATACTGCAGAACGAAGTCGCCCTGGTCACCGGAGCGTCGCGCGGCATCGGGCGCGCCATCGCGCTCGCGCTCGCGAAGCACGGCGCCACGGTGATCGGCACCGCCACCACGAGCGAAGGCGCCCAGGGGATCGGCTCCGCCCTGTCCGAGTCGGGCGGGAAGGGCCGGGGCGTCGTGCTCAACGTGACCGACGCCGCCGCGATCGACCGGCTCATGACCGACATCGAGGGCAAGGAGGGCACGCCGGGCATCGTCGTCAACAACGCCGGCATCACGCGCGACGGCCTCCTGCTGCGCATGAAAGCCGAGGACTGGCAGGCCATCATCGATACCAACCTCTCCTCGGTGTTCCGGATGAGCAAGGCCTGCCTGCGCGGCATGATGAAACTGCGCCGTGGCCGCATCATCAACATCGCTTCGGTGGTTGCAGTGACGGGCAACGCGGGCCAGGCCAACTACGCGGCGGCCAAGGCCGGAATCATCGGCTTCAGCAAGTCCATGGCGCGCGAAGTCGGCTCGCGCGGCATCACCGTCAACGTGGTGGCGCCCGGATTCATCGACACGGACATGACCCGGGCGCTCAACGAGGACCAGCGCAAGGCGCTCCTGCAGCCCATCGCGCTCGGACGTCTGGGCAGCGTCGAGGACGTGGCCGCGGCGGTCGTGTTCCTGGCGTCGCCGGGCGCGGCCTATATCACCGGGGAAACCCTGCACGTCAACGGCGGGATGTACATGGCGTGAGCCACGTTGCGAACCGGAAATTATTGACATTTGGATCGGGTCTCGCGCGCGCTAAGCCATTGGCGGGGTTCAAATGTCAACGGCCGGAGTCCCGCGGCGAAAGTCAAGAAAAACAATCACTCCGGATTGCTTCTGGTGGCAGGGGCGGGGGGCTTCACCTAGAATACCGCGCCGTTGCGGTCGAAGGGGCCGCCCGATCCCAAGCAGAGGACACTACAACGATGAGCACTGTCGAACAGCAGGTGAAGGCGATCGTCGCCGAGCAATTGGGCGTGAAGGAAGAAGAGGTCACCGCCGATGCTTCTTTCGTCGACGATCTGGGAGCCGACTCGCTGGACACGGTGGAGCTGGTGATGGCGCTCGAGGAAGAATTCGAGACCGAGATTCCGGATGAGGACGCCGAGAAGATCACGACCGTGCAGCAGGCCATCGACTACATCAACGAGCATCGCGCCAAGGCCTGATTTTCGCGACTGCCGCGCCCGCCGCCAGGGAACGGCGCGGGGCGCAACTTTGTCTGCAGTCATAGTTCCGTCTCACTTCGAGGAGCACCCGTGACGAAACGTCGCGTCGTGGTGACAGGGCTCGGCATCGCCTCGCCCGTCGGCAGCACGATCGCCAGCGCCTGGCAGAACGTGCTCGCCGGCCACAGTGGCATCGGCCCGATCACGCGGTTCGATGCGAGCGCGTTCGCCACGCGTTTCGGTGGAGCGGTCGCCGGCTTCAACGTCGACGACTACCTCACCCCGAAGGACGCCCGCAAGATGGATCCCTTCATGCACTACGGCTTCGGCTCGGCAGTGCAGGCGATGGGCGATTCCGGTCTGCAGGTCACCGAGGCGAATGCGCACCGCATCGGCGTGATCATGGGCGCGGGCATCGGCGGCCTCGACACCATCGAGGAAACCTCGGCGAAGTACCTGCAGACCAGGAACCCGCGCAGGATTTCTCCGTTCTTCATCCCGGGCAGCATCATCAACATGGTCGCGGGCCACATCTCCATCAGGTATGGAATGCGCGGCCCGAATCTCGCAGTGGTGACTGCCTGCACGACCTCCACGCACGCCATCGGCCTGGCGATGCGCACGATCCAGTACGGCGATGCCGATGTGATGGTGGCGGGCGGCGCCGAGATGGCCACCACGCCGCTCGGCCTGGGCGGGTTCTGCTCGGTGAAGGCGCTGTCCGAACGCAACGACGAGCCGCAGCGCGCCAGCCGTCCATGGGACCGTGACCGCGACGGCTTCGTGCTCGGCGACGGCGCGGGCGTGCTGATCGTCGAGGAGCTGGAGCACGCGCGTGCGCGCGGCGCGCGCATCTACGCGGAGCTGGTCGGATTCGGCATGAGCGGCGATGCGTATCACATGACGGCGCCGCCAGGAGTCGGGCGAGGGCGCGCGCCAGGCGATGGCCAATGCCCTGCAACGACGCCCGCCTGCGCCCCGACCAGGTCGACTACATCAATGCGCACGCGACTTCCACTCCGCTCGGCGACAAGGCCGAGACGGTCGCGATCAAGCGCGCGTTCGGCGATCACGCCCGCAAGCTGGCGGTCAGCTCGACCAAGTCGATGACCGGCCACCTGCTGGGCGCCGCCGGCGTGGTGGAGGCGATCTTCTGCGTGCTCGCCATCCGCGACCAGGTGGCGCCGCCGACCATCAACCTGGAGAACCCGGACCCGGAATGCGACCTCGACTACGTGCCCAATGCGGCGCGCAAGGTGAAGATCAACGTCGCACTGTCCAACTCATTCGGCTTCGGCGGCACCAACGGCACGCTGGTATTCCGCAAGCTCAGTTAGTACCTGTCGCGCATGGCGCCAGTGCACCACCGGAGCATCGAGGCCGACCCCGGGCGTCTGTTCGACCTGCACGCCTCGCTGCCCGATCGCTATCCCGCGCTGCTCGAAAGCGTCGCGCGCAGCGACACCCTGGGCCGCTTCGACCTGTTGTTCGCTCATCCCCGATACGCGATCAGCAAGTCGCGCGACGGCAGGGTGCGCGCGACGGATTGCGCGGATGTGGCGGCGTCGTTCCTCGACGAGCTCGACCGCCGCTTCCAGCGCGAGCACTCCACGCCCGCGGACTCGTCATTGCCGTTCACCGGCGGCTGGCTGGTGCTGCTCGGTTACGAAATCGCCGGAGAGATCGAGGCCAGGCTGCAATTGCCGCCGGCGCGTTCCACCGCCGCGCAGGCGCTTGCGCTGCGGATCCCCGCGGCATTGATCTACGACCACACCGCGCGACGCCTGCACCTGCTTGCCGAGACCAGCCACGAGCACCTGCTTGCCGAAATGGCGGCGGATCTGGCGGCCTGTCCGCGGGGCGTGCCTGCAACTCCTGTGACGTTGCGCGCGCTGCAGGAAGAGGAGCCGGAGCGGTTCCTCGAGGGGGTGCGCCGCGTCAAGGAATACATCGCCGCCGGCGATGTGTACCAGGTCAACCTGTCGCGTGCCTGGCACGGCCAGCTCGAGCTCGGCGGTGCGAGCGACGGAGCGGCGCTTGCCGCCAATCTCTATCGCGCACTGCGGCTGGCGAACCCGGCGCCGTTCGCGGCGAGCGTGCACGTGCCCGGCCAGGTGGTGCTGAGCTCGTCCCCCGAACGGCTGTTCAGCATTCGCAACGGGGAGATCAGCACACGGCCCATCGCCGGCACGCGCCCGCGCAGTCACCAGCCGGGGGCCGACGTCAGCGAAAAGGCGTTGCTGGCAGCGCATCCCAAGGAACGCGCCGAGCACGTGATGTTGATCGACCTGGAGCGCAACGACCTGGGGCGGGTGTGCGAGCCCGGCAGCGTGCGGGTCGACGAGTTCATGGCGCTGGAGTCCTACGAGCACGTGCACCACATCGTTTCCAACGTGCGGGGCCGGCTGCGGCCCGGGACGACCCCCGGGCAGGTACTGCGCGCGGTCTTTCCGGGCGGCACGATCACCGGTTGCCCGAAGGTGCGCTGCATGCAGATCATCGCGGAGCTGGAAAACGAGGGCCGCGGGGCGTACACCGGAAGCCTGGGATACCTCAATCGCGACGGCAGTGGCGATTTCAACATCCTGATCCGCACCATGTCGCTGGAGCACGACCGAGTCACTCTGCGCGCCGGCGCCGGAATCGTCGCCGACTCCGATGCGCAGCGCGAGCTCGCCGAGACACGCGCCAAGGCGCGCGGGCTGTTGCGCGCACTGGGCAGAGATGCATGAGGGGCCGGGTCCTGGTCAACGGCCGCGGCACGGCGCAGGTCGATGCGCGCGACCGCGGTCTGCAGTACGGGGACGGTCTGTTCGAGACCATGGCCGTCGTCGACGGCGAGGCCCGCCGCCTGCCGTTGCATCTGGAGCGCCTCGGCCGCGGCTGCGCGCGACTCGGCATCGCGGCGCCCGACCGCGATCTGCTCGCGGAGGAAATCGCCGCGCTGGCAAGCGACCAGGCGCACGCCGTGCTCAAGCTGATCGTGAGCCGCGGCATCGGCGCGCGCGGTCTGCGCATCGACCCGGAAGCGCAGCCGACGCGCATCCTGAGCCTGCATCCGTGGCCCTCCCACCCGGCGGAGTGGGCGGAGCAGGGCGTGGCAGTGCGCATCTGTTCCACGACTCTCGCGGAGCAGCCCGCGCTTGCCGGCATCAAGCACCTCAACCGGCTCGAGCAGGTACTGGCGCGGCGCGAATGGTCGGACCCCGCAATCGCCGAGGGACTGATGCGCGACCGCCACGGTGCGCTGGTCTGTGGCACGATGACCAACATGTTCATCGTGCGCGACGAACGGATCCTCACCCCACCGGTGGATCGTTGCGGCGTGGCGGGCACGGTGCGCGCCACGGTGCTCGAGCGCGCGCACGCTCTGGGCATGCCCGCTATCCAGGCGGTCGTGAGCGAAGATGAGCTGCAATCCGCCGACGAGGTGTTCCTCACGAATGCGCTGGTGGGCATCTGGCCAGTGACCCGCATCGAGGCGCGTCGCCTCCCGGTCGGCCCCATCACCACCCGGCTGCGGGCGCAGATCGGCTGAGCGGTGCGGGCGCTGCGCGTCATCGCTGTCGTTGCGGTCCTGGCGGCACTCGCGGCGTTTCTCGCGGCGCGTTGGGTCGAACATTTCATGAACAACGCCATGCCCATCAGCATTGCGGCGACCTTCGAGGTCAGGAAAGGCAGCACGCTGGGCTCGGTCGCACGTGAGCTCCAGGCGCGTGGTGCATTGACGCATCCGCGGGTGTGGGTGTGGAGCGCGCGGCGGCAGGGTGTGGCCCGCAGCATCCACGCGGGAGAGTATCGGCTCGAGCCGGGTATGACGCCGCGTGAATTGCTCGACAAGCTGGTCAGCGGAGCGGTGCTGCTGCGCGAGCTCACCGTCGTCGAGGGTTCGACCTTTCGCGATCTGCTGCGCGCGCTCGACGCGCACCCGTCGGTCGGCCATACGCTCACCGGCCTCGATGCCGAAGCGATCATGGCACGCATCGGCGCTCCCGGCGTGCATCCGGAGGGACAGTTCTTCCCCGACACCTACCGTTTCGCCGCCGGGACGAGCGACGTCGAGATCCTGAGGCAGGCCCACGAGCAGTTGCGCCGGCGCCTGGCCGCGGCATGGCAGGCGCGTGATGCGTCGGTGCCGCTCGCCAACGAATACGAAGCGCTGATCCTTGCGTCGATCGTGGAGAAGGAATCGGCGCTGCCGGTGGAACGTGCCCGCATCGCGGGCGTGTTCGTGAGGCGGCTGCGCACGGGCATGAGGCTGCAGACCGATCCGACGGTCATCTACGGTCTGGGCGAGAGCTACGACGGCAATATCCGCCGTCGCGACCTGCAGGCCGACAGCGCGTACAACACCTATACGCGGCGCGGACTGCCGCCGACGCCGATTGCGTTGCCGGGAGAAGGTGCGATCCAGGCGGCGACGCGGCCGGACGACAGCGGCGCGCTGTTCTTCGTCGCCACCGGGGAACCCGACGGCAGTCACTATTTCTCAGCGACGCTCGAAGAGCACAATGCAGCCGTCAGGCGTTTCCTGGCACGCATGCGCACGCGCGGTGCGCGCGCTCCGGCAGGATCGTGAAAATGGCGCGCGGACGATTCATCACGCTCGAGGGACTGGAAGGATCCGGCAAGTCCACGCAGATCGGGTTGCTGAAGGAGCGTTTGGCCGGCGAGGGCTTGCGTGTGGTCGTGACGCGCGAACCGGGGGGTACGCCTCTGGCGGAGCGGCTGCGCGAGATCGTGCTGCGCGCCGGTAACGAGGCGCTCTCGCCGGTGTCCGAACTGCTGGTGATGTACGCTGCCCGCTCGGTTCACCTCGATTCGCTGGTGCGGCCCGCCCTGGAGCGCGGCGACTGGGTGCTGTGCGATCGCTTCACTGATGCGACCTATGCGTACCAGGGCGCCGGCCGCGGTGTCGCCGACGAGGCAATCCAGGCACTGGAGAAGATCGTGCAGCGTGGCCTGCGGCCCGACCTCACGTTGCTCCTCGACATCCCGGTCGATGTAGGGCTGCATCGCGCACACGAGCGGCGCGGTGCGGCAGCCGCCGACCGCTTCGAGCAGGAAGGGCGCGAGTTCTTCGAGCGCGTGCGCGCGCGATTCCTGGAAATCGCCCGTGCCGAGCCGCGACGCGTGCGCGTGATCGATGCGCAGCGGAGCGTGGAAGAGGTTGCGGCCGCGATCGCCGCCGAGGTGGGGCGAGCCTTCAAATGATAAAGTGCCCCTAACCTCCTGTATGTTATAGAGAATGACTGACGACTCCCGGTATCCCTGGTTGACCGGCGCCGCACAGGCAGCCCGCGCCGCATTCGAGCGCGGGCGGCTCGGCCACGGAATTCTCGTGCACGGCTCCCCGGGGCTGGGCAGCATCGAGCTTGCACGCTGGCTCGCCGCCCTGGTGCTGTGTGACGCCAGATCGGGTCAGCCCTGCGGCGCTTGCGCGTCCTGCACGCTGCGCGTCGCTGGCAACCATCCGGATTTCCACTGGGTCGAGCGCGAGGAGGACGCGAAGCAACTCAAGGTCGAGCAGATCCGTGATCTCGCTGCCGCCCTTGCGCTCAAGAGTTATCGCGGCGGGTTCAAGGTGGCGGTGATCGCAGGAGCCGACGCCATGAACGCGAACGCGGCCAATGCGCTGCTCAAGACGCTCGAGGAACCGCCGCCCGCGACCCTGCTGGTGCTGTGTTCGTCGCGGCCGGCGCGCCTGCCGGCGACGGTCGTCAGCCGCTGTCAGCGCCTGGAAATTCCGCGGCCCACGCGCGAGGACGCCGTGGCATGGCTGTCCGCGCAAAAGTCCTCGGCGGCGTGGCCGGCGATCCTGGAGCATGCTGCGGGCGAGCCGCTGCGGGCGCTGCAGCTCGAAGCGGGCGGCTTCGCCGAACTGGACAAGGAGATGTCCGGAGCCCTCGAGCGGCTCAGGGCGCGCAATCTGGACATCCCCGCAACTGCCGAACGCTGGAGCAAGAACGCGCTCGACCGGCGCCTCATGTGGCTCGACGTGTGGCTGGCGCGCGCGATCCGCGCGACGCTGCTGCCGGCGCCGGCCTTGCCATCGCCCGCAGGAGACCGGAACATACGCGCGCTGTACGAGTTGCTCGACAGGGTGCGGGCGTTCGAGCTCGAGATCGACACCTCGCTCAACATGCAACTCGCAACCGAAGTGCTGCTGCTGCGCGCCGAGGGCGTGCTGGCCAACTGAACCGCCCAACTGAATCGCCAAGGAGCCCGACAAGTCGTGCGACAACCCACCAACAAACCGGGACTGCTGACGCTCACCATCAAGGACAAGAGCGCGCTGTATCTGGCCTACATGCCGTTCGTGAAGAACGGCGGCCTGTTCATCCCGACCAACAGCAACTACCGGCTGGGCGACGAAGTGTTCATGCTGCTGAACCTGATGGGCGAGGACGAGAAGTTGCCCGTCGCCGGACGCGTGATCTGGATGACGCCGAAGGGCGCGCAGGGCAAGCGCCAGGCGGGCATCGGCGTGCAGTTCAGCGAGCAGGATCGCGGGCAGACGCAGAAGAAGATCGAGACCTACCTTGCGGGTGCGTTGGGCGGCGACAAGTCGACGCACACGATGTAGAAGAGGGACGTTTCCTCCTCTTGGCGAAGAGCAGCCTCCACTCTCCCGTGGGTACTTTCAAAAGCGCCGCAAGTACGTCCCTGTAGGCTCCCTCAGCAACGTCCTGTTGCTGAGGGTTTTGAAAGTACCCACGGGAGAGTGGAGGCTGCCAAGACGAAGAAGGGGAGAGTCCGCTTCTTCTACTTGCGTTTGGCGACGTCCGTCGCCGCGAGTCCGCCTTTGAGTACGTGCGCGTCGAAGCCGCGCTCGCTGAGGATGTACGCGCCCGCAGAGCTGCGCCGGCCGGTGTCGCAGCAGACGACGTAGCTCGTGCCCTTGTCGATGGCGTTGAGCTTCAGGCGGATGAAATACAGCGGGATGTTGATCGCATCCTCGATGTGCATGTTCTGGAATTCGCTCGGCAGGCGCACGTCGAGCCATTTGCCGCCCTTGGCCACCACCTGCTTGGCCTGCTCGTAGTCCACCCACTGCAGCATCGGCTCGTTCAGCAGGGTGTTGAAGTCCTGCTTGCCCAGGCGCATCAGCGTGCCGTCCACCAGCATCGTGACCGTGGCATTGCGCTTGGCCTCGGAGATCAGCGCCTCCTCGCCGAAGGTATCGCCCATGCCCAGCTCGGCGAGCTTGATGCCTTCCTTGTTGAGCGGTGTCTCGCGCGTGACCGCGCAACGCCCGCTGACGATGACGTAGAAATAGTCGCCTTCGTCGCCCTGCTTGATCACCACGTCGCCGGCGCGATAGTTCAGGCGCTGCATGCGCATGAAGATCGCCTGGATGTTGGCGGGCGGAATGCGGTGGAAGGCCTTGGTCTGCAGCAGCGTGGTCATCCAGTCGCCGCCGCCGCCGGCATCGCTGCCGTGCAGCTCGCTGACTTCGTAGGAGCCGGTCTGGTCCCAGGTGAGCATCACGTCGAGCAGGTCGCTGTCGATGGCAGATGAACTGGATGTCGTCGACGGCGCGCGCGCCGAAGCGGCGCGGCAGGGTCGGCGCCAGGGCGTTGCGCGCCTGCTGGGTCCCGCCGCGAATGGTCGACGAGCACGCCGTCCGCGTCGAAGATTTCCACGGTGCCGGCGACCAGGAAGTAGGTGCGCTTGTCGGTGTCGCCTTCCTTGAAGAGGAGGCGCCCGGCAGTCCAGCTCGCGCAGCGAAGTCTTTTGCGCCAGCGCGTGCAGGTTCTCTTTCTTCAAACCGTCCAGCGGCGAAAACGCCTTGAGCAGCTGGAGGTCCAGAGGCTTATCGTCCATTCAAGAGGATGTTATCACAGGCATCCGGCCCACCCGCCGCGGGCGGCAACGTGCGGCGGCGCCAGCCGGCGGCAATGCTGCCGGCCCGCGTCTAGGAGAGTGCGTTCCAGCCTTCATCCGGCGCGAATCGGCTGCCGTAGCGCCCCTCCAGTTCCTTCAGCGCGCGCACCACGTTCGCGATGCCGCGAGCACGCGCGTACGCGATCGGGCCGCCACGGAACGGCGCGAACCCGGTGCCGAAGATGACACCGGCATCGAGCAGGTCCGCCTCCTCGACGACGCGCTCGCGCAGGCAAGCAACCGATTCGTTGAGCATCGGGAGGATCAGCCGGTCGGTGAGGTCCGGCGGCGGTTGGCCGCCGGCGGGCGGCTTGATCGGCTTGCCGTCGCGCCATTCGTAGAATCCCTTGCCGCTCTTGCGGCCCAGTTGCTTCGCTTCGACCATCCTGGCGAGCTGGGTCGGGTGCGGGGCGGCCGAAGGACTCGGCCAGGATGCGTCCCGACGTGCAGGCACACGTCGAGCCCGACCGTGTCGGCCAGCTCGACCGGTCCCATCGGCATGCCGAAATCGACGGCGGCCGCATCGATCGATGCCAGCGGCACGCCTTCCTCGGCAACGAACATCGCTTCGTTGACATAGGGCATCAGCACGCGATTGACCACGAATCCCGGCGCGCTGCGGCACGGCAGCGGCAGCTTGTCGATCTTGCGGGTGAACGCGATCCCGGCCTGGAGGATCTCCGGGCGCGTCAGGCGGGACTGGATGACCTCGACCAGCGGCATCTTGGCGACCGGATTGAAGAAGTGCAGCCCCACCAGCCGGCCCGGGTCGGCCAGCCTCTCGCCCAGCACCTCGAGCATGATGCTGGACGTATTGGTGGCGAGTATCGCTCCGGGCTTGAGACGCGGCTCGAGGCGTGCGTACAGCTCGCGCTTGGCATCGGCGTTTTCGTAAGATCGCCTCGATGACGACATCGGCGCGGCTCACTCCATCGCCGCTCAGGTCCATCAGCAGCCGCGCCCTGCGCCTCGCGCGCCGCTGCCGGATCGGGCAGGCGCTTCGCGAAGAATTCGCTCGCGCGCTCGAGTGCCGGCTTCACGTACTTCTCTTCGCGGTCCTGGAGCGTCACGCTCAGTCCGCGCAGCGCGCACCACGCGGCGATGTCGCCGCCCATGACGCCCGCGCCGACCACGTGGACGTGCTTGAACTCCTGCGCGGCTCTGCCCCCGAGGCTCTTGAGCCGGTCCTGCAACAGGAACACGCGCACCAGGTTGCGTGCGGTCTGCGAGCACATCAGCTCGGCGATGGAGCGTGCCTCGGCTTCGTAAGCCTCGCGGCCGTGCGCGCCGTACTTTTCCCACAGATCGATGATGGCGTAGGGCGCTGGGTAGTGTTCGCGCCGCGCACGGCCTGCAACCTGCTTGCGCAGGCTCCGGCCCACCATGGGCCGAGCGAATCCCAAGCCGAGGAAGGAGTCGAACAGGCCGGCACGGCGCGGCGGCGGCGGCGCGAGCGCATGACGCTTGGCCTGCGGCGAGCAATTCCGCGGCCGGCGCGATGCGATCGACGAGCCCGAGCTGCACCGCCCTCGAGCCTTTCACCGCCTTGCCGGTGAGCATCAGCTGCATCGCGGCGCGCACGCCGACCAGCTGCACGCTGCGCACTGTGCCGCCGAAGCCCGGATGAATGCCGAGCTGCACTTCAGGCAATCCCAGGCTCACCTTGTTGCTGTCGCTGGCCACGCGATAGCGGCAAGCGAGCGCAACCTCCAGCCCGCCGCCGAGCGCGAAGCCGTTGATGGCGGCGACAGTGGGGCAGGGCAGCGCCGCCAGCCGGTCGAGCACCACCTGCCCGGCCCGGATCAGCGTGTAAGCCTGCTCGGGGGTGCGCAGCGCGGTGAATTCCTTGATGTCGGCGCCGGCGGCGAAACCGCTCGGCTTGGCGGAAGCCACCACCACGGCGCGCGGCCTGGCCGCCTCGATCTCGGCCAGGCGTGCGTCGAGCTCGTGCAGCACCTCCGAGGAGAGCGTGTTCGCAGAGCTGCCGGCCTTGTCGAGCGTCAGGAATGCGACGCCCTCGGCGTCGGTTTCCAGCTTCCAGTGCGTCGCTTGGTTCATCGTGGCAGCTCCCCTGTCCTCGCTTCAAACGGTTGTCGTGCGCGTGACCTCGAAATCGCAGATCAGCGGCCGGTGATCCGAGAAGCGAACGTCGGGCACGCTGAAGCTCGACACCTCGATGCCCTCGCTGTAGAGAACGAAGTCCAGCTCCTTGCGCGGACTGCGGCTGGGGAAGGACGGCATGCTGTTGGCGTTGGCGCTCTTCAGTCCCGAGGCGCGCATGAACAGATAGATCTCGTGCTCGCCCCAGAAGGTATTGAAGTCGCCGGCCACGATCACCGGCTTTTCCGCCTTGCGCACCAGCTCGTGCAGGTAGCGCAGCTGGTAGTGGCGGTGACGGAACTTGAGGGACAGGTGCACCAGGAACACGGCGACCTCCTCGAGCTCCAGCTCGATGATGAGGCGCTTGATGCCGGTGTCGAAGTAGTGAAAGCGCTCGCCGTGCACCCGCGGCGCGGCGAGAAAGGCGTTGCCCTGCTTGCGCACGATCGGCACCAGCTGGTTGATCGAAGCCTCGCCGTACTTGCACTGGTAGGTCGAGTAATGGCCGAGCGAGCGCGCGATGTGCTCGGCCTGGTTGAGCATCCCGGTGCGGATCGAGCCCGTATCGACCTCGATCAGGCCGACGATGTCCGGATCCTGCGACTTGATGAAGTCGGTGATGCGCCCGAGCACCCGCCGGCTGCTGCGCAGGTAGCCGGCGCCCGGGACCGGCAGATGGAAGGCCGGGCCGGTGCCCGTCGCGTAGCGGATGTTGTAAACGAGCAGTCGCATCGAGATAGGGCACCAGCCGCAAAAACCGCGCAATTCTATAGACAGGGGTGGACAGTGGGAACGACTTTGGCGTGCGCACGTGACGCAGGCCGCAGCCAATGCGCCGCAGAGCGGCGCATCTTCGCTACACTAGCCGACAGTGTAAGGCCGAAAGTCTCCGGCGCGCGCTGCCTGCCGCGCCGGGCGGCGCGTGGCCCATCGTTCGCGGGAGGTTCGGACGTGTCTCAAAGCAACCCCATCAAGCTGTTCGTCAGCCACGCGTGGGAAGAGGACGACGATTATCTGCGCGTCTTCGAGTACCTGGAGAGCGACCCCAACTTCTACTATCAGAACTTCGGCACCCCGGACCGGTATCCGGCCTCGGGCGACAAGGAGGCGCTGCGCGAGGATCTGCGCAAGCAGATCGGCCCGGTGGAGATCGTGATCGTCATCTCGAGCCTGGCGCGCAAGCACTCCGATCTGCTGCTGTTCCAGATGAATTTCGCCAAGGCCAGCGACAAGCCGGTCGTGGTCATGGAGACGTATGGGGTCAAGCAGCCCATCCCCAAGCCGATTCGCGATCTGGCCGACGAAGTCATCGATTGGGACAAGCGTTCGCTGATCGACGCGATCCGCCGCCAGGCGCGCCACGAGGAAACGACGCGCTGGGATACGATCGAGTTCAAGCTCGATTAGCCCGGAGCTCACTGCGAGAGTCGTCCCTGCACGGAATTCCAGCCCGCACGTCCGTGTGCGGGCGTTCGCGTCTGTCGACGACACGTCAAGTGTCGTCGACAGACGCTCACCCCTCGGCGGCGTAGAGCTGGACCACCGAGCCGCTTTGCGCCGTGCGCGTGTTCATCTGCACGCGCGACACCGTGCCCAGCATGTTCACGATCTGTACGGCGTAGTGGTTGGCGTCGTGGTCCGACATCTTCCTCACCGTCGCCTGCACCGCATCTTCTCCGGGCAGCGGCCGCACCGCGCGCATCGCGCGCGTGAAACTGGAGAAATCCTCGCGGATCTCCTTGGGCAGTTGCTCGCTGTCGAGCGCAGAGAGGTGATTGACGTAGGCGCCGAAGAGACGGCGCTTGATCGGACCCGCGCCGGCGAGTTCGACAGTTGCCGAGTGAAATTTTTCCCAGGTACTGAACATTGCCAATGTTCCCCGTGGTGACGAAATACGTGCGAGCGCGCGCGTTATCCGCGCACGTCCTGTAGCTCCAATCTCAGGTGATGCTTTGGGTTCTAGTTCTTGGAAAAGCCGGTATGCATCAACGAGCTGCCAGCGAAATATATACCAATGCCTAGCAAAGGCAACGGCGGAAATCGGCGCGACGCGGGCGACTCGCGCAACACGTCGCGGCTCACGGCGAAGGCTGGAGCGCGCGAGCTCGGCAGCCGGTATCGCGGGCACGGCATGCCGGGTTCCATGGCGATGCAGTACTGGATAAAGCACGCGCAAGTAGCTGAAAAAACTAAATCGAATGTCGGGAATCGAGCGTCCGGAAGGGGCGGTCGACCGGGTCGGCGGTGGCCGTCCTCGCGACGGCGTGGCATGCCGATTGCACCTTCCAGGCACGAATCGATTCACCGATCCTCGACAAGTGCCGCTCTCGCCCATGTCCGAACGGACTCTTTCCTCTCAGCTCGCACGCCATCCCCGTCCTGACGATGCAGAACCCGCATCCGGCGGACACGGGCCCGCGACGCGGATGACGCGCCGGCCAGGCGGGCACTCACGCCAGACGCAGCGCCGGGTGCTGATCATCGTCGAGAACCTGCCCTGTCCGTTCGACCGGCGGGTCTGGCAGGAAGCGCGCACCCTTGCGCACGCAGGTTACGCAGTCTCGATCATCTGTCCCAAGGGCAAGGGATTCGAGCGGGGTTTCGAGGAGATCGACGGCATCGCCATCCACCGCCACTCGCTGCCGGTCGAGGCTTCCGGCGCCGTGGGCTATGCGGTGGAATACCTGTGGGCGCTGGCAGCCGAATTCGCCTTGTCGCTGCGCGTCCTCGTGGGGCGCGGCTTCGATGTGATCCATGCCTGCAACCCGCCCGACACGATCTTCCTGATCGGCGGCTTCTACAAGTTGTTCGGCAAGAAATTCCTGTTCGATCACCACGACATCAACCCCGAGCTGTACGAAGCCAAGTTCGGCCGGCGCGATTTCTTTCACCGCCTGTTGTGCCGGCTGGAGCGCTGGACGTTCCGCACCGCCGACGTGGCGATCGCGACCAACGAGTCGTACCGGCAGATCGCCATGCAGCGCGGCGGCATACCGTCCGACCGGGTGTTCGTGGTGCGCAGCGGCCCCGATCTGAGCCGCCTGCGTCCCGTGCCGCCGGATCCGGCACTGAAGCGCGGGAGGCGCTTCCTGGTGGGTTACGTAGGCGTGATGGGTCGGCAGGAAGGCATCGACCTGTTGCTGGCGGCCGTGCGGCGCATCGTGCACGAGCTGGGGCGGGCCGACGTGCATTTCGGCCTGGTCGGCGGCGGCACCGAGCTGGACGCGATGCGCGCCCTGGCCCGTGATCTGGGTGTCGCCGACTTCGTCACGTTCACCGGGCGCGTGCCGGATGCCGAGCTCCTCGCGATGCTCAATACCGCCGACCTGTGCGTGAACCCGGATCGTGCCAACGACATGAACGACAAGTCGACGATGAACAAGATCATGGAGTACATGGCGCTCGGCAAACCGATCGTGCAATTCGATCTCACCGAGGGGCGCGTCTCCGCAGGCGACGCTTCACGGTACGCGCGCCCGAACGACGTGGCGGACCTGGCCGACCAGATCCTCGCGTTGCTCGACGACGAGCCGCGCCGCCTGGTGATGGGCAGCATCGCTCGCGACCGCGTCGTGTCGACGCTCGCGTGGGAGCACGAGGCGCCGCGCCTGCTCGCCGCCTACGAGCGGGTGTTCCAATAAACACCCCGGCGACACGTATTAATTACACGCCGCCGATGAGCCGGGGCGCATCCAGAGGGCCGTTCGTGTCGGGTGTGTGCGACGACCAGTGCGGGCGGCACGGCTCGAGCGCGCTGCAAGCGCTTGATTTGACGTACGGTCGCTCAGCACTGCGTCTCCCGGAGGCGCCGCTGGCACGCCTGCTGCAAATGGGTTGAGAGACAAACTGCACGCCACGCTGCGCGTGTGCACGGAGACCTTATGACTCAGGGAAGACGGACTCAGGGACGAGGGGTCGTTGCCTCCTGGCCGCTCCTCGCTTGCGCATTCCTGGCGCTACTTTTTGCGGAAGGCGTCTACGCCCAGGACCTCGGCTACACGGTCAAGGCCGGCGACAGGCTGTCGATCTCGGTCTGGAAGGAACCGGACCTGCAGCGCGAGACGCTGGTGCGGCCGGACGGCTCGTTCTCCTTTCCTCTGGTGGGTGAGGTCGACGCGCGCGGCAAGACGGTCGCGGACCTCAACAAGATCGTGAGCCAGCGCCTGGGCAAGTACATCTCCGATCCGGTGGTTACGGTCTCGGTGCAGGAGGTCAGGGGCAACAAGGTCTACGTCATCGGCCAGGTCAACAAGCCGGGCGAGTTCATCGTCAATCCGAGCGTCGACGTGATGCAGGCCCTGTCGATGGCCGGCGGCACGACGCCGTTCGCCGCGCTCGGCGACATCGTGATCCTGCGCCGCACCGCGACCGGCAAGACCGCGCTGCCGTTCCGTTACAACGACGTGGCGCGCGGCAAGAAGCTCGAGCAGAACATCGACCTGCAAAGCGGCGACGTGGTCGTAGTTCCCTGAAGGCGCCCATGAAACGCCCTGTCGCGCTTGCGCTGGCCCTGATCGCCGTCGGCGTGCCGCACCCGCGTGCCGCCGCCGCCGGCTGGGAGATCAATCCGCGGGTCGAGGCCGGCTTCCAGTACGATGACAACTATCGGCTGGCGCTGCCGGGCAACGAAATTGCCGTGTCCGGCGCGCTCGCCGACGCGCAGCTCGAGCTCAAGACGGCGACACCGGTCGTCGAGCTCAGCTTCACGCCGCGCGTGCGCGCCACCTATTTTCCGGACGATGACGAGGAGAGCTCGGAGGACTACTTCGCCGGTGTCCAGCTGCTGCAGCGCGGCCAGACGATGCAGGCGACGGTGCGGCTCGACTACGCGAAAGAGGACGTTGTCAGCAGCGAGCAGCCCGGCACCGACATCGATACGGGTCTGGGCGAGCCGGGCGTGGGCGAGGGCGGACGCGTCGTCGTGCGCAACCGGCGCACGCTCATCAGCTTCGTGCCCTCGCTGTCGCACGAGCTGGCGCCGCGCCACGACATGACTTACGAGTTGCGCTACGTCGACGTGGGATTCGACCAGGAGATCCCGGGCGTGCAGGTGGGCTACAGCGACGCGCAAGGGGCCGTAGGCTGGGCTTTCGATTTCTCGCAACGCTCCACGCTGACCACGCGGGCGCGCGCCTCGCGCTACGAGATCAACGAGGGCGACCAGCGCTCGGACGCCTACGGCCTGGAGCTGGAGCTCGGCAGCGAAACGACTCAGACGACGCGCTCCTTCCTGCGCGTCGGCGCACAGAACACGGACTTCACGCGACCGAACGGCGACTCCGCCAACGAGACCAGCTGGCTCGCCGGCGCCGGCGTGCGCTGGACTGCGGGGCTCACCGAGGTATTTGCGGACGCCACGCGCACCGTGGGTCCGACGTCCTCGGGGTCGGTCGTCGAGCGCGACCAGCTGCGCGGGCGTCTGAACCGCGCGATCACGCCGCGCTTTTCGCTGTTCACCGGCTTGCGGGGCGTGCGCGACGAAGCGGTGGATGCCCAGTCATCGTTTCAGGGCCGTCGCTACGCCGTCGCCGAGGTGGGAATGCGCTGGCGCCTGCAGCAGCAACTGTCGATCGGCGTCACGGTCGATTACACCTGGCAGGAGTTCGAGGTGGACCCCACGGACGCCACCTCCAGCGGCGCCCTGCTCACTCTTATTTATGAGCCCCGGCGCCGGGATTAGCGCACAGGCAACCTCAAGGACAAGGGATATTCGAATGGACTCGACACAACCCGCACCGGGATTCTCGGACTATCTCGCCGCCATTGGCCGGCGTCGCGCGCTGCTGCTCGGCGTCGCCCTGCCCATCGCCGCGCTGGCGCTGTTGCTCGCCGCGGGTCTGCCGGACATCTATCGCTCCGAAGCGCTCGTCGAGATCGACGAGCCCAAGGCCGAGGGACGGATCATCCAGGGGCCGCAGCAGGGAGAGCCGAGCTACGCGGACCAGTACGTGCAGAGCCTGAAGGGCGTGGTGCTCAGCGACGCCAACCTCACGCAACTGGCCAAGGAATTCGACCTGTATCCGCAGCACCGCGGCGACGAGGCCGCATTGCTGCGGCGCCTGCGCCGCGACATCGACGTTGACATCGTCACCACGCCGATTCTCGATCCGCGCACCGGACGCGAGCGCGAGGTGGTCGCAGCCTTCACGCTCGCATACGACAGCCGCGATCCGGACAAGGCGCAGGCGGTGGCGCGCTGGCTGGTGGACGCGTTCCTCGCCGAACACCGGCGCCAGCGCCAGGAGCGCGCAGCGAGCGCGGCCGACTTCTTCGCCAGCGAAGCCGAACGCCTGCGCGAGCACGTGACCGGGCTCGAGGGGAAGCTGGCCGATTTCAAGAAGGAGAACTACGGCAGGCTCCCCGAGCTCACCGAAGTCAACATGAACATGATGGATCGCACCGAGCGCGATCTGGAGCAGATGCAGCTGCAGGCGCAGACGCTGCGGCAGGAGCGCGTGTTCCTCGTGTCGCAGCTCCAGCAGACCCGTGCCGCCGGGCCGGATGCCGGGAGCCTGCGTTCGCTGGAGGACGAGTACAAGCGCAAGAGCACTACCTACGACGAGAGCCATCCCGACATGATCTCGCTGCGCAGGCAGATCGACAGTCTCAAGCTCGGCGGCGCACCTCCCGGGGGCGGCTCGTTGCGCGATCAGCTCAACGCGAAGCGTGCAACGCTGGCGGAGGCGCGGCAGCGCTACAGCGACGATCATCCCGACGTGCGCCGGCTCAACCGCGACATCGGTGCGCTGGAGGCGCGCATCGGCGCCGGCGAGCGCGCCGATGAAGATCCGGGAGCGCGCACGCCGGTGGCGATGCAACTGCAGACGCAGATCAACGCGATCGACACTCAGCTCGCCGGTCTGGCGGCACGCAGCGCCGAGCTGCGCGGCAAGCTCAGCAACCTCGAGGGCCACGTGGTCTCCGCGCCGCAGGTCGAGCGCGAATACCAGACGGTGACGCGTGACCTGGCGATCGGCCGCACGAAGTACGAGGAGCTGCTCAACCGCCAGATGGACGCGGAAGTGAGCGAGGCGGCCATCGCGGGCGGCCGGGCCGACGAGTTCCGGCTGACCCAGGCGCCGCTGCGCCCCTCCGATCCGGCCAAACCGCAGCGCCTTGCCATTCTGCTGATCGGCCTGATCCTCGCCACGGTCCTGGGGCTGACTGCTGCCGTCGTCGCCGAAGGACTGGACCAGAGCGTGCGCGGCGCGCGCGACGTGCGCGACGTGCTCGCGATCTCGCCACTGGTGGCGGTTCCCGACATCCGCAATTCGCGCACGCGCCGCCGCCAGATGGGGCGCCTGGCCGCCGTGAGCGGCTGCGCGCTCGTCGCAGTGTGGATCGTGTTCACGGCAGTCCAGATGTGGCTGTAGAGGTCTGAGCAATGAGCATCATCGAAGAAGCGGTTCGCAGGGCCTCCGAGCACGGCGTGCGCGCGACGCCGAGCGAGAGCGTACTGGCGCGGCCGCGGCCACGGCGCGGCGGCGCCTCGCCGGCGGAAGTGGCGCAGGCGCGGCGCTTTCGCACCACAGCCGCGGATGCGCGGCTGATGGAGCGGCACTGCATCCTGCCGAAGGTCTCCGACAAGGCCGCGCTGCGCGCCTTCAAGATCCTGCGCACGCGCGTGCTGCGGCGCCTGGAGATGAACCGCTGGTCGTCGATCGCGGTCTCGGGCATGGCGGTCGGCGAGGGCAAGACGCTCACCGCGATCAACCTGGCGATGGCCCTCGCGCAGGACGTCAGTACCTGGGTGTTCCTCGTCGATCTCGACCTGCAGCGGCCGCAGATTGCGTCGTACCTCGGCCTGAATTTCGACCGCGGCCTGAGCGACTACCTGCTCGGCGAAGCCGAGATCGAGGACATCATCTACAACGTGGAGATGGACCGGCTCGCGATCATCCCGAACACGCGGCCGTTCCAGCAGTCCTCCGAGTTCCTGACTTCGCCGCGCATGTCGGAGCTCACGCACGCTCTGGAGCGCGAGACCCCGCGGCGCATCATCGTGTTCGACATGCCCCCGCTGCTGGCCTCCGACGACGTGCTCGCGTTCGCGCCGCAAGTCGATGCGCTGCTCCTGGTGGTCGCCGAAGGTGATACCAGCCGCGCCATGCTGCGCAGCGCGCGCGAGATCCTCACCGAGATGAACCTGGTCGGCGTCGTCCTGAACCGCTCCAGCGAGCGCAACGACAACGCCTACTATTGACGTCGTTACACCGAGCGACCACGGTGTGCGGCATAGCGGGGTTCTTCGATCCGGCGCTGCGGGAAATCCAGGCGAGAAGCGTGCTGGGCGCGATGGCCGATGCCGTCCGCCACCGCGGGCCGGACGGGCAGGGCGCGTGGTTCGACGCCGGGCTGCGCATCGGCCTGGCCCACCGGCGCCTGTCGATTCTCGATCTGTCGCCGGCCGGCGCCCAGCCGATGGCGTCGGGCTCCGGTCGCTTCGTCATCGTGTTCAACGGCGAGATCTACAATCACAGGGAGTTGCGCGCCGACCTGATCGTGCACGACACGGCCACGCAGTTTCGCGGGCACTCGGACACCGAGGTGCTGCTGGCCGCATTCGAGGCATGGGGAATCGCGGCGACGCTTGCGCACGCCAATGGGATGTTCGCGATGGCCGTGGTGGACCTGCACCTGCGGCATTTGCACCTCGTGCGCGATCGGGTCGGCGAGAAGCCCTTGTATCTCGCCAGGCTCGGCACGAGCCTGGTGTTCGGCTCCGAGCTCAAGGCGCTGCGGGCCCACCCCGCCTGGCGCGGCCGGCTCGATACCGAGGCGCTGACCGAGTTCTTTCGCTACGGCTATATTCCCGCGCCGCACTCGATCTACGCGGACGTCACCAAGCTCATGCCCGGGGAGTGGTTGTCGGTCGACGTATCCCGCGCCGACAGCCCCAGGGTGACGCAGCAGCGTTACTGGTCGGCCGCGGATGCGGTGCGCGCCGGTCTCCAGGACCCGCTGCGGATCGGGGACGCGGGCGCGCTCGCGCTGCTGGAATCGCTGCTGGATGACGCGGTGGGGCTGAGGATGGAGGCGGATGTGCCGCTGGGCGCATTCCTCTCCGGCGGAATCGATTCGAGCCTCGTGGTCGCGCTGATGCAGCGCCGGTCCGCAGCGCGCGTGCGGACGTTCTCCATCGGCTTCGACGACCGGCGCTTCGACGAGGCGCCGGCGGCGCGTGCCGTCGCCCGGCACCTCGGCACAAATCACACCGAGCTGTACGTTTCACCGCAACAATCGCGCGAGCTGATTCCGCAGCTTCCGGCGATCTATGACGAGCCGTTTGCCGATGCATCGCAGATTCCGACCTACCTGGTCGCGCAGCTGGCGCGGCGCGACGTGACCGTGGCGCTGTCGGGGGACGGGGGCGACGAGCTGTTTTGCGGGTACGCTCGATACGAGCAGGCGTTGAACATCTGGCGCGGCGTCGATGCCGTACCGCATTGGGCGCGGCGCGCGCTCAGCAATGCCATCGTCGCCGTTCCGGTTCCGACGCTCAATGCGTTGGGTTCGTGGTTGCCGAAGCGCCTCACGGCAGGGCGGGCCGGGGATCGGGCGCACAAGGCGGCGCAGCGGCTGTCGAGGCGCAGCTTCGACGAGCTGTACCGCAGCCTCATGTCCTCATGGCAGGAGCCGGCCGATGCGCTGCATCGGGAGATCCGGCGTGGCACTGCCGCGGTCGCGCGGGTCCCGCGCACCGAGGTCGGGCCGGCGTACGAACGCATGATGGCGGCGGACTTCTCCATGTACCTGCCGGACGACGTGCTGGTGAAGGTGGATCGCGCGAGCATGGCGGTGAGCCTCGAAGGGCGCATGCCGCTACTCGATCATCGCGTCGTCGAATTCGCGTGGCGTCTGCCCATGCAACTGAAGCGGCGCGACGGCACCGGAAAGTGGCCGCTGCGCCAGCTGCTCTACCGGCATGTTCCGCGCGAGCTGGTCGACCGCCCCAAGCAGGGATTCGGCGTGCCCATCGCCGCCTGGCTGCGCACGGACCTGCGCACCTGGGCGAACGAGCTGCTCGATCGCGAAGCGCTGATGAGCGACGGCTTGCTCGACACGCAGCGGATCCGGCGCATGCTCGACGAGCATCTCTCCGGGCGCCGCTCCTGGACCGCGCAGCTGTGGACCACGCTCATGTTCCAAGCCTGGCGCACGGCGCAACTTTCGCATTAGCCCCTTCTCAGCGAGGCGTGTACATGCGAGGCCTGCAGCGATTCCGCAACCACAATGTCTACAGCCAGAACGGCGAAGATGGCGTCATCGCCGAGATCCTGCGGCGGTTGGGGATTGTCACCGACTGGTTCTGCGAGTTCGGCGCCTGGGATGGCAAGTACGGCAGCAACTGCTATGCGCTGCTGCGCCGGGGCTGGAAGGGCGTGATGATCGAGGGCGAACCGGAACGCTGCGTCGCGCTGCGTCGCCTGGCCGGCAGGTTTCCGGGGCTCATCGCCATGGAGGCGTTCGTCTCGCAGGATGCGGACAGCCCGCAGAGCCTCGACAACCTGCTGGCGCGTACACCGATCCCTGAGGACTTCGCGCTACTCAGCGTGGACATCGACGGCCTCGACTACCACGTGTGGTCGGCGCTGCGGCGCTATCGGCCGATCATCGTCATCATCGAGATCGACAGCTCGGTGCCTCCTGGTGTGGAGCGCATCGGGGACGGCAAGCAGACCACATCCTTCACCAGCATGTTGAAGCTGGGGCTGGCCAAGGGTTACCGGCTGGCTGTGCACACCGGCAACCTGATCTTCGTGCGCGAGGATCACATCGACAAGCTGGGTCTGCCCCCCGAAGAGCTGGCGAATCCTGGAATTCTCTTCGTCGACGACTGGGTCAAACCGACGCGGCTGAGAACCCTGGAGCGGAAGATCAAATACATGACCCCACAACGCGCGTGGATAAAGCTGGAGAACTTGCTTCGCGCCTCTACTGCTGCGCGAGGTGCGAACCGATACCCGAGTCGTTGTCGCGTACGTTGACCAGCGCGCGCGCGATCGGGTTGATGCGCGTCGCACCGCCCGGGGAGAAGAGCTCCACGGTGAAGGTCTCGTCCTTCTCGATCAGCAGATCGTTGAGCAGCGGCACGTAGATCGCGCGCGTGGTCTGGCCGTCGGCGAATTCCGCCACGCCCCGCGCCACCTCGCGAAAATCCGCGCCTGGGCGCGCGGTACCGGCAAGCGTGCGCCAGTGAACCACGGCGCGGCCGGCAAGCTGGTGGCGCCGGTTGATGCGCAACACGGCGGTCGTGGCCCCTTCGCTCACGGTCACAGCGTCTACGTCGAAGGAGATGAACGCCGAGGATCCGGGATCGGTGAATTCGTCCGTTCCCTCGAATGCCGCAAGCGCCGCGGTGCGTGGCGAGAGTGCCGGTTCCTGTCGCGAATCGGCGTAGGTACGGCGTGGCGGCGGAGCGAGCGACGCGCGCTCGTCCGACATAGCCGATCCTGCGCCGTCCACGGCGGTCGACTGCTGCTGGCGTGCTTGCGGTGCGCGGACAGCAGACGCCGCCGCGGCCGGCTGCAGGCGCGATCTCGTTAGCGCCGCCGGCGACGCTTCGACCGCGGACTGCGCGCCACCGGTCGCGAGCGGCGGCAACGCGGCCAGGTTGCGCGCGACTTCCTGCGTGCGATCGACGACATCGGGCAGATCGTCGAGCTGCCAGCTCGCGACGAACACCACGGCCGCCAGTGCCGCAAGCGCGGCGAAGGCGCTGAATGGAGCGAGGCGCGGCGAACGAAACGGCGTCGCGGTCACGTTCATATCCGGCAGCACGAGGGGCAGCGGCGCCTCGATAGACGTGACGTTGCCGAGCAGGGAGCGCAGGCTTGCGGGCCGTTCCTCTCGCTTCCAGGCGAGCCCGGATTCGAGCGCGTGCCACTGGCGGCTCGACAAGCTCCAGTTGCGCTCGGGGACCAGGTTCGAGGAGCTGGCCTCCAGCGCGGAACGCCGCGCGTAGGGATGCCGGCCCGTGAACATCTCGTAGGCGACGCACGCGAAACTGAATATGTCGTCGCGCCGCTCCGGCCGCTGGCCCGAAAGCACTTCCGGGCTCGCGTACGCGGGCGTGGCCGTGAGGCCGTGATTCTCGCCCGGCAGCCAGGATGCCGATGCCGAACCGAAGTCGAGCACGCGCACTTGCCCGCTGGAGGTGATGAACACGTTCCCCGGCTTGAAATCCCCGTGGACCACGGCGCGTTCGTGTGCGAAGGCGAGCGCCTCGCCGCAGGCGCGCAGGATGTCCAGCACCCGCCGCGCAGGCACAGGCCCCTCGTGGCGTTGCAGCAGAGCGGCAAGCGATTCGCCCTCGAGCAGCTCCAGAGTGAGAAACCACGCCCCGCTGTCGCAATCGACGTCGTAGACGCGCGCGATGTGGGGATGCGAGAGCGTCTGCGCATGATGGAATTCGCGCTTCAGCCGTTCGACGGCGCGCGGGTGATTGCGCAAACCGGGTCGCAACAGCTTGAGCGCCACGCGCTGGCCGCCGGGCGCGGCGGCGTCGCGGCGCAGGTCACGCGCGCGGTAGACGACGGACGTGCCCCCTTCACCGATCTTCGCCTCGAGCACATAGCGGGCGCGCAGCACCACGTCCGAGGTCGCCGGCTCCGCCGGCTCGGGCCGGGGAGCGGAGGGCTTCCTCGGCGCGGATCGTTCGGCTGACGCTGCGTCGAGCTCTGCGGTCACCAGGTCGTCGGTGACGTCGTCGGCGAGCGCGTCAGTCGAGTCCATGACTTCCTCTCATCAGGCATCCCTGTAGCGTGATCACGCTCGTTGAAACCATGCGGTTTGACCTTCGCCCGCTTTGCAAGTTGCGCGCCGCGCGAAGTTGCGTGCCTGGGGTGCGACGCCGCCGCAGGGGAGTGCACAGCGCACAGTTGTTCCACATAAACAGCGCGCGCGGCGCTCGTCTCCAATTGCTGACAGGGTCCCGGGAGTGTCGTTGCGCGGAGACGCGGGTAGATGCTGTGTAATTTTCATCCTTCCCCGCATGTAATTGCTTCACTGTTCTCGCGTAGATTTCTTCGCCACAGCAATGGCACGGGCCGGCGCCGCGCAGAACGGTGCGCTGAGCACAGAAATACCGGATGAAGGGGGAGAGTCATGCGATGCGGTTGGTTTTGGTTCGCGCACGGTCGCTCGTTCGGCTGACGGTCCTCAGCGGCGCGTTCGTCGTCCTCGGCGCCTGTCGCGATGGCGAGTCGAGCGATTCCGCTGAGAATCCACGCGGCCCGTCCGCCTCGGGCAACACTGCACCGTCGATTACAGGCAGCGCGCCCACCTCGGCGCGTATCGCCGAACCGTATACGTTCCAGCCCCTTGCCTACGATGCCGAGGGTGATGCACTGCAGTTCACTGCCACGGGATTGCCGCGCTGGGCCAGCCTGGATGCGTCGACCGGCAGGCTGACCGGCACGCCCGTGGCGGGCGACGAGGGCGTCTACGGGCAGATCACCATCGCCGTCAGCGACGGCAGGGCGCGCGCCACGCTCGGCCCGTTCTCGATCAGCGTCGCGCAGATGGCCACGGGCACGGCGACGCTGTCCTGGCTGCCGCCAACGGACAATGCCGACGGCACGCCGCTGACCGACCTTTCCGGTTACCGGATCGTGTATGGACGCAATCCCGCCGACCTCGACCAGAGCATCACGATCACCAACCCGTCGATCAATACCTACGTCGTCGAGCGGCTGTCGCCGGGCACCTGGCATTTCGAGGTCATCGCGCTCAATGCCATCAGCGTCGAAAGCGCGCCGTCCAACCTCGGCAGCAAGACGATCAGCTGAAATGTCGATTCACGGAGAACGCGGAATGACCTTTGCTTGTCCCTGTAGGGAACCGCGGCACCGCTCCGGTTGCCTCGCACGCCGCGCCTGCCGTATGACACACCTGAATCGCCGATTGCGGACTCTGGCGCTGGCCGCGCTCCTGGCCGTACCACTGGCCGACACGGCTTTCGGCCTGCCGGTCATTCCGGGGGCGGCCGGCTTCGGCACGGGCACGCCGGCGGGTCGCGGCGGCAAGGTCTATCGCGTCACCAACCTCAATGAGAATGGCCCCGGCTCGCTGGGTGCCTGCGTGGCGGCGAAGGGGCCGCGCGTGTGCCTCTTCGAGGTATCCGGCACGATCCGCCTCACCAGCGATCTGGTCGCCTACAACAACAACCTCACGATCGCGGGGCAGACCGCGCCGTCGCCCGGCATCGTGCTGCGTGGCGCCTCGCTGCGCATCCAGGCGTCGGACGTTCTCGTGCAGCACCTGCGCGTGCGCGTCGGCGACGATCTGTCGGGCCCGCCGCCGGAGAATCGCGATGCGCTGAAGATCGAGGGCAGCGCGGCCAAGCCGGCGCGCAACGTCGTCATCGACCATTGCTCCTTCAGCTGGGCGCTCGACGAGACCGCCACGACGTGGGGCGAGTGGGACAACGTCAGCTACCTCAACAACATCTTCGGCGAGCCGCTGCGCGAGTCGATTCACCCGAACAAGGGGCTGCCGGGCAGCCCGGGGCAGGGGTACGGCGTGCTGTTCGGCTCCGCCAACGCCAGCGTTTCCATGGTCGGCAATCTCCTGGCGCACCAGGTCGAGCGCAATCCGCTGTCGCGCGCCGCGCGCTTCGTGTTCGTGAACAACGTCGTCTACAACCGCGCCAACATGGACGTGGACCTGCAGTCCGAGAACGGGCGCGTCACCAGCAGCTCGATCGTGGGCAACGTGTTCGTCCGCGGCTCCGACTACACGCGCTCGACGCGACCAGTGAACATCCGCACCACCGGCGCCCTGTCCCTGATGGCCGGCAGCCGCATCTACCTCAAGGACAACGTCGCGCTGGAGTCGAACGGCGACCCCTGGTCGGTCGTGACGCTCGAAGGCGGGGCGATCCCGCGCCAGGCCCTGGAAGCGCTGACGCCGCCCGCCTGGCCTGCCGATCTGCATGAATTGGCCACAGCGAACGCTGCCGTGTACAACCGGGTGCTCGCGCGGGCCGGCGCACGCCCTGTGGATCGCGATTCGGTCGACCGGCGCATCGTGCAGACGGTGCGCGAGCGCAACGGCCAGATCGTCAATTGCGTCACTGCCGACGGTTCGGAGCGCTGCAGGCGCAACGCCGGCGGCTGGCCTTCGATCCCCTGGCGCAGCCGCGCCCTGGTGCTGCCGCAGAACGCCGATGCCGCCACCGCAAGCGGCTATACCAACCTCGAACTCTGGCTGCACGCGATGAGCGCAGGGGTGGAAGGCGCGACTCTCGGCAACGCGCCAAGCGCTCCCGCGGATCTGCGCGTTCAATAGGTTAAGCCGCGAAAGCCGGGGCGGGGAAAGGCCGTGTAAGTTCTTCCGCGCGCGTTGTAACACTGCAAAGCTGACTCGTGAGGCCGCTGCCCCGGCCTTCCTGTTGCGCCGCCGCCGCCCCCAATCGTCGGCGGCGCAAGCGTTTTCGGCCCCCCAGCGCGGGCTGGTACGCATCTTGCTCTGAAGAATGGGCAACGACAGCGCGCGCAAGAATGCGCCGACACCGAGTGCAGGAGGCACCGCTTGATGACACCCAGGGCCCCCGGGTACCAGATCAGCCAGCCGATCGTCTTCAAGCAGGGCTTGTCGATTGCGCCATTGATACTGTCGCTGCAGTACGCTTTGCCGCCACTGGTGGCCGGCGGGCTGCTGTATCCGCTCACCCTGTTGTACGACGTTGACTTCAATCGCGGCTTCGTCGCGCTGTCGATCATCGTCACGGCGCTCGCCTTCGTGGTGCTCCCCAACCGCGAGGCCTCGGTGCAGCTGCTGTCCGGCAGATTGCCGATGGCGACCTCGCTGGTGGTGCGCTGGGCCGTGCTGGTCGCACTGCTGCTGGCCCTGGGTTACGTCACCAAGTTTTCCGAGGACTTCTCGCGCCGCGTGGTCGTGACCTGGGCGCTCGTGACGCCCGCGTTTCTCATTCTCCTCACGCTGCTGCTGCAGGAGATCACGCGCCGCATGCTGGCCGAGCCGGAAAACATGCGACGCGCGATCTTCGTCGGCTGCAACGACACCAGCATCAGCCTGGCGATGCGCCTCGCGCAGCACGGTGAGCTCGGCATGTCGGTCGCGGGCTTCTTCGACGACCGCGGCAGCGACCGTCTCGGATGCACCGGCCGCGTGCGCCTGCTCGGGCGTTTTGCCGACGTTGCCGACTTCGTCAAGGCGCGCCGCATCGACGTGATCTTCGTGGCCCTGCCGCTCGGACACATCGGCCGCGTCCACGATCTCGTCGACCAGCTCGGCGACACCACCGCCTCGATCTACTACGTGCCCGACGTGTTCGTCTTCGACCTGATCCAGCCGCGCACCAGCGAGCTGCTGGGCATTCCCGTCGTGGCGATGTGCGAGACGCCGTTTCACGGCTACCGCGGCGTGGTCAAGCGCATGATGGACCTGTTCATCGCCGGCAGTGCGCTGCTCGCGCTCGCACCGCTGATGCTGGCCATCGCGATCGCGATCAAGTGGACCTCGCCCGGCCCGGTGATCTTCCGGCAGCGCCGCTACGGGCTCGATGGCCGCGAGATCGGCGTCTACAAGTTCCGCACCATGACGGTGTGCGAGGACGGCGCCGATTTCAAGCAGGCGACGCGCGGCGATCAGCGCGTTACGCCGCTGGGGCGGTTTCTGCGGCGCTACTCGCTGGACGAGCTGCCCCAGCTCATCAACGTGCTGCAGGGGCGCATGAGCCTGGTCGGGCCGCGCCCGCACGCCATCGCGCACAACGAGGAATGCCGCAAGCTGATCAAGCGGTACATGGTGCGGCACAAGGTCCTGCCGGGCATGACCGGGCTCGCCCAGGTGAGCGGCTGCCGCGGCGAGACCGCGCGCATCGAGGACATGGAGCGCCGGGTGATGCTCGACCTCGAGTACCTGCGCAACTGGTCGCCGCTTCTCGATCTGCAGATCCTGCTGCTCACCGCCCAGGAAGTGATTCACACGGACCAGGCGTACTGACGGCCCGAGGATTGCCCCGAGGCTCGACGATACCGGTAACGAGAGGAGTATTCGCCATCCCCAATCTCGCCCGCCGGGCCGGGATCATCGCGGTCACGCGCCTGGCAAACCAGGCGCTGATCCTGTTCAGCCCCCTGATACTGGTGCGCCTGCTGAGCGTCGCGGAATTCGGACGCTACCGGGAGTTCCTGCTGTACGTCGGTCTGCTGGCGGCGCTGGCCGCTTTCGGCATCAACAACAGCCTGATGTACTTCGTGCCGGCGCGACCCGAGAACGCGTGGCGATTCGTGCGCCAGGCTGTAGTGCTCACCGCGTTCAACAGCCTGGTCGGCGTGCTGTTGCTGGTGACACTCGATACCTTGTCGGGCGGTGCCGTGGTGGGCGAGTACCTCGCGCCGGTGTGCCTGTACACGCTGCTGTTCGTCAACGTCGACTTCTGGGAATTTCTCTGGCTCGGGCTGAAGCGTCCAGGCGCGGTCTTTGTCTACAGCAGCGGCCGCGTGCTGGCGCGCATGACCGTGGTCATCGTCGCCGCCAGTGTGTCGGGAGACGTCGACACCATTATTACCGCGCTGATCGCGCTGGAAGCGCTGCGTCTCGCCGTTTCGATGGTGGTCTGGCGGCGGATGGCGCGCGGGGCGGAGCACGCCGTGGCGGGCTCCTGGCGCGAGCAACTGCGTTTCTGCACGCCGGTGGGCACCGCGCTCGTGCTGGTCACCGCCAACAAGTCGCTCGCGGGCCTGTTCGTCGCCAAGGCGATGGGGCCGGTGGCGCTCGCGCACTACACCATCGGTACCTACGTGGAGCCGATCATCAGCGTGCTGCGCAACTCGATCTCCGATGCGCTGTTGCCGGAGATGGCGGCGCGCGACGGCAAGGCCGATGCGGACCCGCTGCACCTGTGGCGGCGAACCACGGTGGTCTCGGCAATCCTGCTGCTGCCCGCCGCCGTGTTGTTGCATCGCTACGCCGCGCCGCTGGTGGCGACGCTGTTCTCGAACGAATACCTGCCCGCTGCGGTGGTGGTGCAGATCTACGTGCTGACGTTCATCCGCGAATGCTTCGACTTCGGCGTGCTATTGCGGGCCATCAATCGCACCGCGCCCATGGTCGCAGGCAACGTGGCGGCCGTGGTCGCCAACCTGGTGCTGCTGGCGGTGCTGATACCCCCGTTCGGACTGGCGGGCGCGGTGAGCGCCTTCGTCTTCTCGAGATTCCTCGATGCAGCCTATCTGGCCTGGCGCACCCTGGACCTGTTCGGCGTCAGGCTGCGGGAACTGGCGTGCTGGGGCGATCTGGCGCGCGTCGCGGCCGCGACTGCGGTGGCCGCCGTGCCGATCTACGCGTTCGACTGGCTGCACGCGTTCGGCCTGGTGGGAATCGTTCCCGCGCTGGTCGTGTTCGCAGCGACTTTCGCTCTGGCGCTGCGCGTCCTGCGCCTGCCCGAGGCCGTGGAAATGTTCCGGCGTCTTCGTCAACCGCTCGGCGCGAGGCCCTGATCGATGCGCATGCTGCTCGCCATCACCGTGCTGTTCCTGCTGGCTACGGACGTCCTGCAGTGGGATCTCACCTACAGCGCGGGTCTGAGCGCCAAGAACGGCGTTCTGTACCTGATCACCGTGTTTCTCCTGCTGCGCATCGTGACGGGCCGCGCCGAGGGCTCCGGCGCGCGGCCGATGTACGCGGCCTTCGCGATCCTGATCGGTTACGCACTGTTGAGCTGGGTCATCGCCGGCGTGCTGATCCGGTATCCCACCTACGACCTGGTGGAGAGCGGCATCCGTCTGAAGAACTACCTGGTCGATCCTTTCACCTTCTTCCTGGTGTTCTTTCTCGGCACGCGCAGCAGCGAGGACACGATGACGGTGATCAAGGCCCTGCTGCTCGGCGCGATCTTCGCCAACCTGATGACGGTGCTCAACGTCTCCGGTGTTCTCGACCTGAACTACGTCGAGCGGGCCGATGGCCGCACCCAGGGAGCGCTGGGCGAGTCGAATCAGTACGCCGCCTTCATCATCCTGTTCCTGCCGGCACTGATCTCCGCGATGGCCGCCGCGCGCGGCCTGCGGCGCCTCTTCTGGCTCGGCGGCGCGCTGATCTCCGTCGTCGCGTTGCTGTTGACCGCCTCGCGCGGCGCCATGGTCGGGTTGCTCGTGGCCAGTGCGATGGGCGTCTACCTGTATCGCCGCCATGTGTCGGTCGGCCGCCTGTCCGCGTGGATCATCGGCGGCGCCGCCGTCATCATGATCCTGCTGAGCGTCTCGCAGTCGGACCAGCTGCTCACCGAGCGGGTGCTCACGCAGACCGGCTCGATCGACCTCAGCGACGCTTCCTCGGGGCGCAGCGAAATCTGGTCCGATGCCGTCGCGCAGATGCTGCACGCGCCGGTGACATTGCTGACCGGTTACGGCTGGGACGTGTACTCGGCTTTCCCGTTCCGCTACGCGCCCCACAACCACTACCTCGGTCTGTGGTTCAACCTCGGCCTGGTCGGTCTGGCGGCGGGCAGTTTCGTGCTGTTCTACGCCATCGTGCGCGCCAGGCGCGCCAGCGATGTGGCGCCGCCGCCGTTGCGCGGCCAGCTCATCGGCTTCGTCATCGGCGCGACCGCGCTGTGCGCCGCGATCTTCTTCGTCGACCTGCACAAGCCCTGGCCGTATTTCTGGGCCTACGTGGGTGTGGCGCTGCGGCTCGCGACATGCATCCCGCAGGCGGCGCATGCACCTGTCGAGGCGCGCGTCGCGCCGGCGGGCGACGCCCATGGCTGGGTGGCGCGCGCCACGGCGTCAAAACCGTTGAAAACCTGAGGAGAAGCCGCAGGCATGAGCGTTCGCAGAATCTGCATCGTCGGACTCGAGGACTATCCGCTGTTGTGCGGCGAACAGGACTGTTCCTATGTCGGCGGCGAGAGCGTGCAGCGCGTGCTGCTGGCGCGCGCGTGGCGCGATCTGGGCCTGGATGTGTCGATGATCGTCCACGACCACGGCCAGGGTGCGCGCCGCAAGGTCGACGGCATCGCGGCGATCGCGGCGTACTCGCGCCAGGCCGGCGTGCCGGTGCTGCGCTTCGTGCATCCGCGCATCACACGTCTGCTCGGGGCGCTCGTGACCGCGGACGCGGACATCTACTACCAGTCGTGCGCGGGCGTGCATACCGGGATCGTGGCGTGGCACTGCCGCTCCGCCGGCAAGAAATTCGTGTTCCGCGTGGCCTCCGACGTCGATTGCCTGCCGGGACACCAGCTGATCCGCTACTGGCGCGACCGCAAGCTGTTCGAATATGGACTGCGGCGCGCCGACCTGGTGGCCACGCAGACCACGCACCAGGGCGAGTTGCTGCTCAACCACTATTGCCTGCCGAGCTGCGTCGTCAACATGGCGGTCGAGGCGCCCGGCCGCGAATGCGTCCCGAATCGCGACATCGACGTGCTGTGGCTGAGCAATCTGCAACCCGTCAAGCGTCCGGAGCTGGCGCTGGAGCTGGCGCGGCGCATGCCTGGCGTGCGTTTCGCGCTGGCCGGCGGCCCGATGGCCGGAGCGCAAACCTACTACGACGATGTGCTGGAGGCGGCCGCGCGGCTGCCCAACGTTTCCATCCTCGGCCCGGTGCGCTACGCGGAAACCGGCGCATTGTTCGCAAGGTCGCGCGTGTTCCTCAACACCTCGAGCGTGGAGGGCTTCCCCAACACGTTCCTGCAGGCGTGGATCCGCGGCGCGCCGGTCGTCACCTTCTTCGACCCGGACGGTATCGTGCAGAAGAAGCAGCTCGGGCGGGTCGCGAGCTCGCTCGACGACATGCGCGAGGCGATTCACTCGCTGCTGAACGACGACGGACGACGCGAGGCCATCGGCCAACGCGCCAGGACCTTCGCGCAACGCAGTTTCACGCCGGCGAGCGTCGCGGGCCGGTATCTCGACCTGCTCGATGCGGCGGCGCAGCCGCGCTTGCGCTTCGGCACCACGGATTGAGCCATGGAGCATCCCTGCAATTTCACCTCCGCCGGCACCGAGCTGCGCGAGAGCGCGCCCGAAGCGCGCGCCGTTGCGGTTGGCGCTGCGCGCCTCAACGTCGTGTTCCTGCTCAGCACGCTCATGATCGGCGGCTCCGAGCGCAAGATCGTGCGGCTGGTGGCACGGCTCGCGGCCCACGGCGTGCGCGCAGGCATCGCCTGCCTGAACAGCCCATACACGCTGGCGGAGGAGATTCGCGCCGACGTGCCCCTTTGGAAGCTGGATCGCCGAGGCAAGCTGTCGCTCGACACCATTCGCCGGCTGCGCGACATCGTCGTGCGGCACCGGCCGACGGCGCTGGTCGGCGTGAATCTCTACCCGTCCCTGTACGTGGCGCTAGCCGCGATGTGCTCACCGGCGCCGCGGCCGCGCACCGTTGCGCTGGTCAATACCTCGACGTTCAGCGTGGACAGCTGGCGGCGGAACTTCTACCGCTGGCTGCTGCGGATCATGGGCTGCACGGTCCACGGCTGCGCGGCGCAGCGCGCCTTCTGGTTTGCACCAGGCGGCAAGGCATGGCGACGCTCCAGGGTCATCTACAACGGGGTCGACCTGGACCACTTCGCGCCGCGGACGGCAAACGGGGAAGGGGACGCGCTGCGCGCCCGTTGCGGCATACCGCGCGGACGCTTCGTCATCGGCTCCGTCGGGCGGCTGGCGCCGGAGAAAAACCAGGCCGCGCTCCTCGATGGGCTGGCCTATCTGCACTCTGCGGGGGTTGATGCGCACCTGTTGATCGCCGGCGAGGGTTCGCTGCGCACCGAGCTGGTGCTGCGCGCCATCGAGCTGGGAATCGCTCGCCGGGTGAGCCTGATCGGCGAGGTCGCCGACGTGCGCCCGGTGCTCGCCGCCATGGATGTCTTCGTCCTGCCATCGGTGGCGGTCGAATCCTTTTCGAACGCCGCGCTCGAGGCGATGGCGATGGCGAGACCGGTGATTCTCAGCGACATCGGCGGCGCGCGCGAGATGATCGACGATGGCGTGGAAGGTTTCGTCATTGGGCACACCGAGATGCGGGCGCGACTGCCGTCGCTCCTGGCGACGCTGTGCGCCGACACGCGACGGCGTGCGCGGCTGGGCGAGGCGGGGCGCCGCCGCGTCGAGCGCTGTTTCTCGCTCGACGTGATGGTCACGAATTACCTGGAATTGCTGCGCGACGCAGGGGAGAAGTGTCATGTCTGAGCTTGCAGCCGCCAGCGTACTGCAGACGCAACCGATTCGACCCGTCGCGGCACCCGAGCTCGCCGCGGTCACGGTCCTGCAGTTCGGGCCGGGCTTGTCGGTGCGCGGCGGCATTTCCGCCGTCGAACGCCTCATCGTCGAGCAGATACCCGCGCAGGAGCAGGCGCCCACTCGCCTCAACGTGCAGCACGTTGCGACGATGGAGGAGGGATCGGCGCTTCGCAAGGCAGTGGTGTTCCTGAGAGCGATGCTGACGTTGCGTGCGGCGCTGGATTCCACGCAGCCGCTGATCGTCCACATCCACTTCGCATCGCGTGGCAGCACCGTGCGCAAGCTGATTCTCGCGCGCATGACGCAGCGCGCCGGCCGGCCCCTCATCCTGCACGCGCACGGTGGCGGGTTCGAGGGCTTCTTCAACCGGCTGCCGCCGTTCGCGCGCCAGGTGGTGTGCGACACCTTCCAGCGGGCCAACACTTTCGTGGTTCTGTCGAGCCAATGGCGGAAGTTCTACATCGAGAAGTGCGAGCTCGCGCCCTCGCAGGTGACGGTGCTGCCCAACCCGGCGCGCCTCCCGCCGAAGGTTCCGGACCGGCGCGGACGCCGGCGGGTGCAATTCCTCTACCTGGGGCGGATGAGCGAATCGAAGGGCGCATTCGACCTGGTGCGCGCCTTCGCGATACTCGACGCGGACCTGCGCAGGCGCTCGCAACTGGTGCTCGCCGGCGACGGCGACCTGGAAGGCATCGCGCGCCTCGCGCGCCCGCTGGGCGCATCGGTGCTGGTGTTGCCGTGGGTCAGCGCTGCGACGCGCGACCGGCTGCTCGCGCAGAGCGATGTGTTCGTGCTGCCCTCGTACCGCGAGGGCGTGCCGCTGGCGCTGCTCGAAGCGATGGCGTACGGCTTGCCGGCGATCGCCACGGCGGTCGGCGGAATTCCGGACGTGATGGAGGACGGCGTTCACGGCCGGTTCGTCGACCCCGGGCATGTCGACGGCCTGAGCGCGGCACTCGCCGCGATGATCCGCGACGAGCCGCGACGCCTGGCGCTGGGCAGGAATGCCCGCGAGCGCGCGGTCCAGTTCGATGCAGCGGGCTATGCGACGCGCCTCAAGAATCTCTACCAGCGCATCGCGCCGGTCACCAAGCTCAAGGCGTTCTCATGAGGGCGTTCGATACCGTCCAGCAGCTCAAGCGTCACGTGATGGGGGAGTACCTCGTCCGGCGCAACCCGCTGTACTACGGCCGCGCGCGGCGCACTCTGGAGGCGATCGACCATGCTGACCTGGCACAGCGCCGTGCGTGGAGCGAACAGCGCCTGAAGCGGGCACTGCGCGCCGCGCAGCGTACGTCGTACGGACGCGAGGCGGGCGGTGGCCATACGCTCGAGAGCTGGCCGCTGCTGACCAAGGAAATGTTGCGAGACAACCTGCATTCGTTCGTCACGCGCCGCGACTGGCTCGCGGCGCCGGCGAGCACCGGCGGCACGACGGGCATTCCGCTGCAGCTGGTGCGCTCCCTGAGCGGCGTCGTGTTCGAGCAGGCCTGCCAGGACCGTCTCATCGAGCGGCTCGGCGCCGACCCGCGCTCGTCGCGCGTCGCGATCCTGCGCGGCGACAACATCAAGGACCCTTCGGACCTGAGACCGCCGCACTGGACCGTGGCCAACGGCGGGCGCTGCATGATCCTGTCCTCGAACGTGCTCATGCCCGAGACCGTCGCGGACTATGTCAAAGCGCTCGCCGACTTCGCGCCCGAGCTCCTGTGCGCGTACCCGACCTCGCTCGAATGCCTGTGCCGCCTGCTGCGGGCGCAGCAGCTGCGGCTGGACATTCCGTGCGTGCTCACTTCCTCCGAGGTCCTCAAGCGCGAGGCGTGGATGCTGGCGCGCGAGACGCTCGGCTGCGTGATTGCCGACTACTACGGCCAGGCGGAGCGCGTCGCCTTCGCGTACGCGTTCGCGCCGCGCGACTATCGCTTCCTGGCCGCGTATGGGCACGTGGAGCTCCTGCCGTTCAAATCCGATCTGCTGGCCGACGCAGGCAGGGGCGGGCTCTACGAGATCGTCGGCACCTCCTTCTGGAACGACCTGATGCCGCTGGTGCGCTATCGCACCGGCGATCTGGTGCGGCTGCCGGAGTCGTGGGGCGAACAGGAACGCGAAGAGGTCGTGCTCGGTCTGCGCACATTTCCCGGGGTGCTGGGCCGGGAGCAGGAGATCCTCGTCTGCCCGAAGGGCGTGCGGCTCACCGGCATCGATCACATCCCGCGCGACGTGAAGCACGTGCTGCGCATCCAGGTGATCCAGGAAAGCCTCGAGGACGTGCGCATCCTGGTGTTGCCCGCGCCGGGATACAGCGAGCGCGACGCCGCCCACCTGATGCAGAACGCGCGTGCCAAGGTCCCGGACACCATGCGCCTGCGCATCGAGACCGCGGAATGGCTCGAGCGCACGCCGCGCGGCAAGACCCCGCTGGTGATCCACCGCCGTCCGGTGCAGGAGCAGCTGCGCCGTCAGGGCGTGGAACCCTCGGTCACGCGCTGAAACGCGGCCGCCCGTGCAGAGCCTGAGCTGGTACGTTCACCGCCTCAGCCGCATGTCCGGCGCCGAGGTTGCACATCGGCTCGGCAAGGCGGCGCGCAGCGCGACGAGCCTCCTGGAGATCTCGCACCCGGGTGCGGCGCCGGTTGCCGACCTGTCGAGGCCCGAGCGCCCCTTCCTGCCGCCGCTCGCGCCGGACCAGGCGCCCGACGCGGGCTGGCGCGCCGTCATCGAAGAGGCGGAGCGCATCGTGGCAGGCCGGCACGCGGTGTTCGACCTGGGCGACTGCCACCTCGGCGATCCGCCCGAATGGAATCGCGATCCGCTCACTCTGCGGCTCGCGCCCTGGCGCGCGGCTGCCTCGATCGACTATCGCGACGAGCGCGAGGTCGGCAACATCAAGTATCTGTGGGAGCCGAATCGCCACCTGCACCTGGCGACGCTGGCGCAGGCTCACGCGCTGACCGGCGATGAGCAATACGCACGCACGATCCGCCGGCACCTCGATTCCTGGATTGCACAGTGCCCGGTCGGACGCGGGCCCAACTGGGTGAGCTCGCTCGAGCTGGGCATCCGCCTGATCAACTGGAGCATCGTCTGGCAGCTCCTCGGCGGCCGCAGCGCCGCCATCTTCGCCACGCAGGAGGGGAGGGAGTTTCGCGACCGCTGGCTCGCCTCGATCTTCCACCACGCGCGCAGCATCGTCGGCAACCTCTCACGCTTTTCCTCCGCCAACAATCACCTGATCGGCGAGGCGGCGGGCGTTTACGTGGCGGCGTCCACCTGGCCGCTGTGGCCGCAGATGCGCGCCTGGGGAGCGCGGTGCCGCGGGATTCTCGAGCGCGAGTGCCTGCAACAGAACGCCTCCGACGGCGGCAACCGCGAGCAGGCGCTCGCCTACCAGCAGTTCGTGCTCGATTTCCTGGTCATCGCCGGCCTGGCGGCGCGCGCCGCCGGGGAGGACTTCGCTCCCGCGTACTGGCAGCGCATCGAGAAGATGATCGATTTCATCGCCGCGTTGACCGACGTCGCGGGCAACGTGCCCATGATCGGCGACGCCGACGACGGCTTCGTGGTCCGGCTGTCGCGCGAGCGCGGTTTCTGCCCGTTCCGCTCGCTGGTCGCCACCGGCGCCGTGTTGTTCGATCGCGCCGATCTCGCCGCGCAGGCGCACCTCGCCAGTCCGGCGCCGGCGAGGGCGGACACCAAGACACGCACGCTGCTCGGCGCGGACGCGTCGCAGCGCCTGGAGGCCTTGCGCAGCCGCGCTCGCGCCTTCGTGGCGCAGCGCGCGTTCGCCGAGTCCGGTTACTTCCTTCTCGGCGAGGGATTCGGCACGGCGCGCGAAGTGCGCTTGCTGTGTGACGCGGGGCCGCTCGGCTACCTGAGCATCGCGGCCCACGGGCATGCCGATGCGCTCGCGGTCCTGCTGAGCATCGGCGGGCACGAAATCCTCATCGATCCCGGCACCTTCGCCTATCACACCGATCCGCAGTGGCGGCGTTACTTCCGCAGCACGCAGGCGCACAACACCGTGGTGGTTGACGATCTGGATCAATCCGAGCAGCGCGGCAGCTTCATGTGGTCGGAGCATGCGGGCGCCCGTTGCGTGGAGCTCTTCATGCGCGGCGCCGCGCAGTATTTCGCCGGTGAGCACGATGGCTACGCGCGGCTGCGCGATCCCGTCATCCACCGCCGCGGTGTCTGCTTCGAGCCGCACGGCATCGAGATCGCGGACACCCTGCGTTGCGCGGGCGCGCACCGGATCTGCAGGCGCTGGCATTTTCCGGAGAACGCGCGCGTCACCCTGCAGGATGACGGTGAAATCCGGGTGGATGCCGGCGCGGTGGCCGTGGCGATGACGCCGCTGGAGCCGCTCGAGCGCGCCGCACTTCACAGCGCCGGAACGCCGCAGGAGGGCGGATGGGTCTCACGGCGCTTCGGTGTGAAGATTGCGTGCGCCAGCGTGGGCTGGTACTCGCGTGTCGACGGCGGCTCGAGCGCGCCGCTGCGCACGCGGATCGTGTGGACGTTCCGCGATGCGTCCCCGGTGCCCCTGCGGCGCGTGCCGTGAGCCCATTGTTCGCACCCCCCGCCGGCGGTATCGTTGTGGTCACGGCATGGACGGCGACCGGCGCACGCCCTGCGGGCAACAGCAATGACATTCGGATCGAAGTCGCAAGCTCGCCCCGACCCGCAGACGGCCGAAGGTCATGTGCTGCTCGACGCGGCCCGCAGCCGGGTGCTGAGGCGGCTGGCCGGCACGTTGCGGCACGATCTGAGCTCCCCGCTGCAGGCTGCCGTGTGGGCTTTCGACCTGGTGGAGCGCGGCATCGCCACGCACCCGGACGAGCAGCAGCGCGCCAGGATCGCCACCTCCGTCGATCTCGGTCGGCGCGAGCTGGCGCGATTGCAGAACACGGTGCGCTTGTTCGTGGCGTGCGCTGCGCCGCTCGACGAGATGAGGGAGTTCTTCGATCTGCGCGAGGTGCTCGGGGAAATCGAGCGCCTGGTCGCCGCGGAGGCGTCGCTGCGCGACGTGCACCTGACCTTCAAGCCGCAGGCCGAGCCTCTGGGCATGAACGGGGTCCGCTACCAGCTGCGGGAGGCACTGCTCCTGTTGACTCTGGAAGCGCTGGATGGCGCGGGCCACGGCGGCAGCGTCGAAGTGGAGCCATCGCAGCTCTCGGCAGGCTTGCAGGTGCATTTCTCCCATGCCATCAGTGGGGCCGCGCCGGCAGCGCGCGATGACGCTGCGGATCTGGCCGAACGTGCGGTCGAGGCAGTGGCCGCGTCCCATGGCGGCAAGGTATCGCGGCAGGATTCCCCGGGCCGCCGCGACGTGCTGTTCGAGGTGGCGCGCGGCTGATCCGCGACCAGGTCAGGGTCGCGCCTCTTGAAAAATTTGCAGGCCTTTACGCAATCACGCGGCAAGGTAGACTCGCCGCATCTCGCGCCGCACATCTTTGATCGGCGACGGCAGTTGGCGAACACCGTCGACGTTCACCACATAGAGGCTTTACCGCTGTGAGCCGAAAAGCCACCACGGTTTCCCGGGGCGCGCCGACGCCTCCGGTTCCCCGGGGCGCAGCAGCGCCTGCCCCGAACTTTCCCCGCGACGCATCCGCCAACAACGGGCACGCGGCCACGCCCGAGCCGGCCGTGGACCTGCGCATGCTGCTGGCCGCGCTGCGCGCGGTGCGCGACGGCGACTTCTCGGTGCGCCTGCCCGGCGACTGGACCGGCCTCGGCGGCAAGATCGCGGACACCTTCAACGAGATCGTCACGTCCAACAGCTCGATCTCGGCCGAGCTGGCGCGCGTCGGCGAAGCCGTCGGCAAGAAAGGCGGCACCAGGCAACGCATCGTCGCGGAGCGGCGCAGCGGTGCGTGGGGCGAGATGGAGTCCTCGGTCAACATCCTCATCGACGACCTGCTTTGGCCGACCGCCGAGGTGACACGCTGCATCGCTGCGGTGGCCAAGGGCGACCTGTCGCAGACCATGCGCCTGGAGGTCGAAGGCCGCCCGCTGGAAGGCGAGTTCCTGCGTTCCGCCTCGATCGTCAACAAGATGATCGACCAGATGAGCGTGTTCTCCTCGGAGGTGACGCGCGTGGCGCGCGAGGTGGGCACCGAAGGCAAGCTCGGCGGCCAGGCACGCGTGCCCGGCGTCGGCGGCACGTGGAAAGACCTCACCGACAACGTGAACCTGCTCGCCGCCAATCTCACGACCCAGGTGCGCGCCATCGCCGAAGTGGCCACGGCGGTGACCAAGGGCGACCTGACGCGCTCGATCCAGGTCGACGCGCGCGGCGAGGTGGCGGACCTCAAGGACTACATCAACGCGATGATCGGCAACCTGCGCGCCACGACCGAACGCAACACCGAGCAGGACTGGCTCAAGACCAATCTCGCGAAGTTCAGCGGCATGATGCAGGGTCAGCGCGACCTGCTGACCCTGGCGCAGACGCTGCTTTCGGAACTGGCGCCGCTGGTGAACGCCCAGCAGGGCGTCATCTACATCATCGACAGCATGGATGGCGAGATCTGCCTGCGTCAGCTCGCGGGCTATGCCGATGCTCCGGGGGAGGAGGGCGCGCGGCGCTACCGGCTGGGCGAAGGCCTGGTGGGCCAGTGCGCCATCGAGCGCCAGCGCATGCTCCTCACGGACGTTCCGGCCGATTCGATCCAGGTGAGCTCCGGGCTGCTCATCGCGCATCCGCGCAACGTCGTGGTGCTGCCGGTGCTGTTCGAAGGCGAGATCAAGGCGGTGATCGAGCTCGCCAGCCTGTGTGAATTCACGGCGCCGCACCTGGCGTTCCTCGAACAGCTCACCGGTTCCATCGGCATCGTGCTCAATACGATCGAAGCGACGATGCGCACCGAGGGCCTGTTGACCCAGTCCCAGCAGCTCGCCGGCGAGCTGCAGGCGCAGCAGAAGGAGCTGCAGCAGACCAACGAGGAGCTGGCGCAGAAGGCGCGTCTGCTGGCCGCGCAGAACCGGGAAGTGGAACGCAAGAACCGCGAGATCGAGCAGGCACGCGCTGCCCTCGAGGAGAAGGCCGCGGAGCTTGCGCTCACCTCGCGCTACAAGTCCGAGTTCCTCGCCAACATGTCGCACGAGCTGCGCACGCCGCTCAACAGCATCCTGATCCTCGGCCAGCAGCTCGCCGAGAACGCCGACGGCAACCTGAGCGGCAGGCAGGTGGAGTTCGCCGATACCATCCTCGGCGCGGGCACGGACCTGTTGAACCTCATCAGCGACATCCTCGACCTGTCGAAGATCGAGTCGGGCACGGTGACGGTGGAGTCCGTCGATATGCCGGTCGCGAGCCTGCGCGAGACCATCGAGCGCAACTTTCGCCACGTCGCCGAGACTCGCAAGCTGGCGTTCTCCGTCAACGTCGATCCGGAACTGGAGCCGGCCGTGCGCACCGATCCGAAGCGGCTGTTGCAGGTTCTCACCAACCTGTTGTCCAACGCCTTCAAGTTCACCGAGCAGGGTAGCGTGCGGCTGGACATCGGCCCCGCGCAGAGCGGCTGGAGCCCGGAGCACCCGGTGCTCAATCATGTCCCGCGCGTAGTGCGTCTGGCGGTGACCGATACCGGCATCGGCATTCCCTCTGAAAAGCAGCGCATCATCTTCGAGGCGTTCCAACAGGCCGATGCGGGCACCGCGCGGCGCTATGGCGGCACAGGTCTCGGTTTGGCGATCAGTCGCGAGCTAGCGCACCTGCTGGGCGGTGAGATCCGCCTGCGCAGCGCCCCCAGCAGCGGCAGCACGTTCGAGCTGTTCCTGCCACTGAGCTACATCGGCCCGGCGTACAGCAAGTTCAACGTGCAGAGCAAGTCCGCGGGGCCGGCGCTGGAAATCACCCCGCCGGTCGGCACGCCCGCACCCCCTGCGCTCCCGCAGATCACCGACGACCGGGAGAGGCTGCAGCCCGGCGATTCGGTGCTGCTCATCGTCGAGGACGATCCGCACTACGCCCGCGTGCTGCTCAACGCGGCTCGCGAGCACGGCCTGCGGGGCATCGTCGCGATGCGCGGCGCGGATGCGATCGCGCTGGCGCGCCAGTACCTGCCGACGGCGATCACGCTCGACGTGTTCCTGCCGGACATGCTGGGCTGGAACGTGCTCAGCCAGCTCAAGCAGGACTTCTCCACGCGCCACATCCCGGTGCAGATCCTCACCATCGAGGAGGAGCGCCAGCACGCCCTGGAGCGCGGTGCGTTCGCCCACCTCACCAAGCCGCTGAGCCCGAAAGGCCTGGACGCCGCGTTCGACCGAATCAAGCATTTTGCGGAACCGCGCGTGCGCCGGCTGCTGGTGGTCGAGGACAGCCCGGCGGAGCGGCTGTCGGTGGAGGAGCTGATCGCGCACGACGACGTTGAGATCAGCGCGGTCGGCACCGGCAAGGAGGCGCTCACCGAGCTCAAGTCGCGGCCCTTCGACTGCGTCGTCCTGGACCTGCGCCTGCCGGACATGAGCGGCTTCGATCTGCTCGCGCAGATCCAGGACATCGCGGAGCTGCGCGACGTGCCCGTGGTGGTGTACACGGGGCGTGAGCTGTCCGCCGACGAAGACGAAAAGCTGCGCAAGCTGGCGAAGAGCATCGTGCTCAAGGGCGTACGCTCGCCGGAGCGGCTGCTGGATGAGACTGCATTGTTCCTGCACCGCGTGGTGGCGGACCTGCCGCAGAGCCAGCAGCGCATGCTCGAGGAGCTGCACCAGAGGCCCGAGGCCCTCGCCGGGCGCAAGGTGCTGGTGGTGGACGACGACGTGCGCAACATCTTCGCGCTGTCCAGCGTGCTCGAGCGGCACGGCATGCACGTGGTGATCGCCACCACGGGCCAGGAGGCCATCAACGTCCTGGAGCAGACGCCGGATGTGTCGCTCGCGCTGATGGACATCATGATGCCCGGCATGGACGGTTACGAGACGATGCGGCGCATCCGCGACATCTCGCGCTTCCGGCGCCTGCCGATCATCGCGCTCACCGCCAAGGCGATGAAGGGTGACCGCGAGAAGTGCCTCGAGGCCGGCGCCTCGGACTACGTCGCCAAACCGGTCGATACCGGGCAGCTCGTGTCGCTGCTGCGAACCTGGTTGCACCGCTGAGCGGCGCCGGCACCCAACGAGACGGAGGAAGCACCACCTCATGTCTGACGACCGAGTGAACATCCTCCTGGTCGACGACCAGCCCGCGCGCCTGCTGACGTACGAGGCGATCCTCAGCGATCTGGGAGAGAACCTGGTGAGCGCCGGCTCCGGGCGCGAGGCGCTGCAGCTGCTGATGGGCAGCGAGTTCGCGGCGATCCTGCTGGACGTCAGCATGCCCGGCATGGACGGCTTCGAGACTGCGGCGCTGATCCACGAGCACCCGCGCTTCGAGAAGACGCCCATCATTTTCGTCACGGCGGTGCACGTCACCGACCTGGATCGGCTGCGCGGCTACAAGCTCGGCGCCGTCGACTACGTGTACGTGCCGGTGGTTCCGGAGATCCTGCGCGGCAAGGTGCAGGTGCTGGTGGAGCTGCATCGCAAGCGCCGCGAGCTGCAGCGGGTCAACGCGGCGCTGGAAAGGGCCAATGCCGAGCTCGCGGACGAGAAGCGCCGCGAGCTGGAAAGCGTCAACACGAGCCTCAAGCAGGCCAACAGCGAGCTGGCCGCCGCCAACGAGTCGCTCAAGGCGGAGATGCTCGAGCGCGAACGCGCCCAGGCCGCGGTGCAGGAATCCGACCGGCGCAAGGAGGAATTCCTCGCCGTGCTGTCGCACGAGCTGCGCAACCCGCTCGCCGCCGTGGACGCGGCGGTCAAGCTGATCCAGCACAAGAACCTGTTCGACCCGCAGCTGGGCTGGGCGCGCGACGTGCTGGCGCGCCAGACGGCGCACCTCAGCCGCCTGATCGACGATCTGCTCGATATTTCGCGCATCAGCCGCGGCAAGATCACGCTGCGGCGCGAGCCGGTGGAGCTGGTTGCGGTGATCGCGCGCGCGGTAGAGACGGTACGACCGCTCATGGAAGCGCGCCATCACGATCTGCAGGTGACGCTGCCCAAGCGGCCGGTGCGCCTGAACGGCGACCTGGTGCGGCTCACCCAGGTGGTCTCGAATCTGCTCAACAACGCCGCCAAGTACAGCGACGAGGGCAGCCGCGTCGAGCTCAGCGTCGAGTCGATACCGGTACGGAACGGTTTCGGTGAGGAAGTGGAGATCCGTGTCAGGGACTCGGGCATCGGCATCCCGCCCGAGCAGCTCGCGCATGTCTTCCAGCTCTTCCACCAGCTCGATCAACCCAGTCGCCGCGAGGGCGGACTGGGAGTCGGCCTGGCACTGTCGCGCGGGTTGGTGGAGATGCATGGCGGCAGCATCGAGGCGCGCAGCGACGGCACGGGTCGCGGCAGCGAGTTCATCGTAAAGCTTCCGGAGCTAGCGCAAATGAGCGAAGAAACGATCCCGACGCAGGCAGCCTGGGGCGCTGCCGATACGGCCAAGCTGCGGCTCTTGCTGGTGGACGACAACGTCGATTCGGCGCGCACGCTCGCGATGTTGCTGGAGCTGTCCGGGCACGAGGTGCGCGTTGCGCATGCAGGGCCCGCCGCCCTGGAATCCACGGCCCAATACAGCCCGGATTGCGTGCTGCTCGACATCGGCATGCCGGAGATGAACGGCTATGAGGTCGCGCGGCGGCTGCGCAAGGACCGCAAGTTCTCCGGCGAGCTGGTGGCGCTCACCGGTTTCGGGCGCGACTACGATCGCGAACAGGCGCGGCTCGCCGGCTTCGATCACTACCTGGTCAAGCCCGTCGACTATCAGAAGCTGCAGCAGCTCCTGGAGCAGTTCGCCAACGCCCACGGCACGCGCGAGCCGCCCAAGAGCGCCGCGCTATAGCCAGCGCACTATAGAAAACGGCGCTCGACCACTGCCCAGTCGATCTGGGCCAGCACCGTCTGGAAGTATTCAGCGCGCTGCCCCGGCCCGTAGTCGGGGAGCCAGGCGTGCTCCCAGAAGTCGATGACGAGCAGCGGGTCCGTCGCCGCCGGCACGCCGACTTCGTGCGCGCCGATCCAGCAGTTGAAGATGCGATTGCCGGAGCGCTCGCGCATGCAGGCCGCCCAGCCGACGCCTCGCGTCTCAACGAGCTGCTTCAGGTCGGATTGCCATGCTTCGAGGCTGCCAAAACAGCGCGTGGCCGCGATGCGAAGCGCGCCTTCGCGCGGCGGCACCGCACCCAACGCTCCGGTCAGCTCTTCGAAGAAGAGCTCGTGCAGGACCATGCCGTTGTATTCGTGCGCCAATTGCGAGGCCGGGGCGGAGGAGGGCGCAAGTGCGTACTGGCCCGCCAGCAACGGAACGGGGATCGGCACGAGCTGCGGGCCCTTGGCGCGCGCCTCGAGCAGCCGGTTGACCTCCTCGACGTGCTGGCGATACACCCGCAGGTGCACCGCGAGGTTCTGTGGCGACAGTCCTTCGATGTCGCGGAGGTCGAACTCCCGTGCCTGGTACAGGAGGGCGTCTGCCACTGGCGCGCCTGCCTACTGGACCGTGGGGGCGGGCCCTGACTCGCTTGCGTAGGATTGCAGCAGCTCGAGGAGCCGCTCGAAGTCCCGTGCCTTGTCCAGGAAGTGATCCGCTCCCAGGGCCAGCGCCTGACGCCGGTATTCCGGCAGATCGTAGGTGGTGAACACGATCACGCGTGGCCGCGGCTGCTCCATGGTCAGGAGCGCGCGCAGCACCCCGAAGCCGGTGCCCCAGTCCAGGTGCAGGTCGAGCACGACGATGTCGATGTCGCCGTGCGACAGCGCTTCCACAGCGGTGTGCTCGCGCCGTGCGGTGTCGGCGATGTCGAGATTGCCGATCTCGCCGATCGCCTCGCGCACGCGTTCCACCACGATGGGCGAGTCGTCCACCAGCAGCACGCGCTTCATGGCGGCATCATCCTCGTTTGGATGGGTGCGTGCACGCCGGATCCTGGCGCGCGTGCCGGAGGTTTCGGGGCTATGTCGGGACGGATGACTGACGGGCATAAGCGTGCAACTTGTTGTAGAGCGTCTTCAGACTGCAGCCGAGCGTCTCGGCCGTGCGTCGCTTGTTGCCGTCGAAGTGGTGCAGCGTGGCCTCGATCAGCGAGCGTTCCGCTTCGTCAAGGCGCGAGCCGAGCGGAACGTGGATGCCCGGCGTGTCGGCGTCGGCATCGTGGCCGTTGAATCCATTGACCGGCGCCTGCTGGCGCATGACCGCCTCGGAGAGCTCGAGCGTCTCGTCGGCGAGGATGAAGGCGCGCTCGATGGTGTTCTTGAGCTCGCGCACGTTGCCCGGCCAGTCGTGCGCCCACAGCGCCGCGAGCGAGCGCTCGGACATGCGCTTGCAGGCGCCTTCCTGCAGGTTGAGGCGCCGCAGGAACGCATCGGCGAGCAGCACGCGGTCCTCGCCGCGCTCGCGCAGCGGCGGCACGCGCACGGGAAACACGGCGAGCCGGTACATGATGTCCTCGCGCAGCAGCCGGGCGCGCACGGCGCCGGCGACGTCGCGGTTGGTGGCGGCGATGACCCTGATGTCGGTGCAGATCTCGGTGGCGCCGCCCACGCGATAGAAGCGGCCGGTCTCCAGCACCCGCAGCAGGCGGGTCTGCATCTCGATCGGCATTTCGGTGATCTCGTCCAGGAGCAGCGTGCCGCCGTCGGCGCGTTCGAAAACGCCGGCGTGCGAGCGCGAAGCACCGGTGAAGCTGCCTTTCTCGTAGCCGAAGAGCTCCGCCTCGATGAGCGTGGCGGGGATCGACCCGCAGTTGACCGCGATCATGGGGCCGCGTGCGCGGCGGCTGCGCTGGTGAATGGCCTCGGCGATCAGCTCCTTGCCGACGCCGCTTTCGCCCGTGAGCAGGACGCCGGCCTCGGTCGGGGCGACCCGATCGATGAGCTCGAACAGCGACTGCATCGCCGGCGAGGTGCCGATGACGTTGACGAAGCGCTGCGCAGGGTCTTCGAGCGCGGGTGGGCTCATCTTGGGCCGCTCGCTCATCTGCTCCATTGCGCCTCCTGGCGCAAGTAAGCGCCGGTGAACCCTTTCTAACGCACGCAACGGTGGTGCATGCAGCGGCTGAAGCTGAACTGCACGTAGGAGGGCGGGCTGAGGTTCTGTCAGTCAGCCCCTACGGTGCGTGTGGCCCCTATATGCTAGTTCGTATAATAGATATTACGTTAAATAAGGGCTGTCAGCGCTGCGGCGCGCGCCGCGTTCGCACGCGCCCGGCGCTACGCCGAACCCGTGTCATCGACGCCTCGAGAGCCGGCCGAGTCCTCGAGCATCGCGTCGAGCCGCGCCGGCTCGATCGGTTTGGTCAGGTGATGGTCGAAGCCGGCTGCGATGGCGCGCTCCTTGTCCTCTTCCTGTCCCCAGCCGGTGATGGCGATGAGCAGCATCGAGTTGCCCCACGGCGCAGCGCGGATCTTCCGGGACAGCTCGTAGCCGTTCATCTCCGGCATGCCGATGTCGAGCAGCAGGACTTGCGGGCGCACGCGTTGCGCGAGCTCGAGTGCCGCCCCGCCGGAGTAAGCGGTGTGCACTTCGTGACCGCGCAGGCGCAGCAGCATCGCGCAGGTTTCCGCGTTGTCGTGGTTGTCGTCCGCCACCAGCACCCGCAGTTGAGGCCCTTGCCGTCTTGCCAGGTCGTTCGACGGCTCCACGATCTCCTCGGCATGCGGTGTGCTCAACGGCAGGCGCACGATGAACTCGCTCCCCAACCGCGCGCCCGCGCTGCGCGCTTCGATGGATCCGCCGTGCAGGCTGACAACGCCTTTGACGAGTGCCAGGCCGATGCCCAGGCCGCCCTCCGAGCGATCCAATGCCGAGCGCGCCTGGGTGAACAGCGTGAACATGCGCGGCATCACTTCCGGCGCAATGCCGATGCCGTTGTCGCGCACGCTCACCGCCACGCTGCCCTGCTCCTGCCAGGCCCGCAAGTTGATCTGCCCGCCCGGGTCGGTGTACTTGGCCGCGTTGATCAACAGGTTCGCGAACACCTGCGACAGGCGCACGAGGTCCGCATCCAGGCGTACGGTATTGACCGGCAGCTCCAGTGTCAGCTCGTGCCGTTTCGCGTCGATCAGGGGCCGCGCCGCCTCGATGGCAGTGGCAATGACGGATGTGAGCTCGATCGGCGCCTTGCGGATCTCCAGGGTGCCATGCGTGATGCGCGAGACATCGAGCAAGTCGTCGAGCAGGCGGCTCATGTGCTTGAGCTGGCGCTCGATCACCTCTTCGGCGTGGTGCTGGTGTTCCGCGGTCCGGCCGGGCTGTCGTGCGACCGCGAGCGCGTAGCGCATCGGCGCGAGGGGATTGCGCAACTCGTGCGCCAGGATCGCGAGAAATTCGTCCTTGCGCCGGTCGGCCCTGAGCAGCTCCTCCTCGGCGTTCTTCATGTCGCTGATGTCGAGGTTGATGCCGGCCCAGCACAGGATGTGGCCGGTGTCGTCGCGAACCGGGGCGCCGCGGGCCAGCACGGGGTGGTACTTGCCGTCGGTACCGAGGACGCGATGTTCGCAGTTCCACATCCCTCCCTGGCGGACGCATTCCCGCCAGGCGGCGGCGGTGTGATCCGCGTCGTCGGGATGCAGCACCCTGGTCCAGCCGAACTCCGAGCACTGCGCCTGCGTCATCCCGACGAGCTCGAGGAAGGAATCGCTCGCGTAGGTGTTGCGGCCCTCGACGTCGCATACCCAGATGCCGAAATCGATCGAATCGCCGATGGCGCGATAGACCCGATCGCTGCGCCGGAGCGCAGCCTCGACCGCGGCGCGCGCGGCAATCTCATCCTTTGCAGCCTGGTAGAGCCGTGCATTGTCGATGGCGACTGCGGCTTGCGCGGCGATGCCCCCGATCAGGCGCTCGCTGCGCGGCGTGAATACGCCCGCTTGCGGATGGCCGAAAAAGAGTCCGCCGAGCACGGCGCCGGTTCTGGAAACGACTGGTACGGCAAGATAGCTGCGCACCGGCAGCTGGCCTGCCGCCATTCCGAAGTGAGGCGCAGACTTGCCGTAGCGCGGATCCCGGGCCACGTCCTCGCAACGGACCACGCCCTCGCCGCGGAACGTGGCCTCGAACAGCGCGCCGGCGCGCGGCGGCGGGAACTTCGAAAAAACCTCGCGCGGCGCACCCGAGATCGCGCAAAGCACATACGAGTCGCCCGTTTCTCCCGTCGTGTTGTAGAAGAGCGCGCCGAACGCGGCTCCGCACAGTTCGGTCGCAGCGTCGGTCACGACCTGAGCGACGCGGCTGATGTCCAGTTCGGCCGCCACCGTCCGGCCGACGCGGTTGAGAGTGTCCAGCGCTCGGGCTTCCTCCTGCAGCATGACCTGGGCCCGCTTGCGCTCGGTGATGTCGCGCGCGATCTTCGCCGCACCGATGACGCGACCGCCGGCGTCGTGGATCGGCGATACGGTGAGCGAGACATCGACCCGGCGCCCCTCCTTGGCGATGCGCACGGTCTCGTAGTGGTCGATGCGCTCGCCGCGGCGCAGCGCCCGCAGAATCATCTCTTCCTGGTCCTGCAGCTCCGGCGGGATGATCCGCGTGATCGGCTGGCCGACCATTTCCCGCGCGGCGTAGCCGAAAATCCTCGCGGCGGACGCGTTCCAGGACAGCACCCGGCCAGCGAGATCCTTGCTGATGATGGCGTCGTCGGAGGATGCAATGATCGCGGCGAGGTGCGCCTGGGCGAGACCCGCATCCGCTGGAAAGTTCCCTGCGCCCGGCAGCGCAGTTGCGCCGGTTTCTTTTCCGGCGTAGCTCCCCGCTTTGTGGGCGCCACCTCGCGCTGGTCTGGTTGACATGGCCGCAAAATACTCAAGCCCGCCGCGAATCGCCAGCGCACGCGACCGGCGCTCCCGCCTGCAAAATTTTCAAGGCTCAAATCCGGCTGAATGCGCCCGTGACGTGCGGCTTCTCGCCCTGGGCGTCCTTGAGCGCGAATCCGCGCCCGGTGGGCGTCTCCCAGCTGTGCAAGTTCACCCAGGCGGGCAGCAGGATCGGCAACTTGAAGCTCGCGTCGATCTCGACTGCGTCAGCAGCGCCACCCGCATCGAGTTCGGCGACGGTGCGCGCCAGCGACCACATGCCGTGCGCGATCGCCTGATCGAAGCCGAACAGCTTGGCGGTGAGGTCGGCGATGTGGATGGGATTGATGTCACCCGACACCGCGGCGTAGCGCCGCCCGATGTTGGCGTCGGCGTGCCAGCTCGCGGTCTTCACGGCGCCCGGCCGTTCCTCGGCCGTGGGTCTTGGTTGCGCTGCCGGCGCGGATTCGCCGTCGCGCGGCTTGCGACGGCGCGCAAGGAAGGTGCTGGTCTCGGTCCACACCGGCTCATCCGCTACCGAGCATTCGGTGATCAGGTCGAACTCCTGCCCGCGGTCGGTCTCGCGGTGACCGCTCAGCCGGCAGCGCAGATCGACGACTTCGTCCTGCGCGATGCGGGCGCGGCTGCGGATCACGTTGCGCACATGCACGAGCCCGAGCAGCTTTACCGGAAAGGCGTTCGAGGTGAGCATCGCCATGTGCAGCGGCATTGCGAGCACGTGCGGATAGGTGAGCGGCAGGCGCTCGTCCGCGACGAAGCCGCAGACGCGGCGGTATTCCTTCAGGTGCCGGGTGTCGACCTCGAGTCCCTCGATGCTCGCTTCGATCGCGGGCACGACCCGGCCCTCGGGCACCAGCGAAGGGCGTCGCGCCAGCAACGCTTTGGGATAGGCCATCCAGATGGAGGGCAGCGTCGCGAAATCCATCGAGACCGGATCCATGAGCATCCCCTCGTATCTGCGGGCGCTTTTGCGGTCGATTTTTCTGATCGACTTTCTTCAAGGGACGATCGAATTGATGACGAGGTCCACCGGCGCCGAGCGGCTCAGATCATAGCTCACGCGGCCCTCCAGATCGCCACTGCGCGCGATCGGGTCGCCGGAACGCGCGATGCGCGCCACGACCGTCACGGCGCCCGCACCGCTCAACCCGCGTCCGCTGATCATCACGTCGCGATCGGTGAGCTCGATCAGCAGGGGCAGCTGCGAGCTGACGCGCCGGGTCACGGCGAGAGGCGGACCTGCGCCCTCCCCCGCGCGCACCAGAACGAAGAGGGGGGCATCGGGAGGGGCTCGTCCCGCCAGTTCCGGCGCCAATGCGACGCGCACCTTGACGACGGGCGATGCCGGCGCCTGCGCCCGTGTTGCGCCGGCCGCGGATGGGGGCGTCGTTGCACTTTCACCAGAAGCCACTTGCGCCGCCGCGCCTGAAGCCGCCCCTGACTCTGATTCGATCTCGGCCACCTTGGCCTGCAGAATCCGCTTCACTTCGGGTGGCGGATCCAGTGCAACCAGCGCTGCCCAGCGCTCGCGCGCCAGCGCCTTGCGGCCGGATTGATAACCGATCAGCCCCGTGTACCAGAGAACCTTGGGATTGTCGGGCGCGAGCGCATAAGCCTGATCGAACAACTCCGCGGAGCGTCCGAGCAGCATGCTCTCGTCCGCGAACGCGAGCGATTCGGCCAGCCCGAGCACTGCATCGATGTTCTTGCCCTGCGTGAGCGTGTACGCCTGTTGAAAGGCATCGGCCGCCTTGAAGAAACGGTCCAGCTGCAGGTAGGAACGCCCGAGCATCAGCCACCCGGCGACGTCCGTCGGATTGCTCTGCAGCCGTGCCTCGAGGCCGCTCACCATCCGTTCGATCTCCGGTGGCACGTCGCTCGGCTTTGCGGCCGGATCCCAACTCCAATTGCTGAGCGCCACGTACAGGCCGGCGGCCAGGGCTGGCACGCTGACGCCTACGACCGCGACAGCCGGCCAGCGCTTGCCGGCAGCGCGGGATCGCAACAGCGGCCACAGTACCGCGGCGAGCGCCGCGACAGTCATGAGCAGCGCGAGAATGACGAACGCGGTCATCCGCGTCCCGGTTGCTCAGGCTCGTCCGGATCGCTCGCGACCAGGCGCGCCCGCTGCGAGATGACGCGGTACGCGACCAGGCCGCCGATCCCGAGCAGCAGCACCGGCGCAAACCACAGCAGCCAGGTGCGCGGCGTCAATGGCGGGCGGTAGAGCACGAAATCGCCGTAGCGATCCGTCATGAAGCGGCGAATCTCGTCGTCGGTCTTGCCCGCCCGCAGCATGGTGCGCACTTCGCGGCGCAGGTCCCCAGCCAGCGCAGCGTTGGATTCGGCGATCGATCCGCTCTGGCATACCAGGCAACGCAGTTCAGTAACGAGCTTGTCGTAGCGCGCTTGCAGGGCGGGGTCGGCAAGTTGCTCCGTATCGATGGCAGATGCGCCCAGAGCGAAGGTCATCAAGAGCGTTGCCAGCAGCGCGCGCATCAGGGCTGGCCGGTCCCGGCCGCGCGTTCGGCCGCAGGTTTGGCCGCAGCGATCTTCGGCAGGAACTCCTGTTCCCATACCTGCAGGGTCATCGGAGCGATGTGCTTGTGGAGCACGCGACCGTCGGCGGAGACCAGGAATGTCTCGGGCGCGCCGTACACGCCCCAGTCTATGGCCACGCGCCCTTCCTGGTCGAACGCCGATTGCACGTACGGATCGCCGAGCTGATCCAGCCAACGGATCGCCAGCGCGCGCTCGTCCTTCCAGTTCAGACTGATCATCGGTATCGGGCTGGTGCGGGCCAGCTGCATCAGCACTTCGTGCTCCTGACGGCAGCCCACGCACCACGTGGCCCAGACGTTGAGCAGGTACATCCGGCTGCGATAGTCGGCATTCGATACCTGTTTGTTCGGGTCGCGCACGTCCGGCAGCGAAAACTCGGGCGCCGGCTTGCCGATCAGCGGCGACGGAATGGTCGAGGGATCGCGCTGCAACCCGTAAAAGAAGAAGGTCACCAGCACGCCAAAGGCCGCGAGCGGCAGGAGGTAACGCCACATTCAGGCGGTCTCGCCGGCAGGGGCGCCTGCTGCCTGCGGCGCCGTTTCGCGGGCCTTGGCGGTGCGATAGCGCCGATCGGCGGTCGCAAGAAGGCCGCCGATCGCCATGATGAGGGCGCCCACCCAGATATACCGGATCAAGGGCTTGTACTGGATGCGCACGCTCCATGCGCCCGTGCCCAGGTCCTCACCCATCGCGACGAACAGATCGCGGGTCCAGCCGACGGTGATGCCCGCTTCGGTCATCGGGTTCTGCTGGACGCGATACACGCGCTTCTGCGGGTGCAACGTGGTGACCGGCCGATCATGGCGCCGGATTTCGAACTCGCCTTCGACGCCGGAGTAGTTCGGCCCGGAGATGTTGCGCGAGCTGCGGAACGTGAACTGGTAGCCGCCGACCTCGGCCGTGTCGCCGGGCCTCATCGCCACGTCCCGCTCGATCTTGTAGCTCTCTACGCCGGTTACGCCGATCACCAGGACGCCGACACCGAAATGCGCCAGCGCCATTCCCAGGACGCCCGCCGACAGCCTGTTGCCGGCGCGCAGTCGTGCGATGGGCTCGCGAATGGCCGAGAACAGCAGCCAGAGGCCGGCTGTGAGCCCGATAATCGCCATGAGCTGGGTGCGGCCGAAGCCGATGGCGACGATAGCCAACGCAAGCAACAACGCGACGGCAGCACCAATCAGGAGCGGGCGTTGATGCTGGGCGAGACGCGCGCGCTTCCACGCGGCATGCATGCCGATGCCCAGCAATGCCAGCAATGGCAACACCGGCACCAGGAAAACCTTGTTGAAGTACGGCGGGCCGACCGAGACCTTCCCCAGGTTCAGCCCGTCCATGAAGATCGGGTACAACGTTCCGATCAGGATGAGGCCGGCCGCCGAAATCAGCAGGATGTTATTGAAGAGCAGGAAAGACTCGCGCGACCACAGCTCGAAACCCGATTGCGATGCGAGCTTGGGGGCGCGCCACGCGTACAACGCCAGCGCGCCGCCGATGCACACGAACAGGAACGCGAGCACGAACAGGCCGCGCGCGGGATCCGTGGCGAAGGCGTGCACGGAGGTCAGCACACCGGAGCGGACGAGGAACGTACCGAGCAGGCTGAAGGAGAATCCTATGATCGCCAGCAGCAGCGTCCAGCTCTTGAACAGGCCGCGCTTCTCGGTGACCGCGAGCGAGTGGATCAGGGCGGTGCCCGCGAGCCAGGGCATGAAGGAGGCGTTCTCCACCGGATCCCAGAACCACCAGCCGCCCCAGCCGAGCTCGTAATACGCCCACCAGCTGCCGAGCGCGATGCCGACGGTGAGGAACATCCAGGCCACCGTCGTCCACGGCCGCGTCCAGCGAGCCCACGTTTGATCCAGGCGCCCTTCCAGCATCGCGGCGCAGGCGAAAGCGAACGCGACCGAGAGCCCGACATAGCCCGTGTACAGGATCGGCGGATGCACCGCGAGCGCGAAATCCTGCAGCAGCGGGTTGAGGTCGTTGCCGTCGGCCGCGGCCGGAATCAGCCGCAGGAACGGATTGGAAGTCGCGAGAGTGAAGGACATGAAGCCCGCGCTGATGAGGCCGAGCACGGCGAGCACGCGCGCCACGAACGTCGTGGGCAGGCTGCGGCTGAAGGCAGCGACCGCGAGCGTCCAGATCGAGAGCACGAAGATCCACAGCAGGAGCGAGCCCTCGTGCGCGCCCCACACCGCGGCGACGCGATAGAACGTCGGCAGCGCCGAGTTGGAATTCATCGCGACGTAGTGAAGCGTGAAGTCGTTGGCGACGAAGGACGCGACCAGGCAGCCGAAGGACAAGGCGACGAATACGAACTGGCCGGCGACTGCGGGTCGTGCGACCGCCATCCAGTCGGCGCGCTGCCAGTAGGCGCCGGCAAGGCCGAAACCTGCCTGAGCCAGTGCCAGGCACAGCGCGAGGATGAGAGCGAAATGACCGAGCTCGGGGATCACGAGGTGCCTCCCACGGGCGGCGGCTTCTTCTTCAACGAATCCGCCACTTCCGGCGGCATGTAGTTCTCGTCGTGCTTGGCGAGCACCTCCTCGGCTACGAACAGGCCCGAGTCGGTGAGCCGCCCACGCGCGACGATGCCCTGGCCCTCGCGGAACAGATCCGGCAGCACGCCGGTGTAGGAGATCGCCACGCTGTGCTGGAAGTCGGTGACGACGAAACGCACTTCGAGGCTGCCCGGCTCCCGCTTGACGCTGCCTTCGGTGACCATGCCGCCGATGCGGAAGGAGCGGCCGCTGGGCGCCTCCCCTGCCACGACCTGCGAGGGATCGAAGAACAGCATCATGCTGTCGCGAAACGCCTGCACGGCGAGAGCGGCCGCCAGTCCCACGCCGGCGACGATGCCCAGAACGATGAGGAGCCGTTTGCGCCGCGGAGTCATGACTTGCTCTCCTCTGTGGCGGCGCGCCTGAGGGCCTCTTCGAGCGCACGGCGATGTGCGCTGCGCGCCATGTAGACGTTGGCGATCAGCACCAGCAGCGTGACAGCGTACGCCGGCCACACGAAGCCGCCGTAGCCGCCCATGTCGAGAAACTGCCCGAGACTCATGCGCGCACCACCTCGCGGATCCACCCGGCATTGCGCTCGCGGCGCAGGACTTCGCCGCGCGCGCGCAGCAGCAGCACGGCGAAGAAGTACAAGTTGAATCCCACCATCATCACCAGGAGCGGTACGAGCATCGCAAGCGAGATGGACGGCGCCGCCATCTTCGTCACCGTGGAGGCCTGGTGCAGTGTATTCCACCACACGACGGAGTAATGAATGATCGGCACGTTGATCACGCCGACGATGGCCAGCACCGCGCTGGCGCGGTCAGCCCGCTGCACATCGTCGATGGATGCGCGCAGCGCCATGTAGCCGAGGTACAGGAACAAGAGAATCAGCTCGGACGTCAGGCGCGCGTCCCATACCCACCACGTGCCCCACATCGGCTGACCCCACAAGGCGCCCGTCGCCAGAGCCGCGAGCGTGAACGATGCGCCGATCGGGGCCGAGCTCGCAGCAACGGCGTGTGCCAGCTTGATGCGCCAGATGAGTCCGATCGCCGCCGCGACCGCCATGGTCACGTAGATGAAAAGGGACATCCAGGCACTCGGAGCGTGCACGTAGATGATGCGAAACGCATCGCCCTGCTGGTAATCGGGCGGCGCGAGCACCAGCCCGCCGTACAGCCCCGCGACGATCAGGATGAACGCTGCCCAGCCGAACCACGGCGCGAGTCGACCCGCGAGGCGGTAGAAGTGCGGCGGCGAGGCCAGCTTATGAAACCAGGTCCACATTCTCGAGCGAGCTCCCTTCAATCCAGACTGATGCGTACGGCCGCGGCAGCGGTCAACGGCGCCAGCGTCACTGCCAGCACCAGCAGCGAGGCCAGAAGATACAGCGGGCCGGCGGCATTATCACCCGCGATCGCCAGCTCCGAAGATCGCGCACCGAAGATCAGGAGCGGCATCGCGAGCGGCATGACCAGCAGCGACAGGAGCAAGCTGCCACGCCGCAGACCGATCGTCAGCGCGGCGCCGATCGCGCCGAGCAGACTCAATGTCAGCGTGCCGAGCGTGAGCCCGAGCATGATCGTATCCAGCGCTGCCGCGGGCGCACCGAGTGCAACCGCCACGAGCGGCGACACCAGCACGAGCGGCAATCCGGTCAGTACCCAGTGAGCGGCGGTTTTCGCCAGCAAGAGCAGGGTCAGCGGCTGGCCGGACAGCACGTACTGCTCGAGGGTTCCGTCCTGCGAGTCGGACTTGAGGAGTGCGTCCGCTGCGAGCAGAGAGGATAGCAGTGCAGCGACCCACAGCACACCGGGAGCCGCGTCTCTGAGTCGCGACAATTCCGGACTTAATGCGAGCGGAAACAAGGTCGTGACCATCAGGAAGAAGACCAGAGGATCGGCAACGTGCTCCCAGCGGCGCAACGCCAAGCGCGCATCGCGCATGAAAAGCAGCCAGCCGGCGCGCAATGCCGGCGTGGCGTGAAATACCGGTGCCGCCAGCGTCGTCACGTGAGCCCCAGGCGCGTCACGGCGCCGGCGCGCAAGTTCAGGCCCTGGTGTGCGGCAATCAATGCGAGGCCGCCGCGCTCGAGGTGTGCAGCGAGCGCGTGCGTGATGCGATCGCTGCCGGCGGCGTCGAGATTCGTGAACGGCTCGTCGAGTACCCAGAACGGCGCATTGGCGAGCAGCACGCGCGCGAGAGCCACGCGACGACGCTGCCCCGCGGAGAGCACGCGGCACGGCAGATCCGCGCACTGCTCGATTTCCAGATCGGCGAGCATGCTGCGCAACTCCGCGTCCTCGATGTCGCGCTTCAGCCCGATGCTGAAGCGCAGATTCTCGATCGCGGTGAGATCGCCCTTGAGCGCTGTGTCGTGGGCGAGGTACGCGAGCGCGCCGAGGAACTGCGAGTTGGCTTCATGGATCGGCGTGCCGTTCCAGCTCACCTCGCCCTCTTCAGCCTGCAGCAGCCCGCAGACCACGCGCAGCAGACACGTCTTGCCCACACCGTTCGGGCCCCACACGTGCAGCGCCTCGCCGCGGTGGATCCCGAGCGAAACACCGCGCAGCACGTGGCGGTCACCGCGCCAGAGGTGGAGGTTCGAGGCTGTGAGAAGCGGATTACCGGTCAGGGGCACGGCTCAATCGGCACTGAGGAGACGGGAGATAAGTTTCACAGAATCAAATATATAAAGCCACTAGTTCAAGTGCATCTCAGCAAAGGTCCAGCGTGAAGCGGCGGCGCAGTCTAGGGCCAGCCGTGCCGCGCAGCCAGTGGTGCTCCGAAAGCGCCTTGCGGGACGGGTCGGCGGTGCCGGACGTGTAGAATCCGGCGCGCCCCTCGAAGCCCGGGTGGCGAAACTGGTAGACGCAAGGGACTTGAGCAATTTGAGCACCGGGTGCGGAAACGGCCCGGCGAATGGGGTCAAAGTCGGTGGAACAGCAGCACGTCGCGGTGGCTGCAATACCGAGCTAAGCCGCGCGCGAGCCGCGCGCGGAAAGTGTAGAGACTTGACGGCCCCCGCCTAACTCGAAGCAACTGCGACGACAGGGCGAAGGTAAAGTCCAGACTCCAAATACGCCTCGTGCAGGTGTAGCAGCGAAAGCTGTAGCGGGTACGAAAATCCCTTGGGGGCAACCCCGTGCCGGTTCGAGTCCGGCCCCGGGCAGCATGGAGGCATTTCGTAGTGTCTCGTGTGATTTCAGAGGCTCGCGAGCCATGAAAGACGGACTCAAGAAGCTGCTCAGACAGTTTCACCTGGAAGAGTTCGCGAGAGGTCAGGCGCAATGGACAAGGCGCCTCAGAGGCAGGCTGGCCATGTCGATTGGCAGGGACGCGAGGACTGTGTCCGCCTACTTCAGCGCCAACAGGATTCGGAAACTGCACATTGGATGCGGCGATCATCTTCTGGCGGGCTGGCTCAATACCGATTTCGTACCAGGTTCAAGGGAGGTTCTCTACCTTGACGCGACGCGTTCGTTTCCCTTTTCCGAGTCCCAATTCGATTACGTATTCAGCGAGCACATGATTGAGCACACCACGTTCCAAGAGGGCCTGCAGCTATTGAAGGAGTGCAATCGCATCCTGCAACCCGGTGGAAAGATGAGAATCGCGACTCCCGACTTGATGTTCCTGATCAATCTTTGCACAGAGGGCAAATCAAGAGTGCAACAAGCATACATCGCGTGGTCTTCAAATCAGTTCGTGCCCGAGGCGCCGCATTGTTCCGAAGTGTTCGTCATCAACAACTTCTTCCGGGACTGGGGGCACCGTTTCATTTACAACGAGAAAGTGCTGCGCGGCTCCATGGAATCGTCCGGTTTTGTGGACATCAGAAGGTGCGAACTGCGCTGCAGTGATGATGCGGAATTGCGCAATCTGGAGAATGAAGCGCGAATGCCGGATGGCTTTCTCAAACTCGAAACATTCGTCCTGGAGGGCTCCAAACCGGGACCGTGAGGAATCTCCAATGGCCTCGGCAGCCGATTACGATCTAGTTTCCGGTCCAGGTGAAATTCGGAATTTCCGTAATCGCTGTGCCGACCTCAATCGTGATCTCGCGATGCGAGTCCAGCTCTATCAGGGACCAATCGCCAGTGGCTCGGCTCACGACACCGTCGTCCGTGACATAGACGACCACAGGCATGCTGGTGAGGCCGGCAATGTCCGCGCTGGCAAGCGACTGACCCCAGATGTTGAAGAATTGTCCAAGCGTGAATGTCGCTGGAGCCGCCGCTTCGACGTGGATCAAGCCGGTTGAGTCATGTGCGTGTAATGGGTAGAAGCAGTTGCTGGTGGGCGTCTGCGCCACGATTCCAACATTGCGGGGAATCGCGAGTGCTTCCCCGTTCAGAAATACAGATAGGTGAGTATGTACGTGGTAGGTCTCCGGCAACGAGACAACGCAGTCCAGCCCCGCAACCGTCTGTCCCTGTCCGCCGACGGAGGTATCGCCGTCGGGCCAGTGCGCGGCGCCAACTGTGTGATTGTCATCGAGGGAAATCGGGGTTGAGGACACAGGGGGAACTGCCGGTGGCGGTGGCGGAGTCGGTCCCGGCGCAGGCGGGGCCGGAGGCGCAGGCGGGTCGGATGAATCGCCGCCACCGCCGCCGCAGCCGGCTAGCGACACTCCCAGCAGCATGACCAACAGTTCAGGACGCAAACGCCGGAACAGTCCCTGTATGAGCAATTCGCAGAATCTCATCGCGGCACTCCCTGTCGAAAGCGGATCGACGCGATAACGGATGCAAAACACAGGCCAGTCATCCGTTCAACGTGAAATGGCGCGACGCGGCTGCGCCATGCGAGGCGCGAACGCACTGCGAGCGATGCGCGGTTGCGAATGCCATAGTGCGCCGTCATCGTTTCGCGACACTTATACAGCCGCGACCTCGCTGGTTCTGGAATCAAATTTGGAAAGAATTACAGCGCACCGGTCCTTTGTACACGCGCCGCTGCGAGTGCAGGCGTGCGTGGTCACTGCACGCCGCTCGTGCGCGCCATGGCATCGTGCAATCAATACAATGCTCGCCGTCATCGCCGCATTGCACTGCGATTCCTTGCAGCCGTCGCGGCACGCGCATAGTCTGCCTTCGAACCAGCATAACAATGCGCATGCCGCGCAACAGGGGGAATCATGAGAATCACTGTCAGATTCCGTCAGGTCGTTTTCGGTTTGGCGGTCATTGCGTGCTCGGCACTGGCTGGGCCTGCGCAGGCTACCGTGCTGCGTGTGGTCGTCGTGGAGACGGACAACGTCTCGGGTTACGTCGCGGAGCTCAAGAAGGGCCAGCAGCTGATGAAGCGCTTGGGCAGTAGTGGCCAGATCAGGGTGTGGCGGGCGCGCTTCGCCGGCCAGGACACCGGAACGGTCGTTGTTTCCGTCGAATATCCGTCGCTGGTTGTGCTGGCGCAGGACGATGCGAAAGCCGCTGCGGATGCCGAATGGGCAGCCTGGCTCAAGGGACTCGACAAGTACCGCAAGATCGTCTCGGACAGTACCTACGACGAGCTGTAAAGGTCGAGATCGCGCGGCTGGGAAGCTGATCCGGCTCCCCAGCCGCTGTTCACCGTCGCGCAGTGGCATCGGCTCCAGAAGCCAGGAGTGATTCGCCATGCTCACTTCCAGCCTCAAGCATTACAGGTTGATATTCGCGCTGCTGTTCGCCTCGACCTGCGGTGTCCTCGTCTGGTCCATCGCCCATGCCGCCCGGGAGTGGGCCATGGAATGCGACGAGGATTATTCAGAGTGCGGCGGCAACAATCTGCCCAACTCGTGCGACAACACGGACGGCATGATCTCCGAGATTAACGACTCCCTCGGCAGCTGGAGTCACGGCTGGTACTTCAAAGGCGCGAACGCGTGGCCACAGGACTGGCAGGAATCCAACACCGTCACTGGCGGATTGGACAGCACTTTCATGGATGCCATCGGGCGGGGCGATCTCTCGGTCTGGTCGGGACACGGTACCGGAGCGTCCAGCGAACCCAACGGGAGCTGGGATGTGGCGATGGGACACCGGCACAACGGTGTATGCAACGTCACCTCCCCCGCCGAGATGAAGTTCGGTGAGCAATCGAACGATGGCTTCGGCAACGACGGGGACAACGAGTACGTCGTCATGGATGCCAGCTGTAGCGCCGTCGAGGGCGAGCTGGACCAGGTCTGGCAGAACTGGGGCCCCGGTATCCTCATGCGCTCGCACCAGGGGCTCGCGTTTCACGACTCTCCGGACGACGCCGACGACCGCCTGGAGGAATTCATCGAGAACATCGACGACGGCGATTCCAACAAGAGCGCGTGGCTGGACGCGGGCGAAAACTGTTTCCTGTGGTGGTGCGACAACTCGCCGCTGGTGATCACTTTCGGGCAGGACCAGAACGATGCGAGCGATCGCCACGAACACGAAACGCTGCGCAGCCCGCGGGCAGATGCGCCTTCCGGATGGGGAGGCCACTACTTCTGGAGCTTCATCGACAACGGTTCGTGCTAGGGAGCGGCCGCCATGGACAAACGCAACATTCTCGTCGTCCTCGTGCCGTGCATCGCATTGACGCTGGGCGCCTGTAAACCGCGAGACAAGGAAGGGCCCGGTCGCGCCCGTTTCACTTACGAGTACAAGCGCCCGGAGGCGTTGGGACCGCTGCCGAAAGAGCTGGGCTGGTTGGCCTCGGGCGTCGCCCAGGAAAAAATGCTGGCACACACCGAGCAGAAGGCGCTGCGACTCGCCGAAACGCTCGGTGTGAAGCTGAATGCCGCAAGCCTGAAGCGGCGCGCGGACCCCACCAACGAGACTCTCACGCTGCGCGACGACCGTTACCGCCTGAAGTTGTACCCGTTGTCCGGCATGGTGAAGTTCCGGGACACCAGTTCCTACAACCGCGCTTTACCGGAGCAGGCGAGCCTGCCGGCGCTCGACGACCAGGCCGCAATGAAGCGAGCCCGGGAGATTCTTGACAAGCTGGCCGCCAACGACCTGGTCGAGCTGGACCAGCTGTTGCTGCAAGCGGCGCGCATATCCCACAGCAAAGCGCGCGGCAACGCCGGGCGCTTGCCGGGCCAGACGGGCCGGCCCACGCCGGGCCCCATCGAGATCCTGGATACGAGGGTTTTCATTCCGCGCGCGGTGAATGGGCTCGGCGTATCGGGTCACGGCGTCCGCTTCGTATTCGACCAGCGTGGGGCGGTGGCGGGACTCGACCTCCTCTGGAGGGAAGTGAAGATCGACAGCTCGCGCAAGCCGCTACCCGTGAAGTTCGGCATGCCCGAAGCGATCAAGCGTTTCGAACGAGAGCTCGCAGTGCCAGCCAATGCGCAGGTGGCCGTCGAGGCCAACGACCTCGTGTACTTCGACCCCTCGATGCGCGACCCCGTGGCGTTCCTGGAGCCGGGCTATCTGTTCGTCTACCAGGTGAGAGTGCCCATCAAGGGACGCGGCGAATTTCGCGTCAGCAAGGTGCTGCATCGTCTGATTCCAGCTGTAGACCACGGCCAACGGCAACTCGCCTCGCCCCGTGCGGAAAGACTCCAGCGGCTGGATCGCGAGCTGCAACGCGCGCGTCCCGAGAAGGCCAGTCCAGCCCCCACTACCGAAGAGGGGGAAGAGGACGAGTCACGGCAGCCCTTGACCGGAGCTTGATTGGAAGAAATCGGAATCCTCGCTCATCCTTGACACAGGAGCGGCGCGCGACCTGAGCCGCAATCCCTGTCGCCATTGTCGCAAGCCTGTTGCCGGTGTCAGCCGCCGCGGCGGTTCGCGCGCTTCTCTATTGTCGCTACGAGCACATCGCGCGCGTACGTACACGCCGCATGCAAGGCCTCGAGCTCGGGCGTCGCGTCAGCTTCAATCTGGCGCCTGAGGCCCTCGCGCGCCCATTCAAACACGCTGGCCATGTGCTTCTGAGCTTCGACGGGCAGCAAGTCACGCAACGGGGCGACGGTCCGGTAGATGCCCTCGGCGCGCTCGTGCTGATTCTCGCGTGCGCTCTCAACCAGTGCGCGGCGGGTGCCAGTGCTATCGAGGTCGTCGGATTCCATGGTAGCTCCTCAGCTTGGCAGCTGTAGTCCCTTGCGCCAAGGCGGCAGCGCGACCATTGTCCTCCAGGACAGGGCAGTTTCAAATGCACATTGGTGCAGAGCAGTCTGCCCAGATGGGCAAATGCGACGGGGTTGTCGGCCGTTCACGACATCGCGAACGGAGCGCGAACGGGTAGATCGCCGCGAGTCCCCGCTGCCGGGTACTTGGAGGCGTGGAGCGGAATCGAAACAGCGGCCTAACGTATTGACTGGATAGGCCGTACAAACACTGCTGATACTGTCATACCCCGCAAAAGTACCCCTGTTGGCTCGTCGGCAGCCGTCTGGGAGGCGACGCCCGGGCACGCGTGAACGCGGCCCGCGTGGCCAATCACAAACCCGGCTAACAGGGGGTCGGCTCATGGCTACAGCGAAGCTTATCCGCGCGCGTCGCACGCAGCGCGTCTACAACCAACTTGGCCTTGCGATAGTTCAGCTAGACAGCGACGGTTAGCGGGTGCGAGCCCCCCGCCGATCCCGCTCACCGGGATGCAGGTGGCGGCCGTCGTGTCGAATAGCACGTGGCGAATCGCGCGCAATTCGCGGTCGTTACTTTCCGAGGCGTCCCAGCCGGCAGCCGTGTGGCCGGTCTGCTGCGAAATCTTGCCGGGCATAAACGGCTGCTGCGCCAGTGGTTTGCGTTGGTGTTGACAATGTAATGTGACGCATTACACTGTCATGCACGACATGACAGGCTACCGTGATCCGCAAATTCCGACACCGAGGGCTGGAGTTATTTTTCACGAAGGGCGATCACCGCAGGATACCTGCCGATCGGGCCGCGCGCATCGAGCGCATGTTGGATCTTCTCGATGCCTCGGGTCATCCGCAGGATATGAACCTGCCTGGGTATCAGTGGCACCCACTCAAGGGCAAGCGTAAGGGTACTTATGCGGTCGCTGTCTCGGGCAACGTGGGGATGACGTTCCGATTTGATGGCAAAGACGCCATCGATGTTGATTTGGAGGATTATCACTGATGGACACGAAGCGAAACCCGAACCGGCGCCCGACGCATCCGGGCGCGATCCTGCGCGAGGATGTGCTGCCCGCGCTCGGCATGTCGCAGACCGAGTTCGCTGCGCTGCTCGACGTGAGCCGCTTGAGCGTTTCGGAGCTGCTGCACGAGAAGCGCTCGCTATCCGCCGAAATGGCGGTGCGGATCGCGACCGTGCTGAACACCAGCCCGCAGAGCTGGCTGCGGATGCAGGAAGCGGTCGATCTGTGGGCGATCCGTCAGCAACCGGCCAAACTCGCGGCGGTGAAATGTTTGCCCAAGAGCCGACTCGCCGAGATGGCGGACGTTGCCTAGCTCGATGCGCTGCGCCGTCGTGAAGATGGCGCTTGGTCTCCAGCACCTACGCTGCATCGCGCGTGTCGAGCGGCGCGATCTTCGGCCGACGTTTCTTCTGTGCCTGCCACAGGTCGTAGGCCACTTGCATACGCAGCCACGACTCGGCAGAGCCACCGAGCGCTGCCGCCAACCGTATTGCAAGCTCGGCGCTCACAGCCGCGTGGCCATTCACCACACGCGAAAGCGCGACACGCGAAACGCCCAAACGCTTGGCGAACTCGGTGACCGTCAGTCCCCCCTCCTCGCGCAAAACGGTGTCGGCAAGGACTTCTCCGGGGTGGGGCGGGTTGTGCATACGCGCCATGTCAGCTCTCCTCAGTGGTAGTCCTGGTAATCGACCAGGACCACATCAACGCCTTCAAACTTGAACGTGAGCCGCCAGTTCTCATCGACCCATACGGCCCAATGGCCGGCCAAATCGCCCTTGAGCGGATGCAGCCTCCAACCCGGCCGATTCATGTCATCGGGACCGCTTGCCGCATCCAGTTGACCGAGCTGCAGTCGCAACCGCTTAGCATGCTTTGGCTGAATTCCCGCCTTTGAGCCGGTGCGGAAAAACCGCTCAATGCCGCCATGGCGGAAGCTGCTGATCACAGCTTAGTGTATCTCTATGCGATACACTGGACAAGTCGACCTTAAGTCCGACAGGCTGCCAGGCGGTCAAGGTAGATGTCGTGCGCGCTTGCGGAGAGCTTCGAGGTTCGAGACTTTGCAGGATGAAAAATGCGGGGTTTCCAGGTTGAGAGCATCGGGGCGAGATTGGGTTGGACCCTGTGGGATGCTCTACTGGAGGCGTGGAGCGGAATCGAACCGCTGTACGCGGCTTTGCAGGCCGCTGCATGACCACTCTGCCACCACGCCGCGTCGGCTCGTCGCCCGAAACAAAAAACCCCGGGGAGCGCCCCGGGGTTTTCAGTTCAATCTGGAGCGGGAAACGAGGCTCGAACTCGCGACCTCAACCTTGGCAAGGTTGCGCTCTACCAACTGAGCTATTCCCGCGCAGGTCTCGAAACGAGGGCCGCCATTGTAGTGGGGATCAGGAGCGAGTCAAGGATGAATCAATTCAAAGACCTGCGCGCGGCTCGTGCTACGCCGGGCAAGACTCCTCAACCCTTCTCCACCAGCTCCGGCCAGGCGGCCCGCAGGTACTGGATCATCGACCACAAAGTCAGGACGGCGGCCACGACCGTGAGGATCAGCCCGATCTCGTAGGTCGGGAGCCAGAGGAAGTGCCATTTGTAGAGGAGCAGGGACAACCCGACGATCTGCAGGATCGTCTTGAGCTTGCCGAGACCTGATACCGCTACCTTGCGGCGCGCGCCGATCTCCGCCATCCATTCGCGCAGCGCCGACACCGCGATCTCGCGGCCGATGATCACGATCGCGCACAGCGCGACGATGGTTTCCGAGGGGATCGGGAAGCTCAGGCCGATGTCGTAGACGGGCTGGTTGTCACGCGTCACCAGCAGCACCAGCGCCGTGGCGACGATGAGCTTGTCGGCCACGGGATCGAGGAACGCGCCGAGTCGCGAGGTCTGTCCCCATTTGCGCGCCAGGTAGCCGTCGAAGCGAGTCGGTGATGCCGGCGAGCGCGAACACTACGCCCGCGGCCGGGTCGGACCACGGGTACGGCAGATAGAACAGGATGATGATCAGCGGGATCGCGAAGATGCGGCCCCAGGTGAGCATGTTCGGGATGGACATCGGGTTCGGGGTCAATCGCTCAGGCTCCGGGATGCAGGTGCTCGTAGATCAACTGTGCCAGCGGCTTTCCGATGCCGCGCACTTGCGCCAGGTCGTCCACACCGGCGCGCAGTATGCCTTGCAGGCCGCCGAACTGCTTGAGCAACTCGCGCCGGCGCGCGGGGCCCAGGCCGGGAATCGCTTCGAGCGACGATTCGCTGTGGCGGCGCGCGCGGCGGCGCCGATGCCCGAGGATCGCGAAGCGATGCGCTTCGTCGCGCACGCGCTGGATCAGGTGCAGGGCCGGTGAATCGGGCGCGAGCACGATCGGCTCGTCCTGCTCCGGCGTGAAGATTCTCTCCTGGCCGGGCCGGCGGTCCGCGCCCTTGGCGACACCTGCCACCGCCAGTCCGGGCAGATCGAGTTCCTTGAGAACTTCCAGCGCCTGGGTGAGCTGGCCCTTGCCGCCATCGATGAGCAGCAGGTCGGGCATCGGGATCTCGCCGGCCTTGACGCGCTTGTAGCGCCGCGTGAGAGCCTGGCGCATCGCGCCGTAGTCGTCCCCGGGCTCGATGCCGCTGATGTTGAAGCGGCGATAGTCGGTCTTGATCGGGCCTTCGCGCCCGAACACGACGCAGGAGGCAACGGTGCCCTCGCCCGCGCGTGTGGCTGATGTCGAAGCACTCGATCCGCTGCGGCGCTTCGGGCATGCGCAGCGCTTCGCGTACGGCTTCCAGGTTGAGCTCCACGCCGGCGCGGTTGGCGAGACGCATGCGCAGGGCCTGCGCGGCGTTGGTCTGCGTCATCTGGCTCCAGCGGCGCGCGAGCCCGCGCACGGCGTGGCGCACGCGCACGCGCCGGCCGGCGCGCTCCGCGAGTGTCGCGGCGAGCGTTTCGGCAGTCTTCGATCGGCGTGTTCAGGACGATGTCGGGCGGCACTTCGTGCGCGAAGTAGTACTGCGTCAGGAACGCCGCCATGATCTCGCCCGCTTCGCCGATCGGCGCGCGCGGAAAGAACTGCGTGGTGCCGAGGTTGCGCCCGCCGCGCACGAACATCACCGCCACGCAGTGCTCGCCCGCTTCGCCGGCGAGCGCCACGACGTCGACGTCGCGCGTCGTCGCGGCGTTGACGATCTGCTGGGCCTGGATCTTCTTGAGGGCCGCGAGCTGGTCGCGCAACCGTGCGGCGGCTTCGAATTCGAGCTGTCCCGCAGCCGCGTCCATCCGGCGCGCCAGCTCCTCGTTGACCTCTTCGCTGCGCCCTTCGAGGACTTTGACCGCAGAAGCGACGTCGCGCGCGTAGTCCTCGCGGGTGATCAGGCCGACGCACGGCGCCGAGCAGCGCTCGATCTGGTGCTGCAGACACGGGCGGCTGCGGTTCGCGAAAAACGTGTCCTCGCAGTTGCGCAGCTTGAAGAGCTTCTGCAGCTGCTGCAGCGTCTCGCGCACGGCGCCGGCGCTGGGATAGGGTCCGAAATAGCGCCCGGGCCTGTTGCTGCGGGCCGCGGTAGAAGGCCAGGCGCGGAAAGTCGTGCGTCGGTCGTGACATGGATGCTACGGAAAGCTCTTGTCGTCGCGCAGGACGACGTTGTAGCGCGGCTTGTGCTGCTTGATCAGGTTGTACTCGAGCAGCAGCGCCTCGGTATCCGAGTTGGCGAGCGTCACGTCGATTCCGGCGACCTGGCCGACCATCGCCTGCACCTTGGGAACGACGTTGCGCGCGTGGAAGTAGCTGCCCACGCGGTTCTTGAGATTGCGCGCCTTGCCGACGTAGATGATGTCGCCCGCGGCGTCCAGCATGCGATAGACGCCCGGACGCCCCGGCAGCGTCTTGACGAATTCTCTCGCATCGAAGGGCTTGGCGCCGGGTTCGGTCATCGGTGTGGCGTTCCCAACGGCAATTCCAGCAACTCGATGCGCACGTTCGAATACGGCGCGCAGCGCGGGTTCCGTGAGCCGGCCGGTATTCATGTTGTAGCGGCTGCAGTGATACGAGTCCAGCAGCCAGCGATCTGCGGTGAGCGCGAATTCGGCGCCGTGGCTGAAAGGATATTGCACCGGGCGCAACGCCAGGGCGTGCAGCACCGCGCCATGCGCGATGGCGCCGAGCGCCAGGAATACGCCGCCGCGCGGCACCCGGTCGAGGTCGAACCTCAGATACGAATTGCAGCGCCGGGTTTCGTCGGGGAGCGGCTCGATTGGCCGGCGGCCAGCAGCGCACGGCATTGGTGATCGCACAGCGCTTCAGGCGCAGGCCATCGTCAGCGTCGATCGATTCGGCGCGGCTCGCAAGACCGAGCGCATGCAGCGTCCGGTACAGGGGCAGGCCCGCTCCGTCGCCGGTGAAGGGACGGCCGGTCCGGTTCGCGCCGTGCAGTCCGGGAGCCAGCCCCACGATCAGGAGCTCGGGGCGTCTGGTGCCGAACGGCGGCACCGGACGAGCGTGATAGTCGGGATGCGCGCGCCGGACCGCGCAGAGCGCGTCTGCCAGCCGCGCGCAGCGCGTGCAGTCCGGGTCGAAAGGCTCGGCGACGCGTACCGCTGCGGGCGTTTCGCGGCTAGTCATCCATGTGCCGGATCACGGCTGCGCCGAATCCGGAAGTGCCGAGGAGCTTGGCGCCGGGAATGAGCCGCTGCAGGTCTTCCTCGACGCTCTTGCGCCCGGCGAGGTCGCGCTTGGGCGCACGGATCGCCTGCGCGCAGCCGGGCCAGGTCGTAGGTGAGCTCCTTGCCGGCGATGGTATTGGCCACGCCGCTGAATGATGAGGTCGGCGGCCTCGGTCCAGCGCAGGTAGCGCAGCATCATCTCCGCCGACAGGATCAGCGATCCGGGATTGACGCGGTCCTTCCCTGCAAAACCGGGAGCCGTGCCATGCGTGGCCTCGAACACGGCGACGCCATCGCCGATGTTGCCGCCGGGCGCGATGCCGATGCCGCCGACCTGCGCCGCCAGCGCGTCGGAGATGTAGTCGCCGTTCAGGTTGAGCGTGGCGATGACGTCGTACTCCTCCGGCCGCAGCAGCACCTGCTGCAGGAAGTTGTCGGCGATCACATCCTTGATCACGATCGCGTGACCGGTATTCGGGTTGGCGAATTTCATCCACGGCCCGCCGTCGATCTCCGTGGCGCCGAACTCTTCGCGTGCGAGCTGGTAGCCCCAGTTGCGGAACGCGCCCTCGGTGTACTTCATGATGTTGCCCTTGTGCACCAGTGTCACCGATACGCGATCGTTCTCGATGGCGTAACTGGATCGCCTTGCGGATCAGGCGCTGCGATCCCTCTTTCGACACGGGTTTGATGCCGATGCCGGAGCTCGCGGGGAAGCGGATGCCGGTGACCGACAAGCTCGCGCTGCAGGAAAGCGATCAGCTTGTGCACTTCGGGCGATCCGGCCGGCCACTCGATGCCGGCGTAGATGTCCTCGGTGTTCTCGCGAAACACCACCATCTCGACCTGGCTGGAGTCCTTCATCGGCGTGGAGACGCCGGAGAAATGCCGGATCGGGCGCACGCAGGCGTACAGGTCGAGCGACTGGCGGATGGCGACGTTGAGCGAGCGGATGCCGCCGCCCACCGGCGTGCCGAGCGGCCCCTTGATCGAGACGACGAAATCCCGCAGCGCCTGCGAGCGTCTCCTCGGGGAACCACACGCCCGGCGCCGTAGACCTGGTTGGCCTTCTCGCCCGCGTAGATCTCCATCCATGCGATGCGGCGCTTGCCGGCGTAGGCCTTGCTCACCGCGGCGTCGACCACGCGCTTCATCACCGGCGTGATGTCGACGCCGATGCCGTCACCTTCGATGCAGGGGATGATCGGATTGGCGGGAACGTCGAGTGAGAGATCGGGATTGAGCGTGATGCGTCGTCCGTCCTCGGGCACGACGATGCGTTCGTACTTCATGGGAGCGTCTCAGCTCTTGGCGGACTTGAACTGCGCCTCTTCGGTCGAACCGGTCAGCGCGGTGGTCGAGGACTGCCCGGCCATGACCGTCTGCGTGACGTCGTCGAAGTAGCCCGCACCGACTTCACGCTGGTGCTTGGTCGCCGTGTAGCCGTTTGCTCTCCGCCGCGAACTCCGCCTGCTGCAGTGCGACGTAGGCGCTCATCTGGCTGGCCTTGTAGCCCTTGCGCGAGCTCGAACATGCTGAAGTTGAGCGCGTGGAAGCCGGCGAGCGTGACGAACTGGAACTTGTAGCCCATCGCGCCGAGCTCGCGCTGGAACTTGGCGATCTGCGCATCGTCGAGTTTCTGCTTCCAGTTGAAGGACGGTGAGCAGTTGTAGGCGAGGAGCTTGCCGGGGAATTGTTCGGTGGATGCCTTCGGCGAAGTGCCTGCGCCTGCTCCATGTCCGGTACGCCGGTCTCGCACCAGATCAGGTCCGCGTATGGCGCATAGGCGAGACCGCGTGCGATCGCAGCGTCGAGCCCCGCCTTCACCTGGAAGAACCCCTCCGAAGTGCGTTCGCGCTTCGTGATGAACGGCCGGTCGCGTTCGTCGATGTCTGAAGTCAGCAGGCTGGCCGACTCCGCGTCGGTGCGCGCGACCAGCACGGTCGGGACGTCGCAGACGTCCGCAGCGAGGCGCGCCGCGACCAGTTTGTTGATGGCTTCCGCAGTCGGCACCAGCACCTTGCCGCCCATGTGCCCGCACTTCTTTGCGGACGAGAGCTGGTCCTCGAAGTGCACGCCCGCCGCGCCCGCTTCGATCATCTGCCTTCATCAGCTCGAAGGCGTTGAGCACGCCGCCGAACCCGGCTTCGGCATCCGCGACGATCGGCTTGAACCAGTCGATGCTGTCGTCACCCTCGGCGTGATGCAGCTCGTCGGCGCGCTTGAGCGTGGAATTGATGCGCTTGACGACCGCGGGCACCGAGTCCGCGGGGTACAGCGATTGGTCCGGATACATCTGGCCGGCCAGGTTGGCATCGCCGGCGACCTGCCAGCCGGACAGATAGATCGCATCCAGGCCCGCCTTGACCTGCTGCATTGCCTGATTGCCGGTCAGCGCGCCGAGCGCGTTCACGAACGGCTTCTCGTTGACGTACCTCCAGAGCTTCTGCGCGCCGAGGCGCGCCAGCGTGTGCTCGACGACGACGGTACCGCGCAGCCGCACGACGTCCTCGGCCTTGTAAGGCGCGCTTGATCGCCGCGCCAGCGCGGGTCTGCTTGCCAGGTCTTGCTGAGGTCGGCGGCCGCGGCAGTCGTCATCAGGGCTCCTTTCAGGCGAACGATCTGCGGGCGAACGATCGGCAGTCTCGTCGGTCGTTCGCGTCAATCGATTTCACGATACGCCGCGAGCGTAAGAAAGGTCTGGAAATCGCGGGTCGGCGGTCAGCTCGTCGAGCAGGCGCGCGGCCATGCTCGAAATGGCCGCGCGCGAAACGCTTCGTCGCCGAGCTGCGTCGCGCAGGCGCGCCAGCTCGTCGTTGCATGAGCTCGCGCACCAGCTCCAGCGTCACGCGCCGGCCGTCTTCGCAGCACGCCGGCCGGGTGATGCACCCACTGCCAGAGCTGCGCGCGCGAAATCTCCGCCGTCGCGGCGTCTTCCATCAGATTGTTGATCGGCACGCAGCCGTTGCCGCCGAGCCAGGCGGCCAGGTACTGCAGTCCGACGCTCACGTTGTTGCGCGAGCCCCGCTTCGGTGATCGTGCCCTGCGGAACGGTGCAGCAGGTCCGTTGCGCGTAACGTGCACGTCTTCGCGCAGGCGATGCAAGCTGGTTCGGCCCGGGCATGTGCTGGTCGAAGACTTCGATCGCCAGCGGCACGAGCCCCGGGTGCGCAACCCAGGTGCCATCGTGGCCGTCGCCCGCCTCGCGCTCCTTGTCGGCGCGCACCTTGGCGAGTGCCGCCTCGTTCGCTGCCGGGTCGTTCTTGATCGGAATCTGCGCGGCCATGCCGCCCATGGCGAAGGCGCCGCGGCGATGGCAGGTCTTGATGACCAGTAGCGAATACGAGCGCAGGAAGTGCGTGGTCATCGTGACCTGCTGACGGTCCGGCAGCACGAAATCGGCACGCCGCGCGAATTTCTTGATGAAGCTGAAGATGTAGTCCCAGCGCCCGCAGTTGAGGCCAACGATGTAGTCCCTGAGCTCGTAGAGGATCTCGTCCATCTCGAATGCGGCGAGGATCGTCTCGATCAGCACCGTGACCTTGATCGTGCCGTGCTGCGATGCCGAGCGCCTGCTCGGCATGCGCTGAACACGTCGGCCCACAGCCGCGCTTCGCGATGGTTCTCGAGCTTCGGCAGGTAGAAGTACGGGCCGGTGCCGCGCTCGCGCAGGGCACGGTGCGTTGTGGAACAGGTACAGGCCGAAATCGACGAAGGCGCCGGGCACCTGTTCGCCGTCCACCAGCAGGTGCTTCTCGTTGAGATGCCAGCCGCGCGGCCGCACCAGCAGCACCGCGGGATGGTCGCTGAGCCGGTATTTCTTGCCCTCGGGACTCGCAAACTCGATGGTGCGCCGACACTGCGTCGCGCAGGTTGATCTGGCCGCGGATGACGTTGTCCCAGGTCGGCGTGAGCGAATCCTCGCAGTCGGCCATGAACACCCTCGCGCCCGAGTTGAGCGCGTTGATGACCATCTTGCGATCGGTGGGTCCGGTGATCTCCACGCGCCGGTCGAGCAAGATCCTGCGGAATGGGCGCGGTGCGCCACTCGGCCTCGCGAATGTGCGCGGGTCTCGGGAAGGAAATCCGGCAGCTCGCCAGCATCGAGTGCCTGCTGGCGCGTCTCGCGCCGCAGTCAGCAGCTCGTGCACACGCGGGCGTGAAGCGCCGGGCGAGCGCGGCGACGAAATCGAGAGCTTCACGCGTGAGAATCGGATTCGAACTCGGTGGGCAATGCGCCACGGATCTCGCAGGCCCCGGATGATGGCCACGGCGGACGTCGAGCTCAATGCCGTTCTCCGCCGGTGCGAAAGCTGGCAGCGGATGGATTTTTGCAGTGCAGGATATGACAACCCTGCCCGCGCGGCAAGGATTGCGCACGCGCGTACAACGTTGTCGGCGAAGCTACCATGGCGCGCATGCGTTGCATTGCTGTTCAACAAGCCGTTTCGCGTGCTGACCCAGTTCACGGATCGCCAGTCGCCGGACCACAAGCGTCGCACGACTTTGCGCGACTTTCGTCGGACCGTGGCGTGTATCCGGCGGGCCGTCTGGACTACGACAGCGAGGGTCTCGTGTTCCTGACGGACGACGGCCCGATGCAGGCGCGCGTCAGCGAGCCGCGCTTCCACCTGCCGAAGACATACTGGGTGCAGGTGGAAGGCGTACCGCAGCAGGAGGCGATCGACCGCCTCATGCGCCGGTGTGCACCTGCAGGATGGAAACGCGCACGGCCACTCGAGGCGCATCGCATCGACGAACCGCCGGCGCTCTGGCCACGCGATCCGCCGATCCGTTATCGCGCGCGGATTCCGACCAGCTGGCTGGAGCTGGTCATCGACGAGGGACGCAACCGCCAGGTGCGCACGGATGACGGCCGCGGTCGGTTTGCCGACGTTGCGCCTGATCCGCTGCGCGATCGGCCCGTGGACGCTTGGCGGGCCTCGCGCCCGGCGAGTGTGCGCGGAGCTGATCCGCGGTGACGTGCTCGATCGAGCTGACGCCGCTTCAGCGTCGGCGCAGACTTGTGACGCGCGATCAGCATCGCCAGCTCCAGCGCCTGCTCGTAGTTCAGCCGCGGATCGACCTGCGAGCGGTAGGCGCGCTCCAGGTCCGCTTCGGTCAGGCCGCGCGCGCCGCCGATGCACTCGGTGACGTCCTCGCCGGTGAGCTCGAAGTGCACGCCGCCGAGGATCGAGCCCAGCTCGCTCGTGGATGCGGAACGCCTGCTCGAGCTCGCTCGAGGATGTTCTCGAAGCGCCGGGTCTTGAGCCGCCCGCGGTGGTCTCGGTGTTGCCGTGCATCGGGTCGCAGCACCCACAGCACCGTCTGGCCCGGTGCGCGCGCACCGCCTCGATCAGCGGCGGCAAGCTGCCGCTCGACATCCTTGGCGCCGAAGCGATGGATCAGCGTCAGCCGCCCGGGCTCGTTCTGCGGGTTGAGGACCTGCACCAGCGCCCTGCAGCCACTCGGCATCCATGCTCGCGCCGACCTTGACGCCGATCGGATTGGCGATGCCGCGGAAGATACTCGACGTGCGCGCCGTCGAGCTGCGCGGTGCGCATGCCGATCCACGGCATGTGCGTCGAGAGGTTGTACCAGCGCTGCTGGCGCGGGATGAAGCGCGTCTGCGCCTGCTCGTAGAGCAGGTGCAGCCCCTCGTGGCTGGCGTAGAACTCGACGCGGCTCGCTCTCGTGCACCGGCTGGCCGCTGATCGACTCGAAGAAATCGAGCGAGTCGCCGATCGAGTCCACGATGCGCTGGTACGCCTCGCTGCAGCGGCGAGTGGTGCACGAAGCCCAGGTCCCAGTACTCGGGATGGTGCAGGTCGGCGAAGCCGCCGTCGACCAGCGCGCGCACGAAGTTGAGCGTGAGCGCGGCGCGCTCGTAGCCGCGCAGCAGCAGCTGCGGATCCGGCTCGCGCGCCTCGGCGGCGTGAACGGCGCGCGGTTGACGAGTCGCCGCGGTAGCTCGGCAGCGTCACGCCGTCGCGCGTCTCGGTGTCGGCGGAGCGCGGCTTGGCGTACTGGCCCGCCATGCGGCCGACGCGGACGATCGGCTTCTTCAGTCCGTGCAGCAGCACCAGGCTCATCTGCAGCAGGATCTTGAGCTTCTGCGCGATCTGGTCGGACTCGCAGTCGTCGAAGCTCTCGGCGCAGTCGCCGCCCTGCAGCAGGAAGCGCTCGCCGCGCTGCGCCGCGGCGAGCTGCTCGCGCAGCGCCTCGATCTCCCAGGAGACCACGATCGGCGGCAGCCGGCGAGAGCGCGGCGACCACGCGCTCGACGGCTGCGGATCGGCGTAGCTCGGCTGCTGCTGCGCCGGCCTGGCTTGCCAGCTCGCCGGGTGCCATCAGTCGATCGCGGGGCTGCGTAGCCATGGCCGGATCGTACACAGCGCACGGCGCAAAAGCGGCTGCACCTTTCGCGTGCCAAAGCTGGACGCGGCTTTCGGCCGGCCATTGAGGCAGCAATGCGCGCCCTTTTCGCGGGCGCCTCGCCGCGTCCTGCAGGCGACGATTCGCGCCGCCCGCTCCTGCAGGGAGTTTTCATGCATCGTGTACTGATTCTCGGCGCCGGCAAGATCGGCGCACTGATCTCCGGATTGCTCGCCGAATCCGGCGCCTACCGGGTGCAGCTCGCCGACGTGAACGGCCAGGCCGCGGACGTCTGTGGTGCGCGCCCACGGCTTCGCCGACATCACGGCCTTCGCGCTCGACGCTCGCAAGCCGGCTGCGCTCGACAGCGCACCTCGAGGCGCACCCGGTCGATGCCGTGATCTCCAGCCTGCCCTACTACTGCAACGTCGCGGTCGCCGAGGCGGCGCGCAGCGCCGGGCTGCACTACTTCGACCTGACCGAGGACGTCGAGGTCACCACAGCGGTGCGCGCGCATCGCCGCGGGCGCGGACAGCGCCTTCGTGCCGCAGTGCGGGCTGCGCGCCGGGCTTCATCAGCATCGCCGCCGACGAGCTGATCACGCATTTCGACGAGCTGCGCACCGTGAAGCTGCGCGTCGGCGCGCTGCCCCAGCACCCGAACAACGTGCTCAAGTACTCCCTGACCTGGTCCACCGAAGGGCTCATCAACGAGTACGGCAACCCCTGCCAGGCGATCGTCGACGGCCGCATCAGTCGAAGCGGCGCCGCTCGAAGGGCTCGAGGAGATCGAGATCGACGGCACGCTCTACGAGGCGTTCAATACCTCGGGCGGCCTGGGCTCGCTCGCCGAGACCTACGGCGCGCGCGTGCGAGATCATGAACTACAAGACCATCCGCTATCCCGGGCCACTGCGAGCAGATGCGCCTGCTCATGAACGACCTGAAGCTCAACCACGATCGCGCGCACGCTGAAGCGCATCCTCGAGAACGCCGTGCCGCAGACGCTGCAGGACGTGGTGATCGTCTACGCCGCCGTCACCGGGCTGCAGGACGGCGAGCTGCGCGAGGAGAACTACGTCAACAAGGTCTACCCGCAGGTGATCGCCGGGCGCCTGTGGTCGGCGATCCAGGTGACGACCGCCGCGGGCATCACCGCCGTGGTCGACCTGGTGCTTCGAGTCGCCGGGCAAGTACCAGCGGCTTCGTCGCGCAGGAGCAGTTCCGCCTGCCCGAGATGCTCGCCAACCGCTTCGGCCGCTACTACGCGCCGGGCGGCACGAAGGACGTCTCCTCGCGAAGTGGTCGTGTCGCGGCAGAGCCGGGCACCAGCGCAGACGCAGCGGAAGGCGCAATGAGCGATCGATCGGCCGTCGACGTGAATGCCGTGCTCGAGCTCTCGGCATCTGCAGGCGCTCAACCCGGGCAGCCTGGTCCGGCAGCCGGCTGGTCCGCCACGCACGAAGCGCGGCGCCGCTCATCGATTGCGTCAATCCCGGCCACCGGCGAGCTGATCGCGCAGCGTGCGCGCCGCCACGCGCGCCGACTACGAGCAGAGTCATGCGCTCGCGCCGTCGAAGACGTTCCGCGACTGGCGCGAGGTGCCGGCGCCGAAGCGCGGCGAGGTGGTGCGCCTGCGTCGGCGAGGAGCTGCGGCGCAACAAGGACGCGCTCGGCAGCCTGGTCATCGCTGGAGAACGGCAAGATCAAGGCCGAGGGCGACGGCGAAGTGCAGGAGATGATCGACATCGCCGACTTCGCCGTCGGCCAGTCGCGCATGCTCTACGGCCTGACCATGCACTCCGAGCGCCCGCAGCACCGCATGTACGAGCAGTGGCATCCGCTCGGCGTCGTCGGCATCATCACGGCGTTCAATTTCCCGGTCGCGGTGTGGTCCTGGAACGCGTTCCTCGCCGCGGTCTGCGGCAATGTCACGCGTCTGGAAGCCCTCGCCGAAGACGCCGCTGTGCGCAGTCGCCGTGCAGGAGATCTGCAACGCGTGCTGGCGCGCGCAGCAGCTGCCGCCGATCTTCCAGCTGTTCATCGACGCCGGCAACGAGCTCGCCGAGCGCTTCGTCGACGACCGGCGCGTGGCGCTGGTCTCCTTCACCGGCTCGACCGCGGTCGGCCGCCAGGTCGGCGAGCGCGTCGCCGCGCGCCTCGGCAGGAGCCTGCTGGAGCTCGGCGGCAACAACGCCATCATCGTCGACGAGACGCCGAACCTCGACCTGGCGGTGCCCGCGATCGTGTTCGGCGCCGTCGGCACCGCCGGGCAGCGCTGCACCACGACGCGCCGCGTGTTCGTGCACCAGTCGCGCCAGGCGGAGCTCGAGAAGCGGCTTGCTGCAGCGCCTACCGGCAGGTGCGCATCGGCGACCCGCTGGCGAACGACACGCTGATGGGCCCGCTGATCGACGCGGCGGCGGTGCAAGCAGTACCAGCAGGCGCATCGACGAAGATCCGCGCAGCGCGGGCGGCGAGATCCTCGCCGGCGGCGAGTGCTCGAACGGCCGGGCAACTTCGTCGAGCCGACGATCGTGCGGGCGCGCAACGACTGGCCGATCGTGCAGACGCGAGACCTTCGCGCCGATCCTCTACCTGATCCCGGTGCGACTCGCTCGAGGAGGCCATCGCGCAGCAGAACGCCGTCGGCGCAGGGGCTGTCCTCGGCGATCTTCACCGACCGCCTGCAGAGCGCCGAGCGCTTCCTGTCGGCCGCCGGCAGCGACTGCGGCATCGCCAACGTCAACATCGGCACCTCGGGCGCCGAGATCGGCGGCGCATTCGGCGGCGAGAAGGAAACCGGCGGCGGGCGCGAGGCCGGCTCGGACGCCTGGAAGGCCTACATGCGCCGCCAGACCAACACGATCAACTGGAGCCGCGACCTGCCGCTGGCGCAGGGAATTCGCTTCGATGTGGGTAGTTGAGGTTCACTAGACGGCGTCTTCCACCAGCGTGTAGACCAGTGCGGCGCTCGCTGCAGTGGCCAGGAACGCGGGCAGCATCAAGAGCCAGAAGAGCGCGCTGCCTCGCCAGTTTCCGGGCAGGAGCCGCTCGGTCCCGTACAGCAGCAACTGCAGTGTCAGGCCGTGGATCATGATGTAGGAAAGCGTGATCCGGCCGAGGTACTGCAACCAATGCCATGACAGAGGACCACGCGAGGCCGGCGCCTCCAGGCATGCGGCGCTTGCCATCGGGAACAGGGTGAAGAGCGTCATGAAGCGCACGACGGCCGGGATGCCCAGCGCGGCGATGGCAGCCATGATACCGGCGGCGCCGGCGAACAACGCCGCACCGAGGCGCGCGCCCGTGATCCGAGGGCTCTGCGGACGGAATTCGTACAGCATCATTCCGGCGAGGAACATCACCAGCCTGACGGGCCCGCCGTACAGGTAACCCCACGCGAACAGCACGGCCGCAAGCGAAACGAACAGCAGCGCGCGTTGGCGCCTCTGCCAGCGACGCAACCGCAAACCCCACACCAGCAGCGGTGCCGATATATAGAAGAGCGCGAGATAGCTCAGCGCCCACGCCGGCGTGACGATCGGCTCGATCGGAAAAATTCCGGGCAGGAGCGCCAGGTTGGCGAGCACATACAGCACGTTCTGGACGACCTGTCCGGGCAGCTTGCTGACGGCGGGATCGAGCATGAAGATCAGCAGGTAGACGCCGACCACGAACACGAACGTCGGATAGATCCGCCTGAAGCGTCGCGCGATATAGCGGCCGAGCGGCCGCTCGCGAGCCATCAGGCTGCCGTAGATGAGATACCCCGACAGCGTGAAGAACAGATCCGTGCCCGAATGAGCGATACCTTCGCTGAAATGGGCGAACGCCTCGCTCGTGCCATGCGGCGCCAGCCAGTGGCCCATCAGCGCGTAGTAGTGCACGAAGAAGATCAGCAATACGGCGAAACCGCGCAGGCTGTCGAGCTGCGGAACGCGGGCCCGCGCGGGACTGTCCTGCTGGCCGAGGTAGGTTTGTCGAAACGTCTGCCAGATCTGCACTGCGAGCCCGGGTCGCGCGCCACGACGGCGGCGGCGGCGACTATGCCCGAGCGGCCGCGCTTTGCCTACGCGTCCAGTGGCAATCCGCGCTGGCATGCGGATGCGAGACGCTCCTTCCCGGCACCGTGCCCGGCGCGCGTGTTACGCTTCCAATCCTCGTGACCGTGGTCGCACCCGTGAGAAGAACGATTCCGCTTGCCGTCCTGACCCTCTGCGCCGCGGGCGTGGCGGCACAGGATGTTCCGCCGGCCGACAGCACCGAATCGAGCCCGGGTTCGGCGCTGCTCCTGCGCATCGACGGCCCGATCGGTCCGGCGACCAGCCACTACATTTCCACGGGGCTGAATCGCGCGAGCGAGGAAGGATACGCCCTGGTCATCCTGCAGATCGACACGCCCGGCGGGCTCGACACCTCGATGCGCGACATCATCAAGGACATTCTGGCCTCGCCGGTGCCCGTGGTCAGTTTCGTCGCGCCGAACGGTGCGCGCGCGGCGAGCGCCGGCACCTACATCATGTACGCCAGCCACGTGGCCGCGATGGCGCCGGCGACCAATCTCGGCTCCGCGACGCCGGTGTCGATCGGTGGCGAGGGGCCCTCCTTCCCGGCCGGGGGCGACGACGAGGAACGCCAGGGCGACGAGAAGAGCGACCAGAAGAAGAAAGAGGACGGCGGCAAACCAGACCAGGACGCAGAGAAAAAGACCGGCAGTGAGAAGAAACGCGACCGTGGCACGGAGACCGCCATGGACCGCAAGGTCATCAACGACGCGGTGGGCTACATCCGCGGGCTCGCGGAGCTGCGTGGACGCAACGCGGACTGGGCCGAGAAAGCGGTGCGCGAAGGCGTCAACCTGCAGTCCAGCGCCGCGCTGGAACAGAAGGTCATCGATTTGATTGCGGACGACGTGCCGGACCTGCTCGCCAAGCTCGACGGCCGCGTGCTCAAGCTCGGTGCTGCAGAGCACAAGCTGGCGACGCGCAATCTCGTCGTCGAACCCCTCGAGCCCGATCTGCGCACCAAGTTTCTTCTCGTGCTCACCAACCCGACCGTGGCCTACGGGCTGCTGCTGATCGGCATCTACGGGTTGATGTTCGAAGGTTACAATCCGGGCGCGGTGCTGCCGGGCGTCGCCGGCGCGATCTGCCTGCTGCTCGCGTTGTTCGCCTTCCAGATCCTGCCGGTCAACTACGCGGGCCTCGCGCTCATTGTGCTCGGGACATTGCTGGTCATAGCCGAAGCGTTCGTGCCGAGCTTCGGCACCCTCGGGCTCGGCGGCGTGATCGCATTCGTCATGGGATCGATCATACTGTTCGACACCGGCGTGCCCGGCTTCGAGATCGCGCTGCCGCTGATCGGCGGCATCGCGACGGCGGCTGCCCTGGTGCTGGTGGGCATCGTGTGGTTGTTCAATCGCGCGCGCAGCCGGCCGGTGGTCACCGGCGCCGAGCAGATCGTCGGGAGCTTCGCGGAGGCGATCAGCGATTTCCAGGGCACAGGCACCGTGCGCCTCGGCGGCGAGCTGTGGAATGCACGCACCACCGCGCCCGTGCGCGCCGGTCAACGCGTGCGCGTCACGCGCATGGAGGGTTTGCTGTTGCACGTCGAGCCGGCGTGAATCGAGCTCACCGTCATGGAGATTCCAGGTATGAGCACTTTCGCATTGGCCTTGATTTTCGTCGCCGGCGCATTGCTGATCAGCGCCCTCAAGATCCTCAAAGAGTACGAGCGCGGCGTGATGTTCACGCTCGGCCGTTTCACCGGCGTGAAGGGCCCGGGGATCATCATCGTCGTGCCGTTCATCCAGCAGATGAAGATGGTCGACCTGCGCGTCATCGTGCTCGACGTCCCCAAGCAGGACGTCATTTCGCGCGACAACGTCTCGGTGAAGGTGAACGCGGTCGTGTACTTCCGCATCGTCGATCCGGCCAAGGCGATCATCCAGGTCGCCAATCCCTGGGAAGCCACCAGCCAGTTCGCGCAGACCACGCTGCGCTCGGTGCTCGGTCAGCACGAGCTCGACGAAATGCTCTCCGAGCGCGAGAAGCTCAATGTCGACATCCAGCGCATTCTCGACCAGCAGACCGATGCCTGGGGCATCAAGGTCGCCAACGTCGAGATCAAGCACGTCGACCTGGACGAAAGCATGATCCGCGCTATCGCCAAGCAGGCCGAAGCCGAGCGCACGCGCCGCGCCAAGATCATCCACGCGGAAGGCGAGAAACAGGCCGCGCACCAGCTGGTCGAGGCGGCGCAGGTGCTCGCCTCGGACCCGCGCGCGATGCAACTGCGTTACCTGCAGACGCTCGCCGACATCTCCAGCGAGAAGACCTCGACGATCGTGTTTCCGCTGCCCCTGGATCTCATCTCGCCGCTGCTCGAGCGCCGCTGACCGTCGCGTTGAGCTGGCGTTGGTCCAGGGGAAGGGCCTTTCGAGACCGTCGCGAACAGGATGTTCGCGTCGGAGCCTCCAGGGATGGATTTACGGCGTTCTCGAAAGGCCCTTCCCCTGGACCAACGCCAGCTCAACGCGACGGCAGTTCGATGACGATTCGCGCGCCACCCAGCGGCGAGTCTTCGATCTCGAGGTTGCCCTCGTAGAGGGCGACGATCTCCATCACCATCGCGAGCCCCAGGCCCTGGCCGGGGACCGCCTCGTCGGCGCGGGTGCCACGTTCCAGGATGCGCCGTCGATCGTGCGCGGCTATGCCTGCCCCGTCATCGTCGACGAGGATCCGCAGCTGTCCCCTGCCCGCCGCGTTGCGCGCCCGCTCGACGCGGACCCGGACGCGCGAGTGGCACCACTTGCAGGCGTTGTCGAGCAGATTGCCGAGCAGCTCGAACAGGTCGCCTCGGTCGCCGGCGAAGCGCGCATCGGCTGCGGCCTCGATCTCGACCAGCAGGTCCTTGCTGGCGTAGACCTTGATCAGGGCCGCGCGCAGCTCGGCGAGCAGCGGCTGGACCTCGACGGCGCTCTGCCCGACGAGGCTCGCGCCCGTGGCGGCGGCGCGCTTGAGCTGGTGCTGCACGATCGCATCCATCCGGTCGATCTGTTCCTCGATCACCCGCTGGCGCGCGGGCGTCTCGGCGATGGCGCCGCTGGAGCGCATCACCGCGAGCGGCGTCTTCAGGCTGTGCGCGAGATTGCCGAGCGTGTTGCGATAGCGCTCGAGCCGCCGCCGCTCGCTGGCGAGCAGCGCATTGAGGTTCGCGGCGAGGCCCGTGAGCTCGCGGGGCAGCTGCAGGCCGAGCGACTCGCGCGATCCGTCTTCGATTTCGCGGATCTCGCCCTCGATGCGGCGCACCGGGGCCAGCACCCAGCGCAACAGCGCGGCCAGCGCGATCAGCAGGAGAATCGCCAGGCCCAGAAACCAGCCGAGGAGCTGTCCACGATAGCGTTGCAGCTGCGCGTTGTAGGCCTTGAGGTCGGTTGCGACGCTGAAAACGAAGTCCCGGCTCTTGCCGGGCTCGATCTCCCAGTCGATGCCCGAGGAGAGCGCCATGACCTGCGAGCCATCGGCGAGCTCGCGTCGTTCGTAACGCCGCGCTCCCGGCGCGACGCCGCTGCCGAACTCGATCTCGGTGCCCAGGACCGAGGGCGAGCGCCACAGCGTCATGCCGTTGCGCGTGCGGATCTCGGCGTAGAGCCCTGAGCCGGGTTGCGTGAGCCGGGCTTCCGCGAGCGGACCAGCGGGCAGCACGTTGCCGTGGTCGTCCGGCTCGCTGGAGGCCACCAGTGCCACGAGCTGGGCGTCGAGCGAATCGCGCAGGCTCCGCTCGCTGAGGTCGCGAAACAGCAGGTCGAGAGCGGCGACGGTCAGACCGAAGAATACGAGCAGGAGCAGCAGAACCGACGTGAGCAGGCGCCGGTTGAGCGACGTCATGCGCAGGTGGCGGGCCGCCAAGACCCGCTAGGCGCGGACGCCCGCGGGCGCCACATCGCTTCGCGCCAGGGCAAGGCGATAGCCACGGCCGCGCAGAGTCTCGATCGGCTGGCGCGTGCCGTCGGGGTCCAGTTTCTTGCGCAGGCGGCCGACGAACACCTCGATGACGTTGCTGTCGCGCTCGAAATCCTGCTCGTAGAGCCGCTCGGTGAGCTCAGCCTTCGAGATCACTTCGCCGGCGCGCAGCATCAGGAATTCGAGGATCCGATACTCGAACGAGGTGAGCTCGACCGCCTGGCCGGCCACCGTGACGATCTGGCTGCGCGTGTCCAGGCTCACCTCGCCGCATTGCAGGACCGGCTGCGACCAGCCGCCGGCGCGACGCAGCAGCGCCTGCACGCGGGCCAGGAGCTCCTGGAAATGGAACGGCTTGACGAGATAGTCGTCGGCCCCGGATTGCAGGCCCTCCACCTTGTCCTGCCAGCGATCGCGCGCGGTGAGGATCAGGACCGGGAAGGCGCGTCCGTCGGCGCGCAGCTTGCGGATCATCTCGATCCCGGACAGCTTGGGCAGGCCCAGGTCGACGATCGCCAGGTCGATCGGAAATTCGCGGCCCGCATACAGGCCTTCCTCGCCGTCGCCGGCGGCATCGACGTTGAATGAGGCGCCCTTGAGCTGCGCGACCAGGGAATCGCGCAGCGCCTGCTCGTCCTCGACCACCAGAATACGCATGCAGCTGCCTCAGGTGCCTACCGAACCGTTGCGCTCTCTACTGAACCGCTCCGCTTTGGGCATCGACTCTGACCGTCCACACCTTGCCATCGCTGCTGAGCAGGCGCAGGTGATACACCGTGCGGCCGTTGTCGCTGCGGGTTTCGGCGCGGACCACCCGGGCATTGAAGCGCTGTTGGACCATCTGCACGGCTTCGTCGAGCGACATTCCGGCGCGGGTGACAGCAGGCGGTGCATCGTTTGCGACCGCCCCGTCGTGCCGGCCGTGCGCCGTCGCCCAGCCTGGAGCGGGCGTGCCGAGGGCAACGGCCACCAGTGCCAGGAGCATTGCGGCCGGTCGATGCAATCCAGATCGTTTCACTTCAGTTCAGCTCGCTTCGTTGCAGTTATGTACCGGACTCGCGTTGCAGTTATGTACCGGACTCGGAGTCCGGTACATAACTGCATGACTGCAGTTTACGTCGGAACGCCCCTGCAGGGGCAGCGGGCGCGAATGACCGCGGAGGCCGTGCAGCCCCCGCGGTCGAGGTCTCAGTCGTCGTAGTCGCCGTCGCCGTAGTCGCGGTCGTCGTCATAACGGCTGTCATAGCGGCCGTAGCCGTTCTGCGCGGGGCTGACGTCGACGCGAATGCGCATGCGCTCGCCGGGGTCGTACGGCAGGCGCGTGTGGTAACGCCGGCCGCAATATTCGTACTCGACGTCGTAGCCGTCGACGCGCTCCTCGTAGTTATTGATGTAGCGCACGCCGCAACGCTCGACTGTCCTGACGCGAGGCTCGTAGCCGACCTGTTCGGCTCGCCGGCGCTCGCCGACGTCGTGGCCGATCGAGGAGCCGATGAGCGCGCCGGCCGCCGTTGCGATGCGCCGCCCGTCGCCCTTGCCGACCTGCGCGCCAAGCACGCCGCCGATGATGCCGCCGAGGATCATGTTACCGGCGACACCGGCCTGCGCCGTGCGCGGTTGCTCGTACTGGTCCTCGGTCCAGCATTCGCGCTGCGGGACCTCCACGCGGACCTGCCGGACGATGGGCTCGACGTTGACGACGCGTGCATAGTCGTAGCCCGGGCCGGCGTTGCCGTAGTACTTGTCCGCGTGCTTGTTCCCGGCAAGGGCCGCCGGCGCCACTGCCATCGTGCCTACCATCGCGGCCAGCGCGACACCCAAGGTCATGACTCGCGAAAACATGTGTGGCTCCTTTGCGTTCGTACCGGGGACTCACCGGTTCCCCAACCACTCTACGAACGTGGCGCCACAGTAAGGCGGCGTGTCTGAATGCTCACTGAACCCGCCGAAAACGCGCGCAAAGCTTTGATTCAGGCTTGATCCGGCCCTCGCTTGACCTCACGCCAGAGCGCATCCAGGGCCGTGGCATCCAGGTCCCCCAGCGCGGTGCCCTGCTGTGTCGCGCGCCGTTCCATGGCCCGGAAGCGTGCGGCAAATCGTTCACTACTGGCGCGCAACGCCGCCTCCGGATCGACGTCCAGGTGGCGCGCCAGGTTGACCACGGAAAACAGCACGTCGCCGACCTCCTGTGCGCGTCGTTCGGCGGTTCCGTCGGGTGCGATTTCGCTGTCGAGCTCGGCGAGTTCCTCGTCGATCTTGGCGCGCGCTCCGGATGCGTCCGGCCAGTCGAATCCGACGCGCGCCGCGCGTTTGCCGAGCTTGGCGGCGCGCATCAGCGCCGGCAGCGCGAGCGGTACGTCATCGAGCGCCCCGCCGCGCTCCGCGGCAGCGCGCTCGCGGGCCTTCTGTTCCTCCCAGGCGCGCGTCTGTTGCGCGGCGCTCTCGATGCGCTCGTCGCCGAACACGTGCGGATGGCGCCGTTCCATCTTGTCGCAGATCGAGGCAACGACCTCTTCGAAACCGAACTGTCCGGCTTCCTGCGCCATCTGCGCATGGAACACCACCTGGAACAGGAGGTCGCCGAGCTCCTCGCGCAGCTCCGCCAGGTCGCTGCGCGCGATCGCGTCGGCGACCTCGTACGCCTCCTCGATCGTGTAAGGCGCGATGGTGGCGAAGCTCTGCTCCAGATCCCAGGGGCAGCCGGCCTGCGGATCTCGCAGGCGCTTCATGATCTGCAGCAGGCGGTCGATCGTCATCGGTCAGATTCCCTGCTCCAGCACGCGTCGCAAGGTGAGCAGCATTCCAGCCGTTGCGCCCCAGATGTTGCGATCGCCGAAGGGGATGTCGTACACCTCGATCTCGCCTTCGCCGAGCTTGCGCCGCCGCGCCTGGTGGTTGGCCGGATCCATTAGAAAGCGCAGCGGCACTTCGAAGGCTTCGGTGACTTCGGTGGCGTCCAGGCGCAGCTCGAGCTCCGGCTGCACGAACGCCACCACCGGGGTCACGCGAAAGCCGCTGACGATCAGGTGATCCGGGAGGTAGCCGAGCACCTGTACGCGCTGCGGCTGCAACCCGATCTCCTCCTGGGCTTCGCGCAGCGCCGCTGCGAGCGCGCCGCCATCTGCCGTTTCGACGCGTCCGCCCGGGAAACTGATCTGGCCAGGATGATGTTTCAGGTCCGCGGCTCGCTGCGTCAGCAGCACCGAAAGGTGCTCGCTGCGATCGACGATGGGTACCAGGACCGCAGCCGGCACCGGCGCGGCGGGCAGCAGATGACGAAAGCTGGCGGTCAGCTCGGGGGGCAGCCCGGCGAGCCAGGGCTCGCCGCCCTCCCCGGGCCGCGTGCCTGCGAAACGTTCCCGGATGCGCTGGCGCAATTCCGCGGTGTCGAGCAAATGCAGTGCGCGCGCCGTGCTCATGTGGGCCGCATCGATCGGGCCGGCCGCTTCAGCCCGAGCTGCCACCGCCTTTGATACCGCCCTTGGTCAGCTCCTTCGGATCGAGTAGCTGCGCGAGCTCTTCGGCCCCCAGATCGGTCATCTTGCGCGCCATTTCCAGGATCGGCCGGCCTTCGGCGTAGGCTTTCTTGACGATGGCTGCGCCCTTCTCGTAGCCGATGACCGGATTGAGCGCCGTGACCAGGATGGGATTGCGATCGAGCGCTTCGGCGAGCCGCGCCTCGTTGACGGTGAAACCTGCGATGGCGCGATCTGCGAGCTGCGCGCGCCGCCGTCGCGAGCAGCGCCAGGCTCTGCAGCAGGTTGTAGGCGACCAGCGGCAGCATCACGTTCAGCTGGAAATTGCCCGACTGCGCCGGCGACGGTGATCGCCGCATCGTTGCCGATGACCTGGGCCGCCACCATCGTCACCGCCTCGGGAATCACGGGGTTCACCTTGCCGGGCATGATGCTGCTGCCGGGCTGCAGCGCCGGCAGCGCGATTTCGCCGAGGCCTGCCAGCGGACCGCTGTTCATCCAGCGCAGGTCGTTGGCGATCTTCATCAGGCTGACCGCCGCCACCTTGCATTGACCGGACAGCTCGACGCGCCGTGTCCTGGCTGCTCAGCGCCTCGAAATAGTTGCTGCTCGGCCTGAAGTCGAGCCCGGTGAGGTGCGCGAGCCGGGCGGCGAAACGCGCAGCGAAGCGCGGATGCGCGTTGATGCCGGTACCGACGGCCGTGCCGCCCTGCGCCAGCGCCAGCAGGCGCGGCCTGACCGACTCCAGGCGCGCGATGTCGTTCTCGATCTGCGCCTGCCAGCCGCTCAGCTCCTGGGCGAACGTCACCGGCATGGCGTCCATGAGATGCGTGCGCCCGGTCTTGACGACGTCCTGGAGCGACTCTGGCCTTGACGCCGATGGTGTCGGCGAGATGACGCAGCGCCGGGAGCAACTCTTCTTGCAGCACCAGCGCCGCACTCACGTGCATCGCCGTGGGGATGACGTCGTTGCTGCTCTGGCCCATATTGACCTGATCGTTGGGATGCACCGGCTTGCCCAGATGACGGCTGGCGAGGTGGCGCGATCACCTCGTTGGCATTCATGTTCGAGCTGGTGCCCGAGCCCGTCTGGAAGACGTCCACGGGAAACTGCGCGTCGTGCCGGCCCTGCGCGACTTCGCCGGCCGCCTTGCCGATCGCCGCTGCGCATGCGGCATCGAGCCCACCCAGTTCCTGGTTGGCTTCGGCCGCGGCCTGCTTGATCAGCCCCAGGGCGCGAATGAACGCGCGCGGCATGCGCAGGTTGCTGATGGGGAAATTCTCGACCGCGCGCTGTGTCTGTGCGCCCCACAGCGCCTCGGCGGGTACCTTCAGCTCGCCCATGCTGTCACGCTCGATGCGGACTTTCTGTTCGGCCATTTCTCGTCCTGCGGTATCATTTCGCATCTTACCTGAGTGGCTGCGGCATGACCTCACTTGACGCACTCTCGCCCGTCGACGGCCGCTATGCGGGAAAGCTGGCGAAGCTGCGCGAGCTGTGCAGCGAGGCGGGACTGATCCGGCAGCGCGTGCGAGTCGAGGCGCTGTGGTACCTGCACCTGGGCCGCATCGACGGGCTGCCGATTCCGGCCGGCATTCCCAAGGCGGCGCGCGCCGCGCTCGAGCTGATGGCCACCACCGCTCTGGACGGCGAAGCCGACCGGGTCAAGGCGATCGAGGCGCGCATCAACCATGACGTCAAGGCCGTCGAATACTACGTGCGCGAGCAGTTGCAACGTACCGGTGCCGACGATGCCCAGCTCGAGTACGTGCACTTCGCCTGCACCTCCGAGGACATCAACAATCTCGCCTACGCGATGATGCTGCGCGCAGCGCGCGGCAGCGTGCTGCTGCCGGCGATGTCCAGCCTGATCGGGGACCTGCGCGCAATGGCGCAGGAGCAGGCCGCAACGCCGATGCTGGCGCGTACCCACGGCCAGCCCGCCACACCCACGACGGTCGGGAAAGAGGCTGCGAACCTGGCCGCCCGGCTGGAACGCCAGCGCGCGGGATTTGCGGGCGTGCGCATCGCCGGCAAGTTCAACGGGGCGGTCGGCAACTTCAACGCGCACCTCGCGGCCTATCCCGATGTCGATTGGCGCGCCTCAGTCGCAGCGTTTCGTCGAATCGCTCGACCTGGAATCGAATCCGTACACGACGCAGATCGAGCCGCACGACTGGATCGCCGAATACTGCGACGCGCTGGCGCGCTTCAACACGGTGCTGATCGACCTGTGCCGCGATATCTGGGGCTACATCTCGCTCGGCTATTTCCGCCAGCGAGCCGTGCAGGGCGAAGTCGGCTCCTCGACCATGCCGCACAAGGTGAACCCCATCGACTTCGAGAATGCCGAGGGCAATCTCGGCATCGCCAACGCGCTGCTGCGGCATTTCGCCGAGAAACTGCCGATCTCCCGCTGGCAGCGCGACCTGACCGATTCGACCGTCCTGCGCAATGTCGGCGTCGCGTTGGGCCACGGCACACTGGCGCTCGCGGCGCTGGAGCGCGGCCTGGGGCGGCTCGACGTGGACACGCAGCGCATCGCCGCGGATCTGGAAGATGCGTGGGAAGTGATGACCGAAGCGGTGCAGACCGTGCTGCGTGCGCATGGCGTGCCGAACGGCTACGAGCTGTTGAAGGACTTCAGCCGCGGTCAGCCGGTGAACCGCGAGCGCCTGCATGCATTGATCGCAACCCTGGCCCTGCCCGCCGAGGTTCGTCAGCGCCTGATGCAACTGACGCCAGCCACCTACGTGGGTGAAGCCGCGCGGCTGGCTCGCGAGCTGCCCCGGGGCTGGTCAGTAAACGAATCCTTGACGATTCGGGACTTTCCCCTAGGCCGGCACGGTCGCGGCGGGAGCCTTGCCAGCAAAAGGCCCTGCGAAACGTGACGTAGTTGGCAAGCGCCCATCGCCCCTCTCGTTAAGATCGAGCCGCCTGCAGATCTGGCGGGACTGCGGGTTCAAAGGCTCAAGGGGAAGAATCGAACACTCACGAGCAACCATGGCTGCGACGTGCGGGGCTCGGTCGACGTAACGGTGCCATTCGCGGTGGCGTCCAGCTCGACGCAGCGTGCTCACGACCTCGATGAAGTGCGCGATGCCTGCGTCGAGCGTTGCAGCAACGGCGCGGCGCAACCTGACTATCTACACGCCGGATCTCGAACCGCAACTCTACGACAAGCATGCCTTCCTGGAGGTCGTCAAACGCCTGGTGCTCGGGCGCAGCTACGCGCGCGTGCGCGTACTGATCGCCGAGCCGATGCGCACGATCCGCGAAGGCAACCGGTTCCTCGCCATGGGCAGGCGCCTGACCAGCTACATCGACCTGCGCAACGTGCACGCGACTCACCGCAACAACGCGGCCGCTTTCCTCATCGCCGACGACCGGGCGCTGGTCTACCGCCTGCAGGCCACGCGCTGGGACGGCATGGCGGAGCTCGACGACACGGCCATTGCGCGCAAGTACCTCGGCTACTTCGACGAAGTGTGGCGGGCAAGCGAGCCGGAGCCGGAAGTGCGCATGATGCGTGGCTGATCGGTGCCGCGTCACGCGATGAAGCTACGAAGCCTGAGCTCACCGTCGCTGCCGTGATCGAGCGGCAGGGACGCTTTCTGGTCGTCGAGGAGCGCGCCGCGCGGCGGCTGGTATTCAATCAGCCCGCAGGTCACGTCGAAGCGGGCGAGGCACTGGTCGACGCCGTGATCCGCGAAGTGCTCGAAGAGACGGCCTGGGGTTTCGAACCCCGCGCGGTCGTGGGCATGTACCTGTGGACGCATCACAGCCGGCGCACCTACCTGCGTGTCGCCTTCTGCGGCGACGTGCACGATCACGACCCGGCGCAGCCGCTCGATGCCGGCATCCTGCGCACTCACTGGTTCACGCGAGCGCAGTTGCTCGGCCACGCCGCGCGGCTGCGCACCCCGATGGTGCTACGCTGCATCGACGACTACCGCGCGGGCGCGCGCTTTCCACTGAACCTGATTCAGCAATTGCCCGTCGAGGAAGTTCGCTTGCGCGCCGTCCCCGTCTGAACTACCAAGCCCGGGCGACCGGGCCCGAGTGACCGCGCGCGGCGTCTATAATCCGCGCATGCCGCTCCGCGACCCCCATCAGCCGCCTTCCGCAGTACCCGTCACGGGCACGCGGGTCATCGTGCCCTGTCCGGCGGCGTCGATTCCGCCGTGGCCGCGCTGCTGCTGCTGGAGCCGGCTACGACGTGCAGGGCCTGTTCATGAGCAACTGGGAGGAGGACGACGACGGCTACTGCACCACGGCCGCAGGATTTCCAGGACGCGCGCCGCGTCTGCGATGACCTCGAGCATCCCGCTGCACCGGGTGAGCTTCGCGCGCGAATACCGCGACCGCGTGTTCGACCTATTTCCTGCGCGAGTACCGGGCCGGACGCACGCCCAATCCCGACGTGCTGTGCAATCGCGAGATCAAGTTCGGTGCGTGCTTCGCAGTACGCGCGGCGCCTCGGCGCCGACCTGTTCGCGACCGGCCACTACGCGCGCATCGTAGCGGCGTGGCCCCAGCCTGCGCCTGCTGCAAGGCGAGCGACTGCAGCCAAGGACCAGAGCTACTTCCTGCACGGCATCGATCCGGCGGTGTTCGAGCGGACACGTTGTTCCCGCTCGGCGAGCCTGCACAAGCTCGACGTGCGGCGGCGGCGCGCGAGCCGCGGCGCTGCCGGTGTTCGACAAGAAGGACAGTACCGGCATCTGCTTCATCGGCGAGCGCCCGTTTCGCGAGTTCCTCGCCACGTACCTGCCCGCTCAGCCCGGGGATCGATCCAGAGCAGCGACGGCGCGAAGCTCGGCGAGCACCAGGGCCTGATGTACTACACCCTCGGCCAGCGCCACGGGCTCGGCATCGGCGGCCGCGCGGAGCTTCCGGAGCGAGCCTGGTACGTGGCCGGCAAGGACCTCGCAGCGCAACGTGCTCGATCGTCGTGCAGGGCCACGATCACCAGCGCTTGCTGAGCGGTGCGCTGCGCACCGAGGCCGTGCACTGGTTCGCGTCGCCGGCGGCACGTCTTTCGTTGCACCGTGCAAGACGCGCTATCGGCAGGCCGACCAGGCGTGCGAAGTCGAAGTGCACGGGCAAGGCGCGCAGTGTGCGCTTCGATGCGCCGCAGCGGGCCGTGACGCCGGGCCAGTTCGCCGTGTTCTACGACGGCGAAACGCTGTCTCGGCGGCGGCGTGATCGCATCGACCGAGCCACCCACTCGCGCGGCGGCAGGCGCGCTCGCGCGGGCGGTTGAAGCGCCTCGGCGCACCCCAGACAGGGAACGGCGTTACGCCGTCTGGTTTGAGGCGCCTGCGCAAGCCGATATAATTCGCGCCCTTCGCCCGACCCGCGCAGCTCAACGGAGGCTCCATGAGCGACAGCTTCAAGACGCGCACCACCCTCAAGGTCGGCGGACAGCGACTACGAAATCTTCAGCCTCGCAGCGCTCGAGGGCGCACGATCCGGACCGCCTGCCGTTCTCGCTGAAGATCCTGCTGGAGAACCTGCTGCGCTTCGAGGACGGCGTCAACGTCACGCGCGCCGACATCGAGGCGCTGCTGAACTGGGACCCGAAGGCGCAGCCGAGCCACGAGATCTCCTTCACCCCGAGCCGCGTGATCATGCAGGACTTCACCGGCGTGCCCGGCGTCGTGGACCTGGCCGCGATGCGCGAGGCCATGGTGCAGCCTCGGCGGCGATCCCGAGGAGATCAATCCGCTCGCGCCCGCGGAACTGGTCATCGACCACTCCGTGCAGGTGGACGAATACGGCACTGCCAAGGCGCTCTGGCGCACAACAACCGCGATCGAATTCGAGCGCAACGGCGAGCGCTATGCGTTCCTGCGCTGGGGCCAGACCGCGTTCCGCAATTTCAAGGTGGTGCCGCCCAACACCGGCATCGTGCACCAGGTCAACCTCGAGCACCTGGCGCGCGTGGTGTTCGACGACGAGCAGCGACGGCGCGCGCCAGCGCCTATCCCGGACACGCTGGTCGGCACCGACTCGCACACCACCATGGTCAACGGCCTGGGCGTGCTCGGCTGGGGCGTCGGCGGCATCGAGGCCGAGGCCGCGATGCTCGGCCAGCCGGTGACCATGCTGATTCCGCAGGTCGTCGGCTTCAGGCTCACGGGCAGCCTGCAGCCGGGCGCCACCGCCACCGACCTGGTGCTGACCGTCACGGAGATGCTGCGCAAGAAAGGCGTGGTCGACAAGTTCGTCGAGTTCTTCGGCGACGGCCTCGCCAACCTGCCGCTGGCCGATCGCGCCACCATCGCCAACATGTCGCCGGAATTCGGCAGCACCTGCGCCATCTTCCCGATCGACGAGGAGACGATCGCTACCTGCGAGCTCTCCGGCCGGTCCGACGGAGCAGATCGAGCTGGTCGAGGCCTATGCCAAGGCGCAGGGCATGTGGCGCGACAACGGCCAGCGCGCCGCCGACTACACGCGACGTGCTCGAGCTGGACCTGGCGACGCGTCGAGCCGAGCCTGGCCGGGCCCACGCCGCCCGCAGGATCGCGTGCCGCTGCGCATCGCGAAGACAGGTCTACCAGGCCAGCGTCAAGAAGATGGCGGAAGAGCGCGCGCAGAAGAATCCCGGCGCCAACGGCACCGCGCCCGTGACGAGCGGCGGGCAAGAGCTTCGAGCTGAAGGACGGCGCGGTGCTGATCGCCGCCATCACGAGCTGCACCAACACGTCGAATCCGGCCGTGATGATCGGCCGCGGGCCTGCTGGCCCGCAACGCGCGCCGGCGCGGCCTGACCGCCAAGCCCTGGGTCAAGACCAGCCTGGCGCCCGGCTCGCGCGTCGTCACGGACTACCTGCACGAAGGCGGGCTGCTCGACGACCTGGACGCTGTGGGCTTCTACACCGTCGGCTACGGCTGCACCACCTGCATCGGCAACTCCGGTCCGCTGCGGCCGGAGATCTCCGCGGCCGTCAAGGCCGGCGATATCGTCGGTTGCGCGGTGCTCTCCGGCAATCGCAACTTCGAGGGCCGCGTGCATCCGGAAGTGAAGATGAACTTCCTCGCCTCGCCGCCGCTGGTGGTGGCCTATGCGCTGGCCGGCTCGCTCGACGTCGATCTGACCACCGAGCCGCTCGGCACGGGCGACGACGGCAAGCCGGTGTACCTCAAGGACATCTGGCCGAGCGATCGCGAAGTGCAGGAGACGATCCTGCAGTGCGTCGATTCGGCGATGTTCAAGAAGAGCTACGCCAGCGTGTTCGCCGGCGACGAGCACTGGAACGCCATCCGCGTGCCGGCCGGCAAGATCTACGCCTGGGACGAGCAAGTCCACCTACGTGAAGAACCCGCCCTACTTCGACGGCATGGCCATGAAACCCGGCGCCGTGGGCGACATCAAGGGCGCGCACGTGCTGGCCCTGCTGGGCGATTCGGTCACCACCGACCACATCTCGCCCGCCGGCAACATCTCCAAGACCAGCCCGGCGGCGAAGTACCTCATGGCGCAAGGCGTGCAGCCGGTGGACTTCAACTCCTACGGCGCGCGCCGCGGCAACCACGAAGTCATGATGCGCGGCACGTTCGCCAACATCCGCCTGCGCAACCTGCTGCTGCCCGGCACCGAGGGCGGCGTGACACTGCACATCCCGACCGGGGAACAGCTGAGCATCTACGACGCGGCCATGCGCTACAAGCAGGCAGGCACGCCGCTGGTCATTCTCGCCGGCAAGGAATATGGCACCGGCTCCTCGCGCGACTGGGCCGCCAAGGGCACCATGCTGCTGGGCGTGAAGGCCGTGATCGCCGAGAGCTTCGAGCGCATTCATCGCTCGAATCTGATCGGCATGGGCGTGCTGCCGCTGCAGTTCAAGCGACGGCCAGACCGCGCAGTCGCTGGGGCTCACCGGCAAGGAGAATTCGATATCGGCGGCCTGCAGGGCGGGCGCGGCGCGCACTCGTGACCGTGACCGCCACCGCGCCGGGCGGCGCGCCCATCCGATTCGAGGCGCGCGTGCGCATCGATACGCCGAAGGAGCGCGAGTACTTCCAGCACGGCGGAATTCTGCACTACGTGCTGCGGCAACTTGCCGGGGCGGGCAAGGCCGCGTAATCGTCCCGGCCCGGGCGCCGGTTACTTCGGCGCGAATGAATACTGGACGCCGATCTGCGGCGCCCAGTCCACGGCGTGTGAGGTCAACGCGAAGCCGCTGTTGATCTTCAACGCCATGTGGGGCGTCACGTGCCACTGCAGCTCTGCGATGGCGCTGCCTTCGTCGCCTTCCGCCATGATCAAGCCGGTGTAGAGAGCAAATTGGGGCGACAGGCGCTTGTAGTACTCGACCGCCACTTCGCCCCAATCGCCAACGCTGGCGGACGACAGTTCGAACAAGGCGCCGGCGCGCACCGCCATCGTGCCCCAGCTGAAGCCGCGGATCGCGCCAGCACCGATGTTTGCGACCCAGTCGGCGGTGCCAATCAGCACTTTCGAACTGTCGTGCGGAATCGTCAGGTCGACGTAAGTAAACACCTCTGGCCGGCGATCGCCCTCGTCGAGCACCCGCCAGTTGAGCCGTGCATGCACGTCACCGAGCCCGGATTCGCGGATCTCCGCGGGCATGGTCGAAGGATCTCCCGGTCCCTTTTGCAGGGTCGCGCGCTGCGCCGCCGCTTCGAGCTCCAGCACCATGTCGTCATCCAGCCCATAGGCGACGACCACGGCCGCCTCGCGCGAACGCAGCTGGCCGAAGAACTCCCCGGCGGCGTTGGCGAAGCCGAATTCCGCCGGGTCGTACTCGAAATCATCGTCGCGTCCGTATTTGGCGTTGGTGTAGAGCAGCCACTCACCCTCGCGCACGTAGGTACCGAACATCGAGGTGGCAACTCCGGGTCCGCGGTCCTGCTGGCGCCAGGAAATATTCTCGGTCTCGCGTTCGTCCTCGTCGGCGTCGTCGTCTTCGCGCGCCAGGGAAGCCTGCGCCGACAGCGTGCCCGCAAGCAGCATCGCGGCGATTGCGGGCATGGGTGTCTGCTTCATAGGGCCTCGACGCTCCAGGACGGCATCGCGCATGACTGACACGGGGTGCGTCAGTCCCGTCTCGTTAGACGGTGCACGGACCCGGATCCACCGCGAGTGTCGAGGTATTCGCGCTTCGCGGTGAGACGCCGGCCTCAGTCTCGCGTCCCGCCGCGCTTGCGTTCCGCGTGAGCTTTGAAGGAGGCCAGCTCCGCGCTCCAGAACCCCTCGACATCGTCGAGCCACCCGCGCAGCTCCGCAAAGGGCTCGCGGCGCAGGCGGTATCTGCGCACGCGCGCATCGTCGCCCGAGCCCTCCTCCACGATGGCCCCGCAGGCGCGCAGCACGCGCAGGTGCTGGCTCATACGGGCGGCGCTCAGCGCGAGCTCTGTGGCGAGCTCGCCGGCGCGGCGCGGCTTGCGGCGCAACAGATCGACAACCTGGCGCCGGGCGGGATCGGCCAGCGCCGCCAGGGTCGCATCGAGCTGGACCTGCGGATCGGGTGCACGCATCAGCGCATCCGTTGCATGAAGTACCAGTGATGACCTTCCGGGTCCACGGCTTCGTAGGTCCGGTCGGCCCAGTACTCCGCGCCGTAGTCGGTGGTCTTCGGCTCGCGAACGATCTTCGCGCCGGCAGCGCGCGCCGCGGCGCAGTGCGTATCAACGTCGTCGATGTGGATGCAAAGGGTCTGCGTGTTGGCGCCGCCGAGCGAGCGCGGGCTGCGCTGGTAGGCGGTCTCCGGCCGCGCCGCGACGCCGACCATGATCAGACCCTCGCCGAGAGTCAGCTCGGAATGCTCGATGCTGCCGCCGTCGCCTTCCACCACCAGGCGCGCCTCGAAACCGAACGCGCGGCACAGCCAGTCGATCGCGGCCCGCGCATCGTCGTAGAAAACCGCGCTGGACATGCGCGGCCAGCCTGCCGGGGTCGGTTTCATGGGGACCTCCTCGAGTTGCCGGAAGGCTTAATAGTTAACGAATCACTAAACTACTGTCAATCCCCCGGCGGCGGGTCGGCGCCGCCCGCGGCGAGCGCATGCCAGTTCAGGCGCCGCGTCACCAGCATGATCGTCGCGAGCACGCCGAACAGCAGGACGGCACCGAGAAGCAGCGCGTACTGTTCCGACAGCACCAGCAGGTACAGCAGCGCGTAGACGCTGGCCATGGCGATGCCCGCAAGTGCGCCGGCCCGGCGGCTGCGCAGCGCGCCCGCCAGATAGACGCCGACGAGGGCCACCAGGGCGGTGGCGGCGATCAGGTAGGCGCCGGCGAACGATACATGCTCGCTCAGCGCGAGCAGCAACAGGTAGAACACGCACAGCGCCAGGCCGACGAGCAGGTACTGAAGCGCATGCAACCGCGTGCGGCTGAGATGCTCCCACAGGAAAATGCTCATGAGCGTGATGGCGATGAACAGCAGCGCGTACTTGATGGCGCGTTCGTTGCGCTGGTACGTATCGACCGGCTGATACAGATCGACGCCGAACGCCGCGGCGCGCAGCCGCGCCGCAGCGACCACGGTTTCCGGCCAGCTCTGCGGAAAGTCGCGGTTCAGCTCCAGCACCTGCCAGTGCGCATCGAAGCCGCCGGAATCGAGCGTGTAGCGCGCCGGCAGGAAGGCGCCGGCGGAGAAATTCGGATGCTGCCAGGTGGAAGCGATCTGGACGGCGGTCGCGCGCGCCAGCGGCAGCACGTGCAGCGCCTCGCTGCCGGCGAGCTCCATCTCGAATCGAAACGGGATCGGCCGGCCCTGCGTCAGCGGGCTGGCATCGATCTGTGCGCCGATGCCGCCCAGGTCGTCGTACGCGGCGGGCTGCAGATGCAGATCCTTGCCGTCCCAGCGCGCCAGCTTCACCTCGCGGATGCCGCGCACGTCGGCGACTGGAACGACGATGCGCGCGCGTGACCAATGCACGATCCTGCCGGTCCGCTCCCCGGCGGTCTGCTCCCTGCCGGTCGGCTCTCTGCCCACGGAGGCAGCGCCAACCGACCCATTGTCGGCAGACATCGCCAGGAGCTCGCCGATCGCCTGCGCATCGAACTCGCCCGATACCTGGACGGCGGCGACGTAGACGGGCACGGTATAGATGCCAAGATGACGGAGCTCCGGCCGCAAGCGCGCCTGCAGGCTCGCCTGGCCCGCCAACACGTGCACGACACCCGGTGTACGCACGATCCGCTCGCCCAGCCGAGTGTCGGTTTCTATCGGCACGGCCAGGATGGGTGAGCCGATGATCTGCCTTGCGCCCCAGCCGACTCCAATGCGATCCACTGCGCTCTGGCGCATTGCCTGGCGCTCATGCACCAGCGAGCGCACCTGTGCGAGAGGGAACAACAGCACGAGCGCGAGCAATCCGATCGTCAGGAGCTTCGCCGTCAGTGGATTCACGAACCGTCCCGTCATGTCCCTCTCCGTGCGCCGTCTCGAGTTGTGGGCGCAACTGTGGCGCAGCCTCGTGGCAGCCGGCGGGCGCAATTCGGGCAGATTGTGGCGTTGCGTATAATCATGCCGATGCAGCTGGCACTCTTCGATCTGGACGGCACCATCACTCGCCATGACACGCTTTTCCCCTATGTCATCGGCATATGCCTGCGTCATCCGCTGCGGCTGCTGCACGTACTTGCGCGCATGCCGGCGGCGCTGCTGCGGTACTTCCTGCACGGCCGCGATCGCGGCCCGCTCAAGGAAGCACTCATCGTTGCAGGCCTGGCGGGGTTGAGCCGCGAGCAGCTGGCCGCCGCCAACGCGAGGTTCGTTGCACGCCTGCGCGTACGGGGCATGCACCCCGAAGCGCTGGCGCGCATCGACGCGCACCGCGCTCAGGGCGACTATCTGGTCCTCATGTCGGCGAGCCCGGATATCTACGTGCCGGCGATCGCGCGCGCGTTGGGATTCAACGAGACGGTGTGCACCGGCGTGCGCTGGGACGGCATGCTGCTCGGTGGCGAGCTGGTGACGCAGAACCGGCGCGGCGCGGAGAAGCGCCGCTGCGTGGAGCAACTGCGCTCGCGCACGCCGGGTTGCAAGATCATCGGCTACGGCGACAGCGTCTGCGATGTCCTGCACCTGGAAATCTGCGACCGGGGATTTCTGGTGAACGGTGGGGAGAGCGCACTGCGCGAAGCCGCCCACTCCAGGGTGGAGATCGGCTGGCCTCCCCTACCGCAAAAGCGGCAGGCAGCACGTCACTTGAAGTCAGCGTCCTAATCACCTGAATACGTTAAATATGGCCGGTGGGTCCGTCCGCCCTCAAGCCCAATTGAAACTCATTCGCATTTGCGGCATTATCGTCTGCAGTGCCCATTACTCGAGCCCGACGATGATCCTGCGCGCCACCCTGCTCTCGCTGTTCACGCTGACTTTCGCAGCGGCCGTCAAGGCCGTGGAGCCGATCGAGGTGCGCCTGGTGATCAAGAACCATCGCTTCGAGCCCGCGGAGTTGAGAGTACCCGCCGGCCAGAAGATCAAGCTGATCGTCGAGAACCAGGATCCGACGCCCGAGGAGTTCGAGAGCTACAGCCTGAACCGGGAAAAGATCGTGCCGGCCAGGGGCAAGATCACGGTGCTGGTCGGACCCCTCAAGCCCGGCAGGTACGAGTTCTTCGGCGAGTTCAACATGGACACGGCGCTCGGCGCCCTGATCGCGCAGTAATCCCATGCTCGCCGCATTCTTCATCGTTCTGCGCGAGGTGCTGGAAGCCGCGCTGATCGTGGGCATCGTTCTGGCGGCCTCGCGCAGCGTCTCGCGCCGCGGCCTGTGGGTGCTCGCGGGGATAGCGGCCGGCGCCCTGGGCTCGCTGCTGGTGGCCGGATTCGCCGAAGTTATTGCCACGGCGGTCTCCGGCATGGGTCAGGAATACTTCAACGCGGGCGTGCTGCTGCTCGCGGCCGTCATGCTCGGGTGGCACAACGTCTGGATGAAGCGTCATGGCCGCGAGCTCGCCCAGCACATGCAGAGTGTCGGCGCCGCAGTCAGTTCGGGAGTACGGCCCTTGAGCCTGCTGCTCGTCGTCGTCGGCCTCGCGGTGCTGCGCGAAGGCTCCGAAGTCGTCCTGTTCATGTACGGCATCGCGGCGGGCGGCACCTCGAATGCGTTCGACCTATGGCTCGGCTCGATCCTGGGACTTCTCGTCGGTGGCGCCGTCGGCGCGCTGATGTATTTCGGCTTGCTGCGCATTCCGTCGCGCCACCTCTTCGCCGTCACGGGCTGGATCCTGCTGTTCCTTGCCGCCGGCATGGCCGCGCAGGCGGCCGGCTTCCTCGTGCAGGCGGGAGCCCTTCCCGCGATCGTCGAACCGCTCTGGGACAGCTCGGGCGTGATCTCCGAGCGCGGGGTCATGGGCAGCATCCTGCAGGTGCTGATCGGCTACGACGATCAGCCCAGCGCGATGCAGGTGATCTTCTTCGTGGCGACCTCTGCCCTCATCGCCACGCTGATGCGGTTCGTGGACCGGCAGCAAAGACGCTTGCGGCGCGCCCCCAGCGCCGCCGGCGGATCGCCAGCGGTCCAGCGCGGCTGAGACTCGCGCGGCCCGCGCCGCGACCAGGATTGCAGCCAGGATCAGCACGCCCCCGGCAAGCGTCGCTGGCGCAATCGGCTCGGCGAAGAACAGAAGACCGAGGAGCGACGCGAGGATCGGTTCGCCAAGCAGGGTGACGGCCACGATGTCGGGATTCAGATGCCGCAGCGACCAGTTGTAGCCGCTGTGACCGATCACCTGTGACACCAGAGCGATGCCGGCCAGGGCCCACCAGGTGCGGCCGCTGAACCCGGTCAGCTGTGTTCCAGTGCCGAGCGCTGTGATCCACAGGAACAGCGCCGCGGCCGCGTAGACGAGCGCCACGAATGGCAGGAAGGGCAGCTTGCGCTGGATGCGCTGCGCGAGCATCAGATATCCCCCGATACAGATAGCCCCGGCAACAGCGAGCAGGTCGCCCTTGAGCGTTGCGATTCCGAGGCGCGCACTTCCCCAGCCGATCACCGCCGATCCCAGGACGCTCAGGGCGACTGCCAACCACATCTGGCGCGACAACCTGAGCGTGCCCGTCAGCGCACCGATCAGGCCAACCCAGATGGGTGCGCTCGTGACGAGCACCACGCTGTTGGCAATCGAGGTGTAGCGCAACGAGGTGATCCAGGTGGCGAAGTGGCCGGCGAGCAGCAGCCCGGCGGCGGCAATCAGTCCCAGAGTGCGCGCATCCAGGCGCGCGAATGCACCACGATCGAAGAGCAACGCGAGCGGGACGACGATCGCGCTGGCGAGCGTCAGGCGCCACGCCGCGATGGCCAGCGGCGCCGCGTCGGCCAGGCGCACGAAGATCGATGCGTGCGCCACGGCAACGATCGCCACGCCGAGCACGAGCAGGGGTGCCGCGCGAGACGCACGCGTCGCGGCCCTCATGGTTCAGGCGTGGTGCGAGTGCCGCAGGGCCGGGACGATGCGCGGGCACGCCGACAGCCGCGCGTGCAAGTCGAGCAGCAGCCGCTCGGTCGCCTCCCAATCGATGCAGGCGTCCGTGACCGAGACGCCGTAGCGCATTTGCGCCAGATCGGCGGGTATCGGCTGATTGCCCCAATGCAGGTTGCTCTCGAGCATCAGCCCCACGAGCGACTGGTTGCCCTCTAGGATCTGGTTGATGCAGTTCTCGGCCACCAGGGGCTGCAGCGCCGGGTCCTTGTTCGAGTTGCCGTGGCTGCAGTCCACCACGATGTTGACGGGCAGCCGGGCGCGGGCGAGCTCCGCTTCCGCGAGCGCCACGCTCACCGAGTCGTAGTTGGTGCGCCCGCCCCCGCCGCGCAGCACCAGGTGCCCGTGGGAATTGCCCCGGGTGCGAAACACGGCCGACTGCCCGAGCTGGTTGATCCCCAGGAAATGGTGCGGGTGGCGAACCGACTGCAGCGCATTGATGGCCACCGTCAGCGTGCCGTCCGTGCCGTTCTTGAATCCCACCGGCGTCGACAGGCCGCTCGCCATCTCGCGGTGGGTCTGCGATTCGGTGGTGCGCGCCCCGATCGCGGTCCAGGTCACGAGCTCCGACAGGTACTGCGGCATGATCGGATCGAGCGCTTCGGTTGCGGCAGGCAGGCCGAGCTCGGCGAGGTGCAGCAGCAGCTGGCGCGCCAGCAGGATGCCCTTCTCGATGTGGAAGGAGTCATCCATGTCCGGATCGTTGACCAGGCCCTTCCACCCTACCGTGGTGCGCGGTTTCTCGAAATACACGCGCATGATCAGGTACAGCGTCCGGTCGACGCGCCGCGCGAGGCTCGCCAGGCGTTGCGCATATTCGCGCGCCGCCGCAACGTCGTGGATGGAGCAGGGACCGACCACGGCGAACACGCGCGGATCGCGCCGCTCGAGGATGGCGCGCACGGTCTCCCGCGCCGCGAACACGAATCCTTCCGCGCGCGCGCCGAGCGGCACGCGGCGCTTGACGTCTTCCGGTGTCGGCAGCAGCTCGCTGGAGAGAACGTTGACGTTGTGAAGCCGGCTGGGTGCGAGTCCGTTCACATCGAGGTCCTTACGGTCCACAACTCCGGAAACGCCTTGAGCTCGAGCGCCTTGGCCAGGTACGACACTCCGCCGGTGCCGCCGGTACCGCGCTTGTACCCGATGATGCGTTCCACGGTCTTCATGTGGCTGAAGCGCCAGTGCTGGAACTTGTAGTCGAGGTCCACCAGTTTCTCGGCGAGCTCGTACAGGTCCCAATGCTCGGTAACGCTGTGATAGACGCCGAGCCAGGCGGCTGCGACCTGCTTGCTCGGCTTGTAGGGCTGGCTGAAGTCGCGGTCGATGTAGTCCCTGGGAATGTCGTAGCCGCGCCGGCTCAACAGGCGCAGCACCTCGTCGTACAGGCTGGGTGCGTCCAGCGCCCGCTTGAGCAACTCATAGGTTGCCGGATCGCGCTTGTGGACCTCGATCATCTCGGCGTTCTTGTTGCCGAGCACGAATTCCAGCAGGCGGTACTGGTGCGACTGGAAGCCGGACGCGCGGCCCAGCAGATTGCGGAAACTCGAGTATTCGGACGGCGTCATCGTCGACAGCACGTCCCAGCTCTGCGTGAGCTGCGTCTGGATGCGCGAGACGCGCGCCAGCATCTTGAACGACGGTCCCAGATCGTCGCGGCGAATGCACTCCACGGCGGCATTCAGCTCGTGCAGGCACAGCTTGAGCCACAGCTCGCTGGTCTGGTGGATGATGATGAACAGCATCTCATCGTGCTGCGTCGATACGGGCTGCTGCGCGGAAAGGAGCTGGCCGAGTCGCAGGTACTCGCCGTAGCTCTGCGACGACCCCAGGTCCCAATGGACCTGCTCGTCGCTCAGATCGACGTGATCCTTGCCTTCAACTTCTGAGTTCATGAGTCGTTCGTCATGGAAGGCATGAACAGTGCTCGATGCGCAGGGTCTGGTCTAGGCAGCCAAGCGGTATATGTACGCATCGTCGATGAAGCGGCCATTAATCGTGTTCCGAGAGAATCGAATTCCACTGATCCCTTTCCCAATGCTGATTGCGGTCGACATCAGTTGGATCAGTGGATCCTTGCTGTCTACCAACACTAACGTATTGAGATCAATAGGGCCGTTGGTCCTGGAGAGAACACTCTGGATCTTTTTGTACAGCTTTCTTGGCCCCAGCAGGCGTAGTTCCGGGGTTGCAAGAACAAATGTCCATTCATTTTTCTCGGCGACGAAAAACCACATTGCGGCGTCGACTAGGAATTGCCGTTTGTCGAGCTTGCGCACGAGATCGGCGCCGGCTGCCAACATCGGTTCGGTGAGCTGATCCTTCACCAGTGATTCCTGAGCCATGACATGATTCCGGTGCGACGTGCCGTGATCGCGCTGTAAAGGTCTCGAGCCTCAGCAGCGGATATTGTTGAATTGTATCTATCTTCCTCCGACCAGTCCTTGACGATAGCCCAATTCAATTCGAACCCGCCAGCGGCTGCCAGCGCGGATTCCAACCTGGTTTTGAGGCCCGCGATTCCGACAAGCTTGGAAAGATCGTGTGTATGACAATCGTTAGCGAGCTTCCTTTCCGGAAAGTCGTACCGACTCGTCTGCCGGGCAATGCACGCCTTCAGAGCACATTCCACTGCATAGCCGGCCAAGTAGTATGCGCCAGCATGTCGATCGCTCCGTAGAAGGACGCGCGCATCTGCAAGGCGATCGCGCGACAGGGTTTGCAGATCGTTACGGTTCATCGAACCAAGCCGTCCTCAATGGTCGGATCTTGCCGCCAAAGGATCGCGGCGTCCAACACCTAATGGCGGCGTATTTCGACAGATACGCTTGCGTTCGCCGCTGGATCGCGCACCCAGAGCGCTCCTGCGCGTTTTGCCGCAAAGGGCTGTTTTCGGGCCTCCGCAGCGCTTCCTGGCTACGCTACGCCGCGGGCTCCGGCTCGCCGCCCTCGGGGCCGTAGAAGATGACCCAGAGAGTGAGGTCCTGGGAGAAAAATTCGAAGCGATGGACCACGCCGGCCGGCGCGAAGAGAAAGTCGCCCGGGCCGAAGGTCAGGCGTTCGTTGCCGACCACGTACGTGCCCGAGCCCTCGACGACGATGTAGATCTCGTCGCGGCGGTGCGGCTGCTGGGGGTCGACGTTGCGGGGCTGATACAGCTCGATTTCGAGCTGTCCCCGTTCGAACAGCACCGCGTAGCGTTCGCCATTCGGCCCGGGGATGGCGTTGCGCGCTTCCTCCAGGGAGATACGCCGGCGCGTCACGGCCCGAATACCCACAGCGGCACGTTCTGCCAGCCCTGTACGAGCTCGCGGTCGAGCCGCTGATAGTCGGCCTCGTAGCTGGCGACCAGGCGCCAGAAGCGCATCGAGTGGTTCATGTGGCGGGTGTGTGACAGCTCATGAACGAGAAGGTAGCGCACTACCTCGGGTCGTTGGAACAGCAAACAGCAATTCAGGCTGATGGTGCCACGTATCGAACAGCTGCCCCAGCGCGTGCGCTGGCGGCGCACCTGGAGCGAGGCGAATCCCAAGCCGGTTTCGGCCGCAGTACGATCCAGCCACGGCGCGAGCCGCTCGCGAGCGTGGTCGAGCAGCCATGCCTGCAGACACTTGCGCACCTCGCCATGGTTCGACGAGTCGCCCCAGACCTCGATTGCATCGTGCTGCGGCACGCGCAGCCGTGGCCGCCCGGGTCCGGGACTGTAACGCACGTTCAGGGTCTCGTTCGTGGCGGCGAGCTCGATACGCTCGGGGAGGATGCTCGCGGCCGGCACCCTCGAGCTCAGTTCGCGCACCTTGCGCTCGGTCCAGTCGCGGTGCTGGTGTACGAAACGTTCGATCGCCGCGGCCCGCGCCCAGCGCGGAACCACGACTTCCACCCGTCCGCCGGCGAACACGCGGATCGTCATCCGCCGCACCCGCTCGCTCACGCGCACGCGCCAGCTCTCGTCGCCGGTTTCGGCCGACCAGAGCGAGAGCTGCCCGAGCGGATCGGCCTCGCGTGCGCCTTGCGAATTCACAGCTGCGCTCCCAGGCGGCTGCCCTGGTCGATGGCTCGCTTGGCGTCCAGCTCCAGCGCGATATCCGCGCCGCCGATCAGATGCGGGGTTCGTCCGGCGGCCTGCAGCGGCTGCTGCAATTCGCGCAAGGGCTCCTGCCCCGCGCAAATCACGACATGATCGACATCCAGCACCCGCGCCCCTTGCGGCCCGCCCAGATGCAGGCCGGAATCGTCGATGCATTCATAGCTCACGCCGGCGAGCATGTGCACCCCGCGCCGGCGCAGGGCCGTGCGATGGATCCAGCCCGCGGTCTTTCCCAATCCCTCGCCAGGCTTGCCGGCCTTGCGCTGGAGCAGGTAGATCTCGCGACCGCTGCGTTCGCCCTGCGGCGCCGTGACGCCGCCGCGCGCGCGCAGCGACAGGTCGATGCCCCACTCGCGCATGAAAGCCGGTATGTCGAGGCTGGGCGAGTGGCCGTCGTGGCTGAGGAATTCCGCCACGTCGAAGCCGATGCCGCCGGCGCCGACGATCGCCACCGACGCGCCGACCGTGCGCTCGCCGCGAATCACCTGCAGATAGGACAAGACCTTGGGATGCTCGATACCGCGGATCGAGGGCACGCGGGGAACGACGCCGGTGGCCAGAACGATCTCGTCGAACGGGTCTTGCAGCAGGTCCTCCGCCCGCAGGCGCCGGCCGAGCGCGACGCGCACGCCGTGGATCTCGAGCTGGCGGCGAAAATAGCGCAGGGTCTCGTGGAATTCCTCCTTGCCGGGAATGCGCTTGGCGAGGTTGAACTGCCCGCCGATCTCCGCGGCCGCGTCGAACAGGACGACATCGTGACCGCGCTGCGCTGCGACCACGGCACAAGCCAGCCCGGCGGGCCCGGCGCCCACCACGGCGACGCGCTTGCGCCGCTCGCTCGCGTGGTACTGCAGCTCGGTCTCGCGGCAGGCGCGCGGATTCACCAGGCAGCTGGCGCGCTTGCCCACGAACACGTGATCCAGGCACGCCTGGTTGCAGGCGATGCAGGTATTGATCTCGTCGGCGCGACCCTCGCGCGCCTTGCGGACGAATTCCGGGTCGGCCAGGAACGGCCGCGCCATGCAGACCATGTCGGCCTGGCCGCACGCGATGATTGCATCGGCGACGGCCGGGTCGTTGATGCGGTTGGTGGCGACCACCGGCACGCTGACCGCGCGCTTGAGGTGCTGCGTCACCCACGCGAAACCCGCGCGCGGCACCATCGTGGCGATGGTCGGTACGCGCGCCTCATGCCAGCCGATCCCGGTATTGAGCATCGAGACACCCGCGCTCTGCAGCTCGCGCGCGAGCCACAATGCCTCAGCGAGTGTGCTGCCGTCGTCGATCAGGTCGAGCATCGAGAGCCGGAAGATGATGATGAAATCGGGACCGACGGCGGCGCGGGTGCTGCGCACGATTTCCAGCGCGAGGCGGCAGCGTTGCGGATAGTCCCCGCCCCATTCGTCCGTGCGGTGGTTGGAGCGCTGCGCCAGGAACTGGTTGATGAAATAACCCTCGGATCCCATGATCTCGATGCCGTCGTAGCCCGCTTCGCGCGCCAGCTGTGCACAGCGGACGTAGTCGGCGATCTGGCCGCGCACACCGCGCGCTGACAGCGCACGCGGCTTGAAGCGCCCGATGGGCGATCGAATTGCCGACGGAGCGACCGACAAAGGATGGTAGGCGTAGCGGCCGGCATGCAGGATCTGCATGCAGATGCGACCGCCCTCCGCGTGCACCGCCTGCGTGACGAGCCGATGGCGCGGCACTTCGGCCTTCCAGCTCAGCTTTCCCGCGAACGGCGCCACCCAACCGGCAACGTTGGGCGCGATCCCACCCGTCACGATCAGGCCGACGCCACCGCGGGCGCGCTCCGCGAAGTAGGCGGCGAGCTGCGGGTAGTGGCGGGCACGATCCTCCAGCCCGGTATGCATCGAGCCCATGAGGACGCGGTTGGAAAGCGTGACGAAGCCGAGATCGAGCGGAGCGAGCAGATGAGGATAGGAGCCGGGCATCGAAAGTCTGATCACTACCTGAGCATCTGCGCGACCGCGGGCCGCCATTGGCGCGAATGATCGCAATGCAACTGCGAAAGCGCAACGCCGACCGGCTGCGCGAGCGGCGTTCAGGGTTGCGGAAGTGTTTTCGCGACCGTCGGCGACAGGACGTTGCCGTCGGAGCCTCCAGGGACGGATTCACGGCGATCGCGAAAACACTTCCGCAACCCTGGACGCCGCGGCATAGCTATTCGCGCCGTGCAGCGCCCTGTAGCATTCGCTTTCTTTCGTTTCCGGTCGACCGAGTCGCAGCATGCCGCCCATTCTCGAAGTCAAGGATCTCGTCAAGCATTACGGCCCTATCAAGGCCGTCGACGGGGTTTCCTTCAGCGTCGAGCCGGGCGTGTGCTTCGGGCTCCTCGGGCCGAACGGCGCCGGCAAGACCACCACGGTCGAGATCATGGAGGGGATCATTCCGGCCACCAGCGGCGCGGTCCTGTATCGCGGCGAACCGGCGGGCGCGCGCTTCCGCGAGGACGCCGGCATCCAGTTCCAGAAGACCGCGCTGCAGGAATTCCTGACGGTGCGCGAGTGCCTGAACCTCTTCCACGACCTGTACTCGCGCGGCACCGACCTCGACGAGGTCATCCGCATCTGCGCGCTCGAGAAGCTGATCGATCGCGACAACCGCAAGCTCTCCGGCGGCCAGCAGCAGCGCCTGATGCTCGCCATCGCGCTGGTCAACGATCCGACCGTGCTGTTCCTGGACGAGCCGACCACCGGGCTCGATCCGCAGGCGCGGCGCAATTTCTGGGACCTGGTGCGCACCGTCAAGGCGCGCGACAAGACGGTTATCCTGACCACGCACTACATGGAGGAAGCCTATTTCCTCTGCGACGTCATCGCGATCATGGACCACGGCCGCATCATCGCGCAGGGCTCGCCCGGGAAGCTCCTCAAGGAGCATTTCAACGACGTGATCATCGAGGTGCCGCGCGAGGACTTCCGTCTCGACGGCGCCGCCGTGCCCTTCCAGGTGCTGGAGGGGCGCGAGCTGATCGAGATTTCCACCGCCAATGTCGAGGCCACGCTCAGGTACCTGCTGGAAGCGCGCGTGCCCATGCAGCGCGTGCGCATCCGTCCCCGCAACCTCGAGGATCTGTTCCTGGAGCTCACCGGCAAGGAGTTGCGCGCATGATCAGGCGACTGCTGGCGGTCTGGCACGCCCGCAACCTGGAGTTCCTGCGCGACCGGGCCACGCTCGCCTGGAACCTGCTCCTGCCCATCGCGCTGGTGATCGGCCTGGCCATCATCTTCGGCGGCCCGGAGCGCCCGTTGTTCAAGGTGGGCGTGCTGCACGCGGGAGAAACGATACAGCAGAGTGCCCACCCCTTCCTCGGCACGCATTACGTGGAATTCTTCAGCGCGCGCGACGAGGCGGAAGCCGTGCGCAAGGTCGCGCGGCACCAGATGGATCTGCTGCTCGACCTGCGCGGTGCGCCGCGCTACTGGGTGAACCCCGATTCTCCCAAGGGCTACATCGTCGAGAAACTGCTGCTCGAAACCGACCCGCACGGGCTCAAGCGCGAGGCGGTGACGGGCGACGCCGTGCGCTACGTCGATTGGCTCCTGCCCGGCATCCTCGGCATGAACATCATGTTCAGCTGCCTGTTCGGCGTGGGCTGGGTGGTGGTGCGCTACCGCAAGAACGGTTTTCTCAAGCGCCTGCGCGCCACGCCGCTGCGCGCCATCGAGTTCATCTCCGCGCAGGTGCTGTCGCGGCTCATCCTCACCATGCTGGTGACGGTGTTCGTGTTCGTCGGGCTGCGCCTGGTGCTCGACTTTCCGATGGAGGGGAGCGGTGCGCTGCTGCTGCTCGTCGCGACGCTGGGGTCGATCGCCATGATCTCGATCGGCCTGTTCGTCGCCGCGCGCTTCACCAGCGAGGAGCTGGCGAGCGGCGTACTCAACGTCCTCACCTGGCCGATGATGCTGCTGTCGGGCGTGTGGTTCTCGCTGGAAGGCTCGGCCGAATGGGTGCAGTGGGTGGCAAAGATCTTCCCGCTGACGCAGATGCTCGACGCCGCCCGCGCCATCATGCTGGATGGCGCGGGCTTCGCCGAGATCTATCCGCAGCTCGTCTTCCTGGTCGCGACGAGTGCGCTGTTCCTCACGCTGGGCGCGGTGCTTTTCCGCTGGCGCGCGGATTGAAACGCCTGCATCGCGATCGCAGTTGAACCAGTGTCAGGACCTCATGTCCGCAACAGGGGCGGCAGCGGACAGTGCAGGGCCGCGCAGATCGTGCGCAGCAGCTCGGCCTCGTTCACCGTCACACGGCCGTCGTGGCTTATTGTCTTCACCAGGGCCTCGATCAGCTGCTCCTTGGCCGCGGGCACCAGCCGGTCGAGGCATTTCAGCGCGCCATCCAGCGCGCGCGGCCAGCCGGCCACCGGCTGATAGGCGGGGCGATGTCCCGGAAGCAGGTGATGCATTCCCAGCTCGTAGGCGCGGCGCGCCTGGATCTCGTCGCTGGCGCCTTGCTGTGCCAGCGTGGAGAACACCGTCTGCAGCTCGACGCCCACCTTGTCGAGTCGCAGCGAACCGGCGCGTGCGGTCGGCTCCAGTTCGTCGTACAGGTACGTACGCGCCAGCGCGGCGAGACAGTACTCGAAGATCTCGACGCGCCCGTCGATCAGGATCAGGCGACCCAGGCAATCCAGGATGCGCTGGCGCTCCTCGCGCGGCTCCTTGCGCAGCGCGGGGACTACTTCGCCCAGTAACGGCAGGCGCTGCAGCGGGTGTAACGCTCGGACGGTGCTTTCGAGCGCCGCCACGTGTGCGATGACGCCCTCCCCCAGGCGTGCACCGACCAGCTCCAGCTGCCGCTGCCGCATCTCGGGCTTCGGATCGAGCGTGAGCGCCAGCAGCGCTCCGAGCGCTCGTCCCGGAGAGTCGAGTGTCGTGACGATCTGGTCCGGCAGCGAACGCGCCACGGCCTGGGCGAGCTGGACCGCCGCAGTGCCGGGGTTGCCCACGATCCGGGCGACCTCCTCGGGTGCGGCCGCGATCGTCGCTCCGGTCAGGCCCGCGACCCCACCTGGGGTATTGGCAACCGCCGTGCCTGCGGACGCGCCGGCGGCGGCGATGGCCGGCGCCTGTGGCTCGAAGCGCACGTGCGCGAACTCTTTCGGGTCGAACGCAGGGTCGAGGGACCGGATCCGCTCCTCCAGCGGCGGATGTGTGGCGAACGCACGCTTCATGCCGCTGGCGAACAGCATGTGCGCGACCTCCTCGGCCCCGGCATCGTCGAGATGCGAACCGTGCTCGAGTGCGCCGATCTTCACGAGCGCGCCCTTCAGTCCCTGCGGCTCGCGGGTGAACTGCACGGCGGAGGCATCGGCGAGCCGTTCGCGCTGGCGCGACACCGCCGCCTGGATCATGCGTCCGAAGAAGACACCGACGTAGCCCAGCACCATGACCGCGGCGGCCGCCAGCACGATGAGGGCCGCGCCACCCTTGCGCGAGCTGCGCGGTGAAAGTCTCAGCACCGTGCGTCCGATCAGGCTCACGACCAGCAGACCGAACACGATGCCGATCAGTTGCGTATTGAGGCGCATGTCGCCGTTCAGCACGTGGCTGAACTCGTGCGCGATGACGCCCTGCAGCTCGGCGCGATTGAGCTTCTCGAGCGCACCGCGAGTGACGGCCACGGCGGCATTCGCGGCGGAATGTCCTGCGGCGAACGCATTGATGCCTGCTTCGTGCTCCAGCACGTAGATTTCCGGCAGCGGCACGCCCGAGGCGATCGCCATCTCCTCGACGACGTTGAAGAGGCGGCGCCGCAGCGGATCGTCCAGGTTGCGATCGACGCGTGTGCCCCCGAGCGTCCGCGCCACCACGCCGCCGCCTTCACGCAGCGCCGCGCTCTTGTAGAGGCTCGACAAGCCGATGAGCGCGAGCACCAGCAGCGAGGTGCCGACGATAGCGCCCGGATGGGTGGCGAGCCACTGCGCGCGGGGCAGGAGAATGCCGTTGCCTTCCAGGCTGGCGAGAACGGTGAGGACCACGAAGTTCATCGCCGCCGTGACGGCGAGAAGTGCAAGCGCAAACAGGACGACGAGGCGGCGCGTCTGCTGCCGCGCCTCGGTTTGACGCGCGTAGAAGTTCATCCGGGCAAGCGGACGGCCGCGACCCGGATCAGGTGAAGCTCACCTTCGGCGCGGCGCGTTTTTCGGCGCCGTCGATCTCGAGGAGCTCGGCGGCATCGAAGCGGAACGCTCCGGCGACGATGTTGTTGGGAAACACCTCGCGCGTGGTGTTGTACTGCATGACCGAGTCGTTGTAGGCCTGCCGCGCGAACGCCACCTTGTTCTCGGTCGAGGTGAGCTCCTCGGAGAGCTGCATCATGTTCTGGTTCGCCTTCAGGTCCGGGTACGCCTCGGCCACCGCGAACAGGCGGCCCAACGCTCCGCTCAGGGCGTTTTCCGCGCCGGCCAGCTGCTGGATCGCGGCCGGGTCTCCCGGGCTGGCGGCGGCCGCCTTCAGGCCGGCGACCGCGGAATTGCGGGCGCGGATCACTGCCTCGAGCGTGTCGCGCTCGTGCTTGAGGTAGCCCTTGGCCGTCTCCACCAGGTTCGGGATCAGGTCGTAGCGCCGCGTCAGCTGCACGTCGATCTGCGCAAAGGCGTTCTTGTACGCATTGCGCGCCGCGACGAGGCGGTTGTAGACGCCGATCAGGAACAGCGCGAACACGACAGCGAGTGCCAGCAGGACCCAGCCCATGATTTCTCCCCAGTGATCGTTGGCGCGTAGCGCCACGCGCCGCGCAGTATGGCACAGCAGCCTCAGTGCCCGCCCCTCACGCGCGCCAGCAGCCGTTTCGCGGCGGCGAACTCCGGGGCGATTATCAGCGCGCGTTCCAGCGCGTTGCGCGCCCCGAGCGTGTCGTCCGCTTCTAGGAGACAGCGGCCGAGCGCGGCCTGTGCATCCGCATGCCCCCAGTTGGGGGTCGAAGTTTCGTTCTGCACCGACTTGTCGAACAGTTCGGCCGCACGCCGGAACTTGGCCAACGCGCCCCCCTTGTCGCCGCCGAAGGCTTTGGGACGCCCGTAGTCGCCGAGCGCATCGAGGAGCACGACGCGCGGGTTCTGCGGCGCGAGCTCGAGTGCCTTCTCGATGCGCCCCCCGCTCCTCGGTCCGTTCACCATGGCGGTGATCGGGCGCAGCGCGGCGAGCTGGCCCAGGCAAGCGGATTGCAGCGCATAGGCTTCTGCAAACTGCTGGTCCGCCCCGGTCGCCTCGTCGAGAGCGTCGACACACTCTGACATTGCAGTCGCGGCGGCCGACGCATCCTGCGCCGCCAACAGCGACCCGAGGCGGTAGTGCGCGAAGCCCATGACGTAGTGGCTTTGCGCATCCGGCGCGACCTTGGCGAGCGTCGTGCGCGATTCGCGGATCAGGTTGCGCAGGGTCGCGGCGTCTTCGGTGAAATACGCGTAATCGATGCGGTTCTCGAGATCCTGGGGATCGAGCTCCTGCGCCGACGCGGGAGAGCCCGCAACTACCGCCGCGAACGCCACGATGACGGCTGCGCGACCTTTGGGCGCGGCAAGCCGTCGGCGCAACGTCACCTTCACAGCTCCCGCAATCCGGCGGTGACCGGCAACCGCGCGGCGCGGATCCCCGGCAGCAGGCCTCCGATCAGCGCGAGGATCAGCGCATACGCGATCCCTGTGACCATCAAGCGCGGCGTCACGGTGAACGCGAACGTGATCTGGCTGAAGCTCGCCCAGTTGAGCGTGTTCGCCGTATAGCCATTGAACCCTACATAGGCGACCAGAGCGCCGATCACACCGCCCAGTGCACCCAGAATGAGCGCCTCCACCAGCACTGAGGTCATGACCGGCACGGCGCCGAAGCCCAACGCACGCAGCGTGGCGATCTCGCGCGTTCGGGCGGCTACGGCGGAATACATCGTGTTGAGCGCCGCGAATATGGCACCGGCACCCATCAGCAACGCGATCGCGGTGCCGATCGTCGTGACCAGATCGCGCATGATCTTCGACTGCTCGGCATAGAAATCGCGCTCCGTGCGGGCGTTCACGTTGACGCGCGGATCCGAGCTCAACGCGTCCTTCAGTGTCTGCAAGGCCGCCGGACTCTCCAGCTTGGCGCGCACCGACTGATAGGTGTTGCCGCGCTTGTAGGCGTTCTGCAGTACCGTGACGTCGGTCCAGATCTCCGATTCCGACACGCTGCCCTGGTCCTCGAAATGGCCGACGACGGCCCAGGTCGTATTGCCGAACTTGATGTCGTCGCCGACGTCGAGCCCCGCGAATTGCCGGGCCGCGCCCCTGCCGACGATGAGCTCGTTCATGCCCGGAGTGAAGTTGCGTCCCGCGGTGATGCGGAAATTGTCGCGGAATTCCCGGGCTCGCGGGCCGACGCCGCGGAACGGTACGTTCGCCGGAGTACCGGTGGTGCGCATCGGTACGTTGACGATGACGTAGAGCTCGGGCGAGATCATCGGTCCGGCGGCGTCACGCGCCACTCCCGGTGCATCGCCGATGACGCGCGTGCCATCCTGATCGACGCCGCTGCTCAACTCGTCGGTCGAGCCGCCGCGCATCACCATGGCGATGTCTTCGGCGCCGGATAGCTCCAGGGCCGCGCGAAAGCCCTCGCTGATCGACAGGACGGCGACCAGCACGGCCACGACGCCCGCGAGGCCCGCGATCGCGACGGCCGCCGACGCCAGGCGCTCGCGCAGGGTCTGCAGGTTCATCCAGGTGACCGACACGGTCTGCCGCAGGGAGCTCTTCAGTGACATGTGGGCCTCACGACTTGCGCAGCGCTTCGACGATTTTCAGTCGCAGGGCCTGCGCGGCGGGCAGCACGCCCGCAAGCAGCCCGAGGGCGAGCATGAGCGCCACGCCGACCCCGATCGAGGCCGACGGAACGCGAAACAGGGGCAGGAAATTCTCCATTGCCGGGCCGGCCACTTTGGCGAAGCCGAGCGCGAGGAGCAGGCCGATCGCGCCGCCGAGCACGGTGATGAGCACCGCCTCCATCAACACCAGGGTCATCACCTGCACGCCGCCGAAGCCGAGCGTCTTGAGCACGGCCAGCTCGTTGGTGCGCTCGCGCACCGACTGCCCCATGGTATTCGCCGTGACCAGCAACATCGTGAAGAACACGGCCGTGGCGACCGCGATCAGGATGGCGCCGATGTTGCCGACCTGGTTGGCCCACTCCTGCATCATCGCCTTCTCCGTCGTGGTGCGCGTCTCGGCCGAGGAATTGGCGAACATCTCGTCGAGCTGCTTGGCGATCTGCGGCGCGGCTCGAGGATCGTCGACCTGCAGGACATACCAGCCGACGAGGTCTTTCTGGCCCTGTTCGCGCGGCTCGTTGAAATAGTCGTAGTGCATGAGCATGCCGCGCGTGTCTCCGCCCTGCTTGAGGTCGTAGACGCCGTCGATACGCAGGTCCCACGTATCGCTGGCGTCGGCCTTGCGCCAGAAGCTGGAGCGGATCGGCACGGTCTGCCCGACCTTCCAGCCGTAGACCTCCATCAGGGCTTTGCCGACCAGCACGCCGGTGCGATCCGCGAGCCAGGCGCGTTTCTGCTCATCCGGCATGACCATCTCCGGGTACATCTCGAGATATGTCTTTCCCTCGACCGGGATCAGCGCGATCTGGTTGCGCTCGGCCTGATAGATGCCGCCGAACCAGCTGGCGTTGCTCACGCGCTTCACGCCCTTGAGGGCACGGATTCGGTTGCCGTACGAGACCGGCAGCGGCTGGATGATGCTGACTTTGTGCTGCAACATCAGCCGGTCGGCGCCTGCCAGGTCGACGCCCATGCTGAAGGCGTAGCGCATGGCCTCGAGTAGCCCGAACATCACGAAGGCCACGATGATCGAGGCGAGCGTGAACACCAGGCGCAGCCGCCGGCGCTTGAGATTCGCCCACAACAGCGGCAGGAACTTGAACATCAGGCCGCCTCCTGGACGAGACTGCCCTTCTCGAGGTGGATGGTGTGACGGGCGCGTACCGCCGCGTGCGGATCGTGCGTCACCATGATGATGGTCTTGCCCTGCTGCTGGTTCAACGCCTGCAGCAGATCGAGGATCTCGTCGCCGGACTTGCGGTCCAGGTCGCCGGTCGGCTCATCGCACAGGAGCAATGTCGGATCCGTCACGATGGCGCGCGCGATGCCCACGCGCTGTTCCTGGCCACCGGAGAGCTCGCGCGGACGATGCTTGGCGCGATCGGAGAGCCCCACCAGCGCCAGCGCCGCCGCCACGCGCTTGGCGCGTTCTGCGGCACTGAGATTGGTGAGCAGCAGCGGCAGCTCCACGTTGCGCGCGGCGGTGAGCACCGGCAGCAGGTTGTACATCTGGAACACGAAGCCGATGTGGTCGGCGCGCCAGCGGGCGAGCTGGCTCTCGCGCAGCTGATCGACGCGCACGTCTCCAACCTCGACCGAGCCGTCGGTCGGGCGATCCAGCCCGCCGATCAAGTTGAGGAGCGTCGACTTGCCTGAGCCCGACGGACCCATGAGGGCGACGAAGTCGCCGCGTGGCACCTGCAGATCGAGCCCGTCGAGCACGTGCACCGTTTCGGCGCCGCGCTGATAGTTCTTGCGCAGGCCCCGCACCTTCACCAATGGCGCGTCAGACATGAATCACCTCGTCGGATTATGGCCGTCTGGTTATGGGAAAAGTCGCTGACAAAAAAACGTCAAGAGGCCTTGAGCCTCACTCTCGCGCCGTCCTTCAACCCCTCGATCGCAGGGGCCACGACCACTTCACCGGCGCGCACACCGGCGAGCACCTCGGTCTGGCCGTCGCGCTCGCGACCGGCACTGATGGCACGACGCTCCAGCACGTCCTCCTTGACGACCCACACGTAGCTCTTGCCTTCCGAGCTGGCGATCGCAGAGGACGGCACCAATGCCAGGGCGCGCGGGACCGCCAGCGCCGCCGTGCCGCCTGCATCCAGGAAGCGGACCTTGACGCCCATGTCCGGCAGGATGCGCGGATCGAGCTCGTCGAAGCCGATGCGCACGCGCACCGTGGCTTTCTGCCGGTCGGCCGCCGGCACGATGTTGATCACGCGCGCCGGCAGGTCCCAGTCGGCGTAGGCATCCAGCACCGCCACGACTCGCTGCTCGGGGCGCACGCGGTTGATGAATGCCTCGTTCACGTCCACTTCGATTTCCCGCGAATCCATGTCGACGATCGTGGCGATGCCGGTGCGGGTATAGCCGCCACCGGCGGAAATCGGCGATACCATCTCGCCGGGCTGAGCGTCCTTCGAGATCACCACGCCCGCGAACGGCGCGCGAATGACCAGATCGTCGAGGTCGCGCTCGCGCACCCGCACGCTGCTCCGTGCCACGCCGACCTCGCCCTGGAGAGCAGCCAGCCTCGCCTCGAGTGCCTGCACTTCCGATTCCGCCTGGTCCAGCGCGGTCTCGCTCACCAGGCTGCTCTGACGCAGCGTCTGTGCGCGCGCCAGAGCGCGCCGCGCTTCCGCGAGGCGCACCTGCACCTCGGTCAGTGAGCCGCGGGCCGCTTCGAGCTGTTTCTCCGCCAGCTGGTATTGCGCGCGCGCCGTCGTTGTATCGAGGCGCGCTAGCACCTGCCCTGCCTCGACGTTGGCGCCCTCCTCGATGAGCACCTCTTCGATCTTGCCCGTGACCTTCGAGGATACGGTCGCCAGCCGCCTCGCCACGACGAAACCCGAAGCGTTGAGAACAGCCGATTGGGCGCCGCCCTGCACGGGCTGTGCACTCGCGGTCTGCACTTCCGGAGCAGCGCCGCCGCGCAGGACGAAGTACGACGCAACGCCAACGAGGGTCGCGCCGAGCGCGATCCACAGCGCGCGCTTCGGCGTGGGGCGGTAGCGGTTGGCGTCGGTGTCGCGCTTGATGCGCAGATCGTCCAGAGATTGCTGATCGAGCGGCATCGTCGGTCGGATGAGGCTTGATGAGCGCGCAAAGATATCATGCAATGCGGCAATGAGTGCAGAGCTCGTGGACATCGGCATCAATCTGGCCCACGACAGCTATGACCCGGATCGAGAGCTGGTGCTGGCGCGCGCCCGCAATGCCGGCGTGGCGCAGATGATCGTGACCGGATCGAGCCTCGACAGCACGCGGCGTGCGATTGATCTCGTGCGCCAGCACCCGACGTTGCTGCGCGCTACCGCGGGCGTTCATCCCCACCACGCTGCCGATCTTCACGCGGGCCTGCTGCCTGTCCTGGAGGAGCTGCTGCGCGCGCCGGAGGTCGCGGCTGCGGGAGAGTGCGGCCTGGACTATTTCCGCAACTTCTCCCCGCACGATGCGCAGGAGCGCGCCTTTCGCTGGCAGCTGGAGCTGGCGGCACGCACCGGCAAGCCCGTGTTCCTGCACCAGCGCGACGCCCATGCGGATTTCATGCGCATCCTGCGCGAGTTCCTGCCTCGGTTGACGGCCGGTGTCGCGCATTGCTTCACCGGCGGCGAACGCGAGCTGGAGGATTGTCTCGCGGCCGGCCTGTCGATCGGCATCACCGGGTGGATCTGCGACGAGCGCCGGGGCGCGCATCTGCAGTCGCTGGTGGTGCGCATTCCGCCGGAACGGCTTATGCTCGAAAGCGACGGCCCGTACCTTCTGCCGCGCGACCTGGCTCCCCGGCCCTCGAGCCGCCGCAATGAACCGATGTACCTTGCGCACGTTCTGAGAACTGTGGCGCGAGCGCGCGGCGAATCCGAACAAGCGGTCGCGGCAGCGACGACTGCCAACGCGCGGCGCTTCTTCGCTCTGCCGTCCATCGACAACATGCATTGAAAAGACAACGCAAAGGGTTGAGTCTGCTATGAAAAACGCCCTGGATCCGAGCCGGCTGACGGCCTTCGTCGACGAGCAGTGGCAGCGCTCCATCCTGCCGGCGCTGGCCGAATACGTGCGCATCCCCAACAAGTCGCCGCTGTTCGACCCGCAATGGGACGCGAACGGGCACATGGAACGCGCCGCGCAGCTGATGGCTGGATGGTGCCGCGCGCAGGAGATTGCCGGTGCCCGCGTGGAGATTGCGCGGCTGCCGGGGCGCACGCCCCTCCTGCTCATCGACGTGCCGGGCGAGATCGACGACTGCGTGCTGCTCTACGGACACCTCGACAAGCAACCGGAGTTCACCGGCTGGCAGGAAGGATTGAGCCCGTGGGAGCCCGTGTTCCGCGACGGCCGGCTGTACGGCCGCGGTGGCGCGGATGACGGCTATGCCGTGTTCTCGTCGCTCACCGCGATCCGCGCGTTGCGCGAACAGGGAGTCAAGCACGCGCGCTGCGTGGTGCTCATCGAGGGTAGCGAGGAAAGCGGCAGCCCGGACCTTCCCGCTCACGTTGCGGCGCTTGCGCCGCGCATCGGGACACCGTCGCTGGTGGTCTGCCTCGATGCCGAGTGCGGCAACTACGATCAACTGTGGTGCACGACCTCGTTGCGCGGCAACCTGATCGGCGCGCTGAGCGTGCAGGTGCTCGTCGAAGGCGTGCATTCCGGCGCCGGCAGCGGCATCGCGCCCTCGTGCGTGCGCATCCTGCGCCAGCTGGTGTCCCGCGTGGAACACGAGGTCACCGGCGACCTGTTGCTCGAGCCGCTCTACGTGCGGATTCCGCCGCAGCGCCTCCAGCAGGTCGCGGCCACGGCCGCGGTGCTCGGCGACGGCGTACGCGAGCGCATGCCATTCGCTCCCGGCGTGCAGCCGGTGAGCAACGATCCGTTCGATCTGCTGATCAATTCGACGTGGAAGCCGACGCTGGCGATCACCGGCATCGACGGGCTGCCGGCGCTCGCGAATGCGGGCAACGTTCTGGTTCCGCAGCTGCAGGCGAAGCTCTCGTTCCGGCTTGCGCCGACCACGGATCCCAAGGCGGCCGCGCAGCTCATCAAGCGTACGCTGGAGGAAAATCCGCCTTACGGCGCGCGCGTGTCCTTCGAGGTGGGCTCGGCGATGGGTGGATGGAACGCGCCGGCGGTGGATCCGTGGCTCGAGGAAGCGATGCATGCCGCTTCGCGCAGTCATTTCGGCCGCGAGGCGATGTTCATGGGAACCGGGGGCAGCATTCCGTTCATGGGCATGCTGGGCGAGCGCTTCCCGCAGACTCAGTTCCTGGTGACGGGCGTGCTCGGGCCGCACTCGAACGCGCACGGCCCCAACGAGTTCCTCGACATCGCGACCGCGCGGCGCGTCACCGCCTGCACGGCCGACGTCCTCGCGGCTCACGCGCGACGTTAAGGCCGCGCGAGATCGCTGGGACGCGAGCTCGACTTGACGCGGTCCCAGCCGGGGCGGAACTTCGCGACGGCGGCAGCCATCGTCGCCTTCTCCATGGGGGCGTACTCGACGCGCAGCGAATCGAGCATCAGCACCGACTTGGGCCGGCCTTTCGGAAACTTCGAGCGGGCGGTGAATGCGATCCGGCCTTCCACCGGCGTGTCCCCCGCCAGCTGCTTGATGGCGGCGATGCGGTCCAGCAGCGGGCCCTGCGGATTGGCGAAGGTGAAGCGGCGCGTACGCGTCATCACCGCCCAGTCGTCCATCTGGTCGCCGCCGAAGATCACTCCGGGTATCTCGCGCAGGTCGAGCACCAGGATCCCCCGCTGCGTGAGCAGCAGGAAATCGAAGTGGAAATAGCCTTCCATGCCGTCGGTGACCAGGACGTTGTTGAGGTACTCATAGGCCACCGAATTGACCGTGGCACGGATGCGCCCGCCGCACCATGAAGCGCCGGTAGCGCTGCCACAGCCAGAAAACCAGGAACGCGCCGACGCAGGCCACCACCGCATAGGCCACCAGTCGCGGGTCGATCTGTTTCAGTGGTTCGAACATGGTTGGACGGGTACTTGCCTCAAGGCGCTGTCGAGAGACGCTGAGAGTCAGCGTCGATTTCGGTCACGCTGTCGCGGCAGCGCGAGCAGCGCCGCGAGCGCGGGAGGGACCGGGACCTGCACGCCGATCAGCGGCTCGACGATCTCGCTGAACTTGGCCGGGTGCGCGGTGGCCACCAGCACCCAGTGGCTGCCCGCGTGCGCTCCTCGCGGCAGGCTGCATGTAGACCTCGGCCGCCGCGGCCGTATGCGGGCACCAGATCCGTGCCGTAGCGCCGCGTAGTCCGCGCGGATGCGCGCGCGGATCTGCATCGTCGCTCGACGCTGCGCAGCGGTCAACGCCCGGCGCAATGCATCGCAATCCGGGTACAGGTTCCGCAGGCGCTCCATGTTGCTGGGGTTGCCGACATCCATGGCCGAGGCCAGCGTCGCCACGCTCGGCGCGCGGCTGCCACTTGCCCGCTCGCGAGGAAGTCGGGCACGGTGCGGTTGGCGTTGTGCGCCAGCACGATCTCGTCGATCGGCAAGCCCATCGCGCGCGCCCAGATGCACGCCATGGCATTGCCCAGGTTGCCGCTGGGGACGATGAACGAGGCCAGCACGACCGGTGCGCCGCTCGACTGTCGAGGCTGGCGGCCGCGTAGTAGACGATCTGCGGCAGCAGGCGCCCGATGTTGATGCTGTTGGCGGATGAAAACTGGCGCGCGCCGTCGCGCAGTCGCGGATCGGCGAACGCCTCCTTGACCATGCCGCTGGCATTCATCGAACGTGCCGCGCACACGGAAGGCTGCGCACATTGTCGCCCCAGCAGGTGAGCTGCTGCTCCTGGCGCGGCGACACCAGCCCGCGCGGATACAGAACCACGACGTCGATGCCCGGCCGGCGATGAAATGCAGCTGCGACCGCACCACCGGTGTCGCCGGAGGTCGCCACCAGGATGGTCAGCGGGCGGTGCGCCGCCTGACTGCAGGCGCTCCAGGCCGCGGCGAGGAACGCGCGCCGAAATCCTTGAATGCCGCCGTCGGTCCGTGGAACAGCTCGAGCACCGTCGTGCTCGGCTCGTCGGCACCGGCGTCAGCGGCGCCGGAAAGTCGAAGGCCTCGCGGCGATCGCAGCCAGCGTTCGCAGCGAGCCCATCGCCCGCGAAGAACGGCGCCAGCACGGTGCGCGCATGCCGCCATGCGAGCGCATGCGCCGGCCAGCGTCGCTGCCTGACGAGGCGCGGCAGCGAGCTCGGGCACGTACAGGCCGCCGTCGGGCGCGAGGCCGCGCGCAATGGCCTCGCTGAGCGTTGCGCCGATGCGCCGGGCTTGCGTGTGCTCGTGAAACTGCATCAGCGATCGACGAGGCGAGCGCCTGCGAGGCTCGATGCTGGTGATCCAGTGATCGCTCGCCAGCCCATGCGCGCCGAATGCGGCGACCATGGCATCGCGGATCGCTGCGGCGCGCTGCTCCTCGCACCAGGCGAACACCGTCGGCCCGGCGCCCGAGATGGAGCAACCGAGCGCGCCTGCGCCCATCGCCGCGGCGCGCACCTGCCTGAAGCCCGGGATCAGCGCCTGGCGCTGCGGCTCGATCACCACGTCCTCGAAGGATCGCGGATCATGTCCAGGTCGTTCGAGTAGCAGCCGCTGATGAACCCCGCGAGATTGGCGGTCTGCCAGACGAAGTCCGACAGCGTCACGGTGCGGCTGAGGATGCCGCGCGCTTCACGCGTGGAGAGGAACATGTGCGGATGAACCAGCACGCAGCGGATCGCCGGCGGTACCGGAATCTGCTTGATGCGCGGATTGTCGATGCCGACCGTGAGCACCAGGCCGCCGAACAGCGAGGCGCGATGTTGTCGACGTGAATCGAACCGCTCGCCACCTGCTCGCCGTGCATCGCGAACTTGAGCAGCTCGAGCTGCGGACGCGCCTGATCGCAGCAATGCGTTGGCCGCGACCACGGCGGCAACTGCCGAGGCTGCCGAGCCGCCCAGGCCCGAGCCCAGCGGAATGCCCTTTTCGATTTCCAGATCCACGCCGCCGTGCCCGCCGCAGCGCCCGCCACATGCTCAGGACTGCCTTGCCGGCGGTATTGCGCTCGGGCTCGAGGGGTAGATCGGCCGCAGTGCCCGTGATGGCATCGAATGCGCACGCCAGGCGTCGCAGACGCGTTGCGCGGTGACGCGATCGCCGACGCTCTGCACCGTGTGACCGAGGATGTCGAAACCGATGCCGACGTTGCCGACGGTCGCCGGCGCGAAGGCCGAGGCGCGATCCTTCATCCGGCCACCGTCACAGGCTCGCGCCGAGATAGGCGCACAAGCGCAGCAGATCGGCGAAGACGCCACCCGCCGTCACTTCCGGTCCCGCCCCCGGTCCCTGCACGATGAGCGGATTGTCGCAGTAACGGCGCGTCGCGAAGCGCACGATGTTGTCGGTCAGCGCAATGTTGGCGAACGGATGGCGCAGCTCGAGCTGCACCAGGCCGACAGTGGCCTTGCCCTGCGCGTCGAGCCGCCCGACGTAGCGCAGCACCTTGCCGGCCGCGCGCGCGGATTCCAGGCGCTCCAGCATCGCGTTGTCGTACTCGGGCAGACGCTCCAGGAATTCCTCGCTGCCGCATTTCATCAGCCCCTTGGGGCACGAGGCTTTCGACCCTGACGTCGGCGAGCTCGAGCTCCAGCCCCATCTCGCGGCCCAGGATGATGAGCTTGCGGGCCACGTCCATGCCAGAGAGGTCGTCGCGCGGATCCGGCTCGGTGTATCCCTTCTGCTTTGCGGCGCGCACGATGCTCGAGAACGGCGCCTTGCCGTCGTAGATGTTGAACAGGTACGCGAGCGTGCCGGAGAAGATGCCCTCGATGCTGGTGATCTCATCACCCGTATCGCGCAGGTCGCGCAGCGTCTGGATCACCGGCAAGCCAGCGCCCACGGTCGCCTCGTACAGGTAGTGCGACCGCCGCACCGCGGCGCGCTTCGCGCAACGCCCGATACTGGGCGAAGTCGCCGCTGTTGGCCTTCTTGTTGGGTGTGACGACGTGAATGCCCGCGGCGAGCCAGTCGCGATAGTGCGCGGCGACTTCCGCGCTCGCGGTGCAATCGACGATGACGGCGTGCGGCAGATGATCGGCCTGCACGAACTGCGCGAAGCGCGGCAAGCTCGCTCGCCTTGCCTTCGCGCTCCAGCTGCTCGCGCCAGCGCCCCAGGTCCACGCCGGCGTCGTCGAGCAGCATGCGGCTGGAGCTGAGGATGCCGCGCACGCGCAGGTCGAGCTTGGACTCGCTGCGCAACCGCCCTGCCTGGCCCGCCAGCTGGTCGAGGCAGCACGCCGGCCGACCGTCCCCGGTCCGATGACGCCGATCGACACCGTGTGCGGCGAGAGATAGAAGCCGGAATGCACCGCGCGCAGCGCCCTGGCGGCGTCTGCGGCCGTCGATGACGACCGAGATGTTGCGCTCCGAGGCGCCCTGGGCGATGGCGCGCACGTTGACCGCCGGCATCGCCCAGCGCGGCGAATACCTTGGCCGCGACGCCGTGCGCGCCCGGCCATGCCGTCGCCGACGACCGCGAGGATGCTCAGTCCCCGGTCCACTTCGACGCTCTGGATCTGCCCCTGGCGCAGCTCGCTGTCGAAGGCGCGACGCACGACCTGCTCGGCGCGCGCCGCCTGCGCTTCCGGAATCGCGAAGCAGATCGAATGCTCGGAGCTGCCCTGCGAGATCAGGATCACCGAGATGTTCTCGTCGCGCAGCGCGCCGAACAGCCGGTGCGCCGTGCCGGGCACGCCGATCATGCCGGCGCCTTCCAGGTTGACCAGCGCGATCGCGTCGATGCTGGTGATGCCCTTGACCTGCAGCCGGGATTGCGGCGCGGCGCAGATGAGCGTGCCGGGCTTGTCGGGCGCGAACGTGTTGCGGATCCAGATCGGGATGTCGCGTTCCACCGCCGGCGCCATGGTCTGCGGATGGATCACCTTGGCGCCGAAGTAGGCCAGCTCCATCGCCTCGTTGTAGGAGAGCGAGTCGATCACCTGGGCATCGGGCACCAGGCGCGGGTCGGCGCTCAGCACGCCGTCGACGTCGGTCCAGATGTGGATCTCGCGCGCATCGAGCAGCGCGCCGAAGATCGAAGCGGAGAAGTCGCTGCCGTTGCGACCCAGCGTGGTCTGGATGCCGCGCCGGTCGCGAGGCGATGAAGCCGGTGACCACGAGCGTGCCGGCGAACCCGGTCTTGAGCTCGGCATGCAGGCGGCGCCGCGAATCGTCCCATTGCACGGTCGGGCCCGAGCGGGCCCCAGTCGACCACGCACCACGCGCCGCGCGTCGAGCCACTCGATCCCCGCCGGCGATGCCGGCGTGCTCGCGCAGCAGCGCGGTGAACAGCCGCGTCGACCAGATCTCGCCGAAACCGGCCACCAGGTCGCGTACGTTCTGCGCCGCGGAGCGAATCAGCCGTACGGTCTGCAGGATGCCGTGAATGTCGCGGCAGTCGCTCTTGAGGTCGCTCACGAACGCCGCCGCCGCCGCCCGGCTTGAGCACGGCCTCGGCAATCGGAATGTGGCGCTCGCGGATCTCGCCGAGGCGCGACTCGAACGAGGCATCCTGCTGCTCGGCCAGGGTCACCAGGCCGCAGCAGCCGTCGGTGACGCCGCGGCAGGCCGACAGCACGACCGCCTGACGGCTGGCGCCGCCTGCCTCGACGATGCGCGCGACGCGACGGAAGCAGTCGGCATCGGCGACGCTCGAGCCGCCGAACTTGTGGACTATCCAGGAATTCTCTGACATCGGGTTATCGACGGGTCGGTTGCAACGTTCGGCGGCGCAGGGCCGGACGACGCGTCCGCCCCGCCGGCGCGCGCCTGCGCCGGGTCGGAGTTGTGCTCTCCAGGTTGAGGGGCCTCAACGGCGCGGCGGGCCACGCTCGGCGCGCTCACGTGCCTCGTTGATGCGCAGGCTGCGTCCGCCGAACTGCTGGCCGTTGAGCGCCGCGATGGCGGAATCCGCCTCGGCCCCGTCCATTTCCACGAAGCCGAAGCCGCGCGGGCGTCCGGTCTCGCGATCGGAGACCAGCTTCACCGACTGCACCTTCCCGTACTGCTCGAACAGCTGCCGGATTTGTTCCTCGGTCGCGCTGAACGGCAGGTTGCCGACGTAGATCGTTTTCATGCTGCACCCACGCGAGGCCGCCTAGACTTGAGCGAAAACGCGCCAGACTCTAGCTTTTCGCGATGCAGCAAGGCAAGGGCGCGAAGCTCATCGTGTCCACTGGCCGGGGTCGAGGGTCACGGGTCGTTGCTCGGCGAACAGGCGGTTGAGCGTCTCGACCAGGCGGATCTCGTCGTAGACGATGTCTTCGGGGAGCGCGGCATCGGTGGCCGCGGCTTCGCTCTCCCTGTGCGGGCGTCGTGAGGTTGTCCTGCGCGTACTCGATGCGGATCACGCGTCCCGACAACCCTTCCTTGCGCAGGAACGCCGGCATCGGCCAGTCCTTGTGCCGCCACTTGGCGCATTCGCCGACCACGCGCCACAGTCCACGATGCAACGGAGCTTCCTTGAAGCGGCACACGAGCAGAACCTCGCGCGCCGCGAGGCTCTGCAACTCGGCAGCGTCCGGCGCGTGCTTGCGCGGCGGCCCGAAAAAATAGCCGAGGAGCAATCCGCCGCGCTTGGGTCGCCGCGCCACCAGGCCGAGCGCCATCTGGCCGTGCCCGAGGGGAACGCCGAACCAATTGCCTTCGCGATACTGTTGTGCCACTGCGAAACCCCGTCCGGGTTCGGATCGTAGCAGGGCCCATCAGCCCCGGCAGAAACTTACCTGACCTCTGGCGCGTTCCGCAGTTGCACGCGGGGACCGACGGCTCCTCAATCGAGCCGCTTGCGGAACCGCAATGCGGCGAGGAACAGGGCGATCGCGAAGAACGCCCCGAGCTTGACGAGTTGCAGCGGCATGCTGCCGATCGAGGCGCCGCGCAGCACGATGCCGCGCACCAGGTCGACGAAATGCGTCAGCGGCAGGACCTGGGCGATCAGCTGGGCGGCCCTGGGCATGCCGTCGAACGGAAACATGAACCCCGAGAGCAGGATCGAGGGCAGCATGGTGAAAAAACTCAGCTGCACTGCCTGGAACTGTGTCTGCGCCAGCGTCGAGATCAGCAGACCGAGCATCAGCGTCGCCGCGATGAACAGGGCGGAGGCGGCATACAGATCGAGGATACGGCCGGCGATCGGCACGTCGAACAGCCACTTGCCCACCAGCAGGATGAGCGTGGTCTGGATCAGACCCACGGCAATATAGGGCAGAGCTTGCCGCCATCAGCTCCGCCGAGCGCACCGGGGTGGTGATCAGGAGCTCGAGGTTGCCGCGCTCGCGTTCGCGCACGATGGCGATGGCCGTGAAGAGCACCATCGTCATGTTGAGGATCACGCCGATGAGCGCGGGCACGATCTGGACCGCGGTGCGCTTTTCCGGGTTGTAGAGCGTCAGCACCTCCACGGAGCGGGCGGGCAATCCCGCCAGTCCCGCGCGTTGCGGCTGCGGCATGGCGGCCAGCCCGCGCACCACCCCCTCGATGGTCGGTTCGCTGCCGTCCACCATGATCTGCAGGACGGGCGATCGGATTCCAGCCGGCGGCGCTCAAGTCCGGCGGGATATAGATTCCGACGCTGACCGTGCCGCTCGCGATTTCCCGCCGCAGCTCTTCCGCGGAGCCGAGGTGGCGCGTCACGTCCAGCACCTGCGTCGCCTCCAGCTGCTGGACCATGGCCCGCGACCCGGAGGTATGCGCATGATCGACCACTGCCGCGCTGATCTGGCGTACGTCGAAGTTGATGCTGTAGCCGAAGATCAGGATCTGCAGCAGCGGAATACCCACCACCATGCCGAACGTCGAGCCGATCGCGCCCCAGCTGGCGCAGCTCCTTCGCGGCGATCGCGCCGACCCGGCCGAGCGCTTCGGCGAGCGGCACCCATCAGGCCGCAACCTGCGTATTGGGCTGCGCCCCGCCCCTGTCGAGCGTCGCCGCCACGAACACGTCCTCGAGGCTGGCGCTGCGCGAGCTCCACGCGGGCATCGACATGGGCAGCGCGCATCGTCTGCACCAACCGCGCGCGCGGGATCGGCAACGCTGCGGTCGAGCAGCGCGTGCAGCCGCGTGCCGAGCTGGGCGACGCTCTTGACGCCGCTCAGACCGCCGAGCGCCTGGCGGGCACCCTCGATGTCGTCGGTTTCGATCTCGACCACGGCCGCATCGATGGCCGCGGCGAGGTCCTTGGGCGTGCCCTCCGCCGCCAGCCGGCCTGAATCGAGAATGGCGAGGCGATGGCAGCGTTCGGCCTCGTCCATGTAGTGCGTCGACACCAGGATGGTGGTGCCCCGGTGCACCAGCCCGAACAGGCTCTCCCAGAAATCGCGGCGGCTCTGGGGGTCTACGGCGCTGGTCGGTTCGTCGAGCAGCAGCAGTTCCGGCTCGTGCAGCGTCGCAGCCGCCAATGCCAGGCGCTGTTTCTGGCCGCCGCTCAGGGTCCCGGCGCGCTGCTCGACGCGGTCCGCGAGGTGGTACTGCTCCAGCCGCAGAGCGATGCGTGCGGCGCGCTGGCTGCGCGGGATGCTGTAGATGCGCGCGATGAACTCGAGATTTTCGCCGACCGTCAGGTCCTCCCAGAGCGAGAACTTCTGCGTCATGTAGCCGAGCTTGCGGCGCAGTTTCTCCGAGTCGCGCGCCACGTCGATGTCCAGCACCGACACCGTGCCGGAAGTCGGGCGCAGCAGGCCGCACAACAGGCGGATCGTGGTCGACTTGCCCGAGCCGTTGGGGCCGAGGAAGCCGTAGATCTGCGCGCGTGGAATGTCCAGATCGACGTGATCGACGGCCACCAGGTGCCCGAACTGCCGCGTCAGGCCGCGCGCGCGAATGGCGACGGCGCCGTTCATTGCCGCGCCGTCTCGCTGGCGGGCTCGAAGCTCACCTCCACCGGAATCCCGGCTGGCAGCCGCGCCGCGCCTTCGCCGGTGAGCGTGACCTCGGCCAGGTAGCTGAGGCGCCCGCGATCCTCCTGAGTGAGCGCGTAGTACGGTGTGAACGCCGCCTCGCCGGCGATGTAGCGAACGCGGCCGGAGTACGGCTTGTCGACGCCGTCGACATGAACTGCGGCGCGATCGCCGGCCCGCACGGTGGTGCGCAGCTCAGCCGGCAGATAGACACGGGCGAAAGTCTCGCCGTCGGCCAGCATGATGACCACGGGCGCGCCCGCGGGCGGCCGCTCACCGATCTCGTAAGGCAGTGCCTCGATCACGCCGGCGCGCGGAGCGCGCACGGTGAGCCGTTGCGCAGCGATCTGCAATTGTTCGAGCGCCGCCTGCGCCTGCGCCAGCGCGTCACGCGCCTGGTCGAGCTCCTCGATCCTCGTTCCCTTGAGGAGCAGCGCCAGTTGCGCCCTTGCCTCCTTGCGCGCCGCCTCGGCCCGATCGCGGGCCGCGCGCTGCCGATCGAGCGCCGACTGGCTGGTGAGGTGGCGCGTCACCAGCTCGCTCTGCCTCTGATATTCGCGTTCCTCGCTCTCGAGGTCGCTCTCGGCGCCTTGCAACCGCGCACGGGCCTCCAGGATCGTATCGCTGCGCGGGCCGCGAGTCAGCTCAGTGAGTCGATGGCGAGCGGCGCTCGCATTGGCACGTGCGCTTTCCAGCTGCTTGGCGTAGGACGAGTCATCCAGCTGCGCCAGGACCTGGCCGGTTGCGACCCGATCCCCTTCGCGAACCTGGATCGAGACGATGGTCTCGCGCGCTTCGGCGGTGAGCTCGATCCGGTCGCGCTCGAGTATGCCGAGCGCGACCGGCGCAGCGCCGTTCGGCGCACACCCGGCCAGCAGCAGCACCGCGACGGCCAGCAAACGGTCACGCATGTGGGGCTCCGTCTGCGGCGACGCCCCGCAGGAACACGCGCACGGTGTGCGCGATCAGTTTTTCCATGCCGGCTTCGCCGGTCTCGACGCCGAGCACGCGGCTGGTGATCGGCAGGGAAATGAACGGGAACAGTGCCAGGCTCAGCAGCGAGACGACGGTCAGGGAGGGATCGAGATCGCGGCGCAGGCGGCCGCGTTCGGCCTCGCGCGCGACGATGGTGCGCACCATGGGCGCGAAGCGTCCCGCGAAGTCGCGCACGAACGCCTGGCGGAAGCTGCCGTCCGGAGAGAGCACTTCGCGCACGATGAGTCCGGGAATCCACGGATTGGCGGCCAGCGTGCGCATGTAGGTGCGCGCCAGGGCTTCGAGGTCGACCGCGCCGGGATCGCCCAGCATGGCGCCCAGACGCGTGATGACCGGCGCAATTGCGCTCTCGAGCATCGCGCGGTACAGCCCCTCCTTGCCCTCGAAGTAGTAGTGAATCATCGCCGGATTGACCCCGGCGGCCGCGGCGACCTGGCGGCTGGACACCGCGCGGAATCCATAGCGCAGAAACAGGGTTCGCGCGGCATCGAGCAGGGCATCGCGCACCTGGCTGTCCGCCGTCTGGGGCGGTCGACCCGGCCGTCTCGCCGTCACCGCTCGCGCCGTTCTGCTCATTGCCATCACTCCCAGGGCCATCGCTCCCGCTGCTCGGTTGCAACACCGGTTTAAACGCTCGGTTAATTAGATGCCAAGACCTCCGCGCTCACAAGGGCGGCCGGCAACGGCGTGTTTAATTAGCGCCGCTGGCATAATCGCAGGCGCCAATGGATTCCACGCTCCCCGCCTTGCGTGCCTTCTTCGCGCGCCGCCGCGCCCAGGGCGAGCCCCTGGTGCTCGCCACCGTGATTGCCACCCAGGGATCGACTTACCGCAAGGCTGGAGCGCGCATGCTGTTCGCGCGCGATGGCGCATTTGCGGGCCTGCTATCGGGCGGCTGCCTCGAAACGGATCTGCACCAGCAGGCGCTGCAGGCGATCGAGCAGCGCCGCGCGCGCACGGTGGAGTACGACTCGCGCAGCTCGGACGATGACATCTGGGGTCTGGGTCTCGGGTGCGAAGGAGCGATGCGGATACTGCTGCAACCGGCGACGGCAGCCACGCAATACGAGCCTCTGCCGCGGCTCCTCGATCGCCTGCCAGGCCGTCGCCGCGCTGCGTTCGCCACGATCGTGGCGTCGCGGGACTCGGGCTGGCCCGCGGGACGTTGCTGGTTCGCCGACGAGCCGGCCGAAGGTCCGGTGGCGCGTGAACTGGCGGCGCACTGCCTGGCCGCGGAACGCGACGAGCATCCGAATCAACTGGTGCTGCTCGATGCGGGAGCGTCGGTCGAGGCCTTCATCGGGACGATCGAGCCGCCCGTGCGCGTGCTGCTGCTGGGTGGCGGACCGGATGCCCTGGCCGTCGTCAACCAGGCGCTGCTTCTCGGATGGGCGGTCACCGTGGTCGACCATCGCCCGACTTACGCCGACGCGACGCGCCTCGCTGCTGCGGAACGCGTGATCCTCGTGCAACCGGGTGACCTCGCCGTACGCGCAGGGCTCGCCGACTACGACGCGGCCGTGGTGATGAGCCATCACCTGCCTTCCGACCTGGCGTATCTACGGCAGCTCGCGGACTCGGATATCGGCTATGTCGGCTTGTTGGGACCGGCCGCCCGGCGCGAGCGCCTGCGCGCCGGTCTGGGTGAGACGGCTGCGCGCCTCGAAGGCCGGCTGTTCGGACCCGTCGGACTGGATATCGGCGCGGCGACGCCCGAAGCCATCGCGCTCGCCATCGTCGGCGAAATTCACGCGATGCTCAGCGGGCGGGACGGCCGCCCGTTCTCCCTCACGGCGCGGCGCTGATCGTTCGCCCCGGAGTCGCTCAGGACTGCTGGGCGTATACACCCCAGAGTTGTGCGACCTGCGCCAGCTTGGAATCGTCCGGCACGGCGCCGAACGCCTTGCGCGCCTGATCCTTCTGCTTGAGTTTCAGGTAGGCGCGCCCGAGCATCATCTGCGCTCCGTCCGCTCCCTTGAAGCCGCCCTTCTTCAGGCCGCGCTGGATCGCAGTCACCGCCTTTCCGTACTCGCCGTTGGCGAGGTAGCGACCGCCCAAGCGCACGTCGGCTTCGCCGGTCGCGGCGGTGCGCGCTTCCTGCTCCATCTTGGCGATCTCCGCTTTCGAAGCCTGCGCCTGCGTCTTGGCGTTGTTGAGCAGGCGCAGATGACGTTCGCGCTCCTTGCCGTCGAGCGCCTTGTTGGTGAAGCCTTTCTCCATGACGCTCACCGCCTCGGTCGGCGCGCCGGTCTCGATGGCCATCTGCGCCATTTCGACGTAGTCCTTGGGTTTCTCGAGCACGTCGAGCTCGAGCATCAGGCGGAACAGGTCGAGCGTCGCCCGGTCGTCGTTGTTCGGCTGGTTGTAGACGTTGGCCAGGACCGCCTTCCAGTTGTCCTTACTCGGGTACCAGAGCACCAACTGCTCGCGCGTCGCCGTCATGCCGGCGACGTTGTCGAGCTTGCGCTGGCAGTCGAGCTTCAGGAACAGCCAGTTCTGTTTCGGCTTCTGACCGGCCTTGCGGGCCACTTCGATACCCTGCTGCATCGTGCGGCTGGCATTCTTGCAATCGCCGCTCTGGTGCTGGGCCTGCGCTACCTGCTCGTAGGCCTGCGTATCGCCCGGGCTGGCCTTGATCCAGCGGTTGCCGTACTCGATGGCCTTGCCCCAGTTGCGTGAGCCGACGTGCAGCTGGGTAATGACCTTGACGCGCTGGCCGACCTGGCTGGCCGGGGTGCTGCCCGAATTGAGGTTTTCCTCGTAGACGCGCGCCGCGCCGGCGTTGTCCTTCTTGTTGAGCAGGACGTACGCGAGCAACTCGTTGATCTGGTACTCCTCGTGCGGTTTCTTGGTTGGAACCGCCTGCGCCTTCTTGATGCTGGCCAGCGCCGCGTCCCACAGACGTTCGGTCCGCCGCCTTCTTGGCTTCCTGCAACGGCTCACCCACTTCCCTGCTGAACGTCTCGGCGTTCGCGGAACTGGGAGCCAGACTGCCGAGCGCGCCCAGGCTCAGCGTGCCCAGCCCAGTGAGAACGATCAGTGCGAGCTTCTGCATCATCGGATTCCTCTGAAATCTAAAGGACCGCATCGGCCCCGAAAGTTTCCGCAAGTCCCGGGGCTTCAGGCCTGGTTTGCATAAATTGCCCACAGTCTGGCAATGCGCGCAAGCTTGGAACTCTGCGGCACGGCGGCGAAGGCCTGCCTGGCCTCCTCCTTCTGGTTGAGCTTGAGCAATGTGCGGCCCAGGGTGATCTGCGCCTCGTCCGGGCGCTTGAGGCCGCCCTTCTGCATGCCCTGCTTGAGCGCGACAGCGGCCGGCTCGTACTGGTCGAAGCTCAGATAGCCGACCCCGAGCGCATAGTAGGTCTCGCCGGTCTTCGCTGCTGGGGCCTCTTTCTCAAGCCCTGGCAATGACTTGCGGTCTGTTTCTGCGAGCTTGCGGAGCTCTGCGAGCCGCACCAGACGCCGCGGGCGGTCGCGCTCGGATCCCTCGACGGTAGTTGCCTTCTCCAGGGCCTTCACCGCTTCGCTGGGGATGCCGATGGATGCCGCAATGTCGGCCATCTCGCCATAGTCGTCAGCGCGCCGCAGGATGCCCAGCTCGTTGCGCAGCCGATGGATTTCCAGGGTGGTGCGGTCGTCGTTTTCCTGCTTGGCATAGACCGTGTCGAGCAGCTGTTCCCAGTACTTCTTCCGGTCTTCGGGGCGCTTGACGTCGGCCTGGACCAGCTCCTCGAGCGTATTGCTCACACCGGCGGCATCGTCCGTGCGGTCGTAGGCGCTCAGCATCACTTGCAGCCACTGTTCCTTGACCGGCTGGCCGGCAGCCTTGGCGACGTCGACCGCCTTGCGCAGCGTCTGGATGGCGGCCGCGTTGTCCTCGAGCAGATATTGCGCCTGGCCGGTGAGCTCATACGCCTGGGCCGCGCTGCCGCCGGTCAATTCGATCCAGCGATTGCCGTACTCGACGGCCTTGCCATAGTTCTTGTTCTGGAAATTGAGCGTCGCCACCTGCCGCGTGCGCTCCACCTTGTCCTCCTCCGACACGAACCCGGAGTTCACCACCTGTTCCAGGGCGGCGGCGGCGGTGACGAAGTCTGCTTTCCTGGCCGAGGCGAAGAACAGGAATTCGTTGATCTGGTAGTCGTCGTACGGCGTGCGCTCGGGAATCGCCTGGGCCTCGCGGATCTTGACGAGCGCCTCGTCCCACTGTTCCTTCTGCAGCGCCTCCTGCGCGCCCTTGAGCGGCTTGGCCACCTTGGCGCTCACGCCCTGCTTCTTGGGCTCTTCCTTCTTCTCCTTGGCTACGGCCACCGATTCGATGACCAGCAGTTGGGCTCCCGTGCAAACACCCAGAGTCAGGGACAGCGCCAGAACTGTTTTACGTAACATGACGTTCCTCAAAAAAAAAGCGCGCCGGGACGCTCACATCCCGGCGCTTTGACTCCCACTGTGAATTCCGCGACGTGAACTGCGACTGAACGCGTCAGGCCGCCGGCGCGGGCTCGCGCCGCTACATGAACTGCTCGTTGCCAGCGAACCCGATTTTCTTCACCCCGAGGCGCTGGGCCGCGGCGAGCACCTTCGCCACGTAGTCGTACTTGACCCGCTTGTTCGGCCGAATGTGGATCTCCGGCTGCTCCGGCTGTAGCGCCGCCCGATTGAGGTAGGCGTGCAGCGTCCCCTCGTCGACCGCCGTGCCGTTCCAGTAGTAGGTGCCGTCGAAATCGATCTCGAGCTCCACGACCTCGGGCTCGGGCAGGTTTTCCGTCGGCGGTGTCGCCCGCGGCATGTCGAGCTTCACCGCATGCGTCATGATCGGCAGCGTGATGATGAACATGATCAGCAGCACCAGCATTACATCGATCAGCGGCGTGGTGTTCATGTCCACCATGCTGCTGTCTTCGCCGCCGCCTACACTCATTCCCATCGCAATGACTCCTTGAGCCGAGCTGGTCGAGCCGATCTAGCGGCGCGTGCCGCGCACGCCCCGGTCCGGTTCGGTGATGAAGCCGACCTTCGCCACGCCTGCGCGTTGTGCCAGCACGATGGTGCGCCCGACGAACTCGTAGCGCACGTTCTTGTCGGCGCGCAGGTGGAACTCGGGCTGCGGCTTGCCGTCGGCCTGCGCGCGCATCGTCACCGACTTGATTCGATCGAGCAGCGCATCGCCCGGCGGCACCTTCAGCTCGTTCCAGTAGACGTTACCCTGCGCATCGATCGCGATGATGATGTTCTCGGGCTTGGTCTCGGTCGGCATGGTTGACGGCCTTCGGCAAATCGAGCTTGATCGACTTCGTGATCACCGGGATGGTGATCAGGAAGATGATGAGGAGCACCAGCATCACGTCGACTAGCGGCGTGGTGTTGATCTCCGACATCACCGCAGCCCTCTTCCTCTCCGCCGATCTTCATTGCCATGACTCAGGGTGCTCCTCGGGTCCGCCGATGCCGTTAGGAGCGGGTCGCCGCTGCCGGTCGCACCGCTGCCCGCGGCACGCGCCTTGGGCGATTCGCCGCCGATGCGTGCGCCGCTCAACAGGTAGGCGTGCAGGTCGGTCGCAAAGTACTTGAGCTTCTCGATGACGATCTTGTTCCGCCGCAGCAGGATGTTGTAGCCGAGCACCGCCGGCACCGCGACCGCCAGGCCGATGGCCGTCATGATGAGCGCCTCGCCGACCGGACCGGCGACGCTTGTCGATGCTCGCCTGGCCGGCGACGCCGATGCTGATGAGCGCGTTGAGGATGCCCCACACCGTGCCGAACAGGCCGACGAAGGGAGCAGTCGAGCCGACAGTCGCCAGGATGGGCAGACCGCCCTGGAGGTAGTTGGTGATCTGGTCCAGCGCGCGCTGCAGCGACTGGCTGATCCACTCGTGCAGATCGATCTGGTCGGTGAGCCGGCCCTCGTGATGCTGGGCGGCGCGCAGGCCTTCCTCGGCGATGGCCTTGAAGGCGTTGTTCTTGCCCTTGAGGGTGTCGATGGCCTGCTTGATCGAGCCCGCCTGCCAGAAATCGCGCTCGGCCTGCTTGGCCTGCTTCATGATGCGGCGCTGATCGAACACCTTGGTGATCATCACCCACCACGACAGGGCGGACATGACCACGAGCAGGAGCATGGTCCCTCTGGCGACGTAATCGCCCTGGACCCAAAGACTTACCAGGCCATAGGGGTTTTCAGTTGCTTGCACGGGAGTTGCCATAAACCGGATGTCCTCTTCTAGGAAGGGTCGCCTTGGATTGCGGGTTAGTCTTCGAGCAGCTTGAACGTGACGGCGAATCGACCCCAGGCCGCAACCGGCTGGTTGCCCTCCTGGCCCGGAATGAATCGCCAGGCGCGCTTCGCGTGCGAGGCCGCGCCTTCGTCGAGCTTGGGGAAGCCGCTGCTCTTCTCGATTTTCACGTCGCCGACGCGGCCGTCCGCGAGCACGTAGATCAACAGCGTCACCGTGCCTTCCTGGTTAAGGCGGCGCGCGGTGGGCGGATACTCGGGTTGCGAGAGGCCCTTGGTCGGCGAACGCGGCGGTGTCTTGGTGACCGGCGCAGGCGCCATCGGCGGCGGCATCGGCGGCGGCATCACGCTGGTGGTGCGGATTGCCGTGGTGTCCGCGACCGGCGGCAGGTCGATGGCGAAGTCGGGCGGCGGCACGAACGGCGGCGGGATCTCGATCTTGGGCGGCGGAGGCGGCGGTTCCTCGACCTCCTCGACCGGCTCGTCGATGATCTTGGTCTCGAGCGGGCCGGTGATGATCTGCATCGCGGCCTGAGCCAGGCCGTTCTCCAGTGCCCAGAACACGGCGAAGTGCAGCAGGATGATGCCGACGATGGCGACCAGCCGGATGCCTGAAAATGGTGATTCAGCAACAAATGCCATAGCGTGAAATCAGTGTTAAGTGTGGTGTGCTTGGAGCGTGCGCCCCGTTCGGCGGGTGCCGACGGTAGCGGCGTTCACTCATTCCTGCAAGCCGTCGTTGCACGACGGCCGCGCAGAATCTTGCCGCCTGCCCGACTACGAACGCCCGCCTGCGTTCGTGGTGCCTCTTGAATTACCCCCAACCCCATTGCTTCGAATGCCAGCCGAGGCAGCTTTGGATGCATCGGCAAAAAAAACGCGCCGTCACTTCATCAAGTGTTTCGCTGGCGCGCTGCAGGGCGCAACTCTAACCGCACGTAGCCGCCAAGACAACAACTTCGCAAGCGTGAATTGCCCGGATCATCAGTCGCTTGCGGGCCTTGCCGTGCAGTGCGCGACCGTCAGCACGCGCAAGCCGCCCTGCATAAATTGCAGCACCCTGCTTCTCGTCCCGCTCGTTCGTCCCGGCTACGGTGGCACTCACCCTCCGGGAAAGCGCGCCCGAGGCATCCTCGGTGCAGCTGTTGCGCGGCAACATTAGGATTGAGCGCGGATTGTGCTGGCAAGTTCCCGCCAGTGTTGCCAGTGGCGTCCGATAGTGGCGAGATTGCGGGGCGTCAGCGCAGGCGCAGGGCCCCATCGGTGATGGCGCCGAGCGACGCGCTGCTGACACTCGCCGCGTACTTGGCGAGCACGCCGCGTGTCGCATATGGCTTGGGGGCACGCCATGAGGCTGCCCGCCGCTTGAGCTCGCGGGCACTGACCTCGAGCGTGAGCGTGCGGCGCCTGGCATCGATGCGGATCGGATCCCCGGTGCGCACCAGCGCGAGCGGCCCACCCACGGCCGCTTCGGGCGCGACGTGCCCTACCACGAACCCGTGGCTGCCGCCGGAGAAGCGACCGTCCGTGATGAGAGCGACCTTGTCGCCGAGCCCCTTGCCCATGATGGCGCCGGTCGGGCTCAGCATCTCGCGCATGCCCGGCCCGCCCTGCGGCCCTTCGTAGCGGATCACGACGACGTCGCCGGCGATCACGGTGCCGTCGAGGATCGCCTGCAGCGCGCGCTCTTCGGAATCGAACACGCGCGCGCGCCCCGCGAACGCGAGTCCCTCCTTGCCGGTGATCTTCGCCACGGCGCCCTCGGGCGCGAGGTTGCCGTAGAGGACGACCAGGTGGCTGTCGCTCTTGATGGGGTCGCTGAGCGGCCGCACGATCTGCTGACCTTCCGGGTACGGCTCCACTTGCGCGAGATTCTCCGCCAGCGTCTCGCCGGTCACCGTCAGGCAATCGCCGTGCAGCAGGCCGGCATCCAGCAGCATGCTGCATCAGCGGCCGGATGCCGCCGATGGCGATGAGCTCGGACATCAGGTAGCCTGCCGCTCGGGCGCAGGTCGGCGAGCACCGGCACGCGCTTGCCGATGCGGGTGAAGTCGTCGAGCGCGAGGCGCACGCCGGCCGCGTGCGCCATCGCGAGCAGGTGCAGCACGGCATTGGTGGAGCCGCCGAGCGCGATCACCACGGTGATCGCGTTCTCGAACGCCTCGCGCGTCAGGATGTCGCGAGGGCCTGATGCCGCGCTCGATCAGCCGCATCACTGCCGCGCCGGCGCGTTCGCAATCGGTGCGCTTGTTGTCCGAGACCGCCTCCTGCGCCGAACTGTTCGGCAGGCTCATGCCCAGCGCTTCGATGGCCGATGCCATCGTGTTGGCCGTGTACATGCCGCCGCAGCTGCCCGGGCCGGGAATCGCAGTGCGCTCGACATCGAGCAGCTGCGCGTCGGAGACCGAGCCGCCGGCGTGGCCGCCCACCGCCTCGAATACCGAGACGATGTCGCGCCGCCCGGCGCCCGGGCGGATGGTGCCGCCGTAGACGAACACGGCCGGGCGATCCAGGCGCGCCATGGCCATCACGCAGCCGGGCATGTTCTTGTCGCAGCCGCCGATGGCGACGAAGCCGTCGAAGCCCTGCGCGCCGACCACCGTCTCGATCGAATCGGCGATCACCTCGCGCGACACGAGCGAGTAGCGCATTCCCGGCGTGCCCATCGAGATGCCGTCGGAGACCGTGATCGTATTGAACACGACGCTCTTGCCGCCGGCCGCATCCACCGCCCGCGCGGCGATCCTGCCAGATCGTCGATGTGCATGTTGCACGGCGTGAGCTTGCTCCAGGTCGAGGCGATGCCGACCTGCGGGTGCGCGAAATCGGCATCGTCGAAGCCGACCGCGCGCAGCATGGCCCGCGCCGGCGCCTGCTTCACGCCGTCGACGACCAGCCTGGAGTGGCGACGCGAGTCCGGCGCGGCGGCCTTGGTGTTCTTTGCTCTCACTCTCGCCAAGGCAGACTCCTCGATGGGTGGGTCAAGTGCCGGTCTCGATTATCTTGCGCTCTCTCAGCGCCACGATGAACACGCCGGTCAAAGTCATCACTGCGCCGAGGATCATGCGCGTCGTCAGGTCCTCGTCGAGCAGCGTGACGGCGAACAGGACGCCGAAGACGGAGAGAGCACCGTCAGCGGCGATACGCTGGTTACCGGGTAGCGCTTCACGAGATAGAAGTACCCGGTGTGCGCCACGAGGCTGGCGACGAGCGCGGTGAACGCCAGCGCCGCCCAACCTCGCCACGTGGCGTTCGCCAGCGCCTGCTGCTGGTCGGTTTCGAAGAAGAAGGACAGCACGATCAGCACGGGCGCGCTGATCAGCGCGAACCAGGCTTGCAGCTGAAGGGGCCTCCAGCCGGCCAGTTTCTTGACGGCCATCAATCCGATCGAGCCGATGAAGGCCGACAACACCACCAGTGCGAGGCCCGGCCAGGAACGGAACACCAGCGGATCGAGCCCGATCACCATGACTCCCGCGAAGGCCAGCACGATGCCGAGCCAGCGCCGCCAGCGCACGACTTCGTTGAGGAACACGATGGACATCAGCGTGGTGAAGGGCACGCCCAGCTGTCCGGCGATTGCGACCGAGGACATCGAGTCCGACATCCCCAGTCCCACGAACAGCAGACCGAAGTGCAGCGCGCCGCTCATCAGCGCCGCGACCACCACCGCACCCATCTCGCCGCGCCTGACTCGCAGGAACGGCAGGAGCAGCAGTGCCAGGAGCGCGAAGCGCATCGCAGTGAACAGCATCGGCGGGAAGTCGCCCACGCCGATCTTGCTGGCGATGAGGTTGAAGCCCCAGATGAGGTTGATGAGGATGAGAAAGGCGAGATCGCGCGGCGCAATGACCAGCATCAGTTCGGGTACCGGGCCGCGATCAATGCGTACAGCGCTCGCACGCACTGCGCCTCGGCGCCCACCGGGCGGCCCGGCCGGTCTTTCGGATTCCACGCGAACAGGTCGACGTGCAGCCAGGGCGTGTGCTCGGCCACGAAGCGGCGCAGGAACAGCGCGCCGATGATCGCGCCGGCGAACGTCGTGGGCGAGACGTTGTTGAGGTCGGCGAGCTTGCTGGACAGGTCCTCGTCGTACGGCGACCACAGCGGCATCGGCCAGAGCGGGTCGTTCTCGGCGCGTGCGTGACTCATCAGCTCGTTCACCAGCGCCTCGTCGCTGCCGAACAACGCCGGCAGCTCCGGGCCGAGCGCGACGCGCGCGGCGCCGGTGAGCGTGGCGAGGTCGATGAGCAGGTCGGGGCGCTCGGCATCGGCCTCCGCCAGCGCGTCGCACAGCACCAGCCGCCCTTCCGCATCAGTGTTACCCACCTCCACTGTCAGCCCCTTGCGGGTCGCAATCACATCGCCCGGGCGGTAGGCATTTGCCGAAACACTGTTCTCGACGGCGGCCACCAGCACGCGCAGCCGCACCGGCAGCGTGGCGTCCATGATCATCCGCCCCAGCGCCAGCGCGCACGCCGCGCCACCCATGTCTTTCTTCATCAGCGCCATCGATTGCGAGGTCTTCAGATCGAGCCCCCCGCTGTCGAAACACACTCCCTTGCCGACCAGCGTGACCTTGGGCGCGCCCTCCTCGCCCCATCGCAGGTCGATGAGGCGCGGGGCGTTGCTGCTGGCCCGGCCCACTGCGTGGATCGCCGGATAGTTCTGTCGCAACAGCTCATCGCCCTCGATCACCGTGCAGCGCGCACCCGCCTCGGCGGCGAGCTGGCGGATTTCGCCGGCGAGCTCGGCAGGTCCCAGGTCGCCGGCCGGGGTATTGATGAGGTCACGCGCCCATCCCAGGGCGGTCGCGGTGCGCGACACCAGCGCGACATCGCAGCCCTCGGGCGCGACGAGCCGCGGCGTGCGGGAATGCGTGCCGGCGCGGCGGTAGCGCTCGAACCGGTATTGGCCGTAGACGAAACCGAGGGCGAGCTGGGTCGCCGCCCGCGGCGGGAGCGGCGTGACGCAATGGAAGTCCTTGGCGGGCAGCTTGTCGGCGAGGCCGGCACCGTGCCACAGACTCAGCTCGTTGAGATCGACCAGCTTGCCCAGGCCGAGCGCCGCGCCGGCGACGCTGCCATCGGGTGCGGGCAGCAGCGTCACCCTGTGGCGTTCGGCCTTGAATACGCAGCCGTCGAGCCATTGCACCGCGTTGGCGGGAATCTCACGCGACCACGCATCGAGCGTGTGCTCGCTGACCAGCCACAGCGGCAACGCGCCAGCCGGTTTCTGGCGCAGGAGCAGGTCTGACGGTGCGGGAGAGGGCATGTTGATGCAGAAGATGGCGACGCGCGCCGCGGCGTGGTTGTGCGGTGCCGTGCAGCTTAACCAAATCCTCGCCGCCGAGGTCGGCGTCGGACTGTCGGGCTGTCGTACACGAATGCGATTTTATCCTTGCGCGAGCGCGGTTTGCGCGTGTCTCGAGGCCCGTTGACAAGCACGCGAGCGCTGTGCTCACATCGGGCCCGACAAGGTTTTTCCTGCACTGCAAATGCCTTCAGCCCTCGCAACTGCGTTCATTGCTCGCATCGACCTGCGACTGCTGGGCCTGCTGCTGCTCGAGCGGAGGTGCGGGACCTTGGTCTGAGGTTGGAAACGAAGACCAGAATCGAAGGAACCCCGCACCGGCCAGACCGGGGCGGGGTTTTTTTTGGCCAATAGATAATCATCGTCACGGTTCGATCACGGGAGTGAGCTCATGCGCTTGTATTCGCAGAAGGACGTCGACAAGAAAGCGCTCAAGGGCGCGCGCATCGCGGTGCTGGGCTACGGCAGCCAGGGCCGCGCCCATGCGCTCAACCTCAAGGACAGCGGCATCAACGTCGTGGTCGGCGTGCGCAAGGGCGGGCGCCAGCTGGAAGAAGGCCAAGAAGGACGGGCTCGAAGTGGCCGAGCCGGCCGAGGCGGTCGCGGGTGCGGACCTCGTCGCGATGCTGGTGCCGGACCTGGCGCAGCAGGCGCTGTACGCGCAGATCAAGGGCTCCGCTGAAGAAGGGCGCGACGCTGCTGTTCGCGCACGGCTTCAACATTCACTTCAAGCAGATCAAGCCGCGCAAGGACCTCGACGTGGTGCTGATCGCACCCAAGGGCCCGGGGGACCTCGTGCGCCGCCAGTACCAGCAGGGCGACGGCGTGCCGTGCCTGATCGCCGTCGCGCAGGACGCTACCGGCAAGGCCAAGCCGCGAGCCCTCGCCTATGCGCACGGCATCGGCGGCACGCGCGGCGGCGTGCTCGAGACGACCTTCGCCGAGGAGACCGAGACGGACCTGTTCGGCGAGCAGGCGGTGCTGTGCGGCGGCGCCACCGAGCTGGTGGTCAAGGGCTTCGAGACCCTGGTCGAGGCCGGCTACCAGCCCGAGGTCGCCTACTACGAGTGCCTGCACGAGCTGAAGCTGATCGTCGACCTGCTGCACGAAGGCGGCCTCGCGAAGATGCACAAGTTCATCAGCGACACCGCCAAGTACGGCGACCTGACGCGCGGCCCGCGCGTCGTCAACGACCGCGTGCAAGAACGAGATGCGGCAAGGTCCTCAAGGAGATCCAGAGCGGCAAGTTTCGCGCGCGCAGTGGATCGCCGAGAGCAAGTCCGGCGGCGCCAGACTACCAGCGCCTGCTCAAGGCGGACCTGCGACCACCCGATCGAGAAGGTCGGCGCGACGCTGCGCGCGCGCATGCCCTGGCTCGACCAGGGCCGCGCTGAGACACCGCGCGTGAAGGCGCAGTCCATGAGTATCGTCGATCGAGACCGGACCGACCTGAACCAGGCCGACTGCAGCGGCGCAGACCCGGATCGCGTCCTGATCTTCGACACCACGCTGCGCGACGGCGAGCAATCGCCCGGCTGCAGCATGACGCTGCCGGAGAAGCTGCGCGTCGCGCGCGCGCTGGCGGAACTGGGCGTCGACGTCATCGAGGCCGGATTTCCCGGCGGCCTCGCGCGGCGACTTCGAGGCCGTCCAGGCCGTGGCGCGCGAGGTCGAGGGCCCGATCATCGCGGGCCTGGCGCGCTGCAATCGCGAGGACATCGAGCGCGCGGCGCGCGCGCTCGAGCCGGCGGCGCGGCCAGCGCATGCACGTGTTCCTCGCCACCAGCGCGATTCACCGCCAGTACAAGCTCAACATGGCGCAAGGAGGAGATCGTCGCGCCGCGCCGTCGAGGGCGTGAAGAATCGCGCGCGAGTTGTGCGACGACGTGGAGTTCTCGCCCGAGGACGCCTCGCGCACCGAGCTCGGACTTCCTGGCGCAGGTCGTCGAGCGCGGTCATCGACGCCGGCGCCACCACGGTCAACATCCCCGACACGGTCGGCTACACGGTGCCGGACGAATTCGGCGAGCTGTTCCGCTACCTGCGCAAGAACGTGCGCGGCATCGACCGCGTGCGCTGCTCAGCGTGCACTGCCACGACGATCTCGGCATGGCCGTCGCCAACAGCCTGACCGCGGTCGTGGCCGGCGCGCGCCAGATCGAGTGCACCATCAACGGCATCGGCGAGCGCGCCGGCAACTGCTCGCTCGAGGAAGTCGTGATGGCGCTGACGACGCGCGACGCAGTTCTTCAGCCTGCGCACCGGCATCGACACGCACGCGCCTGTATCCCGACCAGCCGCCTGGTCTCGAGCATCACCGGCATGCCGATCCCGCGCAACAAGGCGGTCGTCGGCGAGAACGCGTTCGCGCACGAGTCCGGCATCCACCAGCACGGCATGCTGCAGACACCATTCGACCTACGAAATCATGCGGCCGGAGGACGTCGGCCTGTCGCGCACGCAACCTGGTGCTCGGCAAGCACAGCGGCCGGCACGCGTTCCGCGAGCGCGTGCGCGAGCTGGGCTTCGAGCTCGACGAGGCGGAGCTGAACCGCGTGTTCGAGGAGTTCAAGGCGCTGGCCGACCGCAAGAAGGAACTGTTCGACGGCGACATCGAAGCGCTGGTGCTGCGTGCCGAGGCCGGCTCGGGCGGGCCGTGGACCATCGCCTCGCTCGACACGCACGCGCGCGACGCGGACGCGCAGCGCCGTCATCGAGCTGCGTGCACACCGACGGGCGCCGCGTCGATGCAGAAGGCCGGCGGCGACGGGCCGGTGGACGCGAGCCTTCAAGGCGATCGAGCGGATCACCGGCGTCGCGGTGAAGCTGCGCAAGTTCGAGGTGCGCAGCGTCTCCGAAGGCGAGGATGCGCAGGGCGAGGCGGTCGTGTACGTGGAGTACAACGGCCGCAGCTATCGCGGTGCGAGCGTCAGCACCAACATCGTCGAGTCGAGCGCCCGCGCCTTCCTGGAGGTGATCAATCGCATCGAGCTCAGCCGCCGCAAGGGTGCGCCGGCCGCCGAGCGCCGCCGCGAGCCGCACGGCGTGGCCGCCACGATCTGACCGCCCGCCGCAAACTGGCAACGAGACACATGGCTGCGAGTACGCTGTTTCAGAAGATCTGGGACCGGCACCTGGTGGTTCCCGAGACGCCGGATACGCCGGCCGTCCTGTACGTCGATCTGCACCTCACGCACGAGGTCACCTCGCCGCAGGCGTTCGCGCTCCTGCGCGAGCACAACCTGAAGGTGCATCGACCGGATCGCACGCTGGCAACGATGGACCACTCCACGCCGACGCGTACCGAACAGGTGTTCGGCGGCGCGCCCATCGCGATCGAGTCCGCCGCGCGCCAGATCCGCATCCTGGAGGAGAACTGCCGCGAGTTCGGCCTCGAGCTGCTCGACCTGCAGCACGAGCTGCGCGGCATCGTGCACATCATCGGCCCGGAGCTGGGCCTGACGCAGCCGGGACAGACTATCGTCTGCGGCGACAGTCACACGAGCACGCACGGCGCCTTCGGCGCCCTCGCCTTCGGCATCGGCACGACCGAGGTGGCGCACGTGCTCGCCACGCAATGCCTGCTGCAGCGCCGCCCGCGTACCTACGCGGTGAACGTCGCCAGTGGGCTGCGCACCGGTGTCACCGCAAAGGACCTGATCCTTGCCATCATCGGCAAGGTGGGTGTCTCGGGCGGCACCGGGCACGTCATCGAGTACCGGGGCGAGGCGATCCGCGCCCTGTCGATGGAAGAGCGCATGACCGTCTGCAACATGTCGATCGAGGCCGGCGCGCGCGCCGGCATGATCGCTCCGGACGAAACGACGTTCGACTATCTGCGCGGCCGCGCGCGCGCGCCGCAGGGCGCGGACTGGGAACGCGCACTGGAGCAATGGCGCCAGCTGCGTACGGACGATGCGGCGCGGTTCGACCGGTCGATCAACGTCGATGCCGGCGCGCTCGAGCCGATGATCACCTACGGCACCAACCCGGGGATGGTGATGCCGATCTGCGGCCACATTCCACAGAAAAAGGACGATGCCACGTTCGCCAAGGCGCTGCAGTACATGGGATTCAGCGCCGGCGAGGCCATCCGCGACAAGCCGGTGAATGTGGTGTTCGTCGGCAGCTGCACCAACGCACGCCTGAGCGATCTCAGGCAAGCCGCCGACGTGCTGCGCGGCCATCGTGTGGCGCAGGGTGTGCGCATGCTCGTCGTTCCCGGCTCGCAGCAGGTCAAGCGCGCCGCCGAGGCCGAAGGGCTGGACCGCGTGTTCCGGGATGCCGGCGCGGAATGGCGCGAGTCCGGCTGCTCGATGTGCATCGGCATGAACGGCGACACGGTGGGCAGAGGCGAGTACAGCGTCAGCACCAGCAACCGCAATTTCGAAGGACGCCAGGGCGTCGGTGCACGCACGCTCCTGGCGAGTCCCGCCACCGCCGCCGCGAGCGCGATACGTGGGCGGGTCACCGATCCGCGCGACATCCTGGAGCGCTGAAGCATGCAACCGATCCGCAGCATCCGTTCGCGCACCGTCGTAATGCCCAACAGCGACATCGACACGGACCAGATCATCCCCGCGCGGTTTCTCACTACCACCACGCGCGCAGGACTCGGCAGGCAGGCGTTCGCGGACTGGCGCTACGATGCCGACGGCAAGCCGCGAGAGGACTTCGTGCTCAACCGTCCCGAAACCCGCGGTTGCAGCATCCTGGTCGCGGGCCGCAACTTCGGTTGCGGTTCGTCGCGCGAGCACGCCCCGTGGGCCCTGGTCGACTGCGGTTTCCGTGCCGTCGTGAGCACCGAGATCGCCGACATCTTCCGCAACAACTCGCTCAAGAACGGACTGCTGCCGGTGATGGTGGATGAAGCGACGCACCGCTGGCTGATCGACCACCCTGGAGCGGAGGTCAGCGTCGATCTGCAATCGACCAGCCTCACCTTGCCGGACGGACGCAGCGTGCAGTTTCCGGTCGAGGCATTCGCGCGCTACTGCCTGCTGAACGGCGTGGATGAGCTCGGCTACCTGCTCGGACAGCAGGACAAGATCACGGCCTTCGAGCGCGCGCACGCGTGAAGGCGCTCGATCGCGGTTCTGCCGGGCGACGGCATCGGTCCTGAAGTCACGGCCGAGGCGGTGCGCTGCCTGCAAGCGATCGGACGGCAGTTCGAGCATCGCTTCGAGTTCCGCGAAGCGCTGCTCGGCGGCGCGGCTATCGATGCGACTGGCGAACCCCTGCCCGCCGCTACACTCGCCATCTGCGAGGCCGCCGACGCGGTGCTGCTGGGAGCGATCGGTGGGCCTCGGTGGTCGAGCCCGGATGCGCCGGTCCGCCCCGAACAGGGCTTGCTGGGCCTGCGGCGGGCGTTGGGGGTATTCGCCAATCTGCGTCCGGTCGCACCTCACCCCGCGCTGCTCGATGCGTCGCCACTGAAAGCTGAATTGCTGCGCGGCGTGGACATCATGGTGGTGCGCGAGCTGACCGGTGGCATCTATTTCGGCCGAAGACGCGCACCGCCACGCATGCGAGCGACCTGTGCGAATACTCGGCCGCAGAGATCGAGCGCGTGACGCGCGTCGCCGGCCGCGCTGGCGATGCAACGGCGCCGTCAGGCTCGTGTCGGTCGACAAGGCGAACGTGCTGGAGACCTCGAGACTGTGGCGCAGCGTGGTCGAGGGCCTGCTGCGGACGGAGTTTCCCGAAGTGACCTTCGAGCACATGCTGGTCGACGCGGCGGCGATGCACCTGCTCAAGCGGCCGCGCGACTTCGACGTGCTGCTCACCGAGAACATGTTCGGTGACATCCTCACCGACGAGGCCTCGATGCTGGCCGGCTCGCTCGGTCTGCTGCCTTCCGCATCGCTCGGCGCGACCCGCAAGGGGCTCTACGAGCCGATCCATGGCTCGGCGCCCGACATCGCGGGTCGCGGCATCGCCAATCCGTATGCCGCGATCCTGAGCGCCGCCCTGATGCTGCGCCACTCGTTCCAGCTGGAGCGGGAAGCCAGAGCTCTCGAGGCCGCGGTGGAGCGCGCCATCTACGCTGGCGTGTGCACCGGCGACATCGAAATTCCGGGCCGCGCCGCCAGCACGACCCGGGAGGCTGGCGACGCCGTGCTCGCCGGGATCGGGCGTTCCTAGCCAGCGAATCCCCGGCTTGCGGCGCCTATCGCGGTCCAGCACGCGGTCCAGCACGCGGTCCAGCACGCGGCCTAGCACGCCGCCTGCGCTGCGAACGTCACACCGCTCCTCTCCGCCGCCGTGCGCGCACGTGCCAGGGCCGCCTGCAGGTCGGCCAGCAGGTCGTCCGCGCTCTCGATGCCGACGGACAGACGCGACCAGCGCATCGGAGATTCCGGCGCGGCGGCGCGCCTCCGGATCCATCGCCGCATGCGTCATGGTGGCCGGATGCGCGACCAGGCTCTCGACGCCGCCGAGCGATTCGGCCAGCGAGAAGCAGGCGATGCCGTTGACGAAGGCCTCCACCGCCGGCACACCGCCGGCCAGATCGAAACTGACCATCGCGCCGAACCCGCTCTGCTGGGCCGCGGCGACGCTGTGGCCGGGGTGCGTGGCAAGCCCCGGGTAATAGACGCGTGTCACCGCCTGGTTCGCCTCGCAGCGCGGCCACGACGCTGCGCGCATTCTGCTCGTGCACAGCGCAGCCGCGCATGCAGCGTGCGCAATGCCGCGCAGCGTGAGGTAACTGTCGAACGGCGCGCCGGTGAGGCCGAGGCAATTCGCCCACCACAGCAGCTGCTCCTGCAGTTCCGGCGTGCGGGCTATCACCGCGCCGCCGACCACGTCGCTGTGCCCGTTGAGGTACTTGGTCGTCGAATGCACCACGATATCGGCGCCGAGCGCGATGCGGCTGCTGCCACGCCGGCGACAGAAAGGTGTTGTCGACCACGAGCAGCGCCCTCGCAGCCTGTGCCTGGCGCGCCACGGCGCGGATGTCGACGATGCGCAGCAGCGGGTTGCTCGGCGTCTCGACCCAGACCAGCCGCGGGCGTTGCGGCGCAGGCGGCGCGCAAGCGCCGCCGGCATCGGTCTGATCGACGAACTCGCACGCGCAAGCTGGCCGCTTGCGCGCCGAGCGCGGCAAGCAGCCGGTAAGTGCCGCCATAGCAGTCGTGCGGCGCGATGAGCAGTTCGCCCGGCTCGCAGCAGATGACAGACCAGCGTGATCGCCGCCATGCCCGAGGCCGTGACGATGGCCGCCGCGCCGCCCTCGAGCTCCGCCAGCGCTTCGCCGAGCGCATCGCGCGTCGGATTGCCGGAGCGCGTGTAGTCGTAGGTGCCTTTCTCGCCGAAGCCGCGAAACGCGAACGTCGACGGACAGATGCATCGGCGGCACCACCGCGCCGTGCTCGGCGTCAGGATTCCAGCGCGGCGCGCACGGCGCGCGTTGCAGGCTTGCCGGGGTCGTGTCATGGCGTCACGCTCCTGCGAGAGATGCGGAAAAGATCGGCTCCAGCTGCGCCGCTCTCCTTCAGGAAGGCGTCGTGTCCGTAGATCGAGCTGATTTCGCACAGCTGGGCGTGCGATGCGAGCCGCGCGCGCAGCGCGCGCATGGTCGGCCAGCGGCACCAGCTGGTCCTCGCGCACCGCGACTATCGTGATGGGCGTGCGATGCGCGCAGGCATCGACCGCATGCAGGTCGATCGACTCGGACAGGCAGAGGAACGACTCCGGCCGATATTGCGCGGCGTAGTCGGCGCCGCGCGCGAACAGGTAGTCCTCGACTGGAAAGACGAAACGGCCGTCGGCGTCTGCGAGCGGCGGTGAGCGGAAGCGCGCAGCGAATTCTTCGGCGCTGCGATAGGTCGCCATCGCCAGCGCGCGCGCGAGCTCCAGCCCTCGCGGCACCGGCGCCGTGACCGAGGGCGAAGCGCACGATGCGCCGCTGCACGCAGCGCCAGGCGGTCGCCATCGGATGCGCACGGTCCGCTGCGCTGATCACGAGCAGGCGCCCGACCCGTTCCGGATATCGCTCGCGCAAAGGCGAGCGCGACCATGCCGCCGTAGGAAGCGCCGACGATAGCATGCAGCGCCGGGATGCCGAGGTGATCGAGGAGCCGCAGCAGCACCTCAGCCTGGTCGTAGGTGCCGACGCTCGGAAAGACCTCGCCCGGACGCTGGTCCGGTGCTCTCGCCGCTGCCGCCGAGATAATCGATGCCGAGGACGCGGAAGCGTCGCTGTCCAGCGCCCGCGCCGGGCCCGACGAGCTCCGTCCCACCAGCCCCGCGGCGCGTCGCTGGTGCTGAACACACTGCGGTGTGCGGAAATGCCGCCAAGCGCCGCGACCACCGGCGCGCCCGCGTGCCCCCGCAGCCGCCAGGCGACCCGCACGCTGCGCGAGGTGCGCCGCCATGATGCAGACTGAGCGCCGCCGGGAATTTCGAGGACGCCCTCGCGGACGCTGCGCTCGTGCCCCGGCGCACGGATGCGCAAGCCGATGGAACGGATCGGATTTCAGTCGTCGGAGCTTACAGTGCGCCTCCGTCGACGGCGGGTTTCGGCCAGCCCGATTCCGCTCATCGGAACCCCCACGGAGCGCCCGCAGGAGGGTGAGCTCAGCGCCCAGCACCCCCGGCGTTCCGAAGCCGGGGCAGCTGCGCTGCACCTCATCTGTCGAGACTCCCCAGCGTCTGCCAGGGGTTCTCGCAGGAGTTGGCACCTTTTCGAAGGGGTTAGCTTCGGCGGTTGCCCCGGCTTCCAAGGGCCTTGTCCCTCAGCCGGTCTCGATGAGTGAGCGGCAGTCTACGAGGCCGGCGCAGCCGGCCGTCAAGGCGCGCGCGAGCGCTGTTGCCTTGCGGTCTCGTCAGATGCTATTAATGTACTAATGCATTAATACAATTGAGAACGCATGAAACGACACGAGACCCTGAGTCACCGCCAGGAGCAGCTGGCCGAGCGCGCGCTGTACGGTGCGGTGCTCACGCTGCGCAGCGTGGAGGAATGCCGCGATTTCTTCCGCGACCTGTGCACCCCGGCGGAGCTGCAGGCCATGGCGGACCGCTGGGCGGTGGTCGAGTACCTGCAGCGCGGCCTGCCCTATCGCGAGATCCAGCGCCTCACCGGCGTGAGCGTGACCACCATCGGGCGGGTGGCGCGCTACCTCGGCGCCGGCAACGGCGGCTATTCGCTCGCCGCGCAGCGCCTCAAGGCGCGGACCCATGGCTGACGGCACGCGCGAGGAGCACACCGTGGACAAGCAACAGCGGCTCAAGGTCGCCATCCAGAAATCCGGCCGGCTCACCGACAACTCGCTCGACCTGCTGGTGCGCTGCGGCCTCAAGTACAGCCGCGGCAAGGACCAGCTCATGTGCTTCGGCGAGAACATGCCGCTCGACGTGCTGTTCGTGCGCGACGACGACATCCCCGACCTGGTGCAGGAGGACGTTTGCGACCTGGGCATCGTCGGCCTGAACGTCATCGAGGAGAAGCGCCTGGCATTCGCGAGCCGCGGCAGCCGCGCCGCGTTCGAGCAGATCCAGACGCTCGATTTCGGCCGCTGCCGCCTGGCGCTCGCCGTTCCGGAGGAGGCGCCCTACTCTGGTCTCGAGCGATCTGCGCGGCAAGCGCATCGCCACGACCTATCCGCACATGCTCGGCCGCTAGCTGCGCAGCGCGCGGCATCGTCGCGGAGATCGTCACGCTGTCCGGCGCTGTCGAGATCGCGCCGCGCCTCGGCCGCGCCGACTACATCTGCGACCTGGTCTCCACCGGCTCGACGCTGGCCGCCAATCACCTGCGCGAGGTGGAAACGGTGCTCGAGAGCCAGGCGGTGATCATCCGCACGCCAGTGCCCCTGCCGACCGGCAAGGACGACTGGGTGCGGCGCCTGCTGATGCGCATCGACGGCGTGCAACAGGTGAAGGAGAGCAAGTACATCATGCTGCACGCGCCGCGCTCGGCGCTGCCGCAGATCAGGCGGCTGCTGCCCGGCAGCGAATCGCCGACTGTCATCCCGCTCGATGGCGCCGGCGACAAGGTGGCGGTGCACGCCGTGTGCCGCGAGAACGTGTTCTGGGAAACGCTCGAGAGCCTGAAGAACGCGGGCGCGAGCGCCGTGCTGGTTCTGCCCGTCGAGAAGATGCTGGCATGAGTTGCGTTCCGGCACCGGTCGCGTGGGAGAGCTGCGACGCGCAGCAGCGTGCGGCGCTGCTGCGTCGTCCCGGACAAGCGGACCGCGCCCGGGTACATGATGCCGCGCGCACGATCGTCGACGCCGTGCGCCGCGACGGCGATGCCGCGCTGGCGCGCTTCGGGCTCGAGTTCGATCACGTCGCGCTCGCGCGTTTCGAGGTCGACGCGGCGGAAATCGACGCGGCCGAGGCTGGCGTCGACGCGCCGACGCGCGCCGCGCTCGATGTCGCCATCGCCAACGTGCGCCGCTTTCACGAAGCGCAACGGCTGCCGCCGCTGTCGCTGCAGACCATGCCGGGCGTTCATTGCGAACGCCTGGTGATCCCGGTTCGCTCGGTCGGCCTGTACGTCCCTGCCGGCAGCGCGCCCCTGCCGTCCACGGCAATCATGCTGGCGGTGCCGGCGCAGATCGCGGAGTGTCCGCTGCGCCTGCTGTGCACGCCGCCGCGCGCCGATGGCCGCGCGGACCCGGCCGTTCTGTACGTAGCGCGCCGTTGCGAAGTGCATCGCGTTCTGCAAGATCGGCGGCGCGCAGGCGATCGCGGCGCTGGCCTACGGCACCGCAAGCGTGCCGCAGCGTCGACAAGATCTTCGGTCCGGGCAATGCCTGGGTGACCGCCGCCAAGCAGATCGTCGCCGCGGACCCCGAGGGCGCCGCGTGCGATCTGCCCGCCGGGCCGTCCGAGGTCCTGGTCATTGCGGACGAAAGCGCGCGGGCGGATTTCGTCGCCGCGGACCTGCTCGCGCAGGCCGAACACAGCCCCGACGCGCAGGCGGTGCTGGTGACGCAGCTCCGGCCCGCTGATCGAAGCCGTGCGCCGCGAGCTCGAGCAGCAGCTCACTGCACTCTCGCGCCAGGCCATCGTGCGCCAGGCCATTGCCGCTTCGCGCCTGGTGCTGGTCGCCGACCTCGACAGCGCTTTCGAGGTCAGCAACGCGTACGCTCCCGAACACCTCATTCTGCAGATTGTCGACGCGCGCGCGCGGCTCGCGCAGGTCACGGCAGCGGGCTCCGTGTTCCTCGGCGCCTGGTCGCCCGAGCCCATGGGTGACTACTGCAGCGGAACCAATCACGTGCTGCCCACGGGCGGCCATGCGCGCGCCTGCAGCGGACTGTCGCTGATGGACTTCACCCGGCGCATCACCGTTCAGGAACTGTCCGCGGATGGCCTGCGCAGCCTCGGCCCCGTGGCACGGCGGCTGGCCCGGCTCGAAGGTCTGGATGCGCACGCCCGCGCAGTGGACATTCGCCTCGAAGCGCTGGCGCGGCGAGGTGTCGCGTGAGCTCGGTCCTCGACCTGGCGCGCGCCGGACCTGCGCGGGCTGGAGCCTTATCGCCACGCCGCGTGGGAGCCGACGCTGGAGCGCCTGCACGCCAACGAGCTGCCGTGGCGCATCCATGGCGACAACTCGCACGCCGGACTCAACCGCTATCCCGAGCCGCAACCGCGGGCACTGGTCGAGCGGCTCGCGGAACTGTACGGCGTGCAGCCGCCGAGCGTGCTCGTGGGCCGCGGGAAGCGACGAGGCGATCGATCTCCTGGTGCGCGGGTTCTGCCGTGCCGAACACGACGACGTCATGATCTTTCCGCCTACCTTCGCCATGTACGAGGTGGCGGCGCGCATCCAGGGCGCGGAAGTGATCGGCGTGCCGCTCGATCCCGCCGCGGGGTTCGCCCCCGACGCGGCGCAGGCGCTCGAGCGATGGCGCAGCGGCGTCAAGATCGTCTTCGTCTGCTCGCCCAACAACCCCACGGGCAACCTCGTCGAGCGTGCGACGATCGAGCGACTCTGCACGGCGCTGGCAGGCAAGGCGCTCATCGTCGTGGACGAGGCCTACAACGAATTCGCACGGGCACCGAGCGTCATCGACTGGCTCGGCCGTTTTCCGCACCTGGTGGTGCTGCGCACGCTTTCCAAGGCCTTCGGACTGGCGGGCGCCCGCTGCGGCACGCTCGTCGGCGATCCGGCGTTGGTGGATCTGCTGCGCCGGATGATTCCGCCGTACGCGCTGTCGGCGCCGACCATCGAAGCGGCGCTGCATGCACTCGAACCGTCGCAACGCGCAATGGCGGCGCGCGCGCATCGAGCTGATCATCGGCGAGCGCGCACGCCTGGCGGTTGAGTTGCAGCGCGCGGCGCTGGTGCGCAAGGTGTGGCCGAGCGCCGCCAACTTCCTGCTGGTGGAATGCGCAGCGCCGCAGCGCGTGCTCGAAGCGGGGATCGCGGCCCGGCTGCTGGTGCGCGACGTGCGCCGGCAGCCTGGCCTGGCCAACGCGCTGCGCATCACCGTCGGGTACACCCGAACAGAACGACCGGCTCATCGCCGCGGTGCTGTCGGCATGAGCGCGTGAGCGCATCCTGTTCGTCGACCGCGACGGCACGCTCATCGAGGAGCCCGATGACTGCCAGGTCGACCGGCTCGACAAGATCCGGCTCGTGCCGGGCGTGATTCCCGCCCTGCTCGCCGCTCGCGATGCCGGCTTTACCCTGGTCATGGTCAGCAACCAGGACGGTCTGGGGACCTCGGCCTTTCCCGAGGAGCAGTTCCGCGCCGCCCAGGACTTCGTGCTCGACCTGTTCGCCTCGCAGGGGGTGCATTTCGCCGCCGTGTGCGTCTGCCCGCACTTCGCCGCGGACCGGTGCGATTGCCGCAAACCCGCCATCGGCCTGGTGCGCGAGTTTCTCGCCAGCCACCCGCTGGACCGCGCCGCCAGCTTCATGATCGGAGACCGCGACGCCGACCTGGAATTCGCGCGCAATCTGGGTGTGACGGGGCTGCGGGTGTGCGCCAACGGCGCCGCCGGGGAAACCTGGGAGGCGATCGCCGCACGCCTGACCCGCCGCTCGCGGACCGCGAGTGTCGAGCGCCGCACCCGCGAGACCGACATCCGCGTGCAGGTCGACCTGGACGCCTCCGCACCGGTGCGCATCGTCACCGGGATCGGCTTCCTGGATCACATGATCGAGCAGATCGCGCGTCATGGCGGGTTTGCGCTGAGCCTCGAGGCGCAGGGCGACCTGCACATCGACGAGCACCATACGGTCGAGGACAGCGCGCTGGCGCTCGGCCAGGCGCTGCGCCAGGCCCTGGGCGACAAGCGCGGCATCGAGCGCTACGGTTTCGTCTTGCCGATGGATGAGGCGCAGGCGCGCATCGCCATCGACCTGTCCGGGCGCGCGTTCAGCGTGTTCGAAGGCAAGTTCGCGCGCGAACGCATCGGCGAGCTGCCCACCGAGCTGGTGCCGCACTTCTTTCGCTCGCTGGCCGACGCGCTCGGCGCGGCGATCCACATCCACGTCGAGGGTGAGAACACGCATCACATGATCGAGACTTGCTTCAAGGGCGTCGGGCGCGCTTTGCGGCAGGCGATCCGCGTTGGCGGCGGTGACGTTCCGAGCAGCAAGGGAGTCATCTGACGTGGCTCGGGTCGTCATCGTCGACAACGGGGGAGCGAATGTCGCGTCGCTGGTGTTTGCTTTGGAGCGGTTGGGTTGCGCTGCGGAGTTGAGTTCCGATGCAGCCACTATTCGCGGCGCCTCGCATGTTTTGCTGCCGGGCGTCGGGGCGGCGGGCGATGCCATGGGGCGTCTGCGTGCACGCGGGCTGGATGCCGTCATTGCGAAGTTGACCCAGCCGGTGCTGGGTATCTGCCTGGGCATGCAACTCTTATATGAGTCGTCCGAGGAGAACGGCACCCAGTGCCTGGGGGCGATCCCGGGGCAGGCGCGCCGCATGCTGGCGCAGCCGGGGCGGCCGGTCCCGCACATGGGCTGGAACCGACTGCAGCCGCTGCGCGGCAGCGCCTTGCTCGAGGAGATCGAGCCGGGCGCGTACGCCTACTTCGTCCACAGTTATGCCCTGCCGGTCGGCTCCGAAACCATCGCCAGCGCCGAATACGGCAGCCAGTTCTCCGCGGTCGTCGCGCATCGCAATTTCTTCGCGGCGCAGTTTCATCCCGAGCGCTCGGCGGGCACCGGCGCGGCGTTGCTGCGCAATTTCCTGGCGCTGCACTGAAATGCGGCTCATCCCGGCCATCGATCTGCACGGCGGGCGCTGCGTGCGCCTCTACCAGGGTGACTTCGCCGCCGAAACGCGCTACGAGGCCGAGCCGCACGAGCTGCTGATGCGCTATCGGGCGCTCGGCGCCGCCTGGCTGCACGTCGTCGATCTCGACGGGGCCCGCGAGGGCACCCAGGCGAACCGCTCGGCGATCATCGCCCTCGCTGCGCAGCGCGCGGTACGCCTGCAGGTGGGCGGCGGATTGCGCGATGCCGCTGCCATAGACCAGCTGCTGCAGGCGGGAGTGGCGCGTGCGGTCGTCGGCAGCGCTGCGGTGATCGACCCGATCGAGACGCGCGCGTGGCTGCGGCGCTTCAGTGGCGATGCCATCGTCGTGGCATTTGACGTGCGCCTGGATGCCCACGGCGTGCCGCGATGCGCGACCCACGGCTGGCGCCGGCAGAGCGAACTTTCGCTGTGGAACGCGGTGGAGCGCTACGCCGCTGACGGGTTGCGTCACGTGCTGTGCACCGATGTGGCGTGCGACGGTGCGATGCAGGGACCGAACGTCGCGCTGTACGCCGAAGCGCGGCGGCGCTATCCGGCCATCGCCTGGCAGGCCTCCGGCGGCGTGCGCAGCGCCGCCGACCTGCACGCGCTGGCGCGCACCGGCGTCGCGGCTGCTATCAGCGGCCGCGCGCTGCTGGACGAGCGCATCGCCCGCGAGGAGCTCGTGCCATTCTTGCCAAGCGCATAATCCCCTGCCTCGACGTGCGCGACGGTCAGGTCGTGAAAGGTGTGCGCTTCCGCGATCACCGCATCGTGGGCGACATCCTCGAGCTCGGCGCAACGCTATCGCGACGCGGGCGCCGATGAGCTCGTGTTCTATGACATCACCGCCAGCCCCGAGGGCCGGATCGTGGACCGTTCCTGGATCGGCGCGTATCGCGCGGCTCCTCGACATTCCGTTCTGCGTGGCCGGGGGCATTCGCTGTGTCGCGGACGCCGAGGCCGTGCTCAACGCCGGCGCCGAGAAGATCTCGGTGAATTCTCCGGCACTCGCCGACCCGGGCCTCATCGATCAGCTGAGCGCGCGTTTCGGCGTCGCAGTGCGTGGTGGTCGGCGTCGACAGTCACACGATCGCGGGCGAATACCGCGTCTACCAGTACACCGGCGATCCGAATCGCAGCCGCGCGACCGCTCGCCGCACGCGGGACTGGTTGCGGGAGGCCCAGGAGCGAGGCGCCGGGCGAAATCGTGCTCAACTGCATGGCGAGCGACGGCGTGCGCTCGGGGCTACGACATCACGCAGCTCGCCGCGATGCGCGATGCGTGCAGCGTGCCGCTGATCGCCTCCGGCGGCGCCGGGGCGCCTGAACATTTCAGCGCCGTCTTCTCCGACGCCGGCGTCGATGGAGCACTCGCGGCGAGTGTCTTTCACAGCGGCGAGATCGCTATCCCGGCGCTCAAGCGCCATCTCGCCGCCCGCGGCATCGAGGTCAGGCCATGACAGTTGAAGAGATTGCAAAGCTCGACTGGGCAAAGGGAGAGGGTCTCCTGCCCGCGGTCGTTCAGCATGCCGGGAATGGCGCCGTACTGATGGTCGGCTACATGAACCGCGAGGCCCTGCGCGAGACGCTCGCCGGCGGGCGCGTGGTCTTCTTCAGCCGCTCGCGCAACCGCCTGTGGATGAAGGGGGAGACCTCCGGACACCACCTGCACGTCGTCAGCGTCAGCTGCGACTGCGATGGGGACGCCCTGCTGGTGCTGGCCGATCCCGAGGGGCCGGTTTGCCACCTCGGCAACCCGACCTGCTTTGCCGATCAACCACCTACGGACGCCCAGCGGGTCGCCTTCCTGAGCGAGCTGGAGCGCGTGATCGCGCGGCGGATCGCCGAGAAACCCCAGGGAAGCTACACGGCGAGCCTGTTCGCAGCGGGCCGCACCCGCCTGGCGCAGAAGATCGGCGAAGAAGGCGTCGAAGTGGCGCTCGCGCGGCGTCGCCGAGGACGACGCAAGCTCGTCGAGCGAGAGCGCGGACCTGCTGTATCACCTGCTCCTGCTGCTCAAGAGCCGCGAACTGTCCCTGGATCAGCGTCGTGAACGAGCTCTCGTCGCGTCATCAACAGCGCGAGTAGTGTCCACGCTACCGCTGCGCGCGTGCCGGCGTGAGCGGTTTCGCACGCTACGCATCGCCGCAGTGTCAAATTGCCGGTGCGGTCGCGGGTCGCGCGCCGAGTTCACAGCGCCGCGCAGAAAATATTCCGCTGGGGTAGCTTCGCGCTAGATAGCCGGTTTAGCTGCCTTATTTTCTCGGGTCGGGTGACTCCGAGCGGCAATGGGTATCCCGGGATAGCGTACAACGCTGTACGGAGGAGCAATGCAGCCAGAGACCGCTGACTCAGTGCTCTTCTCGCCGACCGAGTTTCGTCGACTCACTCAGCGCCTTCAGCCGCCAGCATCGCGCGCAGCACTGGGAAGGCACTTTCGGCGATTTCCTGACCCGGATCCTGCCGACCAATCCCGCGAGCCTTCGCGCGCTCCAGCCACCAGTACATCTGGGACATGCTGCGCTGGTACGGGCGCAAGAGCGACGGCGGCAGGGACGAGACCGCGCGCGCGCTCGAGCTGTTCAAGCGCGAGCTGTTCGGCGTCGATGAGCCGCTGTGCGCGCGTAGTCGACTATTTCAAGGCCGCCGCGGCCGGCTCGGACGTTGGGCGCCGCCTGCTGCTGATGCTGGGCCCACCGTCGGGCGGCAAATCGACCCTCGCGATCCTGCTCAAGCGCGGGCTCGAGGAATACAGCCGACCGACGAAGGCGCGCTGTATGCGATCAAGGGCTCGCCCATGCACGAATCCCCGCTCAACCTGGTTCCGGCCAGCCTGCGCGCGCGAATTTCGCGAAACCTACGGCGTCGAGCTGACGCGGCGAGATCAGCCCGTGGGCGCGCGACAAGCTGACGCGCGAGTACGAAGGCGACTATCTGCGGGTCCCGGTGGAGCGCATCTTCCTCTCCGAGGCTTCGCGCATCGGTGTGGGCACCTACGCGCCACACGACCCGACCACGGCCGATATCGCCGATCTGGTCGGCTCCGTCGACCTCTCGAAGGTGGCCGAGGTCGGCGACGAAGGCGATCCGCGCGCCTGGTCGTGGTCCGGCGCCGTGTATGCCGCCAGCCGCGGCCTGCTCGAGATGATCGAGATCCTGAAGGTCAAGCGCGAGTTCCTGTACCTGCTGCTGACGCTGACGCAGGAGAAGAACGTCAAGGTGTCGCGCTTCCCGCTGATCCATCTCGACGAGACCATCCTGGCGCACACCAACCTCGCCGAGTTCCACAAGTTCCTCCAGGAAAAGGAGAACGAGGCGCTGCTCGACCGCATGGTCATCATCAAGGTGCCCTATGCCCTGTCCTTCCGCGACGAGGCGCGCATCTACCAGAAGCTGGTCTCCGGAGCGCCGGCGTTTCGCGACGTGCACCTCGACCCGCACGTGCTCAAGCTCGCCGCCGTGTTCGCGATTCTCACGCGGCTCGCCAAGCCCGAGCGTGAGGGCCTGGACCTGTCGAAGAAGCTGCGCATCTACGCGGGCGAGAGCATCGAGGGGTTCGCCGAGAACGAAGCCACGCGCCTGCGCGCCGAGGTACCCGACGAAGGGTTGTCCGGCGTCAGCCCGCGCTTCGTCGTCAACGCGATTTCCAATGCCATCACGCGCGGCGACGCGCGCAGCCTCACCAGCATGGAGCTGTTACTGGCGCTGAAGGATTCCATCGACAGCGATGCGCGCATGGACGCCAAGCAGAAGAAAGCGTGGATCGACCACCTGGTGGTCGCGCGCAAGGACTTCTACAACCGCTGGGTCAAGGAGGATGTGCACCGTGCGCTGTTCGCCTCGTTCGAGGAAGAGGCGCAGCAGTTGCTGGAGAAGTACCTCGACGAGGTCGAGGCCTCGCTCGACCAGCGCCAGGTCACCGACCCGATCACCGGCGAGACGCGGCCCGCCGACGAGCGTTTCCTGCGCTCGGTCGAGGAGAAGATCAAGGTCTCCGATTCGGGCAAGCACTCCTTCCGCCAGGAAGTGGTGCGCAAGGCCATGGTGGCGTTCAAGGCCGGCGAGAAGTTCACTCTGGACAGCCACGCGCGCATGCACGAGGCCATCGAGCAGTATCTGTTCGAGGAGCGCCGCGACGTGCTGCGGCTGGTCACCTCGAGCGCGCGTCCGGACGACGAGGCGCGCAAGAAGATCTCGGCGGTGCAGGAGCGCCTGGTCACCGAGTACGGCTACGACGAGCACAGCGCCAAGGAGGCGCTGAACTACGTCACCAGTTTGCTGGCACAGGAGTAGCGGGCCGCATCACGAGGCGGGATCCGGGAGGCGCGAGGTGGACGAATCGGACAAGGCGACGGGCGGCTCCCGGTTCAACGGCTGGTACGAACTGTTCTCGCGCGGTGCGCGCGACTGGCTGCGGCACAACGACAAGGTCCGCGAGGCCGTGCGCCAGCACCTTCCCGATATCGTCGCCGGTGCCGACGTGCTGAGCGGCGGCGCCCGCACCGTGCGCGTGCCAGTGCGCATGCTCGAGCACTACCACTTCCGGCTGCGACGCCCCGAACAGCAGGACGGCGTCGGACAGGGCGCTGCCAAGCCCGGCGACGTGCTTGCCAAGCCCTCGCAGGGCGAGGGACAGGGCAAGGGCGCCGGCGGCCGCGACGAGGGCAGCGTCGAGTTCATGCTGGAATTCAAGGTCGACGACATCGTCGACTGGCTGTGGGAGGAGATGCAGCTCCCCAACCTGCATGCACGCGTCGGCAAGGCCGAAGAGACGGATTGGAAGCGCGAAGGCTGGGACAAGCGCGGCGCGCGCTCGCGGCTCGACCGGCGGCGCAGCCTGAAGGAATCGGTCAAGCGCCGCACGATGCAGCCCGGGGATGCGCCCGCCTTCACCGACGACGACCTGCGCTTCCGCCAGCTGACGCGCCGTGACCAGCCTTCGATCCAGGCCGTGGTATTCCTGCTGATGGATGTCTCCGGCAGCATGTCCGATCGCGACCGCCAGCTCGCCAAGAGCTTCTTCTTCTGGGCGGTGCAGGGGCTGCGCCGCCAGTATCGTCATCTGGATACGGTTTTCGTCGCCCACACCACCGAGGCCTGGGAGTTCGACGAGGCGGAATTCTTCCAGGTGACGGGCACCGGCGGCACCGTGGCCTCCACCGGCCTGGCCAAGGTGCAGCAGATCATGGAGGAACGCTTCAGCCCGGCGCGCTACAACATCTATCTGTTCTACGCATCGGACGGCGACAACTACGCAGCCGACCGCCTGGCCGCCGAATCGGCGCTCAATGCGCTTGCCGAGGTGGCCAACTATTGCGGCTACCTGGAGGTGTCCTCGGGCGCGCAGCGGCAGCTGTCCACTGAGACCGGTCAGCTGTTCAAGTCGCTCGCGGAGCGCGGCAAGCCGGCGGGCAGCTTCGCGGTGGGCGCGATCGAGGACATCTGGCAGGCCGTGCGGCATTTCTTCCAGCATCAGGCGAAGCAGTCGCCGTGAGCGCACATGGCGACGAATGGCGTGAGTTCCTGCCGCGCATCGAGAAACTCGCGATCGACAACGGGCTGTCGTTCAACCCGGTCGACTTCGAGAGCGTACCCGACAGCTTCATGATGGAAATTTCCGTCTATGGGCTGCCGGTGCGGATGCCGCACTGGTCGTTCGGTGTGCGCTACATCTACCAGCTGATCCAGCATCGCATGGGCCACTCGCGGCTGTTCGAGGTCGTGTTTCCCGGTAACCCGGCCCACGCCTACCTCGCCGCGAGCAACAGCATCGCCGAGAACGTGCTGGTCACCGCGCACGTGCTCGGCCACGCGGACTTCTCGCGCAACAACATGATGTTCCGGCGCAGCCAGGAGCAGGTGGGCGAGAACATCGTCGAGCACGCGGCCAACCACGCGCGCCAGATCGGCCGCGCCATCGAGGAGTTCGGCGTGCCGCGCGTCGAAGCGGTGCTGGATGCGGCGCTGGCGCTCGAGCAGCACATCGACATCAACCAGCGCATCCAGCGGGAGCGTTTTCCGGAGTATCTCGAGCCGAAGGCGCCGGTCGCGGACGGCGAGTTCCGCAAGCGCTTTACCGCCCTCGATCCCGCGGGCGAGTCGGACGACAAGGCCTCGCATCGCCAGCGCGCGCCGATACCTCCCCATCCGGAGCGCGACCTGCTGTGGTTCATCGCCAACTACGCGCCGGAGCTGGAAGGCTGGGAACGCGACATCTTTCTCGCGGTGCGCGAGGAGTCCTTCTACTTCCACCCGGTGTTCGCCACGCAGATCATGAACGAAGGCTGGGCCTCGTACTGGCACGCGCGCCTGCTGCGCGAGGCGGATTTCCTGCCGCAGCAGTCCTACCTGGATGCCATCAAGTGCCATTCCGACGTGGTGCGCCCGCATCGCCAGCGGCGAGCAGGTGGCGCTGACGATCAACCCGTACCACCTCGGCTTCACGCTGTGGGAGCTGATCGTCGAGCGCGACGGCATGGAGGCCGCGCGCCGCATCATGCAGCAGGACGACGACTTCAGCTTCGTGCGCAATCAGTTGACGGCCGAGGATCGCGGAGAAGCTGCAGCTGTTCCGCTACAGCGCGGAATCCAACGGCGCACAGGTGAAAGTCGAAGAGCCCGACCTCAGTGCGCTGCACGAGCGCTGCTGCGCCCAAGTACAACTTCGGCGCGCCTACCATCGGCGCCCGACACATTCGCATCGACGGGACGCTGGAGCTGCAGCACGACCACAAGTACCGACGGGCGAGGACTCGATGTCGAGCGCAGCAAGAAAGTAATCGAGTACATACAGCGAGTGTGGCGCCGCCCGGTGATGCATGCACACCATCGACGAGCACGGCGAGGCGATCGAGCTGTCGCTGCCAGTCGTCGCCGCGAAGTCGTAGAGTTGTGTCCAACACACGCTGCTGCGCTCACGAGCGTCGAGTTCGGGAGGTCCTTTCGAGAACGCCGTGAATCCGTCCCTGGAGGCTCCGGCGCGCACGTCCTGTGCGCGACGGTCTCGAAAGGACCTCCCGAACTCGACGCTCGCGAGGGCATGGGCGGTTGCCCGACATCACGCTACGTCTTTACGGCGAATGTAGATGAGCTTCTCGACCTGCGCGACCACTTCGCCTTCCTCGTCGACCACATCGGTCACGAAGGTGGGCTCGATCTTCTCCTGCTGGCGCAGCTGTGCGCGGAGGTGCATCGAGCAGCTCCTGCGTGAGCCGGAACTGCGCGCGCACCGTTCCCCTCCCCGGCTTGCAGAAACGGATCGTCGCCGCCTTGTCCCACACGATGTAGTCGCGCCCCAGGTTCTCCAGCAGCATGATCATGTAGAACGGATCGGCCATCGAGTACAGCGATCCGCCGTAGTGGGTACCGACGTAGTTGACGTTCCACCAGTGCCGCTTCATCTGCACGTCGATCTCGCGCAGGTCGGCGCAGATGCGCGTGACGCGGATGCCCGCGCACAGCAGCGGCGGATACCACCGCAATCCGAACCTGAGCAGCCGGCTGGAGGGTCTGCTTCGGCTCATGCCCGTCTCGCGCGCGCGGCGGAAGCAACGACCAGACTGCGCCACATCAGGGCAATCGCCGCTGTGGTGAGCATCGCGGCCGCACCGAACGCCGTCGCAGCTCCTGCGGCCTGCCACACGGCGCCGAACAACAGCGCGCCGGGAAGGATGAAGAGTCCCGTGATCAGGTGATACACGCCGAAAGCGGTGCCGCGCTGCTGCGCCGGTGCGACGTCGCCGACCAGGGAGCGCTCGGCGGCTTCGGTGAGCGCGAGCGAACCCGAGTACCCGACGAACAGGACCCACACCAGCGTGCCGTGCGCGGGCAGCAGCGCAAGCACTGCGAGGAGCGCCACGCGCAGCGACCAGCCGGCGACCAGCACGGTGCCGCGGCCGAACCGGTCCGAGAGCATGCCGGCAGGCAGCGCCACCGAGACCTTCAGCAGGCTCGCCAGTGCCCACAGCAACGCAATGTTCGCGATGCTGACACCTCGATCGGTGGCCCAAAGAACCAGAAACACTTCCGGTGTCGTCGCTAATGCCAGCACCGCGCACGCCACCAGGAGCCGCTTGAGCTGGGGATCGAGCGAGCTCCAGCTCAGCCGCGAAGTGGCCGGGATCGGAACCGGCGCGTCCGCGGTGCGCAACCCAAGGACCAGCAGGCCGATGACCAGTACCCCCATGACACCCGAAGCCAGAATGACCTCGCGCATCTCAAATCCCTGGGCCAGCAGTGCGAAGGCTAGCAACGGCCCGACCACGGCGCCGGAATGGTCCATCGAGCGATGGAACCCGAAGGCGCGGCCGCGCGCTTCGGCGGGCACCGCCGCAGCGATCACCGCATCGCGCGGCGCGGTGCGGATGCCCTTGCCGACGCGATCGAGGAATCGCAGCAACAGCACCACGTTCCATGCCGCGGCCAGACCGATGAACGGACGCGCCGCATTCGACAGCGAATAACCGCCGATCATGAGGCGCCGTGCGCTCCAGCCGCGATCCGCGAGCCAGCCGGAGAGCAGCTTGAGGATGCTGGCCGTCGCTTCGGCCACGCCCTCGACCAGCCCGACGATCGCCGGCCCGGCTCCCAAAGCGCCGACCAGGAAGAGGGGCATGAGCGGCGTGACCATTTCGCTCGCCGCATCGTTGAGCAACGAAACCAGACCGAGAACGACGACGGCGCGCGGCAGCCCCAGCGCCAATGAAGGAACGCTCGCCATATCCGGTTCAGTCTAGACCATGAACTCCTTGGCCGGCGCGCGCAGGTTGTAGTTCGAGCTCATCGCGAAACCGTACGCGCCCGCGTTGGCGATCAGCAGCACGTCGCCCTCGCGCGTCGGCGGCAGGAGCCGGTCGACTCCGAGCTGGTCGCCGCTCTCGCAGATCGGCCCGACCACGCTGAAGATCTCGGTCGCCGGCTCCTCGAGTCGCGTGAGGTTCACGATCTCGTGGTGGGACCCGTACAGCGCCGGGCGGATCAGCGAGTTCATGCCGGTGGCGATGCCGATGTACTGCACCTCGCCCTTGCCCTTGAGTTGCGTCACCTGCGCCACCAGCACCCCGGCTTCAGCAACCAGGAACCGCCCGGGTTCCACCCACAACTGCAGCCCGGGGTTCTCGGCGCGAACCTCGAGCAGCGCCTGGTCGAGTGCCCCCAGGTCCACTCCCATCTGCGCGGGCCGCTCGGGGACGCCCAGGCCGCCGCCGATGTCCAGCACGCGCACGTCGCGGAATCGCCGCGCCAGGCCCGCGAGCTGCGTGGCGGTGTCGACCCAGTTCTGCACGTTGAACACGCCGCTCCCGGTGTGCGCGTGCAGCCCGACGATGCGCACCTCGAGCTCGCGCGCCAGCCGGCCGAGCTCGTCGAGCTCGAAGACCGGCACGCCGAACTTCGAATGCAGGCCGGCGGTGCGGACGTGATCGTGGTGGCCGCGCCCGTGACCCGTGTCGATGCGCACGAACAGCTCGCGGCCGCGGAACAGCTCCGGCCACTCGCGCAACGGATGCAGGTTGTCGAGCGTGACGGCCAGGTTGCGCTGCAGGGCGAACTCGTATTCGGCGCGCGGCGCGAAATTGGGAGTGAAGAGGATGCGCTCGCGCTCCAGATCCGGGAACAGCGCCAGCACGTGCGCCAGCTCACCCTGTGAGACGCATTCCAGGCCGACACCGCTCGCCACGACCGTGCTCAGGATTCCCGGATGGGGATTGGCCTTGATGGAGTAGAAGCGCCGGTCGATCGACTTCAGGCTCGCGAGGGCGGCGACGCTGCGTTCGATCGTTGCCGCGTAATAGGCATAGGCCGCGCCGTTTGCACGGGCCAGCTCGAGCAGCTCGCCGCGCTTCGTCTGCCACCACGGCGCCGCGACATCTGCCGTACGCCGCGCGGGCGCGAACAACTGTTCCCAGGTTGGGCCCATCACCTTGTCGCGGGAGGTGGCGCGGATCAGAAGATCGTGCAGCTGGCTCGCGAGACGGTCGCCCTGGTCTTCGTCGATGACGAACGTGAAATTCAGATCGTTGGCTGCCTGGCTGACCAGGTGGATCTTCTGTTCCTCGAACAGCTCGAGCGCATCGCCCAGACGGTGGAGGATGCCGCGGATATTGCGGCCCACCAGGCTCAGGCTGGCGCACGGCCCGATCACCTGGACGCGGCACAGGCGCGACAGATCATTCACGAGTCCGGCGATCGCCGCCCCGTCGAGGGTATTGGCGGCCGGGTCGAGTGACACGGTGACGTTGGTTTCCGAGGTCGAGACCAGATCCACGGACAGCCCGTGCTCCTTGAACACCTGGAAGGCGTCGGCGAGAAAGCCGACCTGATGCCACATGCCCGGGCTGTCGAGCGACACGAGGGTGATGCCCTTGCGGACGGCGATCGCCTTGACCTGCGCGGCGCTGTCCCCCGGCGCCGCGGTGATCACCGTGCCTTCGAGGTCCGGGGTCTGCGTGGCATAGACGTGCAGCGGGATTGCGTACTGACGCACCGGCAAGATGCAGCGCGGATGGAGTACCTTGGCGCCGCTGCTGGCGATTTCCTGTGCTTCATCGTAATGCAGCGCCTTGAGCAGGCGCGCCGTGGGCGTCGCGCGCGGATTGGCGCTGAACATCCCCGGCACGTCCGTCCAGATCTCGAGGCGCCGCGCTTGCAGCTTGGCGGCGAAATACGCCGCCGAGGTATCCGAACCGCCACGGCCGAGCAGCACCGTGTTGCCATCCTCGTCGCTCGCGATGAAACCCTGCGTCAGCACCACCTGCCCCGGCGCGGAGAAACGCCGCTGCAGTTCCGGGTCGGGTTCGAAATTGCACGTGGCCGAAAGCACTCCTGCGCGCGCCTGGCCGGCGCGCCGGCTCTCGGCCTTCAGAGCCGTGCGAGCATCGACCCAGGTGACCGCCAGCCCCTGGGAAGTCAGGAACTGCGCCCCGAGCACCGTCGCCATGAGCTCGCCGGTCGCCATCACGCGGGCGCGCACGCGCTCGCTGACCTCGCCCACGAGGGCAATACCCGCGGCGATCTGCCGGAGGTCGCTCAGGTGCCTGTCGAGATCCGGACCCGGGACAATCTGCAACGCGCGCGCCAATTCGCCGTGCCGTTCCACGATCTGCTGGTAGAGCGGCTCGTGCTGGCCATCCATCGCCGCGGCGAGCAGCGCCTCCAGCAGGTCCGTGATTCCGGAAACCGCCGAGTGCACCACGACCGGCCGCAGGCCGTCCGCAAGGCGGGCCCGCAGCACGTGCACGATGTTGTGCCAATTGGCGGCGCTGGAAACGCTGGTCCCGCCAAACTTGAGGACCACCCACGGAGAACCCGTCTGGGACATCTGAGCACCCTCTTGCATGGTCCACAGCCGCACGCGCGCGCCCCGCGGCGCGTCTCGGCCGTCAACCGTCGTATCGGGGGGAGTGGAGACCGGACACCCGCTGGGATGCGAGCGTCACTTCTTGTCGTCTTCGAAGAACTCGCGCAGCTCTTTCTCGAGCCGGCGGTCAGCCAGAACGTCCTCGAGCCGGCTCCACGCTGCCTTGCCCCGCTTGACCGCAGCCTGCTTGGCCGCGCGGCGGTCGACCCGGTCGATGATGATGCGATCGAAGTCCGACGCCTCCTCCTGCTGCTCGGCGAGGAAGTCTTCATCCAGCTCGAAATGATCGTCTCGTTCGGACATGGCTGCCTTTTGGCGGAAAAGCCGCGACAGATCAGTGAGATCCGCTGCGGGCAAGCGACCAAGAGGCTGCGAAATATACAAGATTTGGGAGGCCGTTCAACCCCTTTTGCAGCGCCAGATAGCGCTCGAGGCGGCTGTCCGCCAGGGCCTGTGGCCGTCCCGCGGGGCAAACTTTGCTACCTTACTTATCAGTGGTTTAGGAGCTATGCCTCGGCCGGTGCGTCATAGGCTATCCCTCGGTGACGCTCACCGGAGCCCCGCGCCCCAGACCCAGACCCTCGGCCGCGCTCTGCTCCGCCCGCGCGACCTCGACGACCCCGAACGAGTTGACCAGCCCGAGATAATCGCCGGGCTTCACGTCCCCGTACGTGCGCCGCATCGGAAACCGGTGATTGCCGGCGTGGATCACCGGGCGGCTGAAGCGCCGCACCAGTTCCTGATCGATGTTGGTGATCAGGTTGCCGAAGTGGTCCATCGTGATGACGACGCCCCGCACTGCCTGCCCCATGACCTCCGGCTCATCCACCCAGGAGGGAACGTACTCACTGGTCCGAGCCCCGAGATCGGCGGGTTGGCAACGCCCTGCCGCGAGCTCCGCGGCCAGTGGCGCAAAGATGTCGCGGCCATGGAACGTGGCGCTCGGTGTTCCCAGCGCGAATCGCTCCAGATGCTTCGAGTCCAGACGCCAGATGTCGGCCGCCGGCGCGCGCGCGATGACCGGGGCCAGCAAGCCGTTGTCCGGCGCGAGGAAGACGTGCGTGCCTGCATCCGCGGCGTGAGTCTGGACCGCGATGATGTCGCGCCGCGTGCCGACTCCCGGATCGACCACCGCGACGTGCACGCTGCCGTCGGGGAAATAGCGCCACGAGCGCGCCAGCCAGAATCCCGCCTCGGCCGGCCAATGCACCAGGATCTCGTGAGTGAGATCGACCAGGCGCGCCCCCGCGAAGCGCGTCAGCATGCGGCCTTTCATCGTCGCCACGAACGGACCCTGGTGACCGAAGTCAGTGGTGATGGTGATCAGGCCACAAGCCGCGAATAGTCCAGCCACACGCACCTCCCCTCGGGATTCCGACGCTACATTCGCACCGACGAGCGCTCGGCTCATTGTAGACTGCGCGCCCATGTCAGCAGCTGGCTCGCCCGAGAACCACCCGAACCCCGCGAGCGACACCCCCTCTGAAACCGGGCCGAGCCTGTGGGTCCTGCTCGGCGTTGGCGCGTGCTTTGCACTCTCCGGGTTCGCAGCCCTGCTCTACCAGACTGCGTGGATGCGCCAGTTTTCGCTGGTCTTCGGCACTTCCGAGGTGGCAGTGGCGACAGTGCTCGCCGCGTACATGGGCGGGCTCGCGCTCGGTGCTCGAGTGGTCGAACGCTATCTCGACCGGGTCCGCCGCCCGGTGCTGGCTTACGGAGCTCTGGAGTTCGGTGTGGCGCTCGGCGCGCTGGCCGTGCCTGCATTGCTGATCGGCGCGGAGAGCTTGATGGTGGCGGCGATCGGCGATCAGCCCGCGCCCCCGGGCAGCGAGGGCTGGGCGCAAACCGCCTTCTATCTGCTCACCGCATTTGCCGTGCTGGTCCTGCCGACCGCGCTGATGGGCGCAACTCTGCCGCTGTTGACGCGGCACGTCGTGCGTACCGAAGCGCAGATCGGCGCGCGCACGGGTCTGCTCTACGCCATCAACACGCTCGGCGCCGTCGGCGGCGCGCTGGTCGCGGCCTTCTGGTTGCTACCGGACCTCGGTCTGCGCGGAACCGTCTACGTCGGTGCCGGCATCAACGTCGCTGTCTTCCTGATTGCAGCGCTGCTCTCGCGGTCGCAGCGTGCGCAGTCCCGGGCGGGCCTGCGCTCCGTGCCAGCCCAGCGCGGTTCCGCGCCCGCGATCCCGCCGCTGCGCGAGCGCCTCGGCTTCGGCCGTCACTGGATCCTGCCGGTGATGCTCGCATCCGGCGCGGTCTCTTTCGTCTACGAGGTGTTGTGGACACGGATGCTCAGCTTCGTGCTCGGCGGCAGCATCTATGCATTCGCCACCATGGTGGCGAGTTTCCTGCTCGGTATCGCCGCAGGCAGCGCCATCGCCTCGGCGCTGGCGCGCTCGCGCCGCATCGCGGAGGTGGCGTTCATCGTCACGCAGATCGCCATCGCGGGGTGCTCCATCGCCATCTACCTGGCGATCGATACGCTGGTCCCGGAGCACGCCGGCCTGCGCGGCAATGTGGCCATGGCGATCGTCGTGCTGCTCCCGGCGACGCTCTTCATCGGCGCGACTTTTCCATTGGCGGTGCGCATCCTGACAGACCAACCGCGCGCGGCTGCGGGTGCCGCGGCACGTATCTACGCGTGGAACACGGTCGGTGCGATCGCGGGCGCGCTGCTGGCGGGGTTCGTACTCATTCCCGAGCTGCGTTTCGAGGGTGCCATCCGCGTAGCCGTGTTCGGCAATGCGCTGCTCGCTCTGCTCACCTGCCTGGCGGTCGCGCGCGCACCGCTCGCCTGGAGCGCCGCCACGGCGTTGGTCTGCCTCGCAGTGGGGCTCGGTTTTCGCGCTCCCGCACCCGACCGGCTGCTGCGCGCCTCGCCCCTCAACGTCGGGTCCGCCGGCGTGTTGCGCTACTACGATGTGGGTCGATCGGCCACCGTCGTCGTCCTCGAACAGGACGGCACCCTGATGTTGCGCACCAACGGGCTGCCGGAGGCGTTGATCGACATTCCCGGCGCGGCGCCCCGCTTCAGCGGGGAATTCTGGCTCGCGCCGCTCGCCGTCATCGCCCGTCCCGGCGTCGAGTCGATGCTGGTCGTGGGTTACGGCGGCGGTATCGTCGTCGACGGCGTTCCGCCGTCCGTCAGGCGCGTCGACGTGATCGAGCTCGAGCCGAAGGTCATCGACGCCAACCGCGCCATACGCGAGCTGCGCGCCCACGATCCGCTCGCGGACCGGCGCGTCAACCTCATCGTCAACGATGCACGCGGCGCCCTGGCCCTCACCGACAAGCGCTACGACGCGATCGTCTCGCAACCTTCGCATCCGTGGACCGCGGGCGCTTCGCATCTGTACACGCGCGAGTTCATGCAGCTGGCGCGCGCGCATCTCGCCGCAGGCGGCGTGTTCGTGCAGTGGATGAACGTCGCGTTCCTCGACGAGGAGCTGCTGCGCTCGCTGGCGGCCACGCTACTCGACGCATTCGGCCAGCTGCGCATCTATCGCCCGGATCCGAACACGCTGGTGTTCCTGGCTTCGACGCGGCCGCTGGATGTCGAGACGCAGCTCCTGCGTACGGGCGCGCCGCTCGTGTTCTCGCCGCGTCACTACGCACGCTTCGGCATTCACGTCCCCGAGGACGTGTTCACCGCCCTGGTCGCGGATCAGGAATCCGCGGTGGCGCTGGCACGCGGCGCCGAGCTGATCACCGACGATCGCAATCGCATGGCCACGGCCGGGGCATACGACCGCGGTGTCGGCCTCACCCCCGAGACCACCAGCCGGATCTTCGCGCAGTACGACCCGCTGCAGCAGCGCGGTGGCTGGGTGTTCCGCAACCCTGGCGCGAGCCTGTCGTACGACTACGTGGCGCGCCGCATGGCGCTCTTCGCTTCCATCGATCCCGGCACGGCGGCGCGCATTCAGAGGATGGGACGCGCGATCGAGGAACCCTCCACCGCCGCCTACGTCATGGCCATCGCCCACAGCGTTGGCGGCGATCCGCGCGGCTCGACCCGCCTGCTCGAAGAATCGCTCGGTCTCGACCCGCTCAACGGCGCGGCGCGTTTCGAGCTCGTGCGTCCGTGGCTGTACGCACTGGCGCAGAATCGCGCTCCGGAACCGGCGCGCGTGCTGGCGCGCGGACTGCAAGGATCCGCGGCAACCCTGATCGAAGCGGGTCGGCATGCGGGAGCCGGCGACTGGGCCGAGCTTCCGCCCCTCGATGCAGTGCTGCAGAGCGCCCGCTGGACCGACGCCTGGTACTTCGAGACTGTGCAGATCCGGGCCGAGTGGCGCACGCGCGTGAGTAATCCGGACAGGCGTGCGCGTCTCGGACGCGAAGCGCTTGCCCTCCTCGACGATGCGATGATCGTTCAGCCGACGCCGGCGATGCACTCGCTGCGCGCGCGGGCCGCGATCGCCGCGGACCGGCCGGAAGTGCTGGTGGAATCGATCTACAGGTTTTCGCGGGGAACGCTCAACGACGCGGCGCACGCCGGCGAGCAGGCACTGCCGCAGATGCGCGGCAGTATCGACACGCTGATCAAGTTGATCGACGGACTCGGCGATGATCCGCGCGTGCGCAAGGAACGGCGCGATGAAGTTCGGGCGCACCTGGGCAAGACGCGCGAGGAGATCATGGCGAAGGCGGCGGCGCAGTCCTGAACGGACAATAAAACGCCTGCGGGGCGAATCCCTTGCCCGCAGGCGACTGCAGCTCCTGGACTTCCTGTCCCCGGCGGAGGTTTCGGATCCTTCCTGGATCACCCTCCTCGCCCACCGATCTCGCACCAAGTGCCATCCGTTCGGCGTGGGAGAGTTTCCGCCGATCGCCTCCCGGCATCCGTAGGCGGCGACCGCGACGTCGCGTAGGACGATTCCGAAAGAAACCAACGTCGAATTGCGTCGCTGCGCGGCGACAGCGCGGCGCGCAACTACCTCGTCAAACTGCGGTCAGCCAACCGAACCGATCGGGCGCAGCGCCTTGCTGGATTGCCACGAGCTCGGCACGCAACTTGCGCGTCACGGGGCCGACTTCGCCGCTGCCGACGCGGTGCTCCTTGCCGGCGTGCACCAGGGTGCCGACACCGGCGAGCACAGCCGCCGTGCCGGACAGGGCCGCTTCGCCGTCGCGGACCCACTCGAGCATCTCGCCAACGTCGAACACGCGCTCCTCCACCCGGAAACCCGAAGCCCGCGCCATCGTCAGCAGCGAATCACGCGTCACGCCGTGCAGGAAAGTGGTGTCGAGGCTGCGCGTCAGCAAGTGGCCGTCGCGAATCAGGATGAAATTCGCCGCGCCGGTTTCCTGCACCTCGCCGCCTGGACAGAACAGGACCTGGTCCACGGCGTACTGTCGGCGCGCCGCAAGGGTCGGACCCATCGCCGCCGCGTAGTTCCCGCCGGTCTTGACCATGCCGAGATGTGCGGCGGTGCGGCAGTTCTTGTCATCGACATAGATGCGCAAGGGCTTCATGCCGCCGGCGAAGTAATCCCATACGGGGCTGGCCAGCACGATGAGGCATGCCTCGCTCGAGGGAGTCGCGGCAGCACCGATGTTGGCCATCGTTCCGAACAGCATGGGGCGCATGTACAGCGCGCCCGGCGCCTCTGGCACACTGGCGCGGGAGCGGTCTATGACGGCGCGGATCATCTCGGCGAGCTGCGCCGGATCCGGTTCCGGCAGCGCGAGCGCGCGCGCGCTCTGGCGCATGCGTTCGATGTGGCGATCCATGCGGAACACGTTCACGGTACCGCGCGGTCCGCGATAGGCCTTGAAACCCTCGAAACAGGTGCTCGCGTAGTGCAGGACGTGCGCCGCCGGATGGATCGGGATTGCACCGGTGGCACGCAGCTCGTGCCTGCCCCAGGCTCCGTCGCTGTACGTGGCAATCGCCATGTGCTCGGCGAGGACAGTTCCAAAGGCGGGACGCTGCGGCTGCTCTTCGATCTTCGCGTTCATGATCGACCTCGATATCTTTGACCTACTCTTCGATGAAAATGGTGGCCGGGTGCTCCAGGCGTTCCTTGAGCGCCTGGATCATCGCCGCAGCGTCGAAACCGTCGACGATGCGGTGATCGAACGAGGAGGACAGGTTCATCATCTGGCGGATCGCGATGGCGCCGCCGCGCACCACGGGGCGTTCCGCGACCTTGTTGACGCCGATGATCGCGACCTCCGGTGCATTGATCACGGGCGTGGAGACGATACCGCCCAGCTTGCCCAGACTGGTCACCGTGATCGTCGATCCGGACAGCTCCTCGCGAGTGGCTTTCTTGGTGCGCGCGGCAGCCGTGAGGCGGCGGATCTCGTCCGCAAGCTCGCGCAGCGAGCGGCCCTCGGCATGGCGCACCACCGGCACCAGCAAACCGTCCGGCGTCTGCGTCGCGATGCCCGCATGCACCGCGCGGTGACGCAGGATCACGCCGCGCTCGGAATCGTAGTGCGCGTTGCACTGGGGGAAGTCAACGAGCACGCGCGCCAGGGCGGCAACGATGAAAGGCAAGTAGGTGTACGCCACCGTCTCCGGCGCGCGTTTCGCATTGAGGTGCCTGCGCAGCGCCTCCAGCTCGGTAACGTCGACCTCCTCGACATATGCGAAATGCGGGATCTCGCGCTTGGCAGCGCCGATGCGCTGCGCGATGGTACGACGCAGCCCGATGACCTTGATCTCTTCCACGCCTTCGCGCGCCGCGCGCGCCGCTACGCCGGCGGTCCGCGCGACGCCCGCGCCGGCATTGCCCGCCACGGTTACCTCGAGGTCCGCGCGAACGATGCGCCCGCCTGGACCCGAGCCCTTGAGCAGGCGCAGGTCGATGCCCGCTTCGCGCGCACGTCGCCGCGTTGCCGGCGACGCCATCACGCGCTCGGACGAGGCAACCGCCTGCGCAACTCGTGCAACATTCGACGGCGCAACGGAGTCATTCGCGGCTCGCTGCCGCACGGCAGCGTCACTGCCGGCCGCCGCAACGCGCTGCGTCGCGCCCGCCGGCGTGCCGGTATCCGCCTTGCTCGCCGCTTCACCGGCAGCATCGGTTTCGAAGACGATCAACTCTGAACCCACCGCCACCATGTCGCCGGGCTTGGCGTTGATGGCGAGGACTCGCCCCGTGACCGGCGCCGGAACTTCCACGGTCGCCTTCTCGGTCATCACTTCGACCATGATCTGGTCTTCGGACACGAGATCGCCGGGCTTGATGTGGAGCGCCACGAGCTCGGCTTGCACGGTGCCTTCGCCCAGGTCCGGCATCTTGAAGACGTATCGGCTCACGAGGCCTCCATCACTTTCTTGATCGCGGTTGCGACCCGCGCCTGGCCCGGAAAGTACTCCCATTCGAAGGCGTGAGGATACGGCGTATCCCAGCCGGCGACGCGCTCGATCGGTGCTTCGAGGTGCCAGAAACACTCTTCCTGGATGCTCGCACTGAGCTCGGCGCCGAATCCGGCGAAGCGCGTGGCTTCGTGCGCCACGACGCAACGCCCGGTCTTCCTGACCGAGGCGGCGACCAGGTCGATGTCCAGGGGCACCATCGAGCGCACGTCGATGATCTCGGCATCGACGCTCAGCGCGCGCGCCGCCGCTTCGGCGACGTGCACCATCGTGCCATAGGTGACGATGGTCAGCGCTTTGCCCGGGCGGGTGATCTGCGCCTTGCCGATCGGTACGCTGTAATAACCGTCGGGCACTTCGCCCTTCGGATGAGTGCTCCACGGTATCGCGGGCTTGTTCGGATCGCCGTCGAACGGCCCGTTGTAGAGGCGCTTGGGCTCGAAGAAGATCACCGGGTCGTCGTCCTCGATCGAGGCGATGAGCAATCCCTTGGCGTCGTAGGGATTGGACGGCATCACGACCTTGAGGCCCGAGACGTGGGCGAACAGCGCCTCCGGGCTCTGCGAATGCGTCTGCCCGCCGCGAATGCCGCCGCCGCAAGGGGTGCGGACTGTCACCGGGGCGTAGAAATCGCCGGCACTGCGATAGCGGATGCGCGCCAGCTCGCTGACGATCTGGTCGTACCCGGGATAGATGTAGTCGGCGAACTGGATCTCCGCCACCGGCCGCAGGCCGTTGATGCTCATGCCGAGCGCCGTAGCAATAATGCCGCCCTCCGAGATCGGCGTGTCGAGCACGCGGTGCTCGCCGTACTTGCGCTGCAGACCGTCGGTGGCGCGGAACACGCCGCCGAAGTAGCCAACGTCCTCGCCCATGATCACGACGGAGGGATCCCGCGCCATCATCGTGTCCATCGCGGAATTCAGGGCCTGCACCATGTTCATCTGCGCCATGCTCAGCCCCGCTCCGCTCTGAGCTGCGCGCGCTGACGCTCCAGGTGCGCGGGCATCTCCTTGAACACGTCCTCGAACATCAGGTCCGGATCCAGCCGCGGGCCTTCCGTCAGCGTTCCGTACTTCACCGCCTCCTTCCAGCTCGCCACAACCTGTTCCTCGAGTTCCTTGGTCAGCGCGGCGTGCCGCTCCTCGGACCACTCACCGAGGCCGATAAGGTGCTTCTTGAGGCGGTCGATGGGGTCGCCGAGCGGCCAACGCTCGTATTCATCCTTGGGGCGATAACGGGAGGGATCGTCACTCGTCGAGTGCGCGGCTGCCCGGTAGGTGACGAGCTCGATGAGCGTCGGGCCGGAACCCGTGCGGGCGCGTTCCGCGGCCCACTGGGTGGCGGAGTACACGGCGAGAAAGTCGTTGCCGTCGACGCGCAGGCCGGCGATGCCGTAGCCCGGGCCGCGCGCCGCAAAAGTGACCTGCTCGCCACCGGCGAAGCCCTGGAAGGTCGAGATGGCCCACTGGTTGTTGACCAGGTTGAGGATCACCGGCGCGCGATACACGGAAGCGAACACCATGCCGTGGTGAAAATCCGCCTCGGCGCTGCTGCCCTCGCCGATCCAGGTCCCCGCAACGTCGTCCGATCCCTTGATGGCCGCGGCCATCGCCCAGCCGACCGCCTGCGGAAACTGCGTGGCGAGGTTGCCGGAGATCGAGAAGATGCGCCCGGCATTCCAGTGATACATCACCGGCAGCTGGCGGCCTTTGCACATGTCGCGCGTGTTGGAGAGCAGCTGCGACATCAGATCGGTGAGCGGCCGGCCGCGCACCATGTAGAAGCCCTGGTTGCGGTAGCCGGGGAACAGCATGTCCGTGGGACGCAGGGCCATGCAGGAAGCGATCGACACCGCCTCCTCGCCGAAGGAACGGATATAGAAACTGATGCGCCCCTGCCGCTGGGTGCGCTGCATGCGCTCGTCGAAGATCCGCGTCAGCAGCATGTGGCGCAGCCCGAGCTGCAGATCCTGTGGATCGAGGTGCGGGTTCCATGGGCCGACGGCACGTTGCTCGTCGTCGAGCACGCGGATCAGCTCGAAAGTGAGCGGCGCCGTTTCCAGCGCGGCAACCCGCGGCTCGGGACGCGGCACCGCGCCGGCCCGCGAAATCCGCAGATAGCTGAAATCGGGTGGCTCGCCGGGGCGCGCGGGCGGCTGGGGAACGTGCAGTCGCGACTTGGGATTCATGCTGGCGCGGTCTCTCCGGGGTCATCCTCCAGACGACCCCATAGCGTAGGCCCTGCGGGCCGGTCTCTTCGTTGCAAAACTTGTCTGCTGCGGGCCGGCGGTGAAATACTCATTCCACGATCCGCCGGTGGGTGAACCATTCTATGCAAATCGAGCTCGACCGTAACGAGATGCGGATTCTGCACATCTTGCAGCGCCATGGCGACCTCTCCGCGGCCCAGGTGGCGGAAAAGGCCGGCATGTCGGTGTCCACCTGCTGGCGTCACATCCACCGGCTGGAGGATCTCGGGGTGATCCGCAACCGCGTCGCGATCGTCGACCGCGAAAAGGTCGGCCTCAACGTGATGGTCTTCGCACAGGTCAAGCTCTCGGCTCACGGTCGCGACGCCCTCATGAAATTCGAGCAGTCGGTGCGCCGCCATCCCGAGGTGCTCGACTGCTATACCGTCATGGGGGAGCAGGACTTCCTGCTGCGCATCGTGGAGAAGGACATCAAGAGCTACGAAGCCTTCTTCCTGGACCACCTCTCGCGCTTTCCCTCGGTGCAGTCGGTGAATTCCAAGATCGTGCTGTCCACCATCAAGGAAACGACGGCGTTGCCGCTGCCGGTGCGCTGAGGGACCGGCGGGCGCCGGCCCCTCAGTTCCGCGCTAGTGATCCGCGACAGGAGTGAGCAGGAAGGCGTATTCGTCCTGGCACAGCAGCGAGTCGTTATAAAACTCCTCGCCGGTCTCGGGATCGAAGTCGATGAGCGGGCAAGGCTTCTTCGCCTCGCCGCGACGGACCCCACGCGCGACGATCCGGCCCTGATCGTCGATGCCGGAGGCGAAGGTCAATTGAAACTCGCGTGCCACGTCATGCGGAATCCGTGTGTTGAGGTCGGTGACGCCGTCTTCGCACCAGCTGACCGCGCGCCATCGCGTCGGGTCATAAGTGCCGCAACCCGGCGTCTCCAGCTGCACGTAGCCCACGGCCACCGCATCCCTGTTGATGCCGTGGGCCTGAGCGTGCGTTCCACCGGGCAGCAGCGGCAGCGTCCGTTCGGTGCCGTCGGCTGCCCAGAACTTCGCCTCCGAACGGACGGGACAGAATTCGTCGTCGAAAAAGTCGATGAAACCCACGACCTGGTTGCGCTCATTGATGTTCCACGCCCATGGGAAATAGAGCGGAGCGTCCGTCGCGGCTGGCACGAGCACGGTTTCGCCGAGGCTCGGCGACCATTTCACGGCGCCGGCAGAGCTCTGCCCGACCAGCACGTTGCGATCGTTGATCGCGCTCGGTCTGCCGCCACGCGGTCCGACGATTTCCTCACCGCTCGCCAGCTTGAGCACCCAGTGAATGGTGCACACACCGGTGGGTCCGACCCGCAGGTCCGACGCCGCCAGCGACCCTCGATCGCTGATGCCGTCGGCACGCGTGATGAACTGGGAGAACTGCGGGCAGGAACCGGGCGCGAGAGCGTCGCTCACGCCACCGGCCAACGGCCAGCGCGGGGCGCGTATTCCTCCGTCTTCGAGGAACTGCCAGCCGACGGCCGTCCCCGCATTGTTGATATCGCGTCCGAACGTCGACTGGAGAGCCGACGGCACCAGGTCCGGAAGCGCAGTCGTTCCCGAGGCGCGCGACCAACGGAACGCGCGTTCGCCGCGCGGCAGAAATGGCCTGGCCGGATCGCCGGTAGCGACGTAGCAGGTGTCGTGGCCGATTGCCTGCCCGCGCTCGTTGAGCCGGCGCGCATAGGTGAGGCGATGAAATCCCGGTTCGCAGCGGGCGTCGGCGCCGGGAGGAATCTGTCGCACGTTGTAGCGCGGCGCATGCCCCGAGGCGTTGGTGGTTTCTGCGGTGACAGTGCCGGCGGCTGCGATCGAAAGGCCCGCAGCCAGGGCCGTAACGATGAGGCGTTTCATGGCGAACTGCTCCCTGTCGGTTCTTGAATTTCCGCATCTCCGCGGTTCTTGTCGTGAGCTCGGCGGCTCGAAAAAAGCATAACACGGTGTGCGCTGCGCAACGCCGCCAGGCTGCGCTGCGGCGCACGCGCAAGGAGTCGCATCACGGGAAAGGAATTTGGTCGGGGCGAGGGGGTTTGTGCCGTTCCTGCGATCCTGATGCCGATGCGCGTGAGGTAGCGGTGCTGAGTAAGGCACTCACGCAGGAACCTGCCGGGTGTCGACACGCACTTCTCCATTGCCGTGGACCGGCTGACGATCGCGTCTGGCCCGTGGATTTCGTGATAGTGGTCGTTCGTCGGAACGTCACGGTGCGCGCAACATGACTTTCATCACCACGGGCTCTGTCAAGGTCATTCCAGGCTTGACCTTCCCATTCGCGTCTAGAACATCCCAGCCTGAATTGGCGATGTAGTAGAAGGCGCTATCCACAACTACTCCGTGTGTTGGATCTCCGAGCGTTGAAGTGGAGCGCTCGATGATTTCCTCCGCCACGACGTTCGTGCCGGTCGGGTCCATCGAGAAGATCACTACGCGCTCGGGCTTCGTGCCATTCTGTACGGCGATCAGTTGGTGACCCGCGCGGTACAGGCCGTCGATCCCATCGAGGGCATATCGCCCCTTGGTCGACAGCCAGGCGACTCGTTTTGTCTTGATTGCCAGCAGACCTAGGCCTCTTACGTAATCAGGGACGATAATGTGAGCACCATCGGGCGCCATCGCTACAGTCTGCGGTGAGATGAAGTCACCTGCGTCGATCCGTTCCATGTGGTCGTCGGTGCGCCGCACTCGATAGATTCCGCCGTGTTCTCCGTCAGACGCGATCACCGTCCCTTCGGGAGTCAGAGCAATATCACCTAGCGCGCTGGGGCGAGGCGCCTCAATGCGGCGTAACAACTTGCCGGAGCGCAGCTCGTAACAAAGAATCGCCGACCGACCTTGCGCCGACTTGTCGACTCCGGCAAAGCCTTCGATCGCGACTTCCGAGGCCCACAAGAGTTGCTGCGCGTGATCGATCTTAAGCGCGAGAACCGGCCAGCCGTCGGGTGAAATCGCGAAGTCGGCCGAGTCGCCCTGCATCGTGGCGGTCACAATCTTATTCTGCAGGACACTGCTGATAAGAAAGCGTCGGTTGCGTGGGTCGTACTCGATGTCCTCGGGCAGAAGGCCGTGGTCCTTCAGACGGAAGGCCAGCGAGGATCGTGCGATAGGCCGGCGGTTGTCAGCGGCCTCTGCGCGAATCGCCGTGAAACCTGGTGTATCGCGCAGCGGCGCAAGATCCGGCAACGCGTCGAGTAGTTCGGACGATTGCCCCATGTGAACGAAGGCGCGCAGCTCGCCCAAGGCCGCGTTCAGATCCTTGATGTGCGCCTCCGCTCGTGCCATTTCCAACCGCGACATCGGCGATTCGTTGAGCAGGTCCGTTTGACGCTTCGCGGCCGTCCGATACGCACGCCAGTCCCCGCCAGCCCGGGCACGGCGCATCTCGGCCTGAAGGCCGTTGAGCACATCGATTGCTGTGGGCGACCGCGGGTTCGTCGAGATCGCCAGAGGCGAGTGGTTCGCATCGCTGACGCCTGCGTCCGCTGCATACGCGCGGAGAGCTACCAGCGTGACAAATGAGGTTATGGCCAAGAGGTGCCGCGCGCAGCGGGTCACTACCAACACGGAGGTCTCCATCGCGGCTGCGGTTGTCGACATGAGCTGCCCTATTCAAAGCAGCGACAGCCGATTATTTAATAAAGGGATAATTGGTCGGGGCGACAGGATTTGAACCTGCGACCCCTTGCACCCCATGCAAGTGCGCTACCAGACTGCGCCACGCCCCGACCGGTGGGAAAGCGGTTGAACCGCGGGCGGCATCATAGCGGATGGCCGCGTGCGCTCATAGCGGCGCTCGAGCGCTCGAGCTCGGGTGCCAGCTGACGATCACGCTGCCGCTGAGCGATAGAGCGCAACCGCCAGCTCCCGCGCGATGCCCCGCTCGAGATATCGGATACGGATCGGCAGGGACGATGCGCCCGCGCCGGCAGTATCCACACCGACAGTCGCCATACGGGCGCGCCGGTCGAAAGGAGACTCGGCGAGCTCAACTGCCTGCACACGATTGCGCGGCGCTATGACGAGGCGCTTCGTCAGCCAGCCGACGCGAAACAGGAGCAGATCGTCCGTCAGCGCCCAGCGCGTGTGCCGCACGTACGCGGTCGCGTACCACCAGGCGAGGGGCGGAATCGCGAGCATCAGCCAGAGCCACGGCAACGCGCCGCGCATGGCGAGCCATACCGATGGCAGAGCCGCAACGAGCAGCGCGACGGCGATGCCCCTGCGGAATAGGCGGCCGCGCGCACCCGACGCCAGCGGTCGCCAGTCGGGGGGCGTGGCGAGATCGGCGTCGGGCAGTGCCGCACCGATCAGCTCTGCGGCCCGTCCCGTCGGGATCACGGGCGCCAGCCACCGCACGCGCTTCGAGGACCGCTCACGCCGGCCACCCTCGGCGCCACGGTCGCCCGCGAGATCCACGCTGAGCGAGACGCGTCCCAGCAGCCGGTGCATGAGTGACTCGGTCTGCTGCAGCGTCTGGATTCGCGGCAAGCGCAGTGTCAGCGATACGCGCGTGAGCAGGCCGTGGCGGATTCTCAGGTCGCCCTCGGAGCGTGTCAGGCGAAAGTCATGCAGCGTGACCAACGCCAGGATCACGGACAACGCCCGCACCAGCGCGAGCGCGCCGACCAACAGCGCGAGCGCGAGTGCGAATTGCACGACGTGCCCGAGCGCCTCGAAGTCCTCGAGCCCCGTTACCCATCGCTCCGGCAGCCGAGAAGTGAGCTCCGCCGCGCTGTTCTGGTACACGAAGCCGACGAATGCCGCGACCAGGATCATGCCGCGGTTGTCGATCAACCCGAAGCGCGCCAGCTCGCCCGGTGGCAGTTGCAGCAGCGTCGTTTCACCGTCCACCTGCGCCGGCTGCGCCGGCTGCGCGCGCTGCGGGACGGGCTGCGCCGTGCCGCCGGCAAGAATGCGATCGCGCAGCTCGGCCGCTTCGCGCAGCCCGAGCACGCGGATCAGCGCCTCGGGCTTGCCGCCCGTAGAAGTCTCCACGCGCACGTCGGCCACGCGCAGCAGTCGGTGCAGGGGGCCGCGCGCGGTGTCGATGTTCTCGATGCGCGCGTACTCGATCTGTCGCACGTTGCGGAACAGCAAGCCGGAGCGAATCACCAGGCCGCGCGGACCGAAGCCGTAACGAAACGTATACTGGTGCCAGAGCGCGGCGGCGAGGAGCGGGGCGGCGGCGACCAGCGCCCAGAGGCCCGGATCGTTGCGCGCGCCGAAGAACACCGCAGCCGCCAGCGGCACGATGAATTGCCGCACGAAGCCGAGCAGCGAGAACAGCCACGAAAGCGGATGCAACCGCAGCTGCGGCTCGAATTCCCCTTCAGACGCCACTGCCGTCGCGTCCGATCAGCACGTCGCGCAGCGCCAGCGCATCGGCGTGGGTGAGCCCCGGCAGATCGATCCTGGTGTGGCGGCTGCCGGCGGTGTAGAGCTTGAGGGTGCTCACTCCGTAGCGCCGCTGCAGTGGACCCTGCGCAACGTCCGAGTGCTGGATGCGCGCGCGGGGCAACGCCACGTCCGAGTGCCACACAACGCCCCGGTGGATGACGATGCCCACATCGTCGACGGCGAACGTCAGGTTACGGTAGTAGGCGGCCGGAACGAGCCAGCTGCCGGGCAGACCGATCGCCGCGATCACTACCGGGATCAACAGCCACCATCCACCGAAAACCATGCTTGGAATCACCGTGCCCAGCACGCCTGACAGCACGATGAAGACGCAGTGCCAACGCCAGACGCTGAGGGTGGCTGGGTCGACCTGCCGGTTTGGCATCGGCTCGCGGGTTGGGGCGGACTCAGCGGCGCAGGATGCGCAGGATCTCTTCGAGCTCGCTGCGCAGCTGGCGCACGATCTGGGCGCTCTGGCTAAGGTCCTCGCGCGCCTCGTCGCCGGTCAGGCGGTTGCGCGCCCCGCCGATCGTGAAGCCCTGCTCGTAGAGCAGGCTGCGGATCTGGCGGATGACGATGACGTCCTGGCGCTGGTAGTAGCGCCGGTTGCCGCGGCGCTTGACCGGTTTGAGCTGCGGGAACTCCTGCTCCCAGTAACGCAGCACGTGCGGCTTGACGCCGCACAGGTCACTGACTTCTCCGATCGTGAAATAACGCTTGCCGGGGATGGGCGGCAATTCGGCGTTATTGCTTGCTTCCAGCATAGGCCTCGACCCGCGCTTTCAGCTTCTGTCCCGGCCGGAAAGTGACCACGCGCCGCGCGCTGATGGGAATCTCCTCGCCTGTCTTGGGGTTGCGCCCGGGGCGCTGGTTCTTGTCGCGCAGATCGAAATTGCCGAAGCCGGACAGCTTGACCTGCTCGCCCTGGGCGAGCGCGGCGCGCACCTCCTCGAAGAACATGTCGACGAGCTCGCGCGCCTCGCGTTTGTTGAGGCCGAGTTGATTGAACAGCGCTTCAGCCATTTCGGCTTTGGTGAGTGCCATGCGTTATTGATCTCTTATCGAGGCGTTCAGCTCGCGTCGCAGCCGCGCGATGACGGCGGCGACAATCCCATCTGCGTCTTGGTCGGTAAGCGTGCGGGTTGTTTCTTGTAAAATCAAGCCTAAAGCGACGCTTTTTCGACCTGATTCTACACCGGGTCCCCGATAGACATCGAATACCCGAAGGTCGCGTAAGAGCTTGTTGGCGCTAACACTAACATGTTCGCGAAGGGCTTCCAGCGGGGTTGCTTCGTCGATTACCACGGCGATATCGCGGCGGATCGAGGGGAAACGCGAAAATTCTTCGAAATCAGGCACCTTGGCATTCAGTGCTGCGTTCGTTTCGAGCTCGAACACCAGAGGGGCATATGTCAAATCCAGGGAACGCACCAGGGCCGGATGCAACTCGCCCAACCAGCCCACGGCAGTCCCTGCCCGCCTGATCCGCGCAGTGCGGCCCGGGTGCAGGCAGTGCAGCGAGTCGGCGGTGAACGTGAACTCCTGCGGCGTACCGGTCGCAACGAGCAGCGCCTGCAGATCGGCCTTCACGTCGAAGAAGTCGACGCCGCGGCTCTTTTCGCCCCACTGCTCCGGCCAACTCGCGCCAGCGGCCACTCCAGAAAGGGTGTCTATCTCGGACAGGGCGCTGCCCGCGACGACGAATTTGCGGCCGTACTCGACCAGGCGCACGCGCTGCTGTTGACGGCGCAGATTCTCGCGCGCCACCGCCAGCAGACCCGGCCACAGGGACACACGCATGACGCTCATGTCCGCCGCGATCGGATTGCTGAGCTCGAGGGCCTTCGCATCGGGAAACAGCAGCGTCTGCAGCTTGGGATCGACGAACGTGTAGGTGATCGCTTCCTGGTAGCCACGATCGCAGAGCAGCAGCAGTGCACGCTCCGGCGTGACTCGGGCCTCGGGAAGTGGCGCAAACGCCTGCGGCATCGGTGCGTCGATCTCCGGCACCTCGTCATAACCGACGACTCGAGCCACTTCCTCGATCAGATCCGCTTCGATCGTCACGTCGGGACGATACGGAGGCGGCGTGACGCGCCACGCCTTGCCGTCCGGTTGCGCGGCCTCCACCTGCAGCTGCATGCCGAGCGACCCCAGTACGCGCTCGACTTGTGCGTCGGGCACTTCCATCCCGATCAGGCGCACGAGGCGCGAGCGGCGCAAGCGGATTGCGCGCGCGCCGGGCATGGCATCGGCGGCCTGCGCCACATCAGTGGGTCCTGCGCGACCGCCGGCGATCTGCAGCAGGAGCTCGGTGGCTCGCTCGATCGAAGCCTCCTGCGCGTGCGGGTCGACTCCGCGCTCGAAACGCTGCGCGGCATCGGTGAGCAGCCCGAGCCTGCGCGAACAGGCGCCGACCGACCCCGGCTCGAACCAGGCAACCTCGAAGAGCACGTCGCTCGTGGCAGCGCCGACTGCCGTGCGAGCCCCGCCCATCACGCCGGCGATGCCGACCGGACCGGCGCGATCGGCAATCACCAGCACGCGCGGATCGAGCGCGACGTTCTGGCCGTCGAGCAGCGTGACGTTCTCGCCGGCGCGAGCGAAGCGAACGTCGATGCCGCCCTCGAGCTTCGACAGATCGTAGGCATGCATCGGCGTGCCGAGCTCGAGCATCACGTAGTTGGTGACGTCGACCATCGGGTTGATGGAGCGCAACCCGGAGCGGCGCAGCCGTTCGCGCAACCACCAGGGCGAAGCGGCACGCGCATTGACCCCGCGGATCACGCGGCCGACGAATTTGGGTCCGGCCGCGGGCGCGGACAGCGTCACGGGAAATCGATCCTCGACCGTAGCCTTCACTGCCGCCGCCGGACGGCTCGCCGCGGGCGCGCCCGACAGCGCGGCGACTTCGCGAGCCAGTCCACGCACACTCAGGGCGTCGCCGCGGTTGGGCGTGACGTTGACCTGGAGAATCGCATCGTCGAGCCCGAGCGCATCGCGCACGCTGGCGCCCAGTCTCAGGTCTTCAGGCAATTCGAGGATGCCTTCGGACTCCTCTCCCATGCCCAGCTCGCGCGCCGAGCACAGCATTCCCTGCGAATCGACTTCGCGCACGCGAGTCTGCGTGATGCGCAGTCCGCCCGGCAGCTCGGCTCCCGGCAGCGCAACGGCCGTGGTGAGACCGGCTCGTGCGTTCGGCGCACCGCAGACGATCTGCAGACGGTTCGTGCCGTCGGTGGTAACGGTGCACACGGAAAGCTTGTCGGCCTGCGGGTGCTTGACGCATTCCAGGATGCGCCCCACCACGACGTGGGTGAATGCAGGCGCAGCCGGTGCAGTGCCCTCGATCTCGAATCCGGCCATCGTCAGCCGTTGCGCAAGCGTGCGCGAGTCCCAGGGCGGATTCGCCCATTCGCGCAGCCATGCTTCGCTCAGTTGCATGTTCAGCCCGCCCGGAACTGCTGCAGGAAACGCCAGTCGTTCTCGAAGAACAGGCGGATGTCGTTCACGCCATAGCGCAGCATCGTCATGCGCTCGATGCCCATGCCGAAGGCATATCCCGTGTAGCGCTCGGCATCCACGCCGCACGCTTCCAGCACCTTCGGGTGCACCATCCCGCAGCCGAGCACTTCGAGCCAGCCGCTCTGTTTGCAGACGCGGCAGTCCGCGCCGTCGCAGAACACGCAGCCGATGTCGACCTCCGCCGACGGCTCGGTGAACGGGAAGTACGAGGGCCGGAAGCGGATCGCGAGCTTGCGCTCGAAGAAACGCTCCATGAATCCATGCAGCACCGCCTTGAGATTGGCGAGGCTGATGTGCTCGTCGACCACCAGCCCTTCGACCTGGTGAAACATCGGCGTGTGCGTCATGTCCGAATCGGAACGGTAGACGCGCCCCGGGGCGATCACGCGCAAGGGCGGCTTGCGCTCGCGCATGGTGCGGATCTGCACTGGCGAAGTATGGGTGCGCAGCAGGTGTCCGTCCGGGAAGTAGAACGTGTCCGCCATCGCGCGCGCCGGATGATTGGCGGGGATGTTGAGGGCCTGGAAGTTGTGGAAGTCGTCTTCCACTTCCGGCCCCTCGGCCACTTCGAAACCCGCCTGGCGGAACAGCGCTTCCATCCGCAAGCGCACCTTGGTGACCGGGTGCAAACCGCCCGCGGCCTGCCCGCGACCCGGCAGGGTCACATCGATGCGCCCCGCGGAAAGCGCGGCCTCATCCTTGGCACGCTCGAGTTGCGTACGGCGCGACTCGATGGCCGCCGCCAGCGATTCCTTCGCGGCATTGATGCTCTGGCCCGCCGCCGGACGCTCGGCTGCCGGCAGCTTCCCGAGCTCCTTGAGCTGCTCGGTGATCGCGCCGGACTTGCCGAGCACGCGCACGCGCACCTGGTCGAGCGCGGCGAGATCCGCCGCTCGCGCCACGTCCGCGAGCGCCTGCTCGACGATCGCCTGCAGTTCCACGCGGGAAGCCTGGGGGCCGCCTCAGGCGGCCTTCAGCAGTGCGGCCTTGGCCTTCTCCGCGATCAGGGCGAACGCGGCAGCGTCGTTCACCGCCAGATCCGCCAGCACCTTGCGATCGATCACCAGCTCCGTCTTGGACAGGCCATTGATCAGGCGACTGTACGACAGGCCGTGCACGCGCGCCGCGGCGTTGATGCGCGCGATCCACAGCGCGCGGAACACGCGCTTCTTCTGCTTACGATCGCGGTAAGCGTACTGCCCCGCCTTGATGACAGCCTGCTTGGCTGCGCGGAACACCTTGCGCCGGGCATTGTAGAAACCCTTCGCCTTCTTGAGGATCTTCTTGTGACGACGTCCTGCGACGACGCCGCGTTTGACTCGCGCCATGACTCACTCTCCGGAAATTGAGGAAACTGGAAGCTCAGCCGTTCGGCAGCATCTGCTTGACGCGATCGACATCGGTCTTGTGGACCATCATGCTGTTGCGCAGCTGGCGCTTCCGCTTGCGCGGCTTCTTGGTGAGAATGTGGCGTCGGTGCGACTGGGCGCGCTTGTAGCCTTTCGCAGTCTTGCGAAAACGCTTGGCCGCCGCCCGGTGTGTTTTCAACTTGGGCATCGAAAATTACCTCTGTCGTTTAGCCTGCTCGCAGAGCGGCTCGCGCCGAACGCTTGCAGGCGGAATCTGAAAAAGGGGACTGTCCCCTTTTTCAGGTCACTTCTTTTTTGGTGCAAACATCATGACCATCTGCCGTCCTTCCATCAGCGGCTGCTGTTCGACCATGCTGTAGGCAGCGAGGTCTTCCTGCACGCGCGCCAGGAGCTTGCGGCCGATGTCCTGATGCACCATTTCACGGCCGCGGAACCGCAGGGTTACCTTGGCCTTGTCGCCTTCCGTCAGGAAGCGGATGAGGTTGCGCAGCTTGACCTGGTAGTCAGCCTCCTCGGTTCCCGGACGAAACTTCACTTCCTTGATGTGAATCTGTTTCTGCTTGCGCTTCGCGGAATGCGCCTTCTTGTTCTGTTCGAACAGGAATTTGCCGAAATCCATGATGCGGCAGACCGGCGGATCCGCCGTGGGCGAGACCTCCACCAGATCCAGCTCCGCGGTCGCTGCCATCTGCAGCGCCTCCGCTCGTGTCATCACCCCGGCCTGACCCCCGTTGGCGTCAATGACGCGCAACTGCGGTGACAGGATTTCTTCATTGCGCCTGACGCGCTTAGCTGTCGAGATAAATCAGTCCTCCAAAACAGAACGGCCGCGGCTCGCGACTTCCCGGGTCAGGCCCGCGGCCAACGTCTCGATGGACATTGCGCCGAGGTCTTTCCCGTTACGCGTGCGCACGGCCAGAGAGCTTGCCTCGACCTCCCTGTCACCCACCACCAGGAGGTACGGGACGCGCTGTAACGTGTGCTCGCGGATCTTAAAGCCCACCTTCTCGTTTCTCAAGTCCGTTTCAACCCGAAGTCCCTGTTTTTTCAGGGTTTCAGCAGTGCGACGCACGTAATCGGCCTGGCGGTCCGTGATTCCCATGATCACGGCCTGCACCGGCGCGAGCCAGGTCGGCAGCCGGCCGGCGTGATGCTCGATGAGAATGCCGAGGAAACGCTCCAGCGAGCCGAAAATCGCCTGGTGCAACATGATCGGCGTGTGCCTGGCGCTGTCCTCGCCGATGTAGGTCGCGCCCAGCCGCCCCGGCATGTTGAGGTCGACCTGCAGGGTCCCGCACTGCCAGTCGCGGCCGATGGCATCGCGCAGGACGAATTCGAGCTTGGGCCCGTAGAAGGCGCCCTCGCCCGGGTTGAGCACCGTTTCGATGCCCGCAGCCCTGGCGCCGGCCTGCAAAGCCGCTTCGGCGCGATCCCAGGTGGCATCGTCGCCGACTCGCTTGGCGGGCCGGTCGGCGAACTTCACCAGCACGTCGTCGAAACCGAAGTCGCGGTAGATCGACATGAGCAGGTCGATCACGCACACCGATTCGGACTCGACTTGCTGCTCGGTACAGAAGATATGCGCATCGTCCTGCGTGAACGCACGCACGCGCATGAGCCCGTGCAGCGCGCCCGAGGGCTCGAAACGGTGCAGCTTGCCGAACTCGGCGAAGCGCAGCGGCAGCTCGCGGTAGCTGCGCAGGCCGTGCTTGAAGATCTGGATGTGCCCCGGGCAGTTCATCGGCTTGATGGCGTACAGCCGCTCGTCCGGCGTCCGCGTGAGATACATGTTCTCGCCGAATTTCTCGAGATGGCCCGACGCCTGCCACAGGCTCACGTCCATGATCTCGGGCGCATTCACCTCCTCGAATCCCGCGCCGGCCTGCCGCTCGCGCATGTAGCGCACCAGCGACTGGAACACGTTCCAGCCCTTCGGGTGCCAGAACACCGCGCCCGGCGCCTCTTCCTGGAAATGGAAGAAGTCGAGATCCTTGCCGATGCGGCGGTGATCGCGCTTCTCGGCCTCCTCGAGGCGGTGCAGATAGTCGGCGAGGCTCTTCTGGTCGGGCCAGGCGGTGCCGTAGATCCGCTGCAGCATCTCGTTGCGCGAGTCGCCGCGCCAGTACGCGCCTGCGACCTTCATCAGCTTGAAGGCCTTGAGCTTGCCGGTGCTCGGCACGTGCGGGCCGCGGCACAGGTCGACCCAGTCGCCCTGGCCGTACAGGCTGATCTCATCCTTGTCCGGAATCCCGGCGATGATCTCCGCCTTGTAGATCTCACCCTGCTTGCGGAAGAAATCCACTGCCGCATCGCGCGCCATCACCCGGCGCTCGACCTTGAGGTCGGCGGCCGCGATCTCCTGCATGCGCGCCTCGATCGCCGCGAGATCCTCGGGCGTGAAGGGGCGCTTGAACGAAAAATCGTAGTAGAAGCCGTTCTCGATCACCGGGCCGATCGTGACCTGCGCTTCCGGAAACAGCTGCTTCACCGCCTGCGCGAGCAGATGCGCGGTGGAATGGCGGATGATTTCGAGGCCAGCCGCGTCCTTGTCGGTGATGATCGCCACCGGCGCGTCGCGCTCGATGAGATACGACGTGTCGACGAGCTTGCCGTCGACGCGGGCGGCGAGCGCCGCGCGCTTCAAACCCGCACCGATGCTGCCGGCGACTTCATCGACCGTCACCGGCCGATCGAACTGTTTGTGACTGCCGTCGGGCAGTGTGATGACAGGCATGAAGCAGACTCGAAAATACCGTTCAACAAAGACAGGGCTCAACGAAAAAGGGCGCCGCGAGCGCCCTCTCTCGAAAACCTGGTAGGCGCGAGTGGGATCGAACCACCGACCACCACCATGTCAAGGTGGTGCTCTACCACTGAGCTACGCGCCTTCAAAGGGGCGCCAAAGATACTCAAGCGACCCCGGTGAATCAAGCAAGCTATTGAAGAATCCGGGGTTTCGAGCCGCCGGCCCCTCCTCTACCTCGCCATTGAAGCCGGCAGGCCCGCTCTCGACGCCGGCAGGCCCAGTTCCGCGCGGCGCAGAAGGGCGATCTCGTCGCGCAGCTTCGCGGCCGCCTCGAATTCGAGGTTGCGCGCGAGCTTGAACATTTCCTGCTCGAGCTTCTTGATGCGCTTGACGATCTGCTCGGGCGGCATGCGTTCGTAGTCGGACGGGCTCTCGGCCACGCGGCGCGCGCGTCCCGGGGTGGGCGCCTCGGCGCGCGCGCCCTCCATGATGTCCTGCACGGACTTCGTGATGCCGCGCGGCGTGATGCCGTGCTTCTCGTTGAATTCGACCTGCTTGCGACGCCGGCGGTCGGTCTCCTCGATCGCGCGCTGGATCGAGCCGGTGATCTGGTCGGCGTACAGGATCGCGCGGCCGCGGATGTTGCGCGCCGCGCGCCCGATCGTCTGGATCAGCGAGCCCTCGGAACGCAGGAAGCCCTCCTTGTCCGCGTCCAGGATCGCGACCAACGAGACCTCGGGCATGTCCAGGCCCTCGCGCAGGAGGTTGATGCCTACGAGGACGTCGAACTTCCCCAGCCGCAGGTCGCGGATCAGCTCGGTGCGCTCCACGGTCTCGATGTCCGAGTGCAGGTAACGCACCTTGACGCCGTGCTCGTGCAGGTACTCGGTGAGATCCTCGGCCATGCGCTTGGTGAGCGTCGTGATGAGCACGCGCTCGCCGCGCGCCGCCGTCGTATTGATCTCCGACAGCACGTCGTCGACCTGCGTGCGCACGCCGCGGATCTCGACCTGCGGATCGACCAGGCCGGTCGGGCGCACCACCTGCTCGACGATCTGTCCCGACTTCTGTTTCTCGAACGGACCCGGGGTGGCGGAGACGAAAATCGTCTGCGGCGCGACCTTCTCGAACTCATCGAAGCGCAGCGGACGGTTGTCCAGTGCCGAGGGCAATCGGAAACCGTATTCGACCAGCGTCTCCTTGCGGGAGCGGTCGCCACGATACATCGCGCCCAGCTGCGGCACGGTCTGGTGGCTCTCATCGATCACCAGCAGCGAGTTGCGCGGCAGGTAATCGAACATGCAGGGCGGTGGCTCGCCGGCCTGGCGGCCCGACAGGTAGCGTGAGTAGTTCTCGATGCCCGCGCAGTAGCCGACTTCGTTCATCATCTCCAGATCGAACAGCGTGCGCTGCTCGAGCCGCTGCGCCTCGAGGAGTTTGCCCTGCGAGCGCAGCTCCGCCAGACGCCCGCGCAGCTCGTCCTTGATCTGGTCCAGTGCGCGGACCAGTCGTTCCTTCGGCGTCACATAGTGAGTCGAAGGGAATACCGTCAGGCGCGGCACCTTGCGCTTGATCTCGCCGGTCAGCGGGTCGAAGTAACCGAGGTTCTCGATGCGATCGTCGAACAGCTCGACCCGCACGGCATCGCGCTCCGATTCCGCCGGAAAGATGTCGATGACGTCGCCGCGCACGCGATACGTGCCCTGGCTCAGGTCCAGCTCGTTGCGCGTGTACTGCATGTCGGCGAGCCGGCGCAGGAGCTTGCGCTGATCCATGATGTCGCCGCGCACCAGGTGCAGCACCATCGCGAGATAGGCCTCGGGGTCGCCGAGACCGTAGATGGCGGAGACCGTCGCCACCACGATCGAGTCCGGCCGCTCCAGCAGCGCCTTCGTCGCGGACAGGCGCATCTGCTCGATGTGCTCGTTGATGGAGGAGTCCTTCTCGATGTACGTGTCCGAGGACGGCACGTAGGCCTCGGGCTGGTAGTAGTCGTAGTACGAGACGAAGTACTCGACGGAATTCTTCGGAAAGAACTCCTTGAACTCCCCGTAAAGCTGGGCGGCGAGCGTCTTGTTGTGCGCGAGCACGAGCGTCGGGCGCTGCTGCGCCTGGATCACGCAGGCCACGGAGTAGGTTTTTCCGCTTCCCGTGACGCCGAGCAGCGTCTGGTGCGCCAATCCTGACTCCAGGCCGTCGATGAGCCGCGCGATCGCCTCCGGCTGGTCGCCCGCCGGTTGGTAGTCGGCCTGCAGTTCGAAGCGAAGAGGATTTTCCATGGGGTTGGGTTTCGGCGCGAGTCTCATGCCGTAAACTACGCGCTCGGCAACCTAGGCATCGGTGATCTTCGTGACTGTACCAGTTTCCCGCCGCGTCCAGCGCGTCAAGCCCTCGGCCACTCTCGCCGTCACGGCGCGGGCCGCGAAGCTCAAGGCGGAAGGCAAGGACATCATCGGCCTGGGCGCGGGCGAGCCGGACTTCGACACGCCGCTCCACATCCAGGATGCCGGCGTGAATGCCATTCGCCAGGGTTTCACGCGCTACACGAACGTCGAGGGCATCAACGAGCTGCGCGACGCCATCATCGCCAAGTTCAAGCGCGACAACGGCCTCGAGTACGCGCGCGACCAGATCCTGGTGTCGAGCGGCGCGAAGCAGACCATCTACAACCTCTGCGCCGCGATCCTCGACCCCGACGACGAAGCGATCATTCCAGCCCCGTACTGGGTGTCGTATCCGGACATGGTGCTGCTCGCCGACGGCAAGCCGGTCACGGTATTTGCGGGCGCCAATCAGGGTTACAAGATCACGCCGGCGCAGCTCGCCGCCGCGATCACGCCACGCACGCGGCTCTTCCTGCTCAACAGCCCCTGCAATCCGACAGGCGCGGCCTATACGCGGGCCGAGCTCGCCGCGCTCGGACGCGTGCTGCTGGGTCACCCGCGCATCGTCATCGGCACCGACGACATGTACGAGCACATCTATTGGGGCAGCGAGCCGTTCTGCAGCCTGCTGACCGCAGAACCGCGACTCTACGATCGCACCGTGACCATCAACGGCTGCTCGAAAGCCTACGCGATGACCGGCTGGCGCCTCGGCTACTGCGGCGGGCCCAAGGAGGTCATCACCGCGATGGCGACTATCCAGGGACAGTCGACCTCGAACGCCGCCAGCATGAGCCAGAAGGCCGCAACTGCCGCGCTCACGGGCGATCAGCGTTGCGTGGCCGAGAGGAACGAGCAGTTCAAGGCACGGCACGATTTCATCGTCGCCGGCCTCAACACCCTGCCCGGAGTCTCCTGCCTGCGCGGCGCCGGCACGTTCTACGCCTTTGCCAATGTCGAGGGGGCGATGGCGGCAACCGGCTGCAAGGACGACAACACCTTCACCGAATACCTGCTCAATCACGCCGGCGTCGCCGTGGTGCCGGGCACCGGATTCGGCGCACCGGGGCACGTGCGCCTGTCGTTCGCCTGCAGCATGCAGACGCTCGAGGACGCGCTCGAGCGCATCCGGCGCTGCCTCGTCGGCGCCCAGGTGAAAACGGCCTGAAGGGACAGCCTGAGTCCTTGACGAAATTCGGGCGTGCTTGCAGAATCGCGCGCCTCGCAGGAGGCCCCGGCTCACCCGGGTCCCCTTCCTGATTACGATTGGCCGATCACGATTGGCGCGTAGCTCAGCGGTAGAGCAGCTGACTGTTAATCAGCGGGTCGCTGGTTCGATCCCAGCCGCGCCAGCCAATCTCCCACAAGAAAAAGGCTCAAGCCGGCGAACGGCCCTTGGCCGAGCGTTCGGCGGTTGCCAGCGCGGACTGGAAATAGCCAACCGCCGTGGCGATCCCTCTGGCATGGGCTCGCTTGCCGGGCGGATCGCCGTCCTCGGCGACCACGCTCTTCGTCAGGCCCGCAATCGCCTGCTTGAATTCTTCGCGTCTCGGGTGCAGGGCAACCAGCAGGCTGCAGACCGTCAGCACGACGTGCATCTGGCCGGCATGCTCGGCCAGATACTCGTCCACGGTCGTCGATCTTCCCTCAGTCATTGTCCGGTCTCCGTGCGTCGTGAAGGGTCACAGCTCCATCGTAGCGCACGGTTCGGGCGAGCCTGCGTCAGAAGTTGTATTCGAAGCCCGCCTGTACCAGCCGCGGCATGCCGAGGATCAGCCCGCGGCTCATGTCGACGACGTAGAGCTCGCCGGTCGCGTTTTTCAGCGTCGTGAACACGCTCAGCCCGGTTCCCGGCACCTCGTATTCGGCCGACACGTTCCAGATCGTGTAGCTCGGGATCGCACCGCGCTGCCCGTTCGCCACCACCGGCACCGTGTTGAGGTCGTCGGTGAACATGCTGTCGTTGTAGATGCCCTCGAGCTGCAGGCGCACGCCGAAGGTCGATTCGTACCCGAGCGTCGCGCAGAGGAGATGCTCGGGCGCGTAGGGCAAGCGGTTGCCGCTGACGCTCACGGTGGCAAATCCCGGCACGTTGCTGAATCGCGTGCCGCGGAACTCGGCGTCCGCAAGCCAGGTGTAAGCGGCGCGCATGAAAACGTTGTACGGCGTGTCGAACAGCCCGCGGCTGTCGAGTTGCGCGAGCAATTCCGCACCCTGGTGCAGAGTCTCACCCGCATTGGAGATCGTCGCGCCGACTCCGCCCGCCACGCTCGCCGGAATGATTTGATTCTCGAAATCCATGCGGAACACGGTCGCCTCGAGACTGACGCCGTCGCGCGGCGCGCTGCGCACGCCGAGCTCGTAGTTCCAGCTGCGCTCCGGATCCAGATCGGTGCTGCCGCCGGCCGCGGTCAGAATGTCTGCGACACCGGGCGGCGAGAAACCGCGATGCACGCCGGCGAACACCACCGTGCCGGTCGCCGGTTCGAAGGTCGCTCCCAGCCCCGGGATCACCTCTGACGTGGAGGTCCGGCCGCTCAGACCGGTGGTGAGGTCGCGCCGCTCGTAGTCGATGTCCTCGAAGCGCACACCGGGCGTGATGCCGAATCGCCCGAAGGCCAAGCGCGTCTGCACGAAGGCGGAGAGAGCATCGACGTCACGCTCGCTGTTCTCGCGGATGCCGCCGTTCGGCCCGGCGCCCGCCGTGCGCGCATCGGGCGTATCGCCGTTCGCCTGGACGCGGAACTGCGTCTCGGTGTGGAAGCGCACACCGACGTCGGTGTACTGCTCGGCACCGAACCAGTTGGATTGCAGGCTCAGGCGCGGCTCGAGACCTGCGGTGCTGTACTGGCGCAGGCGCCCTTCGTTGCCGCAGGTGGTGCTCAGATTCGCCATGTCGGCGCAGCCCGGATCGCTCGAATCGTTCGGACGCTGGCTCGAGTTGCTCGACTGGCGCCACCAGTCGCGATTGAAATAGGTGTAGTACGCCGAAGTGGTCAGCTGGGCGGTGTCGGAGAAAGTCAGCTCGTGCGTCAGCGCGGTCGACCAGCGGTACACCTGGAAGTCGTCGTTGACGAACGCATTGCCGCGCGGATCGGCCTGGTACTCGGCCAGCGTCAGGCCGGAGTAAGGCACCTGCGAATCCTCGTCGTAGAAACTGGTGCGCAGGCTGAAGTCCTGCCGCTCGGTGAGCGACTGCACCAGCTTGAGGTTCAGATCGGTCACTACGAAGTGCATGTGCTCGCGCGCGCCATCGGTCTGCTTGCGCGTGCCGTTGAGCATCACACCGGTATTGCCGAAGGTATCGCCGACTTCCGCGTGCACCTCGCGGTAGTCGCGCGTTCCGCCCTGGACCGAGAGGCGTGCGCCGAAATCCGCCGGCGGCGCCGGCGTGACGAAGTTGATGACGCCGCCGACGGTGTGTGGGCCGAACAGGATCTGGCCCGAGCCCTTGAGCACCTCGATGCGCTCGAAGCGGTCGATCGGCGGGTGGTAGTAGGAGGCGTTGTCGCCATAGGGGGCGTAGGTCAGCGGCAGGCCATCCTCGAGCAGCAGGACCTTGGTCGAGCGCGTCGGATTGAGGCCGCGGATGCCGATGTTGGGACGCAAGCCGAAGCCCTCCTCGTCGCGTGCCACGATTCCGGGCACCTTGCGGAGGGCCTCGTTGGTGGTGAAGACGTGTGAGGCGTCCAGCAGTTGCCCGTCGATGATGTCGCCGGATCCAGGGATCGATCTGAGGTCGTAACGTGTGCCGATTACGAGCACCGCAGGCTCGACCGACCCGTCGGTAGCCATGCTGTCATTGGGCGGCCCAGCGGGCTCCTGCGCGAGTGCTGCGCTCCCTGCCAGGCCGAATGTCACCGTGGCCAGGCGCGAGGCCAGCCCCTTGAAACTGCTCATGTTGGGATCTCTCGTCGCCACCCCAGCGACTTGGAGACCGACTATAAATAGAGCCCCGATAAACGTCAATGCGAATGATTCGCATTACCTGACACTCTGTTCTGTAACGAGGCCTAGTGGGGGCCTAGGGGATTTCGCGCGAGCGGCGCGCGTCGGCCAGCTCGAACAGGTATTTCTCGAATTCCTTTCCCAGCGCCGAGTGGTTCAAGGCGAATTCCACCGTCGCCTGCAGATACCCGAGCTTGCTGCCGCAATCGTAGCGCTTGCCCTCGAATTGATAGGCGTACACCTCCTCGTCGGCGAGCAGAGCGGCGATGCCGTCCGTGAGCTGGATCTCCCCGCCCGCACCGCGGCCGGTCGTTTCGAGGCGGTCGAAGATCGTGGGCGTGAGGATGTAACGCCCGACCACCGCCAGGGTCGACGGCGCCGCCTCGGGTTTGGGTTTTTCCACGATGCTCACCACGCGGCTCACGCGCCCTTCCTCGCTGGTCACCGCGACGATGCCGTACTTGTCGGTTTCGCCGCGCGGCACGACCTGCACGCCCAGTACGCTCGCTTCGCGCACGCGATACACATCGGCCATTTGCTTCAGGCAGGGAATCTGCGCATCGATGAGATCGTCCGCGAGGTGCACGAAGAATGGCTCGTGCCCCACCACCGGCCGCGCGCACAGCACGGCATGCCCCAGACCGAGCGGCGCAGGCTGGCGGATGTACACGCAGCTCGCCCACGACGGCAGGATGCCGCGCAGCGAATCGAGCAACTCCTGTTTGCCCTGTGCCTCGAGCGCCGCTTCCAGCTCGAGATCCGAATCGAAGTGGTCCTCGATGGCGCGCTTGGAGCTGCCTGTGATGAAGACGAGATTGCGCGCCCCAGCCGACAATGCCTCCTCCGCCGCGTACTGGATGAGGGGCTTGTCGACGATCGGCAGCATTTCCTTGGGACTGGCCTTGGTGGCCGGCAGGAAGCGCGTGCCGCGCCCTGCAACCGGAAACACCGCGGCCCGAATCGGCGTGTAACGGGACATTTCGGCCTCTTGCCTCGAGCTGGCGCAACAGGCCGGGAATGATAACCAAAAAGCGGCGTGCGTCCGCGCCCTGCGGCGCGGACGCACGCCTCAGACCCCCGCGACGGGGGCTGCGGGGAGTGATCAGTCGCCGCCGGGCTTTTCCGCCTTGCCGCGGGATTTCTCGACCGCCTCGCCCTTGCCGGCGGCCACCTTGATGTTGGCGCGGTTTTCCTCCACCACGCGCATGCCGACGCCCTTGACGCGCGCCAGGTCCTCGGCGCTCTTGAACGGGCCGTTCTTCGCGCGGTCCTCCACGATGGCCTGGGCGCGCGACAACCCGATGCCCTTGAGCTCCCTGGCGATGGTCTTGGCATCGGCGCTGTTGATGTCCACGGGACCGGCGAACGCGGCGCACGACAGCAGCAACGCCGCGAGCGCCAGCGCAAACAGTGTCTGGTTCATTGCTGACTCCTCCTTGAGCGGTGAATAGCGGGACGGGATGAGATCGAGCGCGCACTATCGGCGCGGGTGCCGCGCGTTTAAATGCGCATTTGTGGTGTGTTGATGCCGAAATGCACGATCAGGACGTGGGGCTGAGCCCTGCTTCCGTGACGGTCACGTGCGGATGCAGGCTATCCCACGACTTGCATCCGGGGCACTGCCAGAACCACGTCTGGCTGCCGAATCCGCATTCGCCGCACTGATAGCGCGGACCACGCCCCAGCACCCGTGCGAGGAGGCGCGCCATTCTGCGCCACGTTTCCGGCGGCGGCTCGGCGCCCGACAGCAATGGTTGCAGCAGTTCGTGCAGCACGCTGTCGCCCAACACGTACTCGCGTACGGCGGCCAGCGCTGACGGCGTCTGCAGTACATTGGTGAGAATCAATGCCTGCGCCAGCTCGGCCTGGCGTCGCCGATCGCGCTGCCAGGAGGAAATTACCGCATCGAGCGCCTCGTCGTTGCCGAGCTGTTCGCAGGTGGCCTGCAGCCGCGGCAGCACTTCGAACAGCAGCACGGGACTGCGCTTGAGAGCGATGCGCAGCAAGCGGGTTGCGAGCGTGTACTCACCGGCGGACTGCGCGAGCTCGGCCCGCACCATGGCCGCGCGCGAGAAACGCCGCTGCTCGCGCCGCGCCGCGCGCAGGTGCTGCCGCGCTTCGTCGATCTGGCCGAGACTGCGTGCCGCTTCCGCCAGCTCGCAGTGATAGTGCGCGATCGCGGAAGCTTGCGCCGCCCCGCCGTTCGCCGCGAGCTGACGGTGGGTCATGATCGCCTGCTGCCAGTCGCGCTGCTGCTCGTAGATCCGCGTCAGGGAGCGCAGCGCCGTGACGCGGTGCGTGTCGGATTCGATCAGCACCTGGAACATCCGCTCGGAATGATCGAGCAGGCCGGCACGCAGATAATCGATCGCCAGCTCCAGCAATGCCTGCTCGCGCTGCTCCGGATCGAGCTTGGGCCGGTCCAGGATGTTCTGGTGCACGCGGATGGCCCGGTCCACCTCGCCGCGGCGCCGGAACAGGCTGCCCAGGGCGAAGTGGATTTCCACGGTCTCCTTGTCAACGTCGACCATGCGCGTGAACACTTCCACTGCGCGGTCGGGCTGCTCGTTGATGAGGAAATTGAGACCGGCGAAATAGTCCGCTGGCAGACGGCGGCGCGCGCGCCGGCGAGCGGCGCGTTGCGCGCGCCGGCCGACATACCAGCCAGTGAAGCCGGCGGCCGCGAGCAGCACGGCCACGATTGCGGGAGATTCAAACTCCATCGCGCGGCAGCGGGCGGACGTTCCTGAGCTCGGCTTCGGCGAGACGCAGGTGCCGGCGCAGGTCGGCGCGCTCCTGCGTCAGGCGGCGCACGAACTGCCAGGCGCTTGCGACGCCGGCCAGCCAACCGAGCACGAACGCCACGATCAGCCATTGTCCGCGCGTGAGCTCGACTTCGGCGAACAGGAGCTCGACGCGCAGCGCCTGAGGATTGACGGCAGCCAGCATCGCTCCCAGGGCGAACACCAGCAGTGCGCAGATGATGAACAAGGGTCGCGGCATGCTCGATTCCGGGCGTAACTCTAGCACTGCGGCTCACGGCCCGGTCGGCCGAGTCCGACGTGTGGCCCTCGGAAACTCCGGCAAGCGGATCGCTTGCGGCGTGATTCAGCGCCGCTAGTCGTGGATCGGGAGATCCGCGCCCTCGTTGACGCGCTCGCGCAGGTCCTTGCCGGGCTTGAAGTGCGGCACGTACTTGCCGGCCAGCGCCACGGCCTCGCCGGTCTTGGGGTTGCGTCCCTGGCGCGGCGGACGGAAATGCAGCGAGAAGCTGCCAAAGCCGCGGATCTCGATGCGCTCGCCCTGGGCGAGCGCATCGCTCATGATTTCCAGAATCTGCTTGAGCGCCAGCTCAACGTCCTTGGCGGGCAGGTGTTTTTGCTTCGCAGTGATGATCTCGATGAGTTCCGATTTCGTCATGCGGGCCTCTTCGTCGTCTCCACCGGGGTCCGGGTGTGCGTCGCGAGCAGTAGTCGGCCGCGGCAGGAATCAATCCTGCCCGCCGATGTGCTCCTTCAACAGGTCGCCCAGGCTGGTGCCGGAGGAGGATTCGGTGGTCTTGTAGTTCTGCACCGCCTCGGCCTCTTCGTGCATCTCCTTCGCCTTGATGGACAGCGCGATGCTGCGGCCCTTGCGGTCGACGCCGGTGAACTTGGCTTCGACCTCGTCGCCGACCTTGAGCACGGTGCGCGCGTCCTCTACGCGGTCACGCGCCAGCTCGGAAGCGCGCAGGTGGCCTTCCACGCCATTGCCCAGGTCGATGACCGCGCCCTTGGCGTCCACGTCGCGGACCGTTCCCTTGACGATGCTGCCCTTGGGGTGGTCGGCCAGGTAGCTGGAGAACGGATCCTTCGCCAGCTGCTTGATGCCGAGTGAAATGCGTTCGCGCTCCGGATCGATGGTCAGCACCATCGCCTCGAGCTGCTGGCCCTTCTGGAAGTTGCGCACCGCTTCCTCGCCGGGCACGTCCCAGGAGATGTCCGAGAGGTGCACCAGGCCGTCGATGCCGCCCGGCAGGCCGATGAAGATGCCAAAGTCGGTAATCGACTTGATCTGGCCGGCGACCTTGTCGCCGCGGTTGTAGTTGTCGGCGAATTCCTTCCAGGGGTTGGCCTTGCACTGCTTCAGACCCAGCGAGATGCGGCGGCGCTCCTCGTCGATGTCGAGCACCATCACTTCGACTTCCTGGCCGACGTGCACCACCTTGGCGGGGTTCACGTTCTTGTTGGTCCAGTCCATCTCCGAGACGTGCACCAGGCCCTCCACGCCCTCTTCGATCTCCACGAAACAGCCGTAGTCGGCAATGTTGGTGACCTTGCCGAAGATGCGCGTGTTGGGCGGATAGCGGCGCGAAATCGCCTGCCACGGATCCGCCCCCAGCTGCTTCAGGCCGAGCGAGACGCGCGAGCGCTCGCGGTCGAACTTCAGGATCCGCACGTCGATCTCGTCGCCGACCTTGACCACTTCCGAGGGGTGCTTGACGCGCTTCCACGCCATGTCGGTGATGTGCAGGAGGCCGTCGATGCCGCCGAGGTCGACGAACGCGCCGTAGTCGGTGAGGTTCTTGACCACACCCTTGACGACGGTGCCTTCCTGCAGGTTGTCCAGCAGCGCGTAACGCTCGGCGCTGTATTCCTGCTCGACCACGGCGCGACGCGAGACCACGACGTTGTTGCGTTTCTGGTCGAGCTTGATGACCTTGAATTCGAGCGACTTGCCCTCGAGGTAGGACGGATCGCGCACCGGGCGCACGTCCACCAGCGAGCCGGGCAGGAAGGCGCGGACGTTGTCGATCTCGACCGTGAAGCCGCCCTTGACCCGGCCGGTGATCACGCCGGTGACGATCTCGCTCGCCTCGAATGACTTCTCCAGGCGTGTCCAGGTGCGGGCCCGCTTGGCCTTCTCGCGCGACAGGCGCGTTTCGCCAGAGCCATCCTCGACCGAGTCGAGGGCCACTTCGACTTCATCTCCCGCCTTGACCTCGATCTCGCCCTTGTCGGACTTGAACTGGTCGATGGAGATGACAGCCTCGGACTTGAGGCCCACGTTGACGATCACGAAGTCCTGGCCGACTTCCACGACGTGACCCATGAGGATCGTGCCGGGCTTGATGCGCTGGCTGGCCAGACTCTGTTCAAACAGCTGGGCGAAACTTTCGGTCATAAATTGGGCTGGAAAAATCCAAAGTTGGCATGGCCCTGACGGCTTCCTGCCGCCATGGGAAATTCATATAACCGGAGCGTCCTGCCCGGTCACCGTCAAAAACCTCCAAACAATATCTACCTGCGCCGGCCAAGCCCGAAACGTTCGTGGGCGAGGCGCAAGACGCGCGCCACGACCTCGTCGGCCTCGAGTCCGGTGGAATCCAGAAGGATTGCATCGGCGGCGGCCTCCAGTGGCGCCACCGTCCGGCCTGTATCGCGCGCATCTCGCTCGGCGATCTCGCGCGAAAGGGCCGGAAGGCTAACATCAAGACCCTTGTCTTTCAACTGCTTATGGCGTCGCCGGGCTCTCTCTTCGGGGGTGGCGGTGAGAAAGATCTTGAGTCCCGCCGCGGGGAAGATCACCGAGCCCATGTCGCGCCCGTCCGCGACCAGCCCCGGGGGTTGCGCGAAGCGCCGCTGACGCTCGATCAGGGCGGTTCGCACCTCGGGAATCGCGGCCACCCGCGATGCGGCGTTCCCTGTGGCTTCGCTGCGTAACTGCGCGGTGACGTCCGCACCGCCGAGCAGGACCTGCTCGCTGCCGTCGGGTTTGCTCGCGAAGCGGACGTCCATCGCGGCAGCGGCGCGCGCGTGCGCGATCGGATCGCGCGGGTCGAGATCCGCGTTGGCCGCCGCGAGCGCAGCCAGCCGATACAGCGCGCCGCTATCCAGGAAGTGCCAGCCCAGCGCATGCGCGACGGCACGGCTCACTGTCCCCTTGCCGGAGCCGCTGGGGCCGTCCACTGCGATGATCGGGACCGCGGTCGCTCACGTTTGTTCCTGCAGACTCGATTCCGAGCGTGCCGCGCCGTGCTCACGAAGCCCGGGAAGGATGTCGCCACGTTCGCCACGTCGTCGATTTCGATCGGACTCCCTGCGCACGCACGCTCGCCACCGCGAAAGCCATGGCGATGCGATGATCGCCGCGGCTGTCGACGCGCCCGCCGCGCAGCGCCCCGCCGCGGATCCGCATGCCGTCCGGCAGAACCTCGAGGTCCGATGCCGAGACGCTCCAGGCCTTGCGCCATCGCGCCGATGCGGTCGCTTTCCTTCACGCGCAGCTCGGCAGCGCCCGTCACCGTCGTTTCGCCGCGCGGCGCAGGCTGCCGCGACGAAAATGGCCGGGAATTCATCGATCGCCAGCGGCACCAGAGCGGGCGGCACAGCGACGCCGTGCAGATCGCTGCGCTCGATCTCCAGGTCCGCGACCGGTTCGCTGCCGCTGCGCCGCTCGTTGGTCACGCGGATGTGCGCGCCCATGAGGCGCAGAATCTCGATGACCCCCGTGCGCGTCGGATTGATACCCACGTTGCGCAAGGTGAGCGTGCCCTGCGCCGCCAGACGCGCCGGCGACGATGAAGAAAGCGGCCGAGGACAGATCGCCCGGCACTTCGATGTCGCAGGCGCGCAGCTCGCTCTGACCGGCGATGCTCGCGGTGCGGTCCTTGACGGTACATAGCCGCACCGAAAGCCTGCGAGCATGCGTTCGCTGTGGTCGCGCGTCACGGCCGGTTCGCTCACCGAGGTGACGCCGTGCGCGTACAGCCCGCCGAGCAGGATCGCCGATTTCACCTGGGCGCTGGCCACCGGCAGGTCGTAGTGGATGCCCGTGCAGCCTGCCGCTGGCCCTGAATGCGCACCGGCGGCAAGCCCGCACGGGTCTCGATGCACCGCGCCCATGCGCCGCAACGGGATCGGCGACGCGCTCCATCGGGGCGCTTGGTCAGCGAGCTGTCGCCGACCAGCGTGGAATCGAACGATTGTCCGGCGAGCAGGCCGATGAACAGGCGCATCGCCGTGCCGGCATTGCCCATGTCGAGGTCGTGCGCGGCGCCGCGCAGACCGCGCAGACCGACGCCGTCGATGACCACGCTCTGCGCGCTCGGCCGCTCGATCTTCACGCCCAGCGACTCGCATCGCACGCAGCGTGGCGAGGCAATCCTCGCTCTCCAGAAAGCCGCTGACGCGGCTGCGGCCGCGCGCGATGCCCGCCGAGCATCAGGGACCGGTGTGAAATCGACTTGTCGCCCGGGACCGCCAGCGAGCCGCCGAACCGCGGCGACCGGACGCGCTCACGTAGCGTTGCTGCCCTGGGGCGCGCCCGCTCATGCCGGCCGGCCGAGCACTTCCGCCGAGTGCGCGCAGGAAGCGCTCGTTCTGCTCACGCGTACCGGTCGTAATGCGCAGGTGGTTTGGCAGCCCGTAGTTGCCTACCGGGCGCGCGATCACGCCCAGGCGCAGCAGCCCCTCGTAAACCGGCCCGGCCGGCCGCCCAAGATCGACGAGAACGAAATTGGCCGCCGAGGGCAGCACGCCGAGCCCGAGCCCTGCCAAGCCGGCGCGCAGCTGCTGCGATGCCAGCGCGGTTGAGAGCCACGCGATCCTGCCCACGTGGGCGCGATCGTCGAGCGCCGCGGTGGCCGCAGCGAGCGCGACGGAATTGACGTTGAACGGCTGGCGGACGCGGTTGAGCGTGTCGGCGATCTCCGGGCTGCGACAGCGCATAGCCGACGCGCAGCCCGGCGAGGCCGTACGCCTTCGAGAAGGTGCGCGTCACGACGAGATTCGGGATCGCGGCGAGCCACTGCGAGCAGTCCGGGCAATCCCCGCATCGCGCGAGTATTCGAAATAGGCCTCGTCGACCACGGCCAGGTCGTGGCCGGCAGTGCTTCGAGGAAAGCGCGCAGCGCGCCGCCGTCGAGCCACGTGCCGGTCGGATTGTTGGGGTTGGCGACGAACACCAGCCGCGTGCGCGCATTGACCAGCTCGCGCCATCGCCTCCAGGTCGTGACCGAGCGGCATTCGGGTCATCGGGCGGCAGCGCGGGCGCGATCGCGCGCCGTGGCGCCGGCCGCCTGCACGGCGATCGGGTAGACGGCAAAGCAATATTGCGAGTACACCGCCTCGATCGTCGGGCGTCAGGAACGCCTCCGCGAGCAGCACCAGCACATCGTTCGAGCCGTTGCCGAGCGTGATGCGACTCGGATCGGCAGGCGAATGATGCCGCGCCAGGCGCACGCTTGAGCTCGTAGCCGCTGCCGTCCGGGATACAGGCCGACCTCGGCGAGTCGCGCGCGCCATCGCCGCGAGCGCCAGCGGTCCCGGACCGAGCGGGTTCTCGTTCGAGGCGAGCTTGACGATGTCGCGCACGCCGTACTCGCGCTCCAGCTCGCTGATCGGCTTGCCCGGCACATACGGCTGCAGGCCGCGCACGGCCGGCGCGACCAGGTCGGGAATCGAGGCCGCTTCATTGCGCTCATTGCACGGCCTGCGGGTAGGAACCGAGCACCCGGAACAGCGAGGCCCGCGCGCTTGAGCTGGCGCAGCGCCGCGCCACCTTCTCGTCCTCGGCGTGGCCTTCGACGTCGACGAAGAACACGTAGTCCCACTTGCGCCGGCGCGAGGGCCGCGACTCGATGCGCGTCATGTTGATCGCGTTCCTGGCGAAGCGGCTCGAGCAGCCGGTAGAGCGCGCCGGGCGCGTCCGTGTCGCTCGCCGACACGAGGAGCGTGGTCTTGTCCTTGCCGCTGGGCTCGAACAGCTTGCGGCCGACGACCAGGAAGCGCGTCGTGTTGTCGGGCCGGTCCTCGATCTCGGCCACCAGCAGGCTCAGGCCGTAGACTTCGGCGGCGGCCTGCCCGGCAATGGCCGCCGTACCCTTCTCGTCGCGCGCGCGGCGCGCGCCTTCCGCGTTGCTCGCCACCGGCAACGCGCTCCACGTCGGGCAGGTGCTCCTCGAGCCAGGCGCGGCACTGGGCGAGCGACTGCTGGTGCGAGCAGACCGCTCGATGCGTTCCAGCGAGTCCATGCGCCCCATCAGGTGCTGGTGGATGCGCAGCTCGATCTCGCCGCAGATCTTCAGCGGGCGAGGTCAGGAACATGTCGAGCGTGTGGTTCACCGTGCCTTCGGTCGAGTTCTCGATCGGCACCACGCCGAAATCGGCGACGCCCGCCTCGACTTCGTGGAACACCTCGTCGATGGACGCCAGCGGCGAGCGCGCGCACCGAATGGCCGAAGTGCTTGAGCACCGCCGCCTGCGTGAACGTGCCCTCGGGGCCGAGAAACCCGATCTTCAGCGGCTCCTGCTGCGCCAGGCACGCCGACATGATTTCGCGGAACAGGCGCAGGATTTCCTCGTCGCGCAGCGGACCCTGGTTGCGCTCGAGCGCATGCGCAGCACCTCGGCCTCGCGCTCCGGCCGGTAGAAGTCGACCGTGTGCCCGTCCTCGTGCTTGGAGACGCCGACCGCCTGCGCGAGACGCGCGCGCTCGTTGATCAGCTCGTGGATCTGGTGTCGATGCCGTCGATCGCGCGCCGGATGTCGCTCAACGCCGGCGCCGGGTCGGGCTCGGCAGCGGACTTGGGCGGGCGACGGCGCTGGCACGCGGGCCGTCGCTTCAGAGCACGCGCGCCGACAGCACGCCTGCGATTGCGCGAATCTTCGTCAAACATCTCCGTGGACAGCGGCGCATCGGTATCGACGAGCGTGTAGGCCAGCTCGCCACGCGACTTGTTGAGCAGGTCGGCGATGTTGAGCCGCGCCGCGGCCAGGCAGGTCGAGATCTGGCCGACCATGTTGGGCACGTTGTCGTTGGCGATGGCCAGGCGCTGCCCGCCGTTGGCGCGCGGCAGGACCGCTTCGGGGAAGTTCACCGAGTTGCGGACGTTGCCGTGCTCGAGGAACTCGCGCAGCGTGTCCGCCACCATGATGGCGCAGTTCTCCTCGGCCTCCTCGGTCGAGGCGCCGAGGTGCGGCAGCGCCACGATGCGCGGGTGATCCTTGTTGGCGTTGGTGGGGAAGTCGCACACGTAGGAGTGCAGCTTGCCGGAATCCAGCGCCTCGACCACCGCGGGCTCATCGACGATCGCGCGCGCGCGAGAAATTGAGCACCACGCTGCCCTGCTTCATCAGCCTGATGCGCATTGGCATTGACCAGGCCGCGCGTCGCGTCGTTGAGCGGCACGTGCACCGTGATCATGTCGGAGCGCGCGAACAGGTCATCCAGGCTCACGGCCTGCTCGACGCCCGACGGACAGCTGCCACGCGCGCTGCACGGTGATCTGCGGGTCGTAGCCCAGCACTTTCATGCGCAGGCCGAGCGCAGCGTTGGCCACTTCCACGCCGATGGCTCCCAGGCCGACCACGCCCAGCGTGCGTCCGGGCAGCTCGAAACCGACGAACTTCTTCTTGCCCTTCTCCACTGCCTCCTCGACGCTGTGATCGTCGCCCTTCAGATCCCGCACGTACCCATAGGCCGGACAGATGTTGCGCGCGGCGAGGAACATGCCCGCCAGCACCAGCTCCTTCACGGCGTTGGCGTTGGCGCCCGGAGCGTTGAACACGGGAATGCCGCGCCTGCTCAGGGCTGCGACCGGAATGTTGTTCACGCCGGCTCCGGCGCGGCCGACGGCCAGCACGCTGGGCGCAATCGTCATCTTGTGCATGTCCGCGGAGCGCACCATCACCGCATCGGGGCTGCCGATGTCGGAGGCGACTTCGAACCGCTCGCGCGGCAGGCGGTCGAGGCCGCGCACGGAGATGTTGTTCAGTGTCAGAATCTTGAAAGGCATGCCGGCGCCTCAGGCGTGCCTGCGCTGAAATTCCTGCATGAACTCCACCAGGGCATTCACGCCCTCGAGCGGCATGGCGTTGTACAGGCTGGCGCGCATTCCGCCGACCGACCGATGACCTTCCAGATTGGCGAGGCCAGTCTTGCCGGCTTGCGCGAGGAATTCCTTGTCGAGCTCCGGCCGGGCGAGCGTGAAGGGCACGTTCATCCACGAACGCGCGTTCTTCGCCACCGGGTTCCTGTAGAAGCCGGAGGCGTCGATGGCCGCGTAGAGTCGCTCGGCCTTGGCGCGGTTGCGCTCGGCCATGGCCGCCAGGCCGCCCTGGCGCTTGAGCCACTTGAACACCAGGCCCGCGAAATACCAGCCGAAGGTCGGCGGCGTGTTGAGCATCGAGCCGTCGTCCGCCATCGCCTTGTAGTCGAACACCATCGGCGTTGCCGGGCGCGCCTTGCCGATCAGGTCCTCGCGCACGATCACCACCGTGATGCCCGCAGGGCCGATGTTCTTCTGCGCGCCCGCGTAGATCAGGCCGAACCTCGACACGTCGATCGGGCGCGAGAGGATGGTCGAGGACATGTCGGCGACCAGCGGGATCACCGATCCGCCCCCTGCGACGGAGCCGGCGGCCGGCACGAACGGGAATTCGACACCGCCGATCGTCTCGTTCGGCGTGTAGTGCAGGTACGCCGCGGCCGGATCGATCGCTCCAGGTCTCGAGCGCGGGCACGGTGTTGTAGCCGGAGTCGGCCGCATCCGCCGCGATGCCGACCTTGTTGTAGCGCCGGGCTTCGCCGATGGCCTTCTTCGACCAGGCGCCGGTGTTGACGTAACGACCGTCGCGCCTTCGGCGGCGAGGTTGAGCGGCACCGCGGAGAACTGGCCGGTGGCTCCGCCTTGCAGGAACAGCACCTTGTAGCTGGTGGGAATCGACAGGAGCTCGCGCAGGTCGGCTTCCGCCTGCTGCGCGACCGCGACGAAGGCCTTGCTGCGGTGACTGATTTCCATCACCGACATGCCACCGCCATTCCAGTCGGTCATCTCATCGCGCGCCTGCTCGAGCACCTCCAGAGGCAATACGGCAGGACCGGCGCTGAAATTGAAGACGCGCATGAATTTCCCGGGGGTTACTGCAACGCAAGAAGCGCAGGCAGTGTATCAGGCGGGGTCCGGGGTTTCAGCGGGCGGAGATTGCGCATCCACCTCGCCGGCCTCCTCGCCGTTGAGCGTCTCGATGCGCTCCACGCCGACCAGCCGTTCGCCCTCTTCCAGCCGGATCAGCCGCACGCCCTGCGTGTTGCGTCCGACAATCGAAATGTCGGACACGGGGGTGCGCACCAGCGTGCCGCCGGAGCTGATCAGCATGATCTCGTGCTCGCGCAGCACGTGCAGCGCGGCGACCATCGCGCCGTTGCGCTCGGTGAGCTGCAGGGCGATGACGCCCTGCCCGCCTCGGCCGTGCTGCGGGAAATCATCCACCGGCGTGAGCTTGCCGTAGCCGTTCTCGGACGCCGTGAGGATGAAACCTTCGTCCAGGACGATGAGCGCGATGACGCGCTGATCGCCGCTCAGGCGCACGCCGCGCACGCCGGCGGCGTCGCGGCCCATGGCGCGCACTTCGCCCTCGCGGAAACGGACCGCCTTGCCGCCGCTGGTGCACAAGACGATCTCGCGCTGGCCGTCCGTGATCGCCACGCCGACCAGTCGATCCTCGGGGGCGAGATCCACCGCGATGATGCCGGTGGTGCGCGGGCGCGAGAACGCCGAGAGCGGCGTTTTCTTCACCGTGCCGAGCGCAGTGGCCATGAACACGTAGTGGTGCTCGTCGTACTCGCGGATCGGCAGCACCGCATTGATGCGCTCGCCTTCCTGCAGGGGCAGCAGGTTGACCATCGGCTTGCCGCGCGCGCCGCGCCCCGCCTGGGGCAGCTCGTACACCTTGAGCCAGTAGACCTTGCCGTGACTGGAGAAGCACAGCAGCGTGTCGTGCGTGTTGGCGACGAACAGCTTGTCGATGAAATCCTCGTCCTTGACGCTCGTGGCGGACCTGCCGCGGCCGCCGCGGCGCTGCGCCTGGTAAGCGGAAATCGGCTGGGACTTGGCGTAGCCGGAGTGCGACAGCGTCACGACCACGTCCTGTGGCTCGATCAGGTCCTCGATGGTGAGGTCGCTGTGCTCGCGGATGATCTCGGTGCGGCGCGCGTCGCCGTACTTCTCGCGGATCTCCACCAGCTCGGCGCGAATGACCACCAGCAGCCGCTCGGGGCGCGCGAGGATGTCGCTCAGATCCTTGATGGACGCGAGCAGCTGCTGGTACTCCTCGATGATTTTGTCCCTGCTCAAGGCCGGTCAGGCGATGCAGGCGCATCTCGAGGATCGCCTGGGCTTGCGCTTCCGAGAGCCGGTAGCCGCCCTCGCCCATCCCGGCCTCGGCGCTCAGGCCCTCGGGCCGCGTCGAGATGTCCCCGGCGCGCGCCAGCATTTCCGGCACCGCGCCCGCGCCCCAGGCGCGCGCCAGCAGCGCGACCTTGGCTTCGGGGGGCGACGGCGAGCGCTTGATGGCCGCGATCACCTCGTCGATGTTCGCCAGCGCGACGGCGAGGCCCTCGAGGATGTGGGCTCGCTCGCGCGCCTTGCGCAGGTCGTACACCGTGCGCCGCGTGACCACTTCGCGCCGGTGCCGCAGGAACGCTTCGAGCATTTCCTTGAGCGACAGGAGCTTCGGCTGGCCGTCCTGCAGGGCGACCATGTTGATGCCGAACACCGTCTCCATCGGCGTCTGCGCGTACAGGTTGTTGAGCACGATGTCGGGCACTTCGCCCTTCTTGAGCTCGATCACGACCCGCATGCCGTCCTTGTCGGACTCGTCGCGCAGCTCGCTGATGCCGTCGATGTCCTTGTTGCGCACCAGCTCGGCAATGCGCTCGAGCAGGCGTGCCTTGTTCACCTGGTACGGCAGCTCGGTGATCACGATCGCCTGCCGCCCGCCGCGCTCCATCTCCTCCACCTGGGTGCGCGCGCGCACCGACAGGCGGCCGCGCCCGGTCTTGTACCCGGCGACGATCTCCTGCGCCCCGTTGATGATCCCGGCGGTGGGAAAGTCCGGCCCCGGAATGTGCTGCATCAGCCCGGCGAGGGAGAGCGCCGGATCGTCGATCAGGGCCACGCAGGCGTTGATCACTTCGCTCAGGTTGTGCGGCGGGATGTTGGTCGCCATGCCCACGGCGATGCCGGCCGCGCCGTTGACCAGCAGGTTCGGGATCCTGGTCGGCAGGACGGTGGGCTCACGCTCCTTGCCGTCGTAGTTCTCCACGAAATCGACCGTTTCCTTGTCGATGTCGGCGAGCATCTCCGCCGCCAGGTGGGTGAGCCGGCATTCGGTGTAGCGGTAGGCCGCGGGCGGATCGCCGTCGATCGAGCCGAAATTGCCCTGCCCGTCGATGAGCAGGTAGCGCATGGAAAAGTCCTGCGCCATGCGCACCATCGCGTCGTAGGTCGCGGTGTCGCCGTGCGGGTGATACTTGCCGAGCACCTCGCCGACCACGCGCGCGCACTTCACGTACGGACGCGAGGCGACGTTGTTGGTCTCCTGCATCGAGAACAGGATCCGGCGATGCACCGGCTTGAGCCCGTCGCGGACGTCGGGCAGCGCGCGGCCCACGATCACGCTCATCGCATAGTCGAGATACGACTTGCGCATCTCCTCTTCGAGATTGACAGACAGGACTTCGCGCGCGATATCCGCCATGCGTGGGACTGCTCGTAGTGGTGTGGAGAGGGTCCGGGGCGCGCTGGCAGCCCCGGTCCGCTCGCATTTGAAGGAGCGAATCTTAACATAGCGACCGCTTGGTTATACTTCGCGGCGGTGTCGCTTCCGACCCTCGCAACGTGAGCTCGATGCAGCCCCGTCACAACGTCGATCCGGCGGAAATCGCCAAGTTCGAAGCCCTGGCCCAGCGCTGGTGGGATCCGCAGGGCGAGCTCAAGCCGCTGCACGATCTGAATCCGCTGCGTCTGCAATTCGTCGCCGCGCGCGCAGCGCTCGCCGGCCGGGACGTCCTGGATGTGGGCTGCGGCGGCGGAATCCTCTCCGAGGCAATGGCCCGGAGCGGAGCGCGGGTGGTGGGCATCGATCTGGCGCAGGCCGCTCTCGAAGTAGCCGAGCTGCATGCGCTCGATGCGGGCGTGCCGGTCGAGTATCGGCGGCAGTCCGCGGAAGAGCTGGCGCTGGCAGCGCCTGCGAGCTTCGATATCATCACCTGCATGGAAATGCTCGAGCACGTCCCCGAGCCCGGGCAGGTGATCGGGGCCCTGGCGCGTATCCTGCGCCCGGGTGGGCACTTGTTCATCTCTACCATCAACCGCACGCCCAAGGCGTTCCTGCTGGCGATCGTCGGAGCGGAATACGTATTGCGCATGCTGCCCAGAGGCACGCACGAGTACGAACGTTTCATCCGGCCTTCCGAGCTCGACGCCTGGGCACGCGCCGCGGGCCTGCAGCTCCAGGCGCTCGCCGGCATCGAGTACCAGCCCCTCGCGCGGCGTTTCACGCTCGGCCGCAGTCCGGACGTGAACTACATTGCGCATCTCACGCTCCCGGCCGTGGGGCACTAGGCCATGGCAGCGTCTCACCCGATCAAGGCCGTGCTGCTCGATCTCGACGGCACGCTGCTCGACACTGCGCCGGACATGGCGCAGGCGCTCAATCTGCTGCGCCGTGAGCGACAGCTCCCCGTGCTGGAGTTCCTGGCCATCCGCCCGTACGTGTCGCATGGCGCTGCGGCACTGATCCGCCTGGGGTTCCCGCAAGCCCCGGATGAAGAGATGGTGGAGCTGCGCGCGCGCTTCCTGGAGTTGTATCGCGAGCATCTGTCCGCGGGCACGCGCCTGTTCGAAGGCTTCGAGCAGGTCCTCGAGCGCCTCGAGCGTGGCGGCATGCGCTGGGGCATCGTCACCAACAAGCCTGCGTTTCTCACCGATCCGCTGCTCGAATCGCTGGGCCTCGACGGGCGCGCCGGCTGCGTCGTGAGCGGTGACACGATCGCCCAGCGCAAGCCGCATCCCGCGCCGATGCTGCATGCGGCCAAGCTGATGGGGTGCGAACCGGCCGAATGCCTGTACGTGGGCGATGCCGAGCGCGATGTGGTGGCTGCGCGTGCTGCCGGCATGCGCGTCCTCGTGGCCCTGTTCGGTTATCTGAGCCCCAGTGACCGTCCCCAGGACTGGCAGGCGGACGGCCTCGTCGGCAGCCCCGCCGAGCTCCTTGCGTGGATCGGCGCCTCTTCGTGAACACACCCACGATCGCGCTGTGGCTGCTTGCCGGGCTGCTTGGCGGCGGCGCGCTGGGCTGGCTCATCGCCGCGCTGCGTGCGGCGACGCGCGAACGCACGCTCAGCAACGAACTGGAAGGGACGCGCGCGCGCCTGCAGTCGCAGGAAGCCCTGCAACGGGAACGCAGCGAGACGCTGGACCGCGCGCAGGACCGCCTGAAACTGGCGTTCGACGAGCTCGCGGGCGCGAGCCTGCGCAACAACTCGGAGCTGCTCCTGAAGCTCGCGCGCGAGCAGCTCGGCCAGCAGCACCTGCAGGCGGCGAGCACGCTCAAGGAACGCGAGCAGGCGATCGAAACCCTGGTGAAGCCGATCAAAGAGGCGCTGCAGAAGACGGAGCAGCAGATATCCAGCATCGAAAAGGAGCGCCAGGAAAGCTTCGTCGAGCTGCGCACGCAACTGCGGTCGGTATCGCAGAGCCAGTCCGAGTTGCAGCGCGAGACGCGCAATCTCGTCACCGCCTTGCGACGTCCCGAAGTCCGCGGCCAGTGGGGGGAAATGTCGCTGCGCCGCCTCATCGAGCTCGCCGGCATGACGGAGCACTGCGACTTCACCGAGCAAGCGCACACGCCCACGGACAACGGCGCGCTGCGCCCCGACCTCGTCGTTCACATGGCCGAGGACCACGACGTGGTGGTCGACGTCAAGACGCCGCTCGACGCCTATCTGGAGGCCGTCGACGCAGCAACCGAAGAGGCGCGCGCCCTGGCGCTGCGCCGGCACGGTCAGATCGTTGCCGAGCGGGTACGCGCCCTGGCGAGTAAGGCCTATTGGGCGCAGTTCAAGAAGAGCCCCGACTTCGTGATCCTGTTCGTGCCCGGCGATCAGTTTCTCGCCGCGGCGTTCAACGAGAAGCCGGGCCTGCTCGACGAGGCGATCGCGCAGGGCGTCATTCCGGCTACGCCCACCACGTTCATCGCCATGCTCAAGACCATCGCGTACGGCTGGCGGCAGGAAGCGCTTGCCAAGAACGCCGAGACGATTCGCGATCTGGGGGCGGAAATCTACAAGCGCCTGAGCGTGTTCAACAGCCATCTCGGCCGGATCGGCGCAGCACTGGACCGTGGTGTCGAAGCCTACAACAGCGCAGTGGGATCGCTCGAGCGCCAGGTGCTGCCGGCAGCGCGGCGCTTCACCGAAATGGGCTTGAAGTCCGATCGCGTGCTCGAGCAGCTCGAGCCCATCGAAAGGCTGGCGCGGAAACCAGCCGCCCTCAGCGGCGAGGCGACCGACGCGACCGATGCCGCCGAGGTGACCGTTGCAGCGCAGGCAACTGATGCGACCGATGCGAACGATGCGAACGATGGAGCCGACCTTCCGGTGGGCGAATCCAAGGCGGGCTGACGATCGATGACTGATCCAGCCGATGCGCCGCCGGCCGATCCGCGCGATCACAAGCCGGCCAGGGACGAGATGCGCGGGCGCGTCATCCTGGTAACCGGTGCGGGGGATGGCATCGGCCGAGCGGTGGCGCTCGCCCTTGCCGAGCACGGCGCGACGCTGATTCTCAGCGGCAGAACCACGCGCAAGCTGGAGACGACCTACGACGATATCCTTGCCGGTGGCGGCGCCAAGCCGAGCATTGCCCCGTTGAATCTCGAGAAGGCCCTGGCGCCGGACTACGATGCCGTCGCGACCGGCATCCAAAAGGAGTACGGGCGCCTCGACGGGTTGCTGCACAACGCGGGAATCCTCGGTCAGCTCAGTCCCATCGAGCACTACGACGTCCCGACCTGGTGCCGTGTCCTGCACGTCAACCTGACAGCCGCTTTTGCGCTGACACAAGTATGCCTGCCGATGCTGAAGAACTCCGCGGATGCGGCGGTGCTGTTCACCTCCAGCAGCGTCGGCCGCAAGGGACGCGCATTGTGGGGCGCTTACGCGGCCTCCAAATTCGCGACCGAGGGGCTGGCGCAGGTGCTGGCTGACGAAACGCGCGCTCTGGGCAGGCTGCGCGTCAACTGCATCAACCCCGGGCCGACGCGCACCGCCATGCGCCTGCAGGCCTACCCCGCGGAGAATCGCGAGGCGCTGCGGGAGCCCGCCAGCCTGGTGAATGCGTACTTGTTCCTGCTGGGACCGGCGAGCCGCGGCATCACCGGACGGAGTTTCGACGCGCAGTAGCCGCGCGCGATCAGCCGCGCGCTTTGCGGCGCGGAGAACGCGCCTGGCGCGCCGCGGCCGTGCCGCTTTTCGCGTTGTACGACCGGCCACCCTCCTGGCGAGGCCTTCCCTTCACCGCCCCGCTCTTCGCACGATGTTGGCCCTTCCCGTGTTCCCTGCCCTTGGCATGCTCCCGGCTCTTCGCGTGAGCCGGTCGGCCGCGCGCACGATCCTGACGACGCTGTCCCGGGGCCTTTCGCACTCGCGGTTCCGCGACGCGCCCCTTGCGCACCACTCCGGCGAGCTCATAGAGCGCGTCGGTCGCCGCTGGCGGCAACGGCTCGATGTGCTCGCGCACCAGGGAACGGTCCATCTGCAGCGGACCGATGGCCACGCGCAGCACCCGGCTCAGCTCGAGCCCGGCCGCGGCGCAGAGCCGATGCACGTCACGCGCGCGGGCTCCGCGCGTGACGAGCTTGAGCCAGCGGTTGTAGCCCTCGCCTCCGCCCGGAACCACCGATTCGATCTCGAGGGTGCGGTCCTCGATCACGCCGGACTTGAGGTATTCGAGCTGGCCGAGGGTGGGCTCGCCGCGGATACGCAGCGCGAACTCGATGCGCAGCGTGCCGAGCTTGCGCATCAGCGCCTGCGCCAGCTCGCCGTCGCTGGTGAGAATTTCGAGGCCGCCGTCGTTCGGCGGTAGCGGGCTGATCGGGATCCAGCGGCGTCCGGCGCGCTTCGGCAACCGCGCGCCGAGGTCGATCGGCTCGTCGACCTCACCCTCCTCGAGGGAGCGCCGCGGCGAGCGGTGATAGAGAATCACGCGCGTATCCGAATCCGGTTCGCGCACGCGCAGCGGCCGGCCGTCGAGCGTGACGCGGTCGCGCGGTCCGATGTGCGCCCCGATCGGAGCGGGGGTCCCATTGACGGCGATGCGGCCTTCCTTGATCCACGCCTCGATTTGCCGGCGCGACCCGACGCCCGCGCGCGCCAGGACTTTCTGAATGCGTTCGTTCACAAATCAGCTGCTGTAAGGGCCTTCCTCGCCTTCCCAGCTGCGCGCGACCATGCCCGGATTCTGTTCGGGTTCCTCGCGCCGGGGCTCGTCCTCGTCAGCCTCATCCTCGCCGGCCGTCAGTAGTCGCTCATCGCCCCCGACCTGCTCGCCCGGCAGTTCCAGTTGCACGCCCACGTTATCCATGTCGCGCAGCGCGGCGAGCGTCGGCAGGTCGTCGAGGCTCTGCAGGCTGAAATAATCGAGGAACTCTCGCGTGGTACCGAGGAGCTCGGGGTGGCCCGGCACCTCGCGATGCCCGACGACGCGCACCCAGTTGCGCTCCACGAGGGTGCGAAGGATGTTCGGATTCACCGCGACGCCGCGGATTTCCTCGATCTCCCCGCGCGTGATCGGCTGACGGTACGCGATGAGTGCGAGCGTCTCGAGCAGAGCCCGCGAATAGCGCGTCGGGCGCTCCTGCCAGAGCCGCGACACCGTATCGGTCATGGCGCGGCGGATCTGGACACGAAAACCACTCGCCACTTCCTTCAGCTCGATGCCGCGCCCGGTGTACTCGCCGGACAGCGATTCGAGCGCCGCGCGCACTTCGTCCGGCGTCGGGCGTTCGCGCTCGTCGAAAAGCTCCGCGAGCTGCGCGACGCTGAGTGGCCTGCCGGCCGCCAGCAGCGCGGCTTCCACGACATTCTTCAGGTACTGTCCATGCATCAGGGGTTCCTCAGTTCTCCGCTGTGCTGTCGGCGCCGGTATTGTCCGCCACGATCACGAGGTTCGGCGCCCCGCTTCCCGGCCGCACGTGGATCGGTGCATAGGCTTCTGCCTGGACGATCTCGATCAACCCTTCGCGCGTCGAGCTCGAGGATCGCGATGAAGGTCACCGTGACGCCCATGCGTCCCTCCTCGGGCCGGAACAGCTTCACGAACTCGACGAAGCTCGATTCGCGCAGCTGGCTGAGGATGTCCGACATGCGCTCCCGTACCGAAAGCCGCTCGCGCTGCACGCGGTGGTGCGCGAACATCGCCGAGCGCGCCAGCACGTCCTTGAACGCGACCAGCATCTCCTGCAGCGTCACCTGCGGCACGAGCCGCACCACTTTGCGTTCGGTCAGCTCCGCGCTCGCCAGCCAGGCATCGCGTTCCAGCCGCTCGAGACGATCGATATCCTCGGCGGCTTTCTTGAAGCGCTCGTATTCCTGCAGGCGGCGCACCAGCTCGGCGCGCGGATCTTCCTCTTCCGCCTGGTCGGCGTGCGCGCGCGGCAACAGCATGCGCGACTTGATCTCCGCCAGCATCGCTGCCATCAGCAGGTATTCGCCGGCCAGCTCCAGCTCGAGCTCCTGCATCAGCTCGATGTATTCCATGTACTGGCGGGTGATCTCCGCGAGCGGAATGTCGAGGATGTCGAGGTTCTGGCGCCGGATCAGGTACAGCAGCAGGTCGAGCGGGCCTTCGAAGGCCTCGAGAAACACCTCGAGCGCCTGCGGCGGGATGTAAAGATCGCGCGGCAGCTGCGTGAGCGGCTCGCCCTCCACCATTGCGAAACGGCATCTCCCCCTGCTCCGGCGCCGCCTCGGCAGCGCGGCGGCGCGGCGGGCGACGACTCGACGATTCTGAGGTCAGGCTTCACAAGATCTCGTCTGCGAAAGCTGTCGGCCAGAGTAGTCAACGATAGTTGAGCCCCATCGCCTCACGAACGTCGTTGAGCGTCTCCCGCGCCGCCTCGCGCGCCTTCTCGCATCCCTCGTCAATGATGCCACGAACCAGATCGGGATTGTCCTCGTATTCCTGCGCGCGCTTGCGGATCTGCGGAGATTTCCTCGACGACTTTCTCGATCAGCGGCTTCTTGCAGTCGAGGCAGCCGATGCCGGCCGTGCGGCATCCTTCTTGCACCCATGCCTGCGTCTGCTCGTTCGAGTAGATCTTGTGCAGATCCCACACCGGGCACTTGTCCGGATCGCCCGGATCGCTGCGCCGCACGCGCGCCGGGTCGGTCTGCATCGTCTTGAGCTTGTGCGGCGACCTCTTCGGGATCTTCGCGCAGGCCGATGGTATTGCCGTAGGACTTGGACATCTTGCGACCGTCGAGGCCCGGCACCTTCGGTGACTGCGGTCAGCAGCACCTGCGGCTCGGGGAGGATGCTGACGCCGGTGCCTTCCAGATAGCCGAGCAGGCGTTCGCGATCGGCAACGGTTATGCGCGCGTTCGCCTCGACCAGCGCGCGCGCCTTCTCCAGCGCCTCGGCATCGCCGGCTTCCTGAAACTTGCGGCGCAGCTGCCGGTAGAGCGTGGCGTTGCGCCAGCCCAGGCTCTTGATGCGCCTTCTCCGCCTTCTGCTCGAAGTCCGGTTCGCGGCCGTAGAGGTGATTGAAGCGCCGCGCCACCTCGCGCGTGATCTCCACATGCGCGACCTGATCCTCGCCCACCGGGACGAAAGCCGCGCTGGTACATGAGGATGTCGGCGCTCTGCAGCAGCGGGTAACCGAGGAACCCATAGGTCGCGAGATCCTTTTCCTTGAGCTGCTCCTGCTGATCCTTGTAGGTCGGCACGCGCTCCAGCCAGCCCAGCGGCGTGATCATGGAGAGCAGCAGGTGCAGCTCGGCGTGCTCGGGTACCCGCGACTGGATGAAGAGCGTCGCCACGCCGGGATTCAGACCGGCGGCCAGCCAGTCGATCACGACGTCGCGTGCGTACTCCTGCAGACGCGAAGTGTCGTCGTAGCCGGTGGTGAGCGCGTGCCAGTCGGCTACGAAGAAATAGCATTCGTACTGGTACTGCAGCTCGATCCAGTTGCGCAACGCGCCGTGATAGTTGCCGAGGTGCAGCGGCCCGGTCGGGCGCATGCCCGAGACGACCCGTTTGTTGCCTTGTGGCGCCGCCAAGTCGACCTCCCTATCCGTGGCTCACGCCGCGGCGCCGCAGCGGAGATTCAATTAGAAACCGGTTTAATTCTTCTAGCATAAGGCCCTGTTTCGCCTAGGTTATCAGGCGACGGGTCAGCGCCTTGTGTGGCGATTATACGCAACTCGCCGTGCGCTCAGGGCTCGGCCGCGCGCCGCGCCGGTGCGTTCAGGACTCGAATGGCCGCGCATCGCCGCGGCCGCGTCGGACGATCTGCGGCCGATCGCCTGCCAGGTCGATGACGGTCGTCGGCTCGATGCCGCAGTCCCCCCCATCCAGGATGACGTCCACCACACCGCCCAGGCGCGCGAGGATCTGCGCCGCGTTGGTCAGTGGCTGCTCGTCGCCGGGGAGCAGCAGGGTCGAGCTCATGAGCGGCTCGCCGAGCTCGGCCAGCAGCAATTGCGGAACCGGATGATCGGGGACCCGGATTCCGATCGTGCGGCGGCGCGGATTCTGCAGGCGTTTGGGCGTTTCCCGCGTCGCCTGCAGCAGAAAGGTGTACGGACCGGGCGTGAACTTGCGCAGCAGCCGGTACTGGCTGTTGTCGACGCGGGCGTAACGCGAGATCTCGGACAGATCGCGGCACACCAGCGTGAAGTGATGGTGCCGGTCGGCATCGCGGATGCGGCGGATGCGCTCCATCGCCGCCTTGTCCCCCAGGCGGCAGCCCAGCGCGTAGCAGGAATCGGTCGGATAGACGATCACCCCGCCGCCCTGGATGATCTCGGCCGCGCGCCGTACCAGCCGCAGTTGCGGATTCTGCGGGTGAATCTCCAGCACTTGATTCATGTGGGCCGGTCGGGGCTCATGTGGGCCGGTCGGGCGGGGCCGGGCGCGAACTTTGGGGCGCCCGGCGGTATCCGATATGATACGCGGCCTTTCGTCCCAGCCGCGCTGCCCGCCCTACCGATGCATCTACTGGTGGATTTCTTTCCGCTGATCGCGTTCTTCGCCAGCTACAAGCTCGGCGGCATCTACGTCGCGACCGGGGTACTGATCGTGGCCTGCACGCTGCAGATTGCCTGGCATTGGTGGCGCACGCACACGGTCAAGACCCTGCACTGGGTCACCGCCGTCCTCGTGCTGGTGTTCGGATCGGCCACGCTGCTGTTGCAGGACTCGCGTTTCATCCAGTGGAAGCTGTCGGTGCTGATGGGGATCCTCGCCGTGAGCTTCCTGGTCAGTCACTTCATGGGCGCCCGAACGCTCACCCAGCGCTTCCTGGAGAGCGCGATCGGCGAGCACGTCGCGCCTGTGAGCGCGACCCTGTGGCACCGGCTCAACCTGGCATGGGTGGCGTTCTTTGCCCTGGTCGGTGCCGCCAACCTCTACGTTGCCTACCATTTCAGCGAAGCAACCTGGGTCAACTTCAAGGTCATCGGCGTCAACGTTCTCCTGCTGCTCTTCCTGGTGCCGCAGGTGTTCTGGCTGATGCCGAAGGAACCTGCAGCCGCAGGAGATGCACCCTCGGACACCACGACGGAATCGGACGGAACGCCGGACACGAAGTGATGTGGTACATGATCCTCGGCACTGATGCTCCCGACAGCCTGGACCGCCGCAAGCTGGCCCGGCCGGAGCATCTCGAGCGCCTCGAGACGCTGCGCGATGCCGGGCGTCTGCTGCTGGCCGGGCCGCTCCCCGCCATCGACGCTGCCGATCCGGGCCCCAACGGATTCACGGGCACGCTGGTCGTCGCCGAATTCGATTCGCTCGCCGCGGCGCGTGCCTGGACGGATGCCGATCCTTACGTGAAGGCGGGCGTCTTCGCGAGCGTCGACGTGCGCCCGTGGCTGCGAGTGCTGCCGTGAGCGAAAGCGCACGACAAACCCGCGCGGAGCGGATTCGCTCGCGCCTGCAGGCCGAGCTCGCGCCGCTGGCGCTGGATCTCACCGACGAGAGCCACCTGCACGCCGGTCACGCCGGGGCGCGCCCGGACCGCGGCCATTTCCGCGTGCGCATCGTCGCCGCGGCTTTCGACGCCCTGCCCACGATCAAGCGTCACCGGCTGATCTACGACGCCCTCGGGCCGCTCCTGGAACGGGATATTCACGCGCTTTCGATAGAAGCTCTGGCGCCCTCCGAGGTGCGCTAGCGCCGTTTGGGCCACTACGTCCTTCGAGGATTTCATGAAACACCACATAGCTCTCTGCGCGCTGTTCATCGGCGCAATTGCTCTCACCGCGTGCGGCAAGAAAGACGGGGCCGCGACGGCGGCCGACGGCGCAGCCGCCAGTCCCCCGGTCGCCACGGTCGACGGCAAGCCGATCAGCCGCGAACTGTACGATTTCTACGCCAAGAACGTGGCGCGCAAGCCCGTGGCCGAGCTCACGCCGGAACAGAGGGACCAGATCCTGGATGACCTCGTCCGCCTGCACATCGTGGCGGACACCGCGGTCAAGGAGGGCCTGGACAAGGACAAGGACGTGGCACCCGCGATCGAGCTCACCCGGCTCAACCTGCTCACGCAGGCGGCAGTCAAGAAACAGCTCGGCACCCCGCCCACCGAGCAGGAAATGCGCGCCGAGTACGAGACGTATGTCGCCGAACAGCCCAAGACCGAATATCGCGCACGGCACATCCTGGTTGCCACCGAGCCCTTCGCGCAGACGCTGATCGACAAGATCAACAAGGGCGCGAGCTTCGCCGACATCGCGCGCAAGGAATCGATGGACGGCTCCAAGACCGAGGGCGGCGACCTGGGCTGGTTCACGCCGGCGCGCATGGTCACGCCGTTCGCCGAACGCGGTAAGCGGGCTGGAGAAGGGCCAGATGACGCAGAAGCCGGTGCAGACGCAGTTCGGCTGGCACATCATCCAGCTCGAGGACACGCGTGAGCTGCAGGTGCCCGACTACGACCAGATGAAGGGCGAGCTGGAGAAGCTCGTCCAGCAAAAGAAGGTGCAGACGTACCTCGAGGAGCTGAAGAAAACGCACAAGATCGAGAAGACTCTGGAACCGAAGGCCGCAGAGGCTCCCAAGAGCTAGCGCAGACAGCGGACACCGCGCATCGCTTGCCAGGGAAGGCAACCCCCGGCGGGCTAGCCCGTGCGGCCCTTGTCCAGCAGGTCGACGAACTCTTTCTCGCTCAACACCTTCACGCCGAGCGACTCGGCCTTGTCGAGCTTCGATCCGGCATCCGCGCCGGCGACGACGTAGTCGGTTTTCTTCGACACGCTGCCGCTGACTTTGCCGCCCAGCGCGAGGATCCGTTCCTGCGCCTGCTCGCGCGTCATGGTGCTCAAGCGTACCGGTCAGCACGCACGTCTTGCCGGCGAACGGCGAATCCCCGGCCGCCACGCCCTCGCGACATCCGGCCAGGTGACGCCCGCGGCGCGACAACGCCGCGATCACCTCGCGATTGTGTGGTTCCTGCGAAAAAGCGCTGCACGTTCGCCGCGATCACCGGGCCGACGTCGGGCACGCGCTCGACGGTATCCGCGGGCGCATCGAGCAGGGGAGCGAGATCGCCGAAGTGCTCGGCCAGCGCGCGCGCCGTGGCTTCGCCGACGTCGGGGATCCCGAGCGCGAACAGGAAGCGCGGCAGCGTCGTGCGCTTGCTCTGCGTCAAGGCTGCGACCAGGTTGGCCGCGGATTTTTCGCCCATGCGCTCCAGTTCCGCGAGTCGTCGGCGCATCCAGCCGGTACAGATCGGCCGGTGTCTCGACGAGCCCGGCATCGACGAGCTGATCGACGAGTCTTGCTGCCCAGGCCGTCGATGTCCATCGCCCGGCGCGCCGGCGAAGTGCCGCAGCGCTTCCTTGCGCTGCGCCGGGCAGAAAAGCCCGCCGGTACAGCGCGCCACCGCCTGTTCCGCCACGCGTTCGACTGCCGACCCGCACACCGGGCACGTTCGGCGGCAGACGGATCCGCGCGCATCCGCGCGGGCCGCCGTTCGAGCACCACCCGCACGATTTCCGGGATCACGTCGCCGGCCCGGCGCAGCACGACCGTGTCGCCGATGCGCACGTCCTTGCGCTCGACCTCGTCCATGTTGTGCAGCGTCGCGTTGCTGACCGTGACGCCGCCGACGAACACCGGCTCGAGCCGCGCCACCGGCGTGAGCGCACCGGTGCGGCCGACCTGGAATTCGACGTCGCGCACGACCGTCGTCTCCTCCTGCGCCGGGAAACTTGTGCGCGATGGCCCAGCGCGGCGCGCGCGAGACGAAGCCCAGTCGCTGCTGCGCGGCGAGGTCGTCGACTTTGTACACGACGCCGTCGATCTGGTAGGGCAGCGAGTCGCGCGCGCTCGCCCGATCGTCACGGTAGTACTCGAGGCACCCTTCGACGCCGCTGCACCACTCGCGACATCGGGGAAGTCTTCAGGCCCCAGCCGCGCAACGCGGCGAGCACTTCGCTGTGCCGCGCGCGGCAGTCGGCCGCCCTCGACGTGCGCCGACGCCATAGAAGAAAATGTCGAGCGGACGCTGCGCAGTGAGGCGCGGATCGAGCTGTCGCAGGCTTCCGGCCGCGGCGTTGCGCGGGTTCACGAAGCGTCTTCTCGCCGCGTGCCTGCGCCTCGGCATTGAAGCGCTCGAAACCGGCAAGCGGCATGAACACTTCGCCGCGCACCTCGAGGATCGCGCGGGTGGCCCGCGCCGCGCAGGCGCAGCGGTACCGAGCGCAGATGTGCGCGAGGTTCGTGCGTGACGTCTTCGCCCGTCGAGCCGTCGCCGCGCGTCGCGCCCTGGACAAGCCGCCGCTTCTCATAGCGAGGCTCACGGCCAGGCCATCGAGCTTGGGCTCGGCCGAGTAGGCCACGTCTCCCGCGCCGGCGAGGCGCTCGCGCACGCGCCGGTCGAAATCGCGCACTTCCTCCTCCTGAACGCGTTGTCGAGCGACAGCATCGGCACCCGATGCACGACTTCGCCGAATTCCGGCAGCGGCTGCGCGCCCACGCGCTGCGTGGGTGAATCCGCGGTCGACCAGCTCGGGATAGCTGCTCCTCGAGCGCCTGCAGCTCGCGCATCAGCCGGTCGTACTCGGCGTCGGAGACTTCCGGATCGTCGAGCACGTAGTAGCGGTAGTTGTGATGCTCGATCTCGCCGCGCAGCTGTTCCGCGCGCGCACGCGCCCTGCTCGCTGGATTCCTCGGGTGCACTCAGTCGCCTGAGCTCAGTGGCCGCGCTCGCCCGATGAGTGCGCCGCGCGCCAGGCCGCAACGTCAGCGCGCAGATCGGCGCAGGCGCTGCGGGCTCACGGCGCGCCGCGCTCGTCCTGCAGCATGCCGTGCAGATTGCTCCGCGAGCGTGCGCGCCGTGCCGAGCATGTCCTCGACAGTGTCTGCAGCCGCTGTCAGCGGCGCCCGGCAGCACGGCGAACAGACGTCACGCCGGGGAAACGCCGGCCGTCGATCGCTCGCAGATCGAAAGTGCCCGGCTCGACCAGGCTCGCGACGCTGAAGAGCGTCCGCGCCGTCCGGTCGGTGCGATGGAAGATGGAGAAGTTGCCGTGCTCGCAGGCCGGCGGCGCGCAATGCGTCGACGAGCCGCCGCCCTCGAAGCGCTCAAGCGGCGGCGCCGTGACTCGCAGCGTGACGATCTTCTCTTCCGGCGGCGGCCTCGACGCGCGGCGGCTCGATCGGCCCTGCCGCGCCACGCATCCACTGCCGTGTCGCATCGCCGAGCACCGGCTCGATCCGCGTCGGAGCTTCGGCGCCCCGCGGGCTGCCGTTCAGCAGCGAAATCCATCATCGGCTCGGCATCGTCCTCGGGCGTATCGAGAACGACCGGCGGGTCACGCCAGGCCAGCCGTTCGGCGTACTCATCGGCTCGCTGGGGCTGCCGCGCCCGTCGTGTCGTGTCGCCGGGCACTGCATCGCCACGACCGTCGTGCTCGTGCTGGTGAAGCCCTCGCGCGGTCGAGGCTTGCCCGTGAGTCGGCACGCCTGGCGGCCGCGCCGCGTTTCCCACCACCACAGCCCGAGGCAGAACAGGACGCCGAGGCCCGAGCAGGATCCAGCGCAGTTCCTGGCATGCAGTGCGTGCATGGCTCACATGGCCGCCATGCGCACCGCTTCGTCGACATCGACCGCGACCAGCCGCGAGACGCCCGGCTCGCTCATGGTCACGCCGATGAGCTGCGAGGCCAGCTCCATGGTCGCCTTGTTGTGCGTGATGAAGATGAACTGCACGCGCTGCGACATGTCGCGCACGATGTCGCAGAAGCGGCCGACGTTGTTGTCGTCGAGCGGCGCGTCGACCTCGTCGAGCAGGCAGAACGGCGCCGGGTTCAGCTCGAAGATCGAGAACACGAGCGCGACGGCCGTCAGCGCCTTCTCGCCGCCCGACAGCAGGTGGATCGTGCTGTTGCGCTTGCCCGGCGGCCGCGCCATGACCGCGACGCCCGCGCTCGAGGATGTCTTCGCCCGTCATCTCGAGATAGGCGTGACCGCCGCCGAACAGGCGCGGGAATTTTTCCTTGAGCCCGGCGTTGACGCGATCGAAGGTGTCCTGGAAGCGCTGCGCGGGTCTCGCGGTCGATCTTGCGGATCGCCGTCTCGAGCGTGTCGAGCGCCTCGGTGAGATCGGCGAACTGCCGGTCGAGGTATTCCTTGCGCTCGGACTGCTCCTTGAACTCGTCGATCGCCGCGAGATTCACCGAGCCGAGCCGCTCGATGCGCTCGGCGGTTTCGGCGAGGCTCTGCTCCCAGGTGGCGATGGTTGCTTCCGGCAGTCAGGCCCGCCAGCACGCTGCGAAAATCGAAACGCGGTCGCCGCAAACTGCTCGGCGAGCGACTTCGCGCCGCACGCGGGTTTCCTGCGCGCGCGAGCCGCGCTTGCTCCATGTGCGCTGCGCGCCTGCTCGACACTGCGTTTCGTACGCGACGCGTCGCTCGTCGAGCGCTCGCAGCGCGGCATCCGCCGCCTCGAGGGATTCACGCGCTCCGCGCAGCTCGCTCTCGACCGCCAGCCGCTCGAGCCAGCGCACTTTCGAGCGCATGCTCCATCTGCGCCAGCGGTTCGGCCGCCGGATTCGATCTGCCGGGCGAGCTCGCTGCGCCGCGCGTGCAGTTGATCGAGCTGCGCTGCGCATGCGCTCGAGCGCCGGCCAGCGTCGAAGCTTGCGCCGAGCGCCGCGACTCGAGCTGAATCGCCACCTCGCGCGCTCGAGCCTGATCGGCCTGGGCCCGCGCACGGGCATCGCTCAACGTCAGGCGCAACGCGTCGCGCTCGGCCTCCAGGGCGCCGCGCCGCGATTCCAGCTCCTGCATCGCTTCAAGAGCTTCATCGAGGCGCGCGCGCGCGGCCTCGAGGGCCTCCTCGGCAGCTCCCGTCTCTTCGTCGAGTGTGTCGGCCTCTGCCGCAATACGCTCGAAGCGCGCAGCCGTCTCATCCGCCCGGGCATGCAGCGCATCGAGCTGTGCGCGCAAACCGGCATGCTCGTGATGTTGCCGATTGGCATCGGCCTGCAGCTGCTCGCGACGCTCTTCGCCTGCGGCGACGGATTCGCGTGCCTGCGCGACCAGTTCGCTCGAGCCGCTCGACGTTGTCTTTGCCCGCAGCAGCCGCCGCACGCAGCTCGCGCATCTCCTGTTCGCGCGCAATCACTCCGGCATGCGTGTCGCGGTCACGGCTGACCCGCAGCCAGTGCCGGCCGATCCAGACCCCGTCGCGCGTGATGATCGATTCTCCCGGCGCGAGGCTGGCGCGCCGCGCGAGCGCATCGGTGAGTGACTCGACGGCGAAGATACCGCCGAGCAGGGACGAGGCGGCCGCGGACCCCTCTACCTTGCTCGGCAGGCGCTCCGGCGGACGTGCAGCCGGGGCTGCCGCATCCGCCGAAACGAAGGTCACCTGGCCGACCTGCAAGCCCTCGATCCAGCCCGCGACTGCATCGAGACCATCGACGGACACGGCTTCCAGATAGGCGCCCAGAACGGTCTCGACCGCGCGTTCCCATCCGGCCGCTACCTTGATCTGCTGAGCGAGCCGCGGGCGCTGCGCCAGTTTGTGCGAGCTGAGCCACTCGGTAACCTTGCCCTGCACCTGGCCCAGCGCGGCCTGCTGTAGAGCTTCGAGGGACACGAGCCGGCCCTGGGAGTTTTGCAGTTCGCTGCGCGCCTCATCGAGCAGCGTCCCGGCGCGGCGCTCGTCCTCGCGACCGCGCTGCACTTGCTCGAGCGCTCGGCAAGCACCTGCTGCAATTCCGCGCCGCGCCTTGCCGCGCCCGTTTCCCGCTCGGTCAGCGCTTGCAGCGCAGCAGCCGGATCCAGGCCCTGCAACTGCGTCCGTTCGGCGCTCACGCGTTCGTGCTGCGCCACCAGGCCACGCAATCGACTCTCGATCTCCTCGATGCGCGCTCGCTCCACTTGGGCACGCTGCTGGGCGTCGCTGACTCCGGCCGTGAACTGTTCCCAGCCCCGTTGCCAGACCTGCATCGCCTCGTCGGCGCGCGCCAACGCGGCAGCCGCCTGTTGTTCGCTTGCCGCGGCCGCTTCGTGCTGCGGGGTAAGGGCCGCGAGTGCCGCCAGCAGCTCATCGACGAGCGACTTGATCGCGCTCGAGTTGCGTGCCGAGCTCCGTGGCGCCCTGCTCAGCCTGTTCCAGGTCCATGCGCTGGCGCTGGCGCATCTCCCGGGCATGCTGGATCGCCTGCTCGTGGCGTGCCGCTTCCGCGCCGAGCTGGTAGTAGCGCGCCTGCACTTCGTTGAGCGCTTCGTTCTGCTCGTTGTGATGCGCTCGCGCCTTCTCGATCGCCGCCTCGACGGTGCGCTGGTCGGCAATTGCCGCCTGCATCGCGGTTTCGCGCTCGCTCACGGCGCGCGTCGCGCCCTTCGCGACCTCGGCATCCAGGTCGCGCAGGCGCAGCGCCAGCAGCTTCCGCTTGCAGCTTGCGCTCCTCTTCCTTCAGCGCCTGGTAGCGCCGCGCGGTCGCGGCCTGGCGCTGCAGGTGGCGGATCTGTTTTTCGACTTCTTCGCGCAGGTCGTTGAGCCGCTCCAGGTTCTCGCGCGTGTGCGCCGATGCGGTTCTCGGTCTCGCGGCGCCGCTCCTTGTACTTGGAGATGCCGGCGGCCTCCTCGAGGAACGCGCGCAGCTCGTCGGGCTTGGCCTCGATGAGGCGCGAGATCATGCCCTGCTCGATGATGGCGTAGCTGCGCGAGCCCAGGCCGGTGCCGAGGAACAGCTGCGTGATGTCCTTGCGGCGGCACGCGCGCGCCGTTGATGCAGGTAGATCGGACGTGCCGTCGCGCGCCACGACGCGCTTCAGCGAGACCTCCGCGTAGCTGGCGTACTCGCCGCCGAGCGTGCCGTCGCTGTTGTCGAACACCAGCTCGATCGAGGCCGTGCCCACCGGCTTGCGCGCGCTCGAGCCGTTGAAGATGACGTCCGCCATCGAGTCGCCGCGCAGGTGCTTGGCGGAGATCTCGCCCATGACCCAGCGCACGGCGTCGATGATGTTCGACTTGCCGCAGCCGTTGGGACCGACGACGCCGGTGAGATTGCTGGGAAAGTGGATCGGAAGTGGGATCGACGAAAGACTTGAAGCCGGCGAGCTTGATACGAGACAGTCGCATTGATTACCCGTGTCTTCGCGACTCGGCGGTGGTTGAATGGCGGCGTAGTGTAGAGTAAACGCATCGACCTTTCGATCCGCTGACATGACCGCCGCCGACGCCCAGATGCGCCCGAGCACCGCGCTCGAGACCTTCCCCAACCCCTCGCCCGAGCGCGACTACACCATCCGGATGTCCATCCCGGAGTTCACCTGTCTGTGTCCGAAGACAGGCCAGCCGGATTTCGCCACGCTCGAGCTGGAATACGTGCCCGACGCCACCTGCGTGGAGCTCAAGTCGCTGAAGCTCTACATCTGGTCGTTCCGCGACCGCGGGGCCTTCCACGAGGCCGTGACCAACGAGATCCTGGAGCAGCTGGTGGCTGCCACCCAGCCGCGCTTCATGCGCCTGGCGGCCCGTTTCAACGTCCGCGGCGGCATCTACACCACGGTCGTGGCCGAGCATCGCAAGCCGGGCTGGAAAGCCACTCCCGCAATCGTCCTGCCATGACCTGTACAGCCACGACTCGGTCGGTATAATCGCGCCCCTCTTTATGAGCCCCCGGAGGCTCTGATGCCCGTGAAAAAAGCTGCGAAGGCCAAACCGAGGAAGGCTGCGGCCCGCAAGGCTGCGCCCGCGAAGGCCGCCGCACCACGGAAGGCAAAACCGCATGCCAAACCGCATGCCAAACCGCGTGCGCCAGCGGTTGCGGCTCCGAAGAAGCACCCGGAGAGGGGCGCCGCAGCCAGGAAGCCGGCCCGGCACGGCGCGCCTGCGACGGCCGAACCGGTCCGCCCGGCAGTGCTTCGCCCTGCCGCGCCGATAATTCCAGATCGACCCCTGCTGCGCATCACGCCGCCGGCCTCCGCCGATGGCGACGGGGACGACGCCGACACCAGCCTGTTAGCCGGCCCGCGCAACGTTCAGCCGTACATCCCCAAGCGTGGGGAGCAGTACATGAACAAGGAGCAGCTGGAGCACTTCCGCACCATCCTCAACAGCTGGAAGCGCGACCTGATGGTGGAAGTGGACCGCACCGTGCTGCACATGAAGGACGAGGCGGCGAATTTCCCGACCCCAACGACCGCGCCACCCAGGAATCGGAATTCAGCCTCGAGCTGCGCACCCGCGACCGCGAGCGCAAGCTGATCCGCAAGATCGACGAGGCGCTCAAGCGCATCGAGGACGGCAGCTACGGCTACTGCCTGGAGACCGGCGAGGAAATCGGCATCAAGCGCCTCGAAGCCCGGCCGGTGGCGACCCTGTGCGTCGAAGCCCAGGAGCGCCGCGAACGCCGCGAGAAACAGTACGGCGACCGGGACGACCGCTACCGCTGATCCCGGCGCGCGCGCCGCCGGCAGATCGCTGCCGGCCGGATACCGCGGCCGGTTCGCACCCTCTCCCACGGGACGCCTGCACCTGGGCTCGCTGCTTGCGGCCGCGGGCAGTTTTCTGCAGGCGCGCGCCGCCGGCGGCGCCTGGCTCGTGCGCATGGAGGATGTAGATCGCCCCGCGGATCCTCCCCGGCGCCGCAGACGACATCCTGCGAACTCTCGAGCAGCTCGGCCTGGAGTGGGACGGCCCGGTGCTTCATCAGAGCAGCCGAACCGACGCCTATTCCGACGCGCTGGCCGCGCTCGCCGCGCGGGGTCTGGTATTTCGGTGCTCGTGCAGCCGGCGCGAACTGGCGGCCGCCTCGCCACGCGCGGAATCGGCGCTGACGGAGGATCTGTTCTACCCGGGGACCTGCCGCAACGGCGTACGCCATCCGCAGCGTGCGCCGGCCCATCGATTTCGGGTCGCACCCGGCGAGACCAGCTTCGAGGACGCCTTGCAGGGCACGTATTCCCAGGACGTTGCCGGCGCGCTCGGCGATTTCGTGGTGCGCCGGCGCGACGGCCTGTTCGCTTACCAGCTCGCAGTCGTCGTCGACGATGCCGAACAAGGCATCACCGAAATCGTCCGGGGCAGCGACCTGCTCGGCAACACGCCGAGGCAGCTGCTGTTGCAGCGGTCACTCGGTCTGCCTCAGCCGGCCTATGCTCATCTGCCGGTCCTGGTGGAATCCGACGGCCAGAAGCTCTCCAAGTCGCGCCGCTCCGTGCCGGTGCAGAGCGAAGCCGCTGCGTTGCTGGTCCATCGCGTACTGGGGCTGCTCGGTCAGTTCCCACCCCCGGAACTGGCCGGAGCAACGGTCGCGGAATCGTGGCGCTGGGCGATTGCGCACTGGCGCCCGCAAGCGCTGCGGGGCGTCGCGCAGATCCGGCTGGAATCGATCTAGTCCCACCATGTCCTGCTGGCGGCGCCGCTAACGGCGGCCCGCGCCTCGCCTGCGAGTAAATTTGGGATCGTGCAGCAATTGGATTAATGTATGACTCGCACTGCGCTCCGCGCTCTCTAGAGCGACCCCAGGACAGGGGGTGCCTGCGGAGCACTCGCCGGGGGTACGACGATGAGCGAACCGCGAGTCATCAAAAAATATCCGAACCGTAGGCTCTATGACACGGTCGAGAGCCGCTATATCACGCTTTCGGACATCCGCCGCCTCGTGCTCGAGAAAGTCGAGTTCGTGGTGATCGACAAGAAGACTCAGGAAGACATCACGCGCAGCATCCTGCTGCAGGTGATCGCCGAGCAGGAACACCAGGGCGAGCCGCTGATGAGCCAGGATTTCCTCTCGCAGGTGATCCGCTCGTACGGCGGGGCGATGCAGGGCTTCGTGGGCAGCTATCTCGAGCAGAGCCTGAAACTCTTCATGACGCAGCAGCAGCAGGTGCGCGACCGCGTGAAGAGCATGGTGGGCGTCGATCCCGTGGAGACGGTCACCAGCCTCGCGCAGAAGAACTATGCGCGCTGGCGTTCGGTGCAGGAAGAAATCTTCAAGGCGCTGATGAACGCGACCGGCCGCGGCCGCGACCGCACTCCCGAAGAGGAGACCGCCGGCGACCAGAAACAGCCGCCGGCGTAGCGCAACAGACGTCGGTATCAGTGGGTGTCGACGTTGCGCATCGACAACCGAATACGGCCCTGCCGGTCGACTTCCAGCACCTTCACCCGGATCACGTCGCCTTCCTTGAGCTTGTCGCTGACGCGCTCCACGCGTTCCTCGGAAATCTGCGAGATGTGCACCAGGCCGTCCTTGCCCGGCAGGATGGTCACGAACGCGCCGAAGTCCATCAGCCGCGCGACCTTGCCCTCGTAGATCTGGCCGACCTCGACGTCCGCCGTGATCAGCTCGATGCGCCGCTGCGCCTCGCGGCCCGAGGTGCCGTCGACCGAGGCGATCTTCACGGTACCGTCGTTCTCGATGTCGATCGTGGTGCCGGTCTCCTCGGTGATCGCACGGATGACCGCGCCGCCCTTGCCGATGACCTCGCGGATCTTCTCCGGATCGATCTTGATCGTGATGATCGAGGGCGCCCACTCGGACATCTTCTCGCGCGACGCCGGCAGCACCGCGTTCATCTTCGCGAGGATGTGCAGCCGGGCTTCCCGGGCCTGGCTCAGCGCCACCTGCATGATCTCGCGGGTGATGCCGTTGATCTTGATGTCCATCTGCAGGGCGGTGATGCCGTCCTTCGTGCCCGCCACCTTGAAGTCCATGTCCCCGAGGTGATCCTCGTCGCCGAGGATGTCGGTGAGCACCTGGAACTTGTCGCCTTCCTTCACCAGGCCCATCGCCACACCCGCCACCGGCGCCTTGATCGGCACGCCGGCGTCCATCAGCGCGAGCGAGGTGCCGCAGACGCTCGCCATGGAGCTCGAGCCGTTGGACTCGAGGATCTCGGAGACGACGCGGATCACGTACGGGAACGTGGCCATGTCGGGCATGACCGCCTTGATACCGCGGCGCGCGAGATTGCCGTGGCCGATCTCGCGGCGCTTCGGCCCGGTCATCATGCCGGTCTCGCCGACGCTGAACGGCGGGAAGTTGTAGTGGAGCATGAACCGCTCTTTGCGCTCGCCTTCCAGCGCATCGATGATCTGCGCGTCGCGGCCGGTGCCGAGCGTCGTGGTCACGAGCGCCTGCGTTTCGCCGCGCGTGAAAAGCGCCGAGCCGTGGGTGCGCGGCAGGACGCCGGTGCGAATGTTGATCGGCCGAACCGTGCGCGTGTCGCGGCCGTCGATACGGGCGCCGCCGGAGATGATCTTGTTGCGCACCAGGTTGCTTTCGAGCTTGAAGATCTGGTCGTTGACCTGGTCGGCGCTCCAGCGCGGCTTGTCATCCGCGCAGAGTGCGGCGACGGCCTGCGCCTTGATCTCGGCGATGCGGCCGTAGCGCTCCTGCTTGACGGTCAGCTTGTAAGCCTCCGCCAGCGCGGCCTGCGCCTGTTGCGCAACCGCCGTATCGAGCTCCGTGTCGCCCGGCGCCGGCTTCCAGTCCCACCTGGGTTTGCCGACCTCGCGCACCAGCTCGTTGATGACCTTGATGGCCGCCTGCATCTGCTCGTGGCCGAACATGACCGCGCCGAGCATGGTTTCCTCGGACAGGCCCGAGGCCTCGGACTCGACCATGAGCACCGCTTCGCTCGTGCCGGCGACGACCAGATCCAGGTCCGACTCGGCGAGATGCTTGCGCGTGGGGTTGAGCAGGTACTTGCCGTCCTTGTAACCGACGCGCGCCGCGCCGATCGGGCCTAGGAAGGGCATGCCGCTCAGGGCCAGCGCCGCGGAAGCGCCGAGCAGCGCCGGGATGTCGGAATCGATGTCGGGATCGACGGACAGCACGGTCGCGACGACCTGGACCTCGTTGTTGAAGCCATCAGGGAACAACGGGCGGATCGGCCGATCGATCAGGCGCGAGGTGAGCGTCTCTTTTTCGCTCGGGCGGCCTTCGCGCTTGAAGAAGCCACCCGGGATCTTGCCGGCGGCGTAGGTCTTTTCCTGGTAGTTGACCGTGAGCGGGAAGAAATCCCGGCCTTCCACGGCCTTCTTGGCTCCGACCGCCGTCACCAGGACCACGGTGTCACCCATCGTTACGACGACCGAGGCGTCGGCCTGTCGGGCCATCTCGCCCGTCTCGATGGTGAGGTTCTGTTCACCGAATGAAAAAGTCTTCTTAGCTGAGCTCACGCTGCCTGCCTATGGAAATGAGGTGGTCGGGGTCGAGGAGGTCTCATGAATCGAGGCGCCTGGAAGCGAAAAGGTCACCGCGGGCGGTGACCTTCCTCGTATGGATCAGCGGCGCAGACCCAGACGCTCGACGATCGTCTGGTACTTGTCCGGCGCCGTCGCCTTCAGGTAATCCAGGAGCTTGCGGCGCTGGTTCACCATCTTGAGCAGTCCGCGGCGCGACGCATGATCGCGCTTGTGCGCACCGAAATGCTCGCCGAGGCCGTTGATGCGCCCGGAGAGGAGCGCGATCTGCACTTCGGGCGATCCGGTGTCCTTCGGTCCGCGTCGATACTGCGCGACGATCCCGGTTTTCTGCTGACTGTTCAATGACATTGCGTTCAGATCCTTGACTGACTACTTCTTTACGCGCCCTTTACGAAGCCGCGCATTCTACCGATAGCCCGGATGGCTCACAAGCCAAGTTCCATCAATCGCTTGGGCCGCAGCCGGCCCTCGGGCCCCATGACACCCAGACCGATGAACAGCGACTGCGGACCATAGAGGCGGACCTCGGTCGGCCCGGCTCCGGCATCGCCGGCAGTCCAGCGATTTATGACGATCACCTGTCCGTGCAGAACCCGCCTCGCCTCTTCGGCCGCCAGGTCGACCCGCGGCCGGCTCTGCAGCGGATGGTCGATCGGCAGGAGCCAGCGCCACAGCTCGGCGGCATCGGCCTGCTCCAGCCGATCCAGGGCAACCATGGCGTCGTTTTCAAACGGCGCGGTCCATGCACGGTGCAGGCCGACGACGTGCCCGCAAGTACCCAGCGCCGCGGCTATCTCTTCGGCCAGCACCCGCACATAAGTGCCCTTCGAGCAGGTGACTACCAATGTGAGGAGGGGGGTGTCCCACTGCTCAACCGCAAGACGCGTGATATCGATGTCACGCGCCACCCTGGCGACTTCGATGCCGCGGCGTGCCAGGCGATACAGCCGCTCGCCCTCGTGCTTGACTGCCGAGTGCATCGGCGGGACCTGCGAGCGCTTGCCGAGGAAGCCGGCCAGCACTGTGTCGATGCCGGCGATGTCGATGTGCGGAACCGTACGGCGCTCGATGACCTCGTGCTCCGCGTCCCCGGATACCGTGCGCTCACCGAGATGGATCGTGAAACCATACTGCTTGCGCGCATCGAGCAGCGCGCCGGCGATCTTGGTCGCCTCGCCCAGGCACACGGGCAGCATGCCGCTCGCCAGAGGGTCGAGGTTGCCGGTGTGGCCGGCCTTGCGGATGCCGTAGAGCCGCTTCACCCGCTGCAGGGCCGCGTTCGAGCTCAGGCCGGCCGGCTTGTCGAGCAGCACGATGCCGCAAACGGTCGTCACGCGCTCTGCGCCCTCACCGCGACGGCGGCCCGGGCTCGTTCCCCTCGGGCTCTTCCGGCTGCTGCTCGTGGTCGCGCGCCACGGCTGCATCGATGATTTCCGTGAGCCGCATGCCTTGTTCGAGCTGCTGGTCGACGGCGAAATGCAGCTCCGGCGCGACGCGCAGCTTGAGCGCACGCCCAACGTGCCCGCGCAGGAAGCGCGCAGCACCGTCCAGACCGGCCTGCAACGCAGCGGCATCGCGAGAGCGGTCAAACGGCAGGTAAAAGATCTTGGCGTGACCCAGATCGGGCGAAACGCGCACCGCCGTCAGCGTAACGCTGCCGACGCGCGGATCCTTGACCTCCCGCCGCAACAGCTCACTCACGACGCGCTGCAGCTCGCTTTCCAGCCGTCTCGTACGATTCGGGTCGCGGGGCATGGCTCTGCGCGCAGACCTACTGCAACGTCCGCACGACCTCGATCCGAGCGTAGCACTCGATCTGGTCGCCGACCTTCACGTCGTTGTAGTTCTTCACCCCGATGCCGCATTCCGTGCCGGCCCGGACCTCGTTGACGTCGTCCTTGAAGCGGCGCAGCGATTCGAGGGCGCCCTCGAAGATCACCACGTTGTCGCGCAGCACGCGGATCGGGTGATTGCGGCGCACGTAGCCGTCGATGACCATGCAGCCGGCGATCGCGCCGATCTTGCTGGAGCGGAACACGTTGCGCACCTCGGCGAGGCCCACGATCTGCTCCTTGACCTCCGGCGCGAGCATGCCGGTCATGAGCACCTTCACGTCGTCGATGGCCTCGTAGATGATGCTGTAGTAGCGCACGTCGACGCCCATCTCCTTGAGCGTATCGCGCGCGGCCGCATCGGCACGCACGTTGAAGCCGATGATGCGCGCGCGCGAGGCGGCGGCGAGCGTCACGTCCGACTCGCTGATGCCGCCCACGCCGCTGGCGATCACCTTGACCTTCACTTCGTCGGTAGACAGCTTGGTCATGGCGTCGCGCAGCGCCTCGGCGCTGCCCTGCACGTCGGTCTTGATGAGCAGGGAGACGACTCCCTTGCTGTCGTCGACCTGCGAGAAGACGTCCTCGAGCTTGGTCGGACCCTTGGCGAGCTTGGTGTCGCGGAACTTGCCCTGCCGGTAGAGCGCGACTTCGCGCGCCTTGCGCTCGCTTTCCACCGCCAGCATGTCGTCGCCCGCATTGGGTGTGCCCGACAGGCCGAGCACCACGACCGGCATCGACGGACCCGCCGACTCGATCGGATTGCCGGCCTCGTCGAACATCGCGCGCACGCGGCCGAATTCCTGGCCCGCGAGGATCGGATCCTGGAGCCTGAGCGTGCCGCGCTTGACCAGGATCGTGGCCACCGGACCGCGACCCTTTTCCAGGGTCGATTCGAGCACGACGCCACCGGCGAGTCCGGCCACGGGCGCCTTCAGCTCGAGCACCTCGGCCTGCAGCACCAGCGTCTCCAGGAGCTGGTCGATGCCCTCGCCGGTCTTCGCCGATACGTAAGTGAACAGGTCCGCGCCGCCCCACTCTTCGGGAATGACCTGGTGCTTGGAGAGCTCGGTCTTGACGCGCTCGGGATCGGCGTCGCCCTTGTCGATCTTGTTGATGGCCACGACTATCGGCACTGCGGCGGCCCTTGCGTGCTGGATCGCCTCGATGGTCTGCGGCATGACGCCGTCGTCGGCAGCGACCACCAGGACCACGATGTCAGTGACCTGCGCACCGCGGGCGCGCATGGCCGTGAACGCCGCGTGGCCCGGGGTATCCAGGAACGTGACCACGCCGCGCGGGGTTTCGACGTGATACGCGCCGATGTGCTGCGTGATGCCGCCGGCCTCGCCCGCGGCGACCTTGGTGCGGCGGATGTAGTCGAGGAGCGAGGTCTTGCCGTGGTCGACGTGGCCCATGACCGTCACGACCGGGGGGCGCGCCACCAGCTCGACTTCGCCGCCTTCGGCGAGCTGCACGTCCGCCTCGACGGTGCTCTCCTTCACGACCTTGGCGGTATGGCCCAGCTCTTCGACCACGAGCACCGCGGTGTCCTGGTCGATGGGCTGATTGATGGTCGCCATCACGCCCATGTTCATCATGACCTTGATGACTTCGTTGGCCTTGATGGCCATGCGCTGCGCCAGCTCGGCGACCGTGATGGTCTCGCCGATCTGCACTTCGCGCTTCATCGGCGCGGTGGGCATCTCGAAGGCGTGGCGCGCCTCGGCCGAGGCCGGCGCCGAGCCGCGGCTCTTGACGCGCTTCTTCTTCTTGAAGCGTGCGCTCACGTCGCCGACGACGTGCAGCTCGGTGCGTCCGTAGCGGGTGTGCTTGTTGGGATCGACCACCTCGGGCTCGCGGGCGCGCGGCGCTTTCGACGCTTCCGTGGCCTTGCGCTGCTTCTCGGCTTCCTCGCGCTGACGCGCGTCGGCCTGCCGGCGTGCTTCCTCTTCCGCAGCCTGGGCGCCGCGGCGCGATTCCTCTTCGGCGCGCCGCCGGTTCTCCACTTCCAGCCGCTCGCGCTCGAGCCGCTGCTGCTCCTGGCGCTCGGTCTCCTTCTTCGCGTTCTCCTCGGCCTCGCGCTTGCGATCCAGCTCTTCCTGCTGGTGGCGTGCCTGCTCGGCGAGGACGTCGCGCTTGATGTAGGTGCGCTGGCCGCGCACCTCGACGTTGACCGTGCGTGCACGTCCCTGCGCGCTGGCGAGCTTGAGCTCGCTCTGCGACTTGCGCTTGAGCGTGATCTTGCGCGGCGAGGCCGCGCCGCCCTCGGCGCTGCCGTGGCTGCGACGCAGGTGCGTGAGCAGCTCCATCTTCGCTTCGTCGCTGATGGTGGCGTCGGCGCCGGACACGGGAATGCCGGCCTGGTCGAGCTGCGTCAGCAGGCGCTCGACCGGGACCTTCAGCACTTCGGCAAACTGGGCGACGGTGACTTCCGCCATATGCGCTCCCTTCAGGCCTGGCTCGCCGGCTTCGAACCAGTGGGCGCGCGCCGTCATGATCAGCTTCGCCGCCCGATCCGGCTCGATGTGCCCGATCTCGGTCAGCTCGTCGACCGACTGCTCGGCCAGCTCCTCGCGCGTGCGCACGCCGCCGCGCGCCAGGTTGAGGGCGAGATCCGGGTCCATGCCGTCCAGGCTCAGCAGGTCATCGGCAGGCACTGCCTGCTCGATGGTCTCTTCGCTCGCGATCGCCTGCGTCAGCAGCACGTCGCGGGCCCGGTTGCGCAGTTCCTTGACGATGTCCTCGTCGAACTCCTCGATCGCGGTCAGCTCGCCCGCCGGAACGTAGGCGACTTCCTCGATGGTCGAGAAGCCTTCCTGCACCAGGATCGTGGCGACGTCCTCGTCGACGTCGAGCTGCTGCATGAACATCTCGACGCAGCCCGCGCGACTCGCTCTCGCTCTTGGCTTCCGCCGCGGTCTCGGTCATGACGTTGAGCTCCCAACCGGTGAGCTGGCTCGCCAGGCGGATGTTCTGGCCGCCGCGGCCGATGGCCTGCGACAGCTTGTCCTCGGCGACCGCGATGTCCATGCGAGTGGGAATCCTCGTCCACCACGATCGACTGCACCTCGGCCGGCGACATCGCGTTGATGACGAACTGCGCCGCGTTTTCGTTCCAGGGAATGATGTCGACGCGCTCGCCGGCGATCTCGTTGGAGACCGCCTGCACGCGCGAGCCGCGCATGCCGACGCAGGCGCCGACCGGGTCGATGCGCGGATCGTTGCTCTTGACCGCGATCTTGGCGCGCACGCCCGCGTCGCGGGCGGCGCCGAGGATCTCGATCAGGCCCTGGCCGACTTCGGGCACCTCGAGCTTGAACAGCTCGATGAGGAACTCGGGAGCGGTGCGCGTCAGGAACAGCTGCGGACCGCGCGGCTCGGAGCGCACGTCGCGCAGGAACGCCTTGATGCGGTCCTGCGAGCGCACCGGCTCGCGCGGGATCAGCTCCTCGCGCGCGATGAAGCCTTCGGCGTTGCTGCCGAGGTCGACGTACACGCCGTTGCGGTCGACGCGCTTGACGATGCCGCTCACCAGCTGGCCGATGCGGTCCTGGTATTCGTCCACCACCTGGGCGCGCTCGGCCTCGCGGACCTTCTGCACGATGACCTGCTTGGCGGTCTGGGCGGCGATGCGGCCGAAGGCGACCGACTCCATCGGCACTTCCACGAAGCCGCCCGGCTCGGCGTCGCCGCTGATGTCGCGCGCGTCGTCGAGGCGCAGCTCGCGCTCGGGAAACTCCAGCTCGGTGGAATCGTCGGCGAACACCTTCCAGCGCCGGAAGGTCTCGTAGTCGCCGGTCTTGCGGTTGATCGCAGACGCGCGCGTCCATGTCCTCGCCGTGTTTCTTGCGGCTAGCCGAAGCCAGCGCCGCCTCGAGCGCCTCGAAGATGATCTCCTTGTCGACGCCCTTCTCGTTGGAGACGGCATCCACCACCATCAGAATCTCTTTGTTCATGCCTCGTTACCTTCGAATTCCTCGAAACTCACCGGTTCTACAGTTGCGGTACGACGCGCGCCTTCTGGATGCGCGCGATCTCCAGCCGCACCGGCTCACCGTCCACCTCCATCTCGATGGTGCTCTCGGCCACGCCCGTGAGCGTGCCGGTGTAGCGGCGCCGGCCCTCCATGGGCAAGGCGAGCTGCACTTTGATGCGATTGCCGCGAAAGCGCTCGAAGTGCTCGCGCGTGCGCAGGATCCGATCCAGCCCGGGCGAGGAGACTTCGAGCGTGTACGCGCCCGGAATCGGATCCTCGGCGTCGAGCACCTCGCTCACGCGGTGGCTCACGCGCTCGCAGTCCTCGACCGTGATGCCCGCAGTCGCATCGCCGGCCGCCTTATCGCCCGCTGCCTTATCGCCTGCTGCCTTATCGCCTGCTGCCTTATCGATATACAGGCGCAGCAGCCCGCCCGATCCGCCCGGGACGAACTCCACGTCGACCAGCTCGTAGCCGAGCGCTCTGACGGGCGGCTCCAGGAGTCCCAAGAGCTGCGTGTGCATCACGCCCCACAAACAAAAATGGGCCTTAAGGGCCCATCGTTCGCATTCTTCATACCGCGGGCTCCGGCCAGGAACCCGCCCCCCACAAACGAAAAAGCCCCTCAAGGGGCCTTCTCATTCGTAAATCCCTGTTTTCACAGGGCCCGACAGCCCTTGAGCCATCGAGGGCGCGAAGTTTACCCGAACCGCTCCGGCGTTGGAATCCCGCCACGGCCCGCCGGGGCCTACTTGGCGCTTCACCAGCCCGGCGAGAAATTCGCCGTGGGACTTTGCCCGACGCCCGTTTGCGCCGCCCTCCGCTCTTGCGTGCCGCGGCAGCGTGTGGCGCGCATCGGGCCGCAAGCCGTCATCGTCGAGCTCGGCGGCGGCACTCTGGTAGTGGGCCCGCAAGGCGCGCTGCTGGTCGGCATCGACGTGCGCAAGGAAAGGATCGAGAGCTCATGGAGAGCGCCTACAACGATCTGGCGGGGGTCACTGCGCGCTTCAACCGCATCCACCGGCTATCCGCAGTGCGCATACTCGCCGGCCGCGGGGACCGACCCCGTGCAGGTGCGCGCTTTCGCATCGCTCTTGCGCATTTCGCGCGTGTCGACCCAGTAAATTCCGTCCACCGGGCTCGCGCCCCGGGTGAGCCAGGAAACGATCGTCGCAACCACTGCCATTCGTCCGTTCATGCCGACCTCCTTTGCGTGCGTGCAATCTGCTCCAGGGCGGCGCCGCCAGCAAACAGACTCTCTTCCGCTCGCTTAAGGAAAACTGTACGAGCGCCGCTCGCGCCGATGACCGCACATGTCGCAGATGAGGAGGAGGTCGAATTGCCCGAAGTGATCGGACAGGCGGGTGATGGCGCGGGGCATGGCGCAAATCCTGGCAGCCCGCCCGCGGGGCGGTCCATCCAGTAGTGGCGCATCGCGACTACTGGATGAACGTCAGGAGGCTCACTCGGGCTTGTCGTGCGACAGCCAGTAGCGCTCCAGGCCGCTCGATCCGCGCACCGTGTAGACCTGGCCGACGCGATCGCTCACGGCGTCGGGCCGCACGGTCTTGCCCGCCTTTCTTTCCCGGTCGAGCGTCCGGCGTAATGCGTCCACGGCCGACCCCATGTCGGCATGCGGTTCCGCCGCGTGCGTGAGCGAACAAAGCCAGATTTCCATGACCCCACCCTGACACTCCATGTGTCCACTGCATCGGATGCTAGGGGATGGCGCGCTGGGCGCGCCGGACCCACTTCACAGCGCCGCCGCGATCCTTCCCTATGTCAAAAGCAAGTCAGTCGAAGAACAGCCTGCCGGGCTCCGGTGCGCCCTCGATCGCGAGCAGCTTGAGCTTGGTCGTGACGCCGCCGCGCGCGGAGAAACCGCCGAACCTGGCACCGGCGGCGAGCACCCGGTGGCACGGCACGATGAGGGCGAAAGGATTTTCGCCGAGCGCCTGCCCGACGGCGCGCGCCGCGCCGCGTTCGCCGAGTCGAACGGCGATCTCGCCGTAAGTCAGAGTTGCGCCCGCAGCGATAGTGCGGGCGACATCGTAGACGCGGCGGTTGAACGCGGGCACGCGCCGCATGTCGAGCTTGATCGCGGACAGATCGACGGCCTCGCCGCGCAGCAGAGCGACGATGTCCTCGATCGCCTGGCGCACTTCCGGCGAAGGCGCTGCTTCCGCCGCGCCAGGAAATCTCCGGCGCAGACGCGCGCGCGTGGCCTGCGCGTCGGCCTCCGGCAGCTGCACGCCGACGATGCCCTCGGCACCCCATGCGATCCCGCACGGGCCGAGTGCCGTTTCGAACAGCGCGAATTGGTGATTGTCCTGGCTCGCATCCATCCCGTGAAACGTACGCCCTGCCCGCCCGGTGCGCTATCCGGATCTTGCTCGCTTATCCACGACCCGCCTGGCTTTGCCGGCGGATCGCTCGATGCCTCCGGGGGCGAGCACCGTGACCTCTACGCTGATCCCGACATTCGCTTTCACCCGGTGCGCCAGCTCGTGCGCGCAGCGCTCGAGAGCGCCTGCGGCGGGCTGTGCAGCGGCGTCGCACTCCACGTGAACCGCCAGAGCATCGAGATGTCCGTCGCGCGTGACCACCAGCTGATAGTGCGGTGACAACCCGGCCACCTTGAGGATCAGCTCCTCGATCTGCGAGGGAAAAACGTTTACGCCGCGAATGATCAGCATGTCATCCGAGCGTCCCACGATCCTGGCCATGCGGCGCATCGAACGCGCCGTGGGCGGCAGCAGACGCGTGAGATCGCGCGTTCGGTAGCGGACGACCGGCAATGCCTCCTTGGTGAGCGAAGTGAACACCAGCTCACCTTCCTCCCCGTCGGGCAACACCTCGCCGGTCTGCGGGTGGACGATCTCGGGAAAGAAATGATCTTCCCAGATCGCCGGGCCGTCCTTGGTCTCGGCGCACTCCTGTGCGACGCCCGGTCCCATGACCTCCGAGAGCCCGTAGATGTCGAGCGCCTCGAGACCGAGCCGGGTCTCGATGTCGAGGCGCATGGCCTGCGTCCACGGCTCCGCGCCGAAGATGCCGATCTGCAGCGAGCAACCGCGGGCATCGCGCCCCTGCCGCACGAATTCCTCGGCGATCGCCAGCATGTACGAAGGCGTGACCATGATGATGCGCGGCTCGAAATCGCAGATCAGCTGCACTTGCCTCTCGGTCATGCCGCCGCTGATCGGAACGACGGTGCAGCCGAGCTTTTCCGCGCCGTAGTGAGCGCCCAGGCCGCCCGTGAACAATCCGTAGCCGTAAGCCACGTGCAGAAGGTCGCCGGGCCTTCCGCCTGCCGCATGGATCGAGCGCGCCATCAAGGACGCCCAGGTGTCGATATCGCCCCGCGTATAGCCGACGACGGTCGGCTTGCCGGTGGTGCCGGAGGAGGCATGAATCCTCACCACCCGCTCGCGCGGCACGGCGAACATCCCGAATGGATAGTTCTCCCTCAGGTCGTCCTTGGTGGTGAAGGGGAACCGCCGCAGGTCCTCGAGCGTGCGCAGATCCTGCGGGTGCACTGCGCAGGCATCGAAGCTGCGCCGGTAGTGCGGGACGTTGTCGTAGGCGTGCTGCAGAGACCAGCGCAGGCGCTGCAACTGCAGCGAGCGCAGCTCGTCGATGCTGGCCGATTCGATCGGCTCGAAGCCAGCGCCCGGCGCCGTTCGCGACATGACTGCCACGACATCCCCCTTCGTAGGTGCAGGGGACCAGCGTAGGCGCACGCCTCCCCGCAGGGCAACCATGGCGGAATGCCTCATTGAAGTGTCGCCAGGGGGGTGCCGTCGAACTGTCGGCGTCATCTGAACGTCGCAAAAGCGCGCCGCCTTGTGTAGCCTGCACTGCGATCTCACCCGCCTGGAAGAAACGACATGGCTCGACACTCGATCGGTTGCGCGCTGCTTGCCTGCCTCCTGGCAGCCTCCCTTCCCGCTCCAGCGGACGATGCCAGCGACACGCTGGCCCGCGACATCTTCAAGGAACTGATCGAGATCAACACCACCGAATCGAGCGGCAACACCACCGCCGCTGCGCAAGCCGTGGCCAGGCGGCTGCGCGATGCCGGCTACCCCGCGCAGGACGTGCAGGTGGTCGGAGCGAACGAGCGCAAGAAGAACCTCGTCGCCCGCCTGCGCGGCAGCGGCAGACACCCGCCCATCCTGCTGATCGGGCACCTCGACGTCGTCGAGGCGCGGCGCGAGGACTGGAGCACCGACCCCTTCCAATTCGTGGAGAAGGACGGCAACTTCTACGGGCGCGGCACGCAGGACACGAAGGGCGGCGATGTGATCATGGTCGCCGCCTTGATCCGCCTGAAGAAGGAGGGATTCCGCCCGAGCCGTGACATCATCCTCGCGCTGACGGCTGACGAGGAAACCGGCGACGCCAACGGCGTCGACTGGCTGCTCAAGAATCGCCGCGAGCTGGTGGACGCGCAGTTCGTGCTCAACACCGACGGTGCATCGGTGACTTCCGAGCGCGGCGTGGCGCAGTATTTCGGCGTGGATGCGGCGGAAAAGATCTACGCCGACTACCAGCTGAGCACCGCCAACCCCGGCGGCCACAGCTCGAGGCCGGTGCCGGAGAATGCGATTTACGGGCTCGTCGCCGGTCTGGCGCGGCTCGGCACGCACGAGTTTCCATTCGAGCTCAACAACGTCACGCGTGCGTACTACGAGCGCATGGCTGCGATCGAAGGCGGGCAGCGCGCAGCGGACATGCGCGCGATCCTGCGCACGCCGCCCGATCCGCAAGCCATCGAGCGACTCTCGCGCGATCCGCTCGATCACGCGACCCTGCACACCACTTGCGTGGCGACGCGGCTCGAGGCTGGGCATGCGAACAATGCACTGCCACAGCGAGCGCAGGCGACGGTGAACTGCCGCATCCTGCCGGGACACTCGCCCGAAGAAGTGCGTCAGGATCTGATCGGGGTACTGGCAGACCCGAAGATCACCGTGCGCTACATCACCTCGGACGGCCGCGTGACCGACACGGCAAGCGACGGCCTGCGCTCGTCGCCACCGGTGCTGCGTGCAGATGTGATGCGTCCGCTCGAGAAGCTGGTTGCCGCGACGTGGCACGGCATTCCGGTCATACCGACGATGTCGGTCGGAGCCTCGGACGGCGTCTATACCAACGCGGCCGGGCTGCCGACCTACCTCGTGAGCGGCATTGCCATCGACCGTGACGACAATCGCGCTCACGGGCAGGATGAGCGCCTCGGCATCGAATCGTTCTATCGCGGCAACGAGTTCTTCTACCAATACCTCAAGGTGCTGACGAAGAACTAGGGGTCGTTGGCAGGGCCTAGAGCAGGCCGTCGAGCCGCTCCAGGTCGTTGATCATCCGCCAGTGCCCGCCGCTGGCCTCGACCTTCTGCCGCCACGCTTCGACGCGCGCGAGATATTCGCGCGGGTCGAAGTTGTCGGAGCGCAGCTTGGTGACGTTGAGCGCCACGACCTCGAAGCCCTTCAGGTCCAGCGGCACGTCGCGCACGTAGCCTTCCGCCAGGTCTTCCTTGAGGTCCGAGAAGATCAGTATCGACTTGCGCCGCGAGTTCTTCTCGTTGAGAAACTCGATCGCCTGCAGCAGCCCGCCGGTGATGTCGGTGTATTGCGAGGCGCTCGAGTTGTTCATGAACTCCTTCATGCGGCCGGCGAAGGCGCGCTTCTGGCTGTTGGCCGTGCTCGGCCGATCGTCGAAGGTCGCCTTGGCCACGATGTCCTTCTCGCTGAAGCTGCCGGTGTCGATGCGCGCCACGGCAAGCGAGTCGGCCGGCTCCAGGCGCGACAGCATGTAGAGGATGAGCTGCTCGGCTTTCTGCAACTCCCCTCTGTAGGTACCCGACGTATCGAGCAACAGATACACGCCCGTGCTGCGCGACGCCGCCGGCGCACAAGCGCCGACCAGCAGCGCGAGCGCAATGACCGTCCGGATTCTCATGACTGCGCCTCCCGCACCGTGGTGACCACGTCGGGGGGCTGCGCGCCGTGCGCCAGCCTGCTTTCCAGCCACAGCGGCACGAAGAGCGGCAGGTCATAGAGACGCTCGGTCAGCGTGCCGAGGTGACGGAAGCCGTTGCTCAGCACTCGCAGGAGCAGCGCCAGGGCCCGCAGGATCGCGATTCCCACCAGACCGAGCACCGTGCGCAGCGAGTGCACGAACGTTTCCAGCGGAATGGCGACGAACACGAGCGCGAACGGCAGGATGAAGCCCATGCCCATCTGCGCCGCGGTCGTAATCCACAGGTACTCGTTCTGCAGTCCGCCCCCGCCCTCGCCGCGCAGCAGCGCGCCCGTGGCGAGCTCGTCCTGCAGCAGCACCTCGCGCATGTACGCCAGGCCTGCCTCGATGCTGGCGAGCAGCAGCAGGATCGAGAACGTGATCCAGATCATCCGCACCCGCATCTTGTCCGGCAGCGCGCCGATGACCGGAAACAGGCGCGTGATGCGCAGGGACTCCATCAGGAACAGCCCCATCGAGATCTCGACCATGATGATCACGAGCGCGGCGATGTCGGCCGTGCGGAACGTGCCGATGAAGCTGGTCCCGCCGACCATCTCCGCCATGGGGCGCGCGATCAGCGAGAAGTTGATGGCGGCGCCGCCGATCGCGACCATGAGGACCAGGGACGCGACGAAGAACTGCACCACCGACGAGGAGGACAGCACCGAGGCCGCGCGGTCCTGGTTGCGCACGATCTCTTCGTATTCCTGCATGTGCCGGTCGATCCCCACGGAGCGCGCCAGCAGGCTGTCCACGCACTTGTTGACGCGAGCGAGCGTCTCCTGGATCGAACGCCACTCGGGCATCATCGCGCGCAGCAGCGCATGGCGCTCGCCGCTGGCCTTGCGGTACATCTGCATCGCTTCGTTGTGCGCCTTGACCAGCGACTTGTGAATGTCGCCCAGGACGTCGGCCGCACCGTCTGCGCACGTCGAGCTTGGCAACCGCTTCCACCGCCCGGACCCAGCCCGGCGGCTTCGGGCGGCACCTCGACGGCCTTCTGGTGATCCTCTTCGATGCGCGTGATGGATTCGCTCAGCGCGCGATGCAGAGCCGGGTAGCTGGTCAGATCCTTGCGCACGGTCTCGCCGACCCGCGCGAACTCGCGCTCGACGATGTGCTCCTTGGCCTCGCGTCCAGCCGCGAGCAGCACTTCGCGGTTGCGCTCGGCGAGGCGCAGTTCAGCGTGCGCCACCGAGTGCGCCGCGAGGCGCAGACCGCGCGAGAGTGCCCCCGACGCGGTCTGGATGGCTTGATGGGCAGTACGACGCGCGAGATACAGCACGGCGACCAGCAGAACGAACCAGACCAGCGCCGAGACCGCGGGCCACGGAGTAATCGCCAGAATACCTGTAGAGAACATCGAGCTGCCCCCTTGCTGTGCGTGAAAAGCCCCGCGGTGCCGGCGCGCAAGCGACGGCAACGGTGCAAACGATGACGGGATCAGGGGCCGTGCGCGCCTAGGACAGGCGCCGCGATCTCGGCCGTAGTGCGATCCATACTGGCAACCCCGCTGTCATGGGAAATTCCCCTTTAGACCGGTGGCTTTGCGACCCTCCCTTTCGAGAGGTGTGCCTTTGCAGTGCGCGGGTCAGCCTGCCCCTGGGGCTCGATTCTGTCAACGCCGCGGCGCTAGATTCTGTCAACGCCGCAGCGCGGCGTGGCGACGTTATGTAATGCGCACCCGGTGGACTCCCAGGCGCGCGCGAGTGACGATAGGCCGCCACAAACGTCGTCCCCCGCGGAGGTCACATGGATGCTCATCGTCAATCTGCATTCGCCTCGGGCGCACTGCGCCTGACACTGGTGAGCGCGGCGCTGCTCGTGGTGGCGGCCTGCGGGCAGGGCCAGGAGACGACTCCCGCGCCGGGCATGACTGAAATCGATTGGGCGCGCGCCGCGCTCGAGCGCAATCCGAAAATCGAGGTGGTGGCGACGGACACGCAGGCAGGAGTCTTCACGGTTCGCGAGAAGAGCACCGGGGAAGTACACGCCGTGAAGCTCAGCGAGCTCGCCGCCGCACCGATCTCGCAATTGAATGCGCCGGCAGCTGCTCCGCCTGCCGCATCGCCGACCGAATCGACCACAGCAGCCGCACCCTCCTCGCCGGCGATCGCGCAGCAGCCGGACGCGCGCGACGCTACCGCAACTGCGTCGGCGCCCGCGGCGCCCGCGGCGCCCGCGGATGCCAGCAACTACACCATCGAGCGCAGTGAAGGACAGGTGCGCGTCAGCGGACCCGGCGTGAGCATCGTCTCGTCAGGCTCCGCGGAGAATTCGCGTGGCGCCCCTGGCAAGCGCACGGTCGACCCGATCATCTGCGAGGGCCGCCAGATGGTGCATCTGGACAATCGCAACATCTACGTGGACGGCGATGCCATCACTGCGCGCGGCGGATGCGAGCTGCACATCACCAACAGCCACATCGTGGCATCGGGCACCGGGCTGGTAGTGCGCGGCGCCACCGCACACGTCAGCAACAGCACCATCGAAGGCGCTGCCGCGGCCTACGATGCGGATGGCAGCGCCAAACTGTACCTGAGCGGCTCAACCATCAACGGCATGCCGCGCCGGCACGCCTATGCGCAGGTCCAGGATCTGGGCGGAAACCAGTTCAGGCAGTCGCAGTAGTCACGGCTGGCGTGCGACTCGCGCGCCAGCGCCTCGCGCGGATTGGCGGCCTGTCCGTGCTTTGCGGCATCATGCCGACCCGCCCGCCAACGAACGGACCTTCCATGCGTTTAGCGCTGACTGCGATCTGCTGCACGCTCGGCCTCACGGCCATCCACGCACGGTTGCAAGCGGCCGAGCCGGTCGACAAGCCGAAAGTCGAGCCGGCTCCGGCTCGGCACGAGGGCGAAGGCCCCTACCCGCAGTTGATTCTGCGCAACGTCACGGTGATCACAGGCACCGGCGCGCCTGCGTTCGGGCCGGCCAACGTCGTGATCGAGGGCAGCCGCATCACCCAGGTCATGTCGGTGGGAGCGCCGGGCGGCACCAAGGAGGAGCCGAAGCGGCCGAAGCTCGCCGCCGGCGGACGCGAAATCGACCTGCGCGGCCACTACGTGATGCCTGGAATCATCGACATGCATGGGCACATCGGTGGCGAGGACCAGAAGGTGCCGGCCGAGTACGTCTACAAGCTGTGGATGGGACATGGCATCACCACCATCCGCGAACCCGGCTGCGACAACGGCATCGAGTGGTGCGTCAGCGAAGAGAAGCGCAGCGCGCGCAACGAGATCACGGCGCCGCGCATCTACCCCTACGCCTACTTCCGGCCCGATACGCCGCTGACCAGGCCCGAGGAAGGACGGCGCTGGGTCCGCGACATGAAGGCGAAAGGCGCGCTGGGCATGAAGTGTTTCGGCTATCGCCCGGATGTCCTCGAAGCCGCGTTCGACGAGCTGAAGAAACAAGGAATGCGCAGCGCGTGTCACCATGCGCAGCTCAACGTCACGCGGGTCAACGTCCTGACCACCGCGCGCTGGGGACTCACGACCATGGAGCACTGGTACGGTCTGCCCGAGGCGCTGTTCCACGACCGCACCGTGCAGGACTACCCGGCCGCATACAACTACAACAACGAGCAGGATCGCTTCGGCCAGGCTGGGCGGTTGTGGAAGCAGGCCGCGCCGCCGGGCAGCGACAAGTACCAAGCGGTCATCAAGGAATTGCTGGCGCTCGATTTCACGCTCGACCCGACGTTCAACATCTACCTGGCCTCCCGCGACCTGATGCGCGCGCGACGCGCCGACTGGCACGAGGCGTACACCCTGCCCTCGCTGTGGGACTTCTACACGCCCAATCGCGACAATCACGGCAGTTTTTTCTTCGACTGGGGCACGGAGGACGAAGTCGCCTGGCGCGACAACTACCGCCACTGGATGGCGTTCGTGAACGACTACAAGAACCGCGGCGGACGCGTCACCGTCGGCTCGGACTCCGGGTTCATCTACCAGCTCTACGGCTTCGGCACGATCCAGGAACTGGAGCTGCTGCGCGAGGCAGGGTTTCACCCACTCGAAGTGGTCCGCGCCGCGACGCTCTCCGGCGCGCAAGCCCTGGGCGCCGCGGATCTCATCGGCTCCGTCGAGGCGGGCAAACTCGCCGATCTGCTCGTGATCGACGAGAACCCCCTCGCGAATCTGAAGGTGCTGTACGGCACCGGTCACATCCGGCTCGACGCCGACGGCAGGGCGCGCCGCGTGGGAGGAGTGAAGTACACGATCAAGGACGGCATCGTCTACGACGCCAGGGGCCTGCTGGCAGACGTACGCGCCATGGTGGCCAGGGCCAAGAGCGAACGCGGCATCGCGACCCTGCCGCAGCCCTGATCGTCCAGCCTGCGTGACTGCCGGAGGTCGGTGAACGTGAGTCTCGAGGCCGATTTCCAGCTGGGGCCCTGGAAGGTCCGGCCGACTCTCGGCACGCTGACGGGTCCGGATGGCACCGTGCATCTGGAACCGAAGGTGATGGGCGTGCTCGTGTATCTCGCCGAGCGCGCCGGCGAAGTGGTGACGCGCGAACAGTTCATCGAGCGCGTCTGGAACGGGCGCGTCGTCTCCGACGAAGCACTGTCGCGTTGCATCTCCCTGTTGCGCACGGAGCTGGGCGACAGCTCGCGCGAACCGCGCTACATCCAGACGCTGCCGAAGATCGGCTACCGCCTGATCACGCCGCTCGCCAACGGTGGCGAACCGATTCCGACCGTCGCGGCAGTGCCCCGCGCCCGCCGCGGACGCGGCATTCGCGCCCTGATCCATGCGGGCATGGTGCTGTTCGTCGCCGCTCTCGCCTGGGCCGTGCTGCGCATCAGCGACGCGCCGCCCGCCGACGGCGCAGCGGAGCGCGCTGCCATCGTGGTGTTGCCGTTCGCCAATGTGAGCGGCGACCCCAACAATCAGTACTTCAGCGACGGTCTCACGGAGGAGTTGATCGACCGGCTGGCCCGGGTGACCGGGCTGCAGGTGGTCGCGCGCACCTCCGCATTCTCCCTCAAGAACAGCCATGAAGACGTTCGCGCCATCGGCGAGCGTCTCGGCGTCGGCTATGTGCTCGAGGGGAGCGTCCGCAAGGAGGGCGATCGGATTCGCATCACGGCGCAACTCGTCGATGCGGACCGGGGCTTTCACATCTGGTCGGAGCGTTTCGACAGCACCCTGCCGGACATCTTCACGGTGCAGGACGACATCGCGAACGCCATCGTCACACAGCTGCAGCCGCGGCTGGCAGCCGACCGCTCCGCCGACGTGATCAGCACTGCCCCGCCGACCAAGGTGATCGCGGCCTACGAATTGCTGTTGCGCGGCCGCCATCAGCTCGAGCAACGCGACGAAACGCCGATCCGCCGCAGCATCGACCTGTTCCGCCAGGCCCTCGCGCTGGATCCGGGTTTCATCGACGCCAACTGCGAGCTCGCCCGCGCCTATGCGTTGCTGCCCTACTATTCCTACGAGGATCAGGAGGAGATGTTCGACCTGGCCGTGGCGACGATCGACCGCGGAGCGGCCGTGAACCCTCTGCTCCGCGCGGCGGCGCAGGATACCCTGGCGTTCATCCATTTCGGACGCTGGCAGTGGATCGAAGCCGCGGAGGGGTTCCGGCGGGCACTCGCGGAGCGGCCCGAGGACCCGAACCTGCGGCAGTGGTACTCGCAATTCCTCGCGAGTGTCGGCGACACCGGCGGCTCGCTGCAGCACGCACAACTCGCCCGCAAGCTCGACATACTTTCGCCCGTCGTCAACGACCGGCTGGCCGTGGCCTACCTGTGGACCAATGACGACGAGCGCGCACGCAACCAGTTCGCAACCGCGAACGAGCTGGGCACCGGCCCCGGCGCCAATCGCGAAGCCTACCTCGTCCTGCTGCTGCGCCAGGGCGACTACGCGCGCGCGCGCGAGATCCTGATGGGCCTGCAGAAGCTATTCGCCCGCGCCGACGAGTGGGTCGACCCGTTTCTGGCAGCGCTCAAGGATCCGACACTGCGACCGGCAGCGATCGCGGCAGTGGAGCGGGCGACGCAGGAGCACGCCATTTCTCCCAAGTATCAGTTCGGCGCCTGGCTCTATCTCGGCCAGACCGGCCGCGCCATGGACGTCGCCTTCCAGCTGCTCGAAGAGCCCGCGGCATTCGATGTCGAGTTCCTGTTCGCACGCGAAACGGCCGCCTTGCGCGCACATCCGCGCTTCGGCGAACTGATCACCGCGCTCAACCTGGATCGCTACTGGGACCGCTTCGGCTGGCCGTCCTGGTGCGCGCGTCAGGGCAAGGACGACGGCAAGGGCATCAAGTGCCGTTGAACCTCACCCCCTGCCGTTGGCAACTCTTCCTCTGCATTGCGCTGATGGGGTGCGCGCCCCCCTCTCAGACCGGCGCCGCGGAGCTCGCGCCGGAGCAGGTGATCGCGACGACGGCAGCGGCCGTAGCCGGCTCCGTCACCCAGCGTCGCCGCCAGCTCGAGGCGGACCCTGCCGAGCTGCACGCAATTGCCGATCGCCTGCTGCGACCCCGGTTCGATCTGGAGAGCGCCTGCCGTCTGATCCTGCGAGAGCACTGGAAGACGGCCACACCGGCACAACGCGAACGTTTTGTCGCGGCCTTCTATCATTTCCTGCTCGCTTCCTACGCTCACGCTCTGCTCGACTTTCGCTACGATACGCTCGCGCTGCTGCCGGCCGAGGGTTCATCGGGGGACGCGGCGTTCAAGGTGAAAACGATCATGAAGCTGCGCGACGGCAGCACCTATCACGTGGATTTCTACATGCGTCCCACGCCCGGCGGCTGGAAGATCGTCGATGTGATCGCCGAGGGCGTGTCCTACGTGCGCACCTATCGCACGGATTTCGCCGCCGAGATCCGCGCGGACGGACTGGAAGGGCTGGTCGCCCGGCTGGAGCGTACCCAGTCGAAAATGCCGGCGCGCGGCCAGTGAGCTCGGCGCCGCCATAGTCGCCATCCGAGCAGCAACGCGACCATCAGCGTTGCGATGCTCAACAACGTCCACGGATACACGATCGTCAGCACCAGCGGCGTGAGCAGCCAGCGCGCCGCAATGCGCAGCGGTTCGTGTCCGGCGATGACTCTCGCGAGGGGCGGCGAATGCCGATAGTAAGAGCGGATGAACGCCCGCCCGAGTGCCGTGCGCCGCAGGTGGCGATCGCGAAACTGCCGCAAGGTGACCACGTGCGGATCGAGCGCCGAGCCGTAAGCAGCCGTCGCAACGAAACAGTAGGCGGGGTTCCCGCCGACATCGCCAATATCGATCGGGGCGCATTCCGTGAACGCGGGGAACGTGCCATCGCGAACGACGATATTGTCCCGGGGTGCGAAGTCGGCGTCGTCACTCGTCACCCCGATACTGAGCCTGGCCGGCCGCGGACTGGGGTTGCTGAAGTCGTCGGACAGGGCCACCAGTCTCTTCGTCTCGCCGGAGCCAAGCTGCGGGAGAGTGCAGGTTGCGCCCGCGCAGGCGGCGGAGGTGAAACGCAGATTGGGCGCGATCTGCGGACTCTGTCCCAGCTCGACGACGACGTTGCGAGCAACGTCCGGCCCCTGATTGATGACGTCGATGTGCACGGTGAGTGGGCCCTCGGTTCCGCAACCCAGCGGCCCGGCGAGAATGGTAATGAACTCGGCGGTCAGGTCGACGCAGCGGTCGACCCCGGGTTGCCGGACGGCAGCCATGGCGCGGTCGTTCGCGGGATTCGCATCGTTCGCGTGCGAAGCCTCCGCCGCATTGACGATGCAGAGCGGCGGGTTCGGCGCGCTGACCACGGCCGGTATCAACAATGTCGAGCTGATGCCGGCCGCCAGGTCGCCGACAGCCCAGTCGCCGCTGACCGGATCGTAGGTTCCGCTGCCCGGGAACGCCGCCATGCCGATGGGAATCTCCAGGCCCGGCGACAACAGATCGCGAACGTGCACGTCACTGGCCGGATCGGCGCCGACGTTGCGCACCTCGATCGTGAACTCGACCGGCTGGCCGGGTGTCGGCAGGGCATTGTCGACGCGCTTGCGGACCTCGATGTCGGGCGCCGCTCGGGCGACCGAGCACAACAGCAGAGCCGCGATCAACGCCTGTTTCACGATGAGCTCTCCCTGAACCCGCCGGCACGCTAGGCGCCTGCCACCTTGAAAATCCTGTCCGGCGGCTGATGTTTTTCTTAGGACTGGCTGCAGCGGGCTTTTCGCAGGTGAGCAAGTTCCTGGTAGTTTGGCGGGAGCCGCCCGGCTACCCTTGCCAGGTTGGTCCGCGGAGGCAATCGCGGCAAGACCTACACGCGAGCCGACTTGCTCGAATCTGCCCGCAGCAAGCAGATCGCGTACGAACGCCAGGAAGAGGACGCGGGCACGCAGGTCGTGCGCGTCTGGGGCGATACCGCCGTGGTCACGGCCAGGCTATGGCTCAAGGGTGTAAACGAAGGCGCGCCGTTCGAACGCCGCCTGTGGTTCAGCGACACGTACGTGCGGACCGCCACGGGTTGGCGCTACGTATTCGGCCAGGCTTCGCTGCGTCTGCCCGACTAGCGGCACGCTCATACGGTCGTGTCGTAGCCGTCCGTGGCGCGCCGTCCGCGCGCCACGCGGCGCCGCTCGCTGCCCGGATAGACTCTCGCGGGAAATCCGTTGTCGCGCGCGCGGCGCCTGCTGCCGCGCCGGTCCGCGTGATGCTCATAGCGGCAGGCACAAGTGCCTGCGTGCTCGCAGTCCGCCAAAGGCAATCGCGGCGCCTCGGCGGACAATGCGCGTTTGTCGCGCATGGCCTGAGCGGCCTTGCAGGCTCTCTTGCCCGGCGCAATGGAAACGGCGTGCCACGGATTGGAGATTCGATGATTGCTTCGCTGCTTGCCCGTGAACTGCTTCCCGCTGAACCAGGTGCGCAGACGCATGCGATACGCGGCCGCAAAGAGTCGGTCCTGCCAATCACCCAGCATCATTCTTTAATTTCTCTCGTTGGTTTGTCAGTGTCCTGTGAAGAACTCTATGCCCCACTGACCTGGAACGCCAGCGCGCGACAGGCGGACGCGGCACGCCGGCGGCATGGAAGGCGCTGATTTTCATGAGATAAGCGTCTCAGATCAAAGCGCTGCAGGGCTTGGGCTGGGGCCGGCGTGAATCGGCGCACGGATTCAGGGATTCCCTTACGTTATTGTGCGCCGCGGAAAGAGCCCCAACCCACTTGGAGGGCGGCCTTGAGCACGTCCGATCCAAGCATCACGCAGCGACTCGGCGTCCTGCGGCCCGACAGCATCAGGAGCAAGATCCTGATGTTCGCGGTGCTGGCCACGCTGCTGCCGTCGCTTGCGACCGCCTGGTTCTCGTATGTCGAAAACAAACGCTCCCTCACGGCCAAGGCCTCCGAGGAACTGACCAGCGTCAGCGCGCAGACCGCTCGCGAGCTGGACCTGTGGACCAAGGAGCGGCGTTACGACCTGCGCGTGTTCGCCAGCTCGTACGAAGTCACCGAAAACCTCGAACGCATCCCGCGCGGCGACGCCACGGGCGGGCGGGCGCGACAGCGCTTGAGCGGCTACCTCAATTCCGTGCGCGAGCGGTTCGCCGATTACGACGAGCTGCTGATCCTGAGCTCGAACGGACACGTCGTCGCCTCGAGCGGCGAGAGCTCCGATGCGCTCGTGCTGCCCGCTGACTGGCTGGCGCAGCTGCGCAGCGAGCAGCTGGTGCTCGGCGCGCCCTATTGGAATGCAGCCAGGAAGCGGCCGCAGATGCTGATCGGCGTGCCGATCGGGATCGCGGACGGCAGATTCCTCGGTGCAATCACCGCCAAGGTCAATCTGCTCACGCTCGCCGAAACGCTGCAGCGATTCGCGCCGGGTGAGACAGGCCACACCTACCTGATGACGCAAGGCGGCGGACTCATCGTCAGCTCGCGCGAGAGCTCGGCAGCGGCCATGGCCCTGCGCTACCCGCCGGAGCAGATCAAGTCGCATCTTGCGCGCGAGGGGCACACCGTCGACTACGTCAACGTGAAGGGCGAGAGCGTCGTCGGCAGCATGCGGCGCGTGCCGGGCGTCGACTGGGTCGTGGTCGCGGAATTCCCCTCGGCCGAGGTGTTCCGGCAACTCACCCACCTGCGCAACGTCACACTGCTGATCGTCATGGGCATGCTGGCCTTGGCCGGCGGCCTGGGTTACGCGCTCGGCCTGTTCATCGTGCGGCCGCTCAACCGCCTGGCCCGGGGCGCGGCCAAGGTGGCAACGGGCGACCTGGAAGTGGATCTGCCCGCCGCCATGAGCGGCGAGGTCGGCTATCTCACCGAAGTGTTCAACGACATGGTGGCGCGGCTGCGCGCCAGCCGGCACGAGCTCGAACGGCTCTCGGTCACCGATCACCTCACCGGGCTCAACAACCGGCGGCGCATGATGGAAGTGCTGGAGAACGAAGTGCGCCGCTCGCGCCGCCTCAAGCACACCTTCGCGGTGCTGATGGCCAACGTCGACTACTTCAAGGAGTACAACGACGCGCACGGTCACCCGGCCGGCGACGAAGTGCTCAAACGCGTGGCGGCGCTGCTGCAGGAGACCACCCGCGACGTCGATTTCGTGGCGCGCTACGGCGGCGAGGAATTCTTCGTGCTGATGCCCGAGCTCACCGGGCGCGACGCGGCCGACGTGGCGTACCGGATCGGCGAGCGGCTCGCGGCCGAAGCCTTGTCCGCCGGCAGCGTGACCCTGAGCTTCGGCGTGGCGGAATTTCCCGCGCACGGCGACAGCGGCGCCGCGCTCATCGCAGTCGCGGACGCGACGCTCTACCAGGCGAAACGCGAAGGCCGCAATCGTGTGCTGGTGGCCTGCATCCCGCAGCTCGCTAGGGCGGCCGGCGAATGAGGCCCTGATGGATCCAGCCGCGCCGGCCTGAATCGTCGCTGACGCGCACCCATTGCTCCGCGTACGAATAACCGGTCAGCGCCGTTCCCGCCGGGAGCGTGAACATGACGGCGAAAGCGCTTCCCGGCCCTTCCCGTACGTTGGCGCGCCCCGATGTCTGCAACAGCAGCGGCAGGGCAAACGGCACCTCACCCGCACGCAACGTGCCGCGCTCGGCGCTCGCGAGCTGGCCTCGCGCTGCAAATGCGGCGGCTTTCGCCTGGTTGGCCAGGTAGAGCGCTCCGCCATAGTTCTGCTTGTCGAACTCGGCGGTCGAGAGCTGCATGAGCTGGGTCACTTCCTCGACACCGGTAGTGGAATCCGCCGCGCGCAGTGACTGCAGTGCGATTTCCGCCTCCGCCATGCCGGACGCGGCCTCGGCGCGCGTCGCCAGCGATTGCAGCTTGGCCATGGCACGCACCACTTCGCGCCGCGCATCGTCGAGCCGTGTCTGCAGCTCGTCGACCTGCGCTTCTTTTTCGAGCAGGTGCAATTCCAGCCGCGAGATCTGCTGCTGCAGCTGCGGATCGGCGCTGGCAACCGGCGGCGGTGCGGACGTTTCCGGAGGCGGACGATCGACCACGGGCTCCGCGGGCTTGGGCTCAGGCTGAGTGTCCCGCCCGCTGCACGAACTCGCCAGCAGAGCAAGAAGCGCCAGAACGCCCTGCGCGCGCGTCATTTGGCTATCTCATCACCCTTTCCGGTCAGCTGCCAGCGAATGAGCGAGACGGGAATCACGCCCGCCGCGTTCAGCTCCGAGAAAAACCGCCGCGTGCTGAAAGCATCGCCGAGCTGCTTGGAACGATCCTTCACCAGCTCGTCGAGCAGGTACTTGCCGGTGACGTAACTGGTGCCGTAGCCGGGCTGGCGCAGGTAGAGGTGCTGTTCGAAGCCGAGCAGATCGAGGTCCGGGCGCATCCAGCCGCGCGGCGTCCACTCGACGTGGAAGTCGGCCGCCTCCTTCATGGTGAACTCGTTCGCCTGCGCGTGGAGGGAGCCGAGCCCGCGGGCGGCGCGCTGCGCCAGCATGATCCAGACGATCTCGCGGGCGCGCGGATTGTCGTCGTAGTAGCCGGCATGCAGCATCATCTCTTCCATCGCCGTTGCCATGCCCTCCGCTCTGTTGTCCCAGATGTTGTAGAGCAGCGGCCCGCGGCGGATCGGGCTCGCGTGCGGCTCATCACGCATCTGCGCCAGGTCCCACCAGTGATAGAAATGAGTGAACAGCGTCATCGGCTCCAGATGCGAGGCGATGGCGAAGAAGTTGCGCTGCTCGAGCGGCACGTACTGCCCGATCTGCGCGCGCATGGCCGGATCCATGTTGGCCTTGATGGGCAGCACGTCGTTGGTCTTGAGAAAAGCCATGTACTTCGTGATGGCGTCGTTCGCACGCTGCTGGTATTCCTCCGGACTCGAGGCGGCCTTGAGCTGCGGCAGCGCGCGGTTACGCTGCTCTTCGAAGCGCAGCGCCGAGTGCGCACGCGCCAGCTCGCGCTTCAGCAGACGCTCCTCGTCCTCCCACGACATCGGCACGAGGTGCACGTTGCGCAGGCTCCAGGTGTAGTTTTCCTTGCCGATGCCCGAAGGTCCGGTCTTCGATGGCGCCTGCTGCTCCAGCCAGGCGACGAATTCTCCAGTCGCCTTGCCGGCATCGCGAATGGCGCGCTTGAGCTCCGGCCCGGCATTCGCGCTCTGTTGACCGAGCGCGGCCAGATCGCGGCCCTGCTGCCTGAGGTTGCCGATGCCGGCGACCCAAAGGTCGCGCGCGTTTCCGGTCAGGTTGGCACGGGCCTGGGTCAGCAGCGGCGGCACGATGCCCAGCTCGGTCGCCAGTTTCGACTCTGCGGCGCGCGTGAGCGGAAACGAATAGGTCCACAATTCGACCACGCCGTGGTGCGTGGGCCCCTCGTGCGCCGGGGTATCGCTCTGCGCCGTCCAGATCGACGTGTAGAACGCCGGGTCGCGCTCCCATGGCTTGAGCACGCGGATGTAGAAGTCGAGCCCGTTCATTTCGGCGCGCACCAGCCGGTAGTCGACCTGCTGTTCCACCGGCCAGCCGCTGGGATCGATCGCCGCGAGGCGCGCCTGATAGCTCTTCAGCTTCTCGTGCTTCTGAGCGAGGGTTGCGGCCGTGTAGTCCGGCGCGCCTGCGCGCGACGGCGGCTGCTCGAAGGCGCGCCAGTCCGCGAACAATGCCACCAATTCCTCGTAGCTACCTTTCGCAGTGCTTCCCTCCGCCGCGCCGGCGATACCCCCGCAAACCGTCAACGCAATCCCGAGCCAGATGCCCAGCCTCATTTGGTTTTTCATCGTTCCTCCCCCTTGGGCAGGCCCCAGTATGCCAGCAGGAGCTCGGGCGGCAGAATCCGGTAGGACTGCGCCGATAGCCGGTCGCGGCGCGCTACTACAGTCGCGGACGTAGGGGCGAGGCAAAGTATGGGCCGTGGATCGAAAGCGCCCCTCCTCCCTCGGGCGCCGTCCATCGGGCCGCGAAATGGCGGCCCACCGCTTAAAGCCCCGGCACGGCGACGTGTCGGGGCTTTTGTTTTTTGTGCGCAGGTCGAATTGCTTTGCCACGGAGGCGGTGTCTACGATAGTCGCACTGAAAGTCACCGTCGGGCAGGAGGCAAACAATGCGTGGCTTGCTGACGGTCCTGCTCCTGGGCGTGACCGCCGCCCTATCGTCAGCCGTTCTGGCAGCTTCCATTGCCGAATTCGAGGTCCAGGCGCTTGACGCCGCGACGCCGGATCCGGCGCCGGATGCAGTCACCAGTGGCTCGCTCGACTACCGTTTCGGGGCGTTCAAGTACCGAGACTTGCGCCGTCGCGGCGGTTCGTTCTGGTTGAAACTTCGCTCGGTCGACGGCTTCATGCCGGCCGGCGTCCCGACGCTCATCGTTCACAAGGGCCGGCACCTGCAGATCCAGCTCTTCGCGTCCTACAACGGCGAGAGCATTGCGCTGCCTCGCGCCACCGAGCTCTCCGGATTCAGCGGCTTGCACGACGCCGTGTTCGTCCTGCCCGCGGCGAGGAGTTCGTGGTGATCCTCAGCAGCGCGGATACGGCCGCCGCGCACCCGATCGCGGAGAGAATCCTCAAGCGCGTCGCCGAAGTCCAGGTTGAAGGCTTCGGCAAGCCCATCAGGCTCACGTGCAGCATCGGCGTTGCGGCCAGCGACATGCTCGGAGTCTGGGGCGAGCACCTCATGGCCCATGCCGACGCCGCCGTCTACGTCGCCAAGAAGTCCGGACGCAATCGCGTGCAGATTGCTGCGCCGCTGGCCGCGTAAGTTCCGCACGGCCTGCGCGCGCACCGCCGTCATTTCCGCTCCCGCAGCGGCGGTGTTTACGCACGTGAACGATTTCCACCGCTGGCAGTCATGGTCGCCGTACGAAAAACTCGACCCGGCAATGAAACGCAGTTACGAGGGCGCTGCGGCAGGCGTCGGTGCCGTCTACAGGTGGTCCGGCAACAACCAGGCCGGCGAAGGCAGCGCGGCGATCACGGAAAGCCGTCCCGGCAACCTGGTCAGGATCCGGCTCGAATACCTCAGACCCTTTGCAGGCACCAACACCGCAGAGCTCGCCTTCAAGCCGGTCGGGGATCGAACCGCCGTGACCTGGAGTCTGACCGGCAGATACAACTTCCTCGTCAAGGCAGCCGGCCTGTTCATGAACATGGACAAGGTGATCGGCGGCCAATTCGAGGAAGGCCTGGCGCAGTTGAGATCCGTGTCCGAAGCGCCACCCCGATCCTAGCTCTACTACTCACCCAAACGTTCGAGGAGAGCTGATGCGTTACATGATGATGATCAAGTCCTGCAGTGACCACGAGGCGGGCATTCCCCCGAAACCGGAGTTGATGGCCGCAATGGGGAAACTGACCGAGGAGATGATGAAGGCCGGTGTCGTGCTCGCCACGGGAGGACTGCAGCCGAGCTCGCAGGGCGCGCGCCTCAAGTATTCGGCAGGCAAGCGCACACTCATCGACGGCCCCTTCACCGAGGCGAAGGAGCTGATCGGCGGGTACGCGATCGTCCAGGCGCAGTCCAGGGACGAAGCGATCCAGCTCGCCAACCGCGTGGTCGAGGTTCACATCCAGGCGGGCGTCCCCGAATTCGAGATGGAAATTCGGCCGCTGTTCGATCCGCCGGGCTGAAAGAGGAGATACGGATGCGAGTCATGGTCCTGATCAGGGCGACCCCGCAGACCGAGGCGGGCGAGATGCCGAGCGAGGCAGTCCTGACCGCGATGGGGAAGTTCAACGAGGAGCTCGTGAACGCCGGCATGATGCTGGCGGGCGAAGGGCTGCACCCGAGCTCGAAGGGCGTGCGCATCCAGTTCTCCGGAAAGGATGGCAGAAGAAGACGTGACAACGCGCTCAGGAAGCCCGGTCTTGCGCGGATGGGTTTGAGATGGTCTGATCGGCCGCCGTGGCGGCCACCGACGTACATCTTGCAATAGACGCGGTCTGGAGGATCGAGTCGGCGAAGGTCATTGCCGGCCTCACACGGATCGTGCGCGACGTCGGCGTGGCCGAGGAGCTGGCGCAGGACGCTCTCGTGGCTGCTCTCGAAACCTGGCCCGAATCGGGCATCCCGGACAACCCCGGCGCGTGGCTCATGGCGGCCGGGAAGAATCGCGCCATCGACCGGCTGCGCCGAAGCAAGCTCCTCGACCGCAAGCACGAGGAGCTCGGTCACGAGATCGAGGCCGGGCAGGAAGGGGCCGGCCCGGATCTCGATGCCGAAATCGACGACCCGGTCGGCGACGACCTGCTGCGCCTGGTGTTCATCGCCTGCCACCCGGTGCTCTCGACCGAGGCGCGCGTTGCACTCACGCTGCGCCTGCTCGGCGGCCTGACGACCGACGAAATCGCCCGCGCCTACCTCGTCGCCGAATCAACCGTCGCGCAGCGAATCGTCCGGGCCAAGCGGACACTTTCCGAAGGACACATCCCTTTCGAGGTCCCCCGTGGGCCGGAGCTCGCTGCCCGCCTGTCGTCGGTGCTCGAGGTCATCTATCTCATTTTCAACGAAGGGTACTCGGCAACCGCCGGCGACGACTGGATGCGCCCTGCGCTGTGCGAGGATGCGTTGCGCCTCGGCCGCATCCTGGCAGAGCTCGTGCCACAAGAGCCCGAGGTGCACGGCCTCGCCGCGTTGATGGAGATCCAGGCCTCGCGCGCAGGCGCACGGGTGGGTCCGTCGGGAGAACCCGTGCTGTTGCTCGATCAGGATCGCGCGCGCTGGGACCAGCTCCTCATCCGCCGCGGGCTGGCGGCGCTCGAGCGCGCCGAGAGACTCGGCGGTGCATCGGGCTCATACGCGTTGCAGGCTGCCATCGCCGCCTGCCACGCGCGAGCGCATACCGCGGAGGAGACGGACTGGATACGCATCGCGGGGCTCTACGAGGAGCTCGCCCACCTCTCGGGGTCGCCCGTCGTGGAGCTGAATCGCGCCGTGGCTGTCTCGATGGCTTTCGGCCCGGCCGCCGGCCTGCAGCTCGTCGATACGCTGACCTCAGAGCCCTCGCTCAAGGGCTATCACCTTCTGCCCGGAGTTCGCGGTGACCTTCTCTTCAAGCTCGGCCGCCTCGACGAAGCGCGCGCCGAGTTCGAGCGCGCGGCGTCGCTCACGCGCAATGCCCGCGAGCGCACGTTCCTGCTCGGACGCGCGGCGGCATGCCCGATCAGGGGACGGCAGGCTGCACCTTGATCCAATCGGCGAAGCGCCGCTCGCCTTCGTCCTCGTACTTTACTTCGACCTTGCGCCCCGGCTGAAGGTCCTCGACTGTTCCGGTGAGCGCCGTGAGCTTGAATGGGCTGCGGTCGATCCAGATTCTCGTGCGTTCGGTCACGCCGACGCTGTAAGTGCGCCCGTCCGCGACCACCGTGAGTGTGCGACTCCGGCTGTCGACGGACTGGATCTGGCCGATCGAGGTGTACCTGCCCGAGAGCCCCGGCGACTGTCCGATCGGGATGAAACGCTCCGTGGCCTCCTGGCCGTGGGCGACGAAGACGCAGCCGAGCAGCCCGATCAGTAGCCCCAACGCATACCTTCGCATCATGTTCGCTTCCTCGAAGTCTGCGGACGCAATCACGGTACCTCGACCAGTTCGGCGCGCGCGTGCTGGTGCGCATCGACCGCGCGCTTGATGAGCTGGCCGCGACGGAAGAGGCTGCGTTTCGCCTTCTCGATGTCCTGCCGCGCCGCCTCGAGGTGCACCACCGCCCGCGGATGCAGACCCGCTCCCGACAATACGCGGATGCCGTGAGCGGTTTCGGCCGCAGCCTGCCCAAGGAGCCGTTGTGAGGCTTCGCGCTCGAAAAATCTCTTGCCGGCCGCGCCCTCGAGAAGCACGAGACTTTCACGGGCGTTTTCCAGCGCGTTGAGCACTCGCAGGAAGGCCGCTACCGCCACGACCTGGGTCGCATCGAGGCGTATGCCCACTCCCCGTGGATCGCGGCTGGCGAGGAAACGACCGGCGGGAGAGGTGTTGAACGCCTCACCGTTGTAGAAGGCGACGGCGCCCTCGATGGTCTCAACGGCGTTGTTGTGAAAGAAAGGACCGGTGTCCGCCGCCTCCACCAGCGGCGGCGTGTTGAACGTGCCGTCGCCCGGCGTGCCGAGTCCATCGTCCGGCGGCATCCGCTCGGGAGTGGGACGGGCCGGATGATCGGGAAGATTCTCCACGCCCGTGTTGAAATTCGCATTCCCCGTGCTGCCGGCGCCGAAGGCCGCGTTGGCTCCGGCGTTGGAGTGACACAGGTTGCATTTGCCCAGCGAGCCGTCGAGAAGTATGGCCTGACCGCGCCGCGCCACCGTGCCCTTGAGCGCGAGCGGGAGAGCAAGATCCTCCTGCCGGCCGAGCGAAAGCATGAAAGCCTCGAGCGCGTCGAGCTCCGCTGGTGTCGGCAGCCTGAAGTCCACTGCCGGCACGCGGTTGAGCGTTCTGGTGAAGTGCTGGATGACGGCTCCCGTGGCGAAAGAGCGCAATGACCTGTCGCCCGGAGCACCGTCGCCCGACCAGCCCGTGAGCGGTCCGCCGGGACTGGTGACGGAGTTGCGAAGCGCCAGCACGTGCGGCACTCCCCGCATGACGAAGCGGTTCTCCAGATCGTCGAAGCCATCGAGGTTTTCCTGGATCAACCCGAACTCGCGCATCAGCCGCGGATTCTCGAAATTGCGCTTCAGATCCGCGTTGAGCTCGGCCACGAACAGCGGATCGTCGGGGGGCAGAGTGGCGATGAACGTCGGGTCGAGCGCGAAATTGTTCTCGCGCGGATGGCAGCTGCCGCAGGTTCTGCCGTTGCCGCCGAACGTCTCCTTGAAGAAGAGCGCATCGCCGCGGGCAATGAGCTGGCGGGCGGGATCGGGCTGCGGAGTCGCCCGGCAGGCGACCAGCGCCAGGAAACCTGTCAGAACGAGGCTGAGCCGTGCGGCTGCGACACCACGCCATTCCATGCTGATCTCCATTCCCGAAAAGGAGGGATCGGGCACGCGCTTCGCGGTCAGAACTTCTCTACCCACGGGCGCAAGTCGAGCTCATGCGTCCAGGCGCTGCGGTGCTGGCGGTGCAGCGCGAGATAGGTTTCTGCGATGGCAGCGGGCTCGAGCAGGGAATCGGAACCGGGTTCCTGACCCGGACGTGAGTAGCGCGGCGAGCGGATCTGGCCGTCGATGATCACGTGCGCGACGTGGATTCCCCTCGGCCCCAGCTCGCGCGCCATGCTCTGCGCCAGCGCCCTGAGTGCGAACTTGGGCGATGCGAGATTTGCGAACCCCGCGCCTCCGCGAAGAGACGCCGTAGCGCCGGTGAACAGTATCGTACCGGCTCCGCGCTCGAGCATGACGCGCGCCGCCGCGCGTCCAAGCAGGAATCCACCGAAGGCGCCGACGCGCCAGCAACGCTCGAACTCCGCCGGTTCCGTCTCGACGACCTCCGCCCTCTTGAAGACACCGGCGTTGAATACGGCGACGCGCAGCGCTCCGTGTTGTTCGGCGGTCTTGATCAGCTCGTCCACGTGCGCAGGCACGGTAACGTCACAGTCGACGGGAATCACCCTGCCGGACCCAGGCGACTCCGCGAGACCCTCGAGCGAGGTTGCCTGGCGTGCCGCGGCAAGGACCGTGTAACCCTCCTGTGAGAAAGCCTTGACGAGAGCCAGGCCGAGGCCGGGACCCACGCCCGCGACCAAAGCGGTTTCCATTGCCATGGTCAGCGGACCGCCGCCGCGGCCTGGTGCTGTGGCAGCGCGAGAAGGCCGGCGGCTAGAAAAGCGTGGCAGGCGCCGCGCAGGCGATCGGCTGAGCTCATGGTCGCGTACACGAGGGTTCCTCCGGATCGGTCTGCGGTCCGCAGATCAGGCGGCAGCGATCACTTCGATCTCGACCAGCCAGTCGCTGACCAGCGTCTGTGCAACGATCGCGGTCGTCGGTATCCGGCGTTCGCCCAGGGCGCGCACTCGTGCAGCGCCGTTGGCGTCCGCGTAGGCTGGATCGCGCAGATAGCTGGTCAACCGCACGATGTTGTCGATGCTCATGTCGGCGCTGGCGAGGATCGTGCGGATATTCGACCAGATCGAGCTCGAGTTGTTCTTCCAGGGTCCGCCCCGCAACTCCGTGCTGATCGAGCCCCATCGTGCCGCTGACGAACAGGATGCGACCCGGATCAACGACCTCGAGCGCGTGCACGTAGTCCGAGGTTGCCGCGTATATTCCGACCGTCGGGTTGCGTATCACCGACTTCATGGTCCCAGTGTACATCGAGACTCGCATCACTTGATGGGGATCCAGACCTCCAGGCCGCCATTCCCGGTATTCGAATCGAATTCCTCGCCGTAGCGCTCGAAGGTCGGGGCGTCGGCCGCTTCGTGACCCGATTCCGGCAGCCACTTGCTCCAGATGCTCGCGAGCGTGTCGCGAATCGTCGATAGGTGGCCGCGATGCGCGAACACCGCGTACTTCTGTTCCGGGATCCGCACGCGCCCCCAGTCCTTGGGCAGCCGCGAGAAATCGCTGACCTCGACACCGCAGAGGTAGTCGAAATTGGCCGCATCGTCGGTGTTGCAGACCACCCCATAGGCGGTGCGGCCAACCTGGCCGGGCACTTTGCCGAGGTGCGGAAGGAAGCGCTGCCACTGGGCGGGTATGCCCGCGGCCGATTCGCACGAAGAGTAGCGTTCGCCCATTCCGCCGATCAGCAGGGGCTTGCTCTTTTCGAAGCGCGGCGGTTCCAGATTCTCGATCAGTCTGTCGTCCATAAGGATCGGCTCCACGAGGTTCACGTCGTTCAGATGGCCTTGCGCGCGGATCGATTCAGGCGTAACTCCGAACTGATCGCGAAACGCACGGGTGAATGCCTCGTGAGATCCGTAGCCCGCCTCGAGCGCGACCGCGAGAATGTCCGGCGCACCGTTCGCGAGGGCGCGCGCCGCTTGCGTCAGGCGCCGGCCGCGTACATAGGCCGTCACCGAACGTCCGGTCAGAATGGGGAACGCCCGGGACATGTGGAAGCGCGACACGCCGCCCACGCTCGCGATGTCGTCCAGCGAAATCTCGCCGGCGAAGTGCGATTCGATGAACCAGAGCGCTTTTCGAACCGGATTCATGACAACTCTCTCACGAGGACGGGCCCTTTATACCCACGTGCCCCCGGGCTCATTTGATCGACCTTGCTCTCGTGCATGCCGTTAGAATGCCGGCTTCGCATACGATTCTCCGTCGAGGATTCACGATGCAAGAATCACAACGCACGGCGACGCGGGTCCTCTGCGGTATCGCCTGTTCGCTGATCGGGCTGTCGGCAAGTTCCAGTCCCAATTCTCCGAGCGCGTCGGAGCTCGAGGCCATGACGACACGTTTCGCGCCGGTGGACGTGCGCGTCGACCTCGCACAACTGCCCAACAACGAGCGCGCGGCGCTCGCGCGGCTGATCGAGGCCTCTCGCTACGTCGATGCCCTCTTCGTGCGGCAACGCTCGCCGAGCAACGAGGCGCTGCTGCTGACACTGCTGGCCGACAGTACGCCGCTCGGTCGCGCGCGGTTGGACTATTTCCTGCTCAACAAGGGGCCCTGGTCGGAGCTGGACGAGGATCGTCCGTTTCTGCCCGGCGTCCGGAAGAAGCCGCAGAGCGCCGATTTCTATCCGCCGGATGCCACGCGCGAGGAAGTCGATGCCTGGATGAATGCCCTGCCCGAAGCGCAGCGTGCCGCCGCGACGGGGTTCTTCACGACGATTCGCCGGATGCCGGACGGGAAACTGGCGGCAGTGCCCTACTCGGTCGAACACCAGGGCGAGCTCGCCGAACTGTCGCGCCTGTTGCGCGAAGCGGCCGGCCTCACGAAGCAACCCACGCTCAAGGCGTTCCTCGAAACGCGTGCCGCTGCGTTCCTGAGCAACGACTACTATGCGAGCGACGTCGCCTGGATGGAGCTCGACGCCTCCATCGAGCCGACGATCGGCCCTTACGAGGTCTACGAGGACGAGTGGTTCAATTTCAAGGCGGCGTTCGAGTCGTTCATCACGCTGACCGACGCGCAGGAGACCGGCAAGCTGGCGAGGTTCAGCAAGGAATTGCAGGGCCTGGAAGATCATCTGCCGATCGACAAGCAGTTTCGCAAGCCCAAGCTCGGCGGCTTCGCGCCGATCCGCGTCGTGAACGTGGTGTTCGCCGCGGGAGACGGCAACCACGGCGTGCAGACCGCCGCCTTCAACCTGCCGAACGATGAGAGGGTGGTGGCTGAGAAGGGTTCCAAGCGCGTGCTGCTCAAGAACTTCCAGGAGGCGAAATTCGAGAAAGTGCTGCTGCCGATCTCCGGCGTCGCGCTCACGCCCGAGGATCGATCCCTGGTCGCCTTCGAGCCGTTTTTCACGCACATCCTGATGCACGAGCTGATGCACGGCCTCGGTCCGCAGACCATTCGCGTCGGCGAGCGAGAAACCACCGTGCGGCAGGAATTGAAGGAGTTGAACGGACCGCTCGAGGAGGCCAAGGCGGACATCTCGGGCCTGTGGGCGCTGCAGCACCTGATGGACAAGGGCGTGATCGACAAGAAACAGGAGCGCAGCATGTACGTGACGTTCCTCGCCTCCACGTTCCGCACGCTGCGGTTCGGACTGAACGACTCGCACGCAAGAGGCATGGCGCTGCAGGTGAACTACCTCATGGACCATGGCGCGGTGCGGATCGACAAGGACGGACAGTTCTCGCTCGACCTGCCGAAGGCGAAGAAGGCGGTCGCCGGGCTCACGCACGACATCATGACGCTGCAGGCGCATGGCGATTACGCCGGCGTCAAGGCGCTCCTGGAGCGGATGGTCGTGATCCGCCCGGAAGTGCAGCGGGTGATCGACAAGCTGACCGGCGTGCCGATCGACATCGCGCCGCGGTTCGTGACGGCGGAGGAGCTCGCGCGGCAGTGACCACGCTGAAGAACGGAGGCTACTTCAATGGCACCCCGATTTCTCGCTGTTACCACCACCTTCCTCCTCCTCGCATGCGCGTTCCTCCCTGAGCTCGCTGTTTCCGCCGAGCCCCCGGCAACCGGTCCTTTTGTCTGTCCGGTCACGCCACCGCCGCCCGGCGGAAAGAGGTACGGCAACGACGTGCTCCAGACAGGACTCTATCCAGAAGGGAAAGTCGTATTCCGACCGGGCGGACCAGGGTGGGTCCTTTCGGACGGCGCCCTGTCAATGAAGTTCTGGTGGTGGCGCCTGCGCAAAGGCGATCTGACATTCGTGGGCAAGCGCCTCGATGCGCCTGGACCACCGTTACGCGCTCACGTTCCGTGCTGCTACAGCGAAACCGGCTTCCAGGCGGTGGGGTTGATCTTCCCCACGCCCGGCTGCTGGGAGGTGACCGGTCGCGTCGGTGGGGGGAGTCTGACTTTCGTCACGCTGGTGGAGAAAATTGGAGACGGCCCGTGCGGCAGGGAAGTCACCGGCCCCAACGAAGTCATCGGCTCGTTTGAAACCACGGCGTGGAATGAAGACCCTTATGCGGAGCTGGAGGGAAACGCGAGGCTCACGCGGGCGACCGCCCAACGGTCGTACACGGGCGGAGTCGACGGAATCCACGGTACGAGCACGCTTGAATACCTGGTGGCTCATCGGGCGGATCAGACGGCAACGTTCGTCGGGTACGAGCGCGTCAGCGCTGCCGTCAAGGGACGCAACGGGACTTTCATCCTTCAGCACAGCGGCACCATCGAGGACGGTATCGCCAGAAGCGCGTGGACGATAGTGACCTCGTCAGGCACGGGCGCACTGTCCGGCATTGCAGGACAGGGCAGCTTTTCGTCCGGGACGGACGGTCGTGCGTGCTATTCGGTCGTCTATTCGGCGCTGTAGCCCACGGCGTGCCATGTCAACCATTTGACAGAAGCGCCACCGGCGACTGGCCATCATCGTTCCCCGTTGACGTTCGATCACGCGAACATCAGGGGGGAATCCATGTCAGCGATCGTGATGCGCATTCGCGCCCTGCTCGGTTCCAACGCAAACGCGGGCGCGAAACACTCGGGGGGCAGAGTCGTGAGGAACTCGCAGCGTTCGATTGCCGCCGAATACTCCTGAGCGGCCGGGGTATCAGCGGTCTGGGAGTCGGGCTCAACGGCCCGCAGCGAAAGGCGCCGGAGCGGCGATAGTCGCCCCGGCGCGCGCCGCAGCTCACCGCAACTTCATTGCTCCGGGGTCGTCGTCGGAGGCTTCGTCGCCCCCTGGCGAGCCAGCTTCTTGCGCTGCTTCTCTTCCTGCTGCTTGCTCTTCTTCAATTCCCGCTGCTGCTTGTTGAATCGGTAGTTGGGCGGTTTAGCCACGAGTCGCTCCGGTGACTGGGGAGAATAGTGTAGTGGGAATGAGAACCCCGCTCCTACAATATTCGCACCTGGCAATCGTCTACAGAGGCGATGAGCGAGCTCGTGGCCACCGAACACTTGACAGGCGAGCAGGACCGGCGGGTCTTGGAAGTCCTGGACCGAGAACGGCCTCGACTGCGAAATTGGGTCCGGAGGCGACTGGCAGACCCCAGTGACGCCGAGGACGTCCTGCAGGATGTGTTCTCCGGAAGCGATCTACGCACGCGGGATTCTGATCGAGGAGCTCGCGGACAGCCTGGAGGCGCTCCCCGCCGAACAGCGCGAAGTCTTTCTGGCGCACGAAATCGAGGGCTTGAGCTTCCGGGCGATCTCGGCATCGACCGGCACGAGCGTGAACACGCTGATTTCGCGCAAGCACTACGCGGTGCTGCTGCTGCGGCGAAGATTGCAGGTCATCTACGACGAATTTGGCGACGAATGAGGACGTAACATGAGACACAAATACTGGGTTGCCCGGCTCGTCGGGATTGCGCTGCTCGTCGCGATCTTCATCGCGGGTTTCGGTGCGGCCGTGTGGCAGCTCTGGAACTTGCTGATGCCCAACATCTTCGGCCTGCCGGCACTGACTTTTTGGCAGGCGGTCGGTCTGCTGAGCCTGAGCTGGATTTTCTTCGGCAGCTGGCGCGGCTTCCATCGGCCTTACGGCCATTGGCGCCACCGCATGCGCGAGCGGTGGGCGCAGATGTCGCCCGAGGAGCGCGAGACCTTTCGCAAGGGCATGGAACACCGCTGCGGCCGGCGATCCGATTCTACCGGTGCGGCACAGGAGGACCCACACCATGGTTGACTCTCGCTCTCCACGAGACGCGCGTGGCGCATATCGCGCGATCGTGTTGTCTGCCCTGCTGTGCCTTCCAATCCTCGCTCCGGGCGCAGAGAAGGAAGTTCCCAGCTCGTCCGCGAGAGCATGAGGGTGTATCCCATCAACAAGTACGGCGCGATCCAGACGGGAACGCATCGCTTTTATGCGATCTCAGAGGGCAAGCCCGACCGCCTGACCGAAATCGCTCAGTTCACGCACGTGTGGAAACAGGAAAACGGCGGATGGCGCCTCGCACGCGTACTGAGCTACGACCATCAACTCGCGGAGTGATGCGTGAGGTGCCGGTGGAGACGTTCCTGCGGGAACGTCGCAGGGTCCACGCTGAAATGCCTCATGGCCGACGCTGGCGTCCCGTGCCTTGTGTTCTTCCTGCTGCCCAGCGCAGGCCGACACGATCGCCGCCACGCGTACGTGACTGCCAGAAGGCCCTCCGGGGAACCGCGCCGAATTGTGAGAAGGATTCCCTTGAAGCTCGACCAGGAATCGCTTATCAGGCCCCCAGCGTACAACCCAGCTTGGACCGCCGTTGCCGGTGCACAACAGGAATCATGTTCAGTTCCCTGCTCTACCAAGCACGTGCCTGGCCCGTCGTCTGGCGGGGCAGGCTCTTCTTATACTGGCTCAGGGGCGAGAAGGACGGCCTCGCCTTCTTCGCCATGCTCGGGGCGCCGATCGTCGGGCTAGGCTTGATCGTCTACTTCGCCTACGCCGACGGGCTGCGCATCGCAGCGGCCGCTGAGCGGACCCGCATCGAAGCGGCGCGCCAGCGCGAGGTCGACCTGCGCTGCCTCGCCGAGAACATCTATTTCGAAGCGCGCGGCGAGCCGCTGGCCGGTCAGCGCGCGGTCGCTGAAGTCACCCTGAATCGGGTCGCGTCCCCGTATTTCCCGGACACGATCTGCGACGTAGTCCACGAGGCGCGATGGGACCCGCTGCGCAAACGCCGCGTCGCAGCCTTTTCATGGACGGAGCTGCACGTCAGACGCGAGCCGAGAGGCGCCGCATGGCGAGAGGCCATGGCCGCGGCGACGATCGTTTACGACGATGTGCACGCGCCAGTGGTGCCTGGCGCGCTGTTCTATCACGCCACCTATATCGACCCGTACTGGGCGAAGACCAAGAAATCCGTCGCGACGATCGGCCATCATGTTTTCTATCGATGACCCACAAGACCCTGGACGGTTGGGGCAACGTGGACGACAACTTTTTCGACATGCCGGGCGGCGCCTACCGCGGGTCTCGTGAATGAGCTTCTGACGCCGCCGGCAAGCTCGCGCTGAGGGGTCTGCCGGCGGCGGCTCATTCGGCAAGTTCAGTTCGCCGCCAATTTCACACCTTTGGCGGCCTTCTCGATGAGCGCGGCCACGGCTTCCGGCTTCGACACGTAAACCGCATGACTGCCCTTTACCTCGACAACGGTCGAGCCCGCGCGCTTGGACATGAAGTGCTGGGCCGGCGGAGGGATCATCTTGTCGTCCGTGGCGACGAGGTACCAGCTCGGCTTCGTCTTCCATGCCGGCTCGGTGATCGTGCCGCTGAGCGCCGCCACGCCCCATGGAACCTGCGAATCGGCCATGAAGGCGGCCTTTTCTGCCCCTACGTCAGCCGCGAATGCGGCAGGGAACTTCGCTTTGTCCAGAAATAGATAGCCGTCCTGGGGCGGCAGTATCGGCGGGACGGGCGCACCGGGCGGTGGGTCCTTGATGAGCGCGGCCACGGATTCATCCCTGTCCGGAGCAAAGGCCGCGATATACACGAGCCCCGCGACCCTGGGATCATTTCCCGCCTCCGTGATCACCACACCACCATAGGAGTGGCCAACAAGAATGACAGGCTTGTTCTGCACTGCGAGGATGCGTTTCGTGGCCGCCACGTCGTCGGCCAGCGATAACGTCGGGTTCTGGACGATGCTCACGTCGTAGCCATCCTTCTTCAGGATCTTGTAGACGCCCTCCCAGCCGGAGCCGTCCACGAAGCCGCCGTGGACGAGAACGACTGCCACTGATGTAGCGATTTCAGCCATGATGTTCTCCTTTCTCCAACAAGCGATCACAAGGAGCTACACAGAATACTACTGGTGCGTACTCCGGACCTGCTCGGCCGGAAGGCCCAGCTCACGACGCAGTTCCGCCGCCGTCAGCAACCTCGTATACACGCGCGTGCCGACATCGAACTCCCTGGCGCGCGACAGGCCTCCCACCACGACCGGATCGAAGCCCGCGTCCCTCACCAGCCGCTGCGCAACCGCGAGCGCTTCGGGATCATCGCCCGCCAGCGGAATGCCGATACGCTCGCCCGCCCGGTGCGCCTCGCTCTTGAGCGGCCCGGAGTTGATCGCATTGAAGGCACGCACCAGACGCACGCCCGGCAGGAATTCGGCCGACGCCACGCCCGTGCCCTTGCGCCGCGCTTCCACCGCCATCTCACCGTCGCGTGTTGGATAGGGATTGCCCGTATCCAGCACGATCTTGCCCGAAAGCTCAGCTTTCAGGTCGCGCCCGACTTGCGGCATGGCGCCGTAGGGAATCGAAATCAGCACGACGGTGCCGAACGCGGCAGCTTCGCGTGGCGTGCCGACACGCACCTTCGGGCCGAGGCGTGCCGCCAGATCGCGCAACTCCTCCGGATGCCGGGACGAGATCACGAGCTCGTGACCCGCCTTCGCCCAGTGGGCAGCGAGTTTTCCGCCGATCTGGCCTGTACCGATGATGCCGATCTTGAGCGGCCCACCTTCCGCGGCGAGCGCTGTAGATGCGGGCGAGGCGCCGAGCACGGTAGCGAGCAGCGCACCTGCCAACGCGGCCAGCCGAAAGCGGCGGCCAGCGGGAACCGCCGAGCAGTGATCCGATGTGAACATGTGAGTGCCCCCGTTCGGTCCGAAGGCTCACTCAGACAATCGCGAGCGCCCGAGGTGCCGGCAATTCGGCGGGAACCGTCCAGGCCGTGCCGCGCCTCACCGATCTGCTGCGGTCGGTATCTCTCCGCGGCGTGCGAAGCCGGCGATGTGCTCCGCGGCGCGGAAGGCGAGCGCTTGAATGGTCATTGTCGGCTGACCACGGCCGGAGGTGACCAGGCTGCTGCCGTCGCACAGGAAAAGATTCGGTACGTCGTGACAGCGGTGAAATCGATCGATCACGGACCTTGCAGGGTCGTTGCCCATGCGGCAGGTGCCGAGCAAGTGCATCGAGGAAGTCTGTTCGGTGACCGGCGCCTTGGTGACCCTGACCGCTCCGGCCGCCTCGACAATTTCGGCTGCACGGTCCTGCAGAAAGCGCCCATTGGCGAGATCGTCCGGATGGTCCTTGTACGTGACCCGCATTGCGGGCATGCCCCAGGCATCCTTGAGCTGCGGATCGAGGCTGACGCTGTTGGTCTCCACGGGGAGCGACGTCCCATGGCCGGCCGCGACCATGGAGCGTGGAAATTCCGCCAGGCGCGCCTTATAGGCGCTGCCCCACGCCGGACCTTCCTCCGCCAATCTCTGTGCCCACACCGCGGGCTGCGGCCCGATGCGTGCATCGATGCCACCGCCACCGTAGAAACCGCGCTTGGGATCGCTGGCGTAGAAGTCGTGCAGGATGCGCGTCACCTGCGCACTCTTGTACTCGTTCAACTCGTGCTCGAACACGGCGCTCGTCCGCGTGGCGTAGTTGAACATGAGGTACTTCCCGACCAGGCCGCTCGAATTTGCAAGCCCTTGCGGGAACTGCGCGTTCGCTGACATGAGCAGCAGCCGTGGCGTCTCCGCGCCGTTGGCGCAGATGACCACCGCCCTGGCCTTCTGGTAGCGCTCGCGCTTGTCGCGATCGAAGTAGCTGATGCCCGCGACCAGCCCGCCCTTGTCGGTGTCAACGCGCACCACGTAGCCCTCCGGGCGAACCTCGCACCGACCGGTGGCTTCTGCTTCCGGAATCATCGACGTGAGCGTCGAAGCCTTGGCCGTCACCTCACTTCCCATTCGACCTTCGTGTAGTAGGGCTCCAGCTCGGCGTAGCTGATCGGCCAATCATCGAACCCCGTGCCGGGGATTGCGCCGAGGCGGCTGCGCTCGTTGAAGTCGAGCTCGTGAAAGCGCCAGAAATTCGCCGTGTAATGAACGCTCGTGCCGCCGACGGTGCGCGCGTACCACAAGGGCGGCTTGACGGTGACCTGTTCGGCCTTGAGTGTCGGATCGTTGCGGAAGGTTTGCGGGTTCCTAACGGCATCGTTGGTGATGCCGCCCAAGAACCAGTACTTGAGCTCATCGTGCTCGAAGTTCGCCGGCGACAGTCGCGGCCCCTGCTCGAACAACACCACGGACAATCCGGCCTGGGCGAGCTCACGCGCGATGACGCCGCCGGCGGCGCCGGAACCCACGACCGCGAAGTCGACGCGCTCGGAGTTGCGGAATTTGCGAGCGCTCATGCGGGTTTCGCCGGCTCGATGACGAAGCCCGGATAGTCGCGGTCGTAATAGCCGAAGGGCGGCTCGAACACGTGCTGGTCTTCGAAACCGAGGAGCTTCCAACCCACGCCGTCCCGGTTGCCGCCGTACGCCGGCATCGCGAACATGCCCAGGATCGTCAGAAGCCGCATTCTGGCGAAAAAGGGCGTGTGCTCGACCGTCCCCAGGAACTCGATCTGCTGCTCCGGAGAGAGCGCGGCAAACGACTCGCTGGCGGGATGATGCGCAAGGCAAGTGGTCTGGAACTCAGTGAGCTGGGCGCGAAAATCGTTCGCGATGGGGGAAAAGAACGTCGCGAGAGCCCGATCGATGAAGAATACGACACCCGCCTCACGAGCACCGGGAGTGCCGTCGCTCGGAATGACCTGCGCGCTGATGGCTTCAACGTCGGCCGCTTCCGGGCGCGTGAGGAACGAAACTGCCGAAGCACCCGGTGCCGTGGCGGCCATCCTCGCATCGTGAGCCGCTGTGGCAACGTCCGACCATTCGAGCGCGAGCCACGACACTCCGAGCGTTCCAGTCACGGCTCGCAGGAATGATCGTCGCGAGAACCCGGCATTTTCCATGACGCCTCCGATACCACCCTGGCGGAGGACCTATCTCACCACGCCCTACTCTGATCGCATACACACTTAAGTACCGCATCGGAGCCTGACTAACGCGAGCAGGCAGTGCGGGTAGCGTCGTAGATATGCGTATATGCGCGCCGCTGCGCCTTCGGTATTCTTGACGCGCATGACACAAACTGCTCCGATCCTCGCCGACGCGCCCAGCGATCTCTCCGAGGTGCGCGAGCAGCATAGCCTGCCGATTCCCCGCTATCTGGAGGCGGTGTACTGGTGGGCATACGTGCACCCGCGTGCCGTGCATCTGTTCGAGCGCGAGTGGCTGGTCAACCTGATCCTGTTCGGCAACTACGGGCGTTTGCGCGACGCGGCGCATTGGCCGAACTCGGCACTCCGGTTCATGGCCGTACGCTGCAGGTCGCGTGCGTCTACGGCGACCTGACGTCGCGGCTGCGCGCGGCGCTCGCCTCCGATGCGCGCCTGCGACGTGGTCGACATCCTGCCGATCCAGCTGAAGAACCTGCGCGCAAAGCTGCCGTCGGACGAGCGCGTGCACGCTGCTGCAAGGCGACTCGTCGTCGCTGCGACGCGCCGACGCGAGCTTCGACCAGGTGCTGCTGTTCTTTCTGCTGCACGAGCAGCCCGAGCCAGTGCGCCGCGCCACGCTCGCCGAGGCGATGCGCGTGGTCAGGCCGGGCGGCAAGATCGTGATCGTCGACTACCACCGCCCGGCGCGCTGGCACCCGATGCGTCCGTTGATGCGGGCGGTGTTCCGCAAACTCGAACCCTACGCGATCGACCTGTGGCGCCATGAGATCGAGCATTTCCTGCCCGAGGCATCGCCGCCCGCATCGATGCACAAGCGAGACTTTTTTCGGCGGGCTGTACCAGAAGCTGGTGCTGATCCGCTGAGGGTTGCAGAACAAGGAACTAGCGATGCTGGAAGTCTTCAAGGCGGACGTCGTCATCGTCGGCGCCGGCGGCGCCGGCCTGCGCGCGGCCATCGCCGTGGCCGAGGCCGATCCGACGCTGACGCGTGGCGCTCGATCTCCAAGGTCTATCCGATGCGCAGCCACACCGTGGCGGCCGAAGGCGGCGCGGCCGCGCGTGACGCAGGCGCACGACAGCCTGGAGCATCACTTCAACGACACCGTCGCCGGCGGCGACTGGCTGTGCGACCAGGACGTGGTCGAGTACTTCGTCGCCCACGCGCACGAGGAGATGGTGCAGCTGGAGCACTGGGGCTGCCCGTGGAGCCGCAAGGACGACGGCCACGTCAACGTGCGCGCCTTCGGCGGCATGAAGATCGAGCGCACCTGGTTCGCCGCCGACAAGACCGGCTTCCACATGCTGCACACGCTGTTCCAGACCTCGCTCAAGTACCCGTCGATCAAGCGCTTCGACGAGTACTTCTGCGTCGACCTGCTGGTCGAGGACGGCCGCTGCGCAGGGCGTGGTGGCGATCGACATCGCGAGCGGCGAGTTCCGGCTGATCCAGGCCAAGGCGGTGATCATCGCCACCGGCGGCGCGGGCCGCGTGTTCCGCGAGAACACCAACGGCGGCATCGTCACCGGCGACGGCATGGCGCTCGCCTATCGCCACGGCGTGCCGCTGCGCGACATGGAGTTCGTGCAGTACCACCCGACCGGCCTGCCCGGCACCGGGCTCCTGATCACCGAGGCGTGCCGCGGCGAAGGCGGCTTCCTGGTCAACAAGGACGGCTACCGCTACCTGCAGGACTACGGCCTCGGGCCCGCCGAGCCCGAGCCGCGCAACAAGGCGATGGAGCTCGGGCCGCGCGACCGCCTGAGCCAGGCGTTCTGGCACGAGGAGCAGAAGGGCCGCACCATCGACGGCGCCGCACGGCGCGGTGGTGCACCTCGACCTGCGCCACCTCGGCGAGAAGCAAGCTGCGCGAGCGCCTGCCGCAGATCTGCGAGCTGGCCGAGGAGTTCCTCGGCGTCGATCCGGCGCACGCGCCGATCCCGGTGCGTGCCGGCGGTGCACTACACGATGGGCGGCATCCACGCCGACGGCAAGACGGCTACGCCGCTGCCCGGCCTGTATTCGGCCGGCGAGTGCTCGAGCGTCGGCATCCACGGCGCCAACCGGCTCGGCTCGAACTCGCTGACCGAGCTGCTCGTGTTCGGCAAGGTCGCCGGCATCGAGGCGGCGAGCTTCGCCAAGTCAGTGCCGCAACAGCAATGCCGACGTCGCTCGAGCGCCAGGCCGAGGCGGCGCGCGCAGCGCGCGCTCGGCATCGTCAACCGGACCGGGCGGCAGCGAGCGCATCGCCGATGCTGCGCAGCGAGATGGCGCAGAGCATGGAAGAGCGGCTGCGGCATCTACCGCACGGCAGCCGACATGCAGGCCACCTGCGACAAGCTCGCCGAGCTCAAGGCGCGCTACCAGAACGTGCAGCGTCGACGACCACTCGAAGGTCTGGAACACCGAGTGGCTGCTCGCGATCGAGCTCGGCTATCTGCTCGACGTGGCGCAGGCGATGGCGTATTCGGCGCTGCAACCGCAAGGAGTCGCGCGGCTCGCACCAGCGGCTCGACGGCTTCGAGCAGCGCGACGACGTCAACTTCCTCAAGCACTCGCTGGCCTACTACGCCGGCGACGGCCGCGCCGCGCATCGACTACGGCGCCGTGAAGATCACGCAGTCGCCAGCCCGGCACGCGCGCCTACGGCGCCGCCGGCGAGAAAGCCGAGCGCGAACGCAAGCGCAGGGAGCGAGCCATGTCTGAGACCGCGAAGACCGATCGAGATCGAGGTCCTGCGCTACCGCCCGGAGCAGGACGACGGAGCCCGTCTTGCAGAGCTACAGGTGCCGTTCACCGACGACATGTCGGTGCTGCAGGGCGCTGCAGTACATCAAGGACGAGCTCGACGGCACGCTGAGCTTCCGCTGGTCGTGCCGCATGGCGATCTGCGGCAGCTGCGGCATGATGATCGACGGCAAGCCGAAGCTGTCGTGCAAGACCTTCCTGCGCGACTACTACCCGGCCAGGTGCGCGTCGAGCCGCTCGCGCATTTCCCGATCGAGCGCGACCTGGTGGTCGACGTCGACGACTTCATCGAGCAAGCTCGAGAGCATCAAGCCCTACATCATCCCGAAGGAGCCGCGCACGCTCGAGCAGGGCGAGTACCTGCAGACGCCCGCGCAGCTCGAGCAGTATCGAGCAGTTCAGCTCGTGCATCAACTGCATGCTGTGCTACGCCGCCTGCCCGCAGTACGGGCTCGACCCGAAGTTCACCGGCCCGGGCGTGCTGGCGCTGCTGCACCGCTACAACGCCGATTCGCGCGACGGCGGCGCGCGACGAGCGCATGGAGCTGCGTCAACGCGGAGGAAGGCGTGTGGAGCTGCACCGCGGTCGGCTACTGCTCCGAGGTGTGCCCGAAGGGCGTGGACCCGGCCAACGCGGTGAACCAGAACAAGGTCAACAGCGCGAAGGACTATTTCCTGCGCTTCGTGCGCGCCGAAGGGAGCAGGCAAGTGAGCGCGCAACGAGCGCGGCGGCGCCTATGTCCGGCCGATGGACGGCTGGTGGCGCCGGGACCCGTTCTTCGTGCGCTACATGATCGCGCGAAGCCACCGCGCTGGTCGTGGCGGCGTACGCGCATCGTGCTGCTGGTCGGCGTGGTGCGCCTGGCGCAGGGCGAGGCCGCGTGGAACGGCTGGCTGGCGGCGCTGCGCAGTCCGTGGTCGATCGCTGCTGCACCTGGTGCTGCTGGTCGCGATGTCTACCACACCTAGAGCTGGTTCGAGATCATGCCGAAGACCATGCCGATGATGTTCGTCGGCGGCAAGCGCGTGCAGCGCGGCGACCATCACGCGCTCGGGCTTGGCGGCTGCGGTGGTCGCGTGCTGTCGCTGCTGTTCGCCGTCGCCTGGGCGCTGCGGCCATGAAGCGCTCGAACGCACCGATCTTCTGGTCGCTGTTCGGCGCCGGCGGCATGCTGTCGGCGCTGCTCGGGCCGATGCTGGTGTTCATCACCGGCATCGCGGTGCCGCTCGGGCTGCTGCTGCCGCGCGACCTGATGAGCTACCCGCGCATGCTCGCTTTCGCGCAGCACTGGGCCGGCAAGGGCTTCGCTGTTCGCGGTGATCGCGCTGTTCATCTGGCACGCTGCGCACCGCATCCTCCACAGCCTGCACGATGTCGGCATCCGCGCTGGCGATGCCGGCCAAACTGCTGTGCTACGGCAGCGCGCTGGTCGTCACGCTGCTAGCGCTGTGGAGCCTGCTGGCACTCGGGTTGCGATGACCAGTTTGCGCCACGGAGTGTGAATCGAGACCTCCGGCCGTTCGCTTTTCGCACACTTCGCTTCCTGCCTTTTTGACGCGCATACTCGATCGCGATCTTTACAACAAATTGACTACCAGCCTTGGACTCGTTGGCAAGGAAGCGGTAGTCGCTCCAGATGCACGGTAGCGCGGGTCCAGCGGTACTAAAGCAAGTCAGGAGATAACGACAATGACAAGACTGCAAAGGCTTTCGGGCCTGATCATCTGCGGATTTCTGAGTTGGGCGGGACCTGTCTGCGCCGATGCCGTGGTCGATTGGAATGAGATCGCGCAGCCGGCCATCGCCGTCGGGCGGCCAGGCCCGACAGGCGCGCTCGACTCTGCCCTCGTCCAGATCGCCGTGCACGATGCCGTGCAGGCTATCGACAAGCGGTTCGAGCCGTATCACGTCGAGATCAAGGGAGCCCAGGGCTCACGCGCGGCAGCTGCGGCCGCGGCCGCGCACGATGTGCTCGTGGGCCTCTACCCTGCGCAAGCCGCGTCTCTCGACGCGACCTACTTCAACTACCTGGCCGACAAAGGTCTAGGGGGCAATCCTGGGTTGGCCGTGGGGCAGAAGGCCGCTGCCGGTATTCTCCCCCTGGCGCGCCGGGCGCCCGACCCGCTCCCACCGCCCTTCGTCGGCGGCACCGACCCCGGTATGTGGCGTCCGACTGATTCCTTCATCGGGAATCCACCCGGCCCGCCCCCGCCCTTCTCGGCGATGGCCGCGCCGTGGATGGCGACCCTCGATCCTTTTACGCTCACGAGCCCCACGCGATTCCGCGCCGAGCCGCCGCCGGCTTTGACCAGTGAGCGCTACAGAAGGGACTATGACGAGGTAAAGGCGCTCGGTTCCTTCGCGAGCACCATGCGCACGCCCGAGCAGACGGACATCGCCTACTTCTATAGCGAAAACTTCCTTGCGCAGTGGAACAGGGCCCTACGGGCCATCGCCAACAAACATGTCCACAGGATTGGTGACAGTGCGCGGCTCTTCGCTTTGGCCAACGTGGCGACAGCCGACGCTGTCATTACCGCCTGGGACAGCAAGAGGTTCTACGCCATCTGGCGGCCCATCACGGCCATTCGGGAGGGGAACAACGACGGCAACCCGAACACGGCGGGCGACCCCACGTGGCAGTCGCTGATCAACAACCCGAACTATCCCGACTACACCTCGGGCGCAAACAATGTGACCGGCGCCATGACCCGCACGCTCGCGCTTTTCTTCGGGAGGGACAAGTTCACCTTTGAAGTCACGAGCCTCGCCCCGCTGGCGGTCCAGAAGACGCGAACGTACAGCCGCTTCTCGGACGCGGCCCAGGACGTGGTCGACGCGCGCATTTATCTGGGCATCCACTTCCGCTTCGCGGACACAGCGGCGCGGGCGCAGGGCAGGCGTGTGGCCGAGTGGGCCTTCAATCACTTCCTGCTGCCTCTCGAGGATGGCGATCATGACCGTGGGCACCATGACGATCATGGTGATGGGGACTGAGCCCGGCAGAAGGTCGATCGTTGAGACTGATGAAGGCCCCACATCGCAAGGTGTCGGGGCCTTCTTGTAGATCAGATCGCGGCGAGACTATTCTTCGGGTCGTCGAGCGGCCCAAGGACACGAATCGACTGCCGTGGCGACGTCAGTGCACCGAAATGCGCAGAGTGCCGCCGGGCAGAACCGGGGGATCGCCCTGGCCTTGCTCGTCTCCCTCCTCCTTCACACGCCACTTTTCCTGTCGCCCGGCGCCTCGCGCATCGGGCTGAGCGAGACCACTGCACCCGCGCTTCAGGTGCGCGTCGAGCTGCAGGAAATCGCGGAGCTCGCCGCCCCGGCGCCTGAACCAAGCGATCTGCGCGAGCCGAGCCACGGATCTGCGGAGAGCGTCGACGAACGCGTCGCCGATGCCGACCCGCAGCTGCAAGCGCCCGAAGCCCCCGCTCCGAGCGAATCGCCCGCGCTGCTTGACTCGGCTTTCGCCGAGTCACCCGTGGACGACGCCCGTGACGGACTGACGTCGGCCGAGCCGGAGTTGGCAAACGAGCCGGCGCCGCCGACCGAGGCAGTGGTCGCGACGGTCGCCCCCGCACAGCAGGCCGTGCTGATGCGCAGGCTCGTGCGCGAAGCCCCCGCGCTCCTCGACAGCAGCGCTTTGCAGCGACGCCTGACCTTCGAGCACGACGGCCGTGAATTCACTGCCGTGCTCACACGCCAGCCGGCCGTCGACGATACGGGTATCGAGCGCATGACGGTCGAGATCACCACCGAGGACGGCGACGAGCGCATGCAGACGAGCATGCAAATGAAACGCCTGGCGTTCTCGCATTTCACGCAGCTCGTCGACCGCTGGGACCCGTGGGTGCAGCTGCACGACGACGAGATCGCCGGACGCCTTCACAGCAACTCCGAGATACTCCTCACCTACGACGACAAGGTCGCGCCGCGCCTGCTCGGCAAAGTCACCACGGCACGCCGCGTCCGGATCACCGACGAGAAAGGGTGGCGGCCGCGCCGCGAAATCTTTGCCGGCGGTCCCCCCACTCGTACTGCGCGCGTCAGGTTGCCCGAGATCTCCTTGCCGGTCGCGCATGAGGGCGCCATCGGGAATGCGGACGTTCAGAACGTGCACGGCGATTCGCTCATCGTCTTCCACCCCGACGGCGGCTACGACTGCGTCGAGCTCTCATCGCGCGCCGAAGCGCGACGACAACTCGCACCCGACAGGCCGACCTATATCATCGGTGCGCGCGATACCGAGCTGCACGTGCGCGGCGTCGTCAACGGCAACGTGACCGTGTACTCGCCCGAGCGCATCGTCATCCAGGGCGACCTGACGTACGCGCACGATCCGCGCACCGGCGGCGATGCAGACGACTATCTCGGCCTCGTGTCTGACGGCACCATCGAAATCGATCGCGCCGAAGTGACCGGCCCCGGGGACCTCGAAATCCACGCCGCGGTCTATGCGCGCAAGCGCTTCGTCGTCAGGAACGCTCGCGCACGCGGTGGAGCCACGCTCTTCATCTACGGAAGCCTCACGGCGGGCTCGGTCTCCGAGACTGAGCCGCGCTACGCGACGCGCATCGAGTTCGACCCGCGCTTCGAGCGCACGCGGCCGCCAGGCTTTCCCGAAACCGATCGATACGAGATCGAAACTTGGGATGGGAGCTGGCGGGTCGCCGAGGCGCCTGCGCAGGAGTAAGGAGCTGCTGCGGACCAGAAGTGAAAAGGCCCCGGCGGTTCGCGCCGAGGCCTTGTTCTCGATGGCATGGCCATCGCACTTAACGTCGTTCGCTCATTCGAGCACCTTCACATGCGCAAACATGCCATCGAGCAAGTGCGGGGTCCGGCGGTAACACGAAGACTGGCGGCAACGAGGGAAACTGTCCGCCACCAGCATTTATCAAATCATCCAGCAGACGGTCACGCTCGATTGCGAGGATTCGCAGTGCAGCGCAACGTCGTCATCCGCCGAGAAACCGGCGCGCCAGCAGGTTCTGCATATCCCGCCTGCCATCGGCAATCACGTAGATGAGCACCTGCTTGCCGATTACGCGATAAATGACCCGGTAGGGTTTGAAAAAAGCTTGGCGGTACTCCCGGATGCCGAGCGACCGTAGCTCCTTTGGCAGCGAACCTCGCTCAGAGGAAGTGGCAAGACGCTCGGTTACGTCCAGCAAGCGGTCCAGCACGTAGTCGGCGTTCTTTGGTGAGTCGAACTCGGCGATGTAGCTGTAGAGGTCCTCGAGGTCGCGCTCGGCGTCCTCGGTGAGCAGCACCTCGCGGCGCATCAGTCAGCCGCCTTCCTCGCACGCAGCCGCTTCACGACCTCGGCGACCGGCTTCACCTTGCCTTGCTCGATCTGCTGGTTGCCGAGCGCCAGTACTTTGAGCAGCGCCAGCGTCTCCTGGGTTTCCTCGTAGGACGCCACATCCTGAATCACCGCCTTGGCTTCGCCGTTTTGCGTGATGACGAGCGGTTTGCGCTGCTCGCGCAATTCTTGAAGCACTTCGGCGGCATTGGCCTTCAGATAGCTAATGGGCTTGATTTGGGTTGAGTAGCGCATGGTGCTTCCGGAATACCTTGTCGGACTGAATATAGTCCGTTAAGAGTCCTCAGGCAAGCGTGACGGAATGCGCCTCAACGAGCAAGCGGAAACTTCGGCGCGTGCGATCTCGCGAAGCGGCGTGGTCTGCAACAGAAGACGCAACGCCTGTCCAGTTTGAGATCACCGACCGACACGCGACGCGATGGTGGCGTGGATCCAAAACGCCAGCCTTCGCTGCGAGGACTTTCTCGTCCTGTGTCCTTTGTCCTTGGTCCTTCCCGAGTCAAAGCCCGGAAGTTCTGGGCAGTACGGCCGCTTCGCGCTCTCGCCGTTTGTCTTTGGTCTTTCGTCCCTCCTGGCCCTTCGTCGGGTGAGCCCGACTGCCGGCGGCAAGAAAAACCTCGCCAGGTCGCGTCAACCGATAGCCGTCCTCTCCGTCGCCCGCGCCGAACGTACGGTGGACGAGGCTCAACGCCTTGAGCCTGGTTAACGCCTGCTGGACGTGAGATTCGCGCACGTCGAGGGCGCTCGCGATGCCGCTCGCCGTCAACAGGTGCCCGGGCGCCAGCTCGGCGTGAGATTGAAGGACCACGAGCTCGAGTGCAGTGAGCTCACCCGGCTCGGAGACTTCGGTTCTCGCCAAACGCGCCTGCCGCTTGACCTCGCGGGATCGAAAGGCAATAGCCAGCCGCCTCGCCACGACTCGTCCTGTCCGCAGCAATCCCCGGTACAGACGCCCGATGAATGCGGTCAGCGCTCTGTCGAGGTCACGAACCAGCTTGCAGGCTACGACGATGAAGGCGGCCGCGCCAAGCCAGACCACACCGGAGATGAGTCCGGACAGCACACTTCCGTGACCGACGGCGTCGAGCCCCAGGAACTGCGCCAAACGCGGCGCGTGTGTGCTCAGAATCGACAAGACATGATCGCCCGGCACGAAGAAACCGTGATAGAGCCAAAGCCCGACATCGATCAGCGCGTTTTGACCATTGGCGCTCATGTCGCTCGTTGGACAGCCCCAGCGCTCGACGGCGATTCGGTCGCAGGACGCAGGAAGGAGGGAGGAGCGTGGCAGGCCCACCTGCAGGTGCCGCGGCGCGGATTCGACCACGGCCCGGCGCTATGTCCCAGCGCCCGAATATGCCCGCTCTGTATCACTGGCGACCCCGCTGTCGTAGACCCGTGTCCGTAGACCGGAGGCTTTGCGTCCCCACCTTTCGGTGGGTTTGTCTTTGTCAGCACGAACGACTGTGGAGCAGCCGGCGGCGAAAGACAAGCATGGGTTTGGCAGAATGCAAAGCGGACACCGGCATCGCAAAGTGTCGGGCCTTTTCTCTCCTACCGGCGCGATTACTGGATTCCAGGCGGCGCGAGCTGCGGCCTGTCGCGCCAGCAGGACGCGAAGCAGGGCCTTCGAAAAGTTGGTAGCGGGGGCAGGATTTGGGACTTACTTTCGGCCGCGAAAGGTCAGGATTCCGCTCTGCTGATCCAGGCGCCAAATTCGGTAACTGTCGACTCAACTCTCCCTAATAGTGGTCCCTGATAGTCGTCGCAGCTCGTGGGCCGATTCTGCTGAAACAAGGTGTCGCTCGCCGGCTGATCCGGCGGAGTGCTTAGCGGCGTTGGGCCTGAGCTATGGCGGCGGAAACCCAACTCTGCATGTTCTCCGAAATGTCCCCGTAGGCGTCATAGCTGTTGGGGTCGTGACACTGGACGAGGTTCGACATCGACTGGTTTCCGACGTTCCAGTTGTCAAATGGATTCGAGCCCTTGGAGCAGGTGCCGGTTCGCGGGCACTTGAGATTGTGGATGTAGACGCCGATCAGCCCCTTGCCGTCGACCCACGCCTTCCTGATCTCGTGTTTCACCCACGGGCGAAACGCGGTGTCCGACCCGATCAGCACTATGACGCACCGTTTGTACTTCATGTTGTCGTCGATCCACTTCTCTACCGACGCGTCGCCCTCCCTCTTGATCTGTTCCCAATCGTTCGGCGAGACGGGCTCGTTGCCGTCGATGACTCCCATGTTGCGGACCTGCTGAACCCGAAACACGTCGTTGTCGAAGTGGAAGCTGTAGAACACCGGTTCCTTCGCCATAGCGTCTCCTTGGTTATCTAATCAGCAACATCACAATCACCATCGTGACGATGAGAGCACCGTAGTAAATCGAAAGAGTCGGGGAGAACATCGCGCCCAACCAAGTGTTCCGGTCGTCATTCTTGAACGGCGACGTGTCCATCGAGAAATCGATTTGGCTCTCTTCGAGCTTCCTCACGCGGTCGTACAGGGATCTGAAGCGACGCTCCTGCGAAAGGAAATAGCCATCGAGCCCCCAGAAAACGATCGCAGGTATATAGGCGATGAGGAAATAAGCGTCCTTCGAATCCTTCGCCGATAACGCAAAGAGGGCGGCGATCAGCGTGATAGCCCAGCCTTTCAAGAGGAACAGGTTCGAGGCCATCCTTCCTACGGCCGACTGGATGAACTCCAGATGTTTTTGCCTGTTCTCCATCGGTATTTATCGTTTGCTTCCCATTGCAAGAATTCCTGACGTTTCGCGGATTGCAAAAACCCCTCCACAACACACTCTGTGACGTGTTGCGCGGCACACAAAATTTAGCTTTCGAAATTAGCTAGCTGTGCTACGCTAAATTCCTAGGACAATTTGTCCTGTAAGATTTTCGGCGAGAAATTTCTCAGCAAATTTCCAGTCGAAAAAACGGTGGAGCTGGAGAGAATCGAACCCTCGGGCGCGCGTTCTAAGTGAGCACCCACGACCTGTCAGCCCCAACCAAAAAGGTAGATGCGGGCCGGACTCGAACCGGCATAGCCTGAATTGCAACGCCAGGTGCCTGACCACTTCGGCCACCGCATCAACCACCAAACGGCCCCGGCGCGTTAGCCCGCGTCGGGGCTTTTTTGTCTCCACAACATCTTGTGTCGACGAGGGGCAGACTATGCTTGCAACTCGCGACCGTCAAGAATTTTGTCGGACAAAATCGGTGAAGCTTTCTCTTGCGGACTCAATAGGTTGAGATGCTTTCCTCGCAAATATCGAGGCGCGACGCGCGCGCCTCGTGTCAAATCGAAGGAAACTCCCGACCACAACATCTAGGTCTGAGCCGTTCGGGTAACGGGTCCGCATCCGGCGCTTCGCGCCTCGAGCTTTCTGTCGGTGAAGTTCTTGTCGCGGTTGTTGACGGGCTTTGAACTTGCTGCGATCGGTGGCAACGATGGCTTCGGAAAACAGGTTGAGGTTCCGGCACAGGACGATGAACTCCCGGCAGGTGCTACGGATCGCCGGGGCCGTTGTCCTTGCGAAAGTCGGCAATCGTCTTGAAGTCCGGCATCAGCCGTCCGGTGAGCCCGTTGAGATAGCCGTAGAGGTAGATCCAGCTCGTCGACGAAAACTTCAATCACCCTAACGGGGTTGTCGTCGGCGATGTAGTCGTCGAGACGTTCGGGAAACAGCGTGCTCTGAAGCCGGTTTCCGCCTTCGACAAATCGCTTCATCGGCAACCCCCGTCAATCCGATGACGTGAGTCTGCCTGACATGCATTGCATTACGTTTTCACACAGCTTCGGTCGCTCCGAGCCATTCGCAAAGGTCGTATTTTTGCGCGTTATGGAGAACTCTCCATAACGGTTAGTTGCAGTCATTCGCACGTTACGCAAGACTGCGGCGCGTTCCGCAATTACTTCTTGTGTATTTCCAGTAGCGTCCCAACGTTAGTCGAGCAAATTCAGCTGTTTGCTGAAATCAGGCGCCCCTGGGGTCGGTGCGGTGAGCGTAAGTAGTTCATCGAGTGGGGTTATTTCGAAGAGAGTCAGGCTCACGATCTGTAGAATTTCATGCATCGAGGCTTGCACGTTGAGTCGCTTGCGTACGATCGCCACGAGCAGATACGTGCAGACTGCGATCCAGATCTGACTCTTCACCGCCTTCTCGCTGGTGCCGAAGAATGCCTTGATGCGCAGGTGCTGCTTGATCCATTTGAAGAACAGCTGTCGGGTAAGGGGCTGGCGCGGTGGCCTTGCGGCCCGTTCTCCAGCCCCTCCCCATAGGAACTGCTCGTGAGGTTTTCCCTCAAGCAGCTCGCCCGCGTGGGATTCGTCGAAAGGGTTATGGGTCGTCGCGGTCATGGCAGCCACTTTCACGTGAGCTTCCCGAAGCCCGGGAGTGGATGAAGCTTCCAGTCCCAGTACAACCCGAGAACCCCGTACAGGTATTCGTTACTCCATCGCCGCCATCCGATACTGCGCTTTTGCCGCCGCTTGCGTCGGGTCAGCAGGGTGCGGAGTTTCATCTCCACATAGTCGCGTACCTCACTGAAGGCACGACTGGAGTTCCCCACTCTGAAGTAGTTGACCCATCCACCAATCGCAGCGTTGATTCGCATGACCAGTTCCGCAGCGGTCAATGCCCCGCTGTTGGCAACAAGGTCACGTATCTTCGCCTTGATCGCTTTACGGGCCTTCTTCTTCGGAGCCATGAGGACGTAGTATCCGTCCTTCTCCCGCTTACGCACGCGGCGCAGATCAAACCCCAGGAACCCGAAGGCTTCATCCTTCAGCGTATCCACGATCTTGGTTTTCTCTCGGTTCAGCGTCACTCCCAGCGGAGTGAGCTGTTCCTCGAGCCGTTGCAGGGCGCGTTCCGCCCAGCCGCGTTTCGTGGTGTGTCCGCTGACGGTGATGACAATATCATCGGCGAACCGATGATAGTTCACTGCCTCATAGGGTCCCTGTGCCGTCTTGCGGCGGATCGCATCGAACATCCAGTCGATCTCGTTCAGGTAGATATTGGCCGCCAACGGGCTGAACGGGCCGCCTTGCGGGACTCCGATCTTCCCAGCCGCCTTGAGTATCTGCTTGACGAGATGCATGACCTTCGGGTCCTGAACGCGCTTCGCGATCTTGTCCAACAGGATCGAGTGCCGGATCGTGTCGAAGTACTTCGACAGATCAACATCGACCACGGTGGACATCCGCCGCAGCACACTGCGCCTGACTTCTGCCAGCGCGTAGTGTGGTGAGCGCCGGGGTCGGAACCCGTAGGAGTTCGGGCAGAAGTCCGCCTCGAAGATCGCTTCAAGGATCAGCTTCAGCGCTCCTTGCACCACGCGGTCGCGGATGCAGGGAATCTGCAGCGTTCGGACTTTCCCGTTCTCTTTTGGTATCTCGACCCGGCGATTCGGCTGGGGTTGATATCTGCCTGTTACGAGTTCCTCCCGAACCTCCTCCAGAAATTGCGCCAACCCCGATGCTTCGATCGCTTCGAAGCTTTGGCCATCGATGCCCGGGGCTCCGCCGTTTCTCTTGGCGATCCGGTAGGCCTCCTCGAGGGTTTCGATCTTCGTCACATGCACGAAGAGTCCCCAGAAACGATGCGTCTTGTCCGACTTCGCCTTTCGATAAATCCGCCGTCGCAGTTCCTGCAGATCAATGGGTGCCTTTGTCATCTCACCCCTGCCTCACCTTGACGAACGCAGTACCCACCGGTCCGGGCCCTTCCCTCCGGGCGCGTTTTGCTGCACGCCCATCGTCGGTAATACGACCCGATCCGCCACCCTGATGTCTGCATCGACCTTTCCCACTCACGGTTATGGCCGCTGCCTCCTCGACGAGGTTTCTTCGCCGGACATCGAGGGCTTCTCCAGTTTCCACGTCTTCTTTCGCACCATGTCGCCGCTGATACCCCGCCGGTGAGAACCGCCGCGTCAGACCCCTGCTGCGCGGTTCTTGCTGCCTTCGCACGTTATAGACCGTCTCGGCCACCGGAAATGCGTGTAACGAGGCTACGTCTGCGTTCACTGGTCGTTGCAACCTGGTGCTTTGCGCATCCTCCTTTCAGAGCATGTTGTCGGAGGGCTCCGCCGTCTTGCTTTCGCGCCACGGCGCCTCCCAAGCTACGAGGTCTGAGTCTTTTAACCTCGGTCGGACTTCCACCGACTGGAAGACGTGTCCTTTGACTGGACACGCCCACTTGCCAGCGCAGCCGATACAGCTCGCAAATCGTGAGCGCCGGAAGCTGCATGTGATTGGTGAGAACGACGACACGCTTGCCGGTGTCGGGGTCTTTGAAACGGATGCGACGCAGCCGTGTGGGGTAGCCCTTCCGGGAATAGAACACAGTGAGCTCGACGAGCTGATCGCAGATGATTCCCGTGCGACGATCGACGGGTTGCGAGTACACGCGCCGACGCTTGAAGTTGGCCTTGGTGCGGATGACGAAGAAGCTGCCAGCCTGATCGAGTGAATAGAGCCGCTCGAAGTCGAGATACCCGCGGTCCATTACGTAGAAAGCGCCGGCCTCCGGGACGAGCCAGTCGAGGATGTTGATCTCGTGCAGCTTGCCGTCCGAGATGTGCAGAAACGTAGGGATGTTGCCGCGCAGATCGAGCAACGTATGCAGCTTCACCGCAGCTTTGGTCGAACGAAACGGCGCCCACGGAAACAGCGACAGGCACAGATCGATTGTCGTGGCATCGAGCGCGTAGACAGTCTCGGCGATCTGTACACCAAGAGGCTCGTGCGCGTAGAGCCTGCGGGCGATCCGGATGAGATGCTGAGCGAAGTCGGCGTAGATACGCCAGTTGCGAGTCGCATTGGCATTGGCGAGCGTGTTGCGGGCCACGCCGCCGCGAATCCCCATGTGGTAGAGCTTGGAGGCTTGCGCTCGCAGACACGCTTCGATGTCGCGCAGACTTTCTCGAAAGGTGAGCTGCGCGAAGGCCATGATCAGAAACTGATCCAGGCAGGTGAAGCGCTTGACCTTGTGCTCGCCGTTGTAGCGGGCCACGCAGCGACGAAACGTCGTCAGCGGCAGGTGCGCAGCAAGCTGCGCGAAGACGAGTTTCCCGACATGCATGACGCCCCCGGCAGAGATGCGGTTCGCGCACCAGACTGCCGCAATTGGCGTTCAAATCGAGGCCGCGACAAAATCGCCGAATCACACGTCTACTCAGGGTCTTGCACGCATGCGAACTGAAGACGTTGGGACGCTACTGGTGTATTTCCAGTAGTTCAGCCAAGACGCCTTCGACGTACAGTTTTAGTTGCCGAACCTCGATGCGATTGGTGGCAACATGTGCTGCTAAGGAACCGCGGTCGTACACCGACCTTGCCAGTACTCCTGTGCTGTCCTCGACACGTTGCAACGCGGCTTCGGGACTTTCTCTCATTGTCCTGCCCATACCGCGAGACTTCAGGATAAACTTGACCTTCTGCTTCATCGTTGGACCAACTCGGTCTTTCTCCAACTTAAAGCCGTCGGACTTCATCACGTCAACGTCGGGCGCGAGATGGTCGAGCACTTCGCGGAGCACCTCGCGCAATTCCGTCGCCGTCCCGCGTACCGAGACCCGGCTGTCGTCTGTAAGGTCGCGGATCGCTTGTTCGTACGAGAGTGCGGCCGAAGGAACCATATCAGCGAGCGTTCCGAGGATGGCTTCTTCCAAGCCCGAGCTGAAGCTGCGTGTGCCGCCTGGCGCTGCACCCCTCTTTCCAATGAGCAACTCTCGCTCACGCTCAACGATAGGGCGAAGCTTTCGCAGGGCTCGTATCACGTGTTTGTACGACCGCTTGCTGTTGCGTCCGTTGGACAGCTCTAAGAGGCGCTGCACGGGTTCGTCCAGCTGATTGATGTAGTCGGCGGGCAGGGGCACCTGTTCGAACGTCGGTCGCACGATCCGGAAGTAATCCTGGACTATCTGCTTTGCCGCCCCACGGAGCTCTGCGGAATTTACGTTGACGGCGTCCGATCTCGCGAGTGCGCTAGCGAACGCTTCCAGGTTCGACCACAGCGTATTCCACGGATCGTCCGGGGGAGTGCTCATGGAACGGAGCGCTCCGCAGGCTACCTCTTCGCGGTTGATTTCTTGCGTACGCGCCCTTTCTTCCGCGCCCTTCCGGAAATCCTGGTCGAGGACCGCGCATCAGATGAAGGCAGTTTGTGTACGACCAGGTTGTAGCCGACAGGATTCAGTCGATAGGCCCCGCGCACACTTCCGGGGTCGAGATATCCCGCGTTCTTGGCATTGACCAGGGTCATCGTGGCGCTTCCCGGCATGGGGAAGTCTGCGTGTTTAAAGAGTCTCTTGATGTCCGAGGCGTCGATCTCCGATTTACGATCGCTTGAGGGCGCGGCCTCGGACAAATAGTAAGCCGCAACTGCAGCCATTTCGTTAGCAGTCTTGGGTGCTTTCGCTTCTTTCAATGAGCGGATATCGGTGATGGCAGACGACGACGATGTGGCGGGAACTGCGGATCCGGCCGCCGCGACCGGTGCCCCGACAAGGAAGCTGAGGTCATGGCCGCCCTCACGAAATCCGATGCGTAGGCGACGGAAGACGTAGTCGACTACTCTGGTTCGCGCGTCCTGATCCAGCGGTTCAAGTGCCGAGACGAGCTTTTTGATCGCTTCAAGTTCCGTATCGCTATTCTCAGTCATGGCGCTTCCTTTCAGGCGGAGGACGCTTTTGTTGGATCGTCCGGTTGGTGCCCATCTTAGTTAGGTCTGATTTCTCCAACCAGTGATGCTTCATCTGCTTCAAGAATCTGGAGTTCACCGGCACGCTGGAGTCTGAGCCGATGACGGAAGCGATTGCGTAAGACGAATGTCCACTTTGCAAACACCCGATTGACCGCTCCGGGTCCGATAGCAGTCAAAAGAAGGAGCCCCGACGGTTTGCGCCGAGACCTTGAATGGTTGGTAGCGGGGCAGGCTTTGGGATTTATTTTTCAACGCCGAGGCTCAGAATTCGTCTAGGCTGATTGCGTGATAGACGGCGCCCGCCGGTGCTTGAACACCGACGGGCGCCTAACCACAGGCAACTTCAAAGGAGCTGCCAATGGCTGCGCGCAAGTCTACTGCGTCGAAATCCCATTCGGGCCGGAATCGGCCCGCCCAGGAGCTGCCACGGTCGCCTAATCCCGGCACCCTTTCCCCATTCGAACATGCGGTCGATAGCGAGCGAATGCGTCTCATGAAGGCTCATTCGCTCCTGCAATGCATCGGGCTCGCGCTCGAATCCACAGGATCGGCAGAACCCATTGGCGCCTCCGGACCGTATTTTCCCGATGTTGTTGGCCTAGCCTCCGATCTCGTTCGGGCGTCGATCAATCGGCTTGATCTCGTCTTGCTGCGCTCACCCAAACCCGGGAGGTAGTTCAACATGAGGCTGGCGGGCGTCCTTTCCCGATGTGATTGGGATCAGCCTTCGCGAGTCTTTGCCGGAACCGCACACTGCACCGTCATGTACTCGGCCTTCCCACTCGTTCGATGAGCCGCCACTGTTCGCAACCGGGTATGACAGCACTGGGTGGGTTCGCAAACTTGCCGGGCGAAGTACTCGCTCGACTCTCGGGCGTCAGCCTCAGCACCGCGCGGCGCTGGCGGCGAAAGCAACGCGCACCTGCTGCCGTCGTAGCGCTCCTGGAAGTGCTCTACAGCGGCATGCTCGGGCTGATTTCGCCGGCGTGGCGCGGCTGGACGCTGCGCGACGGCAAGCTCGGCAACACGGATGGCCATGAGTACTCGCCGGGCGAAGTATGGGCGATTCCAATTCTGCACCAGCAAGTCGCCGTGCTCGAAGCGACAATACGGCGATTGCAGAAGCAGATTGCGCAGCAGACCGCGTTGTTGCGAAACGAGAGCGCAGCCAATCAAGCTTCAATCACCCTGGGTCAGGCGCAGGCGTTGTCCCGCGCCGCTAGATTGATCGTCAGCAGCCTCCCCGAGATCGCAGGCGACGCGCTGATTCCCGTAGCCGACCGCGATTCGTAGATCGCGGATGCGCACGCGGCGCTCCAAAGGATGGAATGCGAGCTGATGCGCCACCTTCACGCGACGCAGTCGAATCATAAGCCAGTGATCCGAATTGCCAGCGCCCGGCATGCTTTTCTATGCAACGTTGAAGAGAAGTCCCAAGTGCTTCTCTTGGCATCGTTGAAGAGAATCGGCAAGCTGTTCTCTTGGCACTGTTGTGGAGAAACTGCGGAACTTGCGTGCGGGATATTGACCTTATGGACCTAAACACTCAGGGAGACCTCTGAACATGGCAAGGACGCTCGACGCAGCAGAATGGGCCGCGCGCGTAAAGCAGTGCGCGGGAACACCGGAAAGAGACCGGCTCATTGGCCTGTCGGTCACACTCGCCGCGCGCCTGTTGGGCGTCACGCGGTCGAGAGTGCATCAGCTCATCAAAACCAAGAAGCTCGCAGTCATGGACGTATACGACGAAACGCACACGCGGATCGGCCACCTGGTCACGATCGCATCCATTGAGCATCGCCGCCGGACGGTGCGGCCACGGCGCACGCAATGGCGTCCGGTACGCTGACTATCGCCGGCGTTCCCAGGAAAGCCCGATCTCGACGAACAGCGTCCCCAGATCGTCAAGAGAAACGCCGTACGGTGTGAGCAAATCCGGGTTGATCATTGCACCCAGGCCGAAACACCTGGCGTGAGCGATTTCATAGCTCATGGCAGCCAGCGAGGGCAACGTTACCGCGTTCCTCGCCTTGTTCGCGGCGAAGCGCGTGCGAAACATGGATCGCGTGGGCTCCGGCCCGAGAGGCAGCGTCCGGCGACCCGGGAGCGGGCTATTGATACTGACCCATCGGCCCAGGTATTCATCGACGCGCTGCCACGGCTGAAGCAACTTGCGCGCGTCAACGACCGGGAAACTTCCTTTCGCCGACAGCTTGTAGTGTGTAGCAATCGCCCCGGGCACCACTCGGTACTCGACTCTCTCGCCACTCTCTCGGGTATCGCGCACGACGACCCCATGTCGCCATTCTTGTTCGATAGCGCTCATGGCCACTGCAGGCTGAGGCCCAAGTGCGGACCAGAGGTGAGATCGTCCCGGTCCGTATTCGTAGACTGCCTGCGTTCCGGGATAGCGCTTGTTGACGAGCTTTCTTGTTGTCAGATTCGGATGAATGTCTGCCTTGGCGTACTTGTTGAATCGACTCTGTTCCGCGAACTTGTCACTGCCCAACTGGTTACCTACTTCGCGATCGACCTGTATCCAGTTCATCGCCCCCTCGATACCCAGACCGGCGCCAACCGCCGCGCGCACAGACCACGCCCAAGCCTTCGTCCTACAGTCGTCCAGCATTTTTGCGTGACCGGCTGCCGGCTTCCTTCCTCGCCTACGTGTCGGCGATCGCATTTGAAGCGCGCCCGGTGAAGCGCCTGCCGGCCCCTCCTTCGGCGTCTTCACGCGACGAGGACGCGCAATTGCGCCAGGACGTTTTCTATTGGCCTTCGCTTGCAACGTGACGCTCCGGTATCGGAATAGCAATTCTGAAACTTTGCAACACGCCGCACTGCTCGGCGAGCTGCGATTCCGGAAGCAATGGAAAGCCACGCATGCGGATCGGGTCAGTCATGGAAGGACACTTACCCACGAGGCAGCGGCGCAAATGGCCCCTTCAGGTCTGCGCGTCGATCACGCCGACAAGTCGTCGCCCGGCAGACTTCGCCTGGTGCGGTCCCACACGGCGCGTTCCCGGGCTTGGCACCCAGCGGGCGCGATTCATGAGCCCCGCCCTGCGCGAGCTGGTCCGCCTGCTGGCTGCTGTAGCGGTCGAGGGTTTCCTTTCCTCGGGCAACCGGCACTTGCAGAGCGCGCACGCCAATACAAACGCTGAACGTTCCAGCGAAAGTCCCGCAGGCCCGGGCCAGCCAGGAGGCCAGCGGGGACCGAAAGACCCATCCAGCCCGCGAGCGCAACGACTCGCATATTCAGCCCGCCCAGAATTCAAGCGATGACGCAGACACGCCCGCCCTTGATTCCGAATCTCCCGGTGGTGTATATGAACGGTATATACCACTCGTGGAGTACGTTTATGTCTGATACGGGCGTGGCAAGAATCTTCATGCATGGCCGCAGCCAGGCCGTGCGCCTGCCGCTGGCGTTCCGCCTGCCCGGCGACCGCGTGCGTGTGCGGCGGGTCGAGGGCGGCATCCTGCTGGAACCGATGGTGACGGATATCAAGGCGTGGTTCGCGGAGATGGACCGTTTCGCCGACGTGCCGTTCATGCCGGAAGGCCGCAAGCAGCCGCCGATGCCCAAGCCCAAGGACCTGTTCAAGTGATCTACCTGCTCGACACCAACGCGGCCATTGCGCTGATCAAGGGCAAACCCGCCGTCATGCGCACACGGCTGCAGCGGGTAGCGGCGAAGGAAACCCCGGTCGCGATCTCGTCGATTGTCTTGTTCGAGCTTTGGTACGGTGTCGCACGCAGCGAGCGTCAGCGCGAGAACGCGGAGCGGCTGCGCGTGTTCCTTTCAGGTGCGATCGGCGTCGCTCCTTTCGACGAAGAAGATGCCTCAAGAGCGGGCGAGCTGCGCGCCACGCTGGAATCGGCGGGCACGCCGATCGGACCTTACGATCTGCTGATCGCCGCTCAGGCGCTCCGCATGAATGCGACCCTCGTCACCGCCAATGTTTCCGAGTTCGCGCGCGTGCGCGGCCTCGACTGGCAAGACTGGGCGGCCAAGAGCTAGCGGGAACGGACCATGACCCGCGTTGCCATCTATGCCCGCTACTCGACCGACAAGCAGCGCGAAGCATCGATCGAGGATCAGGCACGCAATTGTCGCCGAATCGCGGAGCGCGAAGGCTGGACCATCGCCGAGACCTACGCCGACCAGGGCATCAGCGGTTCGCGCACCGACCGGCCCGCCTACCAGCAGATGCTCGCCGACGCCAAGGCGCGCAAGTTTGCGGTTCTGCTGATCGACGGCATCTCCCGCCTCTCGCGTGACCAAGTGGAAGCCGAGACGACCTTTCGCCGGCTGGAACACTGGGGCGTGCGCGTCATCGGCGTGAGCGACGGCTACGGTTCGGAAGCGAAGACCCGCAAGGTGCATCGCGCCGTCAAGAACCTCATGAACGAAATCTTCCTCGACGATCTCGAGGAGAAGACGCATCGCGGGCTCGAAGGGCAGGCGCGCGCCGGCAACAACGCGGGCGGGCGCGCGTACGGCTACAGTCACGTTCCGATCGAAGACCCCTCACGAACCGATTCCTTTGGCCGGCCACTCGTGGTCGCCGTGCGTCGCGAGATCGATCAGGTACAAGCCAAGGTCGTGCGCGACATTTACTGAAGATGCCCTAGCTCATGGGCCGCAGCGGTATGGGTGTTGGCGTTCGCGGAGAGAATGCATGGTCGCAGTACAGCCGCCCGATACGCTGTGTCGCGATAGGATTCGTTGGGCATGGCCTCGACGGAAAATGCGACGCCGCAATAGTCCCCGGGAAGCGCAGGGTCGTACAGATGCTCGGTGACTAGAACGACGACGTCTGCGCCATTGGCGTTGCGTAGACTCGTAATGGCAATCGCGTTCGCGGGGATATCTATTGTGGCTTTGACTTGGGTATCTGTCGTGCCCGGCGCAATAGAAAATGGAAGAGGTTGGGTGTGCAGGTACACCAAGTTGTAACGTTCACCGAGTCCGGACTGCTCCAAGGCGTTGTTGGCACTGATGACATTGGTTCACCGCACCGAATCCGACTCGCACGGCCGTCCGGCCATGAAACTGCCGGATGAGACCTCGTTGAAGCGTCTCTCCAAATGCGCAGTATGGACGTCCGTTCACCTCCCGCCGGCGGCGGACGTCGCTCAGCTCTCGTGCTTTCCCTGAAAGGAACTGAATTTGTGACCGCGCTCTCTGTTCCGGTGTGAAAGGCCAGCGTGCGCCGGGATGCAGTCGACGGAATCTTCTGCTGCGTTGGCTCGAAATTCGCCTTGGGTTACCGGGTAGTTTTTCCCAGACGCGGTGCTGCGTCAGCCCCCCACGTTACGGAGGTAACCTCGTGACCAGCAAGACTGACCTGACTAAGTTTGAGGGATGGTTAATTACGTACGTCGTATTGTCCTCGTTTGGCATTCTGATCGTAGTCACCCAGTTGCCTTCAGAGGCCGCTGCTGTCGTGTTTCTGGTGGGCGTCGCATCGCTGGCATCGCTGAGCATCCGGCGCCCTTGGGTCCGCTGGCTGCATGTCGTGCTGAGCATCGGATCGCTCTCGCTTCCGTGGGTGATCTACTGGCTTGTCAGCAAGCGGGTGCGCACGCGTTACTCGCACGTACCGTCAGAGCCAGTTACAGCGTGAGCACTTCATCGAAGCGCGACGAGATGTCGTGGGCGCCGTGGGTTGCTATCGCGCTCACGATTGTCGTGGGTGCTGTCACGCGTGTTGTGGGCCGGCATCACGTGCGAGAGCCGCAGATCGACGCAACGACTGTCACCGCCGAGCCTGAAATGCTTCCTGTAAAGATTGAGGTTCCCGAGCCTGCTTGGCTTCCGGTAGCCGCACCAAAGGATTCTCAATCACAATAAGAGCGGCGCTACATTCGGTATTCGCAGCGCGTCTGCTACGGGAAACCTACTTTGAAGACTCGTGCGCCTGAACCAAGGAGCCGGTTGCCATGAAGATCGCTGCAAAACTACTTCGCGCGTTCGCCTACGGGTGGGGCTTCCTCCTCATGCTCAGCGTGATGGTTGGCCTCATTGGAATCTGGTGGAAGGAGGGATTCGGCGCCGTGCGAGAGGTATTCAGCCCGTTCAACCTCTGGAATTGGGGCCTGATCATCCTGCTGTCCTTACCTGCCGTTGGCGCGAATGTTCTTGCCGACAAATTGACGAAGCGCCCCAGTTCGCCGTAGTTCGTGAGCGCCACCTCGTCCACGGGAGGCTGGTCTGCCGTACAAGGACCTACCCCCGAGATCATTAGATCAAACGGCGTTCGCTTTCGGTCGTCTGCGGCTTTCACTGTTTCTTCGCGGTCTGGCCCACACGCTTTAGCGCCTCCTGGAGCACGGCCTGCCGTTCCCGCGACCAATCGTACTCGCAGTACCACTTCTTCTGATCATCATTCATTTTCACAGCAGATCTTGTCGTGTAACGAAACACGCCGCGCCTATCTGGTCGCGAATACAGGATCGTGAAATCCATACAATCAGGATCGACCATCGAAACGATCTCTTCCTCTTCGTAACGCACGATCGCTTCGCGAAAGCCGCCTTCGATTGGACTGTTCGGCATAACAATGGTTAGAGAACCGATTGGCGCCCTTACCCAAGTCAATGGTTCAGTGAGTGATCCCCACTTTGTCCTATTCACAACCCGCATCCAAGTCTTACCTTCTATCTCTGACACCACACGATCTTCGAACTGATAGCGAGGAAGGCTCGGAAGGGTTATCAATCCAACGACGAATACTGCGGCGCCGAAATACGCCGGTTCTGGAAGCCTCGGCACCACTTTCTTCAAGCCGCTCAGAAGGAGATAGGTGACTACTGCGATCCCTGCGATTCCGTAGATCGTGTGAACGAACAGCCAATTTAGGATTGAGCCAAGCAATTCCATGTTTGCACCTACGGTCTTGCCTCCGGACTGGTGACGTGGAAGCTAGTCGCCAGCCTCTCCGGCTCGCGTTCCAATTTCCTACGTACCGAGACCGTGTGTCGCACGTCCACGCGAATCAGAAGCGCGCATGCCAGTGTCCATATCGCCAGTATCGACCTCAACGAAACAGTTCCGAGATCGTAGCCATTGGAAGAAAGAGGCGCCGCGGAGTCCTTGGCAGTGCAATAAAGCTGTGCCGCGCGTAGAACGCTTGCGCAGCATCGTCCTTGGAATCGACGACAACTGCCCACGATGCGACCTCGGCAGAATGAACCAACGCCCGCTTCAGTGCATCGACGAGCAGGTGCTTTCCGAGACCGAGGGCACGGTATTGGATGTCAACGGCAAGCCGACCGAGCATCGTGCAAGGAATCTGCCCGTACTTCGGCAGCTTCTTTTGCAGCGCATCTGGAAGTGATTCGCCGACGATCGAGAAAGCGGAGAGCGTGTAGTAGCCGGCGATCCTCGATTGCTTCACGTCCGGCAATACAAAACAAACAGCGACGTGCCTACGATGGTCCTGGCCCGCTTGAACGTGAAGGTATCGGTCGAGCGACTCGACGCCGCAATTGAAGGAGCGTCGGTCGTGCGAGTCGTCGAGCGGGACGATCGGCTGCGACAGCAGCGCGTCGTCCATCGCTCAGCGGCCCTGCGCAGCGCGGTAGCGAGCGGCGGCAGCTTTCAACGCCTTGTTGGGTGCCGGTGGATTCAGAAGCGCGTTGACGAACACGCGCTGATCTTCGGGCGTGAGCTTCAGCAGCTCATGGCGTGAAATCGCCTCGGCAGCGGCCGTCTGCGCGCTTGCCAGGAGGAAATCAGTCAGCGAGCGGCCTTCCAGGGCGGCTGCACGCTCGAACAGCCGCTTCTGCTCGGGGGTGACACGGGCTTCGACGCGTTCGGCGCGTCGGCGGGCGGCATTGGTCATGGAGATGCTCCTAAATGCTACGGGAGTACTGTACGGCCAATGGCCGGACAATGCAAGTAACCTGACCAGCCTGACCCATAGCACCGGCGCATACTCCAATCTGTTAACTGGCGGAGGCGGCACCGATGATCTTCGAGAGCAACGATTGCGTACGATTGACGCCGCATGAGCTCAACCGCCTTCGCCAGCGGAACGCGCAGAACGGCGAGGTCGTCAACGCTATCAAGAAACTCCTCGCCGCCGTGATCGGCGGGCTCACTCCATGCGTCGCCGAAGACCTGCTCGAATTTCTCGAAACTGGCAACTCACCGCTGAACAGGCAGCGCCGGACCGCGCGCGAGTCATATTCTCCTGCATCGCCCGCCGCCGGAGAACGGGACGCCGATACATAGTGTCGATGTACTCCGTCCGAGCACGCCAGCACCGCTGCGACAGCGTCCACCAGTTGTTGCTTCAACGTTTGCCTCTTTTCGCGAATCGGTTCCTCTTCGTCGCCGATGAAAAGCATCAGACCACTCAATCACCATCAGTACGTTTGCGGCCGCCAACACGCGACCGCGAATCCAATCGCCAACCTCTCCGCGAGTGGTGGGTGCCCTCGCTGTGGCGATGGGCACATCTGTGCGTTCAAGTCTCCTCGACAGCCGAGCGTCCTCGCGAGCCACCGCGGGATGCTGTCGTCACACGATCACACCTATATGCCCGCATGCACGGATGAGGGGCTATCGGATGTCGGACCTATGTCCTGTTATGCGCGTGACCGGAGACGGAACTGATTGATTGCCGACACAGCGTTGCGCTACGCGGCGGAATACCAAGATGAGCGCGGGTTAGCCGGCGGTCATCGCGAAGGTGGGGCGGATCAGGCTCTCTGGCCCGTTCTGCATGCCGTGGAATCTGGTGGGAATGCACCGTGTGCAACCTCGACCGCTTCCTGTGCAAGTTGCACAAGACGACGTGTCGGTAGCTCGCTTGATTGATGTTCGCGCCCGCGAAGGCGCTGCACCGAGATCGGCCCCGTTGTTTCGTCCACACTCAGTACGCGCTCCACCAATATCACTCTATTGGTGGCCGTCCTCTCTTCCGGGTGGAATGAGATTGCCCGCCCGCCGAAGTACAGTCTTCCCTCAGCACCAACTTGGCCGTGCTTACTAATCGATAACTGGAACGAGCTATCTGCAAATCCGACTACGTTTCCGAACATTCCGATATAGTCGCCATACATTTCGTAAACACTCGACAGCTCTGACTCGTATGTTTCACCAGGCGCGACGTTGATTAGTACGCGATCTCCTGGTTTTAGCGCGGAAGGATCAAACGCTGCGATTTCAGCGGAGTGGGCGTGTGTAATGCGATAGCGCGGGTTTTCAAGGCTTTGCAACCGCGCCTTCCCTTCGGGAGTGAGCGTGACCCGAAAGTCGGGTTTGAATATTCGGAGCGGTGTCGTCACATCCTGTGCGTTCGCTATTGGACTGCAAACGCCGCAGAGCACTAGCGCGGCTGCGAAGAACGGCCTGAGCCAGCCTTGCTGTCTTTCCACTGACACTCCCTCAGGTCCCTTTCTTGGACCTTCACCTCGCCACCGCGTTTCTGCTGAACGTCGGTTGGGGGGCTGGTCCGAACCTACGCCCGCAATATTGCAGAGTCAAGAAACGACGCAGAGGCATGGCGGTCGTCGCCGCACGCGAGAAGGCCCACGCCCCGAACGGGCTCTTCAACTCGCTGCACTGGAGCGAGATGAGAACCTTGCCCGGGTCGCCTCGGCAGGGACCTTCTCACACGCCCGCGCGGCAAGCTGGAGGCTGCCGGGCCCGGACGTGAAAAGGCCCCGGCGGTTCGCGCCGAGGCCTTCGAAAAGTTGGTAGCGGGGGCAGGATTTGAACCTGCGACCTTCGGGTTATGAGCCCGACGAGCTGCCAGACTGCTCCACCCCGCACCAGGAGGGCGCAGATTCTACAGCGCCCCATCCGAATAGCAAGACTCCTGTCCCGCTACGGCAAAACACTCGATATGACGTTGAAAAGAAAGCCGGGAACCAGGCCGAGAACCAGCACGGCGATGCCGTTGAGGGTCAGCACCAGCCCGATGGCGCGCCGCTTCGCGATCGGCGAGCTGTCCAGCGGATCGTCGAAGTACATGAGCTTGACGACGCGGATGTAGTAGTACGCCCCGATCACCGAGAACAACACCGCGACAGGGCGAGCCACAGCATGTCCACGCTCGAGCAGCGCCTGGATGATGTAGAGCTTGGCGAAGAAGCCGACGAACGGCGGCACGCCGGCCGTGGAGAACATGAAGATCATCATCATCGCCGCGAACCACGGGCTGCGCGCGTTCAGGCCCTTGAAGTCATCCAGCAGGTCCGCTTCGAATTCCTGGCGGCTCAGGAGCAGGATCATGCCGAAGGATCCGGCCGCCATGATCACGTAGGTGATCGTGTAGAACATCGCCGCGCGATAGCCCTCGGGGGCGCCGGTGAGTATGCCGAGCAGGATGAAGCCGACGTTCGAGATGGTCGAATACGCCAGCATGCGTTTGAGATTCATCTGCGCGATGGCGACGATATTACCGAGGGCGAGCGTCAGCACTGCCAGCACCGTGAGCATGTCCGATCCACGCCGCGCTCGCCCCGCCCAGCCCTTCCGCGAGCACGCGCATCGCCAGCGCGAAGTAAGCGATTTTCGGTGCAGATCCGAGGAACAGCGTTACCGCGGTGGGCGCGCCGTGATAGACATCCGGAAGCCACATGTGGAACGGCACCGCGCCGAACTTGAACGCGATGCCGACGATGATGAACGCAAGCCCGAACAGCAGGCCGATATTGGATCGCGTTGCCGTTGCGGACCTCGAGGGCCAGGTCGTCGAGCTGCGAATGTGCCTGTCACGCCGTAGAGGATCGAGATGCCGTAGAGCAGCGTGCCCGAGGCGATCGCGCCGAGCACGAAGTACTTCATCGCCGCTTCGGCCGACGACCCCGGAGTCGCGGTCGAAAGCCACCAGCGCGTACAGGGCCAGCGCGAGGAGCTCGATGCCCAGATACACCGTGAGCAGGCTGTTCGCCGAGATGATCACCATGATGCCGAGCATCGCGAACAGCGAAAGCACGTAGTACTCGCCGCGGAACAGGCCGCGCTCGGCGAGATAGTCACGCGAATACAGCAGGGCGACGCCGACGATCAGGTACAGGAACAGCTTGAGGACGTCGCCCATCGGATCGGCGACGAACATGTCGCCGAGCGCGATCACTCGTCCGTCGACACCCGAAACAAACGTCGTGATGGCGGCTGCGCCAGCGAGGGTGGCGAATGTGAGCGTGGCGGTGATCCAGCGCTGCTTGTCCGAGACGAAGAGATCCACGAGCAGCACGACGCACACGGCCGCGAGCACGAAGCACTCGGCGTAGGCGACCTGGATGTTGAGGGAGTCGAGCGTCATGCGTCCTGTCATCCGTTCTTCAGGCTCCGAGCTTCGAGGCGGCGATCTGTTCCACGAGGTGCTGCACCGTGCCCTGCATGCTTTCGAGCAGTGGCTGCGGCCACACGCCGAGGAGGAGCACACCGACGGCCAGGATGCCCAGCACGATGAGCTCGCGGAAATTGATGTCCTGGAGCGCGGCCACGTTTTCGTTGGCCACGGGTCCGAAGATCACGCGCTTGACCATCCACAGCGTGTAGGCAGCGCCGAGCACCATGATCGTCGCGGCCAGGAATGCGTACCAGAAATTGGCGTGGAAGCTCGCGATGATGACCAGGAACTCGCCCACGAACCCGGAAGTCGCCTGGCAGCCCCGCATTGGCCAGCGCGAACAGCACCGCAAACCCCGCAAACTTCGGCATCGTGTTGATCACGCCGCCGTAGGCGCTGATGTCGCGACTGTGCACGCGGTCGTACAACACACCCACGCAAAGGAACAGCGCACCGGAGATCAGGCCGTGCGAGATCATCTGCACCATCGCGCCGTCGATGCCCATGCCGGCGCCCTGGAGCGCGCCCGTGTGCTGCCAGATGTCGTAGACGATGAACGCGCCGAGGGTCACGAAGCCCATGTGCGCGATCGAGGAATACGCGATCAGCTTCTTCATGTCGGTCTGCACCAACGCGACGAAGCCGATGTAGACCACGGCAATGAGCGAGAGCGCGATCATCAGCCAGTCGAGCTCGCGGCTCGCATCCGGCGTGATCGGCAGGCTGAAGCGCAGGAAGCCGTACCCGCCCATCTTCAGCATGATCGCCGCCAGCACCACCGAGCCGCCGGTGGGCGCTTCGACGTGCGCGTCCGGCAACCACGTGTGCACCGGCCACATCGGTACCTTCACCGCGAAGGCGAGCAGGAAGGCGAGGAAGATCAGCAATTGCTCGCGCAGACCGAGCGGCAGCGCCTGGAACGCCGCGATCTCGTAGCTGCCGCTCTTCACGTACAGGTAGATCAGGGCGACCAGCATGAACACCGAGCCCAGGAACGTGTACAGGAAGAACTTGATGGTGGCGTAGACGCGCCGCGGTCCGCCCCACACCCCGATGATGATGAACATCGGGATCAGCATCGCTTCCCAGAACATGTAGAACAGCAGCGCGTCGAGCGCGCCGAACACGCCGATCATCAGTCCTTCCATGATCAGGAAAGCGGCGAAGTACTGCACGATGCGCTTTTCGATCACGGTCCAGCGCCGAGATGACCACCAGCACCGTGATCAGCGTCGTCAGCAGGATCAGCGGCATCGCGATGCCGTCGACGCCCAGGTAATAATAGGCGTTGAAGTGCCCCGATCCACGGCTGGCGCTCGACGAACTGCATGGCTGCCGTGCTGCCGTCGAAGTCCGTGAACAGCGGGATGCTGAGAACGAAGGTCGCGAGCGAAATCAGCAACGCGAGCCAGCGCCCGAGCCGCGCGCGCGCATCGCCCAGCGCGAGCACGACGAGGCCGCCGAAGATCGGCAGCCAGATGAGCAGGCTCAGGAGCCCGACGCCCTTCAACATCGATTCTTGTTCCTTATCTCAGCATCAGCCACGCCAGCAGCGCCGACAGGCCGATGATCATCGCAAAGGCGTAGTGATACAGGTAACCGGATTGCACCTGGCGCACGACCCCGGCGAACCAGCCGATGCTGCGCGCCGAGCCGTCGACCATGATCCCGTCGATGACCGCCTGGTCCCCGCCCTTCCACAACCCTATTCCCGTGCCGCGCGCCAGCGGCGCGATCACGTTCTCGTTGAACCAGTCGAAGTAGTACTTGTTGACCAGAATGCGATAGAGCCAGTCGACCCTCTGCTGCACGATGCCCGGCCAGTGCGGGTTGCGCAGATAGAAGAGGTATGCAGTCAGCACACCCGCCGCCGCCAGATAGAACGGCGGCTGCAACATGCCGTGCAAAGCGAACGCGACGGCGCCGTGGAAATTGCGGGCCATCTCACCGATCACGTCGTTGCGCTCCAGCAAGAACATCGAGCCCTTGAAGAAGTCGCCGAACAGCACCATCCCGACCGTGAGCGCGCCGATGATCACGGAGGGAACGGCGAGCAGGATGAGGGGGATCTTTACGACCCACGGGCTTTCGTGCGGCTCATGGACGCCATGGCCCTGGCCGTGCCCGTCGTCGTGCCCCGCCTCACGCCACCGCTCCTTGCCGTGGAACGTCATGAAGATCAGGCGGAACGTATAGAGCGCGGTGACGAACACGCCCGCGACCATGAACCAATAGACGACTCCCGCGCCCCAGCGATGCGATTCGTGCACCGCCTCGATGATCGAGTCCTTCGAATAGAAACCCGAGAAGAACGGCGTGCCAATGAGCGCCAATGCGCCGATCCAGCAGGTGACGGCGGTGATCGGCATGTACTTGGCGAGCCCGCCCATCTTGCGCATGTCCTGCTCGTGGTGCATGCCGATGATCACGGAGCCGGCCGCGAGGAACAGCAGCGCCTTGAAGAACGCGTGCGTCATCAGGTGGAAGATACCGGCGCCGTAGGCCGAAACGCCGAGCGCCACGGTCATATAGCCGAGCTGCGAGAGCGTCGAATAGGCGATGACGCGCTTGATGTCGTTGTTGACGATGCCGAGCAGGCCCATGAGGAACGCAGTCGATGCGCCGATCACCAACACGAACACCAGCGCAGTCTCGGAGTATTCGAACAGCGGCGACATGCGCGCCACCATGAAGATGCCCGCCGTCACCATGGTGGCGGCATGGATCAACGCCGAAATCGGCGTCGGGCCTTCCATCGAATCGGGCAACCACACGTGCAGCGGCATCTGCGCCGACTTGCCCATCGCGCCGACGAACAGGCAGATGCAGATCACCGTCATCGCCGACCATGCGCGGCCGTCGAAGATCTCCAGGTGCTGCGCGGCGATGGCCTCGGCCTGGCCGAAGACCGTGCGGTAGTCGAGCGAGCCCGTAAAGTAAACAATAGCCGCGATCCCGAGGATGAAACCGAAGTCGCCGACCCGGTTGACCAGGAACGCCTTGAGGTTGGCGAAGATGGCGGTCGGACGCGTGTACCAGAAACCGATCAGCAGATACGAGACCACGCCCACCGCTTCCCAGCCGAAGAACAGCTGCATGAAGTTGTTGGCCATGACCAGCATCAGCATCGAGAACGTGAACAGCGAGATGTAGCTGAAGAAGCGCGTGTAGCCGTCGTCGTCCGCCATGTAGCCGATGGTGTAGACGTGCACGCAGAACGACACGAAGGTCACCACGACCATCATCAGCGCGGTGAAATTGTCGATCAGGAACCCGACTTCCATGCGGATGCCGTCGCTGACGAGCCAGGTGTAGACCGCGCCGTTGTACGGTTCGGCACGCCGTCGACCAGGAGCTGCTTGAGCACCAGGCAGGAGAGGACGAACGACACGAACACCGAGCCGCTCGTCAGCCAGTGCGTCGCCGCCCGGCCGATGCGCCGCCCCGACAGGCCCGTGATCGTCGCCGCGATCAGGGGGCCGAGGACAATCGCGATGAGAATGCGCTGATCCATCGTTGTCTTGCCTGGGCCTTCAGCCTTTCATCGTGTTGAGCTCTTCGACGTTGATGCTGCGCCGCTCACGGAACACCACCACCACGATGGCCAGTCCGATCGCCGACTCCGCGGCCGCGACGGTGAGGATGAAGAACACGAAGACCTGGCCATCGATGTCGCCGAGGAAACGCGAGAAAGCGACGAAGTTGAAGTTCACCGACAGCAGCATGAGCTCGATGCACATGAGCAGCAGGATCACGTTCTTGCGGTTGAGGAAAATGCCCGCGACGCTGATCGCGAACAGGATTCCGGACAGCGCGAGGACATGCGGCAGCGTGATCATTCGCGCTTCTCCGGCGCGACCTTGACGAGTCGCACGCGATCCTCGCGCCGCGCGGCGACCTGGCGGCTGATGTTCTGGTGCTTCTGCCCCGTCCGCTTGCGCATCGTGAGCACGATGGCGGCGACGATGGCGACCAGCAGGATCACCGCGGCGATCTCGAGCGGGTAGACATAGTCGGTGTACAGCACGGCGCCGAGCGCGCGCGTGTTGCTGTAATCGGCTGGGAGCGGTGGGCTCGCGGGCAACGCCTGCAGCCCGAGGCGCTTCACGTACACGACGTTGACGATTTCCGCGACCATGACGAACGCCACGACGGCGCCGAGCGGCGCGTAGCGCGTGAAGCCCTTGCGCAGCTCCTCGATGTTGATGTCGAGCATCATGACCACGAACAGGAACAGCACCATCACCGCGCCGACGTAGACGAGCACCAGCACGACGGCCAGGAACTCCGCTTCGAGGAGCAGCCAGATGACCGCGCTGGTGAAGAACGCGAGCACCAGGTACAGCGCGGAATACACGGGATTGCGCGCGGTGATGACGCCGATGGCCGCACCGACCAGCACGGCAGCGAAAACATAGAAAATGATCTCGACGAACATGCTTCCGCCCTACTTGTAGCGCGCATCCGCGGCCTTGTCCGCCGCGATCATCGCCTCGTAACGCTCACCGACCGCGAGCAGCTTGTCCTTGCTCATGATGTTCTCGCCGCGGTTTTCCATGTGGTATTCGAAAAGCCGCGTCTCGACGATCGCATCGACCGGGCAGGCCTCTTCGCAGAATCCGCAGTAGATGCACTTGAACAGGTCGATGTCGTAACGCGTGGTGCGGCGCGTGCCGTCGCTCGCCACGTCCGACTCGATCGTGATCGCGAGCGCCGGGCATACCGCCTCGCACAGCTTGCAGGCGATGCAGCGCTCCTCGCCGTTCGGATAGCGGCGCAGCGCGTGCAGGCCGCGGAAGCGCACCGATTGCGGGGTCTTCTCCTCGGGATACTGGATCGTGAACTTCGGCTTGAAGAAATACTTGAGCGTGACGCTGAGCCCCTGCAGGAGCTCCCACAGCGTGAGCGTCTTCAGCACTGCCTTGATCGAGCGCATGATCACCTACTTCGCCCAGGGCCCGACGCCGTAGTACTTGAGCAGGCCCTCGACGCCGAGCCACACCAGCGTGATCGGGATCAGCACCTTCCAGCCCAGGCGCATGATCTGGTCGTAGCGGTAGCGCGGGAACGTCGCCCGCAGCCACAGGAATACGAACAGGAAGAACGCCGTCTTGAGCGCGAGCCAGAAGAAGCTCGGCTGCGCGAACCAGGTGTGCGCGGCGAGATACCCGTCCAACGGCGACAGCCAGCCGCCGAAGAAGAACAGCGAGGTGAGCAGCGAGATCAGGATCATGTTGGCGTATTCGGGCAGCGCGAACAGCGTGGCGAAGGCCGCGCCCGAATACTCGACGTGGAACCCCGCGACGATCTCCGATTCGCCTTCCGCGACGTCGAAGGGCGCGCGGTTGGTCTCGGCGACCCCGGAAATGAAGTAGACCAGGAACAGGGGGAAGAGCCAGGACCAGTTCCACGCCAGCAGCCCCCCCTGCTGCGCGCGAATGATGTCACCGAGGTTCAGGCTCCCGGCCGCCATCAGCACGCCCACCAGCGCAAAGCCCATCGCGATTTCGTAGGCCAGCATCTGCGCGGCGGAACGCATTGCACCCAGGAACGCGTACTTCGAATTGGTGGCCCAGCCCGCGATGATGATCCCGTAGATCCCCATCGAGGTCAGCGCGAGGATATAAAGGAGTCCCGCGTCGATGTCGGCGAACACGAAGTCGGGGCTGAACGGGATGACGGCCCAGGTGGCGAAAGCGGCCGTGAGCGACAGGACCGGCGCGACCAGGAACAGGAACTTGGCCGAATTCGCCGGCAGGACGATTTCCTTGAACAGCAGCTTGAGTACGTCGGCGAACGGCTGCAGGAGGCCCTTGGGGCCGACGCGGTTCGGTCCGATGCGCACCTGCATGTAGCCGATGACTTTGCGCTCGACGTAGGTCAGCATCGCCACGCTCAGGATGAGGGCGACGACAACCGCCACGATGAGACCGGTCATCTGCAGCAACCCGAGCCAGGCAACGGCATCCATGTCGAGGAATGTGGCTGTGTTCATGCCGGCGGCTCGCTACGGGCAGCGGCTTGCGCTTCGCGCGTGCGCTGCAGAGAGGGCGCGCGACGCACCAGGGAGTCGACGTCGTACATCGGCACGTCGTTGAGCGAGCCGTGCGGACGTTCGCCATTCAGCACGCGGCGCGATGCGAACGCGACATCAGTCTTCGGTTCGCCCACCAGCAGGCGCAGCTCGCTCAGCACCTCATCGGAGGAGTTGTGCTCGAATCCGCTCTGGCCGAGCAGGTTGCCGAGCACGCGCAACACCTTCCAGCCCGGGCGGGACACGCCCACGGGCTTCGCCACGCCCGCGAAACTCTGCCAGCGCCCTTCGAAATTGACATAGGTGCCCGAGGTTTCGGCAAACGTGCCGATCGGCAGCATCACGTGCGCGCATTCGCGCGTCGCCTGATCGGCGAACGGCGTCAGGGCAACGACGAATTGCGCGTGGCGCAGCGCTTCGATGGCGCGCGGAGCGGCAATGTCGCGGCCAGGTTCGATGCCGCCGTGCAGGATGTAGGCATTGCGCGGCGAATCGAACATGCCGCGCGCACTCAGGCCCTCTTTCGCCGCTCGCCTGCCGCCTGTTTCCCGATGCGGCAACGCGCCGGCAATCGCCGCGCCGGCGGCGTTCGCGCCTTCCGGCATGAAGCCCAACTGCGCGCCGGTGATCTCTGCAAGCGCGGAGGCCAGCTGGCGCAGATCGGAGAACGCGGGGTGGCGAAATGCGAGGGCGCCGAGAAGAATCGCGCGCCGTTCACCGCCGGCGAGCTGCTCGGCGATGGCCCGGTGTGCGTCGCCGATCTGCGCGCCCGATACCCGCGTCTGCACCGTGGCAGGCACGCTCCTGCCTGTCTTGGCGGCGGCGGCCGAAACGATCGCGGCGAGCGCCGCCACCATTCCTTCGGCCGTGCTTTGCACGTAGCTCGCCACCGGGAACAGGTACTCGTAGCGCAGCGGGTTCAGGAAGGAGACCTTGGCGTTGTTGCGCACAGCGGCCTTGCGAATCCGATGCGCGAGGATCGGCACTTCGCGGCGCAGGTTGCTGCCGACGACCAGGATCGAATGGAGCTGTTCGAGGCGCGCGATCTCGAGCCCCAGGCCGTTGAACAGCGGATCGGATTCCTGGTCGCGGAAGTCCTGCTGGCGAAGCCGGTAGTCGATGTTCGGGGATCCCAGCGCCCGCATCAGCCTGGCGAGCAGATGCAGCTCTTCGGTGGTGCTGCCCGGCGAGGCCAGCGCTCCGATCTGCCCGGCGCCCGACGCAGCGATGACGGCCTGAAGGCCTTTCGCGGCGGCCTCGAGCGCGGCTTCCCAGTCGACCGACTGCCACTCCTCGCCCTGGCGGATCATCGGTGTCTGCAAGCGGTCCGGCGAGTACACGCCTTCGTAGCTGAAGCGATCGCGATCGGAGATCCAGGTTTCGTTGATCGCCTCGTTCGGCCGGGGCACCACGCGCATCAGCTGTCCGCGCAGCACGTGCCCGTAGAGATTACTGCCCGCGCCGTCGTGCGGCGAAACCAGCGGCGTGCTGCGTCATCTCCCACGAGCGGGCGCGATAGCGGAACGGCTTGCTGTTGAGCGCGCCCACCGGGCACAGGTCGATGATGTTGCCGGAGAGCTCGTGATCGACGCTGCGCTCGATGTAGGTGCCGATCTCCATCTGCTCGCCGCGGCCGGTGGTGCCCAGCTCCTGGATGCCGGCGATTTCCTGGCCGAAGCGCACGCAGCGCGTGCAGTGGATGCAGCGGGTCATGTCGGTGGAGACCAGCGGCCCGATGTTCTTGTCCTTGACCACGCGCTTGCGCTCGTTGAAGCGCGAGATGTCGCGGCCGAAGCCCATCGCCAGGTCCTGCAGCTCGCACTCACCACCCTGGTCGCAGATCGGGCAATCGAGCGGATGGTTGATCAGCAGGAACTCCATCGTCGCTTTCTGCGCCGCGATGGCGCGCGGCGACTTGGTGAAGATCTTCATGCCCTCCGCCACCGGCGTCGCGCACGCCGGCAAGGGCTTGGGGGCCTTCTCCACTTCGACGAGGCACATGCGGCAGTTCGCCGCGATGGTGAGCTTCTCGTGATAGCAAAAGCGCGGCACGTACTCGTCCACGGCGTCCGTGACGTGAATGATCATCTGCCCCTTCTTCGCCTTCCGGGGCACACCGTTCACTTCGACGTTGACGACATCGTCACTCATGCCGCCCTGGCTCCCGGTTCAGTGACGATGCTGCGTCCACCGTTGTCCACCATGAATTCGAATTCGTGCCGGAAGTGCTTGAGGAAGCTCTGCACGGGCCACGCCGCGGCGTCGCCCAGGGCGCAAATGGTGTGGCCCTCGATGCGGTTGGCGACGTCGACCAGCAAGTCCAGATCCGAGCGCCGCCCCTGCCCCGGCGAGGATCCGGCGCAGCATGCGCGTGAGCCAGCCCGTGCCTTCGCGGCACGGCGTGCACTGGCCGCAGGACTCGGACATGAAGAAGCGTGAGATGCGCTCGAGCACGCGCACCATGCACGTCGTCTCGTCCATGACGATGACGGCGGCCGCGCCGACGGCCGAGCCGACCTTGCGCAGGCTGTCGAAGTCCATGTTGGTTTCCATCATCACGGCGCCCGGCACCACGGGCACGGAGGCGCCGCCGGGAATCACCGCCTTGATCTTGCGCCCGCCACGCATGCCGCCGGCGAGAGCGAGCAGTTCCTTGAACGGAATCCCCATCGGCACTTCGAAATTGCCGGGCTTCTGCACGTGGCCGGAGACCGAGAAGATCACGGTGCCGCCCGAATTCGGCGGACCCAGGTCCGCAAACCACTGCGGCCCCTTGCGCAGGATCGTCGGCACCGAGGCGAAGCTCTGCGTGTTGTTGACCGTGGTCGGCAAGCCGTACAGCCCGAAGTTCGCAGGGAACGGCGGCTTGGAACGCGGCTTGCCCTGTTTGCCCTCGAGCGATTCGAGCAGCGCCGTTTCTTCGCCGCAGATGTAAGCGCCGGCGCCGATGAACGTGTACAGGTCGAAGTCGATGCCCGCGCCCTGTATGTTCTTGCCAAGGAGTCCCGCGGCGTACGCCTCAGCGAGCGCCGCCTCGAAACGCGGCACCGGTTCGGCGAGGAACTCGCCGCGGATGTAGTTGTAGCCGACGGTCGCGTTCATCGCGTAACCGCCGATCGCCATGCCCTCGATGAGCGCGTGCGGGTTGTAGCGCAGGATGTCGCGGTCGTGACAGGTGCCGGGCTCGCTCTCGTCGGAGTTGCAAACCGCGTATTTCTGCGCCGGCGAGCTGCGCGGCATGAAGCTCCACTTCAGACCTGTCGGGAATCCGGCGCCGCCGCGGCCGCGCAGTCCCGAAGCCTTCACCGCCTCGATGATCGCCTCGCGCGGCGTCTTCTCGGCGAGGATTTTCTTCCACGCCTCGTAACCGCCGATCCTGCGGTACGTCTCGAGCTTCCAGGACTCGGGGTACTGCAGCGGCTCGAAGCAGACCAGGTTCTGTTCGTAGCTCATTCGAGGGCGTCCAGGATCTCATCCACCTTCGCCGGCGTGAGATGCTCGTGGTAGACGTGGTCGACCATCATCATGGGTGCGCCGACGCAGGCGGCGAGGCACTCCTCTTCCTGTTTGAGGTAGATGCGCCCGTCCGGCGTGCTCTCGCTCGTCTTGATGCCGAGCTTCTTCTCCACGTGCGCGACGATCTCGTCCGCGCCGCACAGCATGCAGGAGATGTTGGTGCAGACCGAGACGTGATGGCGTCCGCAGGGCCTGGTCTCGAACATCGAGTAGAAGGTCGCGATCTCGTACACCTGGATGGCGGGCAGCTTGAGGTAATCCGCCACGGCGTTCATGAGGTCCGGGGTGAGAAAGCCGTCGTTCTTGTGCTGCACGGCGCGCAGCGCCGCGATCACCGCCGAGCGCTGTCGGCCGGGCGGGAACTTCGCCACCCAGTGATCGATTTCCTCGCGCACGTGCTGCGAGAGCCCGCCTGTGTTGCCAGCTGAGCGTTGCATCAGCGGTCGATCTCCCCGAATACGATGTCCTGCGTGCCGATCATGGCCACGACGTCGGCCAGCATGTGGCCCTTCACCATCTCGTCGAGGCTCGACAGGTGCGCAAAGCCCGGAGCGCGCACCTTGAGCCGATACGGCTTGTTGGCCCCATCCGAAATCAGGTACACGCCGAGCTCGCCCTTCGGCGCTTCCACCGCGGCGTAGGCCTCGCCTTCCGGGACGCAGTAGCCTTCGGTGAACAGCTTGAAGTGGTGGATCAGCGATTCCATGTCGCCCTTCATCTCTTCCCGGCTCGGCGGGCGCACCTTGCGCTCGTCGACCATCACCGGGCCCTCGTTGACGCGCAGCCAGGCGATGCACTGCTGGATGATGCGGGTGGATTGCCGGAACTCCTCCACGCGCACCAGGTAGCGGTCGTAGCAATCGCCGTTCACGCCCACCGGGATGTCGAAGTCCATGCGATCGTAGACTTCGTACGGTTGTTGCTTGCGCAGATCCCACACGATGCCCGAACCGCGCAGCATCGGGCCCGAGAAGCCGAGCTGCTTGGCGCGTTCCGGCGTCACCACGCCGATGTTGACGGTGCGCTGCTTCCAGATGCGATTGTCGGTGAGGAGCGTTTCGTACTCGTCGACGCACTTCGGAAAGCGCCTGGTGAAATCCTCGATGAAATCCAGCAGCGATCCCGAGCGGCGCACGTTGAGCTTGTCCACTGCGCGGCGCGAGCGGAACTTGGAGGGCTGGTACTTGGGCATCTCCAGCGGCAGGTCGCGGAACACGCCGCCCGGGCGATAGTAGGTGGCGTGCATGCGCGTGCCCGAGACCGCTTCGTAGCAGTCCATCAGGTCCTCGCGCTCGCGGAAGCAGTACAGGAACACCGTCATCGCGCCGATGTCCAGCGCGTGCGACCCGAGCCACATCAGGTGGTTCAGGATGCGCGTCACCTCGTCGAACATGACGCGGATGTACTGCGCGCGCTCCGGCGCCTCGATGCCGAGCAGCCGCTCGATGGCCATCACGTAAGCGTGCTCGTTGCACATCATCGAGACGTAGTCGAGGCGGTCCATGTAGCCGATCGTCTGGTTGAACGGCTTGCTCTCGGCGAGCTTCTCGGTGGCGCGGTGCAGGAGCCCGATGTGCGGATCCGCCTTCTGGATCACCTCGCCGTCCATCTCCAGCACCAGGCGCAGCACGCCGTGCGCCGCCGGATGCTGCGGACCGAAGTTGAGCGTGAAGTTGCGGATCTCAGCCATCGCGCAGGGCGTCCTCGTAACGGTTGTCCTCGCGGATCACCTTCGGCACCAGCGTGCGCGGCTCGATGCTCACCGGCTGGTACACGACGCGGCCCTTCTCGGGGTCGTAGCGCACCTCGACGTTGCCGATCAGCGGGAAGTCCTTGCGGAACGGATGCCCGATGAAGCCGTAGTCGGTGAGGATGCGGCGCAGGTCCGGATGGCCGCGGAACAGGATGCCGAACAGGTCGAAGGCCTCGCGCTCGAACCAGTTCGCCGAGGCCCAGATGCCGCTGACAGAATCGATGGTGGGGTGGTCCTCGTCCTCGCAGAACGCACGCACCCGCAGGCGCCGGTTGTGCGTGATCGACAGCAGGTGGTAGGCGACGGCGAAACGCTTGCGCGGCGCGGGCTTCTCCACCTCCGCCGGTTCGCCTTGCGGCGTGCGGTCCACGCCGCGGCTGAAGCCCGTGCCGGTGGATTCGAAGGTGGTCCACTCGTCGCGGCCGTAGTGCAGGTAGTCGACACCGCACACGTCCATCAGCATCTCGAACGCAAACTCAGGGTCATCGCGCAGCGTGCGGCACACCTCGAGCAGATCGGTAGCGGCCACTTCCACAGTGATCTCGCCTGCAACGGAGTTCACGCGCTTCGCTCGATCGGCGAGGCGCGCGTCGATCCGGGATGCCAGAGCATCGATTCGGGTGCTCATGCGGTTTTCGGTATTGCTAGCGGGCGATGGTGTTCGTCCGGCGGATCTTCTTCTGCAACTGGATGATGCCGTACAGCAGCGCTTCGGCCGTGGGCGGACATCCAGGCACGTAGACGTCGACCGGTACGATGCGATCGCAGCCGCGCACGACTGCGTAAGAATAATGATAGTAGCCGCCGCCGTTGGCGCAGGATCCCATCGAGATCACCCAGCGCGGCTCCGGCATCTGGTCGTAGACCTTGCGCAGCGCCGGCGCCATCTTGTTGACCAGCGTGCCGGCCACGATCATGACGTCCGACTGCCGCGGGGTCGGCGCGGAACACCACGCCGAAACGGTCGAGGTCGTAGCGGGCTGCGCCCGCGTGCATCATTTCGACCGCGCAACACGCCAGCCCGAAGGTCATCGGCCACATCGAGCCGGTGCGCGCCCAGTTCACCAGCGTATCGATGCCCGTGGTGAGAATTCCCCTGTCGGGACGCGGCGCCGCGCCAGTGTCGTCGGTGGGAGCGGCTAGTCCCATTCCAGCGCTCCCTTCTTCCATTCGTAGACGAAGCCGACCGTGAGGATCGGCAGGAACACGCCCAGCATGGCGAGGAGTCCGAAAGTGCCGATGGAGTCGAGCGCCACGGCCCACGGAAACAGGAAGGCGATCTCCAGGTCGAAGATGATGAAGAGGATGGCGATGAGGTAGTAGCGCACGTCGAATTTCATGCGCGAGTCCTCGAAGGCCTCGAATCCGCACTCGTACGGCGAGAGCTTGGCCGCATCGGGGTTGCGCACGCCCAGAAAAGTGCCGGCGCCGAAGCCGACGGCAATGAGCACGACCCCGATCCCGGCGGCGATGACGAGGAAGATCAGGACGGGGAGATACTCGTGCAGCATCGGTAGACTATGGTGCGCTGAACCGCCGGGAAAAACGGCGCGCATTGTAACAGGCGAGGCGGTAGCGACGAAGCCGCGTCGCAATAATTTCAAGGGTGGTGCCGATGGTCGGATTCGAACCGACACGCCTTGCGGCGCTAGCCCCTCAAGCTAGTGTGTCTACCAATTCCACCACATCGGCATCGTCATGGCGTCGGTGCGGGCTGCTCAGGGGCCGGCGCCGGCGCGTTCTGTGGCGCCGGGACTGTGTCCGCAGGCTGCGTCTCGGCGGGCGCGCTGCGCTGAATCAGCCCTTCCTCAGGCACCTCCGCCCGGCGCTGCCCGCTCAAGAACGCGAGCGTGAGACTCGTGATGAAAAACAGCGTCGCGAGAATGGCGGTAGCGCGCGAGAACGCGCTGGCCGAACCGCGCGCACCGAACACCGTGCCGGAAGCGCCGGCGCCGAAACCCGCGCCCGCGTCGGCGCCCTTGCCCCGCTGCAGCAGCACCAGGCCGATGATGCCCAGAGCGAGAAAGACGTGTACGACCAATATGACCTGATGACCCATGGCTCTTCCCGCGCCTTACGCGGCGGCGCAAATCCGACCGAATTCTTCGCTCTTGAGCGAGGCGCCGCCCACCAGACCGCCGTCGACGTCCGGCATCTGGAACAGCTCCCGGGCATTCGCAGCCTTGACGCTGCCGCCGTAGAGGATGCGCAACTCGCCGGCAATCTTAGCATCCCGGACCGCAATCCTCCCGCGGATGAAGGCGTGCACGGCCTGCGCCTGCTCCGGCGTGGCGGTCTTGCCCGTGCCGATCGCCCAGACCGGCTCGTACGCGATCACCGCATCCGCGAACGCCGCAACGGAGGCCACGTCGAGCACCGCATCGAGCTGGCGCGCGATCACCGTCTGCGTGAGATTGCCCTCGCGCTCGTCGAGCGTTTCACCCACGCACAGGATCGGCGTGAGCTTCTGGCTCTGCACCGCCACGAACTTGCGCGCCACGAGCTGGTCATCCTCGTGGAACAGCGCGCGCCGCTCCGAGTGCCCGACGATGACGTAGCGGCACCCCGCGTCCTTGAGCATGCCGGCGGAGACTTCGCCCGTGAACGCCCCGATCGGCTCGGCACAGACATTCTGCGCGCCGACCACGATGCTGCTCTCCGTGAGGCGCCGCACCGCATCGACCAGGTACACGAACGGCGGACAGACGGCCACCTCGGCCGTGCTCGCACCCTCGAGCTGCATCAACTCGTCGAGAAGTTTGGCGGTCTCGGCGCGCGAGCCGTGCATCTTCCAATTGCCTGCTACCAGCCGGCGTCGCATCGAATCGGTTCCTAGCCCCGGCAAACAGGGCCTGCGAAAAGGCGCGCGAGTTTAAGCGCGGATCGAATCGAAAGCAACGTCCGCGACCCGGCCAATCAAGCGGTTGCGGCTGCGCGCACCACTGCGGCAAGGCGCTCGGCCTGGGCGCGCGTGGTGCTCTCGTCCCGGCCCTCGACCATGACGCGAATCACCGGCTCCGTGCCCGAGGCGCGCAGGACCACCCGCCCACGGTCCGCCAGCTCCTGCTCGATCTTGCGCACCGCATCCTGAACCGACTGGCTCGCGCCGGGGTCGAACCGCCGCTCCACGCGCACGTTGAGCAGGATCTGCGGCATGCGCGCCACGCCCGCGGTCAGTTCGGCGAGCGTGCGGCCGGTGCGCTTCATGATCGCCAGCACCTGCAGCGCGCTGATCAGGCCGTCCCCGGTCGTGGTCTTGTCCAGGCACAAGAGGTGCCCGGAGGTTTCGCCCCCCAGAATCCCGCCGGTCTCGCGCAGCATCGAGAGCACGTAGCGGTCCCCTACCGGGGCGCGGCGGAACTCGATGCCCCGGTCGCGCAAGGCGAGCTCCAGGCCCAGGTTGCTCATCACGGTACCGACCACGGGCCCGCGCAATGCGCCCTCTTCGCGCCGCGCCGTGGCGAGCACGAACAGCAATTGATCCCCGTCGGTGATGCGGCCGAGGTGATCGACCATGACGACGCGATCGCCGTCGCCGTCGAGCGCGATACCCACGTTGGCGCGCACACCGGTGACCGTGAGCTGCAGCAGCTCCGGGCTGGTCGAACCGCAGCCATCGTTGATGTTGCGGCCGTTGGGCGAACAGCCGATGGGCACGATTTCCGCGCCCAGGTCCGCGAGCAGGCGCGGGCCGACCTTGTAGGCCGCGCCGTTGGCGCAGTCGAGCACGATCTTGAATCCCTCGAGCGTCATGCCCGGCGGCAGCGAGGAGGCGCAGAATTCCTGGTAGTGGATGCGCGATTTGTCGACGCGCGTGGCACGGCCGAGCGCGCGCGATTCCTGCGTGAGCGCGGGCTGCTCGAGCAGACTCTCGATCTGCGCCTCCAGCACATCGTCGAGCTTGCCGCCGTTGGCGTCGAAGAACTTGATCCCGTTGTCGTCGTAGGGGTTGTGCGATGCGCTGATCACGACGCCAAAGTCGCAGCCGAAGCGCTTGGTCATGTACGCGATGCCCGGCGTCGGCAGCGGACCCATCAACATCACGTTGACGCCGGCGGCTACGAATCCCGCCTCCAGCGCTGCTTCGAACATGTAGCCCGAAAGGCGCGTGTCCTTGCCGATCAGCACGCTGCCGCCGTTGGGCGTCAGCACTCGCGCTGCGGCACTGGCCAGCCGCAGGGCGAAATCCACGGTCATCGGATCGCGGCCTACCGTGCCGCGCACCCCGTCAGTGCCGAAATGCTTGCGAGTCAATGCTGTCTCCCACCGCAGCTGCCATACGCACCGCATCGAGCGTCGCAGCCACGTCGTGGGTGCGGACTATGCGCGCACCATTCGTCACGGCGAGGGCGGCGAGCGCCACGCCCCCGTGGAGTCGCTGCTCGAGCGGCCTGCCGAGTATGGTGCCTATCATGGATTTGCGCGACAGGCCCGCGAGAACCGGGACCCCCAGGTCCGCAATCCGGCGCAGGCCACGCAACAACGCGAGATTGTGCTCCAGCGTCTTGCCGAAACCGAACCCCGGGTCCACGACCAGGCGCTCACGGCCGATACCGGCGGTTTCACAAGCCGCGACGCGCGCGGCCAGGAAATTGCGCACATCCTCGACGACGTTCGCGTAGCGCGGCTCGCGCTGCATCGTGCGCGGCTCGCCCTGCATGTGCATCAGGCACACCGCAACGTTCGAGCCCGCGGCAACGGCCAGGGCGCCGGGCTCGAGCAAGGCCCGCACGTCGTTGATCATCCTCGCGCCGCGATCGATCGCCGCACGCATCACCCCGGGCTTGCAGGTATCGACCGAGACGGGGACCCGAATCCCCCGGACCAGCGCGTCGACGACCGGGCCGATGCGCCGCAGCTCTTCCTCGGCAGAAACCGGCGCAGCGCCCGGCCGGGTCGATTCGCCGCCGACGTCGACGATCGCCGCCCCCTCCTCGACCATGCGCATGGCCTGATCGACTGCGGCCGCCGCATCGAGGAAGCGCCCGCCATCGGAGAACGAATCCGGGGTGACGTTGAGAACGCCCATGACGACGGGCGTAGAGAGCTCCAGGACCTGATCGCCGCACTGCAGACGCATTTCGGGGGCGCCGCCCGAAATGGATGTCAGTGCTGGCCGGCAGGATTACCAATCGGCGCCGAGGGCTTGTCCTGCGGCTTGCCGACCGGCGCGGAACCGGACTCGTCCCAGTCGCGCGGCGGACGCGGCGTGCGGCCTTCCATGATGTCCTTGATCTGCTCCTCGTCGATCGTCTCGTACTTCATGAGCGCTTCGGCCATCACGTGCAGCCTGTCGAGGTTGCTCGTGAGGATCTGCCTGGCGCGCTGGAAGTTGTTGTCGATGACGCGGCGCACTTCTTCGTCGATCGCATGCGCGGTCACGTCCGACACCTGCTTGTGCTGCGTGACGCTGCGGCCCAGAAAGACCTCGCCGTTTTCCTCGCTGTAGGTCAGCGGCCCGAGGCGATCCGACAAGCCCCACTTGGTGACCATGTTGCGCGCCAGCTCCGTGGCGCGCTCGATGTCGTTCGACGCGCCGGTCGTCACGGCTTCCGGCCCGAAGATCAGCTCCTCGGCGATGCGCCCGCCGAACAGCGTCGCAATGCGGCTCTCGAGCCGGCGCTTGCTGGTGCTGTAGCGGTCGCCTTCCGGCAGGAACAGCGTCACACCCAGTGCGCGGCCGCGCGGGATGATCGTCACCTTGTAGACGGGGTCGTGCTCGGGCACCGACAGACCGACGAGGGCGTGGCCGGCTTCGTGGAAGGCGGTCATGCGCTTTTCTTCCTCGGTCATGACCATGGAGCGCCGCTCCGCGCCCATCATGATCTTGTCCTTGGCACGCTCGAACTCGACCATCGTCACCACCCGGTGGTTGGCGCGCGCCGCGAACAGCGCCGCCTCGTTCACGAGGTTGGCGAGATCCGCGCCGGAGAACCCGGGCGTGCCCCGCGCGATGATCTGCGGCTTGACGTCCTCGCCGAGCGGCACGCGGCGCATGTGCACCTTGAGGATCTGCTCGCGGCCGCGCACGTCGGGCAGCGGCACCACGACCTGGCGGTCGAAGCGGCCCGGACGCAGCAGCGCCGGGTCGAGGACGTCGGGGCGATTGGTCGCCGCGATGACGATGATGCCCTCGTTGCCCTCGAAGCCGTCCATCTCCACCAGCAGCTGGTTCAACGTCTGCTCGCGCTCGTCGTGACCGCCGCCCAGGCCCGCGCCGCGATGGCGGCCGACGGCGTCGATCTCGTCGATGAAGATGATGCACGGCGCATGCTTCTTGGCCTGCTCGAACATGTCGCGCACGCGCGAGGCGCCGACGCCGACGAACATCTCGACGAAGTCGGAGCCGGAAATCGTAAAGAACGGCACCTTGGCTTCGCCGGCGATGGCGCGCGCCAGCAGCGTCTTGCCGGTGCCCGGCGCGCCGACCATCAGCACGCCCTTGGGGATCTTCCCGCCCAGCTTCTGGAACTTGCCCGGGTCCTTGAGGAAGTCGACGATCTCGACCACTTCCTGCTTGGCCTCCTCGCACGCCCGCGACATCCGCGAACGTGACGGCGACCTGGTCCTCGCCGAGCAGCCGAGCGCGGCTCTTGCCGAACGACATGGCGCCGCGACCGCCCGCGGCCCCCTGCATCTGGCGCATGAAGTAGATGAAGATGGCCACCAGCAGCAGGACCGGGAACGAGGACAGGAACAGCTGCAGCAGCAGGTTCGGCTTGGGCGGGGCGGCCGCGCTGATCGCGACGCGCTCCTTGTTGAGCATGCCGATCAGGGCGGTGTTGTCGGTCTCCGGGTTGTAGACGCGGAAGCCCTTGCCGTCGCGCTTGCGCCCCTCGATCACTTCGCCCTTGAAGACGACGGAGTCGATCGACTGTTTGCGCACCTCGTCGAGGAACGTCGAATAGGTCATCTCCTCCGTCTCGCTGGAACGCGGACTGAAATTGCTGAACACCGTCAGCAGCACGACGGCGATCACGACCCAGAGGAGAATGTTTTTCGTCAAGTCGTTCAAGGCGGGCCCTCGGTGCGGCCTAATGCCGCGAATACATTCGCATAAATCAGACTGGGCGATTCGTCAGGCGTTCACCGAACCTACACCATCCGGTAGCTTCTCGCCAGCAAGTAGACCTCGGGGCTGCGCGCCCGCGACGCCTCGGGTTTTCGCATCCGCACTGTCGCGAAATTGCGCCGTGCGGCGGCCACGAGCGCCTCGAAGCCGCTGCCTTGAAATACCTTCATCAGCAGGTCGCCGCCGGGCTCGAGGTTCTGCGTCGCGAACTCGAGCGCGAGCTCGGCGAGATGCATGGACCGCGGCTGGTCGACGGCGTCGATGCCGCTCATATTGGGGGCCATGTCGGAGAGCACAAGGTCCACCTTGCGGCCGGCGAGCGCGGCATTCAGCTGGCCGAGGACCGCCTCCTCGCGAAAGTCGCCCTGCAGGAAGGTCACGCCAGGGACGAATGGCATCGGCAGCACGTCGAGTGCGAACACCTCGCCGCGTCCCTGCAGCATCCGCGCCGCAAACTGGCTCCATCCGCCGGGCGCCGCGCCGAGATCGACGATCACCATTCCGGGCTTGATCAGCTTCTCGACGCGCTGAATCTCCTCCAGCTTGAACGCGGCGCGCGAGCGGAAGCCCTCCTTGCGGGCCCGCTTCACGTACGGGTCCCGGACGTGCTCCTGCAACCACCGGGAGCTGCTCTTGCTGCGCTTGGCCATGTTGCGGCCGCTTATACTGACGTTCCCATGACACTCTCGGAAAAACAGAGAAAACACCTGCGACGGCTCGGCCACCCGCTGCATCCCATCGTCACGCTCGGCCAATCGGGGCTGACGGACGCCATCGTGCAGGAAATGCAGCGCGCCCTGAACGACCACGAGCTCGTCAAGGTGCGCGCCCGCGCCGCCGAGCGAGCATCGCGGGACGAAATGCTCGATCAACTCGCCCAGCGAACCGCGAGCGAGCTGGTCCAGCGCATCGGCAACGTCGGCCTCTTCTATCGCCCCGATGCGAAGCTGCCGAAGATCGTCCTGCCGGATTGACGGGATTAGAGAAAGAGGGTGCCTTCCAGAACCTTGACGGCATGTCCGCCGACACTGATCTGCAGGTTGCCGCCGGGCCGCCTTGCGCATCGTACCAAGACCGTTCCAGGTCGGGCGACTTCGATTCCCTGCTCTGCTTCATATGCGAAATCCGCTCCGCCCAGCAAGCTGGTGGCGGCAATGTACGCCGCGACGGAGCCGTTTCCTGATCCGCAAACTGGATCCTCGGGAACACCCTCGCCCGGTGCGAAAGTCCGTACCTTGACCTGCGTGGCCGCACCCGCTGCGCCAGCACGCAACGGAACGATCCGCCCCTCGTCGATCAGCCCCTGACGATGTAGTGATGGACTTGCGCGTCCAGCCGCGTTGCGGTGCTCATGGAAGCAAGCCTGAGCCCGGTGCGTACGGAAATATTGAACGTTCGTGCAGGACGTCCCTAGCGCATCGCCGCCCGAACCTGACGGGGTGTGACGCCGTAAGCGCTCTTGATCCGGCGCGCAAGATGGCTCTGATCCGCGAACCCCGTGTCGTAAGCAACCTGCGCAGGGCTTTGTCCAGCGGCGAGCAGATTGCGAGCCGCACGCACGCGCAGTTGCACCAGGTACGCGTGCGGCGGGAGTCCGTAGGCGCGCGTGAATCGGCGGCTGAGCTGGAAGCGGCTCAGCTCCGCGACCCCGGCCAGCGTCGCGAGCGAAAAGTCTTCGGCGAAGTGTGCGTGCACGTAGTCGCGTGCCCGACTGGTCGCGACATCGATGCGTCTGCAGGAGGGATCGTCGGCAAGGTTCCAGCCGGAATGCCGCGCCGTCAAGGCCCGCACGACGTCCAGAAGCAGGCTTTCGGTCTCCAGGTCCGAGCCGCTCCGGCTCAACGCCGCGTGCACCCGCCGCAGCTGCCGCGCCAGGGCCGGGTCGTCGACTTCGGGCTCGCGAAAGCAGGGCACGCGCGTGCGTCGTCCGGGGGTCGTCCAACAGCGCAGCGGCGAATGCCTCCTGCCGCACATAGAGCATTCGATACTCATAGCCGGATGCCTGAGCCGAGCGTCCATCGTGCGGCTCCTCGGGATTGAGGATCATGATCCTTCCGGGCGCGACCTGATGCCTGCCGCCGCGGTAACGGAAAGTCGGCACGCCCCTCTCGACCACGCCGACGACGTGTGAGTCGTGCGCGTGGCGGGCATAGACGTGGGAACGGAAATGCGCGTGCAGGAGATCGACGCCCAGGCGCGGGAAGCTCCGGTAGCGCGACCATTCCTCAGTCATCGAAGCTGCAGCGCACGTCAGACGTACTTGACCCCGATGATCTCGTAGGTACGCGTGCCGCCGGGGGCGACGACTTCGATGACGTCGCCCTGCTCTTGCCGACGAGCGCGCGCGCAATGGGTGAGGTGATGGAGATCCAGCCCACGCCGGATGTCCGCCTCGTCCTCGCCGACGATCTGGTAGACGAGCTCGCCGCCGTCGTCCTGGTCCTCCAGGTCCACGGTCGCGCCGAACACGACCCGGTTGCTGCCGGCGAGGCGCGCCACGTCGATGATCTCCGGCGTTCGCCAGGCGGTTCTCGATCTCCGTCGATCCGGCCCTCGATGAAGCTCTGCTGCTCGCGCGCGGCGTGATACTCGGCGTTCTCGCTCAGGTCACCGTGGCTGCGCGCCTCGGCGATCGCCTTGATGACGGTGGGACGATCCTCGCTCTTGAGCTTCTTCAGCTCCACGCGCAGGCGCTCGGCACCCCTGAGGGTAACGGGACTGCGCTTCACGCCACCAGCTCCTGGTGCAGGTCCTGCAAGCGGTTCACTTCCACTTCGTCGAGGTGATCGAGCGCATCGCAGGTCGCGCGCGCCGCCGCTACCGTCGTGTAGTAGGTCACGCGCTTGTGGACGGCCTCGCGGCGGATCGAGCGCGATTCGCGGATCGCCTGCTTGCCTTCGGTGGTGTTGACGATCAGGTTGATCTCGTCGTTCTTGATCATGTCGACGATGTGCGGCCGGCCCTCGCGCACCTTGTTGGCGGGCCGCACCGGCACGCCGGCCTCTTCGAGCGCCTTGGCGGTGCCCGAAGTCGCCACGATCTCGAAACCGCGCGCCACCAGCATGTGTGCGAGGGCCACCGCGCCCGGCTTGTCGCGGTCGCGCACGCTGATCAGGCACACGCCGCGCGTCGGCAGGATCACCCCGGATGCGGCCTGCGCCTTGGCATAGGCCTCGCCGAAGGTGCGGCCCGTACCCATGACTTCGCCGGTCGACTTCATTTCCGGCCCGAGGATCGGATCGGCTTCCGGGAACTTGGCGAACGGGAACACGGCTTCCTTCACCGAGAAGTATCCCGGGATGCGCTCCTCGGTGAGCCCCAGCTCCTTGAGCTTGCGGCCCGTCATGACGCGCGCCGCGACCTTCGCGAGCGGCACGCCGGTCGCCTTGGAAACGAACGGCACGGTGCGCGAGGCGCGCGGGTTCACCTCGAGGATGTAGACGATGCCGTTCTGGATCGCGAACTGGATGTTCATCAAGCCGACGACATTGAGGGCCTTGGCGAGCTTGCGCGTCTGGGCGCTGCAACTCCTGCCAGGATCTCGGGCGTGCAGGCCGTTCGGGCGGCAGCGAGCAGCCGGAATCGCCCGAATGCACGCCGGCCTGCTCGATGTGCTCCATGATGCCGCCGATGAGAACGTCCTCGCCGTCGCAGATCGCGTCGACGTCCACCTCGATGGCGAGATCGAGAAAGCGGTCGAGCAGCACCGGGCTGTCGTTGGATACCTTCACTGCGTCGGTCATGTAGGCGCGCAGGTCGTCCTCGTTGAAAACGACTTCCATCGCGCGTCCGCCGAGCACATAGGACGGGCGCACGACCAGCGGGAAGCCCACTTCGCGCGCCAGGCTCCACCGCCTGTTCCTCGTTGCGCGCCGTCGCGTTCGCCGGCTGCTTGAGCCCGAGCTTTTTCACCAGCTGCTGGAAGCGTTCGCGGTCCTCGGCGACGTCGATCGAATCCGGCGTCGTGCCGATGATCGGCGCGCCCGCAGCCGCCAGCGCGCGCGACAGCTTGAGCGGGGTCTGCCCGCCGTACTGAACGATCACGCCCTCCGGCTTTTCCTTGGCGATGATTTCCATGACGTCCTCGAACGTCAGCGGCTCGAAATACAGGCGATCCGAAGTGTCGTAGTCGGTGGACACGGTCTCCGGATTGCAGTTGACCATGATGGTCTCGAAGCCGTCTTCGCGCAGCGCCAGCGCCGCGTGCACGCAGCAGTAGTCGAACTCGATGCCCTGGCCAATGCGGTTCGGGCCGCCGCCGAGGATCATGATCTTGCGCCGCTCGCTCGGGTTGGCCTCGCACTCCTCTTCATACGTGGAGTACATGTAGGCCGTCGAGGTCGCGAATTCGGCCGCGCAGGTGTCGACGCGCTTGTAGACCGGGTGCAGGCCGAACTTGTGGCGGCGCTTGCGGATCACTGACTTCGTCGATACCCAGCAGCCGCGCCAGGCGGCTGTCGGCGAATCCCTTGCGCTTCAAGCGCGCGCAGCCGCGGCGCATCGAGGGATTCCAGTCCGCCGCTGCGGGCCTTGCTGCTCCTCCTCGACGAGGTCACGATCTGCGCAGAGGAACCAGGGATCGATGCGCGTGAGCCGCTGCATCTTCTCGAGCGACCAGCCCGCGCGGAACGCATCGGCCGATGTACAGCAGGCGATCCGGGCCGGGCGAGGCGCAGTTCGTAGGTCGAGCGAGTTGCCGGTCTCCTCGGTGAGCGGCAGCGTCGAGCTGCTCGTTCGAATCCGTCGCAGCCGGTCTCCAGGCTGCGCAGGGCCTTCTGCAGCGATTCCTGGAACGTGCGCCCGATGGCCATCGCCTCGCCCACCGATTTCATCTGCGTGGTGAGGCGCGTGTTGGCGCCGGGAAATTTCTCGAAGGTGAAGCGCGGAATCTTGGTGACGACGTAGTCGATGCGTCGGCTCGAACGAGGCCGGCGTGGCTCCGCCGGTGATGTCGTTCTTGAGCTCATCGAGCGTGTAGCCGACCGCGAGCTTGGCCGCGACCTTCGCGATCGGAAAGCCCGTGGCCTTCGAGGCCAGCGCCGAGGAGCGCGACACGCGTGGATTCATCTCGATGATCAGCAGCCGGCCGTCGTCCGGATTGACGGCGAACTGCACGTTCGAGCCGCCGGTCTCGACGCCGATCTTGCGCAGCACCGCGATCGAGGCATCGCGCATGCGCTGGTATTCCTTGTCGGTGAGCGTCTGCGCCGGCGCGACGGTGATCGAATCGCCGGTATGCACGCCCATCGGATCGAGATTCTCGATCGAGCAGACGATGATGCAGTTGTCGTTCTTGTCGCGCACCACCTCCATCTCGAACTCTTTCCAGCCGATCACCGATTCTTCGAGCAGCACCTCGTTGGTCGGCGAGGCGTCCAGCCCGCGCGCCACGATCTCCTCGAATTCCTCGCGGTTGTAGGCGATGCCGCCGCCGCTCCCGCCCAGCGTGAACGAGGGCCGGATGACCGTCGGATAGCCGATCTCGGCCTGCACCGCGAGCGCCTCTTCCATGCTGTGCGCGATGCGCGAGCGCGGCGTCTCGAGGCCGATCTCGCGCATGGCATTGCGGAACAGCTCGCGATCCTCGGCCATGTCGATCGCTTCGCGCGATGCGGCGATCAGCTCGACGCCGTGCTTTTCGAGCACGCCTTCGCGCACCAGGTCGAGCGCGCAGTTGAGCGCCGTCTGCCCGCCCATCGTCGGCAGCAGCGCGTCGGGGCGTTCCTTCTCGATGATGCGCGCGACGGTGCGCCAGTTGACCGGCTCGATGTAGATCGCATCTGCCATCTCCGGGTCGGTCATGATGGTCGCGGGGTTGGAGTTGACGAGGATGACGCGGTAGCCCTCCTCGCGCAGCGCCTTGCAGGCCTGGGCGCCCGAATAGTCGAACTCGCACGCCTGGCCGATGACGATCGGCCCGGCGCCGATGATCAGGATGCTCTCGATGTCCGTGCGCTTGGGCATCTCAGGTCTCGGCGGCCTGACGCTGCGCCGCCTGCTGGACCTTGAGCGAGCGCGACAGGTTCTGCAGACGCTTGACCATCAGGTACAGGAACTGCTCGAACAGGGGGCGCAGGTCGTGCGGACCCGGGCTCGCTTCCGGATGACCCTGGAAGCTGAAGGCCGGGCGATCGATGCGCGCGAGCCCTGCAGCGAGCCGTCGAACAGCGAACGGAACGTCGGCCTGCAGCACTGGCGGCAGGCGTCGCTCTCGTCCACGGCGAAGCCGTGGTTCTGGCTGGTGATGAACACGCGCCCGCTGGCGAGCTCCTGCACCGGGTGATTGGCGCCGTGATGGCCGAACTTCATCTTGATGGTGCGTGCGCCGCTGGCGAGTCCCAGCAGCTGGTGACCCAGGCAGATGCCGAAGATCGGGATATCGGTCTCGAGGAATTGCCTGGATCGCGCCGATCGCGTAGTCGCAGGGCTCCGGATCACCCGGACCGTTGGAGAGGAAGATGCCGTCAGGGTTCAGCGCGAGCACCTGCTCGGCCGGTGTGGTCGCCGGTACCACCGTCATGCGGCAGCCGTAATCGGCGAGCAAGCGCAGGATGTTGCGCTTGATGCCGAAGTCGTACGCCACGACGTGCAGGCGCGCGGCGGGCCGCGGCAGCGGGCGCTGGTCTTCGCGCCACAGCGAGCCCTCGTTCCACTGGTACTGGCGCTTGGTCGTCACGACTTTCGCCAGGTCCATGCCTTTCAGCCCGGGGAATTTTCGCGCCGCGCGCACCGCGGCGGACTCCTCGATCTGCTCGCCGGTCATGATGCAGCCGGCCTGCGCGCCCTTGTCGCGCAGGATGCGCGTGAGCTTGCGCGTGTCGATCTCGGCGATCGCGACGAGCTTGCCGCGCTGCAGGAAGGTCGGCAGCGATTCGGCGGCGCGCCAGCTGCTCGCGAGCAGCGGCAGGTCGCGGATCACCAGGCCCGCGGCGTAAATCGCGGCGGATTCGAGATCTTCGGGGTTGGCACCCGTGTTGCCGATGTGCGGGTACGTGAGGGTGACGATCTGCCGGCAGTAGGAGGGATCGGTGAGGATCTCCTGATAGCCGGTCATCGCAGGTATTGAAAACGACTTCGCCGGTGGTATTGCCTTTGGCGCCGATGGAAATGCCCCGAAAGACGGTTCCGTCTTCCAGAGCCAGCACTGCGGGAACGGTCAAATCGGAAGTCCCCTGGCAAGATTAATCGGGTCGCGCATGTGCAAAGCGGGAGGAGCTCCTCATCAGAACTCCGCCCGCTTTGACAGACTACCCTTCTGGCAACGGCGCGAATTTTACGAAGTCGGGCCGCGGGTGTCCACGCGAATCGGGGGCCCCGCGCCGCGTCGCAGCCTGGCCGAAATTGCAGAACCTCCATGAGATCTATACTTAACAAGTGGCGCTATATCCTTGAACCAGAAGCAATAACATCGCTCATTCGATAGAGACCGGGCGGGCGGCCCACCAGCCACGCCGCAGCGCGCAAGGCGCCGCGGGCGAACGTCAGGCGGTCGGTGGCGCGGTGCGCCAGAGTCACCGTTTCTCCGCTTGCGCTGAAGAGCACGGTGTGCTCTCCGACGTGGTCGCCCGCCCGCACGACGGCGAAGCCGATTTCGCCGCTCCGCCGCGGCTCGCCGGCCGCGCTGCGAGCACGAACGGCGACGGCATCGAAGTCATCGCCGCGCGCTCGCGCGACGGTCTCGCCGAGCTGGAGCGCGGTGCCGGACGGTGCGTCGCGCTTGCCGCGATGATGCACGTCCACGATCTCGACGTCGTATTCGCGCCCCAGAGCTCGCGCCGCGGTTTCCACCAGGCCGAAGAGCACATTCACGCCGACACCCATGTTGGGCGAATGCAGCACGGCGATGGTTCGGCTCGCCTCGCGCACGCTCGCGAGCGTCGCCTCGTCCAAGCCCGTCGTACCGAGAACCAACGGGATGCGCTCCTCGATACACGCCGCGAGGTTCGCGGGAACGGCGGCGGGCAACGTGAAATCGAGCGCCACTCCTGCGCTCTGCAGCGCGCGCTTGCGATCCGCCGTGACGAGCACGCCCTTGGGGGCATCACCGCACAGCGCGCCGGCATCCCGGCCGATGGCCGCGCTGCCGTTCGATGCGAGAGCACCTGTGAGCACGAGATCCGGCCGCTCTCTCATTGCCGCGAGGAGCGCACGCCCCATCCGGCCGGTGCATCCAAGAATGGCGAGGTTCATCGCGCGATGTTCTCGAAAAACTTCTTCACGCCGTCCAGCCAGGTGTGCTCGCGCGGATTGTGCCGCTGCGGATCCTTGCGCAGCGACTCTTCCAGTTTCTGCACCAGCTTGCGCTGCTCGGAGGACAGGTTCACCGGGGTTTCGACCGCGACGCGGCAGAACAGGTCGCCGGTCGGTCCGCCGCGCACCGGGCGCACGCCCTTCTCGCGCAAGCGGAATACCCGTCCCGACTGCGTCTGCGCCGGAATCTTCAGGCGCACGTGCCCGTCGAGCGTCGGCACCTCCAGCTCGCCGCCGAGCACCGCCGTGGCGAAGCTCACCGGCACCTCGCACGACAGGTGGCTGCCGTCGCGCTCGAAGATCGGGTGATCGCGAACGTGCACTTCGACATACAGATCGCCGGACGGTCCGCCGTTGCGTCCCGCCTCGCCCTCGCCCGACAGCCGGATGCGGTCGCCGTTGTCCACGCCCGCCGGAATCTTCACGTTGAGTGTCTTGGAGCGCCGCGTGCGCCCCTGGCCGTGGCAGGTATCGCAGGGTGTGGAGATCATCTGGCCGCGCCCCCGGCATCGCGGACAGGTCTGTTGCACGCTGAAGAAACCCTGCGTGACGCGAACCTGACCCTGGCCGCCGCAGGTCTCACACGTGACCGGCGCCGAGCCCTTCGCCGCACCGCTGCCGCTGCAGGTCGCGCATTCGACCAGAGTCTGGAAGTCGATGTCGACCGCGTCGCCGAATACCGCCTGGCGCAGGTCGAGTTGCAGCTCGTAGCGCAGGTCCGCACCGCGAAACACCTGGGTGCGGCCACGCCGGGCGCCGCCGAAGATGTCGCCGAATACATCGCCGAAGATATCGCCGAAAGCATCGGCCGCGCTGAATCCTGCGCCCGCGCCGCGCGAGGCGCCGACTCCGGCGTGCCCGAACTGATCGTAGGCGGCGCGCTTCTGCGCGTCGGTGAGCACCTCGTAGGCTTCCTTGCACTCTTTGAATTTCTCCTCCGCGTCCTGGTCCTCGGGATTGCGGTCCGGATGAAATTTCATCGCCAGGCGCCGGTAAGCCTTCTTGATTTCGCCTTCCGTGGCGTTGCGCGCCACGTCGAGGACTTTGTAATAGTCGCGTTTAGACATTCCCGAGCCCGTATATGCGCAACCGCCGCCGGACAGTGCCCGGCGGCGGTCGTTTCTACAACTCCAGCTGGGCGTACTGTGCCCGATTACGAGGTCTTGCGTCCTTTCCCCTTGACCTCTTCGAACTCCGCATCCAGCACTTCGCCTTCGGCTCCCGGCTGCTGTGCTCCGCCGGCACCCGCACCGCCTGCGGCGCCCGCCTGTTGCTGCGCTGCCGCTTGCTCGGCTCGCCCCGCTTCCTGCGCCAGCGTCGCAGAGGCCTCTGCCAGCTCGTGGCTGCGCTTCTCGATGGCTTCCTTGTCATCGCCACCCAGCACCGACTTGAGCGACGAGACCGCGGTTTCGACCTTGTAACGCAGCTCCGCGGGCACTTTATCCCCCAGGTCCTTGAGCGCCTTCTCGACGGAATGGACCAGGGCGTCGCCCCGGTTGCGCGTCTCGACCAGCTCGCGGAAGCGCTTGTCTTCCTCGGCATGCGCCTCGGCATCGCGCACCATGCGCTTGATCTCTTCCTCGCTCAGGCCGGTCGAGGCCTTGATGACGATGCGCTGTTCCTTGCCGGTGTTCTTGTCCTTCGCCGACACATTGAGAATGCCGTTGGCGTCGATGTCGAAGGTGACTTCGATCTGCGGCAGGCCGCGCGGCGCCGGCGAGATGTCCGCCAGGTCGAACTGGCCCAGCACTTGTTGTCGGCCGCGCGCTGACGCTCGCCCTGCAGGACGCGGATCGTCACCGCCGGCTGGTTGTCCTCGGCCGTCGAATAGGTCTTGGCGGCCTTGGTCGGAATCGTGGTGTTCTTCTCGATCACCTTGTCGACCACGCCGCCGAGCGTTTCGATGCCCAGCGACAGCGGGGTAACGTCGAGCAGCAGCACGTCCTTCACTTCGCCCGCGAGCACGCCTGCCTGGATGGCCGCACCGACCGCCACCGCCTCGTCGGGGTTGACGTCCTTGCGCGGCTCCTTGCCGAAGAATTCGCGCACCACCTTCTGTACCAGCGGCATGCGGGTCTGGCCGCCGACCAGGATAACTTCGCCGACCTCCTTGCCGGTCAGCCCGGCGTCCTTGAGGGCAATGCGGCACGGCTCGACCGTCTTGTTGACCAGGTCTTCGACCAGCGACTCGAGCTTGGCGCGGGTCAGGCGCATGTTGAGGTGCTTCGGACCGCTGGCGTCCGCCGTGATGTACGGCAGGTTGATGTCGGTCTGCTGCGTCGAGGACAGCTCGATCTTGGCCTTCTCGGCAGCTTCCTTCAGGCGCTGCATGGCGAGCGGGTCCTTGCGGACGTTCACCCCGCTCTCCTTCTCGAACTGTTCGGCCACGTAGTTGATGATCCGCAGGTCGAAGTCCTCGCCGCCGAGGAACGTATCGCCGTTGGTGGAGAGCACTTCGAACTGGCGCTCGCCGTCGATCTCGGCGATCTCGATGACCGAGATGTCGAAGGTGCCGCCGCCCAGGTCGTAAACCGCGATCTTGCGATCCCCGCCGGCCTTGTCCAGGCCATAGGCCAGGGCGGCCGCGGTGGGCTCGTTGATGATGCGCTTGACGTTGAGACCGGCGATGCGGCCGGCGTCCTTGGTCGCCTGGCGCTGCGAATCGTTGAAGTACGCGGGCACCGTGATCACCGCTTCGGTGACCGCCTCGCCGAGGTAGTCCTCGGCGGTCTTCTTCATCTTCTGCAGGACGCGCGCCGAGATTTCCTGCGGCGCCATCTTCTTGCCCTGCACCTCGACCCAGGCGTCGCCGTTGTCGGCGCGTACGATCTTGTAGGGCACCATCTTGATGTCTTTCTGCACCACGTCATCGTCGAACTTGCGGCCGATCAGCCGCTTGATCGCGAACAGGGTGTTCTGGGGATTGGTGACGGCCTGGCGTTTCGCCGGCTGGCCGACGATCACCTCGCCATCCTTGGTGAACGCCACGACCGAGGGCGTGGTGCGCTCGCCTTCGCTGTTTTCGATGACGCGCGGCTTGCCCCCTTCCATCACCGCGACGCAGGAATTGGTGGTTCCCAGGTCGATGCCGATTGTCTTGCCCATGATTGTTTTGACTCCTCAAGAATCCATCAATACCTGCTGCGCGGTAATGGGGCGGCGCAGCCTGGTTTCAAGCCGGCACGCCGCCTGCATTCATCATCCAGGGGCCTTGGCCACGATTACCCGCGCCGGCCGCAGCAGGCGGCCGTTGAGCTCGTAGCCCTTCTGGATGGCCTGCAACACCGAACCCGGCTCGGCCGTGGCCGATTCCTGCATCGCGATGGCCTCGTGCTGCTGGGGATCGAAGGGCGCGCCGACCGGGTTGATCTCGGCGATGTTGAATTTCTGGAATGCCTTGTTGAGGAGCTGCAGGGTCGCCTCCTTGCCGGCCAGCAGGCTCTTGGCGTCGGCGTTGAGCCCCGCCTCCAGACCCATCTCGAGGCTATCCTTCACAGCGAGCAGCTCCTGGACGAATTTCTCCAGCCCGTACCGGTGGGCGCTCTCCACGTCGCGCTGCGCCCGCTTGCGGATGTTCTCCACGTCCGCCACGGCGCGCAGATAGCTGTTCCAGTTCTCCTGCGCCTTCGCCTCGGCATCGATGAGCGCCTGCTCGAGCTGATCCGGTCCACGCTCGGCGCGCGGCGTCTCGGTCAGTACGACCGTGGCATCCTGTTCGTCGTCCCGCGGGTTGTCCCGGCTCGCGCCAGACCGCTTCTCGGCATCCTTGGGGCCCATGCTCGACATCGCTTGCACTCCATCGAAATGATTGGGACCGCGACCTGGGCGGGCGCGGGCCGCAGAGAATAGCAGGAGAAGCCGGCAGAGGAGATAGGCGCTACTTGCGGGAATTCAAGGCGGCGCCGAGCAGCCGGGCGGTGATGTCGACGATGGGAATGATGCGCTCGTAGGCCATGCGCGTCGGGCCGATCACCCCCAGGACGCCGACGACCTCGTTGTCCAGGGTGTAGGGAGCGGTGACCACGCTGCAGTCGTCCAGCATCGTGTAGCCGGATTCCTGGCCGATGAAGATCTGCACGCCCTCGGCGCGCAGGCTCAGGTCCAGCAGGTGCAATATGTCGCGCTTCTCGGTGAAGGCATCGAACAGGCGCCGCAGCTTTTCGACGTTGGACAGCTCGGCGAAGTCCATGAGATTGGTCTCGCCCGCCATCACGTAGCTGGCCGCCTCGCGCTCCACCACCTGTTGCGCCACCTGGATTGCATCCAGCATGAGCTTGTTCAGGTGCAGGCGGGTCTCGTGCAGCTGGCCCAGGAGCTCGGAGCGCACTTCCGGAAGCGTGCGCCCGCGGAACTGGTCGTTCAGGTAGTTGGCGGCGCGGCGCAGCTCGTCCGCGGAGTAATGCCGCTCCACCTGCATGACGCGGTTCTGGACCTCTCGCCCGTTGACCACCAGCACGGTGAGGACACGGTTGTCCGACAGGCCGACGAACTCGATCTGGCTGATGGTTGCGTGCGGCTGGCGCGGAATCGTCACCACGCCGGCGAGGTGGGTGATGGTCGAGAGGAGCTGCGATGCGGTCGCCACCAGGGAATTGGGTTCGTCCTGGTGCTCGCCCAGGCGGCGTTGCAACTCGTCGATTTCCTCACCGGGCAGCGGCTGGAGCTTGAGCAGGGTATCGACGAAGAACCGGTAGCCCTTGTCGGTGGGACCCGCCCGGCGGAGGTGTGCGGCGAGGTCACGAAGCCGAGCTCGTCGAGATCCGCCATGACATTGCGGATGGTGGCCGAGCTCAGCGCCAGCCCGGACTCGCGCGACAGGGTGCGCGAGCCCACCGGCTGCCCGTCGCGGATATAGCTCTCGATCAGGATCTTGAGCAGGAGCTGGGCCCGCTCGTTCAGGGGTTCGTCTGCAGGCTCATTTGACACGGAGGCGATAACTGACAATGGCGCGCGACGCAAGTCAGAGGAGCCGTGCCGCCGCGGTTCGCCGAAGCGGCCTTCGAGGTTGGCTCACCCCGCGGCGCGTGCTAAAACGCGGCAAACTCCTCGAAGACATGAATACCCCTTTCAATTCCGTCGCCCTGGTGGGCCGCCATACCGACGAGCGCGTGGCCGACAGCATGCGCGGCCTGGCGCGTCACCTGCTCAGGCGCAGCGTCATGGTATCTGGTCGACCAGCGCATCACACCCGAGATCTTTCCGGAGGGTGTCGACCCGAGTGCCCGAGGAGCAGTTCGCCACGCGCGCCAGGCTCGTGATCGCGATCGGCGGCGACGGGACCATGCTCTACGCGGCCCGGCTCGCCGCCCATCATGACGTGCCGCTGGTCGGGGTCAATCGCGGCCGGCTGGGATTTCTCACCGACGTGTCACCCGACGACATGCTGATGCGCCTCGACGAGGTGCTGTCGGGCAAGTTCGCCGTGGACCGGCGCACCCTCCTCGAAGCGCGCCTCGTGCGCGCGGGCAAGCCGGAGGCGATGCTCACGGCGCTCAACGACGTGGTGCTGCAAAAGTGGGAAACCGGGCGGATGCTGGACTTCGAGACCTGGATCGACGGTCGCTACGTGAATACCCACAGCGGCGACGGGCTCGTGGTCGCGACCGCCACGGGTCCACGGCCTATGCCCTCTCCTGCGGCGGTCCGATCGTGCAACCGGACCTGAGCGTGCTGGTGCTGGCGCCCATCTGCCCGCACACCCTGAGCGACCGTCCGGTGGTCGTGCCGAGCGGCGTGCACATTGAAATCCGGCTGATCGAGCGCGCCGGATACACGCGCTCTCGTCACCTGCGACGGCGCCTTGCTCGGGGAGCTCGCGCACGCGGATCGACTGGTCATCGCGCCTTCCAGTCACTGCGTGACGCTGCTGCACCCGCCCGGACACGACTACTACCGCCTGCTGCGCTCCAAGCTCCATTGGGGCCGCGGCGGCTACGACGGTCCGCCGCGCGATGGGCCGCGGCCGGCAGAGCGCTGAGAGCCGCGCCGCGTGCTCACGTTCCTGCGGATTCGCGACTTCGCCATCATCGACGAGCTCGAGCTGGAGCTCGGCTCCGGACTGATCGGGCTCACCGGCGAGACTGGCGCCGGCAAGTCGATCGTGGTCGATGCCCTGGCGCTCGCGGGCGGCGGCCGCGCTGGCGCCGAAGTGATCCGCCATGGCAGCGAGCGCGCCGAAGTCAGCGCAACATTCGACATCCGGCGCAACGAGACCGCCCTGGCCTGGCTCGCGGCGCAGGAGATCGAGTGCGACGGAGAGTGCATTCTGCGGCGCGTCGCCGGCCGCGACGGCCGGTCGCGCGCGTTCATCAACGGCCAGGTCGTGCCGCTGCAGACGCTGCGCGAGCTCGGCGAGCTGCTGGTCGACATTCACGGGCAGCACGAATTCCAGACGTTGACGCGCCGCGTGGCGCAGCGCCAGCTCCTCGATGCCCACGGGCAACACGAAGCGCTCGCCGCCGGCGTCCGCGAGGCCTTCGCCGCCTGGAGCGAGCTGCGCACGCACCGTGACGAGTTGCAAGCGCAAGGCCGCGACCGCGACGCGCGGCTCGAGCTGCTGCACTACCAGGTGCGCGAGCTGCAAGCGCTGGGACTGAAGCCGGAGGAATTGCCCGAGTTGCTGGCCGAGCAGCGGCGGCTCGCCAACGGCAGCCGTCTGGGCGAAGGCGCGCGCCAGGCGATGGACCTCATCGACGAGGACGATTCCTTCAGCGCACATGGCGCGGTTGGCCGCGCCGGCGCACAGTTGCGCAATCTCACGGCGCTCGATGCCGGCCTGGTCGAACCCGAGCGGCGCCTGCAAGAGGCATCGATCGCCATCCGCGAAGCCGCCGATGGCCTGCGGCACTACCTCGAGGCGCTGGATATCGATCCGCAGCGGCGCGACTGGGTCGAGCGGCGGGTGGCGACGATCGAGGAGCTGGCGCGCAAACATCGCGTGCCGGCGGAGGAGCTCGCCGCGCTCCTCGAGCGGCTGCAGACCGAGCTGGCGCAGCTGCTCGCGCACGAGACCTCGCTCGCGGAGATCGGACGCCAGCTCGAAGCCGCGCGCCTCGCGTACGCAAAGGCGGCCGGGACCCTGTCGAAGGCTCGTCAGAAGGCGGCGAAGGCGCTGACGCGCGAAGTCACGCAGATGCTGCAGACTCTGGGCATGCCCGGCGGCAAGTTCGAAGCCACGGTCGCAACGGCACAGGCTGGCGAGCCGTGCGCCGCTGGCGACGACGAAACCGAGTTCCTGGTCACCGCCAACCCCGGACAGCCGTTGCGCCCCATTGCGCGCGTCGCCTCGGGCGGCGAGCTCTCGCGCATCAGCCTTGCGGTTCAGGTGGCAGCCGCCGGGCGCGCGCTCACGCCTTGCCTGGTCTTCGACGAGGTGGATGCCGGAATCGGCGGCGCCGTGGCCGAGATCGTGGGCCGGCAGTTGCAATCGCTCGGCACGCGCACCCAGGTGCTGTGCGTGACACATCTGCCGCAGGTGGCCAGCCAGGCCGACCGGCACCTGCGAGTCAGCAAGCTCACCGACGGCCGCACGACGCGCACGACGATCGCAGACCTGCGCGGCGCCGAGCGCGTGGAAGAGCTGGCGAGGATGCTCGGCGGCGTGGAGATCAGCCAGAAGGCGCGGGAGCATGCACGCGAGATGCTCAAACGCGCCCAGCAGGCGGCCGGCGCCGCGCGCGCTTAGGACCGGCTGCCTAGTCCTTGGCGTTCTTGCGGTTGGGGCAATTCGGCCGGCTGCAGCGCCCGTACAGGATCAGCGAGTGATCGTGGATTTCGAACCCCATCCGGTGGGCAACCGCCGTCTGGCGCTCTTCGATGCTCTTGTCGAGAAACTCTTCGACGCGGCCGCAGTCGATGCAGACGATATGATCGTGATGCGTCCCCTGGTTGAGCTCGAAAACGGCCATGCCGTCCTCGAAATGGTGGCGCGTCACCAGTCCCGCGGCTTCGAATTGCGTCAGCACGCGATACACCGTGGCCAGCCCGATGTCCTGGTTGGCCTCGAGCAGCACCTTGTAGATGTCCTCGGCGCTCATGTGGCGCAGCGCGCCGCTCTCGAGGATTTCGAGGATCTTCAGCCGCGGCAGCGTGACCTTGAGCCCCGCCTTACGAAGATCCTTGCCTTCCACTTCAATCGCCCCCGAAAGCTGACGGATTGGTTATGATCCGCGCCCACCATTATCCTCCAGCACCCCCGGCTGCTCCAGCACTCGCAATGCAAACAGGCACATTTCTCCGCTCCGCGGCGCGTCTGCTCGTGCTCGCCTCCCTGCTCGCGCTCGGCGCCTGCGTGTATCGCATCAACATCCAGCAGGGCAACTTTCTCGATCCAAAGGCGCTCGACCAGCTCACCACCGGCATGACCCGCAGCCAGGTGCGCTTCCTTCTCGGTACGCCGATGGTCAGCAACGCCTTCGATCCGGATCGCTGGGACTACGTCTACTATTTCAAGAAAGGCCGCCTGCGCGATCCCGAGAAGCGCAAGGTGACGGTGTTCTTCGAGGACGACAAGGTCACGCGCATCGAGCGGCCGGGCGAAGCCTCGAGCCGCGTCGCCGACAGCGCGGACAAGCCGAAGCAGTCGGGCGAGCCCTAGACTCGGCGCACGCGGCGTGCGCGCGCACGGCGCGCCACGCGCGGATCGGCGCTCAGCGACCGATAGATCTCCACGCGATCCCCGGCTGCCAGGGGATGATCAGGCGCCACCACCTTGCCGAACACGCCCAGCGCAAGCGCGTTGGCATCGATTTCCGGAAACCGCTCCAGCAATCCTGACGCGCGCAACGCATCGCCCGCCGTCGCTCCGGCTGGCAGCAGGACGCGCACCACCTCCTGGCGCTGCGCCAGTGCATAGGCCACTTCGCATTCGATCTCAGGCATAGACCGAGCGCGCACGCTTGACGAAAGCGTCGACGAGCGTGGCGCAGCTGTGCTCGAACACCGGCTCGAGCAGCCACGCATTGAGCGGGTTGGCGAAGGCGAAGCGCAACTTGAGACTGACCCGGCTGCCCTTGTCGGCGATCGGATCGAAGCGCCAGTCCCCGTCGAGCGAGCGGAATGGGCCCTCGACGAGCGTGAGGTGAACGGCATGCGGCGGCTCGCGCCGGTTGCGCGTCGTGAAGCGCGTGTGCAGGGCGCCTTTGTGGATCTGGAGCGTCGCGATCACCTCCCCGGGTTTGCGCTCCAGGACGCTGGCGGCGCGGCACCAGGGCAGGAATTGCGGATAGGCTTCGATGTGGTCCACCAGATCGAACATCTGCTGCGCGCTGTAAGGCACCAGGGCCTGTCGATCGACCTGCCGCACGCGTCACCCTGTCGTCGTGGCAGCCGCAATTGCGCCGCCGGTGGCAATGGGCGCGCATTCTCCCTGTCCCGCGGGCAGCACACAACGGCCGCCACCGCTAGAATGCGGGCGATGAGCGGCGCAAAGAAACCCGGCACGGAAGAGGAACGGCCGATCGCGGAGAACCGCAAGGCGCGGTACGACTATTTCATCGAGGACCGGTACGAGGCTGGCCTCGCGCTCGAGGGTTGGGAAGTCAAGAGCCTGCGAGCCGGCCGCGCACAGCTCAAGGAAAGCTACGTCTACGTGAAGAACGGCGAGGCGTTGCTGTTCGGGTCGCATTTCTCGCCGCTGACCTCCGCATCGACGCATGTGCACGCCCGGACCCGACGCGCACGCGCAAGCTCCTCCTCCATCGCCACCAGCTCGACCATCTGGTCGGCTCGGTCGAACGGCGCGGCTACACCGTGGTGCCGCTGCAGCTTTACTGGAAGAGCGGCCGCGCCAAGCTCGAGATCGGTCTCGCCAAGGGCAAGAAGCAGCACGACAAACGGGCCGTCGACAAGGATCGCGACTGGCAGCGCGACAAGGCGCGGCTGTTGAAGCGCCGCTAGGCATCGCAAGGGGCATGGGTCTCGGGCGTGGCTTTCGAGAACGCCGTGAATCCGTCCCTGGAGGCTCCGGGCGCGACGTCCTGTCGCGCACGGTCTCGAAAGCCACGCCCGAGACCCATGCCCCTTGCGATGCGGGCGCGCGGCCCTACAATGGCCTTGCTTCTGGGGGCGATCGGCTTCGACGTGGGTCGCGAAACTTCAGGTGCATGCCGAGGTGCAGTACATCTCGTTAAACATGCTGCAAACTTTTAGTTGCCAACGACGACAACTACGCTCTGGCGGCTTAATCCCGCCTAACCTCCGACTGGTATGTGCTTGTGCATCCAGACCCGGGGGACGCGCTCACAAGATCGCGGTCTCGGTGTGCTTCAGGGCCGAACCGTTAAAACGTTCCTGAGCTGGTCGCACGTCTTCCCTGCCCGTCGGGTAGCGTGCGGCGAGAACAATGACTGGGCTACGCATGTAGTGTCTTGAAGCGTAGGGCTTGCGGACGCGGGTTCGATCAAAGGTCGCCTCTGCTCGCGAGAGCAGGGTGAAAACGGGGCTCACATCGGTGAAACCCGACGTCGCGGTGGTAGCGACGGGGCAACGCCGAGGGGTAGGAAGACGGCCAACGTCAGGCCTGCCCTGTAGAGACTCATAGACTGGCTGGTCCGCGCAATCGGATGAGCCGGCACTAGGATGGTTGTCTATCCTCCTCTTGCTCCCTCTCCTATCGGGGAGGGGGTTGGGTGAGGGGGACATCCATAACACGCTCCGCATCCCGTCTTCGGGATGAAGGCATAGTCCGGCCCATTCCGGCAAGGAGTGGAACAGCCGTCCCGCCGCCTCCACCATGTTTCCCTCGGCCGCAAAGCCGGGGGAAACTCCCCTTTCGCGAAGCACGCTGGAGAGAATCGACAGCGGGTGGTGGCTGCGAGTTGCTGGCGGCTCGCGAGGCCTTTGTCGGTCGTTTCAGCGATATACGACCGCCCCGACACGATAAACCCGCGGACCACGACGCGGCTGAAGAGGTCGCTTGACGCCCGGTTGACTCCGCGCGCATCGCCCCTATGTACGAGGTCCGTCCGCGCGCCAAGTACGGGACCGGGAGCGAACATGAGCGACAAGCTGCAGGTTGTCTGTCCACACTGCCACACCATCATCCGCGTGCCTGCGGACCGGCTTGCGGACCAGCCCAAGTGCGCGAAGTGCCACCAGCGGCTTTTCACCGGACATCCTGTCGAGCTCACGACCGCGGTGTTCGACCGGCACATCAAGCACAGCGACATTCCGGTCGTGGTCGATTTCTGGGCGCCTTGGTGCGGTCCGTGCCTGATGATGGCGCCCGCGTATGAGAAGGCGGCGGGCGTGCTCGAGCCTTATTATCGGCTGGCGAAGCTGAACACCGAAGCCGAACCGGCCCTCGCCGCACGTTTCCACATCCGCAGCATTCCGGCCATGGCGGTGTTCCGCGGCGGACAGGAAGTCGCACGTCAGGCCGGCGCGGTGTCCGCCGAGCAAATCGTCAAATGGGTCAGAGCCAACACCGGCCCTCCCGCGCAGCGCACCGCTCAAGCCTGAGCGGTTTTCGTCGATACTTCCGGAGCCCGACTCGGGCGTGCCGTGACTACGTGACCTGAACCGACCCCGCCACCTGCTCGGTGATGCGGATCGCGGTTTCCAGAGCCCGCAGCCCATCCTCGCCCGAAACGAGCGGCGGCTTGCCCTGCGTCACGCAGTCCAGGAACGCCTCGATCTGCGTCTTGAGCGCATCGCCCTGCTCGAAACTCTGCTCGTCGATGCGCACCTGCGGCAGCTCGCCTTCGGACGGCGCATCGCCCTTGCGCACCACGGTGAGGATCTTCTGCTGCAGGTCGAGCGACAGGTACGCATCGTCCTGGAAGATGCGCAGCTTGCGCTCGGTCTTCAGGCTCACGCGGCTGGCCGTCGTATTCGCGACGCAGCCGTTGGCGAAGCGGATGCGCGCGTTGGCGATGTCCAGTCCCCCGGAGAACACCGACGTGCCGATGGCGTCGACGCTCGCGATCGGCGCGTGCACGATGTTCTGGATGATGTCGATGTCGTGGATCATCAGGTCGAGCACCACGTTGACGTCGGTGCCGCGCTGCTTGAACGGGGCCAGGCGGTGCGATTCGACGAAGCGCGGCACGCCGAGCACGCGGTCGAGCGCCAGGATGCCGGGGTTGAAGCGCTCCAGGTGACCGACCTGCAGGATCTTGCCGTGACGTGCGGCAATCTCGATCAGGCGCCGCGCCTCCTCGACGCTCGCCGTGATCGGCTTCTCCACCAGCACGTGTGCGCCGCTCTCGAGGAAATCACTGGCGATCCGGAAGTGCTGGGGTGTCGGCGTGGCAATGCTCACGGCGTCGACTCGGCCGAGCAGTGCGCGATAGTCGGCGAGCCCTTCGGTGCCCACCTCCGCCGCCACCCTGGCGCGCGTGTCGGGCGAGACGTCGACGATGCCGACCAGCTGCGAGGACGGCAGCGCGGCGTACTTCTGCGCGTGGAAACGGCCGAGGTAGCCGGCGCCGATCACCGCGGTTCTCAGCTCGTGCATGTCACTACCCTTCCTCGCCGCGCTCGCGTGTCCATTTGCTGCGCTCTCGATATTCGCGCCGCAACTGCAGGATCACCGCGCTGTAGATGCACAACACGGCGCCGACTCCGATCAGCAACGTGGTGAGCGCGGTCCAGTGGCCGGCGTGCAGCGACCATCCGAATCCTCCCAGGCAGGCGATCAGCCCGGCGACGAGCGCGAGGCGCGGCCTGGCCTCGTAGAGCGGGGGCGGCCACCAGAGTTTCTTGCGGGCCATCGCGCGATTATAGCCACGGCGCTGCGTCCGCCCGCGGCGCCCGTACTTGCCGCCGACCGAGACACACCGCGACAATGCCGCCCGCAACATGACTTCATCCGACACCACCGCCGGCCCGCCGTCGTTTCGCGAACGCGTCTCCGCCTACCTGCACGAGCACCCACGCCTGCGGCGCGAGCTGTATTTCGCCCTCGGAGCGCTCGGAGCCGGTCTCATCGCGCTGCCCCTGCTCATCTTTCTGGCAGGCTCGCTGACGCTCGGTGCCTACGAGTCAGGCCGCCTCGGAGCGTTTCTGGCGGACTTCTACGGCGGCCTCGTGCGCGGCTGGTTGCCGGTCTGGGGCGTGGTTCTCGGCCCATACGCCCTCTTGCTCTTCCTGCGCTCGAGCCGCTTCATCCTGCGGCGTTTTCTCACCCCCACCGGCGTCTAGGGGTTCATCCCGTCGGCTGAAGATTGTGACATAAACCCGAGGACGGCTGGCCGATTCGGTGCTCCGTCGCGGCATGCGACGCGCGACACGTTTCCGGGGGATTGCAAGGGGCAGCTTGACCTTCAACGTGAAGCCACCCCTGACCAGACCGCGTTCACCACGGTCGACGCTGCTTGCGCTCGGACTCTTTGCCTGTGTCTGCCAAGCTGACGACCTTGCCCCTGCAGACGACTCGCGCGCCGCGACGGTGCACACCAGTCCGGCACTGCTCACTACCCTCCCCGCTGCGCTCGTCGTGGGTGCTGTCGGTCCGAGCGCAGGCGCAATGCCGACCGCGAGTTCATTGATGCTCTCGCCCGCGCCGTCGTGGCGCGACACAGCCTCGAGCGCGCCGGCCACCGAACCGGCCAATCCGTTTGCACAGCTGCGTTTCCGCGACCAGCAGCCGCTCGTCAATCGCCTGCGCCGGCTCCAGGCGCTGCCGTTCGTCACGCTGTGGGATTCGCGCGCGGCCACGATCTACGTGGGCGTCAATCGCGACGGCGAAACCGGCCTGCACCTGCGGCAGAAGCGCGACGATCGCGGCTCTCGCGCCTCGGAATCGATCATGCGTGCCGAGAGCGATCAAGCGCCGCCGCCGCGCCATCTGCCGAAGTCACGCGCGCCCTGACCGCGCGCCGCCTGCCGTCAGGGCTTCTTGCTGCGGCTGCGATCGCGGGCTGTACGGAACTCGTTGCCCGGGTACCAGTTGGGCCAGCTCTTCTCCTTGCTGATGCGCTCGCCGATCTCGTAGAGCAAGGCCAGATCCTGCAGCGAGCCGCTGAAATCCATCTGCGGGTCGTACTCGTCGCCCGGCTTGTGATAGCGCTTGGCCGTGAAATCGTCGAGCTGCGCCTGTCCCCAGGCGGCGCCGTGCACGCGATCGTCGATACCGAGCTTGATGTACAGCGCCGGCACGCCCTTCTTGGCGAAATTGAAATGATCGGAGCGGTAGTAGAAGCCCTTCTCAGGCGTCGGCTCCGGCTTGATGATCCGATCCTGCCCGCGTGCCGCGGAACGCAGATAGCTCTCGAGCTCCGAGCTGCCGAATCCGATCACCGATACCTCGCGCGTAGGTCCACCGGGCGGCAGCGCGTCCATGTTGATCACGGCCGCAGTCCGAGCCAGCGGATAGAGCGGATTGTCCGCGTAGTACGCCGAGCCGAGCAGGCCCGCTTCTTCTGCCGTGACGGCGAGGAACACGATCGAGCGCTCCGGCGCCGGCCGGGCTCTGGAGAACTGCTCCGCCATGGTGATCAGCGCCGATACGCCGCTGGCGTTGTCGACCGCGCCGTTGAAGATCGGGTCCCCGGAGAGCGCGAGCGAGCGGCCCAGGTGATCCCAGTGCGCCATGTAGATGACGTATTCGTCCGGGCGCTTCGAGCCCCGCTTGATCCCGACCACGTTGGATGAATTGGAGCGCCGGATCGCGTTCTTCACCGCTACGCTGGCGCGCACATCGAGCGGCACGGGTCTGAAGCCGCGCTGCGTGGCGGCCCTCTTGAGCGCAGCCAGGTCCTGGCCCGCGAGCGCAAAGAGCTTCTCGGCGCTCGACCCGGTGATCCATCCCTCGATCGCGGCGCGCCTGGCGTTGCCATCCACGCTTTCCTTGTCCAGCTGCGGACCGCCCCAGCTGTTCACCACCACCTCCCAGCCGTACGCCGCCGGCTCGGTGTCGTGGATGATCAGGGCACCCGCGGCACCCTGGCGCATCGCTTCCTCGTATTTGTAAGTCCAGCGGCCGTGATAGGTCATGGCGCGCCCGCCGAACAGCTTCGGGTCGCGCGTGACGAAGCCCGGATCGTTGATGAGGATCACCGCCGTCTTGCCGTGCATGTCGACGCCGGCGTAGTCGTTCCAGCGGTATTCCGGCGCGTTGATGCCGTAGCCCACGAACACGAGGTCGCTCGCCTCCAGCGCCGATTGCGGCTGGACGCGCTTGGTCCACACCACCATGTCTTCGCCGAACTTGAGCGGGACGGCGGGCTGGCCCGCACGCTCGAACGTCATGACGATGTCGGGGTCCGCGGTGATCTCCACCAGCGGCACTTTCTGGAACCACTCCGTGCCGTTGCCCGGTTGCAGCCCCGCCGCGGCGAACTGCGTGCTGAGGTACCCGATCGTCTTTTCTTCGGCGCGCGTCGCCGGCTTGCGTCCCTCGAATTCGTCCGAGGCCAGCATGGCGAGATGCCTGCGGAACGTGGCTTCGTCGAGCTTCACGGGCTCGCGCGCCGCGGCATGGGCATTGCTCACCGCGAGCAGCAGCAAGGCGATCGAGACAACACTTTTCACGCTTGACTCCAGATCATCATCCAATTGGACCAATCGGGCGCGTCAATCGGGACGGGGCCAGTAGACCCAGGTAACCAGCGCGAGACTCCCCACCATCGCGGCGAGCGCGAAGCGCCGCCAGCGCCGCACGCGCAGCTCACCGACGAAGCTCGCGGCGGCCGCCGCCGCGAGCAGCGTGAACAGCGCTGCGGCGCGCAGCAGGGGGGCGAATTCGGCGCCGAGCTCGGCATGCTCGTCCGCCAGAATGAGGAAGACTATCAGCACCATGCCGAGCCCGAGCGCGATGGCGACAGCCGAGCCCATGACGATGCCGATCAGGACGGCAAGCGGGCGCATGTCGCAATCTGGCGAACGGGGCTCGATGACACTTGATTAGAAGAAGCGCGGCCTCTACTGTAGGTCGCGAGTTTAGCAGGGAATTTTGTCCAGGCTGCGCTGGTCTACACCGCTCATCATGCCCACAGTTCGTCGCCGTTTGCTGCTCGTCACTGCCGCACTGCTGCTCGCAGCCGCAGTCGGTAGCTCCGTCCAACCGTCGGTCTCGCCGGCGCCGGCTGCAGTCGCGGCCAGTCTCGACAGCGATCTGGCGCCCACCGAGCGGCACAGCAGCATTGCGCGCCGCGTGTACGACAACATGGAGCGCGCCCACTACGCCCGCGCGCCCCTCGACGACCGGTTGTCCTCACAGATTTTCGACCTCTACCTGGAATCGCTCGATGGAGCGCGCGGCTATTTCCTGGCCAGCGACATCGCCGAGTTCGAACGGCTGCGCCTGAAGCTCGACGACAGCATCAAGTCCGGCGCCCTCGACCCCGCCTTCGCGATCTTCGGGCGCTTCCGCGAACGCAATCGCGAGCGCATGACCTACGCGATCGGCCTGCTGGACAAGGAGCCGGACTTCGCCCTGGAGGAGTCGTTCGACTTCGACCGCGAAGGCGCGCCCTGGCCGGCGAACGACGCCGAGGTCAACGAGTTGTGGCGCCAGCGGGTGAAGAACGACGCCCTGAGCCTGGTGCTCACCGGCAAGGCTTGGCCCGAGGCCGCGGATCTGCTGCGCAAACGCTACGAACGGGTGATCAAGCGCATCGACCAGATTTCGGTCGACGACGTGTTCGAGACGTTCATGAACGCTTACGCGCGCGCCTACGACCCGCATTCCAGCTATTTCTCGCCGCGCAACAGCGAGGAGTACCGGATCGCGATGAGCCTGTCCTACGAGGGCATCGGTGCTTCGCTGCAGCTGCTGGACGACTACGTCACCGTGCTGAGCATCCTGCCGGGCGGTCCCGCCGCGGCCAGCGAGCAGCTGTCGGCGAACGACCGCATCACGGCGGTCGGCCAGGGCCGCGAAGGCGCGCTCACCGATGTGATCGGCTGGCGCCTCGACGATGTCGTGCAGCTGATCCGCGGTCCGGTCGGCACCGTGGTCCGCCTGCAGGTCCTGCCCGCGGGCGCGGCACCCGGAAGCGGCGAACGCATGATCGAGTTCACGCGCAACAAGGTCACGCTCGAGGCCCAGGCCGCGCGCAAGGAAGTGCGCAAGATCAAGCGCGACGGCCAGGACGTGAAGATCGGCGTCATCACGGTGCCGAGCTTCTACCAGGACTACAACGCACGCGCGGCGGGTGACCGCAACTACCGCAGCACCACGCGCGACGTGCGCAAGCTCATCGAGGAGTTGGGCGCCGAGCACATCCGGGGGCTGGTCATCGATCTGCGCGGCAACGGAGGCGGATCGCTGCCGGAAGCGACCGGCCTGACGGGTCTGTTCATCAAGGGCGGGCCCGTCGTGCAGCTGCGCGAAACCGACGGCACCGTCGAGGTGCTCGACGATCCCGAACCCGAAATCGCCTACAACGGACCGCTCGCAGTGCTGGTCGACCGCTTCAGCGCCTCGGCGTCGGAGATTTTCGCCGCTGCGATCCAGGACTACGGGCGCGGTGTGGTGATCGGGCAGCAGACTTACGGCAAGGGCACGGTGCAGAACCTGATCCCGCTGGATCGGTTCGCACTCGGGCCGCGTCCCGAATACGGCCAGCTCACGGTCACGATCGGCAAGTTCTACCGCGTCACCGGCGACAGCACGCAGAACCGCGGCGTGACGCCCGACATCCTGCTCCCTTCGCTGATCAGCACCGACGAGGTCGGCGAGAGCACGCGCACCAGCGCGCTGCCCTGGGATCGCATTCCCGGAGTTCAATTCACGGGAGGCGAGCGGATAACGCCCGCCGTCGCCCTCCTCGCCCACAACCACGACGAGCGCTCGAGCAACGATCCGGATTTCCGCTCCCTGCTCGGCGACGTGGCGGCAGTCGATCAGTTGCGTCACCAGAAGACCGTGTCGCTCAATCTCAAGACGCGCCAGGCCGAGCGCGAGAAGCTCGACCGCGAGCGGCTCGACCGCGAGAATGCCCGGCGCGCCGGACGCGGCTTGAAGCCGCTGGCCAGCGTCGAAGAGCTGGACAACGGCGAAACGGTGGATGTCATCCTCGGCGAAGCGAGTGAAATCGTTGCCGACATGGCCTCGCTCCCGGTGCTGGCGCAAGTGAAGAAAACGTCCTGACCACTGTTATACTTGACTACAACACCAAATTACCTTTAGCATCCGCTCCGCACTGGCAGCTCGCGCCCTTCCGGAACGAAGGTAAAAGCGTAAGTTGCTGACTTGACTGACTTAGTTGGGGCGGGAGGCTGTATGAGAGCGAGTCTGCTGGGAGTCGTTGCGGTCTTGGGCGCAACGGCGCTGGTTTCCGGCTGCAGTGAGCGTGCCAACGGCAAGACCGAGGATCCCAAGGCCGCCGCCGCCGCGATCCCCGTGGAAGTGCGTGCACCCCTGCGCGGCGAAATGCTCGCCGTGTACGCCGGCACGGCGTCGCTGGAGGCCGATCAGGAAGCAGCCGTGGTTGCCAAGGTCGGCGGTGAAGTGCGTGACCTGCGGGTCGAGGAAGGCATGCAGGTTCGCGCCGGCCAGGTGCTCGCCCGCCTCGACGGCGATCAGCTGCGCCTGGAAACCGACAAGGCGCATGCCGCGCTCGCCAAGATGGAACGCGACTACAACCGCAACGTCGAGTTGCACCAGAAAGGCCTCGTCTCCCCGGGCGCGTTCGAAAACCTCAAGTACGACGTGGATTCCGCGCGCGCCACGTACGAGCTCACGCGCCTGCAGCTCTCTTACACGGAAATCCGCGCTCCCATCGACGGCGTGGTCGCCGCACGGCGCATCAAGGTCGGCAACACCATCAAGCCGGGGGACGAGCTGTTCCTCATCACCGATCTCAAGCCGCTGCTGGCGTACGTGCACGTCCCGGAACGCGAGCTGGGACGCCTGAAACCCGGCCAGCCCGCGCAGATCAACGTCGATGCGGCCCCCGGCCAGCCTTTCATCGGGCGCGTGGCGCGCATCAGCCCGACAGTCGACCCCGCCACCGCGACGTTCAAGGCCACGGTGGAAGTCGATGATCCGACGGCGCGCCTCAAGCCCGGCATGTTCGCGCGCGTCGGCATCGTGTTCGAGCGCCGCGAGCGCGCATTGCAGATTCCGCGCAACGCGATCGTCGACGACGAAGGACAGCCCACGGTGTTCATCGTCGACCAGGGCAAGGCCGCGCAACGCCCCATCCGGATCGGGCTCTCCAACGCCGGCTACGTCGAAGTGACCTCCGGACTGCAGGGCCAGGAACAGGTCGTGATCGTCGGCCAGAGCGCGCTCAAGACCGGTAACGCCGTACGAGTCGTGTCTCTGGAAACCGCGCAAGCCGCCCGCTGAGCTCGAGGGCACGCGCATGACACTCGTCGATTTCGCGACGCGCCGCCGCGTCACCGTCGTCATGGCGATCGTGGCGCTGTGCATGTTCGGCTTCGTCTCGCTGTCGCGCCTCAAGGTCAACCTGCTGCCGGACCTCTCCTACCCCACGCTGACGGTGCGCACCGAGCTCGTCGGCGGCGCGCCGCTGGAGATCGAGAACCTGCTGACGCGGCCCATCGAGGAAGCGGTGGGCATCATCCGCAACGTGCGCCAGGTGCGCTCGGTGTCGCGCTCCGGGCAGTCCGACGTGATCCTGGAATTCGTCTGGGGCACGGACATGGACCTGGCCGGCATCGAGGTGCGCGAGAAGCTCGACCTGCTGCAGCTGCCGCTCGATGCCAAGCGTCCGCTGCTGCTGCGCTTCGATCCCTCGAGCGAGCCGGTGATGCGGCTCGCCCTCATGGACCAGGCCGACGCGGGCGCCGCCGCGAGCACCGTGAATCCCCAGGAGCGGCTCAAATCGCTGCGCCGTTTCGCCGAGGACCGCCTCAAGCCCGACCTGGAAGCCGTCGAGGGCTCCGCCGCGGTCAAGGTGAGCGGCGGTTACGAGGACGAGATCCAGGTGTTCGTCGACCAGCAGAAGCTCGCGCAGCTCGGCCTGTCGATCGAGACGGTGGCGCGGCGCATCCGCGCCGAGAACGTCAATCTCTCCGGCGGCCGCCTGGAACAGGGCGCGCAGCGCTTCCTGGTGCGCACCCTCAACGAATTCCGCAGCGTCGAGGAGATGGCCAACGCTATTATTGCTGCGGTCGACGGCCAGCCGGTGTACCTGCGCGACGTGGCGTCGGTCACGCGCGGCTACAAGGAGCGCGAGGCCGTGACGCGCGTGAACGGCCGCGAGTCGGTCGAGCTCGCGGTCTACAAGGAAGGCGACGCCAACACGGTGCTGCTCGCCGAGGGGATCGCCGAACGCATCGAGGCGCTGAAAAAGACGCTGCCCAAGAGCGTCGAGCTGATCACCGTCTACGACCAGTCCAAGTTCATCGACTCCGCCGTGTCCGACGTGCGCGACGCCGCGCTGATCGGCGGCCTGCTCTCGATCCTGGTCCTGTACTTCTTCCTGCGCGACGCGCGCGCCACCTTCGTCACCGCCATCGTCATCCCGGTGTCGGTGATCGGCACGTTCATGCTCATGTACAGCACCGGCGTCACCCTGAACATCATGTCGCTGGGCGGCATCGCGCTCTCGGTGGGCATGCTGGTCGACAATTCGGTCGTCATCCTGGAGAGCATCGCGAAGAAACGCGAGAACGGCATGGAGCAGCTGCAGGCGGCGCGCGCAGGCACCAAGGAAGTCGCCATGGCGGTGACGGCCTCGACCCTGACGTCGATCGCGGTGTTCTTCCCGATGGTGTTCATCAGTGGGGTGGCGGGGCAGTTGTTCCGCGACCAGGCCCTGACCGTAACCTACGGCCAGGTGTTGTCCCTGCTCGTCGGCCTCACCGTCGTGCCGATGATGGCCGCGGGTCGCATCGGCGGAACGCCGGCCCTCGCGCACGCGGAACGCCCGGCCGGCTGGTTCACCCGCGGCGTGATGCACGTGACGAATTTCTTCCGCAGGTGCGGACGGCGCATCTCGCGCTTCTTCCGCTTCATCCTGAGCCCGTTCGTCGCCTTCACGCAGACCTCCTACAAATGGATGGAGGAGCGCTACGTCCCACTGCTCGACTGGGCGCTCGCCAATCGCGGCAAGGTCATCGGTGCGGCGCTCGGGCTGTTCCTCGCCACGCTGGCTCTCGTACCGCAGCTGGGCACGGAGCTGATCCCGCAGCTGTCGCAGGGTGAATTCATCGTCGATCTGCGCCTGCCGCCCGGCACTCCGCTGACTCAGACGGACGCGGTCGTGGAGCGCGCGCAGCGCGCCAGCCTGGAAATCGGCGGCACGGCCCTGTCCTATTCGGTCTCTGGCACCGGCAACCGGCTCGATGCCAATCCCGTCGATGCCGGCGAGAACACGGGCAAGCTGAGCATCACGCTCGCGCCGGGATCGGGCCGGGCGGAGGAAGAGGCGGCGATGAACGCGCTGCGCGGCCGCCTCGAGCAGATTCCGGGCGTGCAGCACCAGTTCAGCCGCCCGTCGCTGTTCAGCTTCAGCACGCCCCTGGAAGTGGTCATCAGCGGCTACGACCTCGATCGCATGCGCGGCGTCGCCGAACAGGTGCGCACACGCATGGAAGCGAGCGGCGGGTTCACCGACATCCGCTCCACCGTGGAAGCGGGCAACCCCGAAATCCAGATCGTGTTCGACCAGGACCGTGCGACGCGGCTCGGGCTGTCGGTGCGCGACATCGCCGATCGCGTCGTGACCAGCGTGCGCGGCGAGGTGGCCACGCGCTACCGGCTGCTCGAGAAGCAGATCGACGTGCTGGTGCGCAGCGTCGACACGCGCGCCGCCTCGATCGAGGAAGTCCGCAATCTGATCGTCAACCCGGGCAGCGCGCACCCGGTGCCCCTGAGCGCGGTCGCCGATGTGACACTCGCCATCGGCCCGGCCGAGATGCGCCGCGCCGGCCAGGAACGCGTCGCGGTGATCTCGGCAGGTTACGTCGGCACGGACCTCGGCAGCGCCGTCGAGGAACTGCGCGGCATCCTGGCGCAGACCGAACTGCCGCCCGGGATCGGCAGCGTACCTCTCGGGTCAGAGCGAGGAGATGCAGGACAGCTTCCAGTCGTTGATCTTCACGCTGGTGCTGGCAGTGCTGCTCGTCTACCTGGTGATGGCCTCGCAGTTCGAGTCGCTGGTCCAGCCGTTCGTCATCCTGTTCACGATCCCGCTTGGGCCTGGTGGGCGTGGTGTGGGCCCTGTTCCTCACGGGCACCACCATCAACGCCGTGGCGCTCATCGGCGTGATCATGCTGGCGGGCATCGTAGTGAACAACGCCATCGTGCTCATCGATGCAGTCAACCAGGCGCGCGAGCGCGGGCTCGACAACCGCAGCGCCATCAAGGATGCCGGCCGCGCACGGCTGCGCCCGATCCTGATCACGACGGTCAGCACCGTGCTCGGACTGCTGCCCATGGCGATCGGCTTCGGTGAAGGCGCGGAAGTACGTACGCCCATGGCGATCACGGTGATCGGCGGCATCGCCGTCGCCACGCTGCTCACCCTGGTCGTGATCCCGGTCGTGTACTCGCTGCTGGTGCGCGAGAAAGGCGCGGTGACGGACTCAGTCAGCCCGCGGCCGGTTGCAACCCCGGCAAGCGGCGCCATCGAGGCCAGCCCATGATCCACACCGACATCGCCCTGCGCCGGCCCATCACCACGGTGATGATGTTCCTCGCGCTGACGCTGATCGGTCTGATCGCCACGCGGCTGCTGCCGCTGGAGCAGTTTCCGGACATCGCCTTTCCCGGGATGCAGGTGACGATTCCCTATCCCGGCTCGACGCCCGAGGAAGTCGAGGAGCTGATCACCCGGCCGGTGGAAGAAGCGCTCTCGACGCTGAGCGGCATCCAGGAGCTGCGCTCCACGTCGACCGAGAACCAGGCCGAGTTCCAGATCTCCTTCGGCTGGGGCACGGACGTCGATGCGGTGGGTTTCGAGGTGCGCACCAAGCTCGACTCGATCCGCAACCAGCTGCCCCGTGGCGCGGAACGCATGCTGATCCTTGCCGGCTCGCTCGGCGACCAGGCGATCCTGCAGATCCGCATCGCCGCCAACCAGGACCTGTCGGACGCCTACGACACGCTCGAGCGCTTCCTCAAGCGCCCAGTGGAGCGCATCGACGGCGTGGCGCGCGTGGAGCTGGCCGGGGTGGAGCCGCGCGAGGTGCGCATCCTGGTGGATGCCGGCCGCGTCGCCGCGCACGGCGTCGACATCCGAAAGCTGCGCGATCTGCTCGAGCGCAGCAACTTCTCGGTGAACGCCGGTGAGATCACCGAGCGCGGCCAGCGCTTCAATGTCCGGCCCATCGGCGAGTTCCGCAGCGTCGAGGACATCCGCAACCTGCGCATCGCGGATTCCGTGCGGCTCTCCGATGTCGCCTCCATCGAGCTGCTGAGCCCGGAGCTGAGCGTCGGCCGGCACCTCAACCACCGCCCGGCCGTGGGACTGGAGGTGTTCAAGTCCACGCAGGCCAACGTAGTCGACGTGAGCGAGAAAGTGCTCAAGGTTGTGAACGACGCGCGCGAGCTGCCGCAGATGCAGGGCATCGAGCTGTTCATCATCGCCAACAAGGCCGAGAGCATCCTCGACTCGCTCAAGGAGCTGCGCACCGCCGGCCTGATCGGCGCGGGCCTCGCGCTCGCCGTGCTGTTCCTGTTCCTGCGCGATTGGCCGACCACGCTCATCGTCACGCTGGCCGTGCCCTTCTCGCTGATCATCACCCTCGCGGCGATGTACTTCATCGGCCTGTCGATCAACATCCTGTCGATGATGGGGATGCTGTTGTCGATCGGCATGCTGGTCGACAACGCGGTCGTCGTGACGGAGGGCGTCTTCCGGCACCGCCAGCTCACGCCCGATCGGCCCCTGGATGCGACGCTGGCCGGCGTGAAGGAAGTGGGCGTGGCCGTGATGGCCGGCACGGCGAGCTCGGTGGCGGTGTTCGTACCCCTGCTGGTCGGCGAGCGCACCGAAGCCACGATCTTCCTCGCGCACGTGGCGATTCCGATCGTGGTGGCGATGACCGCCTCGCTGATCGTCGCGCAGACGCTGATCCCCATGCTGCTGGCGCGCTTTCCCTCACCGCCGCCCATTGCCCAGCGCACGGTGCTCGGCAGGTTGCAGGATCTCTACAGCCGCCTGCTGGGCGCCTCGCTTCGCCACAAGTGGGTGACTGCGGGCCTGGCCGTGCTGGTGCTCGGCTCGGCGGCGGTGCCGGCAATGTTCGTCAAGGCGGACATGTTCCCGCAGGACGTGGGCCGCAGCATTTTCCTCGGCTATCACATCGACGGCACCTATCCGCTGTCGCGCGTCGAATCCGCGGTCAGTACCGTGGAAGCGTATTTCGAGAAGAACCGCGAGCGCTTCGAGATCGAGAGCATCTATTCGTATTTCATGCCCGACGACGCGGGCACGATCTTCGTGCTGTATCCGAAAGCGCGCGCCGAGCTGAGCGCCAAGGAGATCATCGCGCTCGCCACACCCGAGCTGCCCGAGATCATCATCGGCAAGCCGAGCTTCTCCTTCGACGACCAGATGGCCGGCGAGGGCTTCAGCGTGCAGATCTCCGGCGACACGACCGAACGGCTGGCGGCGCTCAGTACCGAGCTGGCGCGCCAGTTGCAGAGCGTCAAGGGGCTGGCGAGCGTGCGTTCCGAGGCGCGCGACGGCGAGGAAGAAGTGCAGATCACCATCGATCGCGCGCGCGCCGCGCAGCTCGGCCTGACCACCGAGGAGATCGCCGCCTCCGTCGCGGTGGCCATGCGTGGCGACAAGCTGCGCGAGTTCCGCGGCCCGGAACGCGAGGTCGACATGCGCCTGACGTTCCGCGAATCGGACCGGCAGAACGTCGAGGACCTCGGCCGCCTGCCGTTGTACCTGCCGTCTGGCGAGCGCATCACCCTCGGCGCGGTCGCCGACTTCCACATCACGCGCGGCCCGCGCACCATCCGGCGCGTCAACCGCCTCACGTCCGTCATCGTCGCGGGCACTCTCGCCAAGGGCGCGACGCTCGACGAGGTCAAGGAGCGCGTCGAGCCGGTGATGGAGAACTTCGCACTGCCGCCCGGCTACACCTGGAAATTCGGCCGCGGCTTCGAGACCAACGACAAGACGCAGCAGGTGATGATGGTGAGCCTGCTGCTCGGCGTCGCGATGATCTTCATCGTCATGGCCGCGCTGTTCGAGTCCGCGCTGTACCCGATTTCCATCATCACCTCGCTGATTTTCTCGATCGTGGGCGTCTACTGGTTCTTCTTCGCGACCAGCACCACGTTCACGTTCATGGCCATGGTCGGCATCATGATCCTGGTGGGCGTGGTGGTGAACATCGGCATCGTGCTGGTGGCGCACATCAACAACCTGCGCGCCGCCGGCATGCCGCGCAACGACGCGATCGTGCAGGCGGGACGCGACCGGCTGCGCCCGATCCTGATGACCACGCTGACGACTCTGTTGGCGATGCTGCCGCTCGCCATCGGCGAAGCCCAGGTCGGCGGCGGCGGCGGTCCGGCCTACTATCCGATGGCGCGCGCCATCATGGGGGGCCTGCTCTTCTCGGGTGTGCTCTCGCTGTTCGTCGTGCCCGCGTTCTACGAGTGGTTCGACGATCTGAACCAGTGGCGGCGTCGCATTGCGCGCGGCACGCTCGGCACCACCGCCATCGAGAGCCCGGCGGAGCGCGCCTGACGCGCCCCGGGCGAGCATGTCGCCACTTGCTTTCGCTGCGCAAGGGCGAGCGTTTCAGCGCAACAGCACCTTGTAGATGTTCCAGTAGTCGTCGGCGAGGATCTGGGGACCGGAGAGCGTGAGGATGGCGCGGCCGTCCGAGCTCGCCGGCACGACGCTGCCGAGGGTCTCGCCGAGCGGCACGGCATCCCCAGCGGCACGGTACTGCGCCACCTCGCGCAGCTGATCGACGCAAACCTTGATCTCGGCGGCGAGATTCTTGCGCGAGCGCACGGCCGCCAGCGCCTGCGCGATCGCGACCATCAGCGCTTCGCATTCGGCGCGCGATCCGTACTGCGCTTCGTGGACGCGCCGCGCCACCGCCTCCTTGGCGCGTGTGGCCAGGCCGTGCGTGCTCAGGCGCGAACCCAGGACCAGCGCGTAGGCTATCGTCGCCAGGTTGATGGCACGCCGGCCTTCGACGGTGAGCCCGGGAAATGCCGGGCACTGCTCCATCTCGAGCACCGCGTGCTCCTCGCGGATCTTCGCGCAATCCTGCCGCGCGGCCTCCAGGTGCACGCCCTGGCGGTCCAGCTCGTGGCGTACCTGGCGGCGGCGGAAGTAGTTCCAGAAGCCGTTCAGGCGCAGGAGCTTCTGCTCGAGGGCGGTCTTGAGCTCGCTCTGCTCGGCCACGCGGTCCTCCGCGATCGCCAGCCGGCCATCAACAATAGCGAGCCGGTTCTTGAGCTCCAGGTTGAACTCGAACATCTGCTTGCGGCGCTCGCGCTCTTCCTGCTGGCGCTCGAGCTCGACCGCGAACTGCTCGAGCTGCGCGTTGCACGCGCGCCAGAGGCCGCGCAGCTGGAAGAAAACCAGCGCCCCGAAACCCGCCTCCGGATTGCCGAGCATGCCTTCGAGCGCTTCCATCTGCTCCTGCACGCGGGCCGCACCGGTTTCCTGCTGCTTGAGCCGCTCCTTGAGCTCGTAGAGCTCGTCCTGCAACGACGCGTGCGCCTTCTTCAGACCGGCGCGATTGCGGAACAGCTGCATCAGCCGCTCGTCTTCCTCCGGCTTCTGCTTCTGCACGAAGGGCAGCCGCAGCGCGGTGAGTTTCTCGACCAGGGGGGCCAAGTGGGCGGCTTTTTGTCGGGAGTGGGTTTGTGACCAGGCGGCTAAGCGCTCGACGGGTGGAAGCGATGGCCTCGCTCGGCGCAGTACTCGAGCCACTTGTTGAGCAACACGTTGCGCGCCCAGCGCTCGTCGAGCTCGCGGCGCAAGACCGCGCGCAAGCGGTCGAGCGCTTCGTGCCGGTGCGCCCGCGCGCTGTCGCAGGCCTCGGCGAGGCGTGCGTCGTGATACACGCGCACTTGCAAGTCCGGCGCCACCACCGGTCCGGCGTCGCTGGCCATGACGTAACTCAGGTTGAGCATCGTCGTGTAGCGGCAACGCTCGATCACCTCGAGGTGCAGGCTCGGATCGCCGTTCGCGATCGAAACGTGCCGGCCCTCGAGGTAGCGCGCTTCGGGCAGGATCCAGCCGAGCCGGATGTAGTTGCTCTCGTAGAGCGTCATCAGGCTCACGAAACTGCCGGGCCGCGCCCGCCACGAGATGGCACAGAGATGATCCGTAGCGATCATGGGCCGACTATAGCACAGGCTTTTTGCGTCTCCGCCCGCACACTGCGACCTGCTTCACGGTCGCACGCGCCGCTCCAGCCCGGTCTTGTCGAGAATGCGACTCGAGATCTCCTCGATGGAGCATTCGGTGGTGTCCAGATACGGCACGCCGGCCCGGCCGAACAGCGCCTCGGCGGCGCGCACTTCGTATTGCACCTGCTGTGCCGACGCGTAGCGGCTGTCGGGACGGCGCTCGTTGCGGATCTGTTGCAGGCGCTCGGGCTTGATGGTGAGCCCGAAGAGCTTGCGCTGATGGGGCTGCAGCGTCGGCGGCAGGTTGCCCGATTCGAGCTCGTCCTCGGTGAGCGGGTAATTGGCCGCGAAAACGCCGTACTGCAGCGCCAGGTACAGGCAGGTCGGCGTCTTGCCGGAGCGCGACACGCCGATCAGGATCACGTCGGCGCGCTCGTAGTCGCGCGCGCCCGCGCCATCGTCGTTGGCGAGCGCGAAGTTGGTGGCGTTGATGCGCATCGTGTAGGCGTTCAGATCCGCCATGCTGTGCGCGCGCCCGCTGGTGTGCGAGGAGCGCTGCGCCAGCTCGCTCTCCAGCGGACCGAGAAATGCGTCGAAGAAGTCCAGGAACAGTCCGTCGGCGCGCTTGACCAGCGCGCGCAGATCGTCCTGCACCAGCGTGCTGAACACGATCGGCCGCACGCCTTCCTGCTGAGCGACCAGATTGATCTTGCGCACCGCTGCCTCTGCCTTGTCAGGTGTCGAGATAAATGGCAGAGTCACCGGCCGAAATTCCAGTGCCGTCGAATTGCGTCAGCAGGCTGTGTCCCATGGTCTCGGCGGTGACGCCGGTCTGGTCGGAAACGAAAAACACCGTTCTGCGGTTCACGTTGGCTGAGGCCTCCACTGACTGCAGAGTGTTCCACCCTCGTGCCGTCTGATACAAGGGCAGCCTTGAACGAATACATTCTCCCGTTCGACGAGCTCACCCGCCACGATGTCGAGACGGTCGGCGGCAAGAATGCCTCGATCGGCGAGATGATCCGGAGCCTCGCGCGCCTCGGCGTGCGCGTGCCCGACGGTTTCGCCACCACGGCCGCTGGCCTATCGCGACTTCCTGGCGCAGGGCGGGCTCGGCGAGCGCATCAGCCAGGCGCTGGCCGCCCTGGACGTCGACGACGTCGAGCAAGCTGGCGCACGTCGGCGCGCAGATCCGCGGCTGGATGCTCGCCACGCCGTTCCCGGAGCGGCTGCAGCGCGAGGTGCTGGATGCCTGGCAGAAGATGAATGCCGGCGGCGAGATCGCCGTGGCGGTGCGCTCCTCGGCCACCGCCGAGGATCTGCCCGAGGCCTCGTTCGCCGGCCAGCAGGAGACCTTCCTCAACGTGCGCGGCCGCGACAGCCTGCTCACGGCGATGCACGAGGTCTACGCCTCGCTGTTCAACGATCGCGCCATCGCCTATCGCGTGCACCAGGGCTTCGATCACGGCCAGGTGGCCCTCTCGGTGGGCGTGCAGCACATGGTGCGCAGCGACCTCGGCGCGAGCGGCGTGATGTTCACGCTCGACACCGATTCCGGATTCCGCGACGTGGTGTTCATCACCGCCTCCTACGGCCTCGGCGAAACGGTCGTGCAGGGCGCGGTCAATCCGGACGAGTTCTACGTCTACAAGCCCGGCGCTGCGCGCCGGCCGCCGCGCGGTCCTGCGCCGCAATCTCGGCGGCAAGGCCATCAAGATGGTCTACGGCGAGCCGGGCTCCGGCGAGCGCGTGCAGGACCGTGGAGGTCGGCGCCGCGGAGCGCGCGCGCTTCTCGCATCGGCGACGCGGACATCAACGAGCTCGCCCGCCAGGCGCTCGCCATCGAGGAGCACTACGGCCGCCCGATGGACATCGAGTGGGGCAAGGACGGCGGCGACCGGGCGGATCTACATCCTGCAGGCGCGGCCCGAGACCGTGCAGAGCCGCGCCGGCCGCACCATCCAGCGCTTCACGCTCAAGGGACGCTCGAAGGTGCTCGCCAGCGGCCGCAGCATCGGCCAGCGCATCGGCGCCGGTCCGACGCGCGTGATCCGCGACGTGAAGGAGATGGCGCGGGTGCAGACCGGCGACGTGCTGGTCGCCGACATGACCGACCCGGACTGGGAGCCGGTGATGAAGCGCGCCTCCGCGATCGTCACCAATCGCGGCGGACGCACCTGCCACGCCGCGATCATCGCGCGCGAGCTCGGCATTCCGGCGGTCGTCGGCTGCGGCGATGCCACCGAGCGCCTGCACGAGAGCCAGGACGTGACCGTGTCCTGCGCCGAGGGCGACACGGGCTTCATCTACGAGGGCATGCTCGACTTCGAGCAGCGCCAGATCGAGCTCGACTCGCTGCCGCCCTCCCCCGTGCGCATCATGATGAACGTCGGCAATCCCGACCGCGCCTTCGACTTCGCCGGCATCCCGCACAGGGGCGTGGGCCTGGCGCGGCTGGAATTCATCATCAACCGCATGATCGGCGTGCATCCGCGCGCGCTGCTGGAGTTCGATCGGCTCGACGAGCCGAATTGCAAGGACACCATCCGCCGCCAGATGGCCGGCTATTGTCCGCAGATGGGGGCCCGGTCGACTTCTACGTCGACAAGCTGACCGAGGGCATTGCGCAGATCGCCGCGGCTTTCGCCCCCGAGCCGGTGATCGTGCGCCTGTCGGATTTCAAGTCGAACGAGTACGCCAATCTCATCGGCGGGCGCCAGTACGAGCCGCACGAGGAGAACCCGATGCTCGGGTTCCGCGGCGCCGCGCGCTACATCGACGAGAATTTCCGCCCCTGCTTCGAGCTCGAATGCCGCGCGCTGCGCCGCGTGCGCGAGGACATGGGGCTGACCAACGTCCAGGTCATGGTGCCGTTCGTGCGCACGCTCGAGGAGGCCGAGCAGGTCACGCAGCTGCTGGCGGCGAACGGCCTGCAGCGCGGCACGAACGGCCTCAAGGTGATCATGATGTGCGAGCTGCCGACCAATGCGCTGCTCGCGGAGCAGTACCTGCGAGTACTTCGACGGCATGTCGATCGGCTCGAACGACATGACGCAGCTCACGCTCGGCCTGGACCGCGATTCGGGCATCGTCGCGCGCGCCTTCGACGAGCGCGACGAGGCGGTGAAGGCGCTGCTGTCCATGGCGATCGCAGCCTGCCGCAAGGCGAGGCAAGTACGTCGGCATCTGCGGCCAGGGGCCTTCCGATCATCCGGAGCTGGCGCGCTGGCTGGTCGATCAGGGCATCGACAGCATCTCGCTGAATCCGGACACGGTCGTGGAGACCTGGCTGTTCCTCGCCGGCAACAAGGTCTGACTCGCGGCGGGTTTCGTCAACCTGCTGCGCCGGTCTGGCGCACAGCGTCTATCTTGTCCGCGACGGTCTCGAAACCCGATCGGAAGATAGACCCGGTGCGCAAGAGTCAGGCTGACAGGTGGCGGATCGTCGCCTCGGATTCTTCCCTGTTGCCGTCGTCGAACGGCCGCGTCGTCACGCTGCGCACGGTTTCGTGGTTGAGGCAGCGGACGTTGACGCTGTAGCCGTCCGGGTTCGAGCGCGGCACGTAAAAGGACTTCACGCCGCAGTGCCTGCAGAAGAGGTGCCTCGCTGTCCCGGTGTTGAAGGTGTACGTCGTCAGTGACTCGTCTCCTGCCAGCAGACGGAAGCGGCTCGCGGGAACGATGAGGTGCAGGAACGCCGTCATGGTGCACATCGAGCAATTGCACTCGAGCGCGTCGATGCCGGCGGGCGCATCGACTTCGAATTTCACCGCCCCACAATGGCAGCCGCCGCGGTGGGTGACGAACCTCTCGCTCATCGTTTCGCTGCCGGCCGCACCGCGGCCATCGGCAGGTTGGCGATTCGCGCCTCGTCCCGCCGGAAGGGCTCCGGGTCGTTGATGTAGTCGAGCGCCATTTCGGTGGCGTCGTCGCCCCAGAAGAGCCGGCCGTCGAGTGCCAGCGTCGGCACGCCGAACACCCCGGCCGCGATCGCCTCCGCGGTATTCCCGCGCAGCGTGTCCTTGACCTCGGGCCGGCCGATCAGCGCAGCGGCGTCCTCGACTCCGAGCTCAGCCGTCAGGTCGCGCCAGGCCGCCTCGTTCTCGGGAATGAACCCCTGCTGCCACACGAACCGGAACAGCCGCTCCACGATCGCGGGCGTGACGCCGAGGTGTATCGCCAGGCGCAACAGCCGCAATGGATTGAACGGATGGGCCTCGGGGCCGCGGAACGGGATACCGCGCCGACGCGCGAGCCAGTGCGCCTGCCGGTACACGAACTGCCGCTTGGGCGGAATCTCCGCCGGCCCCAGTTGGCCCCAATGATCCAGGATGGCGCCGAACAGGACCGGCTTGAGGCGCACCTCCATGCGTCCCTCGAGCTCGCGCAGGCGATGGAAGTGCAAGAACGCATAAGGCGAGATGAAATCGAAGTACCAGTCCGCTGTCATGGGTCCTCTCCCGTCAGCCATGGGCTCGCGGCGAGATCGACGTTGCCGCCGCTGAGGATGATCCCGATGCACCGGCCGTCCGCGACGAAGCGGCGCTCGAGCAAAGCGGCGACCGGGACCGCCGCGGAGGGCTCCACGAGAATCTTGAGCCGGTCCAGCAGCAGCCGCGCGGCGCGCTTGATGGCGCGCTCCGACACGCGCACCACGTCGTCGACGTGCGCGCGGATGATTGCAAAGTTGCGCTCGCCCAGAGAAGCGCGCAAACCGTCGGCGACGGTGTCGGGCGCATCGAGCAGGACGCGCTCGCCGCTGCGGAACGATCGATAGGCGTCGTCCGCCTGCTCCGGTTCCGCCGCGATCACGCGCACGTCGGCGCCGACACCGCGGACCGCCAGCGCCGTGCCGCTGATCAGACCGCCACCGCCGACGGGCGCCATCAGAACCTGCAGCTGCGGCGCCTGCTCGAGAAACTCGAGCGCCGCGCTCCCCTGGCCGCAGATTACGCGATAGTCGTCATAGGGATGCACCAGGTTCATCTCTCGCGATCGCAGCAGCTCCGCCAGCTTGGCTTCGCGCGCGATGCGGCCGGGCCTGCACCACACCACCTCGGCGCCGTAGCGGCGAACGTTGGCGATCTTCACGGCCGAGGAGTTGTCGGGCATGACCACGCAGGCGGGTATGCCCCGCAACCACGCGGCGAGCGCGAGCGCGCCGCCGTGATTACCGGACGAATGGGTGATTACGCCGCGCGACGCGGCGGCCGCGTCGAGCGACAGCACGGCATTGGTTGCACCGCGCAGCTTGAACGCGCCGCCGCGCTGCAGGTTCTCGCACTTGAAGAGGACTTGCGCACCGAGCTCCTCGTTCAGCAACTCGTCGCTGAGCACCGGCGTGCGGCGCACGTGCGCGCCGATGCGGGCCGCGGCGGCACGCAAGTCCGCGAGTTTGGGCTCGCGCTCGGCAGTCGTCATGGCGGGTGCTCCGGCTCAGGGGTCCGGGGGGCTGCCGCTGAACTGGGGCAGAAACAGCCGCGTCCGGTAGTAGTCGAGCTCGCGCACCGAATCGCGCACGTCGTCGAGCGCCAGGTGCGTCGAGCCCTTCTGGAAACCCGCGGCCACTTCGGGCGCCCAGCGCTTGGCCAGCTCCTTGAGGGTGCTGACGTCGAGGTTCCGATAGTGGAAATAGCGCTCGAGCTGCGGCATCTGCCGCGCGAGGAAGCGCCGGTCCTGGCAGATGCTGTTGCCGCACATGGGCGAGAGCCCCGCGTCCACATATCCTTCCAGGAAGCGCAGCGTGCGCTCTTCGGCCTGCGCGACGCTCACGGTGCTGGCGCGCACCCGCTCGACCAGTCCCGAGGCGCCGTGCTGGCGCCGGTTCCAGTCGTCCATCAACTCCAGCACCGCTTCGGGATGATGGATCGCGATCACCGGCCCTTCGGCGAGCACGCGCAGCTGCTTGTCGGTGACGAGCGTGGCGATCTCGATGACGTGATCCACGTCGGGACGCAGCCCCGTCATCTCGAGATCGATCCAGATGAGGTTGTCCGGGTCCTTCGACATTGCCGCCGGATATTAGCAGACGGTAAGCTCAGCGCGCCCTTCCCGCGCAACTCCCATGAACTCACTTTCGCTCGCCTTCATCGCGCTCGTGGCACTGGCGCTGGCATGCCACATCTGGTTGCTCCTGCGGCAGAACGCGAGCGCGCGGCGCGCACGCGAGCGGGTGCCGCCCGCGTTCGAGGCGGCCGTGCCCCTCGCGGCACATCACAAGGCGAGCGACTACACCGTCGCGAAGACCCGGTTGGCGATAATCGAGGCCCTGCTCGACGCGACCGTGCTCATCGTCCTGGTCTGGGGCGGTGCGCTGGCGGCCATCGACTCGGCCTGGCGCGCGGCGGGCTTGGGCGGCCCGTGGCTGGGCATGGCGGTCATCGCCAGCGTATTCGTCCTCACGGCCTTGATCGGCTGGCCGCTGTCGCTGTATCGCGTGTTCGGCATCGAGACCCGGTTCGGCTTCAATCGCATGACGTGGCGGCTGTACCTGCTCGATGCGCTCAAGAGCATCCTGCTCGCCATCGCCTTCGGTCTGCCGCTCCTCGCGGCGGTGCTGGCGCTGATGGAATACGCCGGCGACCTGTGGTGGCTGTACGCCTGGCTCGTCTGGGCAGCATTCAGCCTCACCCTGAGCTGGGCCTACCCGACGTTCATCGCGCCGCTGTTCAACCGCTTCAAACCCATTGCCGACGAATCGCTGGCGCGGCGCATCGACGCCCTGATCGAACGCTGCGGCTTCACCAGTCGCGGCGTTTTCGTGATGGATGGCTCGCGCCGCTCGGCTCACGGCAATGCCTACTTCACCGGGCTCGGCGCCCACAAGCGCATCGTGCTGTTCGATACGCTGATGGAGCAGCTGGCGCCGCCCGAGATCGAAGCGGTCCTGGCCCACGAGCTCGGCCATTTCCGCCTGCGTCACGTGCGCAAGCGCATCCTCGTCAGTCTCGGCTTCGGTCTGGCCGGCCTGTACCTGCTCGCCTTGATCGCCCGGCAGCCGGCATTCTATGCCACCTTCGGCGCGGTGATCCCTTCCGCCCACATGGCATTGCTGCTCTTTGTTCTGCTGCTGCCGCCAGTCACCTTCTGGTTCACGCCTATTGCTACGGCCTGGTCCCGCCGTCACGAATTCGACGCCGACCGCTTCGCCCGCGAGCATGCCAGCGCCGAGGAGCTGGCGAGCGCGCTGGTGAAGCTGTATCGGGACAATGCCACGACGCTCGTGCCGGACGCGTGGTATTCGGCGTTCTTCGATTCCCATCCTCCCGCGCCCGTGCGCATCGCGCGGCTGCGCGCCGCAAACGCCGCGGATGCCGGACGCGCATGACGAGCGCTCCGCAGCCGGCCAATGCCCCCGCAGCTCTCAGCGGCCGGGTGATCGCGAGCCATGGCCGGCGCGTGCTGATCGAGACGACGGACGGCGCGCGCTTGCCGTGCGCGATCCTGGGACGGGATCTGCAGATCGTCTGCGGCGACGAGGTGCTGTGGCGGCGCGATGTGGCCGCGGATCGCGGCATCGTGACCGAGCGCCAGCCGCGCCGCAGCGCACTGGAGCGCACCAACGCTCACGGCGGCACCGAGCTGGTGGCTGCCAACCTCACGCAGTTGCTCGTGGTGGTGGCGCACGAGCCGGCACCCGATTTCTTCATCGTCGATCGTTTCCTGGCGGCGGCCGAGCTCGCCGGAATCCGCGCCGCGGTGGTGCGCAACAAGGTCGACGCGCGCGGCAACGACAGTGAAGCCCTCGACACCGAGCTCGCGTACTACGCGAGGATCGGCTATGCGACGCTCGCCTGCTCCTGCGTCGACGGCACGGGAATGGAAGCGCTCGAGAGCCAGCTCGCCGCAAGGGTGAGCGTGCTCGTCGGGCAATCGGGAGTCGGCAAGTCCTCGCTCGCAAACTACCTGGTACCGGGGCTCGAGGCGGCGACGGCGGAGCTGTCGGACGCAACGGAGGAAGGCCGCCACGTCACGAGCGTCTCGACCTTGCACCACCTGCCGCACGGCGGCGACCTCATCGACTCGCCGGGCGTGCGCGACTTCGCACCGGCGATCGAGCGCATCACCAACCCGACGCATGCTTTCCGCGAGCTCGCCGCTCTTGCCGACGGCTGCCGATTCGCCGACTGCAAGCATCTGCGCGAACCCGATTGCGCCGTGCGCGCGGCCGTCGACGGCGGCGCGGTCAGCGCGCGGCGCTACGAGAGCTTCCGACGGCTGAGCCGGCTTCGCGAACAACTCGCACCGCCGCCAGGCGCTCGGCGCCGCAGACGGTAGTCGCAGCCCGCAAGCACTGATTCACTACCGACTACTGTCCGATTGCCTGGCGGCCGGCGAGTGCGTGGGCGAGCGTTCCGCCGTCGACGAACTCCAGCTCGCCGCCGACCGGGACGCCGTGAGCGATGCGCGTCGCGCGCACGCCGCGGCGTGCCGCCAGGTCGCCGATGAAATGCGCGGTGGCATCGCCTTCGACCGTGGGATTGGTGGCCAGGATCACCTCGCGAATGCCGCCGTCGGCCAGGCGCGTGTCGAGCTCGGCGAGGCCGAGCTGATCCGGGCCGATGCCGTCCAGCGGCGAGAGATGGCCCATCAGCACGAAATACTGGCCGCGAAAACCGCCGGACTGCTCGACGGCGATCACGTCCGCGGGCGATTCGACCACGCACAGCACGGCGGTGTCGCGCTGGGTCGACGCGCAGATCGGGCACAGCTCGCCTTCGGTGAGCATGCGGCAACGCCGGCAGTGACCGATGCCCGACAGGGCCGCGCCGAGCGCATTCACCAGCTCGCGGCCGCCGTCGCGAGCGCGTTCCAGAATGTGAAACGCCATGCGCTGCGCGCTCTTCGGGCCCACTCCCGGGAGGCAACGCAGCGCTTCGATCAGGCGCGCCAGGGCGGGGGAATACCTCATGGGGCGAAAGTAACGATGCCGAGCGCGCTCACAGGGGCATCTTGAAACCCGGCGGCAACGCCATGCCCGCCATTGCGCCGGCCATCTTTTCCTGCACGCGGCTCTCGACCTTGTGCACGGCGTCGTTGACGGCGGCCGCGACCAGATCCTCGAGCATCTCGCGATCGTCGCCCCACACCGCCGGATCGATCGTCACGCCGCGCACCTCGTGCTTGCCGTTCATCTGCACCTTGACCATGCCGCCGCCCGCCTCGCCGGTGACTTCCAGCGCAACGAGCTCCGCCTGGGCCTTCTGAATGTTCTCCTGCATCTGCTGCGCCTGGCGCATCAGGTTGCCGAAACCGGGTTTCATCGTTTCCTCCGTCGTCAGTTGAGCGGCTTGACGCTGTCGGGGACCAGCGTCGCGCCGAAGTTCTCCTGAAGGGCGCGCACCGTCGGGTCGCATTCCAGCTCGCGACGCGCGCTCTGCAGGCGTTCGTCCGACGCGCGCGCCTGTTGCCGCGCGGGGGTATCGAGCGCCGCGCCGCCCTCCTCGATGCTCACGCGAATCGCGCCACCCAGCAGGCGACCCAGCGACTGGGCCAGCAGTTCCTCGTTCTGCCGGCTGCGATAGTGCACGCCGCGCGGATCGAGCTGCAGCCGCACCTGGCCGTTGTCGCGCTCCAGAAAGCTGCAGTTCGCCGCCAATTGCCGGGCGGCGCCCTGTATGTCGAGCGCCTGGACAATGGCCGGCCACGACTCGGCGCCCATCGGCGGCGCGCCGCTGCGCGTAACGGTGGCCGGCGCTGCCGCCGTCCCCGGCGCAGTCGCCACGTTTCTCGCTGCGCCCGCACCCTGGGCGGCCTGTGCGGGACGAAACGCCAGCATGCGCAGCAACACCATCTCCAGACCGCCGCGCGGATCCGGAGCGAGGTCCAGATCGCGTCGGCCGAGGATGGCGATCTGATAGAAGAGCTGCAGGTCCTCGGCGCTCAGCCGCGCCGCCAGCGCATCGAGCGTCTCCGCGGCAAACAGCTCACCGGCGTCGTAGCCTGGAACTGCCTGGCGCAGCGCGACTTTCTGGATCAGGGAGGCGAGCTCGTCCAGGGACGCGGCATGATCGGGGGCGAACTCCTCTTGCGCCGCAACTTCGCGCAGCAGCCCGGGGGCGTCGTGGGCCGCAAGCAGCTCCAGCAGCCGTACGGTGTGCGCGCGATCGATGCTGCCGAGCATGGCGCGCGCCTCGTTCTCCGTGAGCTTGCCGCCGGCAAACGCGATCAATTGATCGAGCAGGCTGAGCGCATCGCGCAGGCTTCCATCCGCGGCGCGCGCCACCAGCTCGAGCGCGCCGGACTCGAACGGCAGCTGCTCCGCCTTGGCGATGTGCTCCAGGCGCGCCCGGATCAGCGGCGCGGGCAGGCGCTTGAGATTGAACTGCAGGCAGCGCGACAGCACGGTAACCGGCAGTTTCTGCGGATCGGTGGTGGCGAGCAGGAACTTGACGTGCGGCGGCGGCTCCTCGAGCGTCTTGAGCAGGGCGTTGAAGGAATGGCCGGAGAGCATGTGCACCTCGTCGATGAGGTACACCTTGTAGCGTCCGCGCGCCGGCGCGTACTGCACGTTGTCGAGCAGCGCGCGCGTGTCATCGACCTTGGTCCGCGATGCGGCATCCACTTCGATCAGGTCGACGAACCGGCCCTCGTCGATCTCGCGGCAGGCCGCGCAGGTGCCGCACGGCCGCGACGTCACGCCCGTTTCGCAGTTGAGCGACTTGGCGAGGATGCGCGCGATGGTCGTCTTGCCCACACCGCGGGTGCCGGTGAACAGGAAGGCGTGATGCACCCGTCCCGCGTCGAGCGCGTTGGCGAGGGCGCGCAGCACGTGTTCCTGCCCGACCAGCTCGCTGAACTGCCGGGGCCGCCACTTGCGCGCGAGGACGACGTAACTCATGCATGGCACTCTAAATGGATGGAGGCAGCCCGCACCAGCACTCCTCCGGCACCCGATCGGTGCCGCTACCGTTGCTCCCTTCCGGGCCTGGCGGGGTTCACGGCGGATCGTCGCGGAGACACCGATGCGGGCCACCAGAAACGAGATGGGGGCGCCGGGCTCGCACTTCGCCGGTCTCACAGTTCGAGACAAAGGCGCGGGAGTATAGCGAACGCCGCGCCGGGGGGTCCAAGCCCCTCGCCGGACGCACCGCGGGGCCGGGAGCACGTTAGACTGGCGCCCGCAATGAAGGACCTGACACAGGGCCCGATCGGCGGCCACCTGGCGCAGATGTCGCTGTTCATCGGCGCCAGCATGCTCATCCAGACGCTGTACTACCTGGTCGATCTGTACTTCGTCGCCCGCCTCGGCGAGCAGGCGCTGGCCGGGGTGAGCGCCGCCGGCACGATCATGTTCGTCGTCCTGGCGCTGACGCAGGTGCTGGGTGTCGGCACCGTGACGCTCATTTCGCACGCGGTGGGCCGCAAGGATCAGAGCGACGCGAACCTGGTCTTCAACCAGTCGCTGGTCCTGTCGACGTTGTGCGCGGCCGTCGTGCTGGGCGGCGGCTACGGGCTCGCCGATGCCTACATGCAGCAGATCAGCTCCGACGCGGGCACCGCCGCGGCCGGCAAGACATACCTGCACTGGTTTCTGCCGTGCCTGGCCCTGCAATTCGCCGTGGTCGCGCTGGGCTCGGCGCTGCGCGGCACCGGCATCGTCAAGCCGACGATGCTGGTGCAGGCGCTGACGGTGATCCTCAACATCATCCTCGCGCCGGTTCTGATCGCGGGCTGGGTCACCGGCCGGCCGCTCGGGGTCATGGGCGCGGCGCTGGCCAGCTCGATTTCGATCGCAGTGGGCACGATCGTGCTGCTCGTCTACTTCGCCCGGCTCGAGCACTACGTGACGATCCGGCGCAGCCAGTGGCGTCCGCGGCTCGAGACGTGGCGGCGCATGCTCGAACGTCGGCCTGCCCGCCGGCGGCGAGTTCGCGCTGATGTTCGTGATCGTGGCAGTCATCTACTGGTGCATTCGCGGCTTCGGCGCGGACGCACAGGCCGGATTCGGCATCGGCTCGCGCGTCATGCAATGCATCTTCCTGCCACCGATGGCGATCGCGTTCGCGGCTTCACCCATCGCCGGGCAGAACTTCGGCGCGCGGCGCGCCGACCGGGTGCTGGAAACGTATCGCACGGCGCTGCGCGCCTGCCTCGCGATCATGGCAATCCTCACGCTGTTGTGTCAGTGGCGCCCCGATCTGCTCGTCAGTCCGTTCAGCGACGATGCAGGGGTCTCGAGGCCGCCACGCGTTACCTGCAGATCGTCTCCTGGAACTTCATCGCCATGGGAATCGTGTTCACCTGCTCAGGGCTGTTCCAGGCGATGGGCAACACCTGGCCGGCCCTGCTGAGCAGCGGCGCGCGCATTCTCACCTTCGTCGTGCCCGCGGTGTGGCTCTCGACGCGCCCCTGGGTGCGCCTGGAGCACTTCTGGTATCTCTCCGTCGCCAGCGTGGCGTTGCAGGCGGTGTTCAGCTGGGGACTGCTGCAAAAGGAGTTCCGCCGCCGGCTCGCGTTCGCAGCGCAACCGGTGGCGCAGCAGGTCGGCTAGCCAACGAGCCAACCTGGCGGAGAGGGTGGGATTCGAACCCACGAATACCTTTGAGGGTATTACTGGAATTCCAGACCTCCGCCGATTGCAGCGAGCGTTACTGAGCGCCAGCGAAACAAGCAGTTAGGGGCAACGCCCAGCCATGTACCTACCGCTCGGCTACGGCCGCTGCGGGTAGGTTGGGAACATCCTTGGAAACAGCGATCCCCCTGCCATTCAGCGGTTCAAGAGCCGCGTGACGAAGTCCCACGTACCGGGCGGCGTCGCATCGTCTTTCACAATCCCGCGAGCGAGCGCCCCCCCCATCTGATCGCCCGCGTCGGCTTGAATCGGCAGGTTTTGCTGGAAGCTGCGGCGAGTGCCGCTGGCTGTAGAAAAATTGGTAGCGGGGGCGCGACCCCGTCGCTCATATATAGGGTGACGCTCGCCGGCTGAAGGGACTAACCCAGCCTCCTTCAACCGTTATCGGGCGTATCGCCGAAGAGTTCTTGCTGGCCGCTCCGCCGCGCCGGCGCCTTTCTCGCCGGCTTTGTGCGTGAGTCTTCCCCGTCCGCGTCCTCGGCGTCGTCCAAGACCACCTCAGGCTCGGCAGCCCGACCAACGTCCCGGAAAGCTTCGCCGGCGCGGTGAAGGGAGTACACCGGCGCCTCCCGCAGGCCGCTCCGGTGGCTGTCTTCGTCCAACTTCCAGAACTCTACGATCTCGATGCCGCGGCGCCTGGGCTCCATGAAGAGCGAGAAGTCTAGGGTGTACGCCTCGTAGCGACCTGCACGCGAGGAGGCGGCCGACGTGTCAGGCTCCACGACATGTATCAGCTTGAAGTCCATCAGTTGCTGGATCAGCTCATGTTCCCTCGGCAGCTCTTGGGCCTCCTCCTGTGAGATCAGAAAGGCGGTCTTCCTTTTCTCTTTGAGGCAGAACGTCAGCAGGTCCGTAAGTAGGCGGTCGAGCCCGTTCGTGTCCTCCCCAGCGTCGTCACGGAGATTCTTGAGCTTGGTCTGGTACGACAACCGCCCAGCGCTGCGGTAGATGTACTTCGGGGTCAGCCACTTCACCTTGCCGTCCCCGACCGACGCCTGCCTCGCCTCCACAAAAATGTTGAGAAAGTCCCTCGGCACGCCGCCGGAGGCGAGGGCCAGAGCCTCCAGACCCTCCGGGTTAAGGTTCTCCGTGAGGAGGCTTTGGATGCCCGCCTTGTTCGCGATGAGATCGAGCATCTGGCCAAGATATTGCTGCGTGGCGCCGAGGTCCTCGAGGGTCCGGTCGAGGTTGATCTCCTCAACGTCCTGAGCGAGCTCAACGCCGATCGTCTGAGGCTGGTTGCGCGCCAGCTGAGTCCGGTGGCGGATGGTCCCCAACTTCAGGAACACCTCCGTGTCGCGCACGAGCCGGTGCAGGTAGTCGAGCACGTCGGGGTGCCACTCCCTGGGCACCAGATAGAAGTCGTCGATGAACAGGTAGGCGCGCGCCTTCCCGCAACCCGCGACCGCCTGGGATAACGCGAGCTTGTAGTCGCGTAAGTGACGTTCGAGCGTGTCTAGCTTCCGCTCCTTGAACGTGGACGTCCGTCCGTCCGCAGTGGCCGCCTGGCTGCTGACAGCCGCCTTGCCAACTTGTGAGTTGCCCACGACGGCGTTCGCCTTCCTCTCCGAGGTGCGCTTCTTGTCCTCGATGACTTGGGACTCCTCCGCCTGGTCCAGCAGGCGTCGCAGCTCCCGAGCGTGCCTCTCCGTGGGGATGTCGCGCCGTAAAAGGCGCTTGACCAGGCGCCAGCGCACCGGCACCTGCTCCAGAATCTCCACCAGCAGCCTGATGAGGATGTCCGGATACGTGAGGCGCTTGTACTCGTCGGCCAGGATGTACATGGCCGCAACGTCCTGCGCCTCATCGGAGCGGAGGAAATGGACGAACAGGCACGACTTACCCGAACCACGCCGACCGAACACGACTTGGTGCTGCGCCGCGCTGATCCGCTCAAGGTTGGTCCCGATGTCGACGTAGAGCGGTCTCTGATTCTTACGGACGCGGAAGCTGTCCAGAATCAGGTTGCGCAGTCTGCCGAACTCCGGGCTGTCTATATTCACGCTTGACACTCTCAGCGGCTTTCCGCCCGCATTGTAGCAGCGTCCGCCGAGGGTGCAGTTTCATGGCGCATCGCCTCGCGGCCGGTTACTTCCTCCGGCGCGTCGGTGAGTTTTGCGGCGACCTCGTGATAGCTGACGCGAACGACCAGCCTCGCAAGGCGAGGCGGAGCGAACGCTCGCCGTCAGCGGCGCTCCGTTGCCCGGAACGTGGTTCGCAACTCTCCCAGCGCGTTCTTGAAGTTCATCCCGCTCGGTCGAAACCGCTGCGCCGCGGCCGGCCCCAGCATCTCCCTGAATCGCTGATGCACTTCGCTGTTGGGATCAAACAGCAGGAAAGATTGAAGCGGCACGTCGCCCTCCGCTCCCAAACCGTATAGGAGCCTGAAAAAGATGTCCGTCTCCGGCAGCGAGTAGCCAATGACGACGATGTGCGCGGCTCCGGCGAGTTCGCGCGCGGCGCGCTGCCAGACTCGCCAGAGTTGCCGCTGGTGCTCGCCCTTACTCCACGTGGGAGGCACGATTACGGGCAGTTCCTCGAACTCCGCGCCGTACTTCTTTGCCATGTGCTGGCTGATAGGGACGTAGATGTCCTTGGCCTCGTCTCCTGGCATCGTGTAGCGGAGCATGTACTCAGACCTGTAGTCGCGCATCTTCCACGCGACGACCTCACCGTCGGTCCCGCGCCTCCCCCAGTTGAGGGAGCCGTGCAGTTTCAACAGCGGGACACCGCCGCCACCGTCCTGCAGCCCGTAGGTGAATGAAGCGCCCGCATCGTCGAGTGCTACATCGACGCCGATGTCGTAGTTGAACGTGATGATCGCCGGAGACAGCGGCGGCTGACGGCTCTGAACCCCCTGTATGAGCTCCGCGAGCCTCGCGTAGTCGTGCGTTCCGATGATGTGAGGCCCTCGCGTGGGAAACTTGAAGCTTTGCTCCAGCGTTCTGACGATCACCCACTGCAACGCGGTGAGCGCGTGATCGATACGATCCTCTGCAACGCCGGGCAGCTTGCGGAGCGTGCGCGCCACGTCGAAGGCGCTGAAGATCGTCTCAACGTTCGTGATATCGAGCAACGCTTTAGAGTGGACGCGTTGGAGGTGACCGAGCGTTTGGAAGACGAACTCGAATTCCGACTTCCGATCGCTGACAGCGCCCTCCGCTAGCAGGTCGCGCGGTCCAAGAAGTCCGCCATCAGCGGGGCGCCTGCGTGGTGAGAGCAACCGGCGCCGAGGATGAAAACAATATCAGCCACGGGGTATAGCTTCCGTTCGGTCTGCGGTCTCTTCCTGCTCGCTCTCTAACGCTTGCGAATCAGCACTAGCTGAAGCGAGCTCGGCTGCCGCGGCCCGTACGGTCTTCTCGTCGAACAGCCACGCATACTCCTCCAACTTGAGGCGCTGATGCGCTGGGTGAGCTGCTTCGCGAAGGAGAGTCAAGAGCGCCTCCAAAGCCTCTCGATCACGCGCCGAATCCGAATCGGTCTGGGGGTGGAGTAGGAAGTCCTCTTCTTGAACTTCGGCTTGTGTGACCGGGACGGCAAAGTGCTTGAGCGCCTCTGAGAGGCGACGATAGAGTAACACCTTGCGCTTCTTGCTTACCCTTTCGCTGAAATCCTGCTTCAGGTGATCATTAAGATGTGCGGTGCCGTCATAGTCGATGCCGTAGTCCGAGTCTCTTGACACGATCACCAGCTCGGCGTTGTGTTCAATCGCGCAAGCGATCATCCATTCCCAGTTGATCGCGTCACCAATCGAAGTGTCGTTGCTCTTCCGCGGCGGGCAGCCCATGTAGAAGCGGCGGACCGCTTTGCGGTGCACGGAAAAATACTTCTTGTCCTCGCTCCGAAGGACGAGATCGCTCGTTCCATGGAAGATCCGCTGATATACCTTGTAAACGGGATCGTGCTGCGCGGGTTTCGTGATGGCTTTCGCCAACCGTGTCCTTAACGACTTGATGCGTGACTCGGCGTCTCGGATGCTCCGCTGAACCTTTTTTACCGCCTTCGCATCTGAAAACAGGCCTAGTCGAGCTATTTGCGGTGGCGCCTGGAGCGCCTTCATGCCCTCGAGAATTGCCCGCTGACGGTTCTTCTTTACCTCCATCTCAAGTACGTGCGTAGCGATCAGCTTGTCGGCGATCGCATCTAGGTGATGAAGGAGGGAGAGTCCCGCGTCAGTTCGAGCGCGGTAGAAGTCGAGCCAGATGTTCGTGTCAACGAAGAGGAGTTGCTTTACCCTTGCCAATGACTATCCCTCCTTGGCCGCAAGACACTTTGCAGCCGTTTCGTGTAGATAGTCCGTGAACGTTTCCACACTCTTCCGCCCTTGTCATTCGCACGGCGAGCCCTCGCCTACGCCGCCGGGGCGATCCAGGACCTCGTACGTCGCCGCCCGCCGGACCAGGAACGCCTTCGCGACGTCATCGTCGGGCCACGCTCCGAGCTCCGGGTCACTCCAGCTCCGGAAGCGCGCGCGCCGGGCCGAGCGGCGGGCGCGCCTCCAGCGGACGCGGGTAGCGCCGGAGGAACTCCACGAACTCGACCTGCGTGGCGAACTGAATGAACTGCGCCAGCTTGGCGGAGGCGTTCAGGATCACGACTCCGAGCACCGGTTTCTAGCGTCGGGCTTCGTGTGAGCGGACCCAATAAGAACCGGTCTTCATCCGACCCGGACTATTTTTGGCGGCGCTACCTGACCGTAACGGCAACGGTCCGCACGGCTGTCCCGAGACGTTGACCTTCTTAATAACAACCTCCCGCGTAATCACAACAACGGGGCGCAATTCTTCTTACGCGGACGATCTCGTTCCGGCATCGTCTGGATGCGGCTTCCGGATCGCGCGCTGCTGCTCCGCGTTTCCCCGGAACGCCAAGGACATGGCACTCTGCCGATGCTTCGGTGTGCAGTAGTCGCGTGGGCACCGGAGCGAACCGCTCAGAAACTTCCTCCTACACTTTATGTAGCAGCACGTGCGCACCAAGCGCCGCCGGATGCCCCTTCGCTCGATCATCCAAAGCCCGAGCCCAACGGCCAGCGCCGGCGTGACTCCGAGCAGGTCGAAGCTCACCTCCAGATTTCGCCCGCCGCGTGTAACGCGGGGCCGCATGATCGCTGGGGCGGCGGGCGCCGCGGCGCGTGTATATGAGCAGTGGTAGCGGGGGCGTGAGTTGGGTTTCGCACACCATTGATTTCACTGACGTGGAAATGCGCTGATTTCCCACTTTGACGACCACGCCAATATCCGCTTTCGGCCCAGGAGCGGTCGTTTAGCGCCGTTCGACAAAGCACCACACCCAAGACGCGAACGCGCCTCAGGTTGCAGTTGTCTGTCAGTCCGCCGTTGTCTGATCCGACGATTGATACAGGCGCCCTTTCTGGAACTTCTGATGGACCATGAACAAGGTGCGCTCGATATCACGAGCCTTCACTTCGTGCCTTGTCGCAAAATGCCGGATGATCATGAGGAACTGATACCAGTTACTAAAGCTGAAGCCAACGCCGCTCCGCGCCTTCGCAACTGTCCCCAGACTATGGAGCAGCTGCCAGACGCGAATATCAATCACACCGTACCGGCGCGGGTTAAGCAGTGTCAGTATTGCGGACGCCATCGGGACTGACACTCCGCTGAGAGTACACAAGGCCTCCAAACGTGCACGCTCGCTGCGAGTACTGAATGCGCGCTTCGTCGCGTTCCGCACCTGTGCCGGTGAATTTGCTTGGACATACCTGATCGCACGAGCCGACTTCCAGTAGCAGATCGCCTCCAGTTCTCGTTTGGTCAAGTAGCCTCGCCCCTTGGCGCTTCGCAGTTCACGTGTCAGAGCCACGGCCGATGGTTCTTCGCACGTCGACAGATGCCGCTGGATTAACGGCTCAAGACGGAGGTACGGGTGCTTCTTGAGGGGCATAGATTTCGTTCCGGCTGCGGGCGTCTAATCTTGCCGCATCGTCCACGCCTTGTGCCATCGTCACAGATCGGCCAAGAGCGATCAATCGAGATTCATATTCTCAGACCGCACCTTAGTGGACTTTAAGAAATCGTACGGCGCAGTTTTGCGATTGAGCGGCTATGTGCCTGTCGTGGACTCGAGGGCGCTTAACTAAGCTTCGCTTTCTCTTCTGCGATGAGCTTCCTTACGTCATCGAGGTCGCCTGGCGCGATCTTCCCATCCCGCAGTTGTGCTTCCGCAATAACAAGGATGTGGTTTCGGGGTCCATCGAGAACAGAGAACCCAACCGGGTCGGCGATCGAACGCGATAGGTCAAGAATACGCTCGCAGATCGCGTCCTTGCGCACCTGCGGAATGGCATCCCATGCCGACCGAGTCATGAACCAATGATCACTTCCATGGCACATCCAGCTCTCCAGGCGTTCGAGAAGCGCCGGTGAGCTTTCGTCCTGCAGATAGGTCGTCAGCGCCTTTTCATGCTCTTTCGCGCCGCCCATGATGATCTTCGTTTCAGTGGCCTCGGGAATGATCGCGAGGAAGCAAACAGCGTGCTTTGCCACACCGCCCTCTTGATAGGGTAGAACGCCGAATCCAGAGAGACAGACTGGCAGCTGAAGGTCAAGAACGGCAACGGTCATCGAAATTTTGTTGGCCCCGTTCCTGAGGTCGTCGAGAACACCGTGATAAAGGCAGTCCAGCTCCGTCAAGTTTTCCGAAAGCGTTTCCATTTGATCTATCACACGGTTTTCGAGCGCGTCGTTCTCAAGCGTCACGCCTTTGATCTCAATCGATTTTGCGCCCTGCACCTGTTTCAAGCGGGAAGTGATGAACGCATCGCGAAGCTTCCGGTAATCGTCCAAGCTCACTCCAAGCTTCTGCTTGTGGTGTCGTTGCGTGTAAATTTCACGGCAGAGCGTGCGGAACGCTTGAAGGTAGAAGTGGTCTGGCGTCGTCAGTTGCTTTTGAGATTCGAAATCTGCGAACTGCGCTTCGTGAGACTCGCAGAAGCCCGGGAACGTAGAAGCCTCTCGGATGCCCATGGGCACCACCTCGACGCCCTTCTCGCCAAAACTGGGCGTCACAACGTGGCCGGTCTCGGCGATCTCCTGTATCGACGCGCTCATCGGGATCGTATGTGAGCGGCTGATGCTTGTGGCACAGCACCTGTCATGCATGCACCGGCCCGGCGTCGACGATTGTTTGAACCATCTCTTCTGCGACGCGTAGAAGAGCCGGAGCCGGTCGCTCTCTGACGGGAAGATCACGGTGTGGTTGTCTTCGAAGTCGCTTATCGCGCGGTCATAGGCGTGAAGAACGTCGCGCAGCGCATCCTTCTCGGCATCGCTCATGCCAGCAGGCCATTCGATCTCGGGAAGGTCTCGGGAATTCTTCATGCTGTGAATAGTGCGAGCGAACGTCGAATCAGCGCCTGTGCCTTGTGAATTTGAACGCTGCGCGCGGCTCGCCCTGTAGGGACTCACCCAATTGCGCATTGTCTCGGTGCCGCGTGCCGAAGCGCCAGTTGCTTCTTGCGGAACGCCGCCTTCGAGCTGTTGCACGGACCTGCTTGAAGATCTTCGCTCAAGGCTCTTCGCGGAAGCCTAAATGCTACCGCCTGCGATATTTGAGTCTTCTGTTATCAAAAGCCGGAAGCGTTCCTTCGAGAATGTCCACGACGGCTTTGTTGAGTTTTGGATTCTCAATCGATCCTGAATAGAAATCGAACTCGTTCTTTCCCTGCTTTTTGTCGATGGAGACCCGGATGATCTGCTCGGCATCTGCGCCGACGGCGAGATTGGGATTGTGCGTCACCATGATGATCTGCCGCCGCTTCTTAGCCTTTTTGAGGAAGGTCGCCAGGATTTGATAGACACTTTCGTTGTCGAGGTTGTCTTCGGGTTGATCGATGACGAGCGGAATGTCTTCCTTATCCAGCATGAGATAGAAAATCAGCAATAGCCCGCCACGCTCGCCAGGCGACAGCTCGCTGAGATCCTTTTTGTCCACCATCAGGTCATATTTGGTGCTGAGGTAATTGAACCCGAAGAGATAGTCATAGAGTTCAATCGGGCTGCGTTCGCCCCTCATTTGCTTGAAGATGTCGCGCGCTTCGCCCGCAAACGCCTGGCGCTTGTCAACGTGTAGTGCGTCGACGATCTCGTTTATAAGGCGGAAGACTTCGCTATCGTCTTCCCAGCTGCTCGCGGATTCGCAAAGGCCCTTCAGGAAGGTCCTGCCGTCCTCGACACCGTTGAATGATCCCTTCACGCCCTGACTCGTGAATTCGAAGAACTTGTCGTAGAACGAAGGCTCGAACCGCAGTCCCGCCTCTACAGATATGTTGTAGTCGTTCAGGTCGGCCTTGTGCCTGGCAATCTCCGCATCAATGGATCTTTTCACTGACTCATAGAACTCCGTCAGGCCGCACATCTTCTGGAAGATGTCCACCGCAACGGCGTCCCGCTCGGCCTTGGCTGTTGCAAGCTCTTGCGGATACAGCGTCTCCATATTCTCCAGCTCGCGCTCAAGTCCCCTGACGCTTTCCGGAGCCGGATTGTTCGGATCGCCAAGCAACGCCGACTCCTGCGCGCTCCAGATCGCCATAGCGTCGACGTATGCCTGATACTCGCGCCGCGGCGCGGCCAGACGATCGATGAGATCGGTCTTCTGCTGCTCCAGAGCCACTCGCTTGCACACAATGCTGGCTGCGACCCTAGCAGCGCGGTCCTGCGGGCTTTCCATCTCGCCCTCGATGTCTTCGGCCGTGGCGAGCAGAGTGTCTATTTTCTTCGCCCGGCGGTCCTTCTCGCTGATGAGTTGGTCGAGGTCAGTGTAGTCCACCGCCAGCGTGACAATCTTGTCGAAAGACAGACCCGCTTCTTTCAGGGCCGCTTCATGCGTTCGCTTGAGCGCGGCGACGGCCGTGGTTGCACGCTCGATGTCCTGCCTGATGCGTTTCAAGTCCTCGAGCGACCGTTTGGTACCGACCTGCTCGTTTCTGGTCTTCGACTCATCTTGCTTGAGAGTCTCGATCTCAGCTGCGATCTGCTCGATGGTCGCGGCTTCTGGCGAGGCCGTCTGCGTGCTTGGATCCGGCGGGTTCTTCGCTGGCGGAATGACGTTGCGATGGGACTTAAGATCTTGCTTCCTTATCGCAAGCTTTCCTTCCACCTCGTCGCGGTAGTTCGCGGTGAGCTTTCTTTCAATCGAGACGACCTTCTCATTCGCCTGATGCAGATCGAGCCTGCGGATAGCAATATCCTCGTTCACCTGTTCTGTCAGGTACTGGATCAGTTCATCAAACGTCTTTTTTCCGTACTGGTCTCCTTGCTTGACATAGCCGAAGATCACTTCGTTCAACGTTGAGCGGAAGTCATCGTCCGCGATGTCAGCGCAGATGCGTTCGAGATACTTCTGCGGAAGGTATTCCACTCTTTCCGGCAAGCTATCCGAGGCATCGGCACTCAGTTTCTTCCTAACGGGCACGCCGTCGTGCCAGTGGAGCTCGCCGAAGAAGTTGTCGGCGCAGTTGCCCTTGCGGAACTTCTGCTTGTTGAGGAACGAAAAGAGTTCTTCCGGCCGTTCCGCAATCCTCTGATTGTGACTGTTGCCCAGGAGGCCGACGATGTCGGCGACGGCGCTCTTGCCGCTACCCTTATTGCCGATAATGGCAACGAGTTCTTTTCCAAGAGGAATGCGCTCCTCGCTGAACCAAGTACCGCACCGCCCGGTGTAGCCGTCAACGCTCGATATATAGAGCGATTCAATGTACTTGTTCTTGTGCGCCTTGACGCGCCGCTCGACCTCGGGCTCTTCTCCGATGAATACCCTGTTAGCAGGCTCGAACAGGATTTGTTTCAAACCCTCGAATGTCAGATCCGCCTTGATCCAAGTCGGCTGAAAGACAATGCCCTGATCCTGCCCATAGACGACCTTACCAAGACGCTCATCAAGACCGACAAATGAATGAGCGTCGCAGCCCGTGAGCGTCGGCTTTGGCTTCGATGTTTCCGCCTTGTACCGGTCGGTCTTGAGGTAGTGATCGAAATTGTTCGCGTTCCCGAAGAACGCATCGCTTAGCTTGTCCAACTCGTCGCTGATTTCTTCCTTGCGCTTCGCGCCGCTCACGCTGCCGCCGCCCGTCCTTATGCCGCCGTCATTGACGGCACTGATAATCAGCACGTAGTCGGAAAGGTCGGCACCGGGGCCGTAGGTCTTCTTCAGCGCGTCATGGATGCTGTCCTTTGTCGTCGTTGCGGCTTCCAGATCCTGCATTCCGCTCAGCTCGCGCACTGTAATTTTGCGGTTGCCCGGTCCGGTTCTATTTGTCTCGAGCAATCCCAGGATTTTCTCGATGTTCTCTTGATAGTCCGGTTGGAATGAATTGAACAGCAAGTGAATGTGGACGTGTTGACCGTCCTTGTTCACAACCTCATTGGTGCGTAGCTCGATATTTGGAAAGAACACCTTCCTGCAGTCTTTATATCGCTTCCGGTAAGCAGCCACCGTTGCGATATAGCCATCCGCCGAAAAGTAGTCTGTGATCCCGAACGCCTGCACGTCGGACTCGCGGAGTTTGCTGCAATACTCCGTCCAGAACGTCCTGACCGTCATCAGCACGGTATAAATCGTTCAGTCTTGTTCCCGGCGAATGGAGGTGGAGATCCCACTTTCGCCATTCAGATCCTTTTGGCCAGCCGCCCGTCATGACACCGTTCCTCGTGCATGCTGCAGCGCGTTCATGCGCTTTTGTCGTTAAGTCCCACTTATGCCAGATTGATTAGCCCGAAAAGTCCGGGGAGAAAAGGGATTGTTCCGCATTCTCATAATCAACAGGTAACGGAGCATCCCTGCTGTGAAGTATAGCCACAGCGGCGGCCGGAGATGGGTGTATGCGCGGGGACAGATCTATAAGCAGTGAACGTCTGCTTTGGGTCGAGGCTGTGTGAAAACACCCTGACATGAGCGACCGGTACACTTCCTTCATCGCGTTGGGAGGAGTAGCCGATGAAGCGTGGAAGGTGAGGACCGTTCGCAGAGCGCGCTTTTTCCCGAGCACTTGGACGATTACATTGCCGAGGACAACCCTGTCAGGATCATTGACGTCTTCGTCGATGAGCTCGATCTGAGGAAGCTGGGCTTCGAGGGCATGGAGCCGGAAGCGACTGGCCGACCCGCCTACCATCCCGCGACGCTATTGAAAGTCTACATCTACGGCTATCTCAACCGCATTCAATCGAGCCGCCGCCTGGAACGTGAAACACAGCGCAACGTCGAGCTGATCTGGCTCACCGGCCGGCTGATGCCGGACTTCAAGACGATCGCCGACTTTCGCAAAGACAACGGCCAGGCCATCCGCAGCGTGTGCCGGGAGTTAGTCGTCCTGTGCCGCGGCCTCAACCTTTTCTCCGAGGCGATCGTTGCGATCGACGGCAGCAAGTTCAAAGCGGTCAACAACCGCGACAAGAACTTCACCGACCGAAAGCTCAAGGCGCGGATGCAGCAGCTCGAGGAAAGCATCGCACGCTACCTGGCTGAGCTCGATCGCGCGGACCGGGAACCCGCTGGCGTGCCGGAGGGCAAGATCGCTCACCTCAACGACAAAGTCGCTGCGGTCAAAGCGCAGATGCGGCGGCTCAAGCAGATTGGCACGCAGATGTCGAACGCCCCGGACGGGCAAGTCTCATTAACGGATCCGGATGCGCGATCCATGGCGACGAGCGGCCGAGGCACTGGAATCGTCGGCTACAACGTGCAGACTGCGGTCGATGCGAAGCATCACCTGATCGTTGCGCATGAAGTCACTAACCTCGGCCACGATCGCACGCAACTCGCATCGATGGCCAAGCGCGCCCGCGAGGCGATCGGTGAGAACGAACTCACCGTCCTTGCAGATCGCGGGTACTTCAAGGGCGAAGAGATCCTCGAGTGCGAGACCGCGGGCATCAAGACACTGGTGCCGAAGCCACAGACCTCTAGCAATAAGGCGGTGGGCCTGTTCGATAAGAAGGACTTCCACTACATCGCCGCCGATGACGAGTACCAATGCCCGGCGGGTGAGCGGGCGATCCGTCGCTTCACGACCGTCGAAGACGGCATGACGCTGCACAAGTATTGGTCCTCGGCCTGTCCGCAGTGTCCGATAAAGACGCGATGCACGTCGGGCAAATACCGGCGCATCACCCGTTGGGAGCACGAGCCGGTACTGGAAGCCATGCAGGAGCGCCTCGACCGCACGCCGATGTTCTCTCGGCTACGTCGACAGACCGTCGAGCATCCGTTCGGGACGTTCAAAGCCTGGATGGGCGCGACACACTTCCTGACCAGGACGTTGCCGCGGGTGAGTACCGAGATGAGCCTGCACGTCCTGGCATACAACCTGAAGCGAGCGATGAGGATCGTCGGAACGCAGCAACTGATCGGGGCCATGACGGCATAGACATCTCTCTTTTTTGCCGGCACCGCTCGAGCAGCACCGAACTCGACCGTCCCAACGAAAATCAGTTGGAGGGCCTCTCCCGCGTCGCTCGCACTCTGGTTTTTACACAGCCTCGGTCGATAGCGGACAAATGAAAAGGCCCCGGCGGTTCGCGCCGAGGCCTTAGTAAGAAGTGGTAGCGGGGGGGGGGGGGTTGATCAGGACGCTTACCTGCACAATGCGCCTGGACTAGGGCTGTTCGGAAGGCTTGGGCGACCGGCGCGCGCCCTTCTCTAGCAGTCGTTTGACCGCCTTCCCAAGGTCGTCGTCGTTCTTCAGCGCCGCGGTGGTCCGCTCAGCGAGGTCCGTCAGCACGAGGCGGATGTCCTTCGCCAGCTCCAGGCACTCGACGTCGTCGTCGCTGTGCAGCCCGACGCTCAGCGCGGTGTGCAGGAGCGTGAGGGGGTTGTGGCCGCCCTGGTAGCGAAGGCTGTCCGGTATCCCGTCCTTCACGATCGCGACCGCGTTCTCAAAGCTGTTCGTCTTCGACGCTCGGTCCAGCGACTCGAACACCTCCGGCTTGGCGCCCTGAGACAGGGCCACCTTGCGGATCGCCGCGATGATCTTGTCCTTGTGGCTCTCGACGAAGCGCCGGTAGTAGGCGAACGCCCCGATGCCAAGGCCAGCGTTCTCCGACCGATACGCACGGTCGAAGTACTCGATTTCGTCGTCGAGGACGTCCTTGATGGCGTTCGGTCGTGGCTCTCCATAGGCCGGTTGCTCGCCGAGCTTCGTGATCGTCGCCCGCTTTGAACTATCACCGAAGGAGAACCTGAGTGCGAACGACTTCATCGTCTTCTGACAGTTCCGGCATTTGTAGTAGACGAAGTGATCGTAGGCCGCGTTCTTCTTAAAGTTGTAGATACTGAGGTCCTGAGCATCGAAGAAACGCGTCCCGCCGCAGGTATGCGCGCTTGGGCAGTGTAGCTGGATCGCCGGCGTGAAGACGCTGACAGTTGACGAGTGGGCGCTGTCAAATTGGACGATCAGTTCCACGACGCGAGGCGTCAGCAACGGAGTCCCGACCAGGAACTCGGCGAAGGATACACCTGCGACCTCGACGGCCTTGTGTTCGGTCTCTGTCATGGGATCGCGATTCTACAAGTTCGCAGCGGTTTCTGTCGTACGGGCGAGTTCCGCGTGCGCCGACCCTGACGCGCCTCCGGTAGACTCCCCTCGCATGGCGGAACGAGCACAAGAGTTCAGATCACCGCGAGAGGCGGAGGCCGCACGCCCGATGCTCGACAGGGACGCCTCGATCCCCCTGACGGAGTTCGCGGGACTCGTCGCCCGCTACGTCTTCCAGAGGGCCGAATGGGTCCTGTGTCAGCTCGATGAGAAGGGTTCCGTCTGCCGACAGGAGCACGGTCGCGGCTGGATCGCGAGGCGCAGGGACGGGAAGGAAGGGTTCATCGGTCGCAACTGCGCCCACGACCACTTCGGTGCGGATGCGAACTTCAGCTCCGAGGCGAGGCGCATCGACCGTGAGCTTCGCGTCGACGACCTCGTCGACCGCATCAGGTCTCGACAGTCCAGCGAGGGCTCGAAGGCAGAGCCCGCAATGGCAAGGCCACCGGTGGGCGCGCCTATGGCTACTTCGCGGCGCGCGACAGCACCTCCGGTGAGCGCGAAATTCATCCGGAGCAGGCTGAGATCGTGCGCCGTATATTCCAGTGGTTTGCCGATGGGAAGTCCCCGCGCTGGATCGCCAGCGAGCTCAACCGGCTCGGCATACCTTCCCCCGGCGCATCATGGAACCGCACAAGCGAGCGCCTGAATGCCAAGCGCCAGCGCGGCTGGGTTTCCACAGCAATCCACGGCGATCGCCGGCGCGGGACCGGCATCTTGAACAACCGGGCCTATGCAGGCGAAATCGTGTGGGGCCGCTCGTCGTGGAAGCGTTCGGCTGCAGACTCGAAACATCGCCGTTGGGCGCTCGTGACCGACGAAACTGCCGTGGTGAGGTATCAGGACGAGCGGCGCGGCTGCGTCGCGAGCTGGCCGCGATGAAGGCTGATAAGGAAACGGCGCGCATCGCCATGCATCGCAAGGCGGTGCGTGATGCTTTCGATGTGCACGTGCGCGGCGGTGGCCTATCCAGTGCGCAGCGCGAAGTGTTCGAGCGCACGCTGGGCGTCGACGATGACGCACGGGTAATGGCGATCAACGTCGCCACTATTGCGAAACTGGCGGCCCCGCCGAAGAGGCCCGACCGCGTTGCCTTCTCCGCGCAGCGTGACGAACAGGGGCGCCAGCTGAGCGACGTGTTGGCCGACCCTGGCACTGCCCTGGCTGACGAGATCGCGAAGCTCGAGGCCAAGGCGGCGGAGCGAGGTGAGGAATGCGGGCCTGAGCGCTATGCGGCGTTTGCGCGCGCGAATAGGCAGTTGGTGCGCGCGTGGATGGACGCGCTGCCGTGACGGCGCAGGAAATCTTGCACGTGCTCGCCGAGAAATCGCATCAGATCGAGGAGCATGAAGCGGCGGTGTTTCTGCTACGCCAGGAACACCTTGCGCTGCAGACGGAGCTGCTGCGCTCCGGCTGGAAACCGCCGCCGATTCCGCAGGAAGGTGATAAGTGAGCGACTTGCGTCTGCGGTGTTTCTCGTGAGAAGCCCCGGCACCCTGGGCGATGCCGGGGCATGTCGGGCTCACCCCTCCATGCGTTGGATGCGGTGGCAAAGCCTGTGGATCATGTGCGCGGCGATGAGCAGGCGAGCGCGTAACGCTTCCTGGTTGGGCCTGCATTGGTCAGCGCAGTCTTTCAAGCCTTGGGCGACTGCCCGGGCCTCTTGGACCAGCTCATTCACGGCGCACCGCCCAGGTTCTGAAACGCAAGATCAACCTCGTTGTACGCACGCTGTAGCGCAGCCACACCTTGCCGCAGCGCCGAGATTTCGGAGCCGATGGCTGGGAGTTTCCCGTGGTCTTCGACCGATTCAATCGCGCGGGCGACGGTTTCGATGATCGACAGCGCGGCGGCGAAGCGGCCGAGGATTTCGGGTAGATTCGGCCGAGGTAACGGCCTTAGGCGACGCGCCTTCGCGGCGCGGGTATCCTTGCGGGTAGCCATGACTTCGTTCTCCTGGAACGGGGTGGTGGTTAGAGCCTCGGCACCGTTTACGCGGTGTCGGGGCTCGCTTGCTTCTAGGCGCTAGTATGTTTACTATAAGCGCACGGTAAACGCAAGGTGTCCAGATGGCAACAAAGAAGCGCCCATGGCGCAAGCCGGTGAATTTCACGCAGCTGGCTTTGTTCGTGACGCCTGAGCAAAAAGCAGCGCTCAAGGAACTCAGCGCGAAAACTCTCATTCCGCAGCAAGCACTCCTTCGCAAGGCAGTGGACGACTTGCTCGCGTCGTACCAAAAGAGGAAATAGTCATGGCATGCGTCAGACGCTATCGCAATCGCTGGTGCGCGGATTTCCGGGACCAGAACGGGCGGCGCAGAATTGAAGCGCCAAAGGGGCCATTCGAAACGAAGGCGCTTGAGCACCGCGCCGCCGAGGAGCTGAAGGAAAAGCGCGTCGCCGAGGTGCGCGCCTACACCTTCACTCCTGCGCGCGAGCGCCTCACGTTCGACGAGCTGTCGAAGCGCTGGATCGAAAGCAAGGTGCGCATCCGTGCGACCACGCTCTCCGACTACCGCATCATGCTCGACTGTTACCTCCTCCCCTACTTCGGTCCGCGAAAGGTCGAAGGTATCGCTCGGCTCGACGTGGAGCGATTCCGTGCGGAGATGAATGCAGGCGCCCCAGAGTCCGCGCGGCGTGCGCGCGAGGCGCACCTTGCAGCACTCCAGGCGGATGACCCCCACGCGCGCCTTAAGCCGCTGGCGCCAGGGCCGCGGACCACGAACAAGTGCCTCGGCGTGTTGGTCTCGCTCCTGCGGTATGCCGCTCAGCACGGCCTGGTGGGTCAGAATGTCGCGGCGAGCATCGACAAGCTGCCGACGGCCGCGGGCGAGTCGCGCGTCATAGAGTCGAATGTGCTGACGCCCGCGGAGCTGCGTAAAGTGATGGCAGCGGCCGTTGACCCCTTCCGCGTCCCGATCATGCTCGCGGTCTATTGCGGCATGCGCCAAGCCGAGGCGCTGGGATTGCAGTGGGGCGACATCGACTGGAACCGCGGCACAGCCGAGATCCGGCGCACGTACCGCTGTGGGGCCTTCTACCAGCCCAAGACGGCGTCGAGCCGTCGCACCGTAGAGTTGCCGGCCGAACTGCTCTCAGAACTCAAGCGGTGGCGCCTTGCGTGCCAGAACACCGAACACGACCTTGTGTGCCCCTCGACGACGGGCAAGCCGATGCAGGCGAGCGCTCTGCTGCAACAGGGATTCGTGCCTGCCTTGCGGCGCGCGGGCCTGCGGCGCGTGCGGTATCACGACCTGCGACATTCGTTCGCCAGTAACCTGCTGGCCGCAGGCGTCGACATCGTCACGGTGTCCAAGTCGCTCGGGCACAGCAACGTGCACATAACGCTCACGACCTACGCGCACGCAATCCCGAACGCCCGCCAGGGCGCCACGGACCGCATGGCTGCGCTGCTCACGCAGAGTGGAAACATTTTGGAAACAAGCACCGCGGCGGCGGGGTGCGATCGATCGGTGTCTGCTGCGTAAGTAACTGATTGGCGGAGAGGGTGGGATTCGAACCCACGAATACCTTTGAGGGTATTACTGGAATTCCAGTCCAGCGCCTTCGACCGCTCGGCCACCTCTCCCAAAAAATCGCGCCCAAAAAATCGTGCGCAGCGTACCCGAGGCGCCCACCCCGGTCCAATTCCCCGCAGCGCTACTTGCCGTCGGGCCTGGTCTCGGAGCTCGCCTCGGCCCCGGGCTGCCGGTCGGGGAAGTAGGACGGCGGCTCGTCCAGGCACTTGCCGCCGTTCCGGCGGGGGCGCTCCGGCTCGTTCAGCTCCGGGACCTTCAGTGCTTCCTTCTTATTGGGCTCTGCCATGCCCACCGGCACGCGCAACGGCGGGATGCTCTTTCCGCCGTCCCCGACATCCGCGGCTCCCTGGCAGCCCGAGATCGACTTGCAGCCGGCCAGCAGGCCAAGGATCAGCACCGTCAGCAGTGTCATGAAATATCGCATCGAGGTCCTTCGATTCAGTTGATGAGACCCGCACGCTTCAGTGCGCCATGGACCGTTGCGTGGTGGCGAGGTTCCAGGGCCGTGAGCGGCAGGCGCAGCCCCGGTGGAATGAGGCCCATCTGGTGCAGGGCCCATTTCGATGGGATCGGGTTCGATTCGACGAACAGCACCTCGTGCAGCTCGCGCAAGCGTCCATCCAGGTCGCGCGCACGGGCCAGATCGCCCGCCGCAGCGGCCGCGCAGATCTCGTGCATCTGGCGCGGCGCCACGTTGGCGGTCACCGAGATCACGCCGCCCGCGCCCGCAGCCATCAAGTCGACCGCCGTTGCATCATCGCCGCTGTAGAGCTCGAACTCGGGCTTGCAGGCGGCGCGGATCGCACGGGCGCGCTCGATACTCGCCGTCGCTTCCTTGATTCCGAGGATATTGGGCACTGTCGCGAGCCTCGCCACCGTCTCGGCCTGCATGTCGACCGCCGTGCGCGCAGGCACGTTGTACAGGATGATCGGAACCCGGCTCGCGTCTGCGACCGCGCGGAAATGCTCGAAGAGGCCGGCCTGCGTCGGCTTGTTGTAGTACGGCGTCACCACCAGCAGCGCAGCCGCGCCGCTCGCCGACAACCGCCGCGCCCGCTCCACCGCGAATGCCGTCGAATTGCTGCCGGCTCCGGCGATCACCGGCATCCGGCCGCGCAGGACGCGGATCGCACTCTCGATCAGGCCGGCGAGCTCGGCGTCGCCGAGCGTGGCCGATTCGCCGGTGGTTCCACCCACGACCAGGGCGTCGCTCCCGGCTGCCGCGTGGTATTCGACCAGGCGCTCCCACGCCCCCATGTCGATGTCGCCGCTCACGCTCATGGGCGTGACGACCGCGACCATGCTGCCGCTGAACATCGCCCCGGACATCATCGCTTCTCGTGCCGCTGAAGGCCCTGCGGACCCCCCGCTCGCAGACCGAAGGAAGGGTCGATGAAGGCCACTGTGGAAAGCGGCGATGTTACGTGCCGCGGCGCTCGTGCGGCAAGTACGATACGGCCAGGACGCCGCGACGGCTGCGCGGCCGGGAGCCGGCTGGTAAACTTCGCGACGCGGAGCCGCTAGCCGCTGGCTGACACCTCAACCGCCCGTCGAATCTGGCCGTCGAATCTACTATAGATGAAACAACACCTGGCGATCTCGGCAATCGGCAACGACCGCACGGGGATGGTCCACGACCTGACGCGTATCGTGGCCGACTGCGGCGGCAGCATCAGCGAGAGCCGCATGACGACGCTGGGCTCGGAGTTCGCGATGCTGGTGCTGGTGTCGGGCAACTGGCATGCCCTGGCGCGGCTCGAGACCGAGCTCAAGAAGCTGGCGGAGGCCGGCACGTTGAGCGTGCAGCTGCGCCGCACCGAGCAGCGGGCGGCGCGCAGCGACATGCTGCCCTACTCCGTCGACGTCGTATGCCTCGACCAGACCGGCATCGTCTCCAACCTCTCGGGCTTCTTCTCCTCGCGCGGCATCGACATTTCCGAGCTCTCCACGCGCAGCTACGCCGCCGCACACACCGGCGCGCCGATGTTCTCGGTGCAGATGATCGTCAACGTTCCCAGCCGCATTCACCTGTCCGCCCTGCGCGAGGAGTTCATGGATTTCTGCGACAACCTCAACCTCGACGCCATCCTCGAACCGGTGAAGATGTAGTGGCGCGCAAGGCGGGCCCGGTGGTGGGCAAGGTGGTTCCCGATTTCACGCTGCCGGCCACCGGCGGCGAGTTCTCGCTCAAGGCCGCGCGCGGCACAAACCTCGTGCTGTACTTCTATCCGCGCGACGACACGCCCGGCTGCACGCGCGAGGGCGAGGATTTCAGCGCGCTGCACGCCGCGTTCGCGCGGGCCGGGACCCGGGTGGTGGGGATCTCCGCCGACAGCCTCGCCGCGCACGAGAAGTTCAGAGCCAAGATGAAGTTCCCCTTCGAGCTGGCCAGCGACGCGGACCAGAAGGTCTGCAAGGTGTTCGACGTGATCCGCGAGAAGAGCATGTATGGACGCTTGTTTCTGGGACTGGAGCGCAGCACGTTCCTGATCGACGCGCACGGCAAGCTGCGGCGCGAATGGCGCAAGGTCCGGGTGAACGGGCACGCCGCCGAGGTGCTCGAGGCAGTCCGCGCACTGTGAAAGAGCCGACCGCGCGACCCGAGGGTCGCATCTTCGTGCTGGATACCAACGTGCTGATGCACGATCCGGCGGCCATCTTCCGTTTCGAGGAACACGACATCTACATCCCGATGATCGTGCTCGAGGAGCTCGACGCCGGCAAGAAAGGCCTGTCCGAATCGGCGCGCAACGTGCGCCAGGTCAGCCGCTTCCTCGACGAGCTGATGCACGGCGCGACGCACGAGCAGATCGAGCGCGGCATCGAGCTGCCCTCGGCGAAGACCGGCAACCACGGCAAGAAACCCTGCTCCGGGCGGCTGTTCTTCCAGACGCGGCTGCTCGACTCGGGTGTTCCCGACACGCTGCCCGGCCACGGCGCCGACAATGCAATCCTCGGCAACACCGTCGCCCTGCAGCGCGAGTTTCCGGACGCGCGCGTCACGCTGGTGTCCAAGGACATCAACCTGAGGATCAAGGCCGCTATCATCGGGGTGCACGCGGAGGACTATTACAGCGACAAGACCATCGAGGACGCCGACCTGCTGTTCTCGGGCATGCAGGCGCTGCCGGTGGATTTCTGGGAGCAGAACGGCCGCGACATCGAATCCTGGCAGGAAGCGAGCCGCACCTTCTACCGCATCCGCGGACCGGCGGTGCAGGAGTGGCATCCCAATCAGTTCGTCTACGAGTCCGGCAGCGAAGGCATCGAGGCGATGGTGCGCCAGATCGAGGGCGGCGGCGCCGAGCCGAGCGCGGTGCTCGAGCTGACGCGCGATTTTCGCAGCGAGCGGCACAGCATCTGGGGGATCACGGCGCGCAACCGCGAGCAGAACCTGGCCCTGAATCTGCTGATGGACCCGGAGATCGACTTCGTCACGATCCTCGGCCCGGCCGGCACCGGCAAGACGCTGCTGACGCTGGCGGCGGGCCTGACGCAGACGCTCGAGACCAATCGCTACAACGAGATCATCATGACGCGCGTCACGATTCCGCTGGGCGAGGACATCGGCTTCCTGCCGGGCACCGAGGAAGAGAAGATGGAGCCGTGGATGGGTGCGCTCATGGACAACTTGGAAGTGCTCACGCACAGCCAGGAGGGCGGCAATTGGGGACGCGCGGCCACCAACGACCTGCTGCGCAACCGCATCAAGATCCGCGCGCTGAATTTCATGCGCGGGCGCACCTTCCTCAACCGTTTCATCATCCTCGACGAGGCGCAGAACCTCACGCCCAAGCAGATGAAGGCGCTGGTCACGCGGGCCGGCCCGGGCACGAAGCTCGTGGCCCTGGGCAACATCGCGCAGATCGACACTCCTTATCTGACCGAGACCACCTCGGGCCTCACGTACGTGGTGAACCGCTTCAAGGGCTGGAAGCATTCCGGGCACGTCACGCTGATGCGCGGCGAGCGCTCGCGACTGGCGGACTACGCATCGGATATTCTCTAGAAGGGGGATATCCTGCAGCGGGCGCGAACGCCCGGCGGCCGCTACTGTCGAATCGTCCAAATCACGCATCGGGATGCCCATGCAGCGTTTCTGTCTCCTGGCACTAGCCGCGCTCGTCAGCCTCACGGCCGCGACCACTTTCGCGGCCGGGCCGGACGAGCTGCCCGACATCGGCACGCCGGCCAACCAGGTCTGGACCCAGGACGACGAGTTCCGCATCGGGCTGATGATCGTCAAGGGCATGCGCGACGCCGGGCAGATACACGAGGATCCCGAGATCGCCGAGTACGTGCAGACGCTCGGCGAGCGGCTCGCCAGCCACGCGCACGAGGGCGGCCAGAAATTCCAGTTCTTCGTCGTCAAGGATTCGCGCATCAACGCCTTCGCGCTGCCCGGTGGCTTCATCGGTGTCAACGCCGGCCTGCTGCTCGCCACCGCCAACGAGAGCGAGCTGGCGGGTGTTCTCGCCCACGAAATCGCGCACGTCACGCAGCGTCACATGGCGCGCAGCCTGCAGGCGCAGAGCAAGACCGGCCTGGTGTCGGCTGCCGCCATGCTGGCCGCGATCCTCATCGGCGCGACCAGCGGCAGCGGCGACGTCATGCAGGGTGCGGTCGCGGCGGTGCAGGGATTGACGATGCAACAGAAGATCAACTTCACGCGCGCCAACGAGTACGAGGCCGACCGCATCGGCATCGGCACGCTCGCCGCCGCGGGCTTCGATCCCAACGGCATGCCGGCCTTCTTCGAGACGATGGGGCGGCGCGGCGGAGTGCAGGGCAGCCAGATTCCCGAGTTCCTGCAGACCCACCCGGTTTCGAGCAACCGCATCGCGGAGTCGCGCAGCCGCGCCCGGCAGTTCACCGTCGAACGCTCGCCCGAGACGCTCGGTTATCGCCTGAGCCGCGAGCGGCTGCGGCTTCTCACGCTGCCGCAGGGCACGAACCCGCGCACCTACTACGAGAGCGTGCTGGCCGGCGTCAAGGATCAGGGCGATGCGGAGAAGTACGGCCGGGCCCTGAGCCTGATGATGTCCGAGGCGCCCGACGAGGCGATCCCGATCCTCACCGGTCTCATGGAGCGCAATCCGAGCGTGATGCAATACCGCTCCGCCCTGGGCGAGGCGCAGATGCTCACCGGCCAGAAGAAGGAAGCGCTGCAGACGTTCGCGCGCGCGCTCGAGCTCTTCCCGCGCAACGTGCCGGTCACGGTGCGCTACGCCGAATCGTTGATGCGTGCCGGCGAACCCAAGCGCGCCCACGAGATCCTGCTCGACCTGTTCAACAACGTGATGCCCACGCCCGAGCAGGCGCGGCTCATCGCCATCGCCGCCAACAGCGCCGGCGACGTCGCCGACGCGTACTACTACATGTCCGAGTATCACGTGCTGAGCGGTGACCTGATGCTCGCGCTCAACCACTTGCAGCTGGCGCTGGCGGTACCGAACCTGACCGAAGTACAACGCGCCCGCTTCGAGGCGCGCTCCGAACAGCTGCGCGAATACCTCCCGAAGGAACAGGCGCGCCTGGCCGAGCGTCGCGGGCCGCCCCAGGACGCGGAACGCAGGCCCTAGTGGCCCCGCATTCGTTCGCCGCCATTCGTTCGTGGCAATCGCCGCCCCGCGCCGCGAACGGCACGACCGCGCCCGCCCCGCACCGTATAATTCGCGCCTTTCGCCGGGAGAGCAGTGATGCCACGTCAAGCACCCCGTTCCACGTTGGCGTGGGCCGCCGTGCTCCTTCCATTGCTGCTATCGGCGTGCGCGAGCCTGCCGCCGGGCGCCCAGCCCAACCCGGCAGATCCATGGGAGAGGATGAATCGCACCACCCACCGCTTCAACAACGCCGTCGATCGCGCAGTGTTCAAGCCGGTCGCCACGGCCTACCGCGACCATGTGTCGCAGGTCGTGCGCACCGGCATCGACAACGCGCTGGAGAACCTCGGCTACCCGACGGTGATCGCCAACCAGTTCCTGCAGGGTAAGTTCTTCCCGGCGCTGCAGGACACCGGACGCTTCGTGCTCAATTCCACCTTCGGCCTGGCAGGCTTCATCGATGTCGCGTCGCGCGCCGGGCTGGAGCAGCACGACGAGGATTTCGGCCAGACGCTCGGCCGCTGGGGCGTGCCGGCCGGACCGTACCTGGAGATTCCTCTGATGGGTCCGTCGACGCTGCGCGACACGCCGGCGCGCTACGTGGATTCGCAAACGCGGGCCGATCAGCTGCTGGAGGAAGAGGTCACCTATTTCAAGACGGACGCGTACCAGGCCGGCGTCATTACGCTGGCGATCCTCAACACGCGCGCCGAGCTGCTGACGCTGGATCGGCTGCGCGAACAGGCGTTCGACGAGTACGCGTTCGTCCGCGACGCGTGGCTGCAGCGGCGCGAATACGCGGTGCGCGACGGCGACGTGGAAGAGGAGCCGCTGGAAATCTACCCGGACGAAGAGATTGGCGAGGAGCCGGCCTCCGGCGAAGCTGCCCCGGAGAAAGAGGCGCCGCAGCCCGACGCGCAGCCGGAAGACCAGCCGCAGCCGCCGCAAGGCGAGTCCGAGACCGGTACCGCGACCCGGCCGCCGCCGAAATGACTCCGTGGCCCGTGCGGCGCGCCGGCTCAGGCCCCGCTGCGCACCTCGGCCGCCGGCTCGGGCGTGGCCTCCGGCGGCCGGGCCAGGTGTTCGCCGGCGCGCAGCAACTCTTCCACTTCGCTGATGCGCGCAATGGCCATGATCTGCGCCGGAATGCCGAAGTAGCGGATCTCGCGGCCGTAGGCCGTCGTCCAGTTGATCCATTCCAGCAGCAGCGCCAATCCCGCGCTGTCGCCCTGGACCACGCCGGACAGGTCCAGTTTGATCACCGGCTCGTCGCCGAACAGTTCCTTGCTGCAGTCGAGGATGGCCGTGACCGTGGCAAAGGTCATCGCGCCGGCGATGCGGAAGCGTCCGGCGCCGAGCGCCTCGAACTTGAAATCCGCGATCGGCAGCCTGCGGGCACCGATCATGTGCCCTTCTGGGGTTCGTTCTGGCGTTCGTTCTGGGGCTGGTTCGGCTGCGCGTCGCGCTTCTGGCCGTCCTGCGCTTCCTTCGGCGGCGAGCCCTTCTGCGTGGCGATGCGCTTCGGCCCTTCCTTCTCCAGCCGCTGGATCACGGCCTCCAGGCCCCTCTGGTCGATTTCCGAGTTGAAGTCGGTGCGGAAGTTGCGCACGTAGCTGATGCCCTCGATGGTGACGTCCCAGGCCTTCCAGCCGTTGGGGGTCTTGCGCATGCTGTAGTTCACCGGCACGCGCGTGCCGCTGCTGGTCTTGACCTCGGTGCGGACCGTGGCCTGCGGCGCATTCGGGTCACCCTTGAGAGGCAGGACGTTCAGGTTGTCACCGGTGAACTCCAGCAGCGCCGCGCCGTAGTTCTCGAGCAGCGACTGGTAGAACGCATCGATGAAACGCTGGCGCTGTTCGGGCGAGGCCGTGCGCCAGTGCTTGCCCAGCACCTGCTGCGCCGAAAACTTGGTGTCGAAGTTCGGCAACAGCACTTCGTCCACCAGCTTGTGGAGCTTCTTCGGGTCCTTGCGGTATGCAGCGCGGTTGGCGTCGAGCTCCTTGAGCATCTTCTGCGCCGAAGTCTCGATCAGCTCGCGCGGTTCCGAGTTGTCCTGCGCGCTGGCCACGCCTGCGGCAGCTGCAAGCGCGGCCAGGGCGGCAAATACGATTCCGGTGTGACGCAACGACTTCATTTGGGCTTGTCCTCCGCGGGCGGGGGCTGCGCCTGTTCCTCATCCTTGCCATTCTTCCCAGTGAAGCTGAACAGGAACTTACTGACGAGGTTTTCCAGCACGATGGCCGACTGGGTGAACGTGATCTGATCCCTGTCCTTGAAATAAGTTTCCGACCCCCCCACGCCGATGCCGATGTACTGACCACCCAGCAGACCCGCCGTGAATATGCTCGCGTCGCTGTCGTCGGGAATCTTGTCGTACTTCGGCTCGATGCGCATCGCGACCAGTGCCTTGTATTCACTGTTGTCGAAGTCGATGCCTTCCACCTGCCCGATCTTGACGCCGGACATGGAAACCGGTGCGCCCACGCGCAGGCCACCGATGTTCTCGAACTTGGCCGTGAGATGATAGCCATGCTTGCCCAGCACCAGACCTTTATTCGTGATCTGCGTGGTGAGGAAGAACAGGGCCGCGAAACCGAGCAGGACGAACAATCCGGTGCTCAGCTCTGTGGCGCGGGTCTGGCGCATGCGCACTCCTTCATGGCTTCACAGCATTGCTGCCGTCAGTATGTAATCGAGAATCAGCGTGGCGACCGCCGAGATCACCACGGTGCGCGTGGTGGCGCGCCCGACGCCCTCGGCCGTGGGGATGGAATTGTACCCCTCGTACACCGCGATCAGGCTGCAGGCGACGCCGAACACGAAGCTCTTCAGAACCCCTTCCAGGACGTCCTCCAGCTCGACCGCGGCCCGCATCTGTGACCAGAACGAGCCCGAGTCCACTCCCATGAACTGAACGCCGACCAGCTGCGCGCCGTAGATACCGATGGCACTGAAGATCACGGCGAGGAACGGCATGGCGATCACGCCACCCAGAAAGCGTGGCATGACCACGCGACGCACCGGATCCACCGCCATCATCTGCATCGCGGAGAGCTGATCGGTGGCGCGCATCAGCCCGATTTCGGATGCGAGCGCCGTGCCGGCGCGCCCCGCGAACAGCAGTGCCGTGGTGACTGGGCCCAGTTCCTTCACCAGGCCAAGGGCCGCGGCGACACCCAGAGCCTCCTCGGAGCCCACCCGCTGCAGCAGTTCGAATCCCTGCAGACCGAGCACCATGCCGATGAACAAACCACACAGCATGATGATGACGAGCGACAGCGCGCCGGCGTTGAAGACCTGCTCCACGACGAGGCTGAAACGGGTCATTGCCATGGGCGTGTAGGCGACCAGGCGGCCCAGGAACAGCATCATCGCGCCCAGCGCCTCGAGTGCGCGTCGCAGTGACAGCCACAGGTCTTGCGCGACAGAGATCATTTCTTTTCGCGCGCCAGCAGCTGCGTCGTGTAGTCAGGCGCCGGGTAGTGAAACGGCACCGGGCCGTCGGCCATGCCGGTCATGAACTGCTGCACGATCGCCGAATGGCTGGCGTGCAGCTCCTTGGGACTGCCCGAAGCCACGACGCGTCCCTCCGCGAGCAGGTACGAGTCGTCCGCCACCGTGGAAATCTCGTGCACGTCGTGCGACACGACGATGCTGGTGATGCCGAGCGCGTCGTTCATCTGCCGGATCAGGCGCAGCACCACGCCCATCGAGATCGGATCAAGGCCGGCGAACGGCTCGTCGTAGATGAGCATGTCCGGGTCCATCACCATCGCGCGCGCCAGCGCCACGCGCCGCTCCATGCCGCCGGACAGCTCACCCGGACTCATCTGCGCGGCGCCGCGCAGGCCGACCGCGTGCAGCTTGGTGAGCACGATGTGCCGGATGAGCCGCTCGGGCAGATCGGTGTGCTCGCGCAGCGGGAAGGCCACGTTCTCGAACACGTCCAGATCCGTGAGCAGCGCGCCGTTCTGGAACAACATGCCCATGCGCTTGCGCAGATCGTAGAGCTGGCGCCGGTTCATCTTCGCGAGGTCCTGCCCATCGACGATGATCGTGCCGCGGTCCGGCACGATCTGGCCGGTGATCAGCCGCAGCAGGGTGGTCTTGCCGGTGCCGCTCGGCCCCATGATGGCGGTGATCCGGCCGCGGCGGATGCAGATGTTCAGACCGCTGAAGACCTGGCGGCGCCCCACTCCGTAGTAGAGGTCACGGATCTCGACGATCACGTCGTTGGCAGCCGCAGCGCCCGGGACCGGTGCTGCGGCAGTTTTTGCGGAGGACATCAGGGGTCGAACGCCGGAGTCGATTTACTCAGGCGGCGCTTTCGAGGCTGGCGTTGTAGCGCCCCGAGCGGGCCAGGCCGTTGAGCTTGGCGCGCTTGAGGAACTCTTTCTGGCCGGCGCCGAAGCTGGCCTGCTGGCCGCGCCACGCGCTGAGCGCGGTCTCCTGCAAGGCGCGGCCGTAGCTGAAGGACAGCTGCCAGGGCAGTGGTTCGAGCTGGTTCATGAGGCTGAGGTGCTCCGTTGCTTCCTCCGGGCTCTGACCACCGGAAAGGAAAGCAATTCCCGGCACCGCCGCAGGCACATGCCGTTTCAGGCAACGCACAGTTGCTTCGGCCACTTGCTCTGCGCTCACTTTCTGCTGCGACTTCTTGCCCGGCACCACCATGTTGGGCTTGAGGATCATGCCCTCCAGGCGGATGCGGTGCTCGTGCAGCTGGTCGAACACCAGCTGCAGGGCCTCGGCGGTGAGTGCTTCGCAGCGCTCGATGGTGTGGTCGCCATCCATGAGCACTTCCGGCTCCACGATCGGGACGATAGCCTGTTCCTGGCACAGGGCTGCGTAGCGCGCCAGCGCATGCGCATTGGCCTCGATGCCGAAGCGCGTGGGAATCCCCGGCCCGATGTCGATCACGGCGCGCCACTTGGCGAACCTGGCGCCGAGTTTCTTGTAGTCGGCGAGCCGCTCGCGCAACCCGTCCAGCCCTTCGGTGATGGTCTCGCCCGGAAAGTTCGCCAGCGGCTTGGCGCCGTTGTCGACCTTGATGCCGGGGATGATGCCGATGCGCTGCAGATACTGCGGGAACGGGACGCCGTCCCTGGTCTTCTGGCGGATCGTCTCGTCGTAGAGGATCACGCCGCTGATGTAGTCCGCGGCGCCCGGCGTCGTGAACAACAACTCGCGATAGGTACGGCGGCTCTCTTCCGTCGATTCGACCTGGATCTTGTCGAAGCGCTTCTTGATGGTGCCGCCCGACTCGTCCGCCGCGAGAATGCCCTTGCCCTCGGCCACCATCGCCCGCGCGGTGGTGTCCAGCTCGCTCTCGTTCGTCGCCATGCGCAATTCCTCCGTCGCCCCGAAGCGGGAGTGCGACAACAGTGAACGGAAAGGGCACCCTTGGGAGCCGGGCGCCTGTAAAAAGGGCGTGAAGAATAGCAGATGCCCCAAGGGTTTGCCGCCTGCAGCGGGCCACCCGGGCGGCCCGCGCGAGCCCTCGCCGGGGACGGATTTTGCGGAACTCGTTGCAGCGCCTGCGATCAGGACTAAAATGGTCCCATATCCATCGATGGGCCCCGCCCCGGCGGGATGAGCTTTCCAATGTTGCGCATCAGCAAGCTGACCGACTACGCGACCGTGATCCTCGCCGACCTGTCGCGAGCGCCGGCGGGATTGCGCACTGCGAGCGAGGTCTCGCAGCACACGCGCCTCGCCCTGCCGACGGTGAGCAAGCTTCTGAAAACCTTGCAGCATGCCGGCCTGGTCACCTCGACGCGCGGCGCTCACGGCGGCTACACGCTGGCGCGCGCCCCCGACACCATCACCGCGGCGGAGATTCTCGACGCCCTCGAGGGTCCGGTCGCAATCACCGAGTGCAGCGCACTGCACAGTCATTGCGGCATCGAACACGTGTGCGGCGTGGGGCGCGCGTGGCAGAAGGTCAATTCTGCAATCCGCCGCGCGCTCAACGACATCACGCTGGCGCAGCTGGCCGGGCTCGAGCGCCGGCCGCTCGGCATTCCGGATCTCGGCGCTGCGCTGCGCGGCCCCGGCGCGCGGCGTCAATAGCAGGCACGCCGCGGGCAGACTCGCATGTCAAGCATACCCAAGGATCTCGAAGCGCTCGTCGGTCGGAGCTATCGGCACGGCTTCGTCACGGACATCGAATCCGACACGGTCGCGCCCGGCCTCGACGAGGGCGTGATCAAGCTCATCTCGGCGAAAAAACGCGAGCCGCAGTTCCTGCTCGACTGGCGCCTCAAGGCGTTCCGTCACTGGACCCGCATGGGCGAGCCCACCTGGGCGCACGTGCATTACAACCCCATCGACTACCAGTCGATTTCCTACTACTCGGCGCCGCGCTCCAGGGGCGATGCGCCGAAGAGTCTCGACGAGGTGGATCCGAAGCTCCTCGAGACGTACGCAAAGCTCGGCATTCCGCTGCATGAGCGCGCACGCCTCGCCGGCGTGGCCGTGGATGCGGTGTTCGACAGCGTCTCGGTGGCGACGACGTTCAAGGAACGGCTCCGGCAGGCGGGCGTCATCTTCCTGCCGTTCTCCGAGGCCGTGCAGGAGCACCCCGAGCTGGTCGAAAAGTATCTCGGGTCGGTGGTGCCTTACACCGACAACTTCTTTGCGACGCTCAATTCCGCCGTGTTCTCGGACGGCTCGTTCGTCTACGTGCCCAAGGGCGTGCGCTCGCCGATGGAGCTGTCGACCTATTTCCGCATCAATGCGGCGAAAACCGGCCAGTTCGAGCGCACGCTGATCATCGCGGACGAGGGCAGCTACGTCTGCTATCTTGAAGGGTGCACCGCCCCGCAGCGCGACGAGAACCAGTTGCACACCGCGGTAGTGGAGCTGGTGGCGCTCGACGATGCGCAGATCAAGTACTCCACCGTGCAGAACTGGTACCCGGGCGACGAGCAGGGCCGCGGCGGCATCTACAACTTCGTCACCAAGCGTGGCGACTGCCGCGGGCGCAACTCGAAGATCTCCTGGACGCAGGTCGAGACGGGCTCGGCGATCACCTGGAAATATCCGAGCTGCATCCTGCGCGGCGAGAACTCGGTGGGCGAGTTCTATTCGGTGGCGGTCGTCAACAATTTCCAGCAGGCCGATACCGGCACCAAGATGATCCACCTCGCGCGCAACACGCGCAGCACGATCGTCTCCAAGGGCATTTCCGCGGGTCACGGCCAGAATACCTATCGCGGGCTCGTGCGCATGATGCCGGGTGCGCACCAGGCGCGGAACTTCACTCAATGCGACTCGCTGCTCATGGGCGGCAAGTGCGGCGCGCACACCTTTCCTTACGTCGAAGTGAAGAACGCCACGGCTACCGCCGAGCACGAAGCGACGACTTCGCGCATCGGCGACGACCAGCTCTTCTACTGTCTGCAGCGCGGCCTGTCCGAGGAGGACGCGGTCAACATGATCGTCAACGGCTTCTGCAAGAACGTGTTCAAGGAACTGCCGATGGAATTCGCGGTGGAAGCGCAGAACCTGCTCAACGTCAGCCTCGAAGGCGCGGTGGGTTGACGCATGAGCGCGCTGCTGCAGATCGAGAACCTCACCGTCAGCGTCGCCGACAAGCGCGTCCTGCAGGGTTTGTCGCTCGAGGTGCCACCCGGCGAGGTGCACGCCATCATGGGGCCCAATGGTTCCGGCAAGAGCACGCTCGCGCAGGTGCTCGCCGGCCGCAGCGACTACGTGATCGAGAGCGGCAGCGTGCAGTTCCTCGGAGCGGATCTGCTGGCCATGCCGCCCGAGGAGCGCGCGCGCGCCGGCGTTTTCCTCGGCTTCCAATACCCGGTGGAAATTCCCGGGGTCAACAACGTCTATCTCATGAAAGCGGCGCTCAACGCGCGCCGCCGCGTGCGCGGCGAGCCGGAAGTGGACGCTTTCGAATTCCTCGCCCTGGTGCGCGACAAGATGAAGCTGATGGAGATGCCCGAGAGCTTCCTCAGCCGCGGCGTCAACGAGGGATTTTCCGGCGGAGAGAAGAAGCGCAACGAAGTTCTGCAGATGCTGGTGCTCGAGCCGACCCTCGCGATCCTCGATGAAACCGATTCCGGGCTCGATATCGACGCCCTCAAGCTGGTCGCCCGCGGCATCGAGACTCTGCGCCGCGCAGATCGCGCGATCCTGCTGGTGACGCACTATCAGCGCCTGCTCGAGCACGTCGTACCGGACCGGGTGCACGTCCTCGCCGGCGGGCGCATCGTCAGGAGCGGGGATCGCACGCTGGCCCTGGAGCTCGAACAGCGCGGCTATGACTGGGCACGCGCGGGAGCCAGCGCAGCGTGAACGCGACGGCACCCATCGCACCGCAGCCGGAGATCCTGCGCGCGCACGCCGCAGCGCAGGCGCGCATCGGCTATGCGCTTCCAGGAGGCGCCGGCTGGCGCGAGCGCCGCTCGCAGGCCCTGCAGCGCGTGTTGCAGCTCGGTTTGCCCACCGCCCGTGACGAGCCGTGGAAATACACGCCGGTTCGTCTACTGGCCGCGCGCTCCGCCGATCCCACGCGGCCGGAATCCGCCGTGCCCGACGAGCCCGGCAAGGCGTTCCTGTCCGTTCCGGGCACGCGCCGGCTGGTGTTCCTGGATGGACGCTTCGCGCCGTCGCTCTCCGACGAGCCCGCGGCGATCGACGATCTGCGCGCCGACTTTCTCGCCGACCTGTTGCGTGCCGCCCCCGATGCCCTGCTCGCGCACCTGCCGGTCGCTTCCGACCGTGCGGAGGACCGCCTGGCGCTGCTCAACGATGCGTTCCTGGCCGACGGGGTCGTGATTCGCGTGCCGGCGGGCGCCACGCCGGCGCCCTTGCACCTGCAATTCGTCGCAGCGGGCAGCGGCCGGGCGACGCATCCGCGCGTCAGCATCGAGGTCGATGCGGGCGCGCACCTCCAGGTCATCGAGCAACACGTGACTCGCTCCGGGAGCGGTGCGATCGACAACGCCGTGACCCACATCGAGCTGCGCGCCGGCGCGACTCTGGAGCACTACCTGCTGATCGATGCCGGTGAGGGCGGACAGGTCCTGCACGGCACCTACGTCACGCAGCGCAAGGACAGCCACCTGATTCAACATCGCGTGCTCCTCGGCGGCGAGCTGACGCGCGCCAGCCTGCAGGCGCGACTCGAGGAGGGCGGTGCCGCGATCGAGATCAACAGCCTGGCGCTGGCGCCGGGCGCGGAATATGCCGACGCGCACAGTGTCATCGAGCATCGCGCGCCGCGCACGCGCAGCCAGGAGCGCTTCCGTGCGGCGGCCGGCAAGGGCGGACGATGCGTCTTCAACGGCCGCATCGTCATACAGCAGGGCGCCGCCGGCAGCGACTCGCAGCAGTCCAGCCGTGGCCTGCTGCTCGAACCGGGCGGCGAGATCGATACGCGGCCGCAGCTCGAGATCTACACCGACGACGTCAAGTGCAGCCACGGCGCCACGACCGGCCGGCTGGACCCGGACATGCTGTTCTACCTGCTGTCGCGCGGCATCGATCCTGCGACGGCGCGCGGCCTGCTGATTTTCGCATTCCTCGACGACGTGGTGGCGCGCATGAGCTTCGACGCCGTGCGGCGCCACCTCGAGCAGCGGATCGCCGCGGTGCTGCCCCACGCACCGGTCATTCAGGAGTTCCTGTGAGCACACCGGCCAGACAGACCCGCGCAGCGCCCGTGGCGTTCGACGTTCAACGGGTGCGCGCCGACTTTCCGATCCTGGCGCGGCAGATCAACGGCCGGACCCTCGCCTATCTGGACAACGCCGCTTCCGCGCAGCGGCCGCGCGCGGTGATCGAGGCCGAGGCCCGCTACTACGAGCAGATGCACGCCAACGTGCATCGCGGCGTGCACACGCTGAGTCAGGAGGCCACGGCAGCCTTCGAGGCCGTGCGCGAGCGCGTCCGCGGCTTCATCGATGCGGCGAGCACGCGCGAGGTGATCTTCACACGCGGCACCACCGAGTCCATCAACCTCGTGGCGCAGAGCTACGCGCGGCCGCGGCTCGAGGCCGGGCGACGAGATCCTGATCAGCTGGCTCGAGCATCACTCCAACATCGTGCCCTGGCAGTTGGTGTGCGAGCAGACCGGGGCGCAACTCAAGGTCGCGCCGATCGACGAGCGCGGCGAGATCCGTTTCGACCAGTTCGAGCGGCTGCTGTCGGCGCGCACCCGCCTCGTTGCGCTGGCGCACGTCTCCAACTCGCTCGGCACCATCGTCCCGGTGGAGCAATTCATCGCCGCGGCACATGCACGCGGGGTCCCGGTGCTGCTCGATGGCGCGCAGGCCGTGCCGCACATCCCGGTGGACGTGCGTGCGCTCGACGCCGACTTCTACGCCTTCTCGGCACACAAGATGTATGGCCCGACGGGTGTGGGCGTGCTCTACGGCCGCGAATCGCTGCTCGAGGCGATGCCCCCGTGGCAGGGCGGCGGCGACATGATCCTGTCGGTGCGTTTCGAGAAGACCACCTTCAACGCCCTGCCCCACAAGTTCGAGGCCGGGACGCCGAACATCGCGGGCGTGGTCGGGTTCGGCGCCGCCATCGACTATCTGCAGGGGCTCGGGCTGGAGCGCGTCGCGGCCTGCGAGCACGAGTTGCTCGAGTACGCCACGACGCGGCTCGCGGCGATCCCGGGATTGCGCCTCATCGGAACCGCACGCCGCAAGTCGGCCCTGGTCTCGTTCGTGCTCGAGGGCGTCCATCCGCACGACCTTGGCACGATCCTCGATGCCGAGGGCATCGCGATCCGCACCGGCCATCACTGCGCCATGCCGGTGATGGAGTTCTACGGCGTCCCGGCGACGGCGCGCGCCTCGCTGGCGTTCTACAACACGCGCGCGGAAATAGACCGGCTCGCCGCCGGCATCCGGCACGCGCGCGAGGTCTTCGGCTGATGGATCTCAAGGACCTCTACCGCGACGTGATCATCGATCACAACCGCAGTCCACGGAATTTCGGCCGCCTCGAGCCGGCGGATGCGCACGCCGAGGGCGTCAATCCCCTGTGCGGCGACCGGCTCGACGTGTACGTGGCGCTCGAGGGCGAGCGCCTGCGCGACGTCAGGTTCGAGGGCAAGGGCTGCGCTATTTCGGTCGCCGCCGCCTCGCTCATGACCGAGGCGCTCAAGGGACGCACGCGCGCCGATGCGCAACGCTACTTCGAGGAAGTGCACTCGCTGCTGACACTGCCGGGCTTCGCGCCATCCTTCGACCTCGGCAAGCTCGCGGCGCTTTCCGGGGTGCGCGAGTTCCCCGCACGCGTGAAGTGCGCGAGCCTGTGCTGGCACACGCTGAACGCAGCACTGGCGCACCAGAGGCAGCCGGTGTCCACCGAGTAGCCCGATGCGCGCCTACGAAAACGAACCGGTGGTCGTGCAGCGCGACGTCAGGGCCGTGGTGATCCCGGCGGGCGTCGAAGTCAAGCTGCGCACCGGCCAGGCCGGCTACATCACGCAATCGCTCGGCGGCAGCTTCACGCTGTACGTCGAGGGCAACCTGTTTCGCATCGCCGGCGAGGACGCCGACGCGATCGGCAAGGAAGTGGCAAAGACGCCCGAGCTGCCGCCGGATGCCACCGACGAGGACCTGCGCGAGCTCGTCTGGGAGCAGATGCGCACCTGCTACGACCCCGAGATCCCGATCAACATCGTCGACCTCGGGCTGGTGTACGTATGCGAGGTCAGGCACAACGAGGACGGCACGCGCGATGTCGAGATCCGCATGACGCTGACGGCGCCGGGCTGCGGCATGGGCGAAGTGCTGGTGGCAGACGTGAAGGAAAAAGTCGAGCACATTCCCACGGTGCGCAGCGCGCGAGTCGAGCTGGTGTTCGATCCGCCCTGGAACCAGTCGATGATGAGCGAAGCGGCCCGCCTGCAGACCGGCATGCTGTGAGCTCGGCGCGCCCGCGGCGACGGACATGCAGCCCCGCACACTCACGCTCGTCCGCCACGCGCATGCCGACAATGCGCGCCCCGGCCAGGAGGACGCCGACCGTCCTTTGAGCGGACGCGGCCAGAAGGAAGCGGCACTCGCCGCCGCCGCCTTCGGCGCGGCCGCACGCGATCCCGATCTGCTGCTCGCCAGTCCCTCGCGCCGCACGCGCGCCACTGCCGATGCTCTTGCCCAGAGTCTGGGGCTAGGCGGCGGCGCCGTGCAGTTCGACGACCGGTTGTATCTGGCCCCGGTCGACACGCTGCTGGAGGTGCTCCAGGCGTCCGCGGACGCGCGCCGGCACATCGTCGTGATCGGACACAACCCCGGGCTCAGCGACTTCGTGCGCACCCTCACCGGCGACCCCGACGCCACCGACCTGCCCACGGCGGGCGTTCGCTCCTACCGCTGCGACATCCGCCACTGGCGCGATCTTCGACCAGGAACCTGCCGGCCGCTCGGTCCAGGCTGATTTGCCGGCCGGCCGCTCGTTACCCGATCAGCATTCGGGCACGTTGACCGCGAGCCCCCCCTCAGAGGTTTCCTTGTAGATCGAGGACATGTCGCGCCCGGTCTGGCGCATGGTCGCGATGACCTGGTCGAGGGTGACCTTGTGGCTGCCGTCGCCGCGCAGCGCGAGTCGCGCCGCGTTGATCGCCTTCACCGCGCCCATTGCGTTGCGCTCGATGCACGGAATCTGCACCAGGCCGGCGATGGGATCGCAGGTCAGGCCCAGGTTGTGCTCCATGCCGATCTCGGCGGCGTTCTCGATCTGCTCGTTGGTGCCATGAAGCGCGGATACCAGGCCCGCGGCGGCCATCGAGCACGCCACGCCGACTTCGCCCTGGCAGCCCATCTCCGCGCCCGAGATCGACGCATTCTGCTTGTAGAGCATGCCGATCGCCCCGGCCGTCAGCAGGAAGCGGATCACGCCCTCCTCGCCCGCACCCTTCTCGAAGCGCGAGTAGTAGTGCAGCACCGCGGGCACGATCCCGGCCGCCCCGTTGGTCGGCGCGGTGACGACGCGTCCGCCGGCCGCGTTCTCTTCATTCACGGCCAGCGCGTAGGCATTGACCCAATCCATCACGTCCAGACCGCCGGCCGCCTGTTCGCTCATCAGGGTGCGATACAGCTTCGGCGCGCGGCGGCGTACCTTGAGCACGCCCGGCAGGAGGCCCTGGGCCGCGAAGCCGCATTCGACGCACTCTTTCATCACTTTCCAGATGCGCAGCAGCCCGTCGCGGATGTCCTGCTCGCTGCGCCACGTGCGCTCGTTGGCCAGCACCAGCTCGAAGAGCTCCAGGCCGTTGCGGCGCGCAGTGTCGAGAAGCTCTGCGCCCGTCGCGAAGGGATAGGCAACGCTGACCGCACTCGGGCCATCGGCAGCGGCGCCTTCCTCACCTGCGCGGACGATGAACCCGCCGCCGACCGAATAGAACTCCTCGCGCGCCAACACGCCGCCCGCCGCATCGTGCGCGGTGAAGCGCATGCCGTTGGAATGACCGGGCAGCACCTGATCGCGGTGATACAGCACGCTCAGCGCCTCGTCGAATTCGATCTCGCGCGTTCCCAGCAGGCGCAGCCGGTTGCTGGAGCGAATGCGCTCGATGATGGGCTCGATCTGCTGCGCCTCGATCTGATCGGGCCGATTTCCTTCCAGTCCGAGCAGCACCGCACGATCCGTGCAGTGTCCCTTCCCGGTCAGCGCCAGCGAACCGTACAACTGCACGGACACTTGCACCGTCCGCTCGAGCAGCGAGCGCTCGCGCAGATCCTCCACGAACCGGCGCGCGGCATTCATCGGCCCGACCGTATGCGAGCTCGACGGGCCGATGCCGATCTTGAAGATGTCGAAGATGCTGAGCGTCATGCGATGGCCCCAACTTCACGTTCCGGCGGCGTCGGCCGCGAGCGAGAGCAAGGTGGTGTTGCCGCCGACTGCCGCGGTGTTGATCGTGAGGGTCTGCTCGGTCGCGAACCGGTGCAGATAGTAGGGTCCGCCCGCTTTCGGGCCGGTTCCCGACAATCCGCGCCCGCCGAAGGGCTGCACGCCCACCACCGCGCCGATCATGTTGCGGTTCACGTAGACGTTGCCCACGCGCAGCCGGCGTGCGAGATCCTGCGCCACCGAGTCGATGCGCGTGTGGATGCCGAGGGTGAGGCCGTAGCCGGTGTCGTTGATCGCATCCACCACCTGGTCGATCGACGCCGCCGAGTAGCGCACCACGTGCAGGATGGGTCCGAACACCTCGCGCGACAAACGCGACAGGCTGTCGATCTCCACGGCCAGCGGCGCTACGAACGTGCCCCGATCGTGCCGGCTGTCGCGCCGCACGCGGTGCGACCATGCCGCCCCGCGAGTGATCGCCGCGGCGTGCTCTTCGAGCATCGCTTGCGCCTCGGCATCGATTACCGGGCCCACGTCCGTCGCCAGCAGCGCGGGATCGCCGAGCTCGAGCTCGTCCATGAAGCCGGCGAGCAGGTGCAGTACGCGATCGGCGATTTCTTCCTGCAGGAACAGGACGCGCAGCGCCGAGCAGCGCTGGCCCGCACTGTTGAACGCCGACAGCACCACGTCGGCGACGACCTGCTCGGGCAGGGCCGAGCTGTCCACCAGCATCGCGTTCTGACCGCCCGTTTCCGCGATCAGCGTGGCGAGCGGGCCCGCGCGCTCGGCGAGGGACTTGTGGATGTGCCGTGCGGTTTCCGTGGAACCGGTGAACGCGATGCCCGCCACCCTCGGATCGGCGACCATGCGGGCGCCCACGCGCGAACCCGGACCCGGAACGAAGTGCAGGACCTCCGGCGCAACTCCCGCTTCGTGCAGCAGTTTGACGGCGCGCGCGGCGATGAGCGGTGTCTGCTCGGCAGGCTTGGCGAGCACGGCGTTGCCGGCTGCGAGCGCCGCCGCAATCTGGCCGGTGAAGATCGCCAACGGGAAATTCCACGGGCTGATGCAACCGAATACGCCGCGGCCGTCGAGCCGTATCTCGTTGCTCTCCCCGGTGGGCCCCGGGAGCCGCAGCGGTTGCGCGAAGTCCCGGCGCGCCCGTGCGGCGTAATAGCGCAGGAAATCCACTGCCTCGCGCACTTCCGACAGACTGTCCGGGATGGTCTTGCCCGCATCGCGCACCGTGAGGGCGACGAGCTCGGCGCGGTTGGCCTCGAACAGGTCGGCGGCGCGATCCAGCGCAGCAGCTCGCGTCTCGGCTCCGGCACGATTCCAATCGACCTGCGCCGCCACGGCCGACTCGATGGCGGCATCCACGATCGCCGCGTCGGCGTGCACCAGGCCACCGACCGCATCCTGGTGATTGGCGGGATTGGTGACCGGAATTTCCGCGCCGTCGATTTCGCGGCCATCGACGATGGGCCGGGCGCGCCAGAATGCCGTCGTCGCCGGCACCGCAGCCTGCGCGAGCGCGGCCAGCTCGGCGCCGTCGGCGAGATTGATGCCCGCGGAATTGACCCGTTCCGCGCCGAACAGCGCACGCGGCAGCGGGATGCGCGGATGGGCGATCTCGGCGAAGCCTTCCACCTGGGCGATCGGATCGGACGCGATCTCTTCGGCCGGCAGGCGCTCGTCGACGATGCGATTCACGAACGACGTGTTGGAGCCGTTCTCCAGCAACCGTCGCACCAGGTAAGGCAGCAGGTCCTCGTGCGCACCGACCGGCGCATAGACGCGGCACGGCAGGTCGAGCTTGTCCGCCCCGACGATTTCGGCGAAGAGCTCCTCGCCCATGCCGTGCAGGCGCTGGAACTCGAATCGCTTGCCGCGCTGGCGCGCCATGACGATGACGCTCGCCGCCGTCTGCGCGTTGTGGGTGGCGAACTGCGGGTAGATCTCATCACCGGCGTCGATGAGCAGGCGCGCGCAGGCGAGGTAGGAAACGTCGCTGTTCGGCTTGCGCGTGAAAACGGGATAGCCCGCCAGCCCGCGCTCCTGCGCCCGCTTGATTTCGCTGTCCCAGTACGCGCCCTTCACCAGGCGTACGTTGAGCCGCCGGCGGGTTTGCAGGGCGCGCGCGATCAACCAGCGCAGTACGTCCGGCGCACGTTTCTGGTACGCCTGGACCGCCAGCCCGAACCCGCTCCATCCGGCGCTCGCTGGCGCCTGCAGAACGCGGTCGATCAGCTCGAGCGACAACTCGAGCCGCTCCGCTTCCTCGGCATCGATGGTCAGGGCGACTCGCGCCGCGCGCGCCTCGGCCACCAGCTGGATCACGCGCGGGGCGAGCTCGGCGAGCACGCGCTCGCGCTGGGCGAACTCGTAGCGCGGGAACAGCGCCGAGAGCTTGACCGAGATCGAGGGCGCGGACTCATCCGCGTTCTCGGTGCGTTGCGCGCCGATGCGGGCGATGGCGTTCGAATAGGCTGCCATGTAGCGCAGCGCATCCGCGCCGGTCATCGCGGACTCGCCCAGCATGTCGAACGCATGCCGGAAACGGCGGTTGTCGTTGTCGTTGGAACGCTCCAGCGCTTCCTCGATGGTGCGCCCCATGACGAACTGCTGGCCCATGATGCGCATGGCCTGCTTGAGCGCCGCACGCACTACCGGTTCGCCAAGCCGCACCGCGAGCCGGGAGATCACCGCGCCGGGATTGCGCATCTCGTCGGGCTCGGGCCGCACCAAACGTCCGGTGAGCATCAGCCCCCACGTGGAGGCGTTCACGAACAGCGAGTCGCTGCCGCCCAGATGCTCGGCCCAATTGCCCGCGGCGATCTTGTCCGCAATCAGGCGATCCGCGGTATCCGCATCGGGAATGCGCAGCAGCGCTTCGGCCAGGCACATGAGGATCACGCCTTCGCGCGAGCCGAGGTCGTATTGCTTGAGGAACGCATCCAGTCCGCCCTTGCGTGTGCGATTGCGGCGCACGGCTTCGACCAGTCCGAGCGCCAGAGCACGCACTTCGGCGGCCTGTGCGGGCGCGAGCCGGGCCAGGCTCAGCAGGTCGCGCACGCATTGCGCCTCCTCGCCGAGGTAGCGCGAATTGATGGCGACGCCGATCGGTGACTGCAGCGGCTTGCCGGCGGCGCGAATGAATTGCGGCTCGGGAAAGGCGGGATGGGCGGACATGGACGGGGAGATTCCAGTGGGCAGCGAAGGGGCGTCTATTCTAGCAGTCCCCATCCGCCCGGCAGTCTCCATCCGCCCGGCCGGCGGACTCGAGATCTTCGCTACGAACCGGGCTTTCGCAACGAACCGGCGCGCCAGCTCAGGTAGTCCACCACGATGCGGGCGTGGTCGAATGCCAGGGGCGGCGGGCTCGCGGGGTCCACGATCGCGACCGCGCGTGCATCGTCGGCGGCCTGCGGCTCGCCGCGCGCCTCGCCGATGTACACCACGCTGACGGTGTGGCCGCGCGGATCGCGGGCTGGATCCGAATAGCAGCCCAGCAGGGGGCCGAGCGCCACGTCGAGCCCGGTTTCCTCGCGCGCCTCACGCACAGCGGCGCTCTCGAGCGTCTCGCCCACATCCACGAATCCGCCCGGCAGTGCCCAGCCCAGAGGCTCGTGGCGGCGCTCGATGAACACGATCGGCCGGCCGGGCCGATCGACCATCTCGATGACTACGTCCACGGCGAGGGCCGGGGTTGTCGGTCGCGGCACGTGTTGCATCTCCGCAAGGTCGTCCACACATTCACGGAAGCTCACCACCGGCCCATTATGCTCTCCTGCGCTCCCCAGGCCGGCCACACGCCCGCTGCCGGTATACTTCCGGACATGGTTGCCAATCACGCGACGAGCGCGAATGTGTTCGATACCAGCACCGAGCGATTCGCGCACGACGTCATCGAACGCTCCAGACGCACCACCGTCGCCGTGGATTTCTGGGCACCGTGGTGCGCGCCGTGCCGGGCTCTCGCGCCGCTGTTGGAGCAATTCGTGGCTCACTACGGCGGCCGGCTCGCCGTGGCGCGCGTCGACACGGACGCGGAGCCCGGCATCGCCAGCCAGTTCGGCATTCGCAACATCCCGGACGTGCGCATTTTCCGTGACGGGCGCATGGTCGACGGTTTCGTCGGCGTGCAGCCGCTGCCCCGTCTGCAGGCGCTCTTCGACCGTTACGTGGAGCGTGCCTCCGAGGTCCCGCGCAACGAGGCCCGCGAGTTGCTCGCCGCCGGCCACCTGGACGAAGCCGTCGCCAGCCTGCGCTCGCTCCTCGAGAAGGATCCGGCCAACACCGCGGCCAGCGTCGATCTGGCCGATGCTCTGACACGCGCCGGCATGCTCGCGGAAGCCGAGGAAACGCTGTCGCGCCTGCCGGCGAACGCGAGCACCGGCAGGGACGTTCGATCGGGTTCGCGCCCGTATCCAGCTCACGCGCGACGCCGCGGACCCCGGCGAGGCGGAATCGTTGCGCGTGGCGGCGGGACGCGAGGACACGCCGTTGCGCGACCTCTACCGCCTGGCAGCGCATGACCTGGTGCGCGGCGACGCCGGACGCGGTCTGGACCTGTTGCTGTCGCTCATGAAACGCGACCGGCGTTTCGAAGACGGGCTCGCGCAGCGCGCCCTGCTGCAGGCGTTTGCGCTGCTCGGCGATGACGACGAGCGGGTCGGCGCGTATCGCCGCCGGATGGCCGCGCTCCTCTACTGATCGTCATTGATTGTCATTGATTGTCATTGCGGCGAGCCTGAGCCCGCCGGACAGCGGCGCGCCAAGGTAACGCTCGATCACGCGACGCATCGCATAGAGCACCGGGATCATCAGCACCGCGAGCGTGAGCTTGTAGCAATAGTTCACCGTGCCGACGGCGAGGAACAGGCTGAGCGGCCAGTGCTGCGGCCCGAGCACGAACGCGATGTACAGCACGACGAAACTGTCGACCAGCTGCGAGATCGCGGTGGAGCCGGTCGCGCGCAGCCAGATCCAGCGCTCGCCGGTGAGCCGCCGGATGCGATGGAACACCGCCACGTCGATCAGCTGTCCGATGAGGAACGCGATGATCGATCCGGCGATGGTCCACAGCCCCTGGCCGTAGATCGTCGCGAACGCCGCCTGCATGTCGGGCACGCCCCGGCGCTCGCCCACCTCGCGCCACCACTGCGCGGGTACCAGGTCGATCGCGACGTAGGCGGCCAGGAACGCATAGCCGATCAGCGCAACCGCCAGCCAGGAAATGAAGCGCACGCCGCGGCGCCCGAAGTACTCGTTGATGACGTCGGTCATCACGAACACCACCGGCCACAGCAGCACACCGGCCGTGAAGCTCAGCGAGCCGCTCTGCCCGAACAGGTTCCAGTCGAACGGCGCGAGGCCGAGGGTCGGTTCGAGCGCGAACACCTTGATGCCGACGAATTCCGCCAGCAACGCATTGGCGATGAAGAACCCGCTCAGGACGACCAGCAGCCGCGTCGCGCGATTCGCGACGACAGCGCCGCTCATTGCATGGCGCCCGACAGCACGCGCGCGGCGCCGGGAATCACCAGCGTGGCGACCGCACCGGGCGCATCGCTGCGATTCTCCAATGCCAGCGTGCCGCCGTGCCCTTCGGCGATCTGGCGCGACAGGGCCAGGCCCACTCCGCTGCCGCCGGGCTTGGTGGTGAAGAAGGGCACGAACAGGTTGTCGGTGCTGGAGATACCCGGCCCGCTGTCGCGGATCTCCATGACCAGCGCAGCGCCGCGACTCTGCGCGAGAATCGAGACGCCCTCGCGCTCGCCGTCTTGCGCTTCGATCGCGTTCTTGATCAGGTTGATGAGCACCTGCTCGAGCTGGTCCTCGTCCACGCACGCCTCGAGTCCCGATTCGGTCTGCCATTCGACCGGGTGTCCGGCGTCCAGCGCGGTGATGCGCGCCAGGAGCGGCGCGACGCGCACCCAGCGTGGGCGCGCTACGGGCAGCCGCGCCAGGCGGCTGTACTGCGCGAGGAACCGGCCGAGCGACTCCGTCCGGCCGGAAATCACGCGCAGCGCATCGAGTGCGTCGGCGCGCACCGGGTCCTCGGCCAGCGACTCGCGCAGCAGGCTCTCCAGTGTCTGCGCCAGCGAACGGATCGGCGTGAGGGAGTTGTTGACCTCGTGGCCGATCACGCGGATCAGCCGCTGCCAGGCCGCCCGCTCCTCCTCGCGCAACGCCTGGCGCACGTCGGCGATGATCAACAGGTGCTGCGCCACGCCCGCCTCGCGAAACGTGCCGTGCGTGACCTGCCAGCGCCCGGAACGCCCCGCGATCGAGCTCACGATGCGCGGCGCGGCAGTTTCCTGCAGCAGGTCCTCGAGCGCGAGATCCTCCGCGGACCGGCCGCCCGCAGTGCGCGCATCGACGTCGAGCAGCCGCATCGCCGCCGGATTGAAGAGCCGCAACCGATGCGACGAGTCGAACGCCAGGACGGCAACGTCGATGCCGCCGACCAGCTTGTCGAGCAGCGCGGTCGCCTCCAGCGCCCTGAGCCGCTGGTCGTGCAGCGTCGTACCCAGGAAGTTGATCTCGTTGACCAGGTCCCCGAGCGCATCGCCGGCCGCGGCGCGCCGTCCGCGCACGGTGTAGTCACCGGCCCGATAGGACTCGACGACATTGGCCAGCCCGCGCAAGGGCTGCGTGACCGCCTCGTCCAGCAACACGATGGTCCCCGCGACGATCAGGCAGAGCACGATGGACAGGCAGACCTTGAGAATGGGCGCCACCGGCGCAAACCAGATGAGCGAGCCCCCGAAGCCCAACGACGGCAGCGCCAGCACGATCGCAATCGCGCGCACGCGCTGTTCGAACGGCCGCGCGCGCCGCGGCGGACGTTCAGATTTCGGTGCGGATACCAAGCTTTTCCATGCGCCGGTACATGGCGCTGCGCGACAGGCCCAATGCCTGCGCAGCCGCCGCGGCGCTGCCTTCGTGGCGACGCAACGCCGCGCGGATCAGTGCGCGCTCCGCGTCCTCGAGGCTCATGTTCTCGAGCGTCGGCGCCGGAACGTCGGGCTGCTGCAGCCGCAGGTCCGCTGTCGTGATCAACTCGCCGCTCGCCAGCAGCGATGCGCGTTCCACGACGTTGCGCAATTCGCGCACATTGCCCGGCCAGCCGTACTGGCCGAGCGCGCGCAGCGCACCCGCATCGAATCCACGCAACTCGCGGCCGTAGCGTTGCGCCGTGCTCGCCAGCGCCGCCAGGGCCAGAGGCATGATATCCGCGCCGCGCTCGCGCAGCGGCGGAATGCGGATCTCCACGGTATTGATGCGAAACAGCAGGTCCTGGCGAAAGCGTCCCTCGGTCACCTGCCTGGCGAGATCCGCGTTGGTCGCGACGATGAGGCGCACGTCGACCTTGCGCGTGCGCGAGGCGCCCACCGGTTCGAACTCGCCGCTTTCCAGGACGCGCAGGAGTTTCGACTGCTGCGCGGGCGGCAGATTGCCGATCTCGTCGAGAAACAGCGTGCCGCCGTCGGCGAGCTCGAAACGGCCGGTGCGCTCCTGGCGCGCGTCGGTGAACGCGCCGCGCACGTGCCCGAACATCTCGCTCTCGAAAACCGTTTCGGGCAGCGCACCGATATTCACCTCGATGAACGAGCGTTCGCGGCGCCGCGATGCGCGATGCAGCAGCCGCGCCAGCAGACTCTTGCCCGTGCCGTTCTCCCCGGTGATCAGCACCGGCGCATCGGCGCCGGCCACGCGCTGCGCCATGGCGAGCACGTCCTGCATGGCCGGCGAATCGCCGATCACCAGCAGGTCGTCCGGACCGCGCAACAGGGCGTTCTCCGCTTCCAGGCGCCGCCCGCGCCGCAGCGCCTGCCCCAGCTCCAGCTGGTTCCGGACGATCGACAGGAGCCTCTGGTTCTCCCAGGGCTTCTCGACGAAATCGCGAGCTCCCGCCCGCATGGCCTCCACCGCGAGACCGACAGTGGCCCACGCAGTCATGACGACCACGGGCAGACTGGCATCCGCCTGCTTCAGCCGCGCGAGCAGATCGAGTCCTTCGGAGCCCGACGTGGTATCGCGCGCGTAGTTCAGATCGATGAGCGCCGCATCGAATCGCTCGGCCGCCGCCGCGGCCAGCGCGCCTGCCGGCGAGCTCGCCGTGACGACGTCGATGCCTTCTTTGCCGAGCAGCAGCCGCAAAGCGGTCAGCACATCGGGCTGATCGTCGGCGACGAGGAGGCGGGGTCGCATGAATTGACTTTCGTGCGGCGCTGGATGGGCGAGGAGTGTAGCAGCTTCGGCCCAAGCGCCAGCCGCTGAACGAATTCAGCCCGGCCGAAGGTCGACCTCAGACCTTCGGCCGGATGATGGGCTAGCTGTGTCGAAGCGCGGCGCTGGGTTGAAGCTGCAGCGCTCGTCGTAGTGGCAACGCGGTCGCTGCAACGATCGCCAGCGTGAGCACCATGAACACGATCGTGTAGATGCGCATGTCGTGCGAGTTACTCGCCCCACCGTCCATCGCTGCACCGAAGATGTGCGCCATGGCCGGGGCCAGCGCCATTCCCAGGCCGAAGCCGATCGCGAGCTGCCAGCCCGAGCGCCGCGCAATCGCGCGAATGATGCCGTGATCGGGTGCGCCCAGTGCCCGGCGGATCGCGATCTCGCGCGAGCTCTGAGCGACGGAATACGCGAGCACACCGTAGATGCCGGCCGCCGACAGCACGACCGTGACGAGGCCGAAGGCCATGAACAGCCCGCCGATGATCTGCAGACCGCCGGAAGATTGGTCGCGCGACTCGGGGATGGTGCGCAGGAAGTAGACCGGCACATCCGGGTCGATGCGGCTCACGGCTTCGCGGATGGAGCCGCTGAGGGCGTGCGGGCTGCCGTCGGTACGCAGGACCACGCTGAAGAAGCGCTCCGGCCGCTGCAACAGCGGCACGTAGACGGTCGGTTGCGGCAGGCCCGCCTGGAACGGCTCGTCGTCGTGCAACACGTCGGCGGAAACGCCAATGATCGTCACCCACGGGGAATCCGGGTTGTTGGGCCGCAAGCGCAGGCGCTGACCGAGGATTTCTCCGGACGGGTAGTAGCGGCGCGCGAAACTCTGGTTCACGATCACGACCGGATCCGAATCGGCGCGGTCCAGGGAGGTGAAATCGCGGCCCTTGAGCATGCTCACGCGGAACGCCGGGAAGAATCCGGGCGATGTGGAGACGATGTACGCTTGCGGAAAGTCCATCGCCGACGCATAGCTGCGGCCGGGCATTGCGAAGCTGTCACGGCCGGCACCCCACACCGGCGGCGAGGTCAACACCGCGGCAGCAGTTGCGCCGGGAATTGCCTGCACAGCCGGCAGCAGTTGCTCGATGAAGCGAGCCTGCCGCTCCTCGGGATAGGAGTCGCCGAGCAGTCCGACGCGACCGACCATGAACGGCATCACGTCCGCGCCAACGTCGCCTTCCACGGCGAATATCGCGGTTCGCACCACGAGGCCGGTCGTCGTCAGCAAGGCACACGACAAGGCGATCTCCACGACCACCAGCCAGCGAACGATGCGGCCCGTCGACAGGCCCGTATCGCGCGAACCTTCGCGCAGGATCGCGTTGACGTCGAGTCCGGAGACGCGCAGCGCGGGGTACAACCCCGCGGCCAGCGTGCTGAGCAGCGCCAGCGCGATGCAGAACGTCGCGATGCGTGCATCGACGCTGAAATCCCACCAGAGCGGCAGGAAATCCAGCTTGGACGGCAGGATCAGCGCCATGATCTCGAGCGCCACGGCGGCGAGCGTCAAGCCGAACAGCCCGGCGAGCGCGCCGATCACCAGGGATTCGGTCAGCATCTGCGACATCAGGCGCCAGCGGCCGGCGCCGATGGCGCGGCGGATTCCGGCTTCCTGCGTGCGGCCGGTTGCGCGTACCAGCATCAAGCCCGATACGTTGACACAGGCGATCACGAGCACCAGGAACACACTGCCGAAGAGCATCTGAAACAGGCGTTGGTCCTCGCGCCCGGTCGCACTCAGCGCGATCGGCATGACGTCCGGCTCGATGCCGGCATTGGTCGCGGGATACTGCTGCGCGAGCCGCGCGCCGATGATCGACATGTGCGCCGCGGCCTCGTCGATCGTGACGCCGGGCTTGAGCCGGCCGACCACGGCGAAGCCGATGTTCTCGCCACGCACACCGGCGTCATACGGTTCGCGCACTGGCACCCACAACTGCGCACCCGGAGGATAGCCGAAGCTCTGCGACATCACCCCGACGATCGTCGCCACTTCGCCGTTCACCTTGAGCGAGCGGCCCAGCACCTGCGGGTCCGAGTCGAAGCGGGTTCGCCACAGGTCGTAACCGAGCACGACAACCGGAGCAGCCCCCTGCAGCGCGTCGCGCGGCTCGATGCCGCGTCCCATGAGGGGCGGCAGACCGATGAGCTCGAAATACTTGCCCGTCACGAAGCCGCCCGAATAGCGCTCAGCCGGCCCGTCGCCGCTCACCGTAGCCGTGCCGTCGTAGTTGCCGGCGATGCCGGTAAACACCGTCTGCATCCGGCTCCAGTCCGCGAAATCGTGAGAGGTGACGTCGTTGTCGAGGTCGTTCTCCGAACGATTGATGGTCTTGATACCAACCATGGTGTCGGGATCGGGGATCGGCGGCGGTTCGTAGGACACTTCCCAGAGGATGGCAAACATCACCACCACCACTGCGAGGCCGAGCGCCAGCACGGAGGTGGCGAGCGCCGTGAATCCCGGCGTGTGCGCGAGTGAGCGCGTCGCGATGCGCAGGTCGGCTGCAAAGCTCATTGGGCCACTCCGGCCGCCAGTGCGGCGGCCTGCCGGCGCGGCAGGGCCTGCTCGTCCACGACGCGGCCGTCGAACAGCGATACGCGCCGCTGCGCATGGCCCGCGTAACGCGGATCGTGGGTCACGATGCACACCGTGCTGCCCTTGGCATGCAACTCGGCGAGCAGGTCCATCACGGCGTCGCCGTTGCGCGAGTCGAGGTTTCCCGTGGGCTCGTCGGCGAGCAGGATCTTGGGACGGCCGACCAGAGCGCGTGCGACTGCCACACGCTGCTGCTGTCCGCCGGAGAGCTGCGAAGGATAGTGATTGAGCCGATGCGCCATGCCGACGCGCTCCAGCGCGGTCATCGCCGCGTCGCGCCGCTGGGCGCGCGACATGCTGTCGCGGTAGGTCAGCGGCAGCTCGGTGTTCTCGTACACCGTCAGGTCGCCGATCAGGTTGAACGCCTGGAAGATGAACCCGATCTCGCGGTTGCGTACCCGCGCGCGCTGCTCGGCGCCCAGCTGCGCGACCGGCGCGCCGGCGAGCGAGTACTCGCCGGCGCTCGGCGTGTCGAGCAATCCCAGGATCGACAGCAGCGTGGACTTGCCACAGCCGGAGGGTCCCGAGATGGCGATGAACTCGCCGGCGCGGACCTCGAGCTCGATGCCGGAGAGCGCGTGCGTCTCCACCTCGTCGGTGTGAAATACCTTGGTGACGTTGTTGAGCCGGATCAGGGTGTCGGACACGGTCAGCCTCCCACTTCGTAAATCAGGAACGCGAGTGCCGCCCAGAGCCAGGCCTCGCACGGCACGCCACAGCACACGCTGGAGACGCAGATCGACAGCTCGTCGAACATGGCTTGAGTCCCCCGCTCTTCAGTCCACGGTCAGCCGGTCGCTGCGTTCGTACCGGCCCACGTCGGAAACGATCACGCGGTCGCCTTCCTCGAGGCCCGCGGCGATCACGATGCGATCCACCGACGCCTTGCCGAAGCGCACGGACACGCGCTGCGCATTGCCGGAGCTCGCGACGCGGAACAGCGTGGCGACGCTTTCGGGCTGCACGTTCACCGGGCGGGCGACGTGCAGCACGCCCGCGAGGCGCTCGATCTCGATGACGCCTTCCACCGAAAGGTCGGCGCGTGCGCCGGCCGGCAGAGGTCCCGCGAGGGTCACTTCCACCTTGACGGTGCCGTTCTGCACGGCAGGCTCGACGCGCGCGACGCGCCCGGAAACCACGCCGTTACGCGTATCGATGCTCGCATTGAGCCCGACGGCCAGATCCTTCGCGTCGATCTCGGCGATGCGCAGCTCCGCCATCAACGAGCCGGGACGCGCGACGCGTGCGATGTTCGCGCCCAGCGCGAGCTGCTGGCCCGTATCCACCGCGAGTGCCTGCAGCACGCCTTCGAGCCCGGCGCGCACCTGCAATCCTTCCACCTGCCCCTTGCGGTGCTCCCAGGCCCGCCGCAACTGCTCCACCCGGGCCACCTGCGCGCGCAGCTGCGCATCGATGGAGGCCTGCAGCTTCACCAGGCGCTCCTGCTCGATTTCCAGGCGAATGGCGAGCTGCTCGGCCGTGAGGCGCGAGCGCGCGAGCTGCAGATCGGAAATGATTTTCTGCCCGGCGAGCCGCCCCTCGGCTTCGGCCTGCAGCCGCGCCGATTCGGCGTCGGCACGCGCCTCGGCAATGCGCGCACGCTGATCGAGTACGTCGCTCTCGAGCCTCACGCTCAGCGAGGCCTGCTCGGCACGCCCCACATCGAGCGCCCAGCGCGCTTCGTCGGCGACCTGCTGCACCTCGGGGTTGCTCAATTCGACGAGAATCGTGTCGGCCTGGACCGATGTTCCGGGCCGGACCAGGACGCGCTCGACGCGGCCCTCGACGTCCGCCGCGATCCAGCGCTGCTCGCGCGGCACCAGCACGCCAGCGCCCCGTACCCGCCGCTCCAGATCACCGCGCGCCACGCTGTCGATGAAAACGGTTCGTGCATCGACCTGCGGAGCCGCCGGATCGAGCATCGCGAGGGCAATGCCCGCGGCGGCGACCAGTGTGGCCGCACCACCGAGGAGGAGCCAGCGGCGGCGACGGCGTTGATCGATATCGGTGCGGGGCTTGTCCATGGGTCAGCGCAGATCCTGATCAGAGAGGAACGCGGGCAGCGCGCGGGCCGTCGTTGCGCGCAACCATTTCCTGCCGAAGCGCCGTCACTGTCATGGACCCGAGGTCGGCGGCGACCACGCTCGTCAGCGTGAGTCGAGCCGCGGTGACCACCATGTGGCCAATGAGCGGACGCTCGCAGGGTGATGCAACAGGCGTCGCGGCGAAGATGTTCGGCGTGACCGCAAGGAGGATCGCCAGCTGGAGGGCGCCGCGGTAGAGGAAGTTCCAACGGGAGTACGTCATGGTGCAAACCTCGTGGTCGGAGAAGAAGGCCGTCATCGGCATGTCGTCATTGTTTTCGCCTGGCTCATCTTGATAAAGCACGTGCCGTGCCAGCTGGCATGCGAACGACTAATACATTGTTATTACTGATATTTTTTAAAGAACCGAGGGATTCTCGGGACAGAGAGCCGGCGCGAGTGTCTCGAATCCGGGACGCTGGTAAAGCCCTCAATCCCGGGAGCGGGAAAAGGCCCTGTCTCCCGGCTCGACGACTAGGACTGTCGCCGGTGAAGCCGCTGCAACAGGCGGCGCTCGCGCTTGTCCGGCCGCGACTCCGGACGCGGTGACATCTTCGCTGCCAGGGCGTGCTGCTCGCGCAGTTGCGCGCGTCGCGCGAGGCTCGCAGCCGTTTCCTCGAAGCAGGCCTGTGCCTGCGCGGCCGGGCCGCGCCGCTCCGGCAGCGCGTGCACGATGATCTCGCGCCGGTCCGGCCCTCGCGTGATCGCGAGCGAATCGCCGATGGCGACGGCGCGCGAAGCCTTCACGCGTTCACCGTTGACATGCACCTTGCCACCCGCGACTGCCTCGCTCGCCAACGAACGGCTCTTGTAGAACCGCGCATGCCACAGCCATTTGTCGATGCGCTGGCGGCCCGGCGCGCTGGTCTGCGGTTCATCGTCGTCGTTCTGGATTCTTGCCATATTGCCGGTGACGTCCCGCGGCGCGTGCAATTGCCTGCGATCCAATATAATGCGCCGCCACCTGCACGAGGAGCCGCGATTGAAGAAGGCGTTCCTGGAGCGTCTCGCCGCCGAGACCGCGAAGCTGCGCGAGCAGGGCCTGTACAAGGTCGAGCGCGTGCTCGCCACGCCGCAGCAGGCGAGAGTGCGCGTCGGCGACGGCGCGGAAGTCATCAACCTCTGCGCCAACAACTATCTGGGCCTGGCCAATCATCCGGCGGTGCGCGAAGCCGCGCACCGCGCCATCGATCGTTACGGCTACGGCATGGCCTCGGTGCGCTTCATCTGCGGCACCCACAGCATCCACAAGGAGCTCGAACAGCGCCTGTCCCGGTTCCTCGGCACCGAGGACACCATCCTGTATTCGTCGTGCTTCGACGCCAACGGCGGCTTGTTCGAGACCCTGCTCGACGAACCCGACGCGGTCATCAGCGACGCGCTCAATCACGCGAGCATCATCGACGGGGTGCGGCTGTGCAAGGCGCGCCGCCTGCGCTACGCCAACAGCGACATGGGCGAGCTGGAGCAATGCCTCAAGGACGCGGGCGATGCGCGCACGCGGCTCATCGCCACCGACGGCGTGTTCTCGATGGACGGCACGATCGCGAAGCTGCGCGAGATCTGCGACCTGGCCGATCGGTACGACGCGCTGGTGATGGTGGATGACTCGCACGGCACGGGATTCATGGGCGCCACGGGGCGCGGTACGCCCGAGCACTGCGGCGTGGCGGATCGCGTCGACATCCTCACCAGCACGCTCGGCAAGGCGCTCGGCGGAGCAACCGGCGGCCTCACTTCCGGCCGGCGCGAGATCATCGGCTGGCTGCGCCAGCGCTCGCGGCCGTATCTTTTTTCGAACAGCATCCCGCCGGTGGTCGCCGCCGCCAGCGTGCGCGTGCTCGACCTGCTCGAAGGCTCGGGCGAATTCCGCGAGCGGCTGTTCGCCAACGCGCGCTTCTTCCGCGAGGAGCTGACGCGGCTCGGTTTCAATCTGGTGCCGGGCGAGCACCCCATCATCCCGATCATGCTCGGCGATGCGCGGCTCGCCGCGGACATGGCGGACCGGCTGCTGGCCCGCGGTGTCTATGTCATCGGCTTCTCCTTCCCCGTCGTGCCCCAGGGCAAGGCGCGGATCCGCACGCAGATGTCCGCGGGACTGGAGCGAGCGGATCTGCAACGAGCGATCGAGGCCTTCGCCGCCGTCGGCCGCGAACTGAAGATCATCAAGTGAGGTCGCCTGCGCCGTGAAAGCACTGGTCAAAGCCCGCGCCGAACCCGGCATCTGGCTGCAGGACATACCCGAGCCGCGCGTCGGCCACAACGACGTGCTGATCAAGGTCCGCAAGACCGCGATCTGCGGCACCGACATGCACATCTATAACTGGGATGCGTGGGCGCAGAAGACCATCCCGGTGCCGATGGCGGTGGGCCACGAATACTGCGGCGAGGTCGTGGAAGTCGGCAGCGAGGTCGCCGGCATCAAGCCGGGCGACCGCGTGTCCGGCGAAGGCCACATCACCTGCGGCTACTGCCGCAACTGCCGCGCCGGGCGGCGCCACCTGTGCCGCAACGCCGTCGGCGTCGGCGTGAACCGCCCCGGTTGCTTTGCCGAGTACCTGGCCATCCCGGCCGTCAACACCTTCAAGTTGCCCCAGAACATCGGCGACGACACGGCCTCGATCCTCGATCCGCTCGGCAACGCCACCCACACGGCGCTGTCGTTCAATCTCGTGGGCGAGGACGTGCTGATCACCGGGGCCGGCCCGATCGGCATCATGGCGACGGCGATCGCGCGTTTTGCCGGGGCCCGCCACATCGTGATCACCGACGTGAACGACTACCGCCTGGGCCTGGCGAAACGGATGGGCGCCAGCATCGCGCTCAACGTGAGCAGGGGATCGCTCGACGAGGCGATGAAGCAGCTCGGCATGCAGGAGGGATTCGATGTCGGCCTGGAGATGTCCGGCAACCCGGTCGCTTTGCGCGAGCTGTTGCGCACCATGCATCACGGCGGCAGCGTCGCCCTGCTCGGCATTCCGCCGGAGCAGACCGCGATCGACTGGAACCACGTGATCTTCAAGGGCCTGGTCATCAAGGGTATCTACGGCCGCGAGATGTTCGAGACCTGGTACAAGATGGCGAGCATGCTGCAGAGCGGCCTCGACATTTCCCCGGTGATCACCCATCACCTGCCGATGGCGGACTATCGTAATGCGTTCGAGACGATGAACACGGGGCAATCCGGGAAAATCATTCTCGACTGGACGTAGACGCGTACGTGGGGCGTCTTGGTCGGGTGAACGCCTCCGAAAAACGCCGTGAATCCGTCCCTGGAGGCTCCGACGCGGACATCCTGTCCGCGACGGTTTTCGGAGGCGTTCACCCGACCAAGACGCCCTTCAGGGCGCAGCGCAGAAACAGTACGAGTAGAGATTTTTTGGGTCGTTGAACCGCGCCCAGCGTGCGAGCTCGCGCTCGAGCGGATCGAGTACCCGCTGGAGCAAGTCCGGCCGAGGGTCGGCGAAACCGAGTTTCGCCGCGAGGATCGCCGCCCGGGAGCGGAATTCCATCGCCAGCGACTGCTGCCAGGTCAGTTCCGGGTCCAGGTAGCGGACCTCGTACTTGCCACCGAGCTTGGCGCGCTCAGCCGCCGCCTTGATCGCCTCCTCGAGCGTGCCCAGCTTGTCGACCAGGCCGCGTTGCTTCGCGTCGGCCCCGGCCCACACCCTCCCCTGCGCCACCTTGTCTATCTGGTCGGCGCTCCTGTCGCGGCTCTTCGCCACCCGCTCGAGGAACTGGCGGTAAGCGTTCTCCACGCCCGCCTGCAGGATCGCCTTGGCATCGGGCCCGAGCTCGCGATCGAGGCGGAACTGCCCGCTGAGCCGGGTCGTGCCCACGCCGTCGCTGTGCAGGCCGAGCTTGTCGAGCGTGCCCTGAAAGGTCGGAATCGCCGCGAATACGCCGATCGAGCCGGTGAGCGTCGTCGGTGCGGCCCAGATCTCGTCCGCCGCGGAGGCAATGTAGTAACCGCCGGATGCCGCGGTGCTGCTCATCGACACGATGACCGGCTTGCCTGCCGCCCGCAGCTCCCGCAGCTCGCGATAGATCTGCTCGGAGGCGTAGATGCTGCCGCCCGGCGAATCGACCCGCATCACCACGGCCTTGATGTCGTCGTCGAAGCGCGCGTCGCGAATCACCGCGGCGACGGAATCGCCGCCGATGGTTCCCTGCGGCTGCTCGCCGTCGAGGATCTCGCCCGCAGCGACGATGACGCCCACCTTGCCGTTGCCGCCGCTCCTGAGAGACTCCCCGGCGCGCACCGCGACGAGGTATTGCTCGAAGTGCACGGCATTGAAGTCGTGCGTCGACTTGTCCTCGCCGACGACGGCCTTGACCTGTTCGGCGACCTCTTGCGGCGATTTCAGCGCCGTAACCAGGCCCTGTGCCAGCGCGACCTTGGCGGCGTCGCCGTTCGCTCCCTTGATGAGCGCCGCGGCTTCGTTGACGTAGGCTTGCAGCGCCCCCGGCTGCAGCCCGCGCGCCTTGCTCACGTCCGCCTGGTAGGCCTGCCACAGCACCGTCAGCCAGCCCTGACTCTCTTCGCGCTCCTCGGGCGACATGTCGTTGCGCGTGTAGCCTTCCATGAAGCTCTTGTAGGTGCCGACCTTGAACACGTTGACGTCGATCGCGAGCTTGTCGATCGCCTCGCGCATGAACAGGCGGTAGTAGTCGAAGCCGTCGACGAACACCAGGCCCATCGGATCCAGGTACACCTCGTCGGCGTGCGCGGCGAGGTAGTACTGCGACTGCTCGAAATTGACGCCGGTCGCGACGACCTTCTTGCCCGAGGCGCGGAATTCGACCAGCGCCGCGCCGATGTCCTGCAGCTTGCTCATGCCGGCACCGCCCATGTCGCGCAGGTCCAGCACCACCATCTTGATGCGATCGTCCGTGGCAGCGGCGTCGAGCACGTCGAGCACGTCGCGCAGGCGCGTTTCCGCCTCGAGCTGCCCGGTGGCCCGCCCGAGCGCGCGGTCGAGGGGATCGCCGGTGAGTTGCTCGACGATGGAACCCTTGAGGTCGAGCACCAGCGCCGCGCGGTGCGGCACGATCGGGATCGAGGAGCTCAGCACCGCGATGACGACGAGGAACAGGAAGAGGAGCAGGATCAGGTGCAGCACTTTCCTGAGGGCATCCAGCGCACGCCAGATGAACCCGAACACTGCAACGATCGCCGAACCGATGGCCATGTGCCGTTATTATCCTTGCTTCAGGTCGCTCCAGGCGAGCCCTCAGGAGCCGCCACGATACGCGATGCGATAGATCGCGCCTACCGCATCGTCCGAAACCAGGAGCGCTCCGTCCGGCATGACCAGGATGTCGACGGGGCGGCCGAGCACGGCGCCAGGCCGATTCCAGCCGGTCACGAACGGCTCGTACGCGACCACGTCGTTTCCTCGGAGCGTGGCGCGCATGAGCCGGTACCCGGTGCGCTCGCTGCGATTCCACGAACCGTGCTCGGCGACGAGGATCTGGTTGCGGTACTCGGCTGGAAACTGCGTGCCGGTATAGAACTTGACGCCCAGCGCGGCGACGTGCGCGCCAAGCGCGCGCGCCGGCGGCGTGGAGCTCGAGCACTTGCCCAGGCTGCCGAATTCCGGATCGGGGAGATCGGGGCCGTGGCAGAACGGGAAACCGAAGTGCATGCCGGCGCGCGGCGCGCGGTTGAGCTCGTCGGGGGGCCGATCGTCGCCGAGCCAGTCCCGGCCGTTGTCGGTGAACCACAGCTCGCGCGTCTGCGGATGCCAGGTGAAACCGACGGTATTGCGCACGCCGCGCGCGAACACTTCGCGACCCGAGCCGTCGGCGTTCATGCGGGTAATGACCGCATGGTCCTTCTGGTCGCAGACGTTGCACGGTGCGCCGATCGGCACGTAGAGCTTGCCGTCCGGCCCGAACGCGATGTACCGCCAGCCATGATGGCGGTCGCGCGGCAACTTGTCGGTGACGATTGCGGGCTGCGGCGGCCGACTCGAGCTGTTGCTCGATGCGATCGAAGCGCAGGATGCGGTGAATCTCGGCGACGTAGAGCGCACCGTCGCGCACCGCGACACCGTTGGGGCTGTTCAGCCCGGTGGCGACCCGGTACACGTCCGTACGCCCGTCGCCGCGCGCTCGCACGGCATAGACCAGTCCCGGCCCGCGAGTGCCGACAAAGACCGTGCCGCCGGGACCGAGCGCGAGGGAGCGCGCGCCACCGACCGCATCGGTGTACACGGAAACTTCGAATCCGGGGGGCAGCTCGAGTTGCCTGGCAACGTCCGCAGCGTCGGCCAGGACAATCATGCAGGCCAGGAGCGACACTGGCGGGCCCAGCCAGCGGGCAAGGCGTGGCGAAGGAATTCTCACAAGGGACATCCGTGCCGGCACGCCGCCCGCCATTGCGGCGGGCGGCATTCGCACTGCCTCAGACCTTCTCTTCGATGCGCGCCGCCTTGCCGGACAGGTCGCGCAGATAGTACAGCTTGGCGCGGCGCACGTTGCCGCGGCGCTTGACCACGATTTCGCTGATCGACGGGCTGTACGTCTGGAAAACGCGCTCCACGCCCTCGCCGTGCGACACCTTGCGCACGGTGAACGAGGAGTTGAAACCGCGATTGCGCTTGGCGATCACGATGCCCTCGTACGCCTGGGTGCGCTCGCGGTCGCCTTCGACGACTTTCACCTGCACGAGCACGGTGTCGCCGGGGGCGAAATCGGGCACCTTGCGGGTGGCGCGCTCGCTCTGGAGCTCTTGGATGATCTTGTTCATGGCTGTCTCTCGATTCAGTCTTCGGTCGTCTTCTCTGCAATGAATTCAGCGAGCAGCTCGCGCTGCTCCTTGGTCAGCGCCAGCCGGGCCAGGAGCTCCGGCCGGCGTCTCCATGTGCGCCCCAGCGCCTGCTTCAGCCGCCAGCGGCGAATTGCCGCGTGATTGCCGTTCACAGCACCTGCGGCACGCGCCGGCCGTCGAACTCCTCCGGCCGCGTGTAGTGCGGCCAGTCGAGAAGCCCGCCGGCGAAGGAATCCTGCTCCGCCGATTCGGCATCACCCAGAGCACCCGGCACCAGCCGCGTGACCGCATCGATCACGCATCAGCGCCGGCAGCTCCCCGCCGCTGAGCACGTAATCGCCGACCGACAGCTCGTCGTCGACTTCCGACTCGATCACGCGCTCGTCCACGCCCTCGTAGCGGCCAGCGACGAGCACCAGCCCCTCGGCGCCGAGCAGTCTCGCGCGCCACGGACTGGTCGAACAGCCGTCCCTGTGCGGACAGGTACACGACCCGGCTTCCGGCCGGCGCTCGCGCACGCGCCGCGCGAATCGCATCGCGCAGCGGCTCGACCTTCATCACCATCCCCGGCCCGCCGCCGTAGGGCCGATCGTCGACCGTGCGATGCGGGTCCGTCGTAAACGTGCGTGGATCCTGCAGACCCACCGTCACCAGGCCGCGCGCCAGTGCGCGCGAGGTGACCCCGAAACGCAACGCGTCGCGGATCATGTCCGGAAACAGCGTCACGACCTCGAAGTGCATGGCCGCTGCGCCCATCGCTAGCCTTCACCACCGGGTTCGACCCCGGCTTCATCCCGTGGCGCGTCACCGGGCGCCCCGCCCGGCTGCCACTCGACGTGCACCTCACCCCTGGTGAGATCGACGCGTCGCAGGTGCGGCGGCGTCGCCGGCAGCCACAGATCCTGCTCGCCGCGCACCACCATCACCGGACCCGCCGGCGCGTCGATGAAATGATCGACCTTGCCGAGGACCGTCCCGCCGCCGCCGCGCACCGTCAGACCGATCAGGTCGGCGCGGTAGAATTCACGTGCACCGAGCTTCGGCAAGCTCGAGCGCGGCACCGAGATCTCGGCGCCCACCAGCTCGGCCGCGCGATCGCGATCGTCGAACGACTCGATATGCGCCACGACCTGCCTGCCATGGCGCCGGCCTTCGCGAACCGCCACTGCGCGGCGCGCCATGCGCTGCTCGAGCAGCCAGTCGCGAAAACTCAGGATCGATTCGACCGGGTCCGTATAGGACTCGATCTTGACCCAGCCCTTGATTCCGAAAACTCCCGTGACCCGCCCCAGAACCACCCGCTCGCGGGCGGCGTCCGACGCGTTCACGGCCGAATCAGGCGCTCGCCTGCTTGCGGTAGTCCGAGACGAGGCCCTTGACGCGATCGGAGACCTGCGCGCCCTGGCCGGTCCAGTAGTCGATGCGGCCCAGGTCCAGGCGGATCTTGCTCTCGCCACCCGTGGCCCGCGGGTTGAAGAAGCCGACCTGCTCGATGCTGTTGCCGCCCTGGCGGCGGCGCTTGTCGGTAACCACGACATGGTAGAAAGGCTGGTTCTTGCCGCCTCGCCGCGTCAAACGAATCGTCACCATCTGCGAATACTCACCTTCAGTAGCGACCCCGGCCCGGGGCCTGCGGAATGGTCGCGGCGCGGCTCGCGCCGGACGCCCCGCCCGGGGCTCCCGGGGGGTCCAAAAACGAGGCGCGGATTCTACTCAAAACTCTGTCTGGAGGGGAAATTTTTCGTAGGTGCCCGGACTTCAGGAAGCCCCTTCCCTGCCTCAGCGTGGACCAGGGAACGGCGGCATCTTCCCGCCCATGCCCCGAAGCATCTTCTGCAGCCCCCCCCTGGAGAACTGTTTCATGGTCTTCTGCATCTGCAGGAACTGCTTGAGGAGCCGGTTGACGTCCTGGACCTGGACCCCCGAACCGGCCGCGATCCGCCGCTTGCGCGAGCCGTCGATGAGGTTGGGGCGCCGCCGCTCGCGCGGGGTCATGGAGTTGATCATTGCGATCTGACGCTTGATCTGACGGTCGTCCATCTGACCGGGCGCCGCGGCGGCCCCGCTGAGCTGCGCCGGCAGCTTGTCGAGCAGCGCACTCAGCCCGCCCATCTGCTGCAGCTGCCCGAGCTGGTCGCGCAGGTCGGTAAAGTCGAACTCCTTGCCCCTGGTGATCTTGCGCGCCAGCTTCTCCGCCTGCTCGCGATCGATCTGCTGCTCGACCTGCTCGACCAGGCCCAGCACGTCGCCCATGCCGAGGATGCGCGAGGCGACGCGCTCGGGATTGAACGGCTCCAGCGCATCGGTTTTCTCGCCGACGCCCATGAAGAGGATCGGCTTGCCGGTGATCTGACGCACCGAAAGCGCGGCACCGCCGCGAGCATCGCCGTCCGCCTTGGTCAGCACGATGCCCGTGAGCTCCAGCGCCGCGCCGAAGGCGCGCGCCGCATTGACCGCATCCTGGCCCGCCATGCTGTCGACCACGAACAGCCGCTCACTGGGCGTCAGCACGCGATCGATCCGCCGCACCTCTTCCATCATCTCCGCATCGACATGCAGCCGGCCGGCAGTATCGACGATGAGCGCGTCGAACAGTCCCTGTCGGGCCTGCACCAGCGCTGCCGCGGCGATGTCCTCCGGCTTGCGATCGGCGCTGCTCGGGAAGAACGCGACGTCAATCTGATGGGCGAGTCGTTCGAGCTGCAATATCGCCGCGGGCCGGTACACGTCCGCGCTCGCCAGCAGCACGCGCTTCTTGTTCTGCGCGACGAGCCAGCGGGCGAGCTTCGCGGCCGTGGTCGTCTTGCCCGCGCCTTGCAGGCCCGCCAGCAGCACGACCAGCGGCGGCGGGCACGCGCAGGTTGAGTCCCGGCGCTCGCCTCGCCCATGACCGCGACCAGCTCGTCGTGAATGATCTTGATGAAGGCCTGTCCCGGCGTGAGGCTGCGAGTGACTTCAGCTCCGACGGCGCGGCTCTTCACCGCCTCGATGAACGATTTGACGACCGGGAGCGCCACATCTGCTTCGAGCAGCGCCATACGCACCTGGCGCAACGCGTCGGCGACGTTCTCTTCGGTGATGCGGCCGCGGCCGCGCAGGCTGTCGAGCGTGGTGCCGAGGCGCTCGGTGAGCTTGTCGAACATGAGGGCGCTGCCGCGAAGCGGTGACCGGACGGCCGTTGACCGGACAGCGATTATGCACGAGGGCGCGGCGGCGGTAGCGCCAGCGTGGCCATTTCCGTGCTTTCTTGACACCATGCCGGCGCGCTTGCTCCAATTTTTTGCATTCGTCCTCGCGAGGCTCCGCGCTTGAGCGACCAACCCACGCTGATCCTGGTCCTGTACGTCCTCCTGCTCCTGCTGCTCGTCGCATTCTTCGCCGGCACCGAGGTCGCGCTGCTCACGGTCAATCGCTATCGCCTGCGCAGCCGCGCCAGCGCCGGGAATCGCGCGGCCCAGCTTGCTGAAAGGCTCACGCGCAAACCGGATCGCTGGCTCGGCGTGAACCTGTTGTGGATCACGCTCACCACCATGGCGGCGCCGACGGTCGCCACGCTGATCGCGCAGCGCTACGGCGGCGACGGCCTGGTGGCCGCGACGGCCATCGGCCTGGGCCTGTTCACCGTGGTCTTCTGCGAGCTCGCGCCCAAGATCTACGCGGCAGTGCGGCCGGAGCGCATGGCGCTGCCGGCGGCATACATCTACTGGCCGCTCATCTGGATCAGCTGGCCGCTGGTGTGGGCGGCCAACAAGCTGGCGAACGGTTTCCTGCGCGTGCTCGGCGTCTCCAAGCAGCAGGTCAGCCGAGCATTCGCTGGGAACCGAGGAGCTGCGCCTGGTCGTCGCCGAGGCCGGCGTGATGGTGCCGCAGCGCCACCAGCAGATGCTCCTGAGCATCCTCGACCTGGAGAAGGTCACGGTCGACGACATCATGGTTCCACGCAACGAAGTGGTCGGCGTCGACCTGAACGACGACTGGGACGAGATCCTCGCGCAACTGCGCCAGAGCCAGCACACGCGCATGCCCGTGTACGAGGGCGAGCTCGACAACATGGTCGGCGTCCTGCACATGAAGGTCGTGGCGCGCGAGATGCTGCGCGGGCGCCTGACGCGCGAAACCCTGGTGGACCTGGCCAGCGCGCGCGAGGCCTATTTCGTGCCCGAAGGCACGCCGCTCAACACGCAGCTCCTGAATTTCCAGCGGCAGAAGCGCCGCATCGCGCTGGTCGTCGACGAATACGGCGACGTGCAGGGCCTGGTCACCATCGAGGACATCCTCGAGGAGATCGTCGGCGAATTCACCACCGATCCCGCGACGATGATGCACAAGGACGTGCACGCCGAGCCGGACGGCAGCTTCGTCGTCAACGCCAGCGCCAGCGTGCGCCTGCTCAACCGCGCGCATGCACTGGAACGCTGCCCACCGACGGTCCGAAGACCCTCAACGGGCTGATCGTGGAGTACCTGGAGACGATCCCGGAGCCCGGCGCGAGCCTGCGGATCGGCAACTACGCGCTCGAAGTGCTGCAGACCGGAGACAACGCAGATCAAGACCGTGCGCGTGCGCGCCGCTGCCACTGCCGCCACGCCGAGCGATCAGAACCAGCGCTGAAGCGCCTCGCTGCAAGCGCTGCACGGCGATGATTTCGACGCCGGCTTCGATCCCGGCGGGCGGCGCTTGCGGCCGATTCGCCGCCGGCACGATCAGGCGCGCGAAAGCCGTGCTTCGCGGCTTCGCGCAGCCGCTCTTCGCCGTACGGCACCGGGCGCAATCTCACCCGCGAGCCCGATCTCGCCGAACGCGACGAGATCCTGCGGCAGCGGCCTGTCCCGCAGGCTCGAGACCGCGGCCAGCAGCACGGGAAGGTCGGCCGCGGTCTCACCGATGCGCACGCCGCCGACGATGTTGGCGAACACGTCGTGGCCGTGCATCGCGATGCCGGCATGCCGATGCAGCACCGCCAGCAACAGCGCCAGGCGATTGGTGTCGATGCCGACGGCGACGCGCCGCGGATTGGCGAGCACCGAATCGTCGACCAGCACCTGCACCTCGACCAGCAGCGGACGCGTTCCCTCGCGCGTCACCATCACGATGCTCCCGGCGCTCGGCGTTTCGTGGCGCGACAGGAAGATCGCGGAAGGGTTGCGCACCTCCTTCGAGCCCCGACTCGCTCATCGCGAACACGCCGATCTCGTTGGCGGCGCCGAAGCGGTTCTTCACGGCGCGCACCACGCGGTAGCGGCTGCCGCTGTCGCTCTCGAAATACAGCACGGTGTCGACCATGTGCTCCAGCACGCGCGGGCCGGCGATCACGCCTTCCTTGGTCACGTGACCGATGAGCAGCACCGCCGTTCCGGAAGTCTTGGCGAAACGCACCAGCGCCGCGGCGGATTCGCGCAACTGCGCGACGGCTCCCGGGGCCGAATCGCTCGTCTCGCTTGCCATGGTCTGGATGGAATCGATGACCGCGACGCCGGCTTTCATGCCTTCGGCCTCGGCGATCACTCGCTCCACCGAGGTCTCGGCGATCAGCGTCGCAACGCCGGATTGCAGCCCGAGGCGGCGCGCACGTATCCCCACTTGCTGGAGGGACTCTTCACCGGTTGCATAGAGGACTGGAGTCTGGGCGCCGATGCCGACCGCCGCCTGGAGCAACAGCGTGGACTTGCCGATACCGGGGTCGCCACCCAGTAGCGTGACGGAACCTATGACCAACCCACCGCCCAGGACGCGGTCGAGCTCATCCAGGCCGGTCGAAATGCGCCGTTCGACTTCCGGCTGCACTAAGGCGCGCAGCTCGGTACCCGCGGCTGAAGGTGGGAGCTTGCCTCGCGCGCCAGGTCGGACGGCGGGAGCGGCTTGCAGGGCGTTCCACTCGCCGCAGGAACTGCATTGGCCTTGCCACTTCGGCGCGGGAGCGCCGCAGGCGGAGCAGATGAAAAGAGCTCGGGTCTTGGCCAAGGCACGCCGCCGGAGAAAAGGCCGGCATCCTAGCACGCCGCGGGGCTGCGCCAGGGCAGGACACTCGTCCCGGCGCCGCAGCGATTTGCCCTGAAAGAACAACCGCCTATCGTCTATACTGCCCGCCGCTTCTAGAGCCGCGAGGGGAGCGGGAACTACAATGTGTGACCAGCGGCAGGAAATACCGCGGGCCGGCGTGGCGCAGTGCACGAATCATCCACGACCCGCCGCGAGCGGGCCCGCAACACGTTAGGCTTGCCAGTCCGCCAAAAGCCACGGGATCCAGCCGTTAATGAGCCCTGCGAGCCAGCGCCCCGCACCGCCCCCTGCCACCAAACGGACGGCGACGATGCCCGACCAGCTCGGCCGCTACGTCATCGAACGCGAAATCGGCCGCGGCGCGATGGCGGTCGTCTACCAGGGGCGCGACCCCAAGATCAACCGCGTCGTGGCCATCAAGGCGATCCCGCTGACGCGCGAGTTCGACGAGGACGAGCTCGCCGAGGCGCGGCAGCGCTTCTTCCGCGAGGCGGAGACGGCGGGCCGGCTCAACCACCCGGACATCGTCACCATCTACGATGCGGGCGAGGACCATGACCTCGCCTACATCGCGATGGAATACCTCAACGGCGAGCCGTTGAGCGAATTCACGCTCGTCGAGCACCCTGCTGCCCGCGTCCACGGTGCGTGGAGCTGCTGGCCCGCGTCGCCGACGCGCTCGCCTATGCGCACCGCCAGAACGTGGTTCACCGCGATATCAAGCCCGCTAATATAATGTTCGATGCCGCGAACGACGGGCTCAAGATCACCGACTTCGGCATCGCCCGACTCACCGACAGTGGCACGCACCAAGACCGGCATCGTCCTCGGCACGCCCTCTTTCATGTCGCCCGAGCAGCTCGAAGGCCGCAACGTGCAGGGCAGCTCGGACTTGTTCTCGCTTGGCGTGAGCCTGTATCAGTTGCTCACCGGCGCAGTTGCCGTTCCGCGGCGGACTCGATGACCGGGCTCATGTTCAGGATCGCGAACGAACCGCATCCGCCGATACGCGCCGATCCGTCCCGACCTGCCCGGCCTGCTCGAAGCCATCGTCACGCGCTCGCTGCAGAAGCGCGCCGACGATCGCTTCCAGAGCGGCACGGAAATGGCGACAGCCTTGCGCAGCTGCGGCCGCCTGCTCAAGGCGCAGAGTCTGTGAGCCGCATTGCATGACCAGTCTGCGCGGCAAGCTCGAGTGCGTGGCACTCACCGACACCGGCAAGGTGCGCGAGCACAACGAGGACACGATCGGCGTCGACGGCGACATCGGGCTGTTGGTGCTCGCCGACGGCATGGGCGGCTACAACGCCGGCGAAGTCGCGAGCGGCATCGCGGTGAAGACCATCGTCAACCTGGTGCGCGGAGGCCGTGGCGCGCGAGGACCTCGAGGGCACCGACCCGGAAACCGGATTGACGCGCCCGAGCATCATCCTGCGCGACGCCATCTACCGCGCCAACAAGATCATCCACCAGACCTCGAAGACCCAGCCGCAGTGCGAAGGCATGGGCACCACGATCGTGAGCTGCCTGTTCTACGACAACCGCGTGTCGATCGCGCACGTCGGCGATTCGCGGCTGTACCGCCTGCGCAGCGATCGCTTCGAGCAGGTGACCATGGACCACTCCCTGCTCCAGGAGCTGGTCGATCGCGGCTTCTACTCGCAGGAAGAGGCGCAGCGCGCCACCAACAAGAACTACGTGACGCGCGCGCTCGGGCGTGGAGCCGAACGTCGAGGTCGAGATCCACGAGGAGCGCGGTCCACAAGGGCGACTACTACGTGCTGTGCTCGGACGGTCTCTCCGACATGGTCGAGGACGAGGATATTCACTTAACAATCAGCACCTTTAGTGCTAATCTTGATACGGTTGCTAAACAGCTGATGCAGCTCGCCAACGACAACGGCGGGCGCGACAACGTATCGGTCGTCATGGCGCACGTCGTAGACTCGTTTCCAGCGCGCCGGCAAGATGCTCGACAAGATTCTGGGATGGTTCGGCTGATAAGGACGAGGCAAACGCATGGCAGGTTGATGCTGAGCCTGGACGGTCAGGTGCTCGCGGAATACAACATGAACAAGGAGCGTTACACCATCGGCCGCCTGCCGGACAACGACATCCGCATCGACAATCCGGCGGTCAGCGGCCACCACTCGCTCATCATCAACATCCTCAACGATTCGTTCCTCGAGGATCTGAACAGCACCAACGGCACCTACGTCAACGGCAAGCTGATCAAGAAGCATGCCCTGCAGCACGGCGACGTCGATCACCGTCGGCCATCACCAGCTGCGCTTCGTCGACCAGCAGGACACCGATCGCCGAGCAGGACGAATTCGAAAAGACGATGGTGATCACTCCCGGCTCCAGGGCCGAGGAGCAGGACAAGATCCGCAAGGTCGACAAGGCAGTGGCGCAGGTGGCCGCCAAGCTCGCGCCGCCGCTGCCGAAACCGGCAGGCGAGGCGCCGATGGCGTTGCCGAAGGCGAAGCTGCAGGTGCTGAGCGGCGCATTCGCCGGGCGCGAACTGGAGCTGCACCAAGGCGCTCACGACGCTCGGCCGACCGGGCGTTCAGGTAGCAGCCATCACGCGCCGCGCCGAGGGTTACTTCATCGTGCACGTCGACAGCGGCAAGGAAGGCGACTTCCCGCTGGTCAACGGCACGCCGATCGGACCGCAGGCACGGCGCCTGCATGACAACGACGTGATCCAGCTCGCCGGCGTGAAGATGGGGTTCTTCGAGAGCTGAGCGGCGCAGCGCCGGGGCACCTCCGCACTATCCACGCCGGGCGCGAGGCTATGGAAACTCGTGCGCGACGCGCTGGCTCACCCCGCACAGCAACTCGTAAGCGATGGTCTCGGCGTGCGGAGCGACCTCCTCCGCCGGCAGCCCTTCGCCCCACAGCACCACCGGATCGCCCACCTTGACGCTTGCCAGGTCCGTCACGTCGACGGCGATCATGTCCATGGAGACGCGTCCCGCCAGCGGCGCACGCTCACCGTTCACCAGCACCGGCGTTCCATTCGCCATGTGGCGCGGATAACCGTCGCCGTAACCGACCGCCGCTATGGCGAGCGTGCTGACGCGCCGCGCGGTCCAACGCCCACCGTAACCCGCCCGCTCGCCGGGTAGCACCCGCCGCGTGGCGATCACCGTACTGGTGAAGGTCATCGCGGGGCGCAGCCCGAAGTCCGCCGCGATCCTGCCCGGCAGCGGGGAAACTCCGTAGAGCGCCAGACCCGGCCGCACCCAATCGGCATGCGATGCGGGCCAACCGAGCACGCCAGCCGAATTCGCGACGCTGCGCTCGAGGGTAAGACCCGAAGTGACGGCCTCGAACAGTTGCAGTTGCTCCGTGGTCGCGGAGTCGCCCGTGACATCAGCATTGGCCAGATGCGTGAGCAGGCGCACTGGGCCGACGGCAGCGCACGAGGAAAGCTTGCGATAGGCTGCCGCGAACTCGTCGGCGCGAAAGCCGAGCCGGTTCATGCCCGTATCGACTTTGAGCCATACCGCGAAGCGATAGTCCTGCCGCCGTTCGCCGAGCAGTGCGAGCTGCTGTGGGTTGTGCACGATCAGCTCGAAACCGTGCTGTGCGGCTACCGCGAGCTGCTCCGCGTCGAACACGCCTTCCAGCAGGACGATTTCGCCGCCGACGCCGGCGGCGCGAAGCGCAAGGCCTTCATCGAGGCGCGCCACGCCGAAGGCATCGGCATCGGCCAGCGCGAGTGCGGCGGGAACGAGCCCGTGGCCATAGGCATTGGCTTTGACGATCGCGAGCACCCGCGAGCGCGGAGCGATACGGCGCACCGACGCCAGGTTGGCGCGCAAGGCGGCAGCATCGATGACAGCGCGGATCAGTCCCGCCATGATCAGCGCAGCGCGCCCTCGCCGTAGGTGTCCGGCGCGTAGTTCTCGAACTTGGTGTACGCGCCGAGGAAAGTCATCTGGAAGTCGCCGATCGGGCCGTTGCGCTGCTTGGCGATGATGATGTCGGCAATGCCTTTGCGCGGCGTGTTGGGCTCGTACACTTCCTCGCGATAGATGAGGACGATCACGTCGGCATCCTGCTCGAAAGCTCCGGATTCGCGCAGATCGGACATCACCGGCCTCTTCTCGACGCGCTGCTCGACGCCGCGATTGAGCTGCGAGAGCGCGATCACCGGCACGTTCAGCTCGCGCGCCAACGCCTTCAGTCGAGCGCGAGATCTCCGAGATCTCGGTGGCGCGGTTCTCCTTGGTCCCCGGCACCTGACATCAGCTGCAGGTAGTCGACCACGATCAGCCCGAGGTTGTGTTCGCGCTTCAGGCGCCGCGCGCGGGCGCGCAGATCGGTCGGCGTGAGACGCCGGCGTTTCGTCGATGAAGAACTTCGCCTGCGACAGCTGCGTCATCGCGCTGTCGATGCGCGGCCAGTCCTCTTCGGTGAGGCGGCCGGTGCGCAGGTTGCGCCTGGTCGATGCGCCCGAGCGAGGAAATCATGCGCAGCGTGACCTGCTCGGCCGACATTTCCATGCTGAAGACGGCACTGGGAATACCGTGGCCGAGCGTCGGCATTCTCGGCGATGTTCACCGCCAGCGTGGTCTTTCCCATCGAAGGACGGCCGGCGACGATGATCAGGTCGCCGCGTTGGAACCCGCCGGTCATCCTGTCGAGCTCGGTGAACCCGGTCGGCACGCCGCGGATGTCGTTGGGATTGCGGTAAAGGTGGTCGATGCGATCGACGACGCTCGACAGGATCGTGCCGACGCGCACCGCGCCACCGCGCCCGCGTGCGCCGGCCTCGGCGATCTCGAAGACGCGCCGCTCGGCGTCATCGACCAGATCGCGCGCGGTGCGTCCCTCGGTGTTGAACGCCGCGCCGGTGATGTCCGAGCCCACCGAGATCAAGCGGCGCAGCAGCGAACGCTCGCGCACGATCTCGGCATAGGCACGGATGTTGGCGGCGCTCGGCGTGTCGCGCGCCAGCGTGCCCAGATAAGCGAGCCCGCCAGCGTCCTCGAGGCGGCCGTTGCGCTCCAGGTACTCCGACAGCGTGACGACGTCGACAGGCTGGCTGCGCCAACGACTATCGCTGCCGCGGCTTCGAAGATCAGCCGGTGATCGTTGCGGTAGAAATCGTCCGCCGTGACGATGTCGCCGACCGCATCCCAGGCCTGGGCTTCCAGCATCAGGCCGCCGAGCACGGCCTGCTCGGCCTCGACCGAGTGCGGCGGCAGCCGCATCGGATCGGAAGGCATGGCCTTCTGCGTTCTGATCACGGCGCCGGCGCGGTGGCCTGTCGGCTATTCTTCGGCGACTGATGTGCACCGGGAGCGACACGTCGACGTCGGCGTGCAGGTGCAGGATCACGACGTGATCGCCGATCACGCGGATCGGGCCGCTCGGCAGTCGCACCTCGCTGCGCGCCAGCTCGTGCCCTGCGCCGGTGATTGCCTCGGCGATATCGGCGGTGCCGATCGAGCCGAACAGCTTGCCTTCGGTGCCGGCCTTCGCCGTCATCGCCAGCTTGAAGTCCTTGAGCTTCTCGGCGCGCTGCTGGGCCGCGTACAGCTCTTCCTGGGCCTTGCGCTCGAGCTCGGCGCGGCGCGCCTCGAACTTCTCGATGTTCGCAGCGCTCGCCAGCGTCGCCTTGCCCTGCGGCAGCAGGAAATTGCGCGCGAATCCGGAACGTACCTTGACGCGATCGCCGATGGCGCCGAGGTTGGCCACTTTCTGCAGGAGAATGACTTCCATCGCGGCGGCCTCAGTGCTGGTCGGTGTACGGCAGGAGCGCGAGGTAGCGCGCGCGCTTGACCGCGAGCGCGAGCTGGCGCTGGTAGTGCGACTTGGTGCCGGTGATGCGGCTCGGCACGATCTTGCCCGTCTCGGTGACGTAGCTCTTGAGCGTGGCCAGGTCCTTGTAGTCGATCTGCTTCACTCCTTCGGCCGTGAAGCGGCAGAATTTCTTGCGTCGGAAAAATCTCGCCATGACGGTGTCCTCGTGTTCTTTCAGCGATCGGAGCGGTCGCCACGGTCGCGGTCGCCGCGATCGCCACGGTCCCGGTCACTACGGTCGCCGCGATCGCCGCGGTCGTCATCGTCGTCGCGATCGCCGCCGAGCGGTCCCTCGTCGCGCGACGAGCCGGATTCGTCGCTCGCCTTGAACATCGGCGAGGGCTCGGTCATGGCGCTGTCGACCTTGGTGGCGAGGTGGCGCAGCACCGCGTCGCTGAAACGGAACGCGCCAGTGAGCTCGTCGAGCGTCTTCTGGTCGCACTCGATGTTCATCAAGACGTAGTGCGCCTTGTGCACCTTCGCGATCGGATAGGCCAGCTGGCGCCTGCCCCAGTCCTCGAGACGATGGATGGTGCCACCGCCCGTTGCGATCATGCCCTTGTAGCGCTCGAGCATGGCGGGAACCTGCTCGCTCTGGTCAGGGTGGACCAGAAACACGATTTCATAGTGACGCATTCGCTGCCCCTTGTGGTTGAAGCCACCCGGTGAAGCGAAAAGCCCGGTGTGGCAAGGAGTTACACAAACGTCCGGACGGCTCCGGACGAAGGGCGCGAATGGTACTGGAGCGGCTGCAACGCCGCAAGCGCCTGGTCCTGCGCGTCTGGCCGGTTCGGTTTGTAGGCGGCGGATCGATTCGCTAGCTTGGGCTCATGCCGCCCCCAAGGCCCTCGCTAGCCATCACCCGCCATCTGCCGGGCCCGGTCGAGGCGCGCGCTCAGAAAGACTACCGCGCCAGCCTCAACACCAGCGACCAGCCATGGACGCCGGGGGACTGGGTGGACCGCACCCGCAACGTCGATGGAGTGCTTTGCACGGTCACCGATTCGGTCACGGCGGAAATCATCGACGCCCTCCCCGCCAGCGTGCGCATCCTTGCGACGTTCTCCGTGGGATACAACCATGTCGACGTTGCCGCTGCCGCTCGACGCGGCGTGGTCGTGACCAACACCCCCGACGTGCTCACTGAGGCGACCGCCGACATCGCGATGCTGCTCCTCCTCGGCACCGCCAGGCGCGCCAGCGAAGGCGAAGCGTTGATGCGCGCCAGGCAGTGGCGGGGCTGGACGCCCACCCAGATGCTGGGAACGCACGTTACCGGCAAGGCGCTGGGCATCCTCGGGCTCGGCCGCATCGGTTCGGCCGTGGCGCGACGAGCCGCGGCGTTTGGCATGACGATTCATTATCTATCGCGCGAGCCGAAGCCCACGGTCGGCTTCACCGCCGTCCATCATGCGACCGAAGCGACGTTCTGGCCGCAGTGCCAGTTTCTCAGCCTGCATCTGCCCACGAATCAGGAGACTCGGGGCTTTCTCAACACCGCGCGCATCGCGCAATTGCCGCGCGGCGCGATCGTCGTCAACACCGCACGCGGCGAGATCGTCGACGACGATGCCCTCATCGCGGCCCTGCGCAGCGGGCACCTGGGCGGCGCCGGCCTGGACGTTTACACCGGTGAGCCGAATTTCAGAGCGGAGTACGCAGCGCTGTCGAACACGTTTCTGCTGCCACACCTCGGCAGCGCCACGTTCGAGACACGTTGCGCAATGGGATTTCGTGCGCTCGACAATCTCGATGCGTTCTTCGCCGGCCGCGCACCACCCGATCGCGTCGCCTGAATCAGCGCGAGCTGCGTTGGCGCAGAGCCTCGTACAGCACCATGCCCGTCGCCACGGACACGTTGAGACTCTCGATCGCGCCGCTCATCGGCAATCGCACCAGGAAGTCGCAGGAATCGCGCGTGAGCCGCCGCAAACCTTCGCCCTCACTGCCCATCACAATTCCCAGCGCGCCATCGAGCTTCGCTTGGTAAGTGCTCTTTTCAGCGTCCGCGGCAGTGCCCACGAGCCAGATGTTGAGCTCCTTCAGCGCGCGCATCGTGCGCGCGAGATTGGTGACTGTCGCGAGCGGCACTGTCTCGGCCGCGCCCGCCGCTACCTTGCGCACCGTCGGAGTCAGGCCCGCGGCCCGATCGCGCGGCACGACCACCGCGTGCACGCCGCAAGCATCGGCTGTCCTCAAACAAGCACCCAGGTTGTGCGGGTCCTGCACGCCATCCAGAAGGAGCACGAGCGGCGGCCCGGAAAGCCCCTCGAGATTGGCAAGCAGCTCGGCGTCATTCCACGTGCGCGAGGGCGCGACGTCCGCAACCACTCCCTGATGAACGACTTTACCGGCGAGCTGCTCGAGCGCTTTCGCCTCGGCGCGTTGCACCGTCACGCCCGCCTGTCGTGCCAGCTCCGCTATCTCCTGGGCACGCGCATCCTCTCGCCCACCCTGCATCCAGATCTGCCGCACGCGCTCCGGGTTGCGTTTGAGCAGCCAGCGCACGGCGTGCAGGCCGTGCACGAGATTGCGCTCCGCCATCGATCAGCTCTTGCGTCGCTTGGGACCGCGACGCCTGCCTTCCGTGGGGGTGGCGCCGTGCCCTGCTTCCACTGCCATGGCGAAATCCAGCTTGCGCTCTTTCATGTCGACGCGCGTCAGGCGCACGGGTACGCGCATGCCGAGCTGGTAGACCTGCCGCGTCCGGCGGCCGATGAAGGCGACGCGGGCCTCGTCGTAGACGAAATAGTCGCCCTGCAGCGCCGAAACGTGCACCAGGCCGTCGACCTGCAGGTTCGCCAGCTGCACGAACATGCCGAACTCCAGCACGGCGGTGATCACCGCTTCGAATTCGTCGCCGATGTGGGCGCGCATGTAGTCGCACTTGAGGTAGGCCAGAACGTCGCGTGAAGCCTCGTCCGCGCGTCTCTCTTTCTCCGAACACTGCGCGCCGAGGTGCTCCATCGCCGCGTTCGTGTACGGAAACTCCTCGCGCGGTTTGCCGCTCAGCGCATGGCGGATCCCGCGATGCACCAGCAGGTCCGGGTAGCGGCGGATCGGCGAGGTGAAATGCGCGTACTCGCTCAAGCCCAGCCCGAAATGGCCGATGTTGGGCGGCTGGTAGACGGCCTGCGGCAGTGAGCGAATCAGCAGGCTTTCGATGAATGCCGCATCCGGTCTGCCCGCGATGAGCTTGAGCACCTGCTTGAGCTCGCGCGTGCCGATGCGCTCCGGGAAGCGCACACCGATACCGAGCGCGCGCAGCATGCGCTGCAGTTCGGTGACCTTGCGTGTTTCAGGCTCGCCGTGCACCCGGAACAGCGTCGGTATTTTCTTCTTTTCAAGAAATCGCGCGGCCTCGATGTTGGCCGCGATCATGCACTCCTCGATGAGCCGGTGGGCGTCGTTGCGCACGTGCGCGTCCACACCCGCGACCGACCCCTCCGGCGAAAGGCGGATCTTGATCTCCGGCGCATCGAAATCGAGTGCGCCGCGCCGCTCACGAGCTTGTCGCAACACGGCGTAGAGGTCGTGCAGGTGCTCGAGGTGCGGCACCAAGCGCGCGTGCTCCGCGCGCAGGGCCGGGTCCTGCGCCAACAGCATCGCACCAACCTGCGTATACGTGAGGCGCGCCGCCGACAGGATCACGGCCGCATGGAACTTCGAGCGCGTGACTTCGCCCTTGGCATCCACGCTCATCTCGCAGGCCATCGCGAGCCGTTCGACGCGCGGCTTGAGCGAGCAAAGCTCGTTGGAGAGCGCCTCCGGCAACATCGGCAGGACGCGATCCGGGAAGTAAACCGACGTGGCGCGATCCAGCGCCTCGCGATCCAGCGCCCCGCCCGCGGCGACATAGTGGCTCACATCCGCGATCGCCACGATCAGCCGCCAGCCGCCGCCCCGTTTCGGCTCGCAGAACACCGCATCGTCGAAATCGCGTGCGTCCTCGCCGTCGATCGTGACCAGCGGCAGGCCGCGCAGGTCTTCGCGCCCCGCGAGATCCGACTGGCGCACCGCCGAACCCCAGCGGCGCGCCTCATCGAGCGCGTCGCCCGGCCACTGTTGTGGCAACCCGTGCGTGACGATCGCCAGCTCAGCCGCCAGGTCGGCGGCCCGGCGCGTATCGAGCACGCGCACGATCGTGGCGCGAGCATTCGCGCCGGCCCTGGGCATCTCCAGCAAGCGCGCCACCACCAGATCACCGTGCGTGGCCGAACCCTTGTGGGCGCTCGCGATCAGCAGGCGGTGCCGCTGGAAACGCGAATCCTCCGGGACCACGAAGCCGACTTCGCCTGCGTCCTCGAAGCGCCCCGCCAGCTCCTGCGTAGCGCGCTCCAGGATCTCGAGCAGCATTCCCGAGCGTCGGCCGCGGCCGTCGTCCTCGACGATACGCACCCGCACGCGATCGCCGTGCATCACCGTCGCCATCTGCCGTTGTTCGAGATGCACGTCGGGGCTGCCATCGTCGGGCTCCAGCCATCCATAGCCGTCGCGATGCGCGAGCACCCGGCCGGCGAGCTCGACGCGCTCGCCGGCCGCGAAGCGCCCGCCCTTGTCGACGCGCACCTCGCCTTCGCGGCGCATCGCCTGCAGGCGCTTCTCAAGCGCCTGGCGCAGCGCCGGCTTGCTGATGCCGAGCCGGCGCGCGAGCGCATCCGCATCGAGCGGCTTCCTGGCGCCGGCCAGTTCCTCCAGGATCAGGACGCGGCTGGGGATCGGCTCAGCGTAACGCTTGCCTTCCGCCTCGAACTCCGGATCGCGCTCCTGCCAGTGTTGCCGGCGACGTTGGCTCTTTTTTGTTTCCATTGCTCGCTAGCAGAACCGTTTGCGCGTCAATTGACAAGACAGCGGGGGGTCCGTAGAGTGCGGCGCCTTCTTGTGGGGGCGCACAGTCGATCTTGCGCTCTCGTGCCCAGGTGGCGGAACTGGTAGACGCGCTGGTTTCAGGTACCAGTGGAGAGATCCGTGGAGGTTCGAGTCCTCTCCTGGGCACCACCTCATCTTACCCACCGCTGGATCTTGCCACAGCCGTAGCGCGACACGGTGGGCCCAAGCCAATTGACGATCTCGGCGCGCCGCATCGCCACGACCGGAGGCAAGCGCAACGCGCAGGAACCTCGTGCGGCCATGAGACGGGAGCGATGACGATGGGTCACCGAGTCTTTCTTGCTGGCGCGTCCGGCGCCATCGGCAAGCGACTCACGCCGCTGCTGCGCGATGCGGGCCATCACGTAGCCGGAACGACCCGATCGGCGGCGAATGTCGGAAACCTGCGCGCGCTCGGGGCCGATCCGGTGGTGGTGGATGTCTTCGATGCCGCAGCGTTGATGCGCGCGCTCGCCTCTTTCCATCCGGACATCGTGATTCACCAACTGACCGATTTGCCGCCAGGCCTCGATCCCGGCCGCATGGGCGAAGCCATCGCGCGCAATGCCCGCATCCGGGATGAAGGAACTCGCAATCTGGTGCGAGCCGCAATTGCGGCGGGCGTCCAGCGGCTCGTGGTGCAAAGCATAGCCTGGGTGTACGCGCCGGGGCCGGAGCCGCATTCCGAGAGCGATCCGCTGGACATCGCGGCCGAGGGAAGCCGTGCGACCAGCGTACGCGGCGTTGTCGCGCTCGAAAACTGGACGTTGAGCTCGCCGCAGCTCGATGGAATTGTGCTTCGCTACGGACAGCTCTACGGGCCGGGCACCGGGCAGGAGCGGGCAAGCGGCTCGGTGCCCGTGCACGTCGACGCTGCGGCTTGGGCGGCGCTGCTGGCGTGCGAGAAAGGTCGTCCGGGAATCTACAACATTGCCGAGGACAACCAGTATGTCTCGGTGGCGAAGGCTCGCATCGAGCTTGGCTGGGAACCGAGCTTCCGCTCGGCAGGTCGGTGATGTCCGCTTGCGCGCCGCTTGCGCGCCGCTTTCGCTCGGCGCTCGTGCGTGCCCGCACGCCCGATAATCGGCCGCGCACCGGCTCTCAGTCGAAGGGGTGGTGCAGCACGATGGTCTGCGCGCGGTCGGGGCCGGTGGACACGATCTGCATCGGCACGCCCACCAGCTCGGCGAGGCGCTCCAGGTAGCGCCGTGCGTTGGCGGGAAGCTGATCGTAGTCGGTGATGCCCACGGTGGATTCCTTCCAGCCGGGCCATTCTTCGTAGACAGGCTCGGATTCGGCCAGGCTCTCCGTCACGGCCGGCGCGCAGTCCACGCGCTTGCCGTCGAGCCGGTACTCGGTGCACACGCGCACCACGTCCAGAGCATCGAGCACGTCGAGTTTCATGATGCACAGGCCGGAAACGCTGCTGTTGATGACGGCGCGGCGCAGCGCCACCGCATCGAACCACCCGCAGCGCCGCCGCCGCCCCGTGACCGCGCCGAACTCGTGCCCGACGCGCGACAGGTACTCCCCCACGTCGTCGAACAGTTCCGTCGGGAAGGGACCGCCGCCCACGCGCGTGGCGTAGGCCTTGACGATGCCGAGCACTGCATCGATGTCGCGCGGCCCGAGCCCAGTTCCGGTCGCCGCACCGCCGGCGGTCGTATTGGACGAGGTGACGTACGGATAGGTACCCAGATCGATGTCGAGCATCGCGCCCTGCGCGCCCTCGAACAGGATGCTGCCGCCCTGCTTCTGGATGCTCTTGAGGGCGAGTGTCACGTCCGCGACCAGCGGTCGCACGCGCTCGGCCTGGGTGAGAGTTTCATCGAGCACCTGCTGGAAATCGACGCCGTCCGCCCGGTAGTAGTCGCGCAGCAGGAAATTGTGATAGTCGAGTACTTCGCCGAGACGCGCCGCGAAACGCTCGCGATGAAACAGATCCGAGACGCGCACCGCGCGCCGCGCGACCTTGTCCTCGTACGCCGGTCCGATGCCGCGACCGGTGGTGCCGATCGCCTGCTCGCCCCGCGCGCGCTCGCGCGCCTTGTCGAGTGCGACGTGCGAGGGCAGGATCAGCGGGCAGGCCGGGCTGATGCGCAAGCGCTCGAATACCGGCGCGCCGCGGCCGATCAGCATGTCGGCCTCCTTGAGCAGCGCCGGCAGCGACAGCACCACGCCGTTGCCGATGAAACACTGCACGCGCGGATGCAGGATGCCGGACGGGATCAGCGAGAGGATCGTCTTCTCGCCGCCGATGACGAGGGTGTGTCCGGCGTTGTGCCCGCCCTGGAAGCGCACCACCGCGGCCGCGCGCTCCGTCAGCAGGTCCACGATCTTGCCCTTGCCCTCGTCACCCCATTGGGTGCCGATCACGACCAGGTTCTTGCCCATGCGGTGCAGACTCGGGCGCGCGCTCAGCCGCGCACCCAGTACAGCAGCGCCGCACCGGCAATCATGCTGGTCAGCCCCGCGATGCGCAGTTTCCCGTCGTCCAATGCGGCGAACGCCTGCATGGCGCGGCGCATCGCCTGGGGATTGATGAATGGCATGATGCCCTCGAGGACGAGATACAAGGCGCACGCCGCCAGCAGGTCCGACCAGATCATGGGATCGCCGTCAGCGCTGCTGCGATCGATTCAGGTACTTGAAGAACTCGCTGTCCGGGGACAGCACGATCACGTCCGTGTCGCGCCCCAGGGAATTGCGGTACGCCTGCAGGCTCCGCCAGAACGCGTAGAACTCGGGGTTGCGCGAGAAAGTGCGCGCGTAGATGTCCGCCGATTGCAGATCGCCCTGGCCGCGGATCTGCTGCGCTTCGCGCGACGCCGCGGACAGGATCTCGATGCGCTCGCGATCCGCCTCGGCGCGCATGGTCTCCGCGGCCGCCTGGCCTTCTGCGCGCAGCTTCGCGGCCTGTGCCCGGAAACTCTGTTCCATGCGCTGATACACCGAGCCCGTGACCTCGTCCGGCAGGTCGATGCGCCGCACGCGCACGTCGACGAGCTCGGCGCCGAGCTGCTTCACGTCACTGCCGACGCTCCTGAAGAGATCGCCGGTGACGGCGTCGCGCTCCGCGGCGACGATCTGCTGGATCGTGAGCTTGGTGATGACGCTTTTCAGGCCGTTCTTGACGCTCTCGCCGAGCCTGTTCGCCGCGTTCTCCTCGATGCCTCCGGTGGCGCGGTAGTAGCCCGCCACGTCGCGGATCCGCCACTTCACGTAGAAGTCGACGTTGAGGATCTTGCCTTCGCTGGTCAGGAAACTCTCGGACGGGTAGTTCTGGGTGATGATGCGCCGCTCGAACTTGCGCACGTTGTTGATGAACGGGATCATGAAATGCAGGCCGGGCTGGTAGTCGGCCTTCTCGATCGCCCCGAAACGGAACTTGATGGCGTGCTCGTTCTCGCTCACGGTGAACGCCGACCAGGTGACCAGCACGACGGCGAGGACGACGGCGACGACGACAGCGCGGGTTCGCATGGGCATCATCGGTCACCTCGCGCGCGCGGATCGGGTGGAACAGGCTCGGTCGTCACTTCCGGTGTGCGCGACATGCCGGGACCGAGCAGCGCCGGATCGACTGCGGAGCCGTTGGTGCTGCGCTCGAGGAGCTTGTCGAGCGGCACGTACAGCATGTTGTTGCCCTTGGTGTCGACCAAGACCTTGCGCGATCGGCCCAGGACGCTTTCGATCGCTTCCAGATACAGGCGCGCGCGCGTCACGTTCGGTGCCCGCTCGTAAGCGGTCAGGAGCTGTGCGAAGCGGGCGGTTTCGCCTTCAGCCTCGGCGATCACACGCGTGCGATCCGCCTGCGCATCCTGGACCCGCCGTGCTGCCATGCCGCGCGCCTTGGGCAGGATGTCGTTGGCATAGGCTTGCGCTTCCTGGCTGTAGCGGTCGCGGTCTTCGCGCGCCTTGATCGCATCCTTCTGCGCGGACGCCACCTGCTCGGGAACGTTGACCGCAGTGAGGTTCACCGACTGGATCTGGATGCCGGTGCCGTAGGTATCGAGCGTGCGCTGGATGATCACCTTGGTCTTGTCGGTGATTTCGGCGCGCCCCGCGCCCAGCACCGCATCGAGGCGGCTCTGACCGACGATCTCGCGGATCGCGCTCTCGCTGACGTCTTTCAGCGTTTCCTCCGGGGCGCGCACCTTGAAGAGGAAATCGCGCGGCTGCGAGCGCAGGAATTGCACCGCGATGCTGATGTCGACCAGGTTCTCGTCGGAGGTGAGCATGCGCGTCTTGTCCTCGACGCTGTCGAGGCGCGCGACGTTGACTATCAGCTTGGTCTCGATCGGCCACGGCCAGCGCCAGTGCAGGCCTTCGGCGGTGGTGGCCACGTGCTTGCCGAATCGCAGGATCAGCGCACGCTCGGCCGCGCCGACCTGGTAGAAGCCGGTGACACCCCACACCGCGAGAACGATCAGGCCGATCGCGCCCCAGTTGAGACGGCCGCCCGCGCCGCCGCCGCCACGGCCACCCTGGCCACCGAACAGACCCGCGAGCTTGCGCTGCCAGGAGCGCACCATCTCCTCGAGCTCGTTGCCGCCCTGTGCAGGACGACGGTCCCAGGGATTCTTGTTGCCGCCGCCCGATTCGTTCCAAGCCATAGTGGTATCGATTTGCCGCCCGTGCGTGTGTCAACCAGCTGCCCGCTCCGAGGCGGGCGGAAATTGTAGGTAGCCATCGGAGGTGGCACAAGGCGCGGGCGCGGGCACTCGCGTCACGCCCGGCTCCCGGCACAGCGCCGCGAGTTGCTCCGGGGTCATTTCCACTTCCAGCTCCCAGCCGCCGTCGTCCAGCGTGCGCTCGGCCAGGACGCGCTTGTCGCCGTAGAGGCGCGATCGCGCCGCGGCGCCCGCCAGGCTGACGTGCACCCTTTCGCGCGCAAGCAAGGGCCAGAGTTGTTCGCCCAGCGCCGCCCGCAGGGCGTCCAATCCGGTGCGCGGTGCCGCGGCGAGCCAGATGCGCTGCACACGCCCATGCCCGTCGCGTTCGGCGTGCGGTTCGAGCCCGATGCGGTCGATCTTGTTGAAGACCTCGATCTGCGCGATCTCACCGGCGCCGATGCTCTCGAGCACCTGGTTCACCTGGTCGATGCGCTCCAGGCGCTGCGGATCGCTCGCATCGATCACGTGCAGCAGCAACGTCGCATCGCGCGCCTCCTGCAGCGTGGAGCGGAATGCCGCGACCAGCTCGTGCGGCAAGTCGCGTATGAAACCCACGGTATCGGCAAGCACCGCGACTTGTGCGCCCGGCAGGTGCACTCGCCGCACCGTGGGGTCCAGAGTCGCGAACAACTGATCGGCCACGAGCGCATCCGCTCCGGTGAGTGCATTGAAGAGAGTCGACTTGCCGGCATTGGTGTAACCCACCAGCGCCACCGTCGGCACCGGCACTTCGCGCCGCTGCTGCCGCCCAGTCTCACGCTGGCGTTGCAGTTTCTCCAGGCGCTTGCTCAGCGTGCGGATGCGGTTCGCGAGCAGGCGCCGGTCGGTCTCGAGCTGCGTCTCACCCGGTCCTCGCAGACCGATACCGCCCTTCTGCCGCTCCAGGTGCGTCCAGCCGCGCACCAGGCGCGTGGCCATGTGCTTGAGCTGCGCCAGCTCGACCTCGAGCTTGCCTTCGAAGCTGCGCGCGCGTTGCGCGAAGATGTCGAGGATCAGTCCGTTGCGATCCAGCACGCGGCGCTCGATCACCTTCTCGAGGTTGCGTTCCTGGCTGGGGGTCAGGGCGTGGTCGAAGAGCACGACGTCCGCCGCGTGCTCGGCCACGGCCGCGCGGATCTGCTCGGCCTTGCCGGAACCTACGAACAGACGCGGATCGGGGCGCGGCCGGGATCCGCCGATGGTGGCCAGCGGCTCCGCCCCGGCCGAGACGGCCAGCGCGCGAAACTCGCTCAGATCCTGTTCTGTGGCTGGAGCGCCGACCCCGATGCGAACCAGAACTGCGCGTTCACCGCTACGCGGGCGCTCGAACAACCGCAAACTCCTCGCGCGACGCTACTCCGGCGCCGCTTCGCCGCCCCCGCCTTCGTCTTCCGACGACGGCAAGCGGATGTTACGGGCCGGTACCACGGTGGAAATCGCGTGTTTGTAGACCATCTGGCTGACACTGTTCTTCAGCAACACGACGAACTGGTCGAAGGAGTCGATTTGACCCTGGAGCTTGATTCCGTTGACGAGGTAAATCGAAACCGGAACGCGTTCTTTGCGCAGGGTATTGAGAAAAGGGTCTTGTAAAGACTGCCCTCTGGCCATCTTTATCTCCTTGTTATTGATCGATTCTTTGTCATGGCACCCGGTGCGGCCGCTTCCCTGCGGGTAACCCGGCACGTGGGTTCCAATACAGCCGACAGGACTGAAATCTTAACATAGCCCCCCCCGCGATCAGGAAAAGATTGGCGCCGCCACAGTTCTTACAAGATCGCCAATCCGTTGCGCGGCGCCGTGCGCGCTCGCATCGAACCAGTGCACGCCGCAGCTCGACTCTGGGGCCGGCGCAGCCTGCAGAGACCGCAACCAGGTCAATTGACGCTTGGCCAGTTGCCGCGTTGCGGCCGTCGCTCGTTGCACGCTCTCGTCGAGCGTGAGCTCGCCCGCCAGGTGGCGCCAGAGCTGTCGATAGCCGACCGCGCGCAGCGCCGGCAGTTCCGCGTGCAAGTCGCTGCGGGCGCGCAGCGCGGCTACTTCGTCGAGAAAGCCGGCCTGCATCATCGCGGCCAGGCGGCGCTCGATGCGCTCGTGCAGCGCGCTGCGGTCGGGGATTTCGGCGACCAGGCGCAGCGTGCGCAGTCCCTGGAGCGCGGATGCGCGCGCCGCCTGCAGCGAGGAGATTGCAATTCCGGTGCTGCGATACACTTCGAGCGCGCGCTGGATGCGCTGCGGGTCGTTCGGGTGGATGCGCGCCGCCGCCTGCGGATCGACGCGCGCCAGCTGCGCGTGCAGGGCCAGCCAGCCTTCGCGCGCGGCTTGCGCGTCGATCTCCTCGCGGATGCCCGCATCGCCTTCGGGAAGCTGCGCCAGCCCTCGCAACAGCGAATTGAAGTACAGCATCGTGCCGCCGACCAGCAGCGGCAGGCGGCCTGCCGCGTGGCTCGCGTCGATCGCCGTACGCGCATCGCGCACGAACTGCCCCGCCGAGTAGCTCTGCGCCGGATCGCGGATGTCGATCAGGCGGTGCACCACCCGCTCGCGCTCCGCGAGCGTCGGCTTCGCGGTGCCGATGTCCATCCCGCGATACACCATCGCCGAATCGACGCTGACGATCTCGACCGGGAAACGGCTGGCAAGCTCGAACGACAGCTGCGTCTTGCCCGCGCCCGTCGGACCCATGAGCAAGACCACGGGCAGTTGCGCATCGCCCATGGCAGTCAGCGGCCGCGCAGGAACAGCCGGTCGAGCTCGCTCAGCGAAATGCGCGTCCAGGTGGGGCGCCCATGGTTGCACTGATCGGCGTGATCGGTGCGCTCCATCTCGCGCAGCAGCGCGTTCATCTCGGCGACCGTCATGGCGCGATTGGCGCGCACCGCTGTGCGGCAGGCGAGCGTCGCCATCACCTCGTTGGCGCGGCCCGCGACCCGCTCGCTGCTGCCGTGCTCGGCGAGGTCCGCCAGCACGTCGCGCACCAGCGCACCGAAATCACTGCGCGCGAGCAGCGCCGGGATCTGCCGCACCGCGAGCTGTTCCGGCGCGATGCGATCGAGCTCGATCCCGAGCCGCGCGAACGCCGCACGGTGCATCTGCGCGAGCTCGGCCTGCGCGGCGGTGACCGCGATGCCGATCGGTACGAGCAGGACCTGTGGCGGCACGGGTGATCCGGCCGTGAGCTGCTTGAGACGCTCGTACATGACGCGCTCGTGGGCAGCATGCATGTCGATGAGGATCAGGCCGTCGGCGGACTGGGAAAGGATGTAGATGCCGTGAAGCTGTCCTAGCGCGAAGCCGAGCGGAAACTCCCGCCGCGGCTGCAGTGTTGCCTCCGCCACGCCATTCGACGCCGCAGGCATTTCGTACGGCGCAAAGCGCGCGCGCTCATCGTGGAGCTCGAGCGTCGCTTGCCCTGTGCCGTGCGCGGTCTCCTCGGACCACGCCTGACGCGGATCGAGGATCGTGTGCTTGTAGCCCGGGCCGGCGACGTCCGGCTGCGGCCGCGTCTCGCGCAACGCAGCCTCGATGCTGCGCCTGACGAAATCGTGCATGGTCCGGCCGTCGCGGAAGCGCAGCTCCAGCTTGGTCGGATGCGCGTTGACGTCGACCGTGGCGGGGTCGAGCTCCAGGTACAGCGCGTAGGCCGGATGGCGGCCGTGATAGAGAACGTCGCGATAGCCGACGCGCACGGCGTTGATGAGCTGGCGGTCGCGCACGTAGCGGCCGTTCACGTACCAGTACTGCAGGTCGGGCTGTGCGCGCGCGAAGGTGGGCAGGCTGATCCAGCCGTGCAGGCGCAGGTCCGCGGCGGCGTGATCGAGGTAAAGGGCGTGCGCGAGGAATTCCTCTCCGCAGATCCGCGCGATGCGCTGCTCGCGGGCGCGCCGGTCGCCGGCTGCCGGCAACGCCAGCACGCGCCGCCCGCCATTCACGAGGGTGAAGCTGACTTCGAAACGGCTCAGCGCGAGGCGCTCGACGAAGCGGTGCGCCTGCTGGAATTCGGTGCCGTCGCTGCGCAGGAATCTGCGCCGCGCCGGCACGTTGAAAAAGAGATCGCGCACTTCAACGGTCGTGCCGGCGGCGTGCGCTGCGGGCGCCGGATCGCTGACACGCCCTTCGTCCACCCGGACGCTCCACGCGTGTGGCGCGTCGGCGGTGCGCGAGGTCAGCGTGAGGCGCGAGACCGAAGCGATGCTCGGCAGCGCCTCGCCGCGAAAACCGAGGCTGACCACGTGCTCCAGGTCGTCGAGCGCGGCGATCTTGCTCGTGGCGTGCCGCGCGAGCGCCAGCGCCAGTTCGTCGCGCGGGATGCCGCAGCCATCGTCGCGCACGCGGCACAGCGCCGCTCCGCCCTTCTCCACGTCGATCTCGACGTGCCGCGCGCCCGCGTCGAGCGCATTCTCGACCAGCTCCTTGATGACCGACGCCGGCCGCTCGACGACCTCGCCGGCGGCGATCTGGTTGACCAGCTCGGGGTTGAGAACCTGGATGGGCATTGCGACGCGACTGGGAGGAGCTGGCAGGCAGTTTACCCGCAAAGAGAAAGACGAGGACTGCGGAAGGGGCCGGTAGTCGCGTCGAGCTCGCTGGCCGCGAGGCTGTCTCCTCCCGACTTATCCACATTTCCCGAAACGCAACCAACCCGAAGCGGGAGACGTAGCGTTACAGTTCGCGGGGTACGCCAGCGCACCGCGTGTGCAATCAAGAGTGACGGGGAAATGTGGATAAGTCGGGAGGAGACAGCCTCGCGGCAGGAGCCAACGGCGTCGTGGCGCTGAGTCCTTCGGCAGATCGCTGTTCTCTGGGTATTGACCGAGGAGCCGCGCGCTCCCGGTCGCGGTGAGCTAGTGAGTTCCGCGGTCGGCGGCGCTGTCGTCGACCGGAATCTGCCGGGTGCTAACTGCGGCGCGGTGCGCGATCAGGGCGGCGAAGCGAGTTCCGGGCGGGGGATTGTCGTGGAAATAGGTCCGCACGCCCGCGTGGATGGCGCCGGCGAGCTTCTCCTGGTGGCGCGGATCGCGCAGCCGCTTCTCTTCGCCGGGATTGGTGATGTAGGCGGTCTCGACCAGCATCGAGGGAATGTCCGGCGACTTCAGCACGATGAAGCCCGCCTGTTGCACGGCGCGCTTGCGCACTTCGCCGACACGGTCGAGCTCGATCAGCACGCGCTCGGCCGCCGTCATGCTGGCGCTCAGGCTCGCCGTCTGCGACAGGTCCAGCAACACCGAAGCCAGCACGTCATCCTTGTCGTCGAGCGACACGCCGCCGATCAGGTCGGAGGCGTTCTGTTTCTCGGCCAGCCAGCGCGAGGCTTCGTCGCTCGCGCCGCGCGAGGACAGTATGTAGACCGAGGACCCGGACACGCTGCGGTCGCGGAACGCGTCGGCGTGGACGGAAACGAACATCTCGGCGCGTTGCAGCCGTGCCTTGCGCATGCGGTCGCGGTGCGGCACGAAGTAGTCGCCGTCGCGCACCAGCACCGCACGCATGCCCGGCTCGCGGTTGATGCGCTCGGCCAGCGCGCGGGAAATCGACAGCACCACGTCCTTCTCGCGCGTCCCCGAGCGCCCGATCGCGCCGGGATCCTCACCGCCGTGACCCGCGTCGATGGCGATGACCAGATCGCGGCTGTCCGTTTCTGGGGCGTGCGCAGCCTTGACCGCAGCGCTGCCGGCGTTCAGCGCGACCAGGTCGATCACCAGCCGGTGACCGTAGCTCTCGTTCGGCTCGACGAGGAAACTCTTCGGCTGGACGCGCTCGGTCAGGTCCAGCACCACGCGCAGGCTCCCGTCCCCGCGCGCGGCAGTGCGCACCTGGCGCACGAAGCCCTGCCCCGGGAGCGCGGCAGTCGAAGTCGCATTGCCGGCCGTGAGGCGCGCGGCGGGAATGTCGATGACGACGCGGTTGGGGTCGCTCAACGTGAACAGCGTGTGCTCGGCGACGCCGCTCAGATCGAGCACGACACGCGTACTTTCGGTGCTCGCCCAGAGGCGCAGATCGCGCACTTCGACCGGATTCGCGGCGAATACGCCTCCGGCCGAGAGAACGGCGGCAACGGCGAACGGGACAACGAACTTGGGCATCGGGAGCGCCGGAGCTTGGAGTCGCCGCTACTCTACGCCACGGCGGGCCAATAATTCAATGAAAATGATGGAGATAGATGGCTTATCTGAACCACTCCTGAACGACGGTTTCAGCTGCGCGGCTCACTGCACGCGCGTGCAGCGCGCGGCCGTTGGGCGCAAAACGCAGCTCCAGCGCGAGATCGGGAGGAGGAAGCGCGTCGCCGCCACGTTCCGGCCACTCGATGAACAGCACGTGGCCGGGCGCCAGGAGCTCGCGGACTGCGAGCGCCTCGAGCTCACGCGGCGCCACGACCCGATACAAGTCCAGGTGCGCAACGACCGCATCGCCGGCGGCGTACGTTTCCACCAGCGTGTAGGTTGGGCTGCGGATCGTTCCCCCGACTCCCATTGCGCCGAGCGCACCGCGCACCAGCGTCGTCTTTCCGCTGCCCAGCTCTCCTTGGAGGTGAACCACGAATGGCGACGGCGCGGCGAGAGCCAGCACGGCGCCGAGCCGCGCGCCGCATGCCGTGGTAGCGGCCTCGTCAGGCAGGCTCACTTCCCGGAATTGAGGCATGCGCGCAGAGGCTCGAAGAGATCGCTCGCGATCAGACCACGCTCGCCGTGCGACGCAGCGCGGTCGCCGGCCAGCGCGTGCGCGAGCACGCCGGCGCGCGCCGCAGCCCAAGGCTCACGCAATTGCGACAGCAAACCGCCGATCACGCCGGTGAGCACGTCGCCCATTCCAGCCGTCGCCATTCCCGGATTGCCATCCGTGCAGATGCTCGGCACCCGGTCCTTGGCGCCAATGAGTGTGCCAGCTCCCTTCAGGACGACCACACCGCCGTAGCGCTCGACGAGCGCGTGAAGAGCGGCCAGGCGGTCTTGCTGCACGTCGTGCGTGGAGGAGTCGAGCAATCGCGCCGCTTCCGCCGGATGCGGTGTCAGGATCCAGTTCTGCCGGCGCCGTGGACGCGCGGCCAGGAGGTTCAGGGCGTCGGCGTCGACCACCAGCGGCCGGTCCGTGGCCAGCGCGGTCTCGAGCACGGCTTCCGCCCAACGATCCTTTCCCAGCCCTGGGCCGACGACGATGACACTGGCACGCTCGATCAACTGCGCCAGATGCGCCGCCTCCTCCAGCGCGTGCACCATCAGCTCGGGTCGGCCCGCGACGATCGGAGCGACGTTCTCGGCGCGCGTGGCGACCGACACCAGACCCGCGCCGGCACGTAGCGCTGCCTCGGCACTCAGACGAACGGCGCCCGGCATTCCGCTTCCGCCGCCGGCGACCAGGACGTGCCCGAACATTCCCTTGTGGGCGTCACGTGCGCGCCGCGGCAGCAACTGCGCGAGTAGCGTCTCTTCGAGACGTTCCAGCACGGGGCCCTCGCCACGAGCCGGAATGTCCAGACCGGCAAAGTGCAGCTCGCCGCAATGCGCCGGGCCCTGGCCAATGAAGCAACCGAGTTTCAAACCCACGAAGGTCACGGTGGCGGACGCGCGCACTGCCGCCCCCATCACCTGTCCCGAGTCGGCATGCAGCCCGCTCGGCACATCGAGCGCCAGCACCGGAAGGCGGCTGGAGTTGATCTGTTCGATGACTGCCGCCATCGCCGGTTCGACCGGGCGGTCCAGGCCGGTCCCGAACAATGCGTCGACGACGAGCTCCTGTGCCGCGAACACCTGATCCGTGATCGATCCGATCGGAATGCCCGCGCCGCGGCAGTCGTCATAGGCCAGGAGTGCATCGCCCTTCAGTCGTTCGCGAGGCGCCAGGGCCACGACCGTGGCGTCGAGCCCGTTCGCACGGGCCAGGCGAGCGAGGACGTAGCCGTCGCCCCCGTTGTTGCCGCCGCCGCAGACAACGAGGATGCGGCGAACGCCGGGCCAACGCCGGCGCAGGACCTCGAGCGCGGCGCTGGCGGCCCTGGTCATGAGCGCGTAGCCGGCGATCCCGCACTTCTCGATCGCGAAACGGTCGAGGGCCCGCACCTGTGCGGCGGTGTGAATGGCGGTCGGCAGTGTCATGTCTCTCATTATACTGGCGAGGCCGGAGCCGCCTGCGACTGTCGAACCCCTGGTGACCGATGAGCGCCTCAGCCAATCCCGATCTCGCCGCGCTTGCAGCGCGCATCAAAACCTGGGGCACGGAACTGGGTTTCCAGCAGGTCGGCATTGCCGCGGCGCAGATTCCCGAAGACGAGAGTCGTCTGGGCGAATGGCTCGCACGTCAGTGGCACGGCGAGATGGACTACATGCAGCGCCACGGTACGCGCCGCACCCGCCCGGCCGAGCTGGTGCCGGGCACGGTGCGGGTGATTTCCGCCCGCATGGACTACGCGCCACCTGACGCGCGCGATCCGCACGAAGTGCTGGCCGATTCCACCCTCGCCTACGTTTCGCGCTACGCGCTGGGCCGCGACTATCACAAGGTGCTGCGCAACCGGCTGCAGCGCCTCGCCGGCCGGATCGAGGGCGAGATCGGGCCGTTCGGCTATCGCGCCTTCGTCGACAGCGCGCCCGTTCTCGAGAAGGCTCTGGCGCGCGACGCCGGCCTCGGCTGGATCGGCAAGCACACCAACCTCCTCAACCGGCACGCCGGCAGCTGGTTCTTCCTCGGCGAGATCTACACCAACCTGCCATTACCGGCAGACGCGGCGCCCACCAATCACTGCGGCAGCTGCACAGCCTGCATCGACATCTGTCCCACGCAGGCGATCGTCGGGCCGTATCGCCTCGACGCGCGCCGCTGCATTTCCTATCTGACGATCGAACACCACGGCAGCATCCCCGAGGAGTTGCGTCCGGCGCTCGGCAACCGCATCTACGGTTGCGACGACTGCCAGCTGGTCTGCCCCTGGAACCGCTACGCCCGCGTGAGCGCCGAGCCCGACTTTCGCGTGCGCCACGGCCTGGATGCGAGCTCGCTCGTGGCGCTGTTCGCATGGACGGAGAGCGAATTCCTGGAACGAACGCGGGGCAGTGCAATCCGCCGCATCGGCCACGAGCTGTGGCTGCGCAACATCGCCGTGGCTCTCGGCAATGCTCCGCATGGCGCTGAGGTCATCGACGCACTGCGCGCCCGCGCCCACCACCCTTCAGCGCTGGTCCGCGAACATGTCGCCTGGGCCCTGAAGAGGCATGGTGCCGATGCGGCGCTCAGTGCTTCTGCACCAGCGTTGTCTTGATGTTGTCGATGAGCCGCGCGTTGCCGAGACGACCGGCTGCCAGGATCACGAGCTCGCGGCTGCCTTCACGCGGCGGTTGCAGGTCGTCGGCCTGGCGGATCGCGACGTATTCGGGTTGGAAGCGCGCCGCCTCGAGCGCACGCACGCCGTCCTTCTGGATCGCGTCGAAATCCCGTTCCCCGCTCTCGATGCGCTTGCGCGCCGTCTCGAGCATTTCATGCAGGCGCGGCGCGGTGGCGCGCTCGACCGGCGTCAGGTAGCGATTGCGTGAGGACAGCGCCAGGCCGTCGGGATCGCGAAGCGTGGGCACTCCGACGATTTCGATCGGCACGCACAGGTCCGTCACCAGGCGCCGGATGATGGTGAGTTGCTGGTAGTCCTTCTCGCCGAACACCGCGACGTCCGGCTGGACGATGTTGAACAGCTTGTTCACGACGGTGGCCACGCCCGCGAAATGCCCGGGGCGGAACGCGCCGCAGAGGATTCCGGACAGCTCGGGCACATCGACCACGGTGGTGCGCTCGTGGCCGACCGGGTAGATCTCGAGGGTGCTCGGATGAAACAGCAGGTCCGCCCCTACTTCCTGCAGCATCTGGGTGTCGTGCTCGAGGGTGCGCGGGTAGTGCTCGAAATCCTCACTCGGCCCGAACTGCAGCGGATTGACGAAAATGCTGGCCACCACGCGGTCGGCGCGATCCTGCGCCTGCGCCACGAGGCTGATATGCCCCTGGTGCAGGTTGCCCATCGTCGGCACGAATCCGACCCTGAGGCGCTGCTGGCGCCACGCCGCCACGTGCTCGCGCAGCGTGTGAATTCGCGTGACCGATTCCATCGACGCCGTAACGCGCTCGCGCTGGTCAGAAACAGTGCTCGGGCGCCGGGTAGCTTCGATCCTTCACGGCCTGCACGAAGTGCTGCACGGCCTGCAGCGGTCCACTGCTGCCTTCCATGAAGTTGCGGGTGAAGCGCGGCTTGCGCCCCGAAGTGATGTCCAGGATGTCGTAGAGCACCAGGATCTGGCCGTCCACGTCCGGACCCGCGCCGATGCCGATCACCGGCACGTGCACTTCGCGCGCGATGCGCGCGCCGAGCTCGGAAGGAATGCACTCGAGCAGCACGATGTCGGCGCCCGCGCCTTCGAGCGCCTTGGCGTCGTCGACCATCTGTTGCGCGGCATCGTGTTCGCGTCCCTGCACGCGAAAGCCGCCGATCTTGTGCACCGATTGCGGCTTGAGGCCGAGGTGCGCGCACACGGCGATGTCGTGGCTCGCCAGGAACTTCACGATTTCGATCTGCCCGGCGCCGCCCTCGAGCTTGACCATCTTCGCACCGCCCTCCTGCATCAGCCGCACCGCGTTCTGCAGCGCCTGCTCCTTGGAGGAGTAGCTCATGAACGGCATGTCGGCGACCAGGAAGGGCCGGTACAGCCCGCGCGCCACCACCTTGCTGTGGTAGATGATGTCGTCCATGGTCACCGGCACCGTCGTGTCGTGGCCCTGGATCACCATGCCGAGCGAATCCCCGACCAGCACCAGATCGACGCCCGCCTCATCCACCAGCACCGCGAAGCTCGCGTCGTAGCAGGTGATGCAGGCGATCTTCTCCCCCTCGCTCTTCATCTTGCCGAGCGTGGAGACGTTTACCGGGGGCCGCGCGGAACCGCGCAATTGCAGTTGGGTGTACATCGTGGGGTGCCGTCGATCAAGAATGTAGCAGTTGTAGCGAACAATCAACCGCGCCGCGGTGGCGGACCCGGCATCAGGTGGAAGGGTTGAAATACTGACGCCCGTGCCGCAGCCCGCCGATCTCGCGAAACAGCATGTCGTAGTGCGTCTCGACGTTCAGCGGATCGATCGACGCGGCGTTGACGATGAGGAGCGGTGAGGCGTCGTAGTGCAGGAAGAAGCGCGCGTAGGCGTCCGCCAGCTTTTCCAGGTAACCACGCTCGATGAGCTGCTCGTAGCGGATGCCGCGGCGCGCGATGCGCTCCATCAGCACGTCCACAGGAGCCTGCAGGTAGACGACCAGATCGGGCTTGGGAGCGTCGATCGCGAGCTTGGCGTACACCTGCTCGTACAGCGCGTACTCCTCGTCGTCGAGCGTCAGGCGCGCGAACAGCCGGTCCTTCTCCAGCATGTAGTCGGCGACGCGCACCGGATCGAACAGATCCTGCTGCCGGATCTGCTGCAACTGGCGCGCGCGCTGGAAGAGAAAGAAGAGTTGCGTCGGAAACGCGGCCGCGCGCGGGTTGCGGTAGAAGCGCTCGAGGAACGGGTTATCCTCGCTCTGCTCGAGTACCAGCTCGCTGCCGAAGCTCTGCGCGAGCCGGCGTGCGAGGCTGGTCTTGCCTACGCCGATCGGGCCTTCGACGACGACAAAGCGGTGCAGCGGCGCGCTCGACATCCCTCGTTACTCACGCATTCTCATAACAGCCGCAGACCTTCGGAGCCCACGCGCCGCGCGAGCTCCGCCACCTGACCGCGGCCCGGGATGTGCAGCTCGGGTGCGATGTCGGCGAGAGGATACAGGACGAAGTTGCGCTCATGAATACCCGGATGCGGCAGCACCAGTCCGTTCGCGGGCGCGTCCTTGCCCGTTGCCACGGTGGAATAAATGAGGAGGTCCAGATCGATCAGCCGTGCGCCCCAGCGACGCTCCGGCATCTCGCGTCCCATGGCGCGCTCGACCGCCTGCAGGTGCGCGAGCAGCTCCGGCGCAGATAGCCGGGTGAGAAGGCCGGCGGCGGCATTGACGAAGTCGGGCTGATCCTGAGGGCCCATCGGCCGCGCACGGTACAGACGCGAACGCGCCACGAGCCGGCTGTCGGGCAATTGCGCCAGGCGTGCGAACGCATCATCGACTTGTCGATCCGGCCCGGCGAGATTGCTGCCGAGCGCGACGTAAGCCGGAACCCAGCGCATGCCACTACTGATTGCCGGACGCCGGACGCCGTCGTCGCCGGCGCCGCCGCGGGCGGCGCGCACCCGTATCGCCGGCCGGCGGCGAGCTGCGCACGAGGCTGTCGCGCTCCTCTGCCGGCATCGTCTGGACATCGGTCCACCACTTGGCGATCTCGGGGTCCTCGACGCCCGCCTCCGCCCGCAACAGCAGCAGATCGTAGGCGGCCCGAAAGCGCGGGTGATGCAGGAACGACAGCGCCTTGCGGCCTTCGCGGCGGTGAAAGCGCGGTTGCAGCGTGAACATTTCGCGCATCGGCAACGTGAAGCGTCGCGGAATGGTGATGCGGCCCTGCTGTTCGCGCACGACCTCCTCGCAAGCCACGAACAGATGGTGCGTATCGAGCTCGCCACCCAGCTCGCGCGCCCGTTCGACGATCGGACTGAACAGGAAGATGGCGAACAGGAACGTCGGCGTGACCGGTTTGTCCGCGGCGACGCGCGCATCGGTGTTCTCGACGCCGCGCACCAGCAACCGGGACGGCGCGCTGCCCGGTGCCGCGAGCGCCGCCGCGGTCGATGGAAACAGGTGCTCGAGCATGCCGTACTGGCGCAGCAGCACGAGCGCTCGCGAACCGAAGCCGCCGAGAAACAGCTTGAGGACTTCGTCGAAGAGCCGCGCCGGCGGCACGTGCGTGAGCAGGTAGGCGAGCTCCAGCAGCGGGCGCTCCGTCGCCGGTTCGAGACCGAAACCGAGCTTGGCCGCGAAGCGCACGGCGCGCAGCATGCGCACCGGATCTTCGTGATAGCGCGTTACCGGATCGCCGATCAGGCGCAGCTGCCGCGCGCCGACGTCTGCGTACGCCGCCGACGAAGTCCCAGACCGAGAAGTCCTCGATGTTGTAGTACAGCGCGTTGGCGGTGAAGTCGCGGCGCCAGACGTCCTCCTCGACCGTGCCGTAGACGTTGTCGCGCAGGATGCGGCCGCGCGCGTCGAGCACCCGGTCGCCGTCCGCGTCGCGCGCGCGCCACTCGTCCTCGTCGCGCTCGTCCTCCTCGCCTTCGTGGGCGGCGCGGAAGGTCGCGACCTCGATCACCTCGCTGCCGAAGTAGACGTGGGCCAGGCGGAAGCGCCGTCCGATGAGCCGGCAATTGCGGAAGATGCCGCGCACTTCGTCGGGCAGCGCGTTGGTCGCGACGTCGAAGTCCTTGGGCTGCAGGCCCAGCAGCAGGTCGCGCACGCTTCCCCCGACCAGGAATGCCTGGAAGCCTGCGTCCTTGAGCCGGTACATCACCTTCAACGCGTTGGGCGAGATCGCGGAACGCGAAATCGGATGCTCCGAGCGCGGAACGATGCGTGGCGTCGCGCCGGGGGGTGCGAGATTCAAATTGTTGTTCCGCTTGAGCTCGATGGGACCACCCGTATAATACCATCCCCTCCGCGCCAGCCCCGGGCACGGAACAGTCCTCACGCTCCCATCGTCTAGAGGCCCAGGACACAGCCCTCTCAAGGCTGGTACGAGGGTTCGAATCCCTCTGGGAGCGCCATGTAAGACGAGTAGTCACGTGACGCAAGGGCTCCGCAAGAAGCCCATTGTCGCGCGATCACTCCTGGTCAATAGGCGCTCGAACTCCGTCTGGAGTGGTACACCGTTCGCGCCCGCGCACAACGCGTCAGCCTGCTTCGGCACCAATCTCTGCGAGCGTCTTGATCCTGACCGGGCGTCGATCTGGAAACTCTGCGATCAGCGCGAGATTCCCACCCATGGCCTTGACGTATTGCTGGAGCGTCGAAAGCAGCATGTCAGTGCGCTGCTCGTATCGGGATACTGTGTCCTGACCAACACCCAGATCGTGCGCCAGCTTGCTCTGGGTGCGTCCCAAGGCTCGGCGCAGCGACCTGAGGGACATTTCCTCTGCAACTAACTCCTTGGCGCGCGTCTTCACCTTCGTGCGGCGAGCCCGCGGCAACCCCGCGATCTTTTCGTTAACTGTGCGTCCCATACGTCACCTCTTACCCGGCTTCATGCGCTCCAGGTGAGCGTCGAATCGTTCGAACTCGGGCTCGAAGTCGTCCGCAAGCTCGACCGTCCAGGGCACGGGTCAGATTATGGCAGCGGCGCCATATGTTATCCATGCCATATCACGATCGAGCCTTACACCGCGCAAAGGCGTGTAACCGACTGATTCCACGGCATTTCTGCGCCTCACCCACCCACGCGCATTGCATGAGACTCGTCGATCATGACGATGCGGTGTCTTGGATGACGGAGCGCTCCGGACCGCAGGTTCGAGCGCTCCAGGTCGCTCGCAGACCTGTTGTGCGCTGGCGAGACCCCCGTCGCTTGGTTTACGTTACGCGCGGTCGTAACCCGCGAGCGCCGAAGTGAATCCAGCCGACAAACGCCTGAGCGAGCTCATCGACAAGTGGCTGATCAGCCTCGAGCTGCACCTCAAGTATTCCGCGCTCGACGAGGCGAGCTACTGGAAGGTCCAGCCCTGGGTCAAGCACGACCGGCCTTCGCGCTGGATCATCGAGCTGGCGCGGCAGAAGGCGTTGCAGCTCAAGGAGCAGGTCGACGGGCGCATCGCCATGGGCGATGCCAAGTTCGCCGAGGCGCTCGAGCTGATGGGCTTCCTCACCAACCTGGCCGGTTCGCAGCACATCGCGCGTTTCATTCCGCTGGCCGAGCCGCAGAACGAGGTCGATCTGAAGATTTCGTCCGCCACGGCGACCCGATCCGCTGCCGTCGCCATCGGCGATTCGACGCGCGTCGCCGTCCTGACGACGCAACCGCGGCCCGCAATCTCCGACTCCACGCGCGATATGCCGCGCGTCAATGCGCCACGCGAGCCCGCCCGGGCGCCCGATGCCACCCGCCAGATGCCGCGGCAGCCGGCGGCGCAGACGAAATCCTCAGCGCGCGGCGACACCCGCAAGAATGCGGCGCGGCGTGAAGGCAAGGCTCCGCAACCGGCGCGCAGCGAGGCGCGGCAGACCGATCCCGAGCGCGATGCAAAAGTCATTGCCGACGCGGTGCGGCTGTTGGGATGGGGACGTCAGTGGCACGAGCTGCCGGAGCTCATCAGCCGCATGGCCGATCGCCCCGCGCTGAGCGAGGTGCGGCGCATTCTGCGCGACCACAAGGACGCCATCGAGAGTCAGCGCAACGGCGGTTGAGTGCCGGTCAGGCGGCCGGCTCGCGCTGCGCGAACAGGAGGACGTGTCCGGCCGGATCGCGGATGATCACCTCCGTCATGCCTTAGTAAAGTGCGCCGCTTGGGAATCAGGTAGTCGATCCCCCGCAGCTGCTCCTCGATGGCCGACAGATCGGCAACCTCGACGAACAAGAACTGGCGGCCGGCACGCACCTCGTCCGCCAGCGGCGCGATGTCCTGCGCTGCGCTGCTCCAGGTCTGGTACATCACCACGATGCCATCGCGCGAGAGCATGGCAAGACCCAGGTGATCTTCTTCGTCCGCCACGCGCATGAAACCCAGGCGCTTCTCCCATAATTCCACGCAAGGCTCGATGCGGTACCGGAGCGCCGCACGGGGAGTTGCGGCCAATGGCGCTGCTGGCAACCGCCCAGGCTTGAGTAGGCTTCGCCCGACTGCCGTCATCGTCCGAAAAGGAACACCAATGAAGAACGCCCTGACCGGGTTCCGGCGCCGCGCCGGCGTCGCAGCATGTCTCGTTGCGATTGCCGCAGCCATTGCTTTCACCCCACTGGCGCGCTCGCAGAACGCGCCGCCCTCGAGCGCCGAACAGGCGATCAAGTATCGCCAGTCGGTCTACAAGGTCATCCTGTGGAATTTCGGACCGATGGCCGCCGTCGCCCAGGGCAAGGCGCCGTACGACGCTGAGGAGTTCGCCCGCCACGCCGAACGCGTCGCGCAGATGGCGCCGATGCTGCTCGAGGGCTATCCGGAAGGCTCCGCAACCGGCGCGACGACACGCGCCAAGCCGGAGATCTGGTCGAACGTACCGGAATTCCGCCAGCTGATGACGGCTATGGAAGGCAAGGCGGCCGCACTCGCGGCCGTGGCGAAGGGCGGCGACGAAGAGAAGGCCAAGGCCGCCTTCGTGGAACTGGGCGGCGCCTGCAAGGCGTGCCATAGCAAGTTCCGTTCGGACTGATTCCACGCGGTGGGGCGGGCGTCTCTCGGGACTTACCCACATTTCCCGAAACGCAACGGGCCCTCAGCGTATGCATGGGCGCGGCAGTTCGCGGGGTACACCATCGTACGGCAGGCGTAATCAAGAGTGACGGGGAAATGTGGATAAGTCCCGAGAGACGCCCCACCCCACCGCGTGGAATCAGAAGAGGTATATCGACGGCTCGGGTGCGGTTGCGATGACGAGGTAGAGCAGCACAGCGCAAAGCCCGGCGATCATCAGCGCCAGCCACGGTCGAGAGCCTGCGATCTCGTCGTCCGCGCGCAATCCCGCGCCGCGCTTGCGGCCGGTGATCATCGGCACGGTCAGGTCGTCCCGCTTCAGCCACCCGTACAGCAGGATCGCCGCCAGGTGCACTCCCACTGCGATCCACAGCGCGTCTGTGATCCGGCGGTGCAGGCGCGACAGCTCATCACTCGTTGCGTCGTCGACATAGCCGTACAACGGTCCGGTGCTCATGACCTCGTCGTTGGCGAACAAACCGGCCACGCCCTGGCCCAGGAGCAGCAACAGGAACGCCATCACCATCAACGCGCCGAGCGGATTGTGCCCGGCGTAGCGAACCTCGTGCGCGCCGCAGAGGGCCCGCACGTAAGCGGCGATGGCGGCGGGTCCGCGCAGGAAACCGGCAAAGCGCGCGTGCTTCGGCCCGGCGAATCCCCAGGCGATGCGGAACATCACCAGCACGAGCGCGGCGTAGCCGAACCACAGGTGCCAGCGCCATGCAGCGGGGCCGAGCTTGGGCGTGATCCAGGCGCCCGCCACGGCAATCACCAGCAGCCAGTGAAACAGGCGCAGCGGCAGATCCCAGATCAGCCGCGAATCGCTTGCGGCCGGGCGATCCGCTCTCGAACCTGACGAAAACTTCATGTTGGCATCATTATGCACGCCGGCGTCCACTCTGAATCGGCGGCGCCTTACGGTCGCACGACGCGACGCGGTCCCGGCGCGCGCTTGAATTTTGGCGACCCCGTCGACACAATCGCGGCCCGACAAGAAGCGCCTCCCACGGAACCGCCGGGGGCGGACGAAGTCTCAAGGCACCTCCGACACATACGTCAAAATACTGCGCGGACCGGCACGCAGCAGCACACGGACCTGACCACCCATGATCGAGATCACCCATCTCACCAAACGCTATGGCGCACTGACCGCGGTCGACGATGTGAGCTTTCGCGTCGCGCCCGGCGAAGTGCTCGGGTTCCTCGGCCCGAACGGCGCCGGCAAGTCCACCACCATGAAGCGTGATCGCGGGCTTCCTTGCCCCCACCTCGGGCAGCGCGCGGGTCTGCGGCCACGACGTGGAACGCGAGCCGATGGCAGCCAAGCGCGTGCATCGGCTATCTGCCCGAAGGCGCGCCGAGCTACGGCGAAATGACGGTGCGCGGCTTCCTGGAGTTCATTGCCGACGTGCGCGGCCTGCGACGCCGAACGCCGCCGCTCCCGCCTCGACGATGTGATCGCGCGCCTGCAGCTGCGGGACGGTGCTGGAGCAGACGATCGAGACGCTCTCCAAGGGCTTTCGCCGCCGCGTCGGTCTCGCGCAGGCGCATGATGCACGATCCGCAGGTGCTGATCCTCGACGAGCCCACCGACGGGCTCGATCCCAATCAGAAGCACGAGGTGCGCGCGCTGATCAACGCCATGGCCGCCGACAAGATCATCGTCATCTCGACGCACATTCTCGAGGAGGTCGACGCGGTCTGCACCCGCGCCATCATCATCGCGCAGGGCCGGATCGTCGCCGACGAGAAACCGCAGTCGCTCGAGGCGCGCTCGCGCTATCACAACGCGGTGACGCTCGGCTTTGCCGATCTCGCGCAGCTGGCGCGCGCCCGCGCCACGCTCGCGGCGATGCCGCAGGTCGCCGCCGTCGAGGTGCGCGAGCGCGAGGGCCGGTCTGACGGCGTTGCCCAGGTCCGGTGCAGCTGATGCTGCCGGCGATCACCGAACTGGCACGCCAGCAGGGCTGGAGCGTCAACGAGCTGCACCTGGAATCCGGCCGACTCGACGAAGTCTTCCGCGCCATTACCTGTCCGGCGCGTCCGGCGGCGGCGTCCGCCGCGCCGCAGGAGGCCTGAGATGCGCAACGTCGGCGTGATCTTCCGGCGCGAGCTCGCGAGCTACTTCGCCACCCCGCTCGCCTACGTCTTCATCGTGATCTTCCTGTTGCTCGCCGGGGTCTTCACCTTCTATCTGGGCGGCTTCTACGAGCGCGGCCAGGCGGACCTCGACGCCGTTCTTCAACTTCCATCCCCTGGCTGTACCTGTTCCTGATTCCCGCGATCTCGATGCGGCTGTGGGCCGAGGAGCGCAAGAGCGGCACCATCGAGCTGCTGATGACGCTGCCGGTCACCTTGCCGCAGGCGGTGCTGGGGCAAGTTCCTCGCCGCCTGGGCGTTCGCGGCCATCGCCCTCGCGCTGACCTTCCCGATCTGGATCACCGTCAACTACCTCGGCGCCCCCGACAACGGCGCGATCCTGGCCGCCTACATCGGCAGCCTGCTGATGGCGGGCGGATTTCTCGCCATCGGCTCGTGCATGTCGGCGCTGACGCGCAACCAGGTGATCGCCTTCATCCTCGCCGTCGTCGTGTGCTTCCTGTTCACTGCTCAGCGGCTTTCCGCTGGTGCTGGATTTCTTCCGCGGCTGGGCGCCGCAGGTGTTCGTCGACGCGATCGGCAGCCTGAGCTTCCTCACTCACTTCGAGTCGATCGCCAAGGGCGTGATCGATCTGCGCGACATCGTCTATTTCGCGCTGGTCATCGGCTTCTGGCTGGCGGCCACCGCCATCGTGCTCGACATGAAGAAGGCGGACTGAATGAGCATGAGCACATCGAGTTGCGCAAAGTCACGTGCAGGGCATCGGCGCGACGGCGCATCGCGCTGCTGGCGCTGCTGTTCATCGGCCTGGTGATCTTCAGCAACTACGCGCTGCGCGGCCTGCGCGCCGACCTCACCCAGAACGACCTGTACACGCTTGCGCCCGGCACGCAGCAGATCCTCGATGAGCCTCGAGGAGCCGATCAACCTCTACTTCTATTTCTCGCACCAGGCCGGCGAACAGGTCGCCGTACCTCAAGATCTACGCCGCTCGCGTGCGCGAGCTGCTCGAGGAGCTGCGGCGCGCGCTGGTGGCAAGATCCGGCTGCAGCGTCATCGACCCGGAGCCGTTCTCCGAGGACGAGGACCGCGCCGCGGAATTCGGCCTGGCTGCCGTCCCGCTCGGCGCCTCGGGCGACTCGATGTACTTCGGCCTCGCCGGCACGAACTCGACCGACGGCCGCGCGGTGATCGAGCTGTTCCATCCGGACAAGGAACAGTTCCTGGAATACGACGTGGCGCGGCTGATCAATCAGCTGGCCACGCCGAAGAAGCCGGTGGTCGGTCTGCTGAGCTCGCTGCCGATGAGCGCGGATTTCAACCCATGAGCGGGCAGATGCGCGAGCCCTGGGCCATCGTTTCGCAGCTCGACCAGCTGGTCACCGTGCGCACGCCTGAGCGCCGATGTCGGCAGCATCGATCGCGACATCGACGTGCTCATGCTGGTGCATCCGAAGGAGCTTGTCGCAGCAGACGCTCTATCGCGATCGATCAGTTCGTGATGCGCGGCGGGCGGGCGCTGATGTTCGTCGATCCGCAGTCGGAGGCCGACACTTCCGGCCAGGAGCCGGGCAACCCTTTCGGCGCCATGGGAGCGAACCGCAGCTCCTCGCTCGAGCCGCTGCTGTCGGCGTGGGGGATCGATTACAAGCCGAGCGACGTCGTCGGCGACGATGCCCACGCCCTGGAAGTCGGAATGCGCGCCGGTGAACCGACCGTGCGCCACCTCGGCATTCTCGGGTTCGATGCAGGCAATTTCGGGGGCTGCAAGGAGGCTGGCGAGACCGCCGACGCCGACGCCTCCAAGGACGTCATTACGGCCGCCCTGACCCGCATCAACGTGGCGACAGCCGGACACATCGAGAAACGCGCCGACTCGGGAATCGCGTTCGAGCCGCTGATCTGCTCGAGCAAGGAAGCCGCCATCCTGCCGGCGCAGCGCTTCGCGATGCTCACCGATCCCGCCACGCTGCTGGACGGGTTTCGCCCGACGGGCGTGCGCTACACGATCGCGGCGCGAGTCACCGGCAAGCTCAAGAGCGCCTTCCCGGACGGACGGCCCGCGGGCGGCGAGAAGCCCGCGACGCCCCTGCCGCCAAGCCGCGGCCCTGAAGGAAACGACGCAGCCCGCCAACCTGGTGATCGTCGCCGACACGGACCTGCTCAGCGACATGCTCTGGGTGCGCAGCCAGGCGTTCTTCGGCCAGCGCTTTGCGCAGGCCTTTGCCAACAACGGCGACTTCGTCGCCAACGCCATCGACAACCTCGCCGGGTCCGGATCGCTGATCAGCATCCGCGGCCGCGCCAGTTTCGTACGGCCGTTCGACACGGTCGAGGAGCTGCGGCGCAACGCCGACAACCGCTTCCGCGTCAAGGAACGCGAGCTGGAGGAGGAACTGCGGGCCACCGAGCAGAAGCTCACCGAGCTGCAATCCAGCCGCAACGACCAGTCCTCGCTGATCCTCTCCCCGGAGCAGGAACAGGAGCTGCAGCGATTCCAGGACGAGAAGGTGCGCATCCGCAAGGAGCTGCGCGAAGTGCGCCACGGCCTGGCGCAGGAAATCGACCGCCTGGGCACGCGCCTCAAGGTGATCAATATCGCACTGGTACCGCTACTGGTCGTGCTCGCGGCCGTTTTCGTCGCCCTGTGGCGGCGGCGTCGGCGCGCTGCGGCCGCGGCGTGAGGTCCCTGCCATGACGCCACGTCGCCTGCTCGTCCTGCTCGTCGTCGCTGTTCTGGTCATCGGCGCCGCGCTCTGGCTCGCCGCCGAGCGCAACGTGCCGCGCAACGGCACCGTGGCCGGAAAGGTCCTGCCTGCTCTCGCCGGCGCGCTCAATTCGATCGACGAGGTGCGCGTCGTCACTGCCGCCGACAAGGCCGCGGTGAGCCTGAAGCGCGACGAAAAGTACTGGCGCGTGATGGAACGCGACGGCTATCCGGCGGATGCCGCCAAGCTGCGCAGGCTCCTCCTCGCTCTGAGCGAGCTGCGCACCGTGGAAGCGAAGACCAGCAACCCCGACAACTACGCCCGGCTCGGCGTGGAAGATCTCGCCGCCTCGGGCGCTGCGGGCGTACGCATCGACCTGGTGGGCCTCCGCCAACCCACCAGCCTGATCGTGGGCAAGAGCGCGGCCGGCGATTCGACCTACATCCGTGTCGCGGGCAGTGCCCAGAGCCTGCTGGCGAAGCCGAACCTGGCCGTAGAGCGCGAGCCTCGCAACTGGCTCAACCGCTCGATCCTCGACATTCCCTCCGAACGTGTGCAACACGTACGCGTAGCAGTCGCCGGGGCGCGCCCCTACGAGGTGACGCGCACGAGCCGCGAGCAGACTGACTTCATCGTGCCGAATCCGCCGCGCGGCAGGAAGCTGTCGAGTCCGTCCGCGGCGAATTCGGCAGCCGCCGCACTCGGCGGCCTGACGCTCGACGACGTGCGACGCGCACAACCGGGTGACGAATGGACGAGTGGCGTCCAGCGTGCCGAGTACCGGCTGTTCGACGGCACGACCGTGACCGTCACGGGGCACAAGGACGGCGACAGGCATCTGGTGCGCATCGCCGTGGGCTTCGATGAAAACCAGCGTCAGCAGTTCGCCGGGCCGTCCGGCGCCGCGGCGGCGGCCAAGGACTCCAAGCCGGCCACGCCGAAACCCGAAGAGCTCCGCGCCGCCGCACAGGCCGACGCTGCGCGCGTCGCTGGTTGGGTCTACGAGATCCCCGCGTACAAGTTCGAGACTCTGTTCCAGCCGCTCGACGATCTGTTGAGCAAGTCGTGACCGCGCCGGCGCCGCTGCCGGCCGGTTTCTGGCGGCGGCTCGCCGCGATGTTCTACGACGCCCTGCTGCTGATCGCCGTCTACATGTTCACGGCCGCGTTCCTGCTGCCGTTCACGCACGGCGCAGCGATCACGCCGCAGGACTCCGCGGCGCTGACGTATCTGCTGCGCGCGATGCTGGTTGCCGTGACCCTCCTGTACTTCGGGCTGAGCTGGACGCGCAGCGGCCAGACGCTCGGCCTGCTGGCCTGGAAGATCCGCGTGATTCGCAACGATGGGGCACGTCTGCGCTGGCGCGACGTGCTGGCGCGTCTCGCGGCTGCGCTGCTGTCGTGGGCGGCCGCCGGCCTCGGCTTCCTCTGGATTGCCTTCGCTCGTGACAAGCGCGCCTGGCACGATCGGTTGAGCGGCACGAGGGTCGCGCGTACCTGAAACGCCGCCGGCAACCGGCATTGTGCTTAGCGGGCGCGCAGCAACAACCCCGCCGTGAGTATTGCCAGCAACAACGTGGGCACCCACGCCAGCAGCGTCGGATCGAGCGCGAACACGATCGCTCCGCTTTCGAGCGTCCGCTGCAGCAGGAAGAAGGCCACGCCGATGAGCACACCGATCACCATCCGGCCTCCGGCGCCCGAGGATCTGAGCGGCCCGAGCGCGAAGGGAACCGCGAGGACGGCCACGATCAGGATCGCGCAGGTGCGGGCGATGCGCGACCAGAAGGCGAACTCGTAGATATCGGATTCGAGGCGATTCTCCTGCTGGTGCCGGATCAGGCGCAGCAACGCCAGGGAGGGCAGCTGGCGCGGCTCGCTGACGGCCAGCCCGATGAAGCTCGGATCGATGCGCGTCTCGATCTCCTGGACGGGAGCCGCGGCTGTTTCGGCTCCCTCCTCCGTGAATCGCGTCTCCGTGTAGCCATAGAGGAGCCATCCCTTGCCGTTCGGCGCCAGCGCCGCGGTCGCGGCCCGAGCCACGCGCACCAGCCGCGTGCCCTCGACCTCGAACAGGAAGATGCCGCCGAACACGTTGTCGCCCGACTGCTCCTCGACGCTGAGCATCAGGTTGCCGTCCTTCACCCAGGCGGCTCCCGAGCCGGCGAAACTCACGTCGGCGTACTTGCTGAACGCCTTTTGCTGGCGCGCGAACTTCTGCAGCGGCGGCGCCGCCACTTCGCCGAGGAACGCGCCGGTCGCCAGCAGGATCACGCCGCCGAGCGCCACCGATACGCAGATGCGCATGATGGAGACGCCCGAAGCGCGCAGCACGACGAGCTCGCTGCCGCGGGCGAGGGCTCCCAGGCCCAGCAGCGAGCCGATCAGCACCGCGATCGGCATGAGCTCGAACGCCTGCTGCGGGAGAGTGAGCAGCGAATAGACGAGCGCATCGCCGGCGTCGTAGTTGCCCACACCGATGTCGTCCTGCTGGGTGATGAAGGTGAACAGCGCCCCAAGCGTCAGCAGCACCGCGAGCACCATGCCACTGTAGGTGACGACCGTGGCCGCCAGATAGCGATCGACGACCTTCATGCCGGAGCTCTCATGCTGGATGGGGGCTCGGCCGGCGCAGCCGCAGCCACAGCGGCCGCCGGTAGATCACGAGCAGCGCCACCGCGATCAACAGCAGGTGGACCCACCACAAGCCGATTTCGGCCGGCAGCGCACCGCGCGCCACCCACACCTTGGCCGCCGATAGCAGGTTCGAGTACACGAAGTAAATGAGGATCGCGAGACCCATGCGCGCATAGCGGCCCTGGCGGGGCCGCAGGCGCGACAGGGGCACGGCCAGGAACGTGAGAACGAACGCCATGATCGGCATCGACAGCCGCCACTGCAGCTCCGCCTGAGCGTCCGTGTCGGACGAGCTCAGCAGCTCGGTGGTCGGTGCGAGCTCGACACTCTGCGAACGCTTGCCTGCGTCCGCCAGCCGCACCGGAATGCCGTGCTCGCGAAACTGCGTGATGCGGAAATCGGCGTGCCCCGGAATGCCCTCGTAGCGGCGGCCATTCTCGAGCACCATGGTATGCAGCGTGCCGTCCTCGCTCACGTAATGCCGCGCGCGCGTCGCGAGCGCGACTTCGAGCCGGTCGCCGCGGCCGCGTTTGACGAACACGTCGCGCAGCGTTGCATCCGAGCCCGCGCTGGAGGCGTACAGCACGGCGCCGCTGCTGCCCAGCGTGCGGAATTTTCCCGGCTCGAGATTGCCGAACTGCGCCTCGCGAATCGCCGCCGCGCGCAGCTCCTGGACCCGATGCGCCGCCGCGGGGCCCTGGGAGAGCGAGAGCCATGCCAGAAACCCGGCCAGCACGACCGTGAGGGCGAGCACTGGCAGGTAAAGGCGCCCCAGTCTGACGCCGCAGGCCTGGATAGCGGCCATCTCGCTCTCGTGATAAAGCCGGCCGAAGGCCAGCACGACCGCCGAGCAAGAGCCGACCGGGACCAGGACGGTGAGATTTTCAAGCGAACTGAAGCCGATCAGCGCCAGCACGACTTCGCGCGGGAAGCGCTGCTCGGCCGCGCGCTGAGCACTTGTGCCATCTGGTTGGTGACCAGGATGACCAGCAGCACGCCAGTGACCGCGAACCACGTCAGGGTCACTTCGCGCAGGATGTAGCGGTCGAGGATTCGCGGCATCAGGTCACCGGTGGCCGGGGCCGCGCGGCGCAATTGGGTGCACTAGCGCGCCGTGCGTAATCGAGTAGCCTGCCGGCCACGATCACAGCATAACGACTGCGACGGCAGGGGTCAAAAGGCCGGGGCAATCGGCGGTAACGTTAAACCACCAGCGTGCGTGGCTCAATCGGCTTGAGGGCGCGAGGGCTGCGACCAGTGACAAGGGATCGCAGATGCAGTTCAAGGCGGTGACGGATCGGCCGCGCCGAAGCGCAGCGAGTGTGCAGTCGTCGGCGTGTTCGAGGGGCACGATCTGCCGCGCGACGCTTGCCTCGACCGGCGTACGGCGGCGCATCGCGCGTGTTGCGACGGGGTGATTTCCCCGCGCGATCTGGGCGAACGTTTCTGCTTTCGGATCTCGGCGAGGGACAGGCGCGCGTTCTGCTGGTCGGGCTCGGCCGCGCAAATCCTTACAACCGCAAGCAGCCTGCGCCGCGCCCTGCAGGCGGCGGCTGCAGACGCTGGCGCGCACCGGCGTAAAGCACGCCGCGGTCTGGCTCGCGCAGGAGCCGGTGCCGGGGACGTCGAGCCTACTACGCCGGACGCTTCGCCGCCGAAGACCGCGACCACGGCGCTGTATCGCATTCCGGATCTGAAGACGGGCCAAACCCGCCCTTCCGGCACTGAGGCGCGTCTCGCTCGGTATCGCCGATGCAATTCCGCGCGCAACGGCAGCCCAGCAGGGACTCGATGACGGCGCGGCGGTCGCGACGGCAGAAGGTGATGCGCGATCTCGGCAACCTGCCGCCCAACGTCTGCACACCGCGCTACATCGCGTCGCGCCGCGCGCGACCTCGGCCGGCGTCATCGCTCGCTCAAGGTGAAGCGTGCTCGAGGAAGCCGCGATCCAGAAGCTCGCATGGGCTCGTTCCTGTCGGTCACGCACGGCAGCGACGAGCCGCCGCAGGCTGATCGTCCTGGGGTATCGCGGCGGGCGCGCGCGGCCGGCGCCCCGTCGCGCTGGTCGGCAAGGGCATCACGTTCGACAGCGGCGGCATCTCGCTCAAGGAGCCGCCGGGCATGGACGAAATGAAGTTCGACATGAGCGGCGCCGCCAGCGTGTTCGGCGCGATCGCAAGGCCGCGGCCGAAATGGGACTGCCGCTCAACGTCGTCGGCATCGTTCCGGCCTGCGAGAACATGCCGAGCGGCCGCGCGACGAAGCCGGGCGACATCGTCCGCAGCATGTCGGGCCAGACCATCGAAGTGCTCAACACCGACGCCGAAGGGCGCCTGATCCTGTGCGATGCGCTCACCTACGCGCGCCGCTTCAAGCCCGCGGCGGTGGTCGACATCGCGACGCTCACCGGCGCCTGCGTGGTCGCGCTCGGCGCGCACTTCGGCGCCTCATGACGCAACGACGACGAACTGGCGGCGCAACTGACCGCAGCGGGCGTGCGCGCGACGATCGCGGCTGGCACATGCCGCTGGCCGAGGAATACGGCGAGCAGCTGCAAGAGCAATTTCGCGGACTTCGCCAATGCCTGCGGCCGCGACGGCGGCGCGATCACGGCCGCGTGCTTTCTGGCGAAGTTCACGCAGGGCCTGCACTGGGCGCACCTGGACATTGCCGGCATGGCCTGGCTCGGCGGCGCACAGAAGGGCAGCACCGGCCGGCCCGGTGGCCCTGCTGGTGGACTTCCTGCTCGAGCGCGCCCGCGCGCGTGACCGGCAGCCGGTCCGATAGCCGATGGCGCAAGTCGAATTCTACGTGCTCGGGGAAGCTGACCGCCGTGCGCGCCTGCGGCTGGCGTGCCGGCTCGCCGAAAAGGCCTGTGCCGAGTGCGCAGAGCGTGTTCATTCTCGCCAGCGGCCGCCGACGAGGCGCGGCGCATCGACGAGCTGCTGTGGACGTTCCGGGACCGCAGCTTCGTGCCGCACGAGCTGGTGGAGAACGCCGGCGCGAACGCGCCGCCCGTGCTCATCGGCACTCCGCTCGCCGCAGCGCCGGCCCGGGAGGTGCTCGTCAACCTCGCCCCGCGATGCCGGAGGGCTGCGAGGCCTTTTCCGCGTATCCTCGAGCTGCTGGATGCGGACGAGGAGCGGCGTCGAAGGCGGACGAGAGCGCTATCGTGCGTATCGTGAACGCGGGCTGGTGCCCGCGGCGCATACGATCGGCCCTGGCGACGGCAGCGAGCTGTGAGCGGCGCCAGGTGAATTCGGACGTGGGCAACGCGACATGAAACCGGATGAGGAAGCGATTCCGACGCTCACCGACGATCGTCGGCATTCGACCGGCGCGGCGTGCTGTCCCCACAGGCGCTTGCCGACCTGCAGGCCGAGCTGAGCGCGCGCGTGCAGCGGCTGGTCGAGGAGCTGGTTCACAGCGCCAGCCGCGAGGTCGAGGCGGTGCTGATCGAGCGCATCTGCGACCAGCTGCGCCAGCACCTGCCCGAGCTCCTCGAGCCAGGTGATCAGGGACCGCCTGATCAAGTAACTTCGCACTGTCGATGGACAAGGTCTACTCGCCCCGCGACATCGAGCCGCGCCTCTACGCGCACTGGGAACGGTCCGGCTATTTCGCGCCCGCGGGCCGCGGCCGGCCCTACTGCATCGTGATTCCGCCGCCCAACGTCACGGGCACGCTGCACATGGGACACGCCTTCCAGCACACGCTGATGGACGCGCTCACCCGCTTTCATCGCATGGAAGGCCGCGACACGCTCTGGCAACCGGGCACCGATCATGCCGGCATCGCCACCCAGATGGTGGTGGAGCGCCAGCTTGCGGCGCAGAAGCGAATCGCGGCACGACCTGGGCCGCGAGGCATTCGTCGAGCGCGTCTGGAAGTGGAAGACGGAATCGGGCGGCACGATCTCGCGCCAGATGCGCCGGCTCGGCAATTCGGTCGACTGGAGCCGCGACCGTTTCACGATGGACGCAGGGCTGTCGCGCCGCCGTGAACGAAGTCTTCGTGCGCCTGCACGAGGAAGGGCTGATCTATCGCGGCAAGCGGCTGGTGAACTGGGACCCGGTGCTGCACACCGCTTTGTCCGATCTCGAAGTTCAGGCCGAGCCGAAGAGCCGGCTCCATGTGGCACCTGCGCTATCCGCTAGCCGATAAACGGGCGAGCGGCGGTTCCGGGCATCTGGTCGTCGCGACCACGCGTCCGGAGACCATGCTGGGCGACACCGCCGTCGCCGTGCACCCCGAGGACGAGCGCTATCGGCATCTCGTCGGGCAGCACGTCCGCCTGCCGCTCACCGACCGCGTGATTCCGATCATCGCCGATGACTACGTCGATCCGGCATTCGGCTCCGGCTGCGTCAAGATCACGCCGGGGCACGACTTCAACGACTACGAGGTCGGCCGGCGGCACTCGCTGCCGATCATCAACATCTTCACCGGCCGAGGCGCGCATCAACGAGGAGGCCCCGGCGGCCTACCGCGGCCTGGATCGTTTCGAGGCGCGCAAGCGCGTCGTGGCCGACCTGGAGCGGCTCGGACTGCTGGAGAAGATCGAGCCGCACAAGCTCCCCGTTCCGCGCGGCGACCGCAGCGGCGCGGTGCTCGAGCCGTGGCTCACGACCAGTGGTACGTGAAGATCGGCCCGCTGGCCGAGCCCGCGATCCAGGCGGTCGAGGACGGCCGCATCCGCTTCGTGCCGGAGAACTGGTCGAAGACCTACTTCCAGTGGATGCGCAACATCCAGGACTGGTGCATCAGCCGGCAGCTCTGGTGGGGCCACCGCATCCCGGCGTGGTACGACCCCGACGGGCGACATATTCGTCGGACGCAACGCTGGCCGAGGCCCAGGCGCGCGCGCACGCTCACCACGGACGCGAAGTGCCGCTGCGGCAGGACGAGGACGTGCTCGACACCTGGTTCTCCTCGGCGCTGTGGCCGTTCTCGACGCTCGGCTGGCCGGAGCAGACGCCGGAGCTGGAGGCTTTCTACCCGACCTCCGTGCTGGTCACGGGGTTCGACATCATCTTCTTCTGGGTCGCCCGGATGATCATGATGGGACTGAAGTTCACCGGCGACGTGCCGTTCCGCGAGGTCTACATCACCGGACTGATCCGCGACGAGCACGGCGACAAGATGTCCAAGTCCAAGGGCAACATCATCGATCCGCTCGATCTCATCGACGGCATCGATGCTCGAGTCGCTGGTCGCCAAGCGCACCAGCGGGCTGATGCAGCCGCAGATGCGCGCGCGCATCGAGAAGGCCACGCGCAAGCAGTTTCCGCCAGGGCATCGCCGTCCTTCGGCACCGACGCGCTGCGCTTCACGTTTGCGGCGCTGGCCACACCGGGGCGCGACATCCGCTTCGACCTCGGGCGCGTCGAGGGCTATCGCAATTTCTGCAACAAGCTGTGGAACGCCGCGCGTTACGTGCTGAATGAACGACCGCCGGCCAGGACAGCGGACGCAGCGGGCCGCTGCGAGTACAGCGTCGCGGATCGCTGGATCCGCGGCCGCCTGCGTCACGCGATCGGCGAATTCCGCGCGCGTCCATCGCCGCCTATCGCTTCGATCTCGCCGCCGCGGCGGTGTACGAATTCACCTGGTACGAGTTCTGCGACTGGTACCTGGAGCTCTCGAAGCCCGTGCTGCAATCCGGCGCGGCGACCCCCGACGCAACAGCGCGGCACGCGCCGACGCTGCTCGACGTGCTCGAGGCCCTGCTGCGCGTGCTGCACCCGCTGATGCCCTTCATCACCGAGGAGATCTGGCTGAAGGTGGCGCCGCTGGCCGGGCGCGAGGGCGCCACGATCATGCTGCAGCCCTTCCCGCGCACCGAGGATTTCCCGGCCGATGCCGGCGCGGAAGCGCGACGTCGACTGCGCTGCGCCGGTGATCCTGGGCCTGCGCCAGATCCGCGGCGAGAACGACATGCCCCATTCCAAGCGCTTCGAGCGCATCTACGTGCGCAATGCCACCGCCGCCGACACGATGCGCTTCGCCTCCACTCGCCGCTTCATCGACCGCCTCGGCAACGTGGCGCAGATCGCACCCTGGCAACCGGGCGTCGAAGTCGCAGGTCTGCGCCACGACGCTGCTCGGGGAACTGGAGATCCACGTTCCGCTCAAGGGTCTCAAGGACGATCTGGCCGCGGAACGCGCGCGCTTGACGAAACTGCAGGAGCGCGCGCAAAAGGAACTCGCCAGGTCGCGCGCCAAGCTCGGCAACGCGGAGTTCATGCGCAACGCACCCGCTGAGGTCAGCCAGGCCCGGGAACGCCGGCGCGAGCAGGAGCTGGCGCGTCGAGCTCGCCCAGCTCGGCCGCCCAACTGAGATGCATCGAGCGGCCTGACAGTGATTCGCGGCGTAAATGAGCGTTGCAACCTGACCGCGAGGTTTCCGACGCCGGCGTCGCGGCCACCGAGGCCGCAGCCGCGCGCTTGACTCGGCGCGACGCTCGCCCAGCTCAACCAGGTGATCCTGGGCAAGGACGCGGAGATCCGCCTGTGCATCGCGTGCCTGCTGGCGCGCGGCCACCTGCTGATCGAGGACATGCCGGGCGTCGGCAAGACCACGCTCGCGCATGCGCTGGCGCAGACGCTGGGCCTGTCCTACCAGCGCATCCAGTTCACCAGCGACCTGCTGCCGGCCGACATCATCGGCGTCTCGATCTTCGATCGCAGCGGCAATCGCTTCGAGTTCCAGCGCGGGCCGATCTTCGCGCAGCTGGTGCTCGCGGACGAGGTGAACCGGGCGACGCCCAAGGCGCAGAGCGCGCTGCTCGAAGCGATGGAGGAACACCAGGTCACCGTCGACGGGCGCCGACACGCGTTGCCGGAGCCGTTCTTCGTCATCGCCACGCAGAACCCGAGCGAACAGGTCGGCACCTTTCCGCTGCCGGAGTCGCAGCTCGACCGCTTCCTGATGCGCATCGAGCTCGGCTATCCCGATTCCCGGCACGAGCGCGACCTGCTGCTCGGCCAGGACCGGCGCATGCTGCTCGCCACTCTCGGTCGCGATTCTCTCGGCTGCGGACCTGGAGCAACTGCAGGCCGCCGCCGGCCGCATCCACGTCGCCGCTGCGCTGCTCGACTACGTGCAGGCCCTGGTCGCCTACACGCGCAAGAGCGGCCGCGTTCCACGCGGGCCTCTCGCCGCGCGCCGCGATCGGGCTGCTGCGCGCAAGCCAGAGCTGGGCGCTCCTCGAAGGGCGCCGCAGCGTGCTGCCGGAGGATGTGCAGCGCGTGTTTCCGGCGATCGCCGTGCACCGCCTGCGCTCCACGCAGGACTGGGCACGCGTCGACGCATCGATCGGCCGCCAGATCATCGAAGACGTGCCGATACCCTGATGATCGCCGTGCTGCGCGCCCGCCTCGCTCGCCGCGCCCGCGCGTGGGCACGGCGCCGGCAGGGCAGCTGACCGCCTGCCTCTCGCGATCCACCGCGGGCGCATCTACATCCTTCCGACCCGCTTCGGCGTGATCTACGGCTTGGCGCTGTTCGCCATGCTGCTCGCCTCGATGAACTACAACAACAGTCTCGGGTTCGGGCTGACCTTCCTGCTCGCGAGCCTCGCACTGGTGGCGATGTTCCACTGTCACCGCAATCTCACCGGCGTAGTGGTGGCGAGCGTGAGCAGCGAGGAAGCGTTCGCCGGCGCTCCGCTGCGGCTGCTGTTCGGCTGCGAGAATCCGGGCGCACTGCCGCGGTACGCGCTCACACTCGAAGTCGACGACACCGTCACCACCCTGGCGCGCATCACACCCGCCGAGCGCTTTCTCATCGCACTCGAAGTGCCGACGCACGCGCGCGGCCTGCTGCGCATGGAGCGCTGCGTGCTCAGCACGCGCTTTCCCCTCGGCCTGTTTCGCGCCTGGAGCTGGCTGCACGCGCCCATCGAGGCGCTCGTCTATGCCCAGCCGGCCGGAAATCAACCGCCGCCAGTCACTGCGAGCGACGATCACGGCAGCCTCGAGCCGCTGCATCGCGGCGACGAGGATTTCCGCGGTTTTCGCGAATACGTGCCCGGCGATTCGCCGCGGCGCGTGGCCTGGAAGGCGTTCGCGCGCGGCGGCCCGCTGCTGGTCAAGGACCTGGCCAGCGCCGCGCGGGCACCACAGATCTTCGCTCTCGAAGCAGTCCACGCGCCTGGCCTGGAAGCTCGTCTGTCGCAACTCACCCAATGGGTGATCGCGGCAGATCGGCATTCGCAATCGTACGGCGTGGAGCTGCCGGCGAACGCGATCGCGCCCGCGGCGGGCCCGGAGCACCGCCGCCGTTGCCTCGCGGCGCTGGCGCTCTTCGGCTCGAGCCCGAGCCCTCATGACGCTTAGCCGGCGCCTGCAACTCGATGCGCCGCTCGTCTGGACGACACTGGCGCTCACCTGCGCGATCGCGCTGCACGCGGCGCACCTGCCCCTGTGGGTCATGGCTACGTACGTCCTCCTGCTCGCCTGGCGCGGCCTGCTGGGTCTGCGCGGCGCGCGCCTGCCGTCCGGCTGGTTGCGGGTTCTCGTCGTGGCGACGGTGCTACTGGGCGTGCTTGCCACGTTCCGCACCGTCAACGGCCTGAGCGCCGGCACGGCCATGCTCACGCTGATGGCGGGCGTGAAGCTGCTCGAGACGCGCCGGCCGCGCGACCACGTGGTGCTGCTGCTCATCGGCCATTTCCTGGTCCTCGCTGCTTTCCTGCATGCACAACTGCTGTGGCTCCTGCCGGTCTATGCAGCGATCGTCTGGCTGACCACCACGGCGTTGATGCGGGCCACGCAGGCTGCGCCGACGCAAACGCCGCGCGAGAGCGTCCGCTATGCGGCGCGCCTGCTGCTCCAGGCCGCACCGCTGATGCTGTTGATGTTCGCTTTCTTTCCACGCGTGCCGGGCCCCTTCTGGGCGCTGCCCAACAGCGGCGGCGCGGTTACCGGCCTGGGCGATGAAATGAGTCCCGGAGACATTTCCGAGCTCAGCCTGCAGAGCACCGTCGCTTTCCGCGTGCGCTTCGATGGCGCGGCTCCGCCGCCTTCGCAACGCTACTGGCGTGGCCCGGTGCTGCACGACTTCGACGGCTACACGTGGCGCCGGAATCGCGCCATCACCCATCCGCGCGCGACTCCGAGATTCTCGGGCCAGGCGTTCGGCTACAGCTTGATGCTCGAGCCGAGCGGGCAGCCCTGGATCTTTGCGCTGGACCTTCCGGAGACCTGGCGTGCGCACCTGTTCCAGAGTTACGACTACCAGCTGCTGGCGCGCGAGCCGGTCGACCAACCCACCACGATCGCGCTGAGCTCGCGCACCACTTACGGATTCAACGAACCGCTCAGCTTCAGCATGCGCCTGCGCGACACCCGGCTGCCGGAGGCACCCAATCCGCGCGCCCGCGCCCTGGCGCGGCGAATGCGCGCCAATGCCGCGAACGAAGCCCAGTACATCGGCGCCGTGCTGCAGATGTTCCGGGACCAGGAGTTCTTCTACACGCTCACGCCGCCGCGGCTCGACCTCGATTCGGTGGACGACTTTCTCTTCAACACGCGCAGCGGCTTTTGCGGCCACTTCGCCTCCGCCTTCACCGCGCTGATGCGCGCGGCCGGCATCCCCGCGCGCGTGGTCACCGGCTACCAGGGCGGCGAGCTGAATCGACTCGCCGGCTACTACATCGTGCGCCAGTCCGACGCGCATGCCTGGAGCGAGGTCTGGCTCGAGGGTCGCGGCTGGGTCCGGGTCGACCCGACCGCGGCCGTGGCCCCGCAGCGCATCGAGGGCGGCCTCATGGACGCTCTCGGCGCCGACGAGCCGGTGGCCGACCGATTCGTGCGCGGCTCGCGCTGGCTCGCCGAGATCCGTTTCGCCTGGGACGCGGTCAACACGCTCTGGCGCGAGCGCATCCTCCAATTCAACGGCGCTTCGCAGATCGCATTGCTGGAATGGCTCGGCCTGGGCCGGACCGATTGGCGTACGCTCACCGCCCTCCTCGCCGCAAGCGTCGTCGTCGCGATGTCGCTCCTCGCCCTGCACCTGCGCCGCGCCATGCGCGGCGCGCGCGCCGATCCCATCCACGAGCTCTACCAGCGCTTCTGCCGCAAGATGCAACGCCACGGAATGCGCAGAAACGAACACGAAGGCGCGCTCGACTTCGCTCGCCGCGTCGCGCGCGAACGCCCCGACCTCGCCACCACCACCGACGCCATCACCGCCCTCTATCTCAACCTCCGCTACGGCGCCGCCCCACTAACCGGAGATCTGGACCGACTCAAGCGCAGCGTCAGAAGCGTTCGGTAGACAAGAAGAACTTCTTCTCCCAGGCGATTGCTCTTTCCGGAGCTCTTTCTGCAGCGCTTTCCGAAACCGTCAGCGACAGGACGTCGCTGACGGAGCCTACAGGGACGTACTTGCGGCGTTTTCGGAAAGCGCTGCAGAAAGAGCTCCGGGAAGAGCAATCGCCGCCCGACAGACACCTTCTGGCATACTCACCGAAAATGCGGAGCACACCATGCCGGACCTCAAATCAGCATTCACGGCAGCCGCCGCCGAAGTCCAGAAACTCAAGCAGCGTCCGAACAACGATCAGCTGCTGTCACTGTATGCGCTGTACAAGCAGGCCACCGAAGGGGACGCCAAAGGTGCGCGGCCCGGTTTTCTCGATCTGACCGGTCGCGCCAAGTACGACGCCTGGGCAGCGAAGAAGGGTACCGCCACCGACACGGCCATGCAGGCGTACGTCGACCTCGTCGAGAAGCTCAAGAAGGGCTAAGCGGAGCGCGTTGACCCCCGCGGCAGTCGTCCTCGGCATTGCGTTCCTGGTGGTGGCCGTGCTGCTGGGCCGCCCCTTCTGGACGGCGCACCGGCGCCGGAGACTGCGCGCGCAACCGATCCCCGCCGAATGGCGCACGCTCATCGCGAGCGCCATGCCGCTCTACTCGCGCATGCCCGAGAAGCTGCGCCTGAGGCTCGACGGCCTCGTCAACCAGTTCGTCGCCGAGAAGGAATTCGTCGGCTGCCAGGGGCTCGCCGTCACGCTGGAGATGCGGCTCGCGATCGCCGCCCAGGCCTGCCTGCTGGTGCTCAATCGCGCCGCGAGCGTCTACGACGCGCTCTACTCGGTCCTGGTGTACCCCGCTGCATTCATCGCGCGCGACGAGCGTCGCGACGAGGCGGGAGTGGTGCATCAACGCGAGCAGGTTCTCTCCGGTCAGGCGTGGGAAACACATCGCATCATCCTCTCGTGGGAGGACGTGCAGGCGAGCGCCGCGGGCCCGAACGACGGCTACAACGTCGTGTATCACGAGTTCGCCCACTACCTGGACGCCGAGGCGGGGGAAGTCGACGGCGCACCGCTCCTCGGCGATGCCGAGCACTACGAGCGCTGGGCGCAGGTCATGAACGCGGAATTCTCGCGGCTGCGCACCGCGGCGGCGCGCGGCGAGCCGACGCTGCTCGATCCCTACGGCGGCCACAACGAAGGGGAGTTCTTCGCCGTGGCGACGGAAGTGTTCTTCGAGCGCGCCGCGGACCTGCTGCGCGAGCACCCGGCGCTGTACGCAGAGCTCAGCGGCTACTACCGCGTGGATCCCGCGAGCTGGGGCTGATCTTTCACGCGCGAGAGCAGCGCGCCGCCGATCACGAACAGCAGCACCAGCGACAGGATCGCCAGGCGCGAGTTGTGGGTGAGCAGGGCCGTGACGCCCGTGAGCATCGGGCCGAGCACCGCGGCAGCCTTGCCCATCATGTTGTAGAAGCCGAAGAACTCGCCTGCCTTCCCCGGCGGCACGAGCCGGCCGTACAACGAGCGGGAGAGCGATTGAACTCCTCCCTGCACCAGCCCGACGGTGATCGCGAGCCCGTAGAACTCCCGCTCCGAGGACATGAAATACGCGTAGACCGTCGCGCCTCCGTACACGGCGATGGCGATCAGGATGCCGGTTCGCGGTCCGAAGCGCTGGCCAAGCAGCCCGAAGGCGAGCGCCGCGGGAAACCCGACGAACTGCACCAGCAGCAGGGCCTTGATCAGCGTGCCCTGTGCGAATCCGAGGGCCAGGCCGTAGTCCACCGCCATCTTCATGATGGTGTTCACGCCGTCGATGTAGAACCAGTACGCGAGCAGGAACAGCAGCAGCGTGCGATCGCCGCGCACGTGCTGCAGCGTGACTTTCAGCTCCTGCCATCCCGCCTGGATTGCGGGACGCCAGCGCGGCGGCGCGCCGGCGCGCGATTCGCGCACGAACAGCACCACCGGGATGCTGAACAGCGCCCACCAGATCGCGACCATCACGAAGGAAACGCGCACCGCCTCCGCCTTGTCCGCCAAGCCGAAGGCCGCGGGGTTGTCCGCCATCACGGCGTTGACCAGAAAGAGAATGCCGCCGCCGAGGTAGCCGAGCGCGTAACCGAAGCCGGAGACAAGGTCGTACTGCTCAGGCTCAGCGACGTCGAGGAGCAGCGAGTCGTAGAACTGATTCCCGCCCCAGAAGCCCAGCGATGCGACGATGTAGAGCGCGGCAGCCATCGGCCAATCGCCCCGCTCCACCAGCGGCAGCGCCGACGTCATCGCCACACCCATAACGGTGAACAGCGCCAGCAACTTCACGCGCGCCCCGCCCTTGTCCGCGATAGCGCCGGCGAGCGGGGCCATCAGCGCCACGATGAGGCTGGCGATCGTGTTCGCCATCCCGAGATGGAACGTGCTCACCGTCGGCTCGGCGCCCGCGTCCCAGTAGCTCTTGAAGAAAATCGGGAAGAACACCGCCATCACCGTGGTGGCGAAAGCGGAGTTGGCCCAGTCGTAGAAGGCCCAGGCGATGACGGGACGGCGCAGCAGGGTTTTTCTCATTGGCGCACTCCCAGGAGCGGCAGTCTACGCGGCGATGGCCAGATGTTCGCGCGTTTCGCGAAACTCGATGCCCGGGTAGCGCTCGAGCGCGAGCGAAAGGTTGACCCGCGTCGGCGCCAGATACACGAGCGCTCCCGAGTGATCCCGCGCCAGGTTGTCGAAGGCCTTCGCGCGCAGCCCGTCGAGCCTCCTGGGGTCCGCGCTCACCACCCAGCGCGCCGCGACCACGTTGATCGGCTCGAACGTGCACTGCACGCCATACTCGTCCTGCAGGCGGAACGCGACGACTTCGAACTGCAGCGGCCCGACCGCGCCCAGGATCAAATCGTTGTTGCGCAGGGGACGGAACAACTGCGTCGCCCCCTCCTCACACAGCTGCGACAGACCCTTCTGCAGCGCCTTCATGCGCAGCGGGTCGCGCAGCACTGCGCGTCTGAACATCTCCGGAGCGAAGTTCGGAATGCCGGTGAACGTGAGCACCTCCCCTTCGCTGAAGGTGTCGCCGATGTTGATGGTTCCGTGGTTGTGCAGCCCGAGAATGTCGCCGCGCGTAGGCCTCGTCCGCCTGGCTGCGGTCCGCGGCCATGAAAGTGAGCGCATCGCTCGACCTCGATCTCCTTGTCGAGGCGCACGTGATAGATGCGCATGCCACGCGTGTAGCGGCCCGAGCACAGGCGCACGAAGGCGATGCGGTCGCGGTGGCCCGGATCCATGTTCGCCTGGATCTTGAAGACGAAACCGCTGAGCTTCTCCTCCTGCGCCTGCACGATCCGCTCGCTGGTCGCGCGCGGCCCGCGGCGCGGGTGCATGCTCGACGAACGCCGCCAGCAGCTCCTCGACTCCGAAATTGTTGATCGCGGAACCGAAGAACACCGGCGTCTGGCGGCCGGCGAGATAGGCTTCCCGGTCGAACTGCGGCGAGGCGCCGCGCACCAGCTCGATCTCGTCGTGAAACGCGGCGGCGCGCTCGCCCAGGAATTCGCGCGCCGCGGCGCTGCCGAGCCCGTCGATCACGCGGTTGGTGCCGGCGCGGCCCTTTTCACCCGGCGTGTAGACGTAGATGCGGTCCTCGAGCAGGTGGTAGATGCCCTGCAGGTCGCGGCCCATGCCGATCGGCCAGGTCACCGGCGCGCAGGCGATCTTCAGCACGTCCTCGATCTCGTCGAGCAGCGTCGATCGGCTCGCGGCCGTCGCGGTCGAGCTTGTTGACGAAGGTCATGATCGGCGTGTCGCGCAGCCGGCACACTTCCATCAGCTTGATGGTGCGCTCTTCCACACCCTTGGCGCAGTCGATGACCATCAGCGCCGAATCCACCGCGGTCAGGGTGCGGTAGGTGTCTTCGGAAAAATCCTCGTGGCCCGGGGTGTCGAGCAGGTTGACGATGCGCCCCCTGAACGGGAACTGCATCACCGAGGAGGTGACCGAGATGCCGCGCTGCTGCTCGAGCCGCATCCAGTCGGAGGTGGCGTGGCGCGCGGCCTTGCGGCCCTTGACGGTTCCCGCCAGCTGGATTGCGCCGCCGAACAGCAGCAGCTTCTCGGTGAGCGTGGTCTTGCCGGCGTCGGGGTGCGAAATGATCGCGAAGGTGCGCCGGCGGGCGATCTCGTCGGTAATCTCGGCCATGGGCGGGAATGCACGGGACGGAACGGGGCGCGCATTGTATCAGCGGCTGCCGCTCGCCAGCCCCAGCTTGAGCACGGCGGCGTCCTCGCGGCCGCCGGCGGCCTGGTAGTAGCCGCGGCGCACGCCCACCTGCTCGAAGCCCGCCGCCTGATAGAGGCGGATCGCCGCGACGTTGGTGGGGCGCACCTCGAGAAATGCATCGAGCATGCCGGCGCCGCGGGCACGCTCCAGCAGGTAGTCGAGCACCTGCCGGCCGATGCCGCGGCTGCGCAGGTCGGTGCGCACGCACAGGTTGAGGATGTGCGCCTCGCCCGCGCCCATCGACATGATGCCGTAGCCCGCCACCGCAGCGCCGATCTCGACCACGCGGCACAGGTACCCGACGCGCAGGCAATCGCGGAAGATGCCCTCGCTCCACGGAAACTGGTAGGCGGCGGCGCTCGAGCGCGACCACCGCTGCAACGTCGGTCTCGTTCATGGGCCGAAGCAACAGCTTCGGCGCCACCGCTTCACTGCGCGACGGCGGCCACGGGTCAATACGTCCACGGCGAATTTCAGATCGTCCCAGGCCTTGCGCTTTTCGCCGGGCGAGCGCAGCAGGTACGCCGGGTGATAGGTGACCACCAGCGGCGTGCGGGCTGCGCCGAAGCGGTGCACCCGGCCGCGCAACTTGCCGATCGGCGTTTCAGTCGCCAGCAGGTTCTGGGCGGCGATGCGGCCGACCGCGAGGATGATCTTCGGGCGGATCAGCGCGATCTGCCGCTCCAGGTAGGGACGGCAGTGAGCCGCCTCCTCCGGCTTCGGATCGCGATTGCCGGGCGGGCGGCACTTGAGGATGTTGGCGATGAAGACCTGTTCGCGCTCCAGGCCGATCGCCTTGAGCATGCTGTTGAGCAAGCCGCCGGCGCGGCCGACGAAAGGCTCACCGCGCGCATCCTCTTCGGCTCCGGGCGCCTCGCCGATCACCAGCCATTCGGCGTTGGGGTTGCCGACACCGAACACGGTTTGCGTGCGCGTCGTGTGCAGGGTGCACAGCGTGCATGCGGCCACCTTGCTGCGCAAAGCCTGCCAATCCATGCCGGGGACCTCGTCCGCCGCATGACCGCCAACTTGCGGAGCACCCTCCACCGATGGGGCTTGCCGCAAGGATGCTTCGACGCAGGGCGCAGTCTCGACCGCAGGCTCCGGAGCAAGTGCGTGCGCAGCCGGCGCGGCGCGGCGGAGGTAAACGTCTACCTCGAGCTGCGCCAGGTAGTCGTTGCGCGCCTCGCTCACGGGTGGTTCACCGGCTCATCGCCGTCCGCGTCCTCGCTCGCGGCCGATATGTCCGGCGGCGCGTGCCGCAGGCGCCGATACAGCCAGGTGCCCGGGCCGGACAACGAATAGGTCGAGAACAGCACGAAGAGCACGATCGGCGGATGGAAGGCGATCAGCGCATAGGCCAGCGGCACGATCAGGATGTAGGCGAACGGCACGCGCCCGCCCAGGTTCACCTGCTTGAAACTGTGGTAGTTGAAGCGGCTCACCATCAGGCCACCGGCGAGCGCTGTCACTGCGAAGGCGACGACCAGCCCGGTCAGCCCCGGTTCGCGCCAGCCGCTGGAAAACCAGACGAACGCCGCAACCACGGCGGCGGCGGACGGACTGGGAAGCCCTTCGAAGAAACGCTTGTCGGCCACCGTGCGCGTGTTGAAACGCGCCAGGCGCAGCGCTGCGGCGACGGCGAAGAAGAACGCGGCCAGCCAGCCGATGCGGCCCCAGATCACTCCGTATTCGGCGATCCGCGCCACACCCCACTGGTAGGCCAGAATCGCCGGCGCGAGCCCGAACGACACCATGTCGGAGAGGCTGTCGTACTCCTTGCCGAACGCGCTCTCGGTACTGGTCATGCGCGCCACGCGGCCGTCCAGACCGTCGAGGATCATCGCGACGAACACGGCAATACCGGCGCGCTCGAAGTTGCCGTCGATGGCGGCGATGATGGCGTAGAAGCCCGCGAACAGCGCACCGGTGGTGAGCAGGTTGGGCAGCAGGTAGATGCCGCGGCGCAGGGGCAGACGGGCGTTGTTGTCTTCCATCGTCATTCTCGATGTCGGCTCTCGCTGCCGGGCCGGCACGCAGCCGCGGGGCATCATAGGTGCGGGCTGTCGGGGGCACAACATGGGCTAAGATACGCGCCCGATTCAGCAAGTGGCGCCCGCGGCGCCCAAGATCACCGATGCGCCTCAGCCAGCTGCCCGTCGTCACCCTCAAGGAAGTTCCCGCGGAAGCCGAGGTCGTCAGTCATCAGCTCATGCTGCGGGCCGGTCTGATCCGCCGCCTCGCCGCCGGGCAGTACACCTGGTTGCCGCTCGGCCTGCGCGTCCTGCGCAAGGTCGAAGCCATCATCCGCGAGGAGATGGACCGCGCCGGCGCGCTCGAGCTGCTGATGCCGACCATCCAGCCGGCGGAGCTGTGGCAGGAGTCGGGCCGCTGGGAACAGTACGGTCCGGAGCTGCTGCGTCTGAAGGACCGGCACGACCGGCAGTTCGTCTACGGCCCGACGCACGAGGAAGTGATCACTGACATCGCCCGGCGCGAGCTGCGCACCTACCGCCAGCTGCCCGTGAACTTCTACCAGATCCAGATCAAGTTCCGCGACGAGATCCGGCCGCGCTTCGGCGTGATGCGCGCACGCGAGTTCATAATGAAGGACGCCTATTCCTTCCACATCGACGAAGTCTCGCTCCTCGAGGGCTACCGGGCGATGTACGACGCCTACACGCGCATCTTCACGCGCATGCAGCTGAAGTTCCGGGCCGTGCAGGCGGACCCCGGCAGCATCGGCGGCACCGGTTCGCAGGAGTTCCACGTGCTCGCGAGCTCCGGCGAGGACGCCATCGCGTTCTCCGACAGCTCCGACTATGCGGCCAACATCGAGCTGGCGGAGGCCGTGGCTCCCGCGACGCCGCGCCCGGCGGCGCGCGAGAAGAGCGAACGCGTGCGCACGCCGGGAGTGAAGACCATCGCCGAGCTGTGTTCCTTCATGGGTATCGATGCGCAGCGTACGGTGAAGGCGATCATCGTCGAGGGCGCGGACGGCGCTCCGGTCCTGCTCTGCCTGCGCGGGGACCACGAGCTGAACCTGGTCAAGGCCGGCCGCCTGCCGCAGCTCAAGAAGCCTCTCGCGTTCGCGAGTCCCGCCGCCATCGCCCAGGCGTTCGGCGCCAGCCCGGGTTCGCTGGGTCCGGTTGGATTCAAGGGCCTGGTAATAGCCGACCGGGCCGTCGCCGCGCTGGCCGACGTGGTAGTGGGCGCGAACGAGGACGACTGGCACCTCAAGGGCGTCAATTTCGGCCGCGATTGCCCGGAGCCGCAGTACGCGGATCTGCGCAACGTCGTCGAAGGAGATCCCGCGCCCGACGGCCGCGGCACCCTGCGCATCGCCCGCGGCATCGAAGTCGGTCACATCTTCCAGCTCGGCCGCAAGTACAGCGAGGCGATGCATGCCAAGGTGGTCGACGAGCAGGGGCGCGAGGTCACGATGATGATGGGTTGCTACGGCATCGGCGTCACCCGCATCGTCGCGGCGGCGATCGAGCAGAACCACGACGAGCGCGGCATCATCTGGCCTGAGCCCCTCGCCCCGTTCCAGGTGGTGCTGGTGCCGATCAACCTGCAGAAATCCGCCCGGGTGCGCGAAGCGGCCGAGCGCCTGTACGCCGAGCTGAACGCCGCCGGAATCGAGACGCTGTTCGATGACCGCGACGCCCGTCCCGGGGTCAAATTCGCCGATGCAGAGCTACTGGGCATTCCGCACCGCATCGTCGTGGCCGAGCGCGGGCTCGATGCCGGCAAGCTCGAGTATCGCCACCGGCGCGACCGCGAATCGCAGGACGTTGCCGGCGATGCAATCATCGATTTCCTGCGCGCCCGGCGGGCGTCGCACTGAGAGCGCCGGATTGATCACGCGGATGCGTCGATGCCTCTGCCTGCCCACGGCGCTCTGTCTGTTCGCCGGCGCGACGGCACTGGTGAACACCGCGGCGCGCGCCGACGGCCAGCTCGATCCGGAAATCCGCAGCGTCGTTGCCAGGGCGATCGCCGAAGGCGAGTGCTTCACCGACAAGTTCGACGCCGAGGTCTGGTACAAGCTCATGGAGCCGCGCGTGCGCCGCTACGTGAAGGACAAGCAGGAGCGCATGGAGATCCTGCGCCACGTGTACTGCGAGGCCCGGGCGCACGAGCTGCCGGCCGAGCTGGTGCTCGCCGTGATCGACGTGGAAAGCGCGTTCAACACCTGGGCGGTGTCCTCCGCCGGCGCCCAGGGCCTGATGCAGGTGATGCCTTTCTGGCCCGAGCAGCTCGGCATGAAGCGCCATCAGCTCATGAAGGTGCAGCCCAACATCCGCATGGGGTGCGCGATCCTGCGCCACTACTACCAGCGCGAGCGCAAGGACGTGCGGCGCGCGCTGGCGCGGTACAACGGCAGCATCGGGCGGCGCGAGTACCCGGACAAGGTGATTTCGCGCTGGACCAGCAAGTGGCGCGCGTGAGCAAGCGCTAGTCCGCTGCGGCGCTGTCGCCGGTGGATGCGCGGGGAGCGGCTTTCGGGAACGCCGTGAATCCATCCATGGAGGCTCCGCGTCGGCATCCTGCCTCCGACGGTCCCGAAAGCCGCTCCCCGCGCATCCACCGGCGACAGCGAAGAGGCGGATCGGGCTGGCGCTCGCTCACTCCGCGCCACTTGCTGGCGCAGGCGCTGCGGCGGGATTGTGGGCTTTGCGGCCACCGCGCTCGATGTGGGCCTGGCTGGCGTCGCGTTGGATCAAATCCTGTGCCAGGCGCACTGCGTTGGCGACGAGCTGGCGCGCGCCGTCGCGCAGCGCGGGAACCATGAGACTGTCGGCCGCGCCGAGATCGATCCATGCCACCTCGGCCTGCTGCTCCGCCATGGGGAGTCTCCTCTAACGCGCGCTGAACCCGGTTCGGGCCGGGAACGGCTCGCCGTCCAGCGTTTCAACCTGAACGGCCGTGACCCTCGATGCCGCCGATCCCTTCCACAGCCATTTTGCCAGGGCGTCCACCGCCTCGATTGGCCCGCAAGCCACCACCTCAACACGTCCGTCGGGAAGGTTGCGCGCGAATCCGTCGACACCGAGCTCGCGTGCCCTGCTCACTGTGGAAGCGCGATAGAACACACCTTGCACGCGGCCGGCGACGAGTGCGCGTTTGCAGATACGCGACGCGCTGGCCGGCTCAGCGGTCATCCACGTGGCGCCCCTCGGGCGCCGCGGTTTGCAGCGCCTGCTGCGCTCGCATGCGGGCCTGCCGCGCCTGGCGCCGGGCTGCCTTGTAGTCGTGCTTCTGCAGCGCGTCCTCCGCCTGAGCCAGGAGGCTCGTGGCGAGGGCGAACTCTTCGGGCGCGCGTTCGGCGGCGCCCGCCGACTTCGCGGCGGCGATCGCCTGGCGCGCGTCGCTCATTTCCTGCACGGGCGCGCCCGCGCAGGCCGTGAAGCCCAAGAACACGACGGCGGCGAGCGCGACGCCGCGTCTCGCTGCGGGAGAGCTGCTCATTTGTAGTTATGAAAGTGCGCGTTGCCCGGGGTCGGCCGAACGCTAACAAGCGACTGGCGGGGGCGTCAAGGAGGTTCGAAACGCGGCGCGCCGGGGACTGTTGTAAATTGGCGGCGCACCATGGAGCCCCGATGATCGAGATTCTGGTCCTGTACTACTCGCGCAAGGGATCCACGGCGGAGCTGGCGCGCCAGATCTGCCGGGGCCTCGAGGGGGTGGCGGGAGTGCAGTCGCGGCTGCGCACCGTGCCGCCGGTATCGACCGTCGTGGAGGCCAGCGAGCCCGCAGTTCCGGGCGACGGACCGCCCTATGCCACTCACGACGATCTCAAGCAGTGTGCAGGGTTGATCGTCGGCAGTCCCACGCGCTTCGGCAACATGGCTGCGCCCCTGAAGTACTTCTTCGACGGCACCAGCGCCTTGTGGCTGACGGGTGTGCTCGCCGGAAAGCCCGCGGCGGTGTTCACGTCCACCCAAACGATGCATGGCGGCCAGGAAACGACGCTGCTCTCGATGATGCTGCCGCTCCTGCATCACGGCATGTACATCGTCGGTCTGCCCCATACCGAACCGGCGCTGACTCGGACACGCGGCGGCGGCAGTCCGTATGGAGCGAGTCACGTGTCCGGTGACGAGACCCGCGTGCGCCTGGACGAGCACGAGAAGGCGCTGGCGCAGCTTCTCGGCCGGCGTGTCGCCGAGCTCGCCATGAAACTGGTATCGCGGTGAGCCCCGCGCAGTGGGCGCGGGCTACGGTGCTCGCATTGATGGCGGCACTGGCGGCCTGTCTGCTCGCCTGGCAGGGAAAGCGGCTCTCCTCCGGATCCATGCTGCCGTTACTGTGGGTCGCGCCGCTCCTGCTGCCGTTGCCCGGACTGATTCGCGGCCGGCGCTACACCTACGCCTGGTCGACGCTGCTGGTGATCGGATACGTCGCGCTCGCGCTCACCGAAATCGTCGCCGATCCAAGCTCGCGCGCCACCCCCGCCGCGATGCTGTTCGTCGCGTTCGCGCTGTTCCTCGCGCTCGTCGGTTACCTGCGCCTCACCCGGAGCTCAGGATTTCCTTGATGAACGGCACGGTGAGCCGGCGCTGGCTGGCGAGCGAGGCGGCGTCCAGCGTATCGAGCAATCCGCACAGCGTGCGCAGGTCGCGGGGGAACCGGCGCAGCAGGTAGTGCGCCGTCTCCTCCGGAAGCTCGAGGCCGTGGCGTCGTGCCCGCAGCCGCAGCACGTCCACCTGGCCGCGCTCATCCAGTGCGCGCAGTTGCATCACGAGACCTGCGGCCATCCGCGAACCGAGATCGGGCAGCGCCCAGGCCAGGCCGGACGGCGGTTGCTCGGCCGCCAGCAGCAACCGGCCCTGATGTTCCATCAGGCCGTTGTACAGATTGAACAATGCGCGGTTCCACGCGGCATCGCCCGCGATCTGGGCCACATCGTCGAGGCAGACCAACGGGAGCTGCTCGCAGCCGGCCAGCGAGTCGGGTGCGAACTGCGCACGCTCCCTCATCGGAAAGTACGCCGCAGGCTCACCGAGGTCGCCGGCGAGCGCGCAGGCCGCCTGCAGCAGATGACTCTTGCCCGTCGCCACCCCACCCCACAGCCAGATGCAGGCGGCGCGTTGCGGGTCTCGCGACTCGAGCGCATCGACGGCCAGCGCGTTCGGACCGCGCACGAAGGTTGCGAATACCGAGCTGTCGCGCCAACGCACGCCGAGCGGCAGCTGTTGCATGCGGCTCAGGCGACGCGACGAGCGCGCGCGGTGCTGCGCGCGCGCCGCGTATAGGTGTTGACGTAGTCGATTCCGCTGACCGCGGTCGTGATCAGTACCGCCGCGCCCAACACCAGCACGGCCGGATGCGGCGGCCAGCCAAAAGCTTCGGCCGAGACGACCGCCAGCACATACGACAACTGCACCGCCGTGTTGAGCTTGCTGACTGCCGTCGGCCGGCCGTTCAACGGACCGAACAGCCAGTGGTAGGTGGCGGCGCCGACTCCGATTACCACGTCGCGCAGCACCACGATTGTTGAAAGCCACACCGGGGTCACGTCGACCACCGCGAGCATGATGAACACGGTAACCAGCAGCAGCTTGTCCGCCAGGGGATCGAGCACCTTGCCGAGCTCGGTGGTCCAGCCGAAGCGCTTGGCGAGGAAGCCATCCAGCGCATCGGAAAAGGCGGCCACCGCGAACAGCACCAACGTCAGGCGGTAGTCGCCTCGATTGATCGACAGCGCGATCGGCACGACCAGCGCGATGCGCGCGACGCAGATCAGGTTGGGGAGCTGGCGCAGGCTCACGGGCCCATCACGGACGATAGCGATAGGCGAGCGCCCCGCCCACATCACCGTTCGAAGCCTCCGGGCTCTGCGGCTCGAGCCGGCCGCCGAGGCTGATGGCGCGCGCCAGACGCTCGGCGCCACCTCGAACGCGCGCCCGGTAAACCACGTTGTCGCCGGCGACCTCGTCGACCGCGAGAGCCTGCACCAGCGTCAGGGATTGCAGGTATTCCGTGACGGAGGCGTACGCGCGCAGATCGCTCACTCCGCTCACGGTGATTGCGACGGCAGCACCATCGCCGCTCGAATCGGAACCGGCGGCGAAGGCGTGCGCGAACCAGTCCGCGGCGCCATGCGGACCTTCTTCCGCGGTACCGCGCCACTGATTGGTCTCCTCGCCCTGCACCAGCGTCCAGCGGATCGCGCTGCCCGCGCCGGGCGCCGCGGAGACACCCGCAAGAACTGCATCGGCGCCGTAGCGTGCCCCAATCTCGCGAAGGCTCTGCGCCGATTCGCCGGCAAGTTGCGCTGCAATGATCGGGCGCGCGGCTTCCGGCCACAGGATCGGCAAACCGCGCAGCTGTGCGCCGCGCTGCACCGCCTGCTTTAATTCCCCGGTAGAGCTCGTCGTGAGCACCGAACGACCGGAACCCTCGACCACCGCGAGCACGACCAGCGTCGCGGGCCGTTCATGACCCCACAACGGCTGGCCCGCGTCGACCACGGCACGCTCCACGCGCTCACCGTCGAAACCGGCAACGAACTGGTTGCCGCCGACCACGCGAAACTGCTGCACGTAACGGCGCGCATCGTTGACGAGCGGAGCCAGCGCCGGGTCTTCGCCCGCGTCGCGTCGCCCGGTGACACGCACCAGCACCTGTCGCATTGCGTCCTGGAATGCAGCGGCCTGGGCGCTCTCGCCGCGCTCGGCCATGGGAACGTTGGCCTCATAGAGCCCTTGCACGGTAACCGCGGCGGCAGGCCGTGCCGATGACCATGCCAGCACGCCGATGCAGGCGATGAGCCCCCAGCGCCGCGCCGCGGTCGTGCGCGACGGATGTCCGACGAGGAGGGGGAAGGCTGGCATTTGTGTAAAATATCATAGCTGCCCATGCCGGCCGTCCGATCCATAGCCCTCCTCACATGGCACACCGCACGTCGATCACCTACCGCGACGCCGGCGTCAACATCGACGCAGGCGACGAGCTCGTCGAGCGCATCAAGCCCCTCGTCAAGCGCTCGATGCGCGCGGAGGTGATGGGCGGGCTCGGCGGCTTCGGCGCGCTGGTCGAAGTCCCCCTGGACCGCTACCGCCGGCCGGTGCTGGTCTCCGGCACCGACGGTGTCGGCACCAAACTGCGGCTGGCCATCGAAACCGCCCGCCACGACACCATCGGCATCGACCTGGTTGCAATGTGCGCCAACGACGTGGTCGTGCAAGGCGCCGAGCCACTGTTCTTTCTCGACTACTATGCGACCGGGCGGCTCGACGTGGATGTGGCCGCCACTGTCATCAAGGGCATCGTCGAGGGTTGCGTACAGGCCGGTGCGGCCCTGGTCGGCGGCGAAACCGCCGAGATGCCGGGCATGTATCACGGCGAGGACTACGATCTGGCCGGCTTCTGCGTCGGCGTCGTCGAAAAGGATCGCATCATCGACGGCAGCCGTACGCGGGCCGGCGACGTGATCATCGGTCTTCCCTCCTCCGGCCCGCATTCCAACGGCTACTCGCTGATCCGCAAGCTGATCGCGCACGCGCACGCCGGCAAGGGCACCCTGCTCGAGGGCGAGCCGCTCTACGACCGGCTGCTCGCGCCGACGCGAATCTACGTCAAGCCGTTGCTCGCGTTGCTGGCTGCGGCGCCGGTGCACGCGTTGGCGCACATCACGGGTGGCGGCCTGCTCGACAACATTCCGCGCGTCGTGCCCGAGGGCCTGGAAGTGATCCTCAGGCGCAGCGCCTGGCCCGTCGACCCGGTGTTCTCCTGGCTGAAGTCCACCGGCAACCTCGACGACGCCGAGATGTACCGCACCTTCAACTGCGGCATCGGCATGACCGTGTGCGTGCCCGAACCGAATGCCGACGCGGCGCTCGCGCTCCTCAAGCACGCCGGCGAGAAGCCCCTCGTCATCGGTGCGGTGCGCAGCGGCTCACGCGGAGTGGTCATCGAGACATGAGCGCGGCGCCGCGCGCCCCGCTGCGCATCGCCATCCTCATCTCCGGCCGCGGATCGAACATGCTGGCGATCGCCCGCGCGGCGCGCGCGGGGCAGCTGCACGCACACGTCGTCACCGTGATCAGCGACCGGGCCGATGCGCCCGGGTTGCGGAGCGCGGCCGAGCTCGGCATCGGCTGCGCAGTCGTATCGCCACTGCCCGGCCAGGAGCGCGCCGACTACGGTCGGTTGCTGGCACAGGCAATTCGCCCCCACGCTGTCGACGCCGTGGCGCTGGCCGGCTTCATGCGGATCCTGGCGCCGCAGTTCGTGCACGAATTCGCCGGACGGCTGCTGAACATTCATCCTTCGTTGCTGCCGAAGCATCGCGGCTTGCACACTCACCAGCGCGTACTGGACAGCGGCGATCGCGAGCACGGTTGCAGCGTGCATTTCGTCACGGAAGAGCTCGATGGCGGCCCGGTGGTGATCCAGGCTCGCGTGCCCGTGTACGCTGATGACACGATTGCCACGCTTTCAGCGCGCGTTCAGGCCCAGGAACACAGGATCTATCCAATGACGCTCGAGTGGCTGGCGAACGGACGTTTGCAGTGGCGCGAAGGCGCTGCCTGGCTAGATGCCCGGCGCCTGGACGATCCCGTGGTTCTCGATGCCGGGGCCGCCGCGCAGGCGGGGACGCAATGAAGACCCTGCTTCGAGTTGCCGCGTGGTTGCTGTGCTGTCCTGCTGCGCTGTGGGCGACATCGGACGATGTCCAGCCGTTTGCCGGCAGCTATTCGGTCAACTGGCATGGCCTGAACGCCGGCACCACGGATATAGAGCTGCAACGCGACGGCGGCGGCGGGTATCGCTACGAATCGCGCGCCAACGCCCGCGGCATGTTTCGCGCTTTCTTCAGCGACGAGATCAGGCAGACCTCCTGGTTGGAATTGAACGAAGACGGCGTGCGGCCGGTGCGCTATCGCGCCGACGACGGCTCGGACGACACGGAGCGCGACATCGCTCTGGACTTCGATTGGGCGTCCGGGCGCGTCTCGGGCACGGCAGAACAGAAAGAGGTGGCGCTGGCGGTTGCCCCGGGTACGCAGGACGCCATGTCGATCCAGATCGCCGTCATGCGCGACCTGGCGCGCGGCGCGCGCCCGGCGGTCTACGTGATGCTCGACAAGGACCGCATCAAGGAATATCGCTACATCCTCGAGGGCGAGGCCACGCTCAAGACCGCGATCGGCGAATTGCCGACCGTGGTCTACCGTTCCGAGCGCGTCGGCAGCTCCAAGCGGGCGACGCGCACGTGGTATGCGCCCTCCCTCGGATTCGTCCCGGTGCGCGCCGAGCGCCTCAAGGACGGCAAGCGCGAGTGGCTCATGGAAATCCGCTCGCTCAAGCGTTAGCCCGCATCAGGTCTTCGGGAGGGTGACGCCCTTCTGTCCCTGGTACTTTCCGCCGCGGTCCTTGTACGAGGTTTCGCACACCTCATCGGACTCGAAGAACAACATCTGAGCGACACCTTCGTTCGCGTAAATCTTCGCCGGAAGCGGCGTCGTGTTCGAGAATTCCAGCGTCACGTGCCCTTCCCACTCCGGTTCCAGGGGCGTTACGTTCACGATTATGCCGCAACGTGCATAAGTCGAATTGTGCACGATGAACCCATTGGCGACGAAGCTGTGCAGGCGTGGCACGCTGATGTCGAACACTTCCTCGCAGCCCGCCGGCTCGATGGATTCCACGACGTCCCAAACCGGGCCGTACACCAGAGAATGCAGTGATCGATCCTCAGTTGCCAGCGCAACGCGCGAAGCTGCCCGGTATGGCAAAGACTGTGTGCGCATCGCATGAACATCCAAGCTTCTCAGGCTGATCCCCGCTCTCGCCACCGCCAGCGTCATCAGGGGCCATGCTTCTTTCGGCAGACTATCGAAGTTGCTCCGTAACCGTTCGGGCACCAGTCCGATGGCTGGCATGATTTCATCGTCAAGCCGCCGCTGCTTGGCCGATCCGGGATAGAAACCAATGCGCTGATGAAAATTGGCGATCTGCTCCCGGTCGGTAATCCGGATCGAGTGAGCTTGCGTGCCGATTGAAGTGCGTTTTTCGCGCATGAGCGAAAAAACGCCGAAGCGCAAGAGCAGGTGGTGGACGTCCTCGATGAGTCGACGTGATTTCGAGTAGTACTCCAGATAGAAGCCACCGGCAGATCGATACAGACCACCGTCCCCCGAAAAGAGTGCCTGAAGAAACAGGCGTACCGAGCGCGCGGGGGCGGTGAAGACGCACTGCGGTACGAACTTGTCGCCAGCGCCGACGTTGAGCTTATGGCTCTTGAGCCATCGAGCTGCCTTATTGCCCTCCGGCAACCCGCCGCGTCCTCTGTGATTGACGAGGCGATAGCCGAATTTTCCTTTGTAAGTCACCTCGCCGAGCCCGCTCGCTGCGACGGAGGACTTGAGCGCGTCGATCAGGATCGGGTCACTGCTCGTGAACGTCGGGCTGTGGCCGGGCGTGCGGCACTGTCCTTCCGAGATCATCAGCCCCAACAAGCTCGCCTCCCAATCCGCAAGAGGAGTGCGGCCAAACACCGGTATGTCCCGGGCTACCGCGATGCGCTCGCCAATCTTCAACTGCTCGAGCGCAGTCCAGCCGTGCAACTGCCGGAACGGATGATTTGCAGTGGCACGGATACGCAGCCCCGCGCGCGTGCGCAGCTCAAAAACCGGCTTGCGCCCCTGAGATATGCATTCCGTTGCCGGTGCCGCTTCGAGCTGCCAGTCCTTGAGTCCCAACGTACGAGCTCCCCAGCGCATCTCGGTGATCGGCAGGTACGCGCCCGTATTGGTATCGACGACGCGGGTATCCGAAGTGACGCACTTCCCCAGGCAGACGATCAGTACATTCCTCGGGACACGAAAATATTCCACGGTGCGCGCAAGCGCGAACGAGTTCGGCGGAATGATGCATACGTCGGCGCCCAAGTCGACAAAGCTCTTCTCGTCGAAACGCTTCGGGTCGACGATCGTGGAATTGATGTTGGTGAAGATCTTGAACTCGCTGGCGCAGCGCACGTCGTAGCCGTAACTCGACGTGCCGTAGGAAACGATCCTCTGGCCGTCGCGTTCGCGCACCTGGCCGGGCTCGAATGGCTCGATCATGCCGTGCTCACGCGCCATGCGCCGGATCCACTTGTCAGCCTTGATGCTCATGCTTTCAGCTGTCCTCGATCGTGATGCTGGGAAATGCCTTGCCGCCCTCGCCGCGCACCGGCCAGCCGCGCCGCGGTGCGCCTGGCGATGTCCAGGTAGGCACGTGCGGGTGCGCTGTCCGGTTCCGCGACTACCGTCGGCGCGCCCGCTGTCCGCCTGCTCGCGGATGCGAATATCCAGGGGGAGGCTCGCCGAGCAGCTCGACGCCGTATTGTTCGGCCATGCGCGCGCCCCCGCCCGTGCCGAAGATGGGTTCCTCGTGGCCGCACCTGGAGCACACGTGCGTGCTCATGTTCTCGACGATGCCGAGCACCGGCACGGACGACCTTCTCGAACATCCGCAATCCCTTGCGCGCATCGAGCAACGCGATGTCCTGAGGCGTGGTGACGATGATCGCGCCGCTCACCGGAACGCGCTGCGACAAGGTCAGCTGTATGTCGCCCGTACCTGGCGGCATGTCCACCACCAGGTAGTCCAGCGCACTCCAGCGGGTGTCGTTGAGGAGTTGCAGCAATGCCTGCGTGACCATCGGCCCGCGCCACACCATCGGCTGCTCCTCGTCGATGAGAAACCCGATCGACATGACCTCCAGACCGAAGGACATCAGCGGCTCGAAGGACTTGCCGTCGCGCGTGACCGGGCGCTGGCCGCTGAGGCCGAGCATGCGAGGCTGGCTGGGACCGTAGATGTCCGCGTCGAGCATACCCACTTTGGCGCCCTGCGCCGCCCAGGCCAGCGCCAGATTGGCGGCGACCGTCGACTTGCCGACCCCGCCCTTGCCCGAGGCGACTGCGACGATGTTCTTGATGGCGCCGACTGGCGGAAGAGTGCGCGGAGACGTTATTATCTGGGGACACGGCGCCGGCCGCGGGCCGGCGCTTGGAGGAAAGGGCCGCCATTGTAACCGAACGACTCCGCCGTCTCGTCTCGCGTCCAGTTAGTGTAAATCCTTATGGCATAATGCACTGCCTGCAGCGAGTGTTCCCCAGCGAATGAGTTTTCTAAGCACGATGAAAGCCGAACGCCTGATCGCCGAGATCAAGGCGAGCGGCGACCCGGCCGAGCCCGGTGGCGCGCAAAGCCCTTGGGCGTCTCGCCGAGCATGGGGAGCGGCGCCATCGAACCGATCATCGAGGCGCTGCCGGCCGCGGACAAGCAGGAGACGCTCGGCTACGTCGAGGTACTGTCCGCGCTGGTCGACACCAAGAGCTTTCCGCTGTTCGCGAAGGGCCTGGGCGAATCCAATCCACGCGCCGTGGCGGGCATCGCCTGGGCGCTGTCCTCCAGCAAGAACTATCCGCCGTCGATGCTGCTCGAACATGCTGGCGCACGAGAACATCAGCAAGCCCGCGGTGCTCGAAATCATCGCCGCGCAGAAGGCCCGCTTTTCACGTGCGCGAGCTGCTGTCGGCCGCGTACAACCAGGAGCCCAACGAGAAGGCGGCCCTGTTCCGCATCGTGGGCGAGATCGCCGACGAGAGCGCCGTCCCGGACCTGATCGCCGCGTCGAGGGCAAGGACCCGATCGCCCGCATGCACATCATCAATGTCCTGTCGCGCTTCAATCTCCCGCAGGTGTCCGCAGGCGATCCAGAACCAGCTCAAGGACCCCAACAAGATGGTGCGCCAGGCGGCGCTCAACGCGCTGACGCGCGTGGAGGGCCCGATCGACATCGCAGCTGGTCGTGCAAGCTGCTGCGCGATCCGGAAATCGACGTGCAGAACACGGCCGTGGACGTGGTCATCAAGGCCAACCACCCGGACACCACCAAGTACCTGGTCGACGTGCTCAAGGACGAGAACGAGTATGCGCGCCGCGCCGCGGTCGAGGTGCTCAACGAGATCGGCACGCCCAAGTCGGTCAAGCACCTGCTCGAGGCGATCAAGGACGATGACTGGTGGGTGCGCAGCCGGGCCGCCGATGCGCTCGGCAAGATCGGCGGGCCGAAGGTGGTCGAGGCGGTGCTCGCCCTGGTGAAGGACGAGGACGAGGAGATCCGCCGCTCGGCCATCGAGATCCTCAACCAGACCAAGGACGAGCGCGCCGTCGAGCCATCTGATCGAGGCGACGCGCGACAAGGACTGGTGGGTGAGCGAACGCGCGATCGATGCGCTGGCGGAGATCGGCAGCAAGCGCGCCGTGCCGCGCCTGCATCGAGATGCTGCAGAGCGACGCCACGCGCTCCATCCCGGTCGTGGTGCGGGCGCTCGGCAAGCTCGGCGACCACAAGGTGATCGAGCCCGTGCTGCAGGCCCTCAACCGCCCGGAGAAGGAAATCCGCATCGAGGCGATCAACGTGCTGGCCAAGCTCGCGGACGAGCGGCGCGTCGAGCACATCCGCGTGCAGCTGCAGGCGCAGACGAGCGCGGAGGATCAGACCGTGGTCGCAGGCGGCCAGCCGCGCCCTGGAGGAGCTCGACAACCGCTACTCGACCAGCATGGTCGCGGCCAACCGCAAGGCGGAGCAGGATGCGCCGAGCCCGCCAAGACTCTGCTCATGGACAACCGCGAGCTCGAAGCACGTCGTCAAGAGCGCCGAGGCGGCAGTCGCGCAGAAGCTCGACATCACCACCCTCAAGCCGGGCGACATCATCGAGGGCCGCTACAAGTTCATCGAGAAGATCGGCAAGGGCGCGTTCGGCACGGTGCTGCTCATGGAGGACACGGTGGTCGACGAGCGGCTGATCCTGAAGTTCCTGAACCCGAACGTGTCGCAGGACGAGGAGATGATGAAGCGCTTCGTGCACGAGCTGCGCTACTCGCGCAAGATCACGCACCGCAACGTCATCCGCATCTACGACTTCCTGTACGTGCGCGGCAACTACGCCATCTCGATGGAGTACTTCCCCTCGCACACGCTCGGTGGCGAGATCGTCAACGAGAAGCCGATGCCGCTCAAGCGCGCCGTGCGCTTCGCGATGGACATCGCAACCGGCATGGCCGTCGCGCACCAGGTCGGCATCGTGCATCGCGACCTCAAGCCCGCCAACGTGCTGATCAACGAGGAGGGCCTGCTGAAGATCGTGGACTTCGGCGTGGCCGCGGCCCACCGCGAGGGCGACACCCAGCTCACCAAGACCGGCTATGTCATCGGCTCGCCGAAGTACATGGCGCCCGAGCAGATTCTCGGCAAGAAGGTCGACGAGAAGGCCGACATCTACAGTCCATCGGCGTCATCATGTACGAGATGTTCACCGGCGTGCCGCCCTACCACCGCGGCGACCACATGTCGGTGATGTACCAGCACGTGCAGGGCAAGGCGCGCCCGCCGCACGAGATCAACCCGACGCTGCCGCCGGCCCTGTCCGGACTCGTCGTGCGGGCCATGTCGGTGGACAAGGCGAAGCGCTTCAACTCCATGGAGGAGATGAGACTGGCGCTGGAGAGATATCAGTAGCACCAGCTACCCGCACGGAAAGGACGTTCATCTTTCCGTTCTCGCCTCCGCTCTCCCTGAAGGGTACTTTCAAAACCTCTGCGCCATGAATGGCGCAGAGCAAGCCTGCCGGGACGTCTTGCGGCCCTGGTCTTCGAAGAGATGGTGAAAGTACCCTTCAGGGAGAGCGAGGCGTCCACGAAAAGGTGAAGGAGGCGAGAATTCTCATCTCCAGTCGGCCCTGCTAGAGTTGCGCCCGCCTCGGCTACCGCGGTTCGTCCATGCCCCGAATCGACGCCTTCCTGAAGCTCGGCCTAGCGCAAGGCTGCTCCGACGTGCACCTGGCCGTGGGCGTGCCGCCGATGCTGCGCATGAACGGCGACCTGATGCCGATCAAGTTCCGCAATCTCGGCGACAACGAGCTGGAAGGCTATGTCACCGAGATCCTCACCAAGCACCCAGCAGGAGCATTTCCGCGAGGGTCACGACCTCGACTTCTCCTACGTCTCCGAGGACGGCGGGCGATTCCGCGTCAACGTCTTCCGCAAGGAAACCGGCGTCGGCGCGACCTTCCGCTCGATTCCGAGCGAGATTCCCGAGCATCGAGCGCCTGGCGCTGCCGCCGATCGTCAAGAAGCTGTGCGACTACCACCAGGGCATGATCCTGGTCACGGGCTCCACCGGCACCGGCAAGTCGACCACGCTGGCCTCGATGATCGACCTGCTGAACTCGACGCGGCGGCTGAACATCATCAGCCTCGAGGACCCGATCGAGTTCGTCCACCGCAGCAAGAACAGCCAGGTGATCCAGCGCGAGCTGGGCACGCACCTGCCCTCCTTCGCCGAGGGCGTGCGCGCCGCGATGCGCGAGGACCCGGACGTGATCCTGGTCGGCGAGCTGCGCGACGCCGAGACCATCTCGATGGCGATGACCGCGGCGGAGACCGGCCACCTGGTGCTCGGCACCCTGCACACGACCAGCGCCGTGAAGACCATCGACCGCATCATCGATGCGCTGCCGGTCGAGGAGCGCGAGCAGACCAAGAGCTTCCTGTCGCAGAGCCTGATCGCGGTGATCACCCAGGTGCTGGTCAAGAGCGCCGACGGCGCGCGGCCGCAAGGCGGTCTGCGAAGTGATGGTCATGACCAAGGCGATCGCCAAGCTCATCATGACCGACCAGACGCACCAGATCCCCAGCCAGCTGCAGACCGGCAAGGACTACGGCATGCAGCTCATGGACATGGCGCTGCTCGCGGCGATCAAGGCCAAGGAGATCGACCCGGACGACGCCTTCGCCTACGCAACGGACAAGCGGCAGTTCCGAACTTCGTGACCGACACGAGCATCCTGCCGAAGTTCGACCACGGCGACCGGCTGAAGCTCGGCCTGACCGTCACGTGGCGCGCATCGACGAATACCTCGCCGAGGTCCTCGAACAAGAAGGGCTCGGACCTGCACTTCCTCGCGGGCGATCCCGCCGCGCATCCGCCTGTACGGCGACCTCACTGCGCTGCGCCAGGACAAGCTCACCGCCGAGTTCGTGCGCGAGGCGCTGTACGAGATCATGCCGCGCAAGGCGCTGGAGCGCTTCGAAGCGAAGGACGGCACCGACTTCGCCTACGACCTGCCGGGCGTGGCGCGCTTTCGCGTCAACGTCATGCGCCAGCTGAACGGCATGGGCGCGGTGTTCCGCGCCATCCCCTCGCAGGCGCTCACGCTCGACCAGCTCAACATGCCCGATTCGGTGCGCAACCTCTGCAGGATCATCAGCGGGCTGATCCTGGTCACCGGCAAGACCGGCTCGGGCAAGTCGACCACGCTCGCCGCGATGATCGACGACATCAACTCGCGCATCAAAGGCCACATCCTCACCATCGAGGATCCGATCGAGTTCGTCCACGAGCGCAAGAACTGCCTGATCAGCCAGCGCGAGATCGGCGTGCACAGCCCGAGCTTTCGCCGCGGCCCTGCATTCGGCCTTGCGCGAAGATCCCGGACGTGGTGCTGGTCGGCGAGTTGCGCGACCTCGAAACGATGAGCATCGCGGTCACCGCGGCGGAGATGGGCATTCTGGTCATGGGCACGCTGCACACCAACGGCGCGGCAGCCACGGTCGATCGCATGGTCAACGCGTTCCCCGCCGACAAGCAGTCGCACGTCCGCACCATGCTTTCGACTTCGCTGCGCGGCGTCGTCTCGCAGCAGCTGCTGCAGCGCGCCGACAAGCAGGGCCGCGTCGCGGCGCTGGAAATCCTGGTCAATACGCCGGCGGTCTCGAACCTCATCCGCCAGGGCAAGCTCGACCAGCTCGAGAACACCATGCAGAGCGGCGCCGCGCACGGCATGCGCACCATGGACACCGCCATCCAGCGCTGCTCGACAGAGCGGCCGTGATCGCGGGCAAAGAGGCCTACAAGAAGGGCATCAACAAGTCCAAGTTCGAGCCGGTCAAGGACGCAGGCGTGATCCAAGGCCGCGGCCGGCGCGGCGCGCGGGACGGCAAGGCGACAGTCCCGCTTTCTTGTCTCGTTCGCCTCGAATAAGGGGACAATCCCCGGCATAATTTGTCGATGACGCCCCTGTCCCGCAGACTCTTCGTCACCACCGCCCTGCCCTACGCCAACGGCTCGTTCCACATCGGCCACATCATGGAATACATCCAGGCCGACATCTGGGTGCGCTTCCAGCGGATGCAGGGCCACGAGGTGCACTTCGTCGTGCGCCGACGATGCGCACGGCGCGCCGATCATGCTCAAGGCGCGAGGCGGAAGGAATCACGCCGCAGCAGCTGATCGCGCGCATCGCCGCGGAGCGGCCGCAAGTACCTCGACAGGGCTTTCACATCAGCTTCGACAACTGGCATTCCACCGACTCGCCCGAGAACGTCGAGCTGTCGCAGGACATCTACCGCAGGCTCAAGGCCGCCGGCCTCATCTACAGCAAGCCGGTGAAGCAGTTCTTCGACCCGGTCAAGGGCATGTTCCTCGCCGGACCGTTACATCAAGGGCGAATGCCCCAACTGCCACGCCAAGGATCAGTACGGCGACGCCTGCGAGGTGTGCGGGTCGGTGTACGCGCCCACCGACCTGATCGAACCCGTATTCGACGCTGTCCGGCGCAAAGCCCGAGCTGCGCTCCTCCGAACACTTCTTCTTCAGGCTTTCCGATCCGAAGTCGCGTCGCAGCTTCCTGCAGCAGTGGCTCGACGCAGCGCGGCGGGCGCCTGCAGCCGCAGGTCGCGAACAAGGCGCGCGAATGGCTCGACGGGCAACGGCGAGCAGCGCGCTCGGCGATTGGGACATTTCGCGCGACGCGCCATACTTCGGCATCCCGATCCCGGATGCGCCGGGCAAGTACTTCTACGTCTGGCTCGACGCGCCGATCGGCTACCTCGCCGCGCTCAAGAACTACTTCGATGCGGCAAGCGCGACGCGGCGAGCGTCGACTTCGAGGAGTTCCTCGCGCGATCCGACACCGAGCAGGTCCACTTCATCGGCAAGGACATCATCTATTTCCACACGCTGTTCTGGCCGGCGATGCTCAAGTTCGCCGGCGCGCCCTACAAGGTGCCGGACCACGTCTACGTGCACGGCTTCATCACAGTTGTCGGGCGAGAAGATGTCCAAGTCGCGCGGCACCGGCATCGAGCCCGCTGCGCTACCTCGAGCTCGGCATGAATGCCGGAATGGCTGCGCTACTACATCGCCGCCAAGCTCAATGCCAACGTCGAGGACCTCGACTTCAATCCGGACGATTTCGTCGCGCGCGTCAACAGCGACCTGGTCGGCAAGTACGTCAACATCGCCAGCCGCTGCGCGGGATTCATCGAGAAGCGCTTCGGCGGCAAGCTGTCGGCGCTGCGATCCTGCCGCCGCGGCCGCTGGTGCGCCACCGGCAGAGCGATCCTGCTGGCGACGCATCGGACGATGTACGAGGACGCGCGAGTTCGGCAAGGCGGTGCGCGAGGATGGAGTCGCCGACCGCATCAACGCGCTACATCGATCACGCGCCAAGCCCTGGGTGCTGGCCAAGGATCGCGGCAGGAGCGCGGCGGCTGCAGGAGGTGTGCTCCACGGCGCTCAACGCTCTTCCGGTACGTCACCGTGCTGCTGGCTCCGGTGCTGCCGGAGACACAACGCCGTGCGCAGGAGTTCCTCGACCTCGGATGACGGAGCCTTCACCTGGGCGACAGCGCACGGCCCTGCCGGCCGGGCACCGGATGACAACCGTACCGAGCACCTCATGACACGCGTGGATCCCAAGCAACTGGACGCCCTGTTCGGCTTCGGCTGCCGAGAGCGCCGCAGTCCGCGGCCGCGCCCGGCCGCGACAGCCGCCAGCGAGCCGGCCATGTTCCATCGATGAGTTCACCAGGATCGACCTGCGCGTCGCGCGCATCGAGCGACGCCGAGCTGGTCGACGGCGCCGACAAGCTGTCTGCAAGCTGACGCTGGATCTCGGCGGCGAGAACGCGCACCGTTTTCGCCGGCATCCAGTTCGGCGTACCCGCCGGAGGAGCTCGTGGGCCGCCTGACCGTGGTGGTTGCGAACCTCGACGCCGCGCAAGATGCGCTTCGGCACCTCGGAGGGCATGGTGCTGGCTGCCAGGGCGACGGCGGCGGCATCGTTCCTGCTGTCGCCGGACTCCGGCGCGCAGCCCGGCATGAAGGTGAAGTGAGCGACGCTGAACAGAACGGCCGCCATCGGCCATGGCCGACGCCATCGATGCGCTGCTGCCGCAAACGCAGTGCACGCGCTGCGGCTATGCCGGCTGCCGGCCTTACGCCGAGGCGATAGCCGACGGCGCAGCCGACATCAATCAATGCCCGCCGGGCGGGCAGATCACCATCGACGCGCTGGCCGCGCTTGCTCGGCCGCGCGCCGAAGCCGCTGAATCCGGCGAACGGCGCTCGAGGACCGCGCCGCTGGTCGCGCTCATCGACGAGGAGCGTTGCATCGGCTGCGCCAAGTGCCTGCCCGCCTGCCCGGTCGATGCCATCGTCGGCGCGCACCGCTTCATGCACACCGTGGTCGCATCTCGATGCACCGGCTGCGAATTGTGCCTGCCGCCCTGCCCCGTCGATTGCATCAGCATGCGTGCCGGCGCGCGATGCGGCGGCGAAGCGCGCGGCCTGCGCGCGACCTGAGGCGCTGCTGCGCACGCAGGCCGACGAGCATCGCCAGCCGTTACGATGCGCAGCCGTGCGCGGCGCGCCGCGAGCCCAGGCGGAGCGCGAGAGCCTGCTCGCGGCACGAAAGCAGCGCGCCGGCGGTTGGCGCACGCCCGGCACAGACTTCGGGATCGCAAGAGTGAAGCCGGCCAAGGTCGATGGGATCTTCAGCCGGCTCAGGCGGCCAATCCGCAACCACGCAGCGAGCTGGCGTATTCCAATCCGTTTCGAGCTGCTGATCGCGGTGCTGCTCTCCGCGCAGGCGACGGACGCAGGCGTCAACGTCGCTACTGCCGAGCTGTTCCGCGCCGCCTCGACCCCCGCCGCCATGCTCAGCCTCGGTGTGCAGGGCGTGTCGCGCCATATCAAGTCGATCGGTCTGTTCAACACCAAGGCGAGGAACATCATCGCCACCTGCCGGATCCTCGTCGAGCAGCTCGGCGGCGAGGTGCCGCGCGAGCGCGCCGCGCTCGAAGCGCTGCCGGGTGTGGGTCGCAAGACGGCGAATGTCGTGCTCAACGTCGCGTTCGGCGAGCCGACCATCGCCGTCGACACGCACATCTTCCGGGTCGCCAATCGCACCGGCCTCGCGCGCGGCGAGACGCCCGCTGCAGTCGAGGAGAGGCTCCTCGAGGTGGTCCCGGAGCGAATATCCGTCAACATGCGCACCACTGGCTGATCCTGCACGGCCGTTACGTCTGCAAGGCCCGGCGCCCCGCTTGTCCGCAGTGCCCGATCGCCGACCTGTGCGAGTTCAAGCACAAGACCCTGCCCGATGGAGCAGCGGCCGGGGCAGGCCGCTCGCAGCACAATGTCGGCGCGCCGCGCAGGACTTCCCATGCCCGTATTTCATGACCAATCCCGGCAGCAACTGCGGCGCATGTACGTGGAGGCCTGGCGCAAATATCGCGCGGGCGCTGCGCTCGAGGCGCTGGAAGCGCAGATCGCGCAGGTGATCGAAGAGCACCCGGAGTATCACGCGCTGCTGGATGTCCCCGAGGCGTCGCTGCGCGCGGAATTCCTGCCGGAAGGCGGCGCGGAGAATCCATTCCTGCACCTGGGCCTGCACCTGGCGATTCGCGAGCAGGTGGCGACGAATCGACCGCCCGGTATCGCCGCGGCCCACGCGCAACTGGCACACCGCCTCGGTTCGGTCCACGAGGCGGAGCACCGCATGCTGGAAATCCTCGGCGAAGTGCTGTGGTCGGCCCAGCGTGACGGCACCGCACCAGACGAGGGCGTCTACCTGGAACGCATTCGCAATCTCGCCGGCAAGCCTGGCGGGGGTAAAGCCTAGGCGCGCCGCGCAGAACAGGAAAAAAGTGGGCGGGAATTGCTCACGCGGGTCGCGAAGGAGTCTTCTTCCCACCCACAAGCGGGGCCGTTCGTCCGAGCTGGTCAACCACCGCGCCGCTCGCCCGCGCAAGGGTGCGCGTGCCGCCGTCGACCTTGCGCACGACACCGACCACGATGCCCTCGATGATCAGCGGTTCGTGCCTGAGGTCGACACGGATCGGTTCGAAGTCCGAGTTCTCGGGCAGCAGCCAGGCGATCGACCCGTCCTGGCGATAGCGTTTCACGGTGACTTCGTTCTCCAGGCGCGCGACCACGATCTGGCGGTTGCGTACCTCCGGCGTGCGGTGCACAGCCACCAGGTCGCCGTCCAGGATGCCGGCGTCGCGCATGCTCATGCCGCTCACCTTGAGCAGGTAATGCGGCTTGGGCTGGAACAGCTCGGGGTCGATCTGGTAACGACCCTCGATGTGCTCTTCGGCGAGGATGGGCCGCCCGGCGGCAACGCGGCCGATGAGCGGCAGGCCGATCTGCTCCCGCAGGATGTCCTTGAGCTGAATCCCGCGCGAGGCGCCGGGAATGAGATCGATGACCCCTTTGCGCTGCAATGCACGCAGATGCTCTTCGGCGGCGTTAGCCGACTTGAATCCGAGCTCCTGCGCGATTTCGGCGCGCGTCGGCGGCATCCCGGACTCGGTGATATGCGTCTGGATGAGTCGCAGAATCTGCGTCTGGCGGGGTGTCAGGTCGGACATGGTGTGGCCTCGTGCGACAGTACCTGTGATTATATACAGTCCATTCCGCCATGCAACCCGGGATGTAGCGGGCCGGCTGGCCCACGCCTGCCGCTGCGCTGGCCGATGCGAGCCCTGTACCCCGCGACTTGCCCCAGGAGTTCCATCGGGCCCCAGCGACCCTGTGGCGATTCCACGGACGAAGCCGGCGAGCAACGCAGGTGATCGCGGACCTGCATCTCACGCAGACAGCTGCTCGAGCCGCCGCTGCCGAGGTTCATGTCGGTGCGTGACGGCGCCAGTCGCGTTGCCGCTGAGGGGGCGCGTGACTGTGTCGGTGCACTTGGGACTATGTCGGCGGCCACCGGGCGGAGCTCACACGTTTCGCGAGCGTTACCGCATCAAGGACGCGCCCATGCGGCCAACTTCCGAGCGCCGGCGCCCTGAGCGCACCGCTTGCGTCGCTCGCGCCGCAAGCTATCTCCGGCTTCCCGCCGCATGACGTTGCGCGGGCTCTACGTGTGCGGCTGCGATGCGCATCCTGACGGTGGCGCGAGCGCTCTTCCGGTACGAACGCGGCATGGGAAATGCCGCACGCTCTGCGCGCGCGCGCGCGTCCGACGCGCGCGCGTAAATGTTGCAATCGTCGCTGTCAACACTTGCAACTATGGTGTCGCCTACGGACGACACACACGCAACTTTCAGTTGCATCCGCCGCACGAATCCGGTTATTTATGCGCCGTTGCGTTTCGGCTCGCGCGCCCGTCGTTCGAGCTGAAGTGTTGGAACTTCGGGCTAACCGAAAAACCTTGAATAAGGGGAAACGAAATGAAGACTGCAATGATGCTGAAGGCCTCTGCGGCGGCGCTGTGTCTGGGCGCGCTGGTCGGCTGCACCGACCTCAAGCCTCTCCAGGCGCAGGTCGACGAGTTGAAGTCGCAGGTGCAACGTGCGCAGCAGGACGCTGCGTCTGCCAAGGAATCGGCCGCCTCCGCAGCGAGTGCCGCATCCGCCGCACAGCAAGCCGCCAATGGCGCGCAGAACTCCGCCAACCAGGCGCTCTCCGCCGCCCAGGCGAGCCAGTCATGCTGTGACGCGACCAACGAGAAGATCGACCGCATGTTCAAGAAGTCGATGTCGAAGTAAGCGACTCGAATTCTCGACGAATCGGACGCCGCGGCCACCCCGCGGCGTCTTTTATTGTGCGCAGCGAAAAGGGAACAGTCACCTTTTCGTGCGCGCGCCGCTAGCGCGCGCCGGCGGCGACCAGCGGCAGCGACACCGCGACGGGAATGCCGCGCGCTTCGGCAAGCGCGCGCTCGGCGGCCGGCCAGTTGATGCGCACGCCGCGTTCACGCGTCGCTTCCACGAGCCGCCGCGTGAGGTCGGTGAGGGTGAGGGTCGGATCGGTCGGCAGGGGCGGATGCACTTCCAGGTACAGCACGCCGCCTACCCAGCCGGTCTTGAGCGGCTCGTTGATGATGTGCACGCGCGTGCCGACCTGCACGAGGCGAAACAGCGACTCGATGTCTTCCGGGTACATGCGGATGCAGCCGTGCGTCACGGGCATGCCGACTCCCACCGGGCGGTTGGTGCCGTGAATCAGGTAGCCGCCGCCGGGAATGCCGAGGCGCATCGCGTAATCGCCGAGCGGATTGTCGGGTCCGGGCGGCACCGCCTTGGGTATCGGATCGCCGTCGGCCTCGTGCTGCTTGCGGATCGAGCTCGGGCGGATACCAGGCGGGCTTGCGCCGCTTGTCGACGATCTTCGTGACGCCCAGCGGCGTGCTCCAGTCCATCTGCCCGATGCTGATGGGATGGGTGATGACTGGACCGGCTGTCCGTTGCGCGACCTGGGGGAAATAGTACAGGCGGTGTTCCGGCAGGTTGATGACGATGTCCTCGCGCACCACCGCCGGCAGGATGTGACGCGTGGGCAGGAAGATTTCCCGCCCGTCGCCCGGCAGCCAGGGATCGGCTCCGGGGTTTGCGGCGAGAATCTCTTCATACCCCAGGCCGTAACTGCGCGCGATGTCGGGGAGCGTGTCCTCGAAACGCGCAACCGTGTTCTGCTCCAGGCCGACCAGGTCGATACCGGCGGGCGGCAGCCGTACATGTCGGCGGCCGCGGGCACCCAAGGCGCGGCGAGACACGCCGCAACGGTCATTTTCTGCAGAATTCTGTCGGTCACGATTCAACGTATGCAGGGTCCCGGGGCGCTGCCCGGGACCGCTGCCCCGGCCACGCGGAATGTGAACGTCCTCACGTCCGCGGCGGCCCACTGTCGCTTAAAGTGGCCGCCCAGCGACGACAACAAGAAACTCGGGAAACCCAAGAAAAATGGCAATGAGGGCGAATTCCCATCGACAAGGACCGAATCGAACGATCCCGTGACCGAGCAGCAGGCCGCCTGGGATGCCCAGCGAGTCTGGCGCGAGCGGGTCTGCAACGGACCGGCGGTCGCCGCCGAGGCTGCCCCTGCACAGGGTTGGGACCCGTACTTCGTCTGGTTCAGCCGCGTCAAGAGGGACTGAGTCCCAGTCCCGGCCGCGAGCCGGCCCAGAGCCGCACCAGAATCGCGCTAGTAGCGCACCAGCGCCGAGCCCCAGGTAAAGCCGCCGCCGAACGCTTCCAGCAGCAGCAGATCGCCGCGCTTGATGCGGCCGTCGCGGACCCCGACGTCGAGCGCCATCGGCACCGAAGCGGCCGAGGTGTTGCCGTGTTCCTGCACCGTGACGATCACCCGCTCCATGGGCAGCTCGAGCTTCTTGGCCGTGGCCTGGATGATGCGCATGTTCGCCTGGTGAGGGACCAGCCAGTCGATCGCCGACTTGTCGAGCTGGTTCGTCTCCAGGGTCTCGTCGACGATGCGCCCGAGCGTGTTCACCGCGACCTTGAACACCTCGTTGCCCTTCATCTGCACGCCTGCACGTCCCGTGGCGGTCGATGCTGGCCAGCCCGTCGACACGCCGCCTGGGTAGTAGAGCAGGTCCTTGTACGTCGCCGTCGGCGTGGATGTGCGTCGAGACGATGCCCGGCTCATTCGGCAGGCTTCAGCACGACGGCGCCGGCGCCATCGGCGAACAGTACGCAGGTGCTGCCGGTCGTTCCAGTCGACGATGCGCGACAGGGTCTCGGCGCCGATCACGAGCGCGCACTTCGACTCGCCACAGCGCACGTACTTGTCGGCGATGGACAGCGCGTAGATGAAACCGGTGCAGGCGGCCTCGACACTGAACGCCGGGCAACCATGGATGCCGAGCCGCGCCTGCAGCAGCACGCCGCAGTTCGGGAAACACGAGATCGGGCGTCGTGGTGCCGAAGGCGATGAAGTCGATGTCTGCCCGGGCGCGACGCCGGCGGCCTGTGCATGGCCGCGCGCGCCGCCTGCTCGGCCAGATCGACGGTGGTCTCGACCCGTCAGCCGCGATATGCCGGCGCTCGATGCCGGTGCGCGCGCGGATCCACTCGTCGGTCGTGTCGACGATCTTCTCGAGATCGGAGTTGGTCAGGACCTTGCTCGGGCAAGATAGCGCCCGGTCCCGGCGATGCGCGAATACGCATCAGTGGATGCTGCCTGTGCCGCGAGCGCCGCGGCGATCTGCGCGGGCACACCGCGCGCGGCCTCGCGCTGGCCGCGGTCAGGATGGCGTGACGGAATGCGAACTCGTCGGCGCCGCCGTGGCTCTTGATGACGATGCCGTTCAGTCCCACCATGCTGGCCCCATTGTAGCGGCGCGGATCGAGCCGTGAGCGAGCGCGCTCAGCGCCGGCCATGCCGCCAGCGGCCATGAGACGGCGCAGCGGACCCGCGGCGAATTCCTCGCGGATGGCGTCGCCGATCATGCGCGCGAGCCCTTCCATGGTCTTGAGCGCGACGTTGCCGGTGAAGCCGTCGGTCACGACGACGTCGACCTCGCCGGTCGAAGATATCGTCGCCCTCGACGAAGCCGACGTAGTTGAGCGTCTCGCCGCCGAGCAGGCGGTGCGCTTCCTGCACGACCGCGTGGCCCTTGATGTCTTCCTCGCCGATGTTGAGCAGCCCGACTCGCGGGCGCTCCAGCGTCGTTGAGATCCGCGGCGACCACCGAGCCCATCACGCCGAACTGGCACAGCTGCTCGCCGGTGTACAGTGAGCATTGGCGCCGAGATCGAGCATGTGGGTGTGCCCGCCGATTGCCGGGAATCGCGGACATGATCGCGGGACGGTCGATGCCGCGGCATCGACTTGAGCACGAAGTGCGCCGGTGGCCATGAGCGCGCCGGTGTTGCCCGCGCTCACGCAGGCCTGCGCCCGCCCTTCCTTGACCAGGTCGATGGCCCGGCGCATCGAGGAGTCTTTCTTGCGTCGCAGCGCTTCGCGCGGCGCCTCGTCCATGTCCGACGATCTGGAGGCGGCGCTGGACTCGATGCGCTCGCTGCGTCGCGAACGCGATGGGTGCGCAAGTAGGGGCTCGATGACCTCGGGCTGCCCGACCAGCACCAGCGTAGATCCGTGCGCTCGCGCGCGAGCTCGACGCCGCGGCGGGCACGCATACCGCGGCGCCGCGGTCGCCGCTCATCACGTCGACGGCAATGATCGTGGACGCGACTGCCAAGCGCCGCGCGGCCGTGCATGACGCGGTCGGAGCTGCGGCATGGCCGCGGCGATCAGTTCTTGTCCTCGATCGCTCTGGTCTCGATGACCTTCTGCCCCGGTAGAAGCCGTCAGGGGTGATGTGTGCCGCAGGTGCGTCTCACCCGACTGCGGATCGACCGACAACGCCGGGCGACGCAACGCATCGTGCGAGCGGTGCATGCCGCGCTTGGAGGGTGTCTTCCTGCTTTTCTGGACCGCCATGGCTATCTCCGATTGAATTCAATTTTTCATCAGCTCGCGCAGACCCGCGAACGGCGTCTGCGTGGGCGCGGCCGCATCAGCGTCCGCCTCGCTCCGGTCGCCGCCCTCCCCGCCTTCCGGCGCGGGCTGCATCCGGCACTGCGCCGGATCCGCGTGCATCGGCACGATCGGCATCGCCAGCAGCAATTCTTCCTCGACCAGCGCGGCGAGCGAGATGCGCCCCGCCTCGGTGATCACCGGATCGTGCGATTCGGGCACGATCGCCACGGCGGCTTCGTCATCGATGAACGCCAGCTCCGCGCTCGCCTCGATCTCGACGCCCACCTCGCCGAGGCAGCGCTGGCACGTGAGCGGCAAAACCGCCTGCACGGTGCATTGCGCAGCGTCGAGGCTCTGGGCCACCTGTTCCGACGCGGCCAGCCGATAGAAGCGGAACTGCGCTTTGGCGCTGCCGGCATCTCGTGTCAGCAAGGGCGCAATGCGGGGAAAGTCGCGCAGCGCACAGTCGATCTGCACCGCCGCCGCCCGGGCGACGAGCGCTGTGACTTCGCCCCACTCAACCCGGTCCCGCGACATGGGCGCGGTATAATAGTGACGCGCCTTACCGCTGTCAAAAAAATCCCCGGCGCAAATCTTTGTTTTTGCCTTTGTTTTTGCTGTAGTAACGCGCCAAAACGAACGCCCCGCGGGCGACAGGTCCACGCACGATGGCCACCGCCCTCATTCTCGCCTCCGGCTCGCGCTACAAACGACAGCTCCTGGAACGCCTGAGAGTCTCCTTTCACGTCTACCCGGCCGACAGCGACGAATCGTCTCTGCCCGGGGAAACGCCGCACGACCTGGTCGTGCGCCTGGCGCGCCTCAAGGCCAAAACCGTGGCCGCACGGTTTCCGGACGCGCTGGTCGTCGCCGCGGACCAGGTGGCCGTGCGCCGCGGCCGCATCGTCGGTAAACCGGGAACGGCGGAGCGCAACATCGAGCAGCTGCGCGACGCCAGCGGCGAGCCCGTGACTTTTCTCACCGCCGTGTGCCTGCTGCGCGAATCCGACCAGCGACTGGAACAGCACGTTGACACCACTACCGTGCGGTTCCGTCAGCTCACGCACGTCGAGATCGCCCGCTACGTGGAGCTCGAGCAGCCCTTTGATTGCGCCGGCGGCTTCAAATCGGAAGGGCTCGGGATTTCGCTGTTCGAACGCATCGAATCGCGGGACCCGACCGCCCTCATCGGGCTGCCGTTGATCTGGCTCTCCGGGGCGATACGGCGGGCAGGGCTCATGTAGGTGGTGCAGGGCCGGGATTTACGCTCCCGACTTACCCACATTTCCCGAAACGCAACCGCCTGCATCGCCGCGCAAGGCGTTGCAGTTCGCGGACTACGGCAGCGAACGACCCCGGCCCTGCAAGCTCCTACACCTCGTCGAGCACATCGTGTCTACAGCTTGTCGAGCACAGCTTTGAGTTCATCATCCAGGGGAACGCTCGCGGTGAAGTCGCGGCCGGAGTCGCCCCATTCGAAGCTGACGGTCTGGGCGTGCAGGAACATGCGGTTCAGACCGATCTTGCGCAGCGACTCGTTGAACGCCTTCTCGCCGTATTTCTCGTCGCCGGCAACCGGATGGCCGGCGTAGGCGGCATGCACGCGGATCTGGTGCGTGCGGCCCGTTTCCAGTGCCACGTCCATCAGCGTCGCGCGCTTGCCGAAGAATTGCACCGGTTGAAACCGGGTCGCTGACTCCTTGCCTCCCACCTGCGCCTTGACCACGCGCTCGCCGCCCTGCAGCTGCCGCGTCGCGAGGGGCACGTCGATGCGCTTGCGCCCGAGCTGCCAGTTGCCGGCAAGCAGCGCGAGGTAGTGCTTCTCGACCAGGCCTTCGCGCATGAGCCGGTGCAGCTCGCGCAGGCTCGAGCGCTTGCGCGCGACGAGCAGGCAGCCGCTGGTTTCGCGATCGAGCCGATGCGCGAGCTCCAGCGTCTCCTCGGGGCGGTCGGCGCGCAACGCCTCGATGACCCCGAAGTCCATGCCGCTGCCGCCGTGCACGGCGATGCCGGCAGGCTTGTTGAGCACCAGCAGATCGGCGTCCTCGTGGACGATCGCGTCGCGAATCGTGCGCACCAGACTGTCGGGCACCCGGCCGACGCGCGGCCCGGCATCGATCCGCACGGGCGGTATGCGCACCCGATCGCCTGCCGCCACGCGATAGTCGGGCCTGGCCCGCTTGCCGTTGACGCGCACCTCGCCCTTGCGCAGCAGCCGGTAAACCCGGCTGCGCGGCACGTTCTTGAGGTGCCGCAGCAGGAAGTTGTCGATTCTCTGCCCGGCGTCCTCTCCTGCCACTTCCACGTGGCGGACCGCCTCGCGCCGTCCCGCGGCTTCCCGCGGCGCCGCGGCGGTCACGAAACGCTCCGGTCAACAAGGCAGACGTAACACATTGATTTGCCGACGGTGGATTGCTATAGTCCGGCGCGATTTTCCGGCGGGCCCCCGCCAATTCGGGGTATCCGTAAGACCGGACGTATCAGCGGTGCCGAGAAACTCAAGGGTTTTTGCCGGCGCCGCATGTTAGTTGGTTCTGGATTTCCAGACCATCGCTTGGGCCTCGAGTGACATCGCGCCGGTTCGGCGCGTTTTCCAAAGTTTACGTCAGAGCTCCGGGCGTGCCGCTGCCAATCACAGGCGGGATTGACCAGGCGTACGCGAGCGCAAACGCTCGCCGCCGTCGAATGCGATGAACATACACAACGCAACATCCTTCCTCCGCACCACGGCTCCCCGCGCTCCGCGCTCGATGGCCCCTCACGCCAATAGCAGGGGCAAATGAAGAGAATGCTTGTCAATGCAACTCAGCAGGAAGAGTTGCGCGTCGCACTGGTTGATGGCCAGAAGCTGTACGACCTGTCCATCGAGATTCCCTCCAGAGAACAGAAAAAAGCCAACATCTACAAAGGTCGAATCACGCGCGTCGAGCCGAGCCTCGAAGCCGCGTTCGTCGACTACGGCGCGCAGCGCCATGGCTTCCTGCCGCTCAAGGAGGTGTCCAAGGACTACTTCCGCAACGGTGCCCAGCCGGGCGGCCGCCTGAACATCCGCGACCTCCTGCAGGAAGGCCAGGACCTGATGGTGCAGGTCGAGAAGGAAGAGCGTGGCAACAAGGGCGCCGCCCTCACCACGTTCATCAGCCTCGCGGGCCGCTTCCTCGTCCTGATGCCGAACAATCCGCGCGGCGGCGGCGTTTCTCGGCGCATCGAGGGCGAAGAGCGCGACCAGCTGCGCGAGGCGATGCAGGACCTGCAGATCCCCGACGGCATGAGCGCGATCATCCGCACCGCCGGCGTGGGTCGCTCCACGGAAGAGCTGCAATGGGACCTGAACAACCTCAAGACCGCGTGGGATCAGATCGCGCAGGCCAATGAAGGCCGTCCCGCGCCCTATCCTGATCTACCAGGAAAGCGACGCCATGACGCGCGCTCTGCGCGATTACCTGGGCGAGGACATCGGCGAGATCCTGGTGGACGACGCCGCGGCATTCCAGAAAGCCCAGGAGTACATGACGCGCTTCATGCCGCCCGAGGCGCAGCGTCGCCTCCGCATGTACCAGGACGAGGTGCCGCTGTTCACGCGCTTCCAGATCGAGAGCCAGATCGAGTCGGCCTATTCGCACAAGGTCACCCTGACTTCGGGCGGGAGCCTCGTGATCGATCACACCGAGGCGCTGGTCTCCATCGACATCAACTCCGCGCGCTCCACGCGCGGCGCCGACATCGAGACCACGGCGTTCAACACCAACCTGGAGGCCGCGGAGGAAATTGCGCGCCAGCTGCGGCTGCGCGACATCGGCGGCCTGATCGTCATCGATTTCATCGACATGGAATCGCAGAAGAACCAGCGCGACGTCGAGGACCGCATCCGCGACGCCGTGCGCCAGGACAAGGCGCGCATCCAGATCGGCAAGATCTCGCGCTTCGGACTGCTGGAAATGTCGCGCCAGCGGCTGCGGCCGAGCCTCGGCGAATCCACGCACATGGTGTGCCCGCGCTGCACGGGCATGGGGACGATCCGCGGCGTCGAGTCGCTGTCGCTCGCCATCCTGCGCCTGGTCGGCGAGGAAGCGCGCAAGGAGCGTTCTTCGCGCGTCTTCGTGCAGGTGCCGGTGGACGTAGGCACCTACCTGATGAACGAGAAGCGCGAGTGGCTCAACACCATCAGCGAGCGCAGCGACGTGCACGTCGTCGTGATCCCCAACCCGAACCTGCAGACGCCGAACTATTCGATCAAGCGCGTGCGCGACGATGAGTCGCAACTGCCGGAAAACACGGCGGCCAGCTACCAGATGATCGAACAGGAAGAGTTGTTGCCCGACTCGGCGTTGACGCCGGAAAAGAAAGCGCCGCCGCCGGCGCCGGTAGTGCCGACGATGCTGCCCGCCACGCCGGCCCCGATTGTCGAGGCGAAGCCCCCCGTAGCCGCCGCGCCTGCGCTGGAGGTCGTGAAGCCGGGAATCTTCGTCCGTCTGTGGCGCTACCTGTTCGGCGCGGGAACGCCTGTGACCGCGGAACTGCCTCCCGCCGAGCCGCGGCGTGACCGGCATCCCCGCGATGACCGGCACCGCCACGACAGTCATCGCCGGCCTCGAGACGACAGCCGCGACACTCGGCGCCGCCACGGACAAGACCGCGACAGAGAAAGGGACCGTGGCGACCGCTACGGCGAGCGTCACGGCAGGCACGAGCGAGGCGAACGTGGGGATCGCTTCGCAGGGCGCGATCGCAACGTGCAGGGCCGCCAGCGCGACGGCCATGGTACTGGCGCGCGCGACGCGCAACGCGACAGCCAGGGCGCCGGCCAGCAGCGCGCCGAGAACGCGCCGCGCAACGAGTCGCGCGGTGAGCCGCGGACGGAAATCGCGGCGGTCGCAGCGAACGCGCCAGCTCCGCGCGAGGGTCAGCAGCCGGATGCCTCGCGTCCCGATGCCCAGCGCGCCGATCGTGGCGAGCGCGGTGACGGCGAGCGGGGTGAGCGCGGTGGCCGCAGCCGTCGTGGTCGTCGCCGTCGCGGCGGCGGTGCGCGACGCGAGGGTGGCCGCGACGAGGCCGGCTCTGGCCAGGGATCCGGCGGACAGGAGAATCGCGATGCCGGATCGACGGGCGGGGTTCAGCAAAATGGAGTAGAGCCCTCTGCCCCGCCGCGTACCGGCGAGCTGCCGTTTGCCGGTGAGCGGCCGTCCGAGCCGCGTGAAACGCATGAACCGCGGGATTCGTGGGATTCCGCACCGCGGCCTGCGCCGCCGCCCGCGGAACAACGCCGTCCCGCCGAGCCCGCGTCATCCGGGTCCGATGGCCCTCGCCAGGAGCCCGTACAGAAACAGGTGGTCTGGACCTCCGGACCGTCGACCGATCTGACGCGAGGTCCGGGACGCGACGACTAGGGAATCAGCGGAGCACCTCAAGCCATCCCGCGCCGGCGCAGGTACTCGAGCAAGCCGCGCGCGGCGGCTTCGCTGAGATCGAGCACGCGTTCGAATCCGGCCTGACCTCCGTAGTACGGGTCCGGCACCTCGTCAACGTCGCGCTCGGCCGCGAACTCCAGGAACAGCCGCACGCGCTCGAGTGTCTGCGCCGGCGCCCGCCGCCGCAACTCGTCGAGGTTGGCGCGATCCATCGCCAGGATCAGATCGAACTGCGTGAAATCCTCGTGCGCGATCTGCCGCGCGCGTTGCTCGCTCATATCGAGGCCGCGCCGCCGCGCCGCCGCCTGCGCGCGCTCGTCCGGTGGCTCGCCGATGTGCCACGAACCGATGCCGGCGCTCTCGATCGTCACGTCGATACCCGGCGCTTCGGTGCGCATCAGGTGACGGAACACCGCCTCGGCCGTAGGGCTGCGGCAGATGTTGCCCAGGCAGACGAACAGGACCTTCACGCCTCGTTACCTCGCCCCGCGCTCGACGAGCCGCGAGGCACGCTCCAGATCAGCCGCAGTGTCCACACCCGGTCCTGGTACTTCGCAGGCCAGCGCCACCGCGATGGCGATGCCGTTCTCCAACGCACGCAGTTGCTCGAGCTTCTCGCTGGCTTCGAGCGGACTGGGCGGCCAGACCGCCAGTTGCTTCAGGGCGCCGACGCGGTACGCGTAGAGGCCGAGGTGCCGCAGCGTGCCCTCGAAGCGCGTCTGGCTGGCCAGACCTGAGGGTGCACCGTCGCGAATCCAGGGGATCGGCGCACGCGAGAAATACAGGGCGCGGCCGTCCGGTGCGAGAGCCACCTTCACGACGTTCGGATCGAGGAATTCGGCGAGGTTGCGGATGGGTGTCGCCAGCGTGGCCACTCCGGCTCGCGGGTTCGCCTCGAGTATCTGGGCCACTTGCCGGATGAGAGCGGGTGGCAGCAGCGGCTCATCGCCCTGCACATTGACGACGATGGTGGAATCGGCCCAGCCGTGGCGCCGGGCGACTTCAGCGATACGGTCCGTTCCCGAGACATGGGCGGCGTCGGTGAGCAGCACGCTTGCGCCGAAGCGCTCGCAGGCCGCCTGGATGCGCGCGTCATCCGTAGCGATCCAGATTTCTTCCGCGCCGCTGGCGGCGGCACGTTCATGCACCCACTGGAGCATCGGCCTGCCGGCGATCGGCAGCAGCGGCTTGCCGGGCAGGCGCGTGGAGGCGAAGCGTGCCGGGATGACGACCTTGAACATCGCTACTTCAGCAAGGGATCGTCGGGGGCGAGCGCACGCGCCTCCTCTTCGAGCATCACAGGAATGCCGTCGCGCACCGGATAGGCAAGGCGGCTCGCCTTGCACACCAGTTCGGCCGTCGCCTCGTTATAGAACAGGGGCGCCTTGGTGACCGGGCAGACGAGGATATCGAGCAGGCGTTTGTCCATGGGCGCTACTTCCTGGGAACGTACAGATCCGTGATCGTGCCTTCGAAGGCTTCGGCAGCGAACGCGACAGTCTCCGACAAGGTGGGATGCGGATGGATCGTCAGGCCGATGTCGCTGGCGTCCGCGCCCATTTCGACTGCGAGCGCCAGCTCCGAGATGAGATCGCCCGCGTTCGTGCCGACGATGCCCGCTCCGATGACCCGGTGGCTCGACTTGTCGAAGAGGATCTTGGTGAAACCTTCCTCATGATTGAGCGTGAGCGCGCGCGCGCTCGCCACCCACGGAAACATGCCTTTGCCGTACTCGAGGCCTGTGTGCTTCGCCTCCGCCTCGGTGACCCCGAGCCAGGCGATTTCAGGGTCGGTATAGGCGACCGACGGAATCACGCGCGCGTCGAACGAGCGCTTCAGGCCGCTGGCAACCTCCGCAGCCACTCTGCCTTCGTGCGAGGCCTTGTGCGCCAGCATCGGTGCGCCGACGATGTCGCCGATCGCGAAGATGTGCGGCACGCTGGTGCGCTGCTGACGGTCGACCGCGATGTAGCCTCGATCGTCGACCTTCACGCCCGCGGCCTCGGCGCCGATCTGCCGGCCGTTCGGCGTACGCCCCACGGCCACCAGCACGCCGTCGTACACCTGCGAGGACGTACCCCTGGCGCCGGAGAACGTGACGCGGATGCCGTTGGGGACGACCTCCACTTCCTCCACGCGCGTGCCGAGCATGATCTGCTCGTAGCGCTTGGCGATGCGCTTTTCCAGCGGCCGGATCAGATCCGCATCGCAGCCGGGAATCAACTGCTCGGTCAGCTCGACGACCGATACCTTGGCGCCGAGAGCGTCGTACACGCACGCCATCTCGAGCCCGATGATGCCGCCGCCGATGACCAGCAGCCGCTCCATGCCCTCCGGCAGCTCGAGCGCGCCGGTGGAATCCATGATGCGCGGGTCCTCGGGAAGCCTGGGGAGCCGCGCCGGCTCGGAACCGGCGGCGATGATGCATTGCTGGAATTCCAGCTGCGTCACCTTGTCGCCGGAGCGGACTTCGAGGTGATGGGCGTCGATGAACGTCCCCACACCCTTCACCACTTCGACCTTGCGCTGCTTCGCGAGCAGGTTCAACCCGCCGGTGAGCTTGCCGACCACGCGGTTCTTCCAGCCGCGCAGGCGCTCCCGATCGATGCGCGGAGTGCCGAAGGCAATGCCGAACGGCGCCATCGCCTCCGCGTCCTCGATGACGCGCGCGGCGTGCAGCAGCGCCTTGGACGGAATGCAGCCGACATTGAGACACACGCCGCCGAGCGTCGGCGCGCGCTCCACGAGCGTCACGCGCATGCCGAGATCCGCGGCGCGGAAGGCCGCCGTATAGCCGCCTGGACCCGCGCCCAGAACGACGAGCTGGTCTCGTGCCGCGCTTGCGGCCGGTGAGGTGCCCGGCGCGGGTTTGCCGGCCGGCTTCTTCTCGCTCGGCGCCGCTGGCTTCTTCTTGCCCGGCGCCGCCAGCGTGATGGTATCGATGTACGGCTGCTCGGCCGCGGGTGGCGGGGAGAGCTCCACGATGGTGTCGGTGAAGGGCTGCTGTGCCGCCGGCGGCGCGACTTCGACGATCGTGTCGGTGAAGGGCTGCGGAACCCCTTCCGCGGGGGCAACTTCCACGATCGTATCGACGTAGGGTTGCTCGCCCTCGTCAGCGCCCGCCGGGTCCTCGATCCGCACACGCGCGATCGCCGTACCCTTGGATACGCGCTCACCCTTCTTCACCAGCATCTGCTCGATCACGCCGGCGGCGCTCGCGGGCACGTCCATCGAGGCCTTGTCGGTTTCGAGCGTGATCAGCGGGTCCTCGACCTGCACACGGTCGCCCGGCTTGACCAGCACGTCGACCACCGGGACGTTCTTGAAATCGCCGATATCCGGTACTACCAGGTCGATGCTCTTCACGGGATTGCCTCGAGCAGGCCGCGGGGATCGGCGAGCGTCTTCGCCAGGAACGTGGTGAACCGCACCGCGAGCGCGCCGTCGATCACGCGGTGATCGTACGACAGCGACAGCGGCAGCATCAGCCGCGGCACGAAACTGCCGTTCTGATAGACCGGGCGGTGCGCGGAGCGCGACACGCCCAGGATGGCCACCTCGGGCGCGTTGATGATGGGGGTGAACGCGGTCCCGCCGATGGAACCGAGACTGGAAACGGTAAAGCAGCCACCCTGCATGTCGTGCGCGGTGAGCTTGCCCTCGCGCGCCTTCTCGCTCAGCGCGCCCAGATCGCGCGCGATTTCATAGATGTCCTTCCTGTCGATGTCGCGGATCACCGGCACCACCAGCCCGTTGGGCGTATCCGCCGCGAAACCCATGTGCAGGTATTTCTTGTGGATCAGGTTCTCCCCGCCGGCGTCGAGCGAGGTGTTGAACTGCGGGAATTCCTGCATCGTCTTGACGCAGGCCTTCATCACGAAGGCGAGCGGCGTGAGCTTGATGCCCTCCTTGATGGCCTTGGTCTTGAGCTGGCCGCGCACTTCCTCGAGGTCGGTGATGTCGGCATCGTCGAACTGCGTGACGTGCGGAATGTTGAGCCAGCTTGCCAGCAGGCGCGGCCCGGAGATCTTCTGGATGCGCGACACCGGCCGCGCTTCGACCGGGCCGAATTTCGCGAAGTCGACTTCGGGCACCCCGGGCAGGCCGGTGCCGGTCGCGGGCGCGCCCTCGGTGAGCGCACGCTTCACCCACGCCTTCACATCATCGTGCGTGATGCGGCCCTTCGGCCCGGCACCCTGCACGCGCGTGAGGTCGACGCCGAGCTCGCGCGCGAACTTGCGCACCGAGGGGCCGGCATAGGCCTTCGAGAAATCCTGGCTGAGCAGTGCCTCGCTCACCTCTTGCGGGCGCCTCGCCGGAGGCGCGGATGGCGTCGGCAACATTGCCACAGGAGCTGCAGCCGCCGGTGCCAGTGCCGTTGCGGGCGGACCCTCGCTTGCCGCAACGCCCGGCGCAATTGCGCCGAGGGAGGGATGACGCACCGTGGGCTCGGAATCACCGACCGCCAACGACGGGCGCTTCACGGTGGTTTCGGTTCCGACCGCCGCATCGTTCTTCGCAGCCGCGGCCGCCGCCGGCTCGAGCAACGCGATCAGACTGCCCTGCGAGACCTTGTCGCCCTTCCTGACCTTCACTCCGCGATGCGGCCGGCGGCGGGCGAAGGCACATCCATGGTCGCCTTTTCGGTCTCCAGCGTGATCAGCGGCGTGTCGATCTCTGTCCGCATCGCCGGGCTTCACCAGCACGTCGATGACCGCGACGTCGGCGAAATCCGCCGAGATCCGGGACGCGAACTTCGATCGGGGCTGGCCATGCGTCAGACGGTGACGGGATTGGGCTTGGCCGGATCGATGCCGAACGTCCTGATCGCGCTCGATCACCGTGGCCACGTCGACCTTGCCATCATCGGCCAGGGCCTTGAGCGCAGCCACGGCGATGTGATGGCGATCCACCTCGAAGAACTTGCGCAGCGCCGCGCGGGTGTCGCTGCGGCCGTAGCCATCGGTTCCGAGCACTGCGTAGCGGCCCGGCACCCACTGGCGGATCTGGTCGGGCACGATCTTGATGTAGTCGGTCGCCGCGATGAACGGCCCCCGCCGCTCGCCGAGGCACTGCCTGAACGTAGTTGACGCGCGGCGTCTCGGTCGGGTGCAGCATGTTCCAGCGCTCCACGTCGAGCGCATTGCGCCGCAGCTCGTTGAAACTGGTCACGGAGAAGACATCGGCGGGAACGCCGTAGTCCTTTTCCAGGATGCTGAAGCCGCCGCCAGCACCTCGCGCAGGATCGTGCCCGAGCCCATGAGGTTCACGCGTACCTTGCCGCGCCCGCCGATCTGCAGCAGGTACATGCCCTTGATGATCCCCTGCTGCCACGCCCGAGCGGCATCGCCGGCTGCGCGTAGTTCTCGTTCATCACGGTGATGTAGTAGAAGATCGATCTCCTGCTCCGCGTACATGCGCCGCAGGCCGTCCTGCACGATCACCGCGAGCTCGTAGGCGAAGGTCGGGTCGTAGGCGACGCAATTCGGGATCGTGCTCGCGAGCAGTGACTGTGCCCGTCCTGGTGCTGCAGGCCTTCGCCGGCGAGCGTGGTGCGTCCTGCGGTGCCGCCGATCAGGAATCCGCGCGCCTGCATGTCGCCGGCCGCCCAGGCGAAATCGCCGACGCGCTGGAAGCCGAACATCGAGTAGAAGATATAGAAGGGCACCATGCTGAGGCCGTGATTGGCGTACGCGGTGCCCGCCGCCATCCATGAGCAGAAGGAGCCTGCCTCGTTGATGCCTTCTTCGAGGATCTGGCCTTTCTTGTCCTCGCGGTAGTACATGAGCTGGTCGGCGTCCTGCGGCGTGTAGAGCTGGCCCACCGACGAGTAGATGCCGACCTGGCGGAACATGCCTTCCATGCCGAAGGTGCGCGCCTCGTCGGGGACGATCGGCACGATGTGCTTGCCGATGTTCTTGTCCTTGACGAGCGTGGTGAGGATGCGCACCAGCGCCATGGTGGTGGAAATCTCGCGATCCGCCGTGCCTTCGAGCAGCGCTTCGAACGCCTCGAGCGGCGGCACCACGAGGGGCTCGGCGTCGGCGACGACGCTGCGGCAGGTAGCCGCCGAGCTGCGCGCGCGCTCGCGCAGATACTCGAGCTCCTCGCTGTCCTCTGCCGGCCGCGCGAACGGCAGGTTGGCGATGTCCTCGTCGGAAACCGGGATGTGGAAGCGATCGCGGAACGCCTTGAGCGCCTCGTCGTCGAGCTTCTTCTGCTGGTGCGTGATCATCTGACCTTCGCCCGCCTTGCCGAGGCCGAAACCCTTCACGGTCTTGGCGAGGATCACCGTCGGCTGGCCCTGGTGCGCGACCGCCGCGGCATAGGCGTTGTACACCTTGCGCGGATCGTGGCCGCCGCGATTGAGGCGCCAGATCTCCTCGTCCGACATGTTGGCGACCATCGCCTTGAGCTCCGGGATACTTGCCGAAGAAATTCTCGCGGGTGTAGGCGCCGCCCTTGGCCTTGAAGTTCTGGTATTCGCCGTCGACGCATTCTTCCATCACGCGCCGGAGCAGGCCCTTGTTGTCCTTGGCGAGCAGCGGGTCCCAGCGCGAGCCCCACAGGACCTTGATGACGTTCCAGCCGGCGCCGAGGAACGCCGCCTCCAGCTCCTGGATGATCTTGCCGTTGCCGCGCACCGGCCCGTCGAGCCGCTGCAGGTTGCAGTTGATCGACGAAGATCAGGTTGTCGAGACTCTCGCGCACCGGCATGGTGATCGCGCCCATCGACTCCGGCTCGTCCATCTCGCCGTCGCCGCAGAAGCACCACACCTTGCGGTCCGACGGCTTCACCATGCCGCGATGCTCCAGGTAGCGCATGAAGCGCGCCTGGAAGATCGCCATCATCGGCCCGAGGCCCATCGACACCGTGGGGAACTGCCAGAACGTCGGGCATCAGCCAGGGATGCGGATAGGACGACAGCCCCGGGCCGCTCAGTTCCTGGCGGAAATGCCGCAGCTGCTGCTCGGTCGAGACGCCCTTCGAGGTAGGCGCGCGCATAGATGCCGGGGCTGGAGTGGCCCTGGATGTAGATCATGTCACCCGGATGGCGCTCGGACGGCGCGCGCCAGAAGTGATTGAACCCCACCTCGTAGAGCGTCGCCGAGGAGGCGTAGGTGGAAAGATGGCCGCCTACTCGGAGCTGGTGCGATTCGCCTGCACCACCATGGCCATCGCGTTCCAGCGGATGTAGGCCTCGATGCGTCGTTCCAGCGCGCGATTGCCCGGGTAGTCCTTTTCCTGTCCCGGCGGAATCGTGTTGACGTAGGCGGTGTTCGGCTTGAACGGCAGGTAGGCGCCCGAGCGGCGCGTGTGGTCGATCACGCGCTCGAGCAGGAAGTGCGCGCGCTCCGGCCCGTGGGCCTTGAGAACCGAATCGATCGATTCGATCCACTCGCGCGTCTCGAGCGGGTCGAGGTCTTCGAGCTTCTGCTCGTGCCGGGGCTCTGGCTTCTGCTCGGGGCTCATTTCGTGTTGCGTGTTGTGCCGGGCGCGGCGCGTGTAAGGTGACTCGCGGAGTCCTGTATGATCCGGGTTTGCTTTTTTTGGGTCAAGGTGAGATCAGGTGGCGAGCGTCCTGCCGGAGCGAGCATTGCCGCGAGTGGCCGCGCGCGCCCACGCGCCGCGCCGCGCGGATCTCGCAAAGCTCGACGCACTGCTGATCGTTGTCCCCGAAGGCATGCGCGAGGACGCCTGGAAGCGCCTGCCGCGATCGTTGACTCGCTTCGGCGCACCCGACGCGGACGACATCCGCCTCACGCAGGCGACCGGTGAAGGCACCGGTTTCGGCGTGCGCTTTGCCGTGAACCTGCTGCTCGAGCAGAAGATCCTCGAGCAGCGCCGGGCACCCGCGTGACCGACACGCTCGTCATCCGCCGCCCCGACGATTGGCATCTGCACCTGCGCGACGGCGAGCAGATGCGCGCGGTGCTCGGATTCACCGCGCGACGCTTCGGCCGCGCCATCGTGATGCCCAATCTCGAGGCGCCGGTCGTATCAGTCGCTCTCGCGCGTGCCTATCGGCAGCGGATCCTCGACGCCCTGCCGGCGCAGCGTTCGTTCGAGCCGTTGATGACGCTGTACCTCACCGAGCAGACCAGTGCGGCGGAAATCGAAGCCGCGAGGAAAAGCGGCTTCATCCACGGCGCCAAGTTGTACCCCGCCGGCGCGACCACGCATTCGGATGCGGGAGTCCGCTCGCTGCAGTCCATCCACGGCGTGCTCGAACGCATGGAGGCGGTCGGCCTGCCGTTGCTGGTGCACGGCGAAGTCGCGGATCTGGAAGTGGATGTTTTCGAGCGCGAGACCCGCTTCATCGAAACGGCGCTGCTGCCCCTGGTGGATCGATTCAAGCGGCTGAAGGTGGTGTTCGAGCACATCAGCACCCGTGACGGCGCGCTGTTCGTCCGCGATGCGCATGCGGGCGTCGCGGCCACCATCACCCCGCAGCATCTGCTGTTGAATCGCAATGCGCTGTTTCGCGGCGGATTGCGGCCGCATCTGTATTGCCTGCCCGTGCTCAAGCGCGAACGGGATCGCGAAACCCTCATCGAGGCTGCGACCAGCGGCAACCCGAAATACTTTCTCGGCACCGACAGCGCGCCGCACGCGCGGTCCGCCAAGGAAGCCGATTGCGGCTGCGCCGGCGTGTTCTCGGCTCATGCCGCCATCGAGTTGTACGCCGAAGCCTTCGAGTCGGCAGGCCGCCTGGACCGCCTGGAAGGCTTCGCGAGCGATTTCGGCGCCGACTTCTACGGGCTGCCGCGCAACAGCGCGACCGTCACCTTGAGCAGGCAACCCTGGGAGCCGCCGGCCAGTTACCCGTTCGGCGACGAGACGCTGGTGCCATTGCGCGCCGGCGAGAAGATCGGCTGGCAGCTGCAGGACGGCGCGGGTTGAGCGTGCAGGAGATCGATCCCTCCCGGCTGATGGCGAGCCGTTTCCGCGGCTTCCTGCCGGTCGTCGTCGACCTGGAAACCGGCGGTTTCAATCCCGCGACCGACGCGCTGCTGGAAATCGCCGCGGTGCTGATCGAGATCCAGGGCGACGGCACACTCCAGCGCGGCGAGACCCACCGCTACCACGTACAGCCGTTCGCGGGCTCCAACATCGAGGCGGCGTCACTCGAGGTGACCGGGATCGACCCGCATCACCCGCTGCGCCCTGCGATTCCGGAGAAGGACGCGTTGCAGCGGATCTTTCGCGAGGTACGCCACGTCGTGGCCGACACGGGCTGCCGGCGCGCGATACTCGTCGGGCACAACGCGTTCTTCGACCTGAACTTCCTCAATGCCGCGGTGGCGCGCACCGAGATCAAGCGCAATCCCTTCCATCCGTTCTCGAGCCTGGACACCGTGACGCTCGCGGGCGCCGCGTTCGGCCAGACGGTGCTGGCGCGCGCTCTGGCGGTGGCGGGACTGGAGTGGGATGCCTCCTCGGCGCACTCTGCCGGCTACGACGCGGAACGCACGGCGGACCTGTTCTGCCTGATCTGCAACGAGCTCAAGCCCGTGTACGACCGCTACGCGCAGCGTGTGGCGCAGCTCGGCCTGAACGTCGCGGAGATCGAGGGCGGCCCGCCCTTTCCGGAGCCCGGCTCGCAATAGCTCGCCGCCCCTCGCCCTGCGCGAGGAGTTCTGCGGCGGCCTCAGCCGACGGCGCCGGCCGACTCCAGCAGCTTCTTCAGCTCGCCGTTGCGAAACATCTCCAGCGCGATATCGCAGCCGCCGACCAGCTCGCCGCTGACGTAGAGCTGCGGATAAGTCGGCCAGTTGGAGTAGCGCTTGAGCGCGTCGCGCAGCTCCGGATCCTCGAAGATGTTGACGTGCGCGAACTTCGCCCCGCATTGGCGCAGCGCCGACACGGTCTGCGCGGAGAAACCGCACTGCGGAAAATCGGGTGTGCCCTTCATGAAGAGCACCACCGGGCTGGAAGAGATCTGCTGCTTGATGCGTTCGACGACGTCCACGTATTCACCTCTGTTGATTGGCGCTATCCATCGATGCCCGCTCGCCGGGCTCAGGATGCCGGCCCGCGCACCGATTTCAACGCCAACTGCCGGCGTTGCTCCGCCCTCTCGACCACCTGCCACTGCTCCGCCGCGCTCATGCCGGTCCACGCACCGATCTCGGCGCGACTGCGAAAGCAGCCGCGGCAGATGTCCCGCTCGTCGAGCGCGCAGATGTTGATGCAGGGTGAAAGCGGGCCGGCGGCTGTCATCGGGGCGGTTGCCCGGAACTTCGGGCGTTGAATTATGTGGGGTCGTCGCCTATTCTTCAAACGGCCGCGCACCGCCGCGTTTCCCATTGAAAATCAGGCCCATAAGAATCAGCCCAGGAAGAGTACGCGACACCAGGGAGAAAGCCAGCAATGAATCCACTCACTTCCGTTCCGGGCGCCATCGTCACGGGCGTCATCCTCGCCATCATCGCTTTGATCGTGATGCCCGGCGGCGGTTTCAACGAGCTGTCCCTGGCGCGCTGGCTGCACATCATGTCGGGCGTCATGTGGATCGGCTTGCTCTACTACTTCAACGTCGCGCAGATCCCGGCGCTCGCGGCCGCGGCGGCCGACAAGGGTGGACCGGGCGGCGCGGGCATCACCAAGTACGTCGCGCCGCGCGCCCTGTTCTGGTTTCGCTGGGCTTCGCTCGCCACGTGGCTGACCGGCGCGTGGTATCTCGCGCGCAGCGGCAACTTCGGCGGCGCATTCACGCTCGGCCTGGGCGGGGACTCGCTCAATCTGTATCAGCTCGTCATCGGCATCGGCGCATGGCTCGGCACGATCATGCTGTTCAACGTGTGGGTGCTGATCTGGCCGAACCAGAAGAAGATCCTCGGCCTGGTGCCGGCGACGGATGAGCAGAAGGCCGCGGCACGCAAGACCGCGCTGTACGCCTCGCGCACCAATTTCATGCTCTCGATCCCGATGCTGCTGTGCATGGGTTCGGCCAGCCACGGACTGCCGTTCTAGGTGGATGGCGATCGCCCGACACCGCCCGCCGACCTGCTCGAGCAGGTGCGCCGCGCGCTCGCCGAAGACGTCGGAACGGGAGATGTCACGGCGGCACTCGTGCCGGCCGACACGCTTGCGAGGGCCACGGTAATCACGCGTGAGCCGGCGATCGTTTGCGGGCGGCCCTGGTTCGATGCGGTGTTCGCCCAGCTGAGCAGCGCAGTACGCGTGCGGTGGCTGGCGGACGACGGCGCTCGCGCCGACGCCAATAGCCCGCTGTGCCACCTGACCGGCCCCGCGCGGGCCATCCTCACGGGCGAGCGCACTGCGCTCAATTTCCTGCAGACGCTCTGCGCCACCGCCACGGCCACCCGGCAATACGTCGAAGCAGTCGCTGGCACTGGCTGCCGCATCCTCGATACGCGCAAGACGATCCCCGGGCTGCGCACGGCGCAGAAGTACGCCACGCGCATCGGCGGGGCGAGCAATCACCGCATGGGCCTGTACGACGCCGTGCTCATCAAGGAGAACCACATTGCGGCGGCTGGATCGATCGCCGGCGCCATTGCCAGGGCGCGCGCGACCACGAACGTCCGGGTGGAGATCGAAGTGGAGAACGCCGCCGAGCTGCGCGCGGCGCTGGCCGCCCGGCCGGACGTGATCATGCTCGACGAATTCTCGCTGGAGGACATGCGTGCCGCTGTGGCGTTGACGCGCACCGCAACCACGGACGTGAAGCTGGAGGCCTCCGGCGGCGTGTCGCTCGAATCGTTCGGGCAATTGCAGCGACCGGCGTCGACTACATCTCCATCGGCTCCATCACCAAGCACGTGCGCGCGATCGACTTGTCGATGCGTTTCGACCCCGGAAGCTGAGCGTGTCCGTCGACGGCGCGGAGCCGAGCGGCGCGGTGTTTGCGCTCGAGCGCCTGCGGCGCAGCGGCGCTAGGAATTGACGACCTTCAGTACTCGCTGCGGCTGCGAGACGCCGTAGCCCTGCGCGTAGTCGACGCCCAGGCCGCGCAGCATCTTGATGATCTCCTGGTTCTCGGCGAACTCGGCGATCGTCTGCTTGCCGGTCAGGTGCCCGATCTCGTTGATCGAGCGCACCATCTCGCGGTCGATCGGATCGTGCAGGATTTCCTTGACGAAGCTGCCGTCGATCTTGAGGAAGTCCACCGGGAAGTGCTTGAGGTAGCCGAACGACGACAGGCCGGTGCCGAAGTCATCGAGCGCGAACTTGCAGCCCAGCTCCTTCAGCGCCTGGATGAAGCGGTTGGCCTGCGAGAAGCTCGCGATCGCCGCCGTCTCGGTGATCTCGAAGCAGATCTTGGTCGCGTCGATGCCGCTGCGGTGGAACTGGTCGATCACGAACGGCAGGAACTTGTCGTCGCCCAGGCTCTGGCCCGACAGGTTGATCGAGCACAGCGCGAGCTTCTCGCGCTCGTCCGCCTCGGAGACCAGCCAGCGGAAGGCATTCTCGATCACCCAGCGGTCGATGTTGGGCGTGATGCCGTAGCGCTCGGCCGCGGCGATGAAGTTGTCCGGCGAGACGATCTTGCCGTTCTCGTCGCGCATGCGCAGCAGCAGCTCGTAGTGCGCGCCCGGGTCCTGGCGCTGCAGCGGCTGGATCGTCTGGCGGAACAGCTCGAAGCGCGACTCCTCGAGCGCGTTGTTGATGCGCGCGGCCCACTGCATTTCGCGGCGCCGGCGCATCAGGTCGATGTCGTTCTCTTCGAAGCTGTGCACGCGGTTGCGGCCGGCTTCCTTCGCCGCGGCGCAGGCGCTGTCGGCGGCGGTCAGCACCGACGCCACGTCCTCGTTGTCGGCGCGTGATCGGCACCACGCCGATGCTCGCGCCGAGGCGGAAGGTGCGCTCCTCCCAGACGAAGCGGAAATTGCGCACCGCCTCGCGCAGCGCCTCGGCCGATGCGCATCGCTTCGTCCAGCGAGCAGCTCTCGAGCAGCAAGCCGAACTCGTCGCCGCCGAGGCGCGCCAGCGTGTCGCGCCAGCGGATCTTGGACTTGAGCAGCGCGCCCACCTGGCCGAGCAGCGCATCGCCGGCGCTGTGGCCGCAGGTGTCGTTGATGATCTTGAACTGGTCGAGGTCGAGGTAGCACACGCGCGTACGAAGTCTCGCGCGCCTTGGCGCTCTTCAGCGCGCGCTCCAGGCGGCTCTCGAACTCGCGCCGGTTGACCAGGCCGGTGAGCACGTCGTGGCTGGCGTGGTAGCTCAGGCGGCGGTTCAGCTCGCGCGACTCGCTGACGTCGTGGAACACCAGCACGCCGCCGCACACCCCGCCCTGCCCGTCGCGGATCGGCGCGGCGGTGCTCTCGACGTACAGCTCGTTGCCGTCGCGGCGGATCAGCAGCATCGGGCGCACCGACTTGATCGAGCGGGTGCGGCGGATCGCCACGCGTCAGCGGGTTCTCGAGCGGCTCGCAGGTCTCCTCGTGGAAGGCGCGGAAGATCTCGTCGATCGGCCGGCCCTGCGCATCCTCGAGCCGCCAGCCGGTGAGCTCCTCGGCCACCGGATTGATGTACTCGACCATGCGAATGCTGGTCGGTGGTGATGACGCCGTCGCCGATGGACTGCAGCGTGATCTGCGCGCTCTCCTTCTCGCGGAACAGCGCCTCCTCGTAGAGCTTGCGCTCGGTGATGTCGAGCTCGACGCCGACCAGGCGCCGCAGCCGCCCGCTCGCGTCGACGCGCGCCTTGGCGCGGCTCACGACCCAGCGCCACTCGCCGCTGCGGTGGCGCATGCGGTGCATGCTCTCGAAGATCGGCGATCTTGCCGGCGACGTGGTCGCGGATGGCGGCCTGCACGCGCGGCATGTCGTCCGGGTGCACGAGCTGGCGCCAGTCGGGCGAATTGTTCAGTCGTCCTCGGCGTAGCCGAGCATCGCCTTCCAGCGCGGCGAGAAGTAGACGCGGTTGTGTCTGCGCGTCGAAGTCCCACAGGCCGTCGTTGCCGGTGTGCATCGCCAGCTCGTTGCGTTCCTCGAGGTCTGGCCAGGTGCTTGCGGATGCGCAGGCGCTCCAGGCCCGGAGGCGAAGCTGGTGCCGATGAGCTTGAGCAGCAGATGCAGGTTGGCGTCCCAGCCCTCGCGCGGTTGCACGCAGCACAGGCCGAGGAATCCGCACACCTTGCCCTGCACGGCGAACCCGATCAGCAGCAGCGAACCGACGTTGAGCCCCTTGAGGCGCTGCGCCCTCCGCGCTCTGCTCGCGGCGCACGTTGCTCGTGTCGCGGATCTCCAGGATACGCATGTGATCGAGCTTGGCCTTGAGCCACGGCAGCCCATCGAGCAGCTCGCCCTTGAGGACCTCGGGGCGGCACTGGGCGAACAGGCTCTTGGAGACCGTGATCGATTCGATGAAGCTCGCTCGTCGTCGATGAGCGCGATGCAGGTCGCGTCGGTGCCGGTGGCCTCGCGCAGCGCTTCCAGGTTCTGCTTGATGCAGGCATCCGCGCCCGCTTCGGTCATGCGACTGGAAATCGACCGCGATCTTGGTGCAAGTGACATCGAGCCCGAGGACCGGCCGCGGGTTGCGACGGGTCCAGAGCTGCGGAGAGAGAATGTCTGAGGCGGTGAAATCGTCTGCCGAATCGGTCGGCCCAGTCCCCATGCCCATGATTACCGCTTCCTGCGAGAACTGCCGGCGGAGTGTCTCAGCATCGGCTGGCCATCAGACGGACCTGGTACACAGTTAGCGTTGGTTCCTGCGGCGTTCGCCCGTACACAGTTGCGGGGGATTCTGCCACGAATTTCTAACAAAGCAAGGTAAGTTTTTGAATTGTTGAGTCGGCTTTCCGGCCGAGGTCTTCCCTCCCCGAGGTCTTTTCGAAACACGCCGTGAATCCATCCCTGGAGGCTCGACGGCAGCATCCTTGCTGCCGACGGTTTCGAAAAGACCTCGGGGAGGGAAGACCTCGGCCGGAAAGAACCGGCTGAACGGTCAACGAGTTTGGGGGCGGTGCGTTGCATCCGGTGGGAAGCAAATTCGTTGTGGGAGGCTGTCATGCCCGTTCTATTTCTTGCGCAGGGTTGGATTGCGCGGTTCGTTGCGGTGTCGCGCACTTGGGCCCTCGCCCCGCTGATGGCCGTCTCTCTATTCATTGCCGCATGCGGTGGCGGTGGCGGCGGTGACTCGTCGACCCCGCTCCCAACCCCCCAGGGGTGCGATGCGTCCAGTTGCGGCACCGTGTTTCTCAGCCTGACCGATGCTGACGGGGACTTCCTCAGTTACAGCGTGGATGTCGTGTCGCTCACCTTGCGCAAGGCGAACGGCACCGTGGTCGAGACCCTGCCGAACGCCACGCGCGTGGATTTCGCCCAGCTGGTCGACCTCACCGAGTTCGTCACCGCCGCCACGATTCCGAACGGCACCTATGTCGAAGGGAGCATCCGGCTCGACTACACCAATGCCGACGTTGTCGTCGAGGTAAACGGCGAGCCGCGAGCCGCGCAGGTCGTCGATGCGAACGGCGCGCCGCTCGGCGTCGTGGATCTGCGCATCATGCTCGACAATCGCAACCACGTGTTCATCGCGCCCGGGCGGCCGTCGTGGCTGGAGCTGGATTTCGATCTGGCCGCCTCGCACACCGTGGACGTCACCACGACACCGGTGCGTGCCGTCGCCGAGCCATTCCTCGTGGCGAGCCTGGAACCCGAGGATTCCAAGGAAATGCGCGTGCGCGGACCGCTGGTCGGCGTGGACACGGCCGCCGGCAGTTACCTCATCGATGTGCGCCCGTTCCACCGTCGCGACGGCCGGTTCGGCCAACTCACGGTCCACGCCAACGCGCAGACGGCGTTCGAAATCGACGCGCAGACCTACACCGGCGCCGCAGGTCTCGCCGCGCTGGCGCAATTGCCCGCGGGCGCACCGACCGCCGCGTTCGGCACGCTGAACCGCATCGATCGCACCTTCACGGCGCAGCGTGTGCACGCGGGAACGAGCGTTCCGGGCCCATCGTTCGATGCGCTGCGCGCCAACGTGATCGCCCGCAACGGCGATACGCTCACGGTGCGCGGGGCCACGCTGATCCGCCGTTCCGGCGAGGTGACCTTCATCCGCGACGACATCACGCTGCTGGTGGGCGATGAGACCATCGTGACGCGGGATGGCCAGCGGGGCGATGACCTCGGCGATGAGACGATCTCCGTCGGCCAGCGCATCGCCGCCTTCGGCGACGCCACCCGGAGTAATGGCGCGGTGACGTTCGATGCCGACCCGGGTCGCGTGCGGCTGCACCTCACGCACCTGTGGGGCACCGTGCAGGCGGCCAATCCGGGCAATGTCACGCTCGATCTGGCGAGCATCGACGGCCGGCGCATCGGGATCTTCGATTTCAGCGGCACCGGCAGCTCGCCGGCGAGCGACGCCGATCCGCAGAGCTACGAGGTGCAGACCGGCGCGCTGAACCTGAACCTGCTGCCGCCGGGCTCGCCGACGCGCGTGTTCGGCTTCGTGACGCCCTTCGGCGCCGCACCGCCCGACTTCGAGGGCCGCACGCTGGTCGACTTCAGCGAGCTGCGCGCCATGCTCGGCATCGGCTGGGGCAGCGGCACCAGCGCACCGTTCCTGTCGATCGGCAACGACGGCATCACGCTCGACAACCAGAACCCGGACATCGGCCTGCGGCACTTCATCGTCATCGGTCCGCGGCTGATCGACATCACTGCCCTGCCGACGCCGCCGCGCATCGTACCGGCGGCCGGGCGCGGGCTGTACGCCATCGGCCAGCCGCGGCGCGTGGAAATGTTCAGTGATTTCGCCGAGTTCAGCGCACGGCTGGCCGAAAAGCTCTCCGGCGGCGCCAAGGCGCTGTCGATGAGCGCCGGCGGCGAATTCGATGCCGGGACCAGCACGCTGACCTCGCGCAACGTGACTGTCAGCCTGACCGGCGGAACCTGACCAGAGCTCGGCTCCCTCAGGCCCGCGCCACGCCGGCGCGGGTCTGTTCTTTTGTCATGGAACCAGCGGGACGCTCCTCAGGAGCGGTTGAAGAGTTTGACGATCGCTGGAAAGGCGCGGGCCTCGGCGATATCGGCTGCTGCAGCGCCCTGACCGTTGCGCAGGTTCGGGCTCGCCCGCGCTTCGAGCAACCGGCGCACCAGTTCCAGGTCGCCATTGCGGCTGGCAACGATCAGGGCAGTGTCACCCCATCGATTCTGCGCATCGCGTTGCGCACGCGCCGCCAGCAGTCGACCAACGACGGCATCGTGACCGCCGCTTGCGGCGAGAATGAGCGGTGTATCCGCGCCAGCTGTGCGCGCATCAACCTGAGCGCCAGCGGCCAGAAGCGTCTCGACCACAACCAGGCGGCCCGCTGCGGACGCTGCCGCCAACGGCGTGCGTCCCGCGTTGTCAGCGTGCTCGACGGCGCCACCGCGCTGCACCAGCAGTTTCACCATCTCGGCCTGACCCGCTCGAGCCGCGTGCCACAGCGCGGTGCGACCCTCGCCATCATCCAGCTCGACAGCCGCACCGGCTTCCAGGATGCGGCGCGCCAGCGCGAGATCGGACGTCTGCGCGACGAGCATCAGGGCGGTCGTGCGTTGAGCGTCTCGCGCATCGACATCCGGCACGGCAGGGATCAAAGCCGACAGCAATTGACCGTCTCGCGACTTCGCTGCGGCCATGAGCGCCGGCTCGCCGACCCCCTTCCTGGGACCGTGCGCCAGCAGGACCTCGATAACTTCGAGGCTGCCGACGGCAACCGCCGCCTGCAACGCCGTTGCGCCACGCCGATCGGTTCGATCCCCGCGTGCGCCGGCAGCGAGCAGCGCCTCGACTGCTCGTGGCGCTGCCGCACGAGCGGCGATGACCAGCACGGGAGTTCCATCGGGCGCCGTCGCGTTCGCGTCTGCGCCGCGGGCGAGCAGAAGTCGCAGCAGCTCCGGATCGCGCCGGGTGGCCGCAATTGCGACATCCGGCCATCCCGCATAGAGATCCTTCTGCGCCGACGATCGTTGAACTGCAGTCAGCTTGCGGCTGACGACTTCCGAACGCAGGAATGCGACGGCGCCGCGCTGTCGCAACAGCTCAGCGGCCTGTGCAGCGCCGGCCGCGCGCGCGAAATCGAGCGCCGACCAACCCTGGGCATTGCGTGCCTTCGGATCGGCCTGCGCTTCCAGCAGACGCTGTACACAGGCGGCATCGCCAGCCTGCGCCGCATACATCAGCGCGGAATTGCCGCGCTGGTCCGCGGCATTCGGCCCGGCGCCGGCGCGCAGCAGTGCGTCCACCGTCTCGGCCCGTCCAGCTTGCGCGGCGAGCATCAACGCCGTGGCGCCGGACTGGTCGACCACATCGGGCGCCGCCCCTTTGCGAATCAGCAGCACCGCGGCGGCGGTCTGGCCTGCGAGCGCCGCGCGACTCAGCGCACCGCGGCCGAATTCATCGCGGGCATCGATCGATCCCTGGTTCCCCAACGATTCTATCGTCGCAATGTCGCCGTGCGTTGCGGCAAGCCACAGGGCTTCACGACGGGCAAGGGGGTCCGTCAGATCGGTTGCCGGGCGAAACTCCTGCGGCAGCGCTCCGCGCGCCAGCGATTGACGCGCGACCCCGACTTTCAATTCGTTCGCGCGGGCGAGCCATTTGCGCGAGCCCTCGGAATCGAGCGGTTCCACGGTCGCCAGTTGCACCGACAGACTGAGCGCCGCACGCGCGTGGCCTTGCCGCGCCGCAGATTCGAGCAGCGTGCGCACACGTACGCCGTCGTTCTCGCTGCCGAGGCCGTTCATCAGCATCGTCGCCAGCAGGTATTGCGCATCGGGATCTGCGGCAGCCGCCAGCCGTTCGAGCTCGCTTTGCGCTTTACCGTAATCCTTGACGCGGATCGCGGCCTTGGCCGGCTCGAGACGATTCGACCGCCGGTCTGGCGGCGCGCGCGGACTCGGATGCATGCAGAAGCGGCGCAGCAAGCAGCAGCAGCGCCGCAAACGCGGCCAGCCGCTCACACCGTCCCATGCTTGGTCTCCACTTGAATGCCGATGCGTCTGAGGAAATCCGTCGGCAGTACGCCGCCGGCACTGACGATGACCGCGTCGTTGCCCATTTCCTCCACCTGGCCGCTCTGCTCGATCGCGACCAACGTCGGCGCAATCTGCTTGACGTTGGAATTGAGCATGACCTTGAGCCGGCCGCCGCGCTCGGCCGAGCCGATGCGGTCGCGGTTGCGCTGCTTCGCACGCCCAAAGCTGTCACCACGATATGAGAGCACGACGCCGCCGCTGCCCGCTTCCGCGACGCTGGCTGCAGCCTCCAATGCGCTGTCGCCGCCACCGACCACGAGCACTTGCTGTCCTGCATACTGTTCCGGGTCGATCAATCGGTATACGACCTTGGGCAGTTCCTCCCCTGGAACCTCGAGCTTGCGTGGCGTGCCGCGCCGGCCGATGGATAGCAGCACGCTGCGCGTACGATAGTGGCCTTTCGTCGTGTGGACGACGAAACCCTCGCCATCGGCCTCGATGTTGTCGACTCTTTCCCGGTAGTTGATCTTCAGCCCGGTCTTGCGTTCCACCCCTTGCCAGAACTCGAGCAGTTCCTCCTTGGTCGTCTGCTTGAACTTGATCCTGCCCACCAGCGGCAGTTCGGCCGGAGACGTCATCACCAGCTTGGCTCGCGGATACTGAAACACGCAGCCGCCGAGCGCTTCCTGCTCGATGGTGAGAAAGCGCATTTTCTTCGACATCGCCGCGAGGGATGCGGAGAATCCCGCCGGCCCGGCGCCGACGATGACCACATCGAGTTGGCCCGCGGCAGCGCGCCGCTGCTTGTGAATGGCGTCGATGGCCTGACGGCCTTGTTCCAGCGCATTGCGGATCAGCCCCATGCCGCCCAACTCTCCGGCGACGAATATTCCGGGCACGTTGGTCTGGAAGTCCGGGCTGAGCAGCGGAATCTCCACGCCGCGGCGCTCCGTGCCGAAGACGAGCGAGATCGCGTCGACCGGACAGACGATCTTGCACGCTCCGTGGCCGATGCAGTCGGTCGGACTCACCAGCTGCGCGCGTCCGTCGATGAGGCCGAGGACGTGATGGTGCGGCTGCTCGGGGCATACTCTGATGCACGAACCGCAGCCGATGCAGCGCGATGGATCGATCACCGGGTGCAGTGACGCCGGATCCAGCAGCCCCGCCGCCGTGGACGACTCGTGAGCCTGCGCGCTTTGCTTCTCGAGACGGCCCCGTTTGCGCGAGAACCAGCCGAGAATCAGCAGCAGCGGCAGTCCATAGATGAGGTAGGTGAGATATTCCATCGACGCCAGGTGGTCGGCGCTGCCCCGACCTCAAGCAGCCATTTCATTCCCCGGCCGTCGACGGCAAAACGGACACAAGGACGCGGCGAATCGAAATCCGCCGGCAACCCCGCTATCGCCGAGAGGTTCTCTCAGGACCGGAGGCTTTGCGTCCTCGCCTTGCGGCGAGTTTGCCTGGCAACTGCCGGGCCCGAAGCCCGCGCTCGCAGTCAGCGCACGCGATCGTCGCCGCTGCGAGTTGCGGCGCGAGGGTAACTCTGCGAGTGCCGACCGCGGAATGGGGATTTCCCCCCCTTGCCAACGAAGCGCGCGCGACACAGCCTAGCAAACCACGAGCGTGTGCGTTGAGCCTTGGTTTTCCGCGGAAAATGTCGGCATTCGGCGACGCGCTTGTCTGTGAATCGCGACTCTTGTTGGCTTGCGGAGCGCGACTCATAGTGCGCCGGGACAGTGTGCCGGAAATGCACGCGCGGGGCTGATGCGGCGGCGATCCAGTCGTCGTTGTAGGGATGCGTTCATATGAGCAGTTACTTCTGGTTCGCCGCCGGAGCATTGAGCGCGATCGCCGTCGCGTTCGTGTTCGTGCCGTTGCGGCTGGCGTTTGCCAGGTCGATGCAACAGCGTGCCTGGCGGCTCGGCGTCCTGGCGCTGACGATCGTCGTCTTCATCGGTGGCGCGCTCGCGCTGTACCGCATCCTCGGTCAACCCGAGGCCATCGAAGCGGCAACGATCGCTGCGCCGCCACCGCATCCCGGCGCCGACAAGCTCACCGCTGGCGAGCCGGGCGAGTCGGTCGAAGCCGCGGCAGCAAAGCTCGAGGCGCGCATTCAGCAGCAAGGAGGAAGCCGTGGCGACTGGCTGCTGCTCGCGCAATCCTACGATTTCCTGGGCCGCACCGAAGATGCAGCCCGAGCCCGCGCGCAGGCCGAAGGCGCACCGCAGGCCGCGCCATCGAAGCCGGCTGCGGTTGCGGCGGATGCCGAATCCCGGATCAACGCCCTGCGCGCGGGAGTGAAGCAGCAGCCGCGCGATCCCGCGGCATGGCTCGAGCTGGCGAATGTGTATCGCCAATCCCGCGATTTTGCCAAGGCGGGCGAGGCCTATCGTCGCGTGGAAGCGCTTGGCGCCATGACCGCCGACAGCTGGGCCGACTACGCCGATGTGCTCGGTTCTCTTGCCGGAGGGAGCCTCGACCGGAATGCAGGACGCGCGATCGACCGTGCCATCGCAATCGACGCGAATCACCCCAAGGCTCTCTGGCTCAAAGCCAGCCTCGCACACCAGGACGGCCGATACCGCGACGCGCTGGCCGTGTGGCGCAAGCTGCGCGGCCTGCTGCCCAGTGATTCTCCCGATGCGCGCATCATCGATCTGAACATCGGCGAAGCGCAGCAGTTGGCAAGATCCGGCGGTGCGGCGGCGGCAATCGCGCCACAGGCTCGCTCGCCCATCCATGTTTCGGGCACCGTGACCCTGGATGCGAAGCTCGCCGGCCGCGTGACAGCCGGCGACGCCCTGTTCATCTACGCCAAGGCCGTCGATTCGCCGGGCCCGCCGCTCGCGGTGCTGCGCACCGCTGCGGGCAGCTGGCCGGTGAGCTTTCGCCTCGATGACACGCTGGCGATGCTCCCGTCGCGCAAGCTCTCCTCCTTCGACAAGGTCGTGGTCGAGGCGCGCATCTCCCGCGCCGGTCAGGCCACTGCGGGCAGCGGTGATCTCTATGCAGTCAGTCCGGTGTTGCGCCCCGCGGACGGGAAAGCCCTGCAACTCGTGATCTCGCGCGAGATCGGTTGAGAACCACGATGTCAGTGCCAGAACGACAGTTGCGCGATTCACGGACGCCGGCACGCGTCGCGCCGCGTGCCGCGCAACCGGCGATTGCACCTCCCCAGCGCCCTGCGCAGCCGCGCCCCGCGACCGGCGGCACGTCCGCACGGCACGTTGCGGCGGCGCCTGCGCCGATGGATCCCATTCCCGCTGCGCGCACGCGGCGCTGGATCACGCCTACCGGACTGTTCTTTGCCGCGGTGGCACTGATCACCTACCTGGGCTGGCGGTTGCCGACGGAGCGCTACATCACCCCGGAACGAGGTTTCGGGTATGCGCTGGGTATCGTCGGCGGCAGCCTGATGCTGCTCCTGTTCCTCTACTCGGCCCGCAAGCGGATCTCCTGGCTGAGATTTCTCGGCTCGGTGACGAAGTGGTTCGAAGCGCACATGGTGCTGGGCATCGCCGGGCCGCTGTGCATCCTGTATCACGCCAATTTCAGCCTGGGCGCGACCAACAGCAACGTTGCGCTGATCTGCATGCTGACGGTCGTCGCCAGCGGCTTCGTCGGTCGCTACATCTACACCCACATTCACTTCGGGCTGCACGGTCGCAAGATGACCCTGGGTGAGCTGCAGGCGGGCGCCGAGCGGCTGCGCGAGCTGAGCGGCACGATCTCGTTCCTTCCGGAGCTCGTCACGCAGCTGGAAGCGGAGGAACGCGGCCTGCTGGCGAACGGGCCGCAACTGCGTCTGCTCGGATTGACGCGCCCATTCGCGGTATCGCTCGAGACTTTCGCCGCGCGCTGGCGCCTGCGGCGCTACGTTCGCCGCGCATTGCGCGCCGCCGCGCGCCGCTCACCGACGCTCGCCGCACATCGCAAGCCGCTGCGTCGCGCAGCGGCCCTCTACATCGACAAGCGGCTCGCCGCCACGCGGCGCGTCGCGACGTTCCAGGCGTACGAGCGCCTGTTCTCCCTGTGGCACGTGCTGCACCTGCCGATCATTTTCATGATGGTGATCGCGGCGGTCGCGCACGTGATCGCGGTCCACGTGTATTGAGGCGCGTGCGGCCGGCGCATGCGACATGCAGGGGGGTTGGTAGTGGGATTGGGGATGCTCATCTGTTGCTCGCCGCTGCGGCCTGCGCATGCGGTAAACCCCGAGACCGTGCTCATGCCCGGCCCGCTGACCGGCGCGCATGCGAAACTCGAGGAAGACTGCACGCAATGTCACGACCGCTCTGATCGCAGCCGGCAGAGCGCACTGTGCCTGAGCTGCCACAAGGACGTCGCCGCCGATATCACGGCGCAACGAGGCTTTCACGGCCGCCTGCCCGGCATCGGCTCCTCGCAGTGCCGGGCATGTCATTCCGAGCACCGCGGTCGTGGCGCGGACATCGTCAATTTCGTGCACGAGCAATTCGACCATGCGCGCAGCGACTTCGCGCTCGATGGCGCACACGCCACGGTGGCCTGCGACGCATGCCACGCCAAGGGCAAACGCTACCGGGAGGCTGCGTCGGATTGCCACTCGTGCCACAAGCAGGCGGAGCCTCACGAGGGCAAGCTCGGCAAGGATTGCGGTTCCTGTCACGACAGCAAGACCTGGCGCAACGTGCGTTACAACCACGGCAAGACTGCATTCCCGCTGCGCGGCAGGCACGAGGACCTGGCGTGCGTCCAGTGCCATTTCGGCAATCGCTACAAGGGCGCGCCGAAGCAATGCGTGTCGTGCCATGCGGCCGACGACGTTCATCAGGGTGAGCGCGGCACGAACTGCGGCGATTGCCATACGACCCTCGCCTGGAAGACCGCGAAGTTCGACCACGCGAAGGAAACGGGCTTCGCGCTCGAAGGCATCCACGGGCGCCTCAACTGCCAGGACTGTCATCGCTCGGGCCACTTCGACGACGAGCTGCCGAAGACCTGCGTCGGGTGTCACCGCGGCGAGGACTCGCACGCCGGCCGCCTGGGTGACAAGTGCGAGTCGTGCCACGACAACGAGCACTGGACGCCGGCAACGTTCGACCACACGCGTGATACGAAGTGGCCGCTCGAAGGCCGGCATCAGAAGGTCGACTGCCACGCCTGCCACACGGCGGTGGTCGCGACCCAGAAGCTCGCGCTGGAATGCGTCGGGTGTCACCGCGCCAGCGACGTGCACGCCGGCAAGCTCGGCAGCGATTGCGCCCAGTGCCACACGCCGGAGGGCTGGCGCGAGTCCGTGCATTTCGATCACGACCTGACGGACTTTCCGCTCGTCGGTCTGCACGTGGCCGTGCCCTGCGAGCAGTGCCACGCCACCCGGGCTTACAAGGATGTCGGCCACGACTGCATCGATTGCCACCGTGCGGACGACGTGCACGAGGGCGCACTCGGCGGCAAGTGCGCCGACTGTCATTCACCCAACGGCTGGCGGATCTGGGAATTCGACCACGGCAAGGTGACCGGATTTGCCCTTGCAGGGGCGCACGCGAAGCTCGCCTGCTCAGGCTGCCACAGGCAGCCGGCGGACCAGGTCGAGCTCGATCCGGGCTGCGTGTCCTGTCACGTGCAGGATGACGTGCACCTCGGGCAGTACGGCCGGCAATGCCAGCGCTGCCACAGCACGATCACCTTCAAGGGTGCGCGCCTGCAATAGGAGACCGGAATGGATATCGCGAACTCCGCCGAGCACGATACCGCCATCCGTTCGATTCGGAGGGTGCCCCGCGCTGCACTCCTCTTTATTGTCCTTCTTGCCGCCTCCATGGCGGCCGCGGGCGCCCCGGCGTCCTCGAAGACGTTCGACCACCTCACCACGGGGTTCGAGCTCACCGGGGCGCACCGCATTGCGCCGTGCGAGTCTTGTCACGTCAATGCGGTATTCAAGGGCACGCCGCGCGAGTGCGTCACGTGCCACAGCAAGGGATCGCTGGTCGGCGCCACACCCAAGCCGGCCGATCATGTGATGAGCAGCGAGCGCTGCGGCGACTGCCATACGACTTCGGCCTTCGTCCCGGCCAGCCGCTTCGACCACGCCGAGGTGCGGGGCAGCTGCGGGAGCTGCCACGACAACGTGCGCGCCACCGGCAAGCCGCCGACCCACATCGTCACCGCACTCGACTGCAATGCCTGCCACAACACCGCGGCGTGGATACCGGCGAAGTTCGATCACGCGGGAATCACCGGTAACTGCGTGAGCTGCCACGACGGCGGGCGCGCGACGGGCAAGAGCACGACACACATTCCGGCGAGCAACAGCTGCGAGTCGTGCCACACTCCCGAGGGCTGGTCGCCGGTCATGCGCGTGGATCACGCGCAGGTGGTCGGCAGCTGCGCTGCGTGTCACAACGGCACGCTGGCGACCGGCAAGAATCCGACCCACATCCAGACCACGGCCGGATGCGAGACCTGCCACAGCACGGTTACGTGGCGCCCTGCGGCGAGCTTCGACCACACCGGCATCACCGGGAACTGCGTGAGCTGCCACAACGGCACGCAGGCAACCGGCAAGAACGCTGCGCACATCCAGTCGAGCACCTCCTGCGAGTCCTGTCATTCGACCAGCGACCTGGATGCCGGCGACGCGCGTGGATCACGCGCAGGTTCTGGGCAGCTGCTCCTCCTGCCACAACGGCGCGACCGCGACGGGCAAGACTGCCAACCACATACTGACCACGGCGGAATGCGACAACTGCCATTCCACCACCGCATGGACGCCGGCGCGCTTCGACCACACCGGCATCACCAGCAACTGCGTGAGCTGCCACGACGGCACGCGCGCCACCGGCAAGAACGCCACGCACATCCGCACCAGCGACAGCTGCGAATCCTGCCATGCCGTCGGCGAATTGGCGCCCGGCGGTGCGCGTCGATCACACCCAGGTCACCGGCACCTGCTCTTCCTGCCACAACGGCACGACCGCCACCGGCAAGGATGCCAACCACATCGTGACCACGGCGGAATGCGACAGCTGCCACACCACCATGGCGTGGCTGCCGGCGCAGTTCAGCCACACCGGCATCACCGCCAACTGCGTGAGCTGCCACGACGGCACACGCGCCACGGGGAAGAGTCCGACGCACATTCTTGCGACCAACAGCTGCGAGTCCTGCCACGCGACCGCCACCTGGCGACCCGTCACGCGCGTCGATCACACGCAGGTGTCGGGTAGTTGCGCCTCCTGCCACAACGGCACGCTGGCGACCGGCAAGAGCCCGGCGCACATTCAGTCGAGCAACAGCTGCGAGACCTGCCATTCGAGCAACGCCTGGACGCCGGCGATCCGCGTCGATCACGCGCAGGTCATCGGCAGCTGCTTCTCGTGCCACAACGGCACGATCGCCACCGGCAAGAACCCGGGACACATCGCGAGCGACAACAACTGCGAGAACTGCCATTCGCCGACGGCCTGGCGGCCCGCCCGGTTCGATCACACCGGCATCACGAGCAACTGCGTAAGCTGCCACAACGGCACGCAGGCCACCGGCAAGAATGCTACGCACATCGCCAGCAGCAACACCTGCGAGGCCTGCCACGCGGTCGCCAACTGGCGGCCGGCGACGCGCGTCGACCACACGCAGGTCACCGGCACCTGCGCGTCGTGCCACAACGGCACCATCGCTACCGGCAAGGGCACCAACCACATACCGACGACGCAGACCTGCAGCACCTGCCATACGACGGTTGCCTGGACGCCCGCCAACTTCACACACACCGGCATCACTTCGAACTGCTCGAGCTGCCACGACGGCGTACGCGCCAACGGCAAGAACGCGACGCACATCCGCACCACCAACAGCGTGCGAGTCCTGCCATGCCGTCACTGCCTGGAAGCCGGCCACCACGCGTCGATCACACGCAGGTTCAGGGCACCTGCTCCTCGTGCCACAACGGCACGATCGCAACCGGGCAAAGGCCCCGGCCACGTGCAGACGACCGCCGACTGCAGCAGCTGCCACAGCACAGCGGCTTGGACGCCAGCCACCGGCTTCAGCCACGCCGGCATCACTGGAAACTGCGCGAGCTGCCACAACGGCACGCAGGCCACCGGCAAGAACGCCACGCACATCCCGAGCAGCAACGCCTGCGAGGCCTGTCATTCGACCACTACGTTCAAACCGGCGACGCGTGTCGATCACGTGCAGGTCGTCGGCACCTGCGCGTCGTGCCACAACGGCACGATCGCCACCGGCAAGAACGCCACGCACATTGCGAGCGACACGAGCTGCGACAGCTGCCACACGACCACAGCGTGGAAACCGGTGATCCGGGTCGATCACGCGCACGTCACCGGCAGCTGCTCGAGCTGTCACAACGGCGTGCAAGGCGACTGGCAAGCCGGCGACGCACATCCCCACGACCCAGGAGTGCGACTCGTGCCACTCGACGCTCGCGTGGACGCCCGCGGCGTTCAGCCACGTCGGCATCACCGGCAACTGCAAATCCTGCCACAACGGCACGACCGCGACCGGCACCTCGACCGGTCACATGACGTTCCCGGTGAACACTTCGACTGCAACCACTGCCACACGACCAACGCGTGGACGCCGAACACTTTCAAGTCACATCGTCGGCGGCGGCTACCCGGGCGATCACCGCGCTGCGCTGACGTGTCGAACTGCCATGCGACCAACACCGATGCGGCAACCTGGCGCATCCCGCCATACAAGCCTGACTGCGCCGGATGCCATGCGAACCGACTACGAGTCCGGCCCGCACACCAAGTACGGCAACGTGAAGTACACGGTCAGCGAGCTGCGCAACTGCTCCGGCGCGTGCCACATCTACACCGATTCGACGCTGACCACGATCAGCCGGAGCCGTCCCGGCCCGCAGCATCGGGTCACCTCGTCCGTCGTTCTGATCAGCTTCGCAATGCGCCTGCTCATTGCCGCAATCGTTGTGGCCATCGCCGGTATCCGCTCTGCACGCGCAGCTGGCCGGCAGGCTGGTGGATGCCGTCGATGTCAGCGAGCGTGCACGGGCACGTAGACATCAGCCTGATCTTCGGCTGCGGGTTGCGATATCTGTCTCACTCACCTGCGAGCGAAGGGCGACACGCTGCGGTGCGCATGGTGCCAATGCCCGGACTGCGGCGATGTCTCCGGCATCGTGCTGGCGCCGGCGCCGCTCCTGGCGCGGGACGCATCCTGCGCTCGATCGAGTTCGACCGGCTGACGGGGCGCGAAATCATCGATCGACGTGCGATTCCTCGCCACGGAGACATTCGTGCTGGCCCAACTGCGGACAGTCACGGCCTGCGAATTCGCCTGCTGCGCCCCGAGCTCGCAGGGGCCGCGTGTGTACATCGGCGAGGCCGACGCGGCCGCCGGCAAGTTACGCCGATGAATCTGGACTCGTCGCAGCAACCCTTCGAAAGAGCGCGCTGTGAAGCGGGCCAGGGAAGCTGTCACCGGCGTCCCTGCTTACGCCTCGGAATATCTGCTTGGCGACCAGAAATGGTACCGCCTGCGTGTCGGCCCGTTCTGCTCCGAGGCCGACGGCGCGCAAGGTATTGACGCTCGCCCGTTCACGGTATCCCGAAGGCGTGGCTGGCGATCGGCGACGACGAGGAACTCAATGCGCCCAGCAGCGAGAGCGCCAAGACCGGTCGAGCTGCCAACGACTCCGCAGGCGAACGCCTCGATGACACCGCAGGGACATCGATGCCACGTTCGACAAGGCGAAGAAGGCCTTCGCCGCAAGGATTACGCTACGGCGATTCCGCTGCTGACGAAGGTGCTCGAGCAGCCCGAATTTCCGCGCCGTGCCGATGCGCAGGAAATGATGGGTCTGGCCCGTGAGCGCAATCGACAGCTCGCCCACGCCAAGGCGGAATACGAGGAGTATCTGCGGCGTTACCCGAGCGGGCGCGGAGTCAGGCGAGTGAAGGAGCGGCTGCGCGCGCTCGCGCTTGCCACCCGCCCCTCTCGGGCCGGCATGGGCGGCGCCGAGGGAGAGGAATCAGCGTGGCGAATCTACGGCGGCGCCTCGCAGATCTATCGCCGCGACACCAGCCAGCTCGACAACGACGCCCTGTCGACCAATTTCGTCAGCCAGAATGCGCTGCTCAACGACTTCGACATCGTGGCGCGGCGCCGCGGCGAGCGCTTCGACCTGTCGATGCGCGCCAGCGCCGGATACCACAAGGATCTGCTCGAGGACGGCCCGGGCGATCAGACACGGGTCAACACGGCATTCATCGAGTTCGGCGACCGCGAGCTCGACTGGTCGGCGCGCGCCGGGCGCCAGTCACGCAACAACGGCGGCCTGTTCGGAACCTTCGACGGACTCTCCGCGGGCTATCAGTTGCGGCCGCGACTGCGACTGAACACCGCAGTCGGGTTTCCGGTCGAGACTTCGCGCGATTCGCTGCAGACGGCGCGCGAATTCGTGGGTCTTTCCGCGGATTTCGGCACCTTCGCCGAGGCGTGGGACTTCTCTCTTTATGCGCTGTCGCAGCGCCTCGAAGGCAATACCGATCGCCAGGCGGTGGGAACCGAGCTGCGCTATTTCAGACCGGGCCGCACGCTGGTCGCGCTCGTCGACTACGACATGCACTTCCAGGAGCTCAACAATGCCGTGGTTCTCGGCACGCTGGAGTTGCCCGCGCGCTGGACGCTGGGACTGAACCTCGATCGCCGCAAGAGCCCGAGCCTGAGCCTGCGCAACGCACTCATCGGGCAGCCGGTGAGCAGTTTCGATGAGCTGCTCGGTCTGTTCACACCCACGAGCTCGAACAGCTCGCGCTCGATCGCACCGCCGATTCGGACCTGTACAGCCTCTCCCTGTCGCGGCCCTTCGGCGAGCGCTGGCAATGGACACTGGACGCTTCACGCATCACGAGCGGCGGCACACCGGCCTCCGGTGGAGTCGACGAGGTACCCGAGGTCGGCACCGAATCGTCTTACTCGCTGCAAGGCATGGTGTCGGGCCTGTTCGGCGGCAACAACCTGAGTTTCATCGAGCTGCGGCAGCAGCAGTCGCCGAGCGTCGACACGCGTTCGCTTGGACTCAGTACCCGCTTCCCACTGTGGGGATCGTGGCGCATCGGGCCGCGAGTGCGCGTCGATGAACGCGACTTCATCACCGACGGCTCGCGCCAGATCCTCTACGTGCCGACGCTGCGCATCGACTGGCAGGGCGCGCGGATGCTGTTCGAGCTGGAGACGGGCGCCGAGCTCGGCCGACGCACGCTGGGGGCTTCGCGCGAGGATACGACGCGCTACTATCTGAGCGTGGGCTACCGGATGAACTTTTGAGCTGGATAGTGGCGCGTGCTCGCAGCGCCGTGCTGCGTGCGCTCCTGACCACGACCTTGCTGGCGCCGATCCACACTGCGGGACTGCCTGGCGCCCTCGCGGCCGACGCCGCCGTGCGCGAGTACCTGGACGAAAAGACGGCAGCCACAGTGACCGTGACCGAACGCTCGTTCGTGTTCTCGCGCGAACGCACGGACCTCGCAGTGAACGCGCGCGACTATCTGAGCCTGGCTCCCATCATGGTCAATCGCGCCGGCCAGCGCGCCTACTTCTGGTCCGGCTACCTCTGGTCGACGATCGATCGACGCGATGGCGCGCCGGTCTTCGATCCCGAAGCGACCTTGGTCCTGCTCGCCGACGGCCGGCCGATTCGCCTGGCCGGCGACGGACGAGCCGTGCGCGAGCACGGCATCGGCCGGGCGCCCACACCGGTTCCGGCGCGCAGCGCCACGCCGGTTCTGTTTGCGACCGATCCGGAAACGCTCGCATTCGTGAGCCAGGCGAGCGAGGTGAGCGTGCTGCTGGTGAGCGACGGGGCGAGCGAATCGCTGACGTTGTGGCGCGACGCCAGGCATGCGCTTGCGGCGTTCGTGCGCCACCTGGGGCACGACGCCCCCTGACCGTCTGGTTCCTGTATCGATCGCGCGAAAAGCATTGATCGACGTTCGCGGCAGCCGAGCGTGCGGCGAACGCCGACAGGGCGCGCTAGTTCGCGAGCAGCCGTCGCACCGTTGCCAGCAGCTCGTCCTTGTCGAAGGGCTTCGTCAGCACCTCATCCGCGCCAGCCTGCTTGGCTGCCGCCAGATACGCTGAAGTCGTGATGGCCTCTGGCTGATACGCGAGGGGCCCGAAATTACCTCCCCCCGAGATGGCGATGATGCGAGTCGCGGTGTGCTTCTCGCGCAGCGCCTTGATGACATCGATGCCGTGGGTCCGCGGCATGATGATATCCGTGATGACGAGATCCGTCGGGCTGTGCTCGAACGCACGCAGCCCGTCGGCGCTGCCGATGGCCGTCGTTACCGCGAAACCCGCGCGCTCCAGAACGCGCCGCAGGGCGTGGCCGACTTCCGCCTCGTCGTCGATGATCAGAACGGATGGCATGACATTTCTCCCTCGGTGCCTGCTCTCACCCGGCACAAGCGCCTACGTTGCGGCACCGGCCATTGCGTCCGGCGGCGCCGTGCCGATCCCAGGGCTGCCGGGCTCGTTCGCCGCAGTCGTGGGGACTGGAAAATACACGCGGAACGTCGCGCCCGTGCCGGGTTGGCTGTCGACGACGATGATCGCGTTCATGCTCGTGGCGATCCCGTGTGCTACGGACAGTCCGAGGCCGGTGCCTTCGCCCACGTCGCGAGTGGTGAAGAACGGCTCGAAGATCCGCCCCATCATCTCGGGCTCGATGCCGTGTCCGGTATCTGCAACTTCCAGGACGACATAGTCGCCCGGCGGTACGCGTTCTTCGTCGGTCTCGCGGCACTGCCACAGATTGACGGTCAGTCTTCCACCGAACGCGCGCATCGCCTGGTAGGCATTGGTACACAAGCTCATCACCAGCTGATGGACCAGGCTCGCGTCGCCGACGATGGGCGCAACTTCGGGGTTGGCGCCGCCCACGATTTCCACGTTGGGCGGCACGATGGCGCGCAGCAGCGCCAGCACTTCATCGACCACGAGCCCGACTCGAACCAGCACGCTCTCGCCGGTTTCGATCTCGCGGCTGAAAGTGAGGATCCGGTTCACCAGTGCGCGCGCACGATGCGCCGCGGCGATCACGCGGCGCAGATCCTCGGCTGCCGGGCTGTCGACGGCGACATCGTCGAGCGCCATCTGGGCATACAGCAGGATCGGCGTCATGATGTTGTTGAATTCGTGCGCGATGCCGCCAGCCAGCGTACCGACCGTCGCGATGCGCTCGCGGTGCCGCAGACGACTCTCCAGGGAGCGGCGCTGCGCCTCGGTAGCGGAGCGCTCGACCATTTCACGCGCCAGGCGCGCATTGATGCCCACCAGCTCGCTGCGCATCGACTCCAGGTGACGGGTGAGCTCCTGCACCTCGTGAATGGTGCTGCCGGTCTCGAGGTGTGACTCGAACTCGCCGGTCGCGATGCGCCGCGCGGCGTTCTGCAGGCGGATCATGGGTTGCGCAATGCGGGTCGCGAGCCAGATGGCGAGCGCAACCGAAACCACCGTGAAGACCAGCAGCGCGATCAGGATGCGATTGCGCGCGTGCGTGATCTGGTCCCACACTGCGGACTCGTCGAATCCGAGTCTCAGGATGACGTGGCGCTCCGCGCGCGTGATGGGCGCGGACAGGAAGTACGTCTGGTCGCCGCGGTCGCCGAATTCGAAGTTGTCGCCGGGGAACTTGCCGAATCCGGGCGCCACCAGGGTGCTGCGCAGCGTGTGGCCGCCGTCGACGACCTCGGCGTAAACGCCCTGGCCGCTCAGGATGATGCTGTCGAGCAACGCTACCGTGCGCTCGGGCGTCGTGAGCGCATCGCCCAGCTCGAGCTCATCGGCGAGCAGGCGTCCGTAAGTGCGCACCTGGGTGACGAAGATGTCGGCATGGCTGTGTTCGACGATGATCAGCAGGCCGAAGAACAGCAACGGCAGGAGCACCGCGTGGATGACCAGCACGACGGACGTGAGCCGGAACCAGAGATGACTGGTTACTCTGACCATAACACTCGCAGTACCCGTATGCGCGGATTGGCGGCAACGTCCTGGAGCCAGGCGTAGCTCACGGCGTACGGATCCGCGTACAGCGCGGACAACACCTTGTCACGTGACTCGACTTCGATCGGTCGCGGATGTCCGCGCTTCAGGACCTGCGCAAGTATGCGCCGGTCATACGCCGACTGAGACATCGCGACCACGTCCTGGAGAAACACCTGATCGAGCTGATGATCACCCGAGTTCCTGACCGGGACGAGGGCGCGATTGGCTCGCAGTACCGGCAGCCCGAGGAACAGCTTGCGGATTTCGATCGGATCGAGCTGGGTCACGGAGCTCGCGGCGCTGACGATCAGCACGACCTGCCGCTCGCCGGCATGCGCGGGAGCTGCCAGCACGAAGATCAGAACGGCGAGTGTGAGTCGCATCATGATCAGAAAAGCGCGGCACTCCATTGCAGCCGCAGCTCCGTGAAATTGTCCAGTGCGGTCTGCGAATCGCCGATTTCGACGGTGAACGCATGGCGGCGCGCAACTGCCCAGCGCAACCCGATGCAGGTGCTCTGCAGGACGTAGTCGGGAAACAGGCTGAAATACGCGGAACGCCGGGTATCGGAGGTGTCCTCGTAACGTGCGAACAGCGTGAAGTCGCGTCGCAGCTCCAGTTCCGCCTGCACGTAGCCGACGATGGAGCTCTCGTCGTCGTCGAGGTCGGCGCCGGACATTATCGCGGCCAGGTGATAAGCGACGCCCGACACCTGCCACGGCTCGCGCACGAAGTTTGCAAACACTCCGATCACCGTCTGGTCCACGTGGCCGGCGGCCGCGAACTGCGGGGGCGGCGCCTCGTCCCAGTTCAGCTCGTTGTATGCCAGCAGGATTCCGGCGCCCGAGTCGCCGAGCTCATCCGGCAGAAACGTCACGCGTGCCTGGAAGCCGAGCTCATGATTGCGGGTGCTCGGATGGGTCACGTCGAGCGGTTCGAGACCGTCGGGCGTGAGAAAGGGCGCAAGCCCTCCACCGATTGCCGTGTGCAGGCCGCGCCCTGCGGGCAAGTGCCAGCTCGACTCGATGAGTGTGCCGAAAAAGTGCTGCGGAATGACGCCGCCTTCGTCCTCCCAGTTCTCGATGGCCGGCCGGTTGATGCTGGTCTGCAGAAAGCGGCCATGATGATGCTCGTGGTTCCACACGCTGCTGGCCTGGTGGAATCGGCCGAACCAGACGATCGTGTCCGCGGAAGGCTCCCAGCCCACCTGAAAACGCTCGAGGTCCGCTTCGTGATTCGTCAGCAGGTATTCCGCGAAGAACCGGAACGTGCCTTTCTGCAGGCTGAGGAGCACGTCTGCGGAAATCTCTTCGTCGTCGATGTCCGCGTCCGCCACGTCGACGCCGCTGGCGCGCACGATCTCGGCGCTGGGGAACACGAGCAACTCGTGCTGCCATGGCTCGGCCGCACACAGTCTCGGCGCAAGCGCCACAGCTGCGATCGCGAGAATTCGGATGTTCATGGACTGAGCCTCGGCTGCCATGCGGAGGGATCGTCGCAGATGTCGCCGGGGGCGAATGCCGACGGCTTCCCCCTTGGCTGCCAGTTCGGCGTAAGAGGACCCGATCCGGTGGCCGGGCAGGTTAAACGTTGTTCTGTCCGCAATAGTGGGAGATACCCCCCTGCGGCGCGATAGGGTGAAACCCTACCATTGCGGGAAAACACTGCCTGGCCGCGTCGCAAAAGGGGGCGTTGCGGCCGGCAGTTACCGGCAGGCCGGCCGCGCGCCCGCGGGCAAGGGCGAAATTACGACAAATGCCGCATCCATCCGCTGGCCGGCTGCAGAATCAGGCGGCTGGGCGCGGGCAAATCGCCATTTCCGACGCGTCGAATGGTTATCATTCTGCGGCGCCCGCAGCGCCGGCGAGTGACGCGCAATGCGCAGGGGCGGGCGGTTGGGGGACTCGGTATGAGCGAATCCAACGTGACGCAACGGGGCGACCCGGACCTCGTGGGCGACCACGCCGCGGTTGCTGCGCCGGACGCACGCGATGTGCACGTCGCGATCGCGCGCGCCAAGCACGAATGGGAATGCACGGCCGACGCGTTACCGGACCTGGTGTGCCTGCTGGATCAGCATGGCCGTGTCGTGCGCGCCAACCGCGTGGTCGAGCGCTGGTCACTCGGCCCGGTTGCCGACGTGGTCGGCCGGAGCATGCACACGCTGCTGCACCCCAATTGCGACTCCGCCGCCTGCGAGCTCGACGCATCGCTGAGCGCGTGCTGGTCGCGGCTGCGTGCCAGCGGGCCATGCGAATTCGAGCATCACGATCCGACACTCGAGCGCGCCCTGCGCGTCAGCCTCAGGCCGATGCCGTCGAGTGCGAGCCTCGACAGCGCAGCGAACGACACGCTCGCGGTGCTGGTGGTTGCCGACATCACCGCGTTGCACGTTGCGCAGGCGGCGCTGCGCAACATGAACGTCAGCCTGGAGTCGCACGTCCGGGCGCGTACCCGCGAGCTGGCGGATGCAATCCGTGACCTGCAGAACGAGGTCATCCGCCGCGAAGCTGCAGAGGAGGCGTTGCGGGTTTCACGCAACGAGCTGGCATTGCTTTCCGATCAGCTCATGACCGCCCAGGAGGTCGAGCGCAAGCGCATCGCGCGCGAGCTGCACGATTCCGTGGGACAGGCGTTGAGCGCAATCAAGTACGGGCTCGAGCGTGCTGCGGAGCTCGCCCGTCAGTCGCGGCTCGAGGACCCGCAGCCCACCCTGCGACGCGCGATCGAGGGACTGCGCAGTGCTTCCGAGGACATCAGATCGATTGCCATGAATCTGCGGCCGTCGATGCTCGACGATCTGGGCGCCGCATCCGCCGTAGCCTGGTTCTGCCGGGAATTTTCCGAGAATTATCCAGCCATCGAGGTGCGCACCGAGATGGAAGTGCTGGATGCCGAAATTCCGAAGCGCTTGAGCACCGCGGTGTTTCGCAGCGTGCAGGAGTTGCTCAACAACGTCGCCAAGCACGCCCACGCACGCCACGTGGTGGTATCGTTATCGCGTGAAGCAGCTCAGCTGGCGCTCGAAGTGCGTGACGACGGCGTCGGCGTGGAACACGCCGGCAGCACTGCGTCGCGTCGTCTCGGCCACGGCATCCGCAACCTGCGCGAGCGCGCAGAGATGACCGGAGGGCAGCTCAACCTGTCGTCCGCCGGGTCCGGCAGCGGCACTCGGGCCCGCATCGGCTGGCGGCTCACGACGGAAGAGCTGCGCGCGCAACGCGCTGTGCGCCCTGCGCCCTGAGTTTCGTGCCTAGCGCCGGGGCCGTCGACTGGCCGTGCTGCCGCGGCAGGTACTGGAAGCGCCAGTCGCAATAGCATTCGGCGCCCTCGAATTCAGCCTCATCGGGTCCAAAGTTCGCCCGTTTGATCGGGACCCCGATCGAAGTGCTGACGACGCCAGTGATGCCGCCATCGGGATCGCGGATCAGATTCCAGTCCTGCCCGGTCATCGGATCAACGACCAGGCGTCGCAAGTGCCGGCGCAGTGCCGGCGTACGTTGATCCTCGATCAAGTCGCGCAGCTCGCGCGGATATTGCCGGCCCGCCCGGAAGTAGCTGCCGATCGCGTTTCGATATGCCGCGCCGGCGAACAGGAGCTGCGCTTCCCGATCACGCTGCGCGGCCGTGGTCCAGAGGGTACCCACGGCGGCCAGCGCTATCCCCATGAACGCGACCGCCAGAAGGATGCCGAGGTAAGTGAATCCGCGCTCGTGTCGCGGCGTCGCTCCCGATGGGCGCACCAGCGGATCACCAGCTGTCGAACGACGTGCCATCGCTGGCCGTTCCCGGAGCACCGCTGTGCACGTCGCGCACGCCGGTAATCTCGGTATCCTCACTGAGAACCAACACCCAGGTCTCGGCGGACTTCGTCATCGGGTCCACGGGGATGCCGCGGACGTAACGACGCTCGACCAGCTCGGCGAGCGTATCCGGATAGCGCGCCAGATCGCCGTAGAACTTGTCGATGGCATCGCGCATCACGAACAAGTCCTGGTGCAACACCGCCTCGCGGGATCGCTCCAGGCTGTGGAAATAACGCGGTACGGCAATCATCAACAGGGTAGCGATGATCGACATCACGACCAGGAGCTCGATCAGCGTGAAGCCGCGACGCCGCGACCCCAGGTCGCTGCCGGTCGCCGCGTCGCTACCAATCACGATACTGCGTGCCATCGAGCGCCGTTCCCCTGGACAGTGAATGCACATCGTAGACATCGTCGCCCGGTTGCGGATCCTCCGGCGGGCTCTGGTAACTGCGCAGGCCCCAGGTGAGCGCGGCCGGCAGCGTGCCGTCCGGAAATAACGGATCGCGCGGCAGGCGGCGCAGGAAATAGATCCTGGCGCCTTCCGGGTCGGCTGCGTCCTCGACGCCCTCGACCAGCGTCTCGAGCGTCGGCGGATAGCCCGATGCGTCCACCTCGGTGAGGATCCTGCCTTGCTCGCCTGCACGCTTGTAGGCGTCGAGCGCCGTGCGGATTTCCCGCAGGGAGGCCTTGAGCTCCTGTTCCTTCGCACGCTGTACGGTCAATTGCACCAGAGGCAGCGCCACACTGGACAGCAGGCCGACTATCGCCACCGTGATGACGAGCTCGATCAGGGTGAAGCCGCGCGTTTTCAACCGTTGCGCAGAAACACCGCGAAACGTATGTCCGCGGCGATCTCTCCGGAAGCCACGTTCTTGCGCTCGAGCCTCAGACCATCGACCGCCGCGCCGGGGATGGCGCGCAGCGTGCCGTCGATGAACTTGCGGATGTCCGGGTAGCTGCCCTGCACCGGAAAGCTCATGCGCGCGCGCACGATTTGACCCGAGCGCGTCACCGTGAAGTCGTAGCTGCCGCGCTCGAGCAGCAGTCCGGCACCGGTCGCTTGTGTGACGATCTGTTCGGTGATCGCCGGCAACTCGGAACGCGCCGGGAGACCTCGCACAAAGGATTGCAATTGAGCCGCGGGCGCCGCGGCTTGACCAGCGACCTGGTGGACCGCATTGCGCTGTGCCTCGACCAGCTCGGCGCGCAAGACTGTCTGATGCTGGCGCAAAGCCGAGTTTGCCGTGAAAAAACACAGTGCGGCGAGCGCCAGCAACGCGACGCCCAGAACCCCGGTGCGTCCCACATACTGCACTGGATGGGAAAGACAGAGCTGCAGGCCGGTGGCGATGCGCCTCACCATCGCCCGCGCGCGCGCCAGCAGCAGCGATTCCGGGCCGGCGACGACGCTCGGCAGCGCAGTGCCGGTTGGCTCCTCGGCAACAGCAAGGTGCGTTGCCAGGCCTGAAGGCAACACCGTCTCGCTTACCTGGTGCTCGGTGCCGCGCAGCGTCACTACAGCACTCTCCAATCGGCGCGGATCTGAAAGCGTACCGGTCTTTCGGGGTCTTTGGCCTGCACTTCGTGACTTTCGAGAGCGGGAAAGCGCAAGGCGCGGCTGCGCTGCAGGCGCTCGACGTAGGTGAGCGCGTTTGGCAGGGTGCGGGCTTCGGCCAGCACGCGTACCTGACGCTTCTCGCGATCCGGCTCGATGGCGAGGACCGCGACGGAGCCCTGGCTATCCTGGCTTGCAAGCTCGAGTTCCTGCAGCAGCAGCGACCACGGAGTCGCCAGCTCGGACACGGCCTCTCTGGCATCTTCGGTCGCGCGCACGGCAGCCTTATCGGGCAGATCCGCTGCGTGCCCACTCGGTGCGGTCGCCGCCAGATGCGCTGCCAGTCCTTCGTTGCGGGCGGCGCTGCGCTGGTAGTCGATCGCAACCCAGCCTGTGGCCGCCAGGCCGACGCCAAGGAGCGCCGCACCGAGCCTGCTGACTCTGGGCCGCGTGCGCGCAAAGTCGAGCTCAATGCGCGACGGCAGCATGTGTCCTCCCGCTACCAGTTGGTGATATCGGCATTCTCGCTCTGGCCACCGGGCTGTCCGTCTTTGCCGAAGGAAATGATATCGACATCGCCATGCGTACCCGGCTGGACGTAGACGAAGGGGTGACCCCAGGGATCGAGCGGAACGGCCTTCTTGAGGTAGGGTCCCGACCACGCAGGTTCATTGGGCGGCGTCGTGGTGAGCCCTTCCAGGCCTTCTTCGGTCGAGGGATAGCGGTCCATGTCGATCCGGTACTGATCGAGCGCCTTTTCCAGCGCATCGATTTGAGCCCTGGCTGCTTTGACCTGCGACTTGCCGACCTGAGCGAAATAGCGCGGCGCGACCAAGGCTGCCAGAAGGCCGATGATGACCATCACCACCAGCAGTTCGAGCAGCGTAAAACCCTTGTCGACGGCGGACTTGATTCCCGGTGATTTCATCGGCCATTCCACGGCGGCTCCGCAGCCACACAATTCCGGCAGTTTTTGGAGCAAGACTATCCGGCTCCTCGCCGCTGCACAGCCCCGCGGGCGCTGTAGATCATCAGTAGGGTTTTGCTGTAGCTCAGCCCTTTTCTGCCTGCCCCAGCAGCGTGCGATAGATTTTCAGGACCCGCGGCACATAGGCCTGAGTCTCTCGGTAGGGCGGTATGCGTCCGCCATGGCGGTCAACCGCTTCCTCGCCCGCGTTGTATGCCGCCAGGGCGAGTTTCAGGTCCCTGCCGTACCTGTCGATCAGTGACTTCAGGTGCCGCGCTCCGGCCTGCACGTTCTGCCCGGGGTCATAGCGGTCCGACGCGCCATAGCGCCGGGCGGTCTCCGGCATGAGCTGCATGAGGCCGACCGCGCCCTTTCTGGAAACCGCGTGCGCATTGAATCCCGACTCCACGACGATGACTGCGCGCAGCAGATCCGGCGCCACGGAGCTCGAGGCGGCCGCCTTTTCGATGATCGGATCGTATTGTGCGGATCGCGCCAGCATCTCGGGATCGTAGTGATCGCCGCTCGCGGTCTTCTCTTGCGGCGCGGCAAGCAGGAACCGGTAACGCGGATCGACCGGCACGTTCGTGTAGTGCGTTACGCCGGCGCTGTCTACGAAGGAATAGATGTCTGCGCTCGCGACACCTGCGGCGAGCACGCAAGTCATGCCGAAAGCGAACGTGCAGCTTCGCCACATAGCCGGGTAATTAACTCCAGGCAACCGGATCGCGGTAGGTGGGTGAACACCGTAGGGCGGGGTTCGCAGATGCCAGCTGATCGTCAAGCGCCGGGCGCGCCCCGGTAGGCATGCGATTCTCTACGGGACGGTCCAGTCGCTCTCCGCGACGACGCGCGTGCCGGCCGGCTCCGCAAAACGAACCAGGTATCCGCCTTTGGATGCGAAGCGCTGACCCGGTGCCAGCGCCAGTCGCGGGTAGTAGCCCGTGATGACGCGATGCTCGAGCATCTCCTCGATACGCTCGATCAGATAATCGCGCACGAATGTGTCGGTCATGTGCTTCAGCGTTTCGGCCAGCAGTCCGCACGCCAGGTAGGTGTCGGCCTGCACCTGCAACGATACGACCGGAATGCGACGGATGTTGAACCAGCCGAGCGGATAGTCGACGCGCACGGTACGCTTTTCGGGCAGATCGAATCCGTACGCCACGTGAGCGACTTCACGCCAGCTCGCCGGTAGCGGCATGGCATCGAGCCCACCCATCAGCCCCGACAGGTAGACGCTCGCTGCCTGCGGCGCGACGTGTGCAAGCGCGCTCACATCAGCGGCACGCAGCCACAGGACCAACGTGTCGCCCGGGCCAACGTCGCCGAGCACCCTCGCCAGATCCTTGCCGGAACCGTCTGACTTCAGTACCCGATCGACACCAGCGAGATGCACGGATCGCATCTCGTCATGCAGAATCTTCGCTGCCGCCGCACCGACGTCGCCCGCACGGTAGATCTGAATCACGCGGCGCAGGCTCGCTTGCTTGCGTTGCTGATGCAGTCGGTCGGCAATCAGCTGCGCCTCGAGCAGCACTCCCTTCGAGAAGTACACGGAGTAGAAGTCCTGTTCTGCGACGACCGGCAGCTCCACATTTGGAAACAGGCAGGGGACGGACTCGCGCTCGCAAAAGCGATGCACGGGCGACCAGTCCGTCCCGCCGAGGCCGGATATCAGCGCGAACACCGGCTCGGCTGCGAGTTTCCTGCGCAACTGGTCCTCCCAGGTGTCGGCGGGCCCGCTCAGCTCCCAGACATGCAGCTGCCACTGACGCAAGACGCGAAACATCATCGGGCGCGAAGCGCGCAGACGCGGGCTCACCCCGCGCACGGCCGCGTTCCTGTCGGCAAAATATTTCTCGAGTACATCGAGCATGCCCTGCCGCTTCACCCGATCCGCATCCGGCGTGATGACGGTGGCAAAGTGCAACAGCGTATCGGTCACGCCGGGCACGCGATCCGTCGGCAGCGTCTTGAGATAAGCAACCAGCGCCGCCATCGACGAGTCGTCGAGCTCGAAGCGGGGCATCAGGTAGCTGAGCCTGTGGCCGTCGGCGTCGATGCCCTCGCGGATGGCGCGCGCCAACGTGGCATCGGTATAGGGATCGCGGTTGGCGCGAATGCCCTCGACATAGGGGAGATCGAGGTCCCCGGCTTTTCCGGCGCGAGGATGGAAGAGATACGGTGCGGCGATCGGCGGAATGTAGCCGCGCCCTTGCTTCGCTCCGAATCCGCTGCGGCGATGGCAATTGACGCACGCGGCATCCGGACCCTGGATCACCGTGCCGGCTTCGCGTTCGGCTTGCAGCGCGGTTCCCGAGGGCAGCACCCCACGGCGGTAGATCGATTCACCGCTCTGATTCGCGGGTGATTCGGAAGCCGCGTGTATCGCCAGCGCCGCAGTCAGTGCGACACAGGCCAGGGCGATTCGTGCCGCCGTCAGGGGAATCACTCGGTTGCAATCAGCGTGCGGTACTCGCGCAGCAGATCTTCCGGTGTCGCGAAGCCATCGATGCGGCGCCAACGATCTCCGGGCGCGGCACGCATCAGCGTCACCGGGGTATGGCTCATCTTGTCGCCGCGATATACGTCGAAAGCTCGCTGGGCGGCGAGGCTCGCCGCCAGCGTACCGGTATAGTGTTGCCACTCGGGTCCCGCGGCGAACCTCCTGGCGTATTCGCGCAGGCGCTCCGGCGTGTCCTGCTCCGGATCCACGGAGATCGATACCAGATGGATCCCGGCTCGATCCGTGCCCAGCTTGCGCGCGAACTGCGCGAAGGTCTCGCTGGCGAGCGGACAGATCGAGGTGCAGGAGGTGAAGATGAAATTCATGATGACCGGCCGCCCGTCATCGAGCTCCTGGCGCAATGCGACGCTCTTGCCGTCATCGCGCACCAGCCTCACGTCCGGCGCAGCGTAGTCGACCGTCGAGAGCGTCAGTTGCCGCGTCGACTCATGCTGCTCGTGCATCGCCGAATCGGCCACCTCGGCGGCGAGCGTCGGACTGCTGCCGGCCAGCAGCCCCAGACAGCCGAGCGTCAGCGGGAAAAGGCCAGGCCTGTCGAGACTGCGCATGCGGGTATCCGGGACTTACGGGCCGATCACGTGGGCTTCGCGAAGCGCGACTCGTCGAGCCGTGGATTCACCACGACCTCCTCAATCTGGATTTTTTCCGTGCGCTGCACGCCCTGCACGACAGTCTCGAGGACGTGCGGAATCTGCAGACCGTTCACGGTGCGGTAGTCGCGCAGGAAAATCGCAACGGCGTGGGGTTTGCCGTCGAGCTTGCGCGGCGTGCCCTCGACTTTGACGTCCAGGAACGTCTGTGCATCGATCCACTGGTGCACGACGTGCTGGTTCTTGAGCGTCAGCTTGAGCTTGTAGGCGTCCCGACCTTCGACTGGCTCGACGCCCTCGAGCTCGACCTGGGTGCCCTTCGCCGCGTAATCAACCAGCGCACCGTCGAGCTCGGCCTGCGTCCCCGCCGCCTCGAGCTCGGCTGGCGTGAACGGTTCGACTTCGTGGCGGTTCAGGAAGGGCCGCAGCTTCCAGCCTTGCGTTCCATCGTAGACCTGCACCGCGGTCTGCCCGCTGAACTCGATCTCCAGACGCGACTTGCGCGGCCGCTGCATCTCGAACACAAAGGGCAACTGCACCTGTGCGGCCGGCTCCCTGGAAGGCGGTGGCGGCGGCGGCATTCCGGGGACCTTGACGGTGAGATACCGTTGGTTGTTGCCGCCGGCATCCAGTTTTCCGGACCATGACAAGCTCTGCACCGCGCGCCATTTTTGCAGACCGCCGCGAGCCGCAATGTTCTTGTCCACGATTTCGGCGGCTGTGAGCTTCGCCGGCGGCGTAGCGCCGTGCGCGGTGAGCGCGAGCGCCGGGGAAAGCGCGAGGAATGCGAAAGTGAGAAGGGTTGCTCGCGACATCGGTGACTCCTGCGAAAACCTGCGCGGATCTGCTACTGGACGACCAGCCCGTCGACGCGGAACTGCCCGATCACCACGCTGACGCGATGACCGGCCTTGACGAGGTTGCCCTTGTTTGAAAACACCATCCAGTACGACTTGCCATGCTCCGGCGTCACGGACTGACGCAGGGGGCCCACCTTTTCCATGACCGGAACCTGCAACACCGCGTGGACTTTCTCATCCAGCAACAAGGGACTCGCGGCCCTGTCGTGCAGGGCCTTGGCCTTGCTGGCATCCATCACCCGATAACTGAACCGCACCAGCTGCCCGGACTCCACGAGTTTCGCAGAGAGCTGGTCGACCCCCCAACCGAGCGCATAGAACGTCCTGGCGCTCTCGGGCATCCCGCCCGCGGGATGCCGGTAAGCGTTCTTCGACGCAGCGCTCGGCGCTTTCGACGCGGGCGCAGCCGTGCCCGCGGTCGTCTTTTGCTGCGTCGATTCTGCCGCCTGCCCTGGCGCGGATCCGACGATGCCGCTTGCCAAAAAACTCGCGATCATCATGATCGCGACGCCACGTCTCGAGTCCCCGCGAGGGGTCCTGGTATTGCGGCCGGTCCGTTCTTCCTGTCTCAATTCATTCGACACGGGTTCACCAGCCTGCCTACGGCACCGTGCCGCCGGCAAAGTTATCGACCCTGGTCCCCGAGCTCGGCATCTGCATACCGATCCGGCCGCCGCCGGAAGTCCAGAGCGCGTTCGACGGCAACGTCCTGCTGCCGATGAACGTCGTGTTCTGCCATACGTACACCACACCGTTCTGGTCTACGAACGCTACCAGCGTATCGTTGGCAGAAAGGCCGCCAAAGCCCGTAATAGGCGTGCCCGCCGTGGTGTAGCTGACGCCGCTACTGGTCGTGGTCTGGATCGTGATCGTCCCTCCTGCGGCTGTCGTGTAGAGCACTCGAACGAAGTTGGTCGGCAGGAGAGTCGTTCCACCTGTCTGCTTCAACGTGAGCGCCGTTTCGTTGCCAGCGGCGGTGACAAACGTGAATGCCGCCGCCTGCCGGTTGCCGAAGATGCTGCCCGCGCCATTCCAGTTGGCGTAGGCGAACAATCCAGTGAGCGTCATCGAAAGTGCCTGCTGGTTGTTGACCCGCAGGTTGGCGCAGGGCGCCGCAACACCTGACAAGGCGCACAGGAAATTGATGTTGGTCGTGGGCTGGCTCCAGTTGGCGCCGAGCGTGCTCGCGTTACCCCGGTTGAAGAAGTCCAGTACGGTCAACGTCGGGACCGTCGGACCCACACCTGCGATCTCAACCGCGCCGATATCGAAGCCCGCGCCCTGCGGCCGAACGTTACCGAAGAAGTCACTATTCGGCGCGCCCGCGCTCGTCGCCACGCTCGCCGCCGGCGAGGTGCTCTGGATCGAGTAGTTCCCGAGCAGCGCAAGCGCCATATTGGGCGCGGTGTACAAGGCCGAGTTGCTCAGCGCCAGCGGACCGTAGCTCAGGTTGATCCAGTTGTTACCCTCGTCGACCGTCGCGGCCGGCGTGACCTGATTCAGCGCGAACACCGGGTAGAGTCCTGTCGTCTCCGAGCGTCCCGGCGGCGCGTTGAAGCCTGCAAACAGCCCGCCCCCTTCCGGCGGCAGGCGCGAGCCGTTGCAGTACTGGCCGATGACTGCGGGATTGGCACTCAACAGGCCCGCACCCGTGTAACCGGCGATGCTGGTCATGATCGAGAACGCCGGCGCCAGCGCGAATCCCGACCCGGAGTTCGGAGCCGGACTCGTGTCGCCGCGCACGCCGATATCCCAGTAGTTGGCCGCTCCGCCACTTCCAGGCGCCCCGTTGTCGGTGCCCGCCGGTACGCACGCGCCGGTCCCACCCGTAATGAGGCCGTTGACGATCGCGGGAGTCTCCGGCTGATCCAACGACGGCACCAGGGTGACCACCGCCTGCTGGTTCTGCTGATCAACACCTACGTCTCCGACCTCGATGCGGAACGCCCGGTTCTGCCAGAACAGATCGTTCGTCAGCAACGGGAGGGAGACGTTTCGGCACGAGCCGTCATTGAGAGCACCTCCGGTCCCGTATCCATAACCCGCCGGGCACGCCACTTGTGTGCCTGGTCCGTTCGGCGGCAGCGCTGCAATCAGGTTCGGCGTGTGCCGCATCGTGACCAGTCCGGCAACCTGGTTGGTCGAGGTCGTGACCGGGTTGAAGCAGCTCGGATCCTGCGGCTGAGTCGGGTCGGGCTGCGGCGTGCAGCCCGGCGGCGGCGTCGCCGTATTGGGTGCGCCGAGGGTGTTGAAAAGCACACCCGCAGAGGCCGTCGTGTCGTTCGCGACCACCGTGTTGTTGACGAACCTCACCTTCAATGCGTCCTGGATCGAGACTCCGCCGCCATCCCATCCGGCCACGTTGTTCGCGATGATGTTGTTGGTGATGTTGACGTTGTTCCACCCCGGACTGCGCAGGGCCAGGGGCCCGGTCGTAACGGGATTTGGACGGGTGGGGAACGCGATGACGTCCTCGCCATTGACCCCTTGCAGGCGCAGGCCGCCACCGGTGCCGCTTTCGGCACTGTTGCCCATGATCAGGTTGGCGTCGATCATGAGGTTGCGGCCGGTGCCTTCGGGCAGCCCAGGCGGGCAATCCAGATCGTTGAGCGTGCCGCATTCCTCGCCATTGGCAACGAATGCGATCGGGAGTGGCCCCCAGGATCGCGAGTCCGCCGCCGTTGGCGGGTATCGTCGGAGTGGCGCTCTGGTTGAAGAGGATCCAGTTGTGCTCGATCCTGCCGTCGTTGGTGAAGCCGACGTGCACAACACCGCCACCGTCGCCCGAGCTCAGGTTGCCGCAGACCCAGTTGTAGTTGAACAGGTAGTTGTCGGAACCCGTGCAGAAACTGACGCCGCCAGCCGCTGAAGGTGTGCCGGAGTACAGCGCGTCGCCGAGGGATGCGTTGCCGGTGACCGCGTTGTGATGCACGCGCACGTTCGTGTTGAGCCCGTACCCCAGCTGCGTGCCGTCTGGCGTTCCCGCCGGGACAGCGAACGGAATTGGCTCAGCCCCGCCCACGATGTACGGCGTCGGTGAATTCGCCAGGGCCGACGTGATGCCGCCCGAAAGCGTGCCATGGTTGGCGAAGATCCGCGTTGTTGGCGACTTCCAGGTAGTGGTTCCAGCCATGCAGGAAGATGCCGCCCCCACCCTGTGAGCTGTTGGTGACGCTGACGCCGTCAATGCGCGACGGGTTGCAGAGGAAGTTGCTGGTGCCAAAGTCACGTCCAGCAACGCCGACAGCGGGTGCTGGCACATTGCAATCCGCGAGGCTGTTCGTGAGATAGGCCGACCCGTCGGGGAGAACACCTTCGGTGCCGAGGCTGAATCGATCTGCCCCGACCGGGAAGCGAAAGCCTCTGCCGAGGACCGTGATGCCTGCGCCTTCGTAGGCGCCCATCAGCGTGGGCTCTTGCAGCTGCTCGGCCAGGTTGCCGTTGGCGGTGGTGTCCCAGCCGATGATGGCCTCGCGCGGGACGCGGTCGATCCGACCCAGCATCCGGCTGGAGCATCCAGGGTAAACACCGTCGGCGGGACGCCCTTCCGGCGTCAAGCCGAAGAGGCAGTTGATCTGCCGCCGCCACGGATCGAGCTTGCCCGCGGGATGCGCGTCCGCGTTGATCGTCACCAAGGCTGCGCCGACGCCTTGCAGGCGGACCGGCTTCCACATCAGGAGCATTTCCCGGTACGTGCCCGGACCGACGATGATCAGGTCGCCCGGGATCGCATTGTCGATCGCAGTCTGCAGCGCGTTGTTGGTGGCATTCTCGCCCGCGACGTACGTCGGAGGCTTGCCGGCGATCGTCACGGTAATCGCGTCGATCGACTGCTTGCCGTTGCCCGCAGTGACGACCAATTGGCCACAACGGGCTGACTGGCCGAGAGTGGCCGGCGATGTACGCTGCGCGATCGCGCAGCTCGACTGTGCCGCCGTGAGATTGGGCGCGGTGACCGTGATCGACGTGTCGCTCCACGCAGTCACCGGCGCATTGACGCCGCCGATGGTCACGCTCGAGATCGTGTTGCACGTCGCGCTGCCATCGGGCGTCGTGCACCGATTGCCGAAGCCGTAGTGCCGCGTGATGAATTTCTGGTTGAACGGAAAGTCCTCCGCCCGCGGCCCCGAGTAGGCGTGATTGAGCACCCGCTTGTCGCCCAGGGCATTGATGGTCAGGGACCGGCCAGCGGCGGTGACCCACGGTCCGGCGTTGGTGACATTGCCAGCGGTGTTGGGGGCGCTGTCGCCGATCACGCTCCGGATCGCCGGCGTCGTATCCGGGTATTCGCAGTCGGGCAGGTTGTATGCCGGCCGCGAACGCCATGGTCGGAATCACCGGCGTATCCATGTACTGGGTCTGGCCCGGCATGAACGGCGTCTCGTAGCAGAAATTGCTGTACGCCGGGTTGTACAGGGGATCGGTGATCGTCGTGCCGTCCGGGCCGGGAATCGGACCCGGATCGTTCATGCACGCGATCATCATCTGCGGGATGTACCCGCTCGGACTGGGCGGATTGACCGTCCAGGTCGAGTAGTTGAGGCCGTTGAAGCGACCCCACTGGTCGGCATAGACGCGAGCCACTTCCTTGCCGGTGAAGTCCCTGAAGGCGACCGGCAAGTTGGGCACGGCGAACTTCTCGCCGAACTGCGGCGAGAACGGATCGAATTCGCGACGCGAAGTCGTTGGTGATCGTGCCCGTGAAGTGGCCGGCGACGTGCGTCGAGCGTGAAGACATAGAACTTCGCCAGGACCGTCATCTCGTTCTTGAGCGTGACTTCCTTGCGGTCGCACAAAGGCCGCGATGCGCCCGCGAACGGTGCTGCCTGCCCCGCGCCGGGGAACAGGCTGTTCAGATCGGGAACGATGCGCGTCGCCCCGACGCAGGGCCAGAAGACTTCGATCGAGCCGGTGTCGCCCTCGCTGCCGGGGCGTCGCACCGTTGTTGGTTGTCGACTGCAGGACGTTGTTCGCGTTGTAGTAGGCGTTGACTGCCGCCTGGTCGGGCAGGATGAAGATGTTGCCGAAGCCGGCGAACTGCTGCGTTACCGGCGCGATGTAGAGTCGCCGAGCAGGATGTTCTTGTCTTCCTCCTTGACCAGCTCATAGCCGTCCGGCAGCACGATTTCCACGACATACTTGCCGGGCGGCAGCATCGGCGTGCCGTCGGCCGGGTTCGCAACACAAATCGTGCAGCTCGAACCGGGGCGCGATCCGCCCGCAGGGTTCACGGCCGTACCGATGCCCGTCGGCACTCCGGTCGTCGGATTTCTGTCGACGATGCTCGGGAATCGGTACATCCCGTCGTACGGCGCCGGCTGGACCTGGTTCAGCATCGACCAACTGTCATAGCATTTGAACTGCGAATTCGAAGCGATCGGCGTGGTCGGGTTGAGCCATTGCGTGCTGTTTTCCAAGGTGTAATAGAACGGGCTCGCGGACTCCTGGCCCGGGCAGCTCATGTTGGGCATGCCATCGGAGCGGAAGCCCTGCGCCCAGTCGTCCCAGCTGGTGCTCTTGGTGCTGTCCACGAGCCTGAGGCTCTTCGTGCCGTCGAGCGCGGTGACCTCCTGGTACAGATTGAGGGTCGCGTTCGGCACGCCCGGCTCCCACTGAGATGAAGGAGCAACGCCGGATCATCGAACGGACGCGTGGAGGTATAAACGACATGCCCCTTGATGCCGCCGTTCTCGCCAGCCGCAAAGGGCTGCATGGCGAATTCGATGAAGCTGTTCTGGCCCAGCAGACCCTGCCAGGCTTCGCTCGGCACCCAGCCCGGATCGACGCGGCCGGTTGAACCAGCGTTGCCTGAGCCGCCATTCGCCGTCGGATCGGGATCGAATCCCAAATCGCCAGGCGGACAGTCAGCCGATGCGCAATATCTCGCGCCCGGAACCCGCTGGGATGCGGGCACGTGGGCCGTGGGCGATTCGATCGTGTTCGCAAATGCGGCCGCGACGGTCGAAGTGCCGCCCCCCGCGGTGCCGTCGACCGGGCCGCCGGCGTCGTACACGACGTGGACTCCTGTCTGCTTGTGGCGCGCGCTGTCGGTATCGACGACCAGCCAGTTGATGAACGGGAAAACTTCGTTGAACCCCGCGAAGCCGGCGAGATCGGTGTTGTTGAAACCCATGTAGCTGCCGTCGCGGTACCGTATGTTGTACGGGGCCAGCGGCAGACCCGGCTCGCTTTCCTGCGACACGCCGTCATTGTTCTGGTCGAGGAAGATGCGGCCGTAGAGATTGGCCCGCCACTGCGTCACGGGAATTTCGTAGGTGCAAACCGATCCACTGCAGTTGTCGTTGGGCGTATTGTCGACGTTCGCGGGCGACGTACGGACCGGCGTCGACAGGCCGTCGACGAGCAGGTCGTTCCACTGGTCGAAGACGGTGACTTTCAGGTTGCCCTCGGGAATGCCAGTGAAAGAGAAGGTTCCATCGGCGTTGCACTTGGTGAACGCAAAATCGGCGCTGTCCGGATAGCCCAGGCTCACGTAGCAGTTGCGCGAAGCTGTAGGAGTCGTAGCTGCCGCTGCTATAGACCCGCTGGTCGGGCGTGCGGCTGATGCGGGCGTTCGTGACCAGACCGTTGAGGGTGACGGGGCACGATCCAGGAGTGGCGCAGATCGCATTCCTGCGGGCGTTGATGACCTGGCCGGGTTCGCGAAGCCGACGGCGACGTGGTAACCGCCAGGGCCGAACTCCTGGAAGTAGGCCGGCTCGTCCGCCTTGATGAACGCTTCGATGTCCTTGGTTCCGTCGAGCGTGTTCGTCTGCAGCCACTCTTCGCCGCGCGCGATTCGATCGGCCGCCGGCGTCGCGTGGACTTCGTAGAGGCCCGGATACATGTTGGCGATGAGGGCGTGCCCGGCAAGGGGCGACAGGGTCGTACCGTCCGATTCGTATCTCGGACACGTCACAATCATCCCCACCAGCCCGTCGGTCGAACTGGGCGAAATCGGGCATGCGTCGAGACCCGTCGCCGGGTCGATCGTGCCCGCCAGGGCATTGGTCACGGGCATGGCGAACTCGTCGTAGGTGAGCTGCCCCGCGGGATCGCCGAATTGGCCCGTCTTGTCGAGGAGGACGATGTTGAAGCCACCGAGACCGGCCTCGTTGGGCGAGAGGATGTCGACGCCGCCGCCCGTGTCGTTTTCACCGTTGAGCGGAAAGTCGTCCTCGAACACGAACACCGAGATCTTTGCCGGCGGGAGCGGCAATGGCTGTACGCTGACGTCGACCGTACTCTGTCCAGCCGCGATCTGCGCACCACCCATGCCGTGGGCCGAGCTCCCCGGCTCCTCCGGGTCGTTGGCGCCGTCGCCGGGCAAGATGGAGATGTAGTAGCGCTTCGCCGGGTCGAGGGCGACCTGATCGGGATTGACCTCGGTCTTTTGCGCGCCCGGGCGGCAGTCACCGTTGCCGACGTCGCATACCACGGGCGCCCCGAGGCGAGTCTGTCCAGACTCGCACGCCAGGGGGCCGGTGCAGCCTGTAGCCACCACCGGCATGTAGCTGGTGTGGAAGTTGAGCGCGAGGTTACGAACCGACGTATCGCTGCAACCCGCCGGGACCCCCGGCGACGTGCATCGCGGCCTGGTCTCGCTCGCGGGATCAATGTTGACGGTGCGATCTTCCTCGATGATCCAGCGGTAGTCGGTGATGAGCACCGTTGGGTCCCGCGCGTCCCTGACTGCAACCGCAAGGTTGCTGGGAGTCGGGAAGTTCAGCGTGACCGTTGCGGGAGACGCGCTGACCCGGTTCTGGGAGTTCTGGGCCTCATACGTAAACGTATAGATGCCCGGTGTCGCCGTTGACGCCGCAAAGGATCCGTCCGGATTGACGCTCAGGGTCAGTCCGGCACTCGCCGCGACGCTGCTCACGTTGACCCTCAACGCAAGCCCGGAAGGATCGGTATCGTTCATCAGCACGCCGGGCGGGCTGATCTGCAGCCGCGAGGCGATGTTGCTGCTGTAGGTGTCGGCCGCAGCCGTGGGCGCGCCACCCAACTGAGAGCAACCCAGTGTCGAAGCGTCGCACTGCGTGATCGTGGCCGTCGCCACGGTTGTGCCGTTCACCCGGTATGTGAACGTCCCGCCACAGGTTGCATCGGTGGAAAGTTGCGCATAAGTGAAGGTTCCATTGGACTGGAACGCCAACAACGGCGTTGCGCCGCCGCTCAGGCTGACCCCGTCCAGAACGGCGCCGTTGGCGCCGCTGTCGTTGGCCAGCACACCTCTGCTGGGGTCCGTCACGGCCAATGTCGTGCCCGCAACGCAATAGTAGGTTTCGCCGGCAGCGCTCACGATCGCGTTGGTCGGCAACGCTCCACTGGCGACTCTGATGTACGCGCGCATGCCGCCGTCGCGCTGGTTGTTGGTCGACAGGCTCAATTGACGGTCATAGACCGCGTAGGTGGCCGGGTTATAGGTTTCGGCGGTCCGCGCCGGCTGGATGGTTACGTCAGTAGGTCTTGCCGGCGGAGAGGAACAGGACGCTTTGCACCTTGGGAACGCCCGGCAGCCTGTTGCCGTCTTCGGCGAGCAGCGCCATGTCCGCGCCAACCACCGATGGCACGTGCATGCGCAGACCGGCGTTGACGAAGCGCAGCAACACACGACCCTGAGCGCCGGCGGCGCCCACTGTCAGCGCGGATGCGGCGGCGTTGCTGCGGTCGAACGAAACACCGTTGATCAGGTAATAACGAGGGTTGTAGTTGACCGCGGGCGGGTAGCAGGTGTTGATCGCAGGATCACCGCACATGCCCGTCTGGCCACTCCACACCAGCGTGTCGCTGAAACCGTCGGTTCGCACGGCCGCGTCGACAGCGGCGTTCTGCACTGGATCGATTTCGCTCAACAGCAGCGCGAGGTCTTCGTCGAAGGCCTGGCCCGGATACGCCGGGTCGGTGACGACCAGCACGCCGTACAGACCCATCGGCCCCTGGATCGACGGTTGCGTGCCGGACTCGATCAGGTAGGTGCCGGGGCGGAGGTTGTTCCAGGTCAGCTCACTGCCAGATGCAACCTGCGGCGCGACGGGAGTCACACCCGCGGCCACAACTTCGGTCGCGAACGACCGCACACGGTCCGCCTGAGCAGGCGGGCAGAATGTGCCTTCATCACCGCAGGCGCCCGGTGCTCCCTGAACGAGCAGGCCAAGTCGTGCCCTGCGGCCCATGCGTCGGGCTCGGCATCCGTTGCGGCGCTGCTCCCAGCCCGCCGCCAAGCTGGCCGACGATCACGAGCGACGTCGGGATGTTGTTGGGTGCGCCGGTCGTCGTAAAGCTCAGGTTGTTGATCAGCGTGATGGTCAGCGGCTCACCGCTCGGCACGGTGATCAGCGGCGGTTGCCAGCCACCGGTTTGCGGCTGGCCGTTGGCGGCCGTGCATGAGACACGCGCGGTGACGACGCCATCGTCCGTGGCTGCGCCGCACGCGTAGCCCCACATCGGGACCGATTGTCCGTCGGGCAAAGTCGCGGTCGCGGGCGCAGCGGTGAGGGTGACTGCGCTGTCCGCCAGCGCCAGGCCGGTTGCGACCAGGAGGAGAGATGCCGCGAGCCCTGACCTGGTCAGACTCGCCTTGAGCTGAGTGGATCGCATTTTATTCTCCTCACGCCGCTAATTCGCTTCGATGATTTCGAAGACCCACGGGTCGACGAGCATCATCATCATCATTCCGCCCGGGAAACGCGTTGTTGGTGGTGATCTCGCGCTCGTTATGCGAGTGCCACATGAATGCGAAGCCGGCCTCTTCCTCTGGGTCGTTCGCAACGGTTCCGGACGGCGGGATGGGAGTTGCTGCCCACCGCACGGACCGTTCGCCTCGGATCCCAGGTACGGACTGCCGCCGTACCACGGGCCACCGGCCAGGATGTTGGCATCGGGCAGAGTGACGGGGCCGCCGCTGCCGACGCTGCCGAAGGGGCTTGGCCTCCAGCGGCTTTTCATGGTCGGCGCACCACTCGTAGTAGTTCGGTGCCGTGGGCAGCGCCGGCGGACTGCTGCCGGTCGTGTAGTAGCCGTTCGCATCCGGTACGCACGGCGCGGTGAAGCCCGCCGTGTGCGCGTAGACATCCCAGTTCAGGCCCTTGCCGGTCCACTGGAAGATGCCGTCGATCGTCTGGCCTGGCGTCGTCGTCGTCGTGAAGAGCAGCGGACCGGCGAGCCTGTTGGTCGGTCGCGGTCAGCAGCAGGTTGCCGTCGCGCGCCAGCACGCGAACGTGATTGCCGTGCTCGTGGAACGGGTGCTGCCAGCGGCCGGTGCCGATGATTCGCAGCAACACGAGCTCGCCGGGGTGCATGTGCGGATTGCCGTTGTACGGCTGATGCGGGTACTGCATCGTGTAGTTCGGGTCCATCAGGTCCGGCATCGACCGGCCGTTGACCATGAAGTACGCCGGCACGTACGGCTCGGTGGCGACCGTATTCATGTTGGTCGGACAGGTCACGCCTGGGCCCACGACGCAGGCCGCTATCTGCTTCTGCGCCTGCGGTGGATCGCGGGATCGATCTCCGAAAACTGGAACAGGTACTCGCGGTCGTAGCAGGCCGCAGCGTGGTCGTACGCGGCGGACGCGAGGCGGAAGTCGGGATCCCCATTGGGCAATGTCGCGCCGCGTTGATGGCGCTGCACGTGGCGGCAGCCGGTCCCGGACTGTGCGTTAGCCAGTCGGCACACCACCGCTGAGCGTCGGCAGGACGATGAGGGCGCCGTACAGGCCCATCTCGATCTGCAGGTCGCCCTGCGTGCCGCTGTAGTAGGTATGCGTGCCCGGCGTCGTCGCCGTGAAGGTATAGGTGACGGATGCCGCCGCTGGCAGCTTCCTGCGTCAGGAGGCCGGCAACACCGGGGCCGCCGACGGTGGTCGTCACAGCAAAGCCCGGGAACAGGATCGACGTGTTGCCAGCCGCTGCCGGCAGGTTGTTGCGCAGAGTGACCGTCACGATGTCGCCCTCGGTTCACGATCAGCGTGGGTCCGGGAAGCTGCATCGTCCCGGACAGGTGGCGCCGGCGATCGTCGCCGGCACGAATCGCGTCGGGGCCGGCGCGGTGTTGCAACCGTAGCCCCAGGAATAGACGCTGGCTCCGTCGGGCTGGCGATGTAGCCGGGTGCGGCGGTCAGGTCGAAGCTCGGCCCGGTGATGCCGGGAGCGGCCGCATGTGCGGTGAGCGCCAGCAGCGAGGCGAATCGCAACCACAGCGCCTGCGACGAGCCGCTCGATCAAAGTCATCATGTCGCGCATGGTTACTTCTCCTAGCTGCACTGCTTGGTCGTCGGGTCGACCGTGCCGGGGCAGATGTGTACCTCGGTCATCAGTCCGCCGAAGTTCTCGGCGTCGTTCGACAGGTGATCGAGATTGCGGCGTGTACAGGTAGAAGACCGTGCCTGCGGGGTACTTGGTCGTGTCGGCTGCGCATCGAGGATCACGTCGAGCGACTCGCCGCCGCCGAGCGTGATCGAGTTCGTGTCGTAGTACATGTTGTTGCCGTCCTGGTCGCGCAGCAACTTGGCGTTGAGCGCCGATCACCTGCATCGGAATGCCGAGCGAGGCCAGCGTCTGGAATTCGGTGACGTTCGAGGTCGGAGATGCGCAGCAGCGCCTTGCCGCCCAGCGGAATGTTGATGATGCGCACGGCAGCGGCTGCGAGAAATGCGATCGACGCCGTCCGCGGACCTGCGTGCTGCAGCGGATCCGGGTGTGACCGTGTCCGGGTAGCTGCGTCCGTTCAGCAGGAAGTACTTGTCCTTCATGTCCGTGAAGCCTTCCGGGTTGAACGTCATGCCGACGAAGTGGAAGTTCGGGTCGAAGCCGTGGATCTGGAGCGGGTACTCGACGTCGTAGGCGGTCGAGCCGTCGCCGTCGTTGTAGGCGTACTTGCCTGGTGGCCGTCGTCGCGTTGCACGGCGTTGCCGGCTGGCAGCGGGTTGGAGCACAGGATGTCGTCGTTGCAGCATCGCACGCTGGTACGCAGGTCGTCCTGCTGTTGCGCCTGCAGCGGCGTCATAGAGGCTGCTGCCAGGCCGGCACGCGGTTCTGCCGCGGCCGCACGTAGATCTGCCCGACCATGCCCATCTGCAGGTGCTCGGGCGGCGTGATGTGGCAGTGCCAGAAGTAGGTGCCGGCATCGGGCGCGAGGTAGTAGTACGTGAAGCTGCCGCCGATGTTGATGGCGACCGATGCGTCCGGCACGCCGTCGTAGAACGCCGAGGCGTTCGGATAACCGTGGAAGTGAACCGTGTGCTGCTCGAAGAGGTCGGGCCGCATGATCTGCCCGACGTTGGTCAGCGTGAGGAAGAACTCGTCGTCCTCGTCGATCGCCATCAGCGGCGCCGGCATGTTGCCGTTCAGCACGCCGACATCCATGATCGGGCGCGGATCAACGTGGCCGTTGAGCTGGTTTGCCGGAACGGATTCGGGATCTGGAACCATGCCGATCGCGCCGTTGAAGGTGTACCCCGGATAGGGAGCGCCGATCGTGAGGGCGGGGAGGATCGCGGGATCGCCGGAGTCGGCGATGAACACCGTTGCCGGCTGCGTGCCCGGCAGGCCATTCACGATATCGGCCATGCCCGACAACGGACCGAACGCAAACAGGTAGGTCTGCGTGCCGTCCGCCATCGTGGCAAAACCATCGCCACCCGAGATCTGCTGGCACTTGATTCCAGGGTCACCCGGTGTCGGGTGCAGAGCAGTGCTCGTCGGACACTGCACCATGAATGACTGCGCGCCGGCCGGCAGCGCGAAAAGAACGCAAATTGCCGCCGGTAACACTCGGCGCAGGACCTGTGTGCTAGTCATGTGACCTCCAGCGTCGTCGGTTGGCGCACGCCTTGCTCAACACCCATTCGCATTGCAGGTATTCCGCGCCGGCAGTTGCTTGCTGCGCGAGCACCAGCGGCCGGGTTTCCCTGGCGGGCCCGGCGCACACTTGCGGAATCGAAGCCAATCGCTTTGATTGCTGGATCCGCCGGCACTTGCGATCGCCGGCGGTCCTCCCTACTTTCAGCTACCCGAGAAAACGAATTACGGATCAGCGTGCGCGCAAGAGTGGTGAATCCCTTGCATCACAACAATGCGCAAGACACCGCCCGCGCAGGGAGGTAGACACTGTAGGTCGGGACGTAGGGTTCCACAGCAACTCACGGCGTCACGACGATCGTGAGCGGCGGCGGCTGCGTCGGTGGAATGTTCATTCCGTTCGCCGCAAGTGCGCCCCACTGCAACGAAATTTTCGTTGTCGCACTCGGCGTCAGCGCCTTGAAATGCAACACGAGAAGGCTGCCATCGGCCTGCATCGGCGCATCGGCAGAAGCGTTCGCTACGAACTGCACGACGCCGGCGATCTGATTGATGCGGGGTAGAGTCGTGCCCCTGATGTCGCTGGGGATCACGTCGCCCGCATCTGCGGACACGAGTTGCAGCGCGGCCGGGTCGTAACGAAGCTGCGCGCGCACCTGCTTCAGGGCGCTGCCGCCTGCAAATGTCACCGCGACGTCGAATTCCTGTCCCACACTCGCCTGGCCGGGACCGTCCCACGAGATCGTTGGAGCACCGGCAATCGTCGGCGCAGCCCGTTCCGCCGCTGGCACTGGCGCGGGCGCTTCTGCAGCAGGGGCAGATGTTGTCGGTGGCGCGGCGGGGAGCGTGGCTTCAGTGCCTGCCGAGCCACTCAAGTCCACGACGTCCGAATTCGACCCGGCCGATGCCGTGCCACCGTTGACCCCGCTGGCAGCACCGGCGCCCAACGGCGTGCTGCGGACGCTCGATTCGGTTCCGTACCAGAATTCGGTGGTGTCGCTTGCGGGCCGCGGTTGCGAACGAATGATCCGCGGCGTGATCGACAGCACGATTTCGGTCTTCGCTGGTCGAGGTGCGCCTGGAACCGAACAGGCGGCCGACCACCGGAATATCCCCGAGACCCGGGACATGCGAGGAGTTGCGCGTGTCCTGATCCTGGATCAGTCCGGCGAGGATCTGGGTCTCGCCGTCTCTCAGGCGCAGGAGCGTGGCCGCATCGCGCGTGCCGATTTCATAAGCGAGCGTTCCCGAGGCCGAATCTGGAAACCTCCCGGATAATGGAGCTCACCTCGAGCTTCACCTTGATGGCGACGTCGTTGTCGAGGTAGACAGTGGGTTCCACTTCGAGCTGCAGACCCACGTCCTGGTATTGCACGCTGCCCGTGACGACCGCTGTCCCGCCCGCGGTGGGCGTGACGGAGTTCGTGATCACCGGCACGCGCGAACCGATCAGGATCCTGGCTCTTTCCTTGTTGCGCGCACGGATGCGCGGGCTCGCCAGCACATTGGTCACGCCGACCTGCTTCAATGCATCGAGCGAAATGCTCAAGGGCGTCACCGTCAGCGTCTGGGAGGACTGATCGTGGATCAGACTGTGCAGCGTGAGATCCTCGGGTGTGCTGATGACGGCGCCGGTCGGGTAGTTGATGCCGAGCTGCTGCAGGCGGTTCCTGGTGATCTCCAGCACCTCCACTTCCATCATCACCTCGGGCTCCGGAAGGTCGAGCGAGTCGAGGAGCTTTTCCGCCATGCGCACCGTCTCCGGCGTATCGCGGATCACGATCAGGTTGGCGCGCTCGTCGATGAAGAGCGTCTTGGCATTGAGCACGGTCTTGAGCAGGTTCTGCGCCTGCTTGGGATCGGCGTTGGTCAGGTAGAACGTCTTGACGATCTGATCCTGATATTCCTTCTGCTTGGCCGGAGTGTTGGGATAGATGAGCACCATGTTCTCCGACAGCACCTGGCGCGCCAGCTGGTTTTGTCCCAGCACGAGCTCGATCGCCTGTTCCACCGGTACCTGCTGCGCGAAGATGGTGGTCTTGCCGTCGCTGCGCACGTCCTTGTCGAAAATGAAGTTGACGCCCGTCTGGCGTGACAGCACCTCGAACACCATCTTGGTGTTCGCATCGCGGAATTGCAGGGTGACGGGGCGGTTGTCGCGCGTGTGCAGCCGCGGCACCACCGTCACTGGCCCACGCGCCTGGTCGATCTTCGTGCGCAGAGCAAGCGCAGGGCCGAAGCCCGGGTCTTCGGCGAGAACCGCGCGCACCTTGGCGTCGGCTTGCTCCGGCACACCGCCGCCGAGGTCTTTCTGCGCCTGCGCGATCAGTTCCGCATGCCGGCGATCGGACTGCACGCCGTCGATGCCGCGCTGCGCGCGGTTGTTGCTCGATTCGATCGCGAGTACACGGCGGTAGGTGTTCTCGGCTTCATCCAGCTTGCCGGCGCCGCGGGCTGTGTCGGCGGCGGCGATGAGTCGCTGCACTGCTGCCTCGCGGCGCGCCTTGAGGTCGAGACGGTACGTCGCGTTGCGCGGGTCGCTTGCGACCGCCTGCTCAAGCTTGGCGAGGCCTTCTTCGAAGCGGCCGTCCTCGACTGCCATGAGACCATCGCGGTGCAGCCGGTCGGCCGCGCAACCCGCCACCAGCATGATGAGGAGCAACGTGACCGGAGCGTGATGGTGCGTACGGATCAGAAATTTCCTCCGGCGGGGAGAGTCTGCAGGATCATCAACGGCTTGTAGGTGAAGCGCAGCTGGCCGTTCTCGACGCCATCGAAGCTGTAGACGCCATCCAGGGTATCGCCGGGGTGCACGTCGTAGATGCGATCGTTCTTGACGAGGAAGTAGACCGCGTTGCCGCCTTGAGGCGCGTAGCTGCCGACGAATGCGTAGGGGAACGGTGGCGCAGTCGGTGCGGCTGCCGGAGCTGGCGGTGCGGGTGGCGGCGGCGGTGGCGCGACGTACCAGGATTTCGACGCAAACAGATGGTTGGCCGCCGCTGGATCGGTGGTTCGATGCGCGAGTTTCATCAACAGGGCCGCGGCGGCCGGCGTGAGCGTGGATACGCCGGCATACTTGTTTGTAGTTGAGAGCGTGGCGACAGCGGGCCGGGTCGTGGCGGGCGTTCGCTCGGGATCGGCAACGGCAGCGCCGGATGTCGCGGCGTTTACGGCCAGCAGTTCGACGAGGGCGCCGATCGCGGCGGCAGCCCCAATGATCAGCACGGCGCGATGACTCAGTGCAAATCTCATGACAAAGGAGTGCTCCGATGCATCGACCGCCTCGCGTGGACGGCGCCGACAGGCAACCGCCGGTCCGCTGTAACTGCGACCCGCAGCTTCATCTCTGGTTGTCGTTGTGCGGCATGGTCCGGGAACGCCACCACGCTCGACAGTCGGCAGGTGCTTTACCACTCTGGTAGGGATTCACTGTAGTCAGCGGTAGGGCACCCGCCCACTATCACGCGGCTCGCCGGATCGCCGAGGATGGCCGTCAGCGCGGATTCGATCCTCATGATCCATGGCAAGGACGGTCGACGGGGCGGCCCCGGGCGGGATTCGGTCCCCGCCCGCGGGTAGCCGCTGACAACAGCGATGCAATTTCGAGCCAAGGTCGTGTCGCCGTCTCACACGGTTCTCGTGTGTGGTGTCGAGGCGTCCGATGCAGCCGACGCGCGCTGGCAGCTCGGGCGGCAGGGTCTGCGGGTCATCTCGCTGTCCTCGAGCCGCAGCTGGCGCCGCGGCGTCACGGGCCGCGTGCCACTGGTGAATTTCAGCCAGGAGCTCATTGCGCTGCTCGATGCCGGCCTGACGCTGATCGAGGCGATCGATACCTTGAGGGAAAAGGAGGCGAATCCCGGCGTTCGCCGGGCGCTGGAGAAGATCCGGACCAAGCTGTTCGAGGGTCAGACGCTGTCGAATGCGCTCGCCGCGCAACCGCAGAGCTTTCCACAGCTCTATGTCGCGTCGATTCGTGCGAGCGAGCGCACCGGCGCCGTTCGCGAGGCGCTGGCGCGCTACGTCGCCTACCAGAAACAGATCGATCACCTGCGCAAGAGCCTGATCAACGCGTCCATCTATCCGTCGGTGCTGATCGTCGCCGGTTTCCTGGTGATGGTGTTTCTCATGGGCTATGTGGTGCCGCGATTCAGCGCGATCTACCAGGACCTCGGCCAGGACTTGCCGCTGGCATCGCGGCTCCTGATGCAGTGGGGACAGCTCCTCCATGCCCATGCCGTGGCCATTTGCCTCGTGCTCTCGGGACTGCTCGGTGCGGCGGTTTACGCCGCCACGCGACCCCGGATGAGAGCGCTGCTCAGCCGGAGCGTCACGCGCATCCCGACCATCGGCCGTGAGCTGCGCGTCTATCAGCTCGCGCGTCTTTATCGGACGGTCGGCATGCTGTTGCGCGGCGGCACGCCCATGGTCACTTCCTGTGAGATGTCCGCAGGGCTCCTCGGCGCCGCACTGCGGCCCTCGCTCAGCGCCGCCACCCAGGCCGTGCGCGAAGGTCAATCCATCGCCAACGCATTCGAGCGCTGTCAGCTCACCACACCCGTCGCTGCGCGCATGCTGCGGGTCGGAGAACGCAGCGGCAACATGGGGGAAATGATGGAACGCATCGCCGCGTTCTATGACGAAGAGCTGGCGCGGCGGGTGGAACTGCTGGTTCGCCTGATGGAACCGATCCTGATGTCGGCCATCGGCATCGTCATCGGGGTGATCGTGGTCCTCATGTACTTCCCGATCTTCGAGCTTGCCGGCAGTATTCGATGAACGCCATCTTGCAAATGCCGATCCCCCCGGGAATCGACGAGGCGGCGCTCAGAGCTGCGCTGGTCGAGGCCGAGTCGAGCAAGCGTTCAGCGCTGGAAGTGCTGGAGGAATCCGCCGGGCTCGATTCGACGCTGCTCACCATCGCTCTCGGCCGACTCCTCGACTACCGAGTGATCGACGCCGACGAGCTCGCGCAGCTACCACCGGCCTTCGATCTTCTGCCGCCGGCCGAAGCGGCGCGCCGCCGGTGCGTCATCGTGCACGGCGCCGGCGGTCTGGTGGTCGTCATCGCCAATCCGTTCGACGCCACTGTTCGCAGCTGGCTCGAAGCGCGGGTGGCGGCGCCGATGGAGTGGGCGCTGGCCGCGCGCGGCCACATTGCCGCCTACATCGCGCGCCACGAGCGGAATCTGCGCGCCATGGATGCGGCGCTGGTCGATGCCCAGAGCGGCCCGGGTTCCGGTGACGAGATCGACAATCTGTCGCTGACGTCGATCAGTCAGGACTCGAGCCCGATCGTCAGGCTGGTGCATTCGACCATCTACGACGCACTGCGTGCGGGCGCCAGCGACATTCATCTGGAAACCGCCGCCAGCGGCCTGGTGGTTCGCTATCGCATCGACGGCGTGCTCGAGAAAGTCGCGACCGCCACCGGCCCGGGACTCTCCGAGCAGGTGATCTCGCGCATCAAGGTGATGTCGGAGCTCGATATCGCCGAACGCAGGATTCCCCAGGACGGGCGCTTCAAGATCGCGGTCGAGGCGCGCGCGATCGACTTTCGCGTCTCCATCATTCCGAGCGTGTACGGCGAGGACGCGGTACTGCGGGTGCTCGACAAGCAGGCATTGACCGACAGGATTCACGGGTTGAAGCTGGATGCGCTCGGCTTCGATGCGCGAATCGTCGTCGCAGGCTGCGCCGGTTGAGCCTGCTGCCGTACGGCATGCTGCTCGTGACCGGGCCCACCGGCAGCGGCAAGACCACGACCCTGTACGCCGCGATCTCCGAGACGCAGAACGGCAAGGACAAGATCGTCACGATCGAGGATCCGGTCGAGTACCAGCTGCCGGGCGTGCTGCAGATACCCGTCAATGAAAAGAAGGGGCTGACCTTCGCGCGCGGCCTGCGCTCGATCCTGCGTCACGACCCCGACAAGATCATGGTGGGCGAAATCCGCGATCCGGAAACCGCCCAGATCGCCGTGCAGTCGGCGTTGACCGGGCATCTGGTCTTCACGACCGTGCACGCCAACAACGTATTCGACGTGATCAGCCGTTTCATGCACATGGGGGTCGACACCTACAGTTTCGTCGCGGCCCTGAGCGGCGTGCTGGCGCAGCGCCTGGTGCGCATCGTCTGTGCACAATGTGCGGAACCCGTAGTGCCGGCACGCCGCACTCTCGAGGAGTCGGGGCTGCACGCTCGATACGGCGGCGGCGTTCCAATTTCGGGCCGGTCTGGGCTGCAGGCACTGTCGCGGCAGCGGCTATCGGGGCCGCAAGGCGGTCGGTGAGCTGCTGCCGCTGAACGATGAGATCCGCGAGGCGATCATCGCCCGTGTCCCGGTGAGGCAGTTGAAGGAGCTGGCGTCCGGTCTGGGAGTGCGCTTCATCCGGGCGGCCGCGCTCGACCTGGTGCGTCGAGGCGAAACCACTCTCGAAGAGGTCAATCGTGTCACCACTCTGGCGTGACGAAGTCGACATCTATCTGTCGCCACGCAAGCTCGAGCTGATGCGGATGGGCCGTGGTCTGAAACCACGCCTGCTCGCCGAAGACCAGGTGGTCGTCGAGGCGGCTGACTACGGTACGTGGGCGCCTGTCATGGCCGCGCTGGGCGCATGTCTCGCGGAGCCAGTCTGGCGCACCGCGAACGCCCGCGTCGTGCTGTCCGATCACTGGGCGCGTTACGCAATCGTGCCGTGGTCCGAGGAGGTGCGCACGTACGCCGAGCGTTTGACCCGGGCGCGTTACGCGCTGGAAGACGTTTACGGCGATCTCGTTGCGGGCTGGACGGTGAGCCTGAGCGATTCCGCTCCAGGGACCGCGCCGATTGCGAGCGCGGTTCCGACGGCGCTGCTCGCTGAGCTGCGCGACCTCATCGAGCATCGCGGCCTGCGTGTCGTATCTCTGCAGCCGCAGTTGATCGCGGCGTTCAATCGCTGGCGTGGCAGTCTGCCCGCATCGGGTGCCTGGTTCGTCAGCATCGAGGAGGGTTCGCTCGCGGCGGCGCGCCTGGCTCACGGCAGCTGGGATCGCGTGCACGTGGTGCGCATCGGCCGGGACTGGCAGGTCGAGTTGAAGCGTCTGCAGACCTTTGGCCGGCTCGCGAGCGCGCGGCCGGATGAAGGACGAGTGTATGTCGACGCGCCGGCGGAGCTGCGCTACGCCGCCGGCGTCGACGATCGGGGCCTCGAGTGGCTCGGCGCAGATGCAACGCCGGATACGACCACGAAGCTCGCCTGCCTGCGGCGGTTGCGAATCTGACAGCGCCACAGAGACGGCCATGAACATCACGCTTGCCATGCAATGTCTGCTGCTCGCACTACTCGCGGGCGCCCCTCCGGCATTCGCATGCTCGATTTGCCGCTGCGGCGATCCGACGTTCAATGCGCTCGGCAAGGAGGGTGTCGGCCAGACGGGCTTGCGGCTGGCCCTCGATTGGGATGAGGTAAACAAGACGCAGGGCGTGAGCGGCGGGGAGTTCGGAGAATTGCGCGAACGACGCGTGACGCTGCTTGCCGCCTACGGATTTTCGGATCGGTTCAATCTCATGGTGCGAGTGCCTTCCAGCGAGAGGCGGCTTACCGAGAGCAGTGACGGTTCCACGGAGCGCAGCGACACGTCGGGGCTCGCCGATCCGGAAATCTACGGCCAGGTCCGAATCTGGTCGTCCGAATTCGACGCGGAGGTCGGCATTCGCGCCAGCCTCTACGGTGTGTTCGGCGTCAAGACCGACTGGGGTCGCAACGACCTGACACGCGACGGGGAGCGGCTCGACGAGCACGCCCAGCCCGGCACCGGGTCGACGGACTGGTTCGGCGGCCTCGCGGGCTCCTACCAGCTCGATCGGCAGTCGGCGCTGTTCGCCTCCGCGCAGTACCGCCGCACCGGTCGCAACGATTCCGGTTATCAGTACGGGCACAGCGTGCTTCTCAACCTGGCCTATGAACGAAAAGTCGCGACGCGGTGGGATGCCGTGATCGAGGCAAACTACCGCAAGGCGGGGCGCGACGAGATCGATTCGGTCGGTACGGCCGACGCCGACACCGGCGGCTCGATCATCTACATCACGCCGCGTGTGCTCTTCGACGCCGGCGGCGGATGGGTGGTGCGCGGCGCGGTGCAGATTCCACTCTCGCAATCAGGGCTCAACGGCAATCAGGAAGAGAAGACCGTGGTCAATTTCGGGATTACGCATCTGTTCGGCAGGTAGGCGTGCGCACGCTCACGTGGAGCGTGCTTTCGAGTGCCGCTGTTCGGCATACCGCAACTCGTGATCGCCGACGATCAGGACGTCGCCGTCACGCAGCCGGTGCCGGCGGACGCGCTTGTCGTTCAGGTAGATACCGTTGGTGCTGCTCACGTCCTCGATGATGGAAGCTTCGGCGGTCGTCAGCACGTCGCAATGATGGCGGCTGACGAATTCGCTGGCGATCTGCAGGTCATTCTCCGGGGAGCGACCGATGCGGGCCCGTCCGTGAGTCAGGTCCAGCTCGGCGACCGTATTGCCCTGGTAGGCGACGAGCAGCTTGGCGAGCGGTTCGTCGGAGGCGACGCCGCTGACGTGGCCTGGTTCGTGGGAGAGGTGCGTCGCTGCCGCCGGCGCAAGAGCGGCTGGCGCGCGGTCTGGAGCGGCTGCCGCGCGGTCTGGAGCGGTGGAGCGATCCTCCCATTGGAGCTCGCCGATGGCATCGTTGATCTCCGCGGGGCTCACCTGCGCGCAGTTGCGCATGCACGCGACGACCATCGCAGCATCGCACAGCATGTTGATGAGGCGCGGAGTTCCACCGCTGTGCCTGTAGATTGCGTCAAACGTTTTCGGTTGGAAGATGCTGCGCCCACCCGCGCCGGCAACCTCCAGACGGTGCTCGACGTAGGGACGCACCTCGTCCCGCGACAGCTCCGACAGTCGCAACCGTTCCCACGCACGCAGCGCAGGACGCTCACGCTCGGTCGACGTCGACAAATCATCGAGCTCGAACTGGCCGGCGACCACCACGCGCAGGCTGCCGGCGTGCGGCGTCTCGAGCTCTGGAGGATTCAGGATAGAGGTCAGCACCGGCCGGCTGAGGCGATGAGCCTCATCGACCGCCAGCAGCACTGTCCGGCCCATGGCATGCTGCTCCGCCAGAAAACGGTCGAAGGTTCGGGACAGTTCCTGCTGCTGTGCTCCTGGCGCCGGGTCCGCGAATTGCGTCAGCACCGCCTGAAGGAACTCCTCAACGGATTCAGGCGGCTGGTTGACCCGGGCCACGACGACGTCCTTGGGACAAGTCTGCACGAAGGTCTCGAGCATCAAAGTCTTGCCGACGCCGCCCCCCCCGGCGAGGATCGCTGCGCCATGCGGTTGCGCAATTGCCAATTGAACCCAGTCTCTGCAGCGCGCGTGCTTGCGGCTCCAGTACACAAACCGCGGGTCCGGGCTCAGGGAGAACGGTAGCTGTTTCAGCGCGAAGTGCTCGAAATACATGCAATCGATGATAGCGGAGGCGCTCCCCGGAAGGCTGGACCGAATGGATTCGCCTGCCCGGGAAACGCCGGTAGCGCCGCGCGTTGCGCGACTCTCGACGAAACGCTGCAGCATCGGTCGCGATCGAGGTAGGGTTTCTGCTTATGCAGGACGTTTGTCATGCGCGGGCGTCGCACTTCGAGCGGCGCGATAAGTAAAAAAACCTGTGTGGCAGAGCGACCGCCGACGTATATTCCTTGCAAGAACGTAAAGCGGCGGCATCGCCAAGAAACTCGCGAGCAGCGACCCTTCGTCTGCTCGTTGCGGTCGCCAGGTGCCGCGGCAGGATGCGCAAGGCGCGAACAGGGGAAACAGTCCGTTCAAGACAATGAGCATCTACGGCTCATCGGTCACGCCAATCAGTCCGGAGGCAGATCGCAGGACGCGAGTTCTGCTCGTCGAGGATCACGCCATTCTGCGCGAGGGATTGTGCGCGCTGCTGGAGATCGAACCGGACCTGGAAATCGTGGGCGACGTCGGCGACGTCACGGAAGCGTTGGTCGCGATACAGCAGCTGCAGCCGACATTGCTGATCACCGACATCGCGCTGCCGGGGCGCTCCGGCATCGAGCTCATCAACGAGCTGCGGGCGCGCCGACCCGAGACTCGTGTGCTGGTGCTGACGGCACACTATACCGAGGAATACATTCGCGCGGCCCTCAATGCCGGTGCCCACGGCTATGTCCTGAAGGACGCCGGCTGCGGGGAACTGCTGCACGCAATCCGTACCGTGGTCGCCGGTCAGCAATACCTGTGCGAGTCGGTTGCGGCCAAGATCGTGTCCGGTTTCGTGATCGGCTACGACATCAAGCGCAGCACATCGCCATCCGAACTGGTCACCAGCCGCGAACGCCAGGTGCTGACACGGATCGCGCTGGGGCAATCCAACAAGGTCATCGCCCGCAATCTCGGGCTGAGCGTCAAGACGGTGGAGAAACATCGCTCGAACCTGATGCGCAAGCTCACATTGCACAACACGGCAGGAGTCACCTTGTTTGCCCTTCGGCACGGATTCATCGAAGCCGACGCCGCTGATCCCGCGCAGCCGCCGGGCAGCTCGGAGGCGGCCGTCTGACCCCCTACGCCTGCCCGAACCGCGACGCCAGCCCGTGCGGTGGCTCCCAGTCGATCGTTCGCGCACAAATGAATAGGAGGCGAGTATGAACGCTTTCTTGCGGCGCGGCCGGCTGGCGGTTGCATCAGCCTCCTTGAGCGCGCTGCTGCTGAGTCTTCCAAGCAGGCAGGCGCTGGGCAAAGAGGCGATTCGCTCGCTCCATTGCCCGGAGGGGACGACGTGCACTGCAGAATGCCCGAACAGCGTGGGCGAATTGCTGCAGGTGTTGCACGTCTACATTCTCGAGCTCGGACCGAGCCACACGTTGCTCGAGATCCATCAGAAAGCCCCTGGTTACAGCCCCGCCGTCAGTCTGTTGCTCGACGCCAGCAGGCACTGTGTCTTCCGCGGTTTGCGGGAGAGCGGCGCGAGCTAGCGCCCCAGCGATCATCGAAACGCAACCTGGCGACGCAAGCGCGTGGTGTCCGACGCGCGTCCACCAGATCGGTACGTAACGCGGCGTCGCCGATCGCAGACGGTTTCTTCGGCTGCGCGCCCGCGACCCTCGTGTCTGTGACATTTCATTCACAGCTGTAGCCGCGGATGCGGGTTTCCACCCGGCGAATCGCGGGGTTCCACGGGTCGACACCCGCACGCGCTGCGGTGACCATCTCAGGGGTGTTCAACTCGCCGAGAACTGCCAGGATGAGTCCGCGCCCTGCGCCGCGCGCCCGGAATACGAAGACCTACGCAGCGTGCGACGATCACATCAGCGAGCTTCTCGCCGGCGACCGTGGCTTGCGCTGCAGGCGCGACGACTCGGCGCTGCCTGGATGGTTCGTATGCAGCGACCTGCCGCAGGCGGGCGCGCACCGTGCGGCGCTCGCCACGTTCCGCTTGCAGAGCGTCGTGCTCGGCGAGGATACGCATCCGGCGCGGCGACTCGCCCAGAACCGGCGCATCCGCCTGTCTTTTCCCATGCGCTACTTCCGCTACTGGTACCTGCTGCCGATGCGCACTTACGTACTTGCGTACGTGCAGGCGTTCGAACGTCCGGTTCTACGCCGATGCCAGCGCTCTGGTGGATACGTCCTGGGGTTCGCGCGTATTCAGCGTCGGCAATCACAGCTCGAGCATGGAGTTCGAGGACGTGGTCGAGGCATCCTCGCTGGACGCTTTCGCGCGCGCCAGCACCCTCGATCCGGTCTCGGGCCTGACGATCGGCCGGCCGGACGTGCCGTCTCCCGGCCGTACGGACTACGAGCTCATGCAGGCCATCGCCACTGCCCGGCAGCGAGACTGCGAGGTATTTGCGGTCTTCGCACCGGCCGCGGCGCCAGGCATGGTGCAGGTCCAGTTCGAGGAGCGCTCACGAGGTGCGGGCGCAGCGTGCACGATCCTCCGCGTCGACGCGCTGAATCGCGCCCAGGGGCTGACCTTCACCGCACTGTACCCCTTCCTGCAGTTCGTTCCTGCTGCGGATGATCCGGCGCCGCGTCGAGACGCGCAGCCGGAACGCACCCGGCGCCGCCTCGCGCTCAGATTGAGCAGCGTGGGTCAAAAGCTGTTCGCCGCGTCGGCTCTGTGGCGCTCGCTCGATCTGTGGAACGTGATGATCGAGCGGCGCGATCAATCCTACGCGGAACGATGCAGTGCGCATTTCGCCCCGCCGCCCGCCGGCCGGGGCCCGCAGGCGCGGTAGGGTTTATGGGTAGCGCAATTCCCTCGAGCATCGCCTAATCTGCGCGCCATGGCGGTCCCGCACCAGTCCGGCCGGTAGCGCCGTCGGTTGCACCGCTGCTGCGACGACTCATGCATTACCAATCCGCTGCGTGTCCGGTGCCCGGTGCGCTCGAAACCGAGCCGCTGCCGGCAATTCCCCCGGCAGATTGCGACGCAGGCGACACGCTGTTCGCAAAACCGAAAATCACGCCGCGCAAGCGCCGCCTGCTGATCGTGGACGACGAGGGAATCATGCGCGACGGGCTGTGCGCACTGCTCGCGTCCGAGACCGAGTGCGACATCGTGGGTGTCGCAACCAGTCCTCGCGACGCCGTGCGCCTGGCTGGCACGCTGCGCCCGGAACTGGTCATCATCGATCCCGCCTCGGGTGCCGTCAGCGGAGCGCAGACGATCGCGGCGTTCAAGCGGCGCTTGCCGGAGATTCGCGTTCTGGTCCTGACGTTCCACAAGGACGACTACAGTCTCGAGGCGGCACTGCGCGCGGGCGCCGACGCGTACGTGCTGAAGAACGACACCCGCTCGGAGCTGCTGACGGCGATACGCAGTCTCGGCGATGGCAAGAGTTATCTGAGCCCTTCGATCTGCGACCGCGTGGTCGACGGCTATGTCAAGACGCAGGGCCCTCCGCACCGGCGCCATACGGCTGCGGGGGCGCTCACCGACCGCGAACGAGAGGTCATCAAGCTGATCGCGCGCGGATACCGCACACGCGAGATCGCCGAGCAGCTCTCGCTGAGCCACAAGACGGTGGAAAAGCATCGCTCCAACCTGATGCGCAAGCTCGGGCTCAGATCCGCAACCGCGGTCGCCGCCTACGCGATAGCCAACGGCTTCCTCGATCGCTGAGCCGCACAGGCCGCACCTCCCTGCAGGCGCCTCAATTGCCCGGGTAGGCGTGCGCCTGCCGGGGATCACCGCGCCGCGCGCAGGACTGGTCCGGAGCGCCTGTCACCAGCCACCAGACTTCGTCGCTCGTCCGCCCGACCTCGACGCGGGCGAGGCCGGAAACGAAACACGGCGCGAGCCGTGCCTGCCCGACCAGCAACTGTCGCGCCGGATCGGCGCTCAGCCAGAGCGCGGCGTCGTAGGCTTCCCGCGGACCCTCGCGCCAGCGGGCATGGCCAAAATTGACTGTCGGCCGGTGGAGGTACAGCAGGAACTGCTCCTTGTACGCCAGCAGGCCGAGCTCACGCTCCGGGTCCGCGACTCGCTCGATGCGCTCGACGAACGCGCGGGCCGAGCGCGCGTCATTGATCAGCGGCGTCAGCCACCAGCCGCCCACAAGCCAGATGCCGGCGAGCACCACCGCCCACGCCTGCGGCGCACGGCTGACACCGTAGATGCGCAAGCCAATGACGCCGATGACTGCCATGAAAGCGAGTGGCAGCCACGTCCGCAGCCCGAGTTGCAGCTCCAGTTCGCGCGCCCTTGCCGGCGCGAACCACTCCAGCGCGACGTAGGCGCCGGCACAGGTCAGCGTGACCAGCAGGGCGAGCGCAAAAATCGTTCGCTGCACGTCCTGCCGCTGGCTCAGGCCGCGCAGCCAGGGCCCCGTGGCGAGCGCGAACGCGGGGAGCGCCGGCAGGATATAGACGCCGCGTTTGCCCGGGCTGGCGCTGAAGAACAGCAGCACCAGGACCATCCAGCCGAGCAGCAGCAAGAGGCGCGAATCGCGCTCGCGCAGCCGTTCGCGCCATCGCCCGATGAGCCAGGGCGCCAGCAGGATCAGCGGCAGCCACAGCGTGAGCATGTTGCCGATGTAGTAGTAGAACGGCTTGTTGTGGTGCCAGGCCGTGGCGTAGCGCGTCACGGTCTGCTGGAACAGAATTTCGTCGCGATACGCCGCCAGTTGCGGGTCGCCGCTCGTGGCGACCGCGATCAGCATGGGGACGAGCCACAGCGCAATAGCGAGCAGGAAGGTGGCGGGCGCAATGGCCCAGCGCCAGCCGCCGGCCTCGATGCGCCGCAAGGGCCAGCCGCGCCGGCGGGCAATCGCGTAGGGAACGAGAATCAGCAGCGGGAGAAATCCCACGCCCTTGGTGATGACCCCCAGCCCCGCGGCGAAACCGCCGAGCGCATACCACTTCCAGCCGTCGCCCAGCAGCAGGTGACGGCACAGGCCGTAGAGCGAAAGGGTCGTCCAGAAGCACAGCAGCGCGTCGATCTGCGCAAGGTGCGCCTGCAGGGAAAACTGCACCGTGAACAGCAGCGCGAAGGCGGCGGCGAATCCTGTCTGCCGGTCCCACAAGCGGCGGCCGAGGTCGTAGATCAGCGCCAGCGTACCGAGGGCGGCCAGGAGCGAGGGCAGCAGGAAGGCGACGCGCAACGAGCCGGTGAGCGCGTAGCACAGCGCGATCGCCCAGAAGAACAGCGGCGGCTTGTCCTGGTACCAGTCGCCGCCGACGCGCGGGAACAGCCAGTCGCCGCTCGCCACCATGTCGCGCGCGATCAGCGCGAAGCGCGGCTCGTCCGCCGGCCAGGGATCGCGCAACCCCAGGCCCGCGCCCAGCACGAACAGACCGAGGCCGAGCAGCCAGGCGAGGTCGATGAACGCCGAGCGCTCGGGCGCTCGGTACTCGTGCAGGCCGCCGAGGTCCGAAACGAGGTTACTCACGTGCGGCGATCCGCAGTTCGGCATGAGAAGATGTCACCGCGATCTGCAAGCAGGAGATGCGCATGAATACGGTCCTGACCCAGGCCTTCGGTGTGGTGATCACGCCCTGGAAGCTCGTCGGCTACCTGGGCGTGTTCCTGTTCGCGGGCCGCTGGTTCGTGCAACTCTACGCCTCCCGCATGCACCGGCAGGTGATGATGCCGCGGATGTTCTGGTACATGAGCATCGCCGGCAGCGTTCTGCTGCTCTCCTACTTCACCTTCGGCAAGAACGACTCGGTCGGAATCCTTTCGAATGCGTTCCCGCTGTTCGTGGCGCTCTACAATCTGTATCTCGATATCAAGTCGGGCAACGTCAAGTCGGGCCCGCAGAGCAGCGCGAGCGACTAGCGCGGCGTTCCGTAGCAAAGGTTATCGAAACGGCGCATTAGTCGCTCGCCTACTCTTCGCGCACGACGAGACCGGATTCGTAGCGCGCCTTGAGCCACATCACGCCGAACAGGTCGACGATGCCGACCCAGAGCCGGTTGTGCAGACCGTACTTCGAGCGCCCGCGCGTGCGCGGCCGGTGATTGACGGGGATCGACACCACGCGGCTGCCGGCGCGCTGGAACAGCGCCGGCAGGAATCGGTGCATGTGATCGAACGCCGGCAGCTCCATGAACGTGTCGCGGTGAAACACCTTGATGCCGCAGCCGGTGTCCGGTGTCCCGTCACCGAGCAATCCTCCGCGCACGCCGTTGGCAATGCGCGAAGACAGCTTGCGCAGCCACGTATCGCGGCGCGTCGTGCGGTTGCCCATGAACAGCGATACCTGGGCGTGCTGGGGGTCGTTGCGGGCCGCCAGCAGGTTGATCAGGTCGTGCGGGTCGTTCTGGCCGTCGCCGTCGAGCGTGGCGATCCAGGTGCACGCGCGGCGCGAACGCCCGAATGCACTGCGGCGCTCTGGCCGCGGCGTGCGGAATGACGCAGCAGCCGCAGCTCGCCCAGGCCGTTGGCGCGCGCGCGAAGCGCCATCTCGGCCGTCGCATCGGTGCTGCCGTCGTCCACGAAGATCATCTCGAAGGGCGTGCGGCCGCGCAGCGCCGCGGCGATCTCGCGCGCCAGCGGTTCGACGTTGTCGGCTTCGTTGCACACGGGAACGACGACTGATATTTCCGGTGTCATGGGGGTTACGCTGCCGGCGCCTCGCGACTACGGGCGGCGCCCGGTCTGGATGGACGCGGAGTATACCCAAAGGCAGTGGCGTTCCTTATGCTCGCGCAATGGAGCGGCGCACCCGGCACGGACAGAGCAGCCATTCGGCTCACGCGCGCGGCCACGCGCATGGCCACACTCATGGACATGGCCACGGCGGCGCGCACGCGCACCCGCAGGAGGGCACCCGGCTGGTGTGGGCATTCGCCCTCACCGGCGGTTTCGCGGTGGTGGAGATCGCGGGCGGCCTGTTCGCCAATTCGCTCACGTTGCTCGCCGACGGCGGCCACATGCTCACGGACGCGGCCTCGCTGGCGCTTGCGTGGGTGGCCCTGCGTTTTGCGAATCGGCCCTCGGATCGGCGACGCACTTACGGCTATCAGCGGCTGCAGGTGCTGGCCGCGTTCGTCAACAGCCTCTTGCTGCTCGCTGCGGTCACCTGGCTGGTCCTGGAAGCCATCGAGCGCTTGCGCACGCCCGCGCCGGTCGCCGGCCCGACGATGCTGGCCGTCGCCGCGGGCGGTCTCCTCGTCAACCTTCTCGCGCTCGGCCTGCTCCGCGGCGGCGAATCCCACAACCTCAACCTGCGCGCGGCATACCTGCACGTCGTCAGCGATGCGCTCGGCTCGCTCGTGGCGCTGGTCGCGGCGATCGTCGTGATGATGACCGGCTGGACGCAGATCGATCCGCTGCTCGCGTTGCTGGTCGTGGCGCTGATCGTGCGCTCCGCGTTCAGCCTGCTGGTCCAGTCGGCGCACATTCTCCTGGAAGGCACGCCGGACTGGCTCGACATCGACGAGCTGCAGCGCGAGCTGCGGGCGAGCGTACGCGGCGTGATCGACGTGCATCACGTGCACGTCTGGTCGATCACCACGCACCAGCCCCTGCTCACGCTGCATGCGCGCATCGAGACCGATGCCTCCGCAGCGCTGGTGCTGGGCGAGATCAAGGCTTTCCTGGCCGATCGCTACGGACTGGACCACTCCACCATCCAGCTCGAGCACGCGGACTGCGCCGATGAAGAGGTACCGGGAGAGCACGCTATCCCGGCTTTCAGTTATGTGCCGGACTCATAACTGAATTGCGGGCACGCTGATAGGCCGCCTCGATCTCGGATTCCATGCGACGCTGCAGGGCCTCGATGCACGGCTCGTCGCAATCGCGCGGCACATCGATGGGCGCACCTGCCGCGACGATGATGCCGGTGAACGGCTTCGGAATGACGAAACGATCCCAGGTGCGCAATACCCAGGCACTGCGCGCCGCGTAGGCGAGCGGCACCAGCGGCGCAGCCGACAGCTGCGCCATTTTCACGATGCCCGCCTTGAATTGCGATCGCGGCCCGTAAGGTCCATCGGGCGTCGTAGCCGGCGAGACACCCTCACGGCGCACGGCCTTGCAGATCGCGCGCAGTGCTTCCGAACCTCCCTGAGTCGTCGAGCCGCGGAACACGATCCCCCCGCCGATGGCGCGCGCGATGCCGGTCGGCACCTCGCCGTCGACCGAAGCGCTGATGAGCCAGCCGATGCTTCGCGCCACGATCGATGAGTTGGCGCAGGTAGCGCCAGGCAAAGAGCTGGTGCCGATGCCAATAGCAGAACACCACCGGCTGGCCGGCGAGCACGCGCCCTTCGACGTGCTCGGCGCCGAGCACGCGCTCGATTCGGCAGCTCCACCAGAAAAATCGAATGATGCCGACGCCGATGGGCACCGCGATTCGATACAGGAGCCTGCGGCCCCAGGTGAGCTGACGCTGCGACCGCTTGCGCTGCTTGTTACGCACGCGCCGCCGCGACTGCTCCTGCGCCGGGGCGTTCATGATGCCGTCCCCTTGCTCATGCCTGCGCCCTGCCGCGTGAGTAGTAGTCCGGATAGTCCGCCGTCAGCCCCTTGAAGCGCCGGTGGATCCACAGGTATTGATCGGGCACGCGCCGCATCTGCGCCTCGATCAGCGCGTTGAAGCGAGTTGCATCCTGGATCGCGTCGCCGCTCGGGAAATCCTCCAGCGGCGGGTGGATGACGACGCGATAGCCCTCGTTGCCCGGCAGGCGCTCGACGAAGTAGGGCAGCACCACCGCGCCGGTCATCCGCGCGAGGCGTGACGTGGCGGTGTTGGTGGCGGCCGGTATGCCGAAGAACGGCACCATCTGCGCGCCCTTCTTGCGATAGCTCTGATCAGGCGCGTACCACACGGGTTCGTTGGCGCCGAGCGCCGCGACCAGCGTGCGGATGTCGTCGCGCGGGATCGCCCGCTTGGCGCGCTTGCTGCGCTCGCGCAGCAGGAAGCGCGCCAGCACGGCATTGCGCGACGGGCGGTACATGATGTTCACCGGCATGCGCGCACAGACCGCGCGCGCGCCGATTTCGAGCGTGGTGAAATGCGCGCTGAGCAGGATCGCGCCGCGGCCCGCGGCCAGTGCGCGCTGCAGGTGCTCCTCGCCCTCGAGTCGTCGTGATGCGGCGGATGCGGTCATCGTCGCTCCACCAGGTGATCGCTGTTTCGAACAACGCCATGCCGACGCTGCGAAAATGCTTTGCCAGCAGGACGCTGCGTTCCGCGTCCGTCGCCTCCGGGAAGCAGAGCTCGAGATTGCGCCGCGCGATGCGCACGAAGCGTAGCGGCAGGAATCGCAGCAGCGTGCCGAGTGCCGCGCCGAGCCGCAGCAACCAGGGAAAGGCAGGGGTTCGAACAGGCGCAGCAGCCCCAGGCCGAGCCACGTCGGCCAGTAGTGCGGAGCGAACAGGGCGAGGCGAGCTCACGCCGCGCTCACGGCGATAAGGTCGCCATCGGGACCGGGGCGCTTGAAGCGCTTGTAGGTCCACAGATACTGATCGGGACAGCGGCGCACGTGCTCCTCGATGAGCGCGTGAAAACGCGCCGCGTCCGCCAGCGGGTCGCCCGATGGAAAATTCTCCAGCGGCGCGCCGATGCGCATGACGTAACCCTCGCGCGTGCGCTCCGGAAAGTAACGTCAGGACCGGCGCGCCGGAAATGCTCGGCGATGCGCGAGGTGGCGATGTTGGTCGCGGCGGGTACGCCGAAGAACGGCACGATCGCGGCCGAGCGGCCCTCCTCACGCTGATCGGGCGCGTACCAGTGGTGAGATTCTGTCTTCAGGCTGTGCAGCAGCTCGCGCACGCTGTCGCTCGCCATCACGCGCGCCGCGAGACGGCGGCGGCTGCGCAGCGAGAGATCCGCGATGAGAGGATTGTGCGGCGTCTGGTACATCACCGCCGTCGGCGTTGCCTTGGTCAACGCCAGCGCGCCCATTTCCAGCGTCGTGAAATGCGCGGACAGCAGGATCGCGCCGCGTCCACCTTGCAGCGCGCGCTGCAAGTGCTCCAGTCCCTGCATGCGGATGAGCGCCGCCTGTTCTCGCTCGTTACCCCACCACACGAACGCTGTCTCCACGATTGCGCAGCCGAGGGCTTCGAAGTGACGTCGGATCAGGGCGCGGCGCTCGCCCTCGGACAACTCGGGCAGGCACAGGCGCAGGTTGACGCCGGCAATGTGCCGATCCCGCCGCGCCAGCGGATAAGCGAGCCGACCGAGCGCACGGCCAACCGCCATCTGCTGGCGCCAGGGTAGAAGAATAATGATGAGCCGGATGAGCCCCAGCGCGAGCCACAGCGGCCAGTAGCGTGGCGCGAAGAACCGTGCGGATGAGGGCTGGCTGCTCAGGTGACGCGCAGAAAAAGGGTGATACCGGGACGACGATTTTTGCCGGGCGCGACTTTACCAAAAACGCACATTATGTGGGTCCCGGGAGGGCCGTGCGCCGAAAGTCGTGTGCCGATGCGGGCAGCAGGGTATCGTGGTGCCATGACATACGTCGCTGTACCCGCCGAGGCGCTCCTGGACTCCCCTTTTCAGCTCCGATCGCTTTCTCCGGCGCTGACTCCGTCGGGCAGCGAGGGCACCTGGTATCGGTATGAAATCGCACAGGGCACGAGCATGATCACCGGCCTGCGCTCGGGCAGTGCGGCTGAAGTGGGGCTGGCAGTGCACGCCATGGTCGACCGGCTCAACGAGCGGCGCGCCAAGGCGAGCAACAAGAAACCGAAGCCGAAGCCGAAACGCACCGGGGCGCCCCGTCCCGCACCCGGATCAGCGCGCGAGTCGGGCGTACTTGCGGGACCAATCGTCCCGCCGATCACTGGATAAAGCCCGCCGTCACCCGCCGCCAGCGTTGCCGGAGCGACGCTGCAGAAGATCGAGAGCCACGTCGACGATCATGTCTTCCTGGCCGCCAACGAGACGCCGGCGGCCGATCTCTTCGAGGATTTGCCGCGTATCGAGCCCGTAGACCTGCGCCGCGCTCTCCGCGTGTCGCAGAAAGCTCGAGTAGACGCCGGCATATCCGAGTGACAACGTTTCCCGATCGACGCGAACCGGCCTGTCCTGCAGGGGGCGCACCAGCTCCTCCGCCGCGTCCATGAGTCGGTAGAGATCGCAGCCATGCCGCCAGGATCGACGCGCCGCCGCAGCTATGAAGACTTCCAGCGGCGCATTTCCGGCGCCCGCGCCCATGCCGGCGAGGGAGGCATCCACGCGAATGGCGCCGGACTGAACAGCGACGATCGAATTCGCAACACCGAGCGACAGATTGTGGTGCGCATGGATGCCGCGCTGAGTTCCCGGATCGAGCACCCGGTCGAAGGCTTCGAAGCGCGCCCGCACACCGTCCATGTCGAGCGCTCCTCCGGAATCGACGACATAGATGCATTGCGCGCCGTACGACTCCATGAGGCGAGCCTGCGCGGCGAGCACGTCCGGCTCGACCATGTGGGACATCATCAGGAATCCGACGGTATCCATGCCCAGGTCGCGCGCGATTCCGATGTGTTGCCGGGACACGTCCGCCTCCGTGCAGTGAGTGGCAATGCGGACGGAACGTACGCCCAACCGGTGCGCCTGCCGCAGATCCTCGACAGTGCCGATGCCCGGCAGCAGCAACGTGGTCAGCGTGGCGTGCTTCATCGCGGCTCCGGCCGCCTCGAGCCACTCCCAATCGGTATGCGCCCCGAATCCATAATTGAACGACGAGCCACTCAGGCCGTCGCCATGCGCGACCTCCACGGCATCCACGCCGGACTCGTCCAGTGCCTTGGCGATCCTGACGACCTGGTCGACGCCATAGGAATGCCGGATGGCGTGCATGCCGTCACGCAGCGTCACGTCCTGGATGTACAGCTTGGTCCGGGCAGGATCGAAGCTCATGCGTCCATCTCCGCACGATGGGTCGCCAGGCGCTCACCCGTCGCCAATGCCGCCGACGTCATGATGTCCAGGTTGCCCGCGAACGGCGGCAGGTAATGGCCCGCGCCTTCGACCTCGAGATAAACCGAAGTCTTGAGGCCGACGAAGCTGCCGTATCCAGGAATGCGCAGCGGTCGATTCGAGCCGAACCGTTCGAACTGCAGGTCCTGCTTGAGCCGGTAGCCGGGTACGTACCGCTGCACCGCTCGAACCATGTCCTGCACCGACCTGCGAACCTCGAGCGGGTCGGCTTCCTCGCTGAGCGTGAAGACGGTGTCGCGCATCATCATCGGCGGCTCCGCCGGGTTGAGGACGATGATTGCCTTGCCGCGTGCAGCCCCGCCCACCGCTTCGAGTGCGCGTGCGGTGGTACGCGTAAACTCATCGATATTCGCGCGCGTACCGGGACCGGCCGAGCGCGACGAAACCGCAGCGATGATTTCCGCATAGCATACCGGAGCGATGCGACTGACCGCGGCGACGATCGGGATCGTGGCCTGACCGCCGCACGTGGTCATGTTGATGTTCGGCGCGTTCAGGTGACCGTCCAGATTTACGACCGGGACGGTAAACGGTCCGAGCGCCGCCGGCGTCAGATCGACGAGCTGTTTGCCAGCCGGACGAAGAGCAGCATCGGTCACGGCATGTGCGGCAGCGCTGCTCGCATCGAACACGATCTGGACCTCGTCGAACTCGCTCATTTGCCGGAAGCCGTCGAGACCTGCGAACGTGGTCGGCACGCCGCGAGCGCGCGCCCTCATCAGGCCTTCTGAGCGCGGATCGATACCCACCATCGCAGCCAGTTCCAGTCTGCCGGACGTGTCGAGGATCTTGATCATCAGATCGGTGCCGATGTTGCCGGAACCGATGATTGCCACTCTTGCCTTGTCCAAGTGAATCCCCTATTCGAAGTGAACTGACACGGTTCCGAGACCGTCCAGCTCCGCAAGAAATGTGTCCCCCGCCGCGGCAGGCTCGAGCGGAACCAGGGAGCCCGACAGGATCCATTCCCCGGCCTCGAGGGCCACGCCGCGGCCTCCCAGGGCGTTCGCGAGCCATGCGACCGAGGTGAGCGGCGAGCCCTGCACCGCTGAACCCATTCCACTGCTGATGAGCACGCCATTCTTGAAGAGACGCGCTTCCAGTTTCGCCAGATCGCGGGCCGGGTCTGCGCGCCCCGCCCCGATCACGAAAGCGCCGCACGATGCGTTGTCCGCTATCGTGTCGGCGATTCGAATGCGCCAGTCGGCAATGCGGCTGTCGACGATCTCGATGCAGGGAGCGACGCATGCCGTCGCGTCCAGAACATCCGCCTCGCCCACCCCGGGACCCGTGAGATCGCGCGCGAGCAGAAAGGCGATCTCCGCCTCCGCCCGGGGCTGGATGAACCGATCGCCGGCCAATGCGCCGCCGTCAGCTACCCGCATGCTTTCCAGCAGGAAGCCGAAATCGGGCTGGTACACGCCCAGCATCTCCTGGACTACGCGCGAGGTGACGCCGATCTTCTTGCCGACGACGGCGTCGCCGCGTTCCAGGCGCCGCTGCAGAAAAGCCCGCGAAATGCGATAGGCGTCCTCCACCGACAGCTCGGGGTGCGTCCCCGTCAGGGGGGCGATCGCGCATCTGTCGCGCAGGGCTCGATCCAGCGCAGCCGCGATCGCTTGCTCCCATTGCGGCGGCTTCAGGCGCGGCGTGTGCATGCCCCGGTTCATTCCCTGCTCGAACGGGCGGGCGAAATTCCCGCCGCCGCCCATTCTAGTCCTTGACCATACGTCACAGTATGGTATTTTCGCAAAGGTGTCTCGCTCCATGTCGCATCGTGCGAATCCTCGCGTTCTCTGCATGGCAGCCCGCGCAGCCAGCCTGGCCATGGTTGGCGCGGTCACGGCACTGACTGGCACCGGGGTCTGCGCTGCCGACGAGGATCGTTGGACCATCATCCACGCCGGCGCCCTGCTGGCCGTTCCTGGTTCTGCAGTGGAACCGGCGAGCTCGATCGTCGTCAGAAACGACCGGATCGTCGACATTCGCCGCGGGTTCATCTCCGCCGCCGACATCGAGAACCGCACGACCAGCCAGGTAACGACGCTCGAGCTGGGTGATCGGTTCGTCCTGCCCGGCCTGATCGACAGCCACGTTCATCTCACCGAGCAATACGGCGCACGATTCAAACTGGAAGCCGTGACGAGGACTGCCGCGGACCGGGCGGTCGACGGCGTCGTCTTTGCGCGGCGTACGCTGATGGCCGGCTTCACCACGGTGCGCGACCTCCACGCGGAGCCGGAAGCGGTACTGGCGCTGAGAAATGGGATTCGCGCCGGCAAGGTCGACGGCCCCCGGATCGTGGCTGCGGGCGCGTCGATCTCGCCCACCGGCGGCCACTCCGATGCAGAAAACGGTTACCGGCCCGATCTGCGCCTGCCGTCATCCGCCGATGCCGTTTGTGACGGTCCCGACAGTTGCCGCGCAACGGTGCGCTCGCAGATCAAGTACGGCGCGGATGTCATCAAGGTCATGGCGGGCGGCGGCATACTGGATGATTCGCGCGGCGGCCTCGAACAGCAGCTCACCGATGAAGAATTGCGCGCCATCGTCGAGACCGCTCATCTGCTCGGACGCAAAGTGGCCGCACATGCTCACGGACCCGGAGCGATCCGCGCCGCTCTGCGCGCCGGCGCCGATTCAATAGAGCACGGCACGCTCATCGACGCCGACGGGATCGAGCTGCTGAAGAGCAAGGGCGCCTACCTGGTGCCCACGCTCATGGCGCCGAACACGGTGTCCGCGAATCTCGAGATCCCCGGCTACTACCCCGACGCCATCCGCGAAAAGGCGCTCACCGTCACGAAACTTGCCGGCAGGAGCGTCAAGGCGGCGATCGAGGCCGGCGTCAAACTCGCCTTCGGCACTGACTCGGGTGTCAGCGAGCACGGCTGCAATGCCGAAGAGTTCGCATTGCTGGTAAAGGCAGGAGTCAGTCCGATGGAGGCAATCCGGACCGCCACCATCAATGCCGCCGATCTGCTGGGCCTTGCCGGCGAAGTGGGCTCACTCAAGCCGGGTATGCAGGCCGACATCATCGCCGTCGACGAGAGCCCGCTCGACGACATCACCGAGCTGAAACGCGTGAGCTTCGTGATGAAGGGTGGGATCGTCTACAAGAGACCCTCTGCGGATCCATCGGCGCAAGGACAGGAACCGCGGGACCCCGGTCAGCGATGCGGGGTCGCCTCGAGTGCGAGGTGAGGTGCGACAGGAGCGATGGCCTCATACCCGGCCGTTCCGGATTGCCCGCGGCGTCGCAACTCATGCCGATGTCGTCGTCGTCACCCTGAGCGACGGAGGGCATCGCGGCTGGGGCGAAGCGCGTCCCACTGCACGGTATGGCGAAACGCCCGATACCGTGATTGCCCAGGTCGGCGAGCTCCTGAGCGCCATCAGTCGCGGTATTGCCTGGGAATCGTTGCATGACGAAGTGCCCGCAGGTGCGGCCCGCAATGCCGTGGATTGTGCTGCGTGGGACCTGCAAGCCAAGCGCTCGGGAGTTCCGGTTTGGAAACTCATCGGCGTACCGGAGCCGACGCCCATTCCAACGGCGTACACGATTGGCCTCGACAGTCCCGAGGCGATGGCCGCTGCGGCCGAAGCGTCTGGAGCGCACAGCATCCTGAAGCTGAAGCTCGGCGGCCAGGAGGATGTCGAGCGTGTGCGCGCGGTCCGCGCTGCCGTCCCCCGCAAGCGCCTCATCGTCGATGTCAACGAAGCATGGTCGCTCGAGCAGCTGCAGGACAGCCTGCCCGCGCTGCTCGAAGCCGGCGTCGCAATGATCGAGCAGCCGCTGGCCGCCGGCAAAGACGACGCCTTGATGAAGCTTCCCCGCCTGATACCGCTATGCGCCGACGAGACCTGTCGTACATCGGCGGACCTGGATCGCGTCAGGCCGTGCTACGACGTCATCAATATCAAGCTGGACAAGACCGGTGGTCTCACCGAGGCCGTGAGGCTCGCGCGGCTCGCGCGCAGCCGCGGGCTCGACGTGATGGCAGGCTGCATGCCCGGCACATCTCTGGCCATCGCCCCGGCGACGCTCCTCACGCCCTTCTGCCGATTCGTGGATCTGGATGCGCCTTTGCTCATGAGCGGCGATCGCGAATCTGCGCTCGACTATGCGGACGGATGCGTTCACCCACCGGCGCGTGCGCTATGGGGCTGACGCAGGCTCGAGCGACGCATTGACGACCCGCGCGGGCGTCTGATGTCCGATAGCGCGATCCGGCCGCCCTCGGGCACCTGGTTCGGCCAACCCCCGGGCCTGGCCATCCTGTTCCTCACGGAGATGTGGGAACAGTTCTCGTTCTACGGCATGCGCACATTGCTGGTCTATTACATGACCCGGCAGCTCCTGATCGGGCAGCAGCAAGCCTCGCTCATCTACGGAACCTACACTGCGTTCGTCTACCTTACGCCCATCTTCGGCGGCGTGATCTCCGATCGCTGGCTGGGCCGGCGCAATTCCGTGGTGCTCGGCGCCTCGATCATGGCGATCGGCCACTTCATGATGACGTTCGAGACGCTCTTCTATCCGGCGCTCGGCACGATCGCGATCGGCAACGGACTGTTTCTCCCCAGTCTTCCGAGCCAGATCGGGAGCCTGTATCGCCACGACGATCCGCGGCGCGCGTCCGCGTACAACGTCTACTACGCCGGCGTCAATCTCGGCGCCTTCCTGGCGCCGCTCGTTTGCGGAACCCTGGGCGAGATCTATGGCTGGCATTGGGGGTTCGCCGCCGCCGGCATCGGCATGATCGCAGGCTTGTCGATCTATCTGGCCGGCAGCCGCCATCTGCCGCGAGATCCCCCTCGCGCCGCCGCAAGCGCGGCGTCCGCTCCCGCCTCGCCGACAGAGGGTCTCGCCCGCCGATTCACTCTCCTGCTGGGAGTCGCCGCAGTCGTCGTGGTGTTCCGCGGCGCCTACGGGCAGCTCGGCAATACCGTCGCACTTTGGATCGACGCCGGTGTCGACCGCACGCTCGCCGGGGACCGGAGGATTCCCATGACGTGGTTTCAATCCCTGAATCCGCTGATGGTTTTCCTGCTGACTCCTCTCTTCATCGCGCGCTGGACGCGCATGGCGGGCGCCGGCCGCGAACCCTCCTCGTTGTCGAAGATGGCGACCGGCGCCGCGCTGGTCGCGTTCTCATACCTCTTCATCGCGACGGTTGCCGCGTGGCACGAAGAGCTGAACGTCCGCGCCGGCTGGGTCTGGGCTGCGGCCTTCTTTGTCCTCGTGACGGCGGGTGAGCTCTACATCCTGCCTGTCGGCCTGGGGCTGTTTGGCCGCCTGGCGCCCCGGATGCACACGGCAACGACGATCGCCGCCTGGTTTCTCGCGGCGTTCGCCGGCAATCTGCTCGCCGGTGGAATGGGAACGCTCTGGAGCCGTTACTCGCCCGCGGAATTCTTCGGTGTCATGGGAGGTCTCGCCGGAGCTGCGGCACTCCTCCTGCTGTTTCTGAACCGCCCCGTCCAGCGCTTCGAGCGCGCGGAGCGCTCGTCGCTTCCGCATTCCGCCCGGTTCCCATGAGGAGCAGCAGTCCGTCCGCGAGCGTTCCCCGCCAGTTGACGTAGTCGTGGCCACCGATGAATTCCCGATGGTGTACCGCGTAGCCCTTGGCCAACAGCACGTCGCGCAGGTAGCGATTGGTATCGAGAATCGCCGGGCCGCTGCCGAGCTCGAACCACCCCGCGTCCAGGTAGAACTCGAGCGGCAAGCGGGGGCTGACCGCGAACTGATGCAGCAGCCACGCCGGTTCCGAATTCTCGTCGAGTTTCGCCGGCGCACCCGGGTCGCGCGTGGGCGACCACCAGAACGAGCCCGATTGCGACAGGATCTTGCCAAAGAGCTCCGGATGCCGCAGGCCCGCGTAAGCGGCGGTGAAGCCCCCGGCGCTGGATCCGCCGATGACGACGCGCCGCGGATCGCTGCTGACGTGATACCGGGCGCGCAGCCACGGAACCAGTTCCGTGGCGAGAAATCCGATGAAGACTTCGCTCCCGAGCAGCTCCGTGCGGCGGGATTCGTACGTCGGGTTGCCGACCATCGCCGCCAGCATCGGCGGAATCCGCCCGGCAGCGATGAGATTGTCGAGAATCGTGGGTGTCGGGACCAGGTCCCGATAGACCGGATCGTCGAAGACCACCAGCAATGGATAGCGCTCGCCGTTCGTTGCGTAACCGTTGGGCGTGTAGATCGCGACAGTGCGCTCGTTCTTCAGCAGGGCGCTGGCGATCCTGAATTCCTCGACTTTTCCGCGTTGCACCTCGGGCCGCACTTCCGCCCAGGGCTGCGGCGTCGCACCAGGAAGCTCCGCCAGCGAGTAATACTCGTATTCACTCGCACCGGGCGTCTCGCTCCACCGCCGCGGGTTGAGCGGATCGGCTCGTGCGGTCGCCGAGGCGGCCTGCAGCGGATTGGTACTGCCAGGCAGCAACGGGATGTTCGGCGCCAGCTTGTAAGTGAATCGCGCACCGCGCGGCATCGCCTGGCTCTTGTACCAGAGGTTCGTACCGGCGAGCTGCGTCATCACCATTTCCCGGTCCGGTCTGAGTGGCCAGAGGACGCGAACGCTGCGGGTGCGCTCCTCGCCCCGCCACAGAAAGGTCACCAGGTACTGCTTGTCGTCCAGCGGCTCGATGATGGGCGTGCCTTCCCGGCTCACCGCCGTCCAGAACGCCGCGACGTTGCTGTTGCCCACGCCGGGATTCTGGCGGAGCGCCTCGATGCGCGGACTCTGTGCCTTTTCTTCCGGCGCGGCCGGCCTCAATTGCTCCGCCGGCAGGATCTTCTCGACCTTCAGCGAGTAGCTCCCGGCGGGCGCGCCGCTGCGCGCCGTGAGCTCCAGTCGATACGATCCCGGCGCCTCGCCGACGAACGAGAGATTGAACTTTCCGGAGGCGAGCGGGATGAACCTGCGCAGGCGCTGGCCGTGCGGCGCCCACACGGTCGTATCGACGATCGTGCCGCGTTGCTCGATCGTCGCAGCAAAATAGTCGCCCTCGCCCAGGGAGACATGGAACGCCCGGGTATCGCCCGGAGCGACGCTTTGCTCGATCGTCTGATCAACCGCGAGCTCGCCCGGCTCGGCGCCGAACGTGGCCGCGGAGCAGCAGAGCGCGACGTAGAGCACCGGCCTGATGAAGGTGGCTGCTTGCACGGATCGCCCCCCGGACTGTGTGCGTATTGCTTGCGCGGCGTGCGCGCTCATGGCGAGGGCCGCAAGGCGATCGGCAGGGTTCTGCTGATGGCCGCCGGCACCACCGACAGGTGATTCTCGCCAGCGAACTCGAAAAACTTCACTTCCCCGCCACGGGCGGCGACGCGCTCGGCAAGCTCCCGGGCGTTGTCGACCATGCGGGACTTGCCCGCACTCTGCCGGCCCTGCTCGATGGCTTGCTCGAGAGTTCTTCCCCGCAGGTACTCGGGATTCGCCGCGTACAGGCGCCGCATCCGCACCTCGTTGGCGGGATCGGATTTTTGCTCGTATTCGCCGGCCGTGATCAGCAGGCGCATTGCCGAGGGGACGCCGTTGCGGGCCAGGAACTTCTTTTCCTCGGCCAGGATGGCGCCGTCGTTCCAATGGATCGACGGGCTCGAAGCGATATAGGCGCTGAACGCGCCGGGCCTGATGAACAACACGTGCAGCGCGAACAAGCCGCCGAGCGAATGGCCGAAGAGAACCTGCCGCGCCGGGTCCGTGAAGTACTCGCGCTGAATCATCGGTTTCAGATCGTTTTCGATGAAATCCAGAAACCGGTCCGCTCCGCCATACCTGAGCTCCGGCAAGTCCGGCAGCGGCGGCGTCGCGATGGGTCCGGGCAGCGTCATGTCGAGAAATCGCTGCACATCGGAGAAACCCTCCGTCACGTAGCCGACGCCGACCACCAGCACCTTGCCGATCTCAGGCTCATTGACCCGCGCGAGCTCCGCGGTCACTCCGAACCAGGAGTTTCCATCGAGAACGTAGACTACGGGATATCCGTTCGGCGGCCGATCCCCGGCCGGCTTCGAGATGAAGATGCGGTACTCGACGCCATACCTGGCTTGCATCGCGCGCACGTCCCTGGAGCGATCCTCGATGCGCGGGAACTTGAAGCTGCTCGGCGCCTGCTTGCCCAGGTCGGTGTTGGCGAGCGGCCTGGTCCACTCGCTCGCGAGTGCGGCACCTGCGGCCAGTAGCAACACGCCAGCGGCGATTCGCTGGCAGCAGCGCGCGGCGCACGTAACTCGAATACTCATGTTGGTCCCCTTGCCGATAGCCTGTGAAGGTCCGGCTTGCCCGCCCGGCAGCGCATGCGGGTAGTTGCTAGGCCCACGGAGATAGCGCTCCCCACGATGCCAGGACTGCGGCGAAGAACAGATAGATGAGCGCCGCGGCGCAGTAGACGGCGCCATCGACGAGCACCATCGCGCCTGCTCCGGGCTCGCGTCGGGTCCGTATCGAAGAAATCACACCGGCCAGGATCGCGATGCTGCCGGCGGTTGCCACGAGGGCCGCCACCGAAGCGGCCAGCAACAAGCTGCCGGGAAAGTCGAAGTACCAGTTGACCGGGTCGCCCGCTCTCGCCCGCCAGGCATTGAAAGCCAGTATCGAGACGAGCCAGGCGCCCGAAGCGGCCAGCGTCACGATTTCGAGCGCTGCTACTCGTCGGGGCGAGCGCGGTCGCCGACGAAATCGATTGAACGCGAGCAGGCCACTGCCGAGGGCGGTAACGACCACGCAACCGGCGAGAATTCCCAGGGCACGCGGCGTCTGCAGGGCGTTGATGCGCTCGAAGACTCTCGACCCGCCCGGCCCGATCCAGCGCAGCGCGCGGCCGTGCGCGTCGAGCTCGAACAGCAGCGTCTCGGGCCGATCCACCGCACGGAACTGGCCGCGGATTGCGCTCGGCACCCAGCGCTGACCCGCGCTACCGCTCCGGGTCACGAGATAGCCATCGCGTGTCACGGCGACTTCCGCGGCCTCGAGTATCCGGCCCCAGAATTCTCGCAGCCCGGAATACGCGCGCCGCGTCGAAAGATAGTGGCCCTCGTACAGCGATGCGCGTTTCACCAGCTCCGGATCGCCGCCGCGCCAGGCCGGGCGCCCGGCATTGTAGAAGCGATCGACGATTTCCTGCGGGAAACGCACGACGAAAGGCTGGGCCGTGTCCGTGTTGGTAACGACGAAAATTCCCAGGTCGAGGCTCGGCACCACGACCATGTTCGTGAAGAACGACAAGGTGCCGCCGCCGTGACCGTAGCCTTTGAAACCTCCCGGCAGGGTCTGGACGGAGAATCCATGGGCCCAGCCATTCATGTCGTCCGGCATGTCGAGCAGCGGCGTGCGAAATGCTGCCGCTGCCGCCGCACCGTACACGGTGGCCCCGTCGAGCGCACCGTCGTTGAGCTGCATCAGCATGTAGCGCGCCATGTCCGCCGCCGTCGCGGAAGCCATGCCCGATGGGCGAGCGATGTACTCGAACTCGCGCGGCTGGAAACCTGTGCCGGTCCACCGGAATCCCGTCGACAGCCTCGCGGCGAGCTCGCGCGGCATGGGCGCCGGAAGACCTCCTCCAGCGGCATGCGGCTGACGAAACGTTGTGCTGTTCATACGCAACGGCCCGGTGATCCCGCGCTCCACCAGGGTCGCGAAATCCTCGCGCTCGACGTGCGCGACGGCGGCCGCGGCGAGTGCGGCCCCATGATTCGAGTAGGTTGACGGCGGGCCGGGCTCGCGAATGCGGTCCGGGCGATTCGCCGCGAGAAATTCGGCCAGGGGCAGCAGGCCGGCCGGATCGCGAAGGAACGACGACCCCATGTCCCTGTCCTCGAAGCCGGCGGCATGCGCCATGAGATCGACCAGCCGGATCGGCCGCTCGAAGCCCTGTGCGGGGATCTGCAGGCCATCCGGCAGGTGGTCATTGACCGGGTCCTCCAGCCGCATCCTGCGCTGCTCGACCTGCTGCATCAGGGCGATCCAGATGAAGGTCTTGGATACCGAGCCGATGCGAAACAGCGTTCGTTCGGCGTCCACGGGCTGCAGTGGGCTGAAACCGGCGAAGCCATAGCCGCGCAGCACGACGGGGCGTCCGGCCTGGACCACCGCGACGGCGACACCGGCGATGTGGTCGGACGCCATCGCATCGCCCACGGCTCCATCGACGAATGCCTGCAGCTCGTGACGATCGATCGCCGCACCCGGCGCGACGACTCCGGCTGTGGCGGCGCCGGCCGCGCATACCGCACCCATGACCCACAGTACTAGCCTCATCCGCCTCCCGCCGCCGTATTCACCACTGTTACCATACGATACAGTATGGTACGGTTGAATCAAGGGGAAACGCAGCAGCAGCCCGAGCGCGCCAGAACGGATGCCGATCGATACATGCCCTGACCGAATCTCCCTGGTTGCCGCGCTCGCGCTGCGGCTCGCAGCCTCGATCGCAGCGATATCCGGCGCAACACCGATTCCCGCGCTGTCCGAGGAGCTCGTGGAGGGCGCTCCGCCGCCGCCGCCGGGTTCCGCCCAGGAGCTGACGCAGGAGAATGTCGCGGCCTTCCTCGACAATCTGATGCCCTACGCGATCCAGCGCGCCGATATCGCCGGCGGCGTGATCGTCATCGTCAAGGACGGCGAAATCCTCTTCTCCAGGGGCTACGGATTCGCCGATCTGGCGAAGCGCCAGCCTGTCGTTCCGGGCGAGACGCTCTTCAGGCCCGGTTCGGTAGGCAAACTACTGACCTGGACAGCCGTGATGCAGCAGGTCGAGCGCGGCGCGCTCGACCTCGATCGGGACATCAACGCTTACCTCGATTTCCGCATCCCGCCGGCTTTCGGCAGGCCGATCACGCTGCGCGACCTGTTGACCCATACTCCGGGGTTCGAAGACACGGCCCGGGATGCTTTCGTGGCGAGCTACGAGGATCTCTACCCGCTCGGCGACTATCTGAAGCGGCACGTGCCGGCGCGGATCTATCCACCGGGGGACGTCGTCGCCTACTCCAACTATGGGGCGGGGCTCGCCGGTTATATCGTCGAAAGGGTATCCGGCCAGCCCTTTGCGACGTACATCGCCGCGAACATCCTGCGGCCGCTGCGCATGGAGCACTCGACGTTTGTGCAACCGCTCCCGCCGGATCTCGCCGCCCTCATGGCCAGCGGCTATCGATCACGATCCTCGGATGAGGCACAGCCGTTCGAGGTAGTGGAAGTCGTGCCCGCCGGCTCGCTGTCGAGCACTGCAATCGACATGGGACGTTTCATGATCGCCCACCTCCAGGAGGGCCGTCTCGGTGAAGCTCGGATCCTGAGTCCCGAGACGGTCCGCCTGATGCACAGTGCGCAACGAACGTCGGCGCCGGGGCTGAACGGCTTGGCGTTGGGCTTCTTTGAGGAGAGCCGCAACGGCCGCCGCATCGTCGGCCATAGTGGCGACATCGCGTCCTTCCACAGCGATCTGCACCTGATCCTCGATGGCGGCGTCGGATTCTTCGTCTCATTCAACAGCGAAGGCCGCGACGGAGGCAGCCGCGCCCTGCGCAAGGCATTGTTCCGCGCGTTCCTCGACCGTTACTTTCCGTCTGCGCCGGGCGAACGGGCGCCGATCTTTCCACTGACCAACGCCTACCGGGTAGCCGGCGCGTACCTGAGCAGCCGGCGCAACGAATCGGCGTTGAATCTGCGCGCGCTCCTCGGCCAGGTGGAGATCGTGGCCGGTTCGGACGGAACGATCCAGGCGAGCCCGTGGCGGGACGTCAGCGGCGCGCCGAAACGGTGGCGTGAGATCTCACCCTTCGTGTTCCGCGAGACGCAGGGTCAGTCCCGCTTGATGTTCGTCCTGGATTCGGCGCAGCGAGTCAGCTACGCGGCGACAGACGAGGGCGCTCCCATCCACGTATTGCAGCGCCTGCCGGCATGGCAGCGGCGCAGCGTCGTCGTCCCGCTGGTCGCCGTCTCGACGGGAGTGCTCCTCGCCGCGCTGCTGATCTCCTCGAGCGGGTACGCGATTCGCCGTCACTATCGAAAATCGTCGCCGCGCTCACCCGGCGAGAGGCGCCGGCGCCTCTTCTCGCGCCTGGCCGTGTCGTTGCTGGTTTGCGCAGCCTCGGGATGGGCATGGCTGACGCTGCGAATGAATCCGGGCGACTCCGCGTTGCAGGCGGACACAGATGTCTTGCTCTACGCCCTCTATGCACTCACCTGGGCTGCCTTCGTCGGCTCCATCGCCATATTGCTCAACGGCATCACGGTATGGCGCGCTGCCGGCAGACAACAACTGGAGAGGATCGGAGAAGGGCTCGTCGTGATCGCAGCGGCGGCGCTCGTGTGGGTCGCCCTCGCCTTCCGCCTCCTGAATTTCAGCACGCGTTATTGAGTGATCTCGTCGATCAACTTGCGCAGGGCGGCGGGCGAGGTCACTTCACCCGCTGCTTTCGCGGGAATCAACGCTTCGGCCAGGATGAACGCGTAAACCAGATAGGCGCGTGCGCCGACTTTGGGTCCCGCCATGCCGTTGGCGCGCAGGAGCGAGGCCAGATAAGCCAGCCTTTGCTGGTCGACTTCCTCGATGGCTGCCGCCGCCTGTTCATCGCGCCGCGCCCAGAGCCTGACCGCCAATTCCAGGCTTTGCCCGTATTGCGCATGAGTCGCCGATACAGGCAGGTCGATGAGGCGTCGCAGCCGCTCGGTCGGCGATCCCTGGGATTCGAGCCGCGCGATGACGGCGATGGTGGCACTCCTGCGCCACATGCTCAGCATGGCTTCGAGCAGATGAGCTCTGTCCTTGAAATGCCAGTAGAAGCTTCCTTTGGTAACGCCCAGAGACGCGGCCAGCGGGTCGATCCGCACGGCATCGATGCCGCGGGCCGCGAGCAATTCCAGACCTGCTGTCGCCCAGGCGTCCGCGGTCAGGCGCCCGTTCTCCGCCGCCCCGCCTCCAGTGCGCGTCTTCTTCCGTTTCGCCTTTCCCATTTCGTCTTCTTCCGGCTCGATTGCCGAGGGAAGTTACAGTACATTCAGGTACTGATCCATAGCCAGGATGACGCGCGGTGAAGGCGTGGGTTGCAACAGAATGCGGCGAGCCGCACGAGGTCCTGCAGCTCTTGCAATGGGAAGCTCCCACTGCCGGGCCACGGCAGGTCCTCGTACAGGTGGAGGCAGCCGGCATCAACTTCGCCGACGCGCTGATGATCAGCGGGCGGTATCAGGTCCGGCCGCCCCCGCCGTTCATTCCCGGCTTCGAGATTGCGGGAATCCTCTTGCAACCCACGGCGGACGGCCGGCTGCGTGAGGGCGCCCGCGTGATGGCGCAGGTTCCCTGGGGCGCCTTCGCGCAGATCGTCGCCGTCGACGAGGCCCGACTCCTCCCGGTCCCTCCCCGGCTCAGCGCACGGGATGCGGCCGCGGTTCCCGTTTCATTCATCACGGCACACGTGGCGCTGGCCGACCGTGCGCGCGTCAGGCCCGGCGAATGCGTCCTCGTGCACGCGGCGGGCGGCGCCCTCGGCCAGGCCATGATTCAAATTGCGTGCATTCAGGGCGCCGAAGTCATCGCAGTAGCCAGCTCCCCCGACAAGATTCGCGCCGCGCGCGAGGCCGGCGCACACCATTTGATCAACCGCGCAGAGGAAGAGTGGGTAGCCGCGGCCACGCGTATACGGCCTGCCGGCGTGGATGTCGTGGTCGACAGCGTCGGCGGCGCGTCGACACTCGACAGTCTCAAGGTGCTGAACTGGCGCGGCAGGCTGCTCCTGGTCGGCTTCGCCAGCGGAGAGGTCTCGTCCATCCCGGCCAACCGGCTCCTGGTCCGCTCGCTCTCGGCGCTGGGTGTCTTCTGGTCATATGAGCGTGACGCAGAGCTCCTGCGCGCGACTCATGAGACTCTCCTCGGTCTGCTGCGGGCTGACCTGGCGCGCCCGCGGGTCGGGGCGAGCTATTCGTTTGCCGATCTGCCCCGGGCCATCGGCGACGTGTCGGGCGGGCGGGTGATCGGCAAGGCAGTGGTCACGCTCGATTGAAAAACGCCGCCGGGTCCGCGTATACATACTGTACAGTATGGCTTCGGAACGGGAACGCGAGCGGGCACGGCGCAGGTTCGAAGGCGAGGAGTTGGAATGCACCTACCAGCGAATTCCGGTGCCTTCGTCGACACGGCCTTCGCGCCCCGCGCCAGCCGCTTTCATCGCGATCGCAGCGGCGTCATCCACATCGAGTCGCAGATCCCGACGCGCCCCTTCGCCGGGCAGCTGTCCGATCATCTGCGCCGCTGGGCGGCGCAAGCCCCTGCGCGGGTGTTTCTGGCGGAACGCGACGCCGGGAATGACTGGCGCAGAGTCTGCTACTCCGAAGCCCGGCGTCGCACCGACAGCTTTTCCCAGGCTCTGCTGGATCACGGCCACGCGCCTGGACGTCCCATCGCGGCCCTGGCCGGCAATTGCATCGAGCACATCCTGCTCATGCTCGCGGCGATGCAGGTCGGCATTCCCTTTCTTTCGGTGTCGTCAGCCTATTCGCGGCAGTCCACCCGCTACGAGAGGCTGCGTTGCGTGCTCGAGCTGGCGCGTCCCTCCGCATTGTTCCTGGACAAGGCCGGCAATTTCCCGCCGGTCTTCCAGGGACTGGACCTGCGTGGCGTCGAAGCAATCCTCACCGGGCCCGCGACCGACGAGTCCGAGCAGCGCGCGCGCGCTGCGATCGCGCGCGCGTCGGCCAAACCCGTGGCTGAGCTGGAGGAATGGGCCCGGACCGACTCCGGCGCTGCGATGCAGTGCGCCTATGAGCGCGTCGGACCTGGGACCACAGCCAAGATCCTGATGACTTCGGGCTCTACCCGCGCGCCCAAAGGAGTCCTCGTCAGCCAGGGCATGATGTGGGCGAACGGAGTGGGTATCGATGCCGCCTGGCCGTTCCTGGCAGCGCATCCTCCGGTGCTGGTGGACTGGCTTCCGCTCAGCCACACCTTCGCCAGCAATTTCAACCTCACTCAGATCCTGAGGCACGGCGGCACTCTCTATATCGATCAGGGCAAGCCCCAGCCGCAGGCCATCGCAGTGACTCTGGCCAATCTGCGCGATGTGGGGCCCACTCTGCTGTACAACGTGCCCAGAGCGTTCGATCTCCTGATAGCCGGGCTCGAACAGGATCCAGCCTTGACGCGGGATGTCTTTCGCAACCTGGACGCCATCTTTTATGCGGGCGCTCACCTCGCCGCTCCGCTATGGTCGCGGATCATGGCGCTCTCGCACCAGGCGCGCGGCGCGTTTGTGCCGATCCTGACATCCCTCGGTTCTACGGAGACGGGGCCGGTCGCCACCCTGAAACACTGGGCCGGCGATGCAGAAGAGGGTGTGGGCGATCCGATTGCGGGCACGAGACTCAAACTCGTGCCTCTCGAGGGCAAGCTGGAGCTGCGTGTCGCCGGCCCGTCCGTAACTACCGGCTACTACGACGATCCGGCTGCAACCGCCGGCGCCTTCGACGAGGACGGCTACTTCAGGCTCGGCGACGCCGTCCGGTTCATCGAATCCAGTCACGGGCACCGTCTCGTCTATGACGGCCGCCTGGCCGAGAACTTCAAGCTCTCCACGGGCAGCTGGGTTCACGTCGGCGAGCTGCGCGGTCTTCTGATGGATGCGCTGCGACCTTTGGCGCAGGACCTTGCCATCGCCGGCCCCAACAGAGACGAGATCGGCATTCTCATCTTCTTGTCGCCTGCGGACGGCAACCGCACCGCCATGGCAACGGAGATCGCGCGCCGGATCCGCATGCACAACGCGGCCCATGCCGGTGCGAGCTCGCTCGTACGGCGCTGCTTGCTGCTCGAGGAAGCACCATCCATCGACAGCGGCGAGATGACTGACAAGGGTTACCTGAATCAACGCGCGGTATTGGCGCGCCGAGCGTCGGACATCGAAACACTATTCCGCCGCGAGTGCGGCGAGCTCCTCGTCATCTGAGGCACCGCGGTGATGGCTAGGGTGTGCGCAGGCGACGACCTTGGTCGCTCCATCCGATTCTGCCCAGCTCCCACCCGCCATCGCTGCGGATGACGGTTCCGGTCATCGCACGCGACTGATCCGCGGCCGCCAACAGCACGTACGCAGCCGTGTGATCGCTCGGCTGTATCGCCACGCCGAGCGGCATGGACGCGGCAATGCTCTCCCCGATGTCCTTGATTGCGTCGAGGTGGCGGTCGCCCTCCCCCATCGCCTCCAGTCCTGACAGCGAAGTGAGTGTTCCCCCGGGGGCAACACCGTTCACGCGGACCCGTGGCGCCAACTCGTATGCCAGTTGCCGGATGATGCCGAGAACGGCGTGTTTGGAGGCCGTATAGAGCGGCCCGCCGCCGCTGGCGGAAAATGACGCGCTGGATGCGGTGAAGATCATGCTGCCGCGCGAGGCGCGAAGTGGGCCGAGAGCTGCCCGGGCGCCGAGCAGGCAGGCCCTGACGTTGATGCCGAAGAGCTCGTCGAATGCCGCGTCGAGCTGCGCTCCGTCGAGCTCCTCCAGGGGCCGGAAGAAATCGAACACCGCGGCGTTCCCTATGAAGACATCGAGGCCGCCGAACGCTTCCACGCATCGTGTGACGGCCCGCTGATTGTCCACCCAGCGGGTGACCGAGCCGGCAACGGTAGCGATGGCGCCACTCGAGGACCGCATCAATCGATCGCAGGCGTCCGCGTCGCGATCGAGAATCGCGACGCGCGCTCCTTCGGCAACGAAGCGCTCGGCAACCGCGCGGCCTATGCCGTTGGCGCCGCCCGTGATCAATACCCTGCGTCCGTCGAGCCAGCCCATCGTCAGAAGAACGTATCGAGGTTCTTGGCGAGCAGCACCGTTTCCAGCAGGAAAACGTCGCGCTTCGCGATCCGGTACCCTTGCGGCGTCTGACGGATCAGGTCGCGCCGCCGGGCGACTGTCTGGTGAATCTCGTCTTCGTTGCGACAGCGATGCAGCGTCACGATCGATCGGACGAGGTATTCGTCCAAGCGATCGGTGAGGTCGACTTCCACGTTGCTGACGACGTGAGCGACGCGGCTCGGCGGATTCGCGCCCCAGGCGGTCGCCTGCTCGAACTTGGTCACTCTCTGTCGCAGCTCGTCGAGCGTGTCGTCGAAGAACGCCATCGAATTGGAGTCGTGCGTCACGCCGCCACCGGCGCGGTATCGCGACTGGACTCCCGGCACCCAGTAGTGCAGATCCGCTGCGAACAGCGCCAGCCAGTCCTCGAAACGTTCATCGTCGAGCAGCCGCGCCTCCGCATGGAGGAACTGCGAGATCTCGAAAACGACCTGCAGTGGCGCCGGGCGGGCTGGTGCCGGCGGTAACGGGTGCTGCCCGACGTGCTTTCTCATGACCGTCATCGCCGCGGAACGGCCGCCCACGTGGGCGCCAGCATGAGGTCGAGCCAGCGGCGATAGAAAGCGCGCTGATTGGCGTCGTTGAGCTGGTTCTGATGGACCGTTCCCTTCAGGTCCGCGTGCTCGATCTGCGACCCGATGCCCTGGCCGTAGTGAAGCTTCTGCCTGCGCGTGACGACCCCGGCGTTCGCCGCGGTCGCATGCTCCCAGTTCTCGCCGTCGTCCATCTCCATCAGGCCCGCCGGGGAAAACGTCCGCATCACGCCACGGCGATAGCGCCCCTTGAGCTCATCTGACAGAGCGCGATTGACCAGCACCCAGCTCTGCAGCTCGATTTCCAGCGGCCCCTTGGGTTGCCAGGTGCGGAAGGTCGGCTGGCCGGGCAGAAAGGAGCAATTGGGGAAGAGAGTCGCAGAGGAGATCGAGCCCACCATGCGCGCGCGCATGTGGCCCAGGCGGCGCTGGATGCTCGCGGCACGGACACGCAGGTCGTGGACGATCGCCTCGTCGCCCATGGCCATGGCGTTGCCGACGGTATCGAGCGCGAATTCCCAGCCATGACCATTGACGCTCGCCTGGTAGGACCGGTTGTAGTTGTGCTTGATGCGCTTGCCGAACAGAGCCATGGCCCCCGAGGCGTGGGTCCAGCCGGCATGATAGGCATCGCCCACGAAGTTCTCGGCGGGGAATTTCCAGTTGCAGCGCAACCGGGACTTGATCCAGCCCGGAAGAAATTCCGTTCCGCCCTCGTCGTTGTCGAGCAGGACGTCGAGGTACCAGCGGAAATCACCCAGGTAATCCTCGAGGCTCGGTGCGTCAGCGTCGAAGTTCGCGAACACGAGCCCCTTGTAGACGCCGACGCGTGCGCGGTGCAGACCCAGCTTCGATTTGTCGAATGTCGGGCACTGCCGGTAGGAGGCTTCCTCGTGCACTCCCAGCAATGAGCCGTCGAGATCGTACGACCATCCGTGGTAGTTGCAGGTGAAGCGCTTCGTGGAACCGGCTTCGGCGAAGCAGACCCGATTGCCGCGATGGGAGCAGGAGTTCAGGAAGACGCAGATGCTGCCGTTGCGGGCACGTGCGACGATGACTGCATCCTCTCCCATGTAGGTCGTGAGAAAGTCCCCCGCGGCCGGCAATTGCGATTCATGGGCGACGAACAGCCAGCAGCGGGCGAAAATCCGCTCCAGCTCGAGGTCATAGATGGAGCGGTCCCAGAAGATCCGCCGATCGACCCATCCGTGATCGGTATCGACGAGCGACGCAATCCCGCCGCCGGCAGTCATTCCCGCCTCATCCGTCGTGTTCATACGGGCGATTCCGCGCCGTCCGGTTGGCGCACCGCACCGGTCAAGTCTCCGTAGATGACGGCGTCACGCACCCAGACGCGGAAACGGCGCAGGGGTTCGGTGGCGGGGAAACACAGCGCTGCGCCGGTCCTGATGCAGAATTCGCCGCCGTGCGCGGCGCAGATCACGCGGTGGTCCTCGAGGTAGCCCTGTGCCAACGACGCATTGGAGTGCGTGCAACTGTCCTGTGTCGCATACAAACGCCCGGCCAATCGATAGATGGCAATGCGCTCGAGACCGGGCGGCTTGACCGCCATCATCGAGCCGTCCGCCAGATCGCTCTCCGCCGCCAGGCGGATCGGGCCGAGGTCGCCGGCGTCCTCATCCTCTGCCGTCGAGAGTCTCATCGCGGACGCAGCTCCGCAAAACCCAAGCCCGTTATCCATGCCGGAACGGGTTCGTAGGCGATGACCGTCCCGTCGGCACCGGGCACCATTGCCATGGCGCAAAGGAAATTGCGGATCTCCATGGCGCCGTTGCCTCCCTGATCCAGTATTTCCGCGTCGGTCAGCTCGATCATGCGCTCGGCCTCTCCCGCCACCAGCCAGCCGAGAATCTTGCGGTCGAAGTCGGGGCTCACCTGTCCTTGCTGCGGCATCCCGACCCAGTGACTGAGCCCGCCGCTGCCGATGGCGACGACACGGGTTTCCTGCGGCCAGGATTGCACCGCACGCAGAATGGAGCTGCCGAGATCGTAGGCGCGCCGCAGCGAGAGAAAAGGATCGACGCCGCTGGCGAGATAGACCGGAATCACGGCCACGTGCGGCTTAAGACACACGCGCGCCGGCAAACCGATCGAATGGTCGACGGTGATGACCTTGGCCACGGCCCAGTCGAATCCCTCCGCGAAGCCGGATTCCGCGATGTGCCGCGCCAGCGAAGGGCAGGAAGCCAGCGGCCCCTGCGGCACGCCGGGAAACCGTTCGAGCGGGCCGCACACCTCGCCCACTCCGATCAGGTATTGCGGCAGGCACCCCGGTCCGAAATTGATGTAGTGATCGGCGCCGACGACGATCGCCGCATCGGGCTCGAGCGCATCGATGCGAGCGGCCACTTCGGCGTATGCCTGGCGCACTCGGGCCCTGGCGTCGGGTCCCGCTGCGTCAGGAGCGATGAACACCAGGGGATCGTGCGGGACGAAAAACGCGCCAGCGACTACTCCCAAACCATCCTCCAATCCGCGTGCGTCCGGGACCGTTGCGCCAGCATCAGGAGCGCACGCTGCGCAGGTATGCGGCCATCGACCGGCTTCCCTCGGCCTCCATCCAGAATCCGAGCGTCAGCAAGGGACTCGCACCGCGCCTGAAGAGCTCTCCCATGCTGAAGCCCGTGATCAGTATTCGCTCCGCGTCGGTGATCGGATAAGCGGCGAGGAACTGCTCGGGATTCGCCTTGAAACTCTGGCGGGCATCCCGCTTCACTGAAACGTCGTACAGGACCTGCTCGATGCCGAAGACGCTCACGCGCGACCTCCCGCGCCGGCAGGTTCCCGCAGGAAATCCGACACTTCGCACATGAACCCATCTTCCTGCTCGATCTGCACCCAGTGCCCGCACCGGCCGAACATGTGGAGCTGAGAGTTGGCCACGTTCCTGTGGATGAGCAGTCCGCACTCCGGCGGCACGACCGAATCCTCCCGGCCGTGCAGCACCAGCGTCGGCTGTTCGATCGCGCGCAGGGTCTCTTCCGGCACGCCTTTCACCCAGGTGGTTTCTCCTTCCGGGCCGGGCGATGGAATGAGCTTGCGAAACGCCTCTTGGCCGCCATGCAGCAGGCTCGTCTCATAGCGCTCGCGCACCATCTGTGCGGTCACCCACGACTCGTCGTAGGGAAACATCCGCAGCATGCGCTCCATGTTCTCGAGCGAAGGCTCATAGGACCACGCGCCGCGAAGTGCGGGAGTCTGGGCAAACGTCCCGGCGGGAGTGCCCATCAGCACCAGGCGCTCGATCCGATCCGGGTGGCGTGACGCCGCGGCCAGCGCGAGGCCACCGCCGAACGAGTTTCCGACGAGCGACACGCGGGCCAATCCCAGCGCGTCCAGAAATCCGATCAAATGACCGACCCAGAGCTTGATGCCGTACTGGCCCTCGCCTCGCGGCCGTTCCGTGAACCCAAAACCGGCTAGATCCGGTGCGACGACGCGGAAATCCTTTGCGAGCAGCGGAAGGACGCGCCGCCAGTTCGCCCACGCCGTCACTCCGGGACCTGAGCCGTGCAGCAGCACCACGGGCCGACCCGATCCTGCGTCGTGGTAGTTGGTGGCGAGTCCCGCCGCGAGGATGGACTTGCCCACATCGGCGGGCTGCGCCGTGGCCTCTTCATGACCATACCGAGGGGTACCGTCGTGCACGGCGCTCAGAACTCGACGTCCACGCTGAGCCCGATCACGCGCGGCCGGTTGATGTTGAGCTGTGCCGTCGTGGGTCCGGTATTCCCCTGATCGAGATAGGCATGAGTGTCCGTCAGGTTGCGCACATACACCCTCGCCGTCCAATGTTCCGCGGACAGGCTGGCATTGAGATCGACGAGCTCGCGGCTCGGAAAGCGGAAAGCGGCCGGGTTGCCGGCGAACGCCGAATCGCGCGCACCGACGTACCGGTATCCGCCTCCGAGCCGCGCGATCAGACTCGCGCCGAGCCTGAATTCGTAATCCGCGGTGAAGGCCCCGCTCCATTCCGGGATGCGCGGTATGCGATCGCCATCCCGTGCGGCAAGCGTGGGGACGGTTTCGGTCAGCTTGGCGTCGGTGTACGCCGCATTGAGACCGAACGTCAGTCCCTTCGCGGGCGTGAATGCGCTGGTCAGCTCGGCACCCTGGCTGACCGCGCCTCCGGCATTCGCCGTGTAAGTCAGGATGGCCGGCTGGACCAGGACCTGGACGTCCGACCAATCGATATAGAAGAGAGTCAGGTCGAACAGCGCGCGCTTGTCCAGGAATTCCGACTTGACGCCGATCTCGTAGTTGGTCACACGATCGGAGTCGAAGCTCGTGGGAACGCCCGGCAAGGCCAGGTTCGGTCCACCGGCCCGATAACCGGTTGCGATTCGAGCGTAGGCCATGGTATCGGCGCTGAAGTGATACCGGGCGCTGCCCATGTAAGTCAGGACATTCTCGGAGGACTCACCGAGCACCTGCGTGGTCGCCGCCGGGTTCATGGGGTTGAACAGGAAGCCGCTGTTGTTCTGCTCCTGCGTCTGATCGTTGGTGCTCCATCTCAGGCCGACGCCCAGATCGAACGCATCCGTGAGCTGGAACGTCAGCTCGCCGAAGGCTGCGTACTCCTCATAGGTGAAGGGCGCGACCGAGGAGACGAGCGGGTTGAACTGCGGAGCCACTTGACCGGTCGTCGGACTCAGAGGAGTACCGATGTTGGAGATCGTCGCGTCCTCGGAGGTGTAGAAACCGCCCAGCATCCACCCCACGCGATTTCCCTCCGGCGAGGTCAGGCGCAATTCCTGCGTCCATTTCTCGATATCGCTGCTGCCGGTGAAGCTTGCGTTCACGCCGAATACCGGCAGGAAGAACGCCGACCCGTCCACCGCAACGATGTTCTCGCTGGTCGAGTAGCTGCTCGCGGACACGAAATCGGCCCAGCCGAAGTTCCAGTCGATGGTTGCAGCGTAGTACGTCGTCTCCAGGCTGGCCGGTTCACTGGTGGCGTGAAACTTCTGCAGATCCCCGAATGTGAGACCGAGACCCGCCCGGTTGACGGTGACCTGATCGTTGCCGTCGGAGTTGCTGGTCTCTCTGACGGCCGTCAGCTTGATCGCCAGATCGTCCGTCGGCGTCCACAGCAGCTGGATTCTGGCGGCGTCCTGCTCTATGCCGTTCTCGTTTTGCCTGCCGGTGGCGGCATTGTCGATGAATCCCGGACTGTCCAGGCGTGTATAGCTCACCCGCGCCGCCAGCTTGCCGTCGACCAGAGGCACGCTGGCTCCTGCCCGAACTCCCCAGCCGACGTCGCCACCGCCCGCGATATCGAACCCTTCCGTGCCGACGCGTCCTTCGAACTCATGCAGATTGGGCGCCTTGAGAACGTATTTCAGCAGTCCGCCCATGGCACTCGAGCCGTAGAGCGTGCCCTGAGGACCGCGCAACACCTCGAGTCGCTCGAGATCGTAGGGAAAGAGATCCACCGACCCGAACGCTCCGCCAAAGGGCGAGCTCGAGCTGATCGGTGTCTCGTCGATGTAGGTGCCCACGGTCGCGGCCCCTGCGGTCAACGATCCCGAGAACACGCCACGCATGAACACGGCATGGGTTCCCGGGTTGCCCCTGCCGATGAGGTCGAGCCCGGGAATGTATCCCGCGTAGTCGGCGAGCTGCGTCGCGTTCAATCGCTCGATCCGGTCACCCGTCAGCACGTTCACCGAAACCGGGATGTCCTGGATGGCTTCCGACCGCTTGCGCGCGGTAACGATGATTTCTCCGAGCTTCTCCGCGGCCGCGTCGGATTCCTGCGCACTCGCCGTACGCATCGGAGCAAATGCGCTCCCGCCGAGACACGCGCACAGCACGGCAGCGACCTGCGCGGGTCGAATCTGTCTCTTGCTCATTATCCGGTCCCCCTTTCTCGCCAGCTTTGTGTCTCGTGATCCAGTCGTCGGCTGAGAGCCTCCTGGCCTCGAGTCGACGTTTGCGATGCGCTGGAGCGCAGCGCGTCGCCCGGGTCCTTTCGTTTCCATACGATACAGTATGGTTAGTTATTGGCAAGAATTTTCTTGAGATCCCTCGCTGCCAGATCCGGCAGAGGTGCTCTGCCTCTCCGTGCGCAGCCCCGAGTGTCGAACAGCTCGCTCCACAACTCACGGGGTCGCGTGGGGAATTCTGGCGCGGTTCGGTGTCAGGACCGTAGCCGCCTCAGGGAACGAGGACTACCGGGCGATTAGCGCCTAGCCCGGATATCTCACAGATAAGGAGTGCATCGGGTCTTTGAGCGAGTAAAACTTGAGTTGCGAGAACAAGTAGTTTCCGGACTCAGGAGAGACCCGATGCAGACACAGTGTAGCGCGGAGCAGATGGAGTTTTCATGCGTTGAAGGCCGTCGAGTAGTGGCGGGGTTTGACGGCGGGACGGTGAGCTCGGATGGCGGAGCGCTGCTGCTGAAGCGCACCGATGAAGCGATCCACCTGGTCGAGCGATTGGCCGGATGTTTTCGCGACGGGCGGGATCAGGGGGCGATCGAGCACTCGGTGCGCACACTGATCGGGCAGCGTGTATTTGGGATCGCGCTGGGGTATGAGGATCTGAACGATCACGATGAGCTGCGGCACGACCCGGTGATGGGGACGCTGATCGGCAAGCTCGAAGCGAGGCGCAAGGACTGCGCGCCGCTGGCCGGCAAGAGCACGCTCAATCGCCTGGAGCTGCATCCACTGGAGGGTATGAGCCGCTATCACAAGATCCGCCCGGACGGCGTGGCGATCGAGCGGCTGTTCGTGGATCTCTTTCTCGATGCTCATCGGGCGGCACCCACTGAGATCGTTCTGGATCTGGATGCGACCGATGATCCGCTGCACGGGCACCAAGAGGGGCGGTTCTTTCACGGCTACTACGACGGCTACTGCTACCTGCCGCTGTACATTTTTTGTGGCGAGCATCTGCTGGCGGCGAAGCTGCGCCGCTCGAACATCGACGCCGCGGCTGGTGCGCGCGAGGAAGTCGAACGCATCGTCACCCACATCCGCACGCGCTGGCCGGAGGTTGCCATCATCTTGCGAGCCGACTCAGGCTTTGCCCGCGAGGAGCTGATGAGCTGGTGCGAGCAAAACGCTGTGGATTACGTGTTTGGGCTCGCGCGTAACAGCCGGCTCGAGCGGGCGATCGGCGCCGAACTACAAGCCGCCGCCGAAGAATCCGGCCAGACGCATCGGCCCGCCCGACGCTTCAAGGAACTGGTGTATTGCACCCGCAAGAGTTGGAGCCGCCCCCGGCGCGTGGTCGGCAAAGCCGAGCAGACCGGCGACAAAGCCAATCCGCGCTTCGTCGTCACCTCGCTATCCATGTCGGACTTACCGGCGCGCGAACTGTACGAGGAGTTGTACTGCGCCCGCGGGGAGATGGAAAACCGCATCAAGGAAGCGCAGCTCGACCTGTTTGCCGATCGGCTCTCAACGGCAACCTTCCGCGCCAACCAGCTGCGCCTGTGGCTGGCCTCCGCCGCCTACGTGCTGATGCACGCGCTGCGCCGTGTCGGACTTGCCGGCACGGCGCTCGCTCGTGCCTGCGCCAACACGATCCGGCTGCGAATGCTGAAAATCGGTGCCGTGGTCACCGTGAGCGTGCGCCGCGTGAAGCTCGCGATGAGCTCAGCCTGTCCACAACAAGGCGAGTTCATCGCCGCCTTCCATGCCCTGGGCGCCGCGGCGCGCTAACCGCCGCACCCACGAACCAGCACGCCCCCCTTCCTCATTCGCCGCACCGTTCTCGCGCAGAGCGGTGTATCGCTATCGCTGAAAAATGCCACGGCACCGATGTCGCAGGCCTCGCCCGTACAGACTGACGGCCGCTTCCTCAACCCAACCGAGCTCATCCAAAATCAGTCGAGCGGTGAGATATGCGGGCTAGTCCTCAGGAACGGCACCTATCTACTGAACCTGTGCAAAGGCGTCACCGCCCAACAGAAGTCGTGGGCTGATTTCTGGCTTGCCAAGGCCACCGAACTCGGGGACCCGTATGCCGCCCTCAACTACGCAGAGCAGTTGGGAAATTCGCTTGATGCCATTCCGTTCTGGGAGGCCGCGTGGCTCGCTGGCGAGGCGGATGCGCTGGCAAGTCTTGCACGCCTGTATCGTGAAGCACGCTCGACACCGCCCCTCTGCGATCCGGACCGCGTTCAGGCGTACACGTACCAATATCTGTATGTGCGGCTGATGGAGGCGACGAGCCCAACCGACGCTCCGATGGGAAGGATTCGCGGGAGATTGCTGGCCGAGGCGCAGGATGCCTCGCAATCGCTCGAGCGTGAGCTGAGCGTGGGCGAAAGGGAAAACGCCGTGGCGCAGGCGAAAGCAATGCTGAAGGCCAACGCAAACTGCTGCCAGCCACTGTAGGTTGCCGCCCAGCGTCCATGTAGGCGCCACGCCAGCACGCTCCCCAGCGCCTCGATGATAGCGAACAACAAGCGGACTCCCACGAGGACTCCCAGCGCGGTCCAGAACGAAACGCTGTCATCGAGCTTCGTGAGGCCCCACGCGATGAGGAGATAAGGGACGAAGGCGATTGCGCCGCCGATCAACTGCGTCTTCTCACCGCAGGTCACCATGCTCTGCTACTTCGTGGGCTTGGATCCCGCAGCAAATGCGGTCTCAACGTACTCAAACGTGTTGCCTCGCATCTGCATCGATCCGAAATACAGTCCGCCCTCCAAGTTCCCCTTGATGCTCAAGTGCAGTGGGGAGAGATCGATCAAGTGTACTGTCAATTCATTGGGTCGAAGTTCCGCACAGCGTAGAACGGGAATGCCGCCCACGTCAGCACTGAGCGACTTGTAAAGATCGTCCTTGACGATGCTCACAGTGCCGAATGGCGGCACCCGTGAAATCAGGACTTCGTTTCGAACGATCACATCACGCCAATCCTCAGGCGATTCGATCAGTCCACGCAGCCAAAGCAGCGGACCCTTTTCGCCCTTGCCTACGAGAATAGGAATCTGGCCTGAGACGTTGAACCAGAAGCGCACGTTGATGAGTGTGTTGGTGCACAGGTTGACGGTGCCATATGGCACGTAGTCTTCGGGCACGCGCGCGCTGATAGATTTCTCAGCCTGTTGCATCAAAGTAGTCCTTCAGTCTGTTGACGAGCGCGGTGCGTGGGTCGTGTCCTGAGCGCAAAGTGAACCAAGAACCGGCCGACAGCACCGCGGCGAGAATGAGCAACCAGACGTGCTCACGTGCCACCTCCCACCAACTTGTTTGGTGTTCGTCCCCCAGCCACTTCAGAGTAGCGACGGTCACACTCAACGCAGCCATGATCACTGCGCCAATGCTGATCTCAAAAATGAGATTATTTCGAACGCCCTGCATCAACAGGATGTCGAACTCGGACCGAGTGAGGGCGTAACCCGTCCGCGTGGTTTGCAGTACGTCAGCCTCAGGGACGAGCACGGTGTTTGTGATCGTCCTCCCGCTGAGGCCTGTACCTGCGGAAATCTTATTCTTGTTCACGGCATTTGGTGCCGACAGAGGGATTCGAACCCCCGACCCCCTCATTACGAATGAGATGCTCTACCAGCTGAGCTATGTCGGCGTGATTGTCACTTAACCTACCACTAAGCCATCGGTGCGATAACCACTCTACTCCAGCTATTGCGGAGTTTGCGGGGGACTTAGTGGGTTAAGCAGCAGGCATTACGAATGCGCTGCTCTACCAACTGAGCTATCCCGGCGCGGGAGGGCGCGCATTGTAAAGGGCCGCGGCGGGTGCGGCAACGCGCGAATCAGGCCTTGCGGCGCACGCGGATGACGATGTCCACGCCGGCGAGCTCGGTGCCCTCGGGCAGGTCGGGCATGCGCTGAAAGCGGATCTGCGGCACGCCCACATCGGTCAGCTCGCCGCTGTCCACGTTGTGGATGTGATAGTGCGTCTTCGTGTTCGAATCGAAGCAGGCGCGCGCCGAGTCGATGTTGATCTGGCGCACCAGGCCGCGCGCGGCAAACAGGTTGAGCGTGTTGTAGACCGTTGCCTTGGAGATGCGCGCCCCGTCGCTGCGCAGCGCGTCGATGATCTGGTCGGCGGTGAGATGCTGGTCGCGCGCAAACAGCAACTCGCCGACGCGCACACGTTGCTGGGTGGGCGCAACGCCGTGCGCCTCGAGCAGCTGGGCTACCTGCTCACGCGAGGGTGACAAGGCCGTGGGGACGGCTGGCATGGCCGGGCATTATACGGATGCCCCCTCGCTTGTGAATCAGCTTGCCCCGATCCGGGCCGGGCGGGCAGGTCCATTTCAGGACAAAGGCACCCGTTTTGCGCCTCGCCGGCGACGGACCGAAGCGGGCAACCTGTGCGAGCTGCGACAAGGAGGTCGGGGCCGATGGGATCGCGCCAGCATGGCATCACCCTGCTCGAAATTCTCGCCGCGTGCGCGGTGGTGGCGGTCGTCGCCGCCCTGGCGGTCCCGGCATTCGGCGAGCTCCAGCGCAACGCCAGGCGCACCGCCCAGGTGAACGCGATGGTGCGCTCGCTGCACCAGGCGCGCAGCACCGCGATCCTGCGCGCGGTGCCCGTGGTCGTCTGCAAGAGCAGCACGGGGTGGCAGTGCACGCCGCAAGCGCCCGGCTGGAGCTCCGGCTACATCGTCTTCGTCAACACCGATCGCGACTCACCGCCGCAAGTCGACCGTGGCGAGCCGGTGTTGCACGTCGAACCGCGCATCGAAGGACTCGCCGTCAACGCCAATCGCGACGCCCTCACCTACTGGCCCGTGTCGATGGCAGGCACCACCGCGTCGATCGTTTTCTGCGACGAGCGCGGTGCGGCGGCCGCGCGCGCGATCATCATCAGCCACACCGGCCGGCCGCGAATCTCGCAACGGGACGCCGCCGGCAAGCCTATTCGATGTCCATGATCGGACTGTCCCGTGATGCGCCGCCCATGAGCCTCGCGGCACGACATAACGTGCGCCGTTCGTCGGGCACGCCCTTCCGCCGATCGGGAGTGGCACGCAGTCGGTCGCGATGTCGCTATAGTTCGCGCCATGGGGGGCACCAGAATTCGAGGCTTCACGCTGATGGAGCTCATGATGGCGATCGCGGTGATCGGCGTCATCCTTGCGGTCACCATCCCGAGTTTCAACACGTTCCGGCTGAACAACCGGATGACGGGCGCGGCCAACGATCTGCTCGCCTTGTTCAACGTCGCGCGTTCCGAAGCTGTGAAGCGGCAGCAAACGGTCGGGGTGTGCAGTTCGACCAATCCGCAGGCCGCGACACCGACCTGCGTGGCGCCACTCGCGGGCATCCCCCCGCCCCCGCCGTCGGCTGGGTCGTGTGGCTCGATCAGGATGCCGATGCGGCGCTCGAGGCGGGCGAACAGATCCTCGCCAATCACGAGACGCTCGATCCGGCGCTGATCCTGACCACCAACTGGCAGACGATAAGCTATGCGCCGACCGGCTTCGTGCTGGTGACACCGGCTCTGCCGGCCAGCACGCCGGCGTCGACTCTGCTCTGCGATGATCGTGTCAACGCCGCGAACGGCGATCAGATTCGCAGACGCGTGCTGACCGTGAGCCCGACCGGACGGCCCGCGGTGCTGCGCACCGCGGCGGCACTGAGCGGCCTGGCGCTCTTCCCGCTGGTCGACACGGATTGCTGAGGAGGATGACCGATGCATGCGATCCGCATCCGGGCAGCGTCGCGCGGCTTCAGCATCGTCGAAGCGCTCGTCGCGCTGGTCGTGCTCTCCATCGGCATGCTGGGCATCGCCGCGCTGTACGTCGAGAGTCTGCGCGCCGGCCGCTCGGCCATCTACCGCACGCAGGCGGTGAACCTGGCCTCCGACATGGCGGATCGCATCCGCGCGAATCGCCAGGGACGCAACAGTTACGCCCTCCCAGCCGGCGCCGCAGCTCCTTCACCGCAAACCTGCTCGCCACCGGGCACGATGAACTGCACGGCCCAGCAGCTCGCGCAGGATGACCTCGCGCAATGGGTGGCCTCGATTGCAGCCCAGCTACCGGGCAACGGCGCACGGCCGGCCAGTGGCATCGTTACGGTCACCCCCTCCGCCGGTGCGCCGTTACCCAGCGAATACACGATACAGGTGACCTGGTTCGAACCCGGCGAAGCCCAACCCCTGAGCTACGTGCTCAACATGCAGATATGAACAAGAACAAGCGATACCGCGGTTTCAGTCTGGTCGAATTGATGGTGGCCCTGGTCATCGGGTCGTTCCTGATCATCGGCGCCGTCACGGTCTACGTGCAGAGCCGCAATACCTACTCGGTCAACGAAACGGTTGCGCGCCTGCAGGAAAACGCCCGCTATGCGCTGAGCACGCTCGAGCCCGATGTCCGGCTCGCGAACTTCTGGGGCCTGATGAACGATCCGCAGATCGTCGTGGGGGCCGCCGGGAATGTGCCCCTGGCCACGGGAACCCAGAACAACTGCGGGCCGCAATTCGACATCGACCTGCGTGTCTCGATCGAGGGCCGCAACAACACGTATGGCCTGACCTGCACGGCCGGTTCCAGCGGCACGGGCACGCCCGACCCGAATTTCAGCAGGACGCCGGATACGATCATCGTGCGCCATGCCTCTGAGCAGACCGTGCCGGCAACGCCCAACACCCTGCAGATCTATTCGACGCGCCAGGGTGGCGGGAGCCGGATTGTCGATGACGGCACGTTTCCAGGCGCCGCGAGCGCGCTGGTCGACACGCCGCCCTTCGGGCCCCAGGCGGAGATTCGCGATCTCGATGTGCGCGCATACTATGTCTTCGCTGCTTCCTCGCTGAATGGCGTTCCCTCCCTGCGCCGCAAGAGGCTGCAGGCCGGTGGCGCGGCCCCGGCATTCAACGACGAAGAGATCATGCCCGGCGTCGAGGACCTGCAGATCCAGTTCGGCATCGATCTCGGCGCCGACCGCAATGGCGACGGCGTCATCGACGATGCCGACAACAACGGCATTCCCGACCACTACGACGGCATCGCCACGCGTTACGTGGACCCGGACGACCCGGCGCTCGCGACGGCACAGGTCGTCGCCGTCCGCCTCTGGCTGCTGGTCCGCGCCGACACGCCGGAAGTCGGCTTCGTTCACACGAGGCCCTTCACCTACGCCAACGTCAACTACCTGCCGAACGATTCGTTCCGGCGGCTCCTCGTCTCGCGAACCATCCAGATCCGCAACACCGTGAACCTGCAAACATGAACGCCATCCACCCCAGGCAACGCGGCGCCGCTCTCGTGGTCGGCCTGGTGCTGCTGCTGATTCTCACCCTGCTGGCCATTTCCGGCATGAACACCGCCACCACCGAGCTCACGATGGCGGGCAACGCGCAGTACCAGGTGCGCGCGTTCCAGGCCGCGGAAACGGGTATCGAGGAAGTCATCGCCGCGCGCAATTTCAACCCCGCCGTCAATCAGGCGCCGGCCAACCGGACGCTGACGAACCCCGATCCGAATCTCGCCAACGATCAATACGCGACGATCACGCGGCCTCGCGGCAACACCATGGCGCCTCCCGGCTACAGCATCGGCGAGTTCGCGGCCGAGCATTTCGAGATCTCGAGCACGGGAGCCTCGCAGCGCAACGCTTCGGCAACGCACACGCAGGGTCTGTTCCTCGTCGTGCCGAATCCATAGGAGCGCCCAGAACATGCTCTTCCGCCACAGCTTCAGAGCAGCACTCGCAGCCCTGCTGCCACTCGCCGCCGCGAGCGGCGCGGAACCGCAACTGACCGAGGAGGCGTTCGAAACCACGACGTTCGAGGCAACGATTCCGGCCGGGACCGACGGCTCGATCGCGGTGCGAACCTGCGCAGCCTGTCAGTTGACGCTGATGCCTCTCACACCCCAGACCAAGTTCCGCGTCGGCGGGACCGAAGTTTCCCTGGCCGAGCTCAACGACTACCTGCGCGGCGCCGGCGAACGCATGCTGGTGGTGCTCTACGATCCTCGCAACCGCAAGATCACTGGCCTTGCCGTCGCCGGCGAGCTGCCGCGCCGCGCCCGCAGGTGACACTCATGGCCTCCACGACGCTGATTTCGCTCCTCACCTTCGCCCGTCGCAGCCTCGCGCATGGGCGCCACGTGGCCCTGGGACTGGGTTTGGTGCTTGTCGCCGGCGCACCGGCGCGCGCCGATGACACCGAGATCTTCACGAGCCGCCTCCCTCAGGCCCGCCCGAACATCCTGTTCATTCTCGACACCTCGGGAAGCATGAACACGACGGTGCAGACCCAGAACGGATTCGACCCCGCGCAGCAATATTCCGGCAGTTGCGAACGCAACGTCGTCTACTGGCGCATGGACATCGGTACGGATCCCGATTGCAACAACGGCTATGACAACTGGTTCCAGCCGGCGCAGCTGGTGTGCGACGCGGCCGCGCAGGCCCTGCAGACACGCGGCATCTTCAACGCGGAATTCGCAGCTCAGTGGGATCCGGCGACGGCCACCTGGGTCGGACTCGATGCGACCGTGAAGGACCAGCCGGTCGAATGCGCCGCAGACGCCGGCCGTCACGGCCCCAACGCGTCCTCACCCGAGGTCTTCGCCGCCGACACCACGCAGTGGACTTCCGACCCGACGCAGCAATTCCTGTTCGACCGGCCGTTCACGGATCGCGACTACGTCATCTACAGCGGCAACTACCTCAACTGGCTGGCGAGCGGCAGCACCGGCGGCCAAACGCGCCTGCAGATCATGCAGGACGTGGCCAGCAACCTCGTGCAGACCGTTTCCGGCGTCAACGTCGGGCTCATGCGCTACAGCAACAATGGTGGCAGCGGTGAGTTGGCCGCGGAAGGCGGCATGGTCACGTTCCCGATCACGCCGATCGAGACCGCCCGCAACGCCCTCGAAGCGACCATTCGCGGCTACACCGCCGACGGTTTCACTCCGCTGTCGGAGACATTGTTCGAGGCATATCAGTATTTCTCGGGCGGCAACGTGGTGTTCGGCGCCAATTCCGTACCCATGGCGAGTATTTCAACCTCGCGCGTCCAGCCGGGCGGGACGACTTATCTGAGCCCGTCCGCGGCGCAATGTCAGGAGAATTTCATCGTCTACCTGACCGACGGTCTGCCGACGCGCGACAACAGCGCCGATGTCGAAATCGAACGCCTCACGGGAACCTGCGACGGCACCGGGCCGGGGCGTTGCCTCGACGACCTCGCCGGTTACATGAGGAACACCGATCTGCGCGACGACTCGATCGTGCCCGGCGAGCAGACGGTGACGACGTACACCGTCGGCTTCGGACCGGCCGTGGCGGGCTCGGCCCTGCTGGCCGAAACGGCGAGCCAGGGCGGCGGCGAGGCATTTTCCGCCAGCGACACGGCGAGCCTGACGAGGACGCTCACCAACATCGTCACCGACATCCAGACCAGGGGCACGACATTCTCGTCGCCGGCGGTCGCGGTCAATTCCTTCAACCGCACCGAAACGCTGTCGGATCTCTACATCTCCGTGTTCGAGCCCGGCGACAGTTTCCACTGGGCGGGCAATCTCAAGAAATACCGGTTGCTCGACGGCGAGATCGCCGATGCCGACGGCCAGTTGGCAACGGATGCCCAGGGATTCTTCGCCGACACCGCGCGCAGCTTCTGGTCCGCCAGCGCGGACGGTGCGGAAGTCAGAGAAGGTGGCGCGGCAGATCAGCTGACCGCGACTCGCAACGTCTACACGTTCCTCGGCACGCAGGCGCAGCTCTCAGCCAATCCGATTTCGGACGCCACCGATCAGCAGCTCGGCCTCGACCAGCCGGGCGCACCGAGCCGCGCCGACCTGCTCAACTGGGCGCGCGGTGCCGATGTCCGCAACTCGGACAACAATCCCGCCACCGCCGTGCGCAAGGAGATGGGCGACCCGCTGCACGGCAGGCCGGCGATCGTCATCTACGGCGGCACTGCGACGGATCCCGAAGCGGTGATCTACGTCCCGACCAACGATGGCTACCTGCACGCGATCGATTCGCGCAACGGCCGGGAACTGTGGGCATTCATCCCCGTCGACCAGCTCCGGCGCCTGCCGGGCGTGTTCGCCGATACCGCTGACAGCGTCAAGCACTACGGCCTCGACGGCGACGTGCGCGCGTTCAAGACCGACGAGAACCGCAACGGCATCGTCGACGGCAACGATCGCGTGCAGATCGTCTTCGGCATGCGCCGCGGTGGCAGCAACTACTACTCGCTCGAACGTCACCTCGAAGACGAATCCGCGCCACCGCTGGACCATCGGGCCGCAGCAGCTGCCCGGTGTCGGCCAGACCTGGTCGACGCCGGCGTTCGCGCGCGTCGCGGTCGGCAACGCCACGCAGAACGCCGACAAGCTGGTGCTGATCTTCGGCGGCGGATACGACACGACGCAGGACAACAACCTGGGGACGACGCTCTACAATACCGATACCCTCGGCAACCGCATCTACATGGTCGATGCGCTGAGCGGCAATCTGCTCTGGTACGCGGGCGGCCCGGGCGGCACCGATACGCCCAACCTCGGTCCGTCGGACGGCGCGGCGCTGAGCAGGATGAACAATTCGATTCCCGCGGGAATCCGGGTGATCGATCTCGACGGCGACACTTTCGCCGACCGGATGTACGCGGCGGACACCGGCGGGCGCGTGTGGCGCTTCGACATCACTTTCGACGCCGACCTCGGCACGATCGGAGTCCAGACCCCGGATGCCGACGACCTCGTGACCGGCGGCGTGATCGCATCGCTGGGCAATGCCGACGCGACCACCCACCCGATCGAGTCGACGCGCCGCTTCTATCACACACCCGACGTCGCTCTGGTCCGTCGCCGTGGCTCCGAGGGGTACTTCGCAATCTCGCTCGGATCGGGCTGGCGCGGCCATCCGCTCGATGAGCGGATTCGGGACCGCTTCTATTCGCTGCGCGACTACTCGCCGTTCAACGCGATCTCGCAGGCCGACTACAACACCCGCTCCGTCATCGGCGACGGCGATCTGGTCGATATCACCAACATCATCGATCCCCCGCCCACGATCGGCGCGGGCGCCGCCGGATGGCGGCTGGAGCTTCGCCTGCCGGGGGGCTTCCGGGGCGAGAAGGTCCTGGCCGAGTCGCGCACGTTCGACAACGTCGTGTTCTTCCCGACCTACCTGCCGGCCAGCAGCAGCGCAACGTGCGGCCCGGTCGGAAGCAACCGGGCCTACCGGGTGAGCGTCGATGACGGCCGCCCGCTGCTCGACCTGAACAACGACGGCCTCGAGGAAGGCGACCGCTACATCGATCTGGCGCAGCGGGGCGGCATTGCTCCGGAGATCAGCTTCTTGTTCCCGCGGGAAGACACGAGTGGTGGCGGCAATGGCGGCGGCAATGGTGGCGGCAGTGGTGGCGGCCCACCCCGGCAGCCGCAGCTATGCTCCTATGGCCTGCAGATCCTCACCGGATTCTGCGGTAACGCCCAGACGCCGGTGCGCACTTACTGGCAGCAGACACCCCGGTCACCGCCATGACGGCGCTCCCGGGCGCAAGGCCGCGCGAGCGCGGCTTCACGCTGATCGAGCTCATGATCGTCATCGTGCTGCTGGCGATCCTCGCCGGCATCGCCGTGCCGAGCTATCGCAACTACGTGCTGCGCGCGAACCGCGCCGATGCGACGGCGATGCTGCTCAAGGTCAGGAGTGCGCAGGAAAAGTTTTTTCTGCAGAACGACCGGTACATGACGGACGCGGATCTCGCCGCCCGGTCGCTGGCAACCAGCGACAACGGGTATTACACGGTTACTACCGCGGAGCAGAATCCCGCACCTCCGCCGGACTTTCTGCTCACGGCCGTCCCGGCACCGGGGGGTCGACAGGCCACCGACACCGGATGTGCGAGCTTTACGATCAACGACCTCGGCCAGCGAAATTCCAGCCCAAGTCCCGCAGCTACTTGCTGGAGATAGGCGCCGCGTCTTCGCGAAGCAGCTTCGGCAGCGCGAACGTGACGTTCTCTTCGCGACCTCGCAGCTCTTCGACCTTCTGCCCGCCCCACTCCTGCAGCCGGGCGATGACCTGTTGCACCAGGATCTCGGGTGCCGATGCGCCGGCCGTGAGGCCCACGGCGCGCTTGCCCGCGAACCATTCCTCGCGCAGATCCGCGGCCCCGTCGACCAGGTAACCCGGCACGCCGCGCTTCTCGGCGATCTCACGCAGCCGGTTCGAGTTCGAGCTCGAAGGCGAGCCGACGACGATCAGCACGTCGCACTTCTCCAGCAGTTGCTTGACCGCGTCCTGGCGGTTCTGCGTCGCATAGCAGATGTCCTCCTTGCGCGGCGTGCTCAGCGCCGGAAAGCGGCGCTCGAGGACCTCGACAATGCGCGCGGTGTCGTCCACGGACAGCGTGGTCTGCGTGACGAAGGCGAGCCGCGACGGATCGCGTACCTCGAGCTTCTCGGCGTCCTCGGGCGTCTCGATCAGAGTGATGCGCCCGCCGCGCGCGACATCGAACTGGCCCATCGTGCCCTCGACTTCGGGGTGCCCGGCGTGGCCGATCAGCACCACCTCCCGGGCATCGCGCGCGTAGCGCGAAACCTCCATGTGCACCTTGGTGACCAGCGGGCAGGTGGCGTCGAACACCTTGAAGTTGCGCCGCGCCGCCTCTTCCTGCACGGCGCGCGGCACGCCGTGCGCGCTGAAGATCAGCGTCGCATCGTCGGGAACCTCGTCGAGATTCTCGATGAAGATCGCGCCCATGCGACGCAGGCGGTCGACCACGTAGCGGTTGTGCACGACTTCGTGACGCACGTAGATCGGCGCGCCGAACAGCGCGAGCGCGCGCTCCACGATGTCGATGGCGCGATCGACGCCGGCGCAGAATCCGCGCGGGTTGGCGAGAAAGATCTGGAGGCTCACTTGCTCATCGCTCGGGCTTTTCGCCCCCGCCTGTGGCTCATGGCTCGTCGCTCACGGCTTTATCCCCCTGCGGCGCAAGCGCCGCAGCGCGCGCCTCGCGTTTGTGCCGCCGGCTCTCCAGGATTGCATCGAGGATCAGCAGGCCGGCGCCCACAGTGATGGCCGAGTCGGCGAGGTTGAACGCGGCGAAGTAGGCATCGCCCCAATGGAAGTGGATGAAGTCGATGACATAGCCGAGCCAGGCGCGATCGACGACGTTGCCGAGGGCCCCGCCGAGGATCAGGGTCAGCCCGATGGCGAGCAGGCGCTGGCGCCGGGGGTCGATCTGCTTGAGCCACACCAGGATCGCCAGGCTCACCACGGCCGCGAGGCCAATGAAGAAGTAGCGCTGCCAGCCCGAGGCGCCGGCCAGAAAACTGAATGCCGCGCCGGTGTTGTGCAGCTGGGTGAATTCCAGCACCGGCAGCACAGTGACGATCTCGTACAGCGAGATCTTCGCCATGACGATCGCCTTGGTCACCTGGTCGATGAGAATCACGAGCAGGGAGAGCGAGGTCCAGCGCAGCGCCCCGAGCCGCTCGCGCCACATGCCCGTGTGGGTGGAAACCGTGTTCACGCGTACCGCCGCTGTTCGCCCGGCCCTGCCACGTTGACCACGCATCGCGCGCAAAGCTCCGGGTGCTCGGCGTGCGAACCGACATCCTCGCGATGATGCCAGCAGCGTACGCACTTCGGGGCGATCGAAGGCGCGACGCGAATCCAGACGCCGCTCTTCGCCGCGGTCGCTGCCGGCACGGCCCCGTCCGGCGGCCGCGTGACGCTGTGCACGCGGGCCTTGGAGGTGATGAAGAGAAAGCGCAGCTCCTCGCCGAGCGCGCTGAACCGATCGTAGTGGTCCGCTGTGCAATACACGTCGACCTCGGCATCGAGCGGGGCGCCGATCGTACCCTGCGTGCGCAGCTGTTCCAACTCGCGGGCCACGTCGCCGCGCAGGTTGATCAGCGCTTCCCAATCGATGCCGCGCGCCGGCGCGGCAGCGTCCCCCGCCGCGCCCGGCAACGACGCCCAGCCGGAGAGAAATACCGACTCCACGCGCCTGCCGGGCAGCTCGCGCCAGATCTCCTCGGCGGTGAAGCTGAGAATCGGCGCCAGCCAGCGCACCATGGCTTCGGCGATCCACATCAGCGCGGTCTGCGCCGAGCGGCGCGGCGCGCCGGTGGCGGGCGTCGTGTACAGCCGGTCCTTGATGATGTCCAGGTAGAAGCCGCCCAGGTCTACGACACAGAAGTTGTGAACCTTCTGGTAGATCAGGTGGAACTGGTAGTCGCGGTACGCATCGAGCACCTCGCGCTGCAGCTGCGCGGTGCGCTCCACCGCCCAGCGATCCAGCGCCACCAGCTCGTCGAGCGTGACCGCATCGCGCGCGGGATCGAAGCCGTGCAGATTGCCGAGCAGAAAGCGCGCGGTGTTGCGCATGCGCCGGTACGAGTCGGACATGCGCTTGAGGATCTCGTCCGAAACGTTCATCTCGTTGCTGTAGTCGGTGGCCGCGACCCAAAGCCGCAAAATGTCCGCGCCGAGCGAGCCGATCACTTTCTGCGGCACCACCGTGTTGCCCAGCGACTTCGACATCTTGCGGCCCTTCTCGTCCACGGTGAACCCGTGCGTGAGCACGCCGCGGTACGGGGCGCGGCCGTGCTGGGCTACCGAAGTGAGCAGCGAGCTGTGAAACCAGCCGCGATGCTGATCGGAGCCTTCCAGGTACAGATCGGCGGGCGCAGGGCCCAGCTCGGGCCGCAACACCGGCAGCGCGTGATGCGCCAGACCCGAATCGACCCACACATCCATCACATCGGCGACCTTCTCGTACTGCGCGGCCTCGGCGCCGAGCAGTTCCGCCGCGATCGAGATCGAACCAGGCGTCGATGCCCGCCTGCTCGACGCGCTGCGCCACCCGCTCGAGCAATTCCGCCGCTGCGCGGATGCAACGCGCCGGTTTCCCGATGCACGAACAGCGCGATCGGCACTCCCCAGGTGCGCTGGCGCGAGATGCACCAGTCGGGCCGGCTCTCGATCATGCCGCGAATGCGTTGCTCACCCCACGCGGGAGTCCAGCGTCACTTTGCCGATCTCATCGAGCGCGCGTGCGCGCAGACCCGCCTGCTCCATGCTGATGAACCACTGCGGCGTGGCGCGGAAGATCACCGGCGACTTGTGGCGCCAGCAATGCGGGTAGCTGTGACGGTACGGCTCGTGCCTGAGGAGTTTGCCGTTCTCCTCGAGCACGCGAATGATGTGCGAGTTCGACTCCCAGACGTTCTCGCCGGCGAACAGCGCGGTATTGGGCAGAAAGCGTCCGTCGCCGCCCACGGGATTCTCCAGCGGCAGCCCGTATTGGACGCCGAGTGCGAAATCCTCGTGCCCGTGGCCCGGCGCCGTGTGAACCGCGCCGGTGCCGGCATCGAGCGTGACGTGCGCGGCCAGCACTACCGGAACCTGCCGGTCGTAGAAGGGATGCTGAAGTTTCAGGCCCTCCAGCGCCGCGCCGGGAACCTGCTCGAGATCCGTGAATCGCGTGATGGCCCAACGCTGCACCACGGCCGGCGCGAGGTCCGTCGCCACGACCACGTACTCGACGCCGCGCGGTGTCTGCAACTCGAGCAGCGAATACTTGAACTCGGCGTGCACCGCCACGGCTTGGTTGGCGGGGAGCGTCCAGGGCGTGGTCGTCCAGATCGCGACCGAAGCGGGCTGCGCGCCAAGCGTGCCCTGCGGCACGCCGAAGCGCGTCTCGAGCTCGCGCACGTCCACTACCGTGAAGCGCACATCGATGGCCGGTGAGTTCTTCTCTTCGTACTCGACCTCCGCCTCGGCCAGCGCAGAACGGCAATCCAGGCACCAGTACACGGGCTTCAGGCCCTTGTAGACGTGGCCGTTGGCGATGATCTGCGCGAAGGCGCGCAGCTGCTCGGCCTCGTAGCGCGGCTGCATGGTCATGTACGGGTGCGCCCAGTCGCCCATCACGCCGAGCCGCTTGAAGTCCTCGCGCTGCGCCTCGACCTGTTCCTGCGCGTAGGCGCGGCAGGCAGCGCGGAACGCCTTGGCATCGAGCTTCTGCCCTACGCGGCCGTGCTTTTTCTCGACCTGCAGCTCGATCGGCAGGCCGTGGCAATCCCAACCCGGCACGTAGGGCGCATCGAACCCGTCGAGCGTGCGCGACTTGACCACGACGTCCTTGAGCACCTTGTTGACCGCGTGGCCGATGTGGATCGCCCCGTTGGCGTACGGCGGACCGTCGAGCAGCACGAACGCCGGCCGGCCGCGCGCAGCGGCGCGGAGCTTGCGGTGAACGTCGTGCTCCGCCCACCACTTGAGCATCTCGGGCTCGCGGCGCGCCAGATCCGCCTTCATGGGAAAGGCGGTCTGCGGCAGGTTGATCGTGTGCTTGTAATCGGCCACGGGGACCGTCCCCTCTTGCTAAGGTGTCGCGGAAAAGGGGACTGTCCCCTTTTCCAGAATCGCTCGCGCCTGCTTCGCATCTTCGTGCATCTGCTTCACCAATGCCTCGAGGCTTTCGAACCTGTGCTCCGCGCGCAGGCGGCGGACGAATTCCACTTCCAGGTGGCGCCCGTAGAGGTCGCCGTCGAAGTCGAATACGTGCACCTCCAGCAACGGCTCGGTGCCACTCACCGTCGGCCGGGTGCCCAGACTCGCCACTCCCGCCGTGGCGGCCGCGGTCTCGACGCCGCGAACCCGCACCGCGAAAATCCCGGTCAGCGGCGACACCAACCGGTGCAGACGCAGGTTGGCCGTCGGATAGCCCAACTTGCGACCGAGCCGTTCACCCTCAATGACGCGGCCACACATCGTGTAGCGCCGTCCGAGCCAGCGTGCGGCCCTATCCAGGTCGCCAGCAGCGAGCGCCTCGCGCACCCCGCTCGAGCTCACCCGCTCGCCATCCACCATCACCGGGTCGAGCACCTCGAGCTCGAAGCCATGCGCCGGCGCCGCCTCCCGCAAGGCCGTCACGTCGGCCTCGCCCTTGAAGCCGAAGCGAAAATCATGTCCGACCGTCACTGCCCGCGCACCGAGGCGCTTGTCGAGCAGCCGCTCGATGAACTCGACACCGCGCACCGTACGCAGATGCTCGTCGAAACGCAGCACGATGCAGCGATCCACTCCGGCTCGCGCGAACAGCGGCAATCGCTCGCGCAGCCGCGTCAGGCGCGCCGGCGCGCGCGCCGGATCGAGGTATTCGCGCGGCGTCGGCTCGAAAGTGAGCAGTGTCGCGGGAACGCCCAACCGGCGTGCGTGTTCGCGCAGGCACGCGATCATCGCCGCGTGCCCAAGGTGTACACCGTCGAACGTGCCGATGGTCAGCGCACAGCCGCGATGCTCCGCCCGCAGGTTGTGCAGCCCGCGTACGAGTTCCATGCCTTGAGGAATTTCAGCAGCCTGCGGGAGCACGATTATAGCGTCCGGCGCAGGTCGCGCACCCGCAGTCCGAGCAGCGCCAGAGTGCCGAAATACACCACCACGCCGGCCGCCACGCAGACCAGCAGCCGCCCGGCCCGGTACCACCCACCCCAGCGCAGCCACTGGTCCAGATCGCCCGCCAGCCACCACAACACGCCCGCCATGGCGAGATTCGCCAGCAGCACGCGCGCCGCGAGCTGCGGCCAGCCCGGACCGGCGCGGTACACGCCATTGCGCTTCAGGCCGCGGAACAGCATCGCCGAATTCAGGAAAGCCGCCATACCCGTCGAGAACGCCAGCAGCACGTGCGGCGCCGGGACGTGGAAGATCTTGGCGGCGGGCAGTACCACGGCCACGTTGAATGTCATGCCTGCCGCCAGCGCGATCATGCCGACACGTACCGGCGTGCGCACGTCCTGACGCGCGAAATAGCCCGGCGCCAGCACCTTCACCATGCTGAAGCCGAGCAGGCCGAGCGAATACGCCATGAGCGCGTACATCGACATGTAGATGTCGTGCTGGTCGAACGCACCGCGCCCATAGATCGTCGCGATGAGGGGTCCGGAAAGCACCAGCAGGCCGACAGCGGCCGGCGTGACGATGATCGCGACCAGGCGCACCGCCCAGTCGAGCATCGCTGCAAATCGCTCGGGAGACTGCTGGGCGTGATGCGCGGACAGCCCCGGCAGGATCACGGTGGCGAGGGCGATCGTGAAGACCCCCATCGGAAACTCGACCAGCCTGTCCGAGTAGTAGAGCCAGGAGACGCTACCGGTCACCAGGAAGGAGGCGATCAGCGTATCGAGCAGCAGGCTGAACTGGGCGACCGAGGAGCCGAAGATCCCCGGCAGCATCAGGCGTCCGATACGCCGCACTCCCTCGTGCGCCCGGTTCCACTCGGGCATGCCCGCGACACCCAGCCGCGCCATGAATGGCCAGAGAAACGCGAGCTGCACCACGCCAGAGACGAAAACGCCGACCGCCAGGCCGATGCCCGGGTTGGGAAACAGGGGAGCCAGCCACAGCGCAAACACGATCATCACGGCGTTCATCAGCACAGGCGAGAAGGCCGGAGCGCCGAAGCGGCTGTAGCTGTTCAGGACACCACTGCACAGCGAGACCAGCGAGATGAAGAAGATGTAGGGAAAGGTCCAGCGCAGCATGTCGACGGCCAGCTCGAAGCGGTCGTCGCCCCCATGAAAGCCCGGCGCGAAGGCGAAAATGAGCACCGGCGCTGCGATCACGCCGATTGCCGTAACCACGAACAGGATCACGCCGAACGTGCCGGCTACCCCGCCGACCAGCTCACGCACCTCCTGCGGCGAGCGCTTCACCCTGTACTCGGAAACCACCGGCACGAACGCCTGCGAGAACGCTCCCTCGGCAGAAAGCCGGCGCAGGAAGTTGGGGATCTTGAAGGCGACGAAAAACGCATCCATCAGCGCTCCGGCGCCGAAGGCCTGCGAATAGACCATGTCGCGCACCATGCCGCTGACGCGCGACAGGAACGTCATCGAACCGACGATGGTCGTGTTGCGAAAGACGCTCATCAGCGCACCCTGACCTGCGGTTCGCAGGAAGGGCCGGGATGTGGTTGCTGCATCCTGGTTACTATAGTCCAAAAGTACAGGGCAAAAAGTACAGATTTTTCTTGGACTTACGGATCATTCGCAAGACCCATGCGAAGTTGACAAGCGAACCCGCCGTCAGCACACTACGCGGCCTTTTCGTGCGCCTCGAGGCGCGCCTCAACGCCGGAGTCGAACTTGGCCAATACGAAGTCAGCCGAAAAAGCCGCCCGCCAGGCGGTAAAGCGCCACGAGCACAACGTCGCCGCCACCTCGAAGATGCGCAGCGCCATCCGCAGCGTCGTCGCTTCGATCGATGGAGGCAACAAGGACGAGGCAACGACAAGCTTGAAGGCCGCCGAGCCGGTGATCGACTCGATGGTCAGCAAAGGGATGATCCACAAGAACAAGGCTGCGCGGCACAAGAGCCGCCTGTCCGCCCGCATCCGGGGGATGGCCTGAAGAGACCCCGCATCCGCAGGATGGTCTGAAGAAGAAGCCGGCTCGCAGTCGGCTTTTTGGTGCACCGGCCCCGGGGGGCGATCAATTCTCGTGCGTGCGTGCCGCTGGGTCGCCCGCGTAGAGCACGCGCCCCTGCCGGATCGTGCAGGCGACCCTGGCGAAATTGCCGACACCCCTTGCCGGGTCGTCCTGAAGCACGACCAGATCCGCGTCCATGCCCGGCGCTATCCGCCCTCGCCGGCTCTCTTCCTTCCAACGCGCCGTGGGCGCCGTCGTCAACGACGCGAGAATCTGCATCGGCGCCAGTGCGTGCGACATCAGCACGTACTCTTCGGACGGGTCGTATTCCGACATGTAGCCGACATCCGTCCCGAACAGCACCAGGCCGCCCGCCGCGGCGAATACGCGCACCTGTTCGATCGCATCGCCGGTCGCCACTTCGATGACCTTCGCCGACAGGCGCGCTTTCTTCAATTCGTAGGGCCAGAGCTTGAGTGTCGGCACGACCGCCACGTCGTGCGCGAGCAGATCCTCGATGAGCGCCGGCTCCCAAACGCCGGGACTGTCTTCGATCGTCGTGTGCATGAGAACGTCGACGCCGGATGCGATCGCGAGGCGGATGCCCTGCTGATTGGTCGGGTGAGCGACGACCAGGCGCTGCCGGCGATGGGTCTCGTCCGCTGCGGCGCGCACCACCTCCGGCGCCATGTACGCCACCTTGCGATCCAGCTGCGGAGTGGCGACGAACAGCTTGGTCAGGTCGGCGCCACGGTCGAGGTTGGCGCGCACCACGCCGAGCGCCTCCTCCGCACTCGCAGGTTGCGGCAATTGCGCCAGCAACTCGGGCGGCAGATCCCGCATGTAGAAAGGAATGCCGTCGTGGGGATATAGCGGTATGCCCGCGGTAAGTATGCGCGGACCGGCGACTTCGCCGCGCGCGATGCGCTCGCGCAGCGCAACCGTGTTGTCGCGCATCGAGCCCACGTCGACGACCGTGGTGAAACCATAGCGAACGAGCATCCTGGTCAGATGCCGCGACAACTCCTCGGCAGGCTGCGTCGCCGCGTCGTTCCATTGCGGCTCGGTAAAATGCACGTGGCTGTTCTGAAAACCGGCAACCAGCACACCGGCGGCACATTGCAGGGGCTTGGCGTCCTTGGGCACGGACACCGCCTCGCGAGTGCCGACGGCGACGATCCGGCCGTCGCGAATCAGCACCGTTCCGCCATCGATCGGCGGGCTGTCCGGAGAGGGATAGATGCGCGTCGCATGCAGAAGAAGCGTCGCGGTGCTGTTGCTGTCACCAATGTTTGCTGCGCTCGGCACCACAGCTGAGGCGCCCAGCGCGGCGACAGTAAATCCAGATAACGCGAAGGCCATCGCAAGACGTCGCATCCGTCACTCCCTACTTCGGTTCCTCGTTCTCTCGTTCTTTCGCTTCCCGGCTGGCCTCCAGGAATTTCATGATGTCCTGCATGAGCTCGCGCGTTCCCTGCCCGGTGACGCCCGAAATGCGGAACGTCGGCCCCTTCCAGCGCAGCCGGCGCACGATGTCCTGGCAGCGCTTTTCGACCTCGGCCTCGGGTAACAGGTCGATCTTGTTGAGCACCAGCCAGCGGGGCTTCGCCGCCAGGTTCGGGCTGAATTTCTTGAGCTCCGCCGCGATCGCGCGCGCAGCCTTCACCGGATCCGCATCCGGATCGGGGGGCGCGATGTCGATGAGATGCAGGAGTACGCCCGTGCGTTGCAGGTGCTTCAGGAACTTGATGCCGAGCCCCGCCCCTTCCGCCGCGCCTTCGATCAGGCCGGGAATGTCCGCCATGACGAAGCTGCGGTGAGTGCCGACCGCCACGACCCCGAGATTCGGGTACAGCGTGGTGAAGGGATAGTCCGCGACCTTGGGCCGCGCAGCGGACACTGCCCGGATGAGCGTCGACTTGCCGGCGTTCGGCAATCCCAACAGCCCGACGTCGGCGATAACCTTCATCTCGAGTTTGAGCGTGCGCTTCTCGCCCGGCAGGCCGGGCCCGAACTGGCGCGGCGAGCGGTTGGTGCTGCTCTTGAAGCGTTGATTGCCCCAGCCGCCCTTGCCGCCCTTGGCGACGAGCAGGACCTGGCCCTCCTGCGTCAGATCACCGAGTACCTCGTCAGTCTCGATGTCGGCGACGACGGTGCCGACCGGCACCGGGACATACAGGTCCTCGCCGCCGCGACCGGTGCAATCGGTGCTGCCGCCCGGCTCGCCATGCGGGGCTCGGTAGGTGCGTGAGATGCGGAAGTCGGCGAGCGTATTGATGCCGGGGGCCGCGCGCAGATAGACACTGGCACCATTGCCGCCGTCGCCGCCGTCCGGCCCGCCGAAGGGCACGAACTTCTCGCGGCGAAAGCTGACCTTGCCGCGACCGCCATTGCCCGCCTGAACCTTGAGCGTGGCCTCATCGACGAATTTCATGGGACCGGCATTGTACTAGGGGTCAGGGACAGTCGGGCGCAATGAGCTCATCGTCAGCGCGACAACTGCTCCAACTCCGCAACAACGGTTGGCCACGCAGTGCTCAATGGATCGATGACGGCGAAGTGTCGGGTCTGTTTCAGTCGTACCAGCCGCACGTTGGGATGAGTCGCGACGTATGAGTCCGAGACAGCGATCGGCACCGTGTCATCGTCTTCGCCATGGACGATGGTCACGGGAATTCCCGGCGCGGCCAATTGCCGCGGGTTGACATCGGCACGCCGCTCAGGGTGTTCGCCGAGGAACGCCGCCACAGCGCCACTACCGACATTGAGTGAATGAGCGAGTGTGAGATCCGCCACGGGAGCCAGCGCCAGGCTGCCGGCGAGGCCCGGGTTGGCGCGCGTTGCCGCAAGCCACAGGGCCAGATGACCGCCCGCCGAGTGACCGATGGCAACGACGCGACCATCGTGATGCGTTACGTTCGCTGGCAGCGCTTCAAACGCGCGGCTGATGTCCTGGAGCGTTGCATCGGGATCGCCGGGAATTCTCCGATACTCCGCCGTTGCGACCGTCCAGCCCGCCGAAGCAAGCGCTACCGCCATCGGCGCCGTATGCACACGATCGTATTTGGGGCGCCAGAAGCCGCCGTGCAAGAGCAGAACGAGCGGTCGTTGCGTCGCTCGCTGGTCTCCGTAGCGCACGTCGATGACCTGGTCGGCGTCCGCACCGTAGGGAATGGTGAGGTCCGGTGGGCTCGCCGGTCTCGTCAGGATCGAGCTGTCTTCTTCTTCCACCGGGTTCTCCTTGCCGGAAGACGGTTCCACGTATCGTGGGCTCGATGTCGCACAGGCGACAAGAAGACCGAAGAGCAGGCCCAGCGACACGACGGTGCGCGTCTGCTGAATCAGCGACTCCACGGCGATCAGCCTTCGAATGGCAGGTCCAGCGCCTCGGCGACAGCGCGGTGACGGATCGTGCCCGCCGCCACGTTGAGGCCGTTGGCGAGATGCGGATCGGCAGCGAGCGCGGCTTTGGAGCCCGCGTTCGCCAGCTTCATGACGAACGGCAAGGTGGCGTTGTTGAGGGCCATGGTGCTGGTGCGCGCAACCGCACCGGGCATGTTCGCGACGCAGTAGTGGATCACGCCCTCTTCGACGAACACCGGATCGTCGTGCGTGGTGGGACGCGAGGTCTCGAAGCAGCCGCCCTGATCGATCGCGATGTCGACCAGCACCGAGCCGCGCTTCATCGTCTTGAGCATGGCACGGGTGACCAGCTTCGGCGCGGCGGCGCCGGGGATCAGCACCGCACCGATCACCAGGTGCGCGTTGCTGACGGCGGCGGCAATTGCCGCCTTGGATGCGAACGCGGTCTTCACGCGGCCTTCGAACATCGTGTCGAGCTCGGCCAGGCGCGCGGTCGAGATGTCGTAGATCGTGACGTCGGCACGCATGCCTGCCACCATCTGCGCGGCATTCACGCCGGAGACACCGCCGCCGAAAATCGCGACGACCGCGGGCGGAACACCGGGGACGCCGCCGAGCAGGACGCCGCGGCCACCCTGGGCCTTCTCGAGGTAGTGGGCACCGACCTGCGCACTCATGCGGCCGGCGACTTCGGACATCGGACGCAGCAGCGGCAGGCCGCCACGCGAGTCGGTGATGGTCTCGTAAGCGATGCAGGTAGCACCCGACTTCATCAGCGCCAACGCCTGCGGCTTGTCGGCGGCGAGATGCAGATAGGTGAAGAGCGTCTGGTGCGGCTCGAGCCAGGCGCACTCGTGCAGCTGCGGCTCCTTCACCTTGACGATGAGATCCGATGCATCGAACACCGACTTGGCGTCCGGCAGGACCGTGGCCCCGGCGGCGACGTAGTCCTGGTCGGTGAAATCGATGCCGGCGCCGGCGCCGGTCTGCACGGAAACTGGATGGCCGTGCGAAACGAGCTCGGCAACCGCGGCCGGAGTGAGGCCGACGCGATACTCGTGAACCTTGATCTCTTTGGGCACGCCGACGCGCATGGGGAAGCCTCCTCTGTTGCGCGCAGCCTAACGCCGGAAGCGTTGGAATTGCTCTCGTACTGTAGCGCCTGGCCCGGTAATATTCGAATATCCTTCGAATAGTGCGCTCTGCCTTCGGATAATCTTGCAATGACCGACCAGATCGATCGAAAAATAATCGCCTGTCTGCGCGAGGACGCGGCGATGACCACCGCCGCGCTGGGCGAACGCGTCGGCCTGTCGCCGTCCGCGGCGCATCGCCGCGTCAAGCTCCTTGAGCAGGCGGGATTGATTCAGGGTTACCGCGCGCGACTTTCACGCGAGGCGCGCGGCAATCCGTCCACCGTGTTCGTCGCGGTGACACTCAAGGACCAGCGCCAGGAAACGCTGATGCGTTTCGAAGAGGCGCTCAAGCGTTGCCCCGATGTGAGCGAGGCCCACCTGATGAGCGGGGAATCCGACTACCTGCTCAAGATCGGCGTGCGCGCCACCGACAGCTACGAGCGCGTGCATCGTGACGTGCTGGCGCGACTGCCCGGTGTGCACCGCCTCGTTTCGCAATTCAGCATCCGCCCCATCGTCGACGAGGGCGACTGAGTCCTTTCGCGTTGCTCTGCGGCTCGCGTGAGATCACTGCGCTCAGGCGCGGCGTTCCTTCACGCCTCCACGGCGCGGGCGTCGACGCTCGACTCGAGCGTCAGTCAGTTTGGTCCACGTCAAGGGGTCTACCTTGCTCCGCCATATAAACTGCCCACACATTGAACTGTATTTGATCGATTGGCTTGATGTCAGCGGGTGGCATGACACGAATATCGGGCGCAGGTGTCATGTCCGGCAACTCCGCAATATTCGCGTAGGCAATTGCGTTCACCAACTGGCAAACGTTGTATTGAATCACCTGTGTCAGCCAGTCGGCATTCTTGGATATCGCCCCAACATAGCCTCCAAAGCTCCTGGCCGGGTGTGTAGCCGGGACACGACTAGGAATGAGGTGGACTTGTTCGGGTGGCTGAATGAACGGCGCCCAGACCATCGTTGATCCTTCGCAATTGATAGCAGCCTTTGCATCGTCGCATGCGAGCACACGATATAGATAACCAGGTTCGACCGCGGCATCGCGCGAGCCTTGGCCGATAGTGCCGTCTGGGTCGTGACCGAGGCTTCGCCAGGCGCCAGACATGGGATTGAGCTGCTGCACCCAATAAAACCCGCCCGCTGGGCGCGCAAAAGTCCAGGTTACGCGACACTGGTCGCGAAACGTCTGCGACCCGCAGGTCGCTGTGGCAGACGCGTGGCCCTGCGCGGACACAGTTGATGCGCTGGCAAGGACAAGGCCGAATGCGAGACACGATCTTGCGTTCATTGCAGCTCTCTTACCTGATAGACCTCTCAAGGCGGAATACAGGGACTCACCGCTATGAGTGGGACATGAAACGGAACGGTATAGTTGCAAAATGCCGTGTTCGGGCTCACCCGCTCGGGCAATCAAAAAGGCGACGAAGACTCCATCGCGGCTTCGTCCAGACCCTATGCCCAGAATGTGTTCGTTTCAAACACACCTGACCTTGGTCCCGCGTTGGTGACCTTGGTCCCGCGCGAGCACGGTACGCACACTCTCTTCGGACGAAACGCCATGACCGCTCGACGATCTTTTCTGGCGGGTAGCTTGGCCACTCTGATGCTGGCGTCGATGCCCGCGCTCGGCGCTGACGGCGAAAGCTCGCCGGTCTTTCCGTTGCGCATGACTGCGGGTTCGCGCCTGCTGGTGGACGCGCGTGTCAATGGCCGCGCCGTCGAGGCCTTGCTCGATTCAGCGGCCGAGGCCAGCCTCCTCGACACGGAGTTCGCGCGCGAGCTCGGACTGCTGGGTGGAAAGGACGTGACGGCACGAGGCTCCGGCGAAACGACCATGAAGGCGTCGCTTGCCTCCGGCGTGACCCTCGAGGCATTCGGGCTCACGCTGCGCGATCAGACGGTCGGCGTGCTTTCCCTGAGCGACGTGGGTCAGCGGTTGCTGGGCAGGCCGCTGCCGTTCGTCCTGGGGCGCGAGGTATTCGACAACGCACGCCTGGAAATCGACATCGAGGGCAAGACGATTCGTGTCGTCGATTCCGCCTCGGAGCCCTGCGGTGTGCGCCTCGACCTGCACTCCAGCCACGGCGTCGAGACCATTCCGGTCCTCATCGGCGGTCTCCCGGCGCGGGCCGCATTCGACCTGGGCAACGGCTCGAAACCTCTGTTGGCATCTCGTTTCGCGGCAAGTGCGCGCCTGCTCACCGATGGGCGCGCCGTAACCAGCGAGCGCGGTGGCGGGATCGGAGGAGAGACGATGCGCCTCGTACTCAGGCTGCCTTCGCTCGAGCTGGCCGGAAAGAGATTCGAGAACCTGCCCGTATCGATCGACGAAAGCGAGCACGCGCACGAATTCAACGTCGGAATCTCTCTGCTCCGACACTTCATCATCACGACGGATTACAAGCAGCGAGCCGTCTGGCTCGCCCCGCGCACGCAATAGCGGAAGGCGGTCGTTCCTTGCGCCGCCGGCGTTTGCTCGTCGGGCGGTCTGCGGGACCGTCAGAGGCAGGATGCCGACGCGGAGCCTCCAGGGACGGATTCACGGCGTTCCCGCAGACCGCCCGACGAGCAAACGTCGGCGGCGCCGGGAAGGATCGACTACTCCGTCACCACGTTGACGTAGGTCTTCTGATCCTTGCCGCGCGTCTTGAACTGCACCTTGCCGTTCGCCTTCGCGAACAGCGTGTGGTCCGTGCCGGTGCCGACGTTGACGCCCGCCTTCATCGGGGTGCCGCGCTGGCGGACCAGGATGTTGCCGGCCAAGACCTGTTCGCCGCCGAAACGCTTTACGCCGAGTCGTTTGCTCTCGGAATCGCGGCCGTTACGGGTACTGCCGCCTGCTTTCTTGTGTGCCATGTCGAATGTCCTTCAGATGAATTGGTTCGCGCGCCGTTTCAGCCACTAATGCCCGTCACCTTGATCTCGGTGTACGGCTGGCGATGCGTCTTCTCGCGTTTGTAGTGCTTGCGGCGGCGAAACTTGACGATGCGCACCTTGTCGCCCTTGCCGTGCGACTGTACCGTCGCAGTGACCTTCGCGCCCGAAATGAAAGGCGCGCCGATCTTGGCCTCGGCGCCATCGCCCAGCAGCAGCACCTGGTCGAACTCCACCGACGCGCCGGCGTCGGCCTTCAAAGTCGCAACCCGCAGCACGGTGCCTTCCTGCACGCGATACTGCTTGCCGCCTGTAGCGATCACAGCAAACATGGAAGTCTCTCCGATGGGAGGCGCCGAAGAGGTCGGCGCCGTCAAAAAAGGTCGTCAGGCTTGCCAAGAAAGGCCGGTCAATTGCTCAAAAAGGCTGCGGATTCTAAGGGTTAGGTGCTGGCGGGTCAACCGCTTTGCCGGTACCATGCGCGCTCCGCGAGCAGACCGCAAGTCCATGAATATCGAAGAGATACGCACCCTGGTGAACGACGACCTCGCGGCCGTCGACCGCCTGATCCGCGCGCGCCTCAAGAGCGAGGTGGCTCTCGTCGATCAGGTATCGACCTACATCATCGCCAGCGGCGGCAAGCGCCTGCGGCCGCTGCTGGTGCTGCTGGCCGCGCGCGCCGCAGGCTACCACGGCGAGCGGCACATCGATGCAGCCGCGCTCATCGAATTCATTCACACCGCGACGCTGCTGCACGACGACGTGGTGGACGGCTCCTCCATGCGCCGCGGCCAGGACACGGCCAACGAGGTGTGGGGCAACGAAACCAGCGTGCTGGTCGGGGATTTCCTGTACTCGCGCGCCTTCCAGATGATGGCGGAGCTCGGCTCGTTGCCGATCATGACCGTGATGGCCGATGCGACCAACACCATCGCCGAAGGCGAAGTGCTGCAACTGCTGAATGCGCACGACCCGGAGACGACCGAAGCGCGCTATCTCGCGGTTATCTATCGCAAGACCGCGCGCCTGTTCGAGGCCGGCGCTGACATCGCCGCGATCCTGGCGGAGCTGCCGATGACGCAGCGCGAGGCGCTCGCGCGCTACGGACGACATCTCGGCACGGCCTTCCAGCTGATCGACGATGTGCTGGACTATCGCGGCAACGCCGATGAGCGCGGCAAGAACCTGGGCGATGACCTGGCCGAGGGCAAGCCGACGCTCCCTCTTATATATGCGCTCCAGCACAGCGACGCCGCGCAGCGCGAGCTGATCCGGCTGGCCATCGCGCAGGGCGGGCTCAGCCAGCTCGCGGGAATCACCGAGGCCATCGAAGCAACGGGCGGACTCGAGTACACGGCGCGGCTGGCGCGTGCCGAGGCGGACGCTGCGCTGATGGCACTCAACGCGATCCCGAAGTCGCAATACTTCGATGCGTTGCAAGCGCTCGCGCGTTTCGCCGTGGAGAGAACACATTGATGAGCGCGGCTGTACGTAGCGGCGGAGATCGGGCCGGTTGAAAAGCGCCGCACGGACGGCACGGCCTGAGGATCGAAAACGGCCCCTCCTTCAGGGCGCGACAGTCTTGATCTGTGCAACGTGGCCGGCATTGCGCCGCGCCTGAGCCGCGAACTCCGTCGATACGAGCTCGTGTTCCGACACAAGGCGCCAGAACTCCTGCGCAACTTCGGCCACGGACCTCCAGACATCGAGATTGTCCGCAGTCGGCAGCGGCGGCTCGAATAGACGCGTCGGAAGCCCGGCGTCGCCCGCAACGGGCGCATAGAGCATGGGCAGCATGTCATACGCCGGCGCCAGGGCGAGCCGCGCGCCGAAGGAGAAGAAAAACGAGAGATTGCCGAAATGCATGTCGGTGTTGCCGATGAGCTGGCCGAACGTCGCGAGACGACGAATCGACTGGTGATCGGCAGAAGAGAGCCGATCGATCGCGCGCAGGGCGTTGGCGGCGCCGACCCAGCTGTCGCGACGCCCCAGATGATGATCCGCGATCGCAGCGAGGGACAGCACACCGACGCGACCGCGCGCGCCGGTGCGATCGAAGCGGGTCACCTCGAGAAACATGCGACCGCCACTCTCGATCAGGTCGGTCGTGTTCGATGGCAGCCCCGCCTGCCGCATCGCATCGGCGGCCAGGTGCTCGCAAACCAGCAGGTCCCTCCAGCGCTGCGCTTGCGGGTCGCTGCCGGCGGGCGAGAACTTGACCAAAACGTTTCGCTGCTCTTCGCCCTGCCCAATCAGGGTGGTGAACTTTGGATGCTCGCCACCAGCGGATGAGCCCGCGGGCGCGCCGGCGATGGCAGCGTCAGCAAGCTGCGCGTACTGCGCGCCGCGCGCGCTCTGCCCGATCGGAGCTGCCGGAGCGAGTGACTGTTTAAGATACCGCTGCAACGATTCATCGCCGACGATGAAGTCTCCGATGCAGTCCTCACCGCGGCGGCACAAATAACCCAGGACGTGCGTGTCGCTCCAATCCGTCACGCGTTCCGGCAGGCCCAGCTCAGGAAATCTTCCGGGAATCGTTCGGCCGATGAAGCCCTGCGGCCAGAGGTCCTGCAGAAAGAATGGCAGGCCATCGAACAGTCCGTGGTCTGTGCCCGGGGCGTCGAACCAATACTGCTCACGAGCCAGCGCGTGCATTCGCCCGATGAGCCTGGCCTCGCCTTCTCGATCGACACGAAAGATCGGCAGGAATGAGCCGATCAGCGGCAGCTCGCGACGCAGTCCATACCGCGTGCTGCGTCCACGGCCGATACGCACGATCTGGTTGCCCAGCTCGGCAATGGCGCGTGAGAGCGTGGGCTGGCTGACGTGGAGCTCGCCCTGAAGATCGGCGCGGGTGGCAGCGCCGCGGCTCAGAAGGGCGATGACGGACTCGGTGAGTTTCGGCACAAGTGAATACTAACATGAATACATGATGAATAGCACTAAAGCAGCCTACTCTATTATTTAGTAACATGTATTTATCAATATATGCACCTATATGTGAATAGATAAATGCGCTACTGGAAGGCGGTATGCGCCCTAGGCGACGGTCCCCAGGGAGACATGCCCAAATCCCGCCGCGCAGAACGCATGCTCCCAGGACAATCCGGACTGTCCCGGGATGACGTCGATAGCGACTCTGGAGGTTTGCTGGAGGCAGGGTCGTTTGAGTACACTGCGCGCCCTCTCGCCGTCGGTCGCATTCGCCGCACCGATCGCACAGCCACGGGGTGTAGCTCAGCCTGGTAGAGCACTACGTTCGGGACGTAGGAGTCGCAGGTTCAAATCCTGTCACCCCGACCATTGAATCCCTTTGAGTTTTCTCCGTCCGCATAGTGCTGGGGTCCAGGCCCATTGAGGCCCTGGGGTCCAGTTGGGGTCCACTTTATGCGCTCATTTCGCCGCCTGTGCGGGACGCGGATCAAGCTCGTCCGCGTTGAGGGGCGCGATCGCAGAAGGCTCGACCTCCCGCAGCAAATCGGCAGCGTCCCTGCCTGGCGCACGTGCGTAGTCCAACAACTCCACGGCTCTCAATTCCTGCTCGCAGAGTTCGAGCTTGCCGACGAACGAATGTGCCCGGTCCATTTGACCAGCGAGTCTTCGCTGCGTGATTGCCGCGCGTTGCCGCGCCGCTGTCAGCGCTACCGCGAGCTGCCGATTCCGTGAAATGCGACGACTGGACGATCCACGTGTTGAAGTCGCGCGGGCCGACGACGTGGCAGGCGCAACTCGACGATGGCCTGGACGGAGGAACTGCAACGGTCAATGCAGTGAACCGCCATTCCGGTGCAGTAAGCGGTCTCGGTCCGTGCGGTCGCTCGCACCTACACTGACTTCCCGAATTTCGGTAACTGGACTACTGATATGAAGAAGCATCATGCAGTGTGGTTGGTGGCTGCAGGATTGTTGTCGTCGCTGAGCGCTTGCAGCCGCGTGGCGGCAACCGAGAAGGATGGCAACGCGCCTGCCACCGATCCACGTTCCGGTCTGGTTGCCGAGCTCAACGCTACGAGCCCGCATCCCTCATTGGGCAATCAGGCGGAGGTTGTCGGCGGCCTCGTCGGAACATGGGATGTCGAATACACCCACTTCGCGAAGGACGGCAAGGCCACTCACCGCACGGGTGAATTCATCGTTGGATGGGTCATGGACGGGCGAGCCATCCAAATTCTCTGGATCGTCAACCCTTCCGGGACACGCAAGGATTGGGAGGTTTACACAAACCTGCACTGGCTCGATCCGAAGTCGCGAGCATGGCGCTCGGCCTTTGTCGATCCGGAGCACGGTTCCGTCGCGAGATTTACGGGCGGCCCGGTGGGACACGATCGGTTCGTGCTCGAAACTCAGGACTTCGGCAGCGAGCTAACGCGATGGTCAGCCAATGACATCCGGCCCGACTCCTTCGTCTGGCGCGATGAGGGGTCCAGCGATGGCGGCAAGACCTGGAAGTTACGGGCGGAATATCAGATGAAGCGGCAGGGTGCAGCCCCAGCCGCGCAGTAATCGTCATTACCGAGCGGCGTTCGCGCCGCTCGGGCCTCCGCAGGTTCAATTCCTGTCACCCCGACCAGTTTCAAGGCGATCCTGCAACCGCTTGCGGAAGCGCCGGCTCAATCGCAACCGCACCTTGGACTTCAAGACGACCTCGTACTCGCCGCCGCTCTGCAGCTCCAGTCCATGGATCCGCTCGAGGTTCACGATGATCGAGCGGTGGATGCGGATGAACTTTCCCGCACCCAGGTCGCGCTCGAGCTCCGACAGCGTCCTGCGGATGATGTGCGTATCACCGCCCACATGGAGGCAGGCGTAGTAGCTCGCGGCCTCGATCCAGTCGATGTCCGAGACATTCACGAACAGCAACCGGCCCGGGGATCGGACGACGAGCCGTCTCGCCGGTGGGGGCTGCCCATAGTGCGCGAGCTTCTCCTTGGCTCGGCGCAAGGCACGTCCGAAGCGCGCGTCGTCGAATGGCTTCAGCAGGTAGTCGAGCGCGCCAGCCTCGAATGCCCGCAGCGCATACGTGTCGTAGGCAGTGACGAAAATGATGGTGCGCGGCAAGTCGGCGCCCAACAGCTCGAGCACGTCGAAGCCCCCGCATTCGGGCATCTGCACGTCGAGGAATACCAGGTCGTGTTTCCGCCGCCGGATGGCTTCGACGGCCTCGACCCCGGATCCACATTCCTCGATCGACCCGATATCCGGGTCGCCCCGCAGCAGGACGGTCACATTGCGTCGAGCCAGCGGCTCGTCATCGACCACCAGGGCGCGTATCGGCGCAGTGCGTTCGTCGAGTAGCGCCACTCACGCCACCTTGAGCGGCAAGGTCACGAGCACTTCCACTCCGTCCGCGCCGGCGCGCCTCATCTGCAGCTCGGATGCGTCGCCGTGCAGGATCTGAAGTCGCGTGCGCAGATTGGCGAGGCCGACGCCGGCGCTGCTCGTCTGCCAATCCGTCGGGAAGCTCGGCCCATCGTTATAGACGCTCAGGCAGACGCTGCCGTCCCTGAGCGCGCCGGTGACGCGGACGTTCCCTCCCACCACGCGCGTGGCAATCCCGTGCTTGATGGCGTTCTCGACCAGCGGCTGCAGTAGCAGGCTGGGAACCTGAGCGTCCAGCAGGTCTGCCGGGATGTCCACGTTCACCCGCAGGCGCTCTCCGAAACGCACCTTCTGGATGTCGATGTAACGCTGCAGGTATTCGACCTCCTCCGCGAGAGTCACCTGCGACCGGTGGGAGTCCTCCGACGCGCGGCGCAGAAACTCGCTCAGTCCAACGATCATGCTCACGGCGGCGTCGTTTCGATGATCGCGCACGAGGCCCGCGATGGAATTGAGCGTGTTGAACATGAAGTGCGGCTCCATCTGCCGGCGCAATGCGGCGAGCTGGGCCCGGGAAAGCTCCTCATTGAGCCGCGCGGCCTCGGTCATCTGGCGAGCGATGCGCTGTCGCGAATCCACCAGGTACGTGATGGTCAGGATCAGCAGGTAGGCGATCAGGAAGAGCAGTACCTGATAGAGGAGCGTAATGCTCCAGGTGTCCCAGAAGACGGGCTGTCGCCGATTACCCCACGGATTGAAGAGCACCTGGAGCACCGCGGACCAGGCTTCCGCGACCGCGCTGATAGTGCCGAAGGCGGCGAGGTGAACGGCGACTGTGCGTACCGTCGCGCCGGGAATGATCGGATAGCGCCGCGCCAGGCTGATGATCCATGGAGTCGCCAATGCCCACGGCAGCCAGGTGGCCAGCGCCGTTGCGAACAGCGGCAGCCAGGCGTGATCCCTGCGTTCGCCGAAGCGCAGGATCAGTACGGCCTGACTGGCTTCGAGCAGCCCGCCCGCGCACCACATCGCGGCGATCCCACGCCAACGGATCGGGCGTGCGCCAGACTGGGTTCCTGTCATGGCCGGCAACTCTACGCCAAGGATATCGGTGCCGGCCATCCGATGCAGTAAACCGCCGGCCCGCTGCAGCAAGCGGTCTTAAGTCTCCGCGATCGTCGCTCCTAGACTGCCTTCGTTCACTCACTCTCTCGAGGTCAGGTCACATGGCGCATTCACGCCTTTACGGTTCAGTTGCGTTTGTTGCTTTGACGCTGGCGACGCTCGGCGCATGCGGCCGTTCGCCCGCTGAGTCTGAGGAGCGCGCCAGCGCACCGGCCGTGCCAGCGGTCAATGCCGAATGGACCAGGTTCGTCGACGAGTTCATCGAGGCGTACTTCACCGCGCAGCCCGCCGTCGCGGTCACCAAGGGGCGGCATGAGTTCGACGGCCAGCTGCCCGATTGGACCGCCGCAGGTATTCAGAAGGAGATTGCCCGCCTGGAGCAGGCGCGCGAGCGCGCGCTGGCGTTCCAGGACGGCACGCTTTCCCGAGAGGAGCGCTTTCAGCGCGACTACTTCGTCAGCTACATCGACAGCAACTTGTTCTATGCGCGCGACGCACGCATGCCATTCACCAACCCGACGTGGTACTTCTACTTCGGCCTCGATCCGGGCACGTACGTGGCAGTGCCCTACGCGCCGGCCGAGCAGCGCTTGCGCGCGTTCATCAAGTACTTGAAACAGATTCCCGCGGTGACGCAGACGATCAAGGCGAATCTGCAAACCCCGCTGCCGCCCACATTCCTCGCATACGGCGAGAAGAGCTTCGGCGGCTTCGCCCACTTCTATCGCAATGATGCCCTGCAGGCGTTTGCAGAAGTGCAGGACGCGCAACTCAAGAGCGAGCTGAATGCGGCGGTCGAGCCTGCAGCGAAGGCGATGCAGGATCTCAGCCAGTGGTTCCGCAATCAGAAACCCGGCGGCAATGAGGCCTATGTGCTCGGACCGGAGCTCTTCGCGACGATGCTGCGCATGAACGAGCGCGTGACGACGCCGCTCGACAAGCTCGAAGCGATCGGGCGCGCCGATCTGGAGCGCAACCTCGCAGCGCTGAACGATGCGTGCGAGCGCTATGCGCCGAAGGCGAGCATCGATGCCTGTATCGACAAGATGAACGCCGACAAGCCGCAGGGTGGCGCGGTGGAAGGCGCGCGCCGGCAGCTGGCGCAGTTGCGTCAGTACATCGTCGACCACGAGGTCGTGTCGATCCCCGGCGAGGAAGAGGCGCTGGTGATGGAGGCGCCGGCGTATCGTCGCCAGAACTTCGCATACATAAACATTCCCGGCCCGTATGAGAAGAACCTGCCCTCGGTCTATCGCATCGCGCCGCCCGATCCGACGTGGCCCAAGGCCGAGCAGGACGCCTACACGCCGGGCCAGGCGGATCTGCTGTTCACGTCGGTGCACGAGGTGTGGCCCGGTCACTTCCTGCAGTTCCTGCATTCCGACCGCGCCTCGTGGCGATTCGGCCAGTTGTTCCTCGGATATGGCTTCGCGGAAGGCTGGGCACACTACAGCGAGGAGCTGATGGTCGAGAAGGGCCTCGCGCGCGACGCGCCCGAGAAACACATCGGTCAGCTGCTCAAGGCGCTGCTGCGCAACGTGCGCTACATGTGCGCCATCGGTCTGCACACGCAGGGCATGACGGTCGCGCAATGTGAGCAGATGTTCAAGGAGAAGGCCTACCAGGACCCCGGCAATGCGCGCCAGCAGGCTGCGCGCGGCACATTCGATCCTGGATATCTCAACTACACGCTGGGCAAGCTGATGATCCGCAAGCTCCGCAGCGACTGGAGCGCGAGCCGCGGCGGCGAGCAGGCGTGGAAGCAGTTCAACGACGAGTTCCTGTCGTACGGCGGTCCGCCGATTCCGCTGGTGCGCGCACAGATGTTGAAGGAGCCGGCCGGCGAGCTGTTCTGAAACAGGTCATGCGTGCGCGGAGCCGGCGCAGTTGCAGTGAATCGCCGGGCTGCTGCAGCAAGCGGTCTGCGTCCGCGCGGTCGTCGCTCCTAGACTGATTTCCGCGAAGAGGGCAATACACAGGAGCAAGACATGAAGAAGCGTCCCACGACGGCGGCAAGACCTGGCGACTGGACGCGGAATTTCACATGACGCGGCGGGGTGTCGCGCGTGCGAAATGATCGGCCATGGCAGGGTGTCGCCCTGGTGCTCGCTGCCACCACAGCCGCCGGGCAGGACAACGCGGTGAAGTCCGCCGCGGACGCCTTCGGCGAGCGCGTGGGCACCGAGCAGTCGGGTCTCTACAGCGAGACTCAGGTCCGCGGCTTCGATCTCAACGATAGTGGCGCCTACCGTATCGACGATGCCTACTTCAGCCGAGCCGCGGCGTTGAACGACCCGGTGCTGGCGGGCGTGGGCGTACGGGTCGGCGTCAATGCCGTCCGCCTCGCGTATCCCGCGCCATCCGGTGTCGTGAACTACCGGCTGCGCCAGGCCGGTCCGGTGAATGAGCTGCGGCTCGGTGCGGGCTGGCGCGATTTCGGCACGCGCGTCGTCCAGGGCGACGGCTCGTTTCGCGAAGGCGACTTCAGCTTCGCCGGCGGGTTCGTCTGGCGTCCCTTGCTGCGATTAGCCCAGGGCTACGAAGGTCGCGCTTTCGACGTCGGTGGCGTTGGCGCATGGCAGATCACGTCCGACCAGCGGCTGCGCGCCTTCGCAACGCTGTATCGACGCGCCTACGATGGCGACTACGTGGTCGTTCCCAGCGAGGCGGCTGTGCCGCCGAGCCTCAAGAGGCTGCACCAGTACTCACCGTCTTGGGCTTGGACGGAGGCCGTGAACTCGAATTTCGGTGTTCTCTACGACGGACGAATCGGCGGTTTCACGCTTAACGTCGCTGCCTTCCGTTCGATCTTCGACATTGACCGCACCGACTACACACTCATCTCCGCCGACGCCGTCGGGCGTGCGTCGGCGACGACCTTCCGCAATCCCGACCGCGCCATTCGCTCTGACTCTGTCGAGGCGCGCGTGGGCCGGCAGTTCGAGGCGGGCGGCATTAGCCATCTGGCCACCGCATCGCTTCGTGGTGGCCGAAAACTTGTCGACCTGACCTCCAACCTCGCCATTCCTCTCGGGGCCTTCGACCTGCGCAGCGACGATCCGCCGGACGGAGTGGAGCTCGCGTGGTCAGGGACCCGAGGCACGGACACGGTCGAGCAGGTCACCGCCTCGGCGGGCTATGGGCTCGCGTGGAGCGATCGGGTGCAGCTCCGCTTCGCCATGCACCGGACGCGCTACGACAAGGACGTGCTCTCCGTCGCCGGCGTACGCACGGAGGGCATCAGCGAGACCACGCTCTATAACGCCTCAGCGATCGTCAGCCTCACGGACCGCACGGCCGTGTTCGGCAGTTGGGTGACCGGCCTCGAGGAGTCCGGCGTTGCGCCGACGTCGGCGATCAACCGCGACGAGGTGCTGCCTCCAGTAGAGGCCGAGCAGTTCGAGTTGGGCGTGCGCCATGCCATCACTCCGGGGTTGACCTTCATCGGCGCCCTTTTCGACGTTTCCAAGCCCACCAACGGCTTTCGCGCTGACCGTTCGTTCGGACTGGTCGGAGAAGTGCGCCACCGCGGCGTCGAGGGCTCGATCGCAGGCAAGTTGGACGCAAAAACCAGCGTGGTCTTGGGCGCCGTGGCCTTCCAGCCCGAGGTTACGGGGCCGCTGGTGGACGCGGGTGTGGTCGGCTCGCGCGCGGCTGGCATCTCGCACGTGATCGTCAACGCCAATGTCGAGCGCCAGCTCTGGAACAACTGGTCCGTGGACGCGAGCCTCAGTTACTCGGGCGAACGCTGGGCCGACACGGCCAATACTTTCAAGACGCCAGCCGTTACGACGTTGGGCCTCGGCGCGCGCAACCGCTTCGTGCTGGCCGGCCGCCCGGCCGAGTTCCGCGTGCTGGCCTCGAACCTCACTGGCGTCGAAGGCTACTCGGCCGCGCGGACCGGCCTCTTCTCGCCGATCCCGTCCCGCACGGTGAGGGCACTGCTGACCCTTACGTTCGGGCCAAAGGGCTGAAGCCAAAGTTCCAGGGCCTTCGCCCGAGCCGCACGTTCCGGGTAGTCTCATGGCGATGGTCTTGTGTGACGAGAGCGGGCTAGAACTGTGAACACCACCGGGCAAGCTAGCGAGAGATCCGCAAACGCGGCATTCGCAGCACGGCTCTCTCTCTGAGGAATCTCAGTTCGGGACGTAGGAGTCGCAGGTTCAAATCCTGTCACCCCGACCAGTTACCTCAACAGCTTGCGATTGCGTGTCTTTGCGGCGGCGCTGGGAAGCGCGCCGGCAAATCCATACTAAATCGGCGGCTGTTTGGCGCCGTTTCATGGCCGTTTCCGGCGCGCTTGGATGCGTGCCGCGCGACAATCAAGGTGAGAGCGGCAAGCTGGCGAAGCCAGCGTCTGTCCGTGGTTCGCGGCTTCGCTAACTACCTGCAAAACGTCGACATCCGTGCCGAGGTGCCACCGCGAGACTTGTTGCCCTGGCGGCCACGACGCGCAAGCCCCTACTTGTACACCGAGCAGCAGATCGTGGCGCTGATCGAGGCAGCAAGAACGCTGAGCTCGCCGCTGCGGGTCGCCACTTATCAAACCCTGATCGGACTGCTCGCTGTCACCGGCATGCGCGTCGGCGAAGCGATCAACCTGGACCGGGACGACTTCGATCCTCGGGGTGGCGTGCTCGTCATCCGGCACGCGAAGTTCAACAAGACCCGTGAGCTTCCGTTGCACGCGACGACCGTCGCGGCGCTGCGCGGCTACCTTGCTCACTGCGATCGGCAGCGGCTCCAGGCAAGAAGCCCCGCGCTCTTCATCTCGCCGGCGGGTACGCGCCTTCTCTACTGCAACGTTCAGTGGACCTTCCACCGACTGGTCCGCCAGGCCGGGCTCGTCGCGCGCACGCGCTCCTGTCGACCGCGTATCCATGACCTGCGCCACAGCTTCGCGGTGCGCACGCTGATCGATGCCTACCGCGATGGCGCCGACACGCAGCAGCGGCTGACGGTGCTGTCGACGTATCTCGGGCACGTCGACCCGGCCGGGACCTACTGGTACCTCTCGGCCTCTCCCGAGTTGCTCGGCAAGGCTGCCGAGCGCTTGCAGCAGCACGGCGGAGAGAAGCAATGAGCGCCCTCGGACCGACGCTGCAGGCGTTCTTCACCGATCGGCTCCTGCGCGAGCGCAACGCGAGCCCACTGACGGTAGCTGCCTATCGGGACACTTGGCGACTCCTGCTCGGCTTTGTCGGCAAGCGAACCGGCAAGTTGCCTTCCGCGCTGGACTTCACCGACATCGATGTCTCGATCATCGGTGCGTTCCTGGATCATCTTGAGCACGAGCGAGGAAATTCAGTGCGCACGCGCAATGCTCGGCTTGCGGCTATCCACTCGCTGTTCCGCTACGCCGCCTTGCGCCACCCGGAGCACGTGGACAGCATCGGCCGCGTCCTCGCCATCCAGGCGAAGCGCTTTGAGCGGGCGGTGGTCAACTTCCTGACCGAAGCGGAGGTCGATGCGCTCCTGTCGGTGCCTGATCGCGCCACGTGGACCGGACGGCGTGACCGCGCCATGTTGCTCGTCGCGGTACAAACGGGTCTACGGATCTCGGAGCTGATCGGCCTGGGTATCGGCGATGTGCACCTCGGCACCGGCGCACACGTCGTCTGCCATGGCAAGGGTCGCAAGGAACGGATCACTCCATTGACCCCTGCAACCGTCAAGATCCTGCGCGAGTGGCTCGCGCAGCAAGAGGCCAGCCCAAGCAACTGCTTGTTCCCGACCCGAACCGGTACTGCGCTCAGCCGCGACGCCATCGAGCACCGCATCGCTCTCTACACAGACACGGCGGCGAAGGTCTGTCCGACTCTGATCAAAAAGAACGTCACTGCCCATACGCTTCGCCACACAGCAGCCATGCGCCTGCTCGAAGCCGGAATCGACACCACGGTCATTGCATTGTGGCTCGGCCACGAGCACGTCGACACCACAGCGATCTACTTGCAGGCTCACCTGGCAATCAAGGAACGCGCTCTCGCGAAGATACGAGCGCCGCACACACAGCTCGGCCGCTATCGGCCCCGCGATGCGCTCCTCACGTTCCTCGAGGCACTCTGAATTATGCCGACCTCACGAGCTCGTTCTCCGCCGGGGCAGCGGGTACTGCGCACCAAGTCGGCATAATCCGCAGGTCGGCGTAATGCGTGTTATGCCGACGTCGGCATAACACGCACAAGGTGCGCAACGTCACCGAGCGCATCAACGACAAGACCGCCAAGGTGCAGACCAAAGCGGTGATGCACGCCGCCTACAAGCTGCCGGCCAAGGAAGGCATGCATCGCTTGCAGCAACAAGCCGCGTGGCTGAAGCGCGACTACCCGGATGCGGCGAGCAGCCTGCTCGAAGGACTCGAGGAAACTTTCACAGTGAATCGCTTGAACCTCACCCCCGCGCTCATGCGCTGCCTCTCCACGACCAACCTCATCGAGAATCCCAACGGCGCCGTGCGTCGCGTGACCCGCCGCGTGAGCCGCTACCGCGACGCCGATATGGCGCTGCGCTGGACGGCGATGGGCTTCCTGGAAGCGGAGAAATCCTTCCGCAGGATCCAAGGCGTGAGAGATCTCTGGGTGCTCCACACCGCGCTCGGCAGAGACCACAAACGCGTTGACCAGAACAAGGACGTTGCGTAGTTTTACGACCGACCGCCGCTCCGACCTTCAACTACGAAACGGACGCCGCCACACGCCTCGTCGTGTCGGTCATGATTCGGGTCGGCCAACGCCGCCAGAAACTCTTCATAGCCCGGTGGCCCGCCGACATCCTCCGGCGGCGCGGCGTTCGCCAGCAAGGCAGAGAGGTGCGAACTGTGCACTAGCCCCGGTGCGCTGCTCCGGCTCGATCACGATCCGATGCTGCCACCGGTCGCCGAAATCGTAGACGTACTGGAACTCCTTTGCGCGTGACTTCTGCACGTCCGCAATCGTCCACTCGCCTTCATCCTGCAGCCCTGGGGGTCGATCATCGTCGCCTTCCGGCGTTGCGATGCGCACGCTTCCGATCCGATACTGGTGCAGATGTCGGTTCTCCCATCCAAAGACGCTCTGAATCAGCCCGTGTAGACGCTTGAGTGTCCGACGGACAGGCACTCGCACACGCGTCCAAACCATGCGCTCCATTCCCGTCAACTCGATCCGCAATAGCACCGAACTCAGACGTGGACGAGAAGGCGTGCCGTTTCGAGGAAATGCGGACACACGACGCGTCACAGTTATTGTCTCAGCTGCTCTCGCACGATCGACCACTTAGCAAACTTGTCGTCAAACGACATCGCAGCGTGCGCCGGACTTGTGGAGGGCAGTGTCGCGTATCGGATCTGAGGAAATCGGTCGCCAAGCATCGGGAGGACTCTGCGTCGATATAGGCCCGCGGCCTTTTGCCCGTTGAAGCATACCAGCCGGACTTTGGGATGAACTTTCAAGAACGTACTAAAGTCGTTCGGCTGCACGGACGACTCAACGATCGCAGTATCCAGACTGCCCTGCCGGTGACCCGAGGCCAACACGTCCCAAAGAGCAATACGGCTCCGGATCAGAATCCGCTTGCGCGCTGCGTAGGGTACCTCGAGATCTTCCGCAAGAAGGCGCCCCATAATCTTCCAAAAGCTGTTTTGCGCATTCGCGTAATACTCCCCAGCCTCAAGTGACCTTCGCCCAGGGAGGCTGCCCAGAACCAGCACAACGCCTCGGCGATTGGATATCGGGGGAAAGCCGGCGTGACGCATAGTTGTTGCGGAGAGCAACCGATACTTGAAAGGGAGAAGAACCGAACGCAGAGCCCCGGGCGGGTTCACGGTCGTTCTTCCCCCGCGAACACGACCGTCACGTGCCCTTGGAGCGCCTATGCACGCGGTCGACGACCACGATCCTGACGTCGCTCCCAAGCCGCGTCAGACAATCGATGAGTTCGCGCTCAGAGAACCCGCGGAACTGACCTCGCAACAGTTGTGAGAGCTTGGGTTGAGGAAGCCCCACGATCCTGGCCGCCTCGATCTGCGTAAGGCCCCGCTCCCTCAATATTTCCGCGATCTTCGTCACCAGGCGTGCCTTGACGAGCATGTCGTCCGCGTCGGGGCAACCCAGATCCGCGTACACATTTACGCTGCCCGCCGTGTAAGCCACCCGTGCCCTTTTGATCCTGATTGCCATATCACATCTCCTTCGCGAGCTGGGCTGCGTACTTCAGCCGCTCGGTAATACGTACCGCATCAAGTTTCGGAGTCTCAATACGGCTTGGACTTCCTCCTGGACATGTGAAGGACGACGATGCAATGGAGCTCGGCGTGAACGACCCGTTTCTAACGCCGGGCCGACGCTATGTAACGACGACGAGTAGTGCCCAGCCACAATATCGCCGGGACATAATCGATGATCCAGAACCGGACGGACATGCATCGGACCATTCCTCGCAGCATGCTTCTGACGTGAATCCGTACGCTCGGAAAAATAACGACAGGCTCACTCAGATGATGCTCGTCTTTCAGGAATCTTCCGAGTTCATGGCGGCGGCGAAACAACGAATGCCTGAGCCCGCCGCGCGGAGAGTCGTACCTGAAGTGGCCGCACGCATCCGCGACCCTATCGCGAACAAACTTCTCGAAAGACGGGCTGTTTCGATATCCGTCGCTGTACGCCGGAGCCAAGTGGCCCGGCATCCGAAATACATGGAGTATCAGCAGACTGAGCAGGATCGCGAAGGCCAAGATCGCTGGCAGGTCTTCACGAACCCTTACATCCGATAGCGATAAAGCTCCGAGACTCAGGTCGATTGTCGCAATGGAAAGAAACGAATACTCGATGGCCAGCACAATGACTGAAGTTGTCACCAGGGCCAGCCCACATTGTTCCCTTGAAACTTCCACGCAGGTAGCTACTCAGCGCTAGTCACAGGGACCGCAGCCGACAGACACCAAAGTCGCGAAACACGTTTCCAGCACCAAGAGTCGCAGCCGGTGTTCCTGGCGTGATTCTAGCGGTTCCTCCGTTCGCTCTGCGAGCTGATGTTTCGCTTTCGAATCGACTGTGGTTCAGAGGACTCGTTCGAGGGCGGCTACGATTTGCGCATGCTTACGCGCATTCGTGCGGGCGAGCTTGGCGATGTTCACGAGCTTCCACTGAAGCGCAGGTAATCGGTCTGCGTGTTGGAAGCCACTCGCCTCCCATTCCGGCTCGCCGCGCGTTACGGATAGCAGGAACCTACGCTGGGACGCGGTAAGTTTCTTGCGCAATTCAGCCGCGATCCGTAAACGAGCGCTCAGCAAATCATCAAGCGAGACTTCTCGCTCGGTCATGCCCATGAAGTCATTCGCGTAGGCATCCGTTACGTCCTTGGGCTTCATGTCCAGCAGTTCGTGGGTGGGTCGATTGTGCCCTGCCAGATAGATGACGAAGCACGACACGATATCGGCAGTGAGACCTTCATTTTCCAGCAGCAGGTATGCATCGAACAGATCGCGAGGGTGTTGTCGATCGAGCAGCGCAACGAGCTTGCCGCCGTAAAGCTCCGGGGATGCAAGCAGCCGCGCGCTAAGCTGCATGCCGAATTGCTCCCTGGCTGTTCGCGTCAGTTCGCGTATTTCCGTCGGCAACACGGTGCCGCGAAAGATCGTGTTGACTTCGATCGTTACCGACGCGCGATCCGCCTCGATCCGGAGCTTGCTCTCCGGCCCGGTGCGTGGCCCCAGGGCGCGCGCGTCCATGCCCTGCCTTTTTACCGATGTGGCCATCGTCTGAAGGCCTTGTGCGATCGCGGACAAGGCTTCGTCACGCGCGAGGTCAAGTCTGGTAAACACGAGGTCGATGTCTACCGAGGCGCGCGGCAAGTCCCGCAAGAATAAGTTGATCGCCGTACCGCCCTTCATTGCAAAGTCGGGCACGCGAGAGACTGTCGGTATGACCGACAGCAGCAATTGAAGGGCATCCCGGTAATCTGCTCTCACGCCTTGAGAACCAGAGTTTCGCCGCGTCCGCGATAAACATAGCGAGAGGCACTGCTACCCTTCCGCAACCCCCTTTCCTTGAGAGTCGCCATATGCGGCAGATTTAGTTCTCGCGAGAGCGTGAGAAATAGCCGCACCGTCTTCACGCTCGTGCACTGCCCTAGCAGTCGCCGCAGCATATCCGTGCGCAGGGTCTGCAGGCCTTCCATTAACAGCTTCGCTTCCTCGAGAGACGCGCGTTGCGGCACTTCGGAGAGGTGCTCAAGGATTGCGCGTTCTGGCTCCGCAACCAGCGGCGACCGCGATTCGTCCTCCAGCCGCTTCAGTGCCAGGCGCTCTGCTCCGCGGCCGGTGAAAAGTGTCCTGCGGCGATAGACGACCTTGAAGCGGCTGGTGAGCCATTCGGGCAGGACGAGTGGTTTCGTGCCGAACAACGTCACCGGCTCGTCGTGACGCAGAAAGTGACGCACGCCCTGCCACGAAAGCGCGGCACGGCCGCCAACGTGGAACGACTTTCCTAGCAATTCCAGAGCACGAAGTGACGCTCGAAGATCGAGCTGCTTGCTATCGCGCACGAAGACGCCTCGCCCCAAGCGCTCGAGCCAGCCATTGTTGGCATACCAATACGCGAGTTGAGGAGATACACCGAGCGAACGGAGTTCGCCTATCGTCACAGGCGCTCCGGCGGCATATGTGGCCGCCAATTGTTTAAGAGGTGTAGGGTTTTCTAAAGCCATGCTTTATCTTCTCACCTCAAATTAAGCATATCAACCTTCGATGTAGTGATTTAGAACAATAGATAAAGCTTGGCTTCATCTATGGTATCCCGTTTAAACAAGTGTTTGATCTGTAACGCCCTGTCGTAGCTGGACTACGACATTTCAGGCTACCTCAAACGTTTGCCCGGGCGACCCGCTCCACGGCCACCGCCAGATTCCTCGGGTCTAAGTGCGCATACCGAAGCACCATCTGCAGGTCCGCGTGCCCGAGCAGCTCACGAACAACGTTGAGCTCCGTGCCTTCCTGAACCAACCGACTGGCGAAGTGGTGGCGCAGATCGTGGAAGCGGCAATCGGCAAGCTGCGCGGCCGCCCGCAGCGTGCGCCAGGCGGCATCGATGCGCAGAATGCGCTCGCCCTTCTGCGCAGCGAATACATATCCGTCCGCCGCCTCCCTCCCCTGCTGCGCCTTCCAGCGCGCCAGGACATCTGCGGCCTCGCGATTGAGCGGAATCCGGCGCGTCTGACCGTTCTTGCTGTTCGCGCTCACGACCGTCAGCAGCTTCGCCGACAGATCTATATCGGTCCACTTTAGACCGAGTAGCTCGCCGCGCCGCAGCCCCGTATTCATCGCCAGGAGAACCGCGGGCCGGATGTAGTCGACGAACTCGGCATCGCGAACCGGAAGCGGCCCCTTGTGGCGAATCGCGCGCCACTCGTTGAACCGATCGCGTGCTTCCCGCAGGCCGGTCTCCCGTGCGATCAAGGCCTCGCGGAGCCTCTGCTCCTCTTCCGCGCTCAGAAATCGCACTCGTCCGCGACGATCCGTCCGCAAGGGCTTCAATCCTGCGAACGGATGCATCTCAATCACGCCCCATTCGACGGCCTTCGACAGCGCGCCCTGCAGCCGCTGCACGCTGCGATTGACGGTGACGGCGCACACGCCGCGGGCCAGCTCTTTCTTGCGCCACCCTTCAATGAGCCAGCGATTCAGGGATCCCATCGGCTTGTCCAGCCACGCCTGAAAGTCAGCTCGCAATCGCTCCATCAGCGGCACGGCGGACTTGAGATGCGCGAGGGCCCAAGGCTCGTACTGTTCATTGACGAATACACGCAGCGTCTGTCGGCGCGCGAGCTCCTGATCGTTACGCTGCTCCTTCTTCCGCGCCTGGATGTCGATCCCGCTTGCGACATCGCCCGCCGCGATCTTGCCGAGCTTTCGCGCCTGATCGGGATCGAGGCCTGGGTAACCGCCAATGCGATACCGCAGCCGTCGCCCCTCGGCATTCCGATACTCGAGGTAGTACGACCGCGAACCCGACGGCTCAACGCGCAGCAGGAACCCATGCAGCTCCGTGTCGTGAATCTGATACGGCTTGCCTTGGGGCAGCGCCTCGGCGACGATGGATTTGGTGAGCTTGCCGCGCATAGGTCAGGTCGACTTCCAAACGCGACCACTTTCCACAATCCACAGGCAATCCACCAGCGATGAAACTGCTTGCAACACAACGATACACATTGCAACGCTTCGCACGCGCTCGCGAGCCTTGTTTTCCAAGCATTCGCGAGCGTACGCGGACACAAACTCGTTAGGAATGAGCGATCAGCGTAAGCGCCATTTTTCGCGTTCGGGACGTAGGAGTCGCAGGTTCAAATCCTGTCACCCCGACCATTGAATCCATGTGAGTTTTCGAAACGCGTATCGCGCTGGGGTCCAGGATCGACGAGGCTCTGGGGTCCAATTGGGGTCCAGTTTTTTTCTCGTCATACAGCACCTCGGGACTCACGCCTCGATTCGCATCTCTAAGCCCTTCGAGTCCCGCTGGATCTCGTCAGGGAACATTCTCGCGTGACCGGCTGCGATTCGACGCGCTGACCAAAGCGCGGCACACGCATCATTCAAGTCGTCCGCTGCAAACCGACTTCCTCGGAGCTCTCGCGCCAAGCGCTCCCGTTCGCCGGGCCATTCACGATCAATAAGACGCTCGCGTTCCCGGCGGCCTTCCGACTTCGCCTTGTTGAAGCGCATTGGCTGCTCGCCGTTCCAGAGGGCGAACGAAACCTCCGGGTGCACTTCTCGAACGCACCCGGCAAATTCCGGAGTGCGAACAAGGAGATCGTCGACCTGCTTGATCTTCGGCAACAGATAGAACGCCTGCTTGGTTAGGCCGCGCCCATCGATCGTCCTGTGCAATGAACAGAGCCTGCTGTAATCCCAGCCGCCTTGTCACAGTCCGCAGGCCGGGCATGGAAGAAGGGATAGGATGGTGTCGGCGGGGCTCTGATTCTGTTCAACAAAAAGAAGGAGCGCCCATGCGTAGCTCGCGTGGCGTAAAGCTAAGGATCCCTACTCCGAAGGGTGCCGATCGCACCGCTCTGGTACCTGGTCGCGTGCGTTTTGTCGGTGACCGCGACACTCGCTGCCGATGAGGGAGCTGGAGGCGTCGTCAGTCGGGAGATCATGTGGTCGCCGAATACCGTCTCCGCAAATGCGAAGACTACTGCTCAGACCGTAATGACGTCCGAGACCCTGGCAAAGGGCTCACGGATAACGATCGAGCCAACCGAGGGGATAACTGTCTGGTTCGCACATGAGGACGGCAGCTGCTCGGTTCCGACTCAGACGGAGCAGAGCGCGACCATAGCTACGCCAGCGCCACCTTGGCGGAGAACCGTTTGCGTGTCGGCTGCGAAACCTGTGAAAGCACAGGTGCTGGCGCTCGTTTCGTCGCCTGTGTGTAGCTTCATCGGCTTCCGGACAAAACGGTACGGCTGAAATGAGAGACTTCGATCTGCTGAGAGGAGCCTGCAGACAGAGCGAAGTGGATGAGCAAACGCGAGTATCGACGATTTACGGCGGAACAGAAGCTGGAGATTTTGCGGGAGGCGGAACAGCCTGGGGTGACGGTGAGCGAGGTGTGTCGGCGCCATGGTCTGTCGCCCTCGGTGTTGTATCGCTGGCGGGCGGTGGCGCAGAGTGGCTCCGCCAGTGCGCTGAAGCAGGATGCCAAGCGTCTGCCTGGCAAGAATGACCTGGAGGCGCGTCGCGAGGCGGAGATGGCCCGACTACGCGCGGTGATCGCGGAGATCACGGCGGAGAACCTGGAGCTGAAAAAAAAGATCTGAGGTTGGACGATCTATCTCCAATTCCGGCAGACAGCAAAGCGGAAGTGATCCGAATCGTGATGCAAACCAAGCAACGTTCCGGCTGGCCAGCACATCGCACGCTCGCAGCCCTTGGGATACCGCGCAGCGTGTACTACGGCTGGCGGCGACGGGAGTGTCGGCACCCATGCCGACGATGACGCGCAGACGCTACTGGGTGGAACCGGAGGGCAGTTCCGGGTAGTCCCACAGCGCCTTGATCTGGGCGGCGTTGCCCGTCAGCTCCCAGCGCACCAGGGCCAGCGGGATCTGGCCAGAAGCCAGGATGCCGTCGTGGAACTCGCGCCAGTTCACGCTGAACTTGTTCTTGTGGATCGTGTCGCCCAGCATCTGCTCGATCTGCTTCTTGCCGATGATGTAGCTGGCTGCCTGGTAGGGCCAGCGCACGTACATCTCCACCTCGGCGCGCGAGATGTGCGGCTCCATGGTGGGAACGCGATCGATCTGGTACTGGATCGCCTCATCCATGCTGAGCGTACCCTCCGAGAGCGCGATGTCCATTGGCACGCGCACGGCTCGCAACAGCAGAAAGTTGTACGTGAGCTCGCGTGTGCGCGGCCCGCGCAGGAACGGATAGTCGAAATCCATGAACAGCTCTTCGAAGTAGTGTGCCCAGCCCTGGGAGAAGCCCGTGTCCTTGTGAATGGCGCGGATCGGGCAGGGATTGCGCTGCGTAACCTGCGCTTCGAAGTAGTGCCCGGGCCAGTCGGAGTGCTGGTAGTCGGTGATCGGGTCCAGGCGCATCGTGCGTTCCCAGTACGATTGCGTGAACCAGTGGTTCTCCGGCACTACGAACTGCCGTTTGGTGTTCGGCGGATTCCTGGCCGAGGGGAAGGCGATCATGCCGGGGCTATTGCCGATGCCGCCGAACGGCTCCTGCCATACACCTTGCTCGATGTAGGACTCGCCGATGTACGGTCGGGAGCTGATGAGGTCGAGATCCTTGAGGAAGTACTTGGTCTGCAGGTAGGTGAGACGGAACCACTCGACCCACTCCTCGGTGGTGGGCATCGTGAGGTCCTTGAGGCCCTGGTTCTTCTTTTCCTCGATTTCAATGGACATGAGGAAGCGGTTCTTCTCGAACTCGCCCAGGGCCTTGGTTTCGTCCAGGCTCCACGGATTCATGTTCACGCGCTTGAAGTACCACTCCATGTTTTGCTCGCCGACGTGCGGCTTACCCTTCATCTTGCCCAGGTTCGCGCTGATCCACTGGCCGTAGCTCTCCAGATCCTGCGCTGCCTTCTCGGCCGCCTTCTTGAGGCGTGCGCGCTGGCCGGCAGGGAAGTGCGGCTCGAACAGCTTCACGCCGGCGGCGTGCTTCTCGCGAATATCCTTCACGTACAGCAGGCCGCTCTTGCCAAGGTCGGCGGAGGCGTCATCGAGGATCAGTGTGGTCGGGCCCTGCGCCAGGATCGGCCCGCTGCGTTCGAAGGCCTTGATGATCGCGTCGGCTTTGGCCGCGCTATACGGCACGGTCGCGCCCTTGAGCTCGTCGGCGACGCCATCGATGGCCTGCTCGATGTAATAGCCAGGGTTGGTTTCCACTTCGCGCAGGATGTACTGCTCGAAGTACACGTCGTCCATCTCGGAACGCAGTACCAGGTAGTCGACCTGGTCGTGCACGGGCCAGCTCCTTGGGTCCATTGCGTTCAGACGCTGCCGGAACTGCGCCAGCCCTTCGATCTGCTGCTGCTTTACGGCCGCATAGTTGGCGACGCCAGCATGTTCGTGGGTGGGCCGCCAGGTCCGCGGGCGGAAGAGTGGGCTGCGGAACGCGCGGAACTCCTCGGCCAGCTGGAGCAGCGCGGGAGATGCGTGCTGGACCGGTTTCGCATCCTGAGCAAGCGCAGGAGCAGGCGCGGCGGTCAGTGCCAGGACCACAGTGGCGCCCAACCCTGAAGCGATGCCGCGCGAACGGGCGGCGAGGAACGACAGCTTGGACATGCTCTTAACCCCCCTTTGAGGTGGCTTTTCATGGGCCGACCCCATATTGGCACATCCGGCGACAAATGCGAACGTGCGTCCGCATAGCGCACAGCAGCGACGTCGCCCGGCTCGGCTACCCGGTGGGCGAGCTGCCCTTCGGCGACATGGCACGCGCCCAGCGCGCCACACCTGCATGCGTTCCAAACCAGACGCTGCCCTTCGCCTTGGCATGCTCGATGAGCCGTTCCAGGACCCAGAGGCGCGACCGATACCCGATCACGAAGGGGTGCATGACGAGCTGGAACAGTCCACCTTCTGTCCAGGCGGCGTCGAGCTCGCGCCGAAAGATGTCGTAGACCGCCTCGGGCAACGTCCACGGTCGCGTCGGTGGCTCGCGATTGAAGCTGAGGTACACAGCATCGTCGCGCACCCATTCCACCGGAACCTCGGTCACACCGGTGGGCTTGCCGTCCACGACCAGCTCGTAGCACGAGTCGTCCGCCATCAGCGAGCTGTCGTACTCGAGCCCAAGCTGGGCGACCAGCGAAATGGTGTTCGCACTCAAGTCCCAGTTCGCGGAACGGAATCCGACCGGCGGCGTGCCCGCCACACCAGGACATCGCGGGCGCGCAGCATGAGATCACGCTCGGTGGCCTCGTCGAGCCGTGAATTATTCTCGTGAATCCAGCCGTGCATGCCGATTTCGTGGCCGCCGGCCCGGATGCGCTTCGTTTCACCCGGATCGATCTGGGCACACACCGCCGGCATGTAGAAACTGGCTGGCACGTCGTGCCGGCGCAGTACCTCGAGGATGCGCGGCACGCCGACGCGTCGGCCGCGTTCGCCCCAGGCCAGACGCCCGATCGCACGCCCGCCGCTGCCGAGCTCGCCTGCCTCGTGATCGCAATCGAAGGAGAAGGCGACCGCACAGCGTGCATCGCCAGGCCAGCGTGCCGGCCTGAGAGCACGGCCTGCGCGAACGCGCTGCACGGCAGCTCGCCATTGCTCGTCGGTCTGTTTCCAGGGCTCCGCCAGGCGGTTCATCGCAGCCAGTCTCCCGTGCAGCCGCACTCTCGCGGTCGGCGGCATCGTACGCGCGTCGCGGCCCTTTGCGCACGAACGTTCGATGCGCGTCCACAGTCCGCCGAGAAGAAGCGCCTGCTGGGCGAAAAGTTCGTGCTCAAGAACTTTCACGACGAGTTCATGAGCAAGGGCCAGATCCCCATCGCGCTCATTCGCCACGAGATGACCGGCTACGACAAGGACGTCAAGAAGTTCTGGGAGCACGAGCCGCTCGCGGTTCGTTGACCTCCGGAAGGATGCGGCGCCGGACCTCCCTGCAAATGCGCTGATCCCCCCCAGGGGGAGGTCCGGTGTCGTTCCGCGCCGTGCATGATTGTCCGGCCGGTCCGACGCGCCCTGACGTTTGCTGTTCAACGCATGTGCAGGTCGGCTGCAGTGCGTGCGCGTACTCCTTCGAGCTGAACGTCGGGCGCGAGCTCGACCACCTCGAAACGGTCGTTGACGACGTCGAAAACCCCCAGGTTGGTGACGACGCGATTCACCACTCCCTGCCCGGTGAGCGGCAGCGTGCAACGACGCAGCAGCTTCGACTCGCCATTGCGGGCGCAGTGATCCATCACGACGACGACGCGCCTCACTCCGGCGACCAGATCCATCGATCCGCCGATGCCCTTGACCATGGTGCCGGGGATCATCCAGTTGGCGAGATCGCCGTTGGCTGCGACCTCCATGGCGCCGAGGATGGACAGATCGATGTGTCCGCCGCGGATCATTGCGAAGGAATCAGCACTGGAGAAGTAGCTGGAAATGGGCAGCTCGCTCACGGTCTGTTTGCCGGCGTTGATCAGGTCCGCATCGACCTGATCGTCATACGGGAACGGGCCCACGCCCAGCATGCCGTTCTCGGACTGGAAGACGACGTGCACATCGGCTGGGACGTGGTTGGCAACCAGGGTCGGAATGCCTATGCCGAGATTCACATAGTCGCCGTCGCGGATCTCGCGCGCTGCGCGAGCGGCCATCGCGTCACGATTCCACGGCATCAGGCAGTGCTCCGCGCACGCACCGTCAGCTGCTCGATGACCTTCTGCGCTCTGCCCACGAACAGCCGCTGCACGTAGATGCCGGGTGTGTGGATTTTGTCCGGATCGAGCTCGCCGGGCTCCACCAGTTCCTCGACCTCGGCCACCGTGACGCGTCCGGCGGTAGCCATCATCGGATTGAAGTTGCGTGCGGTCTTGCGATAGACGAGGTTGCCTTCCGGGTCGGCGCGCCAGGCTTTCACAATGGCAAGGTCGGCCACCAGCGCGCGCTCGAGAATGTAGCTGCGGCCGTCGAATTCCTTGTGCTCCTTGCCTTCAGCCACCACGGTGCCGACCCCGGTGCGCGTGTAGAAGCCCGCAATGCCGGCGCCGCCGGCCCTGATACGTTCTCCCAGAGTTCCCTGCGGTACCAGCTCGAGAACGATCTGTCGCGCGAGGTGCTGCTCCTCGAAGGTCTTGTTGGTCCCGATGTAGGAACTGATCGCGCGCGCAACCAGGCGATCCTTCAACAGTGCCCACAGCCCGAAGCCCTCGCCGGGGCGCTCGGGGAACTCGCCGCCACAATTGTTCGAAATGAGCGTGAGTCGTTTGACCTGCTGCCGTCGAATCTCCTGGATGCAGAGGTCCGCGATACCGCAGGCGCCGAAGCCGCCAGCCATGATGGTCATGCCGTCGAACAGCAGTCCGTCGAGCGCACTGCGTGCGTCCGGATGGACCTTGCGTGAAGTCGCCGCCGCGGACCGGGCGCTCACTTCGAGCGCGCAGCCCGTTTTCGCTGGTGGGCGCGCCACGTCATGGCCCAGTTCTGCGGATCGTCCAGCGACTGCGGTCCGAGCTTGTGGATCGGCTGGTTGTGCGGCGCCGACTTCACAATCTCGGGATTCGAATAGGCCTCGTCGCAGATCTGCTTCAGTACGGCGATCCAGTAGTCCACGTCTTCCTTCGACCACATCTCGCCCGCTTCGGGCGTGAAGGGTTGCGGGACGACCCACGGTTCGTGGCTCATCCAGAACGCATCGATGCCGAAATCCACCATGCGGTTCTGCACGTCGGCCACCGTGACACCGGTTTCTTCGTAGAGCTGACCCAGACTGAAGCGTGTCATCTCGAGACGCCAGCCCTCCACGGACGGATGCGAGCGCGTCACGCCACGGATCTTGAGCAGCTCCTTCTCCATGTAGTTGTTCATGAGCACCGACATGTCCGAGGCTTCCCCGATGCCGGCTGCGCCCATCGCTCGTGTCCAAGCGTAAGCCTTGACCACCTGCTGCACATTGCCCCAGTACTCGCGCACGCGGCCAACCGACTGCTCGCCGGCATCCTGCAGCGCATAGCGCGTGCCGTCGAACGTGATCAGCGGACCGGGGAGGTGCGGGGCGAGCTGCGCGGAACAGCCGTAGGCCCCCACCGCCGGACCACCACCACCCTTCGCAACGCCGAAGGTCTTGTGCAGCATGAACATGCAGGCGTCGAAGCCGAGTTCGCGCGCACGGATCTTGCTCATCACGCCGTTGAAGTTGGCGTGATCGTAGAAGCACAGGCCGCCTGCAGCGTGGACCACGTCGACCCATTCCTTGATCTGCGGGTTGTAGATGCCCATGTCGTCGGGGTTGTTGATGAACAGCGCCGCCGTGCGTGCGGAGACTGCCGCCTTCAGGGCTTGAAGCTGCGGGTAACCGCGTTCACCGAGCGGCAACGTCACCACTTCGAAACCGGCAGCCGCAGCGGTGGCTGGATTGCACGGATGTGACTGGATGCTCGTGATGATCTGCCGGCGCTGTTCGAGCTCGCCGCGCGCGGCGAAGTAGGCGCGTGTCACGCAGGCATGCGCATACGCTGCGTCCGCACCGCCCGCTGGCTGGAAGACGAACTGATCCATGCCTGAGAGCTCGCGCAGCAGCTGGTCGAACTCGTAGAGGATGCGCAGAACGCCCTGCAACGTCGAGGGATCCTGATTCGGATGCAGGTCGGCAACGAACGGGCGCGCCGCGAGGCCCTCCGTGAGGCGAGGGTTGTATTTCATCGTGCAAGTGCCGAACAGGCTCACGCCCATCATGCCGAGCGTTTCCTGCGACAGATGCAGATAGTGACGCAGCACATCCGGCTCGGACATCTCCGGCAGTCGTGGCGGCGATTGCCTGCGCACGGCCGCGGGTACCAGGTCGCCGGCACAGCCGGTCCTCTTCTCGAGCGCAGGATCGGAACCCGGAAAATGACAGCCGCGACGACCCGCAACGCCCATCGCCATGACGATGGGCTCATCCCAGACGGGAGCGTGATAGCGGCGCAGAACGCTCTTGCTGCTCATCGGCCACACACCTCGCGTAACACGCCGGCGAGCCGTTCCAGGTCGGCAGCCGAGTGCACTTCGGTCACGCAGTACAACGCGCTCTGCCCGAGCTCAGGGAACGTGCGACTCAGGTCGAGTCCGCCGAAGATGCCGTCCTCGAGCAGCGCGGCATTCACCTGCGCCACGCTCTTGCCGGTGCGGTCGAAACCGACGATGAATTCCTTGAAGAAGCCGCTGGTGTGCCGCACCCGGATTCCCGGAATGTCGGCGAGCAGGCTCGCGCAGTAGTGCGCGCGCTGGATGATCGTTTCTCCCAGCTCGCGGAATCCTTCGGGTCCGAGCAGCGACATGTAGACTGCGTTGCCGATCGCCCAGAGGTAGGTGGAATTGCCCGTCCAGTCCTTGCCGAGCTCGCGCGAGCCGTACGAGCATTGATGCATGAGTGCCATGCCGAAGCCGTGCTCCCCGTGCGTCGTCTCCGCGATGCTGATCAGCAGCGTGGGAAACTCGCGCGCATAGCGCGGCTCGTCGCGCGAGGCGATGAAGCCGCCGAGACCACCGCCGCAATTCATGTGGATGCCCAGGGGCTGGATCGAGCCAACGACGATATCCGCGCCGTACGTGCCCGGCGGCGCCAGCAAGCCGAGGGACATGGGGTCCACTGCGACGATCGCCTCGGCTCCGGCGCTGCGAGCCGCCGCGCAGATCTCAGCAGCCTGCACCTGGATCTGACCCAGGTAGGCGGGGTTCTCGAAGTACACGGCCGCTACGTCGTCGGACAGCTTGGCCCGCAGATCCTCCAGGCTCAGCGCGCCGCTGCGTGGGTCGGACTCCACGTCCACCATCGCGATGTGCGAAGGCATGCCCGGCGGCTCGCAATAGTTGGCGATGACCGCGCGCCGTTCCGGATCCAGGTGCCGCGGCACGAGAACCTCGTGGCGCCGGGTCAGGCGGGAAGCCATGCGGATGGCGTGGCCCGCCGCACATCCCCAGCTGTACACGGGGAGTGCTACCAGATCCAGATCGAGCAGCTCACCGAGCTGGCTGGTGAATTCGAACCATGCCTGGTTGCGTCCCAGATCGGACGAGGGCGTACCCCAGACAGGAGTGAGGAACTCGCTGCGCCTGACGATCTCGTCGCAGATCGCAGGAACGTGATGCTGCCAGCATCCGCCGCCGAGAAAGCTCAGCGCACTTTCGCACGACACGTTGGCAGAGAGGATGCCGACCATGTGGCGGCTCAGTTCGGACTCTTCGCTGATCGCAGGCGGCAGTTGCAGCGGCCGGCTGATGCGGTGTTCGGCGGGAATCTGCGCAAACAACTCCTCGACCGATGAAGCGCCGAGCGCCTCGAGCAGCTCGCGCTTGATCGCCGGCACGGAGTTGGGCATGAACGGGTGGGGACGCGGCTCTGCAGCCATGTCGCGGGTCTCCTTCGGACGGCAATTGCGGGCCCTGATCCGGCTCGCGAGCCTGCGGGTGTATAGTCGCACAAATGACGACGTTTGCGAACAGTTGTTCGCCTATTAGACATTGGATGCAGGGCGCGAGGATAGGTCTCATCGTCAACCCCGTCGCCGGTCTCGGGGGCGCCGTCGGGCTGAAGGGCAGCGATGGCGATCTGGCCGAGAAAGCGCTCGCCCGGGGAGCCGCGCCTCGCGCCGCAGAACGCGCGCTCGCTGCGCTGGCGTCCCTTGAATCGCACGGCGTCTCACTGCTCACCTGCGCTGGCGACATGGGGGAGAAGGCGACCCGTGAAGCGCGCATTGCGGCGCGCGTCGTCTACACTCCTGCGCGCAACCATCGCGGACCCTTTGGCACTTCGGCCGAAGATACGCGCGCAGCGGTGCGGGCGCTTATCGCCGAGGGAGTCGATCTGCTGCTCTTCGTGGGCGGCGATGGCACGGCGCGCGACGTGCTCGAAGGCATGGGTTGCGACCGTGTGCCGGCTCTCGGTGTCCCTGCAGGCGTAAAGATGCATTCAGCCGTGTTCGCAACGTCGCCCCGAGCAGCAGGCAACGTCGCTGTGCGCTACCTGAGTGCACCAGAACGTGCAGCACTGCTGGCGGATTCGGAGGTCCTGGACCGCCGTGAGTCCGGCGAGCGCAACGCAGGTGCGCCAACCCTCTACGGCTTTCTGCGCACGCCACGCGTGCCATTGCTGGTCGCGCACGCCAAGGCAATGGGCCCTGATGCGGACCAGGCCGTCGAGTCGGCGATTGCGCAGATAGCCGCCGGCATCAGTGAGCAGGGCGATTGCCTCACCGTGCTCGGCCCTGGCGGCACGATGCAGCGGCTGCGGCGCGAGCTGGAGGGTAGCGGCTTTGCCGCAAGTCCGGGATCGCTGCTCGCCGTGTCGGTGTATCGCGGCCGACGTTGCGTGATCGAAGATGCCAGCGAAGAGCAGATCCTCCAACAGGTCGGATCCGGCCGCGCGAGGCTGGTCGTGGGCGTGGTAGGCGGACAGGGCTTCCTTTTCGGGCGAGGCAACCAACAGCTGAGTCCGCGTGTGTTGCGTGCGGTGGGACGGGAGAACATCGTGGTGGTCGCATCGGTAGCCAAGCTCGCAGATCTCACTGCCCTCCTGGTCGATACGGGCGACGATGAGCTGGACTCCTCATTGACCGGTTTCATGCCGGTACTCATCGGCGCGGGGCGTACGCTGGTGATGCCAGTACGTCATACCGGGGGCAGCAGCTCATGATCGATGGCAGCACGCTGGGAGCGGACCCGACCGTGGCGCCACGCAACGCCGGCTGGCGGGGCTATTGGTTCGCGAACCGCACGGCGTCCTGCCTTCCGGAGAAATCCCGCGACTGCGGAGCAGATCGGGGTGGGCTGGATCCAGTGGTTTGCAAGCCTTCCAGACGGATCTCGCGTGCTCGACGTGGCCACGGGGAACGGCATCGTACTGAGGTACGCCGCGCGTTCAGCCACTGCCGTGCATAAGACCTTCGAGCTCACGGGTGTGGACCTTTCGGACATCGATCCCGTGCGGCACGTGGCAGATCCCGAAGGCACACTGAAGCAGGTGCGCTTCATCGGTGAGGTTGCCGCCGAGCACCTGCCGTTCGGCGACGCCGCGTTCGATGCGCTGACCTCGCAGTATGGTCTTGAGTATGCGGACTTGCCGATGGCCCTGCGTGAGGCGGCACGTGTGCTCTCTCCGGGTGGGCAGCTGCGCTGGCTGGCGCATTGCGCAGGCAGCGAGATCGTGGCGCAGCACGCAGTCCAGATCGACGAGGTGGATTTCCTGGTGGCCAGCGCCGGACCTCTGGATGCGATGAGGAAGTTCGTCGCGGCTGCCGCGGAGCGCGGCGACATGCGCTCGGCGATGGAAGGCCTGCTGGCGGCCTTCGCGTCAGCCGAGCGTTTCTGCCGGGAACGGCCGCCGGCGCGAGTAGTACGGCAGGTGTGCGGCGAGCTCGCGGAAGTCGCGCGGCGCTGGAGCGCCTACGATCCAGCCGATCTCGAAAGGATGATCGTTGCCGGCGATCGTGAGTTGCAGGCGCATCGAGCGCGCATCGACGATTTCGTGCGAGCCGTGCTCACCCCGCCACGCCTGCAGACGGTTCGCACCATTCTGTCGCAGCCCGAGTGGGTGGGCGCGCAGATCTCGGCGCTGCGCGTGGGCAACGGACCCAGTCTCATCGGCGTACTGATCAGCGCGCAGCGCTCGCCGCACGTGCGCTGAGCGCCTGCGGCTGCGACGCAGGCTCAGGCGGGCTGACCATGCCACGCATGCGGCTCACCTGATCGTCGAAGCCCGTCATGGCGATCGGAATCACGCCGGCCGCGATGAACTGGTCGTGGAAGGTCTTGAGGTCGAAGTCCGCTCCGAGCTGGCGCGCTCGATCGGCGAACAGTGCTTCGAGCTGCACCTTGCCGATGTAGTAGCCGATGCCGTAGCCGGGTTGCCGCAGGTAGAGCTCCAGGTCGAAACGGGCGATCGGATCGTTCGGCCCCATCCAGTAGGGCGTGCGGCTGGTGAGCGAGGCCAGGGCCTGGTCATAGGTCCAGCTGTTGTCGTGCAACTTGAGCTCGGGCAGCACGCGCGCAGCGCGCTTGGCCTGCAGGATGTAGTTGATCTCACGTGCTTTGGGGCGCGCATCGAGGAAGCCAGCCTGCTGGATGAGTTCTTCCAGGTAGAACGCCCAGCCTTCGGCCCGTGTGCCGGAGATGAAGAACAGGCGGTCGTCGCCGCGAATCGGCCCCTCGTCGCGCGCGATGCTCTGCTGGTCGAATGCGTGGCCCGGCAGGTTGTGCGCGCGCAGCGGGCGCGGGTCGCGATCCTCGGTCTGACGGAAGAAGTGCCGCTGGATGGGCTCATCGAAGGGACCGGGACGGCTGGGATCGCGATCCGCGGGCAGCAGGTAGGGGCCTTCGCCGACCGGTCCGACCAGCCACTCGGGCACGGTCATGATGTCCTCATCGCGCAGGAAGCGCAGCAGCTCGGCGTCGGCTTGCGCCCGCCGGCGCTCGAACTCCTCGAGCGTGGTGGCCGGCTCGATCATCGGTTGACCTCGATGGCGATGCTCCTCGATCTTGAGGAACACCATCGAGCGCTCGTACTCGCGCTCACCGATCACGCGCATCTCTTCCCACGTGTAGGGAAACAGCAGCACATAGCGCAGGTACCAGTCGTAAGCTTCCTTGCCGATCCCGCCGTGCGCCGGCAGCCGGCCCTGGATGCTTTCGAGCCACTGGAGGAAGCTGGCCGTCGCATCGCGCTCCCGTTCTGCACTACGCACCAGCCTGGGATGATGGATCGCCAGGTCGCGCGCGAGCTGCCCGTAATGGTTGCGCTCGATCGTCTTCTGCACGATGCCGAGCCGCGCCAGGTCGCCGCGCGGATCCGTGAGGTTGGTCCAGGCCTGAGCGAAGGCGCGGGCTACCGCATCGAGCTTGCGCTTCAGGTTTGCGACTTCGGTGCCCTGCAACGGGAGCTCGGGGATCTTCATCGCTCCAGCCATTTTCGGGCCGAAGCCCAGGTCGGTGGTGCGGTAGAAGGCCGGATCGCGCTCCCACGGCCTCACGACACGCAGCTGGAACTCCAGACCGCGCATCTCGGCGAGAACCAGCATGTAATCGACCCGTCGTGGAATCGGCCAGCCAGTGTCGTCAATGGCAGCGAGGCGCTGCTTGAACGTCTGCAATTGCGCGAGTTGCCGCGACATCGCGGCCGGCGAGTAGTCGGGCACGTCCTGGACGATCTGTGGGGGTACGAAGCTCCGGAACTCCTGGTACAACGACAGCAGCTCGCCATAGCCGCCATCAGTCGACGCTGCAGTGGCCGTCGAAGTCGCCATCGACGAGGCCGTAATCGTCGCGTTGCCGGCCGGCGCTGTCTCGCGGGCCTATGCTGTTGCAGCCGCCATCCAGAGCGTTGCCGCGCCAACGGTGGCGAGGAAGAGTGGTGGCCCGCAGCCGCGCAGGAATCGAAGCATCGGCGTCACCTCGCGCACCCGTCACTTCAGGCGGCGGCGTTCCAGGAAAAAGCGATAGGAGGCCGGCAGCACGCTGAACGGCTCGGGATGGCCGAGTTCCCGCGCGGCGTGCAGGACGAAGTTCGGATCCTCCAGGAGCTGACGGCCCATGGCCACCAGGTCGGCGCTCCCGCTCGCAATGATCTCGTTGGCCTGCCGCGGCTCGATGATGAGTCCGACGGCCATCGTGGCGATGGAGGCGGCACTGCGAATCGCGCGCGCATAGGGAACCAGGTATCCGGGCGATGTCGGGGTGAGGGCGCGACCCGAGGGACCGATGATCCCGCCCGACGAACAGTCGATGAGGTCGACGCCGCGCTTGTGCAATTCCACAGCGAGCGCAATGTTGTCTTCGAGCGTCGCGCCGCCTTCGATGCCATCGACACTCGACGTGCGATAGAAGAGCGGAACGTGGGCCGGCAGCTCTGCCCGCACTGCCTCGCTCACCGCGAGTGGAAACCGCATGCGTTTCCCGGCAGATCCGCCCCAGGCATCCTCGCGCTGATTGGCGAGAGGCGAGAAAAAGGAGTTCACCAGATAGCCGTGGGCGCCATGGATCTCGACGAAATCGAATCCCGCCGCCATGCCGCGCCGTGCCGCAGCGGCGAAGGCCTCGATCAGTTGCTCGATCTCTGTGCCCGTGAGGGCGTGCGGCACGGGCCAGCCCTCCATCATCGCGATGGCGCTCGGTCCCACGATCTGCCACGCACGCGCCGGGTCCGCTTGGTGCAGGGGTGCGGCCCCTTCCAGCGGAACTGCTGCGCTGCCTTTTCGGCCGGAATGCGCGATCTCGATACCGATCGGGATGTGCTGCTCGTGATAGATCGAGACGATGCGACTCAGGCCGTCGATGTGTGCATCGTCATAAACTCCGAGGCAGCCGTGGGTGATGCGGCCTTCGCGCGTAACGGCGCTGGCCTCGACGAGCGCTCCTCCCACGCCGCCGAGCGCAAATCTGCCGTGATGGGCGAAATGCCAGGCGACTGCGTGCCCGTCGAGCGCGCAGTACTGGCACATGGGAGTGACCACGACGCGATTGCGGAAGGTCACGCCCCGCACGGTGAAAGGTGCGAACAGCGCCGGCAGCTGCGCTGCCGGCTGCGTGGAGTGGGGCTCCTGAGTCATCTGGCGGGAGCTTTGACGCCCATGCGCCGCACCAGTGCGTCAAGGTCTTTCATCAGTGGCACCATCTTGGCCAGACGCTGGCGTCCCTCGTCTCCGAGCTGATCGAAACGGGTGAGGGGCGCGCGTACATCGCCCATCGGGTAGCCCTGAGCCGCAGCGAGAGCCTTGGAGTAGCACTGGTGCCCGTAGCGCGGATGGCCCTCAGCGATGATGTGATCGATCTCGTGAGCCACGCGCTGGATCTGCTTGGCTTCCTCGATCCGCCCCTGGTCGAGCAGGTCCCACATGCGCGAGGTGGCATAGGGGATGTAGTTGCCGAAGGGATTGACGTAGCCGATGGCCCCGAGCAGGAAGCTCTCCACCGGCCGTTCGCCCGCGAACACGTTTATCACGCCCTCGCTGTCCTCTATCACGTCGTACACGCGTCCGACGTCCATGCTCGCTTCCTTGATGTAGCGGATGTTGTCGAAGGCGCGGGTGAGCCGGGCCACGAGCTGCGAGGGCATGTCGACGTTGGAGGTGAAGGGATTGTTGTAGAGCATGATCGGAATCGAGACCGCGCTGGAGATCGCCTCGTAGTAGCCGCACACCTCGTCATCCGTAGGCGTGTAATAGTAAGGCGGGATGACCATCAGGCCATCCGCACCCATCTGCTCCGCTTCGCGGCTGTAGCGCACTGCGGTGGGAGTGTGGGCGTTCATCGTGCCGACCAGCACGTTCATGCGTCCGTCCACGTGCCGGACCGTGGTTTCCACCAGCTTCTTGCGTTCCGAGTCGGTGACCGTGAGGAACTCGCCGGTCGAGCCCAGGATGATGATGCCGGGCACCTCGCACTCGATCTGCCAGTCCAGGAAGCGCTTGAGGGAATCCAGGCAGACATCGCCGCTGTCCTCGGTGAACGGCGTGACCGAGACGGTGTAGCTTCCGTGAAATGTGTTACCCGACAATTTCCCCTCTCCCTTGTAGGTGCGGCCCGCGGGCCGGAGACGCGCCCGGGAAGCCATTTACCGCACCCGCATTTGTGCGCGCTGTGCGACCATACGTTAGCATAGCGCACAAATTTATATCTGCATCTACAGCCGGTCCGAACGTCGAACTGAGCAGGGACCAGCGGGGCTGGTGGACCGATACCGGAGCGCGCCCTTGGCCGACGTAATCGTGATCGGCGGTGGCATCGCAGGCTGCAGCACTGCGTTCTACCTGGCGGCCGACGGTGTGGAAGTTCTGCTGCTCGAGCAGTCGGACCTCAACGCCGCTGCATCCGGCAACAATGCGGGCAGCCTGCACGCCCAGATCCAGCACGAACCGTTCATCGAGCTCGGCAAAGCCTGGGCCGAGCGGTTCGCCGCGGCCCTGCCTTTGTATGCCTACTCTATCCACCTGTGGCAATGCGCCGGCGCCCAGGTAGATGCCGACCTGGAGGTCGCGCTGGACGGCGGGTTGCTGGTCGCCACCGATGCGGCGCAGATGCGCATGATCGAGGCCAAAGCACGCATCGAGCGCGCTCATGGATTGCCGCTCGAGTTGCTGGACCGCGCCGCGCTGTCGGACATGGCGCCCTATCTTTCTGCACGAGCCTGTGGCGGCGCGTACTGCCCGATCGAGGGCAAGGCCAATCCGCTCGTCGCCGCGCCGGCCTTTGCAGCGGCGGCCGAGCGCCGGGGCGCACGCATCCTGCGCGGTCAGCGCGTGCTGTCCATCGAACGCGTGGGCGCCGGATTCGAGGTGAGGAGCGCACGGGAAGTGCACCGCGCGAGGCGCGTGGTCGACGCTGCGGGTGTAGAAGCGGGTCGCATAGCGCGGTGTGTCGGTGCCTCCATCGACATCCAGGCCTTTCCCATCCAGCTGACCGTGACGGAACCCGCACAGCCGCTGATAGGGCACCTGGTGTATTCGGCGCGTCATCGCCTCACGATGAAACAGACCCATCAGGGCACCATCGTCATCGGCGGCGGATGGCCGGCGGTCCTCGATGCCCAGGGTCGGCCGCAGGTGAGCCCGGCCTCTCTCTCTCGCAACCTTGCCGTGGCCCTCGAAGTGGTGCCTGCCGTGGCTGCGTTGCAGGTGGTGCGCACGTGGGCTGCCATCGTGAACGGCACCGCCAACTGGCTGCCGTTGCTCGGCGAGTTGCCCTCGGCACCGGGTTTCTTCGTCAACTACGTCCCCTGGATGGGATTCACCGGAGGACCGGCCGGCGGCCGGATCATCGCCAGCCTGGTGCAGGGCAGGGCGCCGCCCGTCGACTTCGACCTCACGCCGTTTCGCCCCTGAGGGCCGGTGGCCGAGGCCGCCGTCAATGCTTGAGGATCTTGCTGACGAACTCGCGCGTGCGCTCCTCGCGCGGCGCCGAGAAGATCTGCTGGGGGGTGCCGTATTCCACGATTCGTCCGACATCCATCATCGCGACACGCGTGGATACTTCGCGCACGAAGGCCATTTCGTGGGAAACGATGATCATCGTGATGCCTTCGCTCGTGAGCGCACGAACCGTGTCCAGAACCTCGTTCACCCTCTCGGGGTCCAGCGCCGAGGTGACTTCGTCCAGCAACAGGATCTCCGGGCGCATGGCCAGCGCGCGTGCGATGGCGACGCGTTGCTGCTGACCTCCGGAGAGCTGCTCCGGATAGGCATCGTGCTTGTCAGCCATTCCGACCTTGCGCAGGAGCTCGGCAGCTTCGCGTTCGACTTCCTGGCGCGGGCGCTTCTTGATCTTCAGTGGCGCCACCGTGACGTTGCGCATGACCGTCATGTTCTGGAACAGGTTGTACTGCTGGAAGACGATCGACATGTGGTTGCGCAGTTCGCGCAGGCTCTGGCGATGCGAATAGTCGACGCGCGTACCGGCGATGCGCACCTCGCCGCCGGTCGGCGGTGTGAGGCCAATCAGCACGCGCAGCAGCGTGCTCTTTCCGGAGCCCGACGGCCCGATGAGACTGACGACTTCGCCTTTGTCGGCGCTGAGCGTCACGCCCTGCAGCACCCGGTGCGCGCCGTAGTTGCTCGACAGATTATCGATTTCGAGGTGGTGCAAGACGCTTCTCCAGCCAGGCCGCGAACCGGGCCAGGGGATAGGACAAGAGGAAATAACAGATCAGGATGGCGCCGAAGCCGAGCACCGGCGAGAAGCCACGGTTGACCAGCATCTTGCCGGCGAACGTCAGCTCGATGACGCCGAGCTGCGAGGCCAGCGAGGTATCCTTGATGAACATCACCACGAACGCTGCGGCCGGCGGCAGGATGACGCGCCAAGCCTGCGGCAGGATCACCATGAACAGCATCTGGGCGGCGCTGAAGTTGAGCGTGCGTGCGCCTTCCACCTGCTGCTGAGGCACCGACTCGAGCCCCGAGCGTACGACTTCGGAGAGGATCGCGGTGGACAGCAGGCATACCGCCACGGTCGCGATCGCGAACAGCGATGCGCCCGGAACCAGCGGCTCGATCACGAACAGCACGATGAACAGGATGACCAGGAACGGGATGCGGCGGAAGGTTTCGACGTAGAAGACGGCGATGGCGCGCAGCGGAGCCATGACCCGCAAGCGCGATTGCCGCAATACCGCGATGCCGAGCCCGAACAGCATGCCGACGCCGCAACCGATCAGCGTCATGGCGAGCGTGCGGCCCATCGCCGCCAGCAGGAACAGCAGATTGCTCTGGTTGAAGAACAGCGGGGCGTCTTCGATCAGCCGTTGCAGCATCAGATGATCTTTGCCTCGACGCGAAACGCCCAGCGCCCCACCAGAGCCAGCGAAGCGCTTGCCAGCAGGGTGAGCACCACATAGATGCCGGCCACCACCGTGTACGTTTCGATGGTCCTCAGGTTCACGGCGCTGACGTTGATCGCCCGGCCGGTGAGCTCTTCCACGCCGAACAGGGCAGCGATGGAGCTGCCGAGAACCAGGACCAGGAAGAAATTCGACAGCGGCGCATAGATGGTGCGCGCGCTGTGGGGGAGCATGACGAAGCGCAGGATCTGCAGTCTCGTCATGTTGAGGGCGATGGCGGCCTCCATCTCGGAGCGGCGCACGGAGATCACACCAGCGCGCAGGATCTCAGTGAGATACGCGCCGGCATTGAGTGTGAGTCCGATGAGCACAGCGGTCATCGAACCGAGCAGCACTCCGGCGTCCGGCAGGGCGTAATAGAGCAGGAACACCTGAACCAAGGCCGGTGTGTTGGTGAAGAAGGTGACGTATCCGGAGGCGATGCGGCGCGCAGTGGTTTCGCCATAGACCTTGGCGATGGCGCCCGCGATGCCCAGGAGGATGCCGCCCCAGAAGGACACGAACGCGATCTGCAGGGTCACCGCGGCGCCGCCCAGGAGGTAGGGCAGCTGCTCGAACACCGTGGAGAACTGAAACGTGTAGTCCATCGTCAGGCTGGGCGAGGCGACGCCGGCGGTGCGCCGCCTGGATCAGGCAAGCTTTCAGAAGAACGGTTGCGGTGTGATCGGCACGGCCATCGCGGCGCCGTACCACTTCTTCCAGGTTGCGGCCACTGTGCCGCCGCTGTGCAGGTCGTACAGCAGCACGTCCAGGAACTCGCGCAGGCTGTCGTTGCCCCTGCGCACGCCGATGGCGCAGTAAGCGACGTAGATGGGATCGCTCAGTACGCGCCACTTCACGTTCGGATAGTTCTTGGTGAAGTTGAGGAAAAAATCCACGTTCTCGACCAGGGCTTCGGCGCGGCCCTGGGCGATCGCGCGGATCGTGTCCGCGTTCCCGTCCACCAGCAGCACTTTGGGTTTGGGCAATCTCTTCTTGAGCAGCTCCACCGAGAGGTTGCCACGCATGTTGACCAGCGTGATCTGCGGCTTGTCCAGATCGCGCCAGGTCTTCGCCGCGACCTTCTCGGTCGTGATGACACCCATCGCCTCGGTGTGCAGCGGCACGGTGAAGGATATGAGCTTGGCGCGTTCCGGAGTACGGGTGAGCGCACCGAGGGAGATGTCGATGCGATTGGAGACCAGGAATGGAACGCGCTGCGCAGCCTCGGTCGCCACGAACTCGGCCTTCACGCCCAGCGCCTGCGCGATCCGATGGCCGATATCGACGTCGAACCCCTCGAGCCGGTTGGTCTTGCCGAACGAGCTCATGGGCGGGAAGTTCGGATTCACGCCAACCTTGAGCGTGCCGCTCTTGATGATCTCGTCGAGCGTGCGCGCCTGGAGCGTGGGTGCGGCCGCGAGCAGGGCCAGCGTGAGGATCGTGAATAGACGTCGCAGCACAGCCGCAGGATCTCCGGGAGGATTGCCGGCGCCGCGCAGCTGTCGCGGGCGACCAGGGTCAGTCCATGGTGCGGTAGGCGGGGCGAAGCGGTCAAGGAAAAGTGTTCGCATCGCGCCCACTTGTTCTCAAAACGTCGATTGGCGCGGTTTCCCTGTCCCATTCGCCGGCGAGCTGGAGGAGTTGCACGGGTCTGCTCGGAGCGCGCGGCGCGAAAAAATCCTCGGAGCGCGGCGTGGCTGCGAACCGCTGCGCCATCAGCGCTGCCAGCAACGAGGAGCAATAACGCCCCTGACAGCTGCCCATGCCGGCGCGGGTGGCGCGCTTGACCAGGCCGAAGTTCGCGGCGTGATGTCCCAGCTTCGCTTCGACGCGCGAGCGCGAAACCTCCTCGCAGCGGCACAGCAGCGTCTGGGCCTGCGCAAGCTGGGTGGACAGTGCCGGAGCATGGAACATCTGCCATAGCGCGCGCTGGAATTTCTGGTGTCGACGCAAGACACGCTGCCAGCGCGCGACGTTCTCGATCGATGAGCCGGCTTGCAGTTCCTCGGCGACACGGGCTCCCGCCAGCGCGCCTTGCGCGATGGCAACGCGCGCTCCCTGCAAACCACCCGCGTCGCCCGCAATGAATACGCCGGGTACGCTGCTGCGGCCGTCGGCGTCGCAGCGGGCGCTCCAGGCCAGCGTGCGCGCATCGACGGTGAATTCGCACCCCAGGGCACGCGCCAGCTCGTTCTGCGGCATGAAGCCATGGTTCACGCATACCGCGTCCACAGCGAACGTCCGCTGCGATCCGGACACGACACCCTGGTCGGCATCGAGGCGTCCGAGGGTTGCACGCTCCACTCGCGCAGAGCCTTCCACTTCGACGAGGGCATGCCCATAGAGCACGGGCACACCATGCGCGCGCAGATGCATCAGCTGCGATACACCGCTCAGGCACAGCTCAGGAGAGGTGAGTGCCATGGCGAGGGCGGCCGACGGAGAACTCAGCGGCGAGGCCGCCAGTTCCGCCACGGCGACCACTTCACTTCCGGCTTCGCTCAGCTCGCGCGCGACCTGCAGATTGAGCGGCCCGTTGCCTGCGATCAACACGCGCTTGCCCGGTGAGACCTGAGAGGCGCGCAGCAGAGTCTGGGCTGCGCCCGTGGTGATGAAACCAGGTAGCGTCCAGCCCGGCACCGGCACCGCGCGCTCGAAGGCGCCGGTGGCCAGGATCAACCGGCGCGCACGCACGACATGGGTTGCCCCTTCGACCACCAGAGCGAGTAGGTCGGGCGCGAATGCGGCCCACACCGTGGCCCCGAACTGCAATCGTGCGCCCGCAGCGAGCGCCTGCTCGTACAGGCGCCGACCCTCCGAATACTGTGCGTCCAGCTGACCCTCATCGATAGCAAAGCCCGCGCCCGGTTGCTTGAAGAACTGGCCCCCGAATTTGCGGCGCTCGTCGACCACGAGCACGGTCAACCCGGCGCCTGCTGCAACACGGGCGGCCGCGAGACCAGCCGGTCCGGCGCCGACGATCAGGACGTCAACGGTCCTTTCCTGCCAGTTGCCGGGGGTGAGAGGCTCTTCAGTGGGATTACCAGTGGCTGCCCGCGAAGGATGGCGTGCGATGATGCGATCCGGCTGGGCTGGCTCGAGACAGGCGCGGCGCGATTGCCCGTCGATCATCACCTGGCACTCGCCGCACACACCCATGCCGCAGAACGGGCCTCGCGGCGCGCCGCTGCGTGAATCGCGAAATGACCAGTGACCGGCGGCGATCAACGCCGCGGCCACGGTTTCGCCGGCGTGCGCCACCACGCGCCGGCCTTCGAATGTGAACTCGAAACCCGGATCGGCGCGCGAGATGCCAGCCGAGGCGATGCGCATGGAGTGCGGAGCTCAGCTCGATCGCTCAACGCACGTAGCTGGCGCCATTGACGTCAAGAGTCGCGCCTGACAGGTGACGGGCGCGGCCACTGGCGAGGAAGGTCACCAGTTCCGCGATCTCCTCCGGTGGTACCCATTCGCCCATCGTCAACCCGCTCGTTACCGCTTCCCTGCCGCCCTGCGTGCTGGCGAATTGCTCCGACAGGCGCGTGCCGACGACGCCCGGTGCGATCGTGTACGCGAGGATTCCTTCCCTGGCGTAAGCCCGCGCCACCGTTTTGGTAGCCGCGTGGATCGCGGCTTTCGAGGCTCCGTACGCGATCGTTGCGGGATTGGTCACCCCGCGCTGAGCAGCCCAGCTCGAGATGGTGATGACGATACCGGCGCGTCGCGCGCGGAAATGCAGCAGTGCCTGGCGCAGCAGCCGCGCCGGAGCGAGAACATTGATGCGCAGGGTCTGGTCCCAGACCTCGTCCCAGGTCGCGAGCGGCTCGTCGATGCCGCCGTTCCAGATCATAGTTGCGGCGTTGTTGACCAGCACGTCGATGCTGCCACGCCAGGCGAGCGCCTGGCTCCACAGCGCTTCGACGTCATCCAGACGCGAGAAGTCCGCCGCAACGAGGTGCTTGCGCTCCACCGGCGTCTTGGCGCAAGCCGCTTCGGCGCCGGCACGGTCGCTGCCGTAGTGGGCGATCACGTGGGCGCCGGCCGCACCGAGCTGTGCAGCGATCGCCGCGCCGATGCCTTTGGATGCGCCGGTCACGAGGACGGTGCGCCCGGCGAGCCCGTGCAGGGAAGTGGAACCGGTCATGGGATTGCCCAGGATGCGCGCTTGACTGTGGGTGAGACTGTGAACAATTGTGCGCAGGTCACACCATCCGGCGCAACGGCAAATGGTAACCAGCGACCCCCTGAATAACCCGGTATCGAGCATCTCGGTGATCGGCAGCGGCAGTATCGGCACGGCTTTCACGCTGCTGTTCGCTGCGGCCGGCCACCGGGTCCGGATCTTTGACGCCGATGCCCGGCAGCTCGACCGCTTGCGTGCGCAGGTAGCTGGCATTGCCGCGGATCTGCGTGACTTCGGGCTGTTGAGCGCGAGCGACGCATTCTTGCAGGAGCGCATCGAACCGCAGCGCGAGCTCGGCGCGGCAGTCGCAGAACGTCGATTACGTCCAGGAATGTGCGCCCGAGCGGCTGGAGCTCAAGCGTGAACTCTTCGCTGAACTGGAGCGTGCAGCCCCCGAGGGCGCGATCCTGGCGAGCGCTTCGTCTGCGATTCCCATGTCGCAGATCGCCGGTACGCTGCGCACCGCGCCTCGTTGCCTCATCGCCCATCCTGGCAATCCGCCCTTCCTCATTCGCGTGATCGAGCTGGTGCCGGCGCCGTTCACGACTGGAGCTGCCGTCGAGCGGGCGCACGCATTGCTGGCGGGCGCTGGCCTCACGCCCATACGGGTCCGGAAAGAAGTCGCCGGTTTCGTGTTCAACCGCCTGCAGGGTGCCTTGCTGCGCGAAGCCTACTGCCTGGTGCGCGACGGCGTGACCAACGTCGAGTCGCTCGATCGCATCGTGCGGGACGGGCTGGGACTGCGCTGGTCGGTGGTGGGGCCGTTCGAAACGGTGGATCTGAACACTCGGGGTGGCATCGCGAGCCATGCGCAGAAGCTCGGTCCGGCGTACGCCGCGATGGGAGCCGAGCGCGGGCAGCACGATCCGTGGACCCCGGAGCTGGTCGTGAAGGTCACGGAACAGTGCCGCCGGCTGCTGCCGCTGAACGAATGGGAAGCACGGGTGCGCTGGCGGGACCGGGCGCTGATGGCACTGCTGGCGGCACGGATGAAGGCAGCCCATTCGTCCGATTAGCTACCGTGTGTGCGCTATGCGCCCATTTTTTGTTGACAGTCCGCAAACAACTGCTCATTCTCGTCCATAGGCTTGGCCGGCTGTCGCGGCCACGACACGCTGGCAACGACAGGTGGGCCTTGGCAGAGCGCGCACGCGTGGCTAGGCCGACGCGCACATCGGCAACCAACCAACCCGTGGGGAGAGACACAGGTGTCCAGATCCAAGAACGCTGACCTGGTCGGCCGCGCAGTGCGTCGGGTGCTGTTCGCAAGCGCACTCGCCGCGACGGCCGGACAGGCAACTCAGGTCGCCGCGCAGGAAGCCGCTGCGGGTGCGGAGGTCCAGGAGGAAGTCGTGGTGACCGGATCACGGCTGCTGCGCAGCCGCGATCTGGTGGAAGTCAGCCCGGTGCAGACGGTCAACGTCGAAGAGATCTCGCTGTCGGGCAACGTCACGCTCGAGGACACCCTCAACCAGTTCCCGCAGCTCAATCCGGACAACACCGGCACCGTCAACCAGAGTGGCGGCTCCGGCGTGCTGTCCGCAGATCTGCGCGGCCTGGGCGCGGTGCGCACGCTCGTCCTGGTCGACGGCAGGCGCTTCATTCCGGCGGACGTCACCGGACTGGTGGACCCCGCCACGATCCCCGACAGCCTGATCGAGCGCGTGGAAATCATCACGGGCGGCGCCTCGGCCGTGTACGGTTCCGACGCCATCGCCGGCGCGGTCAACTTCATCCTCAAGGACGACTTTGAGGGCACGGAATTCAAGGCGCAGTACGGCGAGACCGACCGCGGCGACGGCCAGAACCGCAAGCTCGACATGCTGTTCGGCGTCAACACCGAGGACGGCCGCGGCAACGTCACGCTGCACGCCTCGTACACCAACCGCGATCCGGTGTTCATGGCAGACCGCGAGTTCTCGCGCCAGCCGCTGATCGAGGATCCCCAGGGAAACCTGGTGAACTTCGGCTCCGGCAACATCCCCGGTGGCCTCATCAGCATTCCTGCTTCGCAGTTCGGCCAGATCAACGGCGTGGATCTGTCCAATTCCGACGGTTCCTGTCCCGGGGCGACCAGGGCGTGCGCTTCGGCGACGTCGTCCCACCGAGCAGTACAACTATGCGGCGGTGAACTTCCTGCTGCGTCCCTTCGAGCGCTGGCAGGTGTCCACCACCGGGCATTACGACTTCAGCGAGAAGGTCCAGGGGTACGCACAATTCTTCTACACGAAGAAGGAAAACGAGTTCCAGCAGGCGCCCGAGGCAGTCTCGCCCATGGGTTCCGGCCAGCCCACGGGCACCGTGCTGTTCACCAACGCCGACATCAACCCGCTGTACCCGCAGCCGCTGCGTGATTTCTTCGCTGCCAACCGAGCGTTCTTCGATCCCGACGACGACGGCATCTTCACGGTGCGCGGCACCAACCGCCGCTTCGAGGAATTCGGGCCGCGCAACACCAGCATCACCGCCGATTCCTTCAGCCTGACTTCGGGCCTGCGCGGCGACCTCACGTTCGGCGACAAGGACTGGAAGTGGGACGCCTACTTCCAGTATGCGCGCTCGGATGTCGAGTTCCTGCAGACGGGACTCCTGTCGCGCTCGCGCACCACGCTCGGCCTCGACACGATCCTGGTCGGCGGCGAGCCCGCCTGCCGCGTCAACCTGCTCGGCTGCGTGCCGGTGAATATCCTCGGCACCAACACGCTGACGCCCGAGATGGCCGATTTCCTCGCGGTGCAGACCGGCCGCGCCGAGGAGTTCCTGCGCAAGAACTCGGGTGCATCGCTCGCGGGCGATGTGTTCGATCTGCCCGCGGGTCCCCTTGCGGCAGCCAGGGCGATTTCGAGGTCTTCGAGATGTTCGCGGAAGTACGCGTGCCACTGCTGAAGGATCTGCCGCTCATCCAGAACCTCGCACTCGAAGGGGCGCTGCGCCAGTCCGACTACTCGACGATCGACAGGGTCACCACCTGGAAGGGTGTGCTCGACTGGCAGCTCACGCACTGGATGCGCGTGCGCGGCGGCCTGAGCCGCGCCATCCGCGCTCCGAACCTCAACGAGCTGTTCGCCCAACCGGGTGGCGGCTTCACAGGCGGCGTCGATCCGTGCTGGGTCACCAGTCAGCCCACGGCAGCCGAGCGCGAGCTGTGCATCCCGCAGGGCGTTCCAGCCAACATCATCGACACGTTCCTGCCCGGCGCGAGCCAGGGATGGAACGCGCTGACCGGTGGCAACCTGAACCTCGAGGAGGAGAAGGCGGACACCTTCACAGCGGGTATCGTGCTGACGCCCGATGTTCTGGGAGGCCTCAGCGTCCCGGTCGACTACTTCGAGGTCGAAGTCGAAGGGGCGATCACTCAGGTCTCCTCGCAGGCACTGGTCAACGCCTGCTTCGGCCTGCTCGACAACAGCAGCACGCCCTGCCAGACGATCCGCCGGCTGCCGTTCTCGGGTCTCATCGATACCGTCAACGCTCCTCTGCTGAACGTCGCCAGCCGCAACGTCTCGGGTGTCGACCCGGCCGTGAACTACGGTCTGGACCTGCCGGCGTACCTGTCGCTGCCCGGCAAGGACGCAAGGCTCGGTCTGCGCTGGGTTTCGACGTGGCAGTTCGAGGACGAGACCCAGCAGCTCGCCAGTCTCGCTACCGTGGACTGCGCCGGGTTCTACAGCGGTGCGTGCTCGGCCGATGGCAATCGCATCACTCCGGACTTCCGCGGCCTGTTGCGCGTCGACTGGCAGAGCGGACCGCTGGGCATCGCCGCCGAGCTGCAGCTCATCGGCGACCTGGAGCTGGCGCCCAACGCGATCCCGAACGAGAACGGCACGATCAGCTCCTGGCAATACCTCGACCTCACGGCGAAGTACGACCTCAGCGAGGAGATCGAGCTGTTCCTCGGCATCAGCAACGCGCTGGATAAGGATCCGCGGTGTGACGGTGCGTTTCTAGTCCTGGAGCAATGACGCAGTGAAATCGACCCAAGCCTTGTTGAGTTCCGCCTGCGCCGCCGTGCTGCTGATGGGCATGGCGCCGGGCATCTCCGCGCAGACGACGAATGCGCAGACCACCGCGGCGCAGACCTCGTATGAGGGCATGCCTCGCGGTTCGGGCACCCATGAGGACGTCGTGGCGCTGCTGCCGGAGTTCCTCGAATCCGAGGACGCGGCGCGTGCACGGCGCGGTAACGAGGAGCAGGAGAAGGAAGCTGCCGGCAGCGCGCCGGTGTTTCCCGATTTCGGCGAGCAGGCCATCAACGAGCGCCGCGCGCGTCTCGAGGCTCTGCAGAAGCGGCTCGACGACATGAACGTTGCGGTGTGGAACCGCCACCAGCAGGTGGATTTCCTCGCCGTGCGCGCGCGGCTGAACCAGCAGGAGTTCACGCTGCACGTCTCTCGACCGTGGCAGCGCGATCCGGGCTTCTACGTCGACCAGATGCTGCGCGTCACCTTTACGGAACTTCCCGTGAAGGCAGAGGAGCTGAAGGAGACTCGTCGCCAGCTGCGCGCGATTCCGGGGCTGGTGGCGCAGGCCAAGACCAACCTGACGGATGTCGCAGCCGACTACGCGGATCTGGCAATCTTCAATCTGCGCAATCCGGACGGCGTCGGGCATGGCTATCCCTACCGCGCATCACCTCCGCCCGGCGTGATCGGCTGGTACGCCGATCTGCTCGGGCGCGCCGAGAAACAGCAACGCGATCTGCGTGGGGACATCAGCGCAGCCAAGGCGGCGGTCGAGGACTTCGAGTCCTGGCTCAAGACCAATCGCCCGAAGATGACCGCCAAGGCCGGTGTGGGTCGCGCCAACTTCGACTGGTATCTGAGGAACGTCAAGCTGATGCCGTTCAACGCGGACCAGATCGTGACGCTCGGCCAGCGCGAGCTCAATCGCCTGTGGGCGCTGTACGGGCTCGAACAGCACCGCAACCGCAAGGAGCCGCCGCTGGAGCTCTCGGCTTCCAAGGAAGAATACGAGGCCAAGATCAAGTCCACGGACGAGATCGTCCGCAAGTTCCTCGTGGACGAGGAGATCATCACGATCCCCGACTACATCAAGGAGCTGGACACCAACGTGCCGTGGATCGTGCGTGCCAAGGGGCCGAACTTCTGGGAGCAGATCCAGTACCGCGATCCCAGCCCCGACCACCTGCACGCGGTCATTCCCGGTCACCGCTTCGATGGGGTGGTGGAGCGTCATAGCACGGATCCGATTCGCAGCAAGCTCACGGATGGTGCGCGCACCGAAGGCTGGGGCGTGTATCTCGAGGAGGGCATGCTCCACGCGGGCCTGTTCGACGCCAAGCCGCGTGTTCGCGAGCTGATCTACCTGTTCGGCATCTTCCGCGCGGCGCGCGTGCCGGCCGATGTCTGGCTCCAGCTCAACCAGATGACGGTCGCCGACGTGGTCAAGTACTGGGTCGAGCGCACGCCGTATCTGGATGCCGACGTGGCGCGGGTCGATGCCGAAATCTACCTGCGTCGTCCACCCGGCTATGGCCTGGGATACATGATCGGTATGCTGCAGATGCAGGAACTGCTCGCGGATCGCAAGCGCCAGCTCGGTGACGAGTTCGTACTCAAGGACTTCCACGACACGTTCATGGCCGCCGGGCGCGTGCCCCTGTCACTGATCCGCTGGGAGATGACGGGTCTGGACGACGAGATCCGCCATTTCTGGAAGCGCCAGCCCCTGCCGAAGTCCTGACCCAGCCTCGCAAGGTCGCAGGCCGGCGGGTACACAAAAAGCACCCAGTCGCGTCCGTACATGGACGGCAGGCGCGCGCATGCGCAGTACCTCACGCCAGAGCGCTATGAGGCGCGGGGCGACTACTTCTGGAGCCCGGCCGTGATTTCCTGGGAAGCTGCCTGCAGGCGCAGCAGGATGCGGCCGTGCATGTCTTCGGGAGTGATGCGCGAGCTCGGGCAGGCAACGTTGAGCGCAGCCAGCACCTTGCCCGTCTGATCGCGGATCGGCACCGAGATCGAGCGCAGGCCGATCTCCAGTTCCTGGTCGACGATCGCCCAGCTTTTGACGCGCGTCTCCTCTATGAGAGTGCGCAGCTTCACCTTCGAGGTGATGGTGTTGGGCGTGAGCTTCCTGAGGGTTGCCTTGTCCAGGTACTTCAGGCGCTGCCGCTCGTCGAGAGCCGCGAGCAGCACCCGGCCGGTGGACACGCAATGCGCCGGCGCGCGGCTGCCCACGCTCAGGTCGATGTTCACGACGCGCCCGGGCGGCGTCACGCACGCCACGTACACCACGTCTTCGTCATCCAAAATGGCGCAGAAGCAGGATTCCTCCAGTTCCTCGGCCAGGTGCGTCATGACCGGCTGCACAACGTCGAGGAACGTCAGGCTGGAAAGGGCAGCGTAGCCAAGCTCCAGCACTTTGGGCCGCAGTCCGAAGAACTTGCCATCGGTGTCCGCGTAGCCCTCGTGCACCAGCGTCAGCAGGAAACGGCGCACGGTCGCGCGCGTCATACCCGTGGCACGGGCGATGTCGCTGAGCGTCATGCGCGGTGTGCTGCGGGTGAAGGCACGAATCACTTCCAGGCCGCGGGCCAGGGAGTTCACGTAGTCGCGGTTGCTGATCTTCAGAGTGGCCGGCTGGGCCGTGGCGGTGCGTGCGTTCATTTATGTGTTTTCCCTGGGTCGTGGCGCCCTGGGGACCTGTTTCAACCGCCGATGCCGGCGATGCACAGGTATTTGGTTTCAAGGAATTCGTCGATCCCGCGGTGCGAGCCTTCGCGGCCGATACCGGAGGATTTCAGGCCGCCGAACGGCGCTCCCTCGTAGGACGTGTTGCCGGTGTTTACACCGATCACGCCGAACTCCAGAGCCTCGCCCACGCGCCAGATGCGCGCATGATCGCGAGTAAAGAAGTACGCGGCAAGTCCATATTTGGTGCTGTTGGCGGATGCGATGGCCTCGGCCTCGGTTTCGAACCGGAACACGGGGGCGAGGGGACCAAAGGTCTCTTCGCGTGCAATGCGCATCTGCGCCGTGGCACCGGCAACTACGGTGGGCTGAAAGAAGGTGCCGCCGAGCTGGTGCCGGGCGCCGCCCACCGTCACGCGTGCACCGCGGGCGATAGCATCCTCGAGGTGCTCCAGCGTCTTGCTCACGGCAGCCTCGTCGATGAGCGGGCCCTGGTCTACACCCGGCTCGTTGCCATCGCCCACGCGCAAGCGCCCGACGGCAGCGGAGAACGCGCTCACGAACTCATCGTAGATGCCGCTCTGAACATAGATCCGGTTCGCACAGACGCAGGTCTGGCCTGCATTGCGAAACTTGCAGGCGAGCGCTCCAGCGACCGCGGTCGCGAGGTCTGCATCGTCGAACACGATCAGCGGGGCGTTGCCCCCCAGTTCCAGCGAGACTTTCTTGATATCGCCCGCCGCCTTGGCCATCAGCTCGCGACCGACGTCGGTGGAGCCCGTAAACGTCACCTTGCGCACCGTCGGGTTGGTCACGAACTCCTCGCCGACCGTGGCAGCGCCACCCGGCACGACGTTGAAAACGCCCCGTGGCACTCCGGCACGATGCGAGAGTTCAGCGATGGCGAGCGCCGACAAGGGCGTGGCGCTCGCGGGCTTGAGCACCATGGTGCAGCCCGCAGCGAGAGCAGGTGCCGCCTTGCGCGAGATCATGGCCATGGGGAAGTTCCAGGGCGTGATCGCGGCGCAGACGCCGACCGGCTGGCGCAGCACCATCAGCCGTCGATCCGGCGAAGGTGTCGGAATCACCTCGCCGTACGTTCGCTTGGCTTCTTCGCCGAACCATTCGAAGAACGCGGCGCCGTACAGGATCTCCGCGCGCGCTTCGGCCAGCGGCTTGCCCTGCTCGGCGGTCAGGATGCGCGCAAGATCGTCGACGTGCTCGAGAATCAGGTCGTGCCAGCGGCGCAGCAGGGCCGCACGTTCCTTGGCCGTGCGCGCTGACCAGGAGGCCAGTGCACGCGCAGCCGCATCGACGGCAGCCGCAGCGTGTTCGCGGCCTGCCTTGGGCACCTGGCCGACCTGCCGGTGCGTGGCCGGATTGCGAACTTCGATCGTGGCAATATCGGCGGGCTTGAGCCACTGGCCGTCGATGTAAAGCGCGTCCCGCAGCAGCGCCGCGTCAGCAAGTCTCAGCATCGTATTGTCGTTCTGAAGCGAGAGAGAGAAATGGATGTTCTCATAGCGTACAAGTTTGCGCAAAACGGCCGGTCGCTGTCGGGCGGGCGCCGGCACAGCATTCGCCGCGGCTGCCCCCACAAACGAGGTGTAAGTGGCGTGATTTCCCGATATTCTCGTTGCACACAAGCCATTGACGCCTTCGGCTTGCGAGGCTGCGGAGCGGCATGTAATGTCGTTTAATGAACAAGTGTTCGACATGTGAATGCCTGCCCAGGTCCTCCGGGAGCGATGCTCGTGACTATTGCCGACCCTAAATCCAGCACCGATCTGATCGAGAAGGATCGCCGTTTCTCTTTTCACCCTTTCACGGCGCTGGGTGCGCATGAGAAGCAGGGCCCCACCGCAGTCATGGTCCGCGGCGAGGGTGTGTGGCTCGAGGATGCGACGAGCAAGCGCTACATCGACGCCATGGCGGGCCTGTGGTGTGTGAACGTGGGCTATGGCCGCACTGAGCTGGCCAACGCCATGCGCGAGCAGGCAGTGACGCTGTCCTATTGCCACGCCTTTTCGTCGATGAGCAGCGACCAGCCGACGCTGCTCGCCGAACGCCTGATCGAGCTGGCGCCCGTGCCGATGTCGAAAGTGTTCTTCGGCAACTCGGGCTCGGACGCGAACGACACCCAGGTCAAGATCGTCTGGTACTACAACAACGTGCGTGGACTGCCACGCAAGAAGAAGATCATCTCGCGGCGCCGCGGCTATCACGGGGTCACCATCATGGCGGGTGGCCTGACCGGACTGCCCGGTCTGCACGCAGGCTTCGATCTGCCCCTGCCGTTCGTGCGACACACCACCGCACCACACCGCCTGTGGGACGGACACGGCCTGAGCGATGAGCAGTTCGTCGCCAAGCTCGCCGGGGACCTCGAGCGCCTGATCCTCGAGGAGGGTCCGGATACCGTCGGTGCCATGATCGCGGAGCCCATCATGGGTGCCGGTGGCGTGCTGGTGCCACCACCGGGCTACTACGCTGCCATCCAGGAGATTCTCGACCGTTACGACATCCTGCTGATCGCCGACGAAGTCATCTGCGGCTTCGGTCGTCTCGGCAAGATGTTCGGCACGGAAGTCTTCGGCATGCGTCCGGATCTGATCACCATCGCCAAGGGCGTCACCTCCGCGTACTTCCCGTTGTCCGGCTGCCTGGTGTCCGAAAAGGTCTGGCGCGCGCTGGTCGCCGGTGGCGACAAGTACGGCGCTTTCGGCCATGGCTACACCTACAGCGCGCATCCACTCGGCGCCGCCGTGGCGCTGGCCAATCTCGACCTTCTGCAAGCGGAAAGCCTCGTGGACGCGGCGAAGCGGCGCGGCGCGTACCTGCATGAGCGTTTGCGCGACGCGTTTGCCGATCATCCGATGGTGGGCGAGATCCGCGGTCAGGGTCTGATCGGCGCGGTGGAATTTGTCGCGAGCAAGGATCCGCCGATAGCCTTCGACCCGGCACTGACGGTCGCCGGCCGAGTCGTAAAGGCAGCGTTCGCCAAAGGTGTCATCAGTCGCGCTCTGCCCAGCTCTGACTCCGTGGCCTTCTCACCCCCGTTTGTCATTTCCGAGCGCGAGATCCGCACGGTCGTGAGCACCATGCGCGAGGCCGCCGACGACGTGATGGAACAGCTCGAGCGGGATGGGCACTTCAAGCGCTGAGCACTTAGCGAAGCCTCGCCCTCGCTCGAGGGTGGCAACCCCGGTCGCGCCTCGAAGCAAGCGCGATTCGAATCTCGTCGTGCACCGCGCCGGGGATCCGCGGCGCCCCACGCCAAGATCGCCTTCGTTTCCTCGCGCTGGGGCCGGGAGACCTTGTACGTGATGAGCGCCGACGGCGAGCGCGAGGGTCTGCGCGCGGTGTCGACGCAGAACGCGCCAGGCGGCACGCAGCGGCACGGTGTCAGCAACCCGGTGTGGTCGCGCGATGGCCAGTACCTATACTTCAACTCCGCGCGCGACGAACACTTCTACTCTCGCGGACTGTATCGCGTGCCGGCATCCGGCATTGGGACGTTGCAGCGTCTCACTGCGCCGGACGACTCGCGCAACGCCTGGCCCTCGGTCTCGCAGGACGGGAGCCGCGTGGCCTACATCGCCGATCGCAGCGGCTATCTCAACATCTGGACCATGGCACCGGACGGCACCGATCACCGGCAGGTGACACAGGGCGAGCAGGACCAGGACTACCCGGACAACGACTACATCAACACCATGGGACTGCGCTGGTCACCTGACGGCAAGCGCCTGCTTTATTTCAGCAACCGCCTCGGCAATCTCGATCTGCAGATCGTGGACCTGGCGAGCGGCAAGGTGCAGGTGGTCGAGAACCAGGATGGCTCGCACCATCCGGTGGGATGGCTCGATGACCGCACTGTCGCTTACGTGTACGAGAGCTATCGCTCGCCGCCCGAGCTGTTCGTGAAGCCCCTGGCCGGCAAGCCGCGCCAGCTCACGCACTCGGCGTACGCTGCCATGCAGCCGGCCAGCTTCGAGCAGCTCGAGTCGGTTACGTGGCAGAGTGACGACGGCGTGCGAGTGCACGGCTACCTGCGCCGACCGTCATGGGCGCAACCGGGCGAGAAGCTCCCGGGGCTGCTGCTCAGCCACACGTACAACGTGGGGCAGTTCTACAACCAGTGGGTGCCGATCTTCAGCTACCTCGTGCAGTCGGGCTACGTGGTGCTGCAAGTGAATCACCGCGGCTCCAACGGTTACGGAACGAAGTTCCGCGATCTGCCGAAGGGCAACTGGGGTCACGCGCAACTCAAGGACATCGATTCGGGAGCCGCGTATCTACGCGCGCTGCCGGATGTGGACGCCTCGCGCGTGGGTATGCTCGGCTACAGCATGGGCGGCTACATGACGCAGATGGCGGTGACCAACCGGCCCGACCTGTTCGATGCCGCCGTGGCGGTGTTCGGACTGGGCGAAATCTTCGCGGACCCGCCGCGCAGCCACAAGAACTACGTCTGGCATCTCGGCGGCACGCAGGAGCAGATCCCCGTACGCTATGCGAACGCTTCCCCGGTGACACGCGTGCACCAGATGAAGACGCCACTGCTGATCATCCACAGCGACGGCGATCCGATCGAGCCGGTGACCAAGATACGCAACTTCACCCAGGAAATGGACGAGCACGGCAAGAAGTACGAGCTGGCGCTCTACAGCAACGAGGCACACGGCCTGAAGATCCTCGATCACCAGATCGATTCCTATCGCTGTCACGCCGAGAAGCTCGTCGCCTTCAGCTGCAAGCGCCGCGGCTTCTGCCCGAGCTGCGGCGCGCGGCGCATGACCGAGAGTGCCGCCCTGCTCGTCGAGGAGGTGCTGCCGAAGGACAAGCCCCTGCGCCAGTGGGTGCTGAGCCTGCCCTTCGCGCTGCGCTTTCTGCTCGCCCGCGACCCGCGTGCGCTCACCTGCGTGCTCGGCATCGTCTACCGCTGCATCGCCGCGCATCTCATCGGCAAGGCGCGCCTCACCCGCCGCAGCGCGCACACCGGCGCGGTCACCTTCATCCAGCGCTTCGGCAGCGCGCTCAATCTCAACATCCACTTTCACATGCTGTTTCTCGATGGGGTGTACCGAGGCGGGCATCCGCTGCGCTTTCAACCCCTGCCCGCGCCAAGCCCCGAGGAGCTGCAGGCCCTCGTCGAGCAGATCGCCGAGCAGATCGGCCGCGCACTCGAGCGCCGTGGCGTGCTGGTGCGCGAGGCCGAGCAGGCGTACCTGGCCCTCGAATCCGATGGGAATGCCGAGAGCGCCTCCGGCATCGACGACCTGCTCGCGCACTCGATCACCTACTGCATCGCCAGCGGCCCGCATGCCGGGCAGAAAGTACTCACCCTGCAAAGCCCGCCGCCCGCCTTCGAGCCACCGGCGTACCGGCGCCTAGCGCAGGCCTGCGGCTTCTCGCTGCACGCCGGCATCGCCATCGGCGGCACCGAGCTCGAAAAGCTTGAGCGGCTGTGCCGCTACATCAGCCGCCCGGCGCTCGCCACCGAGCGCCTGGCGCTCACCGCCGGCGGGGGCATTCGCTACACGTTGAAGACTCCCTATCGCGACGGCACTACGCACGTGCTCTTCGAGCCGCTCGACTTCCTGGTTCGGCTGGCCGCCCTCGTACCCCTGCCGCGCGTGCACCTCACGCGCTTTCATGGTCTCTTTGCCCCGCACAGCCGCCTGCGCGCGCTGATCACCCCGGCAGGCCGCGGCCGCACCGCTCAGCCGCGCCCCCCGAGGCATCACGCCCTGCGCTGGATGCAGCGCCTCAAGCGCGCACGCCCACCGAGACCCCTGCCCCGCCCGCCCGGGCGCCACCACCGGCAGCCTCGCCGGCCTGAACAAGCTGCTCCACGAGCGCACGACACCGCGCTTCTGAAGATGCGTGATCCTCGCGGCTGCGGCTGCGCGCAGGAGATTCAGGTGGGCGCCTCAGGCCGCATGCGCTGAGCGCATCAGGCGCATCACTGAACCCGGCGCAGCCTTCCTGAGCGAGTTCCGCTGCACCGTTCCTATCCGATCCCTCACGCACCCGGACGCAGTCCACGATCAGCAGCGGCGAGCCGGCGAGCCGAATTCGCGCACGAGCCTGCCAGTTGAGACGCCTCCGCTGGCTGCGACGGCACAGCCACTTGAACCACACGCGTTTGGTCTCATCGACCAGACAGGCCAGGCTGCGGAAGTTGCCGTTCACTCCAAAGTAATTGAAGTGCCCGACCAGCCGTCTCGTGAGCGCTGCATGCTGCGCCTGAACCGGGAGATGCCGATTGCGACGACACCACTCGGCGACGGACTGCATTGCCCGTCGCAGGCGCGCATGCCGGGTCTTACACACCATCATCCAACGACCCCTGCGAGTTCGACTCCAATAGAAGGTGAACCCGAGAAAGTCGAAGGTACCTGAACCTTTCCCGCCTCGTTGGCTCGCCGGTGGGCGCGCAAACGCAATCAAGCGGGTCTTGTCCGGATGCAGGGTCAATCCGTGGCGCTCGAATCGCTTCCCGAGTACCGCCACCACCCCACCACCCGCTCGGCATCGTCGTGATGTTCGAAACCGATGATGAAGTCGTCGGCGTAGCGGATGAGTGTCGCCTCGCCGCGAAGACGGGGCTTCACTTCCCGCTCGAACCACACGTCGAGCACATAATGCAGGTAGACGTTACCGAGCAGCGGCGAGAGCACTCCCCTTACGCAAAAGATAACTTCCAGTTTGAGCGCCGGATTTCGGGCTGGCGGAAGCTCACCTTGGTTGATCTACGACGCAAAGAGTATTACTCTTATGTCACATGGCGCGATCCACGCAAGCGCAGAAGGCGAAACGTCTGAACGCAGCTTATCGACTTCTTTCGCGTCGGATGAACATGGCGGAGGCAGCCGCCACGTTGTCGCGCGAGGAAGCGATTTCACTGCGGCACGCATATCGTTATCTCGAGGAAGCCGCGCAGCTCGAACAACCGATCGCGGTCGCCGAGCCGACGCAGCCCATCACATTCAAGATTTCCGGCAATGTCATTCGCGCGCTGCGCGCGTATGCCGCCGCCAACGAGCTCACGTTGAGCGAAGTTGTGACTCGTGCCATCACGGAGTTCGTGGCGCGCACCCGCCGTCATGTCTAGGTGGCGTAACCCGCGTGATGTCTGTCTCGAATACACCTTCGATCGTTTGTTCACCGTCAAACTCCAGCAGGTCTACGACATCCTCGTTCCCGATCGTGTGCGGGTGACGGGTGAGGCTGCCAAGCCGACAGGAGAACGTCATGAAGAACGCTGCGATCTACGCCCGAGTCTCCTCCGCCCAGCAGAAGGAGGAACACACGATTGCCAGTCAGACGGCGGCGTTGATCGCCTTCGCTCAGGAACACAGCTACCACGTGCCGCGGGAGTGGGTTTTCGAAGACGAAGGGTTTAGCGGCGCGAGTCTTGAGCGTCCCGGACTTGAGCGCATTCGCGACCTGGCGGCGGAAGGACACCTGCAGGCGGTGCTGGTGTATTCGCCGGATCGCTTGAGCCGCAAGTACGCCTACCAAGTCTTGTTGATGGAAGAGTTCGCGCGCCACGGCGTGGAGACCGCCTTCGTCAAGGCGCCGCAGGGACAGAGCCCCGAAGATCATTTGCTGGTGCAGTTTCAGGGCATGATTGCTGAGTACGAGCGTGCACAGATCCTGGAGCGCTCGCGCCGGGGCAAGCGCCATCATGCCCGACAAGGACATGTGAACGTGCTGTGCGGAGCGCCCTACGGCTATCGCTATGTACGCAAGACGCAGGAGACCGCCGCGTACTACGAAATCATCGAAGAACAGGCTGTTGTCGTGCGCAAAGTCTATGGCTGGTATACGGCCGAGGGACTGAGCATCGCCGCCATCACGCGCCGACTGAACGAACAGGTCGTACCGACACGCAAGCGCATCTCGCGATGGGAACGTACGACCGTCTGGGCCATGCTGCGCAACCCTGCCTACAAGGGGCTTGCTTGCTTTGGTAAGACGAAGCTCGCCGAACGACAGCGTATAACGCGGCCCTTGCGATTGCGCGGTGGGTTCTCTGCGCGCAACAGCGCCGGCCACGAGAGGCCCCGCGAGGAATGGATCGAGATCCCAGTGCCGGTGATTGTGAACGATACGACGTTCGATCTTGCGCAGGAACGACTGCAGCAGAACAAGCGCCTCTCGCCTCGGCGTACTGTTCAGTGGAGCATCGTTCAGGGCTTGGTGAGTTGCAGCAAGTGCAGCTATGGCATGTGCAGGTCGTCCACTCATTCCAGTGCGCGCAAAATCCACTACTACCGCTGCATCGGTTCCGACGGATGGCGCCACCTGAATGGCCCCGTGTGTGACAATCGTCCTGTTCGCCAGGACCTCCTCGATCATCTCGTTTGGAGCGAGGTTCTCAAACTCCTTGAGGACCCGAGCCTTATCCAGGCCGAGATCACGCGGCGACTCGCGGTCGCCAAAGACTCCAATCCGAACAAACGACGTGAAGAATCCCTGCAACGCGATCTGGCGCGCACCCGCAAGGGCATGGAGCGTTTGGTCACGGCGTATCAAGAAGCGCTGCTCTCGCTGGAAGAGATGCGCACTCGGATGCCGGAGTTGCGCCGGCGTGAACAGACATTGCAGGCCGAACTCAAGTCCATCTCCGATCAAACAAACGACCGCGCCGCTTATATGCGACTGACTGAAACACTGTCGGCGTTCATGGCGCGGCTGCGCTCCTCGGCACAAACGCTCGACATCCCAGAGCGCCAGCGTATCGTTCGACTTCTCGTCAAAGAGGTTCTCGTCGGTGATGACATCATCACCATCCGCCACTCGATCCCCATACCAGCTGCCCCTTCGGGCAAGGACGGCCCAGCGGCGCGTGGCACAAGTTATCTTTTGTGTAAGGGGAGTGATCACCGACCCTTGGGTCGTGCCACGCTCCGGCTCGGAATATTCCTCGCCGTCCAGCACCCCCACGTGCAAGCATTTGCCAATGAGCCGCAGCAGCGATCCATCGGCGATCCGGATCTGGAGCATCTCCTTAAGTTTGATGCGATCCAAACTATCGAAGAAGGACGCAATGTCCGCCTCCAGAATCCAACTCACCTTGCCTCGGTGCACCGCTCGATTAAGGGCTCGTACCGCATCGTGAGCACTGCACTTGGGCCGGAAGCCATACGAACAGTCAAGAAAATCCTGCTCGTAAACCGCCTCCAGAACCTCGCGCACAGCGTCTTGGACAATCTTGTCCTCGAACGCCGAAATGCCGATCGGCCGCCATTGGCCCTTACCCTTCGGAACGTGGCCACGCCGCATCGGCTGATGCCGATAACGCTTCGACTTCAGCCGCTCGTGAAGATCCGCCAGATTGGCATCGAGTGCCTCCCCGTAGATCTCCTTCGTGACTCCGTCCACTCCCACCGCTGCATCCTTGCGCAGGCGGTGAAAGCTGCGCGCCAAGGCCGGCACATCGATCAGATGTGCCAGCGAGTGGAACCGTCCTTCCGGCTCCCGTTGCGCTCGCTCCACTACCTTCAGAAGTCCCGGTGACATGTTCCCCGATATCAATGCATCGGACATGGTCCCCTCCTGAAGCTCACTTCAACACGGGCCGCCTTTGCTCAGCCGGGTCCGGGCGCTACCCCGTTCCCCGACGTCCACGCTCTTATGCAGCCCTCCGACTCCCTCGTCCCCATCGGCCGTTGCTCCGGTCATCCCTTGTCAACGACCTACCTCAGGGCAGATGCTTGTTCTTCACCGCCCGACACACGCACCTGCCAGCGTGCCAGGCGTCGGAGATCGTTCACCGGCTCTCCGTCACACCGGTTCTCTCCTGCAGTAGAGACAAGGGCCTCCCAGGTTGCTGGGCCGTCTTCTTCGTGCGTGCCGTGGTCGAACACCCCGCCGGATGCGACTCCCCCTCGCCCTTGACGGTGAGACCGCTGTTGCCTTCAGGCAATTCAAAACCCTCGGCATCCGGGATGAGATAGCTTTCGTGGCTGCATGGCCCACGGCCCACACGCTCGCGTACCTACGCATCGCCGAGCGCGTTGCCGCGCCCGTCGCCAGGCTCGCTACCGACCCGGGCGGGCTCACCTTTGATCGGGCGGGTTTCGCACCCGCTGGACGACCAACGAGGTTTCATGAAGTCATCGCATCCTCCACTCCTCCCCGACCAGCATTGCCTGGTCGCACTGAAATTCCTATCCGTATGCGAGCGCTTGTCAACGCGTTTCGACGCGCAGGTGCGTGCGCAGGAAGCTCATGACTCGCTTGTAGGCATCGAGCTGATTGTCGAGCTGTACGAGGCCGTGCGCTTCATTCTCGTAAATCCAGAGCTCGTAGTCCTTGCCGTACTTGTCCAGCTCATGCACGAAGTTGCGCACCTTGGTGACGGGTTCGATCGGGTCCTTGTCGCTGTGAATGATCTGGAGCGGTGCGGTGATCTTCCTTACGTGATAGACGGGCGAAGCTTCGCGGTAGGCTTCGAAAGCTTCTGCCTGTGTGCCGCCCAGATGCCACGTGAAATAAGGAGCAGTGTCCCGCGGATCTTCAGTTACCTCGCCTAAGCCGAACACGGAAATGGCCGCCTGGAACACGTCGGGCCGCTCGGTGATCGCGAAGAGGACCAGGAAGCCACCCATGCTGTAGCCGAGAATGCCTACATGCGCCGCATCCACCTGGGGCATCTTGCGCAGGTACGCGGCGGCGGAGGCGAGGTCCTTGACGTGCGAGAAACCCCAGTTGCCCCTGCCTCTCGGCAAGTCGCGAAACTTGGTTCCGTATCCACTGGAGCCGCGATGATTCACGGTGAGCAGGACATACCCGGATTGCACGATGTGGCTGAAGATGGGGTTCCACTGGTTGTAGAACTGTCCGACTTCGTACGTGTGGCTGACGACGACTGCTGGCAGCGGTCCGCTCGATTTCGTCAGCCAGGAAGGGGTCCGCAGGTAACCGTGTATCTGGACTCCGTCCTCGCTGGCCCAATGAACTGATTCGAGCTTGTCGAAGGCGGTTTCGCGATACACCGCATGACCAGAATGGGTGAGCTGCCTGGCCGGGCCGCTCCCGCTCAAGTCTTTCACGTACAGATCGGGAGGCGTTCGGTAGTCTTCGTAGACGAAGGCGATGGTCTTGTCGTCGATCCAGCCAACGGGATGATGCGAGCCGTCCTTGTCCGAAACCACCGATATCCTGCCACTGGCGACTTCGACGGTGATCAGGTCAAGGTTGCCGAGGCGATTGGTAAAGTGGAGAAGCCGCTTCCCGTCGGGAGACCAGCGAAGGCCGACCGTCTGGATGTAGTCGTTGTCGTGGTAGTACTGGTCCCGCGCAACTTCGGCGATCTGCCGATGGCCAGTACCGTCAGGGCTCATTTCCCAGAGGTTGAGGAAGCCGCTGCGATCGGAAACATAGGCCACGCGTCGCCCGTCGGGAGAGAAGCTCGGCCAGGCATTGAGCGCGTCATCGTCGGGGGTGAGGCGCTTCGGCTCGCCCCCGCTTGCAGCCACACTGTAGACGCCGCTGGCATAGGGATGCTTGCCGCGCTCCGCATAGAACAATAAGAGTCTTCCGCCGGGGCTCCAGACTGGATTGCGGCCCCCGAATCCGTCGGGCGTGACCTGCCGCAGGCCCTCGCGTTCTCCAGCCGCCGACATGACGTAGATGGCCGGACGACCCCAGCGACTCGAGACAAACGCAATCTCGGTTCCGTCCGGCGACCAGGCAGCCTGCGAATCCCTGTTTACGTGTGTCGTGAGCCTCTTCGACTTGCCAGTATCGATGCTGACGGACCAGATGTCGCCCTCAGACTCGTAGCTCACGTGTCGACCATCCGGGGAGAACGCCGGATAGGCCGTCGGCCTGGGATTGCCGGTCAGCCCGGTCGTCTTGCCGGACCGCAGGTCACGCAGAACGAGGTTGCTGTCCTCCCCGAAGTCGGGAAGCAGCGCATGTCCAAAGAATCGCCCCACCTGTGTGTGGACGACCGTCTGCCGGTCGGGCGAGAGCACGAATTGACCGGGAACGCGAGTGGCAACGAGTTCCTCCAGGGAGAACGCCGGGCCCTGGAGACTGCTCCCGGCCATAGCCGCGAGGGGGGTGGCTACCAGGAGCAGGAACAGGAGGGCGATCAGGCTTCGCGGCTGCAAGGGCTCGCACTCCTACTCATAGCGCTCTCCAGGGCGCCGGACTTACTGGAAATCGACCGTTGCGCCCAGGAAGTAGCGACGCCCGAGCGGATCGAATGTCTCGACGTTCGTCCCGGAGTCACCGCCGGCCTCGAGGCCGATGAGCGGGGGGTCCTTGTCGAGCACGTTCTTGACCCCGCCGTAGAGCCGGACGCTGTCGCCGACTCGAAAGCCCAGGTTCAGGTCCATGTAGACGCGCGGGCTGAGGCTCTCGATCACCAGCGGTCCGGAGGTTGAGTGCAGCTTGAGTTTCCCGATGTAGTTGAACTGGGCACTCACCTCTGCAGGACCGCTGCTCCAGCTCGTGCGTAGCAGAGCCGAGAGCTCCGGCGTGATGCGCACGTCGTCGCTGGAACAGTTGCCACTGAAATACCCTGCGCATTCAAGCGTCGGTTGTGTCGCGACGACTTGTGTCGACTGTTCGAATTGCTTCGTGGCAGCGAGAGTCAGTTGCAGCGACGCCCCATTGCCGGGTAGCGAGAGGTAGCCGGGCAGTTCCATGCCGTAGCTCGTGGACAGATCGAGGCCACGCGCACCGCGGGTCGCGACGTTGAGAAGCGACGCTTCGACCAGGTCGATCTGGCCGTTGGAGCGCCGGCTGATGGCCTGGCACTCGATACTGTTGATGTCGAGAGAATCGAAGCACGTCTGTACGACCAGCGGGCCGCTGATCGGCGTGATCGCGTCGATGATCTCGATGTCGAAGTAGTCGAGCGCGACCGAGAATTGCGGATTCGGCGAATACACGAGCCCGAGGGTGTACGTATCGGCTTCTTCTTCGTTGAGGTTGGGATTGCCGCCGCGCAACGATGTAAAGCCGGGTTCCAGCTGCGGGAGACTATCGGCCAGTTCTGGTGGCACACCCTGCTGGATGCACAGCTGCTGTTCCTCAGGTGTCGGATTGCTGATTTCCCAGCACGGGTCGGCGGCACCGCCGTCGAAAACGCGCGTCTGCGGAGCAAACAGCTCGTTGAGGTTCGGCGCGCGAATCGCCGTGCTCACGCCGCCCCTCACGCGGAACGAGTCGGTGACCTGCCAGTCAAGCGAGGTCTTCCACGTCGTAACGCTGCCAACGGTGGAGTAGTCGGAGAATCGACCTGCCAGTTCGAGCGCCAGGCTTCTGACGGCAGGCACTCCTTGCAGCAGCGGCACGCGCACTTCCGCGAAAATCTCCGAGATGTGGTATTCGCCGCTATTGACCACCGGAAACGGCTGCGCTCCGACTTCACCCGAGAGCAGGACCTGGTTGGGCACCGTGCTGAATTCTTCCTTGCGCCATTCGACGCCGAACGCCGCTGCCAGCGGGCCGGCTGGCAACCGGAACAGGCTCCCCGCGAGGCTGCCACCCGCCACCTTGCGCGTGAACTGGTCCTTTCGTCCGGCAGTCACCCGCAGAAAATCGGCCATCTCTTCCGTGAGTGCGTCCGTTCCGAAGATGGAAACGGGCACGCACCCGAGCACCGAGCCGGCGCGGCACACCAGTTCGCCTTGCGTGTTGAACACCGGGTCGAGACCCAATGAGACGCGCGTCTGCGATAGCCGGTTGGCCTGGATAACGTCCACATCGGATCGCGAGTACTGGTAGAAGGTGTCCCACGACCACGTCTTGTCACTGCCCAGCTCGAAATCGCCGCGCAAACCTCCCGTGAGGTTGTAGCTGTCGACGATCGCGGCCACGTTCCTCGGACCGAGTTCCTCCACCTGCCAGGCGATGTTGCGCACAGTGAAGACGCCGTCGCCATCGGAGTCGAAGAACGCCGTGTTGGCGGCGAAGAAATCCCGCAGCGGCTGCGTGAACAGCGGGTTCGTGTCTGCATTCGGAATCAGCAGCGTACCGGTCTCCTGGCCGGGACTCGTCGGCCGCACCGCGTCCGCAGCCATCTGGAATGCGTTTTCCTTGTTGGTGTAAGTCATCTGCGAATAGGCTTCGATGCGGTCGTTGATGGAGAACTCGCCCAGCGCCGTGATCTGCCAGCGCTTCAACGGACGCTGCAGATAATTCGGCGCTGCAAAGTTGTAGCCATCCGTCGGGCGGCAGAAGGCCGCGGGAACGCTGTTGTCGCCGAAACGCAGGCCCTCGATGGGTCCTGGGCATGTCGCCTGCGCGCCAATCAGGTCGACGCCCTGTATCTGGTCGAAGTCTGGCGGCGCGATGTTGATGTGCCCGCCGGGAATCGTGGGCACGTTGAACGGCTGCAGGACCCCATCGCCATCAGCCAGCATCGGTATGGCGGAGAACTCGCGAGCGCTGAAGAAAACCGGATCGCGCTCGGTGTAGGAACCGTGCAGGGTCACGTTGCCGCGTCCGTTCGCGACGTTGGCGCCCAGCATGAAATCCAGCTTGTGGCTGGCGCCGTCGCCTCTGCTGGTTTCGCCGTACTGGTAACCGAACTCCACGCCTTCGAAGTCGTCCCGCAGGATGAAATTCACGGCGCCGGCGATTGCATCGGAGCCGTACACGGCGGAAGCGCCGCCCGTGACGATTTCCACGCGCTCCACGAGCATGTCCGGAATGGTCGCGAGATCGGTGAGTCCCGTCTCATCGGCGGGGACGAAGCGACGACCATCGACGAGAACGAGCGTCCTGACGGTACCGAGGCCGCGCAAGTTGGCCGCCAGCACGCCGGTGCCGCCGCTCTGGTTCGTGACGCTGGTGTTGTCGGGTACTAGCTGAGGGTATTCGTTGAGGAGCTCCGCCAACGTGGCGTTGCCCGAGGACTGAATCTCCTCGAGATCGATCGTCTGTACGGGGCTGATCGCGACGAAGTCGCGGTCGCGAAGGAGGCGGGAGCCGGTGACGAGCACTTCTTCCTGCACTTCCTGCCTGGCGGCGCTCGTTTCCTGGGCGCGTACAGCCTGCGCAAGAACCGCTGCTATTGCGGCGCTTGCTGCGCAAAACAAAGGGAAAGACGCCCGGCGGACCCAGCTGCGATCGGACATTGCTGCAACCCTCCCTGAGGACGATTGCTGTGCAGTCCTATTCGGTGGGTCCGGGGCTGCAACGGAGAAAAAACGCTCGCAGGGCGCACAACCTATAGCAGGGCGAACGCGTTTGCAAGAGTGCGCCGACCCCGGCCGGCACGCCGAGGCTGGTAATTCACCCCCTTTCGCTGGCCATTGAACGCATCGGGCCGGGGCCGGATGGGTCGATGGATGCGAAAAAATGCGCACAGGTGTGCGCCCTTACCGTTAGCATGCAGCCCCGCGGATATTCGGGGAAGCGGTTGCACCAATGGCCGACGTGATCGTGATCGGGGCCGGCATTGCAGGCTGCAGCTGTGCGTACTATCTCGCCGCCGACGGTATCGACGTGCTGCTCCTGGACCAGCACGAGCCCAACACACTCGCATCGGGGTGCAATGCCGGCAGCCTGCACGCACAGATCCCTCACGAGCCCTTTCTGCATCTCGGTGAAGATTGGGCGCGGCAGTTTTCAGCCTGTGTGCCGTTTTGCCTCGAGTCCATCAAGCTCTGGTCACGGGCCACGGCCGAGTTGGACGTTGACCTGGAAGTTGCGCAGGTGGGCGGGCTGATTGTCGCGGCCAACGACGAAGAGTTGAGACAGATCGAGGTCAAGGCGCAGATCGAGCGTGCAGCTGGACTGGAGGTGCAGTTGCTCGATCACCGATCGCTGCAAGGGGTTGCGCCCTATGTCAGCGACCGAATGCGTGGCGGTGCGTTATGCCCGTCGGAAGGCATGGCCAATCCGCTTGTCGCAGCGACTGCTTTCGCCAATGCAGCTGTACGTCTCGGCGCCCGCGTCGTGAGTTCCTGCGAAGTCACTGGAGTTTCGCGCGCTGCCCCCGGATACGCTGTGCATACACGGCAAGGCGATTTCAGCGCGACGCGCATAGTCAACGCGGCCGGCATCAATGCCGGGCGAGTCGCGGCATTCGTGGGGGCACGCTTCGGCATCGAGGCTTATCCCATCCAGCTCAGTGTCACGGAACCGGTCGTGCCGCTCGTGCGGCACCTGGTGTATGCCGCGAGAGATCCGTTGACGTTGAAGCAGACGAAGATCGGGACACTCGTGATTGGTGGCGGGTGGCCTTCCCGCATCGACAAGCAGGGTCGCGCTGAAGTCAGCATCGAGTCGCTGACTCGCAATCTCGCGCTGTCACTGGAAGTCGTCCCCGCTCTGAGACCGGTCAAGGTCGTGCGCACCTGGGCATCAGTCGTCAACGGCACGTCGAGCTGGCTACCGATTCTCGGCGAGCTGCCGGGCGAGCGCGGTTTCTTCATGAATTGCGTGCCGTGGATGGGCTTTACGGGCGGGCCTGCGGGAGGGCGCATCGTGGCAAGCCTGGTCCAGGGCAGGGAAGCACCTGTCGACTTCGATATCCGTCCATTCCTGCCTCACTGAGCGCAACCACGGCCCGCGGCCGCGTGATTCACGCGTCGGGCTCGTCCGTCGTGAGGTTGATGTCGGTGGGCTGCAGCGCCGTGCCGAAAAGCTGCGCCAGGCGCCCGATCGGAATCGGCTTGAGTGGAGGTCGGGGCGCAAAGTATTCCTGCACGGACGGCGCGCGTCCGCCGTTGCGAGCCGACAGCGTCGCCATCAGCGTCGTGCAGTAACGGCCCTGGCACGATCCCATCCCGGCTCGCGTCTGTTTCTTGGTGATGGCGAGCGAGGAATGGTGGCGTGACATCAGCGCATCGAGGGACTGTCGATCGATTTCCTCGCAGCGGCAGATGAGTGTATCCGGCTTCGAGAACTCCGTCGTCAGGTGCGGAGCGGAGAAGAGACGCCAGAGCGCTTTCTGAAACCGGGTATTGCGGCGCAGGCGCCCGCGGACGCGCTTCGCGTCCGCGCTCGAAGCGAGCGGAACGCGACGCAGATCGCCTACCACGGACAGCGCAGCCAGTTCTCCCTGGTCGGTTGCCACCCTGGCGCCGCCGAGTCCGCCCGCGTCGCCGGCAATGAAAATCTCGGCAACGCTGCTGCGACCATCGTCGTCGCGGCGCGCCTGCATCCGTCCGGTCGTGTGGTCGTAGTCGAAGGCGCAGCCAAGCGCCCTGGCGAGTTCGCTTTGTGGAAGAAATCCATAGTTCATGCACACGGCGTCGACCTCGAGCGTTCGCTCGGAACCGGCAATCACGCTGCCGTCGTCATTCACCGCGGCGATGCGAGCGCTGGCGACGGCGTCTCCACTCTCGATCGCCGTCAGCATGTGACGGTAGTACACCGGCACCCGGCGTCGAGCGAGATTGACCACGTGACGCACGCCAGCCCACGCGAGACTGGGCGAGAGCAACGCGAGCGACAGTGCGGCATGCGGGACACGCAGAGGCGAAGCTGCCAGCTCCACGACGCCTGCAACCTCGACGCCCGCGCGACTAAGCTCATCCGCTACCTGCAGGTTGAGGGGGCCATTTCCAGCGATGAGCACCCGTCGACCAGGAGCGGTCTGGTATGCACGCAGGAACGTTTGTGCTGCTCCAGTCGTCATGACACCGGGCAATGTCCAGCCGGGCACGGGCAGTGCGCGCTCGTAAGCACCCGTGGACAGGATGATGCGTTTCGCCGTGATCAGCAGATTTCCGACCGGGGTGATCGCAGCGACGCTGCAGGTCCCGAGGACACACCAGACGACCGCGCCGGAGCAGAAGCGTGCGCCCGCAGCTTCGGTCTCACGGATGAGGTGCCGGCCGGCGGCGAACTGGCGGTCGATCGCGTTTTCGTCGATGCGAAATCCGCTGCCCGGCTGCTTGTAGTATTGGCCGCCGGGATAGTTGCGCTCATCGACCACCAGGACTTCGAGACCCGCTTTCGCCGCCACGCGTGCCGCGGAGAGCCCGGCCGGTCCGGCGCCGATCACCAGCAAGTCCGGCGCGCACTGCTGCCACGCGACATCGTTCTGCCTCGAGTTTCGCGGCGGCGGGCGAGAACAGCGCCGGGTGACGCGCCACTTCCAGGTCCGCGCGTGCGGGTTCCATGCACGCGCGCTTCGATTCGCCGTCTACCAGTACCTGGCAGTCGCCGCACACTCCCATGCCACAGAAGGGGCCGCGGGGCTTGCCGCCCCGCGTTTCGCGAAAAACGAGAATGCCGGCTGCAACGAGTGCGGACGCGACAGTTTCGCCGGGATATGCCGTGACCGGCTGGCCCTCGAAGCGAAACTCATGAGCAGTGTCGCAACGCCGCACCCCGGGCAACTGAACGCGCATGCGCGCCGGGCATCGATCTACTTGGGCGGCGCGGGAGCGACCGTCTTCTTCAGCGAAGACAGCGGGGTCCTGTCCCAGAACGGCGCGACGGCGCTCGCGTCTCCCGTCATCTCGTAGTGCACGGCCGCGATCGGTATGCGCCCCTTCGAAATGAAGTCGTCGTGGAATTCGCGCAGCACGAACTTGTCCCCCAGCTGCCGCTTGCGTTCGGCCAGCAGGCGGAACATCTGGATGTCGCCGATCGTGTACTCGAGGCCGTGGCCGGGCGCCGGCCGCAGGTAGGCGTACTTACGAGCGACGTTGGGATCGAGATACGGTGTGATGCTCATCCAGTACGCGGCAGCTTCGGCAGCAGTGAACTTGTTCCACTGGTTGTAGATGTCGCCGATTGCACGGGCGGCGCGCCATAGCCCGAAGATGTAGATCAGCTCGCGCGTGCGCGGCCGCGCTTCGAAGATGCCCAGCTGCAGCGGCCCCTCCTCGAGATAGACGGCCCAGCCCTGCCAGCGCGCGCCGAAACTGACCTTGCTGCGGATGGGATTGGCGATTCGGGACGCCACCATGTCGTCGAAGCGGTGCCCGGGAAAGACCGCGTGCAGGTGGTCCGGAGCGGGATCGCGGTACTGCACCTGTTCCCAGAAGTTGGGTGGCGTGGTGCGGACAGCCCACGGCACGCCGTAACCCATGACGCGCCAGTCCTTCGGAATGAATTCCGGGATGGTGATGAATTCGTCCTTGACGAGAAAGTCACGCACCAGCTTGTCCGTGTCGGCGAGCCGCTGCAGATACTCTTCCTCGGACGAGGAGATCCTGATCTCCCGCAGGTCGCGATTGCGGTGCCGCTCCAGCGCGTAGAACGCCCAAAAGCGTTCGATCTCCCGTTGACTGAGGACTGCCATTTCCTCTGACGTGTAGGGAAGCAGCAGTGCGTGCTTGACGAACCAGTCGAGCGCCTCCTTGCCGACACCGGCGCGCGCGTTCATCGTGCTGCGGTTGTCGACGAGCCATTGGTGAAACTCGCGCAGAGCCTTCAATGCGCTCGTGACGTCGGATTTCAGAGCGGGCTGCGCCTTCGTGTGCGCGAGGAGATCTTCGTACCACCCGATGATGCCCGCCGGTGTCTTTGGGCGGCTCGGGTAGTCGTCTTCGACACCGTCGGACTGCGTCAGCGAGCGGATCGCGAGATCGGCATAGTCCGCCGCGACTTCCGTCAGGTTGCTGCGTGCGCCATCGAGTATTTTCGGAATGGCTCGCAAGTTCTGCCGCAAGGCCAGGAGATCATCGCCGGATGCGGGCAGAGTCGTGAATGCAGTGGCCAATAGCGGGTTCAGATAGAGCACCGGGTCGCGCGCCCACGGACGCGTGACGTGCAGAATGAACTCCTGCTGGTCGAGCTCTGCGCGCACGGTGAGGAAATCGACCTGCTGCGGCACGGTCCAGCGCGCGACTCCCATATCGTCCAGCCGGTCCTGCATGCCACGGATTTCCGAGCGCCGCGCTTCGATAGCGGCCGGACTGTAGTCAGTGACGCCCGCGGGCGCTGGCGGCGTTTTCCAGGCCTGGTATTCCCCGAACAGTTTCAGCAGATCGGCGTGGGTGCCATTTCCATTCGGCGGACTCGCAATCACTGGAGTTGCGACGACGACGAGTGAGAGCAACAGGACGGTGATGGCCACGTGCCAGCCGCCGGCGCGAAAGGCGCGCCGCATGAGGGGTACTTGCATTGCCGTTCTCCTGTGACTTGCCTGAAAGGCGCAGCGCCTGGCTTGAAACCGGGCAGTTCATATCGCCATGAAGGACTCCCACCAGTCGTTACACCAGCGGGCGATGGTTCCCTGTGCCTCGTGATACCGATACCAGTTGTTCAGCCACCGACGCAGGCCGTGATCCTGCATTCGCACTGCGAAGTGCACGTACTCCCTGGAGAGAACCGAGTTCTCGATGACCGCCAGTCCCGGGTTGAGCTCCAGGAATCGGCGCGTGATCGAGTCGTTGATGTAGGCGTCTGCGCGCCCGGCTGTGACTTCGCGCTCCGGATACTCGTGCTCGCCAACGGTGGCCTGGGGAAATCGGCTCTTCGCCACGTCGACCACGCTGGAGCCGCGCCAGCACGCGATGCGAGCGCCGGGGCGTTCGATGTCTGCCAGCGAGAGGGCGCGTGCGGCGGGGCGCAGGCAGACGACGCGATTGGCCATGAGGCGCCCGTCGAGAAATCCGACTTTCGAGCCGCGCCGCGGAGTGTTGGTTGCGAGAATCACGTCCACCTCGCGAGCCTCGAGTGCGCCGATATGCGTGGGCCACGGAATGTCGACGTAGCGGGGTGCGACGCCAAGATCCGCTGCAATGATGTCGAAGAGAATCGGCCCGATACCCCAGGGCCTGCCGGTCACCTTGTCGATGTACATCTCGGGCGGGAAACCCGTTTCGTCGGGATCCTTGAATTCCACCGCCAGCCGGATTTCGCCGCGGTCGAGAATTTCCCGCAGCTCTCCTGCATCGCTCATGTGACTGCCCTTTGCGGATCGGATCGTGGTTGCAATTTCGGGTCGTGCGCCACTGCGTGTTGTCGTTTCGGCGGCGGTGTGAGCCGAATAGCGCATGAGAATAGTACGCATATCGCACGTTTGTTTGCAAAACGACCAGTCGCCCGGATATAGTCGCGCGCAATCAAGACAGGAGCGCGGCGGATGCCGATTATTCGACTGGCCGAAGTTCCGGACGTCGCCGAGACCGGCCCGGACCGGGATACCCTGGTGATGAAGAAAGCGATTGGCTGCAAGGAGCGCGACCCGGCATTTGCGATGCCGGACCAGACCCCGTCGCTCAGTATCACTCACATCAAGATCTGGGGGCGTCTCCAGCGCATCACCTGCCACGAGTCGGATCGTGCGATGTATGTCATCGAGGGTGACGCCATCGCGCGAGTCGGCGATGGAAAAGCGACGCACGTAAAGGCGGGCGATTTCATCCTCATCCCGAAGGGGACTCCCTACGAGTTCAAGGGCAATCTCACTTACCTCGTCATCAACAGCCCCTCGTACCGTGAAGGGTCCGACATCAGGGACGTCAGTTACGATGGCCCGCCGGTCCGGCAAGGCCAGAAGCAACCCGACGGAAACAAGCCTCGATGACGCGCGAATCGATACTTGACGCGGTGCTCCGGCGCGGGACACTGAGGGTACCGATCGAGTTCCTGGGCACGCCCGACACCGGCGCCCCTCCGGAAATGTATCGCGACCCCGAAACGGGCAAGCCGGAAGGCGTCGCGCCGCGCGTCGCTGCGATGATTGTCGAAGATCTCGGCGTGGACCTGGAAATAGTCGAGATGCCCTGGCCTCGCCAGATCGGGGCCCTGCTGGCAGGGGAGGTGGACCTTCTGCCCAAGCACACCGCGTATCCGGCCAGGGCGCTGCAAATTGATTTCACGCTCGGCCGATTGATGGAGATCCGTCTCACCTGCCAGGTGCCCGCGGGTGAAGCACGTGCCGGCCTCGCCGCGCTTCGGCGCAGGAAACTGCGCATCGGTGTCTGGCACGGTTCGAGCAACCGGGACGTTGCGCTGCGTGTCTTCCCCGACTGCGAGATCCACGAAGCCTCGAATCCGACGGAGTTGCTGCTCTCCGGCACTGTCGACTCGATCGTCGGGGATGCCGTGACGGCGAGATACCTGGAACTCAATCCAAAGCTCGCGCTCCTGCGTGAACCCGACGGAAAGCTGGTGATCCTGTCCCGCGAGTACAACAAGGTCTCCATTCGCCCGGGAGACGCCAGGTTTCTCAACTGGCTGAACACCTGGTACGACTATCGAGCCGGGCAGGGAGCCATCCGGGAGCTGTGCGAGGTGTGGTGGGAAGGCTTCATGGGCGATCGCGACTAGCGGATTCCGCTCCGAACGCAACGTCCTGACGATGTCTCTGAGTCTTCACTCGATCGCCGGCAGCGTCGGCGCTTTGCTGATCGTCGGTTCCTATCTCCTGTTGATCGCGGGCATGGCATCGGGCGAGACGCTCGGCTTCTCCGCGGCGAACGCGGCGGGTGCGGCATTGATCATCGCGTCCCTCCTGGTGGACTTCAATCTCGCGGCGATGCTCATCGAAGTTTTCTGGCTGCTGATCAGCCTGTACGGAATGATCAAGGCGCTGTCGAGGAAGCGTTCCGCATTCGGCAGTTGATCGCGCGGCTAGCGAAGCCCAGCCGTGATTGCCAGGGATGCTGCCTGCAGCTCCAGGAGCATCCAGCTGCTCATGTCCTGCGGCGTGACGCGCGACTCGGGGCAGGCGACGTTCAACGCCGCCACAACCCTGCCGGCGCGATCACACACCGGCACCGATATCGAGCGCAACCCGATTTCGAACTCCTGGTCGACGATGCTCCAGCCGCGGATCCTCGTTTCCTCGATGAGGCTGCGAAGCCTGACGCGGGACGTCACGGTATTCGGCGTTCGCCGCGTGATCTTCGCCTTCTTCAGGTACTCGAACCGCTCCTCCTCCGGGAGCGCTGCCACGAGTACTCTGCCGCTGGACACGCAATGTGCGGACGAGCGGCCGCCGAGACGCGCCGCGATGCTGACGATACGGTCGGGGGGCGCAGCGCTCGCGACGTAGACGACATCGTGACCGTCCAGCACGGCGAGCAGGCAGGATTCGCGCAACTGTATGGCGAGTCGCGTCAGGATCGGCTGCGTGACATCCAGAAAGGACAACGAGGACAATGCCGTGTAGCCGAGCTGCAGCACCTTCGGTCTAAGGCCGAAGTACTTGCCTTCCATATCCGCATAGCCCTCGTGCATCAGTGTCAGCACCACGCGTCGCACGCTGGCGCGTGCCAATCCTGTCGCATTCGCAATTTCGCTGAGGCTCATCCGCGGCTGGCTTCGCGTGAACGCGCGCATCACTTCCAGGCCGCGTGCGAGCGTGGCCACGCAATTTCGCTCGTCTTCCCTGGCGCGACGCGATTCCTTCGGGCCGCCCGTGCCGGAAGGTTCATCGCCTGCGGATGCCGGAGCCTTCCTCTTGACCATGGTTGCTCCGAGCGCGGATGCGGTCGCAAATCGCGTCCGTAATCCACTTTCTACGTACACATGTCCGCGTTTTTCCACGGTACGTTTGCGCAAGGCGCGTCCGCGTTGCGGCAACCCTTCGTGCGCGTCGGTTGCGCGATAACCGATTGGCAGCACTGGAAAAGAACTGGATTGCCAATCCCTGGCTCAGCACCGGACAGCCGCCAATCGCCTTGTACGAGTGTTCGCACTGATATAATGTTGTGCGCACTGCGGCGCCGCAGAATGTATAGAACATCACATCGTTGTGCGCAAGGCCGCGCCACATGACGGGGGAGCAATCATGAGCAATCGTTTATGTGTCCGGCGAGCCGTCCAGCGGGCGTTGCTATCGGCAGGCGCACTGACAGTGGCAGGGTTCACACCCGTGACGCTCGCGCAGGACGCGGACAGCTCCGCAGCCAGCGAGACGGAAGAGGTCATCGTGACTGGGTCGCGGCTGCGCCGCGATCGCGACTTCGTCGCAATCAGTCCCGTGCAGACCATCGATCTCGAGCAGATCCAGTCCTCGGGCAATACCACGCTTGCGGAGCTCATCAACGAATACCCGCAGCTGGTGCCAGACAACACCAGCGTCTCGAATCAGAGCGGCGGCACCGGCGTGCTGGCAGCGAACCTGCGCGCGCTTGGCCCGGTGAGAACGCTCGTCCTCGTCGACGGGCGGCGTTTCATCCCGGCCAATGAAACCGGCCTGACCGATCTCGCGACGATTCCGGACATGCTCGTGGAGCGCGTGGAAATCGTCACCGGCGGCGCTTCGGCAGTCTATGGCTCCGACGCGATCGCGGGCGCCGTGAATTTCATCCTGCGCGATGATTTCGAGGGCGCGGAGTTCGGTTACCAGTATGGCGAAACCAGCAGAGGGGACGGTGCGAATCACAAGATCGATCTCATGCTGGGCGCCAATGTCGCGGACGGACGCGGCAATGTGACGTTGCACGGTTCCTACACCGAACGCAATGCGATCTTCTTTACGGACCGCGATTTCTCAGCGGTCTCCCTGCTCGCCGACGGTAACGGTGTGCTGCAGGAGCTGAAGCTGCCCACTATTCCAGGCGGGCACATCAACATTCCTGCGCCCAGCTTTTCGCAGATTCAGGGCGTGGACCTGGTTGCCGCGCAGGCGGCATGCGCGGGACCGGTCGAGGGACTTCGCTTCGGCGAGGGCAGTGTCCCGGCGGCGTTCTGTCGTCCGGAGGATGGCTACGATTTCCCGGCGCTGAACTATCTCCAGCGTCCGCTCAAGCGCTGGCAGATCACGTCACTGGGCGACTTCAAGCTCCACGATCGCGTGGAAGCCTACGCGCAGATGACTTACACCAACAAGGAAAACGCCTATCAACAGGCACCTGATTCGGTGCGGCCTACCAGCCCTGGCCAGGAGACGGGCACGCTGCTAATTCCGAATGCGGACACGAACCCGCTCTTCACGCCGGCGCTGCAGGATTTCTTCGCTGCCAACACAGCGTTCTTCGATGCCGATGGCGACGGCGTCTTCACCGTGCGGAACATCGCGTATCGAGCCGAACAGCTGGGACCCAGAACGGTGACGACGCAGGCCGACAGCTACAGTCTCACGGGCGGTTTGCGCGGCGACTTCGATCTGGGCAGCGACAACGGGTGGTCATGGGATACGTTCTATCAATACTCGCAATCCAATGTGGACTTCATACAGGAAAACCGCCTGTCGCAGACGCGCGTTGCGCTCGGTCTCGACCCTGTATTCAACACCCAGGGGCAACTGGTGTGCCGCGCCGGCGGCGTGCTGGGGTGCGTGCCGGTTTCCATCTTCGGCACGGACGCATTGACGCCCGCCATGATCGATTTTCTCAGCGTCACTGCCTCGCGGCAGGATCGCTTCACCCGCAAGATGGCGGGCGCCAGCCTAGCCGGGAATCTGTTCGATATGCCGGCCGGCCCGCTGGGGACCGCTTTCGGTGTCGAGTGGCGAAAGGAAGAATTCAGCAGCACACCGAACGAAGTCCTGACGTCGGGTGAAGTGGGAGCACGCCCGTTTCCGGTGCCCAACGGCGGCGAATACGACATCTCCGAGGTGTTCGCGGAAGTTCGCGTGCCTCTGCTGCAAGGATTGCCTGCCGTCCAGAGCCTGGCGCTCGAACTGGCGGCGCGCTTCTCCGACTATTCCACCGTCGGCAGCGTAACCACCTGGAAGAGCGCGCTCGACTGGCAGGTGACCGATTCGTTCCGCGTGAGAGGCGGTGTGAGCACGGCGATTCGTGCGCCGAACCTCAACGAACTGTTTGCTCCGCAGAGCCTCGGATTCGACGGTGGCGCCTCCGATCCGTGCTGGGCAATCAGCAATCCGACGCCCGAAGAGCAACAGTTGTGCATCCAGCAGGGTGTGCCTCCGGAACTGGCCGACAGTCTTCCGCAGCTGGAACCCGGCTTTACATCGTTGCGCGGCGGCAATCCCAACCTCAACGAAGAAGAAGCCGATACGTACACCCTCGGGCTCGTGTATTCGCCGAATCCGCAATTCTCGGTCGCGCTCGACTACTTCGACATCGAGATCACCGACGCGATCACACCGATCACAGGTCAACTGGTGGCGCAAACGTGCTTCGCATCTCTAGACATCAACAGTATCGAGTGTCAGGCCATCAGCCGCCGCTCGAACGGCCAGATCGACGTGGTCGAAGCCTCGCTTCTCAACGTCGCGACCCGTGGCGCGCGCGGCCTGGACCTCTCGGCGAACTATGGCGTGGAGTTGCCAGGTTACCTCTCGCTGCCAGGTAGCGGGGCGACGCTGCAAGTGAGTCTGGTTGCCACGAAGCAGTTCGAACAGATAACCCAGGTCGTTGCAACACTGCCAACGCTAGAGTGCGCCGGATACTACGGTGGTAACTGTTCCAGCGACGGCGTGCGCATCACCCCAGGGCTCTCGGCACTGCTACGCACGAGCTGGAGCAGCGGTCCCGCAGAGGTGAGCGCGCAGTTCAATTACATCGGCGAGCTAAAACTGCAGCCAGGTTCCACGCCACTGCAGGTGAACAGCATCAGCCCGCGCGTCTACATGGATCTGAACATCGGCTTCCGGTTCGGCGAGGGCGTCCGGGTCTATGGCGGGGTCAAGAACGTGCTGGACAAGGACCCACCCATCATCGGCCTCGAGGCGGGCGGCGATTCCAATACCAACGTGGAAACGTTCGATCCCCTCGGCCGGCGTTACTTTGTAGGCGCGAGTATCGCGTTCTGAACTTCTGCGGCTCCGTACCGCCGGGCCGAGTGGCCCGGTGGCACGGACGCCGTCGCGCTCACGCGCGCCATTGGTTTGTTTGGCGCGCGGAGCTCTCGACCGCACCTGGAGGATTCCGACCGTGAGCCTGCAACGACTGAAGCAACTGGTGGCGAACCCATTCACCGGCCCAGTGATGGCGCTCGTTCTGTGCGCTGCGACGGCTGCGGCAGCTGACGATCCGAACATCCCGCGCGGTGCGGGTAGCTACAAGGACTTCGTCAGCCTGTTCGGCGAATTCGTCGAGTGGCGTGGCGAAGAGAAGGACGGATCGGCCGCACGCGACTACAGCCAGGCGGCCGTCGACCGCCGCATGCAACAGCTGCAGGAGTTCCGGCGGCGCGCCGCGGACATGAACGTGGCCAGCTGGAGCAGGTCCGAGCGCACCGACTACCTCGCGGCGCTTTCGCAGCTGGATGAGCAGGAGTTCGTTCTTCGTGTGCACCGCCCGTGGTCGCGCGATCCCGGTTTCTACGTGGACCAGCTCGTCGAGCTCGCGTATACCGATCTGCCGGTGTCCGGGAAAGACCGCGACGCGCTGCTTGCCGGGCTCAAGGGCGCGAACGATGTCGTCGCAAGCGCCAGGAAGAATCTTCGCGACGTCCCTGCCGACCTTGCCGACCTGGCTCTGCGCAACCTCAGCAAGGCGGATGGGGTCGGCAGCCAGGTACCTTACCGTGCGGTGCCGCCGGAAGGTGTCCTCGGCTGGTACGACGATCTGCTGAGTCGCGCTCGCGCGAAGCAACCGGAACTCACAAAGCACGTCACGTCTGCCCGCGCTGCCGTCGAGGACCTGAACAAGTGGCTCACCGACAATCGTCCGCAGATGAACGGACGGGCCGGCATCGGTCGCGAACAGCTGGACTGGTATCTGAAACATGCCAAGTCTCTGCCGTACAGTTCCGACGACATCGTGGTGCTCGCGCAGCGCGAGCTCGACCGGTTCTGGGCGTTCACGGCACTGGACCGTCATCGGTACCGCAACCTGCCGGAGCTCACGCTGCCCGCCTCGAGAGAGGAATACCATGAGCGCCTCGTAAAGCTCGACGCCGACATCCGGAAATTCCTGGTCAAGGAAAAGATCATCACCATTCCGGATTACATACCCGCCGACTTCAACGATATGCGCGCACCTGTGCCGTGGCTCGTGCGGTCCACCGGCCCGAACTACTGGGAGGCGATCCAGTACCGTGACCCTTCGCCTGATCATTGGCACGCGACGATACCGGGTCACGGTTTCGACGGTGTCGTGAGCTCGAAAGTCACCCACCCTGTGCGTCGCCACATTCGTGACGGTGCACGCACGGAAGGTTGGGGACTCTATTGGGAAGAAGCGCCGCTCCAGCTGGGGTTCTACGAGCAGGACCGGCAGCGCACCCGCGAGCTGATCTACAACTTCGGCATCTTCCGCGCCGTGCGGACGCTCGGCGATGTCTGGTTGCAACGAAATCAAAAGACCTCGCGCGAGGTGATCGAGTTCTGGATGAGCCGCACACCCTATCTCGACGCCGACGTGTCACGCGTCGACGTGGAAGTCTACCTGCGCCGGCCGCCGGGTTATGGGCTGGGCTACACGATCGGCGGGATCCAGATGCAGAAGCTTCTCGCGGATCGCAGGCGCCAGCTGGGGGACAAGTTCGTGCTGCAGGATTTCCACGACCAGGTACTGGCATCGGGCCGACTGCCCGTTTCGCTGCTACGCTACGATATGACTGGGCTCGACGATGAGATCAACCCGCTCTGGAAACGCACGCCACTCTCCGAGGTGGTAGGGAAGCGCTGACCGGCAACCATGAAACGATCGACGGTATCTGCCAAGTGCGGCCTCTTGTTCGCTCTCCTGGCGCTGCAGGCTGCTTGCGGCGGCGATTCCGGCGGGGGAGCGGACAGGAGCGCGGGGACCGCAGATCTCCTGTCGGCCGTCCAGCAGCGAGGAAAATTGCGCGTCGCCCTGGAGGCGATCTACAAGCCCGGCGCTTTCCTCGATAACCAGGGCAAGATCATCGGCTTCAATCCCGACGTCGCGGAAGAGGTCGCCAGGCGTCTTGGCCTTCAGGGCGTGGAGTACGTCGAGCCCGCGTTGGAAGTCATCGCGACAGGTAATTGGCAGGGACGATGGGACGTTGCTGTCAATGCGCTCACCATCACGAAGGAGCGTGAGAAGGTGCTGCTGTTCACGCAGCCCTACATCTATGCGGATTCCTATGTAGCTGTTCACGAGAGCAACAAGACCATACGCGACTCGACCACAGACCTCGATGGCAAGCGGATTGGTACCTGCGCGGGTTGTACGCAGCAGCGTTACCTGGAACAGGATCTTGCGATACCGAATACGCAGATCGAGTTCCACATTCAGAATGCAGATGTCCGCCCTTACCAGGGCGGTTCGGGCGCCGCCATCGAAGACCTGTCACTAGGCGATGGGGTCCGGCTGGATGCCGTCCTGGACGAGATCGATGGCATCTGCCAGCAGAAGGCGCGTGGACGCCCCATCAAGGTGGTGCCGGATCGACGAGTGATGTTCTCCGAGGCCAGTGGTTTCGCGTTCAACGTCAGATCCCGGCAGGATGCGACCAGCTTGCGCGACAAGGTGAATCTCATCATCGGCGAGATGCGCGCCGATGGAACGCTCGCCGCGATCTCCAGGAAGTGGTACAGCGGTTGGGATCGAACGCAGCCCGGCGGCATGCCGCCGACTTGCGGGGCCCATGACCCCGCAGCGCACGCAGCGCAAAGGCCAACGGACAGGTGAATGCAGGGCAGCGCGGGCCAGCGGAGAATTCATCGCCGGTCGGCATCGACTGGCTCGACCGGGCGAGCCTGATCGTCCGGAGAATTCCCACCCGGTTGCGCGAGTGGCTGATACGGCTGATCGCCCTCGCACTCGCTTTCCTGGGGCTGCTGCAACTGGGGCTCGATCTGCCCTTCATGATGCAGTGGACGAGTTTTCTCCTCTCGCAGACTCCGCTCATCGTCGTGATTGCCGTCGCGGCCCTGGCATTGTCGCTTCCCCTCGCGGCGGCCCTGACGCTGGCTCGCTTATCGATGAATCCGCTGGCGCGCGGTTCGGCGACGATGTTCGTCTCCATCGTTCGCGGCATTCCGCTGATCGTGCTGCTCTTCTTCTTTTTCATCGCGTTGCCGCAGCTTGCGTCGCTCGGGCCCGACTGGCTGCAGGCATTGGCAGTGCTGAGCCCGACCACGACCGCGATCCTGGCGATTGGTTTCTTCCACGCGGCGTACATTTCGGAACTGCTGCGCGCGGGCTTCCTCTCCGTGGCTCCGGGCCAGTGGGAAGCGGCATCGGCCATCGGGATGTCCGCGGGCCAGGCGCGGCGCCGGATCATCTGGCCGCAGGCAGCGAAGTTCGCGTTGCGGCCGGTCACCAATCACTTCGTCATGATGCTGAAGGACACGGCGCTGGTGGGGTTCCTGGGCGTGCCGATCCTGTTCCAGAGGGCGGAGAGGATCGGCAGCCAGAATCTCAAGATGTTCGAAACGATCCTCATCGCGGCGATCATCTACTGGGTATTGACGACGCTGTCCTGGAAATTGATCGATGTCCTGGATCGACGCGTCCCTTCAGTCTCAAGGCAGCATGAAGGCGCCTGACTCTTCGGCAGTATGGCTCCCGCAGTCGCCGTCCCGGATGGCGACGACCGAGCGGCGCGCCAGGTTCGTCGGGCTCGGCGTGCTCCTGGGACTTGCCTGTCTCGTGCTGTTCGGCCTCGACGTCGCCTATATGGCAAAGAAGCTGCCCGAGCTCGTCGTGACGATTCCTCTCGTCCTGGTGATCTCCCTCTGGGCAGTACTGCTTGCATGTCTGGCCGGCTTCCTGCTGGCGCTGGGTCTCCTGTCTTCCCGGCCGGCCTTGTACGTTTCGGCGAGGCTGTACGTTTCCCTGTTCCAGGGCGTGCCCCTGGTCGTCGTGCTGTTTCTCCTTTACTTCGGATTGCCGCATCTCAACTCCACGCTGCTGCTCACGCCTGTTCAGGCAGGCATCCTGGGGCTGGGCTTGACCAACGGCGCGTACCTCGCAGAGGTGTTTCGATCGAGCATCCTTGCGGTGCCGCAGGGCCAGACTGAAGCCGCCGAAGCACTGGGAATGACGGATTCTCAGAGGATGAGGCGCATAGTGCTGCCGCAGGCCGCGCGGCTTGCGTTGCCCCCGACCACGAACTATTACATCTTCATCCTGAAGGATTCGGCACTCGTCGGTTTCGTCGGCGTGGCGGAGTTGTTCCTTACGGCGCGAAGCATCGGGCAGCGCGACTTCAAGGTGCTCGAGATGCTCCTGCTCGCCGGCATCGTTTACTGGATCATCACCATGGCTCTTTCGGCGATACAGCAGAAGCTGGAGCGAAAAATGGGGACGGCGTATGTTCGCGAAACGTGAGGCGTCCGTTCATTCGACGGAAGGCGAGATGCACGCTGCGACACCCGATCCGATGCTCATCGTGCGCAACCTGAGCAAGTCATATGGAGAAATCCATGCCGTGCGCGATGTGTCCCTGGACGTGTCCAAGGGCGAGGTTGTCGCGGTTTGCGGGCGCTCGGGTTCGGGAAAGAGCACGCTGATTCGCTGCATCAACTATCTCGAAGTGCCCAATCGCGGATCCATTCGCGTAGGGCCCGTCTTCGTGGAAGCTGGTCCGCTGACGAGAGAGATGAACCGGCGGATTCGCAGCCTTCGGCTGCACACGGGGATGGTGTTCCAGGCTTTCAATCTCTTTCCCCATCGCACGGTCATGGAGAACGTTACTGAAGGCCTGACTGTCGTGAAGGGAATGGCAAAGCGTGCCGCCCAGGAGATAGCGAGGGAGTTGCTGGACAGGGTAGGAGTCGCCGACAAGTGCGATGTCTACCCCAACCGCCTTTCAGGCGGGCAGCAACAAAGAGTCGCCATTGCGCGGGCGTTGGCGATGAACCCGGACCTGCTGCTAGTCGACGAACCGACGTTGGCCCTCGATCCGGAACTGATCGGTGAGGTGCTGGCGGTCCTGCGCCGCCTCGCGGACGACGGAATGACCATGGTCATCGTGACTCACGAATTCGGCTTCGCGCTGGAAGTGGCCGATCGCCTGGTCTACATGGACAACGGCGTGTTGGTGGAGCAGGGCCCTCCAAGGACGCTCGTCCGGAATCCGCAAACCGCTAGTTTCAGGAAATTCCTGGAATCTGTTGCCCAGCGTTGACGGGACTGGATCACGCGCAAATGCGCAGTGTGCGTCCTGGATTTGAGGATCGTATGGCCGAAATAACACTGGTTCGCTTGTACGTCATGCGAGCCTTCTACCTCATGCTTTTCCTCGCGCTCGGATCGATGGCGCTGTCATCGCTCGCCAGCCCTGAGACTCCACAGAAGCCGCTGGAAGCCGTTGCTTTTAGTTTCTGGGCCGCGCTCGCGCTACTCGCGGGGGTTGGCGTGCGCTATCCGCTGCAGATGCTGCCGATTCTGTTCATGCAGATGACGTACAAGACGCTGTGGCTGCTGGCCGTGGCGCTGCCGCTGTGGTCAGCCGGCACGCAGTTCGATGCGGAGACGATGAGGCTCACGTGGGCCATGGTGCTTGGTTGGGTGGGCGACCTGATCGTCATCCCCTGGGGCTATGTGCTGGCTAACTACGTGCGCAAGCCGGGTGATCGGTGGACGGGCCGAGCGCGCGTCGCCGAACCGGCCACGGCCGGATAGTTTCTGCCAGGAAGAAGAATCCGCCACGCTAGTGGCGGGTAACTGTCGTCGCTTACTTCGCGGTTCGACATCGACGCTCAGCGCTCCCGCGCCAGACGATTTCACTGGTCTTGCCGGTAGACGGTCAACCAATAGATGTGTCTCGGTTCTGTCAAAACTTGCGCGTCTAAGCTACTGATATAACGTGAGTCCCGCGGGGTCGGGGCGCAGCGGCGACGCACCATCGATGGCTCCTCGCGGTGGCTCCAATGGCTCCTTCGAGCGAAGTCCGCGCACCCCCTTGCTCGGCAGCATGTACCCATCGAAATCCGCTGCCCGAGAGTCCCCGTCTTGCGATCGACCCTGCGAAATGTCGCCACATCGGCTATCGCTGCCGCACTGCTGTTGGTCGCCTTGTCGCATGCCGCAAACGCAGAGACGACGGCGGAGCCCGCACCGCTTCCGCAGTACCTGCGCGACACGGGGCTCTACGCCGAAGGCTCGACCACGCGGATCGATCCGAAGAATCTCGCGTTCTCGCCCCAGTATCCGCTCTGGTCGGATGGCGCGCGCAAGCGTCGCTGGATCTATCTGCCCCCCGGTACAACGATCGATGCATCGAACCCGGATGCGTGGGAGTTTCCCCGCGGCACGCGCCTATGGAAGGAGTTCTCGCAGGGCCGTCGCGTCGAGACGCGTTTCATCGAGCGACTCCCCAGCGGCGACTGGCGATTCGCTACCTGTCTGTGGCGAATTCCAAATTTGTCGCATAGATCCCAGCGGGTTCCAAGTCTTGTCACTCTTGCGCTGATCGCTACGATGTGTAGATGCGCGACCTGGCCGTCCTTTTCGTCCATCTCATCGCCACGGTCGCCAGACTCCTTGGACGTGGCGGCATTCGGGCCGTTGTCGCCGAGTCGCTCCTCCTCAAGCACCAACTGCTGGTTCTCAACCGTTCCCGGGAGCGGGCGCCGAATCTTCAGCCAATAGACCGCGTGATTGCAGGCCTCTGCGCGGAACTCCTACGCCCTACCCGCCTGCTGCGTTCAGCCATCGTGCTCAAGCCTTCGACGATCATGGCGTTCCACCGTGCACTAGTGAAGCGCAAGTACCGCTGGCTATTCACGCCAAAACAGCGCAGGAAGCCAGGCCTCAAAGGGCCCGCTCCGGCGCTGATTGCCGCCATCGTTGACACGATACGGCGAGAGCCTCCTCGAACGGAAGCTGCTGCACTTCAGGGACTACTACAACCGAGATCGAGTTCATGCGTCGTTGCGCGGCGTCACACCGGACTGCAGAGCCGGTGATGTCAATCGCACGATAGTCAGCCTCAGCACCGACCTTGGTTCGCCCCGTCAACGCATCGATTGAACATTGCGCACCGTTGCGCCTGCAGAGTGACCCTATAGAGGACCGTCATCGATCAAGTGGAAGGCATCGGATAGCCGCGTGCGACGAGCGTCAAGCTCCTTCCCGCAGTCCTAGATTTCAATCTCCGCTGCGATCTGCGCTGCGACGATGGCGTAGAGGTCGATGGGAATTTCCGGCGCTTCGATTGAGACGATCAAGGCGTAGCGTGCCGTCCGATCGTACCTCTCGAGCGTTTGCCGGCGCCGCCACCAGTCAAGCGCGGGGTACACGGCGAGAAGGCCGCGGTTCGCGAGCTCGGCGGCCGAGCCACTCCATACGTCGGAATGGATCGAGCCGCGGCGTCGCAGCTGGTCACCGATTCGCCAGTTGGGATCTCGGCTTGCCGTGTGGGTGCCCTCCTCCTCGTCACGAGCCAGGCGATTGATCCGCGCACGAAACTGTGGGGTCGTCTCATTGCGCCTACGCACCTCAAATCGCAGGGCATGGGATTGATAGACGTACTTGTCACCGCTTCCACGGTCTCCGGGGTTCGGTTCGACAAAGTAGGAGAGCGTCACGCGCAACTTCACGTCAAGTTCCCCGTGCTGTTCCAGCGCATCCTTGGGCCACGGGAGGTCGTGCAGATGAATGTCTCGGGTCTTGATGCGATTGTCGGCTTTTTCGAATGGTTGCAGCGTGTCCTGGACGATCAGCGTGAGTGAGTCGCGCGCACTCCAAAGGGCGCGCTCGAGATCAGGCACGCCATAGCCGCAGTGTCGCAGCAAGCTGGTGCGCTTGGTCGTCTCGTTACCTTCTGACGCGAACTCCTCCTCCATACGCTGCGTCCAGCGAGCCGAATGAACGATGAGCACGCGAATTGTCTCGGGCCAGAACTGCGGATACTGGGTCGCAATGCGGGCAGCCGCGCGCGTCCCAGAAGATATGGACCGCTTCCCAAGCTGGTTCGAGGCGCCCGGCAACACTGATCCGCTTCTCATCGCGGGGCTCGCGCATCTGTGGTTCGTCACGATCCACCCTTTCGATGACGGCAATGGACGCATCGCGCGCGGTCAACTTCCGGGATACAGAACGCGCCTTGCGAGCGCTCTTCTCGTGCCGGCGCAGCACCTGCCCGTTCTCGTCGAGGATTTCGATCTCGCGCTCGTAGATGCGTACGGTGACGGCGGTGTGCAGCCTCGCCGGCAGGGCCGCGTAGCAGGAACCCTGCACCTGGATGAGACCGGCATCGTCGACGGTGCGGGTTTCCTGGCGGAGAACCGGAACCTTTGCGCCGGCAGCGCCTTCAGGTACGGCTTCTCCTCGGCGAACATCGCCAGCACCTGGCGCTTCTTGCGCCCGTGGATGCGCGGAGCCGCCCAGCGCTCCTCCCAGTGCGCGAGCCAGCTGTTTTGCTCTTCGATCGACTCGAACTGGCGGCCCTTGAGCGCCGTGCCCTGTGTATGTTGGATCGCGTTTTCCACCGCGCCTTTTCGATCAGGGTCTCGCACCCGGCACGGGTCGGCCACGACGCCGTAATGCGAAAGCAGCGCCGCGTAGAGCGGATTGAGTTGCGGCTCGTACAGGTCGGGCCGGATCACGCCCTGCTTGAGATTGTCGAGGACGGCGTAACTGACCACGCCACCGAAGGCGCGGAAGGCGGGGGTGGCCGCCGGGGCTGCCGTCGTGACGGAGGCGGCGGGCGGGTTGAACGCGACAGCCCGGCTAGCGCCCGCTGAATTGCGGTTTGCGCTTCTCCTTGAATGCCTCCAGTGCCTGGAGGAAGTCCGCGCTGTCCGCGAGCTCTTGCTGTGCCTCGCATTCGGACGCGAGCTGCCCCCCAAAGTCCTGGTGAGATGCGAGGTCGAGGAGGTGTTTGATGTGGCTGAATGCCCTGGTCGGGCCGGACGCCAGCCGCTCAGCGAGCGCCAGAGCGCGCGTATCCAACTCATCGTCCGGATATACGGCGTGGATCAAGCCCCAGCCGGCGGCGTCGGCGGCTGAAATCGGCTCGCCCAGGAACATCATGGTCTTTACGCGTGCCAAGCCGATCAGGCGCGGCAGAAAGTAAGTGCTCCCCATGTCCGGCACCAACCCCAGCTTTGCGGCGAAAACCTGGATGAATGACGCGGAGCTGCCCGCGAGGACTACGTCGCCCGCCAGCGCCAGACTCATGCCCGCACCTGCGGCGATCCCGTTTACGGCAACAACCACGGGAAGCTGCAGCTCGCACCAGGCGCGAATTGCAGGATTGAAGCAGTTCTCGAGTGCGGTTCGTACTGCAGTGCTGTCCACACGCCCTTCGGCCGAGAACTCCTCGATGCTCGTAAGATCCGCGCCGGCGCAGAACGCGCGCCCGGTGCCCCGAAGAAAGACGGCGCGGACCAGCGGGTCTCGAGCGAGCGAGTGCGCCACCTCCAACAGCTCCGCGAGCATTTCTCGATTGATCGAATTCAGCTTTGCGGGCCGGTTGAGCGTGACGCGCGCAACGTAGCCGACACGCTCGTACTGCAAGGTCTTGTAGCCGCAATCCATGTCTTCTCCGCTTACTGGCGCCGCGCCCATTCCCTGATGAGGTCGATAGCCTGTTCGGCGGATGAGCCAGGCCCGAATATCGCAGCCACGCCCAGTTGCCTGAGCTGCTCCTGGTCCTCCTTTGGGATCACCCCACCGCCGATCAGCAGCCGATCGCCCATCCCGCGCTCCTTCATCTCGTGCGCCAGCGTCTCAAACACCGGCAAGTGGCCCCCCGAGGAGCTCGAGACTCCGATGATGTCTACGTCTTCCTGAATCGCCGTCTGCACGACCTCCGCAGGCAGCAGGAAGTTGGAGAAGATCACTTCGAATCCGGCGTCCCTGAATTTCTTGGCAAGGTAGCGCACGCCCCGGTCGTGACAGTCATGAGTGGGCTTTGCCAGCAGTACGCGGATGCGCGCTTCAGAACTCATGTGGCGCCCCCCAGCCCAACGTCTCTTTCAGCACGCCCATCATCTCGCCGGTGGTTGCGTCCGCCCGTGCCGCCTGGATCGCCGCGAGCATCAAGGCGTTATCGCCGATCTCGCTGAGGTTCATTCGTGAGAATTCCCTGGCGGCGAGCCGCAGCGCGCCCAGCGCGCTCTCGAGCCGCGACGTGTCCCTGTGCCGCCGCAGCTCCTGGACGCGCTCGATTGCAATTCGTTCCGTATCAGGATCAACCCGGAAGATGGCGGACTGCTCGGGCTCCTCGGTCTGGAAGCAATTGAGGCCGACGACTTTGCGGGTGCCGGCATCGACCGCGTCGCGCCAGCGTGCAGCGGAGCTTTCCACCTCGCGGCGGATCCAGCCGGCTTGCTGCGCAGCTATGTACCCGCCGTGCTCTTCAACTGCCTCAGCGAGCTTGAGCGCCTCATTCGCAATCTGCGCCGTGAGCGCCTCGACATAGTACGACCCTGCCAACGGATCGGCGACTTGCGTGATGTTCGTCTCTTGCTGGATTACCTGCTGCACGCGCAGCGCGAGCGTTGCGGCCTCAGGCGTCGGGATCGACAGAGCTTCGTCGTAGGACGACACTTCCATCGACTGAGTCCCGGCAAGTGCGGCGCCGAAGGCATGCAGTGTTGTGCGTATGAGGTTGACGAGCGGTTGTTGGGCTGTGAGGCAGGCGCCCGAAGTGTGCGTATGAATCCTCACATGCAGTGCGGCCGGCGTCTGGACTCCGAAATGCGTACGCATCGTCTTCGCCCAGATCTGGCGCAGTGCACGCACTTTGCAGACCTCCTCGAAGAAATCGTTCGCCTGTGCGATCTGGAAGCCGAACCGCTCCAGCGCCGTCTGCGGTGCGACGCCGGCACCCTGGCAGGCACGCACGAACTCGATCCCAAAAGCGAGCATCAAGCCGATTTCTTGGATGGCGGTGCCGCCGGCCTCCTCGATTCCATAGCCGAAAAAATTCGTCGTGTTCCAGCGCGGCATGTGCTCGGCGCAATAGCGTGTGAGCGCAACCGCGAGCTTCAGGCCTAGCTGCGGCGGAAACGCGCTCATGCCGACGTATGCCGACTGGTGATACCAGTTCATCGAGTTGCCGCGAAGCTCTTGCGGCGCGACGCCACGCCGTTCGGCATAGGCGATGTACTGGGCAAGTGCGGGAATTACCTGATAGTAGGTGATATGCACGACGTTTATGTCGCGGAGGTTCAGACCATGGAAAAGCCGTTCCATGTCGGCGACGGAATACACCGCCATGCCGCATTGCCCAATGCGGCCACGGGCCGCGGGGTGATCGGGATCGAGTCCCTCGTGCGAGACCAGGTCGTACACAAGGTTGTAGAACTGCCGCCCGAAGTAGCCGGTCATGCCTTGAGCGGCGAGCAGATCCATCCGTGCCCGTGTGTGTTCGGGCAGGCCATAGCCGATCACCGGCTGGTTTGCCCAGTTCATGAACTGATATTGCGTGGCGAGGTTACCGCGGGTAAACGGGTACTCTCCGGGCGCCGCGATGTCCGCGAAGTCGATTCCGCTGATATCGTGGGGGAAATATGCGGCCTTGAGCGGCAATCCCGAGTGCGAGCGACCCTTCCATGCGCCGCCGCCGAGCTTGCGTCCGATGCGTTGGAACTGATCTTCCCAGCGTTGCGCCACTTCGTGAGACTTCGCGAGAGTTTCCGGTTGAAACATGAGACGACTCCAATCGCAGGTAATATTCCGATGGTCGTTTGGTCAAGCTAGCTACCCAACGAGTGTTCGTCGAGGCGCATTGCCTCGGCGGTGATCTGCAGAGCCCGCGCCACGGCGGCATCGAGCGTGATCGCGCCGCGCAGAAACTGGTCGCAGAGCTGATCGAGCGCTGCAACATTCGATTTCTCCAGCAGCATCCGCAAACGGGAAGCTGCTCCGACGGCAAGCAGGCGGCGCGCGCGTGTCAGCGCCTGCTGTTGCTGGGGACTCTCGCCGAGCGTGAGCGCGTGCTCGCGGACGGCTGCCAGCACCTCGGCAAGGCCGGCACCGCTTCGCGCCGACGTGCGTAGGACCGGCACCTGCCAGCCAGCCGATCTGCCGAGTGAAAGCGCTGCTCTGAGGTACGCCTCTGCCTTCTCGGCAAGCGGCATATCGGCCTTGTTGACGACTACGATGCTGGCGATTTCGAGGATGCCGGCCTTGAGCGCTTGAATGTCGTCGCCGAGTCCCGGGGCGACGACAACGATCACTGTCGGCGCAATTCCGGCAATCTCCACTTCCGATTGGCCGCTTCCGACGGTCTCGATGATGATCTTGTCGAACGCCGCGGCATCGAGCAGATCGAGGATCCTGGTGGTCAGGCGGGAGAGACCACCGATGTGACCTCGTGAGCTGACCGAGCGGATGAATACACCTTCGTCGCTCGCGTGCTCCGCCATGCGCACGCGGTCACCCAAAATGGCGCCGCCGCTGAAGGGGCTGGACGGATCGACCGCCAACACTGCAACGGTATCGCCTTGTGCACGGAGCTCGCGGACCAAACCGCTTACGAGCGTTGACTTGCCGACACCCGGCGCGCCCGTCACTCCGATTACCTGGGCCCGGCCGGTTTGTCCGTAGATTGCTCGAGCGATTGCAGCCGCGCCCGACTCATCGTTTTCAACGAGACTGATGGCGGAGGCGAGCGCCCTACGGTCCGCCCGCTGCAACGCATTCGTAATTTCCTCAGGCATTGGGCGGCTTCTCACCGACCGCCTCCCGCTAGGGATCGAGGCTCCTTCGCAGCAAGCCCACGGACTTGCGCACCAACGGAGCCGGCGCGTGACGCCCCGGCTTGTACCAGATCGGCGACGAGTTCATAGCACCGAGCAGCATCAAGCGCACGCCCAGCGGACGTCTCCGGCGATATAGCGGCTCGGAGCTTCCTCGAAGACGGTCGACGATGCAGCGCGGCAGATTCGAGCAGGATCGCGCGGCGGTTGGTTGGCCGCGTCGCGGACCGTGCTGGAGCGCGGGAATGGGGCATGGATTGTCTTTACGTCTCAACTGGGACGCCCAGGTTTACCGATGCACAGCCGGCCGAGGGCGCGCGTTTTCCCGTAGACATTCTACACGGGTGTGCCTAAGATGTTACCATGCTAGCCAAAAAATCGCTGCGGAGGTAGTGAGATGTCCCACCATGCTACTATTCACACGGCGAGTGTCATCGCCGGCGCTCTTGGGCTGATCGTTGCAGGTGCCGCCGCAACTGAACCAGCGAAGTCGGCGACCCAACCCGGCACGGCAGCGCAGGGCGATGCCGTGTCTGAAGAGATCGTCGTTACGGCCCTAAAGCGCGAGGAATCAATACAGGACGTTCCAGCCGCGGTTACGGCGGTTTCCGGCGCGTCGCTCGCCGAATTCAGTCGTCGCGGCATCGCCGAACTGGGCGCGGTGGTGCCGTCCATTTCATTCAGCGAAGGAAACGGCGAGGCACAGATCTATATCCGCGGCATCGGCAGCAACCTGATTGGAACCGGTGCCGATCCGAGTGTTGCCATCAATCTCGACGGTGTGTACCTCGGCCGCTCTGAGATGGGATTGACTCAATTTCTCGATGTCGATCGGATCGAGGTCCTTCGTGGACCGCAGGGCACCCTGTATGGCCGCAACGCCACCGGAGGTGCCATCAACATCGTGTCGCGGATGCCGACGCACACGTGGGAAGGATATGTCTCCGGACTCGTCGGCGCGTTTTCCAACAAGGATCTGCGCGCGGCCGTCGGTGGCCCCATCGCGCCAACGCTATCCTTCCGTATCGCCGGACGCTACCAGGAGGACGACGGCTTCACGAGGAACCTCTCTACTGGCAGCTCCGTGGACGACAGCAAGATCAAAGCATCCCGCGCGGTTCTGCAGTGGGACCCGGCGAAAGCCTTGCGCATTCGATTGATCGGCGACTACAGCGAGTTCTCGAGCGGAAACACGAGCCTGCGCCCGCTCGATTCGACCGGGGCTGCCACCGTGCTCGGCGCCGTGCCCACCCCGTTCGGCGATACACGCAACGATCTGCGGAGCTTTTCCGACTGGACGAGCCGCGGCATCACGGCCACGCTCGATTGGCGGCTGGCCAATGCGACGCTTACTTCGATCTCTGCATACCGCCCCTTCAGCTCCCGTTTCAATCTGAATACCGACGGAACGGAAATAGACATCACGCGCTCCACGATCAAGCTCGACACAGATCAGTACTCGGAAGAGCTGCGGTTCGCCGGCGATTGGCACCGGCTCAACTGGATCGTCGGTGCGTACTATCTCAAGGAGGACAAGCGCGCCACCTTCGGTGTTACACGCGTGAATCTCGTTCCGGGTCGCGCCTCGATTTTGCCTGCCGAGAACCATGGTGTTGCGAAGGCCGGCTTCTTCGAGGGCACGTACTCCTTTAGCGATCGGTTTTCGCTCGTCGCGGGCGCCCGCTACAGCGACGAGGATAAGACCGATGATTTGCTGTTCTATTCCGTGCTGGCCAATCCCGCGATCGACCCGGGAAACGACTGGCTGAACGGCGTCTTCACGACCCGCAGCCTCGGCAATGTGCTGGCGCAGCGCCATGGAAGAGATGACTGGCAGTCCTGGACACCGAAGTTCGGGTTGAATTACCGGCTCTCGGGTGATGCGCTCTTGTACGCGTCCTATACGAAAGGCTTCAAGTCCGGCGGATTCAACGACACCTCGCCGGCCAATCCGCCCTATGGGCCGGAGATCGTGACGAGCTACGAAGTGGGAGCCAAGAGCCGCTGGCCCGACGCCGGGCTGCGTCTCAACACGGCCTTGTTTCAATATGACTATTCGGATCTGCAGGTGCTCTCTTACCTGAACGGCTTGAACCTCGTGACGAACGCGGCCAGGTCGACGGTGCGAGGGCTGGAGATCGAGGCGGAATGGAATCCCATCCGGGTGGCGAGGCTCGGCTTGTCATTGGCACTGCTGGATGCCAAGTACGACAAGTTTCTTGCGACCTATGGGATCTGCTCGACCTACGCAATCACCGTGGTCCAGGACGCAGGCTGTCTAGGCAACAACCTGGTGACCGGACTGCCGATCGCCGCCGGATCGCCGCGCATCATAGATGCAAGTGGCCATAGGCTGAACAACGCGCCCCGGACGAAAGGCACGCTCTACTCGAGTTATTCGTTCGTGCTGCCTACATCCGGCTCGCTTACGGCCTACGCGCAGGTAGCGTACCAGAGCGAGATCTTCTTCAATCCGGCCAACGACGCCGCAGGACGTTTGCCGGGCGTGACCACGATCGATGCAAGGCTGTCCTACCTGAGCGCTTCCGGCCGTCTGGGCCTGTCCCTTTTCGGCAAGAATCTGACGGATCAGGATTACTTCCGAAACATCGTGCAGTTCACCTCGACCAGCCTGCCGCCTCCGGCTGTCGCCCTGCCGCCGGCCGGGGCCGTAATTACCGATCCGCTCTCAATCGGCAACCCGCTGGGCTATCCGGCGCCAGGCCGCTCGTGGGGGATCGAAGCGACGTATCAGTTCTGAAGGAGCAGGGGTAGGGAGTCGCAATCCTAAGCGACCCCGATCGGCTGCAGCGCGTACGGGGCATTGGTCAGCAGCTCATGGCCGTAGTCCGTGATCACCACAATATCCTCGACCATGATCGATCCAAACTCATAAGCGTAGTACGGCAACTCGAGACAGAATGTATTGCCGGCGACCATGGGGTCGGTGCTCCTCGGTGAGATGAAAGGCGGCTCCTCGACGATCTGCTCGAGGCCGACACTGTGCCCGATGTGTCCGCGCATGTAGTTGGGCAGGAATTCCTGAACGCTCCTCGTGCCGCACTCGAAGACTTCCTTGGGCGTGATGCCGGGTTTCATGAGGGCCAAAGCGGCTTCGTGTGCCCGTATCAAGCATTCGTGGATGCGTCGCTGATCGTCCGACGGACGCCCGGCTATGAAGGTCCTTGCAGCATCTGCCCCGTAGCCCGCATGAATGAGCGCGCCGTCGTATCGGATCAGATCACCCTGACCGATCTTCGTGTCGTACGGAATCAGAGTCGGCTCGAAATGCCGGCCGATGGAGACAAACATGAAGCGGATCCCATCGATCTCCGGCCTGGCAAGTGCCCGCGATCGAAGCCGTGCAAGGACCTCGGCGTGCGAGGTTCCGGGCTGCACCTCCCGCATGACTTGCGAGATGACCTCTTCCTGGGCGTGCGCGGCGCGACGGAGGCACTCGATCTCATAATTCGTCTTGACGGCACGCGCTTTATAGAAGAGAGGCGATGCCTCCACCAGCGACATTCCCGCGCAAGCTGCCTGCAGTCCGGATACCAGCGCCTGCGGAAACAACGACAGCTCGACGCCGATACGGCCACCGTTCACTCCGCACGCAGCCAGCGCCTCGCGCACCGCAGCCAGGTTGAGAGCTACATTCACGAATTCGGATCGCTCGCGCTTCGGCTTGCGCCGTTCGGGAGGGACGAACTGGTCATCGATGCCAATCCATGCCGGCACGTCGATCCAGGTTGAAATCATCCCGCGGCCGCTGAGGTTGGCGCGCTCTGCTTCCGTGCAAACGCCGACCGGCGCTCCCTGCCGCGGGATGACAACGGCTGCCGTGCCCAGTGGTAGTCCCAGGCTGACATAAGCCGAGGCCACGACATTTACATACTGTATGTTCTCGCTCTTGAACGCGATCAGTGCGTCTAGACCGGCCTCGCCCATGAGCTGCTGGAGCCGTGCGACAACAGACCGGTGGTGTGTCGGTTTCTGATCCGCCAACTCGTCCATCTTGCATCTCCCTTAATACCGCTTGTCCAGTATGCGCAGCTTGCCCGTTGCGCCGTATTCGACCTTGAGCTGCCCTCGGTCGAATAGGCGCACGCTCGCCCTGAAGTGCAGAGCCGCGTGCAGCGCGGCCTCGATGGCTTTGGCAATTGTGAGCTTCTGCTCCTCTGTCGCTTCCGATTTCAACTCGACATTGATCTCGACCGGCGGCTCGACGACGGGGGAGGGGGTACGCTTGACAATACGGACATTCTCGGTGACCTCGCTCGAGGTCCTGATGACCACGTCTCGCACCGCATTCGGGAAGACATTTACGCCCTTGACCAGCAGCATGTCATCCGAGCGCCCTCTGAATTCGAGGCGGTAGCCTGGCCGTCCGCACTCGCACGGTGCGGTCGTCACGCGCACGATGTCCTTATCTCGCCACCTCACGAGCGGACCGCAATCCCGTTCGAGGCCTGTGAATACCGATTCGCCCTCAACGCCGTCCTCGAAGGGCAGCGGCTTCAGCGTCTTCGGATCAACGATTTCGAGAAGCGCGTTGTCATCGGCGAAATAGTGCATTCCGGCGTGAGCCTCGCAGGATATCGCTAGAGGGCTGTGCGTCCCCGTGCCGCCGCTGATGTCGTACGTCTCAACACCGCCGAATCCTTCGGAGATCCGGCTGTAGATCTCCTTGATGCTGCCACCGGGCTCGCCGTACACGCAGATTTTCTTGATACCGAAGTCGCGAGGATTCAGCTTCGTTCGCTCGGGAATCTTCTCGATGAGATACAACGCGAACGATGGGGTGCAAAGCATCAGATGCGGTCGTGTATCGGCCGCCGTCTGCGCTACGCGTTCCACTCCGCTCAACGCGCCCACCGGAATGACGCAGGCCCCATAGTTCAACAGACCATCGATGAATGGTACGCCGCCCACCCACATGCTCATCACCCCGGCGAACAGTATCCGCTCACCCGGAAGGAGGTTCATCCGCACGTAGGCTCGGTTCGAGTTCTCAAAGAAGATCTCCCGGTCCCTGCGCGTATAGCCACCGTAGGTGGGAGTTCCCGTCGTCCCTGATGAAGCGGACACGCGCTGGATGGAACGCGGGTCACAGCAGATATGCATTCCGAACGGGTGGCCGTAGACCTGCCGCGACTGCTCTTGGCTCGCCCGTTCCTCCTCCTTGTCGAAGAACGGATAGGCGCTGTAGTCCTCCCACGTGCGAAACTTGTGCGGGTCTACACCGGCACGCCGGAATTTCTCGTTGTAGTAGGCGGAGGTCTCGTACACGCGCACGAGTAGGCGTTGCAGCTTGAGCAGCTGGATTTCGCGCAACGATGCAATATCCAGCGATTCCATGCTGGAGTTCCATAGAAGGGGAGCCATAGCTAGTTGTCTCGTTGCCTGGAAGGTATTTCGTGCGGAATGAGGAGCGCCGGGAGGTGGCTCTGCGCGCGGGACGTGTGCGGCAACAGTCGGGCGCCAACTCCGAGCAGTATCGCGGCGAGTGGATAACCAAGAGTCATCGCGCATAGCGCCAGCCGCAACGAGTCTTGCCCGTGCTGCGAGCTCAGAGCATCGCTTAGGGCGCCCACGAATAGCGGACCGAGACCGGCGCCAACCGCATTGCTGAGGAAAAACACGATGGCAGTAACGAGAGCAAACAAGTCGCGCGATACGATCTGCTGCGTCACGCTGATGAGCGGCGCTACCCAGGCTGCAGCCAGGCTCGCGGGGACCGCGTAGAACAGCAGGCTAGCGCCCTCTCCACCCGCAAGATAGGCAGCCAGCGCGGTGGGCGCGCAGGCGAGTTGGGTGAGCGCCGCAAGCTTCAGGCCCCACCGCCAATCGAGGCGCGCGAGGCGATCGGCGAGCAGGCCGACGAGTACGGTACCGAGCAGTCCGCCCAGTCCGTTAATGAGCCCTAGGACTGTCCCCACGTGCGCCACGGAGAGCCCGAAAGAGCGGATGAAATAGGAAGGCGAGAAGTTCAGCAGGCTGTTGCCGGTAAACGAGGCTACTGCACCGCCGAGCGCGTAGAACCGGAAAGCACGGATGCTCCAGACACTTCGCATCGCCGCAAGCAGGCTCCGAGGCTCGCCCTGAGGCGGCCTGAAACGGCGCGGATCTTTCACGTAAATGAGAAGCAGGGGGAGGAGCAGCACGGCGGGAAGGGCAGCGGCGAGGAACGCCATTCGCCATGAAAAGAATTGAGCAATCCAACCGCCCATCATGAACCCTACGAGTATGCCCAGATACAACCCGGTGCCGTAAATCGACAGTGCGGTGGCGCGGCTGCGCTCCGGAAAATAACTCGCTATGAGCGAGTGAGCTTGGGGCGTCGCTCCGGCCTCGCCGACGCCGACGCCCACCCTGGCGAACAGCAATTGGGCGAATGTATGCGCTGCTCCGCAAAGGGCCGTCATGGCGCTCCACACCAGCAGCGCGAGCGCGATGACATTGCGGCGGTTCATACTGTCCGCCGCATACGCGACTGGAATTCCCAACGTGGCATACAGAAGCACGAATCCCAGGCCGCTCAGCAGCCCGAGCTGGGTGTCCGAGAGGAGCAGCTCGTGCTTGATGCTCTCCTGGAGAATGACCAGCACCTGCCGATCGACATAGTTCAGTGCAAAGACCAGCGTGAGGACGGCGAGCATACCCCAGCGGCCCCTCTCGACATCTTCCGCAGCGTGTTCGCGAATGACATGCATTGGATCTTGGGCCCCTGCAGCCGCTGACTGTCGTTCAGACCGTACCGTCGAGAAATTTCTTGCGCTGCGCGAGCCCGTGTTCAGACGCGCTGTCGTAATCCTGCTCGAATGATCTGTAAACCAGCTGCTTCATCATCCTGATCACTGCGGCCGGGTGGTGCGCAATGGTGGCCGCCATTGAAGAAGCGGTCACGGCCAGCCGCCTTTTCTGCACGACTCCATTGATGAAGCCGCTGCGCAGCGCCCAACGCGCATCGCGAACCTCACCGGTAAGCAAGAGCTCCAGTGCGTAGTTGGCGTGGAGCGTGCGGCTGGCAAGCAACGGAAGCGAGACTGCGGGGATGCCCAGCTTGGCCTCCGGTAACATGAATTTCGCGCCGGGAGTGCATATCCGGATGTCACAAGCCTGCGCGATGGCGAATCCCTCACCGACACAGTACCCGTCAATTGCGGCGATCGTCGGCTTGGTCAATGTGAGTGGCTTGAGGAAATCGAGCCGGAAGATTTCATCGAGGCGGCTGCGGTCGGGCGAATCGCGCACGGCGGCGATTTCTTTTGTATCGGCACCCGAGCAGAAGTCACCGTCCGCCCCGATGAAAACGATGGCGCGGATATTCTCGTCTGCCTCGAGCGTTCTCATCGCAGCGTTCAGCTCGGCGTACATGTCCCGCGACAGTGCGTTGAGCACCGCGGGGCGGTTGAACGTGATCGTTCCTACCGCGCCGCGTTGCTCGACTCGTACTAGCGCCATGGCGGCTCCGTGTAACATTTCACACTGTCGCCCACGATATTCCATAGCGGCCGGGATGACAATACGCCAACGAGCTGGAACGGGTGTAATCTTGAGCATCTGAAGTGTCAAGAGCAGCCAACGCAATGAAGCTGGTCGACCCGTTGAAGGAACCGAGCGACCTCAGTGAGCATGCTTACCTCACGCTGCGCGGGGAAATCATTCAATGCAACCTGCCACCCGGCGCCGAATTCACCGAGGTAGAGTTGTGTAAGAAATATCGGCTGAGCCGCAGCCCGGTGCGCAAGGCGCTGGCTCTTCTCATTCATGAGGGCCTGATCGCGCCGTTCAGGCGGCGCGGCTACCGAGTGTGCGAGATTAGCCTCGGGCTCATCAAGCAGACGTTCGAGCTGCGCGCGGCGCTGGAGAGCTTTGCGGCAAGAGCAGCGACCGGCCGCTGCCGCATGCCGTATCTGCGAGAGCTCAACGACAAATTCGTTGCAGCTGCAAAGAAGAACGACATGAAGAATAGCGTGCGCCTGCACGAGATGATCCACATGGAAATCTACAGGGCGGCCAACAACCAGATCCTCGATAGGGTGGCTGAGCAGCTCCTAGCGCAGAGCGCGCGCTTTCATTTCCTGACTACGAAGATCGCGGGACGCGAAGCGGAGCTCGGGGAACTGCCGAAGAATCTGCACGAGACGCTGTTCGCGGCTCTCGAATCGGGCGATCCAGAAAAGGCGGCGGAGGCGGCCACGCATCACGTGGAGCGCACCCAGAGGGCACTGATAAGTGAGTTGCTCAGCGCCCCGACATTCAACAATGTCCCCATTGCGGTGTGAGGGGGACGTCCCGGACCGCAACTTCCCCGGAACCTGAACATGTCATGGTCAATATTGATACTTTTAAATAACCTCTGTAAAATATCAAACGTTCTGACTCGGAGTATTGGGACAATCTTCGCATCAGGCGCCCCGTGACGACAACATCGCATACCGCACCGCTATTGTTTCTTCTCGAGCCCAACTTCATGGATGGCGATCGCGGTCCGTTTTTCTGTCCTGATAGCGCCATGCTCGAGGGCTTGTTGCGCTATCACGGTGTGATCAGCGATCACGTGGATATTCGGCGGGTGAAATTCACGAAGCCCCGTACCGAGCTGGTCTCACTCTTGGGCGAGGACCTACAGAGTTGCCCGGTCCTCGTCTTCAGGGACGAGGGCGCGGACACGCCGGCTGCCGCAACGCGGGGGCCGCGTCGCAACGCCTTTATTGCCGGGGCCAAAGCCATTTCTGGGTACCTTGCGGCCCGCTATGCGCTGAGTCGTCCACACTCCTGACTACAGCCGCTACGACCATTCCGTCTGGGCGTGTTCGGTTCGCCTGACGAGCGCAGCGCAGCCGCCACTGCAACTTTCTGCATGGTCCGCGCATGGCACGATGAAGGCCGCCCGGCGCAGTGTTTCTATGGCTACCCTTGGCAGAGGGCGTCGGGACGCGGAAACTGCCGCTGTTGCTGACCATGGCATCAAGCGCCTGCCCAGCGCGGCACGATGACTTGGCGAACGCCGTCGCGGTTGCCGCATGGGCCGTCGCCCGCGACGCGACTGGCCCGGTAGTGATGTTTGCGGCGCGCAGCAGGATCCGCCGCGCGGCTGTGGCTGGGTGCGCGTCAACAACGATGTGTTGTTGAACGCGCTCGCGACGGGCGTCGTGCTCGATGTGGTCCGTAACCTCTACTACTAGAGCCGCGCGTGCGACTGCCATGGGGTCGGGCGACCGGCCAGGGATGGCCGGTGCGCACGCCCGGGAGTCGGTGAGCGGAGGCGCGAGCTCGAGCGCTTCGCGGCAGCCCTGACTCCGGCGAGCGACGCAACGGAGCGCACAACGCCGGCGTTTGTCGAAGAGTGCCAGATCGCGTCCTCAAAGGCGCCGATGGACCTTGGATACACGACGAGGCAGCGGCGAATCTCGCGCGTGATGCCTCCGTTCAGGTAGAGCTGATGAACGTCGAAGAGATCGCGAGGATGCTGGCGACCATCGCGGCAACCAGCTTTCCGGCGTACAACTCCTCAACGGATAGAACCGGCAGCGTCATATCCGCCCGCAGCGTCTCACGTGCCCGCGGCAGGATCGACATCGAAGTCGCCAGCTTCACCGTCCCGCGCATGACGAAATTGATTTCGGCCTGCACTTCGCTCGCGCCATGCCGCACGAACAGCTTCATGTCAACGACGCCCGCGGTGGCCCGCAAGTGGGCTGAGAATCCTTGCGCCCTGACTCGCTGCATCGCGTTGCGCAGCGCCGTGCTGATCTGCTCAAGCGCATCGCCGCGCTCGGCTCGGTGGTCAAGGAACACGCGGTCGAGATCGACCGAGAGGCGCGGCATGTCCCGGACGAAGAGATTGATCGCCGTGCCGCCCTTCAAGGCGAAAACAGGGTCGGCAAAGACCAGAGGCGCGACCTGAGCGAGCAGCCGCCCCGTTTCGAGGAAATTCGCATTCACGCCTTGAGCACCAACAGGCCGTCCTTCGCCTTGGCGACCCAGCGCCGCGCGCTTCCTTTCGGCATCGCCTCGGCGTCGAGTTTCTCCATCCAGGGCATCGCAAGCTCGCTGCCGAGCTGGAGGCAGAGTCTCACCGTCTTGACGCTTTGGATGCATCCACGCTGGAGAGCTTCGGTTGAGGAAGTCCCGGGGCGCCTGCGTCGGCGGTTGGCTAGGTGCACGTGCGGGTGATTCTGGTCGGTGTGCAGCACCATCGCGTATCGGTGCTTCAAGGCGAACTGTTCGCGCGCGAATGCGCGGCTCGCTTCGAGTCGCTTTAGCGGCGCTCATCTGCCGCGAATACGACGGACAGAGTGCCTTTGGAGCGCTTGCGCGCACGGTCTACCACTACGATCCTGAACGTCGCTCCCGAGCCGCGTCAGGCAATCGATCAGCTTGCGTTCCGAAAAACCACGGAACTGACCTCGTAGCAGCCGCGAGAGCTTCGGTTGAGGAAGCCCCACGATCTTAGCTGCTTCGATCTGTGTGAGCCCCCGTTCCTCCAGTATTTCAGAGATCTTTGTGACTAGCCGCGCCTTGACGAGCATATCGCCCGCGTTGGGATACCCCAGGTCCGCGTAGACGTTCTCGCTACCGACAGTATGAGTCAATCGTGCCTTTGTTTTTCTCGCCTCCACACTCACATCTCCTTCGCGAGCCGGGCGGCTAACTTCAACCGCTCGGCGATGCGTGCCATATCCGGTTTCGGCGTCTCTACACCCGACTTGGACTTTTTCTGAAATACGTGAAGAACAAAGACGGCCGCTGAGAAGCGGACCATGTACACGGCACGGTACGCGTTGCCCTCGTGTGACTCGACGACCTCAATGACACTCGCATCGCCGAACCCGCGCAGTACCTTCGTGCTCTCGTGCCGTTTCCCAACTTGCGCCAGGAATAGCGCGTAGCCAAACATGTCGACGACCGATGCCGGCAGCGCCATCAGATCACGCTTGCTGCTTCCGACCCAGACGAGTGGCTTAGGTGGTCGATCCTCGACCTGTTCAGTCATTGGTGACTATATCCATATGGGTCTACGTGTCAAATACTAGTTGCTGGCCGCTTGAACCACGTCTCGCGCTACCCGCTCGACCGCCACCGCTGGATTCCTTGGGTCCAGGTGCGCATACCGCAGCACCATCTGCAGATCCGCATGCCCGAGCAGCTCGCAGACGACGTTCAGCTCTGTCCCCTCCTGCACCAGCCGACTGGCGAAGTGATGCCGCAGATCGTGGAAGCGGCAATCGGCGAGCTGCGCGGCGGCGCGCCACAGGCGCCGTCAGCCTGCTGGTGCTCGCGCTCGTGCAGGGCCCCAACTTCGGCTGGAGTTCACCCGCAATCCTCTTCGCCATCGCTGCAGGGTTGGTGCTGCTCGGGAGTTTCACTATCATCGAGCGGCGCAGCCGCGATCCGCTCGTGCCACCCCCCCTGCTTGCCAATGGTGTCCTCGCCCTGGCCGTGGTGATCGCATTCATGTTCATGGCGACCTTCGGTTCCCTGCTCTACTTCCTCTCCATCTATTTCCAGAACGTGCTGGGCTACGATGCGCTCAAGACCGGTATCGCATTCCTCCTTCCGACCACCGTGGTCGTCGCCGCCTCAACGCTCGCGGGTCACGCAGTGACGCGCTTCGGCATCAAACCCACGCTCGTCACCGCGCTCACGCTCGGCGCAATTGGCGCCGTCGCAGTCGGCCTGGCGGTATCCGCGGATGGCTCTTACACCGCGCTCATCCCCGGCCTTGTCGCTGTCAGCTTCGGCGATGGTGTCCTGTTCACGACCATGTTCATCGCCGCGGCTACCGGCGTGAACGATCGCGAGCAGGGCGTTGCTTCAGGCATCGTGTCCACCGGCTCGGGCATCGGCGCCGCGGTGGGCCTCGCCATCCTGGTGCTGGTGGCCAATTCCGGCACCGAAGGACTCCTTGGCGAGGAGCTGCGGCTCGCCGCAGCCGAGGGAATCAGGACAGCTGCGTTCGTCTTGGCGGGCGGAATCGTGTTCACTCTGCTGGTCGCCCTCAACCTGCGCACTCCCGCCGGCGCGACCGGGAAGGTTGCGAGTGATGCCCCTACCGCGCAGCGCCCGACGTGAGGAGTGTGGAGCAATCAACGTGGCCATTCAGCTCAATCACACCATCGTACCGGCACGCGATCCGCGGGCGTCGGCGCTATCGATCGCATCGACCATGGGCGTCGCTCTCAGCGAAGCGCATGTCCGCCAGACCATCGAGCTCGTGCGGCATCTGAGCGAGGACATGAAAGCGCGTTCGGAGCTGTAGAGCGCGCGCAGGAACGTGATACCTTTACAGGAGCTCACTTGGCACTTCTCTGTAATGGTCGGTCGAAGGTACCCCCGGCATCAGCTCGCATTGCGCAGATTCACAAATGGCGACGGCGTTTGATCACTACGAGACTCATCTCGGCCCCATCTATTCTTGGATGGTCGGCGACATTGAGGCCGCTCTGGCACGCAGCGCTGCAGAGCTTGAAGCTCTCAATCTGCCCGAGAAAGCGAGTGGTACCGCTATTGATCTCGGTGCGGGCTTTGGCTTGCACGCGCTGCCCTTGGCGCAACGCGGCTACTCGGTCACGGCCATCGACAGCTGCCGGCGGTTAGTGGAGGAGCTGAAAACGCGTTCGGACGGGCTTCCAATCACGACCATTACCGCGGATATTCTTTCGTTTCCGGAGTTTTTGCAGCAGCCGGCCGATGTAATCTTGTGCATGGGGGACACACTGACGCACTTGTCGAGTCCCACACTGGTTGCGACTCTGCTTGCTGCAACTGCACGCTCATTGGCTAAGGGCGGCATGTTCGTCACCACCTTTCGCGACTACGTCACCACACCGCTGCAGGGAGAACGCCGATTCATACTCGTACGCAGTGATGAGCAGCGAATTCTGACGTGCTTTCTGGAGTACTCCGAAGACAAGGTGATCGTTCACGACCTGCTGCACCAACGGGAGAACGATCATTGGTGCCAACATGTAAGCAGCTATCCCAAGCTGCGGCTGGCTCCGGAATGGGTTGCTTCCCTACTGATTAACCATGGTCTTGAGGTACGCCGCGACACAAGTTCAGGTGGCATGGTTCGTGTGGTTGCAACCAAATCCTAAGAGGTCGCATGTTCTCGGACTGGATGGCCCTGCGCATTCGCGCCGTCGACGAGTCCGCGGCTGTCCTGATTTCCAGGTACCACTCGCCCATGATCCACCGCATCCGCGCCGTAACTATCATTAATGTTGCAGGAGACCCGTTCAACCGGTCCGCTTCTTGTTTTTACGCATCATATGAGCTGGCGGGACGCTATCCATCAGCCGCCGCTTTCCATTCAGAATATGTCGTTCGAACGCTGCGCCGCATACTTCGCCATCACCGGCAAGGAGCGCCGAAATGATCGCACCGTGCTCCTCGTACGACACTCGCAGCTGAGCCTCGCTGCTGACATTATGACGGATGTACAGTTGCATTTCGTTCCGAACGGTGAGGTCCAATTCGCGCAGGCGCGTATTCGCAGCTGCTTCCAAAAGCAAGGCGTGGAAACGCAGGTTCAATTCATGGAACTTGGCCAGGTCTGCGCTTGATGCAGCGGCGCCCATCCGTCGATGAATATTCTGGATCTCCTTGATCTGGACGCGCGTGCCCCGAAGCACGGCCAAACGGCCAGCGGATCGAGCAAGTCCAGCGCGCACATCGAATAGCTCCAACGCTTCGGAAAGGTCGAGCTTGCGGACGTGTGCACCGCGGTTCGCTATGACCTGGACCAGGCGGGCCTCTTCCAGAGCGCGTACGGCCTCGCGCAAATGCGCACGGCTGATCCCGAAGCGGGACGCAAGCGACAACTCGTTCAAGCGATCGCCAGGCTGCAGCTCGCCTGAGAGGATCATCTGTTCCAGCTGTGTCCGTGCGCGCTCTACGCCCCCGACGCTCTCGCTTGACACGGTGCCGGCATCCTCACTAGGATTGTTAACAATTGACGGTGGATAGTAAACGATCCGGGCGGTGCCCGCAACAGGAGAGTGACGATGGCAAATGCGGCAACCGAGCGTTTCAGTTTTCACGCGGATCCGGCCGCCCTCAGCGAGCTCGAGCTACGCCTGAAGCGGACAGTCTGGCCCGATGAGGTGACAGCCGAACCTTGGCGCTACGGTCCGCCGGTAGCCTATATGAAGGGCTTCATTCAGCACTGGCTGGACCAATATGATTGGCGGACGCACGAAGCGCGCCTGAATTCGTTTCCCCAGTTCGTAACGCGGATCGACGAGCACCGAATCCACTTCATCCATCAAGCGGGTCAGGGACCAGCTCCGGTCCCCCTGGTGCTCACCCACGGTTGGCCCGGAAGCTTCGTCGAGATGCTCAAGATTATCCCGCTGCTCACCGACCCTGCGGCGCATGGCGGCGACCCCGCCGATGCGTTCACCGTCATCGCACCGTCCATCCCCGGCTACGGCTTCTCTAGTCGCCCGAAGGAGAGAGGAACCAGCGTATTCGCCGTGGCCGACATCTGGGCGAAGCTCATGACACAGTTGAATTATCCCAAATTTGGAGTTCAAGGCGGCGATTGGGGGTCTTGGGTCAGCGCCGCGACCGCGCTTCAGCATCCGGATCGGGTGCTCGGTCTTCACCTCAATTATGTGTCCACGCGATTCAGACCGGCCATAAGCCCGGACGACCCGCCGCTGACATCCGCCGAGCAAGCGTATCTGGACAGCGTCGCCAAATGGGCGGAAGCCGAGGGCGCGTACATCGCGATCCAGGGAACCAAGCCACTGACCTTGGCCTATGCGCTCACCGATTCTCCCGTGGGGCTGGCGGCCTGGTACGTCGAGAAGTTCCGAAGCTGGAGCGACTGCCAATCGGAGCCGGACGAAATCCTGACCAAGGATGAGATGATCACTGACATCATGCTGCACTGGCTGACCGGCACCGCCCATTCGGCGATGCGTCTGTACAGCGAGTCCAGGGAGCATCCGCTGCACCTGGCAGCCGGCCAGCGCATCAAGCCCCCCTGCGGCATCGTCCACCTGCCCAAGGAACTGCCGATGCCGCCGCGCAGCTGGGCGGAGCGGGCTTTCAACATCGTGCACTGGTCGAGCCTGCCGCGCGGCGGACATTTCGCAGCATGGGAAGTGCCCGAACTGCTCGCGGAGGATATTCGCGCTTTCTTCCGCCCGCTGCGTGCGGGAGCGGTATCCCAACAAGCATGAGCAGCATGACCCGCGGTGGCGATTATGCGTTTCTCAGCGCGACTGCGGCGCGCGCCGCGCTGGTAAGCGGCGCGTTCAGCGCGGTCGATTATGTGTCCGCGCTCCTGGAGAGGACACAGCAAGCGAACGAACATCTCCACGCTTTCGTCTCCCTGTCGCCGGAGCGAGCGCTTCGATCCGCGCGACGCGCGGATCGGCGGCGTGCGGCGGGCCTGAGCCTCCCGCCGCTGCACGGCATTCCGTTCGCGGTTAAGGACATGATCGACGTCCGAGGCACCCGAACCAGCGCCCATTCACGCTTTTCCGCCGAAGCGGCGAGCAAGACGGCAGCTGCGGCGCTCCGGCTCCAACGCCAAGGCGGAATCTATCTGGGCAAACTGGCCTTGGAAGAATTCGGCATCGGATCGCCTCTGGATGACCTTGCCTGGCCGTCTCCCCAGAATCCGTGGGATCGGCGCCGGACGGCAGGCGGTTCGTCGAGCGGCAGCGCCGTTGCTCTCGCGGCGGGTCTCATCCCTTTGGCGCTCGGCACGGATACGGCCGGCTCGGTTCGGGCTCCCGCGGCCTATTGCGGGCTGGTCGCCCTCAAGCCGACGGACAAGCGCGTCAGCATGCGCGGAGTTCTCCCGCTTGCGCACACGCTCGATACGATCGGCCCGATGGCGAGATCCGCCGCAGACTGCGCCTTGCTGTTTGCCGGTTTGGCCCGTTCGAAACCTGGCGGAGGCTCCAAGGCCAGCAAGATCGGCGTGGTCGATACCGGTTCCGCCGGCCTGTCAGCGGATACCGACGTTGCCGATGCGATGGCGGCGGCCGTGAAAGCACTGGAGTCGCTTGGCGCCCGCATCGGAGAGGTCGATTTTCCCCACTTTTACCTATCGCGGGAGATCGGCGAGGCTATTTTGGGACATGAAGCCTATGCCGTACACCGGGGGCGTCTGGCCCGCGACGCCCATCTTTATGGAGACACATGCCGCCGCCGGCTCGAAGCCGGAGCCAATGTCGGGACTGACGCTTACGCCGAGGCGCTCGAAAGACGGGAGCAGCTCAGGGCCCAGGTCGATCACCTGTTCGGGAAATTCGACGTGCTTGCCATGCCTGCAACCTTCGGGGCGGCGGCACGATTGGACGACCCTCAGGGATTCAGCCGTTCGGGCAACGGCTCATTCCGTTTAGCCTTCAACGTCACCGGCCATCCGGCGATCGTCTTTTGCACAGGCTTCAACGCAGACGGCTTGCCCCTGTCGATGCAGCTGGTCGGGCGTCATGGCGAAGACGAGCGTCTTCTGGATCTCGCGATTGCCTATCAGCAGATAACGTCTTGGCACGAGATGCACCCGTCGGATCTTGTGTGGGGATCGCGAGGATGACTCGCCCCTCGCTGCTTCTGACGCGGCGCTGGCCGAGCGCCGTCGAAACGATGCTCGCCCAGACGTATGACGTATCCTTCAACCCGGAGGATCGGGCGATGACTTCCATCGCGATCGCGGACGCGCTGCGCGACTTCGATTTCGTCTGTCCAACGGTTACCGATCGGATCGATGCCGACATGCTCACCGGCAGGCCGGTGCGAACCAAGGCTCTTTGCAACTTTGGCGCAGGCGTGGGTCATATCGACCTCGAGGCCTGCGCCTCCGCCGGCCTGCTCGTCACCAACACCCCGGACGTTCTCACCGACGACACCGCCGATCTCGCCATGCTGCTTGCCTTGATGTGCGCACGCCGGGCCGGTGAGGGCGAGCGGCTGGTGCGTAACGACGGCTGGAAAGGTTGGGCGCCGACGCACCTCCTGGGCACTCGCCTGTCCAGCAAGACAATGGGCATCGTGGGATTTGGGCGGATCGGTCAGGCCACGGCGCAACGCGCGCACCGAGGCTTCGGCATGAATATTCTGTACGCGTCGCGTCGTCGCGCCCCCAAAGCCGTCGAGCAGGACCTCGCCGCCCGGCATGTTTCTCTCGATCAGCTGTTCACCGCTGCGGACGTTCATCTCGCTTCACGTCCCAGGAGGCGCATCCAACCGCCATCTGGTCGATGCCCGCCGCCTGTCCTTGATGAAGACCTCCGCCATCCTCGTCAACACGGCACGCGGAGAGATTGTCGACGAGGAAGCGCTGATCGCCGCGCTCTCCCGCGGCGACATCGCCTCCGCCGGCCTCGACGTCTATCGAGACGAGCCGCACATCCCCCCGGCGCTGCGGAGCCTGGAAAATGCGGTGCTCCTGCCGCACCTCGGCAGCGCAACCGATGAGACACGCGTCGCCATGGGCTTGCGGGTCGTCGCCAATCTCGATGCGATCGTCGCAGGCGAGACGCCGCCCGACCGGGTCGCCTGAAAATGACCGAACGAAGCACACGGCTCCCGAGAGCCTGCGAGGATCCGGCACCGGCCTCGGTCAAGAGGCGGGCCCAGCGCATTAGATGCTGCCGCGCTATCGGCGCTCGAGCCCAACACGCCGAAGCGAAGCCTCCAGGCCAAGCAACTCAACCGTGGACTTGCCGGCTTCAATACCCTTACGCAGCGCAATCTCCGCGGCTTCCCGCTCTTTCGCCGCTGCGATCACCGCGGATACGTTTCCTCGCGGGATGACGACGACGCCGTCCCGGTCTCCCATGATCCAATCGCCTGGGCTGATGGCCACGCCGCCGCAGATGATTGGCACGTTGACCTGTCCGGGCTGATTTTTCTGTGCCGCGCGAATCGACAGGCCACGGCTGAAGACTGGAAAACCCATTTCGAGTATTGAATCGCTGTCGCGAACGGCGCCATCGATGATCAGGCCCGCAATACCGATCTTCTGCGCGGCCAAGGTCAAGATATCGCCCCACGGACCCGCCTCGGCATAGCCTTTTGCATCCACCACCAGGACGTCCCCCGGTTGAGCCAAGGTAAGGGCGTGATGGATAACCAGGTTATCGCCCGGCTTGGCGTCGACCGTCATCGCCGGACCGGCAAGCCGGCGCATCGGATTCAACGGCTTGATGGCGGCGGCAAGCGCGCCTGTTTGGCCCTGCGCTTCGTGGAGCGTCGCCGATCCAAGCTCCAGTAGTAATTCTGGCACCGACGCCTGTTCCGTCGTTGTTCGTGTCATAGCGCTTCGCCCCTCTTGCGATCGTCCGCCCCACGGGGCGCTCGTTCCGGTACGTCCTTCGAGCCCCGACACGTAACCAAACCAACCCATTCTGCTCTCCGCCTCGAATCATTGCTTTCATTCGCATATGTAATGTATGCCATCGCTTCTCGATTGTCGACAATTAGCATCACGGTGCCTGGGCCGGACGGCGCGACTTGGGCAGGCAGACGCGCCGTCTCGAGGAAATTCGCGTTCACGGCTCGAGCACCAGCAGACCGTCCTTCGACTTGGCGACCCAGCGCCGCGCGCTTCCCTTAGGCAACGCTTCAGGGTCCCCGACCAACAGTCGCGCGCGAGAGCAGTGTCGCTTCCACCGGCTACGATCGTGCCGGGTTCAGGGTGTGGAAGCGCAACGCTGCAGCTTCATTCGGGCTCGCGCAAACACCTCGAGCCCCCGCGCGATGATCGCCCGGCGCCATGACGTATCATCCGGATAGAAGCAATCGCGCAGCTCGCGCTTGATGTCCTGGCCGAGCGGCGAGCTCACCTCGCCATGCAGGTGCAACCAGTTGTCGGCGCGCACCGCGTCGATCATGCGATCAATTCCGACGGTGCCGAATTCGAGCGAGACCGTGCACACACGCCGCCGCGGCGCCAGCGTGAGTACTGCGCGATTCATCGTGCCGACGACATCGGTCGCGGCCGATGTGCGGGCTCCGTGCGTCTGCAGCCCGAGATCACCGTACCAGTCGCGCGCAAGCTCGAGCGCCGGTGCGTCGTTCGGCAGCGTCGAAAGGATTTCGCCGTACGCGAAGGGCCCAAGCCCGGTGTGGACGTTTATGTGCCCGACGCACACCACCGATGCCGGTATTTCCCCCAGAACGGTACGCCAAACGCGGTTCGACCAGGTCGGTTCCCGGCCTCCGTAGAAGAGCCCGTCGGCGAACGCATACTGGCCCTCGCATACGGCCTGCTGGAAGCGGCGCGTGCCATGTTCGGCGATTTCCCGTGCGAGCCTCGCGTCGGCCTCCCGCTTGCCGTAGCCATGCCAGTCCGGCGGAACGAGCATCGCGTGCAGCCTCGCGTATGCCGCACCTGTGCGCAGCGGATGGTCGAAGTCGACGAAGTTGCGATTGAGATCGACATTGCGCTCGTTCACGCGTCGGGTGTGCGCAAACCCGTAGGGATTGATCGCATGAACCAGCACGACGGCCATTTCGATGGCCGGCGCCGCGGTGTCTCGCAGCGCCTCGCAGACGCTGATCTGCAAGGCCGATCCGGCGTAGCCTTCCACGCCGTGTGTGCCGGAGGTGATGATCAGCGCCACGTTCGATCCGGGCGGGCCGAGCCACGCGACGTCCGTCGCCAGCGTCTCGCCACGTGGCCCGCGATAGCCCTCGAGCACGAACGAGCGGACCTTGCCTTCGGCTTGCCGAACAGCCGTCAGGAACTTGTCGCGTGCGGTCGCGTAGTCTGCAGCGAAGGCCCCGTCCATCGGTCACGTGCGCGGCCGGATGAAATACATGCAGCCCGTGCTCTCCCCCGGTTGAGTCAGCATGTGAGCACGGCAGCAAGGGACTGGAAAGCGCGATTGCGGCATGAGTGAACTGCGCAAATGCAAAGCGAATCTCGCAAGACTGAGTTGCGTTCGTGCAGATCATGGCTCTATCTTGAGGCCCGGCGGAGATTCCGCACTGTGGCCGATCGAAATGGTGAATCGCGGTCGTAACCACCTCGAAAGCTGGGACGACATCCAGTTTGTGCTGGCGGTCGCGCGCACGGGCAGTTTCATGGCCGCGGCCGAAAAGGTCGGCACGAATCAATCGACCGTGAGCAGGCGGATCCAGCGCCTCGAGAGACGGCTCGGAGCCAAGCTCTTCGACCGCTACTCGCACGGAATGCGGCTCACACCGGCCGGTACGGCCCTGGTCGAAAAGGCGGCCAACATGGAAGCGGCCGCCAACGAGATCGAACGCCACCTCGCCGGTGCGGATCAAAAGATGGCCGGCGCGGTGCGCATCGCCGTTCCCGACGGCATCTCGACCTACTGGCTCACGCCGACCTTGCTCGAGTTCCAGCTCAACAACCCCGAGCTCTGCATCGAGCTCATCAGCGGCAGTGGCCCGATCGATCTGCTCGCGCGCGAAGCCGACATCGCCATCCGACTCTTCGATCCGAAGCAGGATCGCTACGTCGCCTCGAAGGTCGGGCACGTGTATTTCTCTCTGTTCGCCGACCGAAAGTACCTCGATCGCTACGGCGACCCGGCGAACCTCGAGCAGTTGAAGGCCCACCGCATCGTCGACCACATCGGCTACCGGCCGATCGTCAGCCTCAAGTCGTGGCACGAGTTCCTCGACCACCACCACAAGATCGTGTTTCGGCCGAACTCCACCAGCGCATTCGTCGCCGCGGTGCGCGCCGGCTACGGGATCGGGCTGTTTCCGAACTTCTACCGGATCGTCGCGCCCGATCTGGTGCAGCTCGCTCTCAAGGTCGAGGCCGACGCGCCACTATGGCTGCTCTCGCACGAGGAGACCAACCGCAACGCACGCGTTCGGGCGGTATTCGAGTTCCTGGTGAGGCGCTTTCGGCAGGATCGCCGCGCCTGGTTTTCTTGAATCGCGCGCACTACTAGCCGAGCTGCAGGCAGTCGCGCAGCCGACTCATATATCCATCTGGCTGCTCGAACATCGGCATGTGCGAGCAGCCCCTCATCAGCAGGAACCGTGAACCGGGCACGGCGGCGGCAGACTGACGCACCGCTTCCACGCCGACGAAGTCGTGCTCCCCGACGATGAACGCGCTCGGCATGGTCAGCTCTCGCAGCCTCCCGAGCCGGTTGTACGTCGCGAGCTCGCCGCCCAGACGAAAGAACACCGGGCCGAGGATCGGATCCGAGACCTGCCGGTTGAAATCGGCGAAGGACGCGGCGAGACTGTCCGGCCATGGCACGCACCGGCACATGTGACGCCGGTTCAGCTCGTCGATCGCCATCTCGTATTCCGGGAGCCCCATGGCTCCTTCGGTCTCGCAACGGCTCATGAATCGTTCGCGCTCGCTACCCAGTGCCGCACGGACGCGGTTCATCGCTACATTCATCGCATTCGCATCGCAGGCGATGCTGACGATCACCAGCGAAGCGACGCGCTGCGGGTAGGCGAGGGCATATTCGACGGCCAGGATGCCACCCCAGGAATGGCCGACCACGTGCAGCCGGTCCACATCCGCGGCCGCGCGCACTTGCTCGAACTCATCGACATAGTAAGCGAGACAATAGAATTGCTGTGTGTTCGGCCGGTCCGAGGCGCCGCATCCGAGCTGGTCCCAGGTGATGACTCTGAGATCCCCGGCAGCGAGCGTGCGATGACTTTCGCGCATGTAGAGGCTCGGCAGCCCGGGCCCTCCGGAGACGAGTGCGACGCATGGGCCGGCCCCCGCACGCTCGTAAAACGCGAGCTTGTGAGTGCCGACCGTGATATTGGATCGCACCATCAGAAGCGGTGGGTCACGCGAACTCCGACCCGGCGGGGCGCCTCCACAACGGCATGGGGCCGGGCCGGAGGATCCGGAAAGAAGAAGGTATTCCAGATGCGCGTGACGATGTACTCATTGGTCACGTTGTCCGCGAAGCAATCGATCGTCCACGGCCCCCGCTCGAACCCGAGCCGCAAATCGATGCGATGGTAGGACGGCACGGGGAACTGCAGGTCGATGTCCACTCCGGTTCCCGAGAGAATATCGCTCACGTATCGATATGTGGTACCGGCCGTGACGGCCCAGTCATTGAAGGCCTGCCAAGAATAGTCGGCCGCCACACTGCCCGTCCATTGGGGAGTGAATGGGAAGCGCTCCCCGGATCGGTCCTGACCGGTCGTGTCCACGTATTCGCGATACTCCGCGTCCACGTAACCCACATCGCCGCGCAGTACGAGACTCGTGGCCGGCCGCAACGTGAAGGATGCCTCTGCGCCGCGCGATCGGCTCTTGCCGGCGTTGGCGACCGCGGCCACCGGCAGATTCGGATCGCCGTTCAGGAACACGATCGAGGAGAGCTGCTGGTTCTCGAGGTCGATTTCGTAGAGCGCGACATCGAAGCGCACGCGCTCCTCGAGCAGCGCCGCCTTGAAGCCGAGCTCGTAGTTCTGCGAGGTCTCCTCCTCGAACGGTATGTTGGTGCTGATGCTGGCCGGCGCCTTCGGGAAGCCGCCACTCTTGTAGCCCCTGGCGTAGCGCGCGTAGAGATTGGCGTGCCCGGAGAGGCGGTAGAGCGCGGTGAACGTCGGCGACACGTCGGCGAAGGTGAGCTCGTCACTGCCACTTTCGTCCACTGCAAACGGAATGCCCGGTCCCAGAAGATTCGGGATGAAAAAGTCGAGGTCGAGGTCCGAGCGCACCTTGTCGCGCGAATAGCGCAGGCCTCCCGACAGCTCGAGGTGCTCGGCCGCCCCCCAGGTGAGCTCGGAAAAGGCGGCGAAGCCCTTCAGCGTCAGGTGCTGGTCCTGCGCACGGATGGTTATGCCCGGCAGGATCGGAATCGTCGGCAGGGAATAGCGCCTGTCCTCGAAGTCCCGTTCGTGGAACGCGAACGCGCCCGCCAGCCACTTGAGCCTGCCGTCGAAAGCGTTGCCGAGGGCGCGCAATTCCTCCGAGAAGAAGCGCTGGCTCTGACGCAGATCGTGAAAATTGCCCTGGCGGTCCGTGCCACCGTCGAAGTCGAACGGCAGCATCGAAGAAAGCTTGCGATACCCGGTGATCGACGTGAGCTGCACGTCGCCGAGGTCGTAGTCGATGGTCAGTGCGGTGCCCGCATTGCGGTACACGGAATCCAGCTGGAATTCGCTGAAGGCATCGTAGCCCTCATGCACAGCGAACGGATGGCCGCGCCCACCCGGTAGATCTCCGATGGGAACGCCCGGCAGGCCGTCGTGGCCCTTGCGATTCGAATGATCGAGCGTGAGGTGCACGCTCGCCCGATCCGCAGGATGCCACGCGAAGGCAACGCGCGCGGCAACTTTGCGTGAATCGTTCGCATCCACGGGCTCGGCTTGCGTGACGGATCCGGGATCGGCGGCGCTCGATATCACGGGATTGTCGAGATAGCCGTCGGTGCTCGACACGTCGATCCCGAGCGACGCCGCGAGCGTCGGCGCGAGAGGACCGGATACGGCGAGCTTCGCCGCGAGCGTGTTGAACTCGTCATACGCCAGGGAGAAACGGCCGCGCCGCGTCTGATCCGGCCGGCGCACGACGACGTTGAGCGCACCACCCTCCGTGTTGCGGCCGAAGAGCGTACCCTGCGGACCTTTGAGCACTTCGATACGTTCGAGGTCGAGGAACTCGATGTCGAAGCCGAGAGCCGGTGAGTAAACGCCGTCGACGAACGTCGCCACAGCCGGCGATCCCGCCGTCTGCGCACCAACGCCGCGGATCGCGAGATTGAGGAAGTCCTTGCCCGGCGAGAGCAGGTTCGAGGAGAGATAAAGAGAGGGAATCGACCCATACAGATCGTTCACCGTCTCGATGCGGTTGCTCTCGAGCGTCTCCGCCGACACTGCCTGCACGGTCACGGGTGTGTCGATCAGGCGCTCCTCGCGTTTGCGCGCGGTGACGATGACCTCCGCGATCACTTCGCTGGTGTCGCCAGCCGTGGCGCGATGTGGAGCGATCACGAGCGGCGCGATGAGCGCAACGGGCAGCCACAGCAGTGCCGGCGCGCACCAGCCAGCCGCGGTCGCGGCGACAAAGGGTGTCCGAGTAGCTTCCGGTCGATATGGTGGTTTCATTAGGCCCTCCGTACGCATGCGTCGTAAGCAGGGCGGAAAGCGGTCCGCGCCTCTGAAGCCGGCCGCGTAGCGTCGGTGACGCCATGCCTTCCCCATTGACGTGGGATGTCACCACGCGAATGACTCCCGGGAAAGCGCTATTGTGGCATCCGTGAACTGCGCGGATGCGGATCAGAAATCTGGCGTGATGGAAGGACGGCGATGCTTCAGACGTGGAGATCGTCGATTACCACTGAACGGACGAACACTACATTCGCGGCGGAGAAATCATATTCATGGCGACCGAGGCAAAGCGGCTGCGTCCGGTACAGCTCGTACAAGCTCGCGAAGGAGCTTGGAGTATCGGCACCGACTGTCAACGAGATCGTGCGCCGACGGCGTGCGGTGACCGCAGAGATGGCCCTCCGGTTGTCCCGCTTTTTCGGCACGACCGCGCAGCTCTGGCGGAACCTGCAGGCTCAGTATGACCTGGAGCTTGCAAGCCATCTGCCGTGCGGTCCACCGCTTTAGCGAGGAACCGTGGACACCGGCTGTCTCGCGATGACCTGCCTCCCTCTCCAGCAGCAATAGAGCAGCGCCAGAAGCATCAGCAGACCGAGTATCAGCAACGCCCAAAGTATCCGGCACGGAATGCACGGACGCGACGGTGGCGTCGGCTCGGGCTGCATCAGCGTGAGGTAGCGCGATGCCTCGCGCTGCCCGAGCTCGCCGCGATCGTTGTATCCGGCGGAACGGTACAAGAACTTGTAGACGTTCGGCGTCGCAGTCTGGATGAAGTGGTTCGACCAGGTGGCATCTGCCGCGACTTGATCGCCGTGCGTTCCGTCGTCGTAAAGCGTGACGTTGTGCGTCGGGCCGCCCTGCGACGTGACCGTCACGTCGATGTTGCCCTTCGGCGCCGGCCAACCGCGGTCCGTCAGGCTCGCCGTGAGCAGCACGTCCGCGCCCGGCAGCTGGCTGGTCGAAGAGAGCGCTACCTGCAGCCTGTAGTCCGATGAGACTGCCGCGGCAAAGCCCACCGGCACGAGCCCCTGAAAGGGGCTCAGCCAATTCTGGTACTGGATGGTCGACTCGGCGAGCACGTTCTTGATGATGTCGCGGCGCCACTTGCCGTTCGGCTTCAGGCGCACGATCCAGTCGCCGACGTAGGTGTGGGCGAGCGAGATGTCCGGGAAAATGATCCGGTAGAGCCGATACGTGTGGCGCCGCGCCTCCTGCACCGGGATTCCGCCGATGGTCACGCCGGGCACGATCACGTTGTTCTGCGGGCTCACGAACTCCAGGTCGTAGAATTGGCGCAGCACCGGATCGTCCAGCACCAGGAACGTCGCGCTCTGGTCGGAGGAGATGATGCCCGCCTTGGCGATGACGATGGGACCCGGGTTGGTGAGGTTCACGGCATAAGTCGGATCGAGCACCAGGTCCATGTCGGTGGCATGGGCGAAGATCTTGAAGTAGAAAGTCTCCAGATCGAACAGCGTCGTCGCTGTCAACGTCGCCTGCACCTGGTGGTAGCCGTTGGTGACGTTGGTGATCTGCTGCAGCTTGGTCGGCTCGATGTCATCGCCGAGCCCGACGCTGTACATCATGATGCCCGGCAGCGTGCTGCGGATCGGGCCGATCACGTCGCCGATCCACGGCTCGCGGTTCTCCTTGCCGTCGGTGAGGACCACCATGACCTGGCGCCGCTGCGCAACGGGAGCGCCCAACTGGAACGCCGCCGTCTGCATCGCGCCGCCGATGCCGGTGAACCCTTGCGGATTGAGCTTGTTCCCGTCCGTGAGCGCGCCGTCCGAGAGGAAGTTGGTCGCGATGTCGGTCTTGCGGGCCGCGGTGGTGAAGTCGAACGACAGGTAGACGCTGTTGGTGTCGTTGTACTTCACGATGCCGATCTTGTCGCCGGTGCCGGTGCCGCCGATGTTGTCGCGCAGCAGGTCCGAATAGAGGCTCGCAGCGTCGCGCGCCGCATGGATCTTTCTCCGGTCGCCGACGGCGTCCGCCATGCTGCCGCTGCGGTCGAGCACGAGCACGGTGTCGATCGGCAGGGGATTGCGGCCGCTGCCGGTGAAGTTGATGGTCTGGTTGCCGTCGTTGCTCGTCAGTTGCATCTGCATCGTGTGCGCAGCGACTGCCTGCGGCGAGTAGGTATACAGGAATACCTCGGGCGGAGAGCCGGGAGCGATCGTCCTGCTTGCCGCCGGAGCGATCTCACTCCACTGGCCGGTGTCTCCCGTGGGCGCCACGATGTTTACCGTGAGGTTGGCGTCGCCATCGTTGTGCACGACGAGCGCCTTGCGGAAAGAAAAGCCGAGCTCCACTTCGCCGTAGTCGAGGACGATCTCCTCGATGCGCATCACGGGCTCCGTCGGCGCGTTGCATAGCCCGCGGAGCTGATTGAACTGGTTGGCGAAGGCGGCATCGCCGGGCGCGCCGGGCGGCATCGTCAACGTGAGGGCGCGCTCGAGCACGTTCGTGCACCAGCCGTTGATCACCGACGAGATCTTCGGGAATCGCCCCGCATTCCCCTGAACGTGGCAGGCCGTGCATTGCTGCTCGCCCGGTCCCGGCGGCACGCCGTCGAAGATCGTGAGCGGGCCCGCGTTCTGCGGCCAGTTCGGGTGGACCAGCGGGTCGTACCAGTTGTCGGGCATGGTGGGCACGCCGATTCCGCTCAAATCGAGCGCTGAGCCCGGATGAATCACGTACGGGTTCTCGCCGGAGTGGCAGGTCGTGCAGATGCCACCCTGACCGCCCAGCAGCTCCGCGCCGCCGGAGAAGTCCGCGAGCGGGACGGAGTCGCCGAGCGGGATGTCGAATTGAGTATCGTTCTCCTGGTTGTCCCAGAAACACACGTTGCTCGACTGCTTCCCCATGCAGATGACGCCGAGCAACACGATGTCGCTGCCGTCGTCGCGCGGCAGCGCGTAGCAAACGCCTTCGGGACTGGTGCTGTGGCGGTAAAAGACGCGCGCCCTGAGACCGCCGCTGATGAACTCGGTCGTGAGCTCGCCGTTGTCGGTCCACTGCGAGCTGCCCCAGTCCGGTGGCGTTGGGACACCGGCGTTCGCGCACTCGGCGAAATAGGCAGCGCCGCTGTTCATCGTGGAAAAACGCTGCGCAGGCTCTTCGCGCGCGCCGAGCTTCGTCAGCTCCTCGGGCGCGACGAACTTCTTGTTGGCAAAGGCGCGCTTGCGGATCGCGTACTTGAGCAGATTGTTCTTGCCGGCAATCGCGCCCATCGGGTCGATCGGGGTGCGGCTCAGCAGCCAGTCCATGAGCGCCGAGCTCGCGTAGAGCTGCGTTTGCCGGTCCCAGCGCTTGCCCTTGGGCAGAGTCTCACGAAGCCGGTCGAATTCCTTGCGCTGCTCGGGCGTGACCCGCTCGCGCAGCTTCTGGATGTAGTAGCCCTGTGCGCTCTCGATGAACGCCGGCGTGAGCGCAATCTCCCGGCCCTTGCGATCGAACGCGGCACCGTGCCCGATGTACGCGATCGGCTCGTCTGGAAAGGTCTGCGCGAAAAGTTGGCTCGCCGCAGCGAATGCCAGCCCTGTGCTTGCCAGTGTCGCGAGTGTGAGATGCCTGAGCGTCCCGCTCGTGCTGGTACTTCTCTGGAACTCCATCTCCCCTCCTCCCTGGACCGCTTCTCTCCATGCGGACGAGAGCCGGCCCTTTGCACTTATTTTTAACAAGCGTACGCTCCCCGGCGCGTTGGTCAAGTCCCCGTTCTCAACGCTCTGCAGCAGGTCGGCGCTGCGGAAGCAACTCGACCGGTCGCGTGCGGCTGTGGCCAGGGGACGGTTGCTCGGGTCTGCTGCGCGTTAAGGTTGTATCTCAAGGTGTTAGCGCATGCGCTGGATACCACAGGAGCCAAGCGGCAATTCTGAACTTCGCGTGCCAGCAACGGGCCGAGCGACGCTGCGTTCGCTCGGGCTCGCGGCGACCCTGCTCCTGGTGCTTGTCCTCCTCCCCGGCGCGCAGCGTTCTCGGACGGACGATCGCGCTGCCGCAAGCGTGGGCGCGTCTCTCCCTCTTGCCGGTCAGGCCTCGCCGGCCAGCCCTCAGCCACCGGACTACGTGATGACAGCGTCCGTGTCATCCATGTTCGATGCAACGCAGAACACCTGGACACGACTCTTCGCGTCGATGGGCAAGCGTTACATCGAGTCCGAGTTGGTCCTCTTCCGACATGCGGTCGAGTCGGGCTGCGGTCACTCGCAACCCGCCATGGGTTCCTTCTACTGCCCGATCGACCGGAAAGCGTATGTCGATCTCGGCGTCTACGGGAAGCTGCGCGAACGCTTCGGAAGAACCGGGGACCTCGTACAGGCGTACGTCCTCGCGCACGAGATCGGGCACCACGTGCAAACGTTGCTAAGCCTGAAGCAGCGCGATGGGCAGCTCGGAGCGGAGCAACCGGCCGCGACGGAGCGGCTGTCGACGCGCTTCGAGCTGCAGGCCGATTGCCTGGCTGGGGTTTCGTGGCACCCCAGAACTACGCACAGCGCCCTCGGGCGAGACGACATTGAGAAGGCCGTGAGAGCGGCCGTGGTCATCGGCGTGCACGAGTCTCCCGAAGCATTGACGCACGGGTCGCCTGCACAGCGTGTCAACTCGTTCAGGCTCGGGTTCGAGTCGGGGCAAGTCTCCGTTTGCCGCCTGCCTTGACTCCAGTGTCTTCCTGCACGCGCACCACTGTCCGACTCGATGATGAAGCCTTGTCGGCGCCTATTCCATGGCAGACGGCATCCTGGGCATCTGGACGGCTATCGCCGGACGCAAGGATCACGAGGACTGGCGGGTGCTGCTTCTCTGGGGGCTGGTTGGAATCGGCATCGGGGTTCTGACATTCCTTGCGCCCGGTCTTACGGCGCTCGCAATCCTGTTCTACATCGCGATCTGGGCGATCGCCACCGGCGTACTCGAGATCGTGGCTGCAATCCGCCTGCGGAAGGAGATCAGCGGTTAGTGGATGCTTTACTCACAGCAACCTCCAGCCAACTTACATCTCCTTCGCGAGCCGGGCGGCGTACTGCAACCGCTCGATTGGTCACCATGTCCACATGGGTCCAACTGTCAAATATTGCTGTGGGCGGTTTGAGCCAGGTCTTGCGCGACTCGTTCCACGGCCGCCGCCAGATCGTTGGGGTCCACATACGCATAGCGCAGCACCATCTCAGATCCGCGTGCCCAAGCAGCGCATGCAACTCCGTGCCTGCCTGGACGAATCGGCTAACCGCAGGCCTGATGCATTCGACGAATTCGGCACCGCGGACGAGGAGCCGCTCCTTGTGACGAATCGGGCGCCACTCGGTGGCAACAGCAATTCGGGCTCTGGCACATTGACTTGCCGAACCCGTTACAGCAGTGTTCGTTTCCTAGCAGAACTCGAACGATCTCAAGTGTGCTGGCTTTGTTGGCAGGGAGAGAAACATGACGAAGGGATTTGTTCGTATGGTCACGGTCGTCATAGCCGCATTCTCAGCATCTCTAGCACACGCGCAGCCGCCTTCAGCCGAGGATCTTTCGAGAAGCGCTATCGAAGCACACATCCGCGTCGCGGACGACGAGCTGATTGCGATGCGGATCGAGGATGAGCATCGCAAGCTGCGTACTGCCGCAGTCAACTCCCCCGACGTCGAAGCAGCCGCCACAGTCATCTTCAAGGATGGGTTCACGCCCGATGCGCTCGACGAACTGTCCAGTCAGTACCGCCTGGAGGTCTCGCGAGCTGAATTGAAAGTGCCCGTAACCCAGGATGGGCGTGTTTTCACGATCTCCGTTGGTGCGCGGGATCTAGTATTTCGCGAAGGTTCGTTCCGTGAGCGCCTTGTGAAGGCGATTGGTCAGGTCCGTGCAGAATTTTCGGGGCTTGCAGAAGCGACTCAGGGAGCTGAATCGGATCGATATCGAGAAGTGGCGTTCAGCCGTTCCATGCTGATCTTTAAGGTCGAGTTGCTTGGGCAAACCCAGGCCGTCGCTTCCTTACTTGCACACGCGCGAGTGGCGGCGGTGTTTCTGGATTCGACCAACGATGATGTGCAGGGCTATAGAGACCTTCAGCGTAAGTACGCCGAAGCCAAGCGGAACGCTTCCGCTTCGGCTGCAGATGCATCTGTTGCTCTTCCGCGGCGCTCGATCCGCGGTGAAGTCAGGGGTGGCTCCGCTTCTTAGGACAGATTTTTGGCCGGGATAAGTGGATCGGCCTGGGCGGTTGATGAAACTGATTTCTTCCTCTTTCCCCGCTTGCTCTGTTTAATGGTACAGCAGAACTGCGATCTGCCGCCGACAGGCGGCAGAAGCTCCGCAGGTTGTCGAGCGCTCGCGCATGCTTCACGCCGCGGCCGCGGTTGCCAGCGCGCCGAAGTACACCTCGTCCGGCGTGCGGTAGTCGAGGGACTGATGCGAGCGGCGCGCATTGTAGAAGCTGAAGTAGCGGGTCAGGGCGCTGCGCGCCTCGGTGCCATTCGCGTAGGCGTGCAGATAGATCTCCTCGTACTTGACGCTGCGCCACAGCCGCTCGATGAACACGTTGTCGATCCAGCGGCCCTTGCCGTCCATGCTGATCGCCACGCCGGCGTCCTTCAGAGCGCGTTGACCACTCCTCGCCGGTGAATTGCGCTCCCTGGTCGGTGTTGAAGATCTCCGGCCTGCCGAACTTCGCCAAGTGCCTCCTCGCAGCGCCTCCACGCAGAAGTCCGCCGTCAGCGTGTTCGAGAGCCGGAATGCCAGCACCTTGCGGCTGGCCACATCCAGGATCGCCACCAGGTACATGAAGCCGTGCGCCATCGGCAGGTAGGTGATGTCGCTGGACCACACCTGGTTGGGCCGTTCGATCGCCAGACCGGCCAGCAGGTACGGAAAAATCGCCGCGCTGCGTGCCGGAATGCTGGTGCGCGGCTTGCGATAGATCGCCTCGATGCCCATCCGGCGCATCAGCGTCGTGACATGTCGGCGGCCCACCTCGTGCCCTTCCTTCCGCAGCTCCCGCGCGAGCTTGCGCGAGCCGTAGAACGGCCACTTCAGGTGCAGCTCGTCGATCCGCCGCATCAGCTTCAGATCTCGCTCCGACAGCGGGCGCGGCATGTAGTACACGCTTGAGCGGCTCAGCTCGAGAAGCTCGGCCTGGCGCTTTACCGTCACCTCAGCACCCCGATCGATCATCGCTTGCCGCTCAGACCGGGGAACTTCCCGAGCGCGCCTTCTAAAAAATCCCGCTCGACTGTCAGCTCGCCGATCTTCGCGTGCAGCTCCCGGATCCGCTCCTTGCCGTCCTCGGCAAGAACATCGCCGCCGAAGATCGCCGCCGCGTTCTCCAGCAGCTGGCTCTTCCACGCCGTCACCTGGTTCGGATGGACCTCGTGGTGGGCCGCAATCTGGGCCACCGTCTTCTCACCTCGGGTCGCTTCCAAGGCCACCCGCGCCTTGAACGCCGCTGAATGGTTACGTCTGGGCTTCCTCATGGACTTCGCTCCTCCGGTCACGTTGGTGCCCGGACCGAAATCCACTTATACCCGTGTCCGAAAAACCGAGGCCACCTCTGTCCCCATGCCACGAGAGTGACATCCGTTTCGGTAATACGCCGTAGTCGAGGGATCACCACGATGATTACAACAGCGGGCGGACCTTGGTTGGCCGCGGTACTTGCATGGGCCTGCTGCATCGTATCCACCGCTGCGCATGCGCAGACTGGAGATCCTGTAGTGGACTACTATGTCACTTCATACTACAGCGATCGAGCCGGAAATACGGCATCGGCGTCGAACTTGCAGCCATCCAATTACGGCAACGGGAGCGGTTACGATCTCATCGATTGCGCGTATGCAACTGCACCGTCATGGGAGACGAATTGTCCGAGCGATCTTACATACACTCCGAACGCGCACACGGGCGGCTACCAAGCGTTCGGCGTGGGAATCAAGAACTACCCGCAGCAAGACTACTGGGACTACGATTGCTATTACGTAGACGTGTGGGTATGGGACGAAGAAAGTCATCAGTGGGTGCTCGAGTGGCAGTATGTCTGCGAGTACACGCACGTACAGGTCCCAGCTCAAGTGGCCGGTATTGCCGTCGCTCGGATCAAGTGGGGAAACTATCAGTCTCAATTCGGCCTCGGCGGACCTTCCCACACCATCAGTACGCTCGCGTTCAAGGGCAGTTCGTTTCTGCCTTGCACGCCAACGCTATCGCCTTCAGGAGTAGAGGCCCCTTGTGCGGGCACCGGGACGTACGTGGCAGGCGCCGGATACGAGGACAAGCTGCTAATTCCTGACAATTGCGCATTGCCCGCACGCACCGGCACGTACGTGGATGCCGCTGCGAGCTTCGGATGCTTCTACTCGTACGATGGCCTTTGGTGGAGTGATTTGCCGTCCCCATATTTGGACACTACAGTTTCCGATGGACCCTCCTACTACATTGCGGCAATCGGAACGCCAACAGCAGCGAATATCTCGGAGGGAGTGACCTACTCGTGGCGTGTGGCCTTCTATCAGTGGGGTAACGAGGCTGTGCACGGTGAGGTTCGGCATCAGGGGGGCCTTACCAAGAAGATGCCCAGTTCGCCCTTTTGCTCCGCCTTCAGTGGCACCTTCGGCGAGAACGCCGCTTGCCATTTCAATGTTGATCAGACACTGCTCGCAAGTCCGGACGGCTTCAATTGAGCCGAGCGCCAGAGCAGCGCGAATATGACGCTACGATTCTGGTCGATCGCCTGCTTTGTCGCAGCCGTCGTAGGGCCTGCATTCGTGCTCGTGCGGCTCGATCAATATATCGAAGCAAACTACCATTTGAGAGGCCTGGTGATTGAAGGTAAAGCCGTGGCGTCGACCTTCCTGACGCTCATTCCACTATCCTGGTTGTTGTCCCTTGTTGGCCTCAGCCTCGGAGCCGTAGCTTACCGCCGCCTATCGAAGCCGCGACCGCTCATGAGAAAGCTCGAGCTCGCAATGCTGGCGATGGTCGGACCGATGTGGCTGATTTGCGCACTCCCACTGTTCGTGTGGGTGAGAGATTAGCGAGCTGCGCCCCGGCTAGCACATCACAGCGCTCGGCGTATCAGACCCAATGCGAGCTCGATGCCGAGTGCTTGCGCCGTGCCGATTGCCTGATCGTGGACAGCATCGGGAGTACACAGGAGCCCCGCGAGGTCGGTCTGCACCGTGTTACCGAGCGCGCGCCAGACCAGCATGCCGAGTTGATAGCGCCTGACATTGATGTAGCCGGCCACGACGAGCTGCACCCAAGCCGCCGACCAAGTCGTAACCTCCACAGCTGGAACCGCAGGCGTCAGATGAAAACTCCGCTCACCCCGCTCGAGCTCGCGCGCCGCGCACGCAAGGTGCACCGGTTCGCTATCGACCCTTCGAGCGGCGTCTGGCAGTCGGTGTCTTGCCGCTGCCGGACTCGTGGCGACTCACCGCATCTTCGACCAGCCCTTGCAGCAGCGCCTGGACGGATTCGTCGCTGCGCTGATTGATCGCCAGGGCCTCGTACATCTCGAAGCTCGTCAGTGCGAAGAGCGTATCCACCAGATCGGCGCGTGCCGCTGGCGGCCCGATGCCGAGTCGTTGCACCAGTACGTCGAGCACATGACGGCGCCGCTCCGTTCGCTCATGCAGGCTCGCCGCAACTTCATCGTCGAGTTTCGTCATGGCGGAAAGCTTCGGAATCACGCTGCCGTGCGCGGCCCAGAAGCGACAGAACACACCGACCATGCGGTGCAGTGCCCGGCGCGCATCCACTTCGGCAAACACTGCGGGCAGCTCGTTGAGCAGCCCGCCTCGTTCCGCCATCTCGTCGAACACGGCCTCGAGAAGCCCGCGCTTCGACTCGAACTGGTTGTAGACGGTCGGCCTGGTCACTCCAGCCTGCCGGGCGACGCCGTCCACCGAGTACGCGGGTAGCCCTTCGCCGCCGGTCAGCAGCGTACGCGCCGCCGCCAGAATCCTTGCACGCGTCTGATCTGCGGCGGCGGTGCGAATTTCGCTGCGATAACGTCGTGGCGCGGTCTTGACAGACATGATTGTACTATACAGTATGTATAGCTAATTAGGAGCGGAGGTTCGCCATGTCCGATATTGCTCTCATTGTGCTGGCCCGCGCCGTTCACGTCATGGCAGGCGTCACTTGGGCGGGGGCGACGTTCGTCCTCGCCGTCGTCGTCGTCCCCCTCGCTACGCGACATGGCTCGCAGGGTGCAGGACGCTGGCTGGGAATGGTGGCCCGTCGTTCCGGCAGCGTGTCTGGAATTGCAGCGTTGCTCACGGTCGTTTCTGGAATCTACCTTCTCATGACTCTGCACCCGAACGATGGGTCGCCCAGCGGTTTGGTCTTGAAATCCGGAGCGCTGGCAGCGCTACTGTCACTCGCCGTGGCATTGCTCGTGGGTCGGCCCGCGGGAGTGCGCCTGCAGAAGCTCAATGCATCACTGGCGGAAGGCGAACTTCCTTCACCGGAAATCGCACAGCAGGTGGCGCGCCTGGGCTTGCGTGCGCGGATGAGCTCGCGCCTGGCGGCGGGACTGCTCGGTGTCGCGGTGCTGGCGATGGCCGTGTTCCGATACGCATCGATCTTGTCCTGAGCAGCCCAGCGGACATCAACGGCGACCTCGCTTCCGTGACCCTCTTCGACTCGTTGCTCCTGCTCGCGCTCGGCGGCACCATCTTCATCGATGCCAAGCGGCGCCGCAATTCCGGCGACGCGTGGAACCGGTTTGCCCACGTTACATCGAACATTCCCATCGTCGCGATCGCCACCGGCAGAAACCAGCTCCGCCCGGCGCTCCGCGAGATCGGCGTCCTGCGGCCTTTCATCGCCATCGCAGCCTATGCACTCTTCTTGATCCTTCATGGCCGCCTGTTTGGTGCGCCCCTCGTTTGACGCTCGGTATCGTGGATCTGATACGGCTTGCCCCGAGGCAGCGCTTCGGCGACGATGGATTTGGTGAGCTTACCGCGCATACGTCATGCGCAGATCCAAATGCCGTGAAGAACAAATCCATTCACCAGCGCTTCGGTTTCGCGCTCGCGGGCATCGCCAGCGCTCTGCGCTCCGAAAAAAGCTTGCGGCTGCAGTCGCTGGCGGCGGTCGGCGTGCTGATTGCGCTCGTCTATCTGCAGCCGGCGCCAGTCTGGTGGGCGGTGATTGCGCTAACGACCCTGACGGTGCTCGCGGCGGAGCTCCTCAATACGGCAGTGGAGCATCTGGCGGATCATCTGCATCCGGAACAACACCCGCGCATCCAGCTCGTCAAGGACTGCGCAGCAGGTGCTGTACTCCTCGCCAGCATCGGGGCGCTCTGCGTCGCCGCTGCGTTCGTCTGGGACCTTCTTTGAGCGGCGCTGCGGTCAGTGCAGCGGCACTGAATACGTGAGCAGCAGCCCGCCATCGATGGGCGCGATCTGCATCGACGCCCGCGATTCGGCGCCGTTGCGGCGGTTGAGCACGAAGCGCGCGCTCGCTATGCCGAGTGCTGCGCCTGTGACGGTGTCCGACAGCCAATGGACGTTGTCGCGGAGCCGCAAGTACGCTGTCGCGCCCGCGACGCCATAGCCGAGCGTTCGGCGCACCCATCGGTAGCGGCTCTCCCCCGATTCCGCCAGAACGGATCCGACCGCGAAGGCGATCGTGGTATGCATCGAAGGGTATGAATCGGCGCCTTCACGCCAGGCATCGACATCCGGGGTGTCATTCGGCCGCTCGCGCCCGAAAGCATATTTCAGCGCGAGCGCCAACGTCGCACTCAGCCCGCCCGCTTCCAGCATGGACCAGCCCTCTGCGTATCGGCCGTCGTCGTGAGTCCGCGCGGCGCTCGCCCAGGTTCCCGCGAGCAGAGCAATCGCCGGCAGTGCCTGCTGCAGACCATGCGGATCCTTGCCGGGATCGGCGGCATGCGAGCGGCCCGCGAAATGCGCGCGGACGTTGTCGTCATACTCATGAGCCACGCCCACGGCCAGCAGCGTCCCGCCGAAATACATCCATTCCTGTCCATCCCAGCGCGCCGGCGCGGTGAAATAGAGCTTCGCATCCTCCAGGACCGTGCGCGCATCGAGACTGTCCGCAAGGCAACCCGCGGAACGTCAGCAATCCGCAGGCAGCAATGAGGGCTCGCACCGATGAGGTACCCGAGATTTGAACCATCGCTCACTCCGTGCACCGCCTGGGCCCGCGAGTGTGACGGTGGATGCGGACCAAATCCACCGCCGCGTAGGCGCGCGCGGGCAGGCATCGACAGCGAACTCGCCGGCTTTACGGTGCCGCGCATGACGAAATTGACTTCGATCAGGACTTCGCTTGAGCCGCGTCGGACGTACAGCTTCGTATCGCCAGCATCGGCGCGCTCGGCTCGATGGTCAAGGAACACCAGGTCGAGATCGACCAATTGTGCGCCTTGAGTACCCTGCCCTCCCCGTCGGGCTCTTCAGTCCCCCCTTTCGTTCGTTGCGCGGGCTAAACTTGAACGCATCAGGTCCGCGGCTCGCCGCGTCTGCACGCGGTCGAGATTGAAACCGGGCGCCCGTTCCAGCCAGGCGCTCTTGTTCCGCCAGAACGTGCCGCCGTTGATGGCTTCCAGGCTGCCCTGCACCGACTTCGCGATATTGGGATAGGTGGCGGCATAATTCAGGTACAGCGCGTAGTTCGCGTCGCCGCCGTCGGCCACCAGCGCCGCCGCAAACTTGACGCGTCCAGGATGGGTGATGGCGTAACTGGTGCGTTCGTCGCTGCGCGAAAAGCCCAAGAGTCCGATCTTCGTGGGATCTATGCCGAACCGTTCGGCCGCCATTTCGACGGCCGAGTCCACCGCTTCCACGAACGGCGGCCCTTCGTTGACGATCTCGCGCGGCATCGGCATTTGAATGACGGCGATGCCGCGAGATGCCAGCGGCTGCATCGCGAAGGCAGTCGTCGCAATGCCGTCGGGCAGGAAACGGTCCGGCACGAAGTCGTAAATCTGCACCACCAGCGGAATCTTGCCCGCGCGGGACTTGACGGGAGGCAGCGTCACTCCTCCGGTCCAGGCGGCGCCGCTGCGGTCTTTCCACTCGACCAGCTCCACCTGGGGAACGCGGATTCCCGCCAACGCTGGATCTTGCGGCGTCAGATGGATTTCCCGTCCCTTGTAAGCGGCCATGATCGCCGGCGGCTCATTAAGTCCCTCACGGATTCTCACCGACAGGTCGTCGGGACGCGCTTTGGTTTCCAGGCAAGCGCCAACAGTTGGCGCGTGTACAACCCATGCTCCGTTCTCGAAGGTTATGACCTTGCGCTCGGCGCCGCCGGCGGTGGCGACGGGCGACCTGCGCGTAATGACAACGCTTTTTCCGGGATCGAGCCATTGCACATCGACAATGCGCCGCTCCGCCTCCGCGGGCAGGGTTTCCACAATCGCCCAGGTGCCGCGCGCAACGTCATAATCGAGGATGTATCCGGTCGTAACGCGCCGGGGTTCCCCCAGCGGCAGCATCGAGTTCAAAACGATGATGTGCCGGCTGTCGGGCGACCATAGCGCCTTGTTATGGGAAAGGATGTGCGCAATGAACCCGGTGGGCGCATCCACCAGCGGCCGCGCCGTTCCGGATTCCAAGTTGATCAAGACATACTGAAACGGTATGCCCGTGCGCGGAAGGTTGAGCGGCCCGTAAGCCCGCCCGATCCCGGTCAGCACCTCGCGCTCCGGCAAGTGCCTGTTCCTCACCACCGCGACACGTCCCTGCGCGTCGCGCTCCCCGGCATGCTCGGCCAAAAATTACTCGAGCTCGGCCTGCACCATCCGCTTGATCAGCAGCTGCGCCCCCTCGCACAGCAGCTCCGTCAGCGCATCGCGCACCGACTCTGGCTTCCGAAATCGAACAACCTTATCCTCACCCATGGCGTACTCTCCCATGCTGAAATTGAACCTCAGACATTCAGATTTCAGCAGCGCACGCCGCCTTCCTTCAACTCATCCACCAGATTCGGTTATAGCTCTGATGTCAGCGTCGAACGTGCGCCCGCGATAATTGGAGTCACGGGCAATCGGCTTGGTCATTCGGAATCCCTTTAATGAGTCCGAATCCTACTTGAAAACCCGCAAATGCAGCGGAACCACTTCTAGCAGGCGTTTCCGTTTTGGAAAGACACAAGTTCCAAATGGGGACTTATGGAGCTGGTGCGCGTCATGTCACGGTTTGTTGTCAGGGCGAATCCTAATTTCGCGGTGCCCGCGATAAACCATTTGGATGGATACGCTTTTGACAATGACGGCGTGTGTGTCGACGAGACGGCAAGAGCGCTCGACCGAGTGCTTGAGTCCCGAGAGCACTTTGGAAATCCCCTACGGGAATCGCGTGGTGATTTCAAACGTCAACCTGCACGTATCCCATGCAGAGGGAACATCATGTAACTGATGAATAGCGACGATGCTCTGCTCTTCGTGCGCCTAGCTGAGTCGCTGAGCTTCAAGGAGGCGGCCAGGGAGCTCGGAATCTCGGGTTCCACAGCGAGCAAACGGATTGCTCTGCTTGAGAAAGAGTTAGGCGCGACGCTGATTAGCCGGAATCCTCGCAAAAGCAGTTTGACGCATGCGGGTTCACTCGTGCTCCAGCAGTGCTGCATCATTTGCGCTGCCGTGGAGACGGCACAACAGGCTATACACCAGCATCGTATGCAGCCCGCCGGGCCCGTGCAGGTCGCGATCCAGGCACCCCTGGGGGCGGCACTTTTGCCGGCGCTGATCTTGGATTTCGTGCCACGTTTCCCCAAGACCAATCTGAGCGTGCACTTGATCGATGGGCAGATCGATGTCATCGGAGGCGGCTTTGACGTGGCTCTGACGATGTCACGGAAGCTGGACGATTCCAATTTAAAGGCACAACGTCTCGCGACCTCGCGACAGGTCCTGGTCGCGTCGCCAACATACCTCAAGCGACACGGCATACCCAGTGACGTTCAGGAACTGTCCAAGCACCGCTGTCTGGGGATCGGGCATGCAACCACGCTTACGGGGTCGTGGCGATTCGCAGATAAGAAACGCATTGTCACTGTCAAAGTGCGCTACGCGCTGACTTCGAACAGTTACTACGTGCTCAAGTGCGCTGCATGCCTCGATATGGGCTTGTTATACGTTCCGGAGCTATTCGTGGTCAGCGAGATTGCCCACCGCAAATTGAACGTGGTACCGCTGAAGCAACTGAGCAGCATCGACTGGGGCCTCTACGCGCTGCACGCCGCGCGGAGCACACCGGAAATGGTGAGGGCTATTGTTGACTTCATCAAGGCGCGAGTCCCGCACCTCGGACAGACCAAGTGGGTGCAAGTCTAGTAGCCCACCCGTTACTTCGGGCAATCCGAATCTGATCCTGCATCGCTCATCGGAAAGTGCCCTCTCGCTGCGATCTCGGCATCTTCAGCGGGCGTCACAACCTCGCAGGAGGAATCGGCGGTTGCCTATGCAGCAACGTCTCTAGTCCGTGGGCCGGAAGGGGTCGGGAAAACACAAACCCCTGCACCTCGTCGCAGCCATGTGTTTTCAGGAACTTGACCTGCTCACGGTTTTCAGCGCCTTCGGCGACAACCTTCAGACCCAAGCCCTGACCCAGGGCAATCACTGATTTTGCGATCGTCATGTCGTTGAGGTTTTCGGGAATTTGCTGGATAAACGAACGATCGATCTTCAGGACACTCAAAGGCATCTTTCTCAAGTAGCTTAGCGATGAAAAACCAGTGCCAAAATCGTCGATCGAAAAAGAAATCGAGTGAGCGCGAAGACGATTCATGGCTTGGGTGGCACCTTCGATGTCTTCGATCAACGAGCTCTCCGTAATCTCGAGATTCAACCGGGAGCCATGAACGCCCGCGGCGCCGAGCAGGCCGACTACCAGCTCCAAAAATCTGGGCTGCCGCAGCTGAGTGCCTGATACGTTTGCACTGATTTCCAGATCCTCGAGTCCCTGGATTCGCCACTTTCTAAGTTGCTCTATGACCATCGACATGGCAATGTTCCCAAGCTCCTCGGCCAGTCCGATTCGGTCAGCGAGCGGAATGAACGAGCTCGGCGGCACCTCACCAGCTTCGCTATTCGTCCATCGAAGCAGGGCTTCAGCACCGGCGACTCTCAGGGTTGCAAGGCAAATCTTGGGCTGATATACGAGCCGAAAGTCACGATGCTCGATGCTTCGTGCGAGCGCGATCTCCAGCTTGAACGAGTTGTCGGTCTGGGCGCTGAGCGCAGGTGAGTAGCGGCGGCATGTCGCCTCGTCGCTGGAATTGTCCGACCGCAATGCAATCCTTGCTCGCCGCAGCAGATCCGTCGCCGTCTTTCCGTCCCTGGGGTAGCAGCTCACGCCGATGCTGGCCGGCAAATGGAAGGGCTCTTTACCCAGCATAAATGGTCGTGTGAAGCAGTCCGCCAGCTGGTCGAGCACCTGGCCTTCGTCGGACGACCCGTCAATACAGGGCGCAGCAATAGCGATTTCATCTTCGCGAATGTGACCTACGCTACAGCCGCTTCCAACTAAATTCTGGATGCGCTTGACGACATCGCCGACGAGGTGGGCGGCACCGAGGCAGCCCATCGCGCTATCCAACACATCGTAACGCTTCAGTCGTATCGCTGCGACGAGCCACTGTTTATCGCTGCAATTCTGCGTATGCAAGGCTCGGTCCAGGTTCCCACGGAACAGCGTAAGATTCGGAAGGCCAGTAACCGGATCCCGGAGTGCCTCATTCTTGATAGTCTCCCTCAGCTCTACGACTATTTCGCGATCCTGCAGCTCTCGTTCGATCAAGTCCGCTGTCTGCCGCAAGAATCCGCGTTGAGGTTTGGACAAGGTGCGAGGGCGATAATCCACTATGCAGCACATCCCCAGCGCGTGCCCGGTTGGACTTTGTAGGGCGGCTCCGGCGTAGAACCGTATGCCTCGATCGGCGCAAACGGCAGGATGAGGAGCAAGTCGTGGGTCAAGGGCGGCGGCGTCAACAATCAGCATGTCGCGCTGATTCGGCGCACGAGCGAAAAAAGTCAGGTCACTCTGCAGGGAAACAATGTCGTGTGTGCTTGACGACTTCAACCAAGCTTTGCCGCCTTCGCTCAACATGATGAGGGCTACGGGCACCTCGAGCGTGTCGGCCAGCAACTTCGTATAGCGATCGAGCCTTTCATTGGAGAGCGTATCGAGGATTCCCATCCGGTAGAGCTCTTCCAGACGCGTCTCCTCATCTTCCAACGTGAATGGATATGCATAGCTCGGCGGAAGCTGCTTGAGCCGGACAGTCATATGCCAATCGCTCGCACCCAATCACTCATGCGCGCATCGATCTGGGCGGATCCGCGTCTTCACGAGAACTGCAACAGGCGGCGCAGGCTCCTTTGCCGTACGAAAATGCGATTTCGGATCCCTGCCGGAGCAATGCAGCCAACACAGTCTCTCCCGTCGTCACGGTATGCGCCTTTCCCTTGTAGGTAACTGTCGGCATTGCCAAAGTAACTCTGTTACTCAAGTGCCCTGAAGGAGGCGTTCCGCTAAATTTGCGAAACCGAGGCGGCGCAGCGATTCCGCCACCGGCTGAACGGAATAGGACACTCTATGAAGGAACATCGAGTTGCGAAGGCGATCCCACACCGCAAAAGCGGCGCGGCTGTCATGATCTCGGGGTTGTCCAACTGATCCGGGATTCACGATCAGAATTCGATGATCGCCGACGTCCGTGCGTTCTGGGCATCCCAGCTTGCGATGCTCACCCGCCGCGGTTTTTTCGTGGATGAACTGCACATGCGTGTGTCCGCAGAAGCACAGACTAATGTGGTTCCTCGCCATGTGCTCTAAGTTGTCTTGGTAGGTCAGTTCGTAGACGTAAGCGAGGAATCGGTGGGGATCCTTGGGAGCGCCGTGAACGGCCAACCAGTTCGCGCCACGCGCATCGAGAGGAAGAGAAACCAGCCACTCGCGTTCCTCTCGAGACAGCTGGTCGTGAGTCCAATTCGCACAGGAACGGGCCTGGCGATTCATTCCTTCTTTGAATACGCCGATTCCAATGGCGTGATCGTGATTGCCACGCACGACGTGGGCGTTTGGCAGCTCGGCAAGCCGTTGAACGCACTCTCGCGGATTCGGTCCGTAGCCAACCGCATCGCCTGCAAAGATATAGCTGTCGACGCCCAGCCGGGCGCACTCCGAAAGCACGGCGTCGAGGGCCACAACATTGCCGTGGACATCGGCAATTACGGCGGTCCGCTGCAAGCGATCGTCATTCAACTCCGAAGCCGCCCGGGACTTTCTTTGCGTGCGCTCCGGGAACATGGCCAGCCGGAGTCCATCGCACAGTGCTGCTCGTTTCGAGGCGAACTGGGCCGTAATAGGGTGCTCGGAGACGCTGTCGAGCAACTCGCGTCGAGAGCTGCTGCTCGGGCAGAGGGGTTGAAGTACGCCTCCAAGAACCTGCCCCCAAGACCACCATTCGCGTTCCTCCGCTTCCGGCTCTTCCGGAATGCGCGCAACGCTTGCCGAAGCGAGTTCCGCAAACGTCAATTGCGGATACCATTCGTCGTCCAGATAGTAGAGGCGCGCGTCGTTGGGTAGGTCACCGAAGTTCGATGGATTCAAGTCGAGACCTATACCGGCCGTTTGCGCGATTTCGACCGCGAGCTCACACATCGTGGTCCAGCCCCTGACCTTGTTCGCAAAGCCGACGATCCTGCGTACGGTCCTGAGTTCCGGTGTCGCGCTGAGCGAGTACCAGCTGTCGCCCGCACGATAGACGGCCCACGTCTTGTCCGGATGCCAGAGACGCACTCGGCCGCTCATCTCCATGGCAACTCGAATTCTGGAGGCAATGTCCTCCGCGGCGCGCGCGGCGAGGGCGATATTTGTCTTTAGTACCCAGCCACTCGATGCGATCAGCCGCGATGTGGCTTTCGCCGAACCATCGAGTGGACCAGTGACACCCACCTTGTCACGCCACTCCACCGCCGATGGGTCGGAGAGAAGATCGAACATCCGATCCCTATTTAGGGCGCCTCCCACCCCCGCGATTCGGATGTCCGCGGGTAGGGAGGGCTTTGGGAACCACATCGCTCGTTAAGGAAGCGCAGCCACAAGATTGGGGACGTTGTTGCGCAAGCCCGACCATCCCATTCCCTGGCTCGCACTCTTCTTCGTCACCATGACCACGACGACGCCCTTTTCGCGAATGAGACTCATGAAATGAAACGTCCTTGGCGACGAGACAAACACCTCCTCGAACGAGTCGGAGATCTTCTCTCCGCGCTGCTGGCTCAAGAGCTCCTCGATCTTCCGGACGTTCTTTCCTCGAAAGAGCTCAACAGCCGCGGCCGCGACAGCGTCGAGGTATGCTTGCGTGAAATGCGGAATCGTATGGTGCACGCCCATCATCATTCCGGTGCTGAGATCGACTACGCCAACCGCGAGGCAGTCGTCGACCGCTTCGACCATTTTCTTGCAAACGTCAGTCACAGTAGCCATTGCATGCTCCTTTCGTAACAGTTGCTTCGCTCTAAGCTCAACAACACGAGGGTAGTATCGGTGTCGCTGCGCGTGCCGTGCACCGAATCGTTGGTTTCCAGAAATCGGTCATGTTCTTATATGAGAATCACCGCACGCTGCTGCAACGTTGCCGACGCTCGACGTCAGCTCAATGGACTGCAGGCCGATGCGCGCAAGGCAATCGCCGTTCCGCTGAGCAATTACTGCTGAGGCGCATGACAATGTCAGTGCAGCTGGCATGGTGAGTCGTCGTAAACTCCGCTCGACAAACGCGAGGGTCCCATGAGTATCCGTGCGCAACGGCCGCGTGAGTGACGTTGGCATTACCTGTCCGTGAAATGTAACGCGAAACCAAACGACGCGATCCAGAGGAGCCCTTTCAGGAAGAAGAACCAAAAGCCAAGCGTGCCGACACGGCGCAGAAGGCGCGGCAGTCCGTGTCTCTCAACGCAAGAGTCCACAGTCAGTGTCCTTTCGATGTGCGGAATTCCACAGTCCGGTGGCATGTCTCAGACAGCTTCCGTTTCCAATAGACAGTTTCCAAGAGACTCGCAGGTGGCCTTGCAGGATTGATGAAAGCGACCAAATAGGAGCGTCGGCGAGGCAACTGCAGTCAAAAGCAGTGATTCGCTGCTTCTTGGTATTGCCATCATCAGACACTTTCCCTCTGTCGCCTCAATGATGAGGTTTAGATATCTGCCGAGTTCGGTCTCGTGCACCATGGCGGTCCCAAGGGCATGCAGTGAACTGACCATGGCAGCCAATCGGCGATGCGACTCCTCGTCTCGCTGCACAGACGCGACTTCAAATCCATCGGACGTACAGACTTGGGCGGCCAGGATCCCAGGACTCCTGCTCACCAACTCCTTGAGCGCATCCTGCATGCGCTTCCCATGCGATTGTCTGACGGCCTCTGAGCTCGGAACATTCATTCGATTCTCCTCATCTCCGAAGGCTTCAGCGACATTCGCCACGTCCCTATGCGTCGGCGGCCTCTAGCACGCCGAACAGCACGTCCAAGAGCATCAGTACATCGTCTCCGCGCCTCACATCCACCTCGAAGACAGGCAACATCAGGTTTCTTCCGGCGAGGCAGGCGTAGTAATCTTCCGTGGTCGGAGATGGATGTGTCTCCGTTCTTCCGACGCCAATGACTGCGGCTCCCGCTTCTACAAGCGTGCGGAAGCTCTCCAAATAGATTCCAACGTCGGCGATTGGATCAGGGCGACTGTTGTCGACCAGTATGATGACGCCCAATGCGCCGCGAGCAATGATCCTCCACATGAATTCGAATCGCCTTTGTCCCGGTGTGCCATAGAGGCGAAGTACGGAGCCATCGTCAAGAGATACCTCTCCGTAGTCGAGCCCGACCGTCGTCGTTGCCTTGGCAAAGAGGCTTCTATCGGTGTTAACCGCTTCCGTTTTGACCATTCTCACCGCGCTAACTGCAGATATTGCGGTGGTCTTGCCGGCTCCCATGGTCCCGGTAAAAAGGATTTTGTGTTCTTCAGGCATTTCCAGAAACGATTCCCAAGGCCTTTCTGAAACTCTTGAATAGCGTTCGTTTGGCGGTATCCGCAAACGCCGCCACTGAATGCCGCGGCAACTCGGCTCCAACCGAGATCAGGTAACCGCAGAGGCTCACAGCGTTAATGAAGCCAGCGATCGTGACCGGGTCCTCTCCGGTCATTTTGGCGAGTACCTCGGCGCTGGCACGCGGCCGTGCAAGCGCCGCCGCAATGCGGCGATGAGCTGGTGTATGAAGGAGGACCTGAAACTCCGGATATCGTCTCAGCTGCATCGCGCGCTGGGTGTCGATCCAGGGCAGCAATCCATACACACCTGTTTCGAGACCCACCAACCATTGCAGCACGATGAGCGGCCGGCTGCCTCGCATCGCACGCATCGCCTCGATCGGCACAGGTACGAACGCGAGTCGAATATCTGCTGCGAGTCCGCGCAGACTATCGAGCGAGTCGTTGAAGTAGAAGACCCTTTCCGCAAGCGCAATGTGCAGCGGATCCTCGGCAATACCGTTGACCCTCCAGATGACACCAGGCGCGGCTGCGATATCGTCGCGCAGGATGAATGCCAGTCCGATGAGATGATTGTCGTGCCCCGGCTCGGCCGGACTCGAAACATTCGATGGCCGCTTTGCTTTCTCCGCTTTGCTTTCCACGATTCCGAGCAAGGAGACCACGTGCTCCAATCGGATAGGCCAAGGAAGTTTGTGATATCCGGAGGGAACTTCGTCTGCTTCGCCCGCGAGGATCGCCAGGACCTGCCGCTTGGAATCGCGTTTGGCGCCAGGCATTTGGCTCACTGAATCAGCACTTAGTACAATCAAGTCCGCTCTACCTGGATTGCACATTACCCAATGATGTTTGAGCGCACCGCTCATGGCAGCAACGCCCATGATCGTCTTTAGCCTGTGAGCGTCTACTTCGGCAAGGCCGAGTTGTGCGACTCCAAATTCCACAGCTACGCCACCGCGGCCACGTGAACTGTCTCAAGCAACATGTCGACAATCTGACTCTTATCTGGCGAAGATTCTCCGATGACGGCGAACTCAGATATCAACCGCTCTTGCCCGAACCGTTCGATGCAGCCGGTGATATGCGCGCTCATTTGGTCCAAAACCATCGGCGTCGGATCTGCCAGTTCTGGCGGCGCGTCCGTGGTCCGCTCGACATCGAATCCCGGCATCAAATCCACGTACCGAGGCTCGGCGGAGTCAGCGGCGACGGTTGCAAGGCCCGGCTGGAGTACGATCGTCGCTCGATCGAAGGTTCTTGCGGCTGCCGCCAGCTTGCTGGCGACTACGAAGAGCGCCGCCGCCGTCTTGCGAATGCATGTCTCTTCCATTTCGAGCGTCAAGAATTCTTCCAGAGAACGCATTTGGCCGACTATCTGCCACAGCCGCCAAGCGCTCTCGTCCGGCGACAAGACGACGCACCGCCGTTCCGACAGCAGACTTTGATTGCGCACGTGCAGCCGCGCCCACTCGACAAGTGCAGAGCGTGCGATGTCTTGGTCATCGAACAGATCCCGAGAACGGGAGTGCATTCGCCAACCGTTTGGGCTGTCAACGCAACGGTCTCCGGAAGATAGCTGTCTGTTCGTGAGTTCCGCAGCTACCAGCGCCTGCTGAACGATGATTCGTCCTTCTACCGGTGGCCATATGAGCCCGCTCGGCACCGACGGATCGGGGAGGCTGATATCCGAATGCCGGATCTGCTTGGTCGCCAACGAGCCTTGTTCCGCTGCAAGGCCCTCTTTGACGATTTCCCTCACCGAGTTCGGAGCTACTGTTGGCGGCAGGGACTCCCCTTGACCGACCGGGGCCCTTGGTGGTCGGGTCGGGCCTGCTTGTCGTCTCTCAATTCCGTCGGTACCCGTGAGTTCACGCAGCAAATCGTCCGCGGAATCGATGTGGTGGCGCCCCAATTTCAACAGGCCGCGCGCGTTCAGCTCTCTTGCCCGGTCCAACGCCAGTCGCACGCCGAACAAGAAGGCTTCGCGGACGCCAGATCCACTCGTCGCCCTGGTCTCGATCAGCGCGCCCTCGACGCCGACCGATCGGAATCCCTTGACAACGTCGGGTATCGGCAATGCGTCATCGACATCTCGCTTGTTGGCTTGAATAACGATCCCGGGACGGGGTCGATCGAAACTGCTGATGAGGCCACTCAGCTCCTGCGCATACTTGACTGATAGGCTCATGCCGAGTGAACTCGTGTCGGCGACGAAAACCACGGAATCGGCGTCCCTCAATAGCCGGCGGCGTCGATCCGCCAGGCTTCGCTGCCCCGGTACGCTCACGACCTGGCATCGTATCGGTCGTCCTTCGAATCGTCCTGCCGTATAGTCGAGCCAGTCGAAAAACAGAGTACGTCCGTCGTGCTCTTCCGGGGATTCCAGTGTCCTCGAAAAACCATCGGATAGCGCTCGAAGGGTCGTCGTCTTCCCCGAAAACGGCGGGCCGTCGTAGACGATTCTGACCACCAATACCTCGCGTTTTTCATCCAGCAATGCCACGGATCAACTCACTCGAGTGCCATTCAAGACAAGCCCGCCTACGGTTCGCTCGTCGGACGACGCTATGTGCTTCGCGCAACATCGCGCCGCGGCTCTGACCAGGGCGAAATTGGTCTGCGCGCGCTCGGCGGAAACGATCAGGACAACTGCGGGTGTGACAGCGCAATAGAGATGCAGTCGGTCGCTCATCGTAACGAGGATGTCTTCGACACCTGCATGGGCGCCCAACGATTGCACCAGGGCCATCTGCGCGGTAAGTGCCACGCGCGCGGCGTTTGCAACAGCGGATTGGTTAAAGGCGGGACGCACGGTATGGGCCGCCAGCTTCCGACCTGTTTCGAGATCAACAAAGGCTGCACCGACGAAACCATCAAGCTCCTGCTCCAAGTGAATTAGCGCAGCCTGATACTCCCGCTCCGTAGCCATTCTCGAAGTCACGTCTGACTCCTACGACTTACGCCGCAGCGTCGATCGCCTCTGAGGCGGTACGTGCCTTGGTCAGCGCCATACCGAGGTTTACCGATTTTCGACACACGTATCCCACGACATGGTCTTGATTTTTCTTTGACCGCATGAATACGTGGACGAGATTCTCACTGAGAACGACAATCTCCTTGAAATAGTGGTGCGTATCGGACTCCTTTCCGCGCGCTTTCTTGAAGACCTTTTCAATGTTGACGACGTTTGGGCCCTGAAAGAGATCCGATGTCGCCGCCGCAAGAAAATCCATGACCTCCTGCGGATGAGAATCCACGGTCTTTATCGCGAGCAGCATCCCTGTGGTGAGATCGACGTAACCGGCCGCGAGGCATTCGGGAATGTTTGATATTGCCTGTTGCAAGGCTGATTCTATGGACATGGGTAGTCTCCTTATCGTGGTGATGAACTCAATGCGAGCGGTTGCAGGCCCCCGGCATCACGCTGTACCGAGCGTTGCTTGCGGGGTTCCAGGGCGTGCCGGCTGAAGCTCAGTGGCGAACTTTTCGAGGAAGCGAACCTGTGTTTCGGATTGGACCCACTTCGGCTCGAAGCGCCGTGCCGTTTCCAAGGCATCCATCGCTGTTCGGCCGCGCCAGATGAGATACGCCGCCAGAATTGTCCCGGTCCGTCCGTGGCCAGCGCGGCAATGTACGGCGACGACGGCTTTCTCGCGGAGAAGCCGGTCAACCGTCCTGCATATCTGCTTCGCCGCCGGTAGATTCGGTGCGCCCATGTCCGGTATCGGAAACCAGTGAGCCTTGATCCCGTAGGCGGAAAGCACCGCAGGGTCGAGCGGCTGCGATGTGAGCGAGATCAGCATATTGATGCCGACTCGTTCCAACGCAGCCATGTCCTGATCAATATCCGCGACGACGCCCGGCTTTGGTGTGCCCGCGAGCTGCCCTGGGAGCAGCCAAACGAAGCCGCGTGGTCCAAGCATTTCGCTCGGCACCTGGGCGTCACTTGGCAGGGGCTTGAGCCTCGGAAGGATGTCCAAGTCCAGGTCTTCAGCACGTGCTGCAGGTGACGGATCGGAACATGTACCGGAATCCACATACTCACGCGCAGCGACCGTTCGGGGCGCCTCAAAAAACAGTTTGGTTGGTCCGACCTCTTGAATGATCCCGCCGGAAAGCAGTGCCGTGGTGCCTCCCAGAGATCGGGCCTGAAGCTGGTTATGCAGCACAACGAGTACGGCTCGATGTCTGGATTGCTGCTCAATTACTCGGAGAATCGTGACGGAGTCGGACTCTTCGAGTCCAAACGTCGGTTCGTCGATGAGAATCATCCGTGGGTCCGACGCGACCACGCGCGCGATAGCAACCAGCCGCTGGACAACCAGAGGCAGCTCGACGATCGGCTGAGACAGTGATCCTTCATGCGTATCCAGACCGACATTTCTTAGATTGCTAAGGGCACGTTCTCTCTTTTTCTCAGGCGTCGCCGCAAATCGCTCGGGAGTGCAGTAAAGGAGGTTCTCGAGCAGAGTTGAGGTCAATAACCTCGTGTTCTGACTCAACAACACGGGGTTGCTGCCGCGTGACAGCGGTTCGCCACAGTACGCCGCCTTGCCCCACGTTCGCAGCGAAGGAATGTGCTCGTTAAATCCAGCCAGAGTCCGAAGCAACGTCGATTTTCCTGTCCCAGTTGGGCCGACCAGAATGATGCTCCCTCTGCATGGCACGCGCAGATTGACGTCTGAAATCACCACGCGATTCCCGTAGGCGATTCCAAAGTGCTCGAGACTCAAGCACTCGGTCGAGCGCTCTTGTCGTCTCGTCGACACGCATGCCGTCATTGTCAAAAGCGCATCCATCCAAATGGTTTATCGCGGGCACCGCGAAATTAGGATTCGTCCTGACAACAAACCGTGACATAACGCGCACCAGCTCCGTAAGTCCCCATTTGGAACTTGTGTCTTTCCAAAACGGAAACGCCTACTAGAAGTGGTTCCGGTGGGCTTTCAGGTAGGATTCGGACTCCTTATATAAAGGGATTCCGAATGACCAAGCCGATTGCCCGTGACTCCATTTACCGCGGGCGCAGGTTCGACGCTGACATCATTGAGGATGGGCCGAGAGAGCTATCGGTGGACGACGGATCCTGATGGGGTGAGCAAGAGCAGCGTCACTTGCGCACAAGGGCCGCGTTACCCGCCGGTCGAGGATCGTTAGGAATGAGCGATCAGCGAAAATGCCATTTTTCGCATTCGGGACGTAGGAGTCGCAGGTTCAAATCCTGTCACCCCGACCAGTTGCCTCAATGCGGTTCAGCATCGGCCTGCTGGTTGTCATACAGAACGTACGCTCAATATGCTTTGACGCATGCGCACAACCGTTCGTCTCGATGAAGCCCTGCTTGAGCGCGCCCGCCAGGAAGCGGCACGCTGCCCGGCGTCGACCTCAATGACAACGCCACACTCCTCGACCGCATGGAAGGGCGCACTTGATCCTGCCGGACGTCAGCGTCCTGATCCACGCCTTTCGAACTGATTCCGAAAACCACGCCCAGCACGAGGCTTGTCTGGAATCCATCATCATCGGCAACCTCATCCAGGACGCCTGGTTCGCCGCACTCGCCATTGAATCCGGGTGCGAATGGGACCCTCACCTGGCGCCCACGGCTAGATTGGTGAGGCTGGATCGGCTCGACCGTTCGCGCCCAATGGACTCCGTTCACACACTCAGCGAGCAGTCGGCGACAATGTGCCCTCGATGACCGTCGCCGCCCTACAATGAGACCCGATCGCAACTCGCACTGCGCGTGTGAATCCAACCTGCCCGCCATCGAGTCCCGCTACGCCCAACTGGCATCCGCTCGAGATCATTCCGATCTTTCGGCGGTGGCCCAGTACCGCCCGGCGTGATCTGCTCTATACCCTGCTCTGGAACACCCTCGTGGCCATCGCCTTGACCTCGGTCGCGTTCATTTACCTGCGCGAGACGCGGTTCTCGATCCTCTTTTTCAACACCTGGGTCTTCAGCAATGTCATCGGCTACCTCATCCATGGCGTGCTGGTATTCAATCGCCTCATCATCGGCTCGCGGACGGCGACGTGGACCTCGCCGAGGCGTGTCACCTGGTACGCGCTGATTACCGCGCCATGCGTCGTCCTCGGCTACTTCATTGCATCGTGGATTCTTCGCAGCCCGTTCCCCGGGATGGGTGACACCCGCGACCTGTGGGCCGCGCTGGTGCTCGCACTCCTCATCTCGGTCATGCTGTCGGCCGTTTCGATCGGGCAGGCCCGTGTCGCGCGAGCGGACGCGGTGAACCGGCAAGAGCAACTGCGGCGAACCGAGGCCGAAAGCCTTGTTGCCGAGGCGCGGCTGCGCCTGTTGCAGGCGCAGATCGAGCCGCACTTCCTGTTCAATACCCTGGCCAACGTCACGAGCCTGATCGACACGGATGCGCCGCGGGCCAAGCGGATCCTCGAGGACTTCACGGAGTTTCTTCGCGCCATCCTCGCGAGCATCAGGGAACCCCGGACGACGTTACGGCGGGAGCGGGACCTGTTGAGCGCCTATCTACGCGTCCTCGAGGTTCGCATGGGGCCCCGCCTGAAGTATGAGTTCGCGATCGGCGAGGATGAGCTCGACCGGGCGATTCCGGCGATGGTGCTTCAGCCACTGGTCGAGAACGCTGTGAAGCACGGCATCGATCCTGCTCTGGGAGGCGGCAAGATCACGATCACGAGCGAACGCTGCGGTGATGAGCTCGTGCTCTGCGTGATGGACGACGGTGTCGGACACCGGCCGCATGCGCGAATGGGCGTGGGTCTGGGCAGCCTCGAGGAGCGACTGCGCGCAGAATATGGCGCGCGAGCACGACTCTGCATTGATCACCCGCGCAGTGGCGGTACACGGGTCAGCGTCGCTCTGCCAGTGGAAGCCGGATCATGAGTCCCCGCGCGATCATCGCCGAGGATGAGTTGCCGCTCGCCGACTACCTCGGACGCCGACTCGCGGCGCTCTGGCCAGAGCTCGTGATCGACGGCGTGGCCGTCAACGGGACGGAAGCGCTCCGGCTCATCGAAGCGGCGAAACCGCAGATTGCGTTTCTCGACATCAAGATGCCGGGACTGACGGGCCTCGAAGTCGCGGAGCGGGCCGGAAAGGCCACGCACATCGTGTTCGTGACGGCTTACGATGAGTTCGCCGTGCAGGCCTTCGAGCGCGAAGCCGTCGACTACCTCGTGAAACCCGTCACCGACGAGCGGCTGCAGCGCACGATCGCGCGACTCAAGGCGCGCGTGAGCTCCCGCGACGCTCCAGCCGACCTGACCGCCGTGCTGAGCGAGCTGCTGCAGCGAACGCGGGAACCCGGCGCGCAATGGCTGCGCTGGATCCGCGCCGGACTCGGCGCTACGGTCCGGCAGATCCCCGTCGAGCAGGTGATCTACTTCGATGCCGCGGACAAGTACACGCGAGTGATCACGGCCGAAGGGGAGTCGCTGATTCGCGTCGCGGTCAAGGATCTCGAAACGCAGCTCGACCCCCAGATGTTCGCGCGCATCCACCGCAGCACGATCGTGAACCTGCGGCACGTGGCGCGCTTGCATCGCTCGGAGACCGGCCATCTCGAATTGCACCTGACGGGTCGCAAGGAAGTCCTCTCCGTGAGCCGCGCGTACGCGGCTCAGTTCAAACAGATGTAACTGCCGCTTTGCGCCGGCCGCGCCCGGCTACCACTCACGTGCTCACGCGACTGTCCGTCGCAATCCCGGGCGCTTGCGCAGCCCATTGCCCACACTGCACTGCGTCGAATCACCGATCGGAGGCACATCATCATGACGAGCAGGAAATTGATGCAGGTTGTGGCAACGCTGAGCGTTGCCGTGGGCATGTGGTCGGGCGTGGCAAGCGCCGCTCCCGTGGATGCGAGCGCCTTCCAGAGCGCGCAGGCTGAATTCACACGCGCGCTGAACGGCGATTCCGGCGCGGTCGAACGGGCAATGGATCTCTTTCGCACGCTGTCGGAGTCGGACGCCGGCAACCCGCTGCTGGCCGCCTACTACGGGAGCGCCCAGGCGCTCAGGGCACGCGACGCGTGGATGCCGTGGAACAAGATGAAGTACTCGGAAGAGGGTCTCGATACGATCGACCGCGCGCTGCGGATGCTCAAGCCGGAGCACGATGCGCAGCGAACGCGCAGCGTGCCGGTGAGTGTGGAGACCCGGCTGGTCGCGGCCCGCACCTTTCTGGCAATGCCGAAGATTCTGAATCGCGGTGAGCAGGGCCGGAACCTCGTCGCCGACACCATCGCCAGCCCGGTGTTTCAGACGACGCCGCAGGTCGTTCAAGCGCAATTCCGCCGGCTGGCGGCGGCCGACGCGAACGGCGCCTCGGCTCCGGCTGCAAAGCCGAGTCGCTGAGGAAGCCCCGTCATGGCCACTCGTGAATTCGAAGTGCTCGATGAAGCCCAGGCCTCTTCGTCGGCTTCGCCGCTGCTCGTGCTGAGAAACGTGGCGAAGAGTTATTGGACCGGGAAAATCCAGGTCCCAGCCCTGCGCAGTGTCAGCCTGACGCTGCAGCCGGGTGAGTTTGTCGCGTTGGCCGGCCCATCCGGAAGCGGGAAGAGCACTCTGCTCAACATCTGCGGGCTGCTCGATCGGCCCGACTCCGGCGAATACCACTTCATGGAACAGGACGTCGGCCGCCTGAACGATCGCCGGCTGACGGTGCTGCGCCGGGAGCAGATCGGCTTCGTGTTCCAGGGATTCAATCTCGTGCCGGTGATGAACGTCCATGACAATGTCGAGTTTCCGCTGTGGCTGGGCGCCGGCAGCGCACACGAGCGCCGGCAGCGCGTGCACGAAACGCTGCGCAGCGTCGGTCTCGAGGAGCTGGCAAAGCGTCGTCCGGATGAGCTCTCCGGTGGCCAACGTCAGCGCGTCGCGATCGCCCGCGCGCTCGTCAAGCGCCCGCAGCTCGTGATCGCCGACGAGCCCACCGCCAACCTCGACACGGCCACGGCCAATCAGATCATCGACCTGATGCACGGGCTGGGTCAGCGGCAGGGCACGACGTTTCTGATCGCAACCCACGACGTTCGCATGACTTCGCGCTGCGAACGCGTGCTCAGGATCGAGGACGGAGAACTGCGATGAAGTGGCTCCTATTTGCCGCCCGCAATGTTCTGCGCAACCGCCGCCGATCCCTCGTCACGGTCCTGATCGGCACCGTGGGTACGGCGGCGATCCTGGTGGGCGGCGGCTTCGCCCTCTTTACGTATCAGTCGCTCGAAGAGCTGAGCGCGCGCGACAGCGGGCACCTGATCCTGGCGCATCATGACTACTTCGATCGCGAAGAAGACGTGCCGATGCAGTTCGGCCTGGAGCACTTCGAGCGCCTGCGCCAGGAGATCGAGCGCGACGAACGGGTGCGCAGGGCGCTGCCGCGCCTGCAAATGAGCGGCCTGATCAGCAATGGAGAGAAGTCGCTCGTGTTCATCGGCACCGGCATCGATCCGGAGGAGTTCGACCTCAAGGGTCCGTTCCTGAACGTCGTGGCGGGGTCGACACTGAGCCGCAGGCCAGCCGCGGACCAGCCGGCGGAGGTCCTGCTCGGCAGAGAGCTCGCGAAGCAACTCCAGGCGCAGCCGGGCACATTCATCACGTTGCTGACGACGACCACCGAGGGGAGTCTCAACGCCCTGGATGTCATCGTCCGCGGTGTCATTGCGCTCGGCGTGCCGGAGATTGACAAGCGGATCGTCCTCGTGCACCTGCCGACGGCCCAGCAGCTCCTCGCCACCGACAAGGTCAGCACGCTGTCCGTGTATTTGCGCGAGACGGCCATGACGAGTGCGATGAAGGCGGAGCTCGGCGCGCGTCTGCCGGGCTACGCGATCCACACCTGGCTCGACGAGGCATTCTTTTATGTCGCCGTGCGCGCGCTCTACGACCGGATCTTCGGCCTGCTCGGCGTCATCATCGTCGTCATCGTGGTGTTCGCCGTGGCGAATACCCTCGCGATGGCCGTCGTCGAGCGCACGCGCGAAATCGGCACCTTGCGGGCGCTCGGCACGCTGCCGGGCCAGATCAAGCTGAGCTTTGCCCTCGAAGGCCTGGTCATCGGGATCGCGAGCGCAGTTTTCGGAATGCTCCTGGCGGCGGCGATTTCAATGTTCCTGCTGCTCACCGGATTCGAAATGCCGCCGCCTCCGGGACGCTCCAACGGCTATCCGCTGTACGTCAACGTGTCCGCGACTCTCTACGCGGCTACCTCACTGGTGGTCGCCCTCCTGTCGATGCTTGCGGCATGGTGGGTGAGCCGTAGCGCGGCCCGTCAACCGATCGTGGAGGCGCTGGCCCATGTCTAGTCGTGCAATTCGGCGTATGCCCGCCGCCGTAGTCTGGATCGCTTGCCTGCTGATGCCGTGGCTGGCGCACGGAACCGAGGTCGAGGCGCTTCTCCAGGCCGCAGACCGGTATCGACTGGCAGATGAGTCCATGGTCGTGAATACGAAGGTCGAGCTGTTCAGGCACGGAGAATTGCAGCGGGAGCGCAGGTACACCGTCTACACGCGGCCGGGTCGCCGCTCGTTGGTGCTCTTTCGGTCGCCGTCGGAAAAGGGACAGAAGGTGCTCATGCTGGAGGACGAGTTCTGGATCATCCTGCCGGCGAGCCAGCGGCCCATTCGCATCACGCCGCTGCAGAAACTCATCGGCGATGCGGCCACGGGCGACATTGCCACGATGACCTGGAGCGATGACTACGATGGTGTCATCGCGCGCGAAGAAGCCGTCGAGGGCGTTCCGTGCGTGGTGCTGGACCTCGAAGCGCGGCGCAAGGGCGTGACGTACCGGCGCATCGTGCTCACGCTGGCCAAGGACGACTCGCGTCCCGTGCGCGCGGATCTGTACGTCGCCTCGGACAAGCTCGCGAAGCAGGCGCAGTTTCGGCTCGAACGGCGCGATGGCGAGTGGGTCGTCGCAGCAATGATGCTCAAGGACCTCATTCAGACCGGCCGCGAAACGCTGATCACGTACGAGTCGCGGGAGCCAAAGGCGCTGCCGGTCGAGTACTACAATCCCATGTTCCTGGTCCGCAATGATGTCGTGGAGTAGACGTAGCTGCGGCGCCGTGCTGTTCGCCAGCCTGGCAGTCGCGAGCGCCGCGCAGGCGACAGAGGCGTCGCTGGCGGTCACGATCGCTCCTGAGCTCCGTTGGAGCAACTCCTCCAGCGTGTTCGATCAACCCTCGCTCGGATTGTCATTCGGCCGGGACCGGGCCAGGGCGGACATCGAGCTGCAATGGAGATCGAGCGGCGTCAACCTCGTGGCAACGGGACGAGCAAGTGTTCGCGAAGGCGAGCGCGCGCAGTACACGGGCATCGCCAATGAGTTGTACTGGGACGGAGAGGCATTCGACCAGCACATCACGTTGGGCAGGAAGATCATGAGCTGGGACGTGGGATTCGGCTTTCGCCCGCTCGATGTCCTGCAGCGTGACGATCGCCGGGTGCTGTTCGCCTCCACCTACGAGGGTGTCCCGGTCATCGCATGGGAGCGGTTCAACGAATCCTCGGCGTGGACCGTGGCGTACGCCAACCCGGGCGCGGGAACGGGCGGGAGCCCGCGCGATGATGAGTCGCTGGCGGCGCGCTATTACCATCATGTCGAAAATATCGATTTCTACGCCATCGGCAGGTTCAGCAAGCGTTTGGGGCTCGAGGCCGGCATGGCTGCAACGTATGTCGCGAAGGACAGCCTCGAGTTGCACGGCTCATTTCGCTATCAGCGAAGGCTCGATCGGGCGCTGAATCGCGATGCGGAAGATCAGGCGCTCCTGCCGGGCGACGCCCCATTCATGCTTGTAACCAGTCACGATCGTTTTACCGCGCTTGCGGGCGCGACATGGACAAATGCGAATGGCCTGAGTGTGCTCGGCGAGTGGTGGTACGACCCTGCAGCGTATAGCGTCAGCGAGTGGCGGAACCTGTTTGGATTGGCACGCCGGTACGTGGGGCTCCTGCAGAGCGCGGGCGCGCCGCCCGAAAGCATTGGCGCTGCGCTCGCTGCCGGCACGCAGTATCTCGAGCGACCCAACCTCCTGCGACAGAATCTCCTGCTTCGGATCTCTCACCAGCGGGAGACTTTTCAACGAAGCCTGGACTTGCTCTGGACACCCGAAGATGGAGGAATCGTCGCCACGCTTTCTCTGGCTTACGGCTGGAATCGGCAACACCTCAGCGCCGGTCTTCGGGCATTCGGCGGCGCGTCCGATGCCGCATATCGGGCGCTACCCGAAGACACGGTCCTGTTCTGCGCGTGGGGGATCTCGTGGTGAGAGAGATGAATTCGAACGCCAGGTAGCTGGCCGGCGGGTCCACAGTCGTTCGGCGAACGACGTGGTCCCACCCGCGTTGTCATAGACGAGGTGCTGAAGCCGCAGGATCGGCACCTTCGACGCGCCCGGCGCGGTCAGTGTCGTGAACACTGTGACGTCGAGCGAGAACAACCCCTGCGACGGCCCGAACGGCTTTCCCGTCCTCCACGAGTCGATCAATTGAAACACGCGATCCGGCAGTCCCACGTCATACTGGCTCGTCGGCAGGAAGCCTATCGGCAGGAAGCTCGCGATCGGCGGCGCGGGCGGCGCCGTCGACACCACTTCGTAGCCGAATTCCACGGACACCTTCAGCCAGTAATCAGTCGGTGATGCGCCAAGCAGAGTCGTGAACAGGTTCGCGATCGCCTGTCGCAGCGCGAGCCCGTTGTTGAACACGATGACGGCGTCGTGCTGAATCAGCGGCACGGTCGGCTGCGCGAAGCCGACGGTGTTGGTGTTGTAGACGAAGGCCAGCGCTGTCGATGCGGTACTGACCAAGTGCTCGTTCCGCATGAGCCGCGCGCTGCCCGCGCCGTTCTGCCAGGCTACGGCGTCGAGCGGCGCAAACGAGAGCTGGTGCTGGATCGTCTGGTCCGCCGGCACGTCCTCCAAGTACGCGTAGACGGCCTCGGCCACGCTGTGACTGCGCAGCTCGAGCGTGTGCCAGCTGCCGCCGAGCCGCCGCCAGTCGATCTGTGGGAAGTTGCCCGTCGGCGACGCGCCGCCGCCGCTGAGCACGGAGACGCGCAGCGTGTCGAGATAATCGATCAGCCCGTCCGGGCTGGAACGCACGGTGGTGCTCATACGATACGAATACCTTGTGCCCGCTGCCGCAACCGCCGCGTCGGACGCCGGTGCCCAGCCAGTGCCCACGGCGGTCGCCATGTCCGCGAACGTCTGCAACGTCTGCGCGAGCACCGGATCGGGCGAGCCGTTCCAAGTGACGAGCGCCGCCAGCGCCTCGCTGACCGCCGGCCACGCGGAAACGAACTGCGCGAGCGCCCCGCTGAGCGCCGGCGGCACGGTCGCCGCGAGTGCGCTGCTCTGCAGCGGGACGTTGAACGTTGCATCGACGTAGAGCGTGTCCTGCGCGGCGAGGTGGTGCTGATAGTCGAACGCATAGCGCCACGCCTTCGCGGTCGTGACGTCGCGCGGCGCGGCGACCGCCGCGACGCCCGACTGCCCAAGCATCGAGGGCACGGTCGGATACGCACGCAGCGGAATCGGAATCAGTACCTCGCCAAGGTCGGTCTTCAACGGCTTCGTCACGTCCGCGATCGGCAGGACGAACGACAACCACCGCGACGCGTCGAAGCCGTTCGCGACTGGCACGATGTCGTACTCGAGCTCGTTGATGTGCAGATCCAGCCGCAGGAACATGTTCTTCGCCCGCGCCTGCGACCGCACATCGAACAACGCATTCATCGTCGACGCGCCGTTCGCGAGCGACAGGCGCGACGCGCAGAGCGTGTGCTCGGGAACGAAGCGGACGATGTGAATCGCGCAGCGTGGATTCAGGATGCCGGTCTGCACCTGGATGGCCTCGGCGAGCGTGGACGGCGCGTCGAAGTGCAGCGCGCCGGCCACCAGCGCGAGCGAATTGTTCGCTTCGGTGATGACGATGGAGCCATGGCTCGGGACGGTGATCGTCACGCCGTTGATGAACAGCCCATGCTGCTCGGCGATCGTCGTCGCGAGCAGCGGCAGCGGCGTGTGGAAGTAATCGACGAGGTCCGCGAGCGTGAGCAGCGCGGCGTTCGCGGACGCATCGCCGCTCGCGCCGTCGATGCGATCGATGTTCAGCACCGTGCGCGGCTGGAAGAAGCCGTTTGGCGTCGATAGGTTCGAAGACGAAGTCCTGGTAGCCGGTCGCGCCGACGCGCACCATCAGGCGGACGATCGTGTCCGCCTCCTCTATCGCGTACGGCGAGCCTTTGAACGTGAACGCCGTGCCGATCGCCAGGACGCGCACCGCCTCGCCGAGCAGCATCGCGAGCGCGGCCTGCGGCACGTCGTAGCGCGTCCCCAGCATCGCGAGATCATCGGTGGCACCGGTGCGGAACACGTCGTTGAGCATCTCGCACAGCAGGCGCGGCGCGCCGGCCACGGTGAAGCCGGAGGTGACCTGCACGGGATACTGCACGACCGCCGTCATCGCATAGCCCGCCGCGAGGCTGACGAGCAGTTGCTGGTGGATGCGCTCCGCGGCGTCTGCGACGCGGCCAGACGAGCCGGTGAGAATCGACGTGACGCCGGCGGAGACGCGCTGCGCGAGCGCCTGTTTCGCGTCGACGAGTTGCGAGAACGCCGTGGCGTTGAGGAGGAAAGCCGGCCCGGCATAGGCTGGCGTCAGCAGCTGATCGATCGCGGCGAAGCAGATGCCGGCCCAGATGTCGAGATCGATCGACTGGACGTCGAACAGTGGTGGGTCCGTCTGCGGCGTCAGCTTGCCGGTGCTCGGATCGAACCTGCGGATAGCCACGCCGGCGAGATCCTGCAGCGAGGTCGCGAGCGGCGGCAACGCGAAGAAGGAGGGCTTGGCGTCATCGATCGCGACGGACGTCACGCCGCCCGGACCGAAGTTGACGATCCACACGTCCCGCGCACCGCCGCCGGCCACCTCGCCGCCGGCCACCTCGCCGCCGACGGCCACCTTCAACGCCGGATACACCAATTCCAGCGCCTGCGCGAACGCATCGAGGGACAGCGCGCCGCCGTCCGATGTCGCGGTCGTCTGCGGCGCGAGCCGCACCGTCGCCGCCGCGACGGACGCGACCGAGGCGAACTGCGGATCGATCCGGTTCGCGTCACGCGCGATCGTCAGATCCACGAAAAGCGCGAACGGATTGCCCGGATACGGCGGACCCGTGGCCGGCGGCGCCGGCAGCGCGACGGTCGTCGTGAGCGACGCCGGCGGCAGCACGAACCGCTGCTGCGCGGCGAGACATGCCGTGGTGAGATTTTCCCGCGCGATCGCCGCCACCGTCGTCTGGATGCCGTGTTCCTGTGCGAATCGCAGCACCAGGTTCGTGAACGTCTCGTTCGGGCCGGTCGTGAGCGAGAGCGCACCGAGTTGCACGCGGACCTGCGCGACGATGAAGCCGACGAGCGACGCGTTCACCTGTGCGATCGACGCGGGATCCGTGCCGAAGCGCTGCGCGAGCGTCTGCAGCGCGGTCGTTTCGGTTCCCGTGGAAGGCAGCACGACCGCGAACAGCGCACCGGCGCGAGTCAGCGTCGTGCTTTGCGCGATCGTAGCGACGAACTGCGCCTGCGTGATCGACCGGTCCTGCGCATGCAAGCGATCGTAGACGCTCGCGAACGAATCATTCGTCTGCGTCGACGTGGACGCCGTGCCGACGGCGACCGTCTGCTGCGGCACGAAGACGTAGCGCAGCGCCCAGTTGCGTGTCGCGAACGCCAGCGCGCTCGCCTCAGCGAAGGATTGGACGATGGTGGCGATTGCGATGCCCGCGGAGGGAACGGTGTAGGCCGTCAGCGAGGCGGCGGCGGTCGCGTCGATAGTTACGCGATCCGGCAGCCACAGCGCGGCCGTCGAGACGAGCGCGGTCTGCTGGTTCGCGAGCGCGATCTGCTGGACGGTCAAATGTGACGTGTCCGCGAGCGTGCGCAGCGTCTGAGTGGGCGACGGCGCAATCGCCGCGCCGGCGCGAATGAAGAGCGGCAAGCCAGTCGGGAATACGTTCGGCGAATCCGCGGCGGCTGTCGCCAGCGCAGCGATGGTGAACGCGGGGTACGCCTGCGCGAGACTCGTGAACGTGTCGCCCGGCTGCAGGATGTAGTCGCGAACGATCAGCGTCTGACCGATCGCGAACAGGCCCGCCCGGGTCTGGTTTGCGACCGCCATGATCGCCGGCGTTGCCGTCACGCCGAGATCCGCGAACTTGGGCTCTAGATCGGCAAAGCTCCACGTCTTACCGGACGTTGGATCGACCTCGACGACGATCGCCACACCGCTCACCGTGACCGGCGCGCCCGCCGCGAGCAGGCCGCGCACCGTCGCGTTCGCGTCGCCGATCGCACCGGGCAGCGCGTGCATCACCTGCCCGACGTCGATCAGGCGCGTCTGCGCCGTCACCGGCGCCGACGTGCGCCCGGGCGCCATGATGTCGATGCCTGCGTTGAGCAGTACGACGGCGTTGTTCGTCGCCAGGTCGCCTACGGTAATCGTCGGCGCGCCGGCGCGCGTGACGATTGCGGTGAGCGCGTCGCCGAACGCGGTGAGGTCGAGCACCGGCATCGCGAGCGACGCGGCAAAGAGCGATGCCGTCGGCGCATCCTGGTTCGAAACGCCGAGCGCGCCAATTGCATCGCTCAGATATGACGCGTTGGCAGTGAGTGAGCGCGCGACGCTGGCGAGCGTGCCCGCACCCGCCGTCTGCCACGCGCGTTGGAGCTGCTGCACGGCGCCGAGGAAAATGTAGCACGCGCTGACGAAGTTGGCGAAGACGAGGCGATCGACCGTGAACGGACGCGGCGCCTTGCCGGCCTCCTGTACCAGCGACGTGGTGAGCGTGATGCTGATGCCGTCTTGCCAGATCTGGTAGTAGATCGCGCCGAGCCGCGCCTGATGCGCGCTGGCGCTCTTCTGCGCCGCGTCGAAGGAGGCGCCGCCGCCCGGCACGTAGTTGCTGACCTGCAGCGCGGCGTCGATTTCGATCGCCGGCGCTGTCGCGCTGCCACCGACGTGATACGACGCCGCCAACCCCGGCCACTGCGCCACGCCAATCACGTCGTCGTAATAGCCGACCGGCACGTCGAGATTGGTGATCGGCGCCTGCGAGATCGTCTCGTTGCCGTAGACATCGTGGAAGTCCATCGCGAGCGTCACCTTGGCGCTCGGCGCGATGCCGGCGTACGGATCCGCTGCAGCCGACGGCACGAACGGCGCGTCCGGCAGGGTACTGGTGGTGAGCTTCCCAAGCCGCAGCACTTGCGTGTATTGCCACGGCGCGTCAATCAGCGTCGCGGGCGTCCGCTCGGGACGCACGGGGCTCACGGGCAGCCCCTCGTTGCTGGCGGCAAATCCGTCCGACGCGACGCTGTGATACGCGAGCAGGCTGTAGAGCTGCTGCGTCCGCTGCTCGGCGTTGTCCGCAGTGCCCGGATTCGTGCGCGTCAACGTAAAGCCGGCATTGCCCGGCGGAATCGACGCGGACTCCCGCCATTCCACCTTCGTCGCATCGTCGACCGCCGCAAACACCGTCTGCACGCCGGCGTCGATGTTGTCGCCGACCAGCGCGCAGTTGTTGAATGCGTACAGCTTGCGATTCGGACTCGTGTCCGCGCTCTGCGAGGCGAGGAGAACCAGGATGCGCAGCTCGCCGAGCGAGGTCGCGGCGAAGACATCGTTCGGCAGGCCGTTGCCGGAGGCGTCGGTGTAGTTCAGGAAGTAGCCCCCGCTCGCGGTGACGCTGGCTTCCCAGAGTAACTGAATGAAGTCCGTGGCCTGCGCGAGCGTGGCCGCGTACAGCTTGTCCTTCGGCGCCGCCGACAACACCGCGCCGTGCGGGCCGCTCGCGGTGAGCGTCGAGAGATTCGCGCGCAGGATGAACGTCGATGCCGCGTCGACGGAGGCGGAGGCGAGGCCGTGCGGATTGTTGGTGCCGGCGTTGGGCGTGTAGAGGATGAAGACCTGCGCCGTGTCCGTCTGGCCAGTCTCGGTTAGATAGCTCAACAGCGCGAGCAGCCGTGCCTTGCTGTCGGCGTCCGTGCTGGCGATCTCATATGTGTTCGGCAGCGACGCCTCCCCTCGCGTCGCCGGCGTCTGTCGCACTGACAGGTTGATCAGTGTCGCCCAGTCGTAGCGCTTGATCGGATCCGTCGTGGGCGTGATGGCCGGATCGCCGGCCGCCGCGAAGAGCACGAACGACGTCGTACCCCAGCCGAGCGCGGCCCCGCGCCGCTCGAGCGTGTCGGGGAATAACCAGATCGACGGCTCGCCCGCCAGCGGTGCGGCCCCGGTGCCGGCGAACGGCACGGCCTGCGGTGTTTGCCAGTGCATGCTGCGATCGAGGCGATACGTCACGGGCGTACGGCGCTTGATATCGAGCGGCGACGGCCCCGAGAGGATGTGGGGATCGAACGTCGTGGACGGTGCGTACGTGTCGAGAAACGCCTGCGTGACGACGATCGACAAATCCGTCGTGCCGTCGCCGAGCAGCAGGTGCATGCCTGCCCGCAGTGGCTGTTCGCGCAGCAGCGGGTTGCGCGTGTCGAACCGCGGATCGCGGGCGCGCAGCGCGTCGATCGTATCGCCCGGCGTCGCGATCGCGCTGCCGACGAAGTCGATCCAGGAGACGCTGCTGGTGAAGGTGAACGTCGCGGGCGGCGTGGGGCACGGCTGCTGCTGGCCCGTCAGCACGTAGAGTGCGTCGAGCGCGCTTTCGCTCTGCGGCGTCGGCAGGCGCAGACCGCTGGCGACGAACCGCGAGACGGCCATCGCGACTTCGTTGGCGTGCTGGCCGAGGACGATCGCGCGCACCAGCGCGGAGATGGGATAGGCCGGCACGTCCGGAATCGTCAGCGAGAGCGGATAGCGGAATAGCGCAGGGACCGCGGCGACGGCGGCGGCGATCGCCGAGACCGTCGTGTTGAACTTCTCCGCGACGCCCGCGATCGTGTCGGAGGCGCCGGTCGTGTACGTCACCGCCGGCAGCGCCAGCACCGCGAGCGGCGCGAGCAGCGTGGTGGCCGTAGCGTTGCGGCCGTACGCCAGATCGGTCGGCGTGAGCAGGAAGCGCGCTGCGATCGATGCCAACGAATCGCCCGGCACAACCGCATACGTCTGCGCCGGCACATGAATCGCAGTGCCGGGCGGGAGATGCGCCCAGTCGACGCCGGGATTCAGCGTCTGCAGGCCGGTAGTGAGCGTCTGCAGGAGCTGCGGCGCGTTCTGCAGGACGTCGTAGTAGCACGCGACGAAGTCCAGCGTGTCGTCCGTGCGCGTGACGTAGGTCAACGCGTGCGTCGGGTCCGAGTCGTTCAGCGCGGCCGGCACCAGCAGCGACGTGCCGGTGGCGATGACGCCGGCGAGGTTCGGCCCGGCATAGGGCTGCTGCGGATTGGTATTGAAGTTGACGATCGTCTGCGCGTACCACGCGCGGTTCGGCTGCGGATCCGCCGGCCGCGCGCGCACGAACGCCCAGACGGCAATCGACAGCAGCCCGTCGCCGCCCACGCTCGTGTACGTGAACCAGGTGTAATCAGTCGACGCCGGCTGCGCGATGGTGACGGTCGCGTCCACCGCGAGCAAATGCCGGTTCGTCGCATTCGCCGCCACTGTAATCAGGTCCGCGGCCGCCATCAGCTTGAAAGTCATCGCCAGCGCACCGAGGCTGTCACCCGCATTGATCTGATAGGCCAAGTCGGTGAGCGACCACTGCGTGTCGGCGGTGACCGGCGCCTGCCGGTTCGCGAAGGCGATGGTCTCAGGCGTCACTGCGAGCGTCGCGCCAATCTCCGGCAGCGGCACCGCCGGGAACTGCGCGGCGATCGTGTTCAGCGAGTCCGTGGCCGTCACGGGATACGCGAACCGCGTCAGACAATCGCGCGCCGCCTGCACGGCGGACTTGGCGACGATCATCATGTACTCGCGGAAGATCAGCGTCGCCATCGACTCGTCACCCGCCGCCGTTTCCGCGAGCCGCTGCCGCGTCGCGCGCGCGTCCAGCGCCGGCGCCGGGTCCTGCGCACGGCCGTACTCGTAATCGACGAGAAGCTGCGCGTAATAGCGGCGGACGTCGGCTTCGTACTGCGGCGAGACGGGATTGTAGGTGTCGAAGTGCAGCTGCGTGCTGTCGTGCGTGAACGAGAGCGGCGGCAGCATCGCCATCACCGTGCCGCTCGTCTCGTCCGCGCTATCCAGATTCGCGGGCAAGCCGCTGATGTGGACGTTGAAGTTGCTCGCGAAGAACGTCGCGAGGTTCGTGTACGCGAACCCGTTATTGAACGTCGCCTCGTCTTCCAGCAGCGCGTAGGCGCGTTCGAGGTCGCCGGCTGTCACGGTGCCGGTGAACGATCCGGTGACGGAGTAGATCGCCCACTGCAGCATCGCTTCGACGAGCAGGTTGAACGACAGCGCCATCGGATCCGCGGTCCGCGACGAGTGCGTCGCCGTCGCCCGGCGCAGCTCGACACGCGTGCGTGCCATCGGTGCCACGCCGTTCTCGGCCAGCAGCACGAACGCGATCTGCAACGCCGGCTGCCCGCTGCCCGTCGGCGTCGCCACGGTCAGCGCCGGCAGCAGCGTCAGCGGCAGCTCCAGCTTCGTCGCGAACACGAGGATCGGGTCCCACGGCGTCCAGGTCGCGCCGGCTGACGTCACGGATCGCGCGCGTAGGCGCAGCTCGCGCAGGCGCGATCGCGACCGCCAGCGCGTCTCTTGCATCCGCAGCCGCGGTTGCTCGCCGACGGGACCTGTCGGCGGCGCCACCAGCCACGGCGGCGTCGATCTCGATCCGATCACGAACTCCTCGTGCAGGCTCACGCTGAACGAGAACGCGATACGGACGAAGAAGATCTTCACGCTCGCGTCGGCCTCGACATCCACGGTCACCTGTAGGTGCGTGACCTCGTAAGCTTCCAGCACCAGCCACACCGTCAGACGCGCCTCCAGGCGGACGCTCACCTTGATCACCGCGAAGTCCACCTGGCCGTACACTTTGCCGACGATGCCGATGCTGCCTTCGATCCAGTAGTAGGTGCCGTCACGCGCGGCAATGTCGGTCGACGTGAACCAGGCGACCGTGCCTTCCAGAATCCCAATCACCGTTACGTACATGCCGCCGGAGAGCGGCCCTTTGCGGATCTCCTTGCCCAGGCCCACCTGCAGACCCAGGCCGGCTTCGATGACCGGATCGAACGAGCCGTTCGTGACGCGCGGCACGCGCTCGCTGGTCGCGCCGGTGAGCGCGGCAAAGTAGAAGCCGCCCCAGCCGATGAACGGAAACACCTGCAGACAGAAGGAGCAGCTGAAATCGCCGCCGTGCGGGAAGCCGAGGTCGACGCGGAAGTTGCCGTTCGTGTAGACCTCGACCTTGATGATCGGCAGCGTGACCGACACCGTGCCGAACTCGAGCTGCCGGAACGCGTCCGGTACGCGCAGCTCGATCTTGAAGACGCCGATGTCGTTGGTGACCTTCTTGTACAGCAGCTCGAACGCCAGACCCGCCAGCGATGCGGCGCGCTCGCCCGCCAGCGCGAGGCGCATGCCATACAGATAGGGATCGTTGAAGACGAAAGTGGCGGAGAGCGTCGACAGGATCTCGAAGTCCGCGCCGGCGAGGATGCCGCTGGCGCGGTCGAAGCGCATCGCGGAACCGTTGCCCGTCGCCAGCGGGTTGCGCGTCGCGTCCTTCACCGGCGTCATCTGCGCGCGCATCGCCGCGATCACCTCGCCCACCGTGTTCAGCGCCGCCAGATCCGAGAACGAGACGCGCTGGCCGAGGCCGAGGTACTTCAGGTCGAACAGCTCCGGTCCCTTCGCGGGCACGGAGGGCGCCGGCTCGTGCAGCACGTCCCACTCGAGCGGATTGCCCCTGGCGAGGCTGTATTCCTGATCGAGGAGGCGGCCGGACAACTGGATCCTGACGCCGCCCTCGCCGCTCGACGTGTCGTACTTCACGCCGATCCCCGTAATGTCGACGAACGCGAGGTTCAGCGCGATGTCATAGTTGACCGTCACCTCGCGCGTCTTCAGATCGACCACCAGCGACAGGTTGCGCAGGTTGATCTGATTCAGCGCGTCCCACGGCGGCTGCAGGCGGAACGTGTTGCCCGGCGACGCGAGGTTGATCAGCCCTTCGAGGATCTCGCCGAACGACAGGTCGCCCAGCCGGAACGAAAGCAGCGAGAACGCCTGGCCTTGCGCGTTCGTCCCGGAGGTGAGCGCGGCGGTCAGACTGAGGCGACCGTAGGTGAGGCGGAACAGCAGCGTGCTGGATGCCGGGTCGAACGCGTACGAGACGAAGACGTTGAGGTTGTTGATGAAGAAGTCGCCGGCGAGGTGGCCGGACGTCTCGCCGGCCGTGCGCTGGAACGCCGCCTCGGCGCGCATGCGCAGCGTGAGCGCCGAGGAGACCTCGAACGTCCACAGGCCGGCGGTGCGACCCTCGAACGCGTAGTCGTTGCTCGGCGTCGAGAACGTCGCGGCGAGCCCTTCGACCTCGAGGCTCGGCAGATACGCCGGATCGATCCGCAGAAACTGCGCGACGAGCCCGCCGAGCGCAATCGTCTCGCCGGCGGCGAGCGCGCCGCGGAACGTCCACTCGCCTGCACCGACGCGATCCGCCGACACCTCGATGCCGGTATTGACGACACGCAACGCGCCCCACACGCCGAAGTTCGCGAGCAGGTCGCCGGCGAACCAGCTCAGGTCGATGTACAGGCCCGCGCGCTCGATGACGAGGATGTCCTGGATGATCGTCCAGGGCTGATCCGAATCGAGCTGAACCGCGAGCTGGCGGATCGTCGGCTGCGACAGATTGACGTCGATGAGCAGGTCGTACAGCGTGAAGCTCGCCGTCGCGAGCGTCTGCGGCAGATACGGCGCGAGGCTGGTGCCGGCGAGGCGATCGAGATCGCCGATGCCGGGCAGCGGCATCGCCGCAGACGAGACCTGCATGTTCCAGTCGAGCTCGTACGGCTGACGATCGATGACGACGTCGATGTCCCAGGCGCCGATGCGCACCGTGCCGGCGATGATCCCGCTCGTCGTGCGCAGGCCGAACGGCTCGTCGATCTGAAACGACAACTGCAGATCCTTGATGCGCAGCCGATCCGGCGGCACGATCACCCAGTCGTTCGTCGACACCAGCGTGAACGAAAACACGACGAGCGCCGGCTCGACGGGGTCGAGCGTGAGGACGATCGAGGTGAGCGTGAAGTCGCCGATCGCGCCGGCGCCCGGCGGAAGCAAGGTACCGGGATCGACGCCGGCCACGAGCTTCGCGAGGTCGCGCAGGTTCGGCAGCACGACGGCGCCCGCCGTCGCGAAGATCCACTCCTGCGTGACGGGAATCGGAATCACGACCCGCACGTCGACCGTGCCGCCCACGTGCACGATGCCGGTGAGGCTGCCGGTGATCTGCGTCTGCGGCGTGCCCTTGCCGCCCGGTCGCACGATCGCGATCTGCATCACCAGTGTGATCTCGCGTACTTCGAGCACGCCCGGAATCACGCGCCAGGTCGTCGCCTCCGGCGGCTGGTCCGGGGGCGCGGTCGTGACGGTGAAGCTCCAGCTGCCAACGACGCCGGTGCCGAGATCGAACTGCGCCTGCAGCGCCGTGAGCGAGAATCCCGGCAGCGGCAAGAACGTCCGCCGGCAGCGCGCCCGCGAGGTCGAGGCCGGTGAAGAGCGCAAGAAAACTGGTGACGCTCGGAACGCTCTGCGGGCCGGCCGGCAGGAGGTCGAGCGCCCATCCTCCAGTATCCGGCAGCAAGATCGCCAGCGGCGCCTCGACGAAACCAAACGTCGTCGTCGCCTCGACCGCGATCGTGCTCGCGTTCATGAGCGTCGAGGCCTGCTGCTGATTGCGCAGCGTGAGCGTCGGCTGCAGCAACTGCAGCGGCGGGAAGCCGACCAGCTCCAACGCGACAGTGGAGAACGGCATCACGAGCGTGATCGTGCGCGCATCAGCGATCTGCGTGACAGGACCGTAGAACGGCGGCAGTGGCGACGGCGGTGTCGCGAGACGCGTGGCCGGCTCGAGCGACCCGGTGAGGCCGGTCGGCTGGATGCAGAGGCCGGCGCCTGCGACGATCGTGATGGCCGGCGCGGTGCGGCGCCACGTGTAGGTCGAGATCGTGAAAAAGGGGCCGGTGAACGCGAGCTGATCGAAGAACGACCCGGCGAGATCCGGAAAGCTGATCGAGAACGTCCAGGGCGGCGTGGCCGGCGGCGTGATCGTGCCCGTGACGTCGAGCGTCGTGGTCGTCGCAGAGCCGAACGTCAGTGCAACCGCCATGTCGCTGACGTTGAACAACCGCGTGACGCCGGTGCCGCTGACCAACAGCTCGTCGTTCACCTCGTCCGGCGTGATCCGGATCGTGCCGCCGATCGTGATGTCGTCGCGGCCGAACACCTGCTGGAACAGCGCGACAATCGGCGGCGATCCGGACCCCATCGTCGTGCCGTTGAGGACGAGCTGGCCACCCGAGATTGCTCCAGTGAGGCTGTTCTGCAAGGCCTGGAGCTGCGGATCGAGCGGCATCGGGTCCTCTCTCAGAACGTCACGCGATCGACCGCGGTGCCGGTGAAGAGGGTCCAGGGCGGGGTGCCGCCGTCCGGGAGCGTCTGGAAGCCGATGACCTGATAGCCGACGCGCTTCGACACCTCGAGCAGCGTGCGCCGCACGAGCGCCTCGTCGGCGAATACCTGCCAGAGCAACGTCATCCAGCCGGACCAGAAGCCGCTGGCCTGCGCGAGCGCCGCCGTGACCTTGACGGAGCTGTCGAACGCGGCGGGATACGCGGTCAACGACTTCATCTGCCGCAGCGCGGCGATCGCCTCGGCGGCGCCCTTCCAGGCGCGCGTCCGCAGCTCCACGCGTGGATCGATGCGCGCCTGGAGCTGGTTCTTGGTGACCGTGAAGGTGTTGGTCGCCGCGTCGTAGAACGGCGTATTGAGCCGGAACAGGTCGATCGTGCGCGTCGCCTTCGCGTAAGCGGGGCTGAGCGGATTCGCCGTAACAATCACCAGCGCTTTCGTCGATGAGTCGGCGGGGACGCCGTCCGCCGCGTCGGACTTGACGATATAGGTGACGTCTTTCAGCGCGTAGAGAAAGGGGCTGGTGCTGCCGAGCGAGAACGTGACGTCGGTGTCCGGCCACAGATAGTCCGAGAGGTTCGTCACGTCGTGCATGCGATGCGCCTGACAGAAGTCGCACGCGAGCAGCAGCTCGCTCCACCGCTCCAGCGCCGGCACGCGCTGCAACTGGCGAACGAGCTTCGAGACCACCGCCTGCGTGACGTTGATCGGTACCTCGCAGAACGAGCAGTAGTAGCCGATCGTCGCCTGCAGCTGCATGCGCAGCAGCGTCAACGGGTCGGGCTTGCGCGACGGCGCAGCGGCGAGCAGCTCGTCGACGGTCGCGCACGGCGGCAGCGGCTTGGTGACCGGTCGCATCAGGGCACCTGCGTGACGTCGGTGCCGTCAAAAACCTGCAGCACGTTCGGATTGTTCGCCGCCTGCGTGTCTCCGATGAACATGTCGCCCAGGTCGTGGTAGCCCCGCGCGTTGGCCCCGGCGGGAATATTGTGGTTCAACAACACATCGACCCATACGGAATAGAACCCGACGTTGACCGCGAGCAGCAGCGTCGTATTCCAGATCGCGTCGAAGACGACGGCGCGCACGGCCGGCATGCCGGCCGGCACGGCGAGGACCCCCGTGAGCAGATAGTCGACCGCCTGACAGGCCGTCAGCCAGGCGATCGTGCGCTGCGTGGAGCGCCCCGTCTCCTGGTCATCCAGGCCCGTGAGCGGCAGCGTACGATTGCCGCGATTGCCGCCGCCGTTGTTGAAGATCCGCACTTCGACGTAGCGGTTGTTGCGCATGGCGCCGCCGGAGCGCACGTTCGCGCGGACGACGGCGAGGCCGCTCGCGACCAGCCAGTTCTGTCGCGACGAATAGTCTGCGGCCAGCAATTGCACCTGCGCCGCCGGCGCCGCGCGCGTCTCGCGCCAGTACGCGCGAGCGATCCGGCGGAACGTTTGGGGATAGAGATCCGCCCAGTAGTAGTGGCCCTCGATCTCGTCGTTGAGCTCGTCTTCCGTAAAGGGCGCACCGCCAGCCCAGCCGATCGCGGTCGCGCGCGGCGGCCGGTCCCCCTTGACTGAGTTGCAGTCGCGGCACGCGAGCAGGAAGTTGCTCCACAGGACCGTGAACGTTGGATAGATCGACTTCGCGACGCGATGTTCCACGGCGAGCAGGTGGCCGGCCAGCGGAATCTCGCAGAAGGAGCAGTAATCACCGAACATCCCGACGAGGTCGCCGCGCGCGCCGCCGTAGATAGTCTCCAGCCGCTGCTTCATGATGTTGCGTGCGCGCCCCCGATTGAGCGGCGTGGACGGATTGGGAAACGCCTGGTTGTTGACCGTCTTGGCCAGCAGCTCGTTCTGCACCCAGGCCACGCTGCGCTGAAAGCCACCGAGCTGGTTGTAGACGATGCAGATGGCGGAGCCCGCGGCAAACGCCGGGACGAGGTTGTTGAGCGACGCGAGATTGAAATACAGATAGCCCGGTGGATTGACCTTCGTGACGGGTCTCATCGCACGCTCCGCCCGCCGCGCGCAGCTGCGCGCAGGGCCTTGGACTCGGCCTTCTTCGCGTACGCCGCATACCAGCCGATCACGCCGCTGCGGCCGCCGCTCGGGTCGCCGAAGACGTAGAGGTCCGTCTGGCCGGGCGGAAAGGTGAGCGTGAACAGCCGCAGCGCGACGCCGCGGAAGCGGAGAATGTAGTCGACGCCGTGGGCCGTCGGCTCCGCGGTAAACTCGATCGCGCGGAACGTCAGGCCGATCACGCCCTGCAGCATCAGCGCCGTGCTCGATCCACCGCCGCCCGGCAGCCGCAGACCGACGAAGGTGCGCGGCGCGCCCTCGCCGTTGCACCAGGCGGCGCCGAGCTGCACGACGAGGCCGAGCGATCCAGCGAGCGCGCCGATGGAGCCGAGCGTGAGATCGAACGTCAGCGCGAACCAAGGATCGCGCAGCTCGCTGTTCGGCAGCGGCGAGCCGACCGGCGTGAAGCCGTTGTCGCGCGGCGTGCTCTCCGGCGACGCCTGCAGCAGCCCGGTGAGCTGCAGCGGGAAGTGCGCGAACAGGCTGTCCGCACGCGCGACGCTGCGCGAGGGATCGAACGCGAGCGCCCCGGCGTTGAAGCGAAACAACGTCTGCTCCGGCGTCGCCACGGGAAACGTCATCTCGATCAGCAGGTTCGAGAAGAAGAGATACCCGTCCTCGATCAAGGCGCCGTCGGTCGAGAGGACTGGACCGAACGAGAAGACGTCGAAGTCCGACAGCCGCTTGAACCGCAAGCGCCCGTCCAGCACGAACCGCGTCTGCAAGGTGTCCTGCGCGGCGCCGCTCGGCGTGAGCGTGATGAACTGCGCGCGTGTGACGTCGATTGTGTCGAGCGTTTCGCCGAGCACGTCGTACATGCTGGTCTTGGACATGACGAAGACGTAGGCGGGCGTGCCGCCGGCGGATTGATAGAAGCCGTCGAGGACGATACCGTTGCCGGGCGCGCCGGCCGTGCGCTGCGACGTTTGGCTGCCAAAGAGCCGGTTGATCAGCAGCTCGATCCGGCTGGAGAAGCTCGCCATCGCGCAGTTGCGCAAAAGCACGGTGAGCCCGAGCACCTTGAAGGCGTAATCGACCGCGGTGTCGGCGAGGCGCAGCGGATCGTCGTAGTCGATCAGCGCGAAGATCGACGCGTCCTCCTGCGTGAGCCGCTGGTCGACGTTGTGCACCGGCGCGACTGAGACGCCGACGTGGTGCGCGTAGAGTCGCGCCGAATCGATGCCGGCCGCGATGCCGCGGAGCTGATCGGGAAAGTTCGTCGTCGAGAGCGGCGCGCGCAGAAAGAGGATGCCGTTCCAGTTGGGATTGGTGATGGCGTCGACGAACGGCCGCAGCTCCGCGCGCGTCACTGCCTGCGCTTTCGCCATCGCGAATATCGCCCGCAGGTCCGCCTGCGTGGTCGCCACGTTGCCGGTCGAGTCGTCGTAGCCGCTGGCCGCCTCGGACCAGGCCCACGTGCCGCTGTCGGCGGCGAGCTCGTCGACCGTCGTGCCGGCCGCGTATTTGAAGAGGACGATCGTCTGATGCGCGGCCCAGTTCGCCGGCGCGAGATCGAACGTCCAGCCAGACACGGTGACCTTGAATGGCAGCACGACGCTGCAGCGCCGCGTGAACTCCTGCCAGTTGGAGACGACGGCGAACAGCTGATTCGACTGGAGCGCGGACTTGAAACCGCCGGCGATCGACGCGAGCTGCAGCTTCTGCGCGCCGCCGTTGGCCTGCGCGAGCGTGAGCAGCTTCCAGTACGCGAGGTTGTCGCTCAACGACAGTAGCAGGCCCTGCGGCGTGGCCGCGCGCCGATCGCCGGTCGCCGGCCCACTTTCCGTGGGCGCGAGGATCGCTGCGAGCCGGTTGCGGCGATACGGCGAGATGATCTGCGTTTCGAGCGCCACGGCGCGAGCAGCGTGCGTGGGATCGAGCAGACCGAACGGCACCATCGGGACGGCGTTCGCGCGCGCCGCGTCGGGAAACGTGCCGGCGAAGACTTCGAGGTAGTGGAGAAACGCTTCCGGTGTCGCGGCCGTCGTCAGCGTAGCCTGATAGAGCACGGAATCGTGCGGTTGCGCGAAATACTGAAGCGGCGTCGCAGCCGGCGCGGACAGCACACACCAGGCTGTCGTCGCCTCGGGTGTGAGCGGCAGGGCATCAGTGACGGGCGCGACGTCCGCGACAATGTCCGTCTGCCGCAGCACGCGCGCGAACGCAGGCTGGCCGGAGACGAAAGCCAGCTGGTTGATCGACCCGGATGGCAGACCAGCGTACTCGATACCAGAGTAGCCGCACATCATTCGCGAGACGGTCGACGCCGGAGGCGGCGAGGCGACGGTTGAGGCCGCAGCGGTCTGCGTGGCGAGCGTGAACGGCCCTTCAAATGTCGTGTAGTAGGGATCGGCGTCGCTCGCGTGCTCGAGCGACGGCCGAACTGCGAAGACCAGCGCCGGTCCATTCGGCCACACAGTCGACGTCGTCGGCGTCAGCGTGATCGTCTCACCGTAGACCGTGCGGAAGCCGGACGCCAGCGTGGGGCCCATGCTCGATGGCGACGCGAGGAAGTTGAACGCGCTGCGCGTCGGATTGATCGGATTGACCGGATCGAGGCTGGCGTAGAGCGTGATCGACGCCGTGCCCAACGTCGTCACCGGAAAGCGAACGGACGCGACGGCGCCGGGCACGGGCGAGGCGCCGTCGCGAAAGAAGTATCGGCAGCCGGGATCGAGCTGCGCGAGCTGTGCGTCCGTCATTCCGATCGAGAAGCCGAGCGTGCCCGCCGCACCGCCGCTGAACGGAATCATCACGGTACTGCCGGCCGCGAGGCTGTCACTGCCGAAGCCGGTGAGCAGGGTGATCGTCGCGCCGGACGCGGCGGTGACCACGAGCGCATCGGACCCGCCGTTCAAGCCCACCGTGCAGCCCGCGCCCATCGCGAGCGTGAAGTTGCGGAACCCGATGTCCGCCGGCGGTGTGACCGTGTGCGTTGCCGGATCGACGTTCGATCTCGGACGCGCGCCAGCTCGCGACCTCGTCTCGCGGATTCGCAATCCACAGTAACTGCACGGCACGCGTGCCGACGTAGCCGCGCACCGCCGTCACCAGCGTTGCCTGGTCCGCGATCGCCTCGCCGAGAAACAGGTAGAGACCCGGATTCGTCGTCCACGTCGCGTTCAGCGTGAGCAAGTCGCCGGCCGGATTCACATTCGGGAGAAACGCGATGCCGTAGCCGGCGGGCAGGCCGGTCAGCGGCAGGCAGAACAGCGGCTGGCCGGCAGAGCGTGTGAACGTCGGGTCCGCCACGGGTCAGCCTTCAAACGCCAGCACGTCGCCACCGAGCACCGGCAGGTCGAAGCAATCGAGGCCGCCCGTGTAGCGGTAGCTCGTCGCCGGCCGGAAGCTGAAATGGATCGCGTTGCTGCGACCGAACGCATAGACCGGCGACACCTCCGAGGGCTGGTTGACGACGTTGCCGATCGGTCGGCGATAGAGGAGGCGTCGCACCGTGGACGCCTGGCCAAGCGGGAGTGGCGCGATCGATGCCGTCAGTTGCCGCACCGTGGTGCCGAGCGACACGAACAGCGGCGTGCCATCCATGCTGCAGGCGAGCTCGGGGATGAACGTCGCGCGGCCGCGGAAGTACGTCCAGAAGATGTCCGTGACGCCAGAGAAATTCCTGTTGCGCAGATACGCCGCCGTCGCCTCTTCCATCTTCGCGATCGTCGGCGCGCCGACGATGACGATGTTTTGCGTCGCACCGACGACACCGCTGCCGTCACTCGACGGGAAAGTGGAGGGATAGAACAGGCGCAGGAATGGCTGTTGAAAGCGGCTGCCCTGCAGGTCGATGACGCCCGCACCGCCGCCGACGTTCGCGGCGACCACGGGCACGGACATCCGCCCGAGGAATGCGTCGAAGATCGTCGGCAGGCTGGTGCTGCCGCCGCCGGCGAGCGCGGCGATCGGAAAATAGCTGGTGCCCGATCCGACGAAGCCACTCAGCGCCCCTTGCGGATCCGCGCTCACGAACTGACGACTCTCGAAATCGACGCGTAGCCGCATACCAGGCAGCAGATTCACGTAGCCGGCGGACGCGTCGTAGCCGTAGGCGTAGTACAGCGTCTCCGCGAACGTCAGCGGCAGCGCCTGCGCAATCACCTGCTGCAGCACTGCCATCGCGCCGGGCAGCAGGCCGTTCGCCGGGTCCTCGACCTTCTTCAGGAACGCGAGATAGGCCGCACGCAGCGCGCTGCGGATGCCGCTCGTGTCGAACGACCAGACATTGATCGTCGCGTTCTGCGCCACCGTCAGCGTGTACGGCAGCGACGGATTCGTCGGGTTTGCCAGCTTCGTCAGCGTGAACGGGTCCTGCGTGATCGACGCGGGCGGCGTAGCGAAGAGCGCGGGCAGGTAGAGGATGATGTCGCTCGGGCCGGGGCCGCGGATGTCGCCGCGGAAGAGATACGGGTATTGACTGACAGTGGACGTCGGGAAGAAGTAGCCGACGCTGTTCGCCAGCGGATTCGCTGCTCCGCTCGACGGACCTGTGACGGCATCACCGATGGCCTGCACGCTGACGGTGTAGGTGTGCGTGAGATCCAGCGTCGCGGCGATCGACGCGTCGCATGTGTTCGTGTAGACGGTCGACAGCGTCGTGCGCTCGGTGGTGTCGTCTATCGTAACTGCGTAGCCGGTCACGCCCGGCTGCGGCACGTCCGTCCAGGACGCGAGCACCTGCGTGCCGTCATAGGTCGTCTCCGACACGACGGGCGTGGCGCTGACGACGCGAGTGGGCGCGGTTGGCGGGCCGGGTTGCTTGGCCAGCAGCGCGCCGAGCGCCCAGGCACGCACCGTGTACTCCGTCTGCGACTGCACGGCGTAGGTGAGCGTCACCGTCGTGACACCCGCATTGGTCACCGCGTCCGTCGGTCCGGCCACGACGCGATCGCCGACGTAAAGGCTCGCCTGGTATCCCACGGCGCCCGCGCCGCTGGTGCTCGTCGTGTCCAGCGTGATGCTTACTTGCGCGGCTGATGTGGCGACCATCGTGATGCCGGGAGTCGCGGTGACGATGCGCGCCGTGACGGCCGGTCCGGTGGCGCAGAACGTCACGGACTCAGCAATGACGCGCACACTGACGTGGAAGGTCTGCGCGGAATCGAGCGTCACAGGCAACGTGGCGGTCGTGCCCTTGACGGTAGTCTGCGCGATCGTGCCGCCGTCCGAGACGATGCTGACGGCGTAGCCGGCGGCGTCGGCGACGGCGCCCCAGGTCGCGGTCACGCTACGGCCGTTGTACGCCAGGCTGCTGATGGTGGCCGACGCCTGCTGCAGCGCCAGCGCCGTCGAGCAGCCGGAGACGTTGCCGCGAACGGCGCACACCTGCGCGACGTACGCGAGCGTCGCCGCGCCGGGAATCGGCACCGAGCCGCGGGTTGCGGCAGCGTTCTCGATGGTGGTGATGCCCGTGCCGCCGCCCTGTGATGAGTACGTCTTGAGCTGATAGCCGGTGATCGCCGGCTCGCTCGTCAGCACGGGCGTCCAGCTTGCGGTAACGGTGGCGCCGTCGAAGTCGCTCGTCTGCAGCAGCGGCAGCACGGCGATCATGGCGGCTGGCGTCGACAGCGCACTCGCGCCGGTCGTCTGCATGACAACGCAGACCGTCCATCCGGCGTCGGGCGAGAGTGGTGTGGCAATCGTCAACGAGCCGGAGGTCTCGCTTGGTGGAATCGTCGGCGATTGCTGGCGCGTTCCATCACGCGCGACGAGCCGGATGACGTAGCCGGTGGCGGTAACGAGCGCGGGCGCTTCCCACGAGGCGAGCACGCGCACGCCATCGTACGTCGCGTTCTCCAGTCTTGGCTGTGCGAGCACGAGCGTCACCGGCGCGCTCGTCGCGCTGACGCCGTGCGATGCGATCGCAGAGAGCCGCACCGCGTACGGCAGCGTGCGGTTGATGCCCGTCAGATCGAGCGTGGCTGCGAGTGCCGTCGGATCGTCGATGGTGGTGGTGAACGTGCGTCCGCCAGTGGCGCTCGCGGTGAGGCGGAACTGCGCGATCGCAGGTTGCGTCGGCGTGAACGCGTTCCACGTCACCGCGAGTCGCGTGCCGTCGAACTCCACCGATGCGACCTGTGGCACCGTCGTGAAGATCGCGAGCGGCAGGCTGCACGCTTCCGGCAGCGCCGTTTCCGCGCAGGAGCTGAAGAGATACGCAATGCCGTTCGTAAACGGCGGATTCGCGATCTGCCCGCCCGTCGCGAAAGCGTTGGCGATGCTCTGCGTCACCGTCTGTCCACCACCGACACCGTACGCGCGCATCTGATACGAGTCAGTGGTCGGATCGGGATACGGAACCGGCTCCCACATCGCCGCGAGCCGCGTGCCGTCCCAATCGATCGACACCACGCGCGGCAGCGGCACGAGCGCGCGCGCCGACGCGACGGAGCCGACCGCCGCGCCGCAGTCCGCGCGCACGGTGACGATGTAGGTGCGCGACGTATCGAGCGGCATGGGAATCGCAATGGCGATGCTCGTCTGGCCGGGATTCGTCGCGGTGCCGATGAACGACGGGCCACCGTCCGGCGACGCGACAGTGATCGTGTAGCCCGTCACGGCCACGGTAGGATTGATCGGCGCCATCCATCCGACGCTGACCGCGAGGCCGTTGTTGGAGATCGACAGGATTGCCGGCAGCGCCGTGTCGATGCCGGTGACGGGCGTGGCGGCGCTGACGCCGTAGTCCGTGTTCGCCAGCACTTGCACGCTGTACGCGCCGGCGAGTGGCGCTGCCAGCGTGATCACGCCGGAGGCAGCGCGCGGCGAGTCGATGGTGATGCTCGTGGTGAAGCCACCGCCGGTCGGAAACAGGGAGATGGTGTAGCTGACGATCGTCGTAATCGTAGGCGGCAGCGGCGTCCACGCGAAACGCACTGCCGTGGCGTCGTACGTCACATTCGTCAGCACGGGCTGCGCGATGACGAGGGTGTACGCCGGCGTGCAGGCGTTGGGCTGCCCCGCCGCCTGCGCACAGACGGTGACGGTGTACGTGACGGTCGCCTGCAACGCTCCGGTGCTGACGCGGCCGATCGTCGTCAGCCCGCCCGCGAACGTGGCCGGATAGCTCGATCCGTCATTGCCGCTGACCGTGACGAGAAAGCCCGTGACATCGATGCCCGGGTTCATCGCCGGTTGCCAGGTCACCAATACGGACGACCCGTCGTAGATCGCCCCCAGGAACGCTGGCGCTTGCATCGCGAGCTTCGCCGCTGGCGCGCGCCGCCCGCACGCTTACTTGTTCGTACCGTACGTCAGGCTGTTGAGATAGTCGCGATGCCATGCCGCCGGCAGCCGACCGAGCACGTCCGCACGCGTGAAGCCGCGCTCCTGCGCCTTGCGAAACGCTTCCTGCTGCATCCACATGTCGCCCACCAGAATGCCGTTGGCAAACATCGTCGACTGACCGGCTGCGGCCTGCGCCATGCCGCCGAGGAACAGGTGGTACACCTTCTTCGTGTACGGCTCGCGTCTGATCGCCTTGACCTTCGATGGCCCTTTCTGCGTGTAAAGCGTGTCGCCGACGCGCACCTCGCGTGCCAGCGTCGGGCCACGGCCCGTCACCACGGCATGTGTCTCCGTGATCAGCAGCGAATGGCCCGCGGCGTCGACAATGCGGAGCATCGGCTTCTCTTCGACGCCATCACCGGTGCCGGCCACTTTGATCGTGGCGCCCTTGGCGTCCTGCAGCACCGTCTCCGAGCCGTCGCCTTTGAACAGTTCGACCTTGCGCGTCGAGCCGTCCGGCAGCGCGATCTGCGTACCTTCCGCGAAGCATCCCTGGAAGACGGTGATGGTCGGCACCTGTGCGAACCACGGCTGGTTCGGATTGATCTGGCCGTTGCTGGAGATCTTGCCCATGCCGTAGTTGCTGCCGCTCGCGGTGTCGACCAGAACGTACACGGTGAAGTCGAGGAGCGCGGTCGCCGCGACGGTGGTGAGACAGCCGGCATTCTGCAGGGCCTGGCCGGGGAAACAGAAGTTGAGCTTGCTGGAATTGTTCCGATCGATCGAGAAAAATTGCGACGTGATCGTCGTGGGCTCGCTGCTCGGTGGAATGAAGCAGCCGCCATTGAGGTTCTGCAGGTTGAGGATGTAGGTGCCCTGCAGCGAGGGATCGACAGGATACGGGAACGTCATACTGCCCGCGACGGTCATGAGCATGCTGGGCGGGTAGCCCTGCCCGCCCCACGCGTAATTGCAGTCCGCCGCATTACGGCCGTAGCACATCTTGATCGGCGTGGTGATGGATCCCTGGTTGACACAGGTGGCGCCCGCCGGCGGACAGGCGAGAGGCGGCTGCTGCTGCGAGCCGTAGTTCGGCGCCGTCGCACACACCGCCGTGGCGTTCGGCGTCGCATCGTCCAGCGTCATCGCGTGCGCTGTCGTGGTGTGTCCCTTCGATGTGAGAATCAACGACGAGGCGATGACAGGCGTCGAGTTGGAGCCACCGCCGGCCGCCTTGGCGTTCGCGGGCAGCGCGGCGTCGTAGTTCTGGCTGAACTGCGTGCCGCCCGCGGACTGCTCGTAGACCGGCGAGGTCGCAAACGGATTCGACTGTCCCGTCAGCCTGAAGTTGATCATCATTGTCGTGTTGTCGGTGCCGCCGGGGACGGAGGACAAGAGCGAGGAGCTCGCCGCGGTGCCGTTGTCGTAGATGAACTGGATGATGTTGATCGGTGTGATCAGCGTCGTGCCCCCGCCGCTGTCGGCACTGCCACCCATAGCCAGCTCGGGCGCGGTGGACTTCCCGGTGTTCCGTGCGACCTCGAGGTTCTTGTACAACTGCGGCGATTTCTGCGGGCTGTCGCCGGCGAGACGCAGCATGGCCATGACGTAGGCGTACTGCTGCGGATCGCCGAGGTTGAGGCGATACGGAAAGCGCAGCTTGATCGACTTGTCGATGTACTGTACGGCGGCCGTTTCGACGGCCGTCAACTCGAGGGGCGCGGCCGGCCTATCGGCGTGCTGCGCCGCGGTGGGGGCCGGGACGGCCAATGCCAAGCCAAGCGCCAACGCAAAGGAACTTACCGAAGCACTCATGGAGCCTCCTTGCCAGCACGGGCACGTACTTTCGAACCCAACGCGGGGGGCTGCGATTTTTTTTGCGCGCCTGAGCTACCCGACGCGATCCGCGCTACCGGAAGCAAGCATACCGGATTTTCCCGCCGCCGTGCCGCACTCTAAATTCTTCTCACCAGCGGCAAACAGGGGGGGGGGTCAGGCCCGGAAACTGGCGTGCGGTTGCTGTCGCCGGTGCCGCTCCACTGCTGGTGGCGATCGTGTTTGGCGCCGTGCGCCTGACGCAAACGTACGAAGCACGGTCTCGCGTGGCTCTGGTGGCGATCGACGCGTTCGAGGCGCGCGCCCAAATCCACCGCCGCGTGGCGCGGAAGAGATTGACTCATTGACGATTCGCGCGGGCCAGCTTTTGCAGGTGCTCGACGATGATCCGGTCCTCGGCCTGGTCCGCTCCGCCGTGCTCGGCGAGCAATGCGAGCATCTGCCGCGCACGGGTTTGCGAGTCGGGTTCCTGGAGCAGCACAGCCGCGGTCTCCTCGAGCGTGTGGCAGGCGCTGCAGTGGAGCTCGAACAAGCTGGCGCCCGGCTGAGTGCTGACAAGCGCCGGCGCGCTCTCACCTCCCATCGCGCGCGCCTGAACCGGCGCCTCCAGACCAGTTGCCCAGGCAAACAGCAGTGCCGCGCCGCCGCACACGACGGCGAGCACAATGCTGACCCGGGTCACGATGAGGTGATGCATCGCGCGCTATCCCACATCGAAGCGCTCGGTGCTGATGCGCTCGCCGGGCAGACCGAGCGCGAGCAGGCTGCGCTCGAGCGAATCCATCATCGGCTCCGGCCCGCACACGAAGAACTGGTACCGCGGGTACTGCCGCGGCAGGTACCGTCGCAGCAGCTCCGTCGTGACGAATCCTTGCTCGCCGCTCCACCCGGACGGCGGATCCTCGAAGACGAGCACCGCGCGCAGGTTGAGCGCACGCTCCAGCGCTTCGATCTCCTCGCGGAACACCATGCGTTGCGGGCGGTTCGCAGCGTAAATGAGCAGGACGGGCCGCACGTCATTGCGGTCGCGCATCGTGAGCAGGATGGAACGCATCGGCGTGATGCCGATTCCGCCGGCGATCAGCACGAACCCCTGGGCGGGATACCGGTCGGGCGTCAGCGCTCCGTAGGGCGCATCCAGCCATACTCGCGCGCCGGTCGCGATCGCGGGCACGATCTCGCGCGACCAGTCGCCGAGCGCCTTGATCGACAGCTCCAGGCTGCGATCCGGCGGCAGCTCCGCCGAGGACGAGAGGGTGATCGGATGTTGCTGGGCAATGAAGGGCCGGCGGCCGGTGATCAGCCATGCGAACTGCCCCGGCTGGAACTCGAAGCCGTGGTGTCCGAGCGGGCGCAGACGCAGCGTGCGCGTATCAGCGCCTTCGTCGCGATTCTCGATCACCTCCCAGGGACGTCGGGCAAGCAGCGCCGGGCGCACGATGCGATAGCGCAGCAGTAGTGCGACGAACAGGATCGCGTAGGAGCTCAGCACGAACTTGAGGGCGGTCACGCTCGTATAGCGGCCGACCGCCAGCATGTGGGCGAGCGCCGCCGCCGCGATCACGACGGCGATGGCGCCGTGGGTCCACTGCCAGACTTCGTAGGGCAGACGAATGCGCCGCCGGCAGACCGATGTCGCCACCAGCAGCACCGTGGTCCACAGTGCGATGGCGCCCGTCCGTTGCGCGAGGCCACCGGCGAAGGGATCGAGCATCGCGAGGCTTGCGCCATGGCCGGCGAGCGCGAGCGGATGGATGACGAGGAACAGCAATGCGACCAGTCCCATCTGTCGATGAAACTGCATCAGGGCGTCGGTCCCGAATGGTTCGGACGCGGCCCGCAACCGCGACACGAGCGCGAACTCGAAGGCGATCAGCGTGAAAGCGATGAAGCCGGCCGCCACCGCGAACTCGACGGCCGGCGCCCTGCGCGCCGCGATCGGATCGAAGATCAGCGCGACTCCCAGGGGCAGCAGCACCAGGGTCACATACAGACCGAACCAGACGATCCCGCGAAACAACAAGCCCATGACTTCATCCTACCGCCCATGCGTCGTGCAGGTCCGCTGCAGCGAGCGCTTCCTTCGGCAGCAGGAGCCTCGCGTCTCCGGTACCGGGGCGCCCGATTCCCTATTCCGGCGGCGCGACCGACCCGGCGTAGAACACTTCGCACTTGCCGCCAAGCAGTTCCTTGGCCTGTTTTAGGAGCTCACGCGTCGGTCCCGTGAGCGCGACGAGGACGTTCGGCTTTTCCACCTCCGGCTGGTGGAATGGACCGCGGACCCGCTGCTGTACCCTGGAGCAGCCTTTGGCGTCGATCAGCGCCACGGTCACATCATCGAAACGTCCGTTGACGAAATCGAGTCCGCCCTCGAGGGCGACCCGGTTCTCCTTCGTCGCCATGGCCACGTCCGTCGCGTGCGCCACGCCGTGCTCGACGTGCCAGTTGGAAACGAGCGAGCGGATGCTCGTGCTGCCCCCTGATCCCTCGAAGATGCGTGCGAAATCGTAGCCCTTCGTGACCCCCAGACCCAATGGGCCGACGAAGAAGAACGCGCCCACGTCCACGAGGTTGAAATTCTGGCTGGACTCGTATCGGGAGAACTTCTTGTCCAGGTCGCCGATTTCGAGCCTGAGATTCTCGCCATGCAGGGAAGCCTCTCCCGCCACGCTGCGCTTCAGTGCGTCCGTAGTGTTTCCTCGCAGCGACAGATTCGCAGAGAAATCCATGGACCCTTCGCCGACGGGCTTCGGCGCGAGGGACGTGAAGAACTCCTCCACTCGAAACTGCGCCAGGCTGTAGCGGACGTGGTAAGTGAATACGGCGCCTGAAACGTCCGCCCGAATGCTGCCTGATCCGTGTCCGCCAAACAGGCGCATCGTCACGGGATCGAAATCCAAGACCCCGTTCTTTCCATCAGCCGAGAGCTTCACGTCGGACGCCGTGAAATCCTTTGTGCGGATCTGTCCGCAGGCGAGCTCCGCTGCGAACGACAGGTTCTTCGGAAAGGCCGCGCTCTTGCCTGGCGAGCGCCACAGGCGGCTCACCTCCAGATTGCAGTCCGCGGCCTCCAGCGCGCTGCCCGACTGTCTGTTTGCGTAGGTGAGCGTCGCGTCCGAGACGGACACTTTCGCCACGGTCAGCGCGGGCAGAATCCCTTTGGCCGCAGGCGGTCTCTCGACGTTCAGATTTCCGTCACGGTCCCTTTCGAGGGCGATCCTGAGCCGCTTGAGCGCGATACTCTTGATGCGCACGTCTTTGTGAAACAGAGGCAGGATCTCGATCCCGAGGTCAACCTCTCCTGCCGAAGCAACATCAGCCCCACGCTCGCGGGCGTGCACGTTCGCAAGCGCCACGTGCAGGCCTGGGAAGAAGCCGATGGCGGCCCGGCCACCGACAGTGACATCCATATCCAGAGCCTGCGAGGCCACGGCTTCCGCCCGAGACTTCGCATTCACACGCGAGAGCAAAGCCGCCGTCACCGCGACCAGGATCATGAGCCCCGCGAGCCCGCCGACCGCGAACCAGATGAGTTTCGATGACCTGGACATTCCGCTACGCGCAATCTTCCACTGACTCGCGCGGTCGTCCGCTACTCCGTCGTCTTGCCGTCGAAATGTTCTTCGGAAGCCTCGGCGTCCGCCTTCGTGGCGTGCACAGTTCCGTCAACATGCTCCGGGGGCGCGTAGATCGTGTAGAGTTTCAGCGGCTCGTCACCGGTATTCTTCACGTTGTGCCGCGCCCCGGCGGGAACGATCATCGCCATGTCGCTCTTGATCCTGGTCCTGCTGCCGTCGATCCAGATTTCGCCTTCGCCTTTCTCCACGCGGAAGAACTGGTCGCGGTCCTCATGGGTCTCTTCCCCAATCTCCTCGCCAGGTTGGAGAGCCATCAATACCAGCTGCATGTTCTTCGCCGTGTAGAGGACACGCCGAAACCTGGCATTCCCTTCGGTCAGCTCTTCGATGTCGTCGGCAAACCCCTTCATCACAGTCCCCTCGCATTACCGTGCCGCAAATCGGCGGACGAGGTTCACGATCGCCAGGAGCACGACGGCTCCCACGAGCGATACGACCAGGCTCGGCAGGCTGAAGTTGCCCTGATTGATGGTCGGCACGCCCACGAGCGGGCTCAAGAACCACCCGGCGAGGATCGCGCCGACGATTCCCACCACCACGTTGAGAAAAATCCCCTGCCGCGCGTCGGTCCGCATGACCAAGCTCGCCACCCACCCGATCAGTCCACCGACCACCAGCCAAATGATGATGTTCATAGAGGTATCCCCTGATCTGTTTCCGCAACTGTTCGTTTATACCGCCGCTGACAATTGCCGGGCATCCGTAGCTCTGCGTAGTGCGTGGCCGTGACTACGTAAGACGGCCGCGCCGAAGCACCGCAACATCAGACGCCCAAGCGCATTCCCAGCACGCCGATTGGGTGCAGAACTATGGCAGCGCGTCATAAAGGGAGGGCCGCTCGTGCTCGCGCGAGTTGCGCAATGGATGCGGAAGCCCGAGCACCCTGCGGCGGAGCTATAATTGGTTGGCAGGGAGACGCCATGGCCACCAACCCGAAGCCGCAGATCACGGATTTCAGCCGTGACGTGTTGGGCCGATATGTCTGCAATGGCCTGGATGAGGCCAGGCGCAGCGCGGACCGGACGGTCTTTCGTCCGGACGGTCGCCCGCAAACCGAAGCGCGTGATTTCGATCTGATCGTGATAGGCGGAGGCACGTTCGGCGCGGTCGTTGCCGAACACATGAGCTTTCGGGACCAGGCTCGAAACCACCGAATCCTCGTCCTCGAGGCCGGGCCGCTCGTCATCGGCGAACACGTTCAGAATCTTCCGGTTCTCGGCCTCGGTGTGGCGGACGCAACCAGCATCCGGCAGCTGCGGGCCGAAGGAAAGTTCGGCCTCGATCAACCGCAGAAGGAAGTGTGGGGTCTGCCGTGGCATTCCTCACACAAGTTTCCCGGACTTGCCTTCTGCATCGGCGGCAGGTCGCTCTATTGGGGCGGCTGGTCGCCGGAGCTGCTGCCGCAGGAAATGCCGCCGAGCGCATGGCCCGCCGAGGTACTCGACGACTTGACTGCGAGCGCGCTTCCCGACGGTCAGGCGGGCTACATCCGACAGGCGAGTGACCAGATCGGAGTCACCGAGACGAATGACTTCATCTTCGGCGAGTTGCACGCCGCGATCAGAAGATCAGGTCTTTGCGGCACTCCAGGCGAACCAGGTGGCGAATGCAGTTTCGCTCGGCTCTCTGCCGGATCATCCCGGCATCCGCTACGCAGCGACGCCACCTACGCCGGCCCAGCTTGGAGAGATGTTGGGCTTGCCGGCCGGTAGCCCGGTCCCCGCGGACGCGAAGGACCGGCTCAAGCTCGAAGCGCCGCTCGCGGTTCAGGGGCAAGCCGGTCACGCCGGATTTTTCCCGTTCAACAAGTTCAGCACGGTGCCGCTCCTGATCAAGGCGGCGCGGGAGGCCTACGCCGAATCGCGCGATGACGATGCGCGCAAGCGGCTGATGATCGTTCCGCACTGTCACGTCGTTCGGCTCACCACGGTCGCCGCGGGCGCCGAACGGCGCGTAACGGCCATCGAGACGGACCAGGGCACTATTGCGGTCCCATCGCATGGCAAGGTGATTCTCGCCCTCGGCTGCGTCGAGAACGCGCGCCTCGCGCTTCTCTCCTTCAAAGACATCCCTGGATCGGCCTACGCGCGCATCGGCACCAATCTCATGGCCCATGTGCGATCCAACCTCGACATCCGCATTCCGCGAGCGAATCTCACTTCGTTGTCGCCGGCCGTGAAAGCACTTCAGGCTTCGGCACTCTTCGTGAAGGGACGGCACACGTTCTCAGGCAGCTCCGACGTCGGACATTTTCACCTGCAGATCACGGCGTCCGGCCTCGGCGCGCTCGGCAGCAACTCCGAGGCGGAGCTCTTCAAGAAGATCCCCGACATCGACACGTATGAGGCGCATCGGAACGCGAACGACACACACGTCGTCGTTACGATTCGCGGGATTGGCGAGATGCAGTCACACAATCCGGGCAGCCGCGTGAGCCTGGATCCGGAGACGGATGAGTTCGGCGCTGAGCGCGTCATTGTCTCCATCGCCAATCCGCTCGATGCGGCCACCCGTGCCGCCAATCCCAAGGCCGACCGGGATCATCAGATCTGGCAGGCCATGGACCGGGCAGCGAAGGATGTTGCGAAGGCGCTCGGCGTTTCGAGCCCGCCTGATCCGCGCCGTGACGGACTCGGCACGACGCACCATGAGACCGGTACGCTCTACGCTGGCCCGGTCAGCAGCGGCTCGGTCACTCTGCCGGACTGTCGCATCCGACATGTCACGAACGCCTACGTCGTCGGACCCGCGGTGTTTCCGACCATTGGCTCACCGAATCCGATGTTGACCGGCGTCGCTCTGGCCCGCCGGCTTGGCGATCAGCTCGCTACGCCGATCGCGTTCCAGGCTGAGCCCGGTTTTGCTCCGCTCTTCAACGGCCTCAACACCGGCCCGTGGCGCATCACGACGATTCGAAATCAGCCGGGCCGCGATCAACCGGGTTCGGTGCGCGTGATCGAGGGTGCGCTGGAGACCATCGCCGGGAATGACATGGGGATCTTCTGGTGCACCACCCCGACGCCGGCCGACTTCGTTCTGAGGCTTCAATGGATGCGACTCACGGAAGACTCGAATTCAGGGGTGTATCTGCGTTTCCCGGACCCGGAGAGCAAGGGCTACGACAACACGGCGTACGTCGCCGACGATTTCGGGTTTGAAGTGCAGATCGATGAGCTCGGCGCGCCCGATGGCGCAGCGATCCACAAGACGGGCGCCATCTATCGGAAAGACAACCGCACCGACAACGAAACGCTGTCTCTGCAACCCGCGCGCGGCATCGGGGAATGGAACGACTACCAAATCCGGGTGCAGGGGCAAATTTACACGGTGCTGCTGAACGGCGCTCAGGTATGCGTCTTCGACAACACGACGACGTATCCGGGGCGTGGGCTTGCCTCGACCAGCACGGCGCCGAGCTTCATCGGACTGCAGGTCTATGCCAACCCACGCTATTACGCGAGGTTCCGAAATATCCGCATTCGTGCACTTCCCTGAAGGCCCTGCGCTCGCACGGACCCTGGTTGATCCTGCGCCCGACGTGCGTTCAGGGCTCGTGCGCCTTCGCCCATGACGTGAATTCGCTCGTGCGCGCGATCTGCTGATAGGCTTCCGTCTTGGCGAGCTCATCCGGATCGAAGCGCGCATCGAACGCCTCTTCGTAGGCCGTGAGCCCTTCCACCGCGAGCTTGCCGTCGTTCTTCGCCAGCGCCACGGCCACCAGGCACCAGTAGGCCGACGCGAAATCCGGCTCGAGCGCCATGCCGCGCCTGCATGCGGTCGCTGCCTCGTCGTAGCGCTCGAGGGTGGTGAGCAAGTTGCCGCGCAGGCTCACGGTGCTCGCGTCCTCGCCGCCGATCGCCCCTTCGAGGGCGCCTATGCTGTCGAGCGCGCGATCGAACCGTTGCTCGTAGAAATAGTGATCCACGAGTATCAGCTGCAGCTCGCTGTCGCCGCCGAAGTTCGCCGCCAGATGCCGTAACGCCGCGCGATACTGGTCATCCCCGGCCCGGCTGCCGTAGGTGACGCGCAGGAGTGCCCACTGCCGTGACTTGCGATAGGCCTCGGGGAATTTCTCCAGCGAGTGGTAGGCTGCGGCGTAGTCGTCCTCGGCGACGTGCTTGCGTATCTCGAGGAACGGCTCGAGGTCGTCCTGGCTCACCGATCTTGCGCCGAACAGGGCAGAGAGCAGCGAATCGTTCTTCAGCAGGAACGCAAGATTGAAGCGCACTTGCGCACTGAGCTGGCTCGCCGCGGTAAAGGCGTACCAGTCCTCCACGGCTCGGCGGCGCGAAACGTAGTACTTGATGTAATCGACGCCGTTGTCGCCCAGGTCCAGGCGCACCAGCGCGTAGGCCATTTCACCCTGCACGCCGCTGCGCAGGAATTTCGCACTGCCGTTGCTTTTCTCCATCGACCGCATGCCGGCCTCGACGTTGGTCCGCAACGCGGATGGCAGCCGTTGCGCGATGTCGGCGGCGTCTTTCTTGCTGAGATCGAATGTCCCCAGCACCGTGCGGGCGAAGGCGTCCGTGTTCATGGTGCGCATGAACGCCTCGGCGTCGCGTTCGTTGAACGCCGTGGCGATGGCCTGCCCCACGGCGGCGACATCGGCTTCGGCGGCAACATTCTGCGACGCCGCCGCGGCCACGAAAGGCGACAGAGCGCAGAGCGTCGCCAGGCACACGGTCGGCAGGATCCTGATGAGGTTCGCCATATGCTCTCCTCCTGACGTAGACAGGAGCGGCGCAGCGCCGCCTGGCAGCATTTTCCTTGCGATCGCGTCATGGCGACGCCGACGAGATCACGTTTCGGCCGGTTTTCCATGGCCGCCTGTTTGGTGCACCCCTCGTCTGACACCGGGTCGGGCGGACGAATGACCGTTCGCAGGCGGCGCGCTCGCGCGTTTTCCCGGTGGCCCCCGGGGTCGCTATCGACCCTTCGAGCGGCGTCTGGCAGTCGGTGTCTTGCCGCGGCCGGACTCGTGACGCCGTCCACCGAGTACGCGGGTAGCCCTTCGCCGCCGGTCGCGCCTGGCGGCGGGACTGCTCGGTGTCGCGGTGCTGGCGATGGCCGTGTTCCGATACGCATCGATCTTGTCCTGAGCAGCCCCGCGGACATCTGCCGTCGGGCCGTTGTAAAGTGCACTTACCACCGCAATGCGAGCCAACGCCATGTCCTCCCTCATCGCCGCGAGCGCCTTCTTCCTGCTGATCCACTTCGGCGTTTCCGGGACGCGGCTGCGTGACGTCGTGGTGGCGCGCATGGGTGAGGGACGCTATCGCGCCGCATTCGCCCTCGCGTCAGTAGCCGGGATCACCTGGATGAGCACGGCGTACGCACGGGCACCCGCCGTCGATCTGTGGGGTCAGCTCGCCGGCTCACGGCCCCTCGCGTTCGCACTCGTATTCGTCGCCTTCCTGTTCATCGGAATCGGCCTTGCAACACCGAGCCCTACCCGAGTCGGCATGGAATCGAAGCTCGCGCTGGGAGCAAACGTCGCGCGCGGCATGGTCCGCATCACGCGCCACCCGTTCCTCTGGGGCGTTGCGCTCTGGGCGCTCGTGCACCTCATCGTGAACGGCGACCTCGCGTCCGTGATTTTCTTCGGCTCGTTTCTCCTGCTCGCGCTTGGGGGCGCCCCCTTCATCGATGCCAAGCGGCGCCGCAGTTTCGGCGACGACTGGAACCGGTTTGCCCAAGCCACGTCGAACGTTCCCTTTGCCGCGATTGCCGCCGGCCGAAACCAGCTCGGTCCGGCGCTCCGCGAGATCGGCATCCTGCGGCCCGTCATCGCCATTGCAGCCTACACACTCCTCTTTATCTTGCACGGTCGCCTGTTCGGTGCACCCCTCGTCTGACAGCCACACCGGCAGTGTAACCTGTTATACTGGTTACGTGAACACGAGATCGTTTGAATTCATCAGCGGGAATCTTTGCCTGGATTTCGTCGACACGCTCGGAAATCGGCGCGCCGAGCCGGCCGAGCGACTGCTCACGCCTGGCGACCTCGATCGCTGGCTCGATGCGGCTCACCTGGTCTGTCCCCTGCGCGAGAGGTCGACGCGCGTGAACCTTGCTCATGCGCGCGCGCTTCGCGAAGCCATATATCGATTCGGGTTGGCAGCGGTCGAGAACAGGTTGCCCGAACCGGCAGACAGGAAAAGGATCAACCTTTGGGCAGCAAGGATGCCGTTACGTCCAACTATAGATAGCGGACGCATCACGATGACCGCCGCGCGCCCTGTCGAGGCGGCTCTATCCACGGTCGCGGGCGACGCTATCGAGTTGATCCTGGGTCAGCAACGGTCACGCATCCGTATTTGCCCCGATTGCTGCATGATGTTTGTGGATACCTCGAGGCCCGGAAAGCGTCGCTGGTGTTCTTCGGCATCAGGCTGTGGCAACCGAGCGAAAGTGCGAAATCATCGTTCCCGCATTACCGCATCCGCGTAATTGGAGTTTGCATGGTCGACAAGCGCGTCAGCTTCGACTTCTCGGTGGATTTTTCCAACGGTGGCGGACTTCAAGGCCAGGGCTTTCGCCTCGACATGGATGGCGAGGACATCTCCGACGCTGCCCTGGCCGCCTACATCATCAAGGATCTGCGCCTGCTGATGGTCGGCAAGGTCAATATCCTGAACAAGCAGATCATTGAAGAGCGGCACAAGCGCGCCTCACGCTCGGCAGACGCCGTCCCCGCTGTTCTCAACGCGGACTTGATCGATCTGAGTCACGTAATCGAAAACGGCATGATCACCTACAAAGGCCTGCCCGCACCGATCATTTGCGATCACATCTCGCACCTTCAGTCACGAGCGGCCTACGCGCCTGGAACACAGTTCCAGATCGGCCGAATCGACATGGTCGCGAACACGGGTACGTACATCGATACCCCGTACCACCGTTATCCCGATGGAGCGGATCTGTCCGCCACGCCACTGCAGGACATGGCGAATATCCCAGGCGTCGTCGTACGCGTGACCGGCATCGAGAATCGCTCGGTTGACTGGACCCATTGTGCGGCGGTCAACGTGCGCGGGTGCGCCGTGTTGGTGAATACGGGCTGGGATCGTCACTGGCGGTCAGACAAGTACTTCGAGGGTCATCCGTTCTTGACGAAGGCTGCTGCGGAGTATCTCCGAGACCAGGGAGCCATTCTCGTCGGCATAGACTCGTTGAACATCGACGATACGACCGACCCGACGCGCCCAGTACATTCCGTTCTCCTTGGAGCCGGAATTCCGATTGTCGAACACTTGACCAACCTGTCAGCTCTCCCAGTAGACGGCTTCACTTTCTCAGCAGTGCCCCCCAAAATCGTCGCGATGGGCACTTTCCCGGTTCGAGCCCATGCAGCCTTGAAGACCGCCTGAGAGCAGCATCGCGCCCCTTGGGCTCGAAAGATCTGCAGTTCGCGATGCCGGAGAGAGGGACAAGATGCGTATCCGTGCAGCCAAACGCACGAGCGTGATTCGTCTACGCGCTTCTAGACTATCGAAATGATGCGGACGTACTGTCGATCTCACTCCACGAGTCGAAGCTCTCAAAGCTGTGGAGGTTGTTGCAGGTACACGTAAAGGACTGAGGGAGTGTCAGTGGAAAGACAGCAAGGCTGGCTCAAGCCGTTCTTGAATCCCGTTCCCGATAGCTCTCGTCGCGCAGAGGTCTGTATGCGCAGTCTAGTTACGTTCGTTCTACTCGTTGTGGCTTTCGAATTTGCCTTGGCGGAGCCACAAACAACCGATCCGCAGCGGCCAGAGCGGCGATTCGTACTGTTTCAGCCCGGCTCAGTCGCACCCCCTGCCGTTCCCGCACGTGCTGCCGCAAAATTCGCGGAGAATTATTTCCGAAGAGAGATTCTCTATTCTCGTTGGGTACGCCCGAACGAAATCGACTTCGCCAGCGCGCTTCCGGGTGATCGTGTGATTGTTGAGGTCAACGAAGGTGAATCCTTCGAGGTTGTAATCAACCAGGTAAATAATCACGCGGAGACTACGTTCTGGTACGCCAATTTTCCTGGTTCGCCGGGCAGCACGCTATTTGTAGCCTTCTCGCGCCCTCAGAACTCGGCGCGAGAACCAACGTTCTTTGTCGCAGGATTCGAAGTACCTCTGCAGGGCCGGCAGTTTGAGGTAACCACGGCAGAAGAGCTGCCAGGCTGGGCAATGCTACGAGAGGTCAAGCCCGGTACGGGTACTCACTTGGACAATGCCGATGACATGGGAGGGGCCGCTTGGCGCGAGCAGGCGAAGAAGGAGGTAGAGCGGATAAAGCGAGAGCAGATGGAAAAGGAGCGCGCGTCGAGAGGCGACGTTGAGAACGGAGCGAACAAATGAAAACTCAGCTTGCGATACTCTTCGGCTGGGCGGTGGCCGCTCTGGTGCCGACTACCGGCGCAGCACAAGTTCTTGCTCCCGTAGTCGACGTAATGGTCATGCATGCAAGGAAATGCACATGCCGCATCGCCGACATAGACGCTGAGGCAAATGAGATCGTCATTACCGCGAATAACGCGCTGGCGCAATCTGGACTCGCAGCAGAACGTTACGTTCTGGCGTACGTGTCTGGACACCTAGCCGCGTGACTTTGCGGCGGCGGCAGGGCCCTTTGCGGATTCGCCAACTTTGGCCTACATCGAATCGGTGAAAACAACGAATGTCCGGCAGGACGCCTTCCGCACCCTGATCGCCAACGCGCAATCTTTCCGATGACGCCCGAACCAGTCCTGCACGAGATCCTCACCGACGCCACGCTTATCCCGGCGAGCGAGAGGAGATAGTTTCGTTCTCTGAGTTGACGCGATAGTCACATATCGGCTCGGGATGTCCCTGCACCTTGCAATCAGCCGTTGGCGGTCGGAGCAGAGTCGTCCATCTGCAGTTCGCGATGCCGGAGAGAGGGACAAGATGCGTATCCGTGCAGCCAAACGCACGAGCGTGATTCGTCTACGCGCTTCTTGACTATCGAAATGATGCGGACGTACTGTCGATCTCACTCCACGAGTCGAAGCTAGGGGTGGCTCCGCTTCTTAGGACAGATTTTTGGCCGGGATAAGTGGATCGGCCTGGGCGGTTGATGAAACTGATTTCTTCCTCTTTCCCCGCTTGCTCTGTTTAATGGTACAGCAGAACTGCGATCTGCCGCCGACAGGCGGCAGAAGCTCCGCAGGTTGTCGAGCGCTCGCGCATGCTTCACGCCGCGGCCGCGGTTGCCAGCGCGCCGAAGTACAGCTCGTCCGGCGTGCGGTAGTCGAGGGACTGATGCGAGCGGCGCTCATTGTAAAAGCTGAAGTAGCGGGTCAGGGCGCTGCGCGCCTCGGTTGCATTCGCGTAGGCGTGCAAATAGATCTCCTCGTACTTGACGCTGCGCCACAGCCGCTCGATAAACACGTTGTCGACCCAGCGGCCCTTGCCGTCCATGCTGATCGCGACGCCGGCGTCCTTCAGAGGCTTGAGCCACTCCTCGCACGTGAACTGCGATCCCTGGTCGGTGTTGAAGATCTCAGGCCTGCCGAACTTCGCCAGTGCCTCCTCGAGCGCCTCCACGCAGAAGTCCGCCGTGAGGGTGTTCGAGAGCCGGAATGCCAGCACCTTGCGGCTGGCGACGTTGAGGATCGCCACCAGGTACATGAAGCCGTGCGCCATCGGCAGATAGGTGATGTCGCTGGACCAAACGTGGTTCGGCCGTTCAATCGCCAGACCGGACAGCAGGTACGGAAAAATCGCCGCGCTGCGTGCCGGAATGCTGGTCCGTGGCCGCCGATAAAGCGCCTCGATGCCCATCCGGCGCATCAGCGTCGTGACATGTCGGCGGCCCACCTCGTGCCCTTCCTTGCGCAGCTCCCGCGCGAGCTTGCGCGCGCCGTAGAACGGCCACTTCAAGTGCAGCTCGTCGATCCGCCGCATCAGCTTAAGATCTCGCTCCGACAGCGGGCGCGGCATGTAGTACACGCTTGAGCGGCTGAGCTCGAGAATCTCGGCCTGGCGCTTTACCGTCACCTCAGCACCCCGATCGATCATCGCTTGCCGCTCGGACCGGGGAACTTCCCGAGCGCGCCTTCTAAAAAATCCCGCTCGACTGTCAGCTCGCCGATCTTCGCGTGCAGCTCCCGGATCCGTTCCTTGCCGTCCTCGGCAAGAACATCGCCGCCGAAGATCGCCGCCGCGTTCTCCAGCAGCTGGCTCTTCCACGTCGTCACCTGGTTCGGATGGACCTCGTGGTGGGCCGCAATCTGGGCCACCGTCCTCTCACCTCGGGTCGCTTCCAAGGCCACCCGCGCCTTGAACGCCGCTGAATGGTTACGTCTGGGCTTCCTCATGGACTTCGCTCCTCCGGTCACGTTGGTGCCCGGACCGAAATCCACTTATACCCGTGTCCGAAAAACCGAGGCCACCTCTGCTCTCAAGAAGCTGTGGAGGTTGTTGCAGGTCCACGAAAGGACCGAGGGAGTGTCAGTGGAAAGACAGCAAGGCTGGCTCTAGCCGTTACCGTTCACGATATCTCGTCGCGCAGGGGTCTGCATGCGCAGTGTAGCTGCCTTCGTCTTATTCGCTGTGGCTCCCGGCGTCGGTCTGGCGGAGACACAACCAGCCGATCCGCAACGACCAGAACAACGATTCGTACTGTTCCAGCCCGGCTCAGTCGCACCCACTGCTGTTCCAGCACCCGCTGCCGCGAAACTCGCGGAGAACAAATTCCAAAGGGAGTTTCTGTATTCCCGCTGGGTGCGTCTGAACGAGATCCCCTTCGCCAGCGCGCTCCCCGGTGACCGCGTGACTGTCGAAGTCAGTGAAGGCGAATCGTTCGAGCTAGTGATCAACCAAGTAAACAATAGCGCAGACGCTACGTTCTGGTACGCCAATTTCCCTGGTTCACCAGGCAGCACGCTATTTGTAGTGTTCTCGCGCCCCAAGAACTCGACGCGAGAACCAACATTCCTGCTCGCAGGATTTCAAATACCGCTGCAGGGTCGTCAGTTTCAAGTAGCCACCGCAGAAGAGCTGCCGGGTTGGGCAATGCTTAGAGAGGTCAAGCCGGGTACGGGCACTCACTTGGACAATTCCAATGACACCGGAGGACCGGCTTGGCGCGAGGAGGCGAAGAAAGAGGTTGAACGAATACAACGCGAGCAGAAAGAGAAGGAGAGCGCGTTAAGAGGCGAAGTTGAGAACGGAGTGACAAAATGAAAATGCGGCTTGCGATGCTCTTCGGATGGGCGGTGGCCGCTCTGGTGCCGACTACCGGCGCAGCACAAGTTCTTGCTCCCATAGTTGACGTGATGGTCGTGTATGAGGGAAACGCATTTGCTGCATCACCCAACATAAACGTTGAGTCGGATGAGATTATCAATAGCGCCAACAACGCGCTACAGCAGTCCGGACTCGCAGAACGTTACTCTAAGGTGTACGTGCATCCTCAGCCCCTTCCGGTTTCCATTGGGCCGAACACGACAGATTCACAGGTCGAGGATGCGATGACTGAAAACGCTCAAGTGGCGAGCCTACTGGCGAGTCTACGCAACACCCATGGCGCCGACTTGGTGGTTCTCGTCACTGAGAATCTGTGAACCGCACCGGCTTCTCCGGAGACAGTTTTGTGAGAGTCAAAGCCCAGCGGCCTGAGCCTCACGTTGCTGATAGTACGCTTGCTCGAACTCGATCGGAGGCACATCGCCGATGGGCTCAAGCAAGCGCCGGTTGTTGAACCAATCGACCCATCCGAGCGTCGCGAACTCCACCTCCTCGATGCTCTTCCAAGAGCTTCTTTGTCCGATCACCTCCGTCTTGTACAGCCCGTTGATCGATTCTGCGAGAGCATTGTCATACGAGTCGCCGGTGCTGCCGACGGAAGGCTGGATGGCGCACTCGGCCAGCCGCTCGCTGTATCGAATGGACAGATACTGCGTGCCCTTGTCGCTGTGATGGATCAGCCCTTCGGTGTCGCAGCGCGCATGCACGGCTTGTTCGAGCGCATCGAGCACGAAATCCGTCTTCATGGATGCGCTCACGCGCCAGCCGACGATCATGCGTGCGAACACGTCGATGACGAAGGCGACGAACACGAAGCCACGCCAAGTGGACACGAAAGTGAAATCCGCCACCCACAACGCGTTGGGCCGTGTTGCGACAAAGTGCCGCTGCACCAGGTCAGCCGGCCGCTGCGCGTTCTCATCGGCAATCGTGGTCTTGAACGCCTTGCCGCGCATCACGCCGCACAAGCCCATTTGCCGCATCAGCCTTGCCACCGTGCAGCGCGCCACCTGAACCTGCTCGCGCTTTAATTGCTTCCACGTCTTGCGCGCCCCATACACGCAGCGGTTCTCCTCCCACACCCGCTTTATCTGCGGCTTGAGCTCGGCATCGCGACGCGCACGGGCCGGCAGTCGCTGCGGATCGCGCTCCCGCGCTATGGCTTCGTAGTAAGTGGATGGGGCGATCGGCAACTCCTCGCAGATCGGCTCGACCCCAAAACGCTCCTTGTGCTCCTCGATGTACCGGACCATCACCTGCGTCGGCGGTCGAGCTCCGCCTGCGCAAAAAACGCGGACGCCGTGCGTAGAATCTCGTTCGCGCGCTTGAGCTCCCGGTTCTCGCGCTCCAGATCCTTGAGCCGTTCGCGTTCCGAACTGCTCAAGCCCGCACGCTTACCGTGATCACGCTCGGTCTGCGCCACCCAGCGATGCAATGACTGCGCCGTGCAGCCGATCTTCTGCGCAACCGACACAATCGTCGCCCACTGCGAGCCGTGCTCGGCCTGGTGCTCAAACACCAGACGCACCGCGCGCTCCCGAACTTCCTCTGAATACCGTTTTGCTGTTCCCATATACTCCATCCTCTCTCAGGTTGAAGTCTCCGGGAAAGCCGGCGCGGTTCACTGCACGACGATACTACCGGTGAGAGCCATTGTGGCGTCGCATGGGCAAATCTCACTGTGATGCCGCACGAGTCATATCGTGACACTGCGTTTCGGATGGCTGTATACCGCCCATGCATACTCGCAGACGATAACAGCGCGCATACCGCTGCAGCCCATGAGCTGGGACATCTCCTGTATCTGGACCACCAACTCGACGTCGCCCCGAACCCGGATACAAATCCCGCAAACCCCGTGCGGTACAACCATCCTCATTTCTCCGGAAACATCTCAACGTTGATGGTCGGAGGACCGACTGCTTGTCCGGCAGGGTGCGCCATTGCCAACCTGCACTCTGATCCGCAGGCGACATACCCGGGCACAACGATCGTCCGAGGTCACAGCTTCGACAGAGATGACAAGCGGATGATCTTCGAAACATTTCAAGTCGTCTCTCGCTACAAAAATCCGAATCCGACGCAGGTTGTAGTGGCAACCCCAACGTGCACAAAGGAGTACACCGGATGCGTTGGTAACAAGAAGCGATATTTTGCGTCTTGGTATCAGAATGACTCGCAGCCGTTCGCAAGGGGATACGCCCAGTACAGCACGAATAACGGCAGCACTTGGGTAGACCTTGTTAACGGCGGCCAGTCATCCTGCACTCCCGTCGTGCCGGCCTCGACTTGGATCATCCGAGCTTGGATTAGAACCGCCGTTGGAGACAGCGGCCTTTGCTTCCTGGATATCATCTACGGCCCCTGCGACAACGATCCGCCGCTATAGACTTTCGGGCCTCCTTAATAGAATCGCCGCTCGGCGGTGTAGCCCAACAGTCGGAGATTACAGATGCGTAGAGTACGGTGCCATCCGCTTCTGCTCGCAATCACGGCGCTTGTCTTGACGGCCGCTACAGGCGCGCAATCGCTTCCAGGAAATGGCCAGGCATACCATCAGGTGTTGATTCAGAAGGACGAGCATGGGCGAGTGACTTCAGAGACCGCGCCCCAGCTTCCGTACGTCATGGAGGAAATCGAAGAGTACGGCGTGCTGCGGGTCTGGATCGAGGCGAATATCAACTACAAACCGCTCGAGCCCACGCACCCCCGTTTCGAGATGCAGCAACGCCGCATACGTGCGCTACTGCAGGGAATTGTGGCGAGACTAGACCGCGCAATGCAGGACATGGGACCGGATGAGGAGTATCCGACGCTGGGCCCTTATGTGAATGTCTCGGCAAATGTAGAGGGCGCACGCGCCCTTGTTGCAGATCGCAACGTTCAAGCGTTCTTTGTGCTCGTGCCGGCGTACTGACTGCAAGCCCGCAGATTCCTGGCTGCGGCTATTCGCGCGTTTCCGGCCCCAAATGGTACCCATCGCTCCGGTCAGCTTCGACTTCTCGGTGGATTTTTCCAACGGTGGTGGACTTCAAGGCCAGGGCTTTCGCCTCGACATGGATGGCGAGGACATCTCCGACGATGTCCTGGCCGCCTACATCATCAAGGATCTGCGCCTGCTGATGGTTGGCAAGGTCAATATTCTGAACAAGCAGATTTCATCGAAGAGCGGCACAAGCGCGCCTCACGACTCGGCAGACGCCGTCCCCGCTGTTCTCAACGCGGACTTGATCGATCTGAGTCACGTAATCGAAAACGGCATGATCACCTACAAAGGCCTGCCCGCACCGATCATTTGCGATCACATCTCGCACCTTCAGTCACGAGCGGCCTACGCGCCTGGAACACAGTTCCAGATCGGCCGAATCGACATGGTCGCGAACACGGGTACGTACATCGATACCCCGTACCACCGTTATCCCGATGGAGCGGATGCTCAGCCTTGCGATTGACGCTGGTCGCCGGGACGCCAGGACTTGGATTCGATCAACAGGAACCAGGACGGGGAGGAAAGATCCTATGAAAGCGCGACGGCTACTGCTCAATGTTGTGGCAGCTCTTGGACTGGCCGGCAGCCAGTCGGCGTTCGCAATGGTTTGCGAGTTCCTATCCGACTATCCCCCACCGACCCCGTACTTTCTGTGTGAACGACAGATTTACTACCCACCGAGTCAGGGTTATTCCGTCACATATACGTGGGGGTTCAACCGTATGCAGGCGGTGTCGGGCAGCAGCTGGGCGAAAACGGTCAAATGCATCAGCGGTCCACAACCCCCGCACGCAGTCTGGGTGAACATACTCGGCACTTATCAAGGAGCTCCATTTTCGGATTTCGAAGGCGAGGAACTTGGCTGTCTGACTTTCTAGGGAGAGACTGATGCGGACGCAAGCACTCTCTATTGGGCTCGTCGTTCAATGTGTCTTATTGAGCCCATTCGCGGCGGCGGCAGAGCCCTCTGCGGATTCGCCAACTTTGGCCTACATCGAATCGGTGAAAACAACGAACGTCCGTCACTCCGGCCGGACAGTTTCGGTTTCGTTTGATGACGGCGAGCAGGTACCAGCGACCAAACTCAACGGTCCGGCCTCGTATGAGGTTGTTGGACCCCTTGCGGAGGAGTACGACGCGCTGGAGCGCGCCGCCTCGAGCCGTGGGGAGGTTGCTTCTGCTCTCTCACGAGCGCTTCGAACCTGTCAGGATGCACCGACCTCTCTCGAGGAGGCCAACGCTCGGGCAGCTCACGCCCCGGTGAAATTCGCCGATCTCTTCACTCGTCTGTTCAAGCAGTGCGATGGCGTCACAACCGAACAGAAGGCGAAGGCTGATTTCTGGCTCGCCAAGGCCGCCGAATTGGGTGACCCGATAGCAGCCCTCAATTACGCAGAGCAATTGGGAAATACCGCCGAGGCTTTTCCGCTCTGGGAGGCGGGATGGCGCGCAGGCTATGGAGACGCACTGGCAAGTCTTGCGCGCCTGTATCGCGATGGGCGGTCAACACCACCGCGTCGCGATCCTGACCACGCCAAGGCGTACACGTACCAGTATCTGTATGTGCGCCTGATGGACGCCATGAGCCCAGTTGCTACGCCGATGGGACGGATTCGCGCAAGATTGCTGGCTGAGGCACTCGACGACCTGCAATCCCTCGAGCGTGAGCTGAGTGTTGGCGAACGAGACAACGCCGTGACGCAAGCGAAAGCAATGCTCAAGGCCAACACAAACTGCTGCCAACCCATGTAGGCCTATCCGTTCCCGGTCCCGAAGGCTCTCGTCGCGCAGGGGTCTGCATGCGCAGTGCAGCTGCCTTCGTCTTATTCGTTGTGGCTCCCGGCGTCGGTCTGGCGGAGACACAACCAGCCGATCCGCAACACGGGAGGGCCTGCTTGGCGCCAAGAGGTGAAAAAGGAGGCTGAGCGGATACAACGGGAGCAGATGGATAAGGAGAACGCACCAAAGGGCGACGAACGTTGAAACGGAGTAGACGAATGAAAACACCGCTTGCGGCGCTCGTTGGATGGGCCTTGGCGGCGCTGGTGCCGCGTACTGACTGCAAGCCCGCAGATTCCTGGCTGCGGCTATTCGCGCGTTTCCGGCCCCAAATGGTACCCATCGCTCCGGTCAGCTTCGGTGCTGCGGGCGCGACGCGAGGTGAACGCGCGGCGCAGACGGGACGGGGGTATTCCGAACTCCGCGCGAAAGGAGTTTGTGAAGTGGCTGTGGTCGCAGAAGCCCAGCTCGCTTGCCAGGCGCGACAGGTCGCGGGCACCTCGGGTCAATTGGTCAGAGGCCAGCGCAGCCCGTAGCCGCCGCAAGTAGCGACGCAACGTGAGGCCGGTCAATTCACGGAATACCCTCGAGAAATGAAAGGGCGAGAGGTCTACTGACGCCGCGAGTCCTTCCAGGCTCGGAGGCGAGTCGACTCGTGCATTGAGAATGAGCTTGGCGGCCTCGACGGCCTCGCGCCGGCGTCGAGCGCATGAGCCCGAGCAGCGGGATCGGGTACGGCGCGCCTCCGTGCGTATGAGCGCCGTCAGCGACGCGTCGATGAGCTCTGCCACGAGATCCTCGTGGACGATCGACGGAACGCTGCCACGACCTCGGCTGGTTGCCAGCAGTTCGAGATGAAGCCGGGCGCTGCGCGACGTGACTTGAGCATGACCACTCGGAAACGGCTTGGTGGGATGGTCCGCGTGGCGCGGGGCAAAGCGAGCCAGGGCTGCGCGAACGCAATCGTCCTCCAGCATGAGGATGGTGCAATCGTCGCCGCCGGCGACCGGGTGCGCGTATCGATACGGTTGATTGCGGTTGAAGAAGAGAATCTGACTGGCATCGGCGACGAGCGATTCGTCGCGATCGTGTCGTACGAACACGCCCCGGCGCACGAACACGATACTGTGCGTCGGATTGGGTTCGTCTTCGCCTTCCAGCGACACGTGGGCACGGCAGCAGAAGTCATCGATGCCCACGCCCAGGCCGCGGAACAGCGATCGGCGCGCATGGCCGCCCTCACTCCGGGTTTCCTCGCGCGCTCGTCTGCCGGAAAGCGAATCAACACGTCGCGTCATGCCCGCGGAGTATATAGCTGCCGCGGCCGGACCGTAGTGGAAGCGGTAGATTGACGTCGGCTCAGGACCGCAAGGGACTCCTCATGACTGGGGTCGGCGACGCGGCGACGATGCTCCTCGGGCCGCGAGCGGCCGCGCCAGCGCGGACATATCAGTCTAGGCCGCGCGGCCGCTGCGCGCTTGTAGAAACTTGTGCGACTTCCGGTGCGCGCGGAGGTCCGACGCGCAACGACGTACAAGACGCCGGGCACCGGCAATGACATCGTCGCTGGCGTGTTGCGCTTTCGAAGCGCCGCGGGAGCTCATGGACTGCTCGAAGATTGCGCAAAGCTTGCCGGCCGATCGCGCGTCGTCGCGCCGACCTGGCTTTCAGCCGACGGTCGCAGCTCTCATCGGAGCCCTGCTCCTCGTAACCTGCCCGCCCATGAGTGCCCGGGGTGCCGAGCCGCACGCCGCCTTTCTCGAGGCATTGCGCGCGCCGCGTCCCATCGAGTACCCCGGCCACTCCTGGGATATGTACGCGAAGCTCATCGGTACATGGGACGCGGAAGTCGTCGATCACCTGCCGGACGGCTCGGAACGACGCCGCAGTGCCGAAATCCACTTCGCGTGGGTGCTCGAAGGTCGCGCCATCCAGGACCTCTGGATCTCACCGGCACGTCGTGAGCGAGCCGCACCGTCACGCGGGCCGGCGCCGGATGGGGATCGCTACGGCACGACACTTCGTATTTACGATCCCGCCAGTGATGTCTGGCGCATCACCTGGTGGAATCCCGTCACCGGCGTCGAGACTCGCCTGGTGGGTCGCCGCGTGCGGGGTGAGATGGTCCACACCGGCACGGATTTCGACGGCCGCCTGATCCGCTGGGTCTTCGACGACGTGCGCCCTGACACCTTTCACTGGCGCGGGGAATGGTCGGAGGATGGCGGTCGCACCTGGGTCTGCGACACAGAGTACTTCGCTCGACGCAGGCAGCCGTCGATCACCGCGTCCGTGCCCGAGTCATCGCTCGCCCGTCACATACGCTGGGACTGGATCGATCGCCCGGGCATGGAAACGGTTTCGATCGAGCGGCTAGCCAGCGGCACTGTCGCACGGGGCAGTGTCCTCGTCGTGCTCGACGCAGTCGCGCTGCGTGCGTCCTACCGGATCGTGCACGATGTGACCTGGCGATTTCTCGAAGCGCACGTCGAAGCCGGTCCGCTCGAATCGCCTCGCACATTGCAGATTCGGCGAAGCTCATCAGGGCGATGGGAGGTCGACGGCGCGCCACGCTCCGATCTCGACGGCTGCGAGGACGTCGACTTGATGATCACGCCCTACAACCAATACGCCTCCGCTGGCGGCCCGCGCCTTGGCGCCCGGAGAAAGCCGCCGACTGTGCGTTGCGTGGGTGCGCTTTCCCGACCTCCACGTCGAAGCCGTCGAGCAGGAGTACACGCGCCTGGATGCCGGCACGATCCCGTCTCGATACCGCTACCGCAATCTCAAGAGCGGCTTCACGGGCGAGCTCACCGTCGACGGCGACGGGCTCGTCATTGATTACGGACCGTGGCGACGACAGGGAGACCGCGAAACGAGTTGACGCCGCTTTGTTATTTCGTAGAATAACGAAATGCGTGCGCGATCCGTGAAAGCCGACCCGCTGGCGCACCTGCCGGCGTTAAGAGCCCTGGCCAGCGACAAGCGCCTGCTGATCCTGTACTACCTGAAGGAGCCGGCCGCGCACTTCCCGCGGCAGGTCGATGGCGACCTGGTCGAGGACGGCGTTTGCGCGGACTTCATCCGCGACAAGCTCGGCGTGAGCGCCGCGACGGCCACGCAGCATCTCAAGGTCCTGGCGGGTGCGGGGCTGATACGCGGCAAGCGCATCAAGCAGTGGGTTTTCTACAAGCGCTGCGAAGACGCGATCGCGAGCTTGCGGGGCTTCTCCGAGCAACTCTGAGGGACTCATGCCCCAGCTCAGCTACCAACACGTCGACGTGTTTACGCCGCATCCCTTTTCGGGCAACAGCCTGTCGGTCTTCCCGGATGCCTCGGGTCTGTCTTCTCGACAGATGCTGGCGATTACCCAGGAAATGCGGCATTTCGAAAGCATCTTTCTCGAGCGGCTCGATGCGGCGGCGCATTTCCGGGCGCGAGTCTTCGATCTGGTCGGCGAGCTGGATTTCGCCGGCCACCCGATCATCGGGGCCGCGAGCGTGCTGCATTCGTCGTCGGGGGACGGCGAAGCGGCCAAGTGGTCATTCCAGTTGAACAGCAAGTCCGTGACAGTCACGACCCGCCGCACCGCGACCGGCTTCAGCGCCCTGCTCGATCAGGGTGCCCCGCAGTTCCTCGGCGGATTGCCTCATGGCCGCTGGGCCGAGTTCGCCGCGGCGCTCAATCTGCAGACGACGAACCTGAGCGAGCGTTTCGCACCGGAAGTGATATCCACCGGGTTGCGCTACCTGGTGGTGCCTCTCGAGAGCGGGCTGGAACGCGCGCGCATCGTGCACCGGGAGTTCGAGAAGCTGCTCGCCTCGGTGAACGCGCAATTCGTGTACGCCGTGGACGTACATGCCCTGGAGGGACGCCATTGGAACAATGATGGAGTGCTCGAAGACGTGGCAACGGGCAGTGGAGCGGGCACGGTCGCCGCCTACATGGCGCGGCACGGACGTACGGCGCCGAATCAGGAATGGATACTGAAGCAGGGGCGCTTCACCGGGCGGCCCAGCGAGATTCGCGTCCAGGCCAACGGCACTCGCGCGGACATCGACAGCATTTGGGTCGGAGGCGACGTTGCACTCGTCGGTCAGGGCACGCTGAACACTTTGCCCGGGCGGACCGCGTGAGTGTACCCATCGTCAGCGCCGACGCACTCAGGGCTCGTGTATCGCTTGCCGACCTGGTCGAGCCGGTAGCGCGCGCCTTTCAGGACTTCAGCAACGGCCTGGCGGATGCCGGCCTCATCACGATGTTTCCCGCCGAGCAGCCGGAGCTCGGCAACGTCTACGTCAAGACCGGCAGCATCAAAGGGCACGCAATCTACATCGTCAAGGTGTCTCCCTGGTTCGCTGCCAATGTGAAAGCCGGTCAGCCGCAAGGCGGCTTCATCGCGGCGTTCGACGTTCAAACGGGGCACACCAGGGCAATCCTCGCGGAAGAGCACTACCTGTCGGATATCCGCACCGCCGCCGCCGGCGCCCTCGCCGCTCGCGCCTTGGCGCCTCGCACGGTACACACCGCTACGGTGCTTGGCACCGGCGTGCAGGCCTTCTGGCAACCGCAAGCCCTCTACTCCGAGCGGCCGTTTGCCACGTTGCTCATCTGGGGGCGCGACGGCGAGAAGGCGCGCCAGCTCGCTGCGCGCCTGCAATCACGCTTGCCCGAGGTGACGATCGTCGTGGAAAGCGACCTGGAAGTCGCCGTGCGCGCCGCCAACGTCCTGCTGACGACGACCTTGGCGCGCGAGCCTCTGGTCAAGGGCGAGTGGCTGCGCCCGGGGCAGCACATCACCGCGATCGGCGCAGATGACCAGACCAAATGCGAGCTCGATGCCGAGTGCCTGCGCCGTGCGGATCGCCTGATCGTGGACAGCATCGAGAGTACGCGGCTCTACGGCGATATCGCCCGTCACCTGGCGCAAGGAGGCATCGCGCCCGAGCGCGTCCACGGTGAAATCGGTTCCATCTTGTCCGGCAAGCTGGCCGGGCGAAGCAGGGACGATGAAATCACCATTGCGAAGTTCGTCGGCCTGGGGGTTCAGGACCTGGCGGCGGCCGAGGTCAGCCTCGCCAAACTCGCGTTGCAGCCATGAATTCCGGCCTGATCGCACGATCCTGGAGCTGCCGCACGCCGCTACGCCACGCCGATGGCTTTCACCGCCACCTGCTCGAAACGGGAGTGGCCGACTATCGTAACCAGCCTGGTTGCCGCGAGGTCTGCCTCCTGCGGCGCGACTCAGGAGACATTGCGCATTTCATGCTGCTGTCGTTTTGGGAATCGATGGATGCGATCCGCGCCTACGCCGGTGAGAAACCCGAGATAGCCGTCCTCTATGACGGCGATGAAGCCTACGGTCTCGATCCCGATCTCTTCGTCAGCCACTACGGGACGATCGCCACTTCCTTCTAGGTGACCCGGACGCGCTGGTAACAGGTACAGGCCGTGGCTTCGAGACCTTGCTGATCCAGGATCGTGATGTTCCCGCGCCGGTAGCGGATCAGCTTCCGGCGTTGCAGCGCGCTGGCAGCCGAAGTCACGCCCACCCGGCGCACGCCCAGCATGTCCCCGAGAAATTCATGCGTAAGGTGGAATTCGGCGGACGGCAACCGTTCTCGAGTCATCAGCAGCCAGCGTGCGAGCCGTGCCTCCACCACGTGGAAGCGGTTGCATGCCGCGGTCTGGCTCACCTGGATCATCAACGCATCGGTAAACTGGAGCAGCGTTCGCTGCAGCGCCGGGCTGCGGCGGAATTCCTTCAAGAAACGCGCTGACTTGATCCGCACGGCCGTCCCGGTTCCCTGCACCAGGGCGCGGACCGACGAAGTGGCGATGCCCAGTGCCAGGCTGGAGCCGACCATGCCTTCACGGCCGATCAGTCCGACTTCCAGAGCCCGGTGGCCCTCGACGACCGTCAGCAGGGACACGAGGCAGTCGCTGGGAAAATAGACGTGCCCCATCTGTTCGCCCGGCTCGTAGAGCACGTCACCGTAAGTGAGTGTGACCGGCTCGAAGCCGCCGAGCAGCCGCTCATACTCCTTGGCGGGCAGAGAAGCGAGCAGGCGGTTCGGAGTACCTGCGCGCGCCACCGCCGCGATTCGGCTCCCGTTCGTGCGCCGGGAGCCGGGCGACGCACGGATGCGTTTGCGATCCCTGACATTCTCGCGCGTAACGACCGCGTGAACCGCACCGTCTCCGGCGGTACGCGCGATGATCAGCGTAAACGCACTATGCCCGCCTGGTGCGTTGCAGACATACTCGCTGCGAAAATGCGAGCGTGCGCCGGCCAGCACCTGGCGAAGCCCCGCGGCGACCGCCTCGGCGTATACGCGCTCCTCTGCGCCGGCGTCCCGGCACGCCGCGAAAAAATTGACACCCTCGCAAACGCCGAGTCCAGCACCGGCGCGCCCGGCGGCGAACGCGCGCCAGGCGCTGTTGGTCATGACGATCGTCCCGGCTGAGTCGAGCACACAGACTTCGCCGGGCAATGCATCGAAGGCGCTCCGAACGATGCGGCTCGAGCCATGCAGCGCGGCCTGCGCCTCGGGAAGCAGAATGGCGCTGCCGGTCGCAGGATCGATGACCGCGTCGATCTCGCCGACCTCGAAAGCGTGAAGCTCGGCAGCCCCTTTGACGACCCGGTGGACCCAGTCCTTGAACGCGGCCGCTGCCTGCTGGTCGGAAGGGCTCCGCGCGGCCAACAGCGGCTCGGGACTCATTCCGTACCTTCCGCGTGCAATCCGAGCGCCGCCAACACACTGCCCGTGTCGCTGAGGTTGCCGATGACATTCGAGGCTGGTGCGGGCGACACCTTCGCGAGACTGGGCGTGACGAGAACGCCATCGGCCAACGCGCGCTGCGGATGCTCGCAGACGTCGACGACCTCCAGCTTGTAGGCGTCTTTCAGGTATCGCCGGCAAATCGCTTCCAGATTGGCGATGGCCTTCACGGAGTTGGGCGCCCTGCCCGCGACGTACAGACGCATCACCACCACGGTGGTGACCGACGCACTGTTGGCTGCACGCGCCCTGGTTCGCTTACGGGCCACGTTGCGGTTCCCGGCCACCGTTACCGTTCTTCCTGGATCTTTCGGAAATGCGGGCGGCGCGCCGCTTTCCGGGAGCGGCTGCAGCGGCAGCCGCGGCGTCCGAGCCGCGCAACCTGCGCAACTCGTTCTTCCATTCGCCCGAAGACACGTGACGGGCCTCATCGTCACTGGTGTAGAGCGCCAGCTCGGCCCGTTGCCTCTCGAGATCGAGCTGCAAGGCCGCTATCCGGGCGGCGATATCCGCCTCGGCAAACTGCAGCTCACGGCGTTTGCGACTGAAATCCGCGTGCCGCTGCAGCTTTCCGGCTTTCTCCTCGGCCTCCTTCTCCCAGCGCAGCGTGCCCATCAGCACCTCGCCGCCCGAGGTGTAGACGTCCGCCAGCGCCGTCCCCGCTGCACTCAGCACCAGCTCGCGCACCTGGTTCGAATGTTGCGTGCCGCGCGACTTGACGATGGTGAGCGCTCGATTGCGTTCGCCGCCATGGACCACGTAGGAGAGATGGATCCAGGTATCCGCGATCGTCGAGATCTGCAGCTCGGTCGCTTCAGCCTGCGGGTCGTCGCCGTCGATCAGCGAGGTGATGACTGCGGTGATGTCTCGATCCCGCACCTTGTAGATGAGGCGGTTGCCGATGGCCGCGCGCCGAGCTGAGCGCGCCGGTCTTGGCGATGGCCGACAGCGGATCGATCACCATGCAACGCGGTTGATGTTCGAGAAGCAGCGCCGCGATTCTGGTCAGGTGCTCTTCCGGGGTGGCCAGGTCCGTCCGGCCGGAATACATCCGCAACAGGCCGGACTTCAGGTGCGGCATCGAGGTGAATTCCGACCGAGGTGAGGTTGCGCCGGATCCGCTCTGCGCCTTCGTCGAAACTCACGAACAGCGTTCGCTCGCCGCGCCGACAGGCGCTTTGCGCGAACTGCCCCGCCAGAGTCGTCTTGGAGGTGCCGGGCGCACCCGTGATCAGCGTGCTGCTGCCGCGGAACAATCCGCCGCCCAGCATCGTGTCGAGGCCGCTCAAAGCCCGTGGACACTCGTTCGGTCGAAGCCGCTTCGCGGATTTCGACCGTTCCCGGGGCCGCCACTTCCATGCCGCGCGGGCCGAAGCTCAGCGGGAACTCGCCGGCCGCGAAACCCGAGCCGCGATATTTCGTCAACTCGAGCCGGCGCATCGGGACCCCCTGCTCCAGGCGCCGGTCGAAGCGGATCACGCAATCGACCATGAACTGCATGAAGCCGTAGCTCACGGGCCCGGAAGCATCGCCGTCGATCTTGGTCGTGATGATGGCGGTCAGGTCGTTGTGCGCCAACCAGTCGCGCAGACGATAGATTTCGCGCATTTCGGCGACCGGATTCTGCAGCAGCGCCAGCAGCACGTCGATTCCGTCGAACACGATCCAGCTTGCGCCGATCTCGCGTTTCTTGGCCTCGAGAATCGCCAGCATGCCGCCCAGCTCGAACTCGCCGGATTGCACGACCGTCGGCGAGAGTCGGGCATTCGAGGAAAAACAGGGCGCCCCTGGCCAGAGCAGGCAGGCCCCAGTCGAACGTGGCGGCATTCGCGAAGATGTCGTCGGGGTCTTCCTCGAACGCGACGAAGATGCCGGGCTGCTTGCGCTCGCGTGCCGCGTTGACGAGAGACTGCAGGGCGAAGACGGTCTTGCCCGTGCCCGGACCGCCCATGACCAGGCTCGTCCGGTTGCGTGGCAGTCCGCCGTAGCTGAGCTCGTCGAATCCCTGAATACCCGTCGCCACTTTGAACAGAAGTCGCGGGGCCGCACCCTTTCTTGCAGTCACGCCTGCTCCTCATCCGAAGTACTGCAGCTTCGCGCCAAATCCTGCGTTCCTTCCGTTCGGTAGCGCACATAGGAGCTGCCTCGATGAGCGAGACTGACGATGGCCGGCGGTGTATTCAGCCGCAGCGCACGATGGGGCAGCCTGCCGTGCGTTCGCCAGGCTCGCCGCACGCGGCGTCGGGTCGCGCGGCTTACAATGCCGACGACATCCTCGTTGCGTCCTGCGACAGGGTGCTCGAAGGACGCCCGCGCGGTGAACCGCATCGATGTAGACAGGCTGCGCAGTGACTTCTTCGGCCGCGACCCGGTCGCCGGTGACGAGGCACTGCAACTTGCCGTTTCCCACGGGGCGGCGGCCTTGCGCCTGTTGTTGCCCGAACGTGAGTACGTCGGGTCTACCGCGTTACAGAGCCAGATTCGACTGGGAAAACTGACGGCGGCAGTCGGAGACGCGGCGGCCGATCATCTGCTGACGCTGATGAGAACGGCAGGCTGGAGCGTGCGTGCAGTCGCAACCGCTGCATTCGCCGGTCTGCAGGACCATGAGCGCGTCGCAGGCGATCTCGTGGACCTGCTGCAGCACAGTGATATCGACTTGCAGCGACACACAGTCGAAGCACTGGGATATCTTGGCAGCGACGGCTGGGCGTTCGATATCGTCCAGTTCGCACAGTGCCGCGAGTGGGCCATTCAGGAAGTACGGCACCCCTCCCACGACTACCTGAACAAGTTTGCCTGCTACGCGTTCCAGGCGCTGGTGAGGATGACTCGCGGCCAGGATTCCGGCGACCGTATCAGCCGGTGCCTGCGTCTGTTCGGGGCCCTGCTGGCCGTTTGCGAAGAGGCAGGCACAGCGCGGCCAAGCCCATGGGACATCTACCTCGTTCAGCACAATCTCGGGCCGCGCGCCGCCGACGCGCTGATCTCGGAATGGCTGGGAAGCAAGAACGCGTTCCTGCAGGAAGCCGGCGTAGACGCACTGGGCAACCTCCGGCTGAACCGGACCATTCCCGTCTTGCTGGGTGTGATGGAGAATCCCTCGCTCGACGAGAGCGTGCGGCGCACCGCGGGCGTCAACCTCGGGCAGTTCGGAAATCCCGCCGCGGCCACGGAGCTGGCGCGCCGGCTGGAGCGCGATGCGCGTTTGCCAGGTTTCCAGTGGGCATTCAGCGCACTCTACGGTCAGAGGGTGGACTGGCCGGAATGCGGCGAACTGGTCGCCGCAACTCTCGGAGGCAGGAACGCAGAAGTGGCAGCGCAGATGTCCTATTCGCTCGCGTGCCGCGGGGCGGCAAACACGGACGCGGTGGCGGCAGGTCTGGACGCGAGCGACAGCTTCACGCGCGGCGCAAGTGCGCTGACGTGTGCGCGCCACGACCCCGAACGAGCGCGCGCGCTGTTGAGCGGACGTGATGCTGAGGCGGCCACGCCGCTCGAACACGCGTTTTTCCTGGCAGCACAGGTCCATGCAGGCGAGCGTGAGAAAGCCGACTCGTTGCACCAGGTGCTGCAGGATGTGGAGTCGCTCGCGTATCTGAGGCTGATCTGGAAGAGAGAGATTCTTCACGCGTTCTTTGCGGCGGACGGCGCCGACTCGCGGCGCGGCCGGCTCTGGTGTGAAGCCGCGCTGGAAAGCGCAGATCGGATCGAAGCGGAAATGAAGACGCTCGTGGCGAGCCCGGCAAAGATGCCGGACGCTCGTTCATCGACGCCACACGTGAGCACTGCAGATGCGACGGCTGGGGGCGCATCGGTCCGGGCACCCACCGCTTCAACCGCGGCCTGGTCGTTTGACGTGTTCATATCGCACGCTTCGGAAGACAAGGAGCGCATCGCTCGGCCTCTCTATACTGCGCTGATGAAGGCGGGCGTTTCAGTATGGTTCGACGAGGCGACGCTGAAGCTCGGGGACAGTCTGCGCCGCAAGATCGACGACGGCTTGTCACGATGCCGCTACGGAATCGTCATACTCAGCCCGAGCTTTCTCGCGAAGCAATGGCCGCAGACGGAGCTCAATGGGCTGGTGGCTCGAGAGACTGCCTCGGGAGAGAAGGCGATATTGCCGATTTGGCACGATCTCGACGGCAAAGACCTGCTGCGAGCTTCGCCCACACTGGCTGACCGGCTGGCATGCAGATCCTCCGAAGGACTCGACGTGATTGTCGCGCAGGTCCTCGAAGTGCTGAAAGACTGAGCCATCGCCAGCGTTCCCTGCTTGGGCGACCCTGCACCGGGGCCTTTTCATTTGCATTCGAGGTGCCGGCCCGGAGGAAGGGTTGCCATCCCTTCAGTTCTTGAGCCTGAATCCCGTGTGGAATATCCACCCCACGATCGCGAGGCAGAGAAGAAAGAATCCGAGGGTCATCGCCAGGCTCAACTCCACGCTCACATCGGATGTGCCGTAGAAGCTCCAGCGAAAACCGCTGATCAGGTACACCACGGGATTGAAGAGCGTGACCGTGCGCCACTCCGGCGGCAGCATGGTGATGGAATAGAAGGCGCCGCCGAGGAAGGTCAGCGGCGTCACCACCAGCATGGGAATGAACTGCAGCTGCTCGAAGCCCTTCGACCAGATGCCGATGATGAACCCGAACAGGCTGAAGGTCGCCGCCGTCAGCACCAGGAATGCCAGCATCCAGCCCGGGTGCAGGATCGTGATCGGCACGAACATCGAGGCGGTGGCCAGGATGACGACGCCGAGAACGATCGACTTGGTGGCCGCGGCGCCGACGTAGGCGAGCACGATCTCCAGGTAGGAGATCGGCGCGGACAGCAGCTCGTAGATCGTGCCGGTGAATTTCGGAAAGAAGATCCCGAACGAAGCATTGAAGATGCTCTCGGTGAACAGCGACAGCATGATGAGCCCGGGAACGATGAACGCGCCGTAAGCGACGCCGTCGACTTCCGCCATGCGCCCACCGATCGCGGCGCCGAACACGACGAAATACAGCGAGGTCGTTATCACGGGCGTGACCAGGCTCTGCAGCAGCGTGCGTGCGGCGCGCGCCATCTCGAACCTGTAGATGGCCCAGACGCCGTACCGATTGAATGTCGGCTGGTTCGTTGCCGTGCTCATTGCCGCTCGCTCGCCAGATTCATTGCCGCTCGCTCACCAGGCTGACGAAGATGTCCTCGAGGGAGCTCTGCTCCGTGTGCAGGTCCTTCAGGCCGATGCCCAGGTCGTTCATCCGCTCGAGCAGCCCCGGTATGTCCGTGCGCTCCTCGTGGGCATCGAAAGTGTATTCGAGCTCATGCCCGTCGGCCTTGAGCGCCAGTCTCCAGTCGCTCAGCTCCAGCGGGATCGAGGCCAGCGGCTCCAGGAGGTGCAGCGTGAGTTGCTTCTTGCCGAGCTTCTTCATCAGCACGGCCTTCTCCTCGACCACGATCAGCTCGCCCTTGTGGATCACGCCGATGCGGTCGGCCATCTCCTCGGCCTCGTCGATGTAGTGCGTGGTGAGAATGATGGTGACCCCGCTCGCCCGCAGCTCGCGCACCAGCGCCCACATGTCCCTGCGCAGCTCCACGTCGACGCCCGCCGTGGGCTCGTCCAGGAACAGGATCTGCGGCTCGTGCGCCAGGGCCTTGGCGATCATGACCCGCCGCTTCATGCCGCCGGACAGCGTCATGATCTTGTCCTTGCGCTTTTCCCACAGCGACAGGTCGCGCAGCACTTTCTCCACGAACGCCGCGTTCGGCGCACGGCCGAACAGCCCGCGACTGAAGCTCACGGTCGCCCACACGGTCTCGAACGTATCGGTCGACAACTCCTGCGGCACCAGGCCGATCAGCGAGCGCGCCGCGCGGTACGCGCGCACGATGTCGTGGCCGGCCACCGTCACCTGCCCCGCGGTGGCCGTGACGATCCCGCAGACGATGCTGATGAGCGTCGTCTTGCCGGCGCCGTTGGGGCCGAGCAGCGCAAAGATTTCACCTTTGCGGATCTCCAGGCTGACGTCTTTCAGCGCCTGGAGGCCGGATGCGTAGGTCTTGGTGAGGTTCGAGATCGAAAGCACAGGCTGCATCGGTAGCACTTTACCGCAGGTACCGAACGTTGGTGGAGCTGTCTCCTCGGATCTCCTCGGGACTTACCCACATTTCCCGAAACGCAACCACGCGGTGGCGGCATGTCGTGCGAAGCAGTTCGCGGGGTACGGTAACTGACGCCGTGTGTAAACAAGAGTGACGGGGAAATGTGGATAAGTCCCGAGGAGATCCGAGGAGACAGCCCAGCAACGTCGGTTCCGTCGCTTCACGCTGCGTTATCCCTTGCCCACGTGTTGCGCTACTCTGCGGACACTTCACCATTTCCCATCGTTCAGGAGTAGCGGTCATGGCAGTGCGCAGGGCGGAAGCGGTCTGGCAGGGAGGAATTCGCGACGGCCAGGGACGAGTGAAGCTCGGGAGCGGGGCGTTCGAGGGACCTTATTCCTTTTCCTCGCGTTTCGAGGACGGCAAGGGCACGAACCCCGAAGAGCTGATCGGCGCCGCGCATGCCGGTTGTTTCTCGATGGCACTGGCGGCCGCACTCGGCCGTGCAGGCCACGCGCCCAGGCGCATCGTCACGACTGCCCAGGTTCATCTGGAAAAAAGCGGCGACGGCTTCGCCATCCCGCGCATCGACCTGCGCACCGAGGCCGAGGTGCCCGGCATCGAACCTGCCGAGTTCGCGAAGATCGCCGAGGATGCCAAGCGCAACTGCCCGGTCTCTAAGGCGCTCGCCGGAACGAACATCACGCTGGAGGCGAAGCTCGCGGCTTGATGCACGGACCGACATACAGCTCTCGAAGTACTGTCGCGCTGGGCCCGCGACTATCCGGCCAACGGCACCTGCTTCTTCCGGGCGCTCCTGCGCGGTCGTCCGCCCGTGCGTTTCTTCGGAAGGGTTCCATCCCCGGCTGCAGGCGTGTTTATTCGGCCGGGCAAGGTCCGCCGGCATCCGCCCACTGCTTGAACTTGGCGATGAACTCCGCGTGCGCGGCGGGCACCGGTGCGCGACCGCCGCCCGGACCCCATCCCCACAGTACGAGCTTGTCGCTGCTCACGTGCGTGAGCAGCGCCGCGAAGTCCCGTCCGCCGTTGGCTCGCTTGTCCTGGATCGTGGCGCACAGGGCGGGCGGCGACAGGCCGATCCAGGCCATCTTCTGTTCCGGCGGCGGCAGAGCCCAGTGCGGTGCGCCCGGCGGAGCGCGGGTGCCGTAACTGGCCGGAGAATTGGCCGTGCCGTGACACGAGGCACAAGGCAACCCGGGCGCACCGTGCCCCTCGGGTCCGCGCACGACGCCCAGCGCGTGCACGAGACCTGCGTCGTACTGCAGCGGCGCATCTCCGGGGATGTGGCAGTTCTGGCAACGCGGGTGCTGCAACACCTGGCGCACCGTCTCGAATGCGGCAACTGCCTCTGCGTCGCTCTTCTGCCGGGGGGAGCCGCAGGCCGCGAGCAGCGACACGAATGAACACAGCATCCAGCGAAGCGTGCGCATGGCCGGATCCTCAGGTCGCAAGCTCGAGTGGCAGATCGCGCAGGCGCCGGCCCGTCAACGCCGCCACGGCATTGGCGATCGCCGGCGCGATTGGCGGAACGCCGCACTCCCCCGCGCCGCCCATCTTTGCGGTGCTCGGTACGATGTGCACCTCGACAGTCGGCATCTCGTTGAGGCGCAGCACACGGTAGTCGTGGAAATTCGATTCCTGCACGCGGCCTTCCTTGATGGTCAGCGCGCTGTGCAGAACCGCACCCAACCCGAATGCAATGCCCGATTCCATCTGCGCGCGCACGCCCTCGGGATTCACAGCGAGGCCGCAATCGATCGCGCACACGACGCGATGAACTCGCAGCGCGCCGTCGTCGATGGACACTTCCGCGACCTGCGCCACGTAGCTGCCGAACGATTCATGCACGGCGACGCCGCGCGCCCGGCCCTGCGGCAGCGGCTGACCCCAGCCGGCCTTCTCGGTCGCCAGATTCAATGCCGCGAGGTTGCGCGGATGGTCTTTCAACAGCAGGCGCCGGTACTCGACGGGGTCCTTGCCGGCGGCCTGCGCCAGCTCGTCGATGAGTGATTCCATGACGAAACCGGTGTGGCTGTGGCCGACCGAGCGCCACCACAGCACGGGAATGGCGGTCTTGGGTGAATGCAGGTCGACCCGATGGTTCGGGATGTTCTTGAGGTAAGGCGAATCGGATACGCCCTCCACCAACGTCGCGTCGATGCCGTTCTTGACCATGGCCTGCTCGAACGGCGTACCGGCGAGAATCGACTGACCGACGATCGCGTGCTCCCAGGCGAGCGGCAGGCCATCCGCTCCGACGCCGATGCGCGCTCGATGCAGGAACATCGGGCGGTAGTAGCCGCCGCGGATGTCGTCCTCGCGGGTCCAGACGGTCTTGACCGGCGCGCGCGCCGCCTTGGCGACGTGAACGGCCTCGGCGATGAAATTCGAACTGGGCGTGGCACGGCGCCCGAAACCGCCGCCGAGGAATACCGTGTGAATCTCGACCTGCCCGGGCTTCAGACCGGCAATCTGCGCGCAGACGGTCTGGTCCATGCTCTGAAACTGCGTCCCGGTCCAGATCTCGCACTTGTCCGGGCCGATGCGCACAGTGCAGTTCAACGGCTCCATCGGCGCATGCGCGAGGTAGGGCACCGTGAACTGTGCTTCGAGCGTTCTGGCTGCCGGCGCCAGCGCGGCATCAACGTCTCCGGACTGCGCGGCGACCGCTCCCTTCGTTGCGGCGAGCCGCTGAAATTCGGAGCGTAGCGCCTCGGTATCCAGCCCGGCGCCCGCGCCGAGGTCCCAGTCGACCTTGAGTGCATCGCGGCCGAGCTTGGCGGCCCAGAAATGATCGGCGATCACCGCCACGCCGCTCGGAACCTGGACAACGTCGCGGACACCGGGCACGGCTCTCGCCTGGCTCGCGTCGAAGGATTTCACGCTCGCGCCGAACACCGGTCCGCGGGCCACGACCGCGGTCAGCAGGCCGTCGAACTGAACGTCCATGCCGAACCGCGCGCGACCGGTGATCTTCTCGGGCGTGTCCAGCCGCTTCGTGGGCTTGCCGATGATCTTCCAGTCCCGGGATCTCTTGAGCGGCACCGACTTCGGTGCCTTCAGCTTCGCGGCTTCGCTCGCCAGCTCGCCGTAGCGCACGCGCCGCCCGCCTGCGATCACTTCGCCATTCTCGGTGCGGCATCGGGCCACAGGCACGCCAAGCCGTGCCGACGCGGCCTTCACCAGCAGCGCTCGCGCGAGCGCCCCCGCCTGGCGATAGCGGTCGAATTCCGACCAGGTGCTCGACGAACCGCCCGTCATCTGCATTCCGAAGACCGTGTGCGCGTACTCCGGGGCGGCGGGCGCGTGCTCGACCCGGATCCTGGACCAGTCGGCGTCCAGTTCCTCGGCAATCAACATGGGCAGCGTGGTCCAGATCCCCTGCCCCATTTCCGAATGCGCCAGCAGCACCGTGACCGTGTCGTCCGCGCCAATGCGCAGATAGGCATTGGGCGCGAACGGCCGCGCCCTCTCTCTTTCAGTCTGTGCCAGCGCGACGCGCCCGCCACCGGGCACGGCGAATGCGATCACCAGGCCGCCGGCTGCGGCTGCGCTGGCCTTGAGAAATTCCCGGCGGGAAGGATCGTTCAACGGGTCCACTGCATTCTCCCTGGTGATTCCACCGCATCCTCCCTGATGATTCCGCTGCGTCCGGCAGACCGATCAGCCCTTGCGCAATTCGGCCGCCCGGTGCACGGCCGCGCGAATGCGCTGATAGGTACCGCACCGGCAGATGTTTCCGGTCATCGCCGCATCGATGTCCGCATCGGTCGGGTCAGGTACTGCCTCGAGCAGCGCGGCCGCCGACATGATCTGCCCGGACTGGCAATAGCCGCACTGGACCACGTCCAGCTCTGTCCAGGCCCGCTGCACAGGATGGCTGCCGTCAGCCAAAGGCCCTCGATCGTGGTGATCTTCCTGCCGGCAACGGCGGCGACCGGAGTGACGCAGGAGCGCAACGGCGCCCCATCGGCGTGCACGGTGCAGGCACCGCACAACGCCAGGCCGCAGCCGAATTTGGTTCCCGTCAGTCCCATCAGATCGCGCAGCACCCAGAGCAGGGGCATGTCCGGTGGCGCCGCGACCTCGTGCTCCCGGCCATTTACCATGAGCGCCACCACGCTTACACACGCGCTTCCCGATCCTTCGACGGCCGAACGGGGCATTCGAAGCGCTCGGACTTCATCACCAGGACATCGCAAGGCAGCAGGTCCAGGATGCGTTCAGTGGTACTGCCGACGAACACGTTGTACATCCAGCCCCGGGAGAACGCCCCCATCACCAGGACGTCGATGGCGGAGCTGCGCACGTAGTCGACCAGCGCCTGGGCCGGTGCGCCGGCCAGCAACCGGCTTCGTTCCGGCGATACGCGGTGCGAGGCGAGCAATTCCTCGAACTGTCCACGCGCGAGCGTCTCGCCGTCGGTGACGATGCGGCCCGGATCCACGCCAGCCGCCATCGGCACCGCGGCCGCGGTCACGGCCGCAGCGAGATCGGAAACCGGCTGGTAGGCATGCACCGCATGCAACTGTCCATGCGTTGCCAGCGCGAACGTCTCGGCGGCGGACAGCAGCACGTGATCCAGAGCCGCGGGCTTCTCACCCGGCAGAGCAACGTCGACGGCCGCCGCGATCCTCGGCGCACTCGCCCAGTCGCCGGGGTGCACGAACAGCAGCGGCGCCGGACATTGACGCATGAGCTGCCAGTCGGTGTTGGCTACCACGGTTCGGCGCAGCAGCGAATGCGGGTGCGTGTCCTTGATGACGAGCGACGGGCGCGTCCGCAGCACCTTGTCGAGAATGCCTGCGTGGATCGTCGCAGCCAACGTCTCCTCGGTGGTCGTTTCGATGCCCTGTTGCCGCAAGCCGTTGGCGAGCTTCTCGAGAACTCGCTCGTCCACGCGCACACCCGTGCCTGCGTCCGTCACGTAGCAGACGAACAGCTCGACGCGCGCGCCGAACGCCAGCGCCAGCATTCTGGCGCGAGACAGGGCCGGGTGGTCATTCGCCGTGGGGTCGATGACGACCAGGAGGTGGCGGGGCTTGTCCATGTAACGGTACTCCGTCGCAAGTCGTGGCGGCTGCAGCCGTGCACGAATCCTGTCCGATGCGCGCCACCCGGAAAATCGCTGCATTCCGCAGAACGCTGCGGAAAGTACCTAACGCGCCCGACTGCCCGGCTCCCTTAGGCTGGAGCGCGCAGCCGATTCCGGGAGGGCGCGATCGCGATCGCGTTCCCCTCGTCAAACGAGGAAAGAGCCATGTCGTTCAAGAGAATTCTCGTCGCCACGGACTTCTCGGCTCCGGCCGAGCGTGCCGTGGAACGCGCCGCGCTCCTCGCAACGCGCAGCGGCGCAGAACTGCGTCTCGTGCACGCCGTGCCCGAGCGGTCGCTGATCGACCGGTTGTTCCCCAGCTCGCGCGTGACCCAGGTGATGATGACGCGAGGCGTCGAAACGGTCCTGCAGTCGGCTGCGCGCGCCATCGAACAGCGCTTCAACGTCGTCCCCAGCTGGAGCATCCAGTATGGCAGCGCCAGCCGCGCGATTCGCGATGCGCAGGCGGAGTTCGACGCGGACCTGCTGGTCATCGGCGTGCGCGGCGAAGGCGCGCCCACGTTGCTGAACACCCTCGGAGGCACCGCGCTGAAACTGCTGGCCCTGGGCACGACTCCGGTGCTGCTGGTGCGACGCTCGGCCGAAGACCAGTATCGCCGGCTGCTCGTCGCCGTCGACGACTCGGAGGTCGCGCCGCGCCTGCTGGCAGTCGCCCGCCGGCTCGCGGACCGCGCCGATTGCCTGGTCCTCCAGGCCTTCCAGGCTCCGTTCGCGGCGCGCCTGGCGATACTCGAGATTGCCGAAGCCGCGATCGATGCCTACGCCCTGGAACAGCGCATCATGCGCGAACGCACTCTGGCCGCTCTCATGGCCGAAGCGGGATTCGACGAGCGCATCAAGCCGCACGTGGTGCGCGGCGATCCCATGCCCGTCGTCATGGATCACATCGTCAGCGTTCGGCCGGACCTGGTCATGGTCGGCAGGCACGGCGCGCCGCACCGCGAGGGACAGATGTCAATGCTCGGCAGCGTCTCCATGGGCGTCGCGATGAGCGCACCCTGCGATGTGTTGCAGGTCCGCTGATCGCGGACCTGCAACAGCACGTACCGCGAGGCCGCCGAAACTATGCCGTGACCGCCCCGCGGTGACGATTCACTGCGGCCAGCACCAGGCTGCCCATCCCCGCCAGGAGCAGAAGCAGACAGAGCAAGCCGCCCAGGACCGGAATTCGCGTAAGCAGGAACAGTGCCACGAGAACGCCGAACAGCGTCAGCACCCGGTGTCGCGTCGCGATCTCGGCGCCACGCCTCATGCGCACCAGCAACCAGTCGCCGATGGCGACGGCTGACGCCAGGAAGCCGAAGGGGAACAGCACCAGGTAGATCGCGAGCAGCAGCAAGGCCAGCGGCAGCCCGATCACCGTGATCCCGGTCAGCACGATCAGGGCGGGCGAGCCGATCAATACGGCCAAGCCAACCAGCAGCGCCAGACCCGTGCGGCGCGTGACGTTTTCCGACACCGAACGGCTGAATCCCGGCCACAGTGCGAGCAGCACTGCGCCGACGACGCACCAGCCCAACAGCCACAGGATCGCCACGCCGATGAGCGCACCCCGCGCGTTTTTCCCCAGCCTGCGTTCGGGAACGTGCGTGACGCCGCCGCGGATTTGCGCGCCTTCCGCGACCCGCGGCGGCTTCGGTCCGCGGAACGTCAGTGCTCCTTCGACAACCGTGGCTGGACCGACGATCAGCTCTCCACCGGCAACGTCAACGTCCCCCGCCACGTTGCCATCGAGGTGCGTGCTGCCGGCGGCGACCTGCAGATAGCGGCCGACGCGTCCATCCACTCGCACGCGTCCCCCGCTCACCGACGCGCCGCCATCGATGGCGGCGTTGCGATCGAGATCGACTTCTCCCCCGGCGATCCGTGCGTTGCCGGTGACGTGGCCGCTCAGCCTCACTTCGCCGCCCGCCGCGTACAGATCGTCCGCGTTCGAGCCGCGCAACGAGACGTGCCCGCCGGCCACGACGGTGTCGCCGTGGACGGTGCCATCGAGCGTCACTTCGCCGCCCGCGGCAATCGCATCGCCGGCGATGTCGCCGCCGATCCGCACGTCCGCTCCGGTGGTGAACAGGTCGTCGCCCAGCCGGCGCGTGACGGATTCCTTCCCGTGCTCGCCCGCAAGGCTGGGCGTGCCAAGCGCCGCCACCAGCAGCACGACGCTCAACACGCGCAGGGCGTCATTCATCGTGGTTGTCATGGAACACCTCGATCCACTGTCGCGGACGCGGCGAGCATCCAGCAAGCGCGCGTGCCCGGCCATGGCCGCTTGCACTCATGCGATTGCGGAAAGTACCTAGGCAGATGCATTGCCGGGCGCCCGCGCGAGACTCTAAACTGCCCGAGGTGTTCGACCCATCGGTCACGCAAGACGGACGCACTGACGCCGCGCAGGAGTTGCGGGCGCTTCTGGATGCGGCCGTCGATGCGGTCATCGTCATCGACAGCCGCGGCCACATCGAAACCTTCAACCGCGCTGCCGAGAAAATGTTCGGCGTGGCGGCAACAGAGGCTCTCGGCCACAACGTCTGCATGTTGATGCCGGAACCGGATCGCAGCGCCCACGACGGTTATCTGCGCCGCCACCAGACGACCGGCGAGGCCCGCATCATCGGTACCGGACGTGAAGTCATGGCGCGACGCAGCGACGGCGCCGTTTTCCCGGCTTCTCTCGCGGTCGGCCGCGTCGAGGGTGCCGACCCGCCCCGCTATGTCGGCTTCATCCGCGACATCTCGGAGCGCGTCGCGGCGGAGCGCGCAGCGATACAGGCGCAGGACCGCCTCACGCACGTCGCGCGGTTGAGCACGATGGGCGAGATGGCTGCGGGGCTGGCGCACGAGATCAACCAGCCGCTGGCGGCGATCACCACGTACGCGCAGGCGTGCCAGCACCTGCTCGCCAAGGGCGAGCCGCCGGACTCGGAGGATATTCGCGAGTCGCTCGCGCAGATCAGCCGGCAGGCGTTGCGCGCCGGCGAGGTCATCAGGCGCCTGCGCTCGTTCGTGGCCAATCGCGAGGTCCGGCACGAGCCGATCGGTTGCAACCGGCTGATCGACGACCTGGTCTCGCTGGCGCGACCGGATGCGCGGGCGCAGGACTTCCGCCTGCTCCTCGACGTCGAGTCGAACCTGCCCGATGTCATGGCGGATGCCATACAGCTCCAGCAGGTGTTGATCAACCTCTTCCGCAACGCCATCGATGCGACGCTGCAGAGTGGCGGGCGACGCGACGTGACCTTGCGCGCCGTCGCCGTGCCCGAGGGAGTGGAAATATCCATGCACGACCACGGACCGGGCGTGGAGCCCGGCGCCCTCGACAGCCTGTTCCACCCGTTCTTCACCACCAAGGCGCACGGGACCGGACTGGGGCTCGCCATCAGCCGGACCATCGTGCACGCGCACGGCGGAAAGCTCGCCTATCGCCCCGAGCCGGGCGGCGGGGCCTGTTTCTCCTTCACGCTGCCGGTATTGCAGAGGCAGGAGTCATGAAAGAGCGCGAGGCAACCGTCTTCATAGTCGACGACGACGAGGCCGTGCGCGGGTCTCTGAAGCTGCTGCTCAAGACGCTGAAACTGCCGGCCGAGGTCTTCGCATCGGCGCAGGACTTTCTGGCCGGCTTCGATCCGCGCCGCAGTGGGTGCCTGGTGCTCGACATCCGCATGCCGGGCATGAGCGGGCTGGAACTGCAGCAGGAGCTGAACTCCCGCGGCGCCCTGCTGCCGATCATCTTCATCACCGGGCATGGCGACGTTCCCATGGCGGTCGAAGCCATGCAGCACGGCGCCATGGATTTCCTGCAGAAGCCCTTCCGCGATCAGGACCTGATCGATCGTATCAACAAGGCGCTGGAGAAGGATCGCGCCGGCCGCGAGCTGCTCGGCGACCGCGAGCGCATCCAGGCGCGCGTCGCCTCGCTCACTCCGCGCGAGCAGGAAGTGCTCGCCCTGGTGACACAGGGCAAGGCCAACAAGGTCATCGCTGCCGATCTGGCGCTCAGCCAGCGCACGGTGGAGATCCATCGTGCCCACGTCATGGAAAAGATGGGCGCCAATTCGCTCGCGCATCTGGTGCGGATGGTCATCGACGCAGGCGCTCCGCCGCCGTCGACGCCGCGACGCTGAGCCATGCGCACTCCCCGCAGCGCATTGCGGGTAATACGAATTCGTTCCGGCCGTGGTTCACGTACCGTAGCTGCCACTCATCGAACTCAAGGGGATCGTGATCATGCAGCCGGCCAATGAGCGTGAGGCGAGGAAACCCGCCACTACCCGGCCACCCCCTGGCGGCCCGCCACACCCTGCGACTCGCCCGCGGCAGGCCGAAGTCTGCCTGGCGCACCCCTCGATGCTCGACGCCGCCTATGGATGCGTCGATTGGTACATCTATCCTGATCCGAAGAGGCCGCAATGACCGCAATCGAGCGGATTCTCGTGGCGGTCGCCGATCCGGGCTCGCGGGCACAACCAGCACTCGAGAAAGCGGTGCAGCTCGGGCGGCGCACCGGCGCAGCGGTGGAGGTGTTTCATTGTCTGTTCGACCCGTACGTACAGGGTGAACGCATCTACGGCAGCCGTCGCGGAACGACGCCGGGCATCGCAGCCCTCGTGGAATTGGCGCGCGCCCAGCTGGAGCAGCGGGCGGCGGCCGTGGCGGGCGCCGGGGTTCGGATTCGTTGCAGCGTGCACTGGGACTATCCGGCTTACGAGGGCGTCGTGCGCCAGGCGCTGCGACACAAGGCGGATCTCGTCATCGCGGAGAGTCGCCGCCATCGGCGCGCGGCCCGCCTGTTCCTGAGCAACACGGACTGGCAGCTGATCCGCCTCTGCCCCGTGCCTCTGATCCTGGTCAAGTCACCGCGAGCCTGGACCAGGGCCAAGGTACTGGCGGCGCTGGATCCGATGCATGCGCACGCCAAACCATCGGCCCTGGACCCACGCATTCTGAAGGTCGGCGCCCAGCTCGCCCGGGCTCTCGGCGGCCAGTTGCATGCCGTGCATGCACACGTACCCCTGATCGGCTACACGCCTGGACTGATGACGGAACCACTGCCCGTCAGGGTCACCGGCCGCGAAGCGCGCGACTACGCCAAGCGCGTGCGCAAGAGCGTGACCGGCGAAACGCGCCGTTTCGCCGTGAGCGCACGCCGCGTACACGTCGTCGAGGGCGACCCGGGCCGCGTGCTTCCGCAGCTCGCTCGCCGGCTGGGCGTCCAGATCATGGTCATGGGCGCGGTGTCGCGATCGGCGCTGAAGCGGATGTTCATCGGCAATACCGCCGAGCGCGTCATCGACGAGCTCACGTGTGATGTCTGCGTGGTCAAGCCGCCGGGCTTCCGCACGCCGATTCCGGCGCGCCCGGGCCACCTGCCCGTGATGGTTCCACCCTTGTAGGAGGATGAGAGTGGCTGTTGCCACCGGGCGATCTGGAATCGGGGTCGTATCTGCAGGAGACTGTCATGTCGAAATGGATGGCATTACCGGCCGCGTTTCTCGTGCTGGCCATGGCGGTCGCGCCGGCCGCCGGCGCGGAGGAGCTGGCGGGGTATTCGGGCGCGAAGCTGTTCGAGCGATTCTGCGCGAGCTGCCACGGACCGCGCGGCGAAGGTGATGGGCCGGTCGCTCCTTTCTTCAAGCTGGCGCCGCCGGATCTCACGCGGATTGCGCGGCGTCACCGCGGAGAGTTCCCGAGCGATCAGGTTCGCAGGATCATCGACGGCCGCACGATCTTTCCGCCGCACGGTTCGCGCGCCATGCCCGTGTGGGGCCTGGAGTTCATCTGGGTCGAAGGCAGCACGCCGCAAGCACAGGAACGGGCCGAGACGCTGATCGTGCGCCTCGTCGACTACCTGCGTTCGATCCAGGTGCCCTGACCTCGGTCCTGCGAATCCAACCGCCGCGCCGGCTGCTGCGCTCAGCCGCGCTGTACGATCCGCGCGCCGTCCGAAACGCGGTCGCTCGGATGCAGCACGATGTGCTCACCCGCCCCGAGCCCCGAGAGGATCTGCGCCTCCAGACCGTTCTGCCGGCCCACCCGAACCGGGCGCAATTCGGCCCGCCCCTCACTGGAGACGAACACCGCCCAGGTATCGCCCTGGCGGAACAGCGCCGAGAGCGGAATGCGCAGCACGTCGTCCGACTCCCACAGCACGATACGAGGCTCGACCCGGTAACCGTGTCCGAGCCGCTCCCAGCGCTCGCGAGGTTCCACGAGGTCGATGAGCACGTTGACCCGCTGCTCCTCGATGCCGAGCGCCGACACCTTCAAGAAGCCGAAGGGCTCCACGCGACGCACGACGCCTTCGAGCGGCCGCTCGCCGCCCCACGCCTCGATGAGGGCACGCTGTCCGGGACGAACCCGCACGGCATCGGCGGAAAGCAGGTCCACGACGACCTCGAGCTTCGCCGGATCGCCGACCTCGACCAGCGCCGCTGCCGATTGCACGATGCCCTCGCTCTCCGTCACGACGCGCAGCACCGTGCCGCTGACCGGCGAGTACACGGTCACGCATTCGCAATCGGTACCCTGCCGGGCCGCACTGACGGGAGTCAGCAAGCGCGCCTCGGCCTGAGCGTGCTCGGACTCACGCATCTTGAGCGCCGCCTTCGCCTCCTCCACGAACGCCGCAGCCGTCTTGGCGCGGCGTTCGGCCGCATCGCGCTCGTTCTGCGACACGGTCTGCCGCGGCGCGAGCGATTCGATGCGCTGGTACTCGAGCGCCGCGAAATCGCGCTCCGCCTCCGCGCGCTGCAGTTGCGCCCGCGCGAAGTTGCGCGCCGCCGCGGCCGTAGCGCGTGCGGCACGCGCCTCGGCGACGCTGCGCGCATCGAGAAACGCCGCATCGCCCGGCTCGATGCGCGCCACGACGGTCTTGCGGGCCACGACGGCGTCACCTACTTCGAGCTCGATCCGGCGCATGCGTCCGGGAATCGGCGCCGACACGACGTACACGTCGCGCACGCGAGTCTCGCCCTCCTCGCTCACGGTGACGCGCATCGCTCCGCGCTGCGCCGTCGCGACGTCCACCGGAACCGGCTGCGGCCGGAACAGCCAACCCAGCACCAGGAGCAGCGCGAGCGCGAAGGGCGTCCAGAACGTCAAGCGGCGACGCAGCGTCGGATTCATGGAGTCATTCCCGAGCCTTGAGCACAGCGATGAGATCGAGCCGGTCGAGCCGCGCGCGCACCAGCAGCGCCGAGACCAGCGTGGCGGCCAGCGCGGTCACCATCGCCCACGCGTACGTGGAGGGTTCGATCACGAAGGGCACCCGATACAGTTCCGTCTCGAATGCCTGCACGATCAGGCGGGCCAGCGCATAACCGAACGCGCAGCCGAGCGGCAGTGCGGCGAACGTGAGGAGCGCGGTTTCGCCGAGCAGGATGTAGGAAATCTCCGCGCGCGTGAAGCCCAGCACGCGCAGCGTCGCCAATTCGCGGCCGCGCTCCGACAACGCGATCCGCGCGGCATTGTAGGTCACGCCGAAGGCCAGCGTGCCGGAGAACACCACGAAGAACGACACGAAGATCATGAGCGTCTCGGCCATGGTGTCTCTGAAATTCTGCACCGCCGCGTCCTTCAGCGTGACGGCGCTTATCCGCGGAAGCGCCTTGAGTGCCTGGAACAGCGCAGAGCGCTCCCGGGGATCGACCAGCAGATGCACAGTGGTGACGCCGGGGCGCTCGTGCAGAAGGCGCGAGAGCGCGCCGATCTCCATGTACGCCGGAGAGCCGATGTAGGTTTCGAACAACTCGACGACGGGAATCTCGACCGTTGCCCGCCGGCCCTCGAGGACCTCCACGGTGATGCGGTCGCCGCGCGAGACGCCGAGCAGCTTCGCGAGCATCGTGGAGATGACGAGCCCGTCAGGCGGCAGATCGATGCTGCGGCCGTGCGAGTCGTGCACGTGAAAGAGCTCCTGATGCGCCGGTACACCCTGCACCGCTTCGCGCTCCTCGCGGGGCCCGAACCGCAGCTTCGCGCTCACGAAGCGCGCCGGCTCGGTCATCAGGACGCCCGGCAGCCGCGCCAGATCGCGGACGACCTCGCTCGAGCGCGGCTCCGCAAATCCCACCGTGACGTTCTGTACCTGGGCCTGCAGGAAATACACGTCCACCATATGGTTGATCGCATCCAGCCACTGCATGGACATTACCAGCACCGCCACGGAAAAGCCGATGCCGGCGCTGGTCATGAGCGAGCGGCCCGGCCAGCGGAATATCTGCCGCAGCACGATGCGCGTCGGTTGCTCCAGCCAGCGGCCGCCTTCCAGGCTGGCAGCACGCGTTCGATGAAACAGCGGCGGCGCCGGCGGCCGCATCGCCTCCGCCGGAGACAGGGCGGCGGCTTCGCGCACGGCGCTTGCGGCACCGAGGAGTGCCGAGCCAAGGCTCACGGCGGCGGCGATGGCAAACGCGCGTGGGCCGGGAACGTAGAGCAGGAATGGAAAGCGGTAGAAATCTGCGTACAGCCGCGTCTCGTACAGGCCCAGCCAATAGCCGACGAGCCAGCCGATCAACACGCCCACTGCGCCGATCGCCAACACGAATCTCGCGTAATGGGCAGCGATGTCGCGGTTGCGGTAGCCAAAGGCCTTGAGGAGCCCGATCTCACTGCGTTCCACGGCGATGAGCCGCGCCAGCACCATGTTGGTGAGGAACGCAGCCACCGCCAGAAACACCGCCGGCAGAATGCCGGCCAGAGTCCGCAGCTGCTCGATCTCGTTCATCAGGAACCAGTTCGAAAGCTGGTCGGCCCGTGAATAGGCACCGACGCCCCCATAACGGCCGAGTATCTCGTCGAGACGCCCGATGACGCCCTGCGAATCGGCGCCGCGCAGCAGGGACACGCTCACGTCGTTGAACGCATCCTCCAGATCGAACGCAGCCTCCAGAGCGTCGCGACCGAGCCAGATCACGCCGAACCGCCGGTCGTCCGGCATGAGCGCACCCGGCGCGATTGCATAGACATACTCGGGCGACAGTGCGATGCCCACCACGCGCAGCTCGCGCCACCTACCGTTCAATATGGCTTGCACAGTTGCCCCGACGCTCAAGTGATGCGCGTCGGCGAAGGGCTCGGACAGGACAGCTTCGTCGACTGCACCGGCTCGCGGGTAACGCCCATGCCGCATGGCAAGGCGGTTCAGTTGCGGTGTGCCCCGCTCCGGCACCGACACGAGCTGGCCGACCACCGGCTCTTCGAAGCCCGTGACGTCGAGCACTGCCGTTCGCACGATGCGCGTCTCGACCGCCTGAACCCCGGGCAGATTACGGATGCGCTCCACCAGGTGCTCGGGTGCGCGCTCGACGCGAGCGAACACGTGGGCAAACGCGTAGCGCTCGTAGTACGCGATTGCCGTTTCCCTCAGGGCCTCGACCGTCGTGAGGGCCATCACCAGCACACCCACACCGGAGGCCATCACTGCCGCGATCGCCAGCACTTGGCCGCGCAGCCGCCACAGATCGCGCAGGAGCTTCCGAGTCAGGGGCGCCATCACCACGTGAGCTCCCGTGCGCGCCGGCGCGTGGCGTTGCGCCGTTCGGCCTGGATCCGGCCGTCACCCATCACGAGCACGCGATCGGCCATGTCTGCGATCACGGCGTTGTGCGTAATCAGGAGGGTGGAGGTGCCGAGCTCGGCGTGGATCTGCTCGATGGCCTCGAGCACCAGCACGCCTGTCTGGCTGTCGAGCGCGCCAGTGGGCTCGTCACACAGCAGGATATCCGGCCGCTTCGCGATCGCGCGGGCGATCGCCACGCGCTGCTGCTCGCCGCCGGAGAGCTGGGCCGGAAAGTGCTGCAGCCGCTCCCCGAGTCCGACCAGGCGCAATGCGTCCTGCGGCGTCATCGGTGCGTGCGCGATCTCGGTGACGAGCTGCACGTTCTCCGCGGCCGTGAGGCTCGGGATCAGGTTGTAGAACTGGAACACGAAACCCACGTGCTCGCGCCGAAAGCGCGTGAGCTGCTTGTCGTCGAGGCGCGTCAGCTCCTGTTCCAGGAACCACAACTGGCCCGCAGAGGGCGCATCGAGCCCGCCGAGGATATTGAGCAACGTGGACTTGCCACTGCCGGAGGGTCCGAGCAGCACGATGATCTCACCGGGATTCAGCGCCAGATCCACGCCACGCAACGCGTGCACCTCGACCTCGCCTGTGCGGTAAACCTTCGTCAGCGCGCGGGCGCGCAGTGTGGCAGTGACGGCAGCGTCGTTCACCAGGGTCATGCTGTGCTGCGAGAGGCGCCGGCGAAATCAGGACTTCTACGGACCCGCGCGGCGCGCGTTCTACCCGCGCCGGCTGTTCGCTCGGGATTGCGCCAGTGTAATTTTTATGTGGATTGTCCTCGTGTCACTATAGTGTGAAAATCTGGTCGAGGGCGCAATCGCTTTGCGCCAATCAGCCGCCACCCGCCAGAGTCGCCCCATGCTCTCGTCCGAACTCGTCCGCAGTGCATTGGAGTCTGCGCCCGATGCGACGGTCATCGCCGATGACACCGGCACCATTCTTTTCGCGAACCATCAGGTTGACGCTATTTTCGGCTACGCACCGGCAGCCCTTGCCGGCCGCAAGGTGGAAGAGCTGCTGCCCGAGCGCTTCCGCGCCAGGCATATCGGCCACCGCGAGCGGTTCGCCCTGGACGGCCGCGTGCGGCCCATGGGAGCGGGGTTGGAGTTGTTCGCCCGGCGCAGGGACGGCACGGAGTTCCCTGTCGAAATCAGCCTGAGTCCGATCCGGGACGGCGAGAGGACGCTCGTGGCTGCCGCGATTCGCGACGTCACGGATCACAAGCACATCGAGGCCGAGCTGGTCGCAGCACGCGAGGCGGCCGACAGGGCACGCGAGCTGGCGGATCGCGCGAATCAGGGCAAGAGCCGTTTCCTCGCCACCGCGAGCCACGATTTGCGCCAGCCGCTGCAGACGCTCGCGCTCCTGAGCGGCACATTGCGGCGAACGGTCACCGACCCGGTTTCCGCCGAGGCGCTGGCGCGGCAGGACCACGCGATCGGAGCCATGTCCCGGCTGCTGAACGCCCTGCTCGACATCAGCAAGCTCGAATCCGGTGCGATCAAGCCCGAGCCCACCGACTTCACGGTGGCCGCCCTGTTCAAGGAGCTGCGCGCGGAGTTCGCCGGGCTCGCAGCCACCAAGGGCATCGAGCTCCAGGTCGAAGACTGCGTGGATTGCGTTCACAGCGACCCGTCGCTGGTCGAGCAGATCCTGCGCAATCTGCTCGCCAACGCAATCAAGTACACGCGCGAGGGGTATGTGCGATTGCACTGCCTGCACGAAGAAGCGGTCGTTCGCATCCAGGTGCTCGACACCGGCATCGGAATTCCGCAGGAGCAGCTGCCCTACATCTACGACGAGTTTTACCAGGTCGGCGTGGCGACGAATACCGTGCGCGAAGGATACGGCCTGGGCCTGAGCATCGTGCAGAGGCTGGTGAAGCTGCTCGACCTCGCGCTCCAGGTGCAATCGGAAGTCGGCAAGGGTTCGGTCTTTTCGCTCGAATTGCCGGCCAGCGCAGCGGCAGTCACCGACCGCAAAGGCGGGCCCGGAGCCGAGACCAGCGCGCCCCGACGCACCGACCGGTTGCCGCACGTTCTGGTCGTCGAGGACGACTCGGCCGTGCTGAGCGCCACCCGCATGCTGCTCAAGGTGGATGGTTACCGCGTCACGACCGCGACCTCTCTCACGGAGGCGTTGCAGAAAGCCCGCGAGCACGCCGACATCGACGTGCTCATCACCGACTATCACCTGGGCAGCGAGCAGACGGGCACGGATGTGATTGCAGCCGTGCGGGACATCCGCGGCCCCCACCTCGGAGCCGTGCTCGTGACCGGGGACACATCGAGCGCCGTCAAGGAGCTCTCGCACGACGAGCGCGTGCGCATGACGAGCAAGCCCATCAACGCCGACGAGTTGCTGTCGCTGCTGCGAACGCTCCTCGCCGGCTGAGTCACTGGGTGCTCTGAATCGAGCGCAGGTAGCTCACCAGGCGCTCCACTTTCTGCGTGGCCTGCCGATGCGCCGCCTCGTCGTCCGCATCGTCGCCGAAGAACTCGTAACCCCACGCCGGCATGTGACGCGGACCGTGGGCGCGCAGATCCGCCTGGCCATCGATGATCCTGTAGATCTCGTCCGCCGGAAAGGTCCCGCCGCGGCGCGCCGCGATGCGCGTGAGATCGGGCACCGGCACGCTGAGGTACGGCGCAACCGGTCCGTTGCCACGCGCGTTGGCGCCGTGGCAGCCCGAGCAGGAGTCCCGATAGAGGTGCTCACCCGCTTCGTGCCTCCCGCGACCGCCCCGTCCGGCAACGCACGACACGAGCACAAGGGCGACAACCAGCACCGCAGTGCGACGCGTCCACATGCTACCGTCACTCCTCGACCGTGGCCCGCGCATCGGCTCAGCCGCCGGGGCATGCGCATGAACAGGCAACACTCTGGCACGCCCGAATGCAGTTGCGCCAGCCGTCAGGTGAGTAGCTGCCAGCGTGGCAATCGCGCAGTCCATCGCGTCCGGCCCCCTCGGATTCTACTGATTGTTCCGGTCTCGCCGAGGCGGCAGTCTCACGGCATTTGTGGCATTCGCGCCCGTGTTTTCGTAGGGGTAGGTTCACGATGAGCAGCACCACGAAGGCTGCATTGCTGCTTGCCGGTGTGGCCGTATTGCACGGCACTCCCGCAATGACCGAGACCCTGGGCGGGCAGCATCGCAATGAACTGCGCGCAGCGCTCGAGGCGCAGCCGCGGCCTGCTGGAGGCGCGCGCCTGTTCGAGCCATGCGCCGTGTGCCACGCAAGGGATGCGGGCGGATCGACCAATGGAATCGTGCCGGCGCTGGCGGGCCAGCAGTTTCGCTACCTGGTCAAGCAAATCGCCGAGTTTCGCGAACACGAGCGTTTCGCCGGTGACATCCATGATCGGGTTGCGCGCGAAGCCATCGACGGACCGCAGGCCATCGCGGATCTCTCGGCCTACCTGGCGGAGTTGCCACCGATTCCCCGACCCAAGACCGGCCCAGGCCGTCGCGTGAGCCGCGGCGGCCAGCTGTACCGGGCCGCCTGCGAGTCGTGCCATGGCGAATCCGCCCTGGGCAACGACGCATCGGGCACTCCCAATCTGCGCGGCCAGCACTATGCCTACCTCGTGCGGCAGATGGGCGACATCGGTCGCGTCCATCGCGTGAATACGCCGATCGAGCTCATCCTTCTGATGAAGGACATGAGCGCGCAGGACGCCGAAGCCGTGGCCGACTACCTTTCGCGGCTCCAGGCGAGCGCTCCGCCATGATCATGGCAGGCGGTCGAATCGCTCTGGCCTCGATCGCGATCCTCCTGACCGGCGCGGCCGTGCTGACTCGCGTCCAGTATCAGGCGGACCTGCGACAGGCCCTGGACCGCTCCGCCTCGGGAAGCCATCTGATCGACACGCCCTGCGGCCAAATCGAATATGCGATCGCCGGGGACGGCCCGGCGGTGCTGGTAGTGCACGGAGCCGGCGGCGGCTTCGATCAGGGACTCGAATCCGCGCAACCCCTGATCGACAGAGGCTTCACAGTGATTGCTCCCTCGCGCTTCGGTTATCTGCGCACACCGCTGCCTCGGGATGCTTCACCCGAAGCGCAGGCCGATGCCCATGCGTGCCTGCTCGACGCACTGCACGTGGCGCGCGTCACCGCCGCAGCCGGCTCCGCCGGGGCGCCTTCCGTGATGCAATTCTGCCTGCGACACCAGGAGCGATGCTCCGCCATGATTCTCCTGGCGCCGATGGCGTTCGTGCCGGGGGAGTCGGGCAAGCCATCGCTCCTGACACAAGCCGCGATTCACACCACTCTGCGGTCCGACTTCGCCTTCTGGGTCGCTGCGAACCTCGCGCGCGACACGATGATCGAAACGATTCTCGCAACGCCGATCGCAGACTTCGAACGCGCCTCCGCCCCGGAGCAGGAGCGCGTGCTCACGATATTCCGCAGCATACAGCCGGTCAGCCGGCGCGCCCGCGGCCTGCAGAACGATGCGGCAGTCGCCGGGACGCTACCGCGCTACGACCTGGAACGCATCGCGACGCCGACCCTGATCATCACCGCACGGAACGACCTGTTCGGCACACTCGAGAGCTCGCGCTACACGGCAGTGCACATCCCGGGGGCCAGGCTCATCGTCTATGGGGATGGCGGCCACGTCGGCGTCGGACATGCGGAGGAGACCTGGTCCGCCGCCATCGAGTTTCTCGAGAATTCTCGGCACGAGCGCTCGCGCGAGGCACCGGGCCCGCAGGCCGGCGCCGGCGGCTAGGACCCGAAGCGAACGGCATGCTCACTCAGTCCGGCGATCCTTACTGGAGCCGACCCAACGACGCATTGCTCGCGGAGCTGGAGAGCCGGCTCGAGGGACTGACCGAAGCCGCGGCAGCGGCGCGCCTTGGGCGTGACGGCCCGAATGTCATAGCCGGAGAATCGCGCGCTTCGGCGCTGCGGGTCCTGCTGCGGCAATTTCGCAGTCCCCTCGTCATCGTGCTCCTCGTCGCCAGCGTCGTGGCCGGAATCGCGGGCGACTGGACGGGAACGGCGCTGATCGCTCTCATCGTGCTGGCCTCGACGGCCCTGGGGTTCCTGCAGGAATATCGAGCCGCCCGCTCGCTCGATGCATTGCGCAGCCGCCTCGCCACCACCTGCCGGATCCGGCGCGACGGCGCCGCCCAGGTGCGGCAGGCGCGCACAGTCGTCGCCGGCGACATCATCGAGCTGTCCGCGGGCAGCCTCATTCCCGCGGATGGCGTGCTCCTCGCATCGAGGGACTGTTTCGTCATCCAGGCCGTGCTGACCGGCGAAAGCCTGCCGGCCGAAAAGCTCGCCGCGCCGACTGCGCGCGACGCCACCCTCCCCCAGCGTACCAACGCGGTATACATGGGCACATCGGTGCGCAGCGGTACCGCGACCATGCTCGCGGTGAGAACCGGCGCGAGCACGGCCTTCGGAGCGATCGCCGCGCGGCTCAGGCTGCGGCGGCCGGAAACCGACTTCGAGCACGGCGTGCGCCGCTTCAGCACGCTGCTGACCGAGTTCGTGCTGGTGCTCACGGTCGTCGTGATGTCCATCAACCTGCTGCTCGACCGCCCAGCCCTCGAATCCCTGCTGTTTGCGGTGGCCCTTGCGGTCGGCATCACGCCGGAGCTCCTGCCGGCGATCGTCACGTTCACTCTCGCGCGCGGCGCTCGCGACCTGGCCGCGCACGGGGTCCTGGTGCGCCGGCTCGCCGCGATCGAGAACCTGGGCAGCATGGAAGTGCTGTGCGCGGACAAGACGGGAACGCTGACGGTCGGCGCAGCGCGTCTGGCGGCGGCCGTCGATCCGCTCGGGGTCGCCTCGGCGCGCGTGATGATGCTGGCCGTTACCAATGCGCGCCTGCAGACGGGCCTCGCCAACCCGCTCGACAACGTCATCGTCGCGGCGGCTGAGCCCGGCCAACCTGCGCTCGGCGGCGAAGCGAAGGTCGACGAGTGCCCGTACGATTTTTCCCGCAAGCGCATGAGCATCGCCGTGCGCGATGCGGACGCCGGCGCGTACCTCACGATCACGAAGGGCGCGCTGCCGCAGGTGCTGGCGGTCTGCACCCAGATCTGGCGCGACTCGGGCACGGCTGCGCTCACTCGCGCGGACCATGCCGCGCTGCTCGAGGAGTTCGAGCGTCACGCCCGCGACGGCCTGCGGGTACTGGCCGTGGCGAGCCGCGCGAGCTCCGATCCCGTGGCGCGGGAGTCCGAGATGGTCTTCGAAGGGTTTCTGCTGTTCGAGGACCCGACGAAGCCCGACATTCGCGAGGCGCTGCGCGACCTGCATTCCCTCGGCGTCGCCCTGAAGATCGTCACGGGCGACAACCGCCATACTGCGCGTCACGTCGCGCAGGCCGTCGGCATCGAATCTGCGCAAGTCATCGTCGGAGAGGAGCTGCAGGCAATGCGCGACGAGGCGCTGTGGCAGCGTGCGCGCACGGCTGACGTGTTCGCCGAGGTCGATCCGAACCAGAAGGAACGCATCATTCTCGCGCTGCGCAAGCACGGCCACGTCGTGGGCTACATCGGCGACGGCATAAACGACGCCCCGGCCCTGCACGCCGCCGACGTCGGCATCTCGGTGGACGGTGCCGTCGAGGTGGCCAAGGAGGCCGCCGACCTCGTGCTGCTCGAGCACGACCTGCGGGCGGTGACCCGCGGCATCCGCCAGGGACGAGTCACCTTCGCCAACACGCAGAAGTACATTCTGTCGACCACCAGCGCCAACTTCGGCAACATGCTGAGCATGGCGGCGGCTGCCGCGTTCCTGCCGTTTCTGCCGCTGCTCGCACCCCAGATCCTCCTGAACAACCTGCTCACCGACATTCCCGCCGTCGCGCTCGCCGGCGATCGCGTCGAACCGGCCCACGTGCGGCGCCCCTCGCGCTGGAACATGCGCCGCATCCGCAACTTCACGATCGTCTTCGGCGCCATCAGTTCCTCGTTCGACATCCTCACCTTTCTGGTGCTGCTGCGGCTCGTCGGCGCGGCTGCCGCACCGTTCCGCAGCGGCTGGTTCGTCGAATCGCTGGCGACGGAGGTACTGGTTCTGCTCGCGATCCGCACGCCCCGGCCGCTCTTCGCGAGCGTGCCGGGCCGTGCACTCGTCGGCCTCTCGCTGCTGGTGCTGATCCTTGCGGCGCTACTGGTACAGACTCCGGCGGGCAGCTGGTTCGCTTTCGTGCCGCTGGACCCTCTCGTATGGGCGGCGCTGGCCGGCATCACGCTTGCCTATGTCAGCAGCGTCGAGCTGACGAAGCGCCGGCTCTATCGCTTGACGGCCGCCTCCGGCGAATGAGCGCTTCCAGTGAGATGCGTCAAGTCGGCGGCGCCGCTCCGCGGGGCGCCATCGCCGCCATACGTACTTCTCACCGCTTGCCTACGCAATGCCCCGAATGTTGCGTTCGGCCGCAGCGGCCCACGATTGCCCGGCGGCCAATGGCGGGAGTGCCGCACTTTCCACCGCAGGGGCAGTCATGCAGCCGATTCGCCGGATTCTCGTCGCGATCAAGGATCCCAGTGCCAGATCGCTTCCCGCAGTCGTCAAGGCGGCTCAGCTCGCACGCGCGCTCGGGGCCAGGATCGAGCTCTTTCACGCCATCGACGCGCCGATCTACATCGACGTGATCAGCCTGCGCGGCGAGGGACTCAGGCAGCTCGAGAGCAACTGGCGCAAACAGTCCTTGCGGCAACTGGACCGGATCGCGGCGCGCATCAGCGACCCGGGCCTCGAGGTGACGACGGCCGCCGAATGGGATTTCCCGGGCTATGAAGCCATCGTCCGGCGCGCGAGCCGGATCGGCGCAGGACTCATCGTCGCCGAACGCCACGGCGGCCGGCACGTCGCGCCCTGGTTGCTGCACATGACGGACTGGGAGCTGCTGCGGCTCAGCCCGATTCCCGTGCTGATCGTCAAGAGCCCACGCCCGTATCGCCGCCCGGTCGTCCTGGCGGCCCTGGATCCGGGTCACGCGTTTGCCAAGCCTGGCAAGCTTGACGAGGACATCCTGCAACTCGGCAGCACGGTGAAAGATGCGCTGCACGGCACTTTGCATGCCATGCATGCCTACCTGCCCATGCCGGTAGGCCTGCCGCCTGAAATCTGGACGGCGGGGAAGAATCTCATCGCCGAGATCGAAGCGAAGGCGCGGGCTCGTGCCGGCAGCGGATTCGAGCGCGTCCTGAAATCGGCGCACGTACCGCGGGTGCGTCGCCACCTCGTTGCCCGTCACCCGATTGACGCGATACAGGACGTTGCGCGCCAGACGCGTTGCGCCATCGTCGTGATGGGAGCCGTTTCCCGTTCGGGCCTCAAGCGGGTCTTCATCGGCAATACTGCCGAGCGGGTGCTGGATCATCTGGCCTGCGACCTGCTCGTGATCAAGCCGCGGCGATTTGCCAGCCGCGTGCCCCGCGCCGTGCGCGGAGCACGTCTCGCCGTCGCAGCATTGCCTTAGCGTAGTTCCTTCGGCCTCGCCCGTGAGCGATCTCAGCGCAACGAGCCTGTCCCACTTCATCTGGGAGACGCGCTACCGCGATCGCGACGCACGCCCTGCGGAGAACAGCATCGCCGATACCTGGGCGCGCGTTGCGCACGCCGTGGCCGCCGTCGAACCTGACCCCGCGCTCTGGCAGGATCGTTTCCTGGGAATTCTGCGCGACTATCGCTTCCTGCCCGGCGGCCGGATTCTCGCCGGCGCGGGCACGAGCCGGCAGGTGACGCTCTGCAACTGCTTCGTCATGGGCGTGATCGATGATTCCGTGGAGGGAATCTTCGAGGCGCTCAAGGAAGGCGCCCTCACGATGCAGCAGGGTGGCGGTGTCGGCTACGACTTCTCGACATTACGTCCGCGCGGCAGCCGGGCCCGCACCAGCGGCATGGTGGCATCCGGCCCGGTGTCGTTCATGGGCGTGTGGGATGCCATGTGCGCGACCATCCTCTCGACCGGCGCGCGGCGCGGCGCCATGATGGCGACGCTGCGCTGCGACCATCCGGACATCGAGGAATTCATCGATGCCAAGCGGACGCCGGATGCACTGCGCAACTTCAACCTCTCGGTGCTCGCTCTCGATGCATTCATGCAGGCGGTCAAGAGCGATTCGGACTGGCCGCTCGTCTTCCCGGAGCGCGCGCTGCAGGGCGCCGACACGGGGACGCTAGGGCGGGTGGAGCGCGCCTGGAGTGGCAGCACCGCGCCCGTTCCGTGCGCGGTCCACAAGGTCGTGCGCGCGCGCGATCTGTGGAGGCGCCTGTGCGACAGCGCGTTCGACTGTGCCGAGCCGGGTGTGCTGTTCATCGACAGGATCAATGCCGCGAACAACCTGGCGTACTGCGAGACCCTGAGCACGACCAATCCCTGCGGGGAGGTACCGCTCCCGCCATACGGTGCGTGTGTGCTCGGCTCGCTCAATCTCACTGCCTTCGTCCTCGACGCTTTCTCGGCAACGGCCCGATTCGATCCGGCGGCCATCCGCGAGACCACGCGGCTGGCGGTTCGATTCCTCGACAACGCGATCGAAATCTCGCGGTTCCCGCTGTTCCGTCAGCGCGAGCAGGCGCATCGATCGCGGCGCATCGGGCTCGGCATCACCGGGCTCGCCGATGCGCTCGCAATGCTCGGACTGCGCTACGACGACGAGCGTGCGCGTGCGGCCGCCGCGGGCGTCATGCGCGCGGTGCGCGACACGGCCTACGAGGCCTCGATCGAGCTCGCCCGCGAAAAAGGCTCATTCGCGGCGTTCGATCCGGCACAGTATCTCGCGCGTCCATACATTCGCTCGCTGCCCGAAGAGCTACAGGCGGCGCTGGGCCGCGATGGCATTCGCAACAGCCATCTGAACGCGATCGCACCCGCGGGCACGATCAGCCTGCTCGCCGGAAGCCTGAGCAACGGTATCGAGCCGATCTTCGGCATCGAGTCGCTGCGCCGCGTGCTCGACAGGGACGGGACGCACCACAACTTCCAGCTCACCGATCCCGCCTACGCGGCGTGGCGCGCCCGTCAGCAATCCGCACAGGTGGATCTGCCGGGTTATTTCATGCATTGCGAGTCGATCGCGCCGCAGGATCATCTGCTCATGCAGGCCGCTCTGCAGCCCTACGTCGATGGAGCCATCTCCAAGACGATTACGCTCGCAGACGATTGCCCGAGGGCGCAGACGAGTGAAGTGTTCGAGGCCGCCTATGATCTGGGCCTGAAGGGGTGCACGGTGTATCGCGCCGCAGCGCGCACGGGCGTGCTCGCGGAACGCCATGAGACCACCGCCCGGCAGCCCGGGCGCGGCGCTCACTCCTGCGGGACCGACCGCGAGAACGATTGACGAAGGAGGACCTCGCATGAAAGTAGGTGAACTCTGCAGCCGGGACGCCGTGTGCGCTGCCGCCAGCGCGCCGCTCCTGGAAGTCGCCAGGCTCATGTGCGATGAGCACGTCGGTGCGGTCGTCATCACCAAGGCGCCGCTGGACGAGCCGGTGGCGGTCGGGATCATCACCGATCGGGATATCGTGCGCGCGCAGCTCGATCGGACGGCCGAGCTCTCCCGGCTGCGCGCCGAGGACGTGATGACACACGACCCGCTCGTGGTCAACGAAGAGGATTCCGTGGAGGCGGCGATCCAGCGCATGCGCGCCCGCGGCGTGCGCCGCGCGCCGGTCGTCACCTCGCACGGAGTGCTGATCGGGCTCGTATCGACGGACGACCTGATCGCGCAGCTCAGCGGCGAGCTCGCGAATCTCGCGCGCCTGCTGGAGCAGCAGCCCAAGCGTGAGCGTGCCTGATTGCGTTCAGCGCGTACGGGCCTGCAGCGCTGCCTGCAGGCGCGTGTCGTGTCCGTAGAGATCCTCGAAGAAGTACACTGCCCCGTCCTCGGCCACGAGCGCCGTCGCATACACGATGAAGACGCGAATCGGCGCGGCCAGGTCGACCCGCCGCGCGCCGCCCGTTTCCATCGCCTCGAGGATGCGCTGGCGCGTCCAGCCGGGGTTCGCGCGCAGCACGTACTCGGCGAGCGTGACGGGAGCGGATACACGAATGCAGCCATGGCTGAAGGCACGGCGCGCCTCGGCAAACAGCGAGCTCGCAGGCGTGTCGTGCAGGTACACGCTGTAGCGATTCGGAAAGACGAACTTGATGCGGCCGAGCGCATTCTGCGGACCGGGCAGTTGGCGCAGCCGCGCGCGCCCGCTGGACAGCGCCGCGATCGTCGCCGCGTCGACCTCCTGCGTCACCCTGCCGCCTGCCGAGGTCCAGACGACCTCGTAACCCTTGTTCCGGACCCAATCCGGATCGGCCTGGATCTCGGGCAGCAGCTCGCGGACCAGGATGCCGTGCGGCACGTCCCAGTACGGCCCGAAGACGACATACTGCATGTCGGCGGCGAATACCGGCGTGTTGTGCAGCGGGGCCTCGCGCCCCACGATCACGTCGATCTGCACTATCGCATCCTCGCGATCCTCCGGCGTGTAGAACGCGAACAGCTTGAACTGGGGAATGTTGACCACGAGCGGCGGGCTGGCGAGCTGCGGCGGCAACCAGCGCAGGCGCTCGAGCGTGAGCTCGATCTGGCGCACGCGCTGCTGCAGCGGTACCGAGAGCGCGTGATGCGTCCGCTCGTCCAGCTCACCCGTCGGCGCCAACCCATGTCGGGCCTGGAAACGTGCGAGGGCCGCGGACAAATCGGCGTCGATGCCCTCGCCGGCCGGCGCGGCATCGGTCCTCGGCGCGAGGTCTCCGAGCTCCACCAGCAACCGGCGCAGCGCTGCGGTGCCGACGTAAGGCTCGCCGGCGCCCAGCCCCCATCGCGGCGGCTTCGGAACGATCACGGGCACCGGTTCAGCCGCGAGCGCGCGGTAACGGCGCAGCGCCTCCTTCAGCAACGAGAAGCGCCGCCACTTGGGCTCCAGCGAGTCCAGCAGCGCGGCTGTTGCGCCAGGGCCCGGCGCGACAGCAAGCGATTCCAGGATCGGAGTGAAATCGAGCGGGGGAAGCGGCACGTCGAGCTCAAAACCCAGGGCGCGCGGATCGATCCGTCCGGCGTGCAGCTCGGAGACGAATCGGGCAACGGAAAGGCTCAGCGCGACATCGAGCAGTGCCAGTTCGTGCGCATCGACACCCGCCAGCGAGCTCGGATCCGCCCCCAGGGCCGCAAAGCGATCCGCGCGGTAGTCCTCTGCCCGCAGCCCGCGTCGTTGCGCAGCGGCGAGCTCATCGGCGAGTGCGGCCGCCGACCGCCGTAACGTGCCGCCATCGAACCACAACGGGGCGAACGCGCGCTGCGCGTAGAGTTGCGCGAGGCCGGCTTTCCAGCGTTTCCAGTCCGCGCCCGTGACGTCGGGATGCGAGGCGGCGGCGAGAACGTCACGGATCGGCTCGGCGGAAGCGCTCACCGGCTGCGCCGCCTGGGCGGCGACGAGGACGAGTACCCACAGCCCGAGGGTTTGCAATTCGCAATACCGCCTTCAGGCGCCCGCAGCGCGGCGCGGCTCTTTGCACGCCTGCTCCGCGGCCGCGACGTGGCGCTTGACCGCGATGAAGCTGTCCGGCGTCACGGATATGGAGTCGATGCCGCACTCGACCAGGAATTCCGCGAACTCCGGGTGGTTGCTGGGCGCCTGGCCGCACAGGCCGACCTTGGCGCCGGCCGCATGGGCGCTCGCGATGACCCGCCGGATCATCCACTTCACCGCGTCGTCCTGCTCGTCAAAGAGCGCCGCGAGCTCCTCCGAGTCGCGGTCCACACCGAGGGTCAGTTGCGTCAGGTCATTGCTGCCGATCGAGAACCCGTCGAAGCGTTCCGCGAAGGCGCTCGCCAGGACGACGTTCGAGGGAATCTCGCACATGACGTAGATCTGCAGGCCGTTCTGCCCGCGCCGCAGTCCGTTCTCGGCCATGACCGCGAGCACCCGGTCCGCCTCGCCGACCGAGCGGCAGAACGGGATCATCACGATCACGTTGCGAAAGCCCATTTCATCACGCAAGCGGCGCAGCGCACGGCACTCGAGCGCGAAGCCTTCCCGGTAGCGCGGCGAGTAGTAGCGCGAGGCGCCGCGAAACCCGAGCATCGGGTTCTCCTCGGCGGGCTCGAATTCGCGGCCGCCGACCAGGTTGGCGTACTCGTTGGTCTTGAAGTCGCTGGTGCGCACGATGACCGGCCGCGGATACAGCACGGCGGCGATGCGGGCCAGCGCGCGCGCCAGGCGGTCGACGAAGTACTCGGTACGGTCTTCGTAGCCGCGCGTCAGGTCGGCGATCGCCCGCTTCGCCTCCTGATCGGCGAGCGTGTCGTAGCGCACCAGCGCCATCGGGTGCACCTTGATGTGGGTATTGATGACGAATTCCATGCGGGCCAGCCCCACGCCGTCTGCGGGCAGCCTCCACCAGCGCATGGCCGCGGCCGGATTGGCCAGATTGAGCATCACCTGCGTGCGCGTCGTGGGAAGACTCCCGATGTCGATGTCGCTGGCCTCGATTCCGGCCCGTCCCTCGTACACGAAACCTTCATCACCTTCCGCACACGACACCGTGACGGACTGTTCGTCGTGCAGAACGCGCGTCGCATTGCCGGCGCCGACGATGGCCGGCAAGCCCAGCTCGCGGCTCACGATTGCGGCGTGGGACGTGCGGCCGCCGTGATCGGTGACCAGCGCCGCCGCGCGCTTCATGATCGGCACCCAGTCCGGATCGGTGGTTCCCGTCACGAGGACGGCACCGTCGACGAAGCGCCCGATGTCGCGCGCGCTTTCTATCAGGCAGACCCGCCCGGCGACCGCCGCATCGCCGATGCTGATGCCCTTCGTCAACAGGCGCCCCTTGTCGGTGATGCGGTAGGACTTGAGCAAGGTCGACGCGCGGCGCGCCCGCACCGTCTCGGGCCGCGCCTGCACGATGAACAGCGCGCCACTTGCGCCGTCCCTCGCCCACTCCATGTCCATGGGCATTGCATAGTGCGCCTCGATCAGCAGCGCCCAGCGGGCCAGCTGCAGAATCTGTGCATCGGTCAGGACGAACGCCGCGCGTTCGACGAGCGAGGTCGGCACGTTGCGCGTGGGCGATGCGCCATCCTCCGCATAGATGAGCTTGCGCGCCTTCTCCCCGCACTTCTTCTCGATGATCGGCGTGCGGCCCGGCTCGGCGAGCAGCGGCTTGAATACCTGGTACTCGTCCGGATCGACCGTTCCCTGGACCACGTTCTCGCCCAGACCCCAGGCGGCGTTGATGAGCACGATCTGGTCGAACCCGGTCTCCGTGTCGATCGAGAACATGACGCCGGCGCCGCCCAAGTCCGAGCGCACCATCTTCTGGATGCCGATCGACAGGGCCACGCCGAGATGATCGAATCCTTGCGCCTGCCGGTAGGCGATCGCGCGGTCGGTGAAGAGCGAGGCATAGCAGCGCCGGCAGGCGTCGAGCAGCGCTGCTTCCCCTCGCACGTTGAGAAAGCTCTCGTGCTGACCAGCGAAGCTGGCCTGCGGCAGATCCTCGGCCGTTGCGCTCGAGCGCACGGCGACATCGGTCGCCTCGGCGCCGAAGCGCTTCGACAGCTGCCGGTACGCTTCGCGCATCGCGTCAGCGGCTTCGGCCGGCCAGTCGCTGCGCAGGAACGCGCGGCGAATCCGCTGCCCGGCTTCCGCCAGCGAAGTCTTGCCCTCGCGCAGCTCCCCGAGCGCGTCGCGAATCGGCTGGTCGAGTCGATTGGCTTCGATGAACCGGCGGTAGGCGGCCGCCGTGGTCGCAAACCCCGGCGGGACGCTCACACCCTGATCTGCCAGGCCGCGGATCATCTCGCCGAGCGCAGCGTTCTTGCCGCCGACCCGAGCGACATCCGCACGGCCCAGGTGCTCGAACCAGATCACCTGCTCTATGGGGGTGTCGCTCACGCCGCGCCTCGCTGCCGCCACATTAGGCTTACCGCACGGGCACCTCCATACGTACTTGCGGCAGCACTGTGGCCGCCCCATGTCCCGGCGAGCCCACCCGCCGCGCGCCGGACTGCGTACAAACCCCGATATCGCCCCGCCCACGACTGCATAACATTCCCGGTGCATTGAATCGGAAACGCGGGCATGGCGGCCATCGATCTGAAAAGAGACCAATGGAAGAGCTACTTCGAGGGACTCACCGGGTACCTCGAAGGCAAGCAGGCCTGCGTCGAGGTTGCGGCCCGGGCGCTGGGCCATCGCGTCGCGGCTCAATGGACGCCCCTCGTGGGGATGACCTACGAGGACAGGGACGACATCCTCGATCTGCGTCTCGGCGACCTCAGCCACATCATCCGGCGCCCCGTCTGCATATACTTGCTGATGGAGGGCGACGCCGTCGGCTGTATCGAAGTCATCGATGCGGAAGGCGTGACGCACATCGTACGGTTGCGCGACGCCGTGCCGCCGCCCGCTCCGGCAAAGTGAATGTACGTATACCGTTGACGCTGCGGCCGACGCACGCTGGCGTCGCGGGCCCGCTCCGAGGGCATCGCAAACTCTGGAGGTGCAGCCGTGAATCCCAGCCGCGAAACGACCCGCGACAGCGAGAAACGCGCGGAAATGCGCGAGGACTTCGATTATTTCGACGCCGATCACGACGGCCGGATGCAGTTCGACGAATTCGCCCAGTTCCTGAGCGGCATCGAAGCAGGCATGTCCCAGGACGAGTGCCGCGTCGGCTTCCAGGAAATCGACAGCAACCGCGACGGCGTGATCGAGTTCGAGGAGTTCCTCTCCTGGTGGGCCTCGCCGTAGCCGCCGCCGGCCGCGGCCCGCGATGAAAAGCGCCGCAACCTTCGATTCGGCCTGCACGCACGGATTCTTCCGCGTCGCGGTCTGCACGCCGCGGGTCGAAGTCGCCGCGCCGGCGCGCAACGTGCAACGCACGATCGGCCTCGCGCGGCGTGCTGCCGCGCAGAATGCCGCGCTCGTGCTGTTTCCCGAGCTCGGTCTGTCCGCCTACTCCAATGAGGATCTCGTTCTCCAGGACGCTCTGCTCGACGCGGTGGTGTCGGCCGTCCACGAGCTGCTCGACGCCAGCCGTGACCTCACCGCCGTGCTCCTCGCGGGAGCACCGCTGCGAACCGAAGGACGATTGTTCAACTGCGCCCTGGTGATCCACCGCGGCCGCATTCTCGGCGTGATTCCCAAGACCTACCTGCCGAACTACCGGGAGTTCTACGAGAAGCGCCAGTTCACGTCCGGAGCGCAGGCCGTGTCGGACACCATCACCGTGGCCGGCCAGTGCGCGGCCTTCGGCAGCGACCTGGTCTTCGAATCGGCGACCTGTACGGATTTCGCGCTGCACGTCGAGATCTGCGAGGACCTGTGGGTTCCCCTGCCGCCGAGCACCTATGCCGCCCTCGGCGGCGCTACCGTGCTGGCAAACCTGTCGGCCAGCGACGTGACGATAGGCAAGGCCGAGTACCGGCGCCTGCTGTGCACGTCGCAATCGGCGAAGTGCATCGCGGCGTACCTGTACGCGGCCGCAGGCTACGGCGAATCGACCACGGACCTGGCGTGGGACGGCCACGCGCTGGTGAGCGAGAACGGCGAGACACTCGCGGAATCGCGGCGCTTCAGCTACGAGGACGGCCTGATCGTGGCCGACGTCGATCTCGAGCGTCTGCGGCAGGAACGCACGCGCACGACGAGCTTCAGCGACTGCGTGCAGTTGCATCGCGAGCCGCTCGCCCGTCTGCGCCGGATCGCCTTCGACCAGGAGCTGCCCTCAGGATGCGTACCGCTCGAGCGCACTGTCGCGCGGTACCCGTACGTTCCTGCAGATCCCCGCACGCTCGACGAACGCTGCCGCGAGGCGTACGGCATCCAGGTTCAGGGGCTCGTACGCCGCATGGAAGCGACGGGTATCCACAAGCTCGTCATCGGCGTGTCCGGCGGGCTCGACTCGACCCACGCGCTGCTCGTCGCGGCACAGGCGCTCGATCAGCTGCGCCTGCCGCGCACCCATGTGCTCGGCTATACGCTGCCGGGATTCGCGACCACCCGGCGCACGCACGACGATGCCTTGCGGCTCATGAAGGAGCTGGGCGTCAGCGCCCACGAAATCGACATCCGCCCGTCGGCCATGCAGCTGCTGAAGGACATCGAACACCCCTTCGCGCGCGGGGAGGCGCAATACGACGCAACGTTCGAGAACGTGCAGGCGGGCGAACGGACCTCGCATCTGTTCCGGCTTGCGAATCTGCACGGGGCACTGGTGGTCGGCACGAGCGACCTGTCGGAGCTGGCGCTCGGCTACACGACCTACGGCGTCGGCGATCACATGTCCCACTACAGCGTCAACGCCTCGGTGCCCAAGACCCTGATCCGGCACCTGATCCGCTGGGAGGCGCTCACCGGTCAGTTCGGGGAGCCGGTCGCACGGATACTGACGCACATACTGACGACGCGCATCAGCCCGGAATTGATCCCGCAGGCCGACGACACCGAGCCGCAGGCCGCGGAAGCAGCCGTGGGGCCCTACGAGCTGCAGGACTTCAATCTCTACTACGTCAGCCGCTTCGGATTCCGGCCCAGCAAGGTCGCCTTTCTCGCCCACCATGCCTGGTCGCAGCGCGACCGCGGCACCTGGCCGGAATCGATCCCGGAATCCGAGCGACACGAGTACGACCTGCCCACGATCAAGCATTGGCTGGAAGTCTTCCTGCGGCGCTTCGTCGAATCGAGCCAGTTCAAGCGCTCGGCGATGCCCAACGGTCCGAAGGTCGGATCCGGCGGGTCGCTCTCGCCGCGCAGCGACTGGCGGGCGCCGAGCGACGCGCACGCGGACGCCTGGCTCGAGGAGCTCCGCGATCACGTCCCGTAGTCGGTATGTAGATATCCGTATTTCGCACCCCCGTCGAGCGGCGCACGATCCCATGCGCAATCGGGGGCTTTCAGGAGTCGGCACATGACACGCTGCGAAACCTGCGGAAACGAATATGCACGGCCCATCACCGTGACGCTCGACGGACAATCGCACCAGTATGATTCCTTCGAGTGCGCGATCCACGCACTCGCGCCGACCTGCGGACATTGCGGCATCCGCATCGTCGGACACGGCGTCGAGAAGGACGATCACGTCTATTGCTGCGCGAGCTGCGCCCGCACTGCGGGCGAGCGCGGTCTGGTCGATCATCTCTGAGGAGGGCGGCCCGCTCATGCAACTGCCGCTGCAGATCACGTTTCGTCACATGGAACCCTCGCCGGCGCTGGAAGCCCGCATCCGCGAGCTGGCGCAGCGGCTCGAGAAGTTCAGCGACCAGATCATGCATTGCCACGTCATTGTCGAAGCGCCTCACCAGCACCAGCGGCAGGGCGGGCTCTTCGAAGTCAGGATGGATATCACGGTTCCCGACAGCCAGATCGCGATCCGCCGCAGCCATCCGATACACCATGCCCACGAAGATCCGTACGTCGCGCTGCGCGACGCCTTCCGGGCCGCCAGGCGCAAGCTCGAGGACTACGAACGCGTACGGCGCGCGCCGGCCAAGACCCATCTCGCCCCGCCGCACGGCCGGGTCTGCGAGCTGCATCCGGACGAGAATTTCGGACGCATCGAGACCGGCGACGGCCGCCTGATCTACTTCCACCGCAACAGCGTGATGGGTCGGCCCTTCGAGCAGCTCACGATCGGTACCAATGTCCGCTTTACCGAAGAGCAGGGCGATCGAGGACCGCAGGCCAGCACGGTTCATGTCGTCTCCTGAGGCGCCGCGGCGCGCCGCGTGCAGCTCGCGCACAGCCGCTCCTCCTTGGCATCCGTCTCCGCAACGATTCGCGGCGTGCGGCGTACTGCTCCATGCCGGTCAGCGCTCACGCACGATCAGAACGGAACAGGGTGCAAAGCGTGCGACCTGAAGCGCAACGCTTCCCAGGGGCGGGCCCGCGGGTCCTCTCGCGCCGCGCGAGCCGAGCACGATGAGTCTGGCTCCGCTGCGCTTCGCTTCCTCGACGATTGCGGCTGCCGGCTGGCCGCGCAGGACCCGCGCCCGTGGTCGAATGCCCGGGCGTGCCAGCAATGGCTTCGCCTCGCGTACCCAACGGCCTGCTGCATCTCCGAGTTGGCGCATCAGCCGCGTGCGATCTGCCGCACCCATGCTCACGAGCGCAGCCGGCTGCGGCGGCTCTGCAACCGCGACCGCGATGGCGCGAAGCTCGGGCAGGCTGAACAGGCGAAAGAAGCTGCGCGCTGCCGTTTCGGCACGCGAGGAACCGTCGGTTGCAAAGAGCACGGGGAACGGCCGCGGGTGCGCCGGGGTCGGTTGCTCCCTGCGCAGCTCACGCTCGCGCACCAGCAAGGCGTTCGCCAGCGCATCGTGCTCGAGCACTGCCAGCGCAACACTCCCGGTGGGCAGGAACGGGTTGTTCCCGCGTCCCTTCGCTCCGACCACGATCAGGTCGTAGTCGCCTTTCGCAGCCAGCTCCGGCACAACCTGCGCGGGCAAGCCGCGCCGCACGTGTCGGCTGGTCCTGAAGCCACGGGCCCGCAGACGCTTTTCCGCCCGGTCGAGCCACGACCGCGATGCAGGCGCAATGCGCAGATCCTGCGGCTGGTGACGCGGCACCGCAGCGTCCGCCCGCACTGTGAGCGGCAGCACATGCACGAGGTCCACCTGCCTTCCGGGCTGCGCGAGGTAGTCGCAGACGAAGCGCGTGGCTGCCAGTGCGTATCGGGACTCATCGATTCCAAGGAGGATCCTCATCGTTCGCTCCGGGGTTACGGACTGCGGCGCCGCACGCAAGTCCGTGTGGGTCGAGCCCGACCCGTGTCTCCTGCGCGCCGCGTGCTTGCGCCTGCCGCTCACGCAGCCTCTTCAGCATGAGCGCGCGGTTACGCAGGTACCATGCGTACATTTGCGGAGTGCGCAACCGCACGCGGGGCGCATGATGACGCCATGGATCTGCTCGTCTCGCACCGGTGCGGCCGCTACAGCAGGGCAAGACGCGAGATACTCCGGACGCTCACGCACCTCGGCGACGACCATGCCGCGGTCGAACGCACCGGCGTAGAGGGAATCGCGCTCGTGCATACCGCACTGCAGGCGCGCAGTGTCGTGTACGGGTGCCGCGAGCTGTTCCTCGAGGGACGCGCTCTTGAAGAGGCGATCAAATGGGTCCCCGTGGACTACTGGTGCGAAACCGATCTGCAGGCCATGTACAGGCTGCTGGAGGAAAAGGTCCGCGATCAGATCGCGCCGGATGAGACCTGGGCGATGCAGATCGAGAAGCGCCGCTGGCAGCGTCACCCCACGCGCGACATCGTCGTGCACCTGGCTCGCGCGATCGATCGCAAGGTCGACCTCGATCGTCCGGACAAGCTCGTGCGCGTGGACGTGGTGGGCGGACGCGTCGCCGTCTCCGTGCTGCGGCCGGGAGAGGTCTTCTCGATCACCGCGCCCCGGCAGCTCGCCGCGGCGCCGGCCCGGCACGACACGTACCCAAGCCCAGAGGTCCGCCCCGATCCGGAACGTCCTGTCGGGGGGTGAGATCCGCCCGATCGGCACCCCGAAGGGCCGTGGACGCAGAAAGACAAATGGCCGGTGCCCGTCAGAGCACCGGCCACCCCGCGAGAAAGCTCGCGGTTGCGTTACCAGCGTTTCGGGCCGCGAGGAGCGCTCTTGCGGTCCTGTGCCTCGTTCACGCGCAGCGGACGCCCGCCGACCTCCTTGCCATTGAGATTCTGGATGGCACGCGCGGCGTCCGCGCGCGACATCTCCACGAACCCGAAGCCTCGCGGCTGCCCGGTATCGCGGTCGGTGATCAGGCTCACCGATTCCACGGTTCCGTGCTGGGCGAACAGCTCGCGGATTGCGCTCTCGCTGGTCGAAAACGGCAGGTTTCCGACATAGATCTTCGTCATGGGGAAATCAAACCTCCACCTACGGGCCGCCATGGGCCCAAACAACACCCTATGCAGGACGCAGCCGAGGAATAAGCAGACCGTCGGCGGCGTCGCTGCCACCTGGATCGGGAACGATTCGGCTTTGCTCAACTCGGCAGTCCGGCGCAGAACGCGCGCGGCAGGCGGCAGGAAAAGAGAACAGTCACGAGCCACGGCCCGTAATGTGGGCGCGCGGGGAAAATCCAAGGGGCGGCATCTACCGCGACGCCGAGCCGGGACGAGCGGTCCTGTCCGCGCTATCCCTTGATGCACACAAGAGGTTCCAGGCGCGCGACCTTGCGCGCCAGGCCGGCCGCATCGGCCGCATCCACGACTGCGGCGACGTCCTTGTAGGCATCGGGTGCCTCCTCGGCGATGCCGCGCAGGGACGGACTGCGGATCAGGATGCCGCGCGCGGCAAGCTCGTCGACCACCTGCCGCCCTTTCCAGGTTCGCAGCGCCTGGTGGCGACTCATCGCGCGGCCGGCGCCGTGGCACGCGGAGCTGAATGCTCGTGATTCCGATTGCTGCGTGCCGGCCAGCACGTAGGAACCCGTGCCCATCGAACCGCCGATCAGAACCGGCTGGCCAGCCGCGCGCAGCGCCTCGGGCACATCCGGATGCCCGGGACCGAAGGCGCGCGTCGCGCCCTTGCGGTGAACGTAGAGCTTGCGCGAGCCGCCGTCGGCTCGGTGCTCCTCCACTTTGCAGGTGTTGTGCGAAACGTCATAGAGGAGCGGCAGCTGCGCCTGCGGCAGGAGGTCCGCGAATACCTGGCGCACCAGGTGAGTGAGGATCTGGCGATTGGCGAGCGCGCAATTGATCGCCCCGCGCATCGCTCCGAGGTACTCCTGACCGACGTCGGACCCGATCGGCGCACAGGCGAGCTCGCGGTCGGGAAGCGTGATGCCGTGCCGGGGAGCGTCGATCGCCATCCGCTTGAGGAATTCCGTGCCGATCTGGTGGCCCAGGCCGCGCGAGCCGCAATGGATCATCACCACGACGTCGCCTTGCTTCAGGCCGAAGGTCTGAGCGATCGGCGCATCGAACACCGCCGTGACCTCCTGGACCTCGAGATAGTGATTGCCGCTGCCGAGCGTGCCCATCTCGTCGCGCTGCCGCTTCTTCGCCTGCTGGGAGACGCTGCCGGGCTTGGCGTGCAGCATCTGCCCGTGTTCCTCGATGCGTTCGAGATCCTGCGCCGCGCCCCAGCCTCTCTCGACCGCCCAGCGCGCGCCGCCGACGAGCATCGCGTCCATTTCTCCGGCGTCGAGATGGATCGGGCCGGTGCTGCCGACTCCGGCCGGAATGCGATAGTAGAGCGCCTCCGCCAGCGCCTTCTGCACCGGCACGATGTCGGAACGCGCCAGTCCCGTGTGCAGGCAACGCACGCCGCACGAAATGTCGAATCCGACTCCGCCCGCCGATACCACGCCGCCGGCGTCCGGATCGAATGCGGCCACGCCGCCGATCGGAAACCCGTAGCCCCAGTGCGCATCCGGCATGGCATACGACGCCTGCACGATACCCGGCAGCTTCGCCACGTTGACCGCCTGCTCATACACCTTGCTGTCCATGTCGCGCAGCAGCGCTTCGCTCGCGAAGATCACGGCGGGCACGCGCATCGCGCCCTGCGCGGGGATTTCCCACTCGTACTCGGAACGGCGTGTGAAGAGAGCGAGATCCATGTATTCAAACGTCCACTACAGTTTGGGCAACCCACACGTCGCGCTCGCGCGCGACGCGCAATGCCGTGTAGGTCGCGCCTTTGATCTCCACGGCCGGATGATGGCGCGCGGGATCGACGCGCTCCCCCCACGCCTGCGCGTGCAGCCGCATACCGTCGAGCCGCACGCTGAACCGACGGAAGAGCACCTTCCGGGCCGACATCTCGTAGATCAGAGCGTTCAACCACTCGGCGAACAGCAGCTCGCTGTCGGGCGCTTCGCATTCGACCGCGACGGACTCGCGCGCTTCGACGGTTTCGATATCCGTGACGACAGCGGTCAGGGCCAGCGCGGCTTGCTCGAAGGCCTCGGCGCGCGTCGCACCAATGCCGCGTATGCCCACGTCGGCCTGGTGCGGAAAATGTTCCCAGCGCGCGTTCATGCCGAATGGTAGCGCCGACTGGCACGGGCCCGCAGCCCCGGAGAAGTACGCATAGCCGGCGACTCCCTGTCGCCCGGAGAATCCACACATGCCCTGGACCTGTGAATACTTTCCGCCGGCGATGAAGCACCTGCCCTTCATGGTGCGCACGAAAGCGATCGGGATTGCCAACGCCCTGCTTGCGGAAGGCTACGAGGAAGGCCGGGCGATCCGAATGGCGATTGCCCAGGCAAGACGCTGGGCGCGCGCGCGCGGCGTCGCACTCCACTGACCTGGGCTGCGGCTTGCGCGTGAGGGTGAATCCATGATCACGGGATCCGCTCGCATCGACATCGAAAGGGCCTTGATCGACCCCGACGCCGTGTTCGCCTCGCCCCGCGAGGTGCTCGAGCAGGACGGGCTCTCGACCGAGCAGAAAACGCAGATTCTGCGGCGTTGGGCGTCCGAGGCCGCGCAGATAGCCGTGGCCGTGGAAGAAGGCATGCCGGGCAACGAGAGTGATCTCCTGCGGCAAAGCCTGCTCGCGCTGCAACGCCTCAACGAAGGCGTCGCGGCGGGATTGCCGGTACACGCATCGCTCCCGTCTCGCGAAAACAGATCGTAGGCGGGGTCCGGCCACTGCTTCCGGCTGGCGGCGGTGGCCACTCGACCGGCGGCGAAGCCGGAGTCTCTTCCGGTGCCGCCGGCGGCGTCTCTGCCGGACCCTGCGGCAGCTCGACGGGCGGAGTCTGCTGCGGCGATTCCGGGGGCGATCCGGGCGGGATCTCGATCTGATTCTCCATGGCGTGCAAGCTACCTTGCTGCATCCGCCGTTGCACTACGCAATTCCCGTCCCCGCACGCGACAGCAGGGCATCCGCGGCTTTCTCCGCGATCATGATGGTCGGCGCGTTGGTGTTGCCGCCGATGATCCGCGGCATCACCGAGGCGTCCACCACTCGCAGGGCCTCGACGCCGCGCACGCGCAGCTCGCAGTCGACCACGGAATCCGCATCGCTCCCCAACCGGCACGTTCCGACCGGGTGATAGATCGTCTCGGCTTTGCGTCTCAGCACTGCCTCGATGTCCCGCCGCGTCACGACGCCATCGCCGGGAAACACTTCGTCGCCGCGAAACTGCTCGAACGGCCTGGCGTGGATGATCTCGCGCGACAGGCGGATGGCTTCCAGCAGCACGTCCAGGTCGCGCGCTTCGCTCAGATAGGCGGCATGGATGCGCGGCGGGTCCTCGGGCCGGGCGGAGCGCAGCGTCACGTGCCCGCGGCTGCGCGGCCGCAGGACGCAGGCGTGTACGGTGAAGCCATGGCCGGGCAGCCGGTTGCGGCCATGATCATCGAGCTGCGCCGGCACGAAATGCAGCTGCACGTCCGGCCGCGCGTCCGGCGCGCGGGGCGTACGCACAAACGCACCCGCCTCGGCAATATTGCTGACCCCGGGACCCGAGCGAGTGAACAGGTAGCGCAGCCCGACAGCCATCTCCTGCCACCGGGTGAAATCGTAAGTGACGGGCCGCATGCACTTGTTCAGCGTGCAGAAATCGAGATGATCCTGCAGGTTGCGGCCCACTTCCGGGCGGTCCGCGACGATCGGAATCGCGAGCGCATGCAATTCTTCGGCGGGCCCCACGCCCGAGAGCATCAGCAGCTGTGGGCTGGCCACGGCGCCGGCAGCGACGATGACCTCGCGCGCGGCGCGCGCAACACGGATAGTTCCGGCATGACGGTATTCGACCGCGACCGCGCGCGCGCGCTCGAAGAGGACCCGAGTGGCCAGACTGCGTGTGCGCACTTCGAGATTGGGGCGCCGCCGTGCCGGCCGCAGATACGCCATCGCAGCACTGCAGCGACGTCCCTTGCGCTGCGTCACCTGGTAGAAGCCGACGCCCTCCTGCCGCGAGCCGTTGAAGTCCGGGTTTTCGGGCACGCCGGCCGCGACGCCGGCCGCGACGAACACCGCGCTCAGCGGATTGCGAAACCCGAGGTCCTCCACGTGCAGCGGTCCGCCGACGCCGTGGAACTGGTTCGCGCCGCGCGCCTGGTCCTCGGCTCTGAGAAAGTACGGCAGTACAGCCGCGTAGTCCCATCCCGTGGCACCCAGACGCTGCCATTCGTCATAGTCGAGCGGATGCCCGCGCGTGTAGCACATTGCGTTGATGGAACTGCTTCCGCCCAGCACGCGCCCACGCGGCCAGTACAGCCGGCGACCCATCAGCTCCGGCTCCGGCTCGGTGTAATAGCCCCAGTCGATGCTGCGGTTTCCGACCAGATGCCCGAGCCCCGCGGGCATGTGAATGAACAGGCTCGAATCAGCGCCGCCGGCCTCGAGGAGCAGCACTGTCGCGTCCCCGCGCGCCGACAGCCGGCTGGCCAGCACGCACCCTGCGGAGCCCGCGCCGACGATCACGTAGTCATATACGGGTTCACGCACTGCCATCGGCACCGGTAAAGAGCGCCTGCATCAGACGTGTCTCGCGTTCGCGCATGGCCTCCAGGAGAGGCTTCGCATCTTTCATCCAGCGGAACGCACGGTGGCCGCGCTCGAGGAAATCCTGCAGCACACCGAGACCTGCGGCATGCGCGGGCCCGTGAGCGATGCGCAATGCCAGGCGAATCCACGCATGCCGTACCACGCGCTCGAGGTCCTCGCCCACTCCGACGATCAGATCGACCTGCCGTGCGCGGGCATTGCGGCGCCCGACGGTGCGATACGCGCTCGCATAGGCGGCGTCGGTCACCGGCCCCGAAGGCAGCGCAGCGACCATCTGTTGATCCAGCTCAGCGCTCAGCACTTCGAGCTCCACTGCGCGCCCGAGCGCGTCGAGCGCCGCGGCGGGGAGCGAACGTCGCAAATAGCGCCAGGCGCGCATCAGCTCGTGATCGCGCCGCGTGAAATCGTGGGGTCCGTACAAGTCGGCCAGAAAGAACTCGACGGCCCGCGAGTATCGCGGGTCACGGCGCAAGTCATCGTAGGTCTGCGCCAGGCGGTGGGCCTGCCACGCACGCAGCTCCTGCACGCGCGCTGCGAGCTGTGGCATTGCCGCAGCACGCTCGTCGAGGACGCGTTTGCGTGCGAGCAGCCCGTCCAGATCGTCAGCCGTACTCATGAGTCTCGATGGCGCTCGAGGGCGCTGATGATGCAGTCGAGCCCGCGACGTGAACGCAGCAATCCAAAGTGGCCGAGGCCGCGCAGCTCGTGCACTTGCGCGCCCTTCAGGGTTGCGCTTCGTGCCGGCGCGACGAGGCTGTCCTCGCGACTGTAGATGCTCGTTACAGGAACCGGCAGCCGCCCCTCCTGAGCGGCATTGAGTGTCAGGAGCCAGCTCGCACCCGGCCGCATCTGTTGCGCCCCCGCCAGAGGCAGGCAGCGCGCCATTACCGTGCCGTGATGGGGCGACGCCACGGTCACGATGCGGCTGATGAGATCGCGGCCGACGGTCCGGAGCAACGAGCGCGCGACGAGCCCTCCCATGCTGTGCGCGACGATCGCCACCGGGGCGCCGCGGCTCTCGCGCTGCAGCGTGCGCAGCTCCTGCTCCACGTTCACGCCATAGGATTCGATATCAGACCCGGGCGGCTCGAGATTGAGGGCGCCGATCGGCGCGAAACCGGCCGCGCGCAGGCGCTCGTGTGCCCGCGCCCAGATGCCTCTATTGCAGAGAATTCCGTGGATCAGCAACACGGGCTGCGCACCTCGCCCGGAGGGCGGTGCAGGCACCGCGCGCAGGCGCAGCCAGGGCTCGGCGCTCATGGCGAGCTGTGCGAGCAAGAACTGCACGGGCTCCGTCAGCAGCGCTCGCAGGACGTAGGCCGCGTCGGCGAGCCTGCTCTCGCGTGACGATGCCTGTGCGAAGACGAACGATGCGGCTACGAAGAGGAACTGCAGGGCAGCCAGCGCAGCGAGCGTCATCAGCGCCGCGGCGCCTGCGGACTGGTCCCGTCCCGTGGCCCACCAGAAAGCGACCGCCGCCGCGATCAACAGCTCGCAGCCGAGCACCCAGCGCCAGAAGCGGGCCGCCATTGCGCTTCACGCAGGCGCGCGCGACTTCGCCAGCATGCCTTCGAGGCGCCCGAGCGCCCGGCCCAGGCGCTGCGCCGTTCGCTGCGCGCGTTCGCGTCTCTGTGCCGCCGCCGACGAGAACTTGCGCCGCCCGCCACGCAGCACGCGCAGGTTCAATTGCAATCCGTGCCGCCGCAGTACCGGCGCCAGTGCCTCGGACTGCGCCAGCAGATCGCGCCTGGCGCGTTGGTACACGTAATCCACGAGCCCGCGACGGTCGGCATAGCGGAAGACATTGGTGAAGAACAGCCGCTCGTCGTGCCGGTCGGGCTCGAGGAGCAGCGTATCGGCCCGCGGAAAACGCGTGCGATAGCTCGCCATCCCCACCTGCATGCGCGAATGGATGAGCGCACGAAAGGTCTGTGACAGGACGGCGGGCAATCCCTGTTGCGCGAGGTGCGGGCGCCCGCGCGGCGCTGCGCGCGAGGCGTCGAAGGGCACCAGCGGATTGATGCAGATGACGAGCTCGCACCCCGCCTCCAGCGCCAGCGACGCGTTCATGGTGCGGATCAAAGCCCCGTCGACGTAGTGCTGCCCGTCGATTTCCACCGCCGGGTACAGTCCGGGCAGAGCGCAGCTGGCGCACACCGCGCGCGAGATCGGCATGCGATCGCGCCCGCGCTCGCCGAAGCGCACCGACTCGCCGGTGTCGAGATTGGTGGCGACGACATAGAGGCGGTGCCGCAGCTTGCGGAAGTCGTCCGTATGATCTTCCGAGTTGAACACGTCGCGCAGATAGCGCTCGAGCGGCGCGTTGTCGAACAGCGCAGTCGGAATGATCTTGGCCAGCGGACCGACGCTTGCCGGCCACAGGTTGCGCAGGGGCTCGCGCATCTGTGCGCGCACGATCCCGGCGATCGCTTCGGGCAGGCGCGCCGCGCGGCGCAGATACTCTCCGACCGCCGGCCGCAACAGCGTGCCCGGCGAGAATCGGTACAGCGTCGACTCATCGTCGATGAAGATCTCCCCCATCGTCGCCGTATCGAAGCCGTTCGCGAGACCCGAAGCCACCAGCGCGCCGGAGCTGACGCCGACGTAAACGTCGAAATCGGTCAGCTCCCGCCCCTCGATCGCCTCACCGAGCGCGTGCAGAGCGCCGAGCTCGTAGAACGCGCCGAGCGGCCCGCCGCCCGCGAGCGCGATGGCCAGTCTCCTGTTGCCTGCGCCCCGCTTGCGGGCGGGCTCGATCGTCAGCATCTGCCGCTACGCGGCCGCGGCGTGTGACGGGTGCCTGCTCACTCCGGCGGCACGCGAGCGCGGAGCGGCTCTGCGGGCCCGGGCGAGCTTCTCGATGTTCGCGTTCAGCGCATCGACGCGCTTGCTGAGCGCCGCCACCTTGTCCGCGCTCGGCACGCCGAGCTGGTTCAGCGCGCGCCGCACCCGTGTCTGGAAGATCTTCTCCAGATTGTCGTACGCATCCTCCGCCTGTTCGCGCACGCTGCCGATGCGCTCGCTGATGGCTGATTGCGCGTCGCCCAGAGCGCCGCGCACTGCCTTTTCGGCCGAGCCGCGCGCCTTCGCGTGCACACGTGCGCCTTCTGCGACCAGCTCTTCCAGCAGCCTGGGAGCGCCGCTCTGCGCCTTCGATACCGCGCCGAGGCCTGCCAACCAGATCTGGTGCACTCCGTCGAGCAGCCGTGCCTGGGCCGCCGCGGCCATGGTGGGCTTCGTTTTCGTCGACTTCTTGCTGCGTGCCATGTGATCACCCTTCCTGCGGCATCGTCGGCCGCGCCTATGCGTATTTGCCCGGGTGGGCGAATCGTCCCGCGTCCGTACTATAGGTACAGGCGGCGACCGATGGGATTCGTATTTATACGGGAGGGGCGCAATGAGTCGAGGCCGGCAGGTTCATCTTCCCTTCGATGCTTCCGCTTACCGCCATGCGGGTGAGGGCGATCGAGATCGGCAGCAGGTTGGGTGCGATCGGCGCTCCGGCGGCGAGCCGCTCGCGCCCACCGGGACGAAGCGGCAAAGCTCCGCGAGCGCGCAGCGGCGTGCAAGCCCGCCGACGCGATGGAACGGCTCGATGTCGAGCGCGCGAGGCAGGGTCTCGCGTGATCGGCGCAGCGCTCAGCCACCGAGCGTGCCGGCTCCGAGCAGCAGGAGCAGCACCAGCCTCTCGAGCTCCTCGCCCATCATGCGCACCAGGACGTTGGGTTCCGGGATCAACGCGCGATCCGACATCACGCCGAACTGCACCCCGCCGTTGTACGTGAGCATGCCCACGCCCACGCCGATGCTGCCCGCCTGCGGCACCCAGAACAGGGTCTGGGAGATCGGCACGCCTGCGAAGTAGAGCTGCTGCTGCGGCCCGGGAACGTTCGAGGCCACCAGGCTCGCCTTCGCGCTGAATATGTCCATCACCGGCCCCTCCACCGCCGCGGGCAGAGTCCCGATTACTGAAAGCAGTCCGAGCGTGATCAGCGCCTGCGGCGATCCCTTGAGCTTCTGCATCATCGCGCGCACCGAATACAGCCGCTCGAGCGGATGGCGGATTCCGACCGGCAGCTCCAGGAGCACCAGGCCGAAGCGGTTGCCGAGGACGAGCTGCGTGTCGTCGGCCGGCCGCAAGTTCACGGGCACTGCCGCCCTGATCGTCACTCCCGCCACTGAGTCGCCGCGCGACTCGAGATAGCGCCCGAGAGCACCGGCGAGCGTCGCAACCAGCAGGTCGTTGATCGTGCAGCCGAGCACGCGGCCGATCGTGCGCGCTTCGTCCAGTGGCGAGGGCTCGCTCCACGCCACGCGCCGGACCCCGGTGAGCTTGCCTTTCAGGCAGGTGGATGGATCGTCCGGCAGCATGGCGATGCGCGCGAGCTCGCCTGCCAGGCCGGCCGCCTCCCCTGGATGCAAAGCGTAGTGCAGGCCCTTTTCCACCAGAGCGGCCGTTTCGCCGATCGTCCTGGCAACGACGTCCGCGAGCGACGCGCGCGCCGGCGCCGACACCGCCGGCGGCCTGTGCTTGCCCCCGGTGTCGGCGAGCGACAGCAGAACGCGCACCAGCGCGATCCCGTCGGCGTAGCAATGATGAATTCGCACGATGATGGCGCTGCCAGCGCGATAGTTCTCGACCAGGTGAAAGCTCCACAGCGGCCGCTGCGTGCTCAACTGCGTGCTCGCCAGCTCGCCGACCAGCGTCTCGAGCTCGCGCTGGCCGGCCGGCGCCGGCAGCGCGAGCCGCACCACGTGGTCACTCAGATCGAATTGCGCTTGCGGCACCCAGCTCGTCCCGAGCGCGTCCTCCACCGGCCGGCAGCGGAAGCGATCGAATGCGAGGAAGCGCTCCGACACGAGCTCGCGCAGCCGCGCGCAGTCGACGGCACCGTCGACCACGAGCAGCCCGACGATCATCATCGGATTCGTGGGCCGCTCCATGAGCAGCCAGGCACGATCCACTGCCGACATGGTTTCGCCGCCCGCCATGATGCGCACTGTCGCTCAACTGCGGCGGCTTTTGACCCTCGGTTTTTCCCGATATGGAACCGGGTGAATCCGGAGTAGCGTGCTGTGCGTCATCGGCCGCACGGACCGGTCATGGGCTATTTCGTCACGGGAGGCACCGGTTTCATCGGCCGGCGCCTCGTTGCAGAGCTGACGGCGCGCGGCGAGCCGGTCTACCTGCTCGTGAGGCGCGGCTCACGGAGCAAAGTCGATGCGCTGGTGCGCGAGTGCGGTGACAGGGGCAACCTGATCAGGCCCGTGGAGGGAGATCTCGGCGAGGACCTGCTCGGAGTGCCCGCGCCCGGCGTCGCCGAGCTGCGCGGACGCATCCGGCATTTCTTCCATCTGGGCGCACTCTACGATCTCGGCGCGCAGGCGCCCGAGCTGGAGCGCGCCAACGTGCTCGGGACTCGCAACGCGCTCGCCTTCGCGCAGCAGATCGCCGCGGGCTGCTTCCACCTGGTCAGCTCGATCGCGGCCGCCGGGCGCTACGCCGGGACGTTCACCGAGGACATGTTCGAGGAGGCCACCGCTCTGGACCATCCGTATTTCCGTACCAAGCACGATTCGGAAGCGCTGGTGCGCGACACCTGCCGGGTTCCCTGGCGGGTATACCGGCCGGGGATGGTGGTCGGCGATTCACGCTCGGGCGCGATGGACAAGATCGACGGCCCCTACTACTTCTTCAAGGCGATCCAGAAAGTGCGCGACCACGTACCGCAATGGGTACCGCTGGTCGGCTTCGAGGGAGGCCACGTCAACCTGGTGCCGGTCAACTACGTTGCGGCGGCGCTGGCGCACTTGGCACACGTAGCCGGACAGGACAATCGCTGCTTTCACCTGACGGACCCGGAGGATCGCCGCGTCGGCGACGTGGTGAACCTGTTCGCCAGGGCGGCGCACGCGCCGACGATGACGTTGCGCCTCGATCCGAGTCTCGTAGCGGCGCTCCCACGCATCACGGGGGCGGCGGGCGAGGCGCTCGGGCCGCTGCAGCGCATCCTCGAGCAGACACTGCACGATCTCGGGCTGCCGCGGACCGTCCTGGACCTGATCAACCATCCGACCGCGTTCGATGCGCAGCGCGCCCGGTCCCTGCTCGAGCCGGCCGGCATTCGCGTGCCCCGGCTGGAGGATTACGCCTGGCGCCTGTGGGATCACTGGGAGCGCCAGCTCGATCCCGAGCTCCACAAGGATCGGAGCCTGCGCGGCGCCGTCGAGAGCCGCAAGGTGCTCGTGACCGGCGGCTCCTCCGGCATCGGTCGCGCCACTGCGCTCAAGCTGGCCGACGCGGGCGCACACGTGCTCATCGTGGCGCGGGACGCCGGGAAGCTCGCCCGCGTGCGCGCCGAAATCGAGAACCGCGGCGGCCGCGTCGGCACCTACAGCTGCGACATCGGCGATCAGCAGGCCTGCGAGGGTTTCATCGCTCAATTGCTCTCCGAGCACGGGGGCGTGGACATCCTCATCAACAACGCCGGGCACTCGATCCGGCGCGCCATCGAGCACACCTACGACCGTTTCCACGACTACGAGCGGCTGATGCGCATCAACTACTTCGCCGCCGTGCGCGTCACGCTCGGCTTGCTGCCGGCCATGGTGAAGCGCGGCGGCGGCCAGGTGATCAGCATTTCCTCCATCGGTGTGCTGGCCAACGCTGCGCGGTTCGCGGCCTACAACGCCTCGAAGGCAGCTCTGGAGGCGTTTTCCCGCTGCGCGCGCGCGGAATACAGCGAGCGCGGCGTGCGCTTCACCGTCATCAACATGCCGCTGGTGCGCACGCCGATGGTCGCGCCGACCCGGATCTACGAGCAGTTTCCGCTCATCCCGCCCGAGGAGGCGGCGGATCTGGTCTGCGAAGCGATCATCCACCGGCCCGAGCGCGTCGCCACGCGCCTGGGCGTATTCGCCCAGCTGGTCGGCATCTTCGCGCCGAAGATCAGCGAAATCATCACCAGCGAGAGCTTCAAGATGTTTCCCGAATCGGAGGCGGCCGGCGGCCCGGCAGCGGACGGCGCGAAGGCCTCGGCGGAAATGATAGCCTTTGCGAGCCTGATGCGCGGCTTGCACTGGTAGCACACGGCAGCGAGCCGCGATGGTCAGCGCGAGCGCAGAGTCCCCCGCCGGTCTCGAACTGCTGCTGCAACAGCAGCGCGACGCGTTCCTCGCCGAGGGCGGCGCGCCGGCGCGCGCGCGCATCGACCGCCTGGACCGCGGCCTCGATCTGCTCGTGACTCACGAGCGGGACCTATGCGAGACGCTTGCGGAGGACTTCGGGCAACGACCCGTCGCCGTGACGCGCTTCGCGGACATTCTGCCCGCCGTACTGGCGTTCAAGCATGCCCGGCGCAACGTCCGGCGCTGGATGCGCCCCGAACGGTGCGCACCCGGGTGGCCGCTGGCGATGCCCGGCGCGAGCGCGCGGATCGTGCACCAGGCGCTCGGTGTCGTCGGCGTGATCAGTCCGTGGAACTTTCCGGTCAACCTCACCTTCGGTCCGCTGGCCGGAATTCTCGCCGCCGGCAATCGCTGTCTCATCAAGCCCTCGGAGATCACGCCGGCGACAGCCGCGCTGCTGCAGCGGCTGATCGCCCGGTACTTCGATGTCCGCGAGGTGGCCGTCGTGACGGGAGGGCCGGAGCTCGCGCAGGCCTTCTCCAGGCTGCCATTGGATCACCTGCTGTTCACCGGCTCGATCGCGCTGGGCCGCCGTGTCATGGAAGCGGCGGCCGCACATCTCGTTCCCATTACGCTGGAGCTCGGCGGAAAATGCCCGACCGTCATCGGCCGATCGGCGGACCTCGCCCGCGCGGTCGATCGCATCCTCCTGGGCAAGCTCGCGAATGCCGGCCAGGTGTGCCTGGCACCGGATTACGTGCTCGTACCCCGCGAGGCCATCGATGCGTTCGTCGAGCTGGCGCGGGCATGGGTGCGGCGGGCCTACCCGCGCATGCCCGCGGATGCCGCCTATACGACCATCGTCAGCGAGCGTCATGCGCAGCGCATCGCAGACCTGCTGACGGATGCGCGCGCGAAGGGCGCCGAGCTGATCGCGCTCGCGCCAGAAGCGGAGCACCCCTCGCCGGAGCGGCGCCTGATCGTCCCGACGCTCGTGCTCGGCGCTACGGACGACATGCAGGTGATGCAGGAGGAAATCTTCGGTCCCCTGCTGCCAGTGCGGCCGTACGACCGGATCGACGAGGCGATTGCGGAAATCAACCGCCGCCCGCGGCCGCTGGCGCTCTACTACTTCGGATCCGATCGCGCCGAGGAACGCGAGGTGCTGGCCCGCACCAGCTCCGGCGGCGTCACCGTCAACGACGTGGTGATGCACTTCCTCGCGCAGGAGCTGCCGTTCGGCGGCGTCGGCGCGAGCGGCATGGGCGAATACCACGGCCCGTACGGTTTCCGGCGCTTCAGTCACGCACGGGCCGTATTTCGCCAGACGCGGCTCGACGTCGCGGGCCTGTTCGGCTTGCGGCCGCCTTACGGCCGCCGGCTGCAACGAAGTCTGCAGACGCTCATCCGCCGCTGATCAGGCGGCGTGCGCGGTCTCCTGCCGCTCCAGCTCGCGCCGCAGGATCTTGCCGATGTTGGTCTTGGGAAGCGACGCGCGGAACTCCACGTACTTGGGCACCTTGTAGCCCGTGAGACGCTGGCGGCAGTGCACGAGCAGAGCCTCGCTGCTCACCGGGGCGCCTGGGCGCGTGACGACGAAAATCTTCACCGCCTGGCCCGAATGCGCATCGGCGACCCCGATGCAGCCGCATTCGAGCACGTCCGGATGCTCGGCGACGACGCTCTCGATCTCGTTCGGGAACACCTTGAATCCCGAAACGATGATCATGTCCTTCTTGCGATCGACGATGTGCACGAACCCGGATGCGTCGATGGTCGCGATGTCGCCCGTGCGCAACCAGCCGTCGCTCGTCAGTGTCCTTGCCGTCTCGTCAGGCTGGTTCCAGTACCCGGACATCACCTGTGGGCCGCGCACGCACAGCTCCCCCGTGCCCCCGGCGGGCACCTCGACGTCCTCCTCACGCACGCTGACCTCCGTGGAGGGCAATGGAACGCCCACCGTGCCGATGCGCGGGCTGTCGTACGGATTGCAGGTCACGACGGGCGACGCCTCCGTGAGGCCATAGCCTTCCACCAGCGGCCTGCGGGTCGTCGATTCCCATCTCTGCGCAACCGCCGGCTGCAGCGCCATGCCTCCGGCGGCACCGAGCTTCAGAGCGGAGAAGTCCAGCTGCGCGAATCCCGGATGGTTGAGAAGCGCGTTGTACAGCGTGTTGACGCCGGTGATGATCGTGAACCGCCAGCGGCGCAGCTCGTTCACGAAGGCCGGGATGTCGCGCGGATTCGTGACGAGCACGTTCAGGCCGCCGTGCTGCATGAAGACCAGGCAATTACAGGTGAGGCAGAAGACGTGATACAGCGGCAGCGCGGTGATCACGATCTCACGGCCGGGCTCGATCAGACGGTTCCAGAAACCCGCCACCTGCAGCAGGTTCGCGACCATGTTGCGGTGAGTCAGCATGGCTCCCTTGGCGACTCCGGTGGTACCGCCCGTGTATTGCAGGAACGCCAGATCCTGAGCGCCGATGGCCGGCGCGCGCAGCGCGGAGCGCGCGCCCCGCGCGAGGACATCGCGGAACCAGACGGCACCCGGCAGCTCGTACGGGCGCACCATGCGCTTGACGTATCGAACCACGAGGTTCACCGCCGCGCGCTTGGGAAGCGGCGCCAGGTCTCCGACCCGCGTGATGATGACGTGCTCGATGCGGGTGTCGGCACGGACCTCCGCGAACACGTGCGCGAAGTTCTCGAGCACTACGATGCAGCGCGCACCGGAGTCGCGCAGCTGATGACGCAGCTCGCGGGGGGTATAGAGCGGATTGGTGTTGACGACCGCCAGGCCGGCGCGCAGCGCCCCGAACAGCGCCACCGGATACTGGAGCAGGTTCGGCATCATCAGCGCGATGCGCTCGCCCTTGGCGAGTCCCAGCCCGCAGAGATAGGCGGCGAACTGGCGCGACAACCGCTCCAGGTCGCCGTAGCTCAGCGTCACGCCGAGGTTGTGATAGGCCGGCCGGTCGGCGAACCGGCGGCAGCTCTCCTCGAAGATGGCCGTCAACGAGGGATACGCGCCGGAATCGATCTCGGCCGGCGTCCCGCGCGGATAGGCGTTGAGCCAGACTCTCTCGACCATGACGTTTGCCCCGGATTGTGCGGCGACCGGCCCGATTGAGCGCTCTCCCACACCGCGTGGCGATTCGTAGTTACGCCTATACGTGTTCCCACTGATCCCGGCGAGCCCGCGAGCGTGGCAGCATAGGGTTACCAGCCATGTGGAGGTGCTGCCATGAAGATCACCCTCAGCGTCATCAAGGCCGACATCGGCTCCATTGGCGGCCACATCGGCCCTTCGCGCAAGCTGCTCGACGCCGTGAAGGCTCACGTGGCGGAACGCGGCAAGGAGAGCCTGCTCGATTTTTCCGTCAGCTCGACCGGCGACGACATCGCCATCCTGATGACGCACCGCCACGGCGCCGGCAGCCCGATCGTGCACCGGCTCGCGTGGGAGGCGTTCGTCGGCGGAACGCGCGTGGCGAAGGAGCAGGGCCTGTACGGCGCCGGCCAGGACCTGCTGAAGGAAGCGTTCTCGGGCAACGTGCACGGCATGGGGCCGGCCGTCGCCGAGATGGAGATCGAGGAGCGGCCCAACGAGCCGTTCCTGCTGTTCGCCGCGGACAAGACCGACCCCGGCGCGTTCAATTTCCCGCTGTACCTGGCCTTCGCCGATGCGATGAATACGCCGGGCCTGATACTGTCGCCGAAGATGTCGCAGGGCTTCCGCTTCGTCATCATGGACGTGAGCCACACGGCGGGCGATCGGATCATCGAGCTGCATGCCCCGGAGCAGATCTACGACATCGCCGCGCTGCTGCGCGATCCGGAGCGCTACGTGGTCGAATCGATCTGGTCGCGCGCCACCGGCGAGCAGGCCGTCGCCGTGGCAACCTCGAGACTGCACAACATCGCCGGGCACTACACCGGCAAGGACGATCCCGTCATGCTGGTGCGCACGCAGATGAACTTTCCGGCCACGGGTGAAGTGCTGGCGCCGTTCGCGGCCGGCCACTTCGTCGCCGGGGGGATGCGCGGCTCGCACAACATGCCGCTCATGCCGGTGGCGCTCGGCACCACCACGAGCTACTTCGACGGCCCGCCGCTGGTGACCTGCGCCGCCTTCTGCGTTCATGACGGGCGCCTCACGGAGCCGCTCGATGCCTTCTCGCATCCGTTCTGGGACGAAGTCCGCCATCACGTCACGCGCAAGGCCGTCGACATGCGCCGCCAGGGGTTCTTCGGCGCCGCGATGCTGCCGATGGGAGAGCTGGAATACACCGGGATCACCGTGAAGCTCGCTGCCCTCGACAAGGCGTTCAGGATCCGTCCGGCCGTCGTTCGGACCGACGCAGCAGCGTAGAGGCCGTGCTCGACGAATTCACCCGCGAACCCCGCGTCGCGTATTTCTCCATGGAAATCGCGCTGCGCGAGGAGATGCCCACGTATGCCGGCGGCCTGGGCATCCTGGCCGGCGATACGCTGCGATCCAGCGCCGACCTGTCGCTGCCGCTGGTCGGAGTGAGTCTCGTCAGCCGCGCCGGTTACTTTCGCCAGGAGATCGATGCGCAGGGCCGGCAGGTCGAGCGCGCTGCGACGTGGGATCCCGCGCGCTGGGCGCAGCCGCTGGATGCGAAGGTCGCCGTGCGGATCGAAGGCCGCGCCGTGTGGGTCGGCGCATGGCTCTACGTCCTCGAGAGCCACATGGGTGGGCGCGCACCGGTCATCCTGCTCGACACTGACCTCGACGAGAACCAACGCGAAGATCGCGAGATCACGCACTACCTCTACGGCGGTGACGAGGAGTACCGGTTCAAGCAGGAGATGGTGCTCGGCATCGGCGGCACTCGCCTGCTGCACGCACTCGGCTTCCGGATCGACGCCTATCACATGAACGAGGGCCACTCGGCGCTCCTCGGTATCGAGCTGCTGCGCCGTTACGCCTATCGGCCCGAGGATCTGCGCGAGGGAGAGCTGCCCTACAACGTACCGCGAGTACGTGACCTGTGCCGCTTCACGACCCATACGCCCGTCGAGGCCGGGCACGATCGCTTTTCCTACGACCTGGTGCGGCGCCTCTTCTCGAACGGCGCGCCGGACGAGTCGCAACGCGCGGAATTCGCGATGCTGCGCCAGCTGGGCGGCAACGAGCATCTCAACATGACGCGGCTCGCGCTCAACCTCAGCGAGTTCGTGAACGGCGTCGCCAAGCGCCATGCGGAGGTCTCGGCGCAGATGTTCCCCGGCTTTCAGGTGCGCGCCATCACCAACGGCGTGCATCCCTTCACGTGGACCGCCGACAGCTTTCGCAGGCTCTACGATCACCACGTGCCCGGCTGGTGCCACGAACCGGAGCTCCTGACGCGCGTGGATCGCATTCCGGATGCCGCGATTGCGGAGGCGCATCTGCAGGCGAAACAGGCACTCATCGAGAAGGTGCGCGTGCTCTGCGGGGTCGCGCTGCACCCGAAAGTGCCGATCCTCGGCTTCGCACGGCGCATGACGGCCTACAAGCGCCCGGAGCTGCTGTTCTCCGATCTGGAGCGCCTGAAGGCGATCGCCCGCAGTCGCTCGTTCCAGGTCGTGCTCGCGGGCAAGGCTCATCCGCGCGACGAAGACGGCAAGCGGCTGATCGCCTCGCTCCATGGATACGCGCAGGCTCTCGCCGATTCGGTACCGGTCGCCTATCTCCCCGACTACGACATGGGCCTGGCGCGCACGATCGCCGCCGGCGCTGATGTGTGGCTGAACACACCGCTGCCCCCGCAAGAAGCCTCCGGTACGAGCGGAATGAAGGCCGCATTCAACGGCGTGCCGAGCTTATCGGTGCTCGACGGCTGGTGGATCGAGGGCTGTCTGGAAGGGGTCACCGGCTGGGCGCTGGATAGCGCCGCGACTCTCTACGACAAGCTGGAGAACGTCGTGTTGCCGCTCTACTACGGCTACGGCGACGACCCGAGCGGCTGGTTGAAAGTGATGAAGGGCACGATCGGCAAGAATGCTTCGTACTTCAACAGTCACCGGATGATGCGCCGCTACGCGACCGAGTCGTATCTGCACTGAAGCGCGCCGGTCATCCGCGGCAGGCGCTTGCGACGGCCGCACGCCAAGGTCGCGGTTGCTACCCGGCGCAGATCGTCCCGCCCGCGGGCTGCTCGCCCACCGCGCAAACGTACGTGGCGGGTTTCACCAGCAGGAAGTCGCAATCGAGCGTCTCCATCAATCTGCCCGTCAGCGTTCCAACGAGTGCCGTCAGCGCCTTGCGGTGAGTCAGCGCACCCAGCACGAGCAGGTCGTAGCCGCGGCCGGCGGCAAACTCGGGCAGTGCCTTCGCCGGCTCGCCGACGAGCACGTGCAGTTGCTCCGCGCGCACTTCGGCCTCCTCGAGCCGCGTGCGCAGCGCGGTCTCGCGCGATTCGTGAGCCGCCGCGCTCGCTTCGGCGCCATCGTCTCCGTAGATGACGTCCAGGCTGCCGTCGCATCCCGACCTGAGAAGCGCCGCGGTGCGCAGGATCGTGCGGGTGAGCTCCTGCCCCTCCTGCCTCGAGAACGTCCACGGCCGCGGCAATCCGCGGCTGCGCTCGCCATGACCTGTTACGGGTCAGCATCAAGGGGACCGGGCAGGTGCGCACGAGAGCCCAGTCGGTCGCGCTCAACCCGGCCGTCTCGTTCGTACCGTCGCCGCCGATGCTCCTGATGACCAGGTCCGGACCGTTCTGCTGTACCTCGTGGACGATGCCCTCGTAGAGCGGGCTTTCGCACATCACGCCGATGTCGACGCGCACGGCGCCGACATCCGCCGCCGCGCGCAGGCGCTCGAGATAACGGCGGGATTGCGCCAGGCAGGCCTCGCGGGCTTCGCTCACGCCGCGCGAATCGTATTCATGCTTGAGCGCGTAGGCGCGTTCCGCATCGCACAGAAACAGCTCGACCCGCGCGCCAAAAGGGCGTGCCAGTGCGATTGCCTTGGCGAGCGCCGGGCCCGCAGCGTCATTGCGGTCGACGGTGACGAGAATCGACTGGAGTCTTTCCATGGGCGGCTACCTCGCCGGCAGCAGACCATATCTGCGCATCCGGCGCACTACGGTAAGCCAACGAGTGCCCTGCGGAGAATACGCATTGCCCCGTGCCCCGGCCCGCGCAGACTCGGCCCTGGGGGTTACGCGAATCAACGACGGAGGAGACCGCGATGAAAACCGATGGTGACATCAGACGCGATGTCGAAGCCGAACTGCGCTGGACGCCCGACATCGACGAGACGGACGTGGCGGTGAAGGTGAACGATGGCGTCCTGACGCTGACCGGGTTCGTGCACAGCTACTACGAAAAGTACCTGGCCGAGGCTGCGGCGAAACGCGTGGCCGGTGTGACGGGCGTGGCGAACGACGTCGAGGTGCGCTTGTCGTCGGGCGAAGGAATAGCCGATCCGGAGATTGCCCGCGCGGCCGTGGCCGCGGTCCGGGCCGAGCTGCCCGTGACTTACGAGAAGATCAAGGTCGTGGTGCGCGAGGGACGAGTCACCCTCGAAGGCAACGCCGAGTGGTACTTTCAGAAGGACAGAGCGGAAAGCGCCGTGCGCCGGCTGCGCGGCGTCACTGCGGTCAGCAACCTGATCAGGATCGCACCGCGGATTTCCGCGATTGAAATCAAGGAAAAGATCGAGGAAGCGTTTCGCCGCAGCGCCGAAGTCGACGCGAGCCACATCTCCATCGAGGCGCGTGGCGGCGAAGTGACCTTGAGAGGGAACGTGCGGTCCTGGGCGGAACGTGACCAGGCCCAGCACACGGCGTGGGCGGCGCCGGGCGTCACGCAGGTGAAGAATGACATTACCGTGAGCCTGTAGCGCAGTGCGCCAGGTCGTCGCGGCTGGGCGGTGCCGTTCCGGCCGCGACCTCGGCCGGCGGATCGGGCGGAGTCGTCCGGCCTACACCCGGCGAGGGGCGTCGGCATCCTGGGCGCCCCATTGCAGCGCCAGGGTTCCGTCCGGCTGCCGCGCCACCTGTGCTCCCAACGCGCCGCACTCGCGGTTCATGGTCGCGGCAAGCCACGACACGTCCTGCGCCGAGGCCCGCTGGATGCGAAAGCGATGCGTGCGCGTCGGCGTCATGGCCAGCCGCAGCAGATCGCCGCTGTGGGCATCGAGTGTCGCGAAGTACATCAGGCCGAGATCGGCGCGGAAGGAATCGTAGCCGCCGATGCCTTCGTAGTCGTTCAGGAAGTCTCCGCAGCCGTAGAGAATGGCTTTGTTCCGATAGACCTCGATGCCTTTCACGTGGTGAGAGGAATGGCCGTGGACCAGGTCGACACCCGCCGTGTCGATGAGCCGGTGCGCGAAGTCCCGCGCGTGCGGCTGGATTTCGAAACCCCAGTTGCCGCCCCAGTGGATCGACACGACGACGATGCCGCCGTTGCGCCGGTGGCGGGCGATCCGGCGGGCCATCGCGTCGGCACTGCCTGCTGACAGGTCCCCGAGCCAGTTGACGCCCGGGCGCTTCTGCGTCGCCTGCCACTCGCGAGGCACGCCACTGTCTTGCGTGCCGACCGCGAACACGAGCACGCGCACGCCGGAGAGATCGATGACTGCCGGAGCGCCCGCCTCGGCCGCATCGGCTCCCGCACCGGCGGTGCGAATGCCCGCCTGATGCAGTGTCGTCAGCGTCTGCGCGAGACCCGGGTGGCCCCAGTCGAGAACGTGGTTGTTGGCCAGCGCACAGCAATCGATCCTGGCCGCGGTGAGGCACGGCACGTTGGCCGGGTGCATGCGGTAATGAATGCCCTTGCGCGGCCAGGCCTCTTCGCTCACCGTCACCGCCGTTTCCAGGTTCGCGATGCGCACCTGCGGTCGAACACGCTCGAGCTCCGCCAGCGCATCGCCCCACACGTAGTCGAAGCCCGCTGCCCTGGGAATCGGCCCGGCCGAGCGTTCCGCCAGCTCGACGTACGCCACGGCCGAGCGCATGTAGGACTCGAAGAGTTGCGGGTCGCCCGGGTACGGCAGGATCTGGTCGATGCCGCGGCCGGTCATGACGTCGCCGCACAGGAAAAGCGTCAGCGTGCGCGACGCGCGGGCCGCGGTCCCGTTGCGATCTCGTGTCGTCATGGCATGCACACCGTAACTGAGTCTCGGGCCATAGGTACAGGTACCGATGGCGCGGGGTGCCGCCGCCCGCTAGCTTCCTTCACGTATGCGGACCACGGGTCAGGGATTTGCCGATCGCACGGCTGCCGGCCGTGAGCTGGCAAGCGCCACCCTGAAACTGAAGCTGCGGCGCCCGGTGCTGGTGCTCGGGCTTCCGCGCGGCGGCGTCCCGGTTGCCTATGAGGTGGCTCGGGCATTGCGCGCACCGCTCGATGTCCTGGTGGTGCGCAAGATCGGCATGCCGGGCCAGCCGGAGCTCGCCATCGGCGCGATCGCCTCGGGCGGGATCACCGTGCGGGAGCCGGACGGCGCGTCGCGCTTCGCGGGTCTCGACATCCCCTTCGAACAGATCGCACGGCGCGAACGAGCCGAGCTCGAACGCCGCGAACGCACCTACCGCGCCGGCCTGCCGCCGCTCGATCTGCGCGGCCAGACCGTGGTGCTGGTCGATGACGGGCTGGCAACCGGCGCAACGATGATTGCTGCGGTCCGGGCCGCGCGCCAAGCGGACGCCACCTCTGTGGTCGTCGCCGCGCCGGTGGCCTCACAGGAGGCTGCCCGCCTCGTCGGAGCCGAGGCCGACGAGGTGGCGATTCTGGAGGTGTCCCCGTTCCTGTTCTCGATCAGCACCTGGTATGCGAACTTCGAGCAGATCGAGGATGAAGAGGTCGGCGCATTGCTCGAGCGAGCGCGCCGCACCGAGCTTGCCCCGGTGCCGCCTTCAACGGGCACGGCCTGAGCCGGCTGCCGCCGGCGCGCTTCCTCAGAAGACGTACCTGGCGCGTTGCGCGCCGCGCTTCGGCAGGCGGTGCACCGACAGGCGGCTCACCGGGCTGCGAAAGCCCACCGGCTTCACGATCAACACGTCGCTGTCGAGACGATCGAGCACGCGTTCCGCCGTGTGACCGATGATCCTGCGTTCCGGCAGCGACCGGGACACCGCGCCCATCGCCACGATATCGGCAGAGATGCGCCGGGCGAAGCGCGGCAATGAACGCACCGCCCGCCCCTCCTCCAGGTGAACTTGCCGGCTCGGCACGCGCTGGCGTCGCGCAATCTCGGCAACCCGCGCTTCGGCCCGCTCGCAATACGCGGCATGCACCTCCTCCTGTACTGCCTGCGCGACTCGCCCGAGCTGGGGCAGTCCGCGGGCGACGGCGGACCACGGCTCACACGCATGGTAGACATGCAGGGCAGCCCGCAGGGTGCGCGACAGCGTGCCCGCCGCGTCGAGTATCGCCTCGTCAAGGGTGGCCGGCTTGTCGTGCGCGTGCAGAGGGTCCACCGCCGCGACGACGCGGACTTCCGAGTAGGGCCTCGTGGTCTTGATGAGCAGCAAGGGACACGGGCAGGTTGCGATGAGCCTGTGATCGGTGTGCGTGAGCAGCAGGCGCGCCGCGCGGCTCCTGCGCGTGGACTGCACGATGAGCAGATCCAGGCCGTGCCTGAGAGCCTGCCGCACGATGCCCTCGTACGGCGGATCGTCCCATCGGACGCTGGTGCGGACCTTGACTTCCCGGGTCCGCAGCCGTTTGGCGAGGATCTCGAGTTGCCGATGTCGGTACTCCACGATGCGCCGGATGTCCTGTTCGATCCCCGTCCCGGGACGCCACGGCCGTACCAGGTTCGGTTCGAAGACGCAGCTGAAGAGCTCGAGTTGCGCACCCAGCGCGCGCGCGAGGCTGGCAACCTTGTTCAGGGCACTGGGTGCGACGTCGCCGGGTGAGGCGACGGCGAACATGATGCGTCGCCAGGTCATTCGTGCGGCTCCACCGGGTGACTGTTCGCCATCGATGCGCGTCGGCTGGAGGAATCGTCGGCGCGATCGTGCAACGCACGCGGCCGCGGCGGAATACGCACATCTACGTGGGCCCCGGCTCGTACGGCAACTACCCATTGAATTCGCGGACCGGGAGCCTAGTCTGGCCGTGCGGGTCACGGAGACGGCGACTGTGCAATTGACGTGGCATCAGATCGGCGGTGGGTGGCGTTGCGCGTCAACGACTGCAGCTCGTCGCGGCGCATGAGCGCCGTCGCACCCGCCGACTCGGTGGTCTGCCTCGATGAGGAGAGCCTCGCGCGCAGCATTCTGGCGATCACGCGAGCGCTGGCCGCCGAGCTGCATCCAGCCATGGCAGGCGTCGCAGCGCTCGGCGCCGATGCGTCAATCGAACGCGATTTCGGCCTCGACAGCCTCGCGCGCGTCGAACTGGCGCTGCGGGTCGAGCGGCTCCTGGCAACCTCGATTCCCGATGGCGCGCTCGAAGAAGCGGAAACCGTACGCGACCTCGCGCGCGCCCTCTTGCGCAGCCGCGGCGTGGCCCCCGCGGCCGTGTCGCTCGAGCCCCGAACGATCGCCGAGCCGGCTGCTGAGCCAGCCGCCACTCCGACAACGCTGCTCGATGCACTCGAATGGCATGCCGCCACGCAACCGGAACGCACGCATGTATGGCTGGTCGATCGCGAGGCCGCATCCAGGATCTCCTTCGGCGATCTGCGCACGCAGGCCACGTCGGTCGCGGCGGGGCTGAAGCGCCGCGGCGTCCAGCCGGGCGAGGCGGTGGCCATCATGCTGCCAACGGGTCGCGACTTCTTTGCTGCCTTCTATGGTGCGCTCTACGCGGGGGCCGTACCGGTGCCGCTCTACCCTCCGGCACGGCCGAGCCAGATCGAAGTGCACCTGCAAAGAGTTGCCGGAATGCTCGCCAATTGCGAAGCGCGGATCCTGCTTACCTTCGAGCGCGCCAGGCGGCTCGCCCATTTGCTGCGCCCGCTGGGCGCCAGCCTCGAGACCATCGCCTCGCTCGCGCAGGTCACCGAGGTCGGCGCGCAATGGCATGCGCCGCGGCTGCAGCCCGGCGATACCGCATTCCTGCAATACACCTCCGGCAGCACCGGCCGGCCCAAGGGAGTCGTGCTGACGCATGCAAACGTGCTCGCGAACCTGAACGCGATGCAGCGAGTCACGGGGGTCACGAGCGCGGATTGCTTCGTGTCCTGGCTGCCGCTCTATCACGACATGGGGCTGATCGGCGCCTGCTTCGGCGCGTTGGTCATCGGCTTTCCGCTGGTGCTGATGTCGCCGTTCGCGTTCCTGTCGCGTCCCGCGAACTGGCTGCGCGCCATCCACCGGTATCGCGCCACGATCACCGCGGCGCCCAACTTCGCCTACGAGATTTGCCTCAACAAGATCGAGGAGCAGGAGCTCGCGGGTCTGGATCTCAGCTCGCTGCGCCTGGCACTCAACGGAGCCGAAGCGGTCAGCGCGCAGACCGTGGAGCGCTTCGCCGAGCGCTTCGCGCCGTACGGACTGCGCCGCGCAGCGCTCATGCCCGTCTACGGTCTCGCGGAAGGCGCGGTCGGCCTGACGTTCCCGCCGGTGGGCCGTGGACCTCTGATCGACAGGATCGAGCGAGCGCGCTTTCTGCGCAGCGGGATTGCCTGCACCGCTGCGCCGGCCGATCCCGCGCCGCTGTGCGTAGTGTCTTGCGGCACGGCGCTGCCCGGCCATTCGCTTCGCATCGTGGATGCACGCGGTGCGCCGCTGCCCGAACGCACTCAGGGCCGCATCGAATTTCAGGGCCCGTCGGCGACCAGCGGCTACTTCCGCAACCCCGCGGAGAGTGCGCGGCTGTTCGACGGCAAGTGGCTCGACACCGGCGACCTCGGCTATCTGGCGGACGGCGAGCTCTACGTCACCGGCCGCGCGAAGGACATCATCATCCGCGGCGGCCACCATATTCATCCGCAGGAGCTCGAGGAATCCGTGGCGCGGCTTCACGGCGTGCGCAAGGGCGGAGTGGCCGTGTTCCCCGCGGCCGACCGGCGCAGCGGCACGGAGCGGGTCATCGTGCTCGTGGAAACCCATGAAGCACATCCGGCCGCGGCGGCCGAGCTCATCTCCAGCGTGCACCGCCTGGCAGTCGATCTCATCGGCCTGCCCGTCGACGAGGTCGTGCTCGTGCCACCACGCACCGTCCTCAAGACCTCGAGCGGCAAGATCCGGCGCACGGCCTGCCGTGAGGCCTACGAGCGGGGCGAGCTCGGTGCGACCAGTCGCGCACCATGGCTGCAGCTCGCGAGGCTGGCGTACCGCGCATTCGTCACGCAAGCGGCCCATGCGACCCGGCGTGGCATCGAGGTTGCCTGGGGACTTCGGGCGCTGCTGGTCGGCGCCTGCCTGGCACCCTGTCTGTGGCTCTCGGTCGTGTTCACGCCGGGCCTCGCGCGGCGCCGTCGCGTCGGCGCCGCATTCGTGCGATTGGCGCTGCGGCTGGGCGGCGTGTCGCTGCGGGTTCACGAGCCGACGCGCACCGCCCTTGGCCCGCGGGTATTCGTTGCGAACCACGCGAGCTACCTGGACGGATTACTGCTCGTGGCCGCCCTGCCACGCAACGTCGCGTTCGTTGCCAAACGGGAATTCGTCGGGTCGTTCGCGATCGGGCGCCTGCTCGAGCGCCTCGGCTGCGTCTTCGTCGAGCGCGACGACGTGCACGAGGCCACCAGCAGTGCGCGCGAGCTGCAAGCGCGCCTGCGTGCGGGCGAGTCGCTGGTCGTGTTCGCAGAGGGCACGTTTCGGCGCGATCCGGGCCTGCTCCCGTTCTACATGGGCGCGTTCTCGGCGGCTGCGGCCGCCGGCGCGGCAGTGGTTCCAGTGGCCATTCGCGGCTCGCGGACGATGCTGCCGGACGGTGCGGTGCTGCCGCGTCCCGCGGCCATCGACATGATCGTGGGTGAGCCGCTCTTCCCTGCCGACTCCGGTTGGCCCGCGGCGGTCGAGCTCAGAAGTTGCGCTCGGGAGCACATCCTCGGCGAGGTGCACGAACCCGACCTCGAGCAGATGCAGTCGCGGGCGCCGTCATGATCGATATCGACGCCTCGATGGGCGAAGGAGGCGGACAGATAGTGCGCAGCGCCCTCGCGCTTGCTGCCTGCAGCGGCGTCGCGATCAAGCTGCGCAACATCCGGGCCCATCGCGACAAGCCCGGCTTGCGCGCCCAGCATCTTGCCGCAGTGCACGCAGTGGCGAGTCTCTGCGGCGCGCACACCGCCGGCGCGGCGCTGGCCTCGCGCGAGCTCACTTTCGAGCCGGGCCCCGTATGCCCGGGGCTCTACGAGGTCGATGTGGGCACCGCGGGCAGCACGATGCTCGTGCTGCAGACGGTGCTGCCTGCACTTTCGCTCTGCGAACGCCCCTCCCAGATCGTGTTCCGCGGCGGCACCCACAACCCGCGCGCACCCACGTACGAGTTCGTCCGGGATTCCTACCTGCCGCTGCTCGAACGCCTCGGCTTCAAGGCGCGAATCACTCTCGAGCGCCACGGGTTCTATCCGCGAGGCGGAGGCGTCGTCCGGGCGTCGATCGAGCCGTTGCGTCGCGGCCGGTCGCTCGAACTGCTCGAGCGCGGCGCACTGCGCGCCCGCTCGGCCATCGTGCTGCTGTCGGGACTGCCAGAGCACATCGGCCGGCGCGAGATTGCCACCCTGCGCGAGCGGCTCGGCCTGCCGGAGAATTCATGCAGTGTGCAGAATGTTGCGGCGCATGGCGCCGGCAACGTCATACACGTGCGCATCGACTGCCAGAACCTCACCGCCGTATTTGCCGGATTCGGCACCCGGGGCGTACCCGCCGAGAAAGTGGCGGGCCAGGTCGCGCATGACGTGGAGCAGTATCTCGACGCGAATGTCGCGGTCGACGGCCACCTTGCAGACCAACTCCTGCTGCCGCTGGCGCTGGCTGCCGGCGGCAGTTTCAGCACGTTACCACCCACCGCCCACACGGCAACCAACGCGGCGGTGATCGGCAGATTCCTGCCGATCGACTACGTGGCCGGCGAAGTCGGATCCGGTCGTTGGAACATTGCTTTGCGGCCCCGCGCGCCGGCAGTCAAATCCGCTCGTCAGCCTCGGGCACTTCCGCGCTGAACGCTTCGCGCGGGCTGCCTGCGCCGAACGCATCGCGTTCCTCTTCCGGCCGGCTGTCCTCCCACGGCTCGCCCTCGACCCTGAAGGGCCGCAGCTCTTGTGTCCAATCCCCGGAGCTCATTGCCGTTTCCGAGTAGCCCAGGTCATCCATCTCGACATTGTCCACCGGGCCGGTCCAGTTCTCGGGCTGCTCGCTGCGCTCCAGCAAGAGCAGGCGCCAGGCGTCGTCGTCGATCTCGTCGATGTCGCCGTCGAAAGACTGGATCTCGATCATGTGCGAGCGGTCATCGTACCCCACGACCTGAAACGCCTCGCCCTTGTCCGCGCGTGCGTACCATTGGCCGATCAGAGGCCGCCCGACGTTCGCGTTCATTCGTATGCCCTCCAGCCTGGATAGCTTCACTGGGTCGCTGACATCATAGTCCCGCGCGCCGCCGCCGTCGTTACGTAGTTCTGCGCATCCATCTCATCCAGCGCCGGGCTTTCCTGCCGCAGGCGGCGTTGCAGATTCCTATACGTAGATACGCGAATTGAGCCCGCCGCCGCGGGGGTTCAACCTTGCGCTGCTAGATATCGGCGCCCTGGCGGCGCTTCTTCAACAGGAGGACAAGCCATGAACCTGGTACGTTGGGATCCTTTCAGCGAGATCGATACCCTGTTCAACCGCATGCTGTCGTCGCCCGCCGCGCGCTGGCAGCGTCTCGCCGCGGGCAACGGCGGAGAGAAACTGCAGTGGTCTCCCTCCGCCGACATCAGCGAGACGGAGAAGGAATACCTGATTCGCGCCGAGCTGCCGGCCGTGAAGAAGGAGGACGTCAAGGTCACGGTGGACAACGGCATGATCACCATCCAGGGTGAACGCAAACAGCACAGAGAAGACAAGAGCGAGACGTTCCATCCGAGTGGAGAACTTCTACGGGAACTTCGCGCGCACCTTCCTGCTGCCGGATGATGTCAAGGCCGACGCCATCCGCTGCGAGGACAAGGACGGCGTGCTCACCGTGCACATGCCCAAGACGGAGGGGGCGAAGCAGAAGACCAAGCAGATCAAAGTGGAGTGAGGCGCGAAGGGGTCGGCAGCATCCCCCATGCTGCCGCTGTGAGGGCGACGGCGCAGCGTGCACCGCCGCCCCGCTTTTTATCGCCGCGCTCAGCTGCCGGCAGCCGTAATCCGGGCGAGCACCTCGGCCACGATTTCCGCTCGCGTCGTGTCCGCATCGATCACCGCGATGCCCTCCTCGGCCCCGACGGGTTCGAAATGCGTTTCCTGCCACTGCAGGACCGACGGGTCCGCCTCGGATGCATCCGTCCCGGATCCGGCGCGCTGCGCGATGCGCGCCCGCAGCACGTCGTGTGCAGCGCTGCAGTGAATCAACCGCAGCTGCGCGCCGCGCTGAGCCGCCAGCTCACGGAAGCGCAGCCGGTCTGCGCGGCGTTGCAAGGTCGCATCCACGATGACCGTGTATCCCCCAGCCAGCGCGTCATCCGCGCATTGCGCGAGACGTTCGTACACGTGCGCGCTGACTTCACGCGCGTAGAGTCCCCGTTCCACGGCTGAATGCGAGCGCTCGCGTTCCGCCAGCCCGGCCAGACGCTTGCGCTCGACATCCGACCGGACGTGCACGGCCCCCAGGAGAGGTGCAAGGCGCTCCGCCATCCAGGTCTTGCCGGAGCCCGACAGCCCGCACATCAGCAGCAATCTCGGCCGTTGCGGTGCCAGCTGCCGCCGGGCGCAATCGAGATAGACTCTGTGTTGCTCGAGTGCCGTGTCGCGAGCCGCGCCCCGGGAAGCCTGCGCCGCCTCCAGAGCCGTCACTTTCGCCCGGACCAGCGCCCGATGGATCTCGTACACGCCGAGCACGCGACACGCCTGAAAATCCCCGCTGTGCGCCAGATACCCGCCGCGGAATGCCTGCGCATGCAGGGGGCAGCGCCGCGCGTCGAGGTCCATCAGCAGGAAAGCGATCTCGTCCGCAACGTCGATCCAGCGAAAGGCGGGCGCGAACTCCACGCAATCGAACGCAATGAGGCGTCCGCCGTAGCGCACGATATTGCGTGCGTGCAGGTCGCCGTGGCATTCGCGCACGCGCCCGGCTTGCCGGCGTGCTGCGAGCCACGGCTCGAGCGCATCGAGACGCGCCGCGAACTGCTGACGCAGCGCGCGCAGCTCGGCCTGTGTGCCCAGCGGCGCCGCCACTTCGAGGCACTGGTCGAAATTCTCCAGCAGCAGCGCACGAACGTCCGCAGCCCGCCCCCAGGTCTGCGACTCCTGCGCAACGGGCAGCTGCGCGTGGATTGCGGCCAGGTCCCGGCCGAACCTGTCGAGCTCGGGTGGTGCGATCCTTGCGCTCGCCAGCAGGCGGTCGAGCTCGTTCTCGCGCTCGAACTGCCGCATGCGTACGGCGTGCTCGATCACTTCCCCCGGCCCGGCGATCCGCGCCTCGCCGTGCGATGCAGCGATCTCGCATACATCCACGTACAGCTCGGGAGCGAAGCGGCGATTCAGGCGCAGCTCCTCGGCGCAGAAGAACGCCCGCCGCTCGGGCGAGCGCAGATCGACGAAAGAATAGTGCACCGGTCTCTTGATCTTGTAGGCGAGCTCGCCGGTGAGCAGTACCCAGGAAATATGCGTTTCGACGAGCTGCACGGCCGCGACCGGATGCGGGTACGCCTGCGGCTTCAGGAGCGATGTCAATTGCGCCGGGAGTCCTGTCGCCATCGGATCGCTCACTGCGCGCCGGCGTCGAGACTCGCGGCCAGCCCGTGCAAGCCCGGTGAGATGTCCACCGGAAAGGCGGCGCTCGCCGCCGGGAGCTCGCGCAGTGACCTCGGCAATGCCTCGAGCTCGCCGCGGCATCGCTCGCGCAACTCGGTGAGCGAGGGCTGCGCGCCGGCGCGGCGACCGCCGCGCATGACCTCCACGAGCAGGGGCTCCCCTGGTGCTTCCTCTCCGACGAGCACGACACGGTCGCAAAGCGCCTCACCCTGCGCGCCGCGCTCGCGGAACACCTGCTTGGCGCCCGGCCAGGTAGCCTTGCCCGCAGAGCGCTTGCGCCGGGGCTTGCCCGCGTATTCCTCCAGCTTGTAGGCCATGTCGAGCGCCGGCGCGTCCGACGAAACATCCAGATGCGTCCCGACGCCGAACGCATCGGCGGGCACTGCGCCGCGTACGAGCTCCGCGATGCGGTACTCATCCAGG